>NZ_CM196433.1:0-2898558 GCF_041021145.2 Qipengyuania sp. RANM35 | reverse complement strand
GTTCGACATCTCCGGCACCAAGTACACCGACATCACCGGCGACGGCCTGTCGGAGGACGACACCGGCCTCGGCGGGGTCACCATCTTCATCGACGTCAACGGCGACGGCGAGGACAACGACGGCTATTCGACCACCACCGCCGCCGATGGCAGCTGGTCCTTCGCCAACCTCGACTGGACCGTCGCCGGCGCCACCGTCTACGAGATCACTCCCGCAGGCTACACCCAGACGCTCGGCCAGGCCGGCTATGTCATCACCGGCACCTCGGGCGCCGACCAGACCAACCTCGACTTCGCCAACTTCGAGCTGTTCGACATCTCCGGCACCAAGTACACCGACATCACCGGCGACGGCCTGTCGGAGGACGACACCGGCCTCGGCGGGGTCACCATCTTCATCGACGTCAACGGCGACGGCGAGGACAACGACGGCTATTCGACCACCACCGCCGCCGATGGCAGCTGGTCCTTCGCCAACCTCGACTGGACCGTCGCCGGCGCCACCGTCTACGAGATCACTCCCGCAGGCTACACCCAGACGCTCGGCCAGGCCGGCTATGTCATCACCGGCACCTCGGGCGCCGACCAGACCAACCTCGACTTCGCCAACTTCGAAGACTTCGATCTGTCCGGGTTCAAGTGGTCCGACGACAATGGCAACGGGGTATGGGACGAAGGTACCGGCGCAGTCCTCGAAGGATGGACGATCATCGTCGATACCGACCAAGATCCCACCAATGGATACCTGCTGGTCGACATCACCGATGCCAATGGCCAATACGAATTCATCGGCCTCAACCCCTTCACTTCGACCGAAGGCGGCACGGGGATCATCGGCGACGTTCTGGGCAACTACAGTGGCCAGACGCTATACGTCTATGAAGTCCAGCAAGAGGGCTTCAACCAGACCTATGGCGGATACACGTTCGTCATCGAAAGCGGAGCCGATGTGACCGGTAGCCTTGGCGTTGCCGAGGTTGGCAATTTCGGCAACGATCCCGACGATTGCAACGTCAACCGCACGCCGGGCTTCTGGCAGTCGTTGTTGGGCCGCTCTTTCTTCGACGGAATCCTCGACAACCAGGGCGATTCCAACGGACCCGACAAGGCAGGCGACGGAAGCAACAAGGACTTCGATGCCGAGGGCTGGTCGCACGAAGACCTGCTCGACCTCTACGGGGTCGACCTGCTGCCCAACGACTCCGATCCCAATACCAGTGACAACGACCACTTCGCCCTGTGGGATGCTAATGGAGACGGCATCGAACAGGCCGGCGACATCTTCCTCACGGTGTCGGAACTGGCAAGCTGGGTTTCGGGCGGTCCCAAGGGTGGCGGCAACGACTACCTCAGCATCCTGGAACGCGACGTCGCAGCTACGTTCCTCAACACGCTCAACCACAATGCGGTGTGCGACGACGGCGAAGGGGATCCGACGCTCGATCCGACGATCTCGGATGCCTACGAAGCGGCGATCCAGTTCATCCTGCAGTACGATCCGGATTTCAACGGCATCGCCAATGCGAGCAAGAACGGCCAGCGCGGCGACTGGTACGCCTTCGGTTCCGATGCACACATCGCACTGGCTGCATTCAACGAAAGCGGCGAGACGACTGCATCCGAGCCGCTTTCACCGCTGGTCGCCACTGCAAGCTCGTTGGCAAGCCAGCTCATGCACAACGATCCGACCGCCGCCGGGCACTATGCCGACGCATCGCACATGCTTCCGCCGGAAGACCTGTCGGTGCTGACGCAGACCATGCAGGTGGCCTGATGACCGTCATTGCTAAGATTTCGAGGGGGAGGCGAAACGCTTGGAATTGAGACGGGGCAAGAGGGGGTAGAACTTGGCATTCGATTCCATCGAATTGCCTAAGGGCCGGTTTTCTGAATGGCTCGCAGCGCCGCTGCGGGCCAATCGGCCTATCTATGTAAAGGTTGCGCTGGCGGCGACGCTGATCAACCTGTTCGCCCTGATCACCGCGCTCTTCACGATGACGGTCTATGACCGCGTGGTCCCGAACAATGCGACCGATTCCCTGATCGGCCTGACGATCGGCCTCGTCATCATCCTGGTGTTCGATTTCGTGCTCAAGATGCTGCGCGCCTACTTCGTCGATGTCGCTGGCGCGCGCATCGACCGGGACATCGGCAAGCAGATTTTCGACCAGATCCTCCACATGAGGATGGACACGCGCAAGCATTCGACGGGCGGCCTCGCCAGCCTGGTGCGCGAGATCGAGACGCTCCGTGACTTCTTCGCCTCGGCCACGATGACCTCGATCGTCGACCTGCCCTTTATCTTGATTACCCTCACGGTGATCGCCCTCATCGGGGGTTGGCTGGTCATGGTCCCGCTGGTGATGATCCCGCTGGTGGTGCTCAGCGCACTTGCCACCCAGCCCATGATGCGGCGGCTTTCGGCCGAGACGCTGGGCGAGGCCATGGGCAAGCAGTCCGTGCTGGTCGAGACGGTCGGCAGTCTCGAGACCGTGAAATCGGCCAACGCCGGCAATATCCTCTCGCGCCGGTGGGACGATGCCGTGGGCAGGCATTCGACCGTATCGCTGCGCCAGCGGGTCACCTCCACCATCTCGATCACCATCGCCGGAACCGCGCAGACCATGGCCTATACCGGGGTGGTCATTTTCGGTGTCTTCGCCATTGCCGACCAGAGCCTGACGGTGGGCGGGCTCATCGCCTGCTCGATCCTGTCGGGTCGCGTGGTGGCGCCGCTGGGCACGATCGCCCACCTCCTTACCCGCCTCAACGCGGCGCGCACGGCCTACCAGCAGATCGATTCTTTCATGAGCCAGCCGGTCGAGGGTCCGGAAGGCAAGGGACTGGGCGTCGCGCGCATTTCCGGAACGATCGAATTTCGCAATGTCGACTTCCGCTATCCCGAAGCTCCGGAGCTGGCGCTGTCGAACGTGAACTTCCAGATTGCTTCGGGCGAGCATGTCGCGCTGATCGGCTCGATCGGGTCAGGCAAATCTACCGTCGCGCGTCTCATGCTGGGCCTCTATCCGCCTTCCAGCGGTCTCGTCCTGGTCGATGGCGTGGACATTCGCCAGCTTACCCCCGCCGCGGTCCGCTCGCGCGTGGGGGCGCTGTTCCAGGACAATGTGCTGCTCACCGGCACGCTGCGCGACAACATCCTTCTCGGCCGCGAAGACGTGGATGACGAGGAGATGATCCGCGCCGCCAAGATCAGCCGTGCACACGAGTTCATCAGCCGCATGCCACAGGGCTACGATCTAGAGCTTGCCGATCGCGGGGAGGGGCTCTCGGGCGGGCAGAAGCAGTCGATAGCACTGGCGCGAGCGCTGGTCGGCCGCCCGCCGATCATCATTCTCGACGAACCGACATCCTCGGTCGATGCCGATACCGAACGCGGGATGATGGAAAACCTGCGCGAGGAATTCGCCGACCGGACGCTGATCATCATTACCCACCGCCCGTCGCTGCTGAACATGGTCGACAGGATCATCATGCTGGCCAATGGCAAGGTGGTTATGGACGGCACACCCAATGCCATCCGCAGCAGGGTGGCCGATATCCGCTCCGCAATGAAGACGAACGATGGCCGAGTTGCTTGACCTCATCAGCGGCGCGAACGCCGACGTCGACGAACAGGAAATCGTGGCGCGCAAGTCCGCAAATATCGTGCTCTGGACCGTGCTGGCGCTCGCGGTGGCGGCGATTGCCTGGGCAGCGCTCACCAAGATCGACCGCAGCGTGCGCGGCCTTGGCCAGGTGGTGCCGAGTTCGAAACTGCAGGTCGTCTCCAACCTCGAAGGCGGAGTGATCGAGGAGATACTCGTCAAGCCGGGACAGACGGTCCGAAAGGGCGACATCATCGTGCGGCTGTCCCCGACACAAACCGGCGCTGCCTTTGGCAGTTCGACGGCGGAGGTCAGCGCGCTCCAGGCGAAGATCGCCCGCCTCAATGCCGAAGTGCGCGGATCGAGTCCCGAATACGGCGCTGCACCCTCGGGACAGGTCGAGATCGAAAGCTCGCTCCACAGGGCCCGGATGGCCGAGCTGCAAAGCGCCATGTCAGCGGCCAGCGCCCGTGTCGCTCAGGCGCAGCGCATGGTCATCGAAGCGCAGTCTCTGCTTGAGGCGCGGCGGTCGACGCTCGACGCATCGACCAAGGAACTCGAAATGATCCGCCCGCTGGTGGCAACGCAGGTCATACCGCAAGTCGACCTGATCAAGGCGGAAAACCAGGCGCTGGTAGCGCGCAAGGAAGTCGATTCGGCGGAAGCCGCACTTGCTCGCGCCCGATCCGGCGTCGCGGAGGCGCAGGCGCAGGTCGCCCAGACGCGCAGCGACTGGCTCAGCCGTACCGCAGGCGAATTGTCGATGGCGCAGGCGGAACTGAGTTCGAAGCAGATGCAGTTGCCCGCCCTGTCGGACCGCGTCGATCGAACGGTCATCCGCTCGCCCGTGGCCGGCAAGATCAACCGCGTCCTCGTCACGACCATTGGAGGGACAGTCACTGCCGGGTCGCCGGTTGCCGAGATCGTCCCTTCGAACGACGTCCTCTATATCGAGGCACGCATCAAGCCGCAGGACATCGCCAACGTCCGCCTCAATCAGGATGCGAAGATCGAGATCACTGCCTACAACCGCGCCATCTACGGTACACTCGACGGGCTGGTCACCTCCATCTCTCCCGATGCGGTGATGGACGAGATGTTGGGCGAATCCTTCTACACGGTCGAAATCCAGACCGAGGATCGCCTGGTCGACAATTCCGGCAAGCCGCTCAGCATCGGGCCGGGCATGGTCGCCAATGTCAATTTGCTGGGCGAAAAGAGGTCAGTCCTCTCCTATCTGTTCACGCCGATAACGCGCCTCAGCGAAACGGCGTTCAGGGATTGATCGCGAATACGGATAGCCGATTTCCAGCTTTCCGAAAGTTCCAAGCGACTGATTGAAAATTCCGATGTTCGCAATCGCACAAAATAGCTTTTGTGCGCCGCAACACACCCT
The DNA here is from genome assembly GCF_041021145.2 of Qipengyuania sp. RANM35. NCBI lineage: Bacteria > Pseudomonadati > Pseudomonadota > Alphaproteobacteria > Sphingomonadales > Erythrobacteraceae > Qipengyuania > Qipengyuania sp. RANM35. Next base: position 2,893,557 of record NZ_CM196433.1, on the reverse strand, counting down.
ATCTGGGCTCCGAAAGTTTCACCCGAACTCACGGAGAATCAAAGCAATGGGTATCATCGGATCGCAGATCAAACCGTTCAGCGCCACCGCCTTCCAGGCCGGCAAGGACTTCTTCCAGGTCACCGACGAGGACGTGCGCGGCAAGTGGGCCGTGTTCTTCTTCTACCCGGCCGACTTCACCTTCGTCTGCCCGACCGAGCTTGAAAACCTCGGCGAGCAGTATGCCATGCTCCAGAAGATGGACGTCGAGGTCTATGCTGTGTCGACCGACACGCACTTCAGCCACAAGGCCTGGCACGACACGTCGGACAAGATCGGCAAGCTGCAGTTCCCCTTCCTCGGCGACCAGAACCACGTCCTTGTGAAGAACTTCGACGTCCTGCGTGAAGGTGTCGGCCTGGCCGACCGCGCAACCTTCGTCGTCGACCCTGACGGTGTGATCCAGATCATGGAGCAGACCTGCGAAGGCGTCGGCCGCAATGCCAACGAACTGGCCCGCAAGATCAAGGCTGCACAGTACGTGCGCGCCAACCCCGGCCAGGTCTGCCCGGCCGCATGGGAAGAAGGCGAAGAGACCCTTGCCCCATCGCTCGACCTGGTTGGCAAGATCTGAGCCTGACAGGCTGAGTTCACCTTCGGCGACCTAGAATCGCCGGACAAGAGCCCGAGATAACAGTCTCGGGTCGCTGGAAGGCCCGGGGCCGTACCTCCCCCCCTCGCCCCGGGCCTTTTCCCTTCCCCGCATCGTCATCCGCAATCCGCCAGACACCCGGAGTCCGTCCATGCTCGACGCCACCATGACCCAGCAGCTCAAGACCTATCTTGCGAACCTGCGCGAGCCGGTCGAACTCGTCGCCTCGCTGGGCGACGACGCCAAGAGCGCGCAAACCCGCGAATTGCTCGAGGAGATCGGCGCGCTGCATGATCTCGTCTCGGCACGCTTCGACGGCACCGACGCGCGAAGGCCCAGTTTCGTGATCCGCCGGGGCAGCGATGCGGAAAAGTGGGTGCGTTTCGCCGGCCTGCCGATGGGCCACGAGTTCACCTCGCTGGTCCTCGCCCTGCTTTGGGCAGGCGGTCATCCACCCAAGGTCGACGCCGACCTTATCGAACAGGTCCGCGGGCTCGAAGGCGACTTCAATTTCGAGATGTATTTCTCGCTCTCGTGCCACAACTGCCCCGACGTGGTGCAGGCGTTGACCCTGATGGCGCTGGAGAACCCGCGCATCACCGCGACACTGATCGAAGGCGGCACCTACAAGGACGAAGTCGACGCGCGCGACATCATGGCCGTGCCCGCTACCTTCCTCAACGGCGAGCCCTTCTGGAACGGCAAGATGGAGCTGGCCGAGATCCTCGCTAGGCTCGACACTGGTGCAGAGGAGCGTGCGGCAGCAAAGCTCACCGACAAGGATCCGTTCGAAGTCCTCGTGATCGGTGGCGGACCCGCAGGCGCTGCCACTGCCATTTACACCGCGCGCAAGGGCTTCAGGACCGGAATCGCGGCCGAACGCTTTGGCGGGCAGCTGCACGACACGCTCGGCATCGAGAACCTGCCGGGCACGCTCTACACCGAAGGCCCCAAGCTGGCGGGTGAACTCAAGCGCCATGTTGGCGACTACGACATCGACCTGATGGACCTTGCAAAGGCGGTGAAGCTGGTTCCGGCCACGGAAGAAGGCGGTCTGCATACGGTTGAACTGGGTAATGGCGCGAGCCTCAGGGCCCGCAGCCTGATCCTCGCCACCGGTGCACGCTGGCGCAACCTTGGCGTGCCGGGCGAAGCTGAATATCGCAACAAGGGTGTCGCCTATTGCCCGCATTGCGACGGGCCGCTGTTCAAGGGCAAGCGAATCGCGGTGATCGGCGGCGGCAATTCCGGTGTCGAGGCGGCGATCGACCTCGCCAAGATCGTCGGGCACGTCACGCTGATCGAATACGACGCGCAGCTGCGCGCCGACGAGGTGCTGCAAGCGAAGCTGCGCAGCCTCCCCAATGTCGAGATCGTCACCAGCGGCCAGACCACCGAGATCACCGGGAACGGCGGCAAGGTCGACGGTCTCGTGGTCAAGGACCGCCAGTCCGGAACCGAACGCCGCATCGCGCTCGAAGGCGTCTTCGTCCAGATCGGCCTCGTCCCCAACACCGAGTGGCTGCAGGGCAGCGGGCTTGAGCTGTCGTCGCATGGAGAGATCGTCACCGGCGAGGAAGGCCGGACCAATCTTCCCGGCATTTTCGGCGCAGGCGATGTCACCGATGTGCCCTACAAGCAGATCGTCGTCGCCATGGGCGAAGGCTCAAAGGCAGGCCTTTCCGCCTTCGATTATCTCATCCGGACCGAACCGGCAGCGGACATCGCGCAAGCCGCCTGAAATTGATCCAGATCAGACACGAAAGCGTCGTCATTCCAAGCGGATGGCGGCGCTTTTCGCATCTGGAGAACGCTTCGCCGCATCATCGCTCAATCCAATCAATCAAAACCGATTAATCGATTGGACGCATCAAAGCCAAAAGCGCATCACCCTCTCCTGAACCCTTTTTCGAGTCTTAGAGAGTGGAGAGACAACGATGGACGCCAAGACCGGTGAAATGAGCGGCTGCCCCATGCATGGTGAGGGCGGACTTCGCGCCCTCCTCGGCCGCACCAACAAGGATTGGTGGCCCGACATGCTGGCGATCGACATCCTGACCCCCAATGGCGCGAGCAATCCGCTGGGCGAGGATTTCGACTATGCCGAGGCGTTCAACGCGCTCGACTACAATGCACTGAAGGCGGACCTCACCGCGCTGATGACCGACAGCCAGCCCTGGTGGCCGGCCGACTACGGCCACTATGGCCCATTCTTCATCCGCATGGCCTGGCACGCAGCAGGGACCTATCGCACCGCCGACGGTCGTGGCGGCGCCAACAGCGGGCAGCAGCGCTTCGCCCCGCTCGACAGCTGGCCGGATAACGGCAACCTCGACAAGGCCCGCCGCCTGCTGTGGCCGATCAAGGCGAAGTACGGCAACAACATCAGCTGGGCCGATCTCTTCATCCTCGCCGGCAATGTCGCCATCGAGAGCATGGGTGGTCCGGTCTTCGGTTTCGGCGGCGGCCGCGCCGACGTGTTCGAGCCCGAACGCGACATCTACTGGGGCTCGGAAGACAAGTGGGTCAACCAGGGCGTCCAGACGCGTATCGATCCGACCAAGGAAATGAACGACATCGAAGGGCCGCTGGCCGCGATCCAGATGGGCCTCATCTACGTCAACCCGGAAGGTCCGCAGGGCAACCCGCATGACGATGCCGGCATGGCCCGCGACATGCGCGAAACCTTCCGCCGCATGGCAATGAACGATGAAGAAGTGGTTGCCCTGACTGCGGGCGGCCACACCTTCGGCAAGGCCCACGGCAACGGCGATGCCTCGACACTTGGTGCGGCACCGGCAGGCGGCGACCTCGCCGCACAGGGCTTTGGCTGGGTGTCGAACCAGGACCACGGCGGCATCGGAGAACACACGGTCACAAGCGGTATCGAAGGCGCCTGGACCAACACTCCCGACAAGTGGAGCGAGAACTACTTCCGCCTGCTGCTCGACTACGATTACGAGCTCGTCCAGTCGCCGGCGGGCGCAAACCAGTGGCAGCCGATCAACCAGAAGGAAGAGGACATGGCCCCGGCGGCCTGGGACCCGTCCATCAAGGTCCCGACCATGATGACCACCGCCGACATGCAGCTGAAGCGCGACCCCGAATACCGCAAGATTTCGGAGCGCTTCCGCCATGATCACGAGGCATTCAAGGACGCATTCGCGCGTGCCTGGTTCAAGCTGACCCACCGCGACATGGGCCCCAAGGCCCGTTACCTCGGGCCCGAGGTCCCCGCAGAGGACCTGATCTGGCAGGATCCGGTTCCCGCCGGGACCCAGCCTTCGGATGCTGACGTTGCCGCTATGAAGCAGAAGATCGCCGAAAGCGGCCTCACTGTCAGCCAGCTGGTCAAGACCGCCTGGGCATCGGCCTCGACCTATCGCAAGTCCGACCATCGCGGCGGTGCGAACGGTGCCCGCGTAGCCCTCGCCCCGCAGAAGGACTGGGACGTCAACGAGCCCGCCATGCTCGCCAAGGTGATCGACACCCTGAACGGCCTGCGCGGTTCGATGAGCCTCGCCGATGCTATCGTCCTTGGCGGGGTCGTGGCGCTGGAGAAGGCTGGCGCGGGCAATGTGCCCTTCACCGGCGGTCGCGGTGACGCCACGCAGGACCAGACCGATGTCGAGAGTTTCGACTGGCTGGAACCGGAAGCCGACGCCTTCCGAAACTACGTCGGCAAGAAGAAGCTCGCCGTGAAGACCGAGGAAATGATGCTCGATCGCGCATCGCTGCTTGGCCTCTCGGTGCCCGAAATGACGGTGCTGATCGGCGGCCTGCGCGTCCTTGGCGCGAACCATGGTGACCGTGGTCACGGCCATTTCACCAAGCGTTCGGGACAGCTGACCAACGACTTCTTCGTCAATCTGCTCGAAATGACCAACGTCTGGAAGGCAACCGACGATACCGAAGAGGAATACGTCGCAACCGACCGCAAGAGCGGTGGCGAGACCTGGCGGGCAACCCGCGCGGACCTTGTCTTCGGATCGAATTCGGAACTGCGTGCCGTGGCCGAAATCTACGCGCAGAAGGATGGTGAAGAGAAGTTCAAGCGGGACTTCGTCAAGGCCTGGAACAAGGTCATGAACGCGGACCGTTTCGATCTAAGCTACGCGAAATACCACGGATAAGGCGACAAGCCCCCGGGTCGTGGATGGAGGCCCCCGGTAGTCTTGCCGGGGGCCTTTTTCGTGCTGGACTGGAGGCGCGCGGGCGCTAGGGGGGCGACGATGATCATCGACATTTCCCGATCTGGCCGCGTTGTCGCAGGAACCATCTCGTTGGCCGCGCTCGCCGCCATCGTGGTACAGTGCAATCTCAACCTTGAACGCGACGGGAGCCCATTGGTCGCCTTCGCGCTGCTGTTGAGGTTTTTCACCTTGTGGGCGAACCTTGCAGCCGGCGTCCTGCTCGGATGGGTCGCGGCAAGGGGCCGTATCCATGCCGGCATTCCATTCGCCCTGGCGACCGCGCTGGCCATCGTCGCCGTCGTTTACTGGGCCCTCTTGGCCGCGGATCACCACCCGATAGGTTGGGATCGCTACACCAACCAGATGCACCACACGATAGTGCCTCTGGCCACCATCATCTGGTGGGCGAAATTCACGAGGCCGGTTGATGCCGGTTGGCGTTCCATACCAATCGTGACCATCGCCCCGCTCGCCTACACGGGTTTCGCCCTCACCTATGGCGCGATCTCAGGTTTCTATCCGTATTTCTTCCTCGACGTGCCGAAGTTCGGCATGGCGCAAGTGCTGGTCAACCTGATTGGTCTCGCTGCTGCCTTCATGCTCTTCGGTGCCCTGCTGCTAGCGCTGCGGCGCCTGGTCAGCCCTCGCGCCTGAGCACGATGTAGATTGCGCCTTCGCCGCCATGACGCTGGTGCGCCCGGCGGACAGCGGCAATGGCCGAGTGGTGGCCTGATGCAGCCAGCCAGTCGAGCACCTTGGCACGGATTGCGCCGCGCTGGTCCGCGCGGTCGGCTGCCGCAACCGGACGCGACTTGCCCGTGACCAGCAGGATCGTCCGCGCACCCATGGCCCGCGCCTGGGCAATACCACTCATCAGGCGGTCATAGGCGCGGTCGAGATTATGACCGTGGAGGTCGAGGGTGAAGTCGGGCTGGATGGACCCTGCCTTGAGCTTGCGATCCCAGTGCGAGTCCAGGCCGGGGTCCGGCAGCCTGCGCGCCACCCTGCTCGTGTCGGCGGGCACCGGTACACGCGGCTTGGTTTTCAGGACGGGTGTGACCCGATGCATGGCCTTGTCCATGGTTTCGGGTTCGGCACCGCCTTTCGTCTCGATCGGCTGGGCCAGCCTGCGGACCGGGCGGGGATGCAGGGGCGTCACGGTCGCCGCCAGTCGGTCCCATGCTGCCGCCTCCTCGGCACTGAGACCGCGAGGGGCGGTCATCGCTGCTGCAGGCGCGCTGCCGTACCCTTGGGAACGAGGATCAGTGCCTCGCCCCGGCCGCTCATGCCGCCCGCAGTCTGCCGGGCATCGGGCCCGTTACCCCAGAATGTGTCGAAGCGGTTTGCACCCTTGATTGCGCCGCCGGTGTCCTGCGCCACCCACAGCCCGTCCGCTTCATTGCGGTCGAGATCGAGGAATACCGGCGCGCCGAGCGGCACGAAGTTCGGGTCGACCGCCACCGACGATGACCCGCGCACCGGCACTTCCAACGCGCCGAGGGGGCCGTCTGTTGTCAGTTCGCGGAAGAAAACCCAGCTCTTGTTGAGCCGCATCAGTTCGCGGCCTTCCTCGGGGTTATCGTGAATGTACTGTATGATGCCCTGCATCGAACCCGGGTATTTGCCCGGACCTTTGCCGAGCAGGCCCCGCTCGCGCATGACTGATCCGATGCCGACATATTCGCGCCCGTTCTGGCCCGCATAGCCGATGCGCATCAGCGTATCGTCGGGCAGGCGCAACAGGCCCGATCCCTGGATCTGGAGGAAAAAGAACTCGACCGCGTCGGCAGCCCAAGCGATCTCCAGCCCGCGATTGGCGAGCGCGCCGTCCTCGATCTCCCCCCGCTCATAGTAGGGCACGAACTTCCCGCTGGCATCCACGCGACCGAGCGGTGGTCGGCCGGTACGCTCGCTTTCGGGCATATCGTCGGGCCAGCCGCGAACGAGTTCTGGCGGCATCTTGTAGACTGGTACGTCGTAACCCGGCGCCCGTACCCGGCTGCCGCGAATCTCGGGTTCGAAATAGCCGGTGGCGAAGGCCTTGCCATCGCCGACTATTACGCTTTCGAAATAGCTGGCGAAGAAGCGCCGCGCATCACCCGTCGGCCAGTTGGTCGCTGCCTCGCAGGCAGGTCGCCAATCCTCCCGCTGGGTAAGCCCGCTGGCGTCGGTCCTCGCAAGCAGCTTCGGGCAAGACTCGCGGAACGACCGCAGGGCGCCCGCTGCATCGTCGGTTGCGAAGCCAAGACCGCCGATGTCGGGACCGCGGGCAATTCCGGCCAGTGCCGCACTGGTTACTGCAGGTGTTGGCGAAGGCACCACGGGTCCGGGCGTTTGGGCGGTCGCCGGCATTCCTGCCTGAGGTGGCCTGGCTTCGGGTACGACACGCACGCATCCGGCCAGAGCGACAAGCGCTGCCAAGGCGACCCAGCTACGCATGCGTCCTCCCGCCGGCCGAGCCGGTCAGCCTTCGTCGGTTTCGTCGAGCACCCAGTCGGGCGAAGCCGCGCCGGTATTGCGCGAGAAGGTCCAGACATCGCGGCTGACAATCGCATCGTCGAGCGAGCCGGCGATGACATTACCGTCTTTGTCGCGGGTCACGGCGGCGATATCGGCCACGAACAACACCGCGATGCGGGCAATTCGTCCGTCGAGTTCGGCGCTGCGGATCGTCGCATCCTCGATGCGGATCAGGCGGTTGTCCAGCGTTTCGCCCGCGGCCGCGCGCGCATCGATGGCCGCAGCGAAGCTGCCATAAACGTCGTCATCGGTCAGTTCGCGTAGCGTTTCCTTGTCGCCGCGCCAGAACGCCTCGAGGATCATGCCGTAGGCGCCACGTGCGCCTTCGATGAAGGCGAGGAGGTCGAAACGGTTGTCGGCAGCCGCGATGGCACGAATGCCAGCCTCGTTTGCGGGGGCGCGGTCATCGCCTGCACGCAGGGTGACCGGCTGGCGCACCGGGCGCGGGGCTTCCACCTCGTTGGTCACGGAAGGCGGGGCTTCGCCGCGTTCGAAGCGGTGCGGGATCACTTCTTCCTCATGCTCCGAACGGCGACCAAGCACCGAATAGAGCCGCAGCCCAAGGAAGGCGGCGATCATGGCAAGGATGACGATCTCGGTAATCACGGTGACTGCTTTCTCCGACGCGCGAACCGCAGGCGGACGCGCTTTGTCCTGTGTGCCTCAGATAGGTAAGAATTTCAAACCGGCAATGTTCCTGAGATGAACGAAAGGCTGGCTGCGGCGGTTGCCATCCATCTCGTGGTGCATTGCGGGGGCGCGCGGCAGATGCTAGGCGCGCCCTGCATTGGCTCCATGGCGTGCAAAACGTGCGCCGGGCCTCCCGGAAACCGATCGAAAGACTGACATCATGGCCGACGAAGGCGACGTTCTCACCGACCTCAATATGGATCCTGCAACCGGCGCAAACGGCGCCGACAACCTGCCTTCGGTCGGCATCATCACGCAGTATGTGAAGGACATGTCGGTCGAAGTTCCCAACGCTCCGGCGTGCTTCCAGTGGAACGAGCAGCCGCAGCTCGACGTACAGTTCAACATCGGTGCCGATACCGCCGGTGAAGGAATGCACGAAGTCACGCTCAAGGTCACTGCCAGCGCTACCTGCGCCAAGGGCCAGCTTTACCTCGTCGACCTCTCCTATTGCGGCCTCATAGGCATCCGCAACCTGCCCGACGAGCATGCCCACGCCTTCCTTTTTGCCGAAGCGCCGCGCCTGCTCTTCCCCTTCGCTCGCCGCGTAATCGCCGATTCGACCCGCGACGCAGGTTTTGCACCGCTGGTCCTCGACCCGATCGACTTCGGCACACTCTACCAGCAGCAGCTGGCAGCCCGTGCCCAGGAGCAGGGCGCAGGCATGGCCTCGCCTGCCGGCGAGGCCTGAGCCTGAACAAGTTGCCGGGCGGAGGCCGCAAATGAGCCTCGTCAAGAATGTCGGAACCATCGGCGGACTGACCCTGGTCAGCCGCATCTTCGGCTTCGTGCGTGACATGCTGCTCGCCCGTGTGCTTGGCGCCGGGCTGGCGGCAGATGCCTGGCAGCTGGCTTTCACGCTGCCCAACACATTTCGGCGCCTGTTCGCCGAGGGTGCATTCAGCGTCGCTTTCGTGCCGATGTATACCCGCCGCCTCCACGCCGAAGAGGGTGGCGGCGAGGAAGCGGCCGATGCATTTGCCGTTGACGTGCTGTCGGTTTTCGTCTGGGTCCTGCTCGGGTTTTCGGCGCTGTGCATGATCGCAATGCCCGGCATCGTCTGGTTGCTCGCGCGCGAATACCAGAACATAGCGGGCAAGTTCGAGCTCTCGGTGATGCTCAGCCGCGTCACCTTCCCCTATCTCGCACTTGTCAGCCTCGTTGCGATGCTCTCGGGCGTGCTCAACTCGCGCTCGCGTTTCGCACCAGGTGCGATCGTGCCGGTGTTGCTGAACATTGTCATGATCGGCGGCATCATCACGGGATGGAAGCTGAGGGGTGACAGTGAAAGTGACCTCGTCGTCGCATGGGCGCTGGCTATATCGCTCACGCTCGCTGGCGTGGCGCAACTGACGTACATGTGGTGGGCGACGCGCCGTGCGGGCGTGCATCTCAAGGTCAAGACGCCGAAGTTCACGCCCGAAGTGAAGCGGTTGATGATGCTGATGCTACCCGCGACATTCGGGGCGGGCATCTACCAGATCAGCCAGCTGGTCGACACCTTCTTCGCGACCTCGCTGCCCCAGGGCTCGCTGACGCTGCTCAAGCTCGCCGATCGTCTCAACCAGATGCCCTTGGGTGTCTTCGGCATCGCGCTGGGCACAGCCATCCTGCCCATGCTGGCCCGCCATATCCAGTCGGGCGACAAGGGCGAGGCGCAGCGGCTCCAGTCGAATGCCGTCGAGATTGCCATGTTGCTGTGCCTGCCATGTGCAGTGGCCCTGTCGATCTGTGCCGAGGCTTTCACCGCCGGCATATTCCAGGGCGGCAAGATGACACCAGCTGACACGGCCATCATGGGCAATATCGTGATCGCGCTCGTCTGCGGCTTGCCCGCCTATGTCCTTATCAAGGTGTTCCAACCCGCCTTCTTCAGCCGCGAAGACACGCGCACTCCCGTGTTTGTTGCCGCGTTCGCTCTGGCAGTGAACATCGCGCTGAATTTCTACGTCGTCCCGCGTTACGGCATCGTCGGACTTGCTGCAGCAACGGCGATCACAGCAACGCTCAACGTGCTGACGCTCTACACCATCCTGCAGATCCGCGGCTGGTTCCACTTTTCGGGCAGGCTCGCAGGCAAGATTGCGCGCCAGATTATTGCGACCGCCGCAATGGGTGCTGCGCTGTTGTGGCTGACCCCCGCGCTCGAACCTTACTGGCGTGGCGAGGCCTTCTCGCGCATTTGGTCGCTATCCGCCTTGGTCATCGCGGGGGCCATGGTCTTCTTCGGCATGGCATTCGCCATCGGCGCACTCGACAAGGACCTCCTTGGCCAGCTACGGCGCAAGCGCCCGATCTCGACCGAGAGCGGTCCGCCCAACCTGTCCGAATAAGCGAGTAGTCCTTTTCTCATGCGCGTCGTTTCCGGCATCCAGCCCACCGGCAATCTCCACCTCGGCAATTACCTGGGTGCGATCCGCAACTGGGTGCGCATGCAGGATGCGATGGAAGAAGGCAGCCAGTGCCTCTTCTTCCTCGCCGATCTCCATGCCATTTCCATGCCGCACGATCCGGCGGAACTGAAGAAGGGCACGCTCGAAATGGCTGCGGCGCTGGTCGCCTGCGGCATCGACCCCCAGCGTTCGGTCCTGTTCAACCAGGCCCAGGTCCCCGCCCATGCCGAACTTCAATGGCTGCTTGGTGGCACTGCGCGGATGGGCTGGCTCAACCGCATGACGCAGTGGAAGGACAAGGCCGGCAAGAACCGCGAAGGGCAGTCGGTCGCGCTGTTCACCTACCCCGTCCTGCAGGCTGCGGACGTCCTCCTCTATCAGGCAACCCACGTACCGGTTGGCGAGGACCAGAAGCAGCACCTCGAACTGGCGCGCGACATCGCGCAAAAGTTCAACAACGACTTCGCTTCTGAAGACGCGCCGGTCTTCACCCTGCCCGAACCGATCGTTCCGCCGCAGGCTGCACGCATCATGAGCTTGCGCGATGGCAGCGCCAAGATGAGCAAGTCCGATCCTTCGGACATGAGCCGCATCAACCTGGTCGACGATGCTGACGAGGTGATGAAAAAGGTCAAGAAGGCCAAGACCGACCCCGAACCGCTGCCGAGCGAGGAAGCGGGTCTGGAAGGCCGGCCCGAGGCGCTCAATCTCGTCACGATCTACGCAGCCCTCACCGATGGCAGCGTCGAAGGCGTGCTGCGCGACTTTGGCGGAGAGGGCTTCGGCAAGTTCAAGCCGGCGCTGGGCGAACTACTGGTGGAAACGCTGCGTCCGATCTCGACGCGATTCAACGAATTGCTTGGCGATCGCGAGGCTCTCGATGCCATTCTCGCGAGGGGCGCCAGCCGTGCGCGCGAAATCGGCACGCCGACCCTCGATGCAACTTATGGCGCGCTTGGTCTCGTAAGGGGCTGAAACCCGGTTGGAAAACAGGTCAAATGTGAATCCGGACATTCAATCCGGGTTCATCACGGCTCGTCTACATCAAAGCACATTCGCTGACAGTTTGCCTTGGGGAAGCGGCAGGCTGCGCTTATCTGCGTAACCGTGATATGGTGCGCACCCGTTGAAAGGGACTGAGTATGACTGACCTTACCAAGGGTTGGGGGCGCAGGCTCAAGCTCGCCTCCGTACCGATGATCCTTGCCGGCCTTGCCGCTTGCGCAACGCCGTTCAATGCCGATGTCTCGCGTTTCCAGACACAGCTCCCCGCTCCGGCAGGCGAAAGCTTCTTTGTCGTCGCAGACGATCCGGCCCTGGCCGGCGGCCTCGAATTCTCGCAGTATGCCGACCTCGTCGAAGCGCAGATGTCGCGCCTTGGATACGTCCAGGCTGCATCTGCGGAGGATGCATCGCTCCTCGTTCGGTTCGACTATGGTGTCGACAAGGGACGTGAGCGCATCCGCAGCACCGGCTTCTCCGATCCGTTCTACGATCCATGGTACGGTTATGGCCGCCTTGGCTACTCGCGCTATCCGTTCGGTCGCTCGGGCTTCTATCGTTCGCGCTTCTACGGCTCGCGCTGGGGCTTCGGCTTCTACGATCCGTGGTTCGGTGGCCCGGAAGTGACCAGCTACACGGTATACACCAGCGGCATCGACATGAAGATCGACCGCGCGGCCAGCGGCGAACGACTGTTCGAAGGCAAGGCGCAGGCCATGTCGACCTCGAACCGCCTGCAGTACCTCGTCCCCAACCTGGTCGAGGCGATGTTCACCGACTTCCCGGGCAACTCCGGGGAAACGGTCCGCATCTCGATCGCCCCGGAAAAGAAGACCGTTCGCAAGGTCGACTGATCCGTCCGACAAGACAGGAAAACGGGAGGGCGGCCCTTCGCGGGGCCGCCCTTTCTGTTTGGCGATCCGATAGCTGGCAGAAATTACGCGAGCTTGGCGTGCCCGCCGGTCGATCCGAAGCCGCCTGCACCACGATCGGTTTCATCGAGTTCCTCGACCTCCGACCACCTCGCCTGCGTAACCGGCGCCAATACCAGTTGGGCCACACGGTCCCCGCGGGCGATGGCGAAGGCCTCCTCGCCGTGGTTGATCATGATGACCTTGAGCTCGCCGCGATAGTCGCTGTCGATCGTCCCGGGCGTGTTGGGCACGGTCATGCCGTGCTTGAGCGCGAGGCCCGAGCGCGGGCGCACCTGGATTTCATAGCCATCGGGTATGGCCACCGCGAAACCTGTAGCCACCGCATGGCGCTGGCCGGGCTTTATGGTGACGTTTTCTGCCGCGAGCACGTCCATGCCTGCTGCACCGCTGGTGGCATAGGCAGGCAGGTCGAGACCGTGGCCGTGCGGAAGCCGTTTGATCCGCACCCCAACCGGGTCAGTCATTGTGATCGGCCTCCGGTGCGGCAAGCGCTTCGGCTGCCATCTTCACGAGTTCGCGCGCGACATCTTCCTTGGGCATTTCGGGCAGGCTCTGGACGCCCGCCGAGGTGACCACATGGACCTGGTTCAGGTCGCCGCCCATTACACTCTCGCCCTCGGAGAAGGCGACGTTGTTGGCGATGATCCAGTCGGCACCCTTGCGCTTGCGCTTGGACTTGGCGTTTTCGACCACGTTTTCGGTCTCTGCCGCAAAGCCGATCAGCAGTTGGGGGCGCTTCTTGCCCGCGGCGATGCTGGCGAGGATGTCGGGGTTCTCGGCGAGGATCAGTGCGGGCGGAGCGCTGCCGCGCTTCTTCATCTTCTCGCTCGAGACGTGCTTGCTCTTCCAGTCGGCGACCGCGGCAACCATGAAGGCGACGTCGGCGGGGAGAGCGTTTTTCACTTCGGCTGCCATGTCGTCGGCAGTCTCCACATCCACGCGGTCGACGCCCGGAGGTGTCGGAAGGTGGACCGGGCCGGTCACCAAGGTGACGCGCGCGCCTGCAGCCGCTGCCATAGCCGCGATGGCGAAGCCCTGCTTGCCGCTCGAACGGTTGGCGATGTAGCGCACCGGATCGATCGGTTCGCGGGTCGGACCTGCAGTCACAAGTACATGCTTGCCGAAGAGCGGGCGATGCTCCGGATCGGGATCGAACTCTGCCTGTCCGGCCAGCGGGGAATCGTCGAACGACACCGAAATCTTGTGCACGTCGCCTTCCATCGGCTGGGGGCGCGAACGCGTGTCGAGCTTGGCGACTTCGTGGTTGATCGCCTCTGGATCGGTCGGCGGCGCGGAGGCGGCCTTGCCCTTCTTGGCGAGGATGGGTCCGGCATCGACCGGATCGACTTCGATCTGTTCCTCGATCTCCTCGGCCGTTTCGGGATCGACTTCCTGGAACTCTTCGAGTTCGGCTTCGATCTCGGCGTGGCTGCGGCGATGGGTGCTGCGCGGGATGATCGCGGAGAGCAGTCCGCCGAGGCCAAGCCCCGACTTGGTTTCGTGCTCCACGACTTCTTCTTCGGTCTCAGGCTCGAGCGCTTCCGCGGCGAGATCTTCGATAGTGTCAGCCGGCGCTGGTGCAGCCAGCTGCGCCTGGGTGGGCGCGGCGATCTCGGGGATTTCGATATCGAGGCTGAGTTCCTCGGCAATCTTGGCGAGGATCGCGGCAGGTTCAGGCAGTCGTCCCGGGCCAAATTCGCCGCAGGCCATCGGCCCTTCGTCCGGGTCCATGACCTTGACGCCGGCCTGGCGCAGCCAGTCGGCATTGCGCTGCGTCGCCGAATGCTCCCACATCTTCACGTTCATCGCCGGAACCGTCAGCACCGGCTTGTCTGTCGCGAGGATAAGAGTGGTGGCAAGATCGTCGGCGATTCCGGCGGCCATCTTGGCCAGCAGATCGGCCGTAGCCGGGCAAACGACCACGAGGTCGGCCTCGCGGCTCAGCTGGATATGGCCCATCTCGACCTCATCCTTGAGATCGAAAAGCGAGGTATAGACCTTGTTTTCGGACAATGCGGCAAGTGCCATCGGGGTAACGAACTGCTGTCCACCTTCGGTCAGGACACATGTCACCGAACCACCGGCCTTGCGGATCATGCGCACGAGTTCGCATGACTTGTAGGCGGCAATACCCCCGCCGATGACGAGCAGGATCTTCGGCCCGGTCACGCCGGCATCCCTGTTTTCATCATCACGCGTGCCGGTTTCGACACGGATCGGCGAATGCATTCCCATCGTCTCATCAAGCGCTTGCTAGCGCCCCCTTTTCATCAATGCCAGCGCGTTGCGCAGGCGGATTGCCCGGGAAGCCGTAGCGCCCTATGGTTGAAAAAGGGGTAACGGGAGGGGCAGATGCACGTAATTCTTAGCGCAATCATCCTTTTGCTGGCGATACTGGACCTGGTTATCGGGACGGGCTTCCTCGTTAACCCTGCCAGTGCGGGCAGCGATTTCGGTCTTTCAATCCTGACGACCCACGGCAGTTCGACACTTCGAGGGGATATGACCGCGTTCTTCTTTGTCGCTGCGATGTCGATGGGCTGGGGCGCATGGCGCAGGCGCGGCGACGTGCTGCTGCCGGCGCTGGGTTTGTTCACCATCGCCATAGCGGGTCGTCTGATCAATCTCGTGCTCGAGGGAACCTACGAGGGCTGGATTGTGCCCATGTTCGTAGAGGGCACGCACATCGTGGTGCTGCTTCTGGCTATGCGGGCGTGGGGTTGGTCACCGCGGCAGGCCTGATCGCGCGCCAAAGGTCGGCCAGCGCGCGCGGCACGAAGGCGAGACCGACCCCGTAGGCGGGCACGAACAGGCCCATCCAGTAAAAGTTTTCCTGCCGCGCGAATATCGCTGTCGCGGCGATGAAGCCTGCGAACCACAGCGTCGCAAGCGCGCCGCTGCGCCCACCCAGCGCAATCCAGCCGAGTAACGGCAGGACGCCTAGCGGTCCGGCCAGCCAGTTGGGCAGGACTTGCAGCAGCGTTGTGACGTGAATGCCGTAGAGGGGCAAAGAGGGTCCGAACATGCCGAGCCAGCCGGGAGAGGTCTCGTCGCCTGGCAATCTCGCGCCCGCGACACCCTGGGCATGGAGCCATAGTCCGATCGCCACCAACAGTCCGGCGATCAGCACGCCTGCCAATTCCCGGCGGCGTCCAGTCAAGAGCGCTAACGCCGCCCAGGCCAGCACAAACGGTGCTGCGAGTTCCCGCACCGCGATCCCGAGCACCGCGGCAACCAGCGCTCCGATCCACCAACGCGTGGAAGAAAGGGCAAGTGCCAGCGAGATGAGCAGTCCACCCACCAATTCGTGCGAGAAGGCGACCTCGGGAATGAATGCCGCCGCCCCGAACAGCAGGGACAAAGTACCTGCTGCATCGCGCTCCCGGCGTGAAGCCTGACCATTAAGCGCCACGAACCATGCCGCGGCGTTGGCCATCCACAACAGGACGGCGATCGCACGCCAGCCGAAATCGCCCCACAGGGCCGCGCCCCATGCGAGGATCGGCGTGCGAACGGTAACGAAAGGCTTGGTCGGAAAGGTGAAGTCGCGATTTCCCTGGAGGGCGACCTGGTAATAGTCCTCTCCCCGCGCGACGGCGGCATGGACCTGGCGATAGAGGTCCATGTCGACCTTTTCACCCTTGTCCAGGCGCTGCTCGATATCAGCAACATGGGCGGTGTCACGCACCCCCAGTGCAACAGCGTTCCACCCCCCCGCGAGCAGGAAAAATCCCAGCACGAGGATGGCAACCCAGCGAGGCGCCTTGCCAAGCGGACGTTGGGGAATGTCGAAGCTCATCGTCTCCCTCTCGCGGTGATCAGGAGCGAGCGAAGCGCCATCGGCAGGAAGGCCAGCCCGATGAACATCGCCGGCGCGACGATTGCACCCCAGTAAAAATTGTTCGCCCGCCCGGCGAGCATGAAGGCAAGGCCATAGCCGAGATAGAGGAAGGTCCCCGTCGTACCCGCAGGGGTCTTCCACCCTGCCCATCCCAGTACCATCAGCAGGACCAGCGGCCCTGCAATTTCATGCGGGAGAAAACGGAGGTTTGACGACAGCACAACGTTGCCGAGCCACCCGGACAGTCCTCGCAACACGAGCCAGGGCGGACTTACGGGATCGCTTTGCAGGACCTGCGGGCTGACCAGCGAAAGATGCCACATCATTGCCATGGCGAAGGCCAACGTCAATGCAGCCCATGCCGAGGCTTCTTTCCAGTCGCGTCGCCACGCCGCCATCGCGCCCATAAGCAGCACGAAGGGCAAGACCTGTTCGCGGATCGCAAGTGCCAGTGTTGCCACTGCCAGCGACCAACCCCAACGACCCGGCGTGTGGAGGCCAAAGGCGAGAGCCATCAGCATCCCCGCCCACAACTCGTGGAGAACGAAATACATCCGGTTGAGCCCGAGAGATCCTCCGACGAACATGAGCGCAGCACCGAACCGGCGCACGCTCTCGTCATGGGCTTCTTCGCCGAGCCGTTTCCACCAGCCCCAGATCGTCGCACCCATCAGCAGGACAGCGAGAAAAAGCATCCCGGGCTCGCCCAGCCAGGCATGAATGTAGGCAAGCGTCGGGAGACGCACCGCTACGCCGGGACGTACCGGATAATTACGCTCGCGCTGCTCTTCGACGATGAAGTCGTAGTAGTTCTCGCCCGCCGCAATCCGCTCGATCACGCGGTCATAGAAGGCGAGGTCCTCATCACGTTCGGGCTTCGCCGAGGTTTCGGCAGGCGCGGTCACGGCGAAGGTCGCGACTTCGGATGGAGTCCCGTCCATGCTTGCGGTGAGCGGTGTGAAGGCTGCAAGGACCAGCAACACCGCTACGACTGCCAGCAAGACCCGAGCAGGCCATGTGCGCCAATGTGCAAAGCGGTCCCACGACGGGGCCGTTTCGCCTACCGTCAGCCGATCCAGCCCTGCGTTATCGCCGCCCATGCCGCGAGACCTCCGCTCAATGCAGCGACGGCATAGCCCAGCCACCCGCGCGAACGCCCCTGTCGCTCACGCTTTTCCCACATCAATTCGATGTCGGGCAGCGGCGGCGGTTCGGGCGCTCCGCCCTTGGGCGGGTAGCGGTCCTCGATCCGGCGGATAAGGTCGGGAAGGCGCAGGAGCGTCTGGGTGTCTTCGCGGATTTTGTCGGCTATTGCGGCCTCGGGCCCGAGCTCGTCGCGGATCCAGTCGCGCACGAAGGGCGCGCTTACATCCCACATATTGATCTTGGGATTGAGCTGCGTGGCGATGCCTTCGACCATCACCATGGTCTTCTGCAGCAGCAGCAGGTGCGGCTGCGTCTGCATGTCGAAGTCGCGGGTGATGGCGAAGAGCCCGTCGAGCATCTGGCCGACCGAAAGTTCGCTCACCGGCTTGCCGCGCATCGGCTCGCCCACGGCGCGCAGCGCGGTCGCGAACTCGTCGACGTTGTGATAGCTCGGCACGTAGCGCGCCTCGAAGTGGATTTCGGCGACACGGCGATAATTGCCCGTAGTCAGGCCGTAGAGGATTTCCGCCAGCCACATCCGCGCGCGCCGGTCGATCCGGCCCATGATCCCGAAGTCGATCGCGGCGATGGTCCCGTCCGGCTTCACGAACAGGTTCCCCTGGTGCATGTCGGCGTGGAAGAAGCCCGCCGAGATCGCCTGCTTGAGAAAGGCGAGAACGAGGCGGGTGGCAATCTCGTCGGTATCGTGGCCCGCGGCCTTCAATTCCTCGACCTTGCTGATCTTGATCCCGTCGACCCAGTCGACCGTCATCACGCGGCCGTTGGTTCGGTCCCAATCGATGCCCGGTATCTCGTAGCCGGGCGTGCCGACCATATGTTCGGCGAGTTCTGACGCCGAGGCGGCTTCGCGCCTCAGGTCGAGTTCGCGCAGAGTCCAGCGCTTGAAATTGGCGATGGTCAGGCGCGGACGCAGGCGTTCCGCCTCGCCGCCCATGGCCTCGACATGCGCGGCGGCCCATTCGTAGGTTTCGATGTCGCGGGCGAACTTCTCGCGGATGCCGGGGCGCAGGACCTTCACCGCTACCGGCCGGCCCTCGGTCGTGACCGCGCGGTGGACCTGCGCTATCGAGGCAGCGCCGACCGGCACCGGATCGAATTCGGAATAGAGCGCTTCGAGCGGCTGCTCGAAACTCGCTTCGATCACTTCGCGGATCTTCTCGAAACCCACCGGCGGCAGGTCGTCCTGCAGCGTCAGCAGATTGCGCGCTGCATCCTCACCGACGAGATCGGGGCGTGTCGCCAGTGTCTGGCCGAGCTTGATCGCTGCCGGTCCGATATCGCGGAAGGCTCCCGCATAGTCGGGGTCGCGCGATTTGATCGTGCCGATACTGAACAGGCCGATAAGCCGTTTTACGGGAACTGGTGCGTTCGGATCGTTCTGGATGCCCCGTAGTGCTCCATGCCGCGCCAGCACCCGGGCCCAGCGGCCCAGCCGCAGGATATGCGTGAGCGGTCGGGTCATCCCCTCAGACCTTCCACCCCGAATGGATCGCGACGAGGCCGCCCATGATCGGTTCGACCCGCGTGTTCTCGAAACCGGCCTCGCGGATCATGCGCTCGAAGCTGGGCATGTCGGGGAATCGACGGATCGATTCGATGAGGTAGCGATAGCTGTCCTCGTCATTGGCGATTGCCTTGCCGATCTGCGGCACGAGCTTGTGCGAATAGAGGTCGTAGGCTTCCTTGAAGCCGGGCCATTCCACGGTCGAAAATTCGAGGCAGTAGAAGCGCCCGCCGTACCTCAGCACGCGGTGCGCTTCCTTCAGCGCCTTGTCGATGTGGGTGACGTTCCGGATGCCAAAGGCGATGGTGTAGGCATCGAAGATGCGGCTCGAGAAGGTCAGTTCCTCGGCGTTCTGGCGGCTCCAGACGAGGCCGTCGATCCCGCGGTCCATCGCGCGTTCGATACCGACGTCGAGCATGTCCTGGTTGATGTCGGACACGGTGACGCTGGCACCTTTGGCGGCCATGCGGAAGGCGATGTCGCCGGTTCCGCCCGCCATATCGAGAATGTTCTCGCCCGGTTGCGGCTTGACGCGGGCCACGAAGCGGTTCTTCCACAGCCGATGCATCCCGCCCGACATCGCATCGTTCATGATGTCGTACTTGGCCGCGACATTGGAAAAGACCTCGCCCACGCGGCCGGTCTTTTCGTTCGCATCGATATCTTCGTAGCCGAAGGAAACTGTGTCGGTCATGGGGCGGTGCCTTAGGGGGAATTGTCAGCGGGGCAAAGGGTGTTAGAGCGCTTGCGTCATGCCTGAACTCCCAGAAGTCGAAACAACGGTGCGCGGGCTCGCCCGGTTCCTCCAGGGCGAGCGGATCGTCAGCGTGCGGGTGAACAGGCCCGACATGCGCCGGCCCTTCCCGTCCGATCTCGTCCAGGCCCTGACCGGAGCGACCATTTCGAACCTGTCGCGCCGCGCGAAATACGGCATTCTCCACACCGACCGCGACCACGCGATGGTCTTCCATCTCGGCATGAGCGGGCGCTGGCGGATCGATCCGGAGAGCGAGGACAAGCACGACCATCTCGTCCTGGCGACTGCCGACCACGTGTTCGCGCTCAACGACCCGCGGCGCTTCGGATCGGTCGATCTGTTGCTGGCACCCGAACTCGAACTGTGGACACCCTTCGCCGCACTGGGTCCCGAGCCACTTGGCGACGCGCTGACGGCGGAGCATTTGCGCGAGGCGACACGCGGACGAAAACAGGCGATCAAGCTGCTGCTGCTCGACCAGCGTATCGTCGCCGGCCTCGGCAATATCTATGTCTGCGAGGCACTATGGCGCAGCGGTATTTCGCCGCGGAAACCGGGCGGCAAGGTGACTATGCCGCAGCTGCGCCGCCTCGTTCCGCTGATCCGCGAGGTGCTGGAGGAATCGATTGTCGCGGGCGGCTCGACCTTGCGCGACTTCGCCGCTCCCGACGGCGAACTGGGCTATTTCGCCAAGGTATTCGACGTCTACGGCCGCGAGGGCCAGCCCTGCAATCGCGCGGACGGAGGCGTCATTCAGCGGATCGTGCAGGGCGGACGGAGCACGTGGTACTGCCCCGTGTGCCAGCGCTAACTACAGATCCAGGGCCGCATATTCGCGCGGCGGGGGCAGGCCTTCCATCTTTTCGCTGAGCAGCGGACGGAAGCTCGGGCGGCTCTTGATGACCATGTACCAGCTCTGCGCCTGTTCGTGGCCCTTCCAGTCGAGCGCACCGAGATATTCCACGACCGAAAGCTGCGCCGCGCAGGCGAGGTCGGCCAGGCTCAGCGTCGATCCGGCAAGCCATTGCCGCGTGTCGACCAGCCAGTCGATGTAATCGAGGTGACCGTGAAGCATCCGGCCCATCTGGCGCAGCACCTGTGCGTCGGGTGACTGCCGCAGGACGAGGCGTTTCTTCATCTTTTCGTGCAGCGCCGGGCCGGTCACGTCGTTGTAGAAATTCTCGTCGAAGAGCGCGACCAGCCGGCGGATTTCGGCCCGCTGCACGGCATTCCCGTTGATCAGCGGATTACGGTCGACCGTTTCCTCAAGGTACTCGCAGATCGCCTGGCTGTCAGCGAGCGTCACGCGACGCTGCGGGTCGTGCAGGACCGGCGTGCGTCCGGCGGGGTTCAGCGACCAGAATTCGTCGCGCGCTTCCCACGGATTTTCGCGCACGAGTTCATAAGCGACATTCTTCTCGCCCATCAGCAGGCGCAGCTTGCGGCTGAACGGGCAAAGAGGGAACGTGTAGAGTTGCCACATGGAGCATCGTCCATGCACGAGGCGCACACCCGCGTCCACCGCAAGCCAGCGCACTCACTCGAAATTTCCGGTGGATCAGTGCCGCTCGGGCAGCGCGTCCTTCATCCGCTCGGCCATTTCCCGCAATGCAGGGGCCATGGCGGCGAAACCTTCGGCCATCGAACCCATGGCTTCCATCGCCCGCGGCAGGTTCTTGCCCACCTGCTTGCTGACCTCACCCGCATCGGGTGCCATCTGGCGCAGGGTCATGTTGGGATCGATTTCTTCAGCCTGTTCGCCCGCCATATCGGCGGCAGCCTTGGCCAGCGGGGCAATCGGCATGTCGAGCAGGACTTCGGTCATTGCCTGGACCATCATCGCCATTTCGCGCTGCCGTTCCGGGTCGCGCATCTGCTCAGCCATTCCGGCGAGCGGTGCGGCCTGTGACGCAGGAGCGGGCGCGTCCTGCGCTGCGGCAGGGCTTGAAAAAGCCGCCATTACGGCGACGGGGAGAATCAGTCTGCGCATGGGATCGACCCCGAAAATTGCTGCGAACGGGTCAAACAGTAGGTTGGCGACGCTTGCACGGTGCTGAACGTGTTCAAAGACCAGAGGCATCGAGCAAGGCAATGCAGCCGGGCAGGATGGCATCGAGCTGCCCCTCATCGGCAACGAGCTCCGCGATCTGCGCATTGACCAGATCGCCCACGGCAGCCCGGTCGGCACCGGTGTCCTCCATCAGCTTGGCCGTCGAGCGAACGAAGAACTCGCGGCCGCGCTCGCCGAGCGGCGGATATTTGGTCCCCTCCGGACTACCGTCACCCTGTAGACGGTTGACGATGGCGAAGCCGACCGAACAGCGCAGCGAAGTGCGTTGCTCGAGCGAAAGGCTTTCCAGCGTCGGCGCGGGTGCGGTCGGAGCAGGAGAATCCTGTGCGATACCGGGTGCGGCAAGGACGAGGGCTATGGGGGCAATGAGGAAGCGCATGGCAACGAACCTAGGCTGCGCATCATGAACAGCAAGCAACTTCGCTTGCGGGTCGCGCGCCGCGAGCCTAACCCGTCGGGCCGAAGGAGAAGAGTACCCATGAAGACCCGCGCCGCCGTTGCCTTTGCCCCCAAGCAGCCGCTCGAAATCGTCGAGCTCGACCTCGAAGGCCCCAAGGCGGGCGAGGTGCTGGTCGAGATCATGGCGACGGGCATCTGCCACACCGATGCCTACACGCTCGACGGGTTCGACAGCGAGGGCATCTTCCCCAGCGTGCTCGGCCATGAAGGTGCCGGCATCGTGCGCGAAGTGGGCGCGGGTGTTACCAGCGTGAAGCCGGGAGATCACGTGATCCCTCTCTACACGCCCGAGTGCCGCCAGTGTAAATCGTGCCTCTCTGGCAAGACGAACCTGTGCACCGCGATCCGCGCGACGCAGGGCAAGGGCCTGATGCCCGACGGGACCAGCCGCTTTTCCTACAAGGGCGAGACGATCTTCCACTACATGGGCTGTTCGACCTTCTCGAACTTTACTGTCCTGCCCGAAATCGCGGTCGCGAAGATCCGCGAGGACGCACCGTTCCAGACCAGCTGCTACATCGGCTGCGGCGTGACGACCGGCGTCGGAGCGGTGGTCAACACGGCCAAGGTGCAGGTGGGCGACAATGTCGTGGTCTTCGGCCTCGGCGGGATCGGCCTCAACGTGATCCAGGGCGCCAAGCTCGCGGGTGCGAACATGATCGTCGGCATCGACATCAACCCGGACCGAGAGGAATGGGGCCGCAAGTTCGGCATGACCCACTTCCTCAACACCAAGGGCATGAGCCGCGACGAGGTTGTCGCCAAGGTGGTGGAGATGACCGACGGCGGTGCTGATTACACTTTCGACGCGACCGGCAATACAGAAGTCATGCGCACCGCGCTTGAGGCGTGCCATCGCGGCTGGGGCACCAGCATCATCATCGGCGTGGCCGAAGCGGGCAAGGAAATCGCCACCCGCCCGTTCCAGCTGGTCACTGGGCGCAACTGGCGCGGCACCGCGTTCGGCGGCGCCAAGGGACGCACCGACGTGCCCAAGATCGTCGACTGGTACATGGACGGCAAGATCGCCATCGACCCGATGATCACCCACGTCCTGACGCTGGAAGAGATCAACAAGGGCTTCGACCTCATGCACGCAGGGGAATCGATCCGCAGCGTCGTGGTCTATTGAATGCATTCGACACCGCATTAAGGTGGCGAATCGAAACCCAAGGAGAGAGTCCCCATGTACAGTCACATGATGGTCGGTTCGAACGACCTCGAGCGTTCGAAGAAATTCTACGACGCCACCTTCAAGGCCATCGGCGGCAAGGAAGGTATCACGGACGAGAAAGGTCGCCTCATCTATCTCCACAACGGCGGCGCCTACCTCGTCACCAAGCCGATCGACGGCGAGCCGGCTACTGCCGGCAACGGCTGCACCATCGGTATCGCGATGACTCCTGAGCAGGCCGACGCCTGGCACGCAGCGGGCGTCGAGGCCGGCGGCACTGCCATCGAAGATCCGCCGGGCGTGCGCGGCGAAGGCACTCCCAATGCCATGTACCTCGCCTATCTGCGCGATCCCGACGGCAACAAGCTCTGCGCCCTCCACCGGATGGGCTGACTGCGCTTGCACCAACGCGGCGAACAGGGATTGCTGGCCGACCTTGCGTCGCTGGCAATCCCTTTTTCGTCCCAGGAGCACATTGCGGTTTTCACGGTTGAGGAAAGCCGCAAGGTCGACCGGGACATCCCCGGTGCACACACCAAGAACCTCTTCCTCAAGGATACCGCCGGCTCTTTCTGGCTGGTCACCGTCCCAGCGGAGGCACGGGTCGACCTGAAGGCACTGCCTCACGCCATCGGCTGCAAGCGGGTGAGTTTCGGGAAGGCCGAGGACATGGAGCGGCTGCTGGGCATCTCGCCCGGATCGGTCACCCCGCTAGCGATGATCAATGCCACCCCGGCCAGCGTAACGGTCGTGCTCGACGCTTCGCTCGCCGATGCAAAGCGGGTCAATGTCCACCCGTTGCGAAACACCGGCACGCTGGGCCTTGAAGGCACAGCCATTCTGCGGTTGCTCCGCCACTGGGGCCACGTCCCCAAGGTCGCGGCAATTCCGACGGTCGCTAGCTAGCCGCCATTGCCATCCACATCGCGCCCATCAGCCCGGCCGAACGCGTGTCGCCGACCAGGCTGGGGTGCATCCGGTTCATGACGAAGGCGTAGGTCGCGCGGGCGTCGAAATCGATGACTGCGAGCGATCCGCCATAGCCACCCCAGAAGGCCATGTTCTTGTTGGGCATGGGAAGCATCTCGCCCGGCAGGCCGAAGCCAAGGCCATAGCGGATCGGCATATTGAGCAGCACCATGTCGTGCCCCTCGACCTGCTGGTCGAGCACCCGGCGGCAACCTGCCTCCGACATGATGCGCTTGCCGCCGAGCTCGCCGCCATTCGCCAACAAGGCATGGACTCGCGCGACCGAGCGGGCATTGCCCGTACCGCCCGCCGCCGGGATTTCCGCCCCGCGCCACTCGCGCGTGCGGGTTACCAGCGGATCGATCGGAGGATTGGCGAGGCTCTTGCGCTGGATCTCGCTGCTGAAGTCCCCGATGGCCCCGTTCGGCGGGTCGAGATCGGCAACACGATAGTCCTCCGACGCGGGCAAGCCGATATGGAAATCCGCGCCAAGCGGCTCGGCGATCTCTTCGCGGAACACAGTCCCGATCGACTTGCCGGCAACGCGTCGGACAACCTCGCCGACGAGGTAGCCCTGCGTGATCGCGTGGTAGCCCGGTGCACTGCCCGGCTTCCACCAGGGTGCTTGGGCTGCGAGCAGCGAGGTCGCCTTCTCCCAGTCGTAGAGGTCTTCGCCAGTCATTGGCTCTTCCCAGCCCGACAGGCCTGAAGAGTGACTCATCAAGTGACCGACGGTAACCGCTTCCTTACCGTTGGCGGCAAACTCGGGCCAGTAACGTGCAACCGGCGCGTCGAAGTCGATCTCGCCACGATCGGCCAGCAGCAGCGCGGTGATCGCGCACATGGTCTTGGTCGTCGAATAGACATTGACGATGGTGTCGGCGTCCCAGGCCCGCGTCTTCTCGACGTCGGCCCAGCCGCCCCAGACATCGACAACCGTCTCGCCATCGATGGTGGCGCAGAACGAGGCGCCGAGGTCTGCCCCGCTTGCAAGGTTCGCTGCCATGACCTGGCGAACCGCTGCGAATTTCTCGTCACAATGCCCGTGAACTTCCATCGCGCTCTCCCAACCGCGTGATCCGCACGGTTCATGGCCTGCGGCGAGACATGCGGCAAGCACGCACTTGCGAGGATCAGACTGCACGGCCAAGGGACAGGCATGACACTCGACTACCTCTCGCAGAACCGCGCCTTCAACGGCGACCAGTTCGTTTGCTCTCACATGTCGGAGACGACTGGCACGGAGATGACCTTCTCGGTCTATGTCCCGCCGCACATGCCAGGCGTGAAGCTGCCGGTGTTGTGGTACCTCTCGGGCCTGACCTGCACCCACGCCAACGTCACCGAAAAGGGCGAGTATCGCGCGGCCTGTGCCGAGCACGGCATTGTCTTCGTCGCCCCCGACACCTCGCCGCGCGGCGAGCAAGTGCCCGACGCAGCCGACGAATACGACTTCGGCAAGGGCGCGGGCTTCTATGTCGACGCGACGCACGAACCGTGGGCCGCGAACTATCGGATGCGCAGCTATGTCGAACGCGAATTGCCCGACCTGATCGCCGAGCACTTCCCCGTCGATCTGTCGCGGCAAGGCATCACCGGTCACTCGATGGGCGGCCACGGCGCACTGACCATCGGCCTGCGCAATCCCGACCGCTTCCGCTCGGTCAGCGCCTTTTCGCCGATCGTGAACCCGTCACAGGTGCCGTGGGGCGAAAAGGCCCTCAGCCGCTATCTTGGCGAAGATCGCGATGCCTGGCGCGAATACGACGCTGTAGCGCTGATCGAACACGGCGCGCGGCTTGACCACCTGCTCGTCGACCAGGGCACTGCGGACAATTTCCTCGAGGAGCAATTGAAGACCGGCGCCCTCGCCATGGCCTGCGCCAAGGCTGGCATGAAGCCCGAAATCCGCATGCAGGAGGGCTACGACCACTCCTACTACTTCATCTCGACCTTCATGGCCGAGCATGTCGCCTGGCATGCAGCGCGAATGGGAGCCTAACGCGAGAGTTCGAACACCGCGAATTCAGCGCGCAAATTGGCTGCGGCTGCACCGACAGGGCGCCCGCCGGAAAAGAACCACTCGTTGTCGATCCGCGCACCCTTATCCCGAGCCAGCTCACGGAAGTCGGCAACGGTGACGTGGTGGATGTTCTGGGTCGCGTACCAGCTCACTGGAATGCTGCGCGTGACCGGCATCTTGCCGCCGAACATGAGCGCGGCGCGGGTGCGCCAGTGGGCAAAATTGGGGAACGAGACAAATGCACGAGTGCCTACGCGCAGCAATTCGTCGAGCATGCGGTCGGGCCTCGCGGCGGTTTGCAGAGTCTGGCTGAGGATGGCGTAGTCGAAACCCTTGTCGGGATAGTCGGCAAGGTCCCGGTCGGCATCGCCCTGCACCACAGAAAGTCCCTGCGAAACACAGCGCTCGACGCAACCCGCATCGATCTCGATCCCGCGCACGTCACAGCCCGCCTCGCGCATTGCGAGCATCAGCGCACCATCGCCGCAGCCGATGTCGAGCACCCTGCTTCCGGGGGTCACATGATTGACGATGACGGCAAGGTCTGGACGAAGCATCATCCGAGGAATCCCCCGATGACCCGGTCGAGCGCGGGCACGTCGAGCAGGAAGCTGTCGTGTCCGTGCGGTGCGCTGAGTTCGACAAAGCTGACCGCCGCCCCCGCCGCATTGAGCGCGTGGACGACATGGCGACTTTCCGGCGTGGGATAGAGCCAGTCGCTGTCGAAGCTGACGAGGCAGAAACGTGCGCTGGTGCCCGCGAAGGCATCGGCCAGCTTGCCGCCGTGTTCCTCGGCGAGGTCGAAATAGTCCATCGCGCGCGTGATATAGAGATACGAGTTGGCGTCGAAGCGCTGCGTGAAGCCGCTCCCCTGATAACGCAGGTAGGATTCGACCTGGAAATCGGCGTCGAAGCCGAAGCTCTTCGCCTCCCGGTCCTGCAAATTGCGCCCGAATTTCTCGGTGAGCGCCTCTTCGGAAAGGTAGGTGATGTGCGCCGCCATCCGCGCCACGGCGAGCCCGCTGTCGGGCGCTTCGTCGCCGTAGTAATTACCGTCTTGCCAGCGCGGGTCGGCCATGATCGCTTGCCGCCCGAGCTCGTGGAAGGCGATGTTCTGCGCCGAATGCCTGCTGGTCGAGGCGATGACGAGCACGCGCTCCGCCCTCTCGGGCCAGTTCGCGGCGAGGCTCAGTGCCTGCATCCCGCCCATCGATCCGCCGACGACTGCGTGCAGCTTCCCGATCCCCCGAGCGTCGAGCAGGCCGACATGTGCGCGAACCATGTCGCGGATGGTGATGACCGGAAAACGCATGGCGTAGGGTTGGCCATCTTCGGCGAGGCTTGCCGGACCGCTCGATCCCATGCAGCTGCCGATGACATTGGCGCAAATGACGTGGAAACGGTCGGTGTCGATTGGCTTGCCGGGTCCGACCATCCGTTCCCACCACCCGGGCTTGCCGGTGATCGGGTGCGGCGAGGCAACATACTGGTCACCGGTCAGGGCGTGGCACAGCAGGATCGCGTTGGAGCCGTCCTCGGCCAGATCGCCGTAGGACTCGTAAGCCACCTCGACGCGCGCAAGCTCGCCCCCGCCGTCGAGGGGCAGAGGTGCGGGCAAGACCAGCGTTTCGGAATGCGCGTTCAAATCGGACCTTGGGGCGAAACAATGAAACCCTGCCTCTAACCGCAACCCTTGCGCTTGTCGAAGGGCCGATATTCTTTCATGCGGCAAAGCCAGAATGGCAGAGAGACCAACCCTGAAACCGTGGATCGAGGCAATCCACGCCTATGTGCCCGGCAAGTCGAAGACTTCCGACGGGCGCCCGCTCGTCAAACTGTCGGCGAACGAGAACCCGCTCGGCTGCAGCCCGAAGGTTCTGGAGGCGCTCGCAGGCAAGCACCAGCCGAACTTCTACCCCGACCCCGATGCGACCGCACTGCGCGAAGCGATCGGTGCCGCTCATGGCATCGACCCTGCGCGGATCGTCTGCGGCACGGGCTCGGGCGAGTTGCTGCATTGCGCGGTGCAGGCCTTTGCCGGACCGGGTGACGAAGTGCTGTTCCCGCGCTACTCGTTCTCGCTCTACCCGCTGCTGGCATGGAAGGTCGGCGCCGAGGTCGTGATGGCCGATGCCGTCGATTACGAACCGAATGTCGACACGCTGCTGGCTGCCGTCACCCCGCGCACGCGGGTGGTGCTGCTCGACAATCCCAACAACCCAGTCGGCACCTGGCTGCCCCGCAGCGAGGTCGAGCGGCTTCATGCAGGGCTTCCGGCCGATGTCCTGCTGGTCGTCGACCAGGCCTATGCCGAATTCCTCGAGGACGGGCTGGACGATGGCGGCATGGAGCTTTCCGCTCGGGCCGACAATGTCCTTGTGATGCGGACCTTTTCCAAGGCCTTCGGAATTGCTGGAGAACGCATAGGCTGGGCGACCGGAGCGCCGCATCTCGTCGATGCGCTCAACCGGCTGCGCGGAGCCTTCAACGTAACTGCGAGCGGGCAGATGGCCGCGCTTGCCGCGCTGTCCGACCCCGATTTCGTGCGCCACGCGCGCGATGCGAACAATGCGTCAATGAAGCGCTTCATTGACGACCTGACAGCGCTCGGAAACCATGGTGTTCGGTGCCTGCCGAGCAAGGCCAATTTCGTGCTGGTGGTTTTCGAAGGCGATCTCGACGCGACGACCGCGCTCGAGGCGATCGGCGAGGCAGGCTATGCAGTCCGCCACCTGCCCGGACAAGGCCTGCCCGAGGCGCTGCGCATCACCATCGGGACACAAGCGCAGATGGACGACATCGCCGCGGTCCTGCGCCGGCTATGCGAGGGCGCGGCATGAGCGTCTCGCGCGTCGCCATCATCGGCCTGGGTCTTATCGGCGGCTCCATCGGTCTTGCCGTTCGCGAGATGCTGCCGAACGTCCGGACCACCGGCTGGGATGCCAGTGCCGACGTGCGCAAGCGTGCCGCGACACGTGGACTTGTCGGTACGGTCTGCGAAACGGCTGCCGAAGCCGTCTCGGACGCCGAAATTGTCATCCTCTGCGTGCCCGTCGGCGCGATGGGAGAAGCGGCGCAAGAAATAGCCGGGGCACTACCCGCCGGAGCCATTGTCAGCGACGTCGGCTCGTCCAAGCGCAGCGTCGGCGAGGCGATTGCCAAGGCGCTTCCCGGCGCGACCGTCATCCCGGCGCACCCCGTCGCGGGCACCGAGAAGAGCGGGCCCGATGCGGGCTTTGCCGAACTCTTCCGCCATCGCTGGTGCATCGTCACCCCGCCAGCAGGCGCGAGCGAGGAGGCCGTGGCCAAGGTGTCGGATTTCTGGGAAGGCCTCGGCGCCAAGGTCGAGATCATGGACCCGGCGCACCACGACGTCGTGCTCGCGGTGACCAGCCACATCCCCCACCTCATCGCCTACACTATCGTCGGCACCGCCAGCGATCTCGAGGACGTGACCCGCGGCGAGGTGATCAAGTATTCGGCCGGTGGTTTCCGCGACTTCACACGCATCGCGGCCAGTGACCCGACCATGTGGCGCGACGTCTTCCTGACCAATCGCGACGCCGTGCTCGAAGTGCTCGGACGCTTCACCGAGGACCTGACCGCACTCCAGCGCGCGATCCGCAACGGCGACGGCGACACTCTGTTCGACCTGTTCGAGCGAACCCGCGCCATCCGCCGGTCGATCATCGAGGAAGGCCAGGACGACGCGCGCCCCGACTTCGGGCGCTCGGATCACTAGACCCGTTCGAGCCTGACATGCGGTTGGGGCGGTAATATCGCCAGGACCGGATCGCCGGCGCGAACCTCGCCCCCCTTCAGTACCACGCCCATGATCCCGGTCTTGAGGACCGCGCGTCCCTGCGCGTCGCGCCCGATCATCGGCTTGAGCAGGCCCGGACGGAAGTTCTCGATCTGGCGACAGGGATTTCGAAGTCCCGTGACCTCGATCTCAGCCGTTCCGCCGATCTGCAGCCGTGAGCCACGCGGCAGGTCGATCAGATCGAGCCCGCGAACAAGGATGTTTTCGCCCAGGTCGCCAGCAGCAAGGTCGAAGCCGAGACTCGCCATCTCCTCCAGCAGCTCGACTGAGATCAAATGGACCTGCCGCAGGTTCGGTTGCGATGGATCGACTGCGACGCGCGAGCGGTGCTTTACCGTTCGGCCCAGATGCGCATCTCCTTCGACGCCCAGCCCTTCGATCAGAGTGACCGCATCGCGCACGGGCTTGGAGAAGTTGTGGCCGGGGCCCGCGCTGACCGCGACGACGCGCCCGATCCGATCAGTCATTGAGCGCGTTGATCGCGGTCCGCACCCGCGCCTCGACCTCATCGCGCGGCAGGCCCGGGGGGATCGGCTCCCCAAAGCGATAGATGATCCGTCCCGGCTTCTTTAGCCAGCGATGGTAGACCGGGCCACTGTTCACAGCCACCGGGACCACCGGCAGGCCGAGCATCTTGTAAAGACCGGCGAAGCCCGACTGGAGCTCGCGGTTCTCTCCGTGCGGGACCCGCGTTCCCTCCGGAAAGATGACCAGGGGACGTCCCTCAGCGGCTAACGCTTTCGCGGCGCGGATCATCTTCATCAGCGCCTTCGCTCCGGCGTCGCGTTCCACTGGCACCAGCCCGAAGGCAGTAGCGGCACGCCCCCACAAGGGAATGCTGAAAAGCTCCTGCTTGGCGAAGACCGAGGGAAGGTAGAACAGGCGCGGCGCATCGATCGCCTCGAAGAAACTCTCGTGCTTGATCGCATAGAGCACCGGCTCGTCGAGCGGCGCGCCTTCGATCACGATATCGCAGCCGAGGAGGTGCGTCAGGCACCAGCGCTGCCAGCGCGGCCAATCGCGCACGCGGGCTCGGAACAGGTCTACGCTGAACGGTAGGGAGAGGAGCGATGCTGAAGTGATCAGCAGCGAGCCGATGTAGAAAGCGACGTAGAACGCGATATTCCTCAGCACCCGCATCGCTTGTCTCAGACCGGAAGGCCCTGCGAGATCGATGCGGCGAGGAGCTTGTTGTATTCGAGGTAGAGGGTTGCAAGGTCGGGCTGCGATACCACCGCATCCTTCACGATCTTCGTGCCCTCAGGCAGGGCTTCGCTGAATTCGGAGGCGGCGCGCGCCATGTGCCAGTCGGTGGTGACGAGGCGGACCGAGGAGAATTCGTTCTCCTTCATCCACTGCGCCGCTTCGCCGGCATTGCTGCGCGTATCGACCGCGAGGTAGCCCAGCTTGACGCAGCACCTCATCAACCGCCGGGGCACGTTGAACTCGGCGGCGAACTCACCCTCCTTCACTTCCGGGTCGACGCCCGAGACGAAAAGTTCCTTCGCCAGCCCTTCCTCGACGACCTCAATCCCGCGCGCGATCCGGCCCGGTCCGCCGGTCGGCACGATGACCGCGTCGGTCTTCTCGCCGGAGACGGGCTTGGGCAGCGTCACCGCGAAGCCGAGGAAGCCGAAAGTGTAGACAAGCAGCAGGGCCGCAACGAAACGCAGGATCACAACATTCTTCCGAGCGAGGACAGGACGGTCATGCGGGCCGTGTAGACCGCAATCGCAACCGCGAAAAGTGGAACCGTGGCCAGGATGATCCAGTCGGTGGTCCCTAGGCCTCCTCCCGCGACGAGCCCGGAATCAAGCGCTGCGAATTGCGCCCCCATCAGGAGGACGGCACCCGACCCGAGAACAAGTCCGAGCGCACCCCCCGCGATTGCGTCGAGCAGGATGGAACGCTGGAAGATGCGGGCGATCTGGTCGTCGTTTCCGCCCAGCAGGTGGACGATCTCGATCGTGTCGCGATTGGTCCCCAGCGCATTGCGCGCAGCCAGCCAGACTGCCGCCGCCCCGGTGAAGGCAAGCAGCAGGACGAGACCGAGCGACATCCAGCGCAAGGTCGACAGGGCGCGGAGGACCGGAGCCAGCCAGGTCGACTGTGCATCGATCCGTGCCGAAGGGGCCACACGGGCAAGCTTGCCGCGAAGGCCCTCTATGAGCGCTTCATTAGCTTCCTCGCGGAAACGCAGGTCGATGAGCGAGGGAAGCGGCAGGTTCTCGTCGCTTGCCCCGGCACCCAGCCAGGGTTCGAGCAGTTTCTCGACCTGGTCGTCGGGCAGCAGGCTGACCGTGGCGACCACGGGATCATCCGACAGGACGGCAACCGCAGCCTGCGCCTGCGCAGCGCGCGTTTCGCGGTTGGCATCGACGATCTGGACTGTCGCGCCGCCGGCAAGGTCGCCGCCCGCCCGTTCGACGAGGTTGGCGAGCGCAAGGCCCCCGCCCGCAGCAAGTACGGTCAGCGCGACCATGATCGCCATCACCCATGGCATCGGACCGCCCAGCCGGGCGCGGGGAAGCAGGTGCGCCGCACGCTTGCCGCGGAAGGGCGACAGGCCGCGCTCGACCGCGCGGGCCATGACCGGCGGCTTCTTCATGTGCCGGCCGCCACCCGACGCGGCGGATAACGCAACGCTCCGGTGGGATCCGACAAGGTGCCCTTGTCGAGCCGCATGATCAGTGATTCCGGCACCTTGCGGATTAGGTGGACGTCGTGGGTTGCCACCACCACGGTAGTGCCAAGCCGGTTCAGCGCCTCGAACAGGCGGATCAGCTTCAACGCCATTTCGGGGTCGACGTTACCGGTCGGTTCGTCAGCGACCAGCATGTCCGGACGACCGATAACCGCGCGGGCGATGGCGACGCGCTGCTGCTCGCCGCCGGAAAGCGTCGCGGGGCGGGCATCGGCGCGATGCGCCAGCCCGACCCATTCGAGCATGTCGCTGACCGGGCCCTGCAGGTCGGCCTCGCGCACACCCGATACCCGCAGGGGAAGCGCGACGTTGTCGAAGGCGGACAGGTGGTCGACCAGCCGGAAGTCCTGGAACACCACGCCCATGCGGCGGCGATAGGCGGGAAGGCGGTCGCGCGGCAGGGTAATGACATCGGTGCCGAACATGCGGATCGCCCCGCGCGAAGGGCGCTGGGCAAGGTAGAGCAGCTTCAACAGCGAGGTCTTGCCCGCACCGCTGGCCCCGGTGAGGAAGTAGAAGCGCCCGGGAAACAGGGTGAAGGAAATATTCGACAGGATCTCGCGGTCGGTGCCGTAGCGCAGCCCGACATTGTTGAACTGGACGATCTCGCTTTCCGCGCTGCTCATCGCCCGTTTGTCCCGTCACCGTGAAGTTTTATTGCGCCCGCCATCGTCACCAAGGCCTATAACCGCGCTTCGATGTGGAAAAAAGGCGCGATGCGGGGTTGCAAACAGGGCTCTCGCTTGTCGTGATTCGCGAGGCAGCTTAAGGCATTGAGCCAGGATGATCATTGCATGCCCCGCCTGCTCGACCCGCTACGTGGTCCCTGACAGTGCCATTGGCATCGAAGGTCGCACGGTCCGCTGCGCCAAATGCAAGCACAGCTGGTTCCAGGACGGACCGGATGTGGAGCGCCTGGTGGATGCGCCCATGGCTCCGTCGCCTGCGCCCGCCCCTCCGCCTCCGCCACCCCCGCCTCCTCCTCCCGCCGCGCCGGTCGTCGACGAAGAACCCGATGCGGACGAGGCAGCCGCGGATCAGGACTTCAGCTACGGCGGCAGTGTCGCCGCCGGTGCCGCAGCGGAAGATTTCCGGAGCGGTCCCGATTTCGACGAGACCGAACCGCCCTATGGCGACGTGCAGGACGATCTCCCCCCTCCGCCCGAGCCGGAGGAGGACGACTACGCCTCGCAATTCGACCACGCCCCGCCGTTCAAGCCGCGTCGCAACATCACCAAGATGTGGACCTATGCGGCGGCGATCTTCGCCGTTCTGGCTACCGGGGCAATCGTGGCGGTCAATTATGCCGGCGTGCCGGAATGGATGCCGATGTCGAAGCCGCTGTTCGGCGCGGCGCAGCCCGACCTCGAATTGTCTTTCCCGGTTGAGCAGCAGGAGCGCCGCACGCTCCCCAACGGCACCGAATTCTTCGGCGCACGCATCATCGTCAAGAACACCGCGCGCGAGACGCGCAATGTCCCGCCGATCCTGATCGTCCTGCGAGACCAGCGCGAACGGCGGGTTTACAGCTGGGTCGTGAACCCGCCGCAGCCCACTCTGGCCCCAGGCGAGGAAATGACGATCAACGAAGCCGTGACCGACGTGCCCAAATCGGCCGTTTATGCCGATATCGGCTGGGCCCCGCGCGGAATGTAAGAAAGGTCCTTGCGGGCCTCACGGCTCGCTGCTAGGGGCGCGCTCCTACCGACGGGAGCCCGCCTTCATGGCATTCCCGAGCAGGACTGTGTGCGGTCGTGGCGGAATTGGTAGACGCGCAACGTTGAGGTCGTTGTGGGCGAAAGCCCGTGGAAGTTCGAGTCTTCTCGACCGCACCAGACAGTCCTGAATTCCTCCCTGTCTCACAGTCTTACGATTTGCCCCGCGCGGCGCGCTCGGCTATCGGCGCGCGCAACGATATTACGCGAGCACGCCGAGGAGAGACCATGCGCGCGACCCCCGATTTCGACTTCCAGCTGGGCGATGCCGCGAACATGATTCGCGAAACCGTCGGCCGCTTCGCCGACGAACAGATCGCCCCCCTTGCCGAACGCGCCGACCGCGAGGACTGGTTTCCGCGCGAAGAGCTATGGACCGCCATGGGCGAACTCGGCCTGCATGGCATGACGGTAGAAGAGGAATGGGGTGGCCTCGGCCTCGGCTACCTCGAACACGTCATCGCGGTCGAGGAAGTCAGCCGCGCATCGGCCAGCATCGGCCTCTCCTACGGCGCGCACTCCAACCTCTGCGTCAACCAGATCCGCCGCTGGGGCAATGACGACCAGAAAGCCAAGTACCTGCCCAAGCTGATCAGCGGCGAACACGTCGGCTCGCTAGCCATGAGCGAGGCGAGCGCCGGTTCGGACGTCGTTTCGATGAAGCTCAAGGCAGAGGCGGTCCAAGGCGGCTATGTTCTCAACGGGACCAAGTTCTGGATCACCAATGCCCCCTACGCGGACACGCTTGTCGTCTACGCCAAGACCGATGGCCATGCGGGCTCGCGCGGCATTACTGCCTTCCTGATCGAAAAGGGCGACGAGGGATTCTCCATCGGACAGAAGATCGACAAGATGGGTATGCGCGGCAGCCCCACGAGCGAGCTGGTGTTCGACGACTGCCACATCCCCGAAGACCGCATCATGGGTCCGCTCAATGGCGGCGTCGGCGTGCTGATGAGCGGGCTCGATTACGAGCGCGTGGTCCTCGCCGGATTGCAGCTCGGAATAATGCAGGCGTGCCTCGACACGGTCATCCCCTACCTTCGCGAGCGCAAGCAGTTCGGCAAGCCCATCGGGTCCTTCCAGCTGATGCAGGCCAAGGTCGCCGACATGTATGTCGCCCTGCAATCGGCGCGCGCCTATACCTATGCGGTCGCCAAGGCCTGCGATGCGGGCCAAACCACCCGCTTCGATGCGGCCGGCACGATCCTCCTCGCGAGCGAGAACGCCTTCAAGATCGCCGCCGAGGCGGTCCAGGCGCTGGGCGGCGCCGGCTACACCAAGGACTGGCCGGTCGAACGCTATTTGCGCGACGCCAAGCTGCTCGACATCGGCGCTGGCACGAACGAGATCCGCCGGATGCTGATCGGCCGTGAACTAATCGGGGCTGCCGGTTAGGAGCCAGACCAAGGGGAGAGAGAACCATGACCAGACTGACTGCCATCATCCTGGGGATCATCTCACTGGCGATCGGAACGCCCGCCTCGGCCCGGGTCGAGACGATCATGGTTCATGGCCCCTCGATCGAAGGCAATCTCGAAGGCAACGAAGCCACGCGCAAGGTCCACGTGATCCTGCCCAGGAGCTATGACGAGGACACGAGTCGCCGGTACCCGGTCGTCTATTTCCTCCACGGCTTCACCGCGACCGCCGACCGCTACCTCGAAATGCTCGACCCCGACGATGCTGTGCAGTCGTTCGGCGGACAGGAGATGATCGTCGTCATTCCCGACAGCCACACCAAGCGCGGTGGCAGCTTCTATGCCTCGGGTTCGACGGTCGGCGATTTCGAGACCTTCATCGCGAAGGACCTCGTTGAGGCAATCGACACACGGTTCCGCACGATAGCGGACCGTGAGAGCCGCGGGCTGTCGGGCCACTCGATGGGTGGTTACGGCACACTGCGCATCGGGATGAAGCATCCCGACGTGTTCTCCTCGATCTATCCGATGGCGCCCTGCTGTACCCAGCCGCGCCCGTCACGCGAAGGCGATGCCAAGTACGAGACAATGGATCCGGACAAGCTGACGGCAGAGCAGTTCTGGGACTACGGATACTTCGCCTGGTCGGCAGCTTTCTCGCCCAACCCGCAGAACCCGCCCTATTACTGGGACCTCGGCACCAAGGACGGTGCGCCGAATACGCTGACCGTGGCACGCTGGGCGCACAATTCCCCGGCGGCGATGATTTCGCAGTACAGTGGAAACCTGAAGCGGATGGAAGCCATCGCGATGGATGTCGGCGAGCAGGATTTCCTCCTCGACGAGGTCAAGGCGATGCACGCCCAGCTCG
Organism: Qipengyuania sp. RANM35; assembly: GCF_041021145.2. Taxonomy (NCBI): domain Bacteria; kingdom Pseudomonadati; phylum Pseudomonadota; class Alphaproteobacteria; order Sphingomonadales; family Erythrobacteraceae; genus Qipengyuania; species Qipengyuania sp. RANM35. The sequence goes on along the minus strand of NZ_CM196433.1, from coordinate 2,856,694 downwards.
ACAATTTCGGCGTGACGCATGAATTCATGCTCTTCGAGGGCGACCACACCAACCGGGTCAAGGAGCGCTTCCGCAGCCAGCTCCTGCCCTTCTTTGCCAAGCACCTGGACCCAGAGGCCGAATGACTGCTCCCGCTCTCACCACCAAGCTCGACCGCGAAGCACCGGATGCCAAGGCGCGTTACGCGCACAACAAGGGCCTCGCCGACGATTTGCGCGCCAAGGTCGCCGATGCGGCGCTGGGCGGGCCGGAGAAGCACCGCGAACGGCATGTGAGCCGCGGCAAGCTGCTGCCGCGCGATCGCGTCGAGCGCTTGCTCGATCCGGGCTCGCCCTTCCTCGAGATCGGCCAGTTGGCTGCCAACGGCATGTACGAAGGTGATGTTTCGGGCGCCTCGATGATCGCGGGCATCGGGCGCGTTTCGGGCCGGCAGACGATGATCGTGTGCAACGACCCCACGGTGAAGGGCGGCAGCTACTACCCGATGACGGTCAAGAAGCACCTGCGCGCACAGGAAATCGCGCAGGAGAACCGACTGCCCTGCGTCTACCTCGTCGACAGCGGCGGCGCGAATCTGCCCTACCAGGCTGAGGTCTTCCCCGACCGCGAACATTTCGGGCGCATTTTCTTCAACCAGGCGAACATGAGCGCAGCTGGCATCCCGCAGATCGCCTGCGTCATGGGCAGCTGCACTGCGGGCGGGGCCTACGTGCCCGCCATGTCCGACGAGACCGTCATCGTGCGCGAACAGGGCACGATCTTCCTCGCCGGCCCGCCCCTGGTGAAGGCCGCCACGGGCGAGGAGATCAGTGCCGAGGACCTTGGCGGCGGCGATCTCCACGCAAAAAAGTCCGGCGTGGTCGACCACCTCGCCGAAAACGACGAGCATGCGCTCACCATCGTTCGCGACATCGTCAGCCACCTCGGCGCGAATGCCGGCGCGGCGAAGGACGTAGAAATTCGCGAACCCCGCGCGCCCAAGTTTGATGCCGAGGATCTCTACGCGCTCATCCCCGAGGATGTCCGCGCACCATATGACGTGCACGAGGTTATCGCCCGCATCGTCGACGGCAGCGAGTTCCACGAGTTCAAGCAGCATTACGGCAGCACGCTGGTCTGCGGCTTCGCCCATATCTGGGGGATGCCGGTGGCGATTCTTGCCAACAATGGCGTGCTGTTCTCCGAGAGCGCGCAGAAGGGCGCACATTTCATCGAGCTTGCCTGCCAGCGGCGCATACCGCTGCTGTTCCTCCAAAACATCTCGGGCTTCATGGTCGGCGGGAAATACGAGGCCGAAGGCATCGCCAAGCATGGCGCCAAGCTAGTGACCGCCGTCGCCACCGCCTCCGTGCCCAAGGTCACCGTGGTCATCGGCGGCAGCTTCGGCGCAGGCAATTACGGCATGTGCGGACGCGCCTATTCCCCGCGCTTCCTCTTCACTTGGCCCAATGCCCGCATCTCGGTGATGGGCGGCGAGCAGGCCGCATCGGTCCTCGCCACCGTCCACCGCGATGCCGAGAGCTGGACTGCTGAACAGGCCGAGGAATTCAAGGCTCCGATCCGCCAGAAATACGAGGACGAGGGCAATCCCTACTACGCCACCGCGCGCCTTTGGGATGACGGCGTGATCGACCCGGTGCAGACTCGCGACGTCCTCGGTCTCGCCTTCGCCGCAGCGCTCGAGGCACCTATCGCCGAACGGCCGCAATTCGGCGTATTCCGCATGTAACCCTTGGAACGTGCGGCGTTCCTGCACGTATCGTTTTCATACGAGGGGCTTGGACGGGGTTCAGGAGAACTCCCATGGAAGGCCAAACCACTGCCATTTTGGTCGTCGCACTTGTCGTGCTTGCCGGTCTCATCGCCGGCTGGCTGCTGATGCAGCGGCGGCGCACAGATCACCTGCGCAATCATTTCGGCGAGGAATACGACCGCGTAGTCGAAACGCATGGCAATGCCCGCAAGGCGGAAGCCGACCTTGAGGCGCGCGAAAAGCGGGTTGCCAAATTCGACATCCGCCCGCTGACCCCTGCCGAGCACGACCGCTTTGCCGGTCAGTGGCACGATGCCAAGGCGCTGTTCGTCAACGATCCGACGGCTGCGGTCGACAAGTCGGACGATCTCATCACCGAGGTGATGAAGACGCGCGGCTATCCCGTCACCGATTTCGAGCACCGTCACGCCGACCTCACCGTCGAGCATGGGGATGTCGCCAAGCACTACCTCGCCGGTCATGAGCTGAGCGAACGCGCCGAAGCCGGCGATGCTTCGACCGAGGACCTGCGCCTGGCGATGACGCATTTCGAGAACCTCTTCGACCGCCTCGTCGACGACGTCGGTGCCGAACATCGCGATGCGAAGGTCGTCGAGGAAGCGTAATCGACGCTTCCCTCGATCGATTTCTACAGATGGCGGGCCCCGGCGGGCTCGCCATTTGTTTTTTTGGTGCTAGGCATCCGGGCAGGGGAAGAGAGAATGCCGACCGATCCAAACCGCAAGCCTTCGCTGCTCAGCCGCATCGTGCGCAGGTTGCTCGTCGCGCTTTATCGCTGGAAGGGCTGGAAGCTGGAAGGCGGCAGGCCGGATTGCGACAAGTTCATCATCCTCGGCGCGCCACACACTTCGAACTGGGATTTCATCTTCTTCCTCGGCGCGACCAACGAGCTTGGCATCCGTCCGAGCTTCATGGGCAAGATGAGCCTGTTCAAGTGGCCCGCAACCAATTTCATGCTCGACATGGGTGGCATCCCGGTCGACCGGTCGAAGCGCGCCAATTACGTCGAGCAGGTGGCGGATGCCTTCGCCCGCGCGAAGGATCTTGCCCTCGTCATCGCGCCCGAAGGTTCGCGCACCTTCAAAGGTGACTGGAAGAGCGGCTTCTACCACATAGCCATGGCCGCAGGCGTGCCGATCGTGCCGGCATGGGTAAACAACCAGACCATGCGCGGCGGCCTGGGCGATCCGATCATGCCGACGGGCGACTACCCGGCCGACTTGGCGAGGATCATCGCCTTCTATCGCGCGAAACGACCCGACTGCGATCGTTTCGCCATTATCGAGAACAAGCTGATTGCCGAACGGGGGAACGAGGCATGATTCTGGAAGCACTCATTGCGAACGCGGCCATCCTGCTCGGCGTGACTCTCATCTTGTGGGTGGTTGCAGTCCAGATCGACGACGTGTCCTTCATCGACAGCTTCTGGGGTGGCGGGATGGCGCTGATGGCTTTTGCCAGCTGGATGCAGCTCGCCGAGCCGGGTCCACTGGCCACATTGCTGATGGCGATGGCCGTCGCCTGGGGAGCGCGGCTGTGCATCTACCTCTTCTTCCGCTGGCGCCACGAAGGCGAGGACAAGCGCTACGAGAGAATGCTGCGCAAGGACCGTGAAAAGGGGAATTTCGCCGTGGCAGCCCTGACCCGGATATTTCTCGGCCAGGCCATACTGCTCTTCATGGTGTCGAGCCCGGCGCAATACGGAATCCTCGAAGCGGGATCCGCGGAACCGGTCAGCGGGCTCGCGCTCATCGGGCTCGCCGTCTGGGTCATCGGCATCTTCTTCGAGTGGGTGGGCGACTGGCAGCTGGCCCGGTTCAAGGCCGACCCGGCGAACAAGGGCCAGGTCATGGACCGCGGCCTGTGGCGCTACACGCGCCACCCCAATTACTTCGGCGATGCCTGCGCCTGGTGGGGCATCTGGATTGCCAGTTCTTCCGCCGGATGGTGGGTCGCCGCCGCGACCATCATCGGCCCGCTCTTCCTGACCTTCACGCTGACAAGGTGGTCGGGGGCCCCGCTGCTTGAGGGTGGAATGAAGAAATCACGCCCCGGTTACGAGGAATACAAGCGTCGTACTTCGGGGTTCTTCCCGCGTCCGCCTCGCAAGTCGTAAGAAAAAGCGTAATCAAGGGGCTTTAACCTCCCCGCCGAAGCCCTAAATGGGCAGCAGGCCGAGACGGGAGTGTTCTGCCTTGAGCGATGAGGATCTCGACGAACTGCGCCAGCGATTTGCGCGCGAAGCCATGGCGCTGATGGAGCGACGAGGCGAGGAAGTGACGCGCGCCAAGCTCGCCGCCGAACTGGGCGTTACCCGCACGCGGGTGGAAAGCGTGTTTCCCGAAGAACGGGACCTGCTGGAGGCCGTGACCGGCGAATGGTTCGCGCCCAAGCTCGCCGTGATGGACGAGGTCATGGCTACCGACCTGCCGCCACGCCGCAAAATGTACGAATTCTTCGTCCGCCGCTTCCAGTTGCTGCGCGAGAACTACAGGACCGACCCCGCCAGCTTCATGCTTTATGTCGAGATGGGAGAGCGCTATTTCGAATATGCGCAGGGCTATATCGACCTCGCCGACCACTATCTTTGCGAGTTGATCGTCGAAGCACAGGCTGAAGGGCATTTCGAGGGCCTGGAGATCAACATGGTTCTGTCGCTGATCAACCAGTCGATCGTGTCCTATATCCAGCCCTACCTCATCGCGATGATCGGCGAGCGACTGACCGAGGACAAGCTGGCCTACCTGATCGACGCTCTGTTCGACGGGCTAAGCGCGACCGACCGCGGTGCAAAGGGCACCAAGGGCCTGCGCGCCGCCTGAACCCTTTTTAGGGAAATTCCGTTTTCCTACATGCTTGAGTGTGATTAACCGATTTGGCTCCTTTTGATTCGGGAGCCAACCAATGTCACCACACCGCGTCCCAATCGAAGCCCCCGGTGGCTTCGCGCCCGTCATGGCGATCGGACAGGAAGACGGGGCGGGCAAAATCGCCCTCGTTTCGAATGCCGCGCCCCTACCCACCGTATCCCTCGCTCCCGCTGCACCCTCCCCGCTTGAAGGCTCGACAGGAATTTCGACGGTCGTCGGGCCCTTCGCTCCGGCCGCATTTGCTCCCGTCTACCTGACTCTCTCGGGCGATTGGCAGGGCTTGGTCAGGGTCATGCGATCCACCGATGGCGGAACCACCCTCCACCCACTTACCATCGGCGGGGTCTCATGGGCCGCATACGCGGGCAATGCGTGCGAACCCGTCTGGGCCGAAAGCGATAGCTCCGCCGCCCTCTACCTCGAACTCGCACCGAAAAGCGGAACCATAACCTATCGGGTGTCGCAATGAGCGCGCTCGGCCTATCCGCGCTGGGACTAGCAAGCCGCACCGCACAACTCCAACCGGCACTCTACGCCGAACTGGCCAACCGTAGTCCGGCAGCCGATGTGCTCACTTTGGAGAGTGGCGGATACACCGAGGCTGGCAAGGGGGCAGCGCGCTATGTCGCCGATGCGCTTGCGGACGCGGCTCTGGTGGCTGCTCATCCGCGTTTCGCCTTCACCACTGCCAACAGCCGTCATTTCAGGCTGCTGCCGGATGCCGGCGCCTTGTCGGTCGAGCAAGGTGGAGCAATAGGCGGCGGGGCCGTCGACGATCGCGATGCGATCCAGGCAGCGATCGATTACGCCGAAGCCATCGAAGCTCGCGAAGTTCGCTTCGAGGCAGCTCGCTACCGGGTCGACTGTCCGGTACGAAGTTCGCCTGCGCTCGCGACCCGCGCCGAGGACGGGCACCCACTCGTCGTCCGCAGATCGCTCTCCCTGCGCGGCTGCGCCGCCACACGGACCGTGCTCGACTTCCGTGCGCATGGCGGCGGCGATCCCGACACGAGCTGGCAGGCTGTGTCGACGTCCTCGACCGATGCCACGCCCGCCGTGTGGCGCGGTGGCGGTCTCTACATACAGGGGGACGTCGAGCGCCCCGAACCCGCCGCACGAAAGATTGCCCGGCTCGAGCTCGACAGGCTGGTGTTCAAAGGCAATCGCAGTCGCACAGGCACATACACCTATCCCGCCGACACCGCGACTGGGGACGGCTGGGACATCACCGACAAGGGCTTCTGGCTACAGGACGTATACGTCGGCGAAGTGATCTGCCGGGATACCGACTTCATCGGATGGCGCGGCGAAATCTTCTACGCCGTGGGTGCCGACGACGCGATCGAACAGCTCACACTGACCCGTTGCCGCATGCTGACGGGCAATGGCAACGGCCTCAATCTCGGTTGCGACCCGGTTGTGGCAGCAGAAGACTGCGAGTTCGGCGACTGCAAGATCGCGCAGGAAGACACCGGCAAGCGCCGCGGGCACTTCCGCAATTGCCTGTGGCGGGATTGCGAATATGTCTGGATCGGAGGCGGTTCGACGAACGGGCGCCTCTACAGCTACAAGTACCCGACCCGATACGAGGTCGCGCCAGTCCCTTCCACCCAGCTGCAGGATTGCAGGTTCGAGGATTGCGGCTTGGTCTGGGTCAACAGCTGGGTTTCGGGCCGAATCCGGACGGTCGACACGACCGTCGCGCTCAGCACGACCCATGGCCAGGCGCTGCGCGACGTGGACCTTGAGATCGATGCATGGCTCGACCGCGGGTCCGCCATCCACGCCTTCGCCCTTTATGGCCCCGCTTCGCTGACCGATCCGGTCGAAGGAGCACCTGCCGGGATCTATCGCCAGCCACCCAAGGGCATCCGCGCCAAGGTGCGCCACTTCCGTTCTGCCCTGGCGCAGGAAGTGGGGCGCGAATGGCTCGGTGTGCTGTGGACCGGGTTCATCGACCGATCCTGCCGCATCCAGGCCGAAGGTGAATTCGGCAATGCCCGGTCACCCAATGGCATGGACGATCCGCTGTCCTTCCCCTTTGTCCGGTTTGACGGTGGCAATGCGACCACGGCCTATACCGCGCATGGCTTCTACAAGGTGGCGACGCTCTCGGCGGCAGGCGTGCTCAAGCCGGCAGGTCCTGCAATGGCCGTGTCAGTCGCCAGCGAGGTCGATCTGCCAATGACGCTGCCCGGTAATCCGCGCGCAGGTGCAGCCTACGGCTATGCCGACGGGCAGGTGCTGCGCATCGTGAAGCAGTACGACACCGGCAGCGTGACCTTTACCAAGGGCGCGAGCGTCAACATGGCCATGCTTGCCACCCGGGTCCTCGACAAGGCATTCGACTGGGTTGAATTCAGCTACAACCGCACCCTCTCGCGCTGGGAGGAATGCGGCTTCGGGTCCTACGGCTAGGCTTCTTCCATGCCCTCGACCGGGGATCCTTCGCGCTGTTCGCGCAGGATCCCCCAGGAAGCGAGGAACAGGCCTGCGACAAGCGGGCCCACGACGATCCCCGACAGGCCCAGCAGCGCAATACCGCCCAGTGTGGTCACGAGGATGAGCCAGTCAGGGATTCCCGTATCGCGCCCGACCAGCATGGGGCGAAGGACATTGTCGGCCATGCCGATGACCGCGACGCCCGAGACGATGACCACGACGCCCTGCCAGATTGCTCCAGTGGCGAGGAGGTAGATGGCGGCGGGTACCCAGACGATCGCCGGTCCCACTGCCGGGAGCAGCGACGCGATCGCCATGATGACTCCAAGCAGGAAAATGGAAGGGATGCCGACTATCCAAAAGGTGAGCGCACCCAGGGCCCCCTGCACCAGCCCGACGACGACCGAACCCTTGATGGTCGCGCGAACGATGCCGAGGAAACGTTCTGCCAGCCGGTCCGCGATTGCCCGTTCGAACGGCAGGGCGCCGAGGACTGCCTCCGCAATACGGCGCCCGTCGCGCAGCATGAAATAGCTGACGTAGAGCGCGATGCCGAAGGCGAGGACGTAACCGAAGACGCTTCCGCCGATCGCCAGCGCCTGTGCCGCGATTAGGCCGAGACTGGCCTGCACGAATTCCTGGGCCCGCGCCTGCAGCGCCGCAAGGTCGCCCCATCCCGATGCATCCATCGACGCACGAATGTTCGCCGGCAGGAGGCCCTGCACCTGTTCGAACCAGTCGGAAACGTTGATCCGTCCTTCCTGGAACGCGACCACCAGTCCGGCAGCCTCTTCGACCACGGCGCTGCCGATGAGGAAGGCCGGCAGGACCACTGCGACCGCGATGACCAGCAAGGTCGCCAGAGCCGCCTGGTTCTCGCTCCTGGGATTGCGGGTGAGAAACCAGCGAAACAGCGGCTGGAACATGATCGCCGCCAGGACTGCCCACAGCATCGGCTGCGCGAATGGCAGCACCACGACCAGAAGGGCCAGTGTCACCAAAGCGAGGAAAAGGAGAAATCCGCCTCGCTCGAGTGACCTGTCCTGCATGCCCCGCCCCTGCCGTATCAGACGTCGAGATTGGCGACGTTGAGCGCGTTCGACTGGATGAACTCGCGGCGCGGTTCGACCACATCGCCCATCAGGCGGGTGAAGATCTCGTCGGTGACGTCGGCATCCTCGACCTTGACCTGCAGAAGGGCGCGGTTGTCGGGATCGAGCGTGGTCTCCCAAAGCTGCTCGGCGTTCATTTCGCCGAGACCCTTGTAGCGCTGGATCTTCTGGCCCTTGCGTCCGGCGGCCATGACTGCCTCGAGCAACTGCGTCGGCAGGGTGATGGCTCCGTCGATCTGGACCGGAGCCTCGACCTCGGCTTCGTCACCGTCTTCGCTCTCCTCGATCGCGTCTTCCGGACCGCCGCGGGTCAGGCGGACGGGGCCGGAATAGACGTCAGCGAATTCGGCGGCGAGCTTGTGCAGCTTGCGCGCCTCGGCACTGTCGAGGAAGCCCGGCTCGATCTCGTGCACGTCGGTCACCCCGCGCCAGGCGCGGAAGAAACGGACGAGGCCATCGGCGCCGATCTCCGCGCTCCAGCGCGCTTCGGGATCGCCCATCTGGAGGTGCGCCGCCGCGCGCGACAGCGCAGCAGAGCGGTCGCCACCCGCCGGGTCGAGCGCGCCTGACAGCGCCATCGCCTCGATCAGCGCTGGCGCATACTTGCGCGGTGCGAAGCCGAGGAGGTTGCGCATGCGCAGGCCGTGGCGGACCAGCCCTTCAAGCTCGGTCCCGCTACGCGCACCGCCCTGCGTTTCGAGGATACGACCCTGGAGGCCCGCCCCGATCAGGTACTCGTCATATGCCGCCTGGTCCTTGAGATAGACCTCCGACTTGCCGCGGGTGACCTTGTAGAGCGGCGGCTGGGCGATGAAGAGGTGCCCGGCCTTGATGATCTCGGGCATCTGGCGGTGGAAGAAGGTCAGCAGCAGCGTGCGGATATGCGCGCCGTCGACGTCGGCGTCGGTCATGATGACGATCTTGTGATAGCGCAGCTTTTCGAGGTTGAACTCGTCGCGCAGGCCCGTGCCCATTGCCTGGATCAACGTGCCGACTTCCTTCGACGAAATGATCCGGTCGAAGCGCGCGCGCTCGACGTTGAGGATCTTGCCCTTGAGCGGCAGGATCGCCTGGGTCTTGCGGTCGCGGCCCTGCTTGGCCGAACCGCCTGCGGAATCACCCTCGACCAGGAAGAGTTCGCACTTGGTCGCGTCGCGTTCCTGACAGTCGGCGAGCTTGCCGGGGAGCGAAGCGATGCTCATCGCGCCCTTGCGGCTCATCTCGCGCGCACGGCGGGCGGCTTCGCGAGCGGCGGCGGCATCGATCACCTTCTGGATGATCGCCTTGGCCTCGTTCGGATTTTCCTCGAGCCATTCGCCCATCTTCTCGCCCATCAGGCTCTCGAGCGGCTGGCGGACTTCCGAGGAAACCAGCTTGTCCTTGGTCTGCGAAGAGAACTTGGGGTCGGGCAGCTTGACCGAAACGATCGCGGTCAGGCCTTCGCGCATGTCTTCGCCCGAGAGGCTGACCTTTTCCTTCTTCATCATCCCCGACGCTGTCGCGTAATTGTTCAGCGTGCGGGTCAGCGCAGCGCGGAACGCAGCGAGGTGGGTGCCGCCATCACGCTGCGGGATGTTGTTCGTGAAGCAGAGCACGTTCTCGTAGTAGGAATCGTTCCATTCGAGTGCGACGTCGATGCCGATGCCATCCTTCTCGGCCGAAACCGCGATGGGGTCGGAGACCAGCGCCTGCTTGTTGCGGTCGAGCCACTTCACGAAGGCCGCGATGCCGCCTTCGTAGAAGAGGTTGTGCTCGGCCACTTCCTCGTGCCGCTTGTCGCGCAGCAGGATGCGCACGCCGGAGTTGAGGAAGGCGAGTTCGCGATAGCGGTGCTCGAGCTTGTCGAAGTCGAACTCGATGACGTTCTTGAAAGTCTCTTCCGAGGCCTTGAAGGTCACGCGCGTGCCCTTCTTGAAGCCGTTGGCGTCGGAATTGCCCTCGACCTTCGGCGCATCGCCAACGACGCGCAGGCTCTCGACCGCATCGCCGTGCTCGAAGCGCATCCAGTGCTCCTTGCCGTCACGCCAGATGGTCAGCTCGAGCCATTCGGAAAGCGCGTTCACGACCGAAACACCCACGCCGTGGAGGCCGCCCGACACCTTGTAGGCATTGTCGTCGCTGGTGTTCTCGAACTTACCGCCGGCGTGCAGCTGGGTCATGATGACCTCGGCCGCCGAGACGCCTTCTTCCTTGTGCATGTCGACCGGGATGCCGCGGCCATTGTCCTCGACACTGACCGAACCATCGGGGTTCAGCTCGATGAGAACGAGGTCACAATGCCCCGCCAGCGCTTCGTCGATCGCGTTGTCGGAAACCTCGAAGACCATGTGATGGAGACCCGATCCGTCGTCGGTATCGCCGATATACATGCCGGGCCGTTTGCGAACCGCGTCGAGGCCCTTGAGGACCTTGATCGAATCTGCGCCATACTCGCCATTCTGGCGCTGTTTTTCAGGGGGATTTTGGGTGTTCTCGTCCATGCCGAGTATATAGGCTTCGAAGGCGTGAATCCCAAGCTTTCCCGCCCCTCAACCGGGCGTTTTCCACGACTGGCGGATGGCCTTATTCGCCAGTCGGAACGCTCTCCGCGCCTCCGCGGTCGAATGCCCGGCGAAAATGCACCGAACCCTGCCACACGGTGGCATGGAACAGGTCGGGCATTTGTGCCCTCTCCTCGGCCGAAAACTGCGTTGCATGGCATTGCGTGGAGGCCCGGGCGGTGGCCAGGTCCTGTGCGTTGTAGGCATAGGAAACCGGCAGGCGCGAAGGGTCTGTCACGGCCCAGTCCTGCATCTGCGGGATCGGCGGCAGGCTGCCAGCGGCTATGCCGGGATAGAAGAGCTCCGCACCGCTTGCGGGAGATGCCTGCACCAGCTGCGTGACGATGGCACTGACGATGCGATGGTCGCCATGGCCGTATCCGCCGTCGGGGCCTCAGGTCAGGATCACGTCATAGGGATGTTCGCGCAATATGGTCCCGAGATCGTTGGCCAGCTTGCGCGCCGGACTTTCGGAATCCTGCGGTCGGTCGGTAAGGGTGCCGTCGCCATGATCGAGGAAGAGGACGGTCCGCACTCCGAGGGCCCGGGCCGAACAATTCGCCTCGGCCTTGCGCACCTCGGCCAGTGATGCGCCCTTTTCCATGCCGGAGACTCCCGGCCCCTGGTCACCGCTGGTGGCGTAGATGAATGTCACATTCGCGCCCTCGCGCGCGGCGCGGGCGATGGCCGGCGCCATGACCAGCTCGTCATCGGGATGGGCGAGGATGACGGCGACCTCGCGCGGCGCGTCACGCTCCTCTTGCGCGCTGGCGGAATGCGACAGGGTCAGCGCAGCGAGCACGGCGATGGTATATTTCATTGGTCTCTCCCGAGCCTGAGGTATCGCGCAGTCAGGAGACGGGCGCAAACCGTTTCGCTTGTAACCGGTTGACGCATGAGGGCGGGCGGCGCATCGCGCTTGGCCATGCTGTCAGTGCTCGACATCTTCCGGATCGGGATCGGCCCCTCATCCTCGCATACCGTCGGACCCATGCGCATTGGCGGGATGTTCGTGCGCTCGCTGGCACGTGGCGGCAGACTGGAACGCGTGGCGCGGATCACCGTGGAATTGCAGGGCTCGCTGGCACTGACGGGCGTCGGGCACGGCACTGTCGATGCGAGCGTGCTCGGCCTTGCCGGTTTCGTGCCGGAGGAAACCTGCCCGGACGATGCCGCTGCCGCCCTGCTCCGTATCCGCGATGCCGGGACCCTGGCGCTGGGCGGCGAGCATCCGATCGGCTTCGACATTGCCCGAGACATCGATCTTGCGGGCCACATCCTTCCCGAACTGCATCCCAACGGCATGAAGCTGGTTGCCAGCGATGCCGGTGGCGAGGTGTTGCTCAAGCGGACCTACTACTCCACCGGCGGCGGCTTCGTCGCCTCGGAAGCCCAGTTGAAGCGCAAGCCGGAAGGCGACCGGGTCGCCACCGGCACCAGCGTCCCGCACGATTTCGGCTCGGCGGAAGAACTCCTGGCGATCTGCGCTGGGACGGGCCTCGCCATCTCCGACATCGTCCTGGCGAACGAAGATGCCATGCGGCCACGCGATGACACGCTGGCGGGCATCGACCGCATCGCCGAGGCGATGGACCAGTGCATCGACCGCGGCCTGCACCAGCGCGGCACGCTGCCCGGCGGCCTCAAGGTCGCCCGCCGCGCACCCGACCTGTGGGACAAGCTTTCGGCCAACCCTCAGTCGAACGAGCGCGAGCAATTGTTCGACTGGCTCAACTGCTTTGCCATGGCAGTGAACGAGGAGAACGCCGCAGGCGGTCGCGTCGTCACCGCGCCGACCAATGGCGCTGCAGGCATCATCCCGGCCGTCATCCGCTTCTATTGCGAGGACGAAGGCGCGCGGTGCACCGACAAGCGCCGCATCTTCCTCCTCACCGCCGGAGCCATCGGCCTGCTCTACAAGCAACGCGCCAGCATCTCGGGCGCCGAGATGGGCTGCCAGGGCGAAGTCGGGGTGGCCTGCTCGATGGCGGCTGGCGGGCTTGCGGCCCTGTGGGGGGCAAGCCCGGCGCAAGTTGCCTGCGCGGCGGAGATCGGCATGGAGCACAACCTCGGCCTGACCTGCGATCCCGTCGGCGGGCTGGTGCAGGTCCCTTGCATCGAGCGCAACGCCATCGGCGCGGTCAAGGCGGTCAACGCCGCCCGCCTCGCGCTCCACAGGACCGAGGCCGAAACCTGCGTCAGCCTCGACCAGGTGATCGAGACCATGCGCCAGACCGGACTCGACATGTCCTCCAAATACAAGGAAACCAGCCAGGGGGGACTCGCGGTCAACGTGATCGAATGCTGAGGCCCCGCTGGGGAGAAGGCAGATGATCGGACGTATCCTCGCATCGGTGGCAGCGCTGGCGTTTGCGACACCGGGCACGGCTCAGGCTCAGGAATTGCGCCCCGACCAGCAGGCCTTCACGCAGATGATGAAGGGGCTGGTGGAGATCGACACCTCGCTTCCCAACGGCAGCTGCACTCGCGCCGCGGCCTACATGGCCGACCAGATGAAGGCGGCGGGCTTCACCGATGACGAACTGACCCTCTTCGCGACCGCGGCGAGCCCCGAGGAAGGCGGCCTCGTCGCCGTGCTTCCCGGCTCCTCGAAGAAGGACAAGCCGATCCTCCTCATCGCGCACATCGACGTCGTCGCCGCCAAGCGCGCCGACTGGGAGCGCGATCCCTTCGTCATGGTCGAAGAGGACGGTTACTACTACGCCCGTGGCATCTCCGACACCAAGGCGCTAGCCGCGATCTGGGCCGATACGCTGATGAAGTATCGCACGGCGGGCAAGAAGCCGCGCCGCGCCCTCAAGATGGCGCTGACTTGCGGCGAGGAAACCAATGGTGCCTTCAACGGGGCAGAGTGGCTGGCGGCCAACAAGCGCGATCTCATCGATGCCGAATATGCGCTCAATGAAGGCGGCGGCGGGGCAACCGATGGCAAGGGCAAAGTCGTCGAGCAGGCGGTGCAGGTGGGCGAGAAGACCTTCGCAACCTTCCTCCTCGAAACGCGCAATCCGGGCGGACACAGCTCGGTCCCGCGGCCCGACAATGCGATCTACGACCTAGCCCATGCGCTGGTGAAACTGTCGACGCATGAATTCCCCCTGGAGTTCACCGACACCACGCGTGCCTATTTCCGCGATGCGGGCGCCGGGCGCGGTGACGACATGGGCAAGGCCATGGTCGCCCTCGCCAACGACCCGACCGACAAGGCAGCCGAAGCCCTCGTGAACACCGATGCCTTCCTCCATTCGAATCTTCGCACGACCTGCGTCGCGACCATGCTCGAGGCGGGGCATGCGCGGAACGCGCTGGCCCAGCGTGCCGGAGCTTATGTGAACTGCCGCATCTTCCCCGGACACAGCATCGAATCGATTCGCGACGAGCTTGCAGCGGTGGTCGACAATCCTGCGGTCAGCTTCACCATCCTTCCACCCAAGCGGCCTTCGCCCCCCAACCCGCCGCTCGACCCCAAGGTCATCGGGCCGATGAAGACGCTGGCAGCGAAGTACTGGCCCGGCGTGCCGCTGGTGACGCAGATGGCCAATGGCTACACCGATGCGACCTTTCTCGGCGCGGTCGGCATCCCGACCTATGGCGTCCCGGGAATGTGGGGCGATCCCGACGGCAACGGTGTTCACGGGCTCAACGAGCGCATGGAAGTGCGCTCGGTCATGATCGGGCGCGACTACCTCCAGGAACTGGTCGCCAAGCTCGCGAACTGAGAGGCCACCGGAACCTCCGGCCCTGTCGCGCGGTTAGCACGGCAGGTCGAAGAGGATGTTCCGATGCGCCTCACCAGTTTGCTGCTGTCCATAATTTCCCCGGTCTTGCTCTCGGGCTGTGCGGATATTCCGCGCGATCCCGGTGAAACGCTCGACCGGGTCCGCGAGCGCGGGACGATCAGGCTTGGCGAGATCGAAGGCGCGGAACCCGACCCAGAGTCCGAGCGCACGCTCGACCGGCTGGCGCAGGAGACGGGCGCAAGGATCGTCCGCATCAAGGGCCATGGTGAGGAACTGCTCGAAGGCCTCGAAGAGGACCGCGTCGACCTGGTCTACGGCAGGTTCGCCGATGATTCCCCCTGGGCCACCGCGGTCTATTTCGGGACGCCGCCCGGGGGGCCCGACAAGCCTCCGAAATCCATGCGCGTCGCGCGGTTCGCCTTCCGCCTCGGCGAGAACGGCTGGATCACCAAGGTCGAGGAGGCAGCGAAGTGAGCGGCATTCCCCAACCCATCCGCCACGATTTCGAACACGGCAAGAAACTCGAATGGTGGACCATTTTCTGGACCGGCACAGTCATCGTGGTGATGTATTTCACCATGGGCGCGAGCCAAGCGATGCAGAGCGCGCTGATCGAGGACTTTCTCAGCCTGATCCCCGCCATCACCTGGCTGGTCGCCGCGCGGTTCGAACCCCGCGCGCCGACGGAGAAGTATCCCTACGGCTTCGTCCGGGTGAACAGCCTCGCCTTCCTTGTCTCGGCGGTGGCGTTGGCCCTCGTCGGAACCTTCGTATTCTACGAGAGCGCCAGCACGCTGCTGATGGGTGAGCACCCGACTGTCCCACCCGTCAGTATCTTCGGGCAAGATATCTGGCTCGGCTGGCTGATGATCGCCGCGCTGGTCTATTCGATTTTTCCCCCCGTCATCCTAGGCCACAAGAAACAGCCAGTCGCGCAGCGGCTGCGCGACAAGGTGCTGCATACCGACGCCTTGATGCAGAAGGCCGACTGGCAAACGGGGCTTGCAGGCATTCTCGGAATCGTCGGCATCGGGCTCGGCTACTGGTGGGCGGACAGCGCGGCGGCGCTGTTCATCGCCGTGTCGATCCTCAAGGACGGCATCGACAACGTTCGCATCGCGAGCGCGGAACTGCTCGACGGGGCGCCGCGACAGCTCGAAGGATCGGATATTTCGGGCGAGGCGATGCGGCTCGAGAAGCGGTTGCTGGACTTGTGGCCCGATTGCGATGTGCGCATCCGGGAATCGGGCCGATACCTCTTTGCCAGCGTCGAAGGCATGGCAACGCCGGACCAACTCCCCCCGGCAAAGGAGCTGATGGGTGGAGATCCTGCATGGCGATTGGGAAGGCTAACCTTTTCACCCGACAAGAAGGATGAGCCGGCCGGTGCAAGCTGACCACTCGACAGGTCCGGATTCGCAGTTAGTCTGCTGCTCATGGGAGAGACACAGACCGCCGCCTTGCTTGCCGAGCCCTTCGGCAACTTCCCCGCAATCATCGCGCTGAACGCGTCCGCACTTGGCGACCAGATCGCCATGCGCGACGACGAGGGCCAACTTACCTGGGCCGAACTCGGCGAGAGGGTGGAGCGCATCGCGGCCCGCCTTCTCGAAGATGGCCTGCAGCGCGGGCAATCGGTCGCCATCCTCGGCTATTCGTCGATCCCCTATGCGCTCGTCTTCCTCGCCGCCGTGCGCGCCGGGGGCGTCGCCGCGCCGCTGACAACCAGCGCCAGTCCCGAACAGCTGGCCGGCATGGCGAAGGATTCGGGCGCCAGGCACATCTTCATCGACCGGGCGAAGCTGACGGAACTGGGCGATGACTGCTTCCCGCAGCTGACCCGCATCATCCTCGACGAGGAGCTCGACGGCTGGATGGCACCCGCTGGAACCAAAGCGCCGGCTTTCGAGCCGCAACCGGGCGACCCGTTCAACATCATCTATTCCTCCGGCACGACGGGTATTCCCAAGGGCATCGTTCATTCGCACCAGATGCGTTGGCGCCAGTTTGCAGCGACCGCGTCGAGCTGGCTCGAGAGCGGGCTTCCGGTGCGCAGCCTTGCCTCGACCCCGCTTTATTCGAACACCACCATGGTGGCCTTCCTCCCGCCACTGCTCGCTGGCGGGACGGTGCGCGTGATGCGCAAGTTCGATGTGGGCCGTTGGCTCGAGCACGCGCAGGCCGACGCGACCACGGTGACCATGCTGGTCCCCGTGCAGTACCGCCGCCTGATGCAGGAGCCGCGCTTCGACGAGTTCGACCTGTCGCCACTGCAGGTGAAGTACTGCACCTCCGCCCCATTTCCCGCGGACCTCAAGCGCGAAGTGCTCGACCGGATGCCGGGTACGCTGATCGAAATCTATTCGATGACCGAGGGCGGGGTCGTCTGCCTGCTCGAAGCGCACAAGTTCACCGACAAGCTTCACACCGTCGGCCGCCCCGCGCCGGGCAGCGAGTTGAAAGTGCTCGATGACGAAGACCAGCCGGTCCCGCCGGGCACGCCGGGCAATCTCATCGGGCGCAGCCAGACGATGATGATGGGTTACAAGAACCAGCCCGAAAAGACGCGCGAGGGATACTGGACCGATCCGGAAACGGGCGACGTGTGGCAGCGCATGGGCGACATCGGCCGGGTGGACGAAGAAGGCTTCGTCGAACTTGTCGGGCGCGCCAAGGACATGATCATCTCCGGCGGCTTCAACATCTTCCCCGTTGACCTCGAGGACGAGCTGTCGAAGGAGGATGACGTGGTCGAAGCAGCGGTCATCGGCGTCCCGAGCGAGCGCTGGGGCGAGACTCCGGTCGGCTTCGTGACGCTGCGGGCCGGCGCGCGCGATTGCGAGGAAATCCGTGCAGCGGTCAATGCGCGGCTGGGCAAGACCCAGCGCCTCGCCCTGCTCCATCCGATCGAGGAAATGCCGCGCAGCCATATCGGCAAGCTGCTCAAGACCGAACTGCGCGAAGAAGCCGCACGGCGCGGATTGCCCGCCTGACGCGCCCCATTTGCAATTGCCTGACTTAACGCGAATAATCGCCGGAGGAGGCCAACAGGCCCGGCGAGTCGCGCTACATTGGCAGCAATGGAGGCGCAGCAGTGGGGGAGCGCCGTTACAGGGCATTCCTTAGTTACAGCCATCGGGACAGGCAGGTGGCGGAGTGGCTGCACAAGCGGCTCGAAAACTATCGCCTGCCGCCCGGACTCGTCGACCATTCGCGCAGCGCCTTGCGCCCGATCTTCAAGGATCGCGAGGAACTGCCTGCCTCGGACAATCTCGGCGAGGCTATCGAGGGTGCAATAGCACGCAGCGAAGCGCTGATCGTGCTGTGCTCTCCCTCCGCCGCCGTCTCTCCCTGGATCGCCAAGGAAATCGACTGCTTCAAGCGCCTGCATGGCGACAGCCGGGTATTCCTGGCGCTGGTCGATGGCGAGCCGCCCTACAACATCCCGCCGCCGCTGCTGGTCCACTACAACGACGGTAAGCCGACCGAGGAGCGGACCGAACCCATCGCGGCCGACCTGCGCCCCGAGGGCGATGGCAGGCGGCTGGGCGTCGAGAAGCTGGTAGCCGGCATCGCCGGGGTCGAACTCGACGATCTGGTCGATCGCCAGACGCGACAGCGCAACCGGCGAATGGCCGCCATTTCCGCTCTGTCGCTGGTCGGCATGGTCATCGCCATCGGCCTTGCGCTCTACGCCCTCAAGCAACGCGATGCCGCGCGCGACGAACGGGCGCAGGCGAACGGGCTGGTCGAGTACATGCTCACCGACCTGCGCAAGCAGTTGGAGCCCGTCGGTCGGCTCGACCTGCTCGATGGCGTCGGCGCGAAGGCGATGGACTATTACGCGGCGCAGAATCTCGACAGCCTCAATGCCGACGAACTGGGTCGCCGCGCCCGCGCGGTGCAGCTGGTCGCGGAGATCCACAATTTGCGCGGGGACAACGAAAAGGCCCTGCCCGCCTTCCGCGAGGCCGCCCGCACCACCAGCGAATTGCTGGCGCGCAATCCTGACGACCCCCAGCGCATGTACGACCATGGCCAGAGCATGTTCTGGGTCGGCTACATCGCCTGGCAACGCGGCCAGATGGACGAGGCGAAGCGCGCGATGGAAGGCTATGCCGACATCTCGAAACGGCTGGCCGCCAAGGATCGCAAGAACCTCGACTGGCAGATGGAGGAGGCATATTCCTACTCCAACCTCGGCACGCTGGAGAGCGATGCCGGGCGCTTCTCCAAGGCCCTGCCGCTCTTCCAGCGCAGCGTGGCCATCATCAGCAAGGTCGCCAGGGAAGAGGGGCGACCGGCCGCACGCCTGATCGAACTGGGCGAAGGTCTCAGCTGGGTCGCGACCGAGCAGAACTACCTCGGCGACTTTGCCGCTTCGACTGCCACGCGGCGGCAGGAAATCGCACTCTACAACGAGGTGATGAAAGCCGAGCCGGACAATTACGACGCGATGCGCTCACGCGTTTTTGCGCGCAGCGAGATGGGCTGGCTGCTGGGCCAGATGGGTCAGCGCGGCGAGGCGCGGACCTTCCTCGAAGCGGCCGTCGCCGATGCAAGGGTGCTCCTCGAGCAGGACCCCGAAAACACAATGACGAAGGAGATGTCCAACGCTGCCTTCGAGAATCTCGCCCAGCTCGACTGGCGCGAAGGGAAGACTGCGGACGCCACGCGCAACTTCGATCGTGCGGGGGCTCTCATCGCCGACCTCAGGCGCCGCGATCCGGCCAACAAGGACTGGAACCTGCAACGCCCGGCTTCGCTCGAACTGACGCGCGCGCTTACCGATCGCAGCGGCGGATCGTCTCAGGAACTGGCCGCCACCGCCGGCGGCTGGCTCAAGAAACTCGACCGCAAGGACCCGGCCCTGCAATGGCAGGTCATCGCCGCGCA
The DNA here is from genome assembly GCF_041021145.2 of Qipengyuania sp. RANM35. NCBI lineage: Bacteria > Pseudomonadati > Pseudomonadota > Alphaproteobacteria > Sphingomonadales > Erythrobacteraceae > Qipengyuania > Qipengyuania sp. RANM35. Next base: position 2,837,302 of record NZ_CM196433.1, on the reverse strand, counting down.
AATTGTCGATGCCCTCGCGAAGACGCGCCGCGGCGACACTGCCGGGGCTGCTGCTGCCTATGCGCGCGCCATTGCGGTCGAGAGCGAAGGCGAGGGAGTGAACGTCAATGCCCTCGCCTTGCGGGCCGTTGCCGCCGAGAGGCTCGGCCAGGCGGACCTCGCGGCGCAGTTGCGCGCCACCTTGCGCGAGCGACGCGCCGATCCGGCGATCGACGACAGAATCCCGAGGAGCTGAAACACGAGTACGTGAAAGAGGAGAAGGTTATGACGCTTCAAGTCGTGGTCAATGTGATGGCGGACAACCTCCGCTGGAACCCGAGCAAGGGCTGGTACGCGGCCACCTTCATCTTCCAGCAGGTCTCCCCGCTCAGTCCCATCGTCGTCGACAAATTCGGCAACATCAACCTGCCCAAGGCGAAGGTCACCGATGCCATCGAGGTGACTTACAACTGGGCCTCGACTGCGGTGGAAATCGATGGTGATCTCTATCCTGCTGTGGTTGCCGATCCGCCGGGCGAAAGCTTCTGGGTCTTGCCCGGCAATGCCAAGCCGAATGCCACCAACAAGGGCTCGCCAAATGGCGGGGACCTCAGCGTTCCCAACGGGACCGGGCCGGACAAGCTCATCCTGAACAACGCGAACCAACCCAACAAGGTCTATACCTATTGCTTCGCAGTGAAGGTCGGGATCGATGGCGGGCAGTGGCTGGTGGCCGATCCGAAGATCGTCAACACCGGCACCTCGCGGCTCTATTCCTACCAGAGCCCGAACCAGGCGAACTGAGGACGAGGCGGCGTTCGAGGCGCGGCGCCGACACTAGGGGGGAGGGGGAGAGGAGGTGTCGGCGGCCGCGTCTCTACTCGCTGCCATATCGCCTCGATCGGACGGCGGGCCTTGAAGGCGGGCCGTGGGGCCGAGGAAGGCCAGTCGGGGCGGCGCTTGGGGTCGCGGGCCCGGCTGTTCTTTGTCCGGAAGCAGACTGGGAGATTGTCAGTGCCGCCGGATATGGGCTTGTAATAATATTCCACAGTTGCGAACAAAAGTGAGAAAACGCGCAGATGTGTTGCGTTTCGCGCAACTCAGATTTCGACGCGCATTCCTCTCGATGCATAGAGGAACAGGGCGAGCACCAGGGTGGCAATGCCGGCAGAAGCGACCAAAGGCATTGCAGGGAAAGCAAGAATCGCATCGCTGCCGGTGAAACGCGCGAACAAGATCGTGTAGAATGGCGGGCCGACGATCGCCGCTAGGCTGCCGACCGCCTGCGTCGCACCCTGCAATTCGCCCTGGCTTGACGCATCGACCGCGCGCGAATTGAGCGCATTGATCGAGGGCATGACGAGCCCCTGGAGCCCTCCCGCCGCAATGGCGAGGAACACCACCCAATCGGCCCAGGCTATGGAATACATGAATGCCGCAAGGCAGACCGAAGCCACGCCCAGCGCGACCGCGCCGCGTTCGCCCACCCGGGGCACGATCAGGCGGATGCCGATGCCTTGGACCAATGCGCTGGTGATGCCGACCATCATCAGCGAAAGGCCGATCTTCCATTCGCTCCAGCCGTAAGCGGCGATGGCGAAATAGGCCCAGATGGACGGGTAGACGAGGTGCGCGAGCTGCCAGAGCGCCAGAGCCGCGACCAGCCACAGGACGCGCCGGCTCTGGCCGGACAATGCCTTCAATGCGGAAAATGCATTCGCGCGCGCCAGCCGGAACGGGCGGCGCTTGTCCTCGGGCAGGCTCTCTTCGAGGAAGAAATAACCGAAGACCACATTGAGCAGGGCCAGCCCGCCGGCCGCGTAAAAAGGGATGTGCGTCCCGAACTCGCCGAGGAAACCGCCGATCGCCGGTCCCAGGATAAAGCCGAAGCCGAAGGCCATGCCTATCGTCCCGAAGCTTTGCGCACGCTTCTCGGGGGGAGTGATATCGGCAAGATAGGCATAGGCGGCGGAAAAGCTCGCCCCGGTGATCCCGGCGACGACGCGCCCCGCCACCAGCCACCAGAGGTTCGGCGCGAGGCCCATGACGATGTAGTCGATGCCGAATGCCAGCAGGCAGGCAAGCAGCACCGGGCGTCGCCCGAAGCGGTCGGACAGATTGCCCATGATCGGGGCGAAGGCGAACTGCATCGCGGCATAGCCCGCACCGAGCCAGCCGGCCCAGAGCGCTGCCTTGTCGACCGGCAGATTGCCGAGATCCATGATCAGCGAGGGCAGGACCGGCATGACAATGCCGAAACCGATCATGTCGATCAGAACCACCGCGAAGAGGAAGGCAAGCGCGCTGCGGTGTTCCTTCATTCGCTTGAATACCCCAAACGCGTTTCCTTGGCGCAACGCCTATCCGCCCATAGCGGACAAGGCAAACGCCGATGCTGGACAGCCTATCGCCACAGCGCCTATCGGCCCCGTCATGGACGACGCGCACCTCCCCGACTCAATCCTGATCGTCGACTTCGGCAGCCAGGTCACCCAGCTTATCGCCCGCCGCGTGCGCGAAGCGGGGGTCTATTCCGAAATCGCTCCCTTCACCCAGGCCGAGGAAGCCTTCCGCCGGATGAAGCCCAAGGGCATCATCCTTTCGGGCTCCCCAGCAGGTGTGCCGGAGGAAGGATCGCCCCGTGCACCGGAAATGCTGTTCGAGGCGGGCGTGCCGATCCTCGGCATCTGTTACGGCCAGCAGGTGATGAGCCACCAGCTCGGCGGCGAAGTCCGGCCCGGCCATGAAACGGGCGAAGGCGGCGAGTTCGGCCGCGCCTTCCTCACCGTGACAAAGGACTGCGCGCTGTTCGACGGACTGTGGCAGGTCGGCGAACGCCACCAGGTGTGGATGAGCCACGGCGACAAGGTGACGAAATTCGCGCCCGGCTTCGAAATCGTCGCCATTTCCGACGGCGCGCCCTTCGCGGTCATCGCCGACGAGGAGCGCAAGTTCTACGGCACCCAGTTCCATCCCGAAGTCGTCCACACGCCCGATGGCGGCAAGCTGATCGCCAATTTCGTGCGCCACGTCTGCGGCCTCGCCGGCGACTGGACCATGGCCGCCTATCGCGAAACCAAGGTGCGCGAGATCCGCGAGCAGGTCGGCAGCGGCAAGGTCATCTGCGGCCTCAGCGGTGGGGTCGACAGCTCGGTCGCCGCTATCCTCATCCACGAAGCGATCGGCGACCAGCTGACCTGCGTCTTCGTCGACCACGGCCTGCTGCGCCTGAACGAGCGCGAACAGGTCGAAACGATGTTCCGCGACCACTACAACATCCCGCTGGTAGTGGTGGATGCCGAGCAGCTGTTCATGAGCGGCCTCGAAGGCGTCACCGACCCCGAGGCGAAGCGCAAGTTCATCGGCAAGACCTTCATCGACGTGTTCGAGGCCGAGGCGCAGAAGATCGGCGGCGCGGACTTCCTCGCGCAGGGCACGCTCTATCCCGACGTCATCGAAAGCGTCAGCTTCACCGGCGGGCCGAGCGTCACGATCAAGAGTCACCACAATGTCGGCGGCCTGCCCGAACGCATGAACATGAAGCTGGTCGAACCCTTGCGCGAGCTGTTCAAGGACGAGGTCCGCGAACTCGGCCGCGAGCTCGGCCTGCCCGACATGTTCGTAGGTCGTCACCCCTTCCCCGGTCCCGGCCTTGCCATCCGCATTCCGGGCGAAGTGACCAAAGAACGCTGCGACATCCTGCGCAAGGCCGATGCGATCTACCTCGACGAGATCCGCAAGGCAGGCCTTTACGATGCGATCTGGCAGGCCTTTGCCGTGCTGCTGCCGGTCAAGACCGTCGGCGTGATGGGCGACTATCGCACCTATGACAGCGTCTGCGGCCTGCGCGCAGTGACGTCGACCGACGGCATGACCGCCGACGTCTATCCCTTCGATGCCGCCTTCCTCACCGGCTGCGCCACGCGCATCGTCAATGAAGTGCAGGGCATCAACCGGGTGGTCTACGACTACACCAGCAAGCCCCCCGGCACGATCGAGTGGGAGTGACGCAGGAAGGCCGGTCCGAAGCATTTGCGGACTGGCATTCCGCCGACGCAGCGCTTTGCAACGCCATCGCGGATCGGCGCGAGCGCGTGGGGAAATCGATCCTCGTGGGGATCGCCGGTGCGCAAGGTTCGGGCAAGACGACGCTCGTTCACCGGCTGGCCGAACAGCTGGAGCAGCGCGGGTTGAGGACAGCAGTCCTGTCACTCGACGATTTCTATGTCACCAAGGCCGAGCGCCTCGACCTCGCACGACGTGTCCACCCGCTGTGCGTGACGCGTGGGGTGCCTGGAACCCACGAAGTGAGCCTGTTGAACGCGGTGCTCGATGCGCTCCTCCATGGAACCGCGACCGCCACGGTTCCTACCTTCGACAAGGCCGCCGACGATCGCGGCGAGCCGCGCAAGCTGACACCGCCCTTCGATCTCGTCCTGCTCGAAGGCTGGTGCATCGGCGCGGAGCCCCAGCCTCGCGAGGCGCTGGCCGACCCCGTCAATGATCTGGAGCGCGAAGAGGACGCCGACGGTCACTGGCGGCGCTGGGTGAATGACAGGTTGGCGGACGACTACGCGGCGCTGTTCGCCCGGATCGACCTGCGCATCTTCCTCAAGGCACCCGATTTCGCCGTGGTCGAAGGCTGGCGGTCCGAGCAGGAAGCGAAGCTGGTCGGCAGCACCATGGACAAGGCCGCTCTGCACCGCTTCGTCGCGCACTATCAGCGGATAACGCAGGCCATGCTCGCAAGTCCCCCGGCGGACCTGGTCGTCGAGCTGGATGCTGTGCGCAGGCCGAGGCTGAATTAATCCGTCTCGCCAGCAACCTTCCCCGTGATATGCATGGCGGGGGACGATTGGGGAGACGGGGCATGACCACAGCAGCACAACCATCGCGCATATCCGGCATCCGCCTGTTCTGGGTCGTGGCGTTGCTCGCCCTGTCAGTGCTGCTGAACTATGTCGACCGTGGCGCGATCGGGGTGGCGGCGCCGCTGATGATCGAGGAACTGAAGTTCAGCGCGACCGAATTCGGGACCGCTGTTTCCGCCTTTTTCTGGGTCTATGCGCCGCTCTGCCTGTTCGTCGGCTGGCTGTGCGACCGCTTCTGTGTCTATCGCATGTTCGCGGCGGGCATTGCACTGTGGGCGGTGGCCACGCTGCTGACCGGCTTCGTCAACGGGCTGGTCCTGCTGATCGTACTGCGGCTCCTGCTCGGGCTTGGCGAGAGCATCGCCTTTCCCGGGAGCTCCAAGATCTTCGCCGCAGAGGTACCCGCCCACCATCGCGGCAGTGCCAATGCGCTGATCGGCGCAGCGCTCGCCTTCGGCCCGGCAGTCGGCGTGCTGACTGGAGGCGCCATTCTTGAGGCGCTCGGCTGGCGGCCGATCTTTTGGATTTTCGGCCTCGTCACGCTCGTCTGGCTGCTGCCCTGGCACCTTGCCTCTGCCCCCTTGCGCTCCGACAGCGTCACGACGCCGGTCGTCGATCCCGTGCCGATGCGCCGCCTGTTCGCCATCCCGACCCTGTGGCTGATGGGGATTGCGCACTTCATGTCGAACTATGGCTTCTACTTCCTTCTCGCCTGGCTGCCGCTCTACCTGACGAAGACGCTCGGATATTCCATCGCCGAGATGACCCTGCTGACGACGTTGAGCTTCACCTCACAGGGGATCGCAGCGCTGGTCGCAGGGCGCGTGTCGGACATGGCGGTCACCCGGGGAGCGGACGAGGCTCGCGTGCGGCGCTGGTCGATGGTGATCGGCCAGGCCATGCTCGGCACGGCAGTGGCGGGAATCTGGTACGCGGGCGATGCCTGGGCGCTCGGGGCGTGGCTGGTTGTCGCAGGCATCGGCACCGGCATCGTCTCGGTCAACCTGTTCGCTGTTGCGCAGATCTTCGCAGGGGCTCGCGCGGCAGGCGGCTGGGTCGGCATCCAGAACGCCATCGGCAATGCTTCGGGCATCGTCGGCCCGATCATCACCGGGGTGATCGTGGACCAGCTCGGCTCCTACGGCCTCGCCTTCGCGATCGCATCGGGCGTCGCGGTCTTCGGCGCAGTGTGGTGGTGGCTGGTCATTCCTCCGATCCGCACGGTCGAGGTCTGACCGCGCAACCTCAGTAGTGTTCCAATTGCACCGGCAAGCTCTTGTAGCCGTGGACGAAGCACGCCGGCACGCGCACCGGATCGCCAACGACGTTCACCCGCAGCCTGCGCTTGCCCATCTCTTCCAGCAGGGTGTGGAGCTGGAGTTCGGCGACGCGCGCACCCACGCAGCGATGGATGCCATAGCCGAATGACAGGTGGCGGCGGGCGTTGTGGCGATCGACCTTGATCGCTTCGCCATCCTCGAAGATTTCCTCGTCGCGATTGGCCGACAGGTACCACAGCACCACCTTGTCGCCCGCCTTCATCTGCGGCCCGAACATGTCGGTGTCCTCCACCACCGTGCGCCGCATGTGCGACAGTGGCGTCTGCCAGCGAAGGATTTCCTGCACGGCATTGGGGATCAGCGAAGGGTCGGCTTCCAGCTTGGCGCGTTCCTCGGGATACTGGCTCAGGCCATAGGCATAGGCCGACATCGAATTGCGCGTCGTGTCGTTGCCGCCGACGATCAGCAGAATGAGATTGCCGATGAATTCTTCGGGCGGCATGTTCTTCATCGCGTCCGATTGCATCATCACGCTGATGAGATCCTTGCCCGGATTGGCGATCCGCTGCTGCCACAGGGCGGCAAACGCCATGCCCATTTCCTGCATCTTGGCGAGACGCTTTTCGATCGTGACGTCGTCCTTGATCATCTCGACATCGCCGCCGTAATCCGACCACTCGGTCAGGTGATGGCGCTCTTCCCAGGGAAAGTCGAACAGCTTGGCGAGCATGCCGGTGGTCAGTTCGATCGACACCTTCTGGACCCAGTCGAAGGTCTCGCCAATCGGCAGGCTGTCGAGCACTTGGGCGGTGCGCGCCTGCACTTCGGCCTTCATCTCGGCGACTTCGGAGGGACCGAAGCTGGGCGCGACCGCGCGCCGCTGACCGGTGTGGAGCGGCGGGTCCATCGCGATGAACATCGGCTCCTTCATGTTCCACTTTTCGAGCAGTGCCGGGTCGCCCGAGATGGCGATTCCGCCCTTGTCCCACATCGACGAGAACAGCTTGGGCAGCGATTCAATGTGCTGGATCGGCTTGTACTTGGTGACCGACCAGTAGGCGCCGAAATCGCTGTCGGGCACGTACTGGATCGGAGCATGTTCGCGCAGTTGCCGGAAGGGTTCGCGCCAGGTGTCCTCGACGTAGAGTTCCTTGCGAGAGACATCGATAGGATCGATGCTCGATTCCTTCACCGTCAGGTCCACTGCAGTCGCCATTGTCCTCTCCTCCGTCTCCCGAGTCGCGAGTAGACCTCTTTCGCCGTACGCTGGCAAGCGCCCTCGATCGTGCCTATCTCGCGGCTCCATGCAGCTTCCCCTCGGCCCCGACCCGCGCACCGACGTCCTGCGCCGCCTGCAGGCGTTGCTCGTCCAGCGCTTCGGACGCATCGAGAGAGCAGCCGCCGAATGGCGCCAGCCGGAATGGGTGTTGGTCCAGGGGGTCATCGGCGCGCGGACCAAGTCCGAGGTATCGAATGCCGCGACCGACCGGCTCCTGTGCCGCTACGGTTCGTGGGAGGCGGTCGCTGCCGCCCCGCTGGAAGAACTCCAGGCGGAACTGGTGACGCAGACCTATCCCAATATCGCGGCAGAGCGGTTGAAGAGCAGCCTCACCGCGCTGGTCGGCTTGCGGGGCGCAGTGGACCTTTCGCACCTGGCGACCATGGAGACAGGCGCTGCCATGGACTGGCTCGAGCAATTGCCCGGCATCGGACGCAAGATCGCTGCAGGGGTGATGAATGCATCGACGCTCGACCGACGCGCGCTGGTGCTCGACAGCCACCACCGCCGCATCCTCCAGCGCATGGGGCTGGTCCCTGCCAAGGCCGACACGGCGCGCACTTTCGAGGCAATCATGCCGGTGATGCCCGAGGAGTGGAGCGCGGCCGAATTCGACGAACATCACCTGCTGATGAAGAAGCTCGGCCAGACCTGGTGCCGTCCGAGCGCGCCCGATTGCGCGACCTGCCCGGCGCAGGCCCTGTGCGCGACGGGTCGCGTCAGCCCGGGAAGCTGACCCCGGTCATCTCCTCCGACTTGCGCCACAGCGCTTCGGCCAGGCCCTCGTCGCGGACATGCGGCCAGACGCCGCCCGCACGCGGATTTTCAGGATCGGCCGGTTTCGCGATGTCGCAGTCCTCGCAATAGACGCCGCCCATGCCCTCAAGCAGCGGTGAGGTGGCGCACCACACCGAAGTCGATGCGCCTTCCTCGGTCGACTTGAAGGCCTCGTGGACGTTGCCCTCCTCGTCGTACCAGCCCATCGCACGCTGCTCGTCCATGGTAAGATGGCGCTGCAGCGGGGTCGCGATGCCACCCGGATGGACGGCAAAGGCGCGCACGCCCTTGGGTTCGCCCAGCTTGTCGAGTTGCAAGGCAAACAGCGCGTTGGCCGATTTGGCCTGCCCATAGGCGAGCCACTTGTCATAATCGCGCCGCTCGAAATTGGGATCGTCCAGGTCGAGGCCTTGCAGCCGGTGCCCGATGCTCGACAGCGTGACCACGCGCGCACCCGGTGCAGCAGCGAGGATCAGCGGCCACAGGCGCGCGGTCAGCTGGAAATGGCCGAGGTGGTTGGTCGCGAACTGTGCCTCGTATCCGCGTGCATCGCGCGCCAGCGGGCTCGCCATGATGGCCGCATTGTTGATGAGGATGTCGATGTGATCGGTCTCGCCCGCCACGCCTTGCGCAAAGCGGTCGATCGAGGCGGGATCGGAGAGGTCGAGCTCGAGAATTGTGATGTCGCCCTCGAAGCCGTCCAGAACCTCATGCGCCTGGCCGGTGCGCCGCGCGCCGACGATGACCCGCGCGCCCTCGCCCGCCAGCGCCCGCACGGTTTCGGTCCCGATGCCCGAATAGCCGCCGGTCACCACCACCGTCTTGCCGGCAACCTTGCCCGCAGCAGCAACCTCCCGCGCAGTCGAACGATAGCCGAAGGGTGATCCGATGGGGGCCTGGGTGCTGGTCATGTGCAATCTCCTCTGGGGCGAAGCCTATGCGCTACCTCCATGCCCCGCGCCAGTGCCAAGCGGAAACCCATGCGTCGTCAGGACGTTGGGAGAAGGTGGAGGAGCAGCCACCAGGGCAGGTGGCCGATAGGAGAGACGAAATGAATCGCACACAAATCAAGGCACTGGCCGCCGTCGTCGGCATCGCCGCGCTGGGTGCCTGCGCCACGCTGGAAGAAGGCCTCGGCGAGCTGGGAGCCAAGACCTACCACGCAGACCTGACTGGCGCGCAGGAAGTCGGCGGTGGTGATCCCGACGGTTCCGGCCAGGCCGAGATCACGGTGTCCGACGAACTCAACCAGGTTTGCTGGGACCTCAACAACATCCGCAATATCGGCACGATCACTGCAGCACATATCCATGTCGGCGCCGCAGGTAGCAACGGCCCGCCGGTCTTTACGCTAAACGCCGCCAACGAAGGCGGTTGGAAGGGCTGCAAAAGCGCCGTCGAATGGACCCAGAACCGCATCGAGGGCAATCCGCAAGCGTTCTATGTCAACGTCCATACGGCCGAATACCCGGGCGGGGCGATCCGCGGCCAATTGCGCGACTGAACTCGCGACTACCAATGAAAAGCCCCCGCCGACTGGTTCGGCGGGGGCCTTTTCAATAGTTCGACTGGATCGTCAGCCCTCTTCTTCGGGCAAGCGATAGGGAACGAAGTCGTCGAGGAAGATCACGCCGGTGAGCATTCCGGCATAGCGGTCGATCATGTCGATCTGATCGGTGCGGCACAGGCTGGTGCCTGAGAATCGCTTGATCAACATGACATCGGAATCATCGATGCTCCCTGGGTTACGCGTGCGGTTGACCCACAGCGTTCGACCGTCGCGATAGACAAGCGCCGTATCGTCGATCTGCATCAGGTTGCGACTGCCGATAGTGCGGATGCAACTCCGCGGCTCGCCCGCGACGCGGCCTTCCAGCATCTTCGCCAGCTTCACTTCGCCCTTGGTCATGGCCATGTCCCCATGCTCTTCGGCCACGGCCGGAACAGCAAACAGGGTAAGGGCAGCACTCGCGGCAATCACGGACTTCAGCATGGTGAGTCTCCTGTGCGAACCATCGGCATATACATCAGAAATGCTGAACCTGCGATGAGTCGCGCCTCGGCCCGATCAGGCAGTCCCGCCGACGGTAATCCCGTTGATCAGCAAGGTCGGCTGGCCAACGCCCGCAGGCACGCTCTGCCCGCCCTTGCCGCACATGCCGATGCCTTCGTCCAATGCCATGTCGTTGCCGATACCGATCACCCTGGTGAGGACGGTCGGTCCGTCGCCGATCAGCGTCGCGCCCTTGATCGGCGCGACGATCTTGCCCTTTTCGACCTTGTAGGCCTCGGTGCAGGCGAAGACGAACTTGCCGCTGACGATGTCGACCTGGCCACCGCCGAAGCTGGTCGCATAGATGCCGTCGTCGACACGGCTCAGGAGTTCTGCCGGATCGTCGCTGCCGCCACGCATGAAGGTGTTGGTCATGCGCGGCATGGGCGCATGCTCGTAACTTTCGCGGCGCCCGTTGCCGGTCGGCTCGACGCCCATCAGGCGGGCATTGAGACGGTCCTGCATGTAGCCCTTGAGGATGCCGTCCTCGATCAGCACGGTCTCCTTCGTCGGCGTGCCCTCGTCATCGATCGAGAGCGAACCGCGGCGGTCGACGATGCTGCCGTCGTCGACCACGGTGACACCCTCGGCGGCAACGCGCTCGCCAATCCGGCCAGAGAAGGCGCTCGTGCCCTTGCGGTTGAAGTCGCCTTCGAGCCCATGGCCGACCGCTTCGTGCAATAGCACGCCCGGCCAGCCGGGGCCGAGCAGCACGGTGCGCTCACCCGCCGGAGCCTCGACACTTTCGAGATTGACCAGCGCCTGTCGCACCGCCTCGTCGACCGCGCGCAGCCAGGCGCCTTCGTCGAACAGGCGATCATAGAGATAGCGCCCGCCGAAGCCGAAGCTCCCGGTTTCGCGCCGCCCGTTCTGTTCGGCGACGACCGAGACGTTGAGGCGTACCAGCGGGCGAAGGTCACGCGCGGTAAAGCCGTCCGCGCGGACGATCTCGATCGCGCTCCAGCTCGCCGCCAGGCTCGCGCTGACCTGCGCGACACGCGGATCCTTGGCGCGGGCGACCGCGTCAATCTTTTCAAGCAGCGCGACCTTCTCGGCAAAGGGCACGAGGTCGAGCGGGCTGATGTCGGTGTAGAGGTGGCGGTTGGTGCGCTCCGGCGGAGCGGTATGCGCCTGCTTCGTCGGATCGAGCAGCTGGAGCGTCTCGCCAGCCCGCGCGATCGCTGCGGCGGAAATCTCGTTGGCATGGGCGAAGCCGGTGGTCTCGCCCGAGACCCCGCGCAGGCCGAAACCGGAATCGCGGCTGTAGTCGGCAGTCTTCAGCCGCCTGTCGTCGAAGGCGAAACTCTCCGACGCGGTGAACTGGAGATAGAGTTCGCCATCGTCGCAGGGCGCGAGCAGGCGCGAAGACAGCGCCTTGGCTTCGTCGGGGTTGAGCTTGCTGCCGTAGAGCAGGGCGAAAGGATCACTCGCTTGCGTCATGCGAACCTATGTAGGCACGCAAAGCCCCGGCGAACAGGGCCTAGGCGTGGCCCGGGTCGCCGCCTTCGGAAATGTCCTGCAGGCTCGCCTGGTCGACGCCGTCTGCCGGGCCGCCCTCGAGCACGAAGCGGCGGTCGCAATAGCCGCAGTCGACATAGCCATGCTCGTCGATCTGCAGGTACACCTTGGGATGGCCGAGCGCGGCGGGCTTGTAGTTTTCGCCCGTGCGGATGTCGGTTGCGCCGTCGCACCACACGCGGGCGGTGGTGACCTTGGTGACTTCGGGAGGAGGCAGGCTCATGGCCTGCGCCGATAATGGGTTTGACCGAGGCGCTCAAGAGCCTAGGTGAACGGCCATGACCACGCCGCCTGCCATCCGCATCGACAATCTCGTGAAGGAATATGCCCCGCCCGGCCCCGGCGAACCGCCCAAGCTGGCGCTCAAGGGCGTGAGCTTCGACGTGCCGCAGGGCGGGATCTTCGGCCTGCTCGGCCCCAATGGCGCGGGCAAGTCGACGCTGATCAACATCCTTGCTGGTTTGGTACGCAAGACGTCCGGCAGCGCGGAGATCTGGGGTTTCGACATCACCGAGAACCCGCGCAACGCGAAGCGCTCGATCGGAATCGTGCCGCAGGAAATCGTCTTCGATCCCTTCTTCACCCCGTTCGAGGTGCTGGAGAACCAGGCCGGCTTCTACGGCATCCCCAAGGCCGAACGGCGCAGCGAGGAACTGCTCAAGGCAGTCCACCTGGCGGACAAGCGCGACGCCTATGCGCGCACGCTTTCGGGCGGCATGAAGCGCCGCCTGCTGATTGCGAAGGCGATGGTGCATTCGCCGCCGATCCTGGTGCTCGACGAGCCTACTGCCGGCGTCGATGTCGAATTGCGCCGCCAGCTGTGGGAGCTCGTCACCGAGCTCAACCGCGAGGGCGTGACCGTGGTACTGACGACGCACTATCTCGAGGAAGCGGAACAGCTGTGCGATCGCATCGCGATCATCAACCATGGTGAACTGATAGCGGAAAAGCCGACCCGCGAGCTGGTCGGGATGGCGCGCGAGAAGGTCGTCGCGGTCACGGTCGACAAGGACCTGTCCGGACCGATCATGGAAGACGGCTTCGTGCGCGCCGACGTGGTCGAGCCGCGCAAGCTCGAGATCACTTACGACCGCGACAAGGCGAGCGCCGGGCAGGTGCTCGCCGTCGTGCAGTCGCACGGTTATGCCATCGAGGACGTGACCACGCGCGAGGCCGACCTCGAAGACGTCTTCGTACAGCTGACCGGGGCGGGCTGAGCCGCCCCGCAGCGCTCAACGCATGCGGTGCGTCAGGCCTGCGTCGCGGACGCGCTGGACCACCCAGAGGTGCGGCTCCACCTCCTCCATCGGAGTCCGGCAGCAGCGGCAACGCCCGACGTGTCCGCCATGCACGCGCTTGGTGTCCCCACGATCGATACGATGATGACCGAGCGCGCAGGCAATCATGCCCAATTTCATAAAACCACGACCCTTCCCGTCTTTTTATCCCCTGCGATTCGCCGGTTAACCGTGTTTTCGCGCTTGTGAAGCCGGCTTTCGGCGAGTCGTTCTTTCCTTGCCGCGCGCCGATGCCAGAGGCATGACGCAAGCATGACCGAAACTACTCATGACGTCCTCGTCATCGGGTCCGGTGCCGCCGGGCTTACCGCCGCGCTGGCACTCGCCGAAACTCGCAAGGTCCTGGTCCTTGCCAAGGGTCAGCTGACCAGCGGATCGACCGCCTGGGCCCAGGGCGGCATCGCCGCGGTGCTCGATGCCGGCGACACATTCGAAAACCATATCCGCGACACCATGGTCGCAGGCGCGGGCCTCAACGACATCGAGACGGTAGAGTTCGTCATCGAGCGCGCACCCGCCGCGATCGAGCGGCTGATCGAGCTTGGCGTGCCGTTCAACCGCGACAGCGGCGACCTCCACCTGACCCGCGAAGGCGGCCATTCGCACCGCCGGATCGTGCATGTGAACGATGCGACCGGATGGGCGGTGCAGGCCGCGCTGCTCAAGGCGGCGGAGGAAAACCCCAATATCACCCTGCTGCCGAACCAGAGCTGCATCGACCTCATCACCGGGCGCAACCAGGTCGAATATTCCGGATCGGGCCGCATCTGGGGGGCCTATGCCCTCGACGAACAGACGGGCGAGGTGACAGCCCATGTCGCGCGCGCCACGGTGCTGGCGGCCGGCGGCGCGGGCCGCGTCTACCTCTTCTCTACCGCACCGCGAGGGGCGACGGGCGACGGTATCGCGATGGCATGGCGGGCCGGAGCGCGCGTTTCCAACATGGAGATGATGCAGTTCCACCCGACCTGCCTCTACAACCTCGAGGTCAAGAACTTCCTCATCACCGAGGCCGTGCGCGGCGAAGGCGGGCGGCTCTACAATCCGGTGACGGGCGAGCGCTACATGGAGAAGTACGATCCCGAGCGCCTGGAGCTGGCCCCGCGCGACATCGTGGCGCGCGCGAACGACGACCAGATCAAGCGCTACGGCCTCGACTACGTCCACCTCGACATCAGCCACCAGCCGCCCGAGTTCGTGATGGAGCACTTCCCCACGATTCACGAGAAGCTGCTCGGCCTCGGCATCGACATGACCAAGGGGCCGATTCCCGTGGTCCCGGCGCAGCACTACACCTGCGGCGGAGTGAAGATCTCGCTCGACGCGCGCACCGACCTGCCCGGGCTGTGGGCCGCAGGCGAATGCACCGAAAGCGGGTTGCACGGCGCGAACCGTCTCGCTTCCAATTCGCTCCTTGAGTGCTTCGTTTTCGGTGAGGCGGCGGCGAAGGACATCCTCGAGTGCTGGGACGAGATGGACGACCCGCCGACAATCCTGCCCTGGGACGCCAGCCGCGTGACCGATTCGGACGAGGAAGTGGTCGTGAAGCAGAACTGGACCGAAATCCGTCGCTTCATGTGGAACTATGTCGGGATCGTGCGGACGACCAAGCGACTCGAACGCGCCGCGCACCGCATCCGCCTGCTGCGCGAGGAGGTCGAGGATTACTATGGCCACTTCCGGGTGACGACCGACCTGATCGAGCTGCGCAACCTGCTCGAATGCGCTGACCTGATCGTGCAGAGCGCGCTCCGTCGGCACGAAAGCCGCGGGCTGCACTACATTCTCGATTATCCCGAGACAGATCCGGTCGCCCGGGACACGGTACTCGCTCCCTGAGAGTCAGTGCGGCGTATCGGCTTGGCCCATGGGGGGCAGGGGACGACCAAACCCGTCCTTGGGCGCTTCGTCCCTGATCGAACCTGCCGGCGAGAGGCCGAAGAAGCGGACGATCGCTTCAATGATAGGTTGCTCGAACTGCACGCCGACAGTGCCGGACTCTTCCCAGACCACCCGACCTGACACGCTCACGCCGTCGATAAAGGTGACCTCGATTACGTCACCCGCGTCGGGAAGCGGCCCGGACAGTTCGAGCCTGCAGCCCTCGCGCGACATGTTCACGAGGTGAGCCGGGCGCGTCAGCCCGGCGAAAGTATAATCGATCCGGCCGGCGCAAGTGTCGCGCTCGATCCTGCGATGTTCGTTCACCTTGCTCTCTCCGTAATACCCATGCGAGAGCGACCGTATTTTTCTAGTTTCAACTTGTAGCGATACATTTATTAAGAAATATTGTGCGCCGTATTTTATTGTCGTCGTTGTCTTATATTTATTTCTCTGACGCGTCGCGAAGCGATCGGGTTGTCAAAGGGGCTACGTGCCAGTCCTCCACCGTGTATTCCTCGACAACCGCGTCCGATATGGCCGAATGGAAACTCACTCCGAAGCATTCGCCCAACTGCCAGGCGACCTCGCCCTCCGCCACGACACCGGGCCCCAACACGATTTCCAAGGGCGTACCGACCTCGACCAGCATCAGCGAGGTCTCGATCATGCAGCCCGACCGCGACAAATTGCGCATGCGGCAGCGCAGGGTGCGGCGGCCGATGTTTACCCGCACGCTCTCCTGCGTGGTGCTGCGAGTTTCCCTTCTACGGTCCATCACGTCATCCCGGTGCGGCGTCCCATTGCGGTGTGATGCCGCCTTTGCGCGTCGCTTGATTGTATGAAGGCGACTTTCCTAGCTGCGCGTTAGGTTCTGATTAACCACGATTTTCCGGACCGAAGCAGGTTTCGCTAGCGAGACAAGGGATTACAGCAGATGCCTGCCCTCACGCCCCCTGCGGTGCGAGAAGATTTTGTTCATGGACAAGTCTCGCCGATTGCGGTGAATTCGACCGGAAAAGACAGATACAGGGAGAAAGCCAGGTGCCAAAGGTCACGGCCAACGGAATCGAAATCCACTACGAAGAGCATGGCGATCCCGCCGCACCGCCGATGCTGCTGATCATGGGTTTCGGTGCGCAGCTGACCTTGTGGCCCGACGAGCTGGTCGAGGAACTGGCCGGTCACGGCTTCCGGGTCATCCGTTACGACAACCGCGACATCGGCCTCAGCCACAAGTTCGACGGGGTCAAGGCGCCAGGGATCGTCAAGATGACCCTGCTGTCCAAGATAGGGCTGAAGCCCAAGGTCCCCTATACCCTCGCCGACATGGCTGATGACGGGGCGGGCCTCCTCGATGCGCTGGGCATCGAGAAGGCGCATATCGTCGGCGCGAGCATGGGCGGCATGATCGCCCAGCACTTTGCCGCGCGCCATGCCGACAAATGCCTCTCGCTCACCTCGATCTTCTCGACCACCGGCAATCCCAAGCTTCCGCCGGCAAAGCCCGAGGCGATGAAGGTGCTCATCACCCGTCCCGCCAGCACCGACGAGGACGTCCTGGTCGACCACGGGGTCAAGCTTGCCCGCACGATCGGCTCGCCCGGTTTTCCGGCCGACGAGGAGCGGCTGCGCGAGCGCACGCGCATGTCGGTGCGCCGCAGCTTCTATCCCGAGGGCCCGACGCGGCACCTGTCCGCCATCGTGGCCGATGGTGATCGCCGTGCGATGCTCAAGGGTGTCTCCGTCCCGACGCTCGTCCTGCATGGCGAGGATGATCCGCTGGTACCGGTCGAAGGTGGCCGCGACACGGCGGCGAGCATTCCGGGCGCAAAGATCAAGACCATTCCCGGCTGGGGCCATGACCTCCCGCTGGAACTGGTCGACGAGGTCGCCGACGCGATTGCCGAGCACGCAAAGGCGAGCGTCGCCTGACCCCGGGCCACCTGCCGCAAGATTGACAAGCACTGCCGGTAGCTTACCCCAGCCTCTGGTTTGGGGGAGGCAATCGAATGGAAGCAGCTGTTGCGCGAAGCGAGGAGCGCCTCTGGGGCCATCCCAAGGGTCTCTATTTCCTCGCCATGACCGAGGCGTGGGAGCGCTTCAGCTTCTACGGCATGCGCACGCTGCTGGTCCTCTACATGGTGCAGGAACTGCTCCTGCCCGGCCGCATCGAGAATGTCGCCGGCATGGATGGCTATCGCCGAGTGATCGAGGCGATTTTTGGCGAGCTCTCGACGCAGGCCTTCGCCAGCCAAACCTTCGGGCTCTACGCCGGCTTCGTCTATTTCACCCCGTTGTTCGGCGGATTGCTCGCCGACCGCTGGCTCGGAGCGAAGCGGGTCGTGATGATCGGCATCGCGCTGATGACGCTGGGCCACTTTGCCATGGCCTTCGACTGGTCGTTCCTGCTCGCGCTCCTGCTGCTGGTGCTCGGCTCGGGCTGCTTGAAGGGCAATATCGCCGCGCAGGTCGGCCACCTCTACGAGAAGCACGAGGAGACGCTGCGCTCCAAGGGCTATGCGATCTTCTCGACCGGCATCAATGTCGGCGCGACCATCGGACCGCTGATCTGCGGCCTCCTGGCACAGATCTATGGCTGGCATTTCGGCTTCGGCGCGGCGGGCCTCTTCATGCTTGTCGCGGCAGTCGTCTACTTCGCCGGGCTGAAGTATTTCGCCGAGGACCGCGAGGTCGCGCCCGAGGGTGAGGCCCTGCCGCCGCTGACCACCAACGAGTGGAAGATGATCGGGCTGGTCGTGCTCGTCCTCCTGATCACCATGTGCCAGAGCTTCGCCTTCGAGCAGCTGTGGAACGTCGGGATGCTGTGGGTGAACGAGCGGGTCGACCTGACCTTCGGCGCGTTCTCGGTGCCCGCCCCCTGGTTCGCATCGGAGGACAGCCTTGCCTCGGTCATCGCCCTGCCCCTGCTGCTGTCCATCTGGGCCTGGCAGGGCAGGCGCGGGGGCGAACCGGGCGATCTGACCAAGATTGCCACCGGTGCGCTCATCATGGCGACATCCTCTCTCTTCCTCGCGCTCGGCAGCATGAGCGCGCCCGAGGGCAAGGTGTCGATCCTTTTCCCGCTGGTGACCTTTTTCCTTTCGGGCATTGCCTTCATGTACATGTGGCCGACCGCACTCGCGCTAGTGTCGCGCAGGGCGCCCAAGAAGATCAACGCGCTGATGATGGCGGGCGCCTACCTCACCCTGTTCGTCGTAGGTGTGGGGGCAGGCTACATCGCGCGCTTCTATGAGCCGCTGGGCGACACCGCATTCTGGTTCCTCCAGGCTGGCATTTCGGCCAGCGGGGCGATCCTCGTGTTTCTGTTCGGGGGAGCGATCCGCCGCCGGATGGATGCGCTCGAAGCGGCAGGCTAGGCGATCCGGCCGTGCCGGGTTCGACCGGCGCGCGACTTCACTCGACCGGCTGCAGGCACGCGCAAGGTTCTGGCCAAAAGTGGCTGGAGGCCGGGATGCGAGTCGGTTTCAGCAGGGTCTTACAATCGCACTCCCGGGTCGTTCATTTGCACGACGGGATGATCCGATCGAACAATCGCGCGCAACCAAGTTACGACTTTGGAAGGACGCGACACAGATTTCGGCGTTTTTTGACAACATCCGGAAAGGGCGTAGATTGCCGCGGTCCGGTAGGGACCGCAGACGCCGCCGGGCGCGGATCGACCATAGACCGTCATCGCCTGATCATAATCATCAGTCGCACACTGCGTGATACTCTCTGCGGCCGATCATCTCTTTCGTTGAAAGGATGATCCCATGAACAAGATTGCCGTTTTCGCCATTTCCCTTGCCGTCACCGGTTCGGTGCTTGCCGTACCGATCGCCTCGCAGGAGATCGTCGTCTCCCCGCGATCGGACACGACCTTCGTGGAGGAGGTTTCGCAGGATCTCGAGGCGCGCCTTGCCGCGACCCGCATCGATCCGAGGTGGGATGCCAAGGGCATCGTCCAGGTGCGCTTCCAGGCGGGGGGCGACGGGCGTCCGACGAATATCGCGATGTACCGTTCCTCGGGCAATTCGCAGCTCGACCGCGCGGCCCGTCGCGCGGTGTCCGGGCTGACGAGCCTCGACCCGATGCCGGTAGGCAGCAGCGACGACCAGGTCATCCAGGCCAACATCCTCGTCGCATCGAGCGATGCGCAAATGGCCCGTCTCACCAGGAAGCTCGCCCGTGACGAAGCGGCGCGGATCGCCAGGTCCCCCCGGGAGCGAGCAGTGCTCGCTCTGACCCTGGCGCCTCGCCCGGTCTCCTGAGCCCGACGGGGGCCAGGAGCCGTCTCGGCGTCGGGGCGGGGTCTTTCTGCGGGGATGCCGCCCCGCGCCGGGATAGCTTGCAGACATTCATGAGCCCCGCCGTCACGCGGGGCTCTTTTCGTGCATCGCGGATTCGAAAATTGCGCTCCGGGATTCGAAGGATTCACAAGCCGACAGCATCATTTTTGCCCGCATAATTTTTTTCACGGATTCATTTTCGGGCTTGCGCGCCCGCAAAGTCCAGCTTTGTCCACGCGTCGCGGCGTTGCAGCATTGCACGACACCCCCATTGCGGGCCCGTCCGGACGATTAAAACTTCATCAACCCTCTTGCGCGCGAGTCCCGGCTGATTCAGTATCTAGTGGTCGGGATACCGGGGGTACCCACAAGACCTAGCGGATGAGCCAATCCTCCCCATATGGGGAGCAGGCTCCTTGCGCGCTGGCCTGTGGGCAGACGGGGGATAAGTTTTCGCCCCGGACCAGACAGAAAATGCTAGGCGGGAAACTTGGCTCGCCGACTCGAACACAAGCGGAACATTGACCCGGCAAGAGGGCAGGTTTCGCGGGGCAAACGACCGGACTGACAGGGGCGGGCACACGATGGATTTCAAGACTGGGGACGATATGGCGATGGCACTCGATCTGGATACCGACACCGCCGCCGATACGAACGAAACCACCAGCAACAAGAAGGCGCCCGAAACGGCGGTAACGATGGAAAAGAGCGACAAGGGTAGTGACGATCTGGTCACCGCAGCCGCCGGCGAGGCGCTGGCCGGTGCGATGGCGGCTGTTGCCAAGGCCGAGGTCAAGGACGACAGCAAGAAGATTCTCGACCGCCGGTTCAACGTCGTCACCGACACCGCGCGTGACGAGAACCTGACCGATTTCGGCAAGGAAACGCTGATCGACCGTTACCTGTTGCCGGGCGAGAATTTCCAGGACCTGTTCGCCCGCGTCGCCGACGCTTTTGCCGACGACCAGGATCACGCTCAGCGCCTCTACGACTACATCTCGAACCTGTGGTTCATGCCCGCGACCCCCGTCCTGTCGAACGGCGGCACGACGCGCGGCCTGCCGATCAGCTGCTACCTCAATTCGGTCAGCGACAGCCTCGACGGCATCGTCAACACCTGGAACGAGAACGTCTGGCTCGCTTCCAAGGGCGGCGGCATCGGCACCTATTGGGGCAATGTCCGCGGGATCGGCGAGCCGGTCGGCCTCAACGGCAAGACCAGCGGCATCATCCCCTTCGTCCGCGTGATGGACAGCCTGACCCTGGCAATCTCGCAGGGCTCGCTCCGCCGCGGTTCGGCCGCCTGCTACATCGACGTCTCGCACCCCGAGATCGAGGAGTTCCTCGAAATCCGCAAACCTTCGGGCGATTTCAACCGCAAGGCGCTCAACCTGCACCACGGCGTGCTCGTCACCGACGCATTCATGGAAGCGGTGCGTGCGGGTGAGGAATTCGATCTTGTCAGCCCCAAGGATGGCTCGGTCCGCAAGACGGTCGATGCTCGTTCGTTGTTCCAGAAGCTGGTCGAAACCCGCCTTGCCACGGGTGAACCCTACATCGTGTTCTCCGACACGGTGAATCGCATGATGCCCAAGCATCACCGCGAACTCGGCCTCAAGGTCTCGACCTCGAACCTGTGCGCCGAAATCACTCTGCCGACCGGCATCGACCACCTCGGCAACGACCGCACGGCGGTGTGCTGCCTGTCCTCGCTCAACCTCGAAAAGTGGGACGAGTGGAAGGACGACAAGCGCTTCATCGAGGACGTCATGCGCTTCCTCGACAACGTGCTGCAGAACTACATCGACAACGCCCCCGAAGAGATGGCCCGCGCCCGCTATTCGGCGATGCGCGAGCGCAGCGTCGGCATGGGCGTGATGGGCTTCCACTCCTTCCTCCAGCAGAAGGGCATCGGTTTCGAAAGCCCGATGGCGAAGGTCTGGAACCTCAAGATGTTCAAGCACATCAGCGGCAAGGCCGAAGAAGCTTCGCTCGTGCTTGCGCAGGAACGCGGTGCCTGTCCCGATGCCGAGGAAACCGGCGCGATGGAACGCTTCAGCTGCAAGATGGCGATCGCGCCGACCGCGTCGATCAGCATCATCTGCGGCGGCACCAGCGCGTGCATCGAGCCGATCCCGGCCAATATCTACACCCACAAGACGCTGTCGGGCAGCTTCATCGTGAAGAACCCGTACCTCGAGAAGATCCTCGACAAGAAGTCGAAGAACTCGACCGCGGTGTGGAATTCGATCCTCGAGAAGGGCGGCTCGGTCCAGCACCTCGATTTCCTGACGCCGGAAGAAAAGGCCGCGTTCAAGACCAGCTTCGAGATCGACCAGCGCTGGCTGCTCGAATTCGCCGCCGACCGCGCGCCCTATATCGACCAGGCCCAGTCGCTGAACCTGTTCATCCCTGCCGACGTCGACAAGTGGGACCTGATGATGCTGCACTTCCAGGCATGGGAGAAGGGCATCAAGTCGCTCTACTACCTGCGCTCCAAGAGCGTGCAGCGCGCCGGCTTCGCGGGCGGCGTGGAGGCGGACAACACCGCCGACGCAGCCAAGATCGAACTGTCCGCCAGCGCCGGCGAGCAGACCGATTACGAGGAATGCCTCGCCTGCCAGTAGGACCGGCAGACGGTCACGCACAGAAAACCCCGGCGCCGCGGAATGCGGGCCGGGGTTTTTCTTTGACCGGAAGGTCGCTCAGCCCTGCTGGCCGCCCTCTTCTTCTTCGAAGTTCACCGCGTTGGCGCCGGTCGCGCTGAGACGGACCTTGTCACCTTCGATGCCCGCGACCAGCCCGGTCGAAATGTAGTGGTGGTGGCCTTCGTGGCTGCCCTCGGCCTGTTCGATCTGGGCACCCGAATCCTTCTTGGTCAGCTTGATCCGGTCACCTTCGACGCCGTCGACGGTGCCGACGTGGACGCCGTCAGCGCCGATGACTTCCATGTGTTCCTTGATCTGCGAAATATCGGTCATGCAAAATCTCCTTCTGCCTAACCAATGACCGGAGCCGAGGAGCGTTTCGCAGGGGGGCGCAGGATGAGAACGTCTCGTCCCGAACGTCCAATCAGGCCGCCATCTCGCACCGGTTCCTGCCGCCTGCCTTCGCCGCATAAAGCGCCGCGTCGGCGGCTCCGAGCAGCGGGGAAAGTTCGGGCTTGCCGGTTCCGTTGTGCATGGCGACGCCGATACTGGTCGTCAGTGTCGCCGTGCCATTGGTTTCCTCGTGCGGAATCTCGATCCGCTCGACCGCGGTGCGCAGGTCGTCCGCCAGCTTGAAGGCATGGGCAGCGTTGTCGGCCCTCAGGATGAGCACGAATTCCTCGCCACCGAAGCGCGCGGCGAGACCGCCATTGCGTGCCGCGCAGTGGCGCAGCTCTTCGGCCACCGATTGCAGGCACTCGTCGCCGAGCTGGTGGCCCCAGTGGTCGTTGAAGGCCTTGAAGTGGTCGATGTCGACCATCATCACGGCCACCCGCGCTTCGCCAGTGGCGGGTGCCGCGTCATAGTGGCGGTTGAAGACCTCGGTCGCATGGCGGCGATTGGCGAGGCCCGTGAGCGGGTCCTTGCGCGACAGGTCTTCGAGCGCGCGATTGGTTTCCTCGAGGTCTGCCAGTCGCTTTTCGGATTGCCGGGCGATCAGGAAGTTGTGCGCCTCGGCCGCCCAGATCCGGTGCGGCAGGAGGAGCGAAACGGTGAGCGTGGCGATCAGGATACCGAGGAAGACCGGGTCCCGCACTGCGGGCGCATCCACCATCACGATGGCAAATCCGGTGACGATGCCGAACGCCAGGACGAGCGCGCCGATCTCCTTTGGCGAATAGGGCAGCACCTGCGCTGCAACGCCGATCAGGACGACCGGACCGATCGCCATGTATGCTGCCGAAAGGGGTGGCGCCCACTGGACCCCGATCAGGAGAATCGCGGCGAAGCTCACGATCGAGCAGCCCATGAGCATCTTCTGCATGCCGAGGAACCTGGCCGGCATGAGCAGGGCGGCGATTTGGAGCGGGAAGACGAACACCACCCTGAGGGCGAGCATCAGGGGGGCATGTTCAGGGATCGCGAGGAAGTCGATGAAGATCGAGGCAATCGCGACAGCCAGCCCGGTCCATAGCAGCAGGCGTCCCTGCGTGAACTGGCGCTGCTCAAGCGATGCTTCATAGGCGGCGGCAAGTTCGGCAGGCCAGCGGGACGGATCGACATCGCCGGCAAGGGCTGCTTCGGCAGCCTCGACAATATTTTCATGCCTCCGGTGGTCCGGAGCGCTTTCGTCTCGCGACCTTATCATGGGCGGAGATTAGTCCCTTCCCGCAGTCTGGCAAGCAATTCGGACCATGATGGACCCGATCGCGGTTCTGCTTTCGCGACACGTCGCGACAATATGCCGCTTGCATCCCCCGGGCCGCACTGTATCTGCAATTGCAAATCACTCGCAAAAAGGACTTTCGGATGCGCAAGTGGCATCGCTGGCTTTCTGTATTCTTCGCCGTCTTCCTGCTCTTCATCGCGGCTACCGGCCTGCTGAGTCACGGCGCATCGCTGTGGCCGGTGGCCGAGCCGAGCGCGGCAGAACTCGCCGCGCAGCAACCGCCCGCCGGCTTCACCTGCCCCGAAGGCTGGCGCTGTTCGCCGCCGCGGCCCGAGACCGGCCCGCGCGCCTGGGTCGGGTTCTTCCACCACCTCCACTCGGGCGAGGAGTTCGGCCCCGTCGGCACGGCGATCTCGATCCTGTCGGGCTTCGCGCTGCTGTTCTTCGCCTTCTCGGGACTGTGGCTCTACATCCGCATGTGGCGCGAGCGCGCCCGCCGCGGTGCGCAGGACCGCTGGTTCTGGAAATAGTCCGCTTCCGCGACTGCCCGAAAGATTGACACCCCACCCCTCTTGCGAGGGGCGGGGCGCCGGGGTTCGCAGGCAGAGCCCGCAAAAGGGGAAACCGGACTAGGCCCGCTGTTCCCCGGAAACTTGTTCCGTGGAAGTGAACGCAGGCCCTCGGGCGGTGTTCCGGCAGCTCGTCGCAAAGGCGTGAAATTATCCCGGCTTATCCCCGCCGAATCATAACCTCTTGCCTTCGAATCCGGCCCGTGATTCCCTATATGAGTCGTTCGGCCGAATACGTGGAGATACAAGATGTCGTTGCTGGAAGCCCGCAAGACCTACAAGCCCTTCGAATACCCCTGGGCCTACGAGTTCTGGAAGCGCCAGCAGCAGATTCACTGGATGCCGGAAGAAGTTCCGCTGGGCGAGGACTGCCGCGACTGGGCGCAGAAGATCACCGAGCACGAACGCAACCTGCTCACCCAGATCTTCCGATTCTTCACCCAGGCCGACGTCGAGGTGCAGGATTGCTACCACGACAAGTACGGGCGCGTGTTCAAGCCGACCGAGGTGAAGATGATGCTCACCGCCTTCTCCAACATGGAGACGGTGCACATCGCGGCCTACTCGCACCTCCTCGACACGATCGGCATGCCCGAAAGCGAATATTCGGCCTTCCTCGAATACGAGGAAATGAAGGACAAGCACGATTACCTGCAGGTCTTCGGCGTCGACACGGACGAGGATATCGCCCGCACGCTGGCGGCTTTCGGCGGCTTCACCGAAGGCATGCAGCTGTTCGCCAGCTTCGCCATGCTGATGAACTTCCCGCGCTTCAACAAGATGAAGGGCATGGGCCAGATCGTCAGCTGGTCGGTCCGCGACGAGAGCCTCCACTGCGAAGGCATCGTGCGCCTGTTCCACGAATTCGTGCGCGAGCGCGACTGCTACACCAAGGCGGTCAAGGAAGACATCATCGACATCTGCCAGAAGTCGGTGCGGCTGGAAGACAACTTCATCGACCTCGCCTTCGAAATGGGCCCGGTCAGCGGCATGACCGCGAAGGAAATCAAGAAGTACATCCGCTACATCGCCGACTGGCGCCTGGGCCAGCTGGGCCTGTCGCCGATCTACATGGTCGACGACCACCCGCTGCCCTGGCTCGCCCCGCTGCTGAACGGCGTGGAGCACGCCAACTTCTTCGAAACCCGCGCGACCGAATATTCGAAGGGCGCGACCCGCGGCAACTGGAACGACGTCTGGGCCAGCTTCGACAAGCGCAACAAGGCCAAGGCCGCGAACGAAGAAGACGGCGCTGGCGACGAAGGTCCGGGCCTGTTCGGGGACGAAGCCGGAGCGCAGGCGGCGGAGTAAAGCTCGCCGCTCAATCTGAGCGCTGCCTATGAGGCAGGAAGTGGCAGATCGCCGTCGGCATCAAGCCGAAAGCAATCTGGCCCAAAGTTCCGTAGAAAAATGGTACCGTCCATAGGGACGCGAACCATTCGTATGGCCTCAGGTCGCCCACAAGCATCGCAAGCGCTAGCTCGGCAATAATCAGGAGTGTGAAGGCCAGTCCGCCCATCAGCCCTGTTTCTCGCAAGCTATCGAGCGCATATCGTCTCAACAACAATCGCGCGGCTACAAAGCTGGCGGCAAGCATTGCGGGCACTTCAACGAGAACGAAGGCTGTCTCGCCAATTGCCGCGGCGCCCCACAGCACGCGCACCGTACCCAAGAGGAAGCCGAGACCGAAGATCGCGGCCCAGTAAAGTGTAGCGGCGCGCAGAATGGCCATAGTTCACATCATAGCACTTCTCCCGGGGGTCAGATTGATCCACCTCAAAGACCGCCACCCGGACCGTGCTACCTTCCCCTCATCACCTTAGAGGAAGGACCCCACATGTCGCAGCACACGCCCAATGAACTGACCCAGATCTTCGCCCGCGATCGCGAGCTGGTCACGCGGCTGAAGACCGAGGATGCGCATTACGCGCGGCTCGCCGACGAATATCACGAGGTGAACCGCCAGGTGCACCGCATCGAGGCCGAAACCGAGGCGGCGAGCGACGAGCGCTTCGAAACGCTCAAGAAACAGCGCCTCGCCCTGCTCGACGAAATCACCGCCATCATCACCAGGGCCCGCGCGGCGGCGTGAACCGGTGCCAGGCGGCGCTGCTACTTGCGCCGTTCCACGCCGCCGCGGCGGTCGGTGCCGCTGCGGCGGTCCGGTCCCTCGAACGGCAGCTGCTGCCTGCGCCTGTCACCCTGGCGACGATCCTCGCCCGAACGCTCAATGTATTCTCGACCCACTATGATCCCCCTGTCATCCCGGCGCTGCCGGAACGCCCATCACGCGGGCCGTCCGAATCCGGAACGCGAAAATGTCCGCAGCCGCTTAAGAAAGCGTTGCGCAGGAAAGATCTTGCTGGTCTTTGCGCGCGTTCGCGCGGCGATGCGGCTCAGGTGCGGCGGTCGGTGCCGCTGCGGCGCTCGACCTTGCGACGGTCTGTCCCGTTGATCTCGACCTGCTTGTTACGCCTGTCGCCGATACGGCGCTCTGTGGGCGTTCTGACCTTGTGCTTGCTTTCCATGGCGCGTCCCTCTGCAAATAATGCGTGGAATTGACTGTCCATGCGACCGGCAATTTGTGTTCTGGGCGTCAACTTAGTTTGGTGTTTCTAATAAAATGTTACGCCGCATGAACTTGGCGATAGCGAAACGTTTCGAAACAGCCGCGATTGACGCCATCGCGCCATCGGCTTTATTACCCGCCGCAGGAGTAATATGACAGAGCTTGCCTTCCGCTGATCGCCGTGCCCCACCCCTGATGGGCGGGTGAGCGCATGGCCTTCGCCGGCGGTGTCCCGTTGAACCGGGCCTCCGCCGAACCCGCGCGCGTTCCTTCGCGTCGCGCGCGTCCAAGGACAGCGGACAAGCATCCCATGAATATTTCGAAAGCGGAGCAGCGCACGCTCCACGCGCTCGCCCAGGGCGGGCAGATCCTCGTGCGTCGCGACGGCGAGGCGAGCGGCAACAAGGGCCGCCCGCCGATCAGCGCGGTCGAATGCTACAATCGCGACGGCTACGTGCTGGTCGACTGCAAGATGGCCACCTTCGCGCGGCTGAAGAAGCGCGGCTTCATCGCCAGCCACGGCGGCGGCCCCTACCGCGTCACTCGCGCCGGCCTCCTCGCCGTACGGGCGCAGCTGGACAACCGGTAGGGGACAATGGTGCGAGGGGCGGGAGACCACCCCTCGCATCGCTTCATGCGCACCAGTCGATGCGCTGCGTCGTCCAGCCGCCGCCTTCGGCAAGACCGAGGCCGATCATGTGGTCGGCAAGCTCGTCCTTGCCCCGCCGCGCTGCGCGCAGCTCGCGGCCGTATTTGTCGCGCGGGGGATCGGCACCGCCGTTCCATTCGAACGGCCCCTCGGCGAGCCAGGCTTGGAGCGCGCGCTTGGCCTCCTGCGCCCTGGTCCGCTCGGCAGCGCAGGCGCCGTCCATTTCGGGTGCGTCGAAGCCGGTCAGGCGGATGCGCCGGTCGCCCCGCAAATGGCCGTAGCGCACCGTGTCGCCATCGATGACGCAGGCGCTGTTGGGCCCGCTGCCGCACAGTTCGAAGCGGGTCGGGACCTCGACCCACTCCTCCGCGCCCGGTCGCATCCGGTCGCCGACGAAAAGCCACACGCCGAGCAGCACGCCGAGGAGGAAGAAGGGCGTCGCCAGCCGCCGGATGCGCCGCCACTGCGAGCGTCGCGCCCGCGCCTTCTGCCAGAGCGCGTCGAAGCGCACCGGTTGCGGTTTCCTTCGCGATACGAATCGTCTGCGGGCCATTGTCGATGTTCCGTAGCGCGATCCGTTAAGCCTTGCGCGCTAGACCAGTGGCAGAGCCGATGAGTCGCATGCCCCGATGACCGAATATTTCGCCTACTTCCTGATCGCGATGAACTTCACCGCCTTCGCCATGTTCGGCATCGACAAGGCCCGGTCCGAAGCCGGCGAATGGCGCATCCGCGAAAGCACGCTGCTGACGCTGGCGCTGTTCGGTGGGCTGCCTGGCGCGCTCGCGGGCCGTTCGCTGTTCCGTCACAAGACGCGCAAGAAGAGTTTCAACGAGGCGCTGCGGCTCGTCATGCTGCTCTACGTGCTCGCCATGCTCTACATCCTCTACATCAGCCTGCTCAGCGACAGCCCGATGCGCGACGAATTGCTGCCGAATGCCCTGACGAAGGTGTTCGAGCGCAGCTAGCGTTGCGGCACCCGGTCGCGGATGCGGTCGAAGCCCGCAGTGATGTTGGCGAAGCGTTCGTTGATGAGCGGTTCGAACTGGAGGTCGGTGAAGATGTAGGGCCAGTCGCCCTCGATCCCTTCGCGGACCAGTTCCCCAACATAGCGCGGGTCGATCCCGTTCTCGATCGCCTCGCGCGCCAGCTGGACGAACTCGGCCGCGCCGTCGCCCTCGTTCTGCTGCTCCAGCTCGCCGAAACGGGTAGGAACGTTGCGGCGCGAATCCATGATCTGCGTCCTGATGAACCCCGGGCACAGCACCGACACGCCGATCCCGCGCGAGGCGAGGTCGACCCGCAGCCCTTCACTCAGGGCGACTACGCCGTACTTGGTGACATTGTAGGACGGACCTGTTGCGGCGATGAGCCCGGCAATCGAAGCCGTGGAAACGATCTGGCCGCCCTCGCCATGACTCTCGATGAGCGGACCGAAGATCTCGATGCCCCAGACGACGCTCATCAAATTGACCCCGATGGTCCAGTTCCAGCTGGCATCGGTCCACTTGCCGTATTCTGCGCCGCCCCCGACGCCAGCGTTGTTGACGAGGATATGGACCTTGCCGAAGCGCGCGATGGTCTCGTCCGCAGCCTTCTGGAGCTCTTCCTTGAGGCTGACATCGGCGCGAACACCGGCGACGTCGGCATTGGTCGCGGCAAGTCCCTCCACCGCGCGATCGAGTGCGGCCTGCTCGATATCGCAGAGCATGACCTTGACCCCCGCAGCGGCCAGCGCCTGCGCAATGCCCAGCCCGATACCCGAGCCCGCCCCGGTCACGAATGCGACCTTGCCTTCCAGATGCTGCATCGTCCTCTCCTCCACTTTTCTCCGGGGGCGAGCATGGACCCGCGCAATCCGCGCCGCAATGGCGAAAGGGAGGCGCTCGTTAACCCTCGCGAGTTAGGATGACGGCCATGTTCGGACCGCGACTCGGAACCGTCTTTGCCAGCCGATGGCGCGCGCTGTGGTTCGGGGCCAGCGTGCTGTTGCTCGCCTATTGCAGCGTGCCCTCCCCAGAAGAAACGGCAAAGCAGCAGGCGGAAATCGCCGCCAAGAAGCATGCAGCCAATCCCTGGGCGCTCGAAAAATAGCTCCGCCTTCCCTCGTCGCGGTCGCGATGGCATAGTTCCCGCGGGGACGCGACTTGCAGGGGGAGACAGGGATGACGGTCGGACTGGGGCGTCTTGCGCGCTCGATCGAAGAAGTGGGAATGAACCTCGGCGCGATGCAGGCGATCGAGAGGCCTGACTATCGCACTTATGAACCGCATGCCGGGGATGTCTTCATCACCTCCTGGGCCAAGAGCGGTACCACCATGACCCAGCAGATGTTCCACCAGCTGCGAATGCTCGCTGCAACCGGCGAGGCGGACATGGATTTCGACGACATCAGCCGCATGACGCCGTGGGAAGACACTGCGCAACAGAACAATTTCGACATGAATGTGCCGCAGAAGGCGTCACCGCGAGGCTTCAAGTCGCACCGCGAATACGAGCGCCTGGAGCCGGGCATGCGCTACATCGTGACGCTGCGCGACCCGCATGAAACTTACCACTCGTTCCACCGCTTCTTCTCGGGCTACCTGTTCGAGCCGGGTACCATCCCGATGGAAGAATTCTTTCCGCTTTGGATGATGGGCGGGCCGGGCGGCTGCGACTACTACACGCACTTGCTGAGCTGGTACGCGCGCCGCAACGAGCCAGATACGCTGCTCGTCACCTACCGCTGGATGGTGAAGAACAAGCAGGCGATGATCCGGAAGATGGCCGCCTTCCTCGGCATCGACGCCGATGACGCGATGATCGATCGGGTCGATGCGCTGACGACGCGCGAGTTCATGTACGAACACAAGGACAAGTTCGACGACGCGATGATCAAGCAGGGCATGGCGGAAATGCTGGGCCTGCATGATCTTGAATCGAGCAAGGTGAAGGCCGAAGGAAGCGATGCAAAGCAGGTTCCGCCTGCGATTGCAGCACAGATCGACGCGCTGTGGGCGGAGCGGGTTGCGCCGGTCACGGGACACAAGGACTTCGCCAGTCTCGCGGCGGAAGTCGATGCCCTGCAGGGATAGGAGCGGGTAAAACCGCTTTCCTCCCCTTTCCCGCCCCGCTAGTTCGGCCCGCATGACCGACACCGACCTCTCGACCATCCACGCCAAGGCGGAAACGCTGATCGAGGCGCTGCCCTATTTCCAGCGCTACGCGGGAAAGAGCTTCGTGGTGAAATACGGCGGCAACGCCATGGGCGACGAGCAGGCCGCGCGCGAATTTGCCGAAGACGTGGTCCTGTTGAAGGCGGTGGGCATCAACCCTGTCGTCGTCCACGGCGGGGGGCCGCAGATCGGTGCGATGCTCGAAAAGCTGGGTGTCGAAACCCGGTTCGTCGATGGTTTGCGTGTCACCGACAAGCAGACCGCGGACGTGGCTGAAATGGTCCTGTCCGGCGCGATCAACAAGGCGATTGTCGGCTCGATCGCGCGTGCCGGCGGCAAGGCGATCGGCATTTCGGGCAAGGACGGCGGCCTCGTCACCGCGACCAAGCTGCAGCGCACGCAAAAAGACCCGGACAGCAATATCGAGAAGGCACTCGACCTCGGCTTCGTGGGCGAGCCGAGTGCGGTCGACACCACCGTGCTCGAAACCGCGACTGCTGCCGGTATGATCCCGGTCGTCGCGCCGATTGGCGTTGGCGAGGACGGACATACCTACAACATCAATGCCGATACGATGGCGGGCGCGCTGGCCGCGGCCCTGGGCGCTGCGCGCCTGCTGCTGCTGACAGACGTGACCGGCGTGCTCGACAAGCAGGGCAATCTGCTGACCGACCTCAGGCCTGCCGACATCGCGCGCCTGCGCGAAGACGGCACGATCAGCGGCGGCATGATTCCCAAGCTCGAAACCTGCGTCAAGGCGGTCGAGGCCGGGTGCGAGGCGGCGGTAGTCCTCGACGGGCGGGTGCCGCACGCGATGCTGCTCGAATTCTTCACCGCGCGCGGTGCGGGTACGCTCGTCAGCGCCGGGTAACACTGCCGCTTCGGGGGTGGCGCGCTCCGTGCCACTCTTGTAGGACACCGACAAAGTTTCAACCGACGGGAACGCGACTGAAATGACAGGCCTCGTGGCACTCTACCAGATCGTCGACATGATCACCTCGATCGTGATCATGCTGATCATCATCCAGTTCATCATCGGGCTGCTGTTCGCCTTCAACGTGGTGGGACGGTCGAACGAATTCCTCGCCGCCTTCTACGATGCCATCAATCGGCTGTTCGAACCGGTGCTGCGACCGATCCGCAATTTGTTGCCGAACACGGGCGCGATCGATTTCTCGCCAATCGTGCTGATCATCCTCCTCAACATCGTCCTGATCGTTCTCGGCTCGGTGGCCTTCGGCTGATGAGCGCGGAAATTATCGACGGGAAGGCCTTCGCGGCGAAGCTGCGCGCACGCGTTGGCGAACACGCGGCGAAGTTCGAGCAGGCGACGGGTCGCAAGGCGGGCCTTGCCGTGGTCCTCGTCGGCGAGGATCCGGCCAGCGAAGTCTATGTCCGCAGCAAGGGCAAGGCGACCGTTGCCGTGGGCATGGAGAGCTTCGAGTACCGCCTGCCCGCCGACACCCCGCAGGACGAACTTGTAGAACTGGTCCGCAAGCTCAATGCCGATCGCAATGTCGATGGCATCCTCGTCCAGCTGCCGCTGCCCAAGCACCTCGACGAGAAAGCGGTGATCGCGGAGATCGACCCCGACAAGGACGTCGATGGCATCACCCCGGCCAACGCGGGGCGCCTGGTCCTGGGCATGGATGCGCTGGTGTCCTGCACCCCGCTCGGCTGCACCATGATCCTCAAGGAGATGCTTAGCGACCTTTCCGGCATGGACGCAGTCGTGGTCGGTCGCTCGATCCTGTTCGGCAAGCCTATGGCGCAACTCCTGCTCGCAGAGAACTGCACGGTGACGATGGCGCACAGCCGCACGCGCAACCTGCCCGAAGTGCTCCGCCGCGCAGATATCGTCGTCGCCGCAGTCGGCGTGCCCCATCTCATCAAGGGTGACTGGCTGAAGCCGGGCGCGATCGTGCTCGATGGCGGAATCAACCGCCTCGCACCCGAAGCCGGTGAGGAGAAGGGCCGCATTGTCGGTGACGTCGCCTACGACGAGGCACTCGACCATGTCCGCGCCATTACGCCTGTCCCGGGCGGTGTGGGGGCGACCACAATTGCCGTTCTCCTGAGGAACGCGATTGTCGCAGCCTACCGCAATGAAGGCCTCGACCTGCCCGAGGACGCCTTGTGAGGATCGTCGCGCTTTCGCTGGCGGTTTTGCTTGCCGCCTGTTCGGCATCCCCGCAGCGACCGCGCGACTATTATGCCCGGCTCCTCGCTCCGACCGCCAAGCCGAGCGAAGTGGTGGCCACGGAACTCGCCTTTGCCAGGCGCGCGCAGGAAAAGGGCCAGTGGACCGCCTTTCGGGAATTTGCGACTGGCGACGCCACCATGTTCGTGCCCGAACCGGTCAATGCGCAGGAGTGGCTGAAGAAGCGGACCGATCCTTCCGAGGCGGTGAAGTGGCAGCCGCACGAAGTCTGGTCGAGCTGCGACGGCTCGTTGGCGGTCACCCGCGGTGCTTGGCAGCGGCCGAACGGCACGCATGGCTATTTTACGACCGTCTGGGAGCGCCAGAAGAACGGCGAATACAAGTGGGTTATGGACCAGGGCGACGTGCTGGCGGAGCCGCTCATAGCACCCGAGTTCATTCGTACTGTCGTCGCGGAATGCCAGCGTTCCAATATGTTTGTCCAGGCAGACGGACCAAAACGCCAGTTCTTCGGCGAGTCTGCCGACGGCACCCTGTCCTGGAACGTGAATGTCCGCGATGACAACGCGCGCGACCTAGCCGTCTACGTGAACTCGCCCGCTGGCATGGACAAGGTGCTCGAGCTTGCCGTAGCGGCGCCGACGCAATGACCCAGCTTTTCATCTCCGCCTTCATCACGCTTTTCGTCGTGATCGACCCGCCAGGTTGCGCGCCGATCTATGCGGGCCTGACCAAGGGCGCGTCGCAGGCCCAGCGCCGCAACATGGCGATCCGCGCGACGATCATCGCTTCGGCCATCCTGCTGGTGTTTGCCCTGTTCGGCGAGGACCTCCTTGGCGCGCTGCATATCGAGCTCGACAGCTTCCGCATCGCCGGCGGCCTGATGCTGTTCTGGATCGCCTTCGAGATGGTCTTCGAGAAACGCACCCAGCGCCGCGAAGAGCGGGCAGAGAAAGTGGCCGCCACGCCCGAGATCGAGGACGTGTCGGTCTTCCCCATGGCCATGCCGATGCTGGCCGGCCCCGGCGCCATAGCCTCGATCATGCTGCTGATGAGCAATGCCAAGGGCCTCGAAGGCACGCTTATCGTGCTCGCGGCGCTGGCTGCGGTCCTGCTCCTGACGATGCTGGCACTGATCGCTGCCGGCCCGCTGATGAAGATTTTCGGCGACCGCGTCGAAGCGGTCATCACCCGGCTGCTCGGCGTGCTTCTGGCAGCCCTCGCCGCACAATATGTGATCGACGGCTTGAAGAACTCTTTCGGGCTCTAGGCTCTACTGCAGGGTGACGATCTCGTCGCCGTCGTCGCGCAGGGCGAAGAACTGCATCAGCTGGATCATCAACTCGCACCGGTTGGCAAGGTCGGGCGCTTCGAGCAGCGCCTGCTTCGACGCCGCGTCGAAGGGGATAATCTGCGCGACGCCGTTGATCAGCGTCTCGTCATCGAGCCGCGATACCGAATCCCAGTCCACCGAATAGCCCTGTGCGTCAGCGAAGCGCCGCGCCTCGAATTCGAAGCCGGCCCGCTCGACGCTGGAGAGGTACTGGTTTTCCGGATCCTCGATGATCTCCGCCTCGACCTGGCGGAAGGGCGTCTTGACTTCGAGCTCGCGGATCACCCGGAAGCGTGCCTCGCCATCGAGGACGATGTTGTAACGCCCGTCTTCCAGCGCCTCGACATCGCCGATCCGCCCGACGCAGCCGATCTCGTAAAGCGGCGCGCCTTCGCGCGAACGCTGAGGCTGGATCATGCCGATGAGGCGATCCTTGGCCAGCGCGTGGCCGACAAGCTCGCGATAGCGCGGCTCGAAGATGTGCAGCGGCAACTGCAGGCCCGGGAACAGGATCGCACCGGGCAGGGGGAAGATGGAAAGCTTCGTGCTCACGCGCGCCCTAACCGAACAGCAGCCGCGAGAGGCGGCGACGCGTCGCGACAACCCAGGCATCTTCCAGCCCGACGGCTTCGAAGATCTGCAGCAGCTTGGACTTGGCCGCGCCGTCGTTCCATTCGCGATCGGCCTCGAACATCGCCAGGAGCTCATCGGCCGCACCGTCGCGGTCGCCGGCAGCAAATGCCGCCTCGGCATAGGCATAGCGCGCATCCATGTCGCCACCCGCAGCCTTGGATTTCAGCTCGGCAAGTTCGCTGTCGTCGACGCGATTGCCTGCAAGCTCCAGTGCAGTCTTTGCCTGTGCCAAAGCAGGGTCTGCGGCGACAGCCGGGTTTGCTTCAGCCGAGGTCATGGCCGCCTGCGCCGCTTCGACATGACCTGCCTGGACGAGAGCGCGGACCAGGCCGGAATGCGCGGCAGCATTGTCGGGTGCCATTTCCGCAACCTGGCCGAAGATTCCCGCAGCACGCTCCGCATCACCTTCCGCCAGCACCTGTTCGGCCATCTCGACGAATTGCGACACGTCCTGTTGCGGCGCCCCGCCATCAACCTCACCGCCTTCGATCGGCAATTGGGCAAGGATCTGGTCGAGCGTTTGCTTCAGCTGCGATTCGCTGCGCGCATTGGTCAAGTCGGCGACGGGCTGGCCCTGGAACATGGCATAGACTGTCGGTATCGACTGGACCTGGAACTGGGCGGCGATGAATTGCTCCTTGTCGACATCGATCTTGCGCAATTCGACGCCCTTGTCGGCGTACTCGCCTGCGACCTTCTCGAGCACCGGCGCAAGCGCTTTGCACGGTCCGCACCAGTCGGCGTAGAAGTCGAGAATGACGAGCTTGGTCATCGACGGCTCGACCACCTCGCTGCGGAAGCGGTCCACGGCCTTCTGTTCGTCGATGCTGAGACCCATGCTCGCCACTTTGATCCGCCTTTCTGCGTGAAATTCCAGCGCCCCATGTGGGACTTGTCGCGCCAATGTGAAGGGGCGCACGGGCCGTGGCAAGGCCGCTACCAAGAAAGCGCTTTTTGGGCTTGCGGGACTCAAAACCCGCTGCTAGTTGGCCGCCTCCCCACCGGGACCACTTGGTTCCGGTAGCGCCAGTGAGCGGGCGTAGCTCAGGGGTAGAGCATCACCTTGCCAAGGTGAGGGTCGGGCGTTCGAATCGCCTCGCCCGCTCCATTTTCCCACTGCATCACGCATTTCGTCCGGCAATTTCGCCGTTCCGGCGACTAATCGCTTGCGTAGCTAGCGCTTGCCACTATCTGGCGCGGTGATGTTGTATCATGCGCGCGGCAAGGCCGCTCTTCTCACCTCGCTCTCTTTCGTAGCGCTGACCTTCCCGCAGCCCGTCCTGGCGCAGGACGCCGTGCCTGCAGACGAGCCAACGGCGCAGGAAGCTGCCAGTGATCCGGCGGATGCCGGGGACGACCTCCATGACAGGCGGATCGACTACAAGGGCGAAATTGTCGTCACCGGGCACGGGCTGAAGAAGCTCGATCTGCTTGCCGGCACGTCGGTGATGGACGTCCGCGCCATCCAGGAAAACACCGCCGGCCAGATTGGCGATGTGCTTGCCGGCCTCCCTGGTGTCTCTGCGACCAGTTTCTCCCCGGGTGCGTCCCGTCCCGTGTTGCGCGGCTTCTCCGGCGAGCGTGTCCGCGTCCTTGTCGACGGGATCGGCTCGATCG
The DNA here is from genome assembly GCF_041021145.2 of Qipengyuania sp. RANM35. Lineage (NCBI taxonomy): Bacteria > Pseudomonadati > Pseudomonadota > Alphaproteobacteria > Sphingomonadales > Erythrobacteraceae > Qipengyuania > Qipengyuania sp. RANM35. Next base: position 2,801,068 of record NZ_CM196433.1, on the reverse strand, counting down.
ACATTTCGAACACTTCCGCCGACCATGCAGTTACCATCGACCCGCTGACGGCAGAAAGGGTGGAGGTCCTGCGCGGTCCGGCCGTCATGATGTACGGCAGCTCTGCCATAGGCGGAGCGATCAACGTCATCGACAAGCGCATTCCGCGCAGGGTCCCCGATGAATCCTACCATGTGGACGCATTGGTAGGAGCAGATACGGCAAGCGACATGCGCGAAGCCGGTGGCTCGCTCGACGTCCCGCTTGGCGGTGGATTTGTCGGCCATGTGGACGGCAGCTGGCGCCGATCGGACGACCTTTCGATTGCCGGATACCAGATCGCGCCGGCCCTGCGCGAAGAACTGCTCGGCCAGGCCGATGCTCTCGAACTTGGCGGCGATACAGATGCCGCTGACGAACTTCGCACGGCCGCTCTCAATCGCGGGACACTACCGAACAGCGGCACCGAGACCTGGACAGCCAATGCGGGCGTCGCCTTCTTCGCTGGCGAGAGCAACATTGGCGCCGCGATCGGCGTTTACGACACGGCCTATGGCGTTCCCACGCGCCCGGGCGGCGGGGAGGCGGAGGAAGTTTCCATCGGCCTGCGTCAGTATCGTGGCGACCTCAGAGCTGAGGCCGTGACCGGCGGCGGATTTCTCGATCGCATCCGCCTGCGCGCCGCCTACAGCGATTACACCCACACCGAATTCGAAGGCGGAGATCCGGGAACGACATTCGACGTTCAGGGGATCGAGGGTCGCCTAGAGTTCATCCAGGCCGATCGCGGAAACTGGCGCGGATCTTTTGGCGGGCAGTACTATTTCCGTGACTTCCTGGCCGTCGGCGACGAGGCCTATATTTCGCCCAACCGCACCCAGCAGCTGGCCGGCTTCGCGCTGCAGGAGTTCGACATCGGCCCTCTCGAACTCGAGCTTGCCGGCCGCTTCGAGCACTCATCCGTCGATTCCACCCAGATCGGGTTCGCACGCAGTTTCAATGCCGTGTCGGGTGCTGCAGGCCTTTCCTACGAGACCGATGGCGGACTGCGCTTTGGCGTCAACGCGTCGCGAGTCTCGCGCGCGCCGAGTGCTGAGGAATTGCTGGCCAATGGTCCCCATATAGCCACCCAGTCGTTCGAAGTTGGCGACCTGGGATTGAAGATCGAACGGGCATGGGGCGGAGAAATCTATGCCCGCGGATCCAAAGGCCCGATCCAGTTCAATCTCGCCCTCTTCAAGAGCTGGTTCGACAACTACATCTACCAGGCCGCGACAGGCGATGTGGAGGACGGCCTCCCCGTCTATGAATACCGGCAGGGCGATGCGACCTATGCCGGGGTCGAGGGCGAGGCGAGCTGGGCCTTTATCGACAACGGGCCGGTATCGGTGCTCCTCGACCTCAAGGGCGACTACATCGATGCCAAGCTTGCCGACGGCACGCCACTGCCGCGCATCCCGCCGCTCAGCCTGACGGCCGGGCTCGAGGCGCAGAGCGATCCATGGGACGCGCGGGTCGAGGTCGAATGGGCCGATGACATGACGCGGACCGCACCGCTGGAAACACAGACCGAGGGCTTCACCCTGCTCAACGCGAGCTTCACCTGGCGACCCATTCGTGGCGACAGGAATATCGCGATCGTGTTCAAGGCCGACAACATCCTCGACGTGACGGCCCGGCGCCACGCCAGCTTCACCAAGGACTATGTGCCAATGGCAGGGCGCAATTTCAGCGCCAACCTGCGCGCCAGCTTCTAGTCGGCGCGCGTTTCGGTGAGCCCTTCGGCCTTGCCTTCGGCATGGGCCGCCTTGACCTCGGCGTCATGCGCCCGGTCGCGTTCGCGCCAGGTGCCGACCTGGCCGCGCACTTGGCCATAGGCGAAGACCATCATCAGCCCGCCGATCACCGCGAGGTTCTTGAGCGCCATTGCCGCCTGCAGCTGGTCGGTGACCTTCTCGTGGAAGAACAGCGTGGCAAGCGCGGTGAAGCCGATCAGCAGCACGCTGGCCAGCCGCGTCATGAAGCCGCTCGCCAGCACCAGCCCTGCGACGATCTCGAACACGCCCACGGCCAGCGCAAGGCTGCCCGGGATCGGTGACTCGGCTTCCATGTAGGCGGCGGTCCCGGCAGGATCCATGACCTTGCCGAAGCCTGCGAAGATGAACAGCGCACCCAGCAGGATGCGACCCAGTATGGCGGCGATCGTAGCCATTATATCTCTCCCCTTGTTGCTTCCCGAAACGGCCCTCTCCCGCCGTCGTTCCTCAATCCTCCAAGGCGAAGGTCAGTTCGGCATGATCGCGCAGGCGTTCGACCAACGCTTCGCCGAGGAACGAGCCGGGCGTGCCCACGCCCCCTTCGGCATCGCTGGCGAGCAATGCCATGCCCGTCTCCGCCAGCATCCGGCTGGTCGAACCATAGCCCGGATCGTACCGCCCCTTGACCCCGTAATGGATGCGCTTCCCGTCGGGCCATTCGCCGACGAAGAGCACATCGTAGTAACCGTTCTCGCGCTCTTCCTTGCTCGGCCCTTCCCCCGGCGCGGGCGGCTTGGCGCCGAAGGGGTTCTTGAGCATTTCCATGACCGCATTGGCCGCCGCCTTGCCCGCTTCGCCCGGGCTGGTGAGCATCATCTCGTCGTAACGGAAGTCCTTCCCGTAGGGGAAGTCGCGCAGGAAATTGGTGCGGTGGACGTTCTTGGTGTTGATCGTCGCCATGATGAAGGGCGCGGCCCACTTGCCGAGCTCGTCCTCGTAGCGCGGGATCATGCCGCTGGGCTGGTCGGGCCCCTCGAATCCGGGCGTCAGGCCGAAGGGGCTGTTGAGCACCTTGATGATCGAGGGGTTCTTGGCCGCTGCCTTCACCGTCGCGGTCAGGCTGGCCGCCGTGCCGCCTGAGAACGTCCCCTGCATCCCGCGAACGCGGCCCTTCACGCGCGGTGCGGGCGAGCCGTGGCGCTTTACCGCTTCCTGCTGCAGCATGAAGACGCCAAGGTCGAAGGGAATGGAATCGAATCCGGAAGAGAAGGCGATCCGCGCACCGCTCTTCTTCGCTGCCTCGTGGTGGAGGTCGATCTGCTCGCGCATCCATGCGGGCTCGCCGCAAAGGTCGGCATAGTCGGTTCCGGTCTTTACGCAGGCCGCGACCAGCCCATCGCCGTAAAGCTGGTAGGGGCCGACCGTGGTCAGCACGACCTTCGTCCGGTTGCACATGGTCTCGAGGCTCAGCGGATCATCGGCATCGGCGACCACCAGCGGGGTCGAGGACGGCGCGCCGATCTCGCCGCGCACTTCCTCCAGCTTGGCCATGCTGCGACCGGCCATCGCCCATTTCGGACCGTCGGCCTTGTTGCCGTATTCGCGCACGAAATGTTCGGCGACGAGGCGGCCTGTGTAGCCGGTGGCGCCATAGACGATGATGTCGAATTCGCGGTCAGCCATGGATTCTCTCTCCTTTGCCCGCTTGAATGCGCGCCACATGGGCCGGAGTCAAAGACGTAGCGTCAGTGCCAATCCAACAGGATGGAACACATGGAACACGGTCCAGGGAATTAATGCCGCCCCTGTCACCCTGCGCGGCCCGAAGTGTCACCCTTCGGCGCAAAGCGTCACTCGCGCCCAGGCTGATGACACCCCATGCCGGCGATGTGTCACCGGGCCGCGTGCAAATGTGTCGCCTTGGCCCACGCCAATTGTCATCGTGGAAGGATTGGTTCGTTGGATCGCGCATGGGGAAGCAAGCAAACCCGATTTCGCGCGAGTAGGAAAGCGCGCCTTCGGCTATGTCCCGCGCGGGATGCGCGGCAGCACGCCGGTCTGGCTCGATATCGCCAGCAACCGTCCGTCCTCGGCAAAGTGCCGCGCCGAGCCATGGACCACGCCGCGGTCGAAGGCGGCGAATTCGATCACCGAAAGCACCCAGCCCGGATCGGTCCCCTGGACGAAGCGGAACATGGCATCGAGGCTCGACCCGCCGCGCGAGGCCGAATGCGCGCCGAGGAAGAGGTCGGAGATGATCGCCAGCCATCCCGCATCTACGGCGAAATCCGCACGTGAGCGGGTCCATGTCGCCTGCATTCCGCGCGCCTCGTCATACAGGGCCACGCGATATTCGAACTGGTCGGGCAGTCCGCCGGGGGAGGAATGGCTGATCTCGACCGGCGTCGCGGCATCGGGACCGGGCAGGTCGGGCATCTGCGCGAAGAGCGTCTGTTCGTAAGGCTCGCGAAAACCGAGTGCGCCGCTCGCACGATGGGTCGGGCGCCCGTTGACGCTGGCCGAGCCAGCATATTGCGCCACCGCCTGCCCGCCGCCACATTGCTCGACCGCGACCACCAGTTCCTCGGCATGCTGCGTCGGTCCGAGGAACTGGACCTGCGCCCACAACAGCGGCAGCTCGCTGTCGAGTTCCATCGCATCGACGATGGCCGCCAGCGCGACGCCGCCCATGATATGCGGCGCGCCATCGGGTCCGGCGGTCGCCGGGGGCATGACAGGGAGGATGTATTCGCCGCTTCGCTGGTTACCCGGGTCCTTGGGAACTACCCGCCAGAACGGAAAGCGGCCGACGCTCATAGCCTCGGCAAAGTCACCCCGCGCTGGCCCATGTATTTGCCTGCGCGGTCGGCATAGGTAACTTCGGGCCGCTCGTTGCCCTGCAGGAACAGGAACTGGCACGCGCCCTCGTTGGCGTAGATCTTGGCGGGCAGCGGCGTGGTGTTGGAAAACTCCAGCGTCACGTGGCCTTCCCAGCCCGGCTCCAGCGGGGTGACGTTCACGATGATCCCGCAGCGCGCATAGGTGCTCTTGCCGAGACAGATGACCAGCACGTCCTCGGGGATGCGGAAGTATTCGACCGTGCGCGCCAGCGCGAAGCTGTTGGGCGGGATCACGCAGACGTCGGTGTCGCGGTCGACGAAGCTGTTGCTGGCAAAATCCTTGGGGTCGACGACGGCGCTGTCGACATTGGTGAATATCTTGAATTCGGGCGCAACCCGCGCATCATAGCCGAAGCTCGACAGGCCATATGAGATGCACCCCTCGCGCCGCTGCGCCTCGACGAAGGGCTCGATCATGCCCTCGTTCATCGCCTTGTCGCGGATCCACTTGTCCGAAAGAATCGCCATGGAAGAGGGATTCCCGATTGGGGGGGCGGGGGCAAGCTTGGGGCGGGGAATATCCCCTTTTGCGGATGGAATGGCCGACTATAAGTGGAAAGCTGACAGAAGCACTTGATCCGTATGACGCTTCATTGTTCGTGGAGCAGAGTTGGGCAATTGAGGGAATCTCATTGCTCGAAAAGCTATTGAGGCTTCGATCTCACCCTCTACGCTCGAACCATCCAACGCAAATTTGGGGGTGCATCCCCTTTTAATTATTTCATTTTTTCTATTCAATGTACTTAGCACTTGCCATCCAAGGAGCGCGTAATTGACCAAGCCCGACCGTCCAGACGGCTCTGTAATTGACCCCCTGATACTGCTGGTGACTGCATCGGCTTTCTTTACTGTGCTGAATGGCTGCGTTGAGCGCTCAAATCTAGAAGGGCAAAGATGGGAATGTCGATACGTCCCATCTGACACTATTTTATCAAACATTCGCGAATATACTTATGATAGAAGTCTAGTGTATATGCTGGGCTCGGACGAAAACAATTCGCATGCAGATGCCATCACTATATATGACGGAAACATAGAATATAGAATTGTAAGTGACAAAAGAGCGAAGGGATTGGCAATATATTTGCATTCTGATGACGGCAGCGCAATTCCCCGATTAGATAAATCTAATACTATCATTGAAAATATTATTAAGAGTCCGTGTCGTAAATCAACTGAGAACTGATGGCGCGCTTTGGCTCGGTCCATCAAGGTTGGATACCTGCTGCGCGTGGTATGTCCGCAATCGGGTCGTTAGCGGACATTCAGCTCCTAACTCGCCAGCAGCGTCGCGTTCCCGCCAGCAGCCGTCGTGTCGATGCACACAACGCGTTCGGTCGCGAAGCGCAGGACGTAGTGCGGGCCGCCCGCCTTGGGGCCGGTGCCTGACAGGCCCTCGCCGCCGAAGGGCTGGCTTTCGACCACCGCGCCGATCTGGTTGCGGTTGACGTAGAAATTGCCGACCCGCGCGTGGCGCTCGACATATTCGCGGGTCTCTTCGAGCCGCGAATGGAGGCCCAGCGTCAGGCCGTAGCCGGTGGCATTGATGTCGCGCACCACTTGCGGCAGGTCGGCGGCCTTGAAGCGGACCACGTGGAGGACAGGGCCGAAGTTCTCGCGCTTCAGGTCGAGGATCGAATCCATCTCGATGATCGTGGGCGCGACGAAGCAGCCCTTGGCGGTCTCGGGCGCGAGGTCGCGCCGCCAGATCGTCCGACCCGACTGTTCGCGCCGCGCGACATGGCGTTCGAGCGCGGCCTGCGCATCGGGATCGATCACCGGGCCGACATCGGTCGCGAGGTCCTCGGGATCGCCCACGCTCAGCGCTTCGAATGCACCGCGGATCATCTCGATCATGCCGTCGGCGACGTCTTCCTGGACGTAGAGCACGCGCAGGGCCGAGCAGCGCTGACCGGCGCTCTGAAAGGCGCTTGCGACGACGTCGCGCGTGACCTGCTCGGGCAGCGCGGTCGAATCGACGATCATCGCGTTCTGCCCGCCGGTCTCGGCGATGAAGGTGGCGATCGGCGCATCACGCGCGGCGAGGCTGCGGTTGATCGCCTGCGCGGTCTGGGTCGAGCCGGTGAAGGCGACGCCCGCAATGCGCGGGTCGGAGGTGATCATCGCGCCGACATCGCCCGCGCCGGTGATCAGCTGGAACACGTCCTCCGGAATGCCCGCCTGGTGGCACAGCTTCACCGCCAGCGCAGCGATTAGCGGGGTTTGCTCGGCGGGCTTGGCGACCACCGTATTGCCCGCGGCGAGCGCGGCGGCGGCGGGGCCGATGAAGATGGCGAGCGGGAAGTTCCAGGGCGAAATCGTGGCAAAGACGCCGCGCCCGGCGAGCGTCAGGCGGTTCTCCTCGCCGGTCGGGCCGGGCAGCGGGATCGGCGCAGTGAACAGCCGCCGCGCCTCGCCCGCGTAATAGCGCAGGAAGTCGACCGCCTCGCGCAGTTCGAGCACCGCATCGACCAGCGTCTTGCCCGCTTCGCGCTGGCACAGGCTGAGGATTTCGTCGGTATGCGCTTCGAACAGGTCGGCCGCTTCCTCGAGCAGCAGCGCACGCTTCTCGCCGCCCAGCGCGTCCCAGCCGGGCTGGATCGCTTCGGCCCGGGCGATGGCCTCGGCCACTTCCTCGGGCAAGGCATCGCGGCGGGTGCCGACAGTCTGGCTGAGATCGTGCGGCTTGGTGATCGGGGCGGTCTCGCCCTCGGCACTGGAGACGAAGGTCGGATCGGCGTGCCACTGGCGGCTTTCGAGCGCGGCGAGGCGCTCCAGCAGCGGCTCGCGCACGGTCGGATCGGCAAGGTCGACGCCTGCCGAATTGACGCGGTTGGGCAGGATGTCGCGCGGCAGCGGGATCGCCGGATTGCGATAGGGCTCGAGCGCGGCGAGGTCCGCTACCGGGTCGGTCACCAGCTCGCTCACCGGTACATCGGCATCGGCCATGCGGTTGACGAAGCTGCTGTTGGCCCCGTTCTCGAGCAGGCGGCGGACGAGGTAGGCGAGCAGGTCCTTGTGGGTGCCGACAGGCGCATAAATGCGCACGTTGGTGCGGGCATTGCCCTCGGCCTGCGCGAGCGTGTCATAGACGTCCTCGCCCATGCCGTGGAGACGCTGGAACTCGAAAGTCTTGCCTGCCGCGAGCGCCTTGATCGCGCCGATCGTGTAGGCGTTGTGCGTGGCGAAGGCCGGGTAGATGGCATCGTCGGCGGCCAGCATCCGCTCGGCACAGGCGAGGTAGCTGACGTCGGTCGCAAGCTTGCGGGTAAAGACCGGGAAGTCCTTGTACCCGCCGACCTGGCTGAGCTTGATCTCGGTATCCCAGTACGCGCCCTTGACCAGGCGGACGAAGAACTTGCGGTCATGCTTGCGGGCAAGCCGCGCGACCCAGTCGACCATCGGCACGCCGCGCTTCTGGTACGCCTGCACCGCCAGCCCGAAGCCGGTCCACTGCGAGCCGTCGGCGCGGGTGAACAGCGCATCGTCCGCCGCCAGCGCTTCGATGATATCCATCGACAGTTCGAGCCGCTCGGCCTCTTCGGCGTCGATGGTGAAGTGAATGTTCGCATCGCGCGCCATGACCGCGAGGTCGCGGATCATCGGCACGAGCTCCGCCACCGCCTGCGCGGCGTGGAGGAAGGTGTACTTGGGGTGCAGCGCCGAAAGCTTCACCGAGATGCCGGGTGAAGTTTCGACCTTGCCCGTGGCCTCTTTCGCCAGCCGCACGATCGCGCGCTCGTAGCTCTGCCTATAGCGTTCGGCATCGGCATAGGTCATCGCCCCTTCGCCGAGCATGTCGAAGCTGTGCGTCAGCCCGCGCGCGCGTTCCGGCGCGGCACGCTTCAGCGCCTCGTCCATCGTCCGTCCGAAGACGAACTGCCCCCCGAGAATCTTCATCGCCTGCAGCGTCGCCTTGCGGATCACCGGCTCTCCGAGGCGATTGACGGTGCGCTTCAGCGTCTTGCCGAGGCCCTTCTGGATATCCTCCGGCCGGTCGAGCACTTCGCCCGTAAGCATCAACGAGAAGGTCGCCGCATTGACGAAGGTCGAGGAGCTTTCGCCGAGGTGTTCGGCCCAGTCGATATCGCCGATCTTGTCGCGGATCAGCGCATCGGCGGTCGCCGCATCGGGGACGCGCAGCAGCGCCTCGGCAAGGCACATCAGCGCAATGCCTTCCTCGGTCGCGAGGCCGTACTGCTGCAGGAACGCATCGAGCCCGCTTGCCTTGCGCGAACGCGCGCCCTCGATCAGCCGACCTGCAAGTCGCGCCGCCTCCGCGTTCTTCTCCGACGCGCGCTGCGCCTGCGCCATGCGCTCTGCGACCAGCGCGTTTTCTTCCGCGCGATAGGCCTCGCGCAATGCCTGGCGGGAGATGGACTTGGGGAGGGAATTTTCGGCGGCCATACGACTCAATTCTTGCGTGAAAGATTGTTGCGCGGCCCTTGGACCCGCAACCTCGCGCAATCAAGCGAAGTCGACGCGTGCCGTAGCGTTCTCAGCCATCCAGCGGATCACCCGCTCCCTGGCGCCGGCGGGCAGGTGGAGACCCAGCTTGCTGCGCCGCCACAGCACGTCCTCACCGGTGCGGGCGTATTCGTGCTCGACGAGGTAATGCAATTCGGCCTCGTAGAGGTTGCCCCCCATGTGTTCGCCCAGGTCGTCGAGGCTGGTGGCATCACCGAGCACTTCGGCCAGCCGCGTCCCGTAGGCGCGCGCCAGCCGGAGAAGCATTTCGGGTGGCACCCATTCGCGCCCCTCGCTGGCGCGCCACAGGAAGCGCGCGAAATCGCCGTCCTCGAACTCACCGCCCGGAAGCGATGCGTCGGCCGTCCACGCCTCTCCGGGCAAGTCCATCGCCTTGCCCAGCTTGGCCAGCGCATGTTCGGCGAGCTTGCGATAGGTGGTGATCTTGCCGCCATAGACCGACAGGATCGGCGCGCCGTCCGCCGTGTCCAGTTCGAAGACATAGTCGCGCGTCACGGTCGAATTCTTGGCCGCATTGTCTTCGTAGAGCGGGCGCACGCCCGCATAGGTCGCGGCAATTTCGTCGGGCGTCACGCTGCTGGCGAAATAGCGCGAAGCGGCCTCGCACAGGTAAGTGACCTCCGCAGGCGAGATCTCGACCGCGTCGAGGTCGCCGTCGAACAACTGGTCGGTCGTGCCGATGAGGGTGAAGTCCCGCTCGTAGGGAATGGCGAAGACGATCCGCCCGTCGGGCTGCTGGAAGATATAGGCGTGCTCTCCCGGGAAACGGCGCGAGACGATGATATGGCTGCCCTTGACCAGGCGCAGGTGTGCGGGCGTGCCCTGGCCCAGCGCGACCCTGGCCACGCGGTCGACGAAAGGACCCGCGGCGTTGACAACGGCCCTCGCACAAACCTCGCGCGTGCCGGCCTCGTCCCGCAGCATCGCCTGCCACGCCTCAGGCCCCCGCTCCAGCCCGGTACATTCGGTCCGCGCCAGCACCTCGGCGCCCCGCGCCTCGGCGTCCATTGCCGTGAGCACGACCAGCCGCGAATCCTCGACCCAGCAATCGGAGTATTCGAAGCCGGACGTCAGTCGATCCTGCAGGACCCCGCGGTGTGGCGCCTTGCGCAGGTCGACCGAACGGCTCTTGGGCAGGCTCATCCGCCCACCGATATTGTCATAGAGCAGCAGCCCGGCCCGCAGCATCCACTTGGGTCGCATGGAGGGTTCGTGCGGCATCACGAAGCGCAGTGGCCAGATGATATGCGGCGCAGCATGCAGTAGCACCTCGCGCTCGCGCAGCGATTCCGCGACCAGTCGGAACTCGTAATTCTCGAGGTAACGCAGGCCGCCATGGACCAGCTTGGTGCTGGCAGACGAGGTATGAGAGGCGAGGTCGTCCTTCTCGACCAGAAGGACCTTCATCCCCCGTCCCGCCGCGTCGCGCGCGATCCCCGCGCCGTTTATCCCGCCGCCGATGACGAGGAGGTCGTAGTACTCCTTCATGAGTGGCGGAACAGGCGTCCTGCCACGGCGTCGAGCTTGGAAAGCAACTCCTTGTCGTGCTTGTCCGGTGCCGTGATGACCGCATCGGACAGCGCATGATCTATGGGCGAAGGATTGCGCTTCTTGGGCAGACCCTTGCAGAATGCCTCGACCGCCTTGCGAGCGACGGCAGAATTCTTGCCCATCTGCGCGACCACTTCGGCGACATCGACGCTGGCCTCGTTGTCGCGCCAGCTGTCCCAGTCGGTCACCATGGCCAGCAGCGCATAGGGAAGCTCCGCCTCGCGTGCGAGCTTGGCCTCGGGCATGCCGGTCATGCCGATGACTTCGGCGCCCCAGTGGCGGTAGAGCTTGCTCTCGGCGCGACTGGAAAACTGCGGCCCTTCCATCGCGAGATAGGTCGCGCCCTCGCTGCAATCCCCGCCGACCTTGGCAACCGCCTTCGCCGCGTGCTTCGACAGGCGCGGGCACACCGGATCGGCCATGGAGACATGCGCGACGAGTCCGTCTCCGAAGAAAGAGGAGGGACGGCCCTTGGTATTGTCGATGAACTGGTCGACCGTCACGAAGCGGCCCGGGGGCAGTTCTTCGGACAGCGAGCCGACCGCGCTGATCGCGAGGATGTCGGTGCAGCCCGCCCGCTTCAGCGCATCGATATTGGCGCGTGAATTCAGTGTGGACGGCGAGATCCGGTGACCGCGTCCATGGCGCGGAAGGAAGCGCACGCGCACATGGCCGATGGTGCCGCAGAGGATTTCGTCCGATGCCTCGCCCCAGGGCGAGTTGATCCGGATCCACTGCGCATCCTCCAGCGCATCCATCGCGTAAAGGCCCGATCCGCCGATGATTCCGATGGTCCAGTCGCTCATGATCTTCCTTGGTCCCTTTTCAAAAGGCACTGCCCGCCCGCACGTGACCGCACGGTTCCGGCTTAGGGTTAACGCGCAGAAGGGGGTGACCTCTCCCCGACGCCGTGTCCAGCCCCGGCAAGCATTTGCGCGCCGCAACCGTATTCATGCAAGGCGAAGGACAGGCTTGCTTGACGGGAGGGCGCCTCCGCGCCGAACAGTGTCGCCCCTGAAAGCGAGGACAGTGCGATGACCCCCAAGCCGCTCCAGCCGACCCTAGCCGCGCTCAGCGAGCGGCTGCGCGAGCTGCACCGGACCACTGCGCAGACACCGCTGTTCAACCCGGTATTCCAGCTTTCGCTCGACCTGTCGCGCCAGCTCGAAAGCGGGATGACCTCGATTGCCGACCTTGCCGGGCTGGTCGACGAGCTCGAAGCCAAGTCGCTCGAATCGCGCGCGTCGCGCCTGCGCTGCCTGGTCGAGCCTTCCGCATCCTCGCGCCGTCTCGCGGAACTGGCCGACGCGTCAGGCAGCTTCGACGCCTTTCGCAGGTTCTGGGAGCGCCCGCATCTCCATGCGGTCTTCACCGCGCACCCGACCTTCCTCCTCACGCCCGGCCAGTCGCAAGCGGTCGCGCAGAGCGCCGTAACCGGCGATCCCATCCCACCGGGCACCGGAAGCGAGCGGCCAGACATAACTCTCGCCTACGAACACGAATGCGCCATGGCAGCCATCGCCCGCGCGCAGGACGCCCGCGACCGGATCGTGGCCGAAGTTTTCCGGCAGGCGAGCGAGGCATGGCCCGAACGCTGGCAGGAACTGGCTCCGTTGCCTTTCCGCTTCGCAAGCTGGGTCGGTTACGACATGGACGGTCGCACCGATATCAAGTGGTACACCTCGATCGCCTTCCGCCTGTCGGAAAAAGCCGAACGCCTGTCGCGCTACGCCGCCTCGCTCGAAGCCATCGATGGTGCTCACCCGCTGATCCCGACCTTGCGCACGGCAGGCGATCTCGCCGGTGCCAGTGCCGCGGAGTTCGGCGGCGACCTGTCCGATCCGGCAGACCTTTCCGCTGCCGCAGACCGGCTGACCGAAGGGGGCGAGGCGCGACTGCTCTCGCTCGCCCCGCTGGTTGCGCAGCTGGAAGAGGAGGCCCGCGCCGCCGAAACCGGCAAGGCCATCGCCCTGCGCACTCTCGCCGCGGCGATGCGCGCAGACGGCCTCGGCATGGGCTGGATCCACTTCCGCGTGAATGCCAAGCAGCTGCATAATGCGATCCGCCAGCGGCTCGGCGATGCGCACGACATCGATCTCGGCAGCCGCGGTGCGGTGGCGGCGCTGCGCGACCTCGTCGATGCCGCTGAGCCGATCAGCGCCAATTTCGCCAGCCTCGCGGTCGAAAGCTCGACAGCGGTGCGCCAGTTCCTCGCCATGGCGCAGATCCTCAAGCATGTGGACGCAGATGCGCCGATCCGCATGCTGGTGGCCGAATGCGAGCAGCCCTCGACCGTGCTTGCCGCGCTGTTCTTCGCCAAGCGCTTCGGGATCGACGGCAAGGTCGACGTCTCGCCCCTGTTCGAGACCGAGACAGCGCTGGAGCACGGCGGGCGCTTCCTCGACCAGTTGCTCGCCGAGGAAGCCTACCGCAGCTACGCCCGCAAACGCGGCCGCGTAGCCATCCAGACGGGATTTTCCGATGCCGGGCGCTTCGTCGGCCAGATCCCCGCAAGCCTTGCCATCGAGCGCCTGCAGGGCCGCCTCGCCGAAGCGATGGCCAATAACGGCATGACCGATGTCGCGGCGCTGGTTTTCGACACGCATGGCGAAGGCATGGGCCGCGGCGCCCATCCCTCGAGCTTCGAGGACCGCCTTGAATGGCCGCTGAGCCCCTGGGCGCAGCGCCGTTTCGCCCGTGCGGGCATTGCGCTGGAGCCGGAAGCGAGCTTCCAGGGTGGCGACGGATATCTGTTTTTCGGTACACCCGAGCTGGCGCTGGCGACCCTGACGCGGATCGTCGAGTTCAGTCCCGCGCACACGGACACCGATGCTCCGGTCGATCCTTTCTACCGCCGCACCGACCTCAGCCTCGACTTCTACCGCGCGATCAAGGAGCACCAGCGCGACCACCTGGAAAGCCGGACCTACAGCCGCGCAATTACCGCCTTCGGCCTCGGCCTGCTCAATGAAACCGGCAGCCGCAAGTCGCGCCGCCAGTCTGACATCGCCGCCGACCGCGACATGAGCCTGCGCCAGATCCGCGCCATTCCGCACAACGCCATCCTCCAGCAGCTCGGCTACCCGGTGAACATCATCGCCGGTGTCGGCAGTGCGGCGGAAGGCAACATGGAGGACATCGCCGCGCTGATCGGCGAGAGCGCGCGCGGGCAGCAGATCATGCGCCTGGTCCGCGCATCGAACGCGCTCGCCAGCATCAAGACGGTCGCCGCCTATGGCGAGCTGTTCAATTCGGCATACTGGGCCAGCCGCCCCTATCGCGGGACCGAGGACCACCTCGGCGAGGCTTGCGAGGCCCTGGCCGAGTACCTGATTTCCGACGACCGCAACGGAGTCTTCCGCCGCCTCGCCTCGCGCCTGCGGGTCGATGCGCTCAAGCTCCACCGGCTGTTCGACTTGGTGCCCGACGAGGACCCGCATCCCGAACGCGAAGGGGTGCGACGCATGATCGGCGTGCTTCAAGCAGTTCGCCTGGCCCTGCTCCAGCACATCTTCCTCAAGGCCGTGTCGGTCCCGGCCTTCAGCCGGGCCAACGACATCAGCCGCCACGACGTGCTCGAGATGGTCTTCTCGCTCCGCATCGAGGACGCTCTAGCGCAGCTGCGCCGCGCCTATCCCACCAGCTTCCCGCGCAAGGGGGATTTCGCCATGGCCGAGCCGGGCGATTACCCCCCGGGCCAGGACGAGGGCTATGCCGCCATCCGCCAGCAATTCATCGACCCGATCGACGATGCCTATGCCCTTTGCCTGCGCATCTCGACTTCGATCGCCAACGAGTTCGGCGCCCACGGCTGATTGAAATTTCGCGCTTTTCGCTTCACACCCGCAGGACAGGGGGAGAAGCGAATTGGGCAATTTCTTTCTTGGCGTGCTGGTCACGCTGGTGGCACTGGTCTCGATCGGTCTCACGGTCTTCAAGGTCTTCCGCCGCGGCGCGCTGACCTTCGAGGTCGAGGGCTTCTACTCGCATGTCATGGACGGCGATTCCGGGCCATTGTTTCGCGATATCCAGCGTGACGCCCAGACGGCCGAGCTGTGCCGGGTCGACGATCCGCTGGCCTGCTCCGTACGCGATGCAGTGCTGTGCCATTCACAGGAGGGGCCCGGAGAATGCAATGTCCTGTTGCTTTCAGGCGGCGGCCAGTGGGGTGCCTTCGGCGCGGGCCTGTTCGACACGCTGAGCAGGAAGAGTGGTGCCCCGGAATTGGCCCTGCCCGGGATCGGCGTGATTACCGGCATTTCGACCGGATCGCTGCAGACGATGATGCTGATGGTTGCTCTCGACGAGAAGCAGACACCCGAAATGCGGCGCTTCGCCATCGACCGCATGCTCTGGGGCTACTCACCGGAGAAGGAGAGCGATGTGGTCGATCACAACGGGCTCCTGACGGTCCCGCTGTACGGTTCGGCCGCCGGAACCGCGCCCTTGAGGAAGCGCATTATCGAGGCGCTGGCACCGGGCGGTGATTATCGCCTTGTCGATGCCATTGGCGCGTCGAGCGTTGCGGGATACGCGGGCTTCGTTGAAGCGGAGCGTGGCATCTTCCGCTATGCCGATTTGCGCGAACTGGTGAACAAGGCGGCGAACAAGGCTGCCGCGACCGAGGCATTGGCGGCGGCCACGATGGCTTCATCCGCCATGCCAATTTTCCACCAGCAACTGCGCGTCGCGGGGAGCGGCGGAAAGGCATTGTCGCTCTACGATGGCGGCGTCAGGCGCTCGGTATTCTTCGATCGCGCGATGGCTCTCGTCGACAAGGAGGTGCGCGAGGCCATGGCGAGCCATGGCATGACCAAGACCGCCGCGGTCACGCAGGAAGCCTTTTCCGAAGAGTACCGGCGCAAGGCCCCGAAAGTTTTCGTGGTCCGCAACGGCCCGACCGTGCGCAAGTTCGACGAGACCCTCAACCACAAGTCGGGTCCGCTCGAGAACGGCCAGCGCGGCTACGACCTGCTGGTCAACGAAAGCGAAATCGGCGCCATCGCCTCGCTCCGCCTGAGCAATCCCTATGGCGAGATCCTCGTCACCACGGCCGACCAGTACGACACCTTCCCGAGCGAGGTTGGCGAGAACTTCAAGAAGGACGAGATGTTCAAGCCCGCCTTCATGGCGCGGCTGCGCGACCTGGGGCGCTACAAGGCAGAACGGGCAGGCGGGGCCTTCTGGCCGCTCAGCACGCTCTAGCCGGGAAAGCTATTCGCTGGCACGGGCAATGGCCGGGGCACAGGTGCCGATCGACAGGTTGCGCGAAATCACGTCGGACACATTGCCGACGAACACCGCCTCGCTATTGAGCGGGCAGAGCTGCAACCGCTCTAGCTGGTCTGGGTCGATGCGCAGGCGATACGTGCCCGGAACCACGCGTTCGAAGAAATAATACCCGTCGACCTCGGTCTTGGCATAAGCGACGACATCGCCCTTCTCGTTGACCAGTTGGAGCCGCACGCCGGAAACGCCGCGCTCGCCGGCGACATCGGCGAAGCGCGCCATGCCCTCGATTTCGCTCAGGGAAACGACCGGATAATCGATCGCGTGGATTCGGCCCGCCCGCGGCACGACTTCGAGGCCGGGCTTTGCCGGAGCCATGTCGATATCGGGCAGGGTGGTCGTGTCCATCTGGATGCTGACCGCGCGCCCCATGCCGAGCCCGGTGAGCCTTGCCACGCCCTTGTCATCGGTCTTCGCGGTCTGGTTGTAGGCGACGAAATCGACATCCCCGATGGCTTCGTCGCCCACGCCGAAGGTCCCGTCGCCATCGAGGTCGCGGAACGCGCGGACGGTCGCGCCGCCGGAACTTGCCAGACCCGGCCTTGCCATGAACATGCGTCCGCGCAGCGGGTCGCGCCCGAGGCTGAAGCCGAGCCGCAACCCGACGTAATAGCTCTTGTCGACGAAGGAATAATTGGAATCGAGCGCAAGGCTGAAGCGATCGAAATCGCGTACGCCGGATATTCCGAAGCGCGCACCCTTGGCATTGAAGTCATAGCCCGCAATGCCACGAATCGAGGTCTTCGGATCAATGGCGTGATCGATCTCGAGCGTGGTATTCGTGAGATCGGTCGACGGCATCAGCTGGTAGCCCAGCGAAACGCGGGCGCGCGTCGAGCCGCGCGAAATCGTCGCGAGGTCGAAATTGCCGTAGAGCTGTTCGTTCTTCTCGATGTCCGGCCCGGTAACCCGCGAATAGTCGATCGTGTTCGAAACCAGCAGGCCGGCCAGGCGGCTCGATGCCCGCAGCCCTCCCACCAGCGTATTGCGCCCATCGACATCGAGGTAATTGCGGAAGCGGGCGCTGAGCGGGAGCGTGAAACTGTCGTTGTTGAGCGACAGGCTGGTGTTGATGTCGACTTCCGTCGCGCGGCGCAGGAACTGCTGGCCGATGAGCTTGGTCTCGTCGGGGAATTCCCCGCCGTATTCGGTGTGGCTGACCGTGATCGCCGAGCGACCGAAACGTCCGCCGATGCCGAGGCCGAAAGCCGTCGCGCCGCCGTCCGCGTAACCCGCATCAGCCTTGACCGCGAGGCCGGCGATACTCGTCCTCAGACCCGCATTGGCGAGCCAGCGGTCCTGGTCGAGCGTCTGCAGCCACGCCCCGCCGAAGATACCGGTCAGGCCCGAGGTCAGGCCATAGGCCAGCTGTGTCGATGCACGCCACGATCCGAAGTCTCGCGACGGGACGAAGCGTGGCTGGCGGACCTCGAACAGGTTTTCGTCCTTTTGCGCCAGGTCCATGCTGTAGACCAGCTTGCCCTTCGGCACGCGGCCATCGCCGACGCTGATCCGCTGCACCGTCTCGCTGCGCTGACCCTGCGGCCCGAAGAAGACAAGGCGGAAGACGTTGAGGCCGAAATCGACCGGGATACGCAGGAATTCATACTGCCCATTGACCGCATCGCGCGTGGATCCGACCAGCACGTCGTTGCGGTAGAGCTCGACCTCGTAGCCGTCGGGCAGGATGCCGCGGATATCGACCTTGTCGAATACCGAAGACACCTGCGAGGGCGCATTGGTCAGGGTCAGGCCGCGCCCCGAAACGCTTCGCAGGCCCAGCGCCATGGTGGTCGAATGGATGTCGCCCAGGGAAAAGGCAGTGGCCTTCAGCGGTCCCAGCAAGTCGGCATCGGGGTCCATCCGCCCGACCTTGAACAGCGAAGCGACGAGGCCGTTCTTGGTATCCCCGCTGAGGTAGGCATCCGCCGACAAGTAACCGAGGTCACCCGCCAGCAGGATGTCGCCTTCCATCCGGGTGCCGTAGATGCGGTCCGAAACCGCGCGCAATTCGACATCGGCCGAAGGTATCGAGAAGGCCTGGTAGGGTTGCTCGACACGGTCGAATTTCGGGCCACTGTCGGTCGAAGCCTCGCGCGCCGCCAGCTTCTCGCGGTCGGCCTCGCGCTTCCTGCGGGCCTCGAAGGGAAAGGTTTCGAGCGTCTTGAGGAGGACTGTCTGCGATCGCAGGTCGGCAGTGACCTCGACCGGGAAAAGGACCGCGAACTGGTCCATCCGCAGGTAGAGCTCGCCATCGAAATCGGTGGCAAGAGTGTTGTCGATCCGGATCGTCTTGCCCGGCAGCTCGATTTCGTCGCCGCGCAGGTCGATGGTGATCGTGCGGTCCTCGCTGAGCACCCAGCCATGAGCGTAGCGGCCCTCGTCGGTAACCGTGACCGCAAGGTCGAGGATGCGCGCGATCGCTCCGAGCGGCAAGTAGAGCCCGCCGCGCGTGCCATAGGCAATGATCGTGTCGGTTTCAGGCGCGCCATTGACCTTCAGCTCGAGGATGAGCTCGTCCTGGTAGCTCAACAGCGGGGTTCCCGCAGTGGTCGAGAAAGGCGCGTTCGACGCCATGCCGAGCTGGACCGGATCGTCGGCAATCGAGGCCGGCTGGCCGGAAACCTGCTCGCCGGTCCCGGGCATGCCGAGGATCGAGGACTGGCGCGGCAGCGGTACGAGTTCGGCGACCGGCTCGACGGGAGCCACCGATGCCGTCGAAGCAGTGCTGGCTGGCGATGTCGCCTGAGCCGGAGCTATCGGCGCGAGTGGTGCCCTGACCTCCGGAGAAACCGTCTTCTCAACAGTAACTTGGCCTTGGGGGGCGTCCGTTTTATCCGTCGCAGGGCTCAGCGGAGCAGGCACCATTCCCTCATCGGCAATCCGGGCGGACGGGGCTGGCGATGCGGGAACCGACGCAGCAGCGGCAATGGAAGCAGGAGCAGGGACGGGAGCTGCGGCAAGTGCCGGAACCGGGTCCACAGGGACAGTAACTTCAGGCGGGTTGTCCGGCAGCGCGGTCACCGGCGCAGGCTCTGGGTCCGGAACTGTCGCGGCAGGCGGAATTTCGCCGGGCTCAGCTTGCGCGAAAGGCGCCTCGACGGGCGCCTCGGTGATCGGGTCTGCTGGTTGCTCCGCTGACGGGGAAGTCACCCCTGTCGCGACTGGCGGAGGGAGCGGCGGTGGCTCGAGAACGGGCTCGGCCACCACCTCCTCCGACCGGACTGCAGGGGCTGCAAGTGGCGCAGCGGTCGGGACGGTTTCGGCGACATCGCTCGGTACAGCCGCCTCTGCGGGGCCGGAGGGAGCGCCGAAGACATCCGCGAAGCTCGGAACCTCGCCCGAGGTTGCGGCAGGCGATGCAGTGGTGCCAACGGCGGCGACCGGTTGGTCCGGCGCTGCCGCGACGTTCTCGACCGCTGCTGGCGGACTTGCCGGAGCTGGCCCTTCGCCAACATCGCCCGCAGGAGCGACCGGCAGGACGAAGGATGGACGGGCCGGATCGACCGCGACCGGAACCCTGCTTGCAGAGGTGAGCAGACCGCTGCGACGTGCCTTCAGGCTGGTCGACGTACCATTGGCCGTCGGCAGGCGTGTTGCGGAAGCCCCGAAGCTGGGCTCGGGCAGCGGCGCACGCAAAAAGGGCTTTTGCGGAGCGCCCTCGTCTCCGTCGTCGCCATCGCCCGGGAGTTGCGGCAGGTAGTCGCTGTCGTCCGTTGCCAGCGAGTAGCCGACAAGGGCCGCGGCGAGGCATGCGACGCCTGCACCACGGACGAAAACACGGTTACTCACGGGACCTGGAATGCGCTTTCGGCAAGCTTGTTACCGGGCGAGAAGTCATCGTCGACAAAGTCGATCGTCAGGCGCGTTCCCTTGGCCAGCAGGCGCGGGTCGGTCGTAGGATCGATCGGGACGATGACCTGGCGCGAATCCACTTCGGGGTAGACGCCGATACCCTTGGAGATCGCGATCGGCTTGGA
Source organism: Qipengyuania sp. RANM35 (assembly GCF_041021145.2). Taxonomy (NCBI): domain Bacteria; kingdom Pseudomonadati; phylum Pseudomonadota; class Alphaproteobacteria; order Sphingomonadales; family Erythrobacteraceae; genus Qipengyuania; species Qipengyuania sp. RANM35. Next base: position 2,781,124 of record NZ_CM196433.1, on the reverse strand, counting down.
AGAGCCCTGTGCCCGAACGAAGACATCGCCGAATGCGGAGCGGGTGCCCGAACGCGTGAGCGTGAACGACACCGCGCGCGAACCGTCAGGTTCGGTGATGATCCTGGGTGCGGTAATGCCGACGTCGAGGGTGGTCGTACCGACCCGCACGAACACCGGGATGGCGATGCCGAAGCGCGGGCGGATGGTCACACCGATGCCGTCCGGCTGCTGGGCACCGGCTGCCTGCTCGATGCTGAATCCGGCATCCTCGGGGACCGAAGTGACGACGAAGTGCGAGCGGTACTCGCCATCGGGCACTTCCGCGCCCGCGCGCGCCATGATGCGGACGAGCTGGGATTCACTACCCCGCAGGATGACCCTGCGCGGCGAATAGCGCAGCATCTCGCTGGCAGTGCGGACCTTGGCCTTGGTCGCCTCGTCGAGACCGTTGTCGAAGCGGACGAGCTGCCCCTGCGGGGTCATCGCCATGTCGACGATCGCGATCTCGTATTCGCCGTCGTCGGTGGTCTTGTTGTAAAGGCCCACGGTCGCGATTTCGCGCCGTCCGTTGATGACGACGCGCTTGGGGAAGAGGTTGACGTCACCCATGCCCCCGACAGAGCCCGCAGGTGGAACGGGCACGGCTGCGCCGAGATCGCCGGCTTGCTGCGCCGAAGAGGAGGTGATGCCCATCGCCATGAGGCACGCGATGGCAGTGCCGGCGGCCACGCGGCTGCGGAGTTTTCTGGTCGGACCCGACGTCATGTTAGGATTGCCCGTTCCCTAGAGGTTGCTTCGAACCTGAGGGATAACCCTAATATGGTTAATTTATTGGTAAACTACGGTGACGTCGAATGTCCCCGAGTATTGTCCAACTGCCTGGTTTGCCCCGACGTTCAGGCGTCCGCCCACATACAGGTTGTAGCGGCCGTTGGCGTCGAAACGGGTCGAACCGTTGACGGCATTCATGCGGAACCGGTCGACGCGCATGGTCGCAGTCCCATTGGTGATGTCGATGCGACTGGGCAGGAAGACGAGGAACCTGCGATTGTTGTCGCCAACCAGCAGGAAGCGCGAAGGGCCACGATTGCCCGGGTAGGCGCTGATATCGATGTTGGCTGTGATCGTACCGGTCGGATCGATCTCTACCATACCGGCGCCGGCAGGACGAACGATGACGCCGAAGCGCAGGTCGTCGACCTTCTGGATCTTTGCCGGCTGGGCAATGGTAACATTGGCGGTTCCGGCAACAGTCTTGGTGTTCCCGGGCGCCGCTTGCGCCGAAACCGCCACCAACCCCAGCGTGCCGGCCATCAGGCCTTTGGCTATCTTGTGGAGGGCGGTGCGCATGGTGCGTTTCCGGCACGAGGAAGCCGTCGGGTCAGGATGACCCGCCCGACGGCTAAACTCGAGGCGCTACTTAGTTGTAGGTAACCGTGGCGTTGTAGGTGGTGGTGTAAACACCGGCAGCCTGGCTGGCCGGAATGTTCAGCACACCGCCGACCGAGAACTGCGTCGAGCCACCGGCACCGATGGTGCCCGAAGCAGGAGCAGTCGTGGTGAACGACATGCCGCCCATGGTGTTGCCACCGGTCACGATGGCGAAGCTGCGACCCGCATCACCCGTAACGGTGAACGAGTCCGACCCGCCCGTGCCGAGCTGGACTGCATCGCCCGAAGTGACGGTCGCGTTGGCGCCGACGACGGTAACCTGGCTGGCAGCCGAAGGCGAAACGAGAACGCCGAAGTTCAGCGAGGCAGCGTCGTGCGAAATCGAGATCGGCGCAACGATGGTTGCGGTGGCCGAGCCCGTGGTGGTTGCGGTGTCGCCCGGCGCCGCAGCGGCCGGGACAGCGATGGTTGCAGCGGTAGCGACGACTGCCGCCAGAACGATCTTCTTCATGTAGGTGTCCCCTGGTATCTTTCTATGGCGCCCAGCAGCAGCCGGTGCGAGCTAAGGGATACCGCGTAGCTTTTAAGAAAGGCTTACTGGGAAAATAACCCGCAATTACGTGGTTTTACGCACAAGCTTAGGAGCGCCTTAATCATAGGAGACAACCACTGCGAGCTCTGCCTGGTAAATTCCCGGCTCAGTGCCTGCAGGAACAGACAGCGTTCCACCGACTCGAAAACTGTCATTGCCGCTCGCGTCCAGCAGTCCTCTTGAATCCTGCGCCGAACCGGATCCGACCCAAATCCTTATCGCGCTGATCGGCAAGGTGGCATAGCCGCCTTCCTGCCGCACCGCGCTGGCCACCTGGGGCGCATCGATCCGGTAACGACGCCCTGCTTCACCCGTCACTCCAAATTGCGCCGGGCGCGCAAAACAGCTGGCATTGTGCGGGCATGCCGGAGCGAGGCTGCCCGAAAAAGTGCTGGCCCCGGTCTGCGGATCGACCGTGATCGATCCGCTTCCAGAACGCGCCGCCGCAATCACGCCGAATTGGAGCGGGTCGATCGAACGCAGGGCGATCGGCTCGACGATCGTTGCACTTGCAATCCCGCTTGCCGCGGCACTTCCGCCGGCAATCGCGGGGACTCCATGGCTGCCTGCCGCAAGACCCGCCAGGACGAGGAGCCAGCGCGCCTGCATCTCAGCGCTCGGACACCAGTACGGCATCGACCGGAATCGGAATTGCGACATTGCCCCCGCCAAAGCTCCGGTCCACATCGAGCCTTCCACCCAGGTTGAAGGACATCGAACAGACCCGCTGGAGGCAATTGGCCAGCTGGACGCGAACGATCTGCCCCGGTGCGATCGAGGGATAGCCGGGGATGTCCGACTGGTAGCGACTGAGCCGCGCCGTGAGCCCGCCCTGCGCAAACGCAGAAGGGGTCGAGAACACGAGATCAATGGTCACATCGACCCGGCGCTTGGAATTGTTGCCTCGGTCGTACTGCACCGTGAAGCGGGCAGGTCCCGTTCCTGCGCTGCTAAGGGCAAAGATCCCTGCGCTGCTTACCGCCCCGCTCGCCGAAACCTCGCGGAAACCTGAACTGGGCACCGCAAAAGTGCCAAAGCGCAACATAAGCGGATTGGTCACCGAAATGGTCGAAGGCGCCCCGAGAGCAGGGGCTGGTCCCGTCGCCAGCAGCAGGGTCGCCACGACGCCGATCTGGCCCATGCGCAGTCGTCCACGCTTCTTCAGGTCTGTCCCACGCATCTCCATGACCCGGCAATATAGAGGATCGTCGCAAGTGTTAAAAGCTTGGTAACCATGAGTGGAGTTGCGTAGTCCGACCTTAAGTCCTTGGCGAGCAACGTGCGGTCGGGCGCATTTTCTTTGTCAAACTGTGCGGGAACGGCTAATCTATCGCGTCCGGGCCGATGTATCACAAAGCGAGCGACTTATGGCCGCGCGGCGAAAAGCCAGCGCAGGCGTATTGTGGAGAAGACCAACGCCTTATGGTGCTGGCTGCTCATGGCACGGGTGCGCTTGTCGATGACGCAGAGCTGAAGGGAATTGCAGCCCTGGCCGCGGAGATTTGTCAGACCCCCATGGCCATGGTGACCATGGTGGAGAGTGAGCGGCAAGTCTTCCTCGCTCGGCTCGGTGTGGCCGATGAGGAAACCCCGCGCCCGACCAGCTTCTGTGCCCATGCCATGCTCGGCGATTCCGCCATGGTTGTTACCGATACGACGCGTGACCCGCGCTTCTCCGAAAATCCGCTGGTGACCGGAGAACTCGGTATCCGCTTCTACGCAGGTCAGCCCCTGATTTCTGCCGAGGGTGCGCCACTGGGTGCACTGTGCGTGATCGACACCGTGCCTCGTCCCGAGGGACTGTCCGACCTACAGCGCCAGACGCTGGAAACTCTCGGGCTGGCCGTCATGCGGCGCCTCGCCTCGCAACGACAGTCTGAAGAGCGTTCCATCGAGCAGGAAGCTGCCCAGCAGCGCATCCAGCAGGTGCTCGATTCCTTCCCCGGCATCGCCTGGTCGGCTGATGAGGGGCTGAATTTCGACTATTTCAACGCCCGCTGGATGGAACTCACCGGTGCACCGGCTCCGAAGACCGTGGCCGAGTGGAGCGCAAGCATCCACCCGGAAGACTTCGCCCGCAGCGCCCCCGCCTTTCAGGATTCGGCATCGCGTGGCGAGCCGTTCGAAGACGAGGTCAGGCTCAAGCAGGCAAATGGCGAATGGCGCTGGTCGCTGTCACGCGTCGTTCCCATCGAGACCCCGCAGGGTGAGCGGCGATGGGTCGGGACACTCATCGACATCGACCGCGAACACCGCCAGCGTGAAGCCAACGACCTGCTCGCCAACGAGCTGTCGCACCGCATCAAGAACATCTTTGCGGTCATTTCGGGGCTTATAGCGATCAGGTCGCGCGGACGTCATGAAGTCGCCGAATTCGCCAGCGAGCTGAGTGCGGCGGTCCGCTCCCTCGGCACGGCACATGACTATGTCCGCCCGCTCGAGGGCCGTAGCAGTGATTGCCTCAAGGGCCTGCTGGGCGACCTGCTCGCGCCCTATCACGACGGCAGCGACCGCGTGGAAATCGCCGGTGACGATGTCGCGATCGGCGCAAGGGCAGCGACACCTCTGGCGCTCATCTTCCATGAGCTTGCGACCAATTCGGCAAAGTACGGCGCGCTGTCGAATGGCAAGGGTCGCGTGCAGGTGACGATTGCCTCCTCCACGGAGGAGGGGGGTAGAATCCATGTCATATGGTCCGAAACCGGTAGCCCGGTCGAAGCAGACCAGGTTCAGGACCGCGAGGGCTTCGGCTCGCGTCTTCTGCGCATGGCGATCGAAAGCCAGTTGCAAGGACGTTTCGAACGCCGGTTTACCGATGACGGGATGCTTGTTGAAATCGATTTCCCTGCCGTCTCGATAACCGGCTGAGCCACATCGGGGTCGCCAGCGGGCTCCCCCCTGCTATGGTGGCATCATGGGAGAGCGTAAATGAAGGCGATGATCTGGGCAGCGGCGCATGTCGGGTTGGCGATGCTGGTAGCGGGTTGTGCTCCCGAAGCCGACACTGCCGATGCGACCGGCATGAGCGAGAACGCCAGCACCGATGCCTCCCCGACAGGATCGCCTGTACCAGAGGTTTTTGCCGCAACCGCCTGGCGCGCGACGTCTGACGACGGGGCGCGCTTCACCACCTACCTCGACAGCGACGGAAGTTATCGCGACGTCCGGAACGGCGATCCCTGGCAGTCCGGAACGTGGCGCTTCGACGCCAGCGGCGGCGGGCTGTTGTGCTTCAATCCCGAAGACGAGAATGGCGCCGAGACCTGCTGGAAGCCCGACCGGATGCATGGAGACACCATGGACGCGAGCGACGAAAAGGGCCGCCAGATCGAACTGGAGCGGGTTGATTATGTCGCGCCGGCGGATAGCGGGGACGACAAGGCAGCGTGACGCCAACTGCGAAACCCGCGCTCGAATTTTGTGACGTCCGCAAGCGCTTCAGCCATGTCGATGCCGTCGATGGCGTCACGCTCTCGATCCGTGCGGGCGAGTTCGTGGCGCTGGTTGGCGCCTCCGGTTCCGGCAAGTCGACATTGCTCAAGACGGTCAACCGCCTGATCGAACCCGATGCGGGGAACGTTCTGTTCGAAGGCGAAGATGTAGCCGAGCTGCCCCTCCCGGCACTGCGTCGCAGGGTCGGTTACGTGTTCCAGTCGATCGGCCTCTTCCCGCACATGACCGTGGCGGAAAACATCGCCATCGGCCCGAGACTCGCGGGCGAGAAAATCTCGCCAGAGCGCATCGGACACCTGCTCGAACTGGTAGAGCTGGAAGGAGCAATGGCAACGCGCGTGCCCGACGAGCTATCGGGCGGGCAACGCCAGCGTGTGGGCGTGGCACGGGCGCTCGCGGGCGAACCGCACCTGTTGTTGATGGACGAACCTTTCGGTGCGCTCGACCCGATCACCCGCGACGCTTTGGGCGAGGCGGTGCGCAAGCTGCACAGCGAACTCGGCCTTACCACGGTAATGGTCACCCATGACATGGCCGAGGCGCTACTGCTGGCAGACCGGGTCCTGGTGATGGACGGAGGGCGAATTGTCGCCGACGAGACGCCCAAGGCCCTGCTTGCAGGTGCAGGTGGAGCGATCGCCCAAGGCCTGGTCGCTGTTCCTCGCGCGCAGGCGGACCGTCTGGCGGAGCTGGCCCGGTGAACGAAATCTGGACTGACCTCCTGGACCTCGGCGACAAGCTGGCAGCGCATGTCCTGCTTTCGGCTGCGGCTCTGGCGCTTGGCATAATCGTGGCACTGCCGCTGGCGATCTGGGCGAGCCGGTCGCAGACCGTTGCACGTGCGACACTGGGTTTTGCCAGCCTTGTCCAGACCATTCCCGCGCTTGCGCTACTCGCCCTGTTCTTCCCCATCCTGCTGAGCCTGCGCGCGGTCTTCGGCGAAGGACTGCCCACGCTCGGCTTCCTCCCCGCCCTGCTCGCCCTCGCGCTCTATGCGGTCCTGCCGATATTGCGCAATGCGGTTACTGCGCAGGCCAATCTCGATCCCGGTGTTGTCGAAGCAGCACATGGCGTAGGCATGAGCGCGTGGCAGCGTCTACGGCTCGTCGAGGCTCCGCTGGCCGCCCCCTATGTCATGGCGGGAATCCGCACGGCCGCGGTCTGGACCATCGGCGCGGCAACGCTTGCCACGACCATCGGTCAGAAGAGTCTCGGCGATCCGATATTTGCCGGGCTGCAGACGCAGAACTGGGCGTTGGTGTTGGCCGGCTGCATTGCCAGCGCTGGCCTGGCTATGGTCGCGGACGCACTGCTGGGGACCATCGAGACGGGCCTGAAAACGCGGCGACGCGCACTCACCTGGGGCGGCATTGCCGCTGTCGCACTCGGCGTCGCTGCGGCACTGGCGGCGCAATTCGGCGGCGGCGAAGAGCGGCGCGTGGTGATCGGTGCAAAGGGCTTCTCAGAGCAATACATCCTCGCACGCCTCATCGGCCAGCGGCTCGAAGCGGAAGGCTATGCGGTGGACTATCGCGACGGTCTGGGGTCGGCGGTGGCGCACAAGGCCGTCACGACCGGAGCCATCGATATCCTCGTCGACTACACAGGGACCATCTGGACCAACCAGATGGAGAGGACGGACAATCCCGACCGGGATGCGATGATTTCGGAAATCACCGATTGGGAAACCCGTACAAGCGGCGCGGTGGTGCTCGGAAGACTGGGTTTCGAGAACGCCTACGGGCTTGCGGTCACTGAGGCCCGCGCGCAGTCATCTGCAATCGAGACCATCGAAGATCTGGCGCGAGTGGCGCCGCAACTGACCGTCGGCGGCGATCCCGAATTCTTCGAACGGCCCGAATGGCGCGCCGTCCGCGATGCCTACGGCCTGCGCTTTCGGGAGCAGCGCAATTTCTCGCCCACTTTCATGTACAATGCGCTCAAGTCTGGCGAGGCGGACGTGATCGGCGCCTATACCAGCGACGGGCGGATTGCGGCGGACAGGCTCGTCATCCTCGCCGACCCGAAGCGCGCCTTTCCGAACTACGATGCCATCATCCTGCTGAGCCCGGAGACCGGCGCGAACGCAGGACTGGTTGCAGCGCTTCGCCCGCTGGTCGGCTCCATTTCAGTGGAGGCCATGCGCGAGGCGAATTTCTCGGTCGATCGCGAAGAGAACAAGCTTACCTTCGACGAAGCAGCACGGCGCCTGGCAAAGCGCGCCGGGCTCTAGCTCGACCGGCGCCACACCTGCGTCTGGCAGAAGGGTCCGATACAGCCCTTCACCTCGAGCACATTCGCTCCCTTGCGCTTGATGATCGAGCGATAGGTCTTGCCGCTCTTGGGATCGTAGATCTGCCCGCGCCACTGGTCGCCATCTTCGGAGAAGCCGGTGAGGATGGCCATCCCAAGCAGCTTGCGGCTGCGCTTCGCGGCATCGCGATTGTTGACGTCGCGCTGGTCGAGGCCCTGCGGTGGCGGCACGAGGAACTTGGCGATTGTCCCGCAAACCTGCTTGCCGCAGGGCCCGATCGAAATGACCGCATCCTTTTCCGCAGTCACCCAGCGACCTGAGACGGGTTCGGCGGCCAGCAGCGGCTGGGCAACAAGCAGGGCGGCGAGCGCGAGCAGGCGTTTCATTCGGGCGGCTTCCTCCTTGGGCCTTCGTCGAAACCGGCCCCGCGCGGCCAGTCGCGGGCAGTCATCGCCATGACCTTGAACAATTCACCCATGGCCGCGGCTCCGACCAATCTGTCGTGAGCTTCCTGAATATCCTTCGAACGCTCGGGGCTGCGGTTTGCCAATGCCTGCGCGCGGATGCCGATGCCCATTGCGGTGAGCCACGCTCCCTGTTCCGCCGTGGCGGTGGCGACGCCGCTGCGGCGGGCCAATTCCACCAGCGAGGCGAAATCTACGAGGGCAGTCAGGTCCATGTCTCCGGGGGCATCGAAGACGCCAACCTTCTCGTGCGCACGGATGGCCTGCAGGCTCGATCCATTCTGCGGGGCGAGATAGCCGTAGTCGAAGAATATCACCGCGCCGCCCTGCCGCTCGATCCGCTCGCATAGTGCCTCCACGAGAGCAGCAGCACCCGGGCAGGTCTCGATCACCGTGCCCGGTTCGGCGGCGCGCCTGTCCTGAGGAACGGCATCGTCCATCGGGCTTGGTCCGGCGGCAAACACGAACCCTTCGGCGTCATCCAGCGCCACCATCCGCTCGCGCCAGCCTTTTTCGGTCATCACCAGCTGTCGCACGGGCAGGGCGTCGAGAAACTCATTGGCTGCCAGCAGGATCGGGCGGTCGTCGGGCAAGGTGTCGAGCGAGTCATGGAATATCGCCCCTCCGAGCGCGCCCGACTGGATCTGGCGCAAGGCGGGCGAGCCTTCGACGAGGTGCACCTCGGGACGCAGGCCCTGGCTCGCCATGGCTCTCAGCGCATCCTTCGCCAGCGTTCCCCTCCCCGGCCCGAGTTCGACATAGATTGCATCGGCAGGGCGCCCCGCCCGTACCCAGATGTCCGCGAGCCACAGCCCGACCATCTCGCCGAACATCTGGCTGATTTCGGGCGCGGTGGTGAAGTCGCCGGCGGCGCCCAGGGGGTCCCGCCCGGCGTAGTAGCGCGCATTGCTCTCGCCCATGTAGCGCGCCACGGGCATCGGCCCGTGGCTGCGGATCAGGCGGCGGAAGCTCTCGCCGAGGTCGGCGGGGGCATCCTCGCTCATGCGGACTGCGGCTTCGCTCCGTTGGCGCTACCGATTGCCGGTCGCATCATCGAATAGGCCATCACGATAATGCCGACAGCGACCATGGGCAGGCTGAGCCACTGGCCGCGCGAGAGGCCGGTCTGGACCACGACATAGGCAAGGTATGCGTCGGGCTCGCGGAAATACTCGACGAGGAAACGTCCAAGACCCATGCCGATGGTGAACACGCCGACGAGAAAACCCGGGCGATAGCGCGAGCGGGTCTTCCAGAAGAGAGCGAGCATCAGGATGCCCAGCATCAAGCCCTCGAAACCGGCCTGGTACAGCTGGCTCGGATGCCGCGGCAGCTGCTGCGGATCGGTCGGGAAGATCATCGCCAGCGGGAAATCGCCTTCGACCGGGCGGCCGTAAAGTTCGCCATTGATGAAGTTCGCGATGCGCCCGAGCATGTAGGCGAGCGGCACGTTGACCGAGATGTAATCGCAGATGCGCAGCCAGTTGAGGCCGCCGCGCCATGCGACCCAGGTGATCGCCACAAGCACGCCGATTACGCCGCCATGGAAGCTCATGCCGCCTTCCCACAGCTTGAACAGGTCGGTGCTGGCGAAGAGCTCGGGCTTGTAGAACGCAGCATAACCAAGCCGCCCGCCGAGAATGACTCCGAGCGTACAGTAGAAGAACAGGTCGTCGGCGTGGCGCTGCGCCATCGGGCTGCCAGGCGCCTTGATCATCTTCGACAGGTGCCAATAGGCGAACAGGATGCCGAACAGGTAGGCGAGCGAATAGTAGCGCAGCTGGAAACCGCCGATCTGGAAGAGATAGGGCCTGAGGCCGAGATCCTGCCAGTAGATCGGATCCGAAGCGCCGCTCGCGGCGAGTAGTGACAGCAAGTGCGTATCCTTTTAGAGACTGATTCACAGCCGCGCCCGGCGACCCATCGGAGGCGGCTTTTGGCATAGCAGGGCATTTGGGGAAAGCCTGCGTCGAGCCGCAGTACAAACGCGGGCTTCGAAACGAAGCCGCGCGCCGGATTTGGAGAGGAACCGAGAGGACCGATGCCGACACAACTCGACAAGGACATCCATCGTTTTACCGCCAACGTGACCGCACCCGGACAGATGTTCGAACTGGTCGACGTGGAACGCCGCGGCGTGATGATGCCGGGCTTCAAGAACGCCCCGCCAAGCCTGGCGCATTACTTCGCGCACTTCTGCAACGAGCATAAGGACACGGTCTTCCTCGTCGACGGCGACATGCGCATGACCTTCGGCGAGGTCTATGCCGCCGCGCGGCACGTCGCGCACGGACTGGCGACGATCCACGGCTTGAAGAAGGGCGACAGGGTCGGCATCGCCGCACGCAATTCGGTCAATTGGATCCTTGCCTACATGGGCACGCTGATGGCCGGCGGTTGCGCGACCCTGCTCAATGGCTGGTGGACAGGTGAAGAACTCGCATACGGTATCGACCTGTGCGAATGCTCGCTAGTGCTCGCCGACCCGCAGCGCGCCGCGCGCCTCGATGGCATCTCGCACAGTGCCAAGGTCGTCATCTTCGACCACGGGGATCCGGCAACGGGCCTCGCGCCGATCTGGGCAGAGGGCGATACCGCCACGCAGATGCTCGGCGAGCTCGGACCGCGCGATCTGGCCACCATTCTCTACACCTCGGGTTCGACCGGACACCCTAAGGGCGCCTATTCGGACCACCTCGGCGTCGTGTCGGGCGTGATGAACTACGTCTGCCAGACCGCGATGATCCTCGGCCTGATGACCGAGCGCGGCGAAGCGCCCACCGTGCAGCCGAGTGCACTGGTCACCGTTCCGCTGTTCCACGTAACCGGTGAGGTCCCGGTCTTCCTCCAGTCGCTCGCCATGGGTCGCAAGCTGGTGCTGATGCCCAAGTGGGATGCGGGCGAGGCGCTGCGCCTGCTCGACGAGGAAAAGGTCACTTACTTCGTCGGCGTTCCGCTGATGAGCTACGAACTTGCAACCCATCCCGACCGCGACAAGTACGATCTGTCGCAGTGCAAGAGCTTCGCCGCCGGTGGCGCACCGCGTCCTGTCGAGCATGTCGAGCGCATCCGCGAGGCCTTCCCCGAAGGCTTCCCGCTGCTCGGCTATGGCCTCACCGAAACCAATGGCGTGGGTTGTGGCAATTTGAACGAGAACTACCTCGCCAAGCCCGGTTCGACCGGGATGCCTTCGAAGCCGCTGGTCGACCTTGCCATCCTCGACGACGACGGCAAACCCTTGCCGCGCGGACAGGTGGGCGAGGTATCGATGCGTTCGCTGTGCAATTTCCTCGGCTACTGGAAGAACGAGGAAGCGACCGCCGCGGCCTACACCGACGACGGTTATTTCCGCACCGGTGACCTCGGCTATCTCGACGAGGACGAATATCTCTTCATCGTCGATCGCAAGAAAGACATCATCATCCGCGGCGGCGAGAACATCGCCTGCATCGAGGTCGAGGAAGCGATCTACGCCCATCCCGACGTCGCCGAATGCAGCGTCTTCGGCGTACCCGACGAACGGTTCGGCGAAGTGCCCGCGGCGGTCTACTACGTCCACCCGGGCACGACCTTGTCGATCGAGGACCTGCAGGCATTCCTGCGCGAACACATCGCACCGTTCAAGATCCCGGCGCTGATGTGGCAGAGCGAGGAACAGCTCCCGCGCCTCGGCACGCAGAAGGTCGACAAGCGCACGGTCAAGGCGACCTTCGCCAAGGAGCACCTCGCCGCTTGAACCGCGTCCGCATCCCCGCCCAACGCGCGATCATCGACCGGCGCGATATCGCCGACCGTCTCGCCGCGCTGGTCGGGGAGCACGGCGACAAGGCCCGCCCGAAGATCGTCGCCCTGCTCAAGCAGGCGCTCGAGGACGGCCGTGCTGAGCTTGCCCGCCGGCTCGAGGAAAAGCCCAGTGCCGGGCATGAATGCGCGGGCGGGCATGCCTTCCTGATCGACCAGCTGGTGCGGATCATCCACGATCACGCGATCACCCACCTCTACGCCACGGCCAACCGCTCGCAGGCGGAACGGCTCGCGATCATGGCGGTGGGTGGTTACGGGCGAGCCGAAATGGCGCCGCAGTCGGATGTCGACATCGCTTTCCTCGTCGGCGGCAAGCGCACGCCGTGGTGCGAGCAGGTGGTCGAGGCGATGCTCTACATGATGTGGGACCTCGGCCTGAAGGTCGGCCACTCGACCCGCACGGTGGACGAGGCGCTGCGGATGTCGAAGGAAGACCTCACGATCCGCACCGCCATGCTTGAAAGCCGCTATGTCTGGGGCGACCAGGAATTGTTCGATGAAGGCTCGCGCCGGTTCGATGCCGAAGTCGTGCGCGGGAACGAGCGCAATTTCGTCACCGACAAGCTGGCCGAGCGCAATGCCCGGCACAAGCGCATGGGCGACAGCCGCTATGTCGTCGAACCCAATGTGAAGGACGGCAAGGGCGGCCTTCGCGACCTTCACACGCTCTACTGGATCGGCAAGTTCATCCACAGGGTGCGCTCTGCATCGGAACTGGTCGATGTCGGTCTTTTCACCCCCGCAGAATATCGCAGTTTTCGCCGGGCAGAGAACTTCCTGCTCGCCGTTCGGTGCCATCTGCATGTGCTGACCGGGCGGGCCGAGGACCGCCTGACATTCGACATGCAACGTCGCATCGCCGAGCGAATGAAATTCGCCGACCGGCCGGGCAAGAGCTCGGTCGAGCGCTTCATGCAGCTCTATTTCCTCCACGCCCGGCGCGTGGGCTCGCTCACTGGCGTCTTCCTTGCGCATATCGACGAGCAATTCGCGGCCAAGAGCGCGCGGTCGGGGTTCTTCGCCGGCTGGAAACAGAAAGCCCGCACGTTGAAGGGCTATCGCATCTTCGGCGGCAAGATCGCCGCGCCGTCGGATGACTGGTTCCGCAAGGACCCGGTGCGCCTCATCGAAGTTTTCCAGCTGGCCGAGGCGGAGGAGCTCGAGGTCCATCCCGAAACCATGCGCCAGGCAACGCGCGACAGCGGTCTCATTGACAACGCGGTGCGCAAGGACGCACGCGCCAATGCCCTGTTCCTCGACCTGCTGACCGGCCGCAATGACCCCGAAATGGTCCTGCGCTGGATGAACGAGACCGGAGTTTTCGGGAAGTTCGTGCCCGATTTCGGCAAGGTCAACGCGCAGATGCAGTTCGACATGTACCACCACTACACGGTGGACGAGCACACCATCCGCGCGATCGGCCTGCTCAACAAGATCGAGAAGGGCGAGCTAACCGCCGACCATCCGCGCGCCAGCCGGCTGATCCACAAGGTCAATTCGCGCCGCGTCGCCTATGTCGCGGCGCTGCTCCACGACATCGCGAAGGGCCGTAACGGCGACCATTCGATCCTCGGGGCGGAAGTCGCCAAGGAGCTGTGCCCGCGTTTTGGCCTCACCGAGAGCGAGACGGACATCGTCTCGTGGCTGGTGCTCAACCACCTGTTGATGAGCCACACCGCGCAAAAACGCGACCTGACCGACCCCAAGACGATTGAGGATTTCGTCGCGCAGGTGCAGAGTGCCGAGCGCCTACGCCATCTCGCGATCCTGACCGCCGTCGATATCCGCGCAGTCGGTCCGGGCACGTGGAACAGCTGGAAGGGGCAATTGCTCGGCGAGCTATACGACGTCTCGCAGGAGCGCCTGCGCCTCGGCCACATGCGCCATGGCCGCGAACAGCGGGTGACCGCGAAGCAACAGCAGGTCGCCGAGCTTCTCGGTGACAAGGCCGGTCTGGTCGACAAGCTCGCCAGGACGCTGGGCGATGCCTACTGGATCGCCGAGCCGGTCGACATCATCGCCTTGAACCTCGTCCATTATGCCGAGGCGCGCGCGGCCAAGCACGACCTGTCGGTCCATTGCGAATTCTACGAGGCGCGCGGCGCCACATTGGTCACGGTTATTGCGGCCGACCATCCCGGCCTGTTCTATCGCATCGCGGGCGGCATCCACCTAGCCGGCGGAAACATCATCGACGCGCGCATCCACACGACGCGGCAGGGCTGGGCGCTGGACAACTTTCTCGTCCAAGATCCGCACGGCAATCCCTTTGCCGAGAAGGCGCAACTCGACCGGCTGGAAAAGAGCATTGCCGATGCGCTGGCCAACCGGGTCGACCTCGCCCCCCGGCTTGCGCAGCGGCCCCTGCCGCACAGCCGGTCAAAGGCCTTCGACGTGTCGCCGCAGGTACTGTTCGACAACAAGGCATCCAACCGTTTCACGGTCATCGAAGTCAACGCGCGCGATCGCCCGGCTCTGCTCAACCGGCTCGCCCGCGCACTGTTCGAGAGTCGCCTTGTGGTCCATTCGGCGCACATTACCAACTACGGCGAGCGGGCAGCAGACACGTTCTACGTCACCGACCTGACCGGCGGTAAGCTGGACGCGGGCGAACGAATGAACCGGATCGAGGCGCGGCTGATCGAAGTCGCGAGCGACGAGATGCAGGAAAAGCTCGAAAACGCCTAGCGTTGCAGGCTCAGTCCCGGGCTCCGAAAAGCGCGGTGCCTACGCGAACATGCGTCGCCCCAAGTTTGATGGCGGTTTCGTAATCCCCGCTCATTCCCATGCTGCGGCCTTCCAGCCCGTGGTCGCGGGCCAGTTTGTCGAGAAAGGCAAAGAAGGGCACGGGCTCGAAATCGAAGGGCGGGATGCACATGAGGCCAACTACCGGAATACCGGCATCACGCGCCTGATCGAGCAGGGCCGGCAAATCCTTCACCGGGCAGCCGCCCTTCTGCGGCTCCTCGCCGACATCGACCTGGATGAAGCAGGGGACCTGCTTCCCGTGCTTATCGAAGGCCTTGGCCAGCGCGGTCACAAGGCTCGGGCGGTCGAGCGAATGGATGCAGTCGAACAGCTGGACGGCATCTTCCGCCTTGTTCGACTGCAATTGACCGATGAGATGGAGTTGCGTGGCCGGAAATCGTTCCTTCAGTTCCGGCCACTTGGCCTGTGCTTCCTGAACGCGGTTCTCTCCAAAGTGGCGCTGGCCTTCCTCCAGCAGCGGCATGATCGCTTCGGCCGGGTGCGTCTTGCTTACCGCGATAAGCGTCACCTCGCCCGGATCGCGCCGCGCGATCTTGCAGGCGGCAGCGATATTGGCGCGAACTGTCGCAAGAGGAGTATCTGCAATTTCCATGGCGCCGCGCTATAGCGTGTCGATGCCTGCGCGCCAGTCCCTCCCCCTGCTTTGGTTGCTATCCGATGCGCGCAACGATGCGGTTCTCGAGGAGGCCCTGAGCAAGCTGCCTACGGGCTCGGGCTTCGTCTTTCGCCATTATCACCTTGCGCCAGACGTCCGGCGTGCGAGGTTCGACGAACTGGCCACGATCGCCCGACAGGGTCACCACGTCGTTGTCTTCGCAGGAAATGAAGACTGGGGTGCGGACGGCAGCTATGGCCCCGCGGGTCATCGCGGGACCGGCTTGCGGCTAATCACTGCGCACGATGGCGAAGAGCTCCAGGCTGCCGTCGAAGACAAGGCTGACGGCATCTTCCTTTCGCCGGTGTTCCCGACCGCCTCGCATCCGGGCGCGCACACGCTCGGGGTGCACGGCTTTCACGTCCTCGCACAGCAGTCGCCCGTACCGGTCATCGCCCTTGGCGGGATGACCCACGAAAGGGCGCGCGAACTCGACTGGCCGCGTTGGGGAGCGATCGACGGACTCGGTTGATCGAAGTTTCCTTGACCTCGGACTCGCCGAGGATTCATAATGGCCGTTCTCGACGGATCAGGGGAAATTTCATGGCTTCGCGCGCAGGCGCAGGACCCGATTGGCGGGCGGCATTCCGCCGCAGCTTTCGCCGTGCCACACACATGGCAGGCGCGGGGCTGCTGTTCGCCCTGCTGCTTTTCCTCGCGCTGGCGATGGCAAGCTACACGCAGACCGACCCCAGCCCTTCCACTGCGGCCGCCGGTACCGACATCCGCAACTGGATGGGTGCGAGTGGCGCTTGGGGGGCAGAGCGCGTCCTCAACTATTTCGGCCTGCCCGCCATATTGCTGCTGCCGCTGCTGTACATTTCCGCCCGCCGCCTGTGGACCGGCGTAGAGCACGAGGACGAGGAAGAAACGCCGGGCCGCTGGTGGGGGCCTTTCGCCATGCTCCTTGCGGCCATGGTCCTGCTCGGCACGATCCTCGCTCTCGTCTTCGACGCGGCGACCGGCAGCCTGCCTGCAGGTCTCGGCGGACTGTTCGGGCAATTGGGCGCGCTTGGCATCGAGGCGGTCGGCGACCGCTTCGGCGAAGCGGCCTCTGGCTGGGTCGTCCTTGCGCTTGCGCTGGTCGCTCTGGGAGGGGGAATCGCCCTCGTTACCCGCGTCTTCGCGATCGACTGGGTCCAGTTCCTGACGCTGCCCGACTTCGTCAAGCAGCGCCCGCATATCTCCGACATCGACCTGCCTCTGGTCCCGAAGAAGGCGAAGCGGGCCAAGCCTGCGCTGCTTTCGGATGACGAGGAGGATGACGAGGACGCCCCCGTCACGGCCCGCCGCGCCCCCGAAATTGCCGACCCGGCCCCCGCCCCCGCCAGCCCGCGTCCGGCCAAGGCCAAGCAGCGCGACATGTTCGCCAATTTCCAGCTGCCCAGCCTCGACCTGCTGGACGACATGCCGGAAAATTCCGCGCCCAAGCTCGACAAGATGGCGCTGGAGCGCAACGCCCGCCTGCTCGAAAACGTGCTCGACGACTTCAACGTAAAGGGCGAGATCACTGCTGTACGGGCCGGCCCGGTGGTCACCATGTACGAGCTGGAGCCTGCCCCCGGCATCAAGGCCAGTCGCGTGGTCGGCCTGGCCGAGGATATCGCCCGCAACATGAGTGCGATCTCGGCCCGCGTCTCGCCGATTCCGGGCAAGACCGTGATCGGCATTGAACTGCCCAATGCCGATCGCCAGATGGTCAGTTACAAGCAGCTCGCCGCCAGCGCCGCCTTCGTCGACAGCAAGGGCAGCCTGCCGATGATCCTGGGCAAGGACATCGCAGGGGAGCCGATCGTCGCCGACCTCGCCGCCATGCCCCACCTTCTCGTCGCGGGTACTACCGGGTCGGGCAAGTCGGTCGGCTTGAACACCATACTGCTATCGCTGCTCTATCGCTTTACGCCCGAAGAGTGCCGCCTGATCCTGATCGATCCCAAGGTGCTTGAGCTCAAGACCTACGACGACATTCCCCACCTGCTGAGCCCGGTGGTGACCGAACCCGCGAAGTCGGTGCGCGCCTTGAAGTGGGCGGTCGAGGAGATGGAGCGCCGCTATCGCATGATGAGCAGCGTCAACTCGCGCAACATCGCCGGCTTCAACGAGAAGATCAAAACCGCCATCGCCAAGGGCAAGCCGCTGGGCCGCCGCGTCCAGACCGGCTTCGACCCCGAGACGGGCGAGGAGATCTACGAGGAAGAGCAGCTCGATTACGAACCGCTGCCGCTGATCGTGCTCATCGTCGACGAGCTTGCCGACCTCATGGTCACCGTCGGCAAGGAAATCGAAGTGTTGATCCAGCGCCTGTCACAGAAGTCGCGTGCTGCGGGGATCCACCTGATCATGGCAACGCAGCGTCCCTCCGTCGACGTTATTACCGGCGTCATCAAGGCGAACCTGCCGACCCGCATCAGTTTCAAGGTGACGAGCCGTATCGACAGCCGCACCATCCTTGGCGAACAGGGCGCCGAACAGCTGTTGGGCAAGGGGGACATGCTCTACAAGCCCAACACCGGCGCCATGATCCGCGTCCACGGGCCGTTCGTATCCGATGAAGAGGTCGAGAAGGTCGCCGACCACTGGCGCGCGCAGGGCAAGCCCGATTATGTCGATGCGGTCACCGAGGAGCCGGAAGAAGGCTTCGGCTTCAGCTTCGAGGACGAGTTCACCGCCTCCGACAATCCGGAAGAACGCAAATACCGCCAGGCCTGCCAGATCGTGTTCGAAAACCAGAAGGCCTCTGGCTCATGGCTCCAGCGCCAGATGGGGGTAGGCTACAACACGGCGGCCAAGTGGATCGAGCGGATGGAGGGCGACGGCCTTGTCGGGCCCGCGAACCACGTCGGGCGACGCGAGATATTCCGCGACCGCGACGGCAATCCGATCTAGCATCCGGCCAGACCTAGAAAATGAGGGGGTGGGCATGACCGACGTTGCAGCGGCGGCTGGAAACGACAGTCCGAAACGCGGGCCGATCAGCAAGTACACGATCCTCCGCGCCTTCGCGGAAATGCGCAGCTGGTGGCAAGAGGAAGTGGTGGGCCAGACCAACCACGCCGAAACCATCGCCCGCGTCAGGGACGAATCCCTGCTGACGACACGCTATGTCTTCATGATCGCGATGTCGGCAGGCATCGCCATCCTCGGCCTGCTGCTTTCCTCACCGGCGGTGGTCATCGGCGCCATGCTCTTGTCGCCGCTGATGAATCCGATCATCGGCACGGGCTTCGCCCTCGCGACCGGCGATGCCCAGTGGTTGCGTCGCTGCGCCAGGGCTCTGGCTGTCGGTTGTGGACTTGCCGTCCTGTTCTGCGCGCTCATCGTCGTATCTTCGCCCCTGCAGACGGTAACCAGCGAGATTGCCGCGCGGACACGGCCCAATTTGTTCGACCTGCTGGTTGCGCTCTTTTCCGCTCTTGCCGGCGGCTACGCCGTCATTCGCGGGCGCGAAGGCACCATCGTTGGGGTGGCAATCGCAACCGCCTTGATGCCGCCGCTGGCCGTGGTCGGCTTCGGCCTCGCGACGCTGAACTGGACGGTGTTCTTCGGGGCACTCGGATTGTTCGTCACCAATTTCGTCACCATCGCCCTGACGGCGGCCGTCATGGCGCGATTCTATGGCTATCGTTCGGGCCTTTCGGAACGTCAGAGCCGCGTACAGTCGCTGGCCATCGTGGCCGTGTTCATCGCACTCGCAATCCCGCTCGGTTTTTCCCTGCGGACAATCGCCTGGGAGGCCAACGGCCAGCGCGTGGTCAACCAGGAGGTAAAGGCAGCGTTCGGCGCGAAAGCGCGGGTGGACCAGCCCGTCGTGAGCTGGGACACCGACCCGGTCAACGTGACCGCCAGCGTCTTCACTCCCGAATTCCGCACCAATGCGAATACCGAGATCGCCAAGCGTCTGGAAGAACGGCTCGGCACCCCGGTTGCGGTGAATATCGACCAGTACCGTGTCGGCACCGACCCGGGCGCTGCGGAGCAAGCCGCCCTGGCGCAGGCCCGGGCCAAAGAGCAGGCAGAGGCCAACGAGCGGCAGATTAGCGGCCTTGGCGATCGCATGGCACTCGTCGCTGGAATCGGTCGGGACGAAGTGATGATCGACCGCGAGAACCGGCGGGTCATGGCTACGGCAAGGCAATTGCCCGGCCTGACGCTTGGAGGATATCGCGAACTGGAGCGGCGGGTATCGTCCGACGTGCCGGGATGGACGGTGTTGCTGCGGCCACCGTCGCTCACGCTTCCCAGCATCACATTTGAGGACGGCACTCCTGACGAGGATGGCGCAAAGGCCCTGGCCCTGATCGCTTGGGCAGCCCGGCGGACGGGAAACACCGTGGTACTCTCGGGCCCTGATCGGGACGCGAACCCGATTGGCGAGCAACTTGCAAAGTCTGGTGTGAGCGTCAGAGTGGAAACGGGGCGCGGGCCAGAGGTCAGAGCAAGCTGGGCAATCCAGTAGCCGGCCCTCATTCAGACAGGGCGCAGGCAACAAAAGAGGGGCAAGCGCACCGCCTGCCCCTCCATTTGCATTACATCTTGTAGTTCAGCTGGACGTATCCGAAGCGACCCGGGATGTCGTAGGTCGTCGGGTCGTAATTCGGTCCCGTGCAGCTGAAGCAAGCCGGCGGATCCTTGTCGAACAGGTTCAGGATGCCGACCGTGAAGCGGAAGGAATCGTTCATGAAGCTGGGCGTGAAGGCCAGCTGCATGTCGGTGTAGAACCGCGAGTTCATTTCCTTGCCGTCTGCTTCGGTCACCTTGGATATGTACCGGCCGGTGAACGCCGCATCGAAGCCGCCAAGCGACCAGGAGAGGACGCTCGTCGCCTTGAACTTCGGATACGACTGGTCGGGGAAGCCGCGGGTCGTTCCGCGATAGTCCACCGTCGCCGATCCGCCTGCGGTCGGGAGCGTTTCCTTGTACTTGGTCAGCAGATTGGCATTGACCGAGAGGCCGAAGCTTCCGGCACCACCTTCGCTGGTTCGGGCATTGAACGTGGCATCGTACCCGCTGGTCTCGATCTTGCCGATGTTCTGCAGCAGGCCCTGGATGCTGGCGATGCGACCGCTGGCGGTACGCGTCACATTGTCGCATGCCAGCGCGTCGCCGAGCGATGCGCAACGTGCCAGCGTAACCTGCGGATTGATCGCGGCGATCGCCCCGTCGACGGTGATGTCGTAATAGTTCACCTCGAGGCTCAGGTCCTGCAACGCTCCGCCGCGCGCCCAGTCGGGGCTGTATACTGCACCGACCAGCCAGGTCTCGGAGGTTTCGGGATTCAACGCCGAGTTGCCGCCGGTCAGAGTGGGGAGCTGGCCACCATTGGGCTCGTTGTAGCTACCGTCCGAGGGTACCCCGTTGGCGATACAGTTCTGGCGCACAGTGGTGTCGGTCTGCCACGGCGAGCCGGCCACGTTGGTGCAGGGATCGTCGATCGGCGCGTCGGCACGCGACTGCGCACCGAAGAGTTCGCCGAGCGCCGGGGCCCTGAAGCCTTCGGCATAGGATCCGCGCAACAAGACGTCGGGCACCGGCTTCCACAGCAGCGTTCCGGTGAAGCTGGTGTTGCTGAACCCGGTCGAATAATCCGCGTACCGGACCGCACCGTCGAGTTCGAGCAGTTCGAAGAACGGCGTCTCCTTGAGCAGCGGCACACGCAACTCGCCGTAGAACTCGTTGGTGTTGTAGCTGCCCGACGCAGCCTGCGCCGGGATGTCGGCACCAAGCCCGGCCTGGATGATGGGATCGGGGGTGAACGAACCGCTCTGGTGGCGATGCTCGTAGCCGACCGCAATTCCGACCATGCCGCCCGGCAGTTCGAAGAGGTCACCCGAGAGGTTCGCCGTGTAGTCCTGCAGACGCTGGTCGCTCTTCGACCTCTCGTCGAACGAGATGAAGTTGAGCATGTCCTGCGTGATCGACCCGGCACCGCCGAAGATGTTCAGCGGCACGCAGTCGCCGGTGCAGTTGGCGACCGGGCCGAGCGCCTGCGCCACCTTGGCGGCGTTGACGTTGCCCGTGAACAGCTGGTGCGCATCGTTCCAGCCCAGGACAGCATTCACGTCCCAATAGAAGTTTGCGCCCAGGCGGCCGTCGAGCGTCGCCGCCACGGTCCAGGTGTCGACCTTCTGGGTGTAGGTGCGCTGGCCATTTTCAACCAGTCGACGGCCAATGAAGCTGTAGGTCGCCGGATTGCCGTCGGCACCCGAATTGAGCGTGATGCCGAAGGGGTTGTACGGGTTGGTCACGTCGATCGACACGGTGTCGAGGAGGTTGCCGTTACCCGCATCGGGCCCGAGGAACAGCGGCAGGAATGCTGCCTGGTTCTTCGAGTTGCGGCGGTTGTAGACCATCCTCGTGCGCAGGTTGATCGTGTCGGTCAGCTCCGCCTTGGCGCTCAGCCACGCGCCGTAACGCTCCGAAGGCGTCAGCAGCAGGTTGAAAGGCGCGAAGTTGAAGCGATCGGCGCTGGTGAAGGCCTTGAAGTCGCCGCCGACAAGCGTCGGGTCGTAGACGCCGCGCGTGGTCAGCGGGAAACTGCGCACGGTGACGCTGCCACCTGCGGGAAGCGACGGGTTGCCCGGGTTGAACGCAATGCGCCCGCCTAGCGTGCCCGACGAACAGCCACCGATGGGATCGGTGCAGCTGGTCTGGCCCGGGTTAGGGAACTGGGTCAGTTCGCGATTGGCAGTGCGGACCTGCTTCTGGTCGACATAATCGATGCCGGCTGCGACCGAAACACGCTCGCCGCTGGCGCCGTAGCTCAGTGACAGGTCAAGCGTCTCGCCATCGTTGTACTTGAGGTACTGGCCGTACTTGGCCGAGGCCTGCAGGCCATCCTGTTGCTGCTTGGTGATGATGTTGACGACCCCGGCGATGGCGTCAGAGCCGTAAAGCGGGGACTGGCCCGACTGCAGCACTTCGATCCGCTGGATCATGCTCTGCGGAATCGAGTTCAAGTCGATCGTTGAGGGAATGCCGCTCGCTGCAGTGGCGGGCACGTAGCGCATGCCGTCGACGAGGACCAGGGTACGCTTGGCCAGCAGGTAGCGCAGGTCGATTTCAGCCGTACCTGCACCGACGCCGCCACCATCCTGCGGGTTGCCGATGTTACCCGAGTTGTTGACCTTGGTGTTCAGGCCGCCGGCAGCGCTGGGGAGGCGCTGGAGGATATCCGCAACCGATGAAAGACCGGTCTGCTCCAGCGCTGCATCGTCGAGGGAAATGACGGGTGAGGGGTTGTCGAGCGGGTCGCGGCGAATGCGCGAACCAGTGACGATGATCGGTGCTCCCGGAGTGGCTTCCGCCGCTTCCGCGCCTCCGGACGTTACTTCCTGGGCCCAAGCGGGCGTGGTTGCGCTGACTGCGAGGGCAAAGCCGCTCGAAGCAA
Organism: Qipengyuania sp. RANM35; assembly: GCF_041021145.2. Taxonomy (NCBI): domain Bacteria; kingdom Pseudomonadati; phylum Pseudomonadota; class Alphaproteobacteria; order Sphingomonadales; family Erythrobacteraceae; genus Qipengyuania; species Qipengyuania sp. RANM35. The sequence goes on along the minus strand of NZ_CM196433.1, from coordinate 2,758,372 downwards.
GAAGGAAAGAACGACGCATAAGAACTGTGTCCTTGTCATGTTGCAAGGATCAAATGATCGCTCCAAATCGGAATTCGGCAAAAGGTTATTTTACAGGGATAGCGTAATGTTGCGCCCCTGTTACAATTGCACCACATGGCGGGTGAGAAGAGAATTGCAAGTATTAAGCTAGGTTATTGGCGATCAAGATCGCACGCTGCATGTATAAGCCGAATTTTGGTCAGTATAACGCAAGACGGGGAGACTCTCGTCCCCCCGTCCGCATCGCTTAGCAATGTATCGCGTGATCAGTATTTCACGCGGATACGAGCGTACCAGTACCCGCCGTTGAGGCCGAAAGGCCCGCCCGGACGCGGATAGATAGATCCGTTCGAGATGCTGCCCGTCAGATCGTAGATCGGATTGTTCACCGTGGCTGCGATCTTGTCGGGATAGGTATCGAACAGATTGTTCGCACCCACCGTCAGCGTGTACTTGTCCGCGAAGGTGTAGCTCACATCGAGATCGGTGATGAACTTGGCACCGAAGTGCTGGCCATCGATGATCGCTCCGGTCGAGAGGTTGCCTTCACGAATGGGGTAGTCGTTGGAATCGCGCCATTCGCCGTAATAGCTCTCACGGAAATTGATCGCGAAATCGCCGATTTCCCAGTTGGCCGAGAAGGTCGCCCGGTGGTTCGGCGCAAGGTACTTGATGTCGATCAGCTGCGTCGGTCCGATCACACCCGGGTCGAAGTTCGTCACCTTGCTCTTGTTGTAGTTGTACGCGAGCGTGAGGTTGAGCGAACCGTCGCCAAGGCCGGTACGATAGGTACCCACGACGTCGATACCGCGGGTGAGCGTATCGAAGCCGTTGGTGAAGTACTGGACCGATCCGCCTTCACCCACACCAGCAAGCGAAGGCAGGGCGACGATGTCGGCTGCGCTCACCGTGAAGGTCTGCGAGATACCGATACGGTCGCGCACCTTGATCGAATAACCATCCGCCGTGAGCGTGAAGTTGTTCGACGGCTTGATGACGATACCGGCACCGAAGTTGGTCGATTCTTCCGGTCCGAGGGTAGTTGCCCCGTAGAACTGGGCAATGTCGCTCGTCACCGGATAGGTACCCACCTGCACCTGGTTGCCCTGGATAAAGGTGGTGGTCAGGACCTGGACGTTGTTCTGGCCGGGCGAGGGAGCGTGGAAGCCCGTGCCCGCCGTCGCGCGCAGCGAAACGGCATCGGTCACTTCGAGCAGGGCGTTGATCTTGCCGACCGTAGCGCTGCCGAAGTTCTCGTAGTCCTCGTAACGACCGGCAATACCCATCGACAGGCGATCGGTAAGGTCGGCTTCTGCACCCACGTAAACGCCCCAGCTCTTTTCGCTGCTGGTGCCGGCAAAGGTCGGGCTGGTGCCGCCGTAGCCGCTGGCTGCAGGAGGCATTGTTACGGTGGAGTCATAGGCATAGACGCCCGGCGAGGTCTGAACATAGAGGTCCTGCACAGCGTATGGGCCGGCACCGTAGGACTGCGGATCACCCTCTGTCGCCTCGTATTCCTCGCGCCGGAATTCAGCACCCCACGACAACGTGACCGGGCTCGCAAGACCCATGTCGAGCGGATAGGTCATGTCGAGGTTGAGGTTGAGTTCGCGCTGGATCAGCTTGCCGAACTGGAACTCGGTCTGCGTCGCCGGACCGTATGAAGGTGCCAGCGAGTTGTACATCGACAGGTTCAGCGACTGGCGGGCCAGCGACCCCGAAAGGTCGTAGGTGAAACCCGAATCCAGCGAGCCCTTGATGCCCGCAACGCCGATCGCCTGATCGGTTTCGCCAACGAAGCGCGGGGTGAAACCGGCCGGATAGAGCTCGGTGAAGTTAAACACATTGGCGTCGCGCACGAACCCGCCGCTCGGGCAGGTTGCGTTGCCCGCCGGACATGCCGTCAGGTAGATCGGATGACGGAATGCCGAGTTTGCGGAAAGCGTACCCGTGGACGATGATGTCCCGTTGAAGCGGGTGGCCGTGGTGGTCACCGCCTCGCGGTAGTTGAAGCTCTGGTCGGCCTTCGAATTGGCGAAGTTGCCGAACAGGTAGAAGGTGGCTTGCGGCGAAACTTCGAATTCGCTGTTCACCACGACCTTCCAGCCGTGCGAAGGCGACGAGCCCCAGATCTGTACCGGGCCCGGATAGTTGGGTAGCTGGTCGGCCAGGTTGGGGAACTGGTTGGCAAAGTTCACTGCCGACGGGCGCTGGACACCGCGGCTGGTGCCTTCACTGTCGTAATATTCGCCGGCAACCGAGATGAAACCGTTGTCACCCAGGCCGATGCCGCCGTAGCCGGAAATCTGCCAGGTTTCGCCATCGCCTTCATAGTGCTGGCCATAGAGTGCCTGCGCCTCGAAACCGGTATCGTCGCGCAGACCGTAGTTGAGCACGCCGCCGATGGCGTCCGAACCGTATTGCGCGGTCGCGCCGTCACGCAGGACCTGAAGGTTGCCCACGGCAATCGCCGGGATCGAGGAGATGTCCGCGCCCTGCGATCCGAACGACAGCGCCGTGTCGCCGCCGGTGTAGACCTGCACCAGCGCCGAGCGGTTGAAACGCTTGCCGTTGAGCATTACGAGAATGTTGTCGGCCGGAAGGCCGCGCAGCGACGGCGCGCGCACGAAGGTCGATGCGTCCGAAATCGTGTTTTGCGGCACGAAGAACGACGGCACGACGTTCTTCACGACGTCGAGCATGTTCGCGGCCGGCTGCGACTGGATCTCGCTCGCCGAAATGACATCGACCGGCGATGCCGAATTCACCGCGCTGCGGTCAGTACGGCGTGTACCAATGACGACGATGGCCGGAGCGTCGGAATCCTCTTCGGCTGCAGCGGTATCATCGCTACCGGCATCCTGCGCCATCGCGACGTCGGCGCTGGCAAGCGCCCAAACCGCCGTGGCAGCAACGAGCAGCGCCCGCGCCGAAGGCTGTTTCCCTCTAAAATTCATAAGGTTTTCTCCCCAGGAACGTTTAGTCCATGCGGAAATATCGGCCTGACGCCGCCCCTCCCGCATTCGACCCGAGGGACAGGGTTAACCGGCACCTTTCAGAAAACAACCCTTTGCCTGAATTTTTCGTAACATAATTGCAATGCGGGTGATTTCGGCATCACTGCAGCGATGCCACCTCAAAGGTCTCGCGCTACGGGATAGCCAGTCCAGCGCTTGATACTGCGAATCTGGAAACTGGACCGCATCGAGGAAACGCCCGGTAGCCGCGACAGGCATTCGCGGTGAATTCGATCGAACTGCTCCAGATCGCGCGCAGCGACCCGCAGCAGGTAATCGCCGGCGCCCGACATCAGGTGGCAATCGAGGATATCGTCGAAGTCCTGCACCGCCGCCTCGAACGCGGCCATCGCCTCACTGCTTTGGCTGATCAGGGTGATCTCGACCGACACCACCAGGCTGAGGCCGAGGCGGGCCGGATCGAGCCTTGCCCCATAGCCCGAAATGATCCCTGCCTGCTCGAGCGCCTTGACCCGCCTGTGACAGGCCGATGGCGACAGCGCGGCGAGGTCGGCAAGCTCGGCGAGCGAACGCGTCGAATCTTCCTGCAGTGCGGTAAGCAATTTCCTGTCAGCGCGGTCCATGCAATATTTTCCCATATAAATGGAGATAGACAGTAATATTTTCCGATCATCCGTCAATCGGGAGATTATTGAGGCAAAACATTCCCCGGCTTTGGCGCTATGTCGGACCGATAAGGAGAGATATCATGCGCATCGGCTGCCCCAAGGAAATCAAGAACCACGAATACCGCGTCGGCCTCACGCCCGAGAGCGCGCGCGAACTCGTGAACAACGGTCACGAGGTCTGGATCGAGACCCAGGCCGGTTCGGGCATCGGTGCGACCGACGCCCAGTATGTCGCTGCGGGTGCCAAGGTGGTTGACGGACCCGATCCGATCTTCGCGGAATGCGAAATGGTGGTGAAGGTCAAGGAACCGCAGGCGGTCGAGCGCGCCAAGCTGCGTGCCGACCAGATCCTCTACACCTACCTCCACCTCGCGCCCGACCCGGAGCAGACCAGGGAACTCGTCGCCAGCGGCGTCACCGGCATCGCCTACGAGACCGTGACCGGCCCGGGCGGCCAGCTGCCCTTGCTGAAGCCGATGAGCCAGGTTGCCGGCCGCATGAGCGTGCAGGCAGGCGCCACCGCGCTCGAGAAGGCCCATGGCGGACGCGGTGTGCTGCTCGGCGGCGTTCCGGGCGTGATGCCGGGCAAGGTCACCGTGATCGGCGGAGGCGTGGTCGGATTCAACGCGGCGCAGATGGCCGCCGGCCTCGGTGCCGACGTGACGATCCTCGACCGCAGCCCCGAAGTGCTGGAGCGCGTTGGCACCCATTTCGAGAGCCGCGCCAAGACGCGCTTTTCCAACGCCGCCAATCTCTACGAGGCCGTGTGCGAAGCCGATCTCGTCATCGGCGCAGTCCTGATCCCGGGCGCTGCCGCGCCCAAGCTGGTCAGCCGCGAGATGCTCAAGGACATGCAGAAGGGCGCGGTCCTCGTCGACGTCGCGATCGACCAGGGTGGCTGCTTCGAAACCAGCCGTGCGACCACGCATGCCGAGCCGACATACGTGGTCGACGACATCGTCCACTACTGCGTTGCCAACATGCCGGGCGCAGTTGCGCGCACCAGCACATACGCGCTCAACAACGTGACTCTGCCGCATGCCCTGCGCATCGCCAATCTCGGCTGGAAGGAAGCCCTGCGCAGCGACCCGCACCTGGCAGAAGGGCTCAACGTCCACGCTGGCCAGGTGACCTACGAAGCCGTGGCCAAGGAACTGGGCTACGACTACCGCCCGGTGGCCGAGGTTATCGGCTAAGGTAAATAATCTACTCCCGCACCCGTAACGCCGCTTTAAGCCCTCGTGCTTAAAACGGCGGGATGGGACGGGGTCTCTCCTCGACGATTTCGCGCGCCGTCCGGTGCGTGATGCTCGCGTTCATCGCGGGCTTTTTCGTCGTGGCCGGGCCTGCAGCGGCGGAAGGTGGTTTCGCCCCCGCGTCGGTCTGTCACATTTCCGGTAGCCGCGACCTTCAGTTTGCCGATGCCCTGCAGAAGCCGGAAAGCTGGACATGCAATTCTGACAAATACGAGTTCAAGCAGCAGCGCCATATCGTCCGGCTCGATCTTGCAGAGCGTACAGTCGCCGACGGCAATCCTCATTTTGCCGAGTTCGAACGTTACGAGTTCGAGCGGCTGACAGTGACCCTCGTCAACGAGGAAGGCCGTGCGGTGAGCCGCAGCTACGGTTTCACCGACACATGGCTCGGCGCGTCCAGCCTGCAATCCATGGTCGAACTGCCGGAAATCAGGGGGCGAGCGACTGCCTTGGTGTTCACCCTCGACGGTGGGAAATGGCCTGAGGCTCTGGCCGCCGCAGAACTTGTCGACCAGCCGTCGGTCCCGCCGATCGCTGGTTTGATACACCTCTATGCAGCGTTGATTTGCGGCCTGTTGCTGACCCCTATCCTCTTCGACCTGGGGTACTTCAGGGCGCTGCGCGAACCCTTTCCGCTGTGGCACGCACTGTTCTGTGCAATGGCCTTCGTCCAGACCGCTTCCGTTTCGGGCCTGATCCCGCTGATGAGTTCGATCGATTTCAAGACCGAGCTCTACATCACCTACATGAGCGTCGATGTGATGATCGCCGCAACTATGCTTTTCGCCAGCAATTTCATCGAGCCTGCGGCCTTGGGGCGCAGGGGTCGCCTGGCCCTGCTCGCCATCGCTCCGCTAGCCCTGGCCAACGGGATTTCGACGACCTTCTTCCCGGAGCTTTTCGGCAAGTGGATCGACCACGCCTATTTCGGTGCCTACATCTTGATGCTGGGAACCTATTTCGTTGTCCTTGGGCAGGCGTGGAAGCGCGGTAGCCTGATGGCACCATACCTGATCCTAGGTTTTGCTCCCTTCACTTCGATCATCGTGGCGCAATTCGCCAGCATACTGTGGTTCCCGGCCAGCTATACCTTCGACGAGACATGGCCGCAGAATTTTGCCCTGCTGTTCGAAGTCGTCGCGACGGCGCTGGCGGTTGCCGACCGCTTCATCGCGATCAAGCGCGAACGCGACCAGGCGGTAGACGAGGCCCGCACGCTCGAAGCGCTGAGCGAGCATGACCAGCTCACTGGCCTGCTCAATCGCCGGGCCCTTGAGGCACGCTATGAAACGCTTGTCGAAGAGGGCTTCTCCGCGATGGCGGTACTCGACATCGACCACTTCAAATCGATCAATGACCAGCACGGGCACCCGATCGGCGATGCCGTATTGCGGTGCACCGGCGAAGCGTTGCAAGGCGGGGCCGCACGCGATCTGGTGGCATTCCGGATCGGCGGCGAGGAATTCCTCCTGCTGCTCCGCGGCTTCGACGCGCGCGAGCGGGCAGAAGCATTGCGCCGCGCAGTGACCGTGCGGACCCTGGCACATATCGGCGGGCTCGATCGACCGGTCACCGCCAGCATGGGCTTCCTCGACTTTTCGCAGGTCAGGAACGAGGCGGGCGTCGACTTCGATGCGCTCTACACGCGCGTCGACCAGCTGCTCTATGATGCCAAGTGCGCGGGCCGCAACCGCATGGCTGCCGACAAGCTCGAGCTGTTCGAACCCGAGTTCGAGGAAGATGGTGGCAGCACCGCCGCCGTAGCCTGATTTCCCTCTCGGATTTACCCGACTGGAACTTTTGTCCGTTACCACGACCCGACAAGGGGATCGGGTCGTGAACAGGATCATCGGGATACTGCTGGCAAGTTTGCTCGCGCTTTGCGGCGTGGAGGCGATTGCTGCTCCGACTTCGTCACAGGAGCGCTGCTCGCTGACTTTCGACAAGGCGCCAACAGCATCTGCCCTGGCTTCGCTCGCGGGTTGGCACTGCCCGGCAGAATTCTCGGTCGAGCCAGAACGATTCCAGGTTCTGCGCATCGACCTATCGTCGACTACTGATCGCGGATCGCTCAAGTACGCCATCTCGCGCAAGGCCGATTTCTCCTCGCTCACCTTCGTGACCGTCGATCAGGGCGGTGCCATCCGCATGACGCGCAGCGTCTTCGCCGATGGACAGCAGGCGTTTCTCGATCGCCAGTTCAGCCTGCCCGTCCCCGTCATCACGGACCAGACCCAGACATTCTACGCGATCATGGAGGGCGGCACCGAGACCATGCCGCTCGACTACCTCCGCCTTGAGGATCGCGTGCCCGGCTCGAGCGCGGAGGATCGCAATGTCCTGCTGGTGTTTGCACTGGTCATCGGCGTGCTGCTGATGCCGATGCTGATCGACGCCGGTGTCTACCATGTTTTGCGTGAGCGCTTCAGCCTGTTCCATATTGCCATGATCGGCAGCACGCTGGTGCACCTTGTCACCGTGTCGGGCCTCAACATCCCGCTCTTCGCGCTCGACCTGCCGACCTCGCGCATGCTTGGCGTCGCGAGCTTCGGAGGGATCGTGATCGCCGCCAACCTCTTTACCGGGGCCTTCCTGGAGCGTGAATACCTGCCGCGAAACGCAGCCCAGGTCTTCAGGTTGCAAGCCGCTCTCGTGGCCTTGGCAACCTTGCTCCACTCGCCCCACCTTCCGGCTCTCGGCAGCCTGCCTGCAACGGTATTCTATGTCGCCTGTTTCGCCACCAGCCCGTACTTCGTCTGGGCAACGTGGCAGGCTTGGCGCAAGGGCAGCCGCTCGGCCCGCTTCCTCGCCATCGGCTTTGCCCCGCTCGTCATCGTCGGCTTGATCCGTACGGTCAGCCACCTCGTCCCCGGCATGCCGACCTACGACGCAGGAGCACTCTTTCTCCTCGGCGTGGTGCTGGAAGTCGTGGCGACGACTTTCGGTGTTGCCGACCGATTCCTCGTCCTGCGCCACGAACGCGACAAGGTTAAGGCCGAGGCCGAAGGGCTGGCGCAGCAGGCGCGGCACGATCCGCTGACCGGCGTGCTAAACCGCCGCGCCATGACTGACGACTTCGCCGGGCTGGTGGCGCAGGGCTACACCTCGGTCGCGCTGCTCGACCTCGACCGCTTCAAGTCGATCAATGACGAATTCGGCCATGCCATGGGTGACGAGGTGCTGAAGGCATCCGCGCAGGCACTGTCCGGAGATGCAGAGGCGCGCGTGGTGCGCATGGGCGGCGAGGAATTCCTGCTCCTCCTGCGCGGAACGGACGCCCGCCAGCGTGCCGAAGCGCGCCGTCGGGCAATTACCGTGCGTATCCTGGCAGAGATCGACGGACTCGACAGGCCGATTACCGCCAGCATGGGCTTTCTCGATTTTTCCGCCGTGATCGGCGAGAGCGAGATCGATTTCGCGACCATCTATTCGCGCGCCGACCAACTGCTCTACAGTGCCAAGTGCGACGGGCGGAATCGCATGGTCCACGAACGGCTGGAGCTGTTCCAGCCGCAGGTCGATCAGCGCGGAGCCGCCGCGGCCTAGTCTTCGGAGAAGGGTGCCAGGACCTCGGGCCGGACGCGGACCAGGCGGTTACTCGCCCGGTCGAGCATCGCCCAGGTGGTCGCAGCGGAGACGATCACCTTGCCCGCATCGTTGCGGAAATCGACCCGGCGGAGCGAGGTCGCACCGCGTGCGGGGCCTTCGATCCAGGTCTCGCCGGTGACGGTCTGCCCCTCGTCGACATTGCCGCGATAATCGATCTCGTGACGGGTCACGACCCAGAAGAACGCCTCGCGATCTTCCGGTCGCGCTACGGCATCCCAATGCGCGGTGGCCATATCCTGGATCCAGCGCACCCAGACGGTATTATTGACGTGGCCTAGTTCGTCGATGTGTTCGGGAGCGGCGACGAAGGTGCGAATGAAGCGCTTCATGTCACCGTTCACCCCGGTGTTCGGTCACCCCGAGCTGCCACAGCACGAAGGCGACCTCCTCGGCCGTCTCGCGAATGCTCTCGAAGCGGCCCGACTTGCCGCCATGGCCGGCGCCCATGTTGGTCTTCAGCAGCAGTTCGTTGCCGTCGGTCTTGAGCTCGCGCAGCTTGGCGACCCACTTCGCCGGCTCCCAATAGGTGACCCGCGGGTCGTTTAGCCCGGCGGTCACCAGCATCGGCGGGTAATCCTGCGCCACCACCTGGTCATAGGGACTGTAGGCAAGGATCTGCGCAAATGCCTGTTTGGAGACGATCGGATTGCCCCACTCCGGCCACTCGCCGGGGGTCAGGGGCAAATCGCCATCGAGCATGGTCGAAAGCACGTCGACGAAGGGCACATGCGCCACCACCGCGCCCCACAAATCAGGGTCGGTATTGGCAACGACGCCCATCAGTTCGCCCCCGGCCGAGCCTCCCGAAATGCTGATGCGCCCCTTTTGCGTGTAGCCCTTTGCGATCAGTCCCTTGGCCACGTCGACGAAATCGTTGAAGGTGTTGGTCCGCTCGGCAAGCTTGCCCGCAAGGTACCACTTGCGCCCGAGATCGTCGCCGCCACGGATATGCGCGATGGCATAGGCGAAACCGCGATCGACGAGGCTGAGGCGCGTGGTCGAAAAACCCGGCGGCACGGCATAGCCGTAGGCGCCATAGGCGTAGAGGTGGAGCGGTCCGCCCGGCTCGCGGTCCTTGCGCATGACCACGCTGACCGGGACCATGGTCCCGTCCCGCGCCTCGATTTCCAGCCGTTCGGTCACGTAAAGCGAGGCGTCGTATCCGCTCGGGATTTCCTGCTGCTTGAGCAGTTCGAGTTCGCCGGCCGCGACGTGGTAGTCATAGACCGAGTCCGGCGTGACCATGCTCTGGTACGACAGCCGCAGCTTGTCCTGGTGGTATTCGGGATTGTTGGTCAGCCCGGTGGTGAAACTCGCTTCGGCAAAGGCGATCGGCTTCACGAGATTAGGGTCGGCGTAGGAACGCAGCTGGATCTGGTCGAGACCCTTGATCCGCCCCTCGGTGACGTAGAAATCGCGGTAGAGTTCGAAGCCGTCGAGATAGAACTCGTCCGATCCTTCGATCAGCGTCGTCCATTCTCCGGGTCGTTCGAGCGGTGCCGTGGCGAGGCGGAAATTGACGTGCTCGTCGTTCGTGTGGATCCACAGGGTCCCGTCCCGCAGGTCGACATCGTATTCGACGCCCTTCTTGCGTGGCTTGACGAGAATCGGCGTGGCGGTCGGGTCGTTCGCCGGAACCAGCCGTACTTCGGACGTCTCGTTGTCGCCCGTGGCGATGACCAGCCAATCTTCCTGCGCCGACAGGCCCGCGCCGACGCGAAAGCCCTCGTCCTCGGTCTCGCGGTAGAGTTCGACGTCCTCGCTCATTGGCGTGCCGAGCACGTGGAGCGTCGCGTCGTGCACGCGCCAGTTCTCGTCGGCGAGACCATAGACTACTGCCGTGTCGTCCTTGACCCAGACAAGGTCCGACAGAGTGCCGGGAATCTCGTCGGGCAGGTGTTCGCCACTTTCGATGACCTTGAAGCGCGCGGTGAACCGTTCCGACCCGTTGTTATCGATCGAATAGGCCAGCAGCTTGCCGTTGTCCGACACCGAGAAGGTGCCGAGGCGGAAATATTCGTGGCCCGCCGCAAGCTCGTTCTCGTCCAGGATCAACTGTGCCTCGCCACCGCCTTCGGCGGGCTTGCGGTAGTATTTGCGATATTCCGCGCCCTCTTCGAACTCCGACCAGTAGAGCCAGTCGCCGCGGCGCTGGGGGACGGTGGAATCGTCTTCCTTGATGCGCGCCTTCATCTCCTTGAACAGCGTCTCGACGAGTTCCTTGTGGGGCTCCATGCGCGCTTCGAACCAGGCGTTCTCCGCCTCCAGATGTGCAAGGACTTCCTTGTCCTTGACCTCGGGGTACCCCGGGTCGCGCAGCCAGGCATAGGGATCGGCGATGGTGATCCCGTGATGGGTGTAGGAATGCTCGCGTTTTTCAGCCTTCGGGGGCGCGGCGGGGCGGCTCGTCGAAATGGGACAACTCCTGAGCTTGGCAACGGGTGGAAATGGGCGCTGGAGGGGCCTAAGTGGGGCGCACTACCATGCGCGCCCCTGATCTATGACGGCCACGGGTGCGCGGCAAGCGCCGGGAGGAAATGACCGGCAAGAAAGACACAAGAGGATACCCGCCCATGCTCATGCAAACCCACGAAGCCCGCCTCGACGCCCTGCGCAAGGAACTGGGCAGGCGCGGGCTCGACGGTTTCGTCATCCCCATCTCGGACGAGCACATGAGCGAGTACGTCGGCTCCTATGCCCAGCGCCTCAAATGGCTGACCGGCTTCGGCGGTAGCGCGGGCAGCGCCGTGGTGCTGAAGGACAAGGCCGCCATGTTCACCGACGGCCGCTACACCGTGCAGGTGCGCGACCAGGTCGACGGCAAGCTCTACGATTACGAGGATGTGCCTGCCACCAGCCCGGCGAAGTGGATTGCCGATAATGCGGCCAATGGCAGCCGCATAGGCTATGACGCATGGCTCCACGGCATCGGCTGGGCCGAAGCAGCGGAAAAAATGTTCGCCAAGAAGGGCATCGAACTGGTCCCGGTCGAAGGTAATCCGATCGACGCGATCTGGGACGACCGCCCGCAGCCGTCGCTGAACCACGCGACGCCGCATGACGAGAAGCTCGCCGGCCGTTCGAGCGCCGACAAGCGCGCCGAAGTCGCCGACTGGCTGAAAAAGGAAGGCTATGACGCGACGGTCATCACCGCGCTGGATTCGGTCGCCTGGCTGCTCAATCTGCGCGGCACCGATGTCGACAGCACGCCGGTGGCGCTGTCCTACGTCCTCGCCCATGCAGACGGCACGGCGGAACTGTTCATCGCGCCCGAGAAGGTCACCCAGGAACTGACCCAGCACCTTGGAAATGCGGTTTCGGTGCGTCCGCGCGACGAATTCGAGCCGGCACTGGCAGGGCTATCGGGCAAGACCGTCGCGGTCGATCCGCAGCATGCCGTGGCAGGTATCTTCCATGCACTTGCGGCAGCCGGAGCCAGGATCGTGCGCGAAGGCGACCCCACGGTCCTGCCCAAGGCAATCAAGAACGCCGCCGAACAGCAGGGCCATCGCGATGCACAGGCGCGCGACGGCGCGGCTGTGACCCGCTTCCTCCGCTGGCTCGAAATCGAGGCGCCGAGCGGCAATATCGACGAACTGACCGCTGCCGCCAAGTTGCGCGAATTTCGCGCGGAGGGCGGGAACCTGCGCGATCTCAGCTTCGACACCATCAGCGCCGCAGGGCCGCACGCCGCCCTGCCGCACTACAAGGTCGACGAAGACAGCAATATCCCGATCCCGCCTTCCTCCATCTACCTCGTGGATTCGGGCGGCCAGTATGCTGACGGTACGACCGACATCACCCGCACCGTCTGGGTCGGCCCGGGCGAGCCCAGTGCCGAGATGATCGACCGCAACACCCGCGTCCTCAAGGGCCATATCCAGCTCGCAATGCAGATCTTCCCGCAGGGCACCACAGGTGGCGCGCTCGACGCGCTGGCGCGCATGCACCTGTGGGCTGGCGGGGTCGACTTCAACCACGGCACCGGCCACGGGGTAGGCAGCTATCTCTCGGTCCACGAAGGGCCACAGCGTATCGCCAAGCCGAATGGCCCCTATCCCGGCAGCATGACCGAACTGCGCGCAGGCATGATCCTCTCGAACGAACCCGGCTATTACAAGGCAGGGCACTACGGCATCCGCATCGAGAACCTGGTGCTGGTCGTTCCGGCGCAGATCACGAGCGAGGGTGATTACCTCGGCTTCGAAACGCTGACCTTCGTACCGCTCGATCGCAAGCTGGTCGACAGGTCGATGCTCGGCGAGGCGGAGATCGGCTGGTGGAACCGCTATCACGAGCAGGTCCGCGCGATCCTCGCGCCGCAGCTCGATGGCGAGGACCTGGCATGGCTCGAACGCGAATGCGCGCCCTTGTAGGATCGCGCATGTTCACGTAATGTTCCTACTGTCGCGAGTCGCAACAGCAGGAGCATTGTCATGATCGGATACGTTACCCTCGGCACCAACGACCTCGCACGTGCCGCGACCTTCTATGATGCGATCGCCGCCGAATTCGGCGTCGGGCGGATGATGGATTTCGAAACCTTCATCGCCTGGGGCGAATGGGGCGGCGGGCCCGGTATCGCTGCGACCAAGCCGTTCGACGGAAATGCGGCAACGGTCGGCAATGGCGTGATGGTGGCGCTGGAGGCGAAGGACCGCGACCAGGTCCAGCGCATCTACGACATCGCTCTGGCCAATGGCGGCAGCTGCGAAGGCGAACCCGGACCACGTGGCGAACCCGACGAGAACGGCATGGTCTTCTACGCCGCCTATTTCCGCGATCCGGATGGCAACAAGCTCAACGCATTCCTGATGGACAAGGCCTGACCACTTCGCCGGATTGCGGACTGATGAACCGCGTCGCCCCTTCGCGACAAAGCGATACAAATCGGCCCGCATCCGGCATATTCCTGCGACATTGACCTCCTAGACAGGGGACACGAGCTGCAGCGGGATGTCGGTTTTCTCCCTCCCCCTCCCCCCGCCCGCTGCGGCTCACCCCGTTTCGCAAAACCGGAGTGACACAATGCGCAAGACCATCCTTTCCCTTTCCGCCGCTGCCCTGGCCCTGACCGGTGCGGGCATCGCCTATGCCCAACGCGGTGACCGCCCGAACCCCGATGCCAATGGCGATGGCGTCGTCACGCTCGCCGAGATGAAGGCGCACGGCAACGAGCTCTTCGCCAAGATGGACGAGAACGGTGACGGCACGATCAATGCCGACGATCGCCAGGCCCATCACGAGGAAATGTTCGCCAAGGCCGATGCCAACAACGACGGTGAACTCTCGCAGGCAGAAATGAAGGCCATGCACGAAGCCCGCAAGGAGCGCCGCGAAGAACGTCGCGCCGCCAAGGCCGGCAACCGCGAAGAGCGGATGGCCGAACACTTCGCCAAGATGGACACCGACAATAGCGGCGGCCTGTCGCAGGACGAACTGCGCGCAATGCACGAAGCTCGCGGCGAGCACCGCGGCGGTGAAGGCATGCGTGAAGGCAAGCGCGGAATGCGCGGCAAGCACGGCATGGAAGGCGGGCCCGGCATGCGCGGGGCGCACATGATGCTCGAGATGGCCGACGCCAATGGCGACAAGGCCGTGACCCGCGCCGAGTTCGACACCGCGCTCGCCGCGCACTTCGCTAAGGTCGACACCAATCGCGACGGCAAGATCAGCACCGAAGAGCGCGATGCCGCGCACAAGGCCATGCGTGCCGAATGGAAGGCCAAGCGCGAAGCGCGCCAGGCACAGTAAGGCGCTTGATCGCAACTCCTGCCCCAAGGTAGGCGCGACAAGGACAAACATGACCGACGCCGCGCCTACCACACTGCTCCTCGTCGACGACGAGCGATCCCTGCGCGAACCCCTGGCAGAGTATCTCACTCGCCAGGGGTTCGTCGTGCATGAGGCCGAGAGCGCCGCCGCCGCCCGCACGCGGCTGACGCAGGACCTGCCCGACCTCGTCCTGCTCGACATCATGATGCCGGGCGAGGACGGTCTGTCGCTCTGCCGCCACCTGGTCGAAAGCCGGCACCTGCCCGTCATCCTCCTGACCGCGCGCGGCGAGGCGATGGACCGCATCGTCGGGTTGGAAATCGGTGCCGACGATTACGTGACCAAACCATTCGAGCCGCGCGAACTGGTCGCCCGCATCCGCTCGGTCCTGCGCCGCGCCGAACGTCCGACCCAACCGCAGGACGAGGAACTGGCCTATCGCTTTGAAGGTTGGACGCTTGATCCACTCAAGCGCCGCCTGACCGATCCTGAAGGTGCCCTCGTACCCATCTCGACGGCAGAATTCCGCATGCTGCGCGCCTTCTGCGATCACCCGCGCCAGGTGCTCGACCGCGATCGCCTGCTCGACATGGTCCAAGGGCGCGAGGCGCAACTGTTCGATCGCGCAGTCGACAACCAAGTCAGCCGGTTGCGTCGCAAGCTGGAGGTCGACAGTCGCAACCCGCTGCTGATCCAGACCGTGCGCGGCGGCGGATACCGCCTCTCTGCCGACGTCCTGCGTGTAACCCGGGACCCCGTGTGATGCGGCTCGTGCCCAGGAGCCTCCTTGGCCAAGTGCTCTTGGCAACCGCCGTGGCATTGCTGGTGGCGCAGGGAATTTCCACCGCCCTCCTCTATCGCGCCTCGGAGCAGCGTCGCGAGATGGGGCTCATGCACGCGGTCGCCTTCCAGTTGCTGACCGGGCCGGCACGCGCAGATCGCGAGCAGATCCGCGACCGGCGCAGGCCTGGTTCGCTCGATTCCGGATTTCGCCGGGGACCGCGCGAAGGGGATCCGTTCTCTCCTCGCCTTCCACGCCGTCTGCGTTACAGTGAAGGGGGCAGCAGCCCGCTCGCTGCCAGCGACAATCGGTCGACTCAACGCGAGGAAACACTCAAGGGCCTTCTCGAATCGCAAGGGATCGATGTCGCTGAGCTCGTGGTGGCGGAACGCACCTTCATGTCCGACCCAGAGGTGAAACAGGCCGCCACCAACTACCCGCTAATCCACCGGCGACTGCGCGACCTTCCCCATGAGTTGCTGGTGGTCGGGTTGCGCCAGGGTGGCAGCGACACCTGGCAAGTCGCGCGCATGCCCGTGCCGCTGCGCGACCGGGCCATCGTGCGCACCCTGGTTCTCCAGACGGTCATAATGTTCGTGGTCCTGGTCGGACTGCTCTATCTCGTCCTGCGCCGGATTACCGGACCACTCGCTGCGCTTGCGGAAAGCACACGCAGGTTCGCGGGGTCCGGCTCACCCGAGCCTGCCCTGGAGCCAACCGGCCCCGATGACGTTCGCCACCTGATCGAAGCCCACAATGCGATGCAAAGCCGCATCGGCTCGATGCTCGACGAGAAGGACGTCATGCTCGGCGCTATCGGCCACGACCTCAAGACCCCGCTCGCCGCCCTCCGCGTACGTATCGAAAGCGTCGAGGACGAGGGCGCCCGGACGAAGATGGCGCAGACGATCGAGGAGATCACTCTCACGCTCGACGAGATCCTTTCGCTCGCCCGCATCGGCCGCAATCACTCGGAGGCCGAAAGCGTCGAGCTTGGCGCGCTAGCGGCTTCGGTGGTTGAAGAATTCGAGGACATGGGCGAGCCCGTGACCCTCGAAACCGGCGGGCGCATCGTCGCTCCGGTGCACTTCACATGGCTGAAGCGCGGCCTGCGCAACCTCGTCACCAATGCCCTGCGTTATGCAGGTACAGCGCGGGTTTCCGTCACGCGTGATGCAGGACAGGTGATACTGCGCGTCGACGATGACGGTCCCGGCATACCCGGAGACCGCATTGCATCGATGCTGGAGCCATTCACCCGTGGCGAGACCAGCCGCAACCGAGAGACCGGCGGGGCCGGCCTTGGCCTGACCATCGCCCGCGCGGTGGCCGAGCAGCATGGTGGCGCTCTGGTCCTCACCAACCGCCCGGAAGGCGGGCTGAGGGCAGAGTTCCGACTGCCGGCCTAACGCATCAGGCCGCCGACGATATTGCGCACGAAGGCGTTGAGGCCGGTGCGGACAGGGTCGGCGCTGGACTTCTTGCCCAGCACGGTCGCGACCGCGATCGAAGTCAGCGAACCTGCGGCGGCTGTCGCCGCGGCCTTGCCGGCCTTGCCCCACATCGACGTCGACGTGCGGCTGCGCTTGCCGACTTCCTCGCGCCCTTTCTCCTCGACCTCGGCTGCGGTCGCCGCGGCATCGGCGGCCTTGGCGGCGAGCACTTCCTCGGCGGACTCGCGGTCGACCCGCGTGTCGTACTTTCCGTCCAGATTGCTCACCGAATTGATGATCGCCAGTTCCTTGTCGGTCACCGTGCCGAGGCGCGAATGCGGCGGCTTTATCAGCGTGCGCTGGACCACTGTCGGCGCGCCATCCTCGTCGAGCGTGGAGACCAGCGCCTCGCCCACTTTCAGTTCCGTAATGGCCTGCGCGACGTCGAGGTCGGGATTGATGCGGAAAGTTTCGGCCGCCGCCTTGATCGCCCTCTGGTCGCGCGGGGTGAAGGCGCGCAGTGCGTGCTGGATGCGATTACCCAGCTGGCCGGCGATCTTTTCCGGGATGTCGATCGGGTTCTGGGTGACGAAATAGACGCCGACGCCCTTCGAGCGGATGAGGCGCACCACCTGTTCGACCTTGTCCTGCAGCGCATCGGGCGCATCGTCGAACAACAGGTGGGCTTCATCGAAGAAGAACACCAGCTTCGGTTTCTCGGGGTCGCCCACTTCGGGCAAGGTCTCGAAAAGCTCCGAAAGCAACCACAGCAGGAAGGTCGCGTAGAGCTTCGGCCCCTGCATCAGCTTCTGCGCCGAGAGGATGTTGATCACCCCGCGGCCCTGATCGTCGACCTGCAGGAAATCGTCGATCTCCAGCGCAGGCTCGCCGAAGAACAGGTCCGCGCCTTGCGATTCGAAGCTCAGCAGCTGGCGCTGGATCGTGCCGACACTAGCCTTGGTGACATTGCCGTACTTGGCCGAGAGCTCGGAGGCGTTTTCCGCCGTGTAGGCGAGCATCGATTGCAGGTCGCCGAGGTCGAGCAGCAGCAGGTTCTGTTCGTCGGCAAAGCGGAAGACGATGTTGAGCACACCTTCCTGCGTCTCGTTCAGATCGAGCAGGCGGGCGAGCAGCAGCGGGCCCATTTCCGAAACCGTAGTGCGGATCGGGAAACCCTTCTCGCCATACAGGTCCCAGAACACCGCTGCGTTGTCGGCATAGGTATAATCGGTCATGCCGAGCTGCTTGGCCCGGCCTTCCAGCTTGTCGGCATGTTTGAACTGCGGCGATCCCGACATGGAGATGCCCGACAGGTCGCCCTTCACGTCGGCAAGGAACACCGGAACGCCATTGGCAGAGAAGCTCTCGGCAAGTCCCTGTAGCGTGACGGTCTTGCCGGTACCGGTCGCCCCCGCGACGAGCCCGTGCCGGTTGGCCTGACCGAGCAGCAATACCTGCCGTTCGCCGCTTTCGGTTGCTCCGAGGAAAATCTCGCTCATATTTGCGCCCGCTCCCGTGAAAATGAGGCTGCGGTTTGGCGCAGGCGTGCGCTCCGGGTCAAGCTATCCCTCGACAGGCGCGTCGCATCGGCTAAAGGCAGTGGGACCGATGGCCGACCGGCATCCCTTCGTACTCCTCGATGATGCGCGCGAAAGCGGTGCGGTAGACGCGCTGCTGTTTGCAAACCCGCGCGAGACCTTTGTCGCGCGCCACGCTGACGAGGTCGAGGATGTACTCGCGCGCGCAGAGGAAGCGCGGACAGGTGGCGGGCACCTTGCCGGTTACATCGCCTACGAGGCGGGGCTGGCGCTCGAACCCAGGCTCAAGTCGCTGGCCGACAGCCGCACGGGCGGGGCAGGGCCACTCGTCTGGCTGGGCCTGTTCGACGAACCCGAGCATATCGCTGCCGACGCGATGCCCGAATGGCTCTCTACCCATGCGCAGGGTGGCGGCAGTGTCGGGCCGCTCGATCCGCAGATTTCGCCCGGCGGTTACGAGCAAGCCTTCGCGCGGCTTCAGGAGGCGATCCGCGCCGGCGACATCTACCAGGCAAACCTGACCTTCCCGCTTGCGGGCAATTTCACCGGCGATCCATTGGGCCTCTATGCGGCGCTGCGCCCGGCTGCGCAGGCTGGGTATGGCGGGGTCATCTTCGACGGTTCGCACTGGCTGCTGAGCCTAAGCCCCGAACTGTTCGTGTCGCTGAAGGGTCGCGAGGCCAAGGCCAAGCCGATGAAGGGCACGCGCCCGCGCGGGTCAGACGAGGCCAGCGACCGCGCGCTCGCCGAGGAGCTTGCCGGATCGGTCAAGGACAAGGCCGAAAACCTGATGATCGTCGACCTGATGCGCAACGACCTCAGCCGGGTGGCCGAGGCGGGCAGCGTCCGGGTGGACGACCCCTTTGCCGTGGAAAGCTATCCCACCGTCCACCAGATGGTCAGCGTCGTGCGGGCCAAGCTGAAAGAGGGTGAAGGTGCCTTTGACCTCGTCCGCGCACTCTTCCCCTGCGGGTCGATCACCGGAGCACCGAAGATTCGCGCCATGGAGCTGATCGGCGAAGTCGAGCGCGAACCGCGCGGCCCGTATTGCGGGGCGATCGGCAGGATCGATGCCGACGGGGATGCGGCTTTCAATGTCGCCATCCGTACCCTGCGCCTGACCGAGATCGAGAACGGGCGCGGCAAGGCCGTGCTCGGCGTCGGCGGTGCCATCGTCGCCGACAGCGAGCCACGGGCAGAGTGGCGCGAGGCGCTGCTGAAGGGCGCCTTCGTCCGCAAGTCCTCGCCCGACCACCGCGCCGCGCAATTCGATCTCATCGAAACGATGCGTTTTACGCCCGAGGCGGGAATCCCATCCCTCGAGACACATCTCGAACGGATGAAGGCGAGCGCTGCCGAACTCGGCATCTCCTTCGACCGGCACGAGGCGCGCAACCAGCTTCATGCACTGTGTTTCGTCCTCGAAGCGCCGAGCCGGGTGCGCCTGCTAGCCGGCCGATCGGGCGCCATCGCGCTCGAGGCGCAGGACATGCCCGAGGCCTGGCCAGAGCCTGCCACGGCGATCATCATGCCGCTCCCGGTCGATCCAGGCGACTGGCGCCTGCGCCACAAGACCACAGACCGCGGTTTCTACGAGGATGCCCAGGCCGTTGCGCGTGCCAATGGGGCGCAGGAAACCATTTTCGTGCGCGAAGACGGGCTCCTTACCGAAGGCTGCGTGACGAACCTCTTCGTGCGCGGCGCCGACGGAGTGCTGCTGACCCCGCCCGCCAGCCTCGGCCTCCTTCCCGGAGTGTTGCGCCGCACGCTGATCGACAATGGCGAGGCGCGCGAGGCGGAACTGCGGGTCGAGGACCTCGAAGGCGGTTTCTTCCTCGGCAATGCCCTGCGGCTGATGATGCCAGCGAAACTCAAGACATGAACAAGATTCCCATTCTCTTCGAAGACGGCGAGGCGCTGGTCATCGACAAGCCCGGCGGCCTGCCCATCGAGCGGCCGCGCAAGGGCGGACCGAGCCTCGAAGATCATTTCGAGCAGCTACGCCTCGGCTTCCAGCGCGATCCCGTGCCCGTCCACCGCATCGATACCGATACAAGCGGCTGCCTACTCCTCGCACGTAATCCCAAGGCGCTGAAGCGCTTCGCCAAGGCCTTCGAGGACCGGCTGGTGGGCAAGCGCTACCTCGGCATCCTCGCAGGGGTTCCGGCAGAGCAGGAAGGCACGATCGAACTGTCGCTGTCGAAGATCAGCAGCGCCGAGAAGGGCTGGCGGATGATCGCCGCGAAGAAGGGCAAGCCATCGATCACCCACTGGCGCGTGCTGGCCGAGAACGATGGCCGCGCGCTCGTAGAGTTCCGGCCCGAGACCGGCCGCACCCACCAGATCCGCGTGCATTGTCAGGCAGGCCTTGGCATCCCCTTGCTCGGCGACCCCGTCTATGGCGACGGGCCAAAGGGGAATGGGGGAGCCAGGCGCACCATGCTCCACGCAGCCGGGATCGTCCTTCCGCGCGATGGCAAGCCGCCGATCGAGGCGAGCGCGCCACTGCCAGCCGATTTCGCCGCGCTCGGCTTCGGCGATGGATAGGCCGCAGTGGGAAGAATAGCCGACAAGGCGCTCGAAATCGCGGAGGAGAAGTTCATCGCCTCCTCCGGCCCGGGCGGGCAAAACGTCAACAAGGTCGCCACCGCGGTCCAGCTGCGCGTCAATGTCTTCGAACTCGGCCTGTCGCCCGAAACCTTCGCGCGGCTGAGGGAGATTGCCGGCAGCCGCTTGACCAAGGGTGGGGAGATCGTCCTCACCGCCAACGAATACCGCACGCAGGAAGCCAATCGCGAGGCCGCGCGCGAACGCCTCCTGGCATTGCTGGCGGAGGCACTCACACCGCTCAAGAAACGCGCCAAGAGCCGCGTCAACCGCGTCGGCAAGGCGCAGCGGCTGAAGGCCAAGAAAGTGCGCGGCGAGGTCAAGGCCAACCGCGGCAAGGTCGACTGGTAGGCGGCCCCTGCGCACCGCTTGACTTTTCCCCCGGAATCACCCAATGGGCGCGCCGGAACGGCGGTGCTGCTCGCGCCGCCCTTATTTTTTCGGCCCGATAGTGGCCTCACAGGATCTTTAGGAACACGCCATGGCGAAGCCCGCAACCGTCAAGATCAAGCTCGTCTCGACCGCCGACACGGGCTTCTATTACGTGACGAAGAAGAACCCCCGGAACCACACCGAGAAGTTCACCTTCCGCAAGTACGACCCGATCGCGCGCAAGCACGTCGAGTTCAAGGAAGCGAAGATCAAGTAAGCCGGTCCAAGCTGAACATCGGGAACGAGCCGGGTTCAGTGAGGGTTCAATGCTCCGAACCTAGTTCCAGGAGCATGAGCAACTTGTCTTTCAAAGCAAAACCGATCCGCGCCGCGCTGGCTCTCTCGCTAGCTGCGGCACTTCCTGCATCCGCCATGTTCGCCACGCCGCCGGCCGAAGCCGCCGCAGGCGATCTCGACAAGGCGGTTGGCGCACTGCGCGCCATCTCCACGATGAAGGCGGATTTCATCCAGACCGACCGCAACGGCCAGTCCGTCGCAGGCGTGATGACGCTGAAGCGCCCCGGCAAGATCCGCTTCGAATACGATAAGAGCGTGCCCATGCTCGTCGTGTCGAACGGCAAATCGATGTATCTCGTCGATTACGAGGTGAAGCAGGTCCAGCGCTGGCCGATTTCGAACTCGCCGCTCGGAGCGCTGCTCGACCCCAGCCGCGACGTGAAGAAGTACGGTAAATTGCTGCCCACCAGTCACCCCGATGTGATCAGCGTGGAAGTGCGCGATACCAAGCATCCCGAGTATGGCGTGATCACGCTGATCTTCAGCCGCGACGGATCCGCGCCGGGCGGTTTGCAGCTGACGCACTGGGTGGCGCTCGACTCGCAGAATAACCGCACCACGGTGCGCCTGCGCAACCAGCGCTATGGCGTTTCGGTGGCTGACAGCGCGTTCACCTTCAAGGATCCGCGCAAAACGTCTCGTCGCCCACGGTAAACGGATGGACGGCGGGCGGGTGTAAATTTGCGACATCCCGCCGCCATTTGTTCATTGAAGAGCAAGCGGGCGAGGCCTAGTTTGTAATTCACGAGACGAAGCGAGCGGGTTTTCCCCCCTGTTGAACCGCTCGCCCTGGTTCGCCTCGTTCCAAGCGTGACGAACGCTCACAAGGAACCCTCGTGCCAATGCCCCCGGCACGAGGGTTTTTTGCATCCTGCCTACATCGACATCCACCCGAAGGCGGCGCGGATCACGTTGTAGATCAGGTTCTGTTCCATGACCCCCTTCACCCGTTCGGCACCCGGCCCGTTGGCGTAAAGCGCAACGTCCTCGCCGCCATGCGTCTCGGCACCAGTGGGAACCAGCGACTGCTGGTGCGCATGGACGCCGGTCTCGGGCATCGGGCGGCCACCCTCGGTGTTCATCGGCACTGCGCCGGGTCCGTTGGCATAGCCCAGCGTGGTGTAGGGCTTGCCGTCCGAAGCCAGCGTCGGGCCGTCGCCCGAACCGCCATCCTCGCCCCCGCCCTCGGGCGGGACTACCAGGCCGAGGATGTCGTTGCCGCGCCGGGGATAGCCCGACATGGTGAAGACATGGCTGTGGTCTGCAGTGACCAGGATCAGCGTCTCTTCAGGGTTGGTATTGTCGATTGCCCACTGGATCGCGTGGGCGAATTCGACCGCTTCCTCCAGCGCATAGCCGGCCTGTCCGGCATGGTGGCCGTGATCGATGCGGCCGCTTTCGACCATCAGGTAATAGCCGTCCGGATCGGTGCCGAGGCGCGAGACCGCCGCCTGCGTCATCTGGGTCAGCGTCGGCTCGCTGCTGTCGGCCTTCCGGTCGACGGTGTAGGTCATGTGGCTGGGCGAAAACAGACCGAAGACCGGCTTGCCCTTGGGCGCGGCGGCAAGCGCGGCAGTGCTCTCCACATAGGTGCCGCCCGTGGCCTTGACCCATGCCGCGGGCAGGTTTGCCGCCGGATCGAGGCGCTGACCGCCACCGGCCTTGCCATAGAATGCCGCACGCCCCCCGCCCAGCGCCACGTCGAAGGGTTTCGCCATTAGCTGTTCGGCGATGTCGCGACAGCCGAGGTCGCGCTGCGTTTCGGGGATAGCGACATCGGCTTCCCAGTCGCGATTGACGCTGCGCGAATAGACCGCAGCGGGGGTGGCATGTGTGATGCGCGCAGTCGACACGATCCCGAGCGCGAGGCCATGCTTCTTTGCCTCCTCGCTCACCAACGGGAGTTCATGTCCCGCGCCCGAGCGGCAATCGCCATTCTTCGCTTCGGGGCCGTAGCCTAGCATGCCGATGTTGGTCTTTACGCCAGTGTTCATCGCAGAAGCCGTGCCGGCGCTGTCGGGCACCTGCGCGTTGCTGTTGTAGGTCTTTACCAGCGCGACGTGATCGAAGGTTTCAAAGGGCAGGACGTATTCTTCGCCCGTGTGGCCGAGTTTCTGTCCCGCATAGATGCGCGCAGCGGTAACCGTGGAAATACCCATCCCGTCGCCGATGAAGAGAATGACGTTCTTCGCCCTCTTGGGCGCCGGTGCGGTCATCGCCGCCTGCGGCGCCTCGCGCGCCATGGTGGCGGTGCAGCCACCCAGCGCCAGTGCGGCGACAGTGGTGGTGGCGAGGAAAATCGTGCGAATGCTCATCAATGCTCTCCCGGGGCAATCCGTGACCCGCCCTATATCAGCCGGTCGTAAGACGGAAGCGTGACGCTTGCGGCATCGGGGGCGCTCGCCTAACTCGGCGCGCATGGTCACTGTCGCTACCTGGAATATCAATTCGGTCCGCTTGCGGATGCCGATCGTCGAACGCTTCCTGACGGAGCAGGCACCCGACGTGCTCTGCCTGCAGGAGATCAAGTGCCAGGAGGACCAGTTCCCCTACGAGGCGTTCCGCGCTCTGGGGTACGATCATTTCGCGGTGCACGGGCAGAAGGGCTATCACGGCGTCGCCACGGTCAGCCGCGTGCCGATCCGCGAATTCTCGCGCCACGACTGGCAGGACAATGGCGAGGCGCGCCATGTCGGCGTCGAGCTGCCCGATCACCAGGGCATGATTGTCGAGAACGTCTACGTTCCTGCGGGCGGCGACGAGCCCGACCGCGAGATCAACGCGAAGTTCGGCCAGAAGCTCGACTTCCTCGAACGCATGACCCGCTGGGCCGACAAGGTCGACCGTCCAACGCTGATCGTGGGCGATTTCAACATCGCCCCGCTCGAAAGCGACGTGTGGAACCACAAGCAGCTGCTCAAGGTGGTCAGCCACACGCCGATCGAGGTCGAAAGCCTGCAGCGCTTTATGGACGCGCACGGCTGGGCCGACATCGGGCGCCAGCACATCCCCGACCCCCAGCGCTATTACAGCTGGTGGAGCTACCGCGCGAAGGACTGGCAGGCGAACGACCGCGGGCGGCGGCTCGACCACATGTGGGCCAGCCCCGAGCTCGCGAAACAGGCAACCGGCCATCGGGTGCACGAGGATGCACGCGGCTGGACCCAACCTTCCGACCACGTGCCGCTGGTGACGGAGTTCACCCTCTGAGCGAGAGCTCGCCCTCTCGCCGGGCGGCGCAGGCGGTCGACGCGCTGCGCCACGGCTGGCCGCTGGCAATCGCCGGCGCGCCGCTGCTCCAGCCGGTGGAAACGGCGTTCGGAGACATCACAGGCGAGGCCATGTTGTTGTCGGCCAGCCGCGCCGCGACATTGAAGCTCGCCAACCAGATCGAGGCCGCGGTGCCGCGCCAGCCAGTGCTGATGCGCGCTGCCGATCCTTTCGACCTGCCGCACGCCCTTGCGGTGGCCGATCCCGCGCTGGACCTCAATGCGCCGCTGAAAGGTCCGTTCAAGGCGCTGCATTACGAGTGGGAGGCGCAGGCTAAGGCCGCGCTCGAACTCGCGCGCATGGCTGGCGTGCTGCCCGCTTTCCTCGTCGATCCGCAGGGTGCGGGCGAGCCGGTGAGCATCGAGGCGTCCGACGTCGCTGCCTATGCCGACGCCTCGCGCCTCCAGATCGCCGCCCGCGCAAGGCTCCCCGTAGCCGCAGCCGAAGGCGCACGCATCGTCGCCTTCCGCAGCCCCGACGACACGCGCGAACATGTCGCGCTGGTCATCGGGCAGCAGCGCAGCGATGTCGCGCCGCTGGTCCGCCTCCATTCCGAATGCCTGACCGGCGACATCCTCGGCAGCCTTAAATGCGATTGCGGGCCGCAGCTCGACGCAGCGCTCCATGCTATGGCGGACGAGGCCGACAGGGGTGGTTGGGGTGTATTGCTCTACATGCGCCAGGAAGGGCGTGGCATCGGCCTCGTCAACAAGTTGCGCGCCTATCGCCTGCAGGACCAGGGCTTCGACACGGTCGATGCGAACACCCGGCTGGGCCTGCCCGACGAGGCGCGCGACTTCCCGACCGCCGCGCGCATGCTCGACCTTCTCGGCGTCGGTGAAATCCGGCTGATGACGAACAATCCGGCCAAGGTCGCCGTGCTCGAGGCTGAGGGGGTGAAGGTTGCCGAACGCGTGCCGCACTCGCTCCCCGACAATCCGCACAACGCCCGCTACCTTGCGACCAAGCGCGACCGTGCGGGCCACATCCTCCCGTGAGCGCCATCATCATCCGGCCCGAGCAGTCGGGCGATGAGGCTACCATCCACGCGCTGACCGAGGCGGCCTTCCGCGACATGCCCTTCAGCGACGGTGACGAGCAGGACCTCATCGACCGGCTGCGAGCGGACGGCGACCTGAGCCTGTCGCTCGTCGCGCAGGACGTCGAACGGGTCATTGGTCACATCGCCTTTTCACCCGTTTCGATCTCGGACGGGAGCGAGGGCTGGTTCGGCCTTGGGCCGGTGAGTGTCTGGCCCGAACTCCATGGACAAGGCATCGGATCCTCGCTCATCAGGCAGGGGATCGCCAACCTCTCCGCAGCCGGGGCAAGAGGCATCGTACTTCTCGGAAGCCCGGAGTACTACGGTCGCTTTGGCTTTGAACAGGATCCGCTGCTCGCCTATCCCGGACCCCCGCCCGAATACTTCCAGCGGCTGGTGCTGAATGGACCGCCGCCCGCAGGCGTGGTCACCTATGCACCTGCTTTCGGCTAGCGCGCTTCGAAGGGCTTGACGCCGGGTCCCAGGGTGTTGCGGCCGATGGCGAGCTTGTCGCCGGTCCAGTCGCCGATGAAGGCGGGCTTGCGCGAAAGGCCGGGGACGAGGCGTGCATCGTTCCCCTCGATCACCAGCCCGTCGGAACTGTACTGCGCATTCTCCGCACCGATGGCGATGAAGGTGCCCCAGTTTTCCTTGTCCGCGCCCTGCACGAACCAGTTGCCCCGGATCGCGCCGCTGCCGCCATTGGGCAGGTCGATCATGTAATTGGTACCGTTGCCGTGAGAATCGTCGAAGCTGCTGTTCTCGACCACGGTGCGCGCGGCGCGCGACTTGACGTAGTGCCCGCCGCGGCCCTGTTCGAAGCGGCTGCGGGTCACGACCACGCGGCCATAGTCCCCCGCATAGATCGAATGCGCGCATCCGGCTGCGTTCTCGCATGTGCCGAGGCGGGTGAAGGTCGATTTGTCGATCATCATCTCGCTCGCGGTATCGTTGCCGGTGAGGATTCCCTGCTGGCTGTCGCGGAACCATGTCTGCGAGACGTTCAGCACTCCCTGTTCCAGCCGGATGCCCGCGCCATTGCCGTCCGGCACGTTGACGTCCGCAAGGATGAGGCCCTCCACCCGAGCGGCGCGACCGCGCAGGACAAGCAATGCCTTGCCCTCGCAAGCTGTGCCGCCAAGCAGTGACTTGCCGGGGTTCGCAGCGCGGTAGGTAATGGTACCCGCGCTCTGCACGGCGCATTGGCGCCAGTTGCCCTCGGCGATTTCGATCGTCGCCTGCCGGTCACCGACGGCATCGACAGCCTGTTGGAGCGTGGGATAGCCGCGGCCCGTTTCGACCACGGTGAAAGGAGCGGGCCGGACATCCTGCGCCAGGACGGCGGCCATGGGGATCGCGACAAGTGCGAAGCCGACAACGACACCGAGTACCCATGTCGGCATGCGCGACGGAGGAAAGGGGGCCGGTGAAACCATGCCTCAATCCTAGGGTGTAATGGTTAATTCCGCGATAACCGGCACACCGGGGCGAACGCGGTCAGTCGTCCTTTCCACCCCAGCGCCAGCGCATCCCGCCACGCGTCTTCGCACGGGCGATGAGGAACAGGCCCAGGGTCGCGACCAGCATGATCGGAATGGCGAAGATCGCTCCTTCCTCCCAGTACCATTCGATCAGGAGCCCCGCGAACAACATCACCGCGAGATAGGCGCCCAGAACCGCCCAGCCCTGCCATGCAATCGGGAGGCCCGCGCCGTACCCGTGGGTCTTGGCCGAAAACCACGCGCCGTCGTCTTGCTTGTCGGTCATCTCAATCCTCCTTCGCCGGTCGCCCGCGCTTGGGGGGCTTGCTGGCCTGCACTTCCACACCGCGCTTCGACAGCGCCTCGCGCAGGAGCATCTCGATCTGGGCATTGGCGCTGCGCAATTCGGCCGCCGCCAGCCGTTCGATCGCGGCATGGACTGCCGGATCGAGACGGAGGGCGAAGGCCTTCTTCTGCATGGTCGCGAACCCGTATTCTTCGTGTCAGTAGAGCGAGCCGGCGTTGACCACGGGGCTCGCCTCGCGGTCGCCGCAGAGCACGACCATGAGGTTGGAGACCATCGCCGCCTTGCGCTCGTCGTCGAGCTCGACAATGCCGTCCGCGGCCAGCTTGGCAAGCGCGTCCTCGACCATGCCGACGGCGCCGATGACCACCTTCTGGCGCGCGGCGATGACCGCGTCGGCCTGCTGGCGGCGGAGCATCGCACCGGCGATTTCCGGAGCATAGGCGAGGTGGGTCAGGCCCGCCTCGTCGACGATGATGCCGGCGACCTTGAGCCGGTCGTTGAGTTCGACCAGCAGCTCGTGATTGACCACTTCGCCGCTGCCGCGCAGAGTGACTTCCTCGTTCTCGAAGTCGTCATAGGGGTGGCGTGATCCGACGGTGCGCAGACCCGCCTCGATCTGGATCTCGACGAACTTCTTGTAGTCGTCGACGTCGAAGCTCGCCTGTGCGCTGTCGGCGACACGCCACACCACGTTGCAGGCGATTTCGATCGGGTTGCCGCGCTTGTCGTTGATCTTCACCCGCTCCGAATGGATGTTGTGCGCGCGGACCGAGACCTTGTTCTTGCCCATCCACGGCCACACCCAGCGCAACCCCTCGCGCCGTTCCGTCCCGCGATATTCGCCGAACAGGGTCAGCACGGCAGCCTGGTTGGGCTGGATCATGAAGAAACCGGCCGACAGGAACAGCAGCACCAGCAGCGGAAGGACGAGCAGGCTGAGGAAGGTCAGTTTCATCGCCTTTGTGGCTCCGTCGGGCGGGAGGTTGCCCGAAACGTTCCACACCACCAGCACCAGCAGGGCCAGGATCCCGAGCAGGATAGGATAACCGCTGAAGCTGGCTCCCGCCTGCTCGCTGCTGGTCTTCATCCCCTTGAGTTCAACCGACATGACGAATCACTCCTTCGATATAATTATGATATCATATTTATATCGCTTGGTGACGGAGTCAATGGCGATCGATCACGCGCAGGAACTGCTCGCCATAGGCTTCCAGCTTCTTCGCCCCCACACCGGGTAAGCGACCCAGTTCGGCGAGGCTGCCAGGGCGTCGCGCAGTCATCTCTCGGAGTGTGGCATCGTGGAAGATGACGTAAGGCGGCACCTGTCCTTCGATCGCCAGTTCGCGACGCAACTCGCGCAGGGCATCGAACAGCGGATCGCCCACGGGGTTGGGTGCTGCATCGCCGCGTCTGCGACCGCGTTCGCGTTTGGGCGGGACAACGATGGCGACAGCGCGCTCACCCTTGAGGATGGCGCGCGCACCCTCGCCCAACGCCAGACCGCCGTGCTCCGTCGCGACGAGGTCGCCGCGCGCCTGCAGGGCGCGGGCAAGCGGCTGGATCATCACCGCTTCCTCGCCGCCGACGATGCCGAACACCGAGAGGGCGTCGTGGCCCCGCTGGCGCACGCGGTCATCCTCCACCCCGGTCAGAACCTTTTGCAGGTGGCCGAGGCCGAAGCTCTGGCCGGTGCGATAGACGGCCGAGAGCAGCTTCTGCGCCAGTTCGGTCGTGTCGCTGACTTTGGGCGGGCTGAGGCAATTGTCGCAATTCCCACAGGTCGGGGCGGGGTCCTCGCCGAAATGGCGCAGCAGAACGGCGCGGCGACAGGCGGCGGTTTCCACCAGCCCCGCAAGCGCATCGAGCCTCGCGCGCTCCGCATTGCGGCGAACGTCGTCGATTTCTGCCAGGCGCTGACGGGCCGTGGCGAAATCACCCGCCCCCCAGAACATCACCGCCTGCGAAGGGTCGCCGTCGCGCCCGGCGCGTCCGGTTTCCTGGTAATAGGCCTCGATCGACTTGGGCACGCCGACATGCGCGACGAAGCGGACATCGGGCTTGTCGATGCCCATGCCGAAGGCGATCGTGGCGACGATCACCATGTCTTCGCTGGCGACGAAGGCGGACTGGTTGGCGGCGCGCGTCTCCGGGTCGAGGCCCGCGTGATACGGCAGAACTTTCCGTCCGCTCGCGGCGGCCAGCTTGGCAGCCAGTTCCTCGACCTTCTTGCGGGTCGGGGCATAGACGATGCCCGGCCCCGGCTCCTCCGCCATCAGCGTCTCTATCTGGCGCACCGGGTTGTCGCGGTGGCGGATGGCGTAGCGGATGTTGGGCCGGTCGAACCCAGCGAGCACCAGCCCGTCGTCCGGGATACCCAGCTGCGCCATGACATCCGCCCGCGTCTGACGGTCGGCAGTCGCCGTCAGCGCAAGGCGCGGGACATCCGGAAAAGCGTCCATGAGCGGTCGCAGAAGGCGGTAGTCGGGGCGAAAATCATGGCCCCATTCGGACACGCAATGCGCCTCGTCCACGGCGAAGAGGCAGATTGGGGACGAGGCGAGGAAGTCGCGAAAGGCGGGCTGACTCGCCCGCTCGGGCGCGACATAGAGAAGGTCGAGCTGACCGCTGCGATAGGCATCCTGCGTCTCGCGCCAGTCGGCATCGGCGCTGGTCAGAGTGGCGGCCCGGATACCGTTCGCCCGCGCGCTGCGCAGCTGATCGTGCATCAGCGCGATCAGCGGGCTGATGACGACGCAGGTCCCCTCCAGCATGTTGGCCGGAAGTTGGTAGGTCAGCGACTTGCCTGCCCCCGTCGGCATGACCGCCAGCGTCGACAGCCCGTCGAGCACGCGCGCGACCACGTCGGCCTGACGTCCGCGAAATGCGTCGAAGCCGAAGACGGACTTCAGCTGCGCGCGGGCGCGGTCGGGAAGTGGGGTGGCGATGTCGGGCATTGGCCCCTGATCGCGGGCGCAGGGCCTGCTGGCAACCAGCTGCGGCGCATTTTCCCCTTGCCCCTTGCCCGTCACTCGCGCTTTAGAACGCCAGCACGTCGCGGCATGCTGTCGCGCACATCACAGGAGAGTTCGCAATGAAGTTCCGTATCGCCCTCGCCGTCGCCGCAACCGTTGCGCTCGCCGCCTGCGGCAGCACCGAGGACGCCTCGACCGCAGCCGAAGCCGACACTGTCGAGATTCCGGCCGACGAAGCCCTGACCGGCGTCGACGCGACCCCGGTGGCCGACGAGGCCGCCACCGCCACGGAAGAAGCCGACGATGCGGCGACCACCGAAGAAGCCGCCATCCAGGAAGCCGGCGACAAGGCCGCCGACACCGCTGCCGAGGCGATGGACGCCATGGCCGAAGACACCGAAAACTAAGCATTCCGGGGCCGGCGCATGACGCGCCGGCCCCATTCCCCCTTGCGTTCCGTAGCGTCCTTCCCGTTGCGGCCTACCAGCGATAGCTTGCCCGCATGAAGCGACTCGCAATCCCCCTCGCCGCGCTTGCCGCGCTCGCCGCCTGCTCCAGTGAAGAGGAGCCGGTCGACGCCGTTTCGCCCTCCGAAGCGAAGGCCCTCGATGAGGCGGCCGAGATGCTCGAGGAACAGCGCCTGCCAGCGGATGCGGTCGAACAGGACAAAAGCGAAACCCAAGCAGTCGAGGGAGAGGACCAGCAATGAGCAGCGCGCCCAACCCGGGCATGGACCCGGAGATTTTCGACCAGTTCCTCGAACAGCTCGAACGCTATGTTCGCGAGCGGCTGATCCCGGCCGAGAAGCAGGTCATCGCCGACGATCGCATCCCGGACGAGATTGTCACCGAGATGAAGGACATGGGCCTGTTCGGCCTGACCGTGCCCGAAGAATACGGCGGCGCGGGCCTCAACACCTCGCAATACGCCAAGGTCGTCAAGACCATGGCCTATGCCGCACCGGCCTTCCGCTCGATCTTCTCCATCAACGTCGGCATGTTCAATTCCGCGATCAAGAACGGCGGCACCGAGGCACAGAAGGCCGAATGGTGGCCGAAAGTCGCAGCGGGGTCGATCACCTGCTTCGGCCTGACTGAACCGGGTTCAGGCAGCGATAGCGCCGCGATGGCTACAACTGCGCGCCCCGACCCCGACGGCAATGGCTGGATCCTCAACGGGACCAAGCGCTACATCACCAATGCCCCCCATGCCGAGGTCGGCCTGATCATGGCCCGCACCGAGAAAGAAGCGCTGCCCAAGAACGCGCATGTCTCCGCCTTCATCGTGCCGATGGACACGCCCGGCATCACCGTCGGCAGCCCGGACCACAAGATGGGCCAGTCGGGCAGCCATATCGCCGACATCATCCTCGAAGACGTGCACGTGCCGGGCGAGGCGTTGCTTGGCGGAGAAACCGGCAAGGGCTTCCGCTTCGCCATGATGAGCCTCGACAATGGCCGCATCTCGGTCGGTGCGGCCTCGACCGGCTATGCCCGCCGCGCGCTCGACAGCGCGCTGCGTTACGCCACCGAGCGCAAGGCCTTCGGCGAGCCGATCGCCAACTTCCAGCTTATCCAGCAGATGCTCGCCGAGAGTGAGACCGAGATTTACGCCGCCGAAGCGATGATGGCCGATGTCACCGCGCGCGCCGACCGCGGCGAGAACATCCTCAGGAAGGCCGCTGCCTTCAAGGTCTTTGCCTCCGAAATGTGCGGCCGCGTGGTCGACCGGGTGGTGCAGATCTACGGCGGTGCGGGCTACCTCGCCGAATACGATGCGGAGCGCTTCTTCCGCGATGCGCGCATCTATCGCATCTACGAAGGCACGACGCAGATCCTCCAGCTCCAGATCGCAAAGCACATGCTGCGCGAATTTGCCGAGCAGGCCTGAGGTGTACGATTTCCTCTCCGGGCTGAGCATCCTCGAAGTTTCGAGCTTCGTCGCTTCGCCTACCGTCGGCCTCTATTGCGGCCAGTTCGGGGCCGAGGTTATCCGCGTCGACGACAAGCGCGGGGGGCTCGACTACGACCGTTTCATGCTGGCGGACAACGGCCGCTCGCTCTCGTGGGAGAACCTCAACCGCACCAAGAAGTCGGTCGCGCTAGACCTGCGCAGCGGCGAAGGGCGCGAACTGTGCGTCGAACTCGCCAGCCGGATCGGCCAGTGCGTGACCAATTTGCCGGAAAAGAGCTTCCTCAGCCACGCGGCCATGGCCAGGGGGCGCGAGGACATGGTCTCGGTCCGCATAATGGGCTGGCACGACGGCAGGCAGGCGATGGACTTCACCGTCAATGCCGCCGCCGGTTATCCGATGATGACCGGCCCTGCCGATTGGGACCCGGCCACCGCACCGCCGGTCAACCAGCTGATGCCCGCCTGGGACTTCCTAACCGGCGCTTATTGCGCCTTCAGCCTGCTTGCGGCGCTGCGCCACCGTGACGCCACCGGCGAGGGCGCCGAGATCCGCGTGCCGCTGGGCGATGTCGCGATCGGAACGCTGGCGAACTCGGGCACGATGGCCGAGATGCTGTTCCGCGGCGCCGACCGCGAGCGGCTCGGCAATGCCATCTGGGGTGCATTCGGTAGCGACATGATCACCCGCGATGGCGTGCGCTTCATGGTCGCCGCGCTGACGCCGAAGCAGTGGGACGGCATTGTCGAGGCTTTCGGCCTCGTCGACCGCATCGCCGAACTGGAAACCGAACTCGGTGTCCGCTTCGCCGATGGCGATACGCCGCGTTTCAAGCATCGCGACCGCCTGCTCGGCCTGTTCCAGTCCGTTGCCAGCCAGCATGACTATGCCGAGCTTGAAAAGCGCATGGCCGCGGCGGGCACGACCTACGAGCGCTATCGCACACCCTACGAGGCCTCCAGGGACCCGGTTCTTGTCGGCACAAACCCCATGTTCGGGCGCACGCCCGACAACCCCAGCGGGGTCGACTATCCGGTGGCGCGCAGTTTTGCCAACATGCCCGACAAGCCCCGCGGCGAGCCGCGCCGCGCACCCTATCTCGGCGAACACACCGAGGAAGTTCTAGCCGACAAGCTCGGCCTGTCCTCGGGCCAGATCGGCAAGCTCGTCGACAGCGGCATCGCCGCATTGAGCGACGAGGGCCACGACTATTCCAAGACCAGGATCATGCCATGACGTCACTTCGCCGAGTAGCCATCTGCAAGCCGCTGAGGACGCCGGTCGGCAAATACCTCGGCAGCCTCGCTTCGCTAGAGGCAGGGCAGCTTGGCGCCATCATCATCAAGGCGCTGGTCGAACGCAGCGGGATCGATCCGACCCGCGTCGACGACGTCGTCTTCAGCCAAGGCTACGGCAGCGGCGAAGCCCCTGCGATCGGCCACTGGAGCTGGCTCGCCGCCGGCTACCCTGAGGAGGTGCCGGGCTTCCAGCTGGACCGCCGCTGCGGTTCGGGCCTCCAGGCCGTCGCGACGGCAGCGATGATGGTCCAGACCGGCGTTGCCGACTGCGTGCTTGCGGGCGGCGTCGAAAGCATGTCGAATGTCGAACATTATACCACTGCGGTGCGAAACGGCGTGCGCATGGGCGACATGCAGCTGTGGGACCGCCTGACGCGCGGCCGCCTGATGAGCCAGCCGATCGCGCGCTATGGCATCATCACCGGCATGATCGAGACCGCCGAGAACCTCGCCAAGGATTACGGCATCAGCCGCGAAGAGGCCGACGCATTTGCCGTGCGCAGCCACCAGAACGCGACGCGCGCTTGGGACGAGGGCAAGTTCGATGAGCAGCTGGTCCCTGTCGAGATCCCCTCGCGCAAGGGCGACCCTGAGGTCTTCGCCAAGGACGAAGGATTTCGTCCCGACGCGAGCATGGAAACGCTCGGGCTCTTGCGCGCCATCGACCTGAAGCGCGATCCGCAAGCCATCGTCACGGCAGGCAATGCCAGCCAGCAGAACGATGCCGCGGCGGCCTGCCTCGTGGTGGCCGAGGAAAAGGTCGCCGAATT
The DNA here is from genome assembly GCF_041021145.2 of Qipengyuania sp. RANM35. Taxonomy (NCBI): domain Bacteria; kingdom Pseudomonadati; phylum Pseudomonadota; class Alphaproteobacteria; order Sphingomonadales; family Erythrobacteraceae; genus Qipengyuania; species Qipengyuania sp. RANM35. The sequence continues at coordinate 2,723,925 of NZ_CM196433.1, read as the reverse complement.
CGGCCTCGAACCCATGCTGTGGTTCCACTCGTGGAGTGCCGCTGGCTGCGATCCCAGCCGCATGGGTATCGGCCCGGTCCCGGCGGTGGAGCGCCTGTTCGCGCGCAACGGCCTCGGCTGGGACGACATCGACCTTATCGAACTGAACGAGGCCTTCGCCCCGCAGGCGCTCGCCGTGCTCAAGGGCTGGGGCTTCTCCGGTGACGACAGCCGCCGTGACATCGTCAACGTCAACGGCTCGGGCATCTCGCTCGGCCATCCGATCGGCGCGACCGGCATCCGCATCCTAGCCGACATGGCGCACGAGATGCACCGGCGCGGTTCCCGCTACGGGCTCGAGACCATGTGCATCGGCGGCGGGCAGGGCATGGCCGCCGTGTTCGAGCGCGCCGCCTGATGGGCGAGTGGGACAGCTGGCTCGGGCGCAATGAAATGCGCGAGGACCGGCTGGACGAGGCACTGGCAAGGCGCTGGCTCGCCACGTTTGACCTGCAGGCAGGAGCGGACACCACGATGCCGCAGGGCATCCATTTCTGCCTCTGCACGCCCGACGCTGCGACAAGTGCCTTGGGTGAAGATGGCCATCCGGCCCGCTCGGACAATCCCGACAGCTTCATGCCGCCCATCCCCATGCCGCGCCGGATGTGGGCAAGCAGCGACATTACCTTCCTCTCGCCGATCTGGACCGGCGCTCGCATCGACCGGATCAGCCGGATCGCCTCGATTTCGGAAAAGGACGGTTCGAGCGGCAAGCTCGCCTTCGTCGAGGTCGAGCACGTCACGACTTGCGAGAATGTCGAGGCAGTCCACGAGAAACAAACCCTCGTCTATCGCGACGCCGCGCCGGCCGATGCGGCGCTTGTCCCGCCGGCAACAGGCGAGAACACCTTTGATCCTGCCGGTTGGGACGCTCACCGGGAGGTCGCGCCCGATCCGCGCCTGCTGTTCCGCTATTCCGCACTCACCTTCAACACGCACCGCATCCACTACGACACGCCCTATGCGCGCAATATCGAGCGTTATCGCGGCCTGGTGGTCCACGGCCCGCTGACCGCTAGCCTCTTGCTGCAACTTGCTGCATCGCGCTTCGGCGACAATCGCCTGGCTAGCTTCTCCTTCCGTGGGCTCAGCCCAGCCATCGCGGGCGAACCGCTTCATCTCGTCATGCGGGGCGACGGCGATGCTATCGAACTCGGCGCTTTCGCTGCCGACGGACGGCAGGTCACGAAGGCAAAAGCCGCCCTCGCCTAGCTTTCGGGATAGGACTGGATCGGGCGCAGCACCCCATAAGTCTCGACTGCAGGTTCGCGACCCAAGGGACCGAATTCGATCTCCTGCGGGTCGACTTTGGTATCGGGCAAACGATCGAGCAGGTCGCGCACCAGCGTCAAACGCCCCAGCTTCTGATCGTTGAAGTCGACTACGGTCCACGGAGCCTGTGCGGTATGGGTCGCAGCGAACATCGCCTCGCGTGCCTCCGTGTAGGCGTCGTACTTGTCGCGCGCAGCGAGGTCGACGGGCGACAGCTTCCACCGCTTCATCGGATCTTCGAGCCGCTCACGCAGGCGCTCTTCCTGCTCGGCCTGGTCGGTCGCGAGCCAGTATTTGAAGAGCAGGATCCCATCGTCGACGAGCAACTTCTCGAACACCGGCACCTGCTCGAGGAAGGCGTCGATCTGTTCCGGCCTGGCATAGCCCATGACCTTTTCGACGCCTGCGCGATTGTACCAGCTGCGGTCGAACAGGACGATCTCGCCCGCAGTCGGCAGGTGCTCGACATAGCGCTGGAAATACCACTGGCCCTGCTCCGCCTCGGTCGGCTTGGAGAGGGCGACGGTGCGGCACTGGCGCGGGTTGAGGCTTTCGCGCACCGCGCCGATCGCGCCGCCCTTGCCCGCCGTATCGCGACCCTCAAAGATTACCAACACGCGCTGGCCGGTGGCCTTGGCCCAGCGCGCCATGCCGACCAGCTCGGCCTGCATAGGCTCCATCGCGGCTTCGTATTCCTCACGCTTCATGAAAGCCTTCTCCCCGTTTGTGCCGAGCGCCCGATAGTAGTATCATCAGCAACGATATGGCCAGCATCGCAGAACCCGAACAGGACTTTACCCGCCTTCCGGACCTTCCGGCAGAGGTTTTCACCGCGCCGCTCAAGAAACCGGCTCATGTCGGCGACGATTGGCTGGAGCCTGCGCAGACCGTCTATTCGTCCGACGACGATGCCATCTGGAACGACCTCTTTGCCCGCCAGATGGACGTCCTTCCAGGTCGCGCGGCAAGTGCCTTCATGGCCGGACTGCAAAAGCTCAATCTCAATCGCGGCGGCGTGCCGGAGTTCGGCAAGCTATCCGAAGACCTGAACGCGCTCACGGGATGGAGCGTGGTGCCGGTGCCCATGCTGATCCCGGACCACGTTTTCTTCTGGCACCTTGCAAACCGGCGCTTTCCGGCGGGCAATTTCATCCGCACGCGCGAAACCTTCGACTACATCCAGGAACCCGACGTCTTCCACGACGTCTTCGGCCACGTGCCGATGCTGACCGATCCGGTCTATGCCGACTACATGCAGGAATACGGCCGCGCGGGCTGGAAGGCGATGCGTTACAACCGGCTGAAGGCGCTGGGAGCGCTCTACTGGTACACGGTGGAATTCGGGCTGATCCAGGAGAAAGACGGGATCAAGGCGTATGGTGCGGGCATCCTTTCTGGCCCGACCGAAGTGGTCTATGCGACGGAAGCAAAGAGCCCCAACCGCATCATGCTCAACGTCGATCGCGTCATGCGCACCGACTACGTCATCAGCGATCTGCAGCCGACCTATTTCGTGATCGAGAGTTTCGAAGACCTCTACCGCCAGACGGTCGAGCGTGATTTCGACAAGCTGTATCGCCACCTCGGGCCAGGCTTCACCTACGCCAACACAGCGGTAATCGACGTCGACTACGTCGTGAACGAGGGCACGCTCGAATACACCTTGCGCGGCGGACGTGGGAGCGGCGCCACCCCGGTCTAGCGCAAACAAAAACCGGCCCGGGATCGCTCCCGGACCGGCTTTTGATTGCCTTGCGGCTGAGGCTTAGTTGCCGTCGGCGTTGTCGGCTGCTTCGCCGGCTTCTTCCATCGCGTCGGCCTTGTCTTCGGCGGCGTCGGTGATGGCGTCTTCCTGGGCGTCGGTGATCTGGCCGGCGTCTTCCATGGCTTCAGCCTGCTCGTTCACGACTTCAGCCTGCTGCTCGCCGGCGTCTTCAGCAGCGTTTTCCTTCGGGCCGTCGCAAGCGACAACGCCGAGGCTGAGGGCTGCGGCCGAAAAAGCGATCATGGCTTTGTTGAACTTCATTTGTCTTCCCCTTGGTTGGCGGGGCGCCCCAGGAATTGAAGGCTAACCCCAAGTGATTGTGATTAAAGCAAAAATCTGCCTAGCGGAAGGCGCGCTGCTTGGCCACATTGAATGCGGCAAGGGCAAGGATTGCTCCAAGCACCGACCACATGAGTGCGGAACCGGTCAGGGCGCCGAGAAACAGGCCATTACCGGCCACGAACCCAGCAACCAGCGCACCAAAGATACCCACCAGGGCATTTGTCAGAATGCCGCGGCCATCCTCGATCCGGAGGACGATAGTCGCAAGCCATCCAAGAATGGCTCCGACGACGACGAGAATGAGAAGGCCCATAGGCTCCTTCCGCTATTGCACATTAGCCTCAATAAAGCCGCAATTCGGAAAAGGTTCCGATCGGTTCGTCGCTTTTTGCAGTTGCTCAGGCGAGGCCCAGCCAGAGGATTGCCGCAACGCCGGCGACGATGCGATACCAGGCAAACGGGGCGAAGCCGCTACGACTGACGAACGCAACGAAAGCCCTGATGACAACCAGCGCGACGATGAAGCTGACAACGAATCCGACAGCGATGTCACCCCAACCGACCCTGGTCGCTCCGCTCATAAGGCTGTCGTACTTACCCAGAACTTCCAGCGTAGATGCGCCAATCATGGTCGGTACGGCGAGGAAGAAGGAGAACTCCGCCGCAGTCTTGCGGTTGATGCCCATGGCCAGCGCCCCCATGATCGTCGCACCCGAGCGGCTGACCCCGGGGATCATCGCGAGGCACTGGGCGAAGCCGACCCCGAGCACCTTGCTCACCGGCAGGTCCGCAACGCTGGTATCGCCCTGCGGGTTGGCAACTTTCTCGATCACGAGGATCGCGATGCCGCCGACAATGAGCGCCCATGGCACGATTGCCGGATTGCCGAGCATGGCCTCGATCGTGTCGTAGATTGCAAGGCCGATCACCGCGCTGGGAAGGAAACCCAGGATGATGTTCCGGGCAAACATCAGTCCCTCGCGTTCGCGCTTCAGCACGCCCATGAAGGCACCCCAGAAGGTGCCCCAGTACTGGTAGACCACCGCGAGGATCGCCCCGAGCTGGATGACCACGTTGAACATGGCCCATTCCTCGGGGTCCGCGCCGCTCAATTCGGTGGCGAGGATGAGGTGCCCGGTGGAGGATACAGGAATGAATTCGGTGAGGCCCTCGACGATGCCGAGGAAGACTGCGGTGAGGATATCGTTCATCGCCGCAGGGAAATGAAGCAAGGGCGGGACAAGTCAAGCGACCTGTCCCGCCCCGGCGAAGTTTTGCGACGCAGTGAAGCGCTTACCAGATGCGGATGCGCTTTTCCGGCGGCAGGTACATCTTGTCGCCCGGCTTGACGTCGAATGCCTTGTACCATTCGTCGAAGTTGCGGACGATGCCGTTGGTGCGGAAATAGGTCGGGCTGTGCGGATCGGTGCGCAGCTGGTTGCGCAGTGCATCCTCGCGCTGGGTCGCACGCCATACCTGTGCCCAGGCAAGGAAGAAGCGCTGGTCGCCGGTGAAACCGTCGATCACCGGCACTTCCTTGCCCGCAGTGGCGAGCTTGTAGGCGCGATAGGCCATCGACAGGCCACCGAGGTCACCGATGTTCTCGCCCAGCGTGAGGCGGCCGTTGACGCAGGTCTTGCCGTCGTCGAGCGGGCAGAAGGCATCGTACTGGGCGACCAGAGCGTTGGTCAGCGCATCGAAGTTCTTGCGATCCGCATCGGTCCACCAGTTGCGCAGCGCGCCGGTCGAGTCGAACTTGGAGCCCTGGTCGTCGAAGCCGTGACCCATTTCGTGGCCGATCACGCCGCCGATGGCACCGTAGTTCACGGCAAGATCGGCAGTCGGGCCGAAGAACGGCTGCTGCAGGATTCCGGCGGGGAAGACGATCTCGTTCTTCAGCGGGTTGTAATAGGCGTTCACCGTCTGCGGCAGCATGCCCCATTCGGTGCGGTCGATCGGCTTGCCGAGCTTGTCGAGATTGTCCTGCCAGTTCCAATGGGCGGCAGCCATGCGGTTGGCGAGCGGATCGCCAGCCGCCACGACGAGGCCTTCATAGGTCTCGAGATTGTCGCGATAGCCGATCTTCGGGTCGAAGCTGTCGAGCTTGGCCATGGCCTGTTCCTTCGACGCCGCGCTCATCCAGGTGATCTCGGCGAGCGAGGCAGCCATCGACTTGCGCAGGTTGGCGACCAGTTCCTCCATCTCGGCCTTGCTCGAAGCCGGGAAGTAGCGCGCGGCATAGGACTTGCCGAGCAGTTCGCCGAACAGGCTCTCGGTCTCGCCGATGGCGCGCTTCCAGCGCGGACGCTGTTCGGGCGTACCGTTCAATACGGTGCCGTTGAAGGCGAAGTCCGCGGCATCGATGTCCGAGCCGAGGATTGCCGAATTGGCGTCGAGGAATTCCTTGATCGTCCAGGCCTGGAGCGTCGCGACGGGGGTCTTGCCGAGCAGTTCGAGCATGCCTTCGAAGCCGTTGCCCAGCTTTGCCATCATTTCGGGCGTCAAGCCGAGTTCCTTGGCGCGCTCTTCACTCGGACGCAGGTTGGTGACGATGTAGCGATCGGTTTCGCCGAAGCCCGAGGCATCGAGCATGATGTCGATCGGGAAGTCACCGGCCAGTGCAGTCAGCTCCGCAGGGCTGAACTTGCTGTAGAAGAGGTCGGCATTGCGGCTCGCTGCGCGGTCGGAATCGACCTTGCGGGCGATCTGGTCCTCGAAGGCATAGACCGCGGCGGTGGCGCCTGCGGGGTCGGCGTATCCGCCCTTGCCGAACAGGAAGGTGAGGTACTCCTTGTACTTCGCCTTGACGTTCTCGCCCTTCTCCGAGGTGTCGGTGTAGTAATCGCGATCGGGCAGGCCGAGGCCGCCGGTGCCGAGATAGACCGAGTAGCGATCGGTTTCCTTGGCGTCGACTTCAACGCCCCCACCCAGCGGCGAGGGGAAGCCCGGCGTCGCCCACAGCTTCAGGAGCTTTTCGAGCGTGTCGGCGGCGATGATCTGGTTGAGGTAGGGCTGGGCGGCAGCCATGCCGTTGGCATCGATGGCGGCAGTGTCGAGATAGGATGCATAGACATCGACGATGCGCTTCTCGTCGGCGGTGAGCTCTGCCAGATCCTTGGCGGTCAGTTCGTCGACGAGTGCCTTAACGTCGCTGGTCGACTTCTCGCGAAGCAGGTTGAACGCGCCGAAGCGGCTGAATTCGGGCGGCAGCGGGTTGGCATCGAGCCACTTCTGGTTGGCATATGCGAAAAAGTCGTCGCCCGGCTTGATGTCCTGCGAGATATATTCGGGATCGAAGCCCCAAGTGCCGAAGCTCATCGTCGGCAGGGTGCTGGTTTCTTCGGCCTTGGGCGTAGCCGCGGTCTCGTCGGCCAGGGCCGGCGCGGACAGCGCAAGTGCGAGCGCGCTGGTGCCGATGGCAAGTGCTTTGCGGATCATTGGTTGCAGTCTCCCGGAAAGGCGCCAGCCCGGGACCGGGCGGCGGATAGTGGCACGCCCGATAGCAGTCGCGCGTGCGTGCGCGAAGACGTTCGTCGTCCGCCGCGCACGTTTTGTAGAAGAATCAGCCGTTTTCGAGCACGAACTGCAGCGAAGCGAGCCTTGCATAGAGCCCGCCATTGGCGGCGAGCTGATCGTGCGTACCCTGCTCGACGATGCGTCCTTCTTCCATCACCACGATCCGGTCAGCGGCGCGCACGGTCGACAGGCGGTGCGCAATGACCAGCGTGGTGCGGTCTTCCATGAGGTGCTCGAGAGCTTCCTGCACCAGCCGCTCGCTCTCGGCGTCGAGTGCGCTCGTCGCCTCGTCGAGAAGCAGGATGGGAGAATCGCGCAACAGCGCGCGGGCGATGGCGATGCGCTGGCGCTGACCGCCCGAAAGCTGTGTGCCGCTTTCGCCAAGATAGGTGTCGAGCGCGTCAGGCAGGCGCTTCAGGAAGTCCTCCGCGTTGGCAGCGCGCGCTGCGGCCCAGATATCCTCGTCGCTCGCATCCCAGCGACCGTAACGAAGATTGTCGCGGGCATTGGCGCTGAAGAGCACACCTTCCTGCGGGACATAGGCCATCCTGCGGCGGATTTCGGCCGGGTCGGCACTGGTCAGCGGCACGCCGTCGAGCCTGATCGAGCCCGCCTGCGGATCGTAGAAGCGCTCGGCAAGCTGGAAGATCGTCGACTTGCCCGCGCCCGACGGGCCGACGATCGCGACCGTTTCGCCTGGCTCTACCTCGAGGTTGAAGTCGAGGATCGCGGGAGCATCGAGCCGCGTCGGATAGCGGAAGGTGACATTGCGGAACGACAACCCGCCGCGCGGCGGCTGCGGCAGGGCCTGAGGGCGTTCCGGAGCGGTAATGCCGGGCTTTTCGTCGAGCAGTTCGGCAAGACGGCTTGCTGCACCTGCCCCGCGCAGAAGGTCGCCATAGACCTCGGTCAATGCACCGAAGGCACCTGCGACAAGGCCTGCGGTCAGGACGAAGGCGGCGATTGTACCACCGGAAATCGTGCCCTCTCCGACAGCCTCGGCCCCTCGCCAGACGAGCAGGGTGATACCGCCGAATACGCACAGGATGATGACCGCAGTCATGGCCGCGCGAATGATGATGCGCCGCTTGGCGGTCGAAAATGTCCGTTCGACCGCCTGCGTGAAGCGGCCGTGCTCGCGCTCCTCCTGGTTGAAGCCCTGGACGATCTTCATCGCCGACAGGACCTCGGTGACCATGGCACCGATGTCGGCGACCCGGTCCTGGCTGGTGCGGCTGACGTTGCGCAAGCGACGGCCGAACACGGTGATCGGGACCACGATTGCCGGAATTATGAGCACGAGGCCTAGCGTCAGGCTGGGGACGAGCCAGAAAAGATAGGCCGTCCCGCCGATGGCCATAAGAACATTGCGCAGGGCCACCGAGACGGTCGTTCCCACGACCGTCTCGATCAGCGCTGTGTCGCTGGTCATGCGGCTGGAAATTTCCTTGGGGCTGTTCTCTTCGTAGAAACCCGGCGCGAGGCGCAGCAGGTTCTCCTGCACTTTCAGCCGGATATCGGCCACGACCCGCTCGCCCAGCCAACTGACGAAATAGAACCGCATGGCCGTACCCATTGCGAGTACGCAGACGATCATCAGCAGGTACCGGAACCAGCGTGCCATCTCGCCCGGATCGGCACCTTGGGCAAAACCCTTGTCGATCACCATCTTGAAACCCGCCGGGATGGCGAGCGTGGCCGATGCGGTTATCAGCAGGGCGATCAGCGCCAGTGCGACGTGACCGGGATAGCGGGCGCCAGACTGCCAGACCATCCGCAGCGGCTTGAGCGAGCGCTCCCTGGGTTCGCCATCGGCCTTGCTGCGCCCGAAAATGCGCCGCCTTGGCGCCTGTTCTACCGTTTCCACGTCCATCGGCCCCAACTAGGTGCGCCAAGAGTGAAAATCCACAGGCGAGCCCCGACTTGGGCACAATTGCACTGATTGTGCATTGCACAACGCAGTGATCGGCGGCAGGATACCCTCCTTTCAGGACCGGTCAGAGAAAAGAACAGGCCGGCCAGCAGGGGACACGCATTGCTATACCATGCCTACGAACTGCAGCGCAGCTGGCTCAACTCGGCCAGCGCATGGGCCTCGATCGGGGCCGAGATGCTGTCCAATCCTGCCAATCCGATGAACTATGTCGGCCCGATGGGATACATGGGCATAGGCCCGATGGCGGCCAGCGCACTGGAAGTTTTCGCACACGCCACGGCTCCTTATGGCAAACCTGCATGGAACATCGATGCCGTCGACGTTGACGGAACGCTCGACCCGGTGATCGAGGCAACCGTGGTCAACCGCCCGTTCGGCGACCTCAAGTGTTTCCATCGTACCGGTCTTCCCGAAAATGCTCCGCGCTTGCTGATCGTCGCTCCGATGAGCGGTCATTACGCTACTCTCCTGCGCGGCACGGTCGAGCGGATGCTGCAGAATTATCGCGTCTTCGTGACCGACTGGGCCGACGCCAAGACCGTGTCGATGCATCACGGCACCTTCGATCTCGACGACTACATGGACTACGTCATCGGCTTCCTCGAGCATATCGGACCAGGCGCGCACGCCATGGCAGTGTGCCAGCCGTCCGTGCCGGTCTTCGCTGCCACGGCTATCATGAACCGTGACGATCATCCCTGCGCGCCCATGACGCTTACCATGATGGGCGGGCCGATCGACACGCGCTGTTCACCGACATCGGTCAACGATCTTGCCATGGAACGCCCGATCGAGTGGTTCCGCCACAACGTCATCGCCACCGTCCCGATGCAGTATCGCGGCGCCGGTCGACAAGTGTACCCGGGCTTCATGCAACTTGCCGGCTTCATGAGCATGAACCTCGGCAATCACATGATGAGCCACTACGAGATGTTCAAACACCTTACCATCGGCGACGACGAGAGCGCACAGGCGACCAAGGATTTCTACGACGAATACCGCAGCGTCTGTGACATGACCGCCGAATTCTACCTGCAGACGGTGGAAGAGGTGTTCCAGACCCATGCCCTGCCAAACGGAACATTCTTCCATCGCGGCAAGCGCGTCGACCTCGGCGACATCACGAAAACGGCGCTCCTCGCCATCGAGGGTGAGCGCGACGACATCTCGGGTCTCGGTCAGACCAAGGCCGCGCTCGACCTGACGCCCAAGCTCGCTTCATCGAAGAAGCGGTATTACATGGCGGAAGGTGCCGGACATTACGGGATCTTCAACGGCAGTCGCTGGCGCGAGAAGATTGCGCCTGTGGTCGAGGACTTCATCGCCAGGCACGGCTAGGCCGGCGGCAGCGGCTCCTGTGGTGCGCGAACGCTGGCGACCAGTCGTCCGAGCACGCGGCGGGCGAGGACCAGAAGCCAGATGACCAGCACCAGCAGGATGACGGCGATCACTCCTGCCGCAACCGGGTACTGGTAGGCCAGGTACAGCAGCCCCATCGTGGCAATGTCCTCGGCGGTCGATACGGCCACGTTGCTCACCGGCTCGGGGCTGACGTTGACAACGCCGCGCGCGCCGGCCTTGCCGGCATGGGCCATGAAGCTTGCCCCACCGCCGAGGATGAAGGCGATAACCTGCGTTGCGGGGTCCGACGGATCGACGATAGCCAGGGCCAGGAGCGCCCCGCCGACCGGACGGATCAGAGTGTGGACCGTGTCCCAGATGGAATCGAGCCACATGACCTTGTCCGCAAGGAACTCCGCCGTGGCACCCAGTGCGGCGATACCCATGACCCAGGGGTTGGCGAGCACGTCTAGCGAGGCGAGGTGGTCGGGCAACGGCAGCGCCCCTAACCGCATGGCGAGGCCTGTCGCAAAGATGCACAGGTAAAGCCGCCAGCCGGAAAGGATGCTGACGCTGGCAGCGACCCCGATGATTTCCATGATGCCCATCGCGAACCCTTCGCCATTGACGCTGCCTGAGCATGCGCCCGCCGACAGACTATAGCAAGATCAGGGTGTAAGGTCGGGATCCGCAGCGTCGCCGTCTTCCAGCTGCACGCCGAAGCTGTTGAGCAGCATCGACACCTGCGTGTACTGGCCCACCGTGAAGACGAGGTCCATGCTTCCCTTGTCGCCCAGTTCTTCGAGTGCCTTCCAGGTCTGGTCAGAGACGAAGTTATCGGCGACGAGTTCATCGGCAGCGCGCAGCATAGCCGATTCAAGCGGCGTCCAGCCAGGCGCATCGGGCCCCGCCTTGATCCGCTCGATTTCCTCCGGCGTCAGGCCGCAGTCGATGCCGATGCGCCGGTTCTGGGCGAATTCGTACCCCGAACGGCACAGCCAGCCGGTTCTCAGGATAACGATTTCCCGCTCGCGTGGTGGCAGGCTGTTGCGGCGGGATAGGATGTAATTGCCCCACGCCAGGAAGCCCGTCAGGGCCTTGGGTGCGCGGGCTAGGGTGCGGAAGATATTGAGGACTCGCCCCCCACCGACCTTGTTGGAAGGATCGGCGAAGGGGGCGAGAACTTCGCGCTGCTCCTCGTCGAGCCGCTCCATGTCGAGCGGCTCAATGCGAGGGGCAGAAAGGCGCATCAGAAGACCTCGAAGAGGCCCGCTGCGCCCTGCCCGCCACCGATGCACATGGTGACGACGGCATACTTCACGCCACGGCGCTTGCCTTCGATCAGCGCGTGGCCGGTGCAGCGCGCGCCGGTCATGCCGAAGGGGTGGCCGATCGAGATCGAGCCGCCGTTGACGTTGAGCAGTTCGTCGGGAATGCCGAGCTTGTCGCGGCAGTAGAGCACCTGCACCGCGAAGGCCTCGTTAAGCTCCCACAGGCCGATGTCGTCCATCTTGAGGTTGAAGCGCTCGAGCAGCTTCGGAATTGCGAAGACCGGGCCGATGCCCATCTCGTCGGGCTCCGTGCCGGCAACCGCCATGCCGACATAACGGCCCAGCGGTTCGAGGCCGCGCTTCTCGGCGACCTTGGCTTCCATCACCACGCAGGACGACGAACCGTCCGACAGCTGGCTGGCGTTGCCTGCCGTGATCGTGTGGCCTTCGCCCATCACTGGCTTGAGGCTGGCGAGGCCTTCGAGCGTGGTGTCGGGACGGTTGCAGTCGTCGCGATCGGCAGTGACTTCGTGGAAGGAGACTTCCTTGGTTTCCTTGTCCATCACCGCCATGGTTGCGGTGCAGGCGACGATTTCGTCATCGAACTTGCCTGCGGCCTGCGCTGCGGCAGTGCGCTGCTGCGACTGGAGCGAATATTCGTCCTGGTACTCGCGGCTGATATTGTAGCGCTTGGCCACGACTTCTGCCGTGCCGATCATCGGCATGTAGATGTGCGGGTGCATCTCGAGCAGCTGGCGGTCGGGCTCGACGAACATCTTGCCGCTGCCCACGACCTTGGAAATGCTTTCGAGGCCACCGGCAACGCAGATGTCCATGTTGTCGACGATGACCTGCTTGGCAGCCGTCGCCACGGTCATCAGGCCCGAGGAGCACTGGCGATCGATGGTCATGGCCGGGACCGTCACCGGGAGGCCCGCACGCAGTGCGGCGAGGCGCGCGACGTTGCCGCCGGTCGAACCCTGCTGCGCGGCGCAGCCCATCACCACGTCGTCGATCTCGCCGCCTTCGAGGCCGGCTCGTTCGACAGCGGCCTTGATCGACCACGAACCTAGCGTCGCGCCGGTGGTGTTGTTGAAGGCGCCGCGCGCCGCCTTGGTCAGCGGGGTGCGGGCGGTTGAGACGATGACTGCGTCACGCATGGGTAATTCCTTGGATAGCTAAGAATGTCCGATCCTCGCCGGGGAGGAGGGGGAAATCAGACGAAGAACTGCATGATCCATTCGGTGATCAGGGCGGGCTTGTCCTCGCCTTCGATCTCGATGGTGATCTCGTGAGTCTGCTGCCACTGGCCGGGACGCTTCTCGACCAGTTCGAGCAGCTTCCAGTGGCCGCGAATGCGCTTGCCCGAGCGGACCGGGGCAATGAAGCGCGTCTTGTTGCCGCCGTAGTTGACGCCCATTTTCACACCGTCGACCTTGGGCAGGCTCGAATTGGCACTGAGGTACGGGATCATCGACAGGGTCAGGAAGCCATGGGCGATGGTGCCGCCGAACGGCGTCATCTTGGCCGCTTCCTCGTTGATGTGGATGAACTGATGGTCGCCGGTCGCATCGGCGAACATGTTGATGCGGTCCTGGTCCATGGCCACCCATTCGCTGGTGCCGATGTTTTCGCCGACCTTGGTTGCGAGTTCCTGCGGGGTCATGGGCCTCTCCTCTAACAAGCCGAATTTGACGGTTTCGCGCGACTCCGGCCGCGCGGTGCGGGGGGACTCTTGGCGCATGGAGAGGGGCCGCGCAACCCGCGCGAATCCTGCCGTTACGGCATAGCGGGCTTGGCCGATGCGGCAGCGCGCCGTGCATCGCGCGCTGCCTTGCGAACCGACTCCTGCTTGGCTGATTCGCGTTTCTTGCAATAGGTCCACAGGCCGATCTGCATTCCGACCAGCATCAGCATGAAGGGCTGGAAGGCAATTCCCTGGAAGGTTGCTCCGACAAGGTAGATGATCTGCGCAAACTGAAGCGCACTTGCCAGGGGTGATTGCCACTGCTCGGCAGGTGCCCGTCGATCACGCCACCGCCTACGGATGACCTCCATCTGCCAGATCCCGATCGCATGCAGTGCCAGCCAGGTGAGCAGGCCGGGCCAGCCCTGCTCGCCCAGCATCTCGAAGATCGATGAATGGTAGGCACGGCCGCCGTCGGTGACTTGCTCATACCTGACCGAGACGGTCGAACCGTTCCGTTCGACCACCGGCATCTGGTAGGTGAAGCTGTTGCCGCGAAAGGCATCGAAACCGCCGCCGAGCGGGTGCTCTGCGGCATAATCGATGGTCCAAGCCCAGACCTGCATGCGGGTCGAGGCCGACTGGTCCTCTTCCACCGAGTTCAGCGTCGACATGCGCTCATAGAAGCTTGCCGGGAGGAACGGCAGCGCGACGAGGCCGAGGGCCGCAGCACCGGTGATATAGAGCATCCGCTTTTTCACGTCGCGCAGCATCAACAGGCCGAGGACTCCGATGCAGATGAGCCCCGTACGCGCCTCGGTTCCGACCGGGATCATCAGGCAGGCGAAGATCAGCAGCCCGGCAAATGCCTTCACCCGCCAGTCGGTCGGGAAGACGGTCGAGTTCTTCACCAGCGAGAGGATAAGGGGGATGATCGCGATGGCGATCGTGGCAAGGGTAGAGCTTTCGTAGACGTTCGAATTGTCGTTCACGAACAGCGATAGATTGCCGTAACCGCCACCGCCCAGCACGGTCTTCATGCCCGCCGAGATTATTATCGCGCCAGCAGTCAGGACCATGATGAGCGAGGTCATCTCGAACCGCAGGCGGGTCGTCAGGGTCACGGGAAGGAAGATCGCGAAGACCAGCGCCTTCCACACCCAGTTCCACTTTTCCTGCGCGAACTCGGGGTAGTCGGCCCATTGCAGCGTCATGAAACACCAGCAGAGCAGCGCCAGCAGCAATCCCTGTCGCAAGGTGAATTGCGTGTTCGCCTTGGTGTCGCCGATGATCCATCCGGCAAAGGCCAGGATGAAGGCGATCAGCGAGATGGGGACCGATGCGAGCAGCGCCCAGCTGATCTTCTGCGGTGCCAGGATATCGATATAGAGATAGGTCAGCACCCAGATGAAGGGCCGCCGCAGTCCCATCGCGAAAAGCAGCATCACGGTCAGGAAGAGGGCGAGGTCAAGCACCGGCACCATCCCGGCGCCGTCGTGCGCTACGGCGTTTGGACCGTTCGGCCGGCTCGTCTGCGACCTGCGCCTCGTCCGCCATCGCTTCCTCGCGATCGAGATCGGGCCGCACCAGCGTGCGGGCGAGTGCGATCATGATCAAAGCATGAGTCAGGCCAAGGGCGAAATAGTCGATCAAGCGTGCGGTCTTCCTTGCGCCCCGCCTAGCAGCTTACGGTTGACGCGGTGTTAAGCCTGTTGTGTCACATGGCGCAGGAAATGACACGCGTCCTCCACATCCTCGACCATTCGCTGCCGCTCCATTCGGGCTACACTTTCCGCACGCGCGCAATCCTCAAGAGCCTGCAGGCGAAGGGCGTCGAGGTACGCGGTATCACCGGTGCGCGCCACGTCGCCGAGGGACCCGCCACTGAGACCGTCGAGGGCCTGACCTTTCATCGCGCAGGCAAAGCTCCGGGAGGGCCGCCCGTACTGCGTGAATGGCGCGAAATCGAACAGCTGCGTCACGGGATCGAGGAGCTAGCCAGAGAGTGGCGCCCCGACGTCATTCACGCCCATTCGCCCGCGCTGTGCGGCATGGCCGGGCTGCGCGCCGCGCGGCGGCTCGGAATTCCTTTCGTCTATGAAATCCGGGCGTTCTGGGAAGATGCGGCTGTCGGCAACGGTACCGGGACCGAGGGTTCGCTGAAGTATCGCCTGACCCGCGCGCTTGAAAACCGGGTTGTTGCAGGCGCGGACGCGGTCTTCACGATCTGCCGCGGCCTGCGCGACGACCTCATCGCCCGCGGACACGATGGCGACAAGATCGGGCTCTCCCCCAATGGGGTCGACCTGACCCTGTTCGGCGACCCGCCACCGCGCGACGATGCTCTGGCCGGGAAGATCGGCATCGGGAAGGGGCCCGTCATTGGCTTCATCGGCAGTTTCTACGACTACGAGGGGCTCGACGACCTCATCGCTGCCATGCCCCTGCTGCGCGAGCGGCATCCTGGCGCCCAGCTGCTGCTCGTCGGCGGCGGTCCGATGGACGATTCGCTGCGGCGACAGGCCGCCCCTCTCGCAGACGCGGTCATCTTCACCGGCCGCGTCCCCCATTCCGAGGTCGAGCGCTATTATTCGCTCGTCGATGTCCTCGCCTACCCGCGCAAGAAGTCGCGCCTGACCGACCTGGTCACGCCCCTCAAACCGCTTGAAGCCATGGCCGAGCGCAAGATCGTCGCGGCCAGCGACGTCGGCGGGCATCGCGAATTGATCGAGGACGGCGTGACCGGGAAACTCTTCCCTCCCGACAACCCTGCCGCCATCGCCGCAGCCCTCGCCGATTTCATCGACGCGCGTGCCGAATGGCCTGCCATGCGCGATCGCGGCCGTGCGCATGTCGCCGCCAGCCACGACTGGGGGCGGAACGTCGAACGTTATCTCGGTGTTTACCAAGAACTGCTAGGACGCGAGCGAGTGGAAGGCCTACCTGCCCCGTTCCGGAAGGCAGAAACCCAAGGATAGCACCCGCCCATGAACGGCACCGCGAGCAAACGACCGATCAGCAGCCACCCGGCATTCCGCTGGGCCGTGGGCCTGTGGTTTGCCGCCTTGCTCGGTGCGGGTCTCTTCGTGATGCCTGAGGGTATTCACACCTCGATCCGCCAGGCACTCGGCATCGATGCGCTGATCCCTGTGGGTGTCGTGGGCAAGGCCATCCTTGCTGGCGCTGCAGCGCTCTTCGGCCTCGCCCTCGGTATCGTGCTCGCGATGCGCGTCGCCGCGCTCAACAGCGCGAGCGAGTTCGACGACGAGGACGAATATGATGAGGTCGCCTGGCAGGGTGGCGATGCCGTCGAAGTCGTCGAAACTCCTTCCGAGATGGAAGAACCGCGCCGCCCCTTCAGCCCGCGCGAGTATTTCGGAGACGAGCCGCAAGATCGCGATCCGGCGCCCGTCGAGGAACTCTTCGACGAGGACTTCGCCGAATTCGACGAAGTCGATGACGAAGCCGGGGCTGAGGTCGAGCCGGTGGTAATCGCCGCCGAAGAAGTCGCGCTCGCGGAAGC
Organism: Qipengyuania sp. RANM35; assembly: GCF_041021145.2. NCBI lineage: Bacteria > Pseudomonadati > Pseudomonadota > Alphaproteobacteria > Sphingomonadales > Erythrobacteraceae > Qipengyuania > Qipengyuania sp. RANM35. The sequence continues at coordinate 2,707,293 of NZ_CM196433.1, read as the reverse complement.
TCGAGAGCCGGCACCTGTCATGCCTGAGGAGGCCGAAGAAACGGAAGCGTTGGGCGACCTGCCGCTTGCAGTGCTTACACAGCGGCTCAAGCGCGCTCTCGATGCGAGCCGGGCTGCGTCAACGGAGCCCGCGCCAGTCGATGATGGCGAACTCGATCCGGTGATCGCCTTCCTGCGCCGAGAGGCGGACCGATCCGCCCCGGCAAGCGCGCCGGAAGCCAACGAGGATGCGCAAGCTGCCCTGCGCAGCGCGCTCGACCGCCTGTCGCAGGTCGGCAAGCCCCAGTAATCCGACCAAAGCGCCATGGCGCGGCGGATACGAATTCAGCGACAACCCCTCCCTGGAAGTCGGCAAAAATCTTTGGCCGACTGAAATTTTGCTTCAGCCTTCGCAGTTGCAAAATCACAATCGTGCAGCCATGACGGTGGCTCGCGCAATTTTACCGGTGCCTGTGGTACCAAGTGACTTGCCCCTGACACCTCCCGCAGCGGGACGAGTCGGCGGGCATGGAGGAGGACGCTTCGCTTATGGGACGCACGCCGCCCCTGGGGAATGAGGGTCTCTACGACCCCCGCAACGAGCATGACGCCTGCGGCGTCGGCATGGTCGCGCATATCAAGGGCGCGAAGAGCCACGGCATCGTCACCCAGGCGCTCGAGATTCTGGCCAATCTCGACCATCGCGGCGCGGTCGGCGCGGATCCGCTGCTGGGCGATGGCGCAGGCATACTGATCCAGATCCCCGATCCCCTGATCCGCAAGTGGGCCGAGGCGGGCGGACACGACCTGCCCCAGCCGGGTCACTACGCGGTGGCCATGTGCTTCCTCCCGCAACAAGCGGAAGCGCGCGATTTCGTACAGGGCCAGCTCGAACGCTTCGCGGCCAAGGAGGGCCAGCGCGTGGTCGGTTGGCGCGATGTCCCGACGACACTCGACGGACTTGGCAAGGCGGTGGTCGATTCCATGCCGGTGATCCGCCAGTGCGTGATTGCCCGCGGTGAAAACTGCGCCGACCAGGACGCTTTCGAGCGCAAGCTCGTCGTCATCCGCAAGCAGACGCTCAACCCTCTCAAGGCGCTTGAGGCCAAGCATGGCATCGAAGGGCTTGCGACCGCATACATCCCGAGCTTCTCGAGCCGCACGGTAGTCTACAAGGGCCTGCTGCTGGCAACCCAGGTGGGCAGTTTCTACGACGACCTGCGCGATCCAGACTGCGTGTCGGCGCTCGGCCTCGTCCACCAGCGTTTCAGCACCAACACCTTCCCCAGCTGGCGCCTTGCCCACCCCTATCGCTTCATGGCGCACAACGGCGAGATCAACACGGTTCGCGGCAATGTGAACTGGATGGAAGCCCGCCGCCGTACGATGGAAAGCGAACTGCTCGGCGCCGACCTCGACAAGATGTGGCCGCTGATCCCGCACGGCCAGTCGGACACCGCCTGCCTCGACAATGCGCTCGAGCTCCTGCTGACCGGCGGATACAGCCTCGCCCATTCGATGATGATGCTGATGCCCGAAGCCTGGGCCAAGGATCCGCTAATCGACCCGGCCCGCCGCGCCTTCTACGAATACCACGCCGCGTTGATGGAGCCGTGGGACGGCCCCGCCGCCGTGTGCTTCACCGACGGCCGCCAGATCGGTGCCTGCCTCGATCGCAACGGCCTGCGCCCGGCGCGCTGGTGCACGACCAAGGACGACCTCGTCGTCCTCGCGTCCGAAAGCGGCGTGCTGCCGTTCAGGGACGAGGACATCACCCGCAAGTGGCGCCTGCAACCGGGTCGCATGCTGCTGATCGACCTCGAACAGGGCCGCATCGTCGAGGACGAGGAATTGAAGGCCGACCTCGCAGCCGCGCAGCCTTACGAAGCGTGGCTGGAGAAGGCGCAGTACAAGCTCGAGGACCTCGACCACATCGAGCCTGACCTTTCGGAAATTCCGCAGTCGGAACAGTCGCTCCTCGATCGCCAGCAGGCCTTCGGCTACACGCAGGAAGACATCTCGAAGTTCCTTGAGCCGATGGCGACCGGGGGCGAAGACCCGATCGGTTCGATGGGTACGGACACGCCCATCGCGGTGCTGAGCGACCGCAGCCGCCTGCTCTACGACTATTTCAAGCAGAACTTCGCGCAGGTCACCAATCCGCCGATCGACCCGATCCGCGAGGAACTGGTGATGAGCCTGCTGTCGATGATCGGCCCGCGCCCGAACCTGCTCGGTCGCGACGGCGGTACGCACAAGCGTCTCGAGATCAGCCAGCCGATCCTGACCAACACCGACCTCGCCAAGATCCGCTCGGTCGAGGTCGCGCTCGACGGTGCGTTCCGCACCGCCACCATCGACATCACCTGGGATGCCAGCACCGGCGCCGAAGGCCTCGCCATGGCACTGAAGGAAATGTGCTGGGCCGCGACCGAGGCAGTGCTCGGCGATGCCAACATCCTTATCCTGTCCGATCGCGCACAGGGCCCCGACCGCATTCCGATGCCGGCGCTGCTGGCGACCAGCGCGGTCCACCACCAGCTCGTCCGCCAGGGCCTGCGCATGCAGACCGGCCTCGTCATCGAAACCGGCGAAGCGCGCGAAGTGCACCATTTCTGCGCGCTGGCAGGCTATGGCGCGGAAGGCATCAACCCCTACCTCGCCTTCGAGACGCTCGAGGCGCTGCGGGCCGAACGCTTTCCCGAAATGGACGCCGCCAAGGTGCAGGCGAATTACGTCAAGGCGGTCGGCAAGGGCATCCTCAAGGTCATGTCCAAGATGGGCATCTCGACCTACCAGTCGTATTGCGGTGCGCAGATCTTCGACGCGGTGGGCCTGTCGAGCGAGTTCATCGACACCTACTTCACCGGCACCGCCACGACCATCGAGGGCATCGGCCTCAAGGAAGTCGCCGAGGAAGCCGTTCTGCGCCACGCGCAGGCCTATGGCGACAACCCGCTTTATGCGGGGATGCTCGATGTCGGCGGCATCTACCAGTACCGCATCCGTGGCGAGGCCCATGCCTGGACCCCGCATTCGGTCGCCCAGTTGCAGCACGCGGTGCGTGGCAACAACCCGAAGAACTATGCCGAGTTCGCGGAGGCGATCAACGAGCAGTCCGAACGCCTGCTGACCATCCGCGGGCTGATGGAACTGAAGCCCGCCGACCAGCCATTGAGCCTCGACGAGGTCGAACCGGCGGTCGAAATCGTCAAGCGCTTCAGCACCGGCGCGATGAGCTTCGGCTCGATCAGCCGCGAGGCGCACACAACGCTGGCCATCGCCATGAACCGCATCGGCGGACGCTCGAACACGGGCGAAGGCGGCGAGGAGCCTGACCGCTTCCTGCCGATGGACAATGGCGATTCGATGCGCAGCCGCATCAAGCAGGTCGCCTCGGGACGCTTCGGCGTGACGGCCGAATATCTCGTCAATTCGGACGATATCCAGATCAAGATGGCGCAGGGTGCGAAGCCCGGCGAAGGCGGCCAGCTGCCCGGCCACAAGGTCGACAAGGTCATCGGCAAGACGCGCCACTCGACCCCGGGCGTCGGCCTGATTTCGCCCCCGCCGCACCACGACATCTATTCGATCGAGGATCTCGCCCAGCTGATCCACGACCTCAAGAACGTGCAGCCCAAGGCGCGTATTTCGGTCAAGCTGGTCAGCGAGGTCGGCGTCGGCACGGTCGCTGCGGGTGTGTCCAAGTGCAAGGCCGACCACGTTACGATCTCGGGCTATGAAGGCGGGACCGGCGCATCGCCGCTGACCTCGCTCACCCATGCCGGAAGCCCGTGGGAAATCGGCCTTGCCGAAACCCAGCAGACGCTGCTCCTCAACGATCTGCGCAGCCGCATCGCGGTGCAGGTCGATGGTGGCCTGCGCACGGGCCGCGACGTCGCCATCGGCGCGCTGTTGGGCGCGGACGAGTTCGGCTTTGCCACCGCTCCGCTGATCGCGGCGGGCTGCATCATGATGCGCAAGTGCCACCTCAACACCTGCCCTGTCGGCGTCGCCACGCAGGACCCGGTGCTGCGCAAGCGCTTCACCGGCACGCCCGAGCATGTCATCAACTACTTCTTCTTCGTGGCCGAGGAACTGCGCCAGATCATGGCGCAAATGGGTTTCCGCACGGTTGAGGAGATGGTCGGCCGCGTCGACCGGATCGACATGCGCCGGGTGGAGCGCCACTGGAAGGCGCATGGCGTCGACCTGAAGCGCATCCTCCACGCCGTTCCGCTCGAGGAAGGCAAGCCGCTCCACCAGACCGAAGGCCAGGATCACGGCCTCGGCGGGGCGATGGACGTCGAACTGATCGAAGCCTGCAAGCCGGCCATCGAAAGCGGCCAGGCTGTCCAGCTCACTCGCCCCATCCGCAACGTCAACCGAACCGTTGGCGCCATGCTGTCGGGCCGGATTGCCGGGGCCTATGGCCATGCGGGACTGCCGCAGGACACCATTCGCATCGACCTGACCGGTGTTGCCGGACAGAGCTTCGGTGCCTGGCTCGCCCATGGCGTGACGCTGAGCCTGACCGGCGATGCCAACGACTATGTCGGTAAGGGCCTGTCGGGCGGTCGCATCGCCGTGCGCCCGCCGGAGAATGCTCCGCGCAAGCCGGGCGAGAACATCATCGTCGGAAACACCGTGCTCTATGGCGCAATCGCGGGCGAGGCCTATTTCGCCGGTGTCGCGGGCGAACGCTTCGCGGTCCGCAACTCGGGCGCCGTCGCCGTGGTCGAGGGTACGGGCGACCATGGCTGCGAATACATGACCGGCGGCACAGTCTGCGTGCTGGGCAAGACCGGGCGCAACTTCGCCGCGGGCATGAGCGGGGGCGTGGCCTATGTCTACGATCCCGAAGGCAAGTTCGCCCAGCTGTGCAACCCCGCGCAGGTGGACATCCTCGATGTTGCCCCGGGTGACGGACCCGGCGCGGAAAAAAGCTGGGGCAAGCCGCAGCAACGCGCGGTATCGGTCGAAAATGCCGGCATGGGTGACCCGCTCTACCACGATGCCGAGCGGCTGAAGATCCTGGTCGAACGGCACCTGCTCCACACCGGATCGGCCCGGGCCAAGGCTCTGCTCGACAACTGGGCGGGCGAACTCAAGAACTTCCGCAAGGTGATGCCGCGCGATTACGCCAAGGCATTGAAGCTGCTCGAGGAAGAGCGCGAACAGGCTGCGATGGAGGCGGCTGAATAATGGGCAAGGAAACCGGCTTCCTCGAGTTCGAGCGCAAGGATCGCACCTACGAAGATCCCGCCGAACGGCTGAAGAACTACAAGGAGTTCGTCGTTCCGCTGAGCGGCAATGAACTGCGCACGCAGGCCAGCCGCTGCATGAACTGCGGGATTCCCTACTGTCACAACGGCTGTCCGGTGAACAACATCATCCCGGACTGGAACCACCTCGTCTACGAGGATGACTGGAAGAGCGCGCTCGAGGTCCTGCACTCGACCAACAACTTCCCCGAGTTCACCGGCCGCATCTGTCCCGCCCCCTGCGAGGCGGCGTGCACGCTGAACATCATCGACTCACCGGTGACGATCAAGTCGATCGAATGCGCCATCGTCGACAAGGGCTGGCAGGAAGGCTGGATCAAGCCGCAGCTTCCCGAAAAGCGCACCGGCAAGTCGGTCGCGGTGATCGGCAGTGGTCCGGCAGGACTCGCCTGCGCGCAGCAGCTTGCCCGCGCCGGCCATGCGGTGACCGTGTTCGAGAAGTCCGACCGCATCGGCGGGCTGCTCCGCTACGGCATTCCCGACTTCAAGATGGAGAAGCACCTCATCAACCGCCGCGCCGTGCAGATGGAGGCCGAGGGCGTCCAGTTCCGCACCAGCAGCGAAGTCGGTGTCGAAGTCAGCTTCCAGGCGCTGCAGGAGAATTTCGATGCGGTCGTCCTTGCGGGCGGTGCGGAGGAAGCGCGGATGCTCGACGTGCCGGGCGCAGAGCTTCCGGGCGTGCGGCTGGCGATGGAATTCCTCACCCAGCAGAACAAGCGCAATGCGGGCGACGACGAGGTGCGCGCCGCGCCGCGCGGTTCGCTCACCGCGACGGGCAAGCACGTCATCGTCATCGGTGGCGGCGATACCGGATCGGACTGTGTCGGCACCAGCAACCGGCAGGGCGCGGCGAGCGTGACCCAGCTCGAGATCATGCCCAAGCCGCCGGAAAAGGAAGACAAGGCGCTGACCTGGCCCGACTGGCCGCTGAAGCTGCGCACTTCCTCCAGCCACGAGGAAGGCGTCGAGCGCGACTGGGCGGTGCTCGCCAAGCGCGTGACCGAAGAGAACGGCGATGTGGCCGGGCTCGAATGCGTGCGTGTCGAGTGGAAGGACGGGCGGATGCAGGAGGTCGCCGGGAGCGAGTTCACGCTCAAGGCCGATCTTATCCTGCTGGCGATGGGCTTCACCGGACCCAAGCGCCGCGGCCTGCTCGACCGCGCTGGGGTTGACCTCGATGCGCGCGGCAACGTCGCGGCCGATACCGAGTGGTACCTCACCAGCGAGGCGAACGTCTTTTCCTGCGGCGACATGCGCCGCGGGCAGAGCCTCGTCGTCTGGGCGATCCGCGAAGGCCGCCAGTGCGCCCGAGCGGTGGACCTGGCGCTGATGGGCGCAACCGAACTCCCGAGCTAGCCCTCGCGCCCGGTCGGGCGTAACCTCTGCCGCGTCTGGGGCGGACAGGGGAAAATGGAAGAGGCAATCGGGGCATCGACGCTGTCCTTGCTGGCGATATCGCTCGCCTTCGTCGTCGGCTTTGCCCTGCGTCGCGGCAGCGTCTGCATGGTCGAGGGAACGCGGCAGGCCGTCGTCCTCGGCCGCACGCTGCGATTGCGCGCCTTTGTCGTCACGGCCGGTGCCGCGGGCTGCGTGGTCCTGCCGCTTTCCTGGGCCCTTCCCGGCGAGGGGATGCTTGCACCTAGTTTCCCGATCACCCTTGCGACATTGGCGGGCGGTGCACTCTTTGGCATCGGCGCGCGCATCAACGGCGCCTGCCAGTTCGGCACGCTGGGTCGCCTTGCGAGTGGTGAGCTCAATTACCTTGTCACCTGTGTTGCGGCGGTTGGCGGAGCGACGCTCGCCTTTCGGACGACCATGCTCTCCGTCCCTGCCGAGTCACTGCTCATGCGGCCGACTGTGCCGGGCGGGATTGTCCTCGCCCTGTTCGTGGTGCTTGCAGCTCCCGCACTGAGGCCCCGTTACTGGCGCAACTTCATCCGCGCGCTTCACCGCCGCGAAGTGCAGCTCAGTCCGATCCCGGCCATGCTGGTGGTCGGCATGGTCGGCGGGGTGCTCTGCACTCTGGCGGGCAGCTGGACGGTGGGCTCGCTGCTCAATCGCGAGGGCGCCTGGCTGCTGGGCGATGCCGCAAACCATGCCGATGGCAAGGCGATAGCAGGTGCGTTCGCGATGCTGGCAGGTGCGGTTTATGCCGCCGTTTGGACGCGCAAGTTCCACCTCAGGCCTCCGACCCGGCGGGCACTGACCGGAAATGCGCCGGGAGGGCTCCTGATGGGCGCCGGCGCCGCGCTGGTCCCGGGCGGAAACGGGACGCTGCTGCTCTATTCGATGCCCTCGGCCTCGCCCAGCGGGTGGGTGGCGTTTGCCGCGATGACTGCAGTGATCGCGCTTACTTTCCTGCCCCATAGCAGCGGGCGGCGAGCGCCTCGGTAAAGGCGGCGCTATCGTCGATTCGCATGGCCACGGCGCTGACTTCGCGCTCACGCCCGATCAGCGGCTTCACGCGAAGCGGATGGTCGAGCGCCAGCATCACGTTGGGCCACGAGAGCACCGCCTGGTTGAAGGTCCCGCCGTCTTTCACCTGCTCCCGAGCAAAGCCCGAGACCTGGGCACCAATCGCCGCATAGGGGACCAGGAGATCGGCCATGATCCCACTGCGCACACGCAGCCCCTCTTCGGTCAGCAGCACCGGGTAGATGCGGAAACTCTGCGCCAGCCCCATGATCCACAACCCACCTGCCATGCCGAGCGCGAACCAGATCCACGCCACGGTCGGATTCCATTGCAGCAGCAGGAAATGCATCACCGCCAGTTCGATCCCCTGCAAAACCAGCAAGGTCCAGATCATCGGCAGGAGGTAGCGGTGATAGGAGAAGCCAATTGCTCCCACGGGAATGTCCTGCGCTCGCCGCCAGCCGAACAGCGCCAGTCTCATCATTCTTGATTCGACACTGGCAAAACGGATCACGGGCGCCATGGATTGGGGGAAGGCGGCAATAACGGCCGCGTCCACATCCTTGCCCTCACGCAATTCGATTGCGAACCGCACCGCGCTCCATCCGATAAACAGCGCGATAGTGAGGCCTGCTGCCACCACGATCTGCGGCAGCGAATTGATCGACGCACGCACCGGCTCAGCCGCTCCGAACAGGACGATCACTCCTGCGGTCGCAAGCGCGCCGAGGCTGGCATGGAGGCCCGGGCGCTTCGGCCTGGCCCGCACCATAGTGCCCAGCAACAGGCTGTCGGTGACCAGCCATGCAAACAGCAGTGCGGCCCAGAAGGCGTTGGCGACCGCCCAGTCGGTAAAGGTCATGGCGCGGGCGAGCGCGACGACGATGAGGGGGAGGACGATCGGCGCGAGACCGGTCAGGCGGGCGGGGAGCTGCCGTTCCATGGCCCGGTCATAGGCGAAGCGGCGCGAAGTCCGAAGTGTGCTTTCGACACCGGTTATTGCAATCCGCGCACTACCCTTGCGTGCGCCCTCGCGCCTGTACGGCAGCGCGGCGCGCCTCGACTTCTTCCGGGCTGACTGCGGAGTTAGCAGCGGAAGAGCGTGCGTGTTCCAGCTTCATCCCTTCGCCGAAGCTCGCGGCATAACCTTCGTCGATGAGCTTCTTGTAGCTGGCGAGGAAATCGGGATCGATGCCCGCCATGTCGGCGGCGAGCTTGCGTGCGGTGGGCAGCAGTTCCCCCGGCGCGACCACGCGATTGACGAGGCCCCATTTCTCGGCCGTGGCGGCGTCAAGGAAGTTGCCGGTGAAGCTAAGTTCTTTGGCGCGGCTGATGCCGATCATCCGGCTGAGCTTCTGCGACAGGCCCCAGCCCGGCACGATGCCTACCCGCGCATGGGTATCGGCGAAGCGCGCGTTGGTGCTGGCGATGAGCACGTCGCAGGCCAGCGCCACCTCGAACCCGCCGGTAATGGCAACGCCGTTGATCGCGCCGATCACCGGCTTGCGGCAGACCTCGATAGCCTTGACCGGATTCTCGTCGGCACCCTCGGCATTGGCCGCGCCCAATGCGCCTTCCTGCGAGCCCAATTCCTTGAGGTCGAGACCTGCAGTAAAGGCCCGCTCGCCCGCGCCGGTCAGGATTACCGCGCGGACGCTGTCGTCGGCATCGAGCGCGGTCATGACCTCGTAGAGCCGGTGGCGCAGCGCCTTGGACAGCGCGTTCATCGCCTCGGGGCGGTTGAGGGTGACGGTGGCGATACCGTCGGCGATCTCGGTCAGGATGAGGTCGGTCATGGATTCGCAGCCTAGCCATTCGGTTGCTGCTTGCAATCCATCCTTGGGTGCCCTTCATTGCGAATTCGAGAGAGGAGACACGCGACATGGCATTCAAACCCTTCGACCTCACCGGCAAGGTGGCAGTGGTAACTGGCGGCAATTCGGGCATCGGGCTCGGCATGGCGGAGGGATTGGCCGCAGCGGGGGCCGACGTCGCGATCTGGGGTCGCAAACCCGACAAGAACGCGGAAGCAGCCGAGAAGCTCAAGGCTTACGGAACGCGCATCGAAGCACTCGAAGTCGACGTCTCTGACGAGAGCGAGGTGGTCGGTGCCATGGCCGAGTGCCTCTCGCGCCTCGGGCGGATCGATACCTGCATCGCCAATGCCGGGGTCGGGGGAGGCGCTCCGCTGGTCGACCAGACGACCGAGCAATGGCGCAAGGTGACCACGGTCAATCTCGACGCCGTCTTCTGGACCTTCCGCGAGGCTGCGCGACACATGGTCGAGCGTGCCGGTGCGGGGGATCCGGGCGGATCGCTGCTGGTCACATCGAGCGTTTCTGCCATCCATGGCGCCCCCGCCAACCAGGCCTATGCCTCGACCAAGGCGGGAGTTCTGGCGATGGTCCGGGGTACGGCAGTCGAACTGGCGCGCTACGGCATCCGCGCCAATGCGGTGTTGCCCGGCTGGATCGCCACCCCGATGACCGAGCGCCTCCAATCCTGGGACGCATTCAACGAGAAGGCCATCGGCCGCGTGCCCATGCGCCGCTGGGGCGAGGGCGAGGATTTCAGCGGCATCGCTGTCTATTTCGCCAGCGATGCCAGCCGCTTCCACACCGGCGATTCGGTGGTCATCGACGGCGGCTATTCGATCTTCTGAGCTAGAGTCCGCGCACCCTGCGATAACGGTTGGAGTGCTGGACCAGCGCCACGACCTTGCCGGAAGCGTCGCGCTCGAAAGTCACGGTATCGCGCAGCTCGCCCTTGTCGGACACGACCTGGAAGCGGTCCTTCGCCAGCGGCTTCAGGCGATAGATGCGATCGGCAGGTTCGGTGCTGTCGCGGTCGATCTGGATCAGGCCACCCGCCCAGGGGATAGCCATGAATTCGGCCGTCCACGGCTGCGCATCGTAAACCCCTGCATAATCCTCGAGGGTGACACCCTCGACTGGGTCGTAGTTCGCCGCAGCTCCGCGTGCCTGGATGAGCGCCGCTATATTCCCGGCGATCGCATCGGGATTGTCCATCGCATTGATCGCGACGGCGACGGCCATTTCTTCGGACGGCGCGATACGCAGCGCGCTGCGATAACCCGGGCAGCTGCCGCCGTGCCCGACCACCGTGGTCCCGTTCTGGTTGCGAACCGCGAAACCCAGGCCCCAGCTGGTGTTCCAGTCGGGCGAGACATAATGCACTCGCTCCATTTCGCGCAGGGTCGAGGGGCGCAGGACCTCCGCCTTGCCGCTCTTGGCGAGACGGAAGGTCCAGCTGGCGAAGCGGGCGAGGTCATTGACGCTCGAGGTGAAGCCGGCCGCCGGAGTGATGCCCGCGGTATCGAACGGCCCGATCTCGGGCCGCGTACCGTCAGGCTTCAGCGCACCCCAGCCCACTGCCATCTGCTTGCCGTAGAGGTCCTTCGGCAGGTTCGGGCGCGTGTCCTTGAGCCCGAGCGGCGCAAGGATGTTGGCGCGGACATAGTCGGCGTAGGGAGTGCCGCTGACGGCTTCCACCGTCTCGCCGACAAGGGTGAGCCCGAGGTTGGAGTACTGCCAGGTGGTCTCGGCCGGGTAGAGCGGCGACTGGCTACCGATTTTCGCGCGCATCTCTGCCTGCGTGGGAAAGCGGTAGTCGGGAGCGGTCCAGTAGGGAAAGTCGGATTCGCGCGGCAGGCCGGCCGAGTGGGTCAATGCGCCGCGCAGGGTGATCGGAACGCTTTCGCGCGGATCGGCAGCAAGCTTGGCCCAAGGTAGGTAATCGGTGATCGGCGCATCGAGCGCGACCTTGCCCTGCTCCCACTGCTGCATCAGCGCGACCGAGGTGAACAGCTTGGAGATCGAGCAGATCGAATAGATCGTGTCGGCAGTGGCAGCATGCCTGCCCGCACGGTCGGTGGTGCCGAAGCCCTTGGCCCAGACCGTCTTGTCGCCCTGCGCCACGGCCACGGAGACCGCCGGGATCTTGAGGTACTGGCGCTGGCTTTCGACCCACAGGTCGGCAGCCCTCAGGGCTTCGGCCAGAGCCGCGGCCTTCTGCGCTTCGGCGGCATTGGCCTGCCCATTTTCCTCGTGCGCCTTGGCGAGCACCGGAGTTGCCATTGACAAGAGAGCCAGCGACGCCCCCGCCTTGAGCCAGTTCTTCATGCCCTTTTCCCTCCCCTGCGAATCTCCTCGCGGAAGACTGCCACAGAGGTCGCTGGGTGGAAAGGCGAGGGGATTCAGGGCGTCCAGTCGATCGTTCCACGCCCGTTTGAGGCAAGGAACTCGTTGGTCCTGCTGAAGGGGCGCGAGCCGAAGAAGCCGCGGTGTGCCGACAGCGGGCTGGGGTGCGGGCTTTCGATCAGGCAGTGCCTGCCGTTGCGCAAGGCGGCGATGCGCTTCGCCTTGGCCTGGGCATGGCTGCCCCAGAGGATAAAGACCGACGGCTCCGCTTGCTCGGCCACCGCCGCAACGCAGGCGTCGGTGATCGCATCCCACCCGCGGCCCGCATGGCTGCCGGCATTGCCTGCCTCGACCGTCAGCGTGTTGTTCAGCAGCAGCACGCCCTGCCGTGCCCAGCGCGTAAGGTCGCCGTGGTCCGGGCGCGAGATGCCGCAATCGCCCTCTAGCTCCTTGTAGATGTTAACGAGGCTGGGCGGCACACGCTCGCCCTGCGGGACCGAAAAGCATAGCCCCATGGCCTGGCCCGGTCCGTGATAGGGGTCCTGCCCCAGGATCACGACGCGCACTGCCTCCAGCGGAGTCAGCTCGAGCGCGCGCAAGCGGCATCCGCGCGGAGGGTAGATCGACTTGCCTGCCTCCTCTTCGGCACGCAGCCAGCCGCCCAGCCGCCGCGCTTCTGCGGTGGCCAGGACCGGGTCGAGCACCGGCTTCCAGCTGTCAGGAACCATCTCCGCCATCGTCCCTTCCCTCTAGAGCGCAATCCGCCTAAGGCCCACCCCATGGCAGTGCATTACCACGAAGAAGACTTGCCGGCCGGCGTGCTGGCGGACGGGCCAGTAGCGGTCGACACCGAAACGATGGGTCTCGTCACCAAGCGCGACAGGCTGTGCGTCGTCCAGATCAGCGACGGCAATGGCGACGAGCATCTCGTCCGCTTCGGCCCGAACAGCACTTACGATGCGCCCAACCTCAAGGCGGTGCTCGGCGATCCCGCCCGGCTCAAGCTGTTCCACTTCGCCCGCTTCGACCTCGCCGCGATCGAGTACTATCTCGGGGTCATGGCAGCGCCCTGCTATTGCACCAAGATCGCCAGCAAGCTGGTGCGCACCTACACCGACCGCCACGGCCTCAAGAACCTTATCGAGGAAGTGCTGAGCGGGACTATCTCAAAGGCCCAGCAGTCGTCCGACTGGGGCGGCCCCGAACTTTCCGACGCACAGCGCGAATATGCCGCCTCTGACGTGCGTTATCTTCACCGCTTGAAGGACGAGCTCGACCGCAGGCTCGAACGCGAAGGCCGGACTGCCATCGCGCAGGCGTGCTTCGATTTCCTCCCCACCCGCGCCCGCCTCGACATCGCCGGCTGGGCCGAACACGACATCTTCAGCCACGCGTAAGGAGCGCCGGAGCAGGCAAACGCCATGGCCAGGAAGCAACGCCGGATCGAGACGCAGGAAGCCGCAGAGCTGCGCAACGAGCGCCAGCACTGGGCCGAACCCGGCGGCTCGCACGACCGGCTCGTCGCTTTCCTCGCTCGTGCGCTGCCGATGGGCGTCGGCGTCCTTGCCGCGCTGATGATCATCTCGCCGCTCAGTCCGCGCGGGGAAATCAGCTTCCTGCTCGACCGCAACAAGGTGGCGGTGATCAGCGAGCGCCTGCGCGTCGACAACGCGCTCTATCGCGGCGAGGACAAGGACGGTCGTCCCTTCTCGCTCACTGCCGGAGAGGCCGTGCAGCGTTCCAGTGCCGAAGGAATCGTTCGCATGAACGACCTTGTCGCGCGAATCCTGCTCAATGACGGCCCTGCACGACTGACCGCGGGGGCGGGCCAGTACGATATCGACGAATCGGTCGTCTCGGTGATCGGCCCCGTCCAGATGCAGGCGGCCGACGGCTATCGCATGATGGCGCGTGACGTTTCGGTCGATCTCGAGGCCAAGACACTGGTCGGCGCCGGCGGGGTCGAGGGCGCGATTCCTGCCGGAACTTTCAGCGCCAACCGCCTTACTGCCGATATGTCGGCCCGCACCATTACCCTTTCCGGCAATGCGCGCCTGCGCATGGCGCCGGGCAAGCTGAGGATGCCCTGATGAAGCAGCATTTCCCGACCATGGCGCGCTGGGGCGCAGCCGGTTTCCTCGCCACGCTGGCTGCTCTTGGCGGCGTGCAGCTCAGCGCGCAGGCCATTGCCGGGCACAATTCCAACGCGCCCGTGTCCTACGCCGCCGACCGCATCGAGCTTCAGGATCGCCAGAACCGCGTGGTGCTGTCTGGCAATGTCCAGATCACGCAGGCCGGACTCAGCCTCAACGCGGCGCGAACGATCGTGAACTATTCCGATGCCGGGTCGCTCAAGATCCAGCGCATCATGGCAACCGGCGGCGTCGACGTCAGCCGCGGCAACGAGCGCGCACGGGGCGACACGGCGGTCTACGACTTCAATCGCCGCATCATCACCATGGCTGGAAATGTCCGCCTCAATCGCGGCGGCGACACGCTCAACGGCGGGCGGCTGGTCATCGACCTCGCGAGCGGCGTCTCCAGCGTCGACGGCAAGGCCAGCGGCTCTTCCTCGGTCACCGGCCAGACGTCGACCTCCGGCGGCCGCGTGAGCGGGACCTTCTCCGTTCCGCAGAACTGATTGCGCGGTGGCGGACGCGCCGCTCGAATACGTCCTCGTCGAACTTGCGGGAGGGAAGCGGCCCGACGCCGCCTTCGGGGAATGGGACGCGCTCGACTTGCGTGCGGCAGAGCACCGGGTCCAGCCCCTGTTGCACCGCCTCCATGGCCAGGATGAGGCGATACCGGTCCGGATCCGCGAGGACTGGGCACAGGCCTATCGCGCCAGCGCCGTAGAAGCATTGCTCCAGCGCCGCGAATTGCTGGGCGTCGCCGACCTCTTCGCGCAGCACGACCTGCCCTTCCTCGCCCTCAAGGGCTCGTGGCTGGCGTGGCATGCTTGGCCCGAACCGGCCTTGCGCCCGCTACGCGACCTGGACCTGTTCCTGCCCGGCACGAGCGCGCTGGATGCCTATGCCTTGTTGCTTGAGGAAGGTTGGCAACACGATGCGGACGATGGGCCGGGGCCGCTCGGGGCAGAAGGCTGGCTTGCGCGCTTCAAGGCGCTGCCCCCGCTGGCCTCGCCCGGAGGCGTGGTTGTGGACCTCCACGCGCGGCTGTGGGACGAAGATGGCCGGACCCCTCCACAACCCGCCAACCTTTTCGCCCATGCGACAGGTGATCCGGATCATCCTGCGCTTCGCTATCCGGGTCCCGTCGACCAGCTGATGCACCTTGCCGTGCACGCCGGCTTCCATCGCTTTGACGGCGGACCACTCATGCTGGCCGATTTCGCCCATCTCGTCTCCCGACATCGTATCGATTGGAAAGCCGCATGGGTCCGCGCAGGCGCGGAAGGCTGGCTGGCGCACCTCGCTCTGTGCCTTGCCGGCGCGCGGCGATGGGCGGGAATCGACGCGCCCTGGCCCGATTTGCCCGTCGCGATTCCCGGCGACCTCGTCGAGCACCTGCCGCTGCTCCTCGCCAAGCCGCTCGAGGCGCGCGAAGACGATATCGCTTCGGCCAAGGCGGCCCGCTCCTCCCTGCCTCTGGGCGCGAAGATCGGGCGGGCGCTGGCACGGCGGGAGCGGCATGAAAGCCTCGGCGACTATCTCGGCTGGGCTGGTCGCCAGGCGGCCGGCGTCCTGCGATCGACCTTCGGCGCGAGCGACCGCATGGCTGCCATTGCCGCAGTAGATGATTTCCTGGAGAGCTAGCGCCCCGCCCCGGCAACGCGGGCGATGCCGGTAAGGCCCTGGGCCAGCAGCAGTTCGGCGGCCTGGCTGTTGGTCAGCAGTTCGCGGTGCATTTCGACCAGCCGCAAGGTCAGGCGGTCGAGATTGTTGCGCTGGCGCCAGCGGGAAAGCTGGGTGCCGATCTCGCGCTCTTCCTTGTAGAAGATGCCGAGCCGCGCCTTCGCCCCCTTGTCGAGATCGGTGTAGGGCCGCGAGCCCAGTTCCGCCGCAATGCGCGCCAGTTGCGCCGCGCGCCGCTCGAACGCCAGCAACACGCCAACGGGGTTGAGGCCGAGCTGCTTCATGCGCGCGATTTCCGGCGCAATGCGATTGGTCTGCCCGCCCATCACCGCATTGACGAGAGGCATGAAGCCGTCCTCGTCGCTGGCCGCGCCGATCGCATCGAGATCCTCCGCCGTGGCATTGACCGGGCTTTGCGGGCTGGCGTCGAGATAGAGCGCCAGTTTGGTCACCTCGCTCTGTGCAAGGCGGACATCGAGATTGGCGCCGCGTGCGATCCGCTCGGCGAGATCGCCGCCCAGACGCACGCCCGCAGCATCGGCCATCGCGCGGACGGCGGGAACGACGCTGCGCAGGTCGGGCGGGTAGAATAGCGCCACCAGCGCGTCCTTGCGCTTCTCGAGCAGCTTGGCGGTGCGCGACTTGTCGGTAGCGGACGTGGCGACGACGATCACCGGACAAGCCTCGCCCGCGCCCATGTCGCCGGTCTCGGTCAGGACCTTGAGCGCATCGTGCGCATCGTCTCCGGTGGCGCGCACCCAGATGTGGCGCTTGTCGCCGAACAGCGAGGTCGAGCGTGCCTCGTCACCCAGGCGGGCAGGATCGCCGCGCAGTTCCGCACCGCTCAATTCCACGCGTTCGCCGGGTTCGGGAAGCCAGGTCGCAAGATCGTTGGCGGCCGCGCTGGCCCCGGCTTCGTCCTGGCCGCAGAAAAAGAAGATCGAGCAGGAGCCGGCTGCCCCGCGCCCCTTGGCCGCAAAATCGCGGTTGGTGAGCTTCACTGCTCGGAGCTGGCGCCGCGGCGCAGGGTCAGCGCCACGCGCGTCACGATGCGTTCGGCAACCTGTTCTGCGAGGTTTTCGAGGGCAGTCTGCTCAGCGGCAATGGTTGCATATTCGCTCGATACTACGTCGATGCCCGCGTCCGACCCGGCGGTCGCATCGAGCAGGATTTCGCCGGTCGAAAGCTCGATCAGCTGATAACGGGCGCGCAGCGTGCGCCGTTCGCGACTGATGGTATCGTCACGCAACACGCCAAGACCTTCGAGTTCGTCGTCGAGCCGCACTTCGAGCCGATACTCGGGGGTCGCGGCCCCCGCCGCGCCGAGCCGATCGTTGAGCGCGTTGCGCACCAGCCATCCGGCCTGTCCCTCGATCGCCGGCACCTCGACCGCGGCGAGGCCCTGCGCCACGGCACCGCTGCCGCCACCGGCATACATGGGCGCAAGGCCACAGGCGGAAAGCGCGAGGCTGGCGAGAAGGATGAGGGCGCGACGCATCAGGTGACGATATTCACCAATCTGTCGGGCACGACAATGACCTTGCGCACCTGAGCCCCGTCGATCGAGCGTTGCACCTTCTCCGAAGCCAGAGCCATTGCCTCAAGGTCTTCCTTCGAAGCACCCTTGGGCGCGGTCAAAGTGTCGCGCAGCTTGCCCATGTGCTGGACAGCGATGGTTACCTCGTCCTCGACCAGCAATGCCGGATCGACTGCCGGCCAGTCGGCATCGGCGACCATGCCTTCCATGTCCATTCCTGCCCATGCTTCTTCGGCGAGGTGCGGCATCATCGGCGCGACAAGCTGGACCAGCGTGCGGATGGCGTTCGAGCGGCTGGCCGAGGCGCCGGCCTTCTCGACCGCGCCGGTCAGTTCGTAAATCCGCGCCACGGCCTTGTTGAAGCCGAGCGATTCGATGTCCCTGGCCACTGCATCGACCGTCTGGTGGGTCTTGCGGTCGAGCGCCTTGTCCTCCCCTGTTGCTCCGGCCTCATAGGCCGCGAACAGGCGCCACAGGCGATGGACGAAACGACTGCAGCCCTCGATCCCGGCCTCGGACCACGGCAGGTCGCGTTCGGGCGGGCTGTCCGACAGCATGAACCAGCGCACGGCATCGGCGCCAAAGCGGTCAATGATCGTGTCGGGGTCGACGACGTTCTTCTTCGACTTGGACATCTTGATGACGCGGCCGATCTGGACCGGCTCGCCACCCTCTTTCAAAGTCGCGCCGTCGCCGGTGCGGATTACTTCCTCGGGGCTGAAGAAGACCTCGCGCTCGCCTTCACGGCGCGAATAGGTCTCATGCGTCACCATGCCCTGCGTGAACAGCGAAGCGAAAGGCTCCTTCACGTCGAGCATGCCAATGTGGGCCAGCGCACGGGTCCAGAAGCGGGCGTAGAGCAGGTGCAGGATCGCGTGTTCGATGCCGCCGATGTACTGGTCCACCGGCATCCACTTGGCGACCTCGTCGCGGTCGAAGGGCCTGTCCGCCGGCTGGCTGGCGAAACGCAGGAAATACCACGAGCTGTTGGTGAAGGTATCGAGCGTATCGGTCTCGCGCTCCGCCTTGCCGCCGCATTTGGGGCAATCGACATGCTTCCAGGTCGGGTGGCGCAGCAGCGGGTTGCCGGGGATCTGGAAATCGACGTCTTCCGGGAGGGTTACGGGCAGCTGGCCTTTGGGCACCGGAACGACGCCGCAGGTGCCGCAATGGATGAAGGGAATGGGCGTGCCCCAGTAACGCTGGCGGCTGACGCCCCAGTCGCGCAGGCGCCATACGGTCTTGCCTTGCCCGCGACCTTCGGCCTCGATCCGGCGGATGATCTCGCGCTTGGCATCCTCGACACTCATGCCGTCGAGGAAGTCCGAATTGACGAGCACACCCTCACCCGCTTCGGCCTCGCCGGCGAAGGGTTTGCCGGCATCCTCGGCGCTGGCCGCAACGACCCGCGGGATCGGCAGGCTGTACTTGGTGGCAAATTCGAAGTCGCGCTGGTCGTGACCTGGGACCGCCATGATCGCGCCCGTGCCGTAATCCATCAGCACGAAGTTGGCGATGAACACCGGCAGGTCCGCCCCGGTGAACGGGTGCTTCGCAGTGATACCGGTATCGAAGCCGAGCTTCTCCGCAGTCTCGAGTTCGGCGGCAGTGGTCCCGCCCTTCTTGCACAGCGCGATGAACTCGCGCGCGGCATCGCTGTCGAGCGATTGCGCAACCGGATGGTCGGCCGCGACCGCGACGAAGCTTGCTCCGAAGATCGTGTCGGGCCGCGTGGTGTAAACCGGCAGTTTGTCGCCGTTCGACAGGTCGAAGCTGAATTCGAGGCCCTGCGACTTGCCGATCCAGTTTTCCTGCATCAGCCGGACCTTGTCGGGCCAGTCGTCGAGCGTGCCGAGCCCGTCGAGCAGGTCTTCGGCGAAATCGGTGATCTTGAGGAACCACTGGTTGAGCTTGCGCTTCTCGACCTCTGCGCCGGAGCGCCAGCCCTTGCCGTCGATCACCTGCTCGTTGGCAAGCACGGTCATGTCGACCGGGTCCCAGTTGACCTCGCTCTCTTTGCGATAGACGAGGCCCGCCTCGTACATGTCGAGGAACAGAGCCTGTTCGTGCCCGTAATATTCGGGATCGCAGGTGGCGAACTCGCGGCTCCAGTCGAGCGCGAAGCCGAGGCGCTTCAGCTGCGCTTTCATGTGTTCGATATTGGCGCGGGTCCAGCCGCCCGGGTGGACGCCCTTTTCCATCGCCGCATTCTCGGCTGGCATGCCGAAGGCGTCCCAGCCCATCGGGTGCAGCACCTCGTGCCCGGTCGCCTTCTTGTAGCGCGCCAGCACGTCGCCCATCGTGTAGTTGCGCACATGGCCGATGTGGATGCGCCCGCTGGGATAGGGGAACATCTCGAGCACGTAGCTCTTGGGCTTGTTCGAATTGCTGTCCGCGCGGAACGTCTGCGCGGCATCCCACGCCTGTTGCCAGCGCGTGTCGGCTTTCGAAGGATCGAAACGGGTGTCGGTCATGCGCACGCCCTTAAGGAAATCGTACGCAATTGGAACCCGCTATGCGCGGGTTCGCAGCTTAACCCTTGATCGCCTGACGGCGCAGTTCGCGTGCCTTGGTAAGGATGATGTCTTCCAGCTTTTGCACAGTGGCAGCCTGTACCGGCGCGTCGACCCAGGCACCGCCCTGGGCGACCTGTCGGCTGGCGGCGACACGCAGTGCGTCGGCGCGAAGGTCCTGGTCGAGGATCGTCACCGTCAGCTTGACACGCTCACCCGGGTTTGACGGATTGGCATACCAATCGGTTACGATCACGCCGCCATTGCTGTCTTCGTTGAGCAGCGGGGCGAAGCTGACCGTCTCCAGCGCAGCACGCCAGAGATAGGAGTTCACGCCGATGGTGGTGACACGCGAAGCGGCAAGGTCCGCCTTGGGACGATCGCCTCCGCCGCAGGCCGCAAGGCTGGCAGTTGCAGCAACGGCCACTGCGAGGATGGCGGGACGGCGAAGATTGGCGAAAGCGCTCATGTCGATCCTTGGTAACAAGCGGTGTTTCCGGCTCTATAAAGCCTGCACACGTGCGGGCAAGGCATAGCGCCGCGAACCCCCAATTGCGCGTCTCTGGCGTGAACCGGTGATGAATTCTTGCGTTGGGGCGAAACGAGACAGTCGAGTCATGTGGAAACTGCGCAACACTTTCGACTAATCGCCTGAATAGCCCTGTTGAAAAGCTGGCCAAAAAGGAACCGGCACCCTAGCTTGGGAATAGGGAGTCGAGTCTCCCGCGCATTGGTGGAGCAAGGCGAGGTTAATCGCCGATCTGCTTAGAGCGGGGACGGATTGAAAGGACACACGGGGCCACTATGGCAACCAGGGCAAACAGCAAGGGCACGAAGCGGGCGATTCCCGCGGCGCTCGCGGCTGCCGGCCTTGCGTTTGCAGTGCCCGGCACCGTCATGGCCGTGGACAGCGGTCGTCCGGCCATCGCTGCTCCTGCAACCCTGGGCTCATTGCCTTTCACGCCCGCTCGCGTCGATCCTGCCCTGGCACGCCAGGTGGCGAAGATCCTCGGCGAAGATGGCTTGCGCTTCACGCCCGCGACCAAGGTTCTCGGCGGCAAGGAACGCACCGTGACTGTTGCGGTCCGCGTCGATGCCGCCAGTGCCCGCGCCATTTCGGTGCGGAACACTATCGCTTCGGCCAGCGCCGAACAGGGCCGTGAACGCGCGCTCGAGATCGCGCCGACCAGCTACAACCTCGGCGTCGCCCGCGGTTACCAGAGCTTCGCCCAGCCGACCAAGCAGGTCGAGGTGCCGGCAGGTCTCCGCGACATCGCCATGCCCGACCTCGCCGAATTCCGGCCCGAGGAAAAGCGCGCCGGCAAGCCCAGCCGCTTCCAGTCACGCATCGCGCTGGCCAACGAATCGGCTACCGGTCGCGCCCCGCGCACCTACGAATCGGCTGGCGAGCAGAGCGTCGACCTGCGCGGTTCCTATCGCCTCGGCCGCAATCTCGATGTGACCGCCGGTGTGCGCGTCTCGCAGGATCGTAACCGCCTGGCCCCGCTGACCGATGGCGTCGAGGACGACCAGGCCGTCTACGTCGGAACCCAGATCCGCTTCTGATCCGGCTCGCTACGGCGCGCCCCTTCCCAAGATTGCATCTGCCAAGAATACGATTGAACGCCTCGTGCGAAGGTCGGATTGCCTTTGCACCGTAACACTTGCACGCCTAGGACCGTGGCTAACGCTACGGAAAGCTTGGGAGACTGCATTATGGGACGTGTTGCCATCGTAACCGGCGGTTCGCGGGGTATCGGCCGCGCCATCTGCGAACGCCTGCGCGACGAGCGCGGCTGCACCGTCATCGCCAATTATGCGGGCAATGACGAAGCCGCCAAGCGCTTTACCGAGGAAACCGGCATCCCGACCGTCAAGTTCGACGTCGGCGATTTCCAGGCGGTACAGGAAGGCTGCGCCAAGGTTGCCGAAGAATACGGCCCGATCGATATCGTGGTGAACAATGCCGGCATCACGCGCGACGGCACGCTGCTCAAGATGAGCTACGACGACTGGGACGCGGTCATGCGCACCAACCTCGGCGGCTGTTTCAACATGGCGAAGGCCACCTTCCCCGGCATGAAGGATCGCGGCTGGGGCCGGATCGTCAACATCGGCTCGATCAACGGCCAGGCAGGCCAGTACGGGCAGGTGAACTATGCCGCCGCCAAGAGCGGCATCCACGGCTTTACCAAGGCGCTGGCGCAGGAAGGCGCGCGCTTCGGCATCACCGTCAACGCGATTGCACCGGGCTACATCGACACCGACATGGTGGCTGCCGTACCCGAACCCGTGCTGGAAAAGATCGTCGCCAAAATCCCGGTCGGCCGTCTCGGCAAGGCGAGCGAAATCGCCCGCGGCGTCAGCTTCCTGTGCTCCGAACACGCCGAGTTCGTCACCGGCTCGACCATGAGCATCAACGGCGGCCAGCACATGTACTGAATTCTGGCGGGCGCCCGAATGGACCGGGCGCCCCGTCTGGTCAGTCGACCAAAATGCCGACAACCTTCCATGCGCCGTCTTCCTCCTGGAGGGTGACGGTTTCGATCACCTTGGAATTCTCGTAACGCGTCGCGAAGGTGACCTCCTCGTAGCCGTGCGGCGGCGCGTTGAGATAGCGGACGGTAAGCAACTCACGCGATACGAACGCGCCTTGGGACCCGCGCACCTGCTTCGCGGCATTCGTCCAACCGGCGAGAGTATTGGCTTCGCGGAAAGTCTTCCCGGTGGCGTCGAAACTCGCCTCCCAATCGCTCGCATCGGTGAGCGCCAGCCAGTCGCGAGCGGCGGCGACGACAGCGGCATCGCTGGCAGACACCTCGACCGGCGCAGCATTCTGGGCTGGTTCGGCGAGGAATGAGGTAAGGATCAGCCCGGCCGCAAACATGGTCATCATGACAAGAACTCCTGCAAGGATACGGCGAGCGGGTTTGCCTGCCGCGACCCGGCCGACTTCCCCGGATTCGATGCTCCCGACCTCCCCGAAATCCTTGTCTCCAAGATTTTGGTGGTCTCCGCCCTCGCTCTCCAGCAGCAGGCGACCGGCCTCGCGACTGCTGGTCACGCCCAGCTTGCGACGCGCCTCGCGCAAGCGTTCGTTGATCGTGTGAACCGAGAGCGAAAGCTCGTTCGCCATCGATTTCGCGTCGTGCCCGCGAACGATCAGGCGGAGAGTTTCCTTCTCCTTGTCCGTCAGCTCTTCTAGGCCGTCCATCCGGGATATCGTCGCGCAGCTTGCCACAATGGGCAATGGATTATCGGCAGCCCCGAGCGCCTGCCACCCCAAAAAATTAGTGTGTCGCGAGGGTGCGGTGTGTAGGGCGGCGCCGATGATTCCCCCCTACCACCCCCCGAAAAAGTATTCCGTCCGCATCGCCGGACACCGCACCTCGATCAGTCTCGAACCGATGTTCTGGGATATGCTGGGCGAAGCAGCTGCCCAGCGCGGCAAGTCGATCAATGCACTCGTGGGCGAGATCGACGCAGAACGCATCAAGGCGGACAATCCCCCGGGCCTCGCCGGAGCGATCCGCATCTGGCTGGTGACACAGCAAAGGGGCGAGCGGATCGCTCCGCTCGCCCCTTCGGCTTTCGGTTTCGACCGTCAGTAGTTGGCGGGCGGATCGCTCGCCGGAAAGCTCTGGTCGCTTTCCTCGTCGGTTTTGGTCCAGTTCCGGCCATTGTCGTCGCGCATGGCATCGGGGCCGGCGTCGCGGATGGCGACATTGCCTTGGTTGCCAGCGAAGGCCGGCTTGGACTGATTCTTTTCGTAATACTTGTACCCGGCGTATCCGAGGCCGCCGAGCGTCAATAGCTTGAGTAGCATGATGCAGACTCCTTCCTTTGCGACCCAACGCTTGGGACGAGAGAAAGGTCCGTCAGCCTGGCTCAGTCGTCGCCGACGCGTTCGATATCCGCGCCGACGAGTTGGAGCTTCTCTTCAAGGCGCTCGTAGCCGCGGTCGAGATGGTAGAGGCGGCGCACGGTCGTCTCGCCCTCTGCCGCGAGCCCTGCGATGACGAGGCTCATCGATGCGCGCAGGTCTGTCGCCATGACCTCGGCGCCGGTGAGCTGCACCGGACCGCGCACGATGGCGGTACGACCTTCGGTCTCGATGTTCGCACCCATGCGCGCCAGCTCGGGCACGTGCATGAAGCGGTTCTCGAAGATGGTTTCCTTGAGGACGCTGGTCCCTTCCGCCTTGCACAGCAGGCTCATCAGCTGCGCCTGCATGTCGGTGGCGAGGCCGGGGAAGGGCGCGGTGGTGAGGTTGTGCGCCTTGAGCGGACCGTTGGCAGCGACATGGACGCCGCCCTTCACCTGCTCGACTTCAACGCCGATGTTGCGCAGCGCGTGGATGGTCGAGGCCATGTCGTCGAAATTCGCGCCCTCCAGCAGAACCTCGCCACCAGTGATCGCCGCGGCGCAGGCGTAGGAGCCTGCCTCGATACGGTCCGGCATCACGCGATAGGTCGCGCCGTGGAGACGTTTGACGCCATGGATGGTGAGTTCCGACGTACCGATGCCTTCGATTTCCGCTCCCATAGCAACGAGGAGATTGCAGAGGTCGACGATCTCGGGCTCGCGCGCGGCGTTGATGAGACGGCTTGTGCCCTTGCACAGCACCGCGGCCATGACCGCATTCTCGGTCGCACCGACCGAGACCACGGGGAAGTCGTACTCGCCGCCGGGCAGGCCGCCTTCGGGGGCCGAGGCCTTCACATAGCCCTGAGCCAGTTCGATATGCGCGCCGAAGGCCTCCAGCGCCTTCAGGTGCAAGTCGATGGGACGGTTGCCGATGGCGCAGCCGCCGGGCAGCGACACGGTCGCCTCGCCCATGCGCGCCAGCATTGGACCGAGCACCAGGATCGAGGCGCGCATCTTGCGCACGAGATCGTAGGGCGCGACGGTCGAAGTGATGCGCGGCGCCTCCATGGTCATGACCCGACCGAAGTCTTCCGGACGATGCCCCGCGATCGTGTGGGCGACACCGAACTGTCCCATCAGGTGCTGGAACCCGTCGATATCGGCGAGGCGCGGCAGATTGCGCAGCGTCACCGGCTCGTCGGTCAGCAGGGCACAGGGGATGAGCGTGAGAGCGGCGTTCTTGGCGCCCGAGATCGGGATCGTGCCCGAAAGGCGATTCCCGCCACGGATGATGAGCTTGTCCATGGGGGCAACTCCATAAACCCGCCTGCGCCGCTGGCAAGCGTCACGCTGCTGTCGCGGACCGGCAATAGCCATGCGCGCTACCACCGGATGGCGATTGACCGACCGCCGCCGCGAACCTACCCCTGCGCCCGATGACCCACAAACCCATCAAGAAAGCCGTCTTTCCCGTCGCCGGCCTCGGCACGCGGTTCCTGCCCGCGACCAAGGCGATCCCGAAGGAATTGCTCCCGATCGTCGACCGGCCGCTGATCCAGTATGCGGTGGACGAGGCGCGCGAGGCGGGGATCGAGCAGATCATCTTCGTCACCGGTCGCGGCAAGACCGCCATCGTCGAGCATTTCGACGTCGCTTACGAACTCGAGCACACGATGAGCGAGCGGGGGAAGGACCTCTCGGCACTCGACCCGACCCGCGCGACGCCGGGCGATATCATCACCGTGCGCCAGCAGGTCCCGCTCGGCCTCGGCCATGCGATCTGGTGCGCTCGTGCGATCGTCGGGAACGAGCCTTTCGCAATCTTCCTGCCTGACGAGCTGATGATCGCCAACAAGGGCGGGACCGGCTGTATGAAGCAGATGGTCGAGGCCTATCACGAAGTCGGCGGGAACCTGATTTCGGTACTCGAAGTCCCGCGCGAGGACGTGTCGAGCTATGGCGTGATCGCTCCCGGCGCGAACGTGTCGGACACACTGACCGAGGTTACCGGACTGGTCGAGAAGCCGCCGGTCGAACAGGCGCCGTCCAACAAGATCATTTCCGGCCGCTACATTCTCCAGCCCGAGGTCATGCGCGTGCTCGAGGCGCAGGAGAAGGGTGCTGGCGGCGAGATCCAGCTGACCGATGCCATGGCCAAGATGATCGGCGAACAGCCCTTCCACGCAGTGACCTTTGCCGGACGCCGCTTCGACTGCGGCAGCAAGACCGGTTTCGTCGAGGCGACGCTGGCGCTGGCGCTTGAACGCGAGGACATGGGTGCCGAGGTGCGCGCGATCGCAGAGCGGTTGCTGGCGAACTAGCCTTCACAAGAAAAAGGGGACGCCGAAGCGCCCCCTTTTCCGTGTCAGTCCGGAAGGTCAGGCAGAGGGTTTTTCGCCTCCACCATTCTTTGCAGGCTTGGCAGCAGCTTTAGCTTCCACTTCCTCGACCTGCGCGGCGACGTCTTCCATCACCTCGGCAAGACGCGGAGTAGTTTCGGCCTTGGCCGGGCCTTTGACCAGGCCGTCGAGCGACGAGCCGTCGAGACCCAGTTCCTTCATCAGCCCGTCGAGCACCGGTGCCTGTGCGCGGTAGGCGAGTGCGGCGCTGACCGCGTCGCTGGCGAGGTTGCCGCTGCCGCCGACGCCGGCTGCGCCGCCAGACGCCTTGCCGCCGCCATTGGTGAGGCCGTCGACCTGGACGATCTTGATGCTCTCGATCGCTTCCATCGGCTTGGCGCTCTCGCGCACCAGGTCGGGCAGGACCTTGAGCAGCGCCATCTTGGTCTGCAGGCTGATCTGGTCGGACGAGAGGATGTTCGCCGCCTCGTTGATCGCCCGCTGGCCCGCCGCCTCGACTTCGAAGCGCACGCGCGCAGCTTCGGCACGCAGCTTCTCGGCCTCGGCCTCGCCTTCCGCCTCGCGGCGCATGGCCTCGGCGCGGTTGGTGGCGGCATCCTTCTCGGCTTCCGCCTCGACCTTGATCTTGATCGCATCGCGTTCGGCGATCTTGGCCGCTTCGATCAGCTCGATCTTCTTGTTACGCTCGGCAACTTCGCTCTCGCGGCTGGTGACGACCTGTTCCTCCGCCTGCACCGCCTTGGCGCGAGCTTCGTCGGCTTCGGCCTTGGCCTGGCTTTCCTCGCGGCTCTTGTTCTGGACCGCGATCTGCTGTTCCTGCCGGGCAATTTCGAGCGCACGGGTCTGGTCGATCCGCGCCTCCTCGACCAGCCGGTCGGCCTCGATCTGCTGCGCGTCGACCTGCTTCTTGGCCTCGATCCGCGCGGCATCGGCCTCGCGGGTACGCTCGGCCTGTTCGCGGGCGATCTCGGAAGCCTGCGCAGCGCGCCGCACCTCGACCTCGCGTTCCTGCTCCAGCCGCGCATATTCCTTGTCGCGGGCAATCTGGAAGCTGCGCGCATCGGCTTCGAGGTTCTTCGTCTCCATCTGCACGCGCGTGTCCTGCTCGATGTCATTGCGCAGTTTCTTGCGCGCCTCGATCTGCTCGGTCAGCTTGGTCAGGCCTTCGGCGTCGAAGGCATTGTTGGCGTTGAAGTGCTCGATACTGGTCTGGTCGAGGCCGGTCAGCGAAACCGATTCAAGTTCGAGGCCATTCATCGCGAGGTCGTTGGACGACACCTGCTGCACCTTCTGGACGAAATCTGCGCGCTGTTCATGCAGCTCGTTCATGCTCATGCCCGCAGCGACCGAGCGCAACGCGTCGACGAACTTGCCCTCGACGAGGTCCTTCAGGAGCTCGGGCTGCATGGTCCGCTGGCCCAGCGTCTGCGCCGCCATGGCGATCGCCGAGGCATCGGGACGGACGCGGACATAGAATTCCGCCTTCACGTCGATGCGCAGGCGATCGAGCGTGATCAGCGCCTCGCTGTCGCGGCGCACCACCGGCAGCACCAGCGTGTTCATGTTGACGGGCATGGTTTCGTGGAACACCGGCAGCACCAGCGCGCCGCCGTTCATCACCACCTTTTCGCCGCCCACACCGGTGCGCACGAAAGCAACTTCCTTCGATGCACGACGATAGAGCTTGGCCAGGAACAGGCCGATGATGAGGATGCCGACTACGACGGATCCTGCGATAATTCCCCAGTCGATCAGGTTTTGCATTTCCACTCCTTGGATGAAACTCAGTTGGGCGACAGGCTGCGCTCGGCGAGCGCGGTCGCGAAGAATTGGTTGCCCTCACGCCGGACGAGGAGGACCTCGTCGCCGGCGTGGAGCTCGGATGACTGTTCGTGCGGTTCGACCATCACGTGATGCGCCTGGCCATGGATGTCCTGCACCCGCGCGCGGGCGGGCGAACCGCTGCGCGCGATGCCGTCGGTGATCGTGGCCCTGCGGCCGACGAGCGTGCCGACGTCGACCGCCGTGGTCTCGTCCTGCGGCAGGATGCGGCCAAGCGGGCGGGCGATCGCCGAAGTCGCCGGGATCGCCCCGCCTGCGGCAAGCACTGCAGCGAGGACGCGGTCGAGCGGCGCACCGGTAAAGCTTTCCGCCAGCTGCTGGATGCCCACGCCGACCCCAGCGAAGAGGAGCAGGAACACCACCAGCCAGATCGTCAGCGGGACGCGGCCCAGCCCCAGCAGGGTGAGCAGTCCGTCGACCGGCCCGGCATGCAAGGCACCATCGCCGTCGGCGTCCACATCGATGTCGATGTCGAGAACGCCGAACAACTGGATGACGAGCAGGGCCAGCATCAAGACAAGCGCCGCCGCAAACGGCGCATTGTATGGTTCGAGTAATGTCATTCCCCCTCCTTTCTTTTCGTTATCGAGGGTGAAGGACTACGACTTCGGGACCGAAGTCCAGAAGTGTTCGTCCGTCGTCTTATTCCATGCCCACAATCTAGCGATTGGGGGGATCAGCCGGTAGGAATATGCGACGAACCGAGTTCGATTTTGGGGCCGAGAAGAACGGGCTTCAGGCAGCCTGGAAGCGCAGGGGCAGGGTCTTCAATCCACCCACGAAGGTAGACTTCGACCGCGCCGGTTCGCCCGCGAGTTCGATGCTCTCGATCCGGTCGAGCAGCACCTCGAAGAGGATGCGCATTTCGAGCCGGGCAAGGTGCAGGCCGAGGCATTGGTGCGCCCCTGCCCCGAAGGCGAGATGCCGGTTGGGGCTGCGCGCCGCATCGAACTTGCGCGGGTCGTCGAACACTGCCGGGTCATGGTTGGCCGCGACATAGTTCATCATCAGCCAGTCGCCCTTGGCGATCTTCTGCCCGCCGACTTCGGTGTCTTCAGCCGCAGTGCGCATGAAATGCTGCACCGGCGTGGTCCAGCGGATCGCTTCCTCGACGATACCGCCAAGCAACGAGCGGTCGGCCTTGACCCTGGCCCACTGGTCCGGGTCCTGCGCAAGGGCAAGCATCGCGCCTGCCGTGCTGGCGCTGGTGGTGTCGTGGCCAGCGGCTGCGACGATAATGTAATAGCCCATCATGTCGCGATCGTTGAGCGGCTCGCCATCGACCACGGCATTGGCGATCGTGCTCGCGACATCGCCAGTGGGATTGGCACGCTTCTCTGCCGTCAACTTGGCGAAGTAGGCCTCGAAGTCCTTCACCGCTCCGGCGACGATCTGGGTGATCACATCGGGCGGCAGATCCTTCATGCCGGACTGGTTGAGGTCTTCGTCGCTACCGCCGAACATCTGCTGGGTCAGCGTGAGCATCCGCGGCTCGTCTTCTTCCGGGACCCCAAGAATCTGCATCACAACGTGAAGCGGATAAGGGGCCGAGACGATCTTGCAGAAATCCACTTCGGGACCTGCATCGATCATCCTCTGAACTGTCGCCTGGGCTATGTGACGGATTTCATCCTCTATGCCACGCAGGTTCTTCGGCATGAACCATTCCTGCGTCAGCTTGCGGTACTTCATGTGGATGGGCGCATCGAAAGTGACGAGGCTGGCCACCATGTGTTCGCTGCCACCACTGAAAGCCTTGGCGAATTCAATGCCCTCGGTAAGGCTGAACACCACCGTGTGCGGATTGTTGAGGAAGGTCGCATTGTCCTTCGACATGCGCATCACGTCGTCATAGCGCGTGACCAGCCAGAAGGGCGGATGGATCGCATCGTCATTGGCTTCGACCCAGGCCACCGGTGTTTCCTCGCGCAGCCGGTCGAAAGTGTCGAGCAGGGGGTCCCAAGCGGCATAGCTAGCGGGATCGATTACTGCACGGGCAGTGACGGGATCGAGACGGGGCTTCTCCTGCGTTGCCATCACGCCTGCTCCGTCTCGGCTTCGGCCATGGCCTTGTACTCGTCGCGCAGCTCTCGCTTGTAGAGCTTGCCGTTGGCCTCGCGCGGCAACTGCGCGCGGAAGTCGAACAGCTTGGGCATCTTGATCTTGGCCAGGTTGGGAGCGAGGAAATCGCGGAGTTCGGCCTCGAGTTCGGGACCCGCGTCGGCCATGTCGATGGGCTGGACCACCGCGACCACCTTCTCGCCGAAGTCGGGGCAGGGCGCACCGATTACCGCTGCGTCCATCACCTTGTCGTGGGTAACCAGCAGGTTTTCGATCTCCTGCGGATAGATGTTGACCCCGCCCGAAATGATCATGTGGCTCTTGCGATCGGTCAGGTAGAGATAGCCGTCGGGATCGAGATGGCCGATATCGCCGAGCGTCATCCAGCCCTTGGGATGCATCGCCTCGGCGGTCTTTCCCGGATCGTTGTGATAGGTCGGGACGATGTCGTTCTCGAAGAACAGCAGGCCGTCGGTCTCCGGCGGAAGCTCGTTGCCCTCGGGATCGCAAACGTGGATCTGGCCGTAGATTGCCTTGCCGACACTGCCAGGATGGGCGAGCCAGTCTTCCGACTTGATCATGGTCATGCCGATGCCTTCCGAACCGGCATAATATTCGATGATGATGGGACCCCACCATTCGATCATCTCGCGCTTGACCGGGACCGGACAGGGTGCGGCAGCATGGATGGCGCGCTGGTGGCTCGACAGGTCGTAGCGAGTGCGCACCTCGGGATCGAGCTTGAGCATGCGCACGAAATGGGTCGGCACCCACTGGCTGTCGGTTACCTTGTACTTCTCGATCGTGGCGAGCGCGAATTCGGGATCGAATTTTTCCATGACGACCACGGTCGCGCCAAGGCGATGGGCGGTGGTGCACCAGCCAAGCGGCGCGGCGTGATAGAGCGGCGCAGGCGAGAGGTAGACCATCGAGCCGTCGGACGGCCAGCCAGCCCCCATGACCGCCAACCCCATGAGCGGCGTGACCGCCTGGATGTCCTCGTCTGCCGGAGGGGCGGGACGCACACCTTTCGGGCGCCC
The DNA here is from genome assembly GCF_041021145.2 of Qipengyuania sp. RANM35. Taxonomy (NCBI): domain Bacteria; kingdom Pseudomonadati; phylum Pseudomonadota; class Alphaproteobacteria; order Sphingomonadales; family Erythrobacteraceae; genus Qipengyuania; species Qipengyuania sp. RANM35. The sequence goes on along the minus strand of NZ_CM196433.1, from coordinate 2,676,419 downwards.
GGTGGTGCCGCTGGAATAGAGCATGTACTGGCCAGGCTGCTGGTCCGCGATCGGCCCTGCTTCCTGGGCAGCGAGCGCGGCTTCGAGGCTCTCGTCACTCTGGCCGCCGACGAGCAGCATCGGAAGGTCGGGACATTCCTGCCGGATCGCAGGCAGCACACTGTCGAAGTAGGTCGAGGTGATGAGCAGCTTCGTGTCGCTGTCCTGAAGGATGTAGCAAATCTCGGGCGCCGTCAGTCGCGTCGAGATCGGCACCATCATAATGCCGCAGCGCTGGGCACCCCAGACCAGCTGGAGGTAGTGCTTGTTGTTCTCCATCAGGATGGCAACGTGGTCACCCCGCCCCAATCCGCGCGCTCGCATCAACTGGGCGAAGCGATTGGCGTAATCGTCCATCTCGGCGAAGCTGACGGTTTCGCCGCTCGAGGCCATCACCAGCGCGGGATGGTCGGGACGGGCTGCGGCGTGGGCAATCGGATGCATAATGTTTCTCTCCCATCCGGAGGTCGCCTTTGCGGGACTCGTCCGGTTGCAGGAAGAAACCTACCCAAGCCTCTGTCGCGGGCAAGAAAAAAGGGGCGACGGTTTCCCGTCACCCCTTTTTCATCATGTCCCTCGGGACGCAGACAACTCAGTTGTCGTCGCCGTCACCCTGGCCGCCCTTGCCCATGGCAAGCGCATAGGCGCGCTGGGCTTCCGATTCGACCATGTAGGGGATGGGATTGACGGCTTCACCGCCGATGCGGACTTCATAGTGAAGGTGCGGGCCGGTCGAACGGCCGGTCGAACCGACGTAGCCGATGATCTCACCCTTCTTCACCCGGGTGCCCGGTGCGACCGCGATACGCGACATGTGGGCATAACGGGTCTGGAGCTCGGCGCCATGTTCGATGGAGACGTAATTGCCGTAGCTCGAATACCATTCGGCCTTGCTGACGAAACCGTCGGCAGTGGCGTAGATCGGGGTGCCGCTCGGCGCCGAGAGATCGACGCCCTTGTGATTGCGGCGACCGCCCAGAACGGGGTGCGTACGCATGCCGAAATCGCTGGTCAGGCGGGTATCTTCAAGCGGCATGCGCGAAGGCACTGCAACGCGAAGCTTGGCCGGACCGACGCTGGTCGGCTCTTCCCATTTGGCGAAGAGCTGCTGGAACTGGGCATCGTCGCCATCCTGCGCGGTGCCGGAAATCTTGCTGGTGTCGATCGCGCCAACGACGGCCGCGGTGTTGGTATCACCTGCGTGGGCCGGAGCGGCAGCGATGCCGAAAGTGGCAGCGACCATCGTAAGGGCAAGCGTGAAGCGCTTGGAGAACATTGCAAACCCGTCCATTTCGGCGCTTTGTCGCGCCTTTCGATCCCAGACCGGAGGAGCGCCCCAACGCTCATTCCGATCTTTTCAAAACTCGCCGGAACCCCCCGGCAACTCGTGAGTTTGGGTTATCGGTGAAAAAGTTAATCAGGCAATAGCGCCATAGAACTCGCGCGGCAGGCCGCCTGCCAAACGCGCTGAGTCGTTGAATGGTGGCCTCAACACCCCCGAAAAGTGCGTCCGGACGAGATTCTGCCATGTTTCTCTTGGGTTTTCGCCTCGACCCCCGCAGATCGCATGAAAATGCTTTGAGCCGAAAGCGACGTGGCGGATTTCGTCGTCAAGGATTCGTTTCAGAATTTTTGCCCCGTTTTCATCACCTTGCGATCGCACCCTTTCGAGCGTCGCCGGCGTGACGTCGAGGCCGCGTGCTTCCAGAACCATGGGCACTATGGCCAGCCGCGCAATGACGTCATGGGACGTCTCTGTAGCGGCATTCCACAGCCCGTCGTGCACAGGCAACGCCCCGTAGCGCGAATCAAGTGAATCGAGTTTCCGGGCCAGCAGCGCGAAGTGCATCGCCTCGTCCGCGGCGACAGAAAGGAAATCGGAAACAAAGACTTGACCCATCGATTCGCCGAATCGCCCGGCCATGTCGAGCGCCAGGTCGATCGCCACGAATTCGATGTGGGCCAGCGAATGCCATAGGGCGATGCGATTGCGGTGATTGCCCATCTTGCCGCGCTTGGGCATCCGGCCAGGCGGCAGGAGTTCGAGTTCGTCCGGCCAGGCGGGCCGGTCTGGCATCGTGACGTCGAAGGCGAATTCCAGTCGCCCCAAACGCCAATCGCGTGCGACCTGTCTCGTGGCGAAAACCTTTGCCGTCGGATCGGGGGTCAGGAGCGCTTCGCGGATTGCACGGGCAACACTGCGACGTTGTGACGTCATCCTTCGCGCGCAGTCGCCAGCACTTCCTCGGCGTGGCCCTTGACCTTCACTTTCGGCCAGATGTGCACGATCCGGCCATCTGCACCCAGCAGGTATGTCGAGCGGACCATGCCCATATAGGTCTTGCCGTACATCTGCTTTTCGGCCCAGGCGCCAAGCGCATCGGACAACCCGCCCTCTTTGGCATCCGACACAAGGTCGACTGTCAGGCCGTGCTTGGCGATGAACTTCTCATGCTTCTTGGGCGGATCCTTGCTCACGCCCAGCAGGGCGATGCCCGCCTTGTCGAATTCGCTCTTGAGCGCCGAGAAGTCCTTGGCTTCGGTCGTGCAGCCCGGCGTGTCGTCCTTGGGATAGAAGAAGAGCACTGCCTTGCGACCCTTGAAGTCGGATGGCCGTACCATGCCGCCATCGGGCGTTTCCATCGCGATGTCGGGCATGGCGTCACCGACACCGGGAAACGTTTTGCTCATCAATCGATCTCCAGTTTTTCGCCGAACACGATCTTCCACGCATCCGCAACTTCTCTGCGTCCACGATCGAGAGCGGCTTCCAGCGCGGCATAGTCGTCGCACTCGCTGAGTTTTGCGAGCAGGGCGGCAGCAGCATCGCTCGGCCTTGCAAGATCGGGCGCGAGCAGCCGGGTACCGACCAGCAAGCGGCCCATCAAGCCATGAGCCTCGACGATTTCATGCGGCAGCAGGCCAGCCCCAACCAATGCTTCAATGGCCAAGCCCAAGTCCGGCGACAATCCCTTGCCATCGCGGAGCTGGAGGAAGTGGACAAGGAACTCGATGTCGACCAACCCGCCACGCAGGAGTTTTGCATCGAGCGGGCCCTTCGGCGGCTTGTGCGCCGCCATCTCGCCGCGCATCTCCAGAATGTCGGCCTGCAACTTCTCAGGGTCGCGGGGTCGCCGCAGGATCGAGGTCACGACTTCCTGCAGTTTCGCGCTGGCCTCCTCGCTCCCCGCAATGACGCGCGCGCGGGTCAGCGCCATGTGCTCCCAGGTCCAGGCGTCTTCGCACTGGTAGCGCTCGAAACTCTCGATGCTCACGGCGAGCGGCCCCTGGTTCCCCTGTGGTCGCAATCGTGTGTCGACCTCGTAGAGCGCGCCTTGCGCAGTCGGGACGCTCAGCGCGGCGGTCACCCGCTGGGCGAGACGATTGTAGTACAGTGTCGCGCCGAGCGGACGCGCACCATCGGACTCGCCTTCATGGGTTCCCGTGAAAAGATAGATGAGGTCGAGGTCCGACGCATGGGTGAGCATGCCCCCGCCGAGCCTCCCGAGACCGAGAACGAGCATTTCGCTGCCTTCGATCCGGCCATGCTTGGTCGCGAACTCCTCACTTGCAGCATCGAGAGCCACACGCAGCGCCGCCTCGGCCGTGCGCGAGAGGGCGGCGGCGATGTCGAGAGGATCCTGCGCCCCCTCGATCAGCTGCATGCCGAGGGCGAAGCGCGTTTCGCCGGTCACTATGCGGATGCGGTCGAGGCGCTTTTCGTAGTCGTCCCCCCGCTCGCTCCTCTGCATCGCTTCGACCAGTTGCGAAACGCTGCCGGGCAGGTCGAGCGCGGTCCGATCTATCAGGGCATCGAGCAGGTCGGGTCGCCGGGAAAGCTCATCGGCGAGCGGCGGAGCGAGAGTCAGGCAGTCGGCCACGAGGTCGAACAGGCCGGGCCGAGCCTCCAGCAGGCGGAACAGGTTGATCGCCGTCGGCAAGCGCGCGAGCATGAATTCCCATCGCGCCATTACCGCCTGCGGATCGTCGGATGAGGCCACCGACGCGAGAAGGGCCGGTCGTATGACGTCGAAGGCTTCCAGCGCCGCAGGGCTGCGAAGCGAAGGATAGCGGCCATCGCTCCATTGGCTCAGCCGTTCGGCAATATCCGGATCGACCTCACGCACCGGCGCTTCCGCCACCTCGATGTGGGGTGCATTGCGCGGGACCGATATCCTCTCCTCGTCGAGCAATGCGTCGAACCGATCGCCCACAGCCTCTGTATGCCCGTGCAGGTAATCGAGAAGTTCATCGCCATGACCCAGGCCGTGCAACCGGGCGACATTATCCAGTGCATCGCCCGCCGGCAGCGAATGCGTCTGCTGGTCCTGCACCATCTGCAACCGGTGTTCGATGATGCGCAGTGCATCATAGGCCTCGCCGAGAATGCGCGCATCGTCCGCGCCTATCCTGCCCGTCGCCGCAAGCGCATCGAGCGCCGCCCTCGTTCCGCGAACGCGCAGCGAAGGATCGCGCCCGCCGTGGATCAGCTGGTGGGTCTGGGCGAAGAACTCCACTTCGCGAATGCCGCCGCGTCCAAGCTTGAGGTTGTATCCTGGTGCCGGTGCGATCGGGCCACTCTGCTTGTCGCGGATCCGGCGAGTGAGGCGGCGAATCTCGTCGATCGCTCCGAAATCGAGACTCCGTCGCCAGACGAAGGGGCGGATGTGGTCGAGGAATGCCTCGCCCGCGGCGATGTCTCCTGCACAGGCGCGCGCACGAATGAAGGCTGCGCGCTCCCACGCCAGCGCGGAACTTTCGTAATGCGAAGTCGCCGCATTGATCGACAGCGCCAGCGGGCTGACCTCGGACGCGGGGCGCAGGCGCAGGTCCACCCTGAAGACATAGCCCTCGTGCGTAACTTCCGAGAGCAGGCGTACTATCTCGCGGGCATAGCGCTGCGCCGCCTCCCCCGGTTCGTCGCGCTCGCGGCGTGGCAGCATTTCCGGGTCGAAAAGCAGGATCGGGTCGATGTCGGAGGAATAGTTGAGTTCGCCCGCACCATGCTTGCCGAGGGCAAGGCCGATCATGCCCGCAGGATTCGCGCCCTCCACACGCCGTGCGATCGCATCGCCAATGGCAGCATGCAGGGCGCGGTCCGCGAAAGTCGATAGCTCGCGTACGACCTTGGGCAGATCGAATGCACCGGCAAGGTCACCGATTGCGAGGACAAGGGCGAGCGCGAGCCGCTCACGACGCAGGGCCACCGCGACGTCACTCTCGTCAACCGACTTGGCGGCAAGCAACGCATCGTCCCCGCGTCCTTCGGCCAGCATGGCGGCAAGTTCGGGCCGCCGCTCTAGCGCGCGCGCCAGGAACGGCGCGTGGTTGCGCGCGCGATCCAGTGCCGATGTCCAGTCCGCTGCCATCGCCACACCCCTGCCGCCGCAACCCTCGCCGCGCAAGCTTGCCCTTGTGTCGCCATGCTGACACAAGCCCCCGCAATCGAAGGATTCATGCGAGAGGACCTCCCCAGATGAAACGCCTCACCCTTGCCGCCACGGCTGCGCTGCTGCTCTCCGCCTGCTCGATGGGCGCGGATACGGATACGAACGCCGCAACTGGTTTCGACGTCCCCGATGTCCCCGCCGGCGAATTGTCGGAAGACACGATGAAGCGCGTTGTCGAGAAGCTGTCCTCCGACGAATTCGAGGGCCGCGCGCCGGGCACGCCGGGAGAGGAAAAGACCGTCGCCTATCTGATCGAGGAGTTCCAGAAGGCCGGGCTCGAGCCGGGCAACAACGGCAGCTGGGTTCAAAAGGTGCCGCTGGTCGAGATTACCGGGGAGGATTTCGCTCCGCTCTCGGTAACGGGCAAGGACGGCAAGGCAATGAGCTTCGCCTACGGCACGGACTGGGTCGGCGCGACCTATCGCGAGAACCAGCGGGTCGACCTCAAGGACAGCGAACTCGTCTTCGTCGGCTTCGGCATCAATGCGCCCGAGAAGGGCTGGAACGACTATGCCGGCCTCGACATGAAGGGCAAGACGGCGGTCATCCTGGTCAATGATCCGGACTACGAGACCGAAGGGCTGACGGGTGAGTTCAACGGCCGGGCCATGACCTACTATGGTCGCTGGACGTACAAGTACGAGGAAGCGGCAAGGCAGGGCGCGGCAGCCGCAATCATCATCCACGATACTTTCCCCGCCGCCTATGGCTGGAACGTGGTCGAATCTTCCTGGACCGGCCCGCAGGTTCACGCGCAGCGTGGCGACAAGGGTGCGGACCAGACGCTGATCAATGGCTGGGTGCAGAAGCCTGTAGCGGAAAAGATCTTCACTGCCGCCGGACAGGATCTCACCAAGCTGACCGCCGCTGCCAAGCAGAAGGGCTTCAAACCGGTTTCGCTAGGCGTGAAGGCCTCCACCGGCTTTGGCAATGCGATCCGAACCTTTGAATCGCAGAACGTCGTCGGCATGCTGAAGGGCAGCGAGGCGCCGGAGGATTACGTCCTCTACTCGGCGCATTGGGACCACCTCGGACGCTGCAAGCCCGATGCATCGGGCGACGACATCTGCAATGGCGCCGTCGACAATGCCACCGGCGCGGCAGCCCTCGTGGCGCTGGCCGAGGCAAGCGTAAAGGCCGGCCCGGCGCGCCGCAGCCAGGTGTTCCTGGCGGTCACAGCCGAGGAATCGGGACTGCTCGGCAGCGAATACTATGCCGCGAACCCGGTCTTCCCGCTGGCGCAGACGGTGGGCGGCCTCAACATTGACGGCCTCATCCCCGGCGGTCGTTCGAACGACGTGACCATCGTCGGCGGCGGCAAGAGCGAACTCGACAAGTTCCTCGACTGGGCACTGGGCGCGGAAAAACGCACCGGCACCCCCGAACCCACGCCGGAGAAGGGCTATTACTACCGTTCCGACCACTTCAGCATGGCCAAGCGCGGCGTGCCGATGCTCTATATCGACGCAGGCGAGGACCTGGAGAACGGCGGCAAGGAAGCAGGCGCGAAGCTGTCGGAAGACTACACCGTCAACCGCTACCACCAGCCGAGCGACGAATTCGACGCCGGCTGGGACCTCTCGGGCCTGATGCAGCAGCTCCAGCTCTACTACAGGATCGGCCGCAGCATGGCGATGTCGAAGGGTTGGCCCAACTGGGTCGAAGGCGACGAGTTCAAGGCCACGCGTGACGAGACCTGCGCTTCCGACGACAAGGGCTGCTGAGAACCACGATGACTGCGATGATGCCGCCCGAATGGGCGAAGCAGGACTGGCTGTGGATCGGCTTCCCGCATGACGCCGACGAATGGCCTGAAGTGCTTCCGCGCGCGCAGGAGCAGATTGCGGCTTTCGCCAGCGCGGTGGCCGAAAGCGGGCAGGAGGTGCGCCTTCTGGTTCGCGATGCGGTCAACGAGGCGCGGGCGCGTTCGCTGGTCACCGGTGGAGTGAAGCTGGAGCGGCGCCACTACGGCGATGTCTGGCTGCGTGACACAGGACCGCTCGTAGTCGGCGACGGCAGCGCCCGACGCTTCGGGTTCAACGGCTGGGGTGGCAAGTATCTGATGGACGGAGACCAGACGATCGGTGCCGAACTGGCCCGCGATGCCGGCCTGCCGGTCACCACTTGCGACTGGATCCTCGAGGGCGGAGCGATCGATGGTGATGGAACCGGGCTCGTCGCGACGACCGAGGAGTGCCTGCTCAATCCCAACCGCAACCCGCAACTGTCGCGCGAAGAGATCGAGGAGCGGCTGAAATCCGACCTCGGCTTCGACCGGGTTTTGTGGCTCGGCGAAGGCCTGATCAACGACCACACCGACGGCCATGTCGACAATCTCGCCCGCTTCGTAGCGCCGAACACACTGTGCCTGCCGAGAGCGACGGGAAGCGATGATCCGAACGCAGCGATCTATGCCGACGCCAAGCAGCGGGCCGAGGAGGCGGGCGTGATCGTGAAGGAAATTCCCTCACCCGGCCTCATCACCAGCGGCGACCGGATCGAACCCGCCAGCTATGCCAATTTTGCGATCACCAGCCATCTTGTAGTGGTGCCGACCTTTGGCAGTCCGCACGACGGAGATGGCGTGGCAGCAATCGCGGAGCTGTTTCCGGACCGGGCGACCATCGGTCTGCCAGGGGACGCAGTGTTGGCTGGAGGCGGCGGTTTTCATTGCGCCAGCCAGCAAATGCCGTCAGTCTGATTTGTGCGGGAACCGACGCGTTAACTTTTCGTTAGCATAATCGGTCGAGAATGGGTCCATGGCCCAGGCAATCGCCCTCGCTCGCACCCATTTCGCTCCCGCTCGCCTGGCGGAAGAAATGGCTCGTGTTGCGATCGTGTGCGGTTCGGCCCTCGCGCTGGTGGCTGCAGGACCTTTCCTGCCGCTCTAGCCCGCTGGAATACAAATACCCTAGTTCAAGCCGTTCCCTGTCATGAGGGGACGGCTTTTTTCTTGGGCACGTCAGATAAGCTTGAGAAGCGCTGCGAACGACGCGGCACCCAGCACAACGGCCGCGAAAATGCGCCAGGCCCGGTCGCTGATCTTGCCGAGTGCGCGACGTCCCAGTGCATTGCCGACCAGAACAACCGGAAACAGCGCCAGAGCGAGCAGCAGCAAGCGCCAGTGCATCGTGCCCAGCGCCACACCCGAGGCGATCCCCGCACTCGAAGCGGCTGTGAAGACCAGCACCATCGACGCCTTGGCGACTTCGCGCGGGATGGCTCGGCCGACGTAATAGGGCACTACCGGCGGGCCAGGCATCCCCGCAAAGCCGGTCAGCAATCCGCTCGCGACGCCGGTCAGCAGCGTGTTGACCCTGCCCGGCATTTCCGGCGCCCGCGGCGGTAGAAGAACCGCGATGAATGCGGAAAGCGCGACCAGCGCGATGAGGAAACGTGCAACAGGCGCAGGCGTGATCGAGAGCACTGCCATGCCCGGGGCCGTGGTCAGGATCACGATACCCGCAATGTGGAACGCCGACTTCTCTGCCGTCCTGATGAGGTGGCGGATTTCGGTGAGACCGATGGTCAGGCCAAGCACATTGGCGATCAGAACCGCCTCGACCGGCTTCAGCGCCAGCGCGAGGACCGGTACCAGCAGGATTGCCAGCCCGAAGCCCGCGAGGCCGCGCACATAGGCAGAGGCGAAGGTTGCGACGAGCGCAATCCCCACCTGCCACAATGCGAAGCCCGCGATTTCCACCTGCCGCTACGCCGCGTGTCAGCGCAGGTCGGGCGGGGTCGCCTCGGCCTTGAGCATGGCGATCGCCTCGTCGAGGCTCATCACCTTCTGGTGCTGTTCGCCGAGCGTGCGGACCGCGACCGTGCCCTCCTCTGCCTCGCGCATGCCGACGACCAGCATGTGCGGGACCTTGGCGAGCGAATGTTCGCGAACCTTGTAGTTGATCTTCTCGTTGCGCAGGTCGGCGGCGACGCGGATACCCGCCGCTTCGAGCTTGGCCTCGACCTCCTTCGCGTAGCCGTCCGCGTCCGAGACGATCGTCGCCACGACCGCCTGCGTCGGAGCGAGCCAGGTCGGCAGGCGACCGGCGAAATGCTCGATAAGGATGCCAATGAAGCGCTCATATGAGCCGAAAATCGCCCTGTGCAGCATCACCGGACGGTGGCGTTCGCCGTCTTCGCCGATGTAACTCGCATCGAGGCGCTCGGGCAGGACACGGTCCGACTGGATCGTGCCGACCTGCCAGGTACGGCCGATGGCATCGGTCAGGTGCCATTCGAGCTTCGGCGCATAGAAAGCGCCTTCCCCCGGCAGTTCCTCCCACCCGTATTCCTCGGTCGCGAGGCCGGCGTCGATCACTGCCTGCCGCAGTTCGTTCTCGGCCTTGTCCCAGTCCTCATCCGAACCGAAGCGCTGTTCGGGGCGCAGGGCAAGCTTCACCGCGTAGGTGAAACCGAAGTCCTTGTAGACCTTGTCGGCGAGTTCGCAGAAGTTGCGTACCTCTTCGACGATCTGGTCCTCGCGGCAGAATATGTGGCCGTCGTCCTGCGTGAACTGGCGCACGCGCATGAGGCCGTGAAGCGCGCCATGCGGTTCGTTGCGGTGGCAGCAGCCGTTCTCGACCAGGCGCAGCGGCAGGTCGCGGTAGGACTTGATGCCCTGCTTGAAGATCAGGACGTGCGCGGGGCAGTTCATCGGCTTCAGTGCCATCCATTCGGCGGCGTCTGAGACGATCGGGCCCTCGTCCTCGGTGTTGGGCACCTCGTCGGGGATGACGAACATGTTCTCGCGATACTTGCCCCAGTGGCCTGACTTCTCCCACTGGCGCGCGTCCATCACCTGCGGCGTCTTGACCTCTCGGCAGTCGGCCCCTTGCACCGCGCGGCGGATATAGTCCTCGAGCATGCGGTAGATGACGTAGCCCTGCGGGTGCCAGAAGACCGAGCCATGGGCCTCTTCCTGCAAATGAAACAGGTTCATCTCGCGGCCCAGCTTGCGGTGGTCGCGCTTGGCGGCCTCTTCCAGCCGGTGGAGATGCGCATCGAGTTGCTTCTTGTTGAGCCAGCCCGTGCCGTAAATGCGCGTCAGCTGCGGATTGCGCTGGTCGCCGCGCCAGTAGGCACCGGCGACGCGCATCAGCTTGAAGGCCTGCGGGTCGAGCTTGCCCGTGCTCGCAAGGTGCGGCCCACGGCACATGTCGAGCCAGTCGTCACCCGAGCGGTAGACCGTCAGTTCCTCGCCCTCGGGCAGTTCGCGCGCCCACTCGGCCTTGAAGACCTCGCCGTCGGCTTCCCACTTGTCGATGAGCTGCTGGCGGCTCCAGACCTCGCGCGTCAGCGGCTTGTCGGCGCGAATGATCTCGCGCATCTTTTCCTCGATCGCGGGCAAATCATCCATGCCGAACGGCTCGCGGCCCTCGGGTGCCTTCACGTCGTAATAGAAGCCGTCGTCCGTCGCCGGACCGAAGGTGATCTGCGTGCCGGGCCACAGCGCCTGTACCGCTTCGGCGAGGACATGGGCGAAGTCGTGACGCGCCAGTTCGAGCGCATCTTCCTCGTCGCGGCTGGTGACGAGCGCGAGTTCGGCATCGCCTTCGAAGGGGCGGTTGATGTCGCGCAGTTCGCCGTCCACGCGTGCCGCGATGGCCGCCTTGGCGAGGCCCGGCCCGATGGCCGCGGCGACGTCCGCGGGCGTGCTGCCGCGTTCCATTTCGCGCACCGAACCGTCGGGCAGGCTGATCTTGAGCAGTTCCGTCATGTTACTCGTCGTCCGTTTGCTTGGCGCGGAGCCTAGACCCTCGCCCGTTGCCGCGCGCCATGGCACAAGGGAGCGCGCGCTTGAAGCGGCGTTTGCGAGAAAAACAGGTTTCGGGAGGAAACGCCCACCGCCCGAAACCGGGCGGCGGCGGTTCGCTTAGCGCGCGACCGACCGCCCCCGGATGACCGGGGTAGTGGTGGTAGTGGTCGTGATGCGCACTTGCGTCATGCGGGACGAGATAGCGCGTGCGGGTTAATTTCTCAACCCACGTCGAGCACGCGGGTGCCGTGCGGGCTCGATATCCGCTTGGTCGCATTGACCCCTGCGCCCCGTTCCTTGACGCTCGAGACGAAGCGGTACTCGCTCGTCGCGGCCTCGGGCGTGAGTTCGACCGCCATGTAGCCGCGGCGGGAGGAATCCATCCAGCGCAGCTGCTTGTTGCGTTCTACCGTCGCACTCTCGACCGTGTCCGCCTTGAGGAACGGCAGGTAGCTCTCGAAGCCCGGAGAGGTCACCGAATGGCCGCCGAATTCGACACCCACCGGTTCCCCGTCGAGGTCGAGGTCGAAGGCCCAGGCATTGTGCGTGTCGCCGGCAAGACTGACGAGATTGGCATTGGCGTTCAGCGCCGCGGCCAACACCTTCTCCCGCGCCATCGGATAACCGTCCCATGCGTCCATGTTGAGCGGGAGTCCCGCCTCGGAAGCGAGCGCGCCCGAAAGGATGCGCTGGCGGATATAGCCGGGGAGGTCGTCGGGCAGGGCATCGATGAGGCTGGTCGCAGTCGCCACGCTACCCATCAGCACCTGCTGCACCAGCACCTGCCAGCGCTTGCCCGCCCCTGCCGACTGTCGCATTCCGTCGGCGAGCCAGCCCTGCTGCGCCATTCCGAGCAGTTCGCGCGAGGGATCGCGCCAGGCACCGTCCTTGAACGCCGACAGCGCAGCCATGGCCTCTTCGGGCTTGGTCGTTCCGGCCAGGATCTTGCCGTAGGAGAATTGTTCGGCCCGCGCGGTCAGGCGCGTTTCGAGGCGGAACAGCGTCGCCAGGTCGCCGATCTCGTAGCTCGCCCAGGATTCGTCCGATACCGGCATCCATTCGCGATAGGCCTTGATGGCGGCGGCCTTGCGCACGCTCCATTCGCCTTCGCTGGCGGGCTGGTGGTTTTCCGCGCCGCCTTCCCATGAATCGTTGGCAGTCTCGTGATCGTCCCAAACGCTGATCAGCGGATAGACCTGGTGCAGGCGGCGCAGGTCCGGATCGCTGCGATAGGCGGCAAAGCGCGCGCGGTAATCGGCAAGGTGGACGAGCTCCTGCGGCGGCCACACGGTGCGACCCGGCGCGACTTCGTTCGCCGAGGGATAGGTGCCGGGGGCGTATTCGTAGAAATAGTCGCCGAGGTGGAAAGCGCAGTCGAACTCGTTCGCAGCCGCCGCATGGGCATAGGCGTTGAACCAGCCGAAGCCGATGTTCGAGCAGGAGAACACCGCCATCCTGAATTTCTCGGTCGGGCCCTCGGGCAGCGTCTTGGTGCGGCCGATATCGGACATCGAGCCGTCGGGCGCGACGAAGCGGTAATAGTACCATGTTCCTGCGCGCAGGCCGTCAGCCCAGGCCTTGGCACACCAGTCGTTTTCCGGCTGGGCGATCGCGCTGCCGCCGGAAACGGGATTTGCGAAATCGAGCGTTTCGGAGAGCTGGAACTCCAGCGCAGTCGACTGGTCGCCGACGAAGCGCGTCCACAGCAGCACCTTGTCGACCCCGGGTTCGCCACTGGCGACACCGTGGCTGAAGCCCCGACTTGCCGCGTGGAGGGTGCCTTGGAGACCTACCAGGCCGATGCCGAAGGCGCCTGCCTTGAACAGGGTGCGGCGATCGAGTGCGGCCAGGGGTGCAGACTGCGGCGGTTCGGTGGCGATCATGGGGTCTCCTCTCTCCGTCCACTGCCTTCTCGCGATGACCGCCCGATGACAAGAACAATCCTTTGGCTGGAAAGGTTCATGGTCATTATGACAAGGAACATTGACATCGTCACGAATCTATGTAAAACACCCTTTACACCATAGAAAGGGAACTTGACCAATGAACCGGTTGATCCTCGTCTGCGCTATCGCAGTCAGCATGATCTTCGTCGCCTTCGGCGTCTCACAGGGCACCGTCAGCGGCGACTCGGGCGATGCGATGCTCATCCTCCTCCCCGGCATCGCGCTGGCGGTCCTCAAGCCCGGCAAGGGCTGCGCCTTGCGGGGTTGCAAGGCATGACCGGGGAAGAAAAGGCAGGCTTGCCTCGCTTCCAGAAGCTCGGGATCGCCGCAGTCGCGACAGGTCTCGCGATACTGGCGCTGCGAGCCAGCGGGGCCATCGACCCCGCGACCGCCCGGGTGCTCGGCATCGTTCCGCTTGGCCTGCTCGTCATCGGCCTCGTGATGAAACTCCGCAGCGCGAAGTCCTCCAAGCGTCACCCGGCCTACAATGCCTATATGCGGCGCATGGGAGTTGCGGCTGCGGCCTATATTTCGGCAATCCTGCTGGCCGTGGGACTGCTCCCCGACGATGCTCCGCCAACGCTCGCCCCGATCATGGTTGCGCTCGTTCCCGGCGCGGCGGTGCTGGCGATGATCTGGGCATTGGGCAGGCTGCTGGTCGAACTCGATGACGAGTACCTGCGCCTCCTCGAAGTCCGCAAGTTCATCGTCGCCACGGGCTTCCTGCTTGCCGTGGCGAGCGTGTGGGGCATGCTCGAACTGCTCACGCAAGTCCCGCGCTTGCCGATCTTCTACGTTTTCCCGATCTGGTGCCTCGGCCTGGTGGCGGGGACGATCTACAACCGCGTCACGATGGCCGGCGACGGGGGCTGCGCATGAAGAACCGCCTCAAGGTGCTCCGGGCCGAACGCAACTGGAGCCAGCAGGACCTTGCCGACCGGCTCGAGGTCAGCCGCCAGAGCGTGAACGCCATCGAAACCGGTCGCTACGACCCCTCGCTACCGCTCGCCTTCCGCATCGCCGATGTATTCGGCCTCGCCATCGAAGAAATTTTCATTCGCGAACAATAATCGTGGCGCGATTGACAAAACCCCCGAGTTCCCGAAGCTGTATTGCAGGGTTCGAGGGGGTTTTTACATGCAGGGATCGGGCGATAACGAGGAGGCGCAGAGCGCCTTCGTCTTCGAGGGCAACTGGCGCGAGTTTGCGCCGATTGCATTGACCAATCTGCTCCTGACCATTGTCACGCTGGGTATCTATCGTTTCTGGGCGACCGCGCGGGAGCGCCGCTACCTGTGGTCGCGCAGCCGCTTCGTCGACGAGAACCTCGAATGGGCGGGCACGGGAATGGAGCTGTTCCTCGGTTTCCTCATTGTGCTCGCGCTGTTTGGCGTCCCCTATTTCATCGTCAGCTTCGGCGCGCAGGCGCTGATCGCGCGCGGATACGAGATCGCAGGCCTCCTGCTCCTGTTCGGGTCGATGGTCGCGATCTTCTACCTCATCGGCGTCGCCCGCTTCCGAGGCCTGCGTTACCGCCTTTCGCGCACGCGCTGGCGCGGCATCCGTGGTGGCAGCGACGACAACGGCATGTTCTACGGCCTTTCCTACATGTGGAAGACCATGGCGGGCTGGATCCCGGCAGGACTCCTCATTCCCTGGTCGATGACCAGCCTGTGGAACGAGCGCTGGAACAGGATGAGCTTCGGCCCCTACGAATTCGAAGCGGATTCGGAAGCCGGCAATGTCTTCGGCCGCTTCCTGCTGTTCTACCTTGCGCCCTTCGTGCTGTTCGTCGGCGGCGTCGCCATGGCAGGCATGGGCATGCTCGCGGGCTATGGCGTGGGGGGCGAGGACGGAATGGCCGTCGGCGGAGTGCTGGGCATCATTGGCCTTGCCCTGTTCTTCTACCTCGGCCTCGGCCTGATCGCCGTCGCCTTCTATGCGAAATACTACCGTGAGGTTGTGGGATCGACGCGCTGGCGGAATCTGCAATTCAGCTTCGAGGCTTCGACCATGGACTGGGTCAAATTGCTCGTCGGCGATGCGTTGCTGGTTGTTTTCACCTTCGGCCTGGGATTCGTCTTCCTCACCTATCGCCACTGGAAGTTCTTCATGACCCACATGGAGGCGGGCGGCGAAATCCTGCTCGACGAGCTGACCCAGTCGACAACCACCACTTCGAAACACGGCGAAGGGCTGCTGGACGCCTTCGACATGGGGGCTATCTGATCCCATGGAAGACAGCTTTCGTTGCGCAGCAGAATGGTATGACGGCACCAATGCGCTGCGCCACGAAGGTCATCTCGAATGGGACGGACGCGGGGGCTTCGTGGTCGATGGATCGACGTCGCGCATGGAGTTCGCGGCGGCCGACCTGCACTTCCTCGAAGCCCGACCCGGCCGCATTCTCTACCGCCGCGAGAGTGCGCCCGATTTCCGCCTGATCCTGCCTGCAGACCTCCCACCCGGACTTGCCGCGCACCTGCCCGCGAAAAGCGAATACGGCGCTTGGGTCGACCGGCTCGGCATCGGCCGCGCAGTCGCCATCTTCGCCGTAGCGAGCGCCGCCGCGGTGGCTCTGTTCATGACCGCACCCGACTGGCTCGGCCCGCGTATCCCTGACAGCTGGGAGCGCAATCTGGGGCAGGCGATGATCGGCGATTTCGGTGGTCGCATCTGCCACACGCCGCAGGGCGACGCCGCATTGAAGAAACTCCTCGACGCAGTCGATCCGGCGGCGAGGCAGGTCAACGCCGGAGTGGCGAACATCGGCATGGTCAACGCCGTCGCCCTGCCGGGCGGACAGGTGCTGCTGTTTGACGGCATCGTCCAGCAGGCCGAGACCCCCGAAGAGCTCGCCGGCGTGCTCGGGCACGAGGTCGGACACGTGCGCGAACGCCATGTGATGACCGCGCTGATGCGCCAGTTCGGCCTCTCTGTCCTCCTCGCCGGGGCCAATACCGGCGTGGGTGACACCATGGCCGGAGTGGCTTCGATGGGATACAGCCGCGATGCCGAGCGCGAGGCCGACCAGTATGCCCGCGCACGTCTCGCGGAGAGCGACATCTCGCCTCTCGGAGCCGCAGACTTCTTCGAACGCGTCGCCGAGGAAAGCGGCGAGGGCAAGGACCAGAACGCCGTGGTCGGCTGGCTGGCGAGCCACCCTGCAGCAGGCGAACGCGCCCGCGAGTTCAAGGCCGCAGCAAAGAAGGACAAAACCTATCGCCCTGTCCTGACCGCGGCCGAGTTCGAAGCACTCAAGTCGATGTGCAAGGACGATCCCGACGTGGAGGAATTCGAGCTCTTCTGACACCGGCCTTGCAAAGGCAGGCGTCAGGCTCGACAGGACATCGTCATGAGCGAAGTGCAATTCCACGAGCTTCCCGACGGGCGTCGGATCGCTTTCCGTCACACGCCGGGTTCGGGCCCCACGCTGGTCTTCCTGCCCGGCTACATGTCCGACATGGCCGGGGGGAAGGCGACCGCGCTGTTCGACTGGGCACAGGCGAACGGGAGGGCATGCCTGCTCCTCGACTACTCGGGCTGCGGGGCCAGCGACGGCGATTTCGCCGACGGCACGCTGTCGCGCTGGTGTGACGAGGTGCTCGCGCTGGTCGAGGCGAGCACCTCTGGTCGGATCATCGTTATCGGCTCGTCCATGGGCGGATGGCTGATGCTGCTCGTCGGGCAGGCGCTGGGCGATCGCCTCGCCGGCCTTATCGGCATCGCTTCGGCGCCGGATTTCACCGAATGGGGCCGCAGCGCGAGCGACAAGGCCAGGCTCGCGGCGGGTGAGCCGGTCTACGACGAAAACCCCTACGGGCCCGAGCCCACGCCCATGCATCCCGGTTTCTTCGCCGACGGGCAGTCGCAGCTGCAACTGGGCAGCACTATCCCCATCGATGCGCCCTGCCACCTGATCCACGGCCAGCGCGATGCGGACGTGCCGTGGGACATTTCCATGCAACTGGCGCGCGCCCTGCGTTCGGAAGCCGTACAGGTGACGTTGGTAAAGGATGGCGACCACCGACTTTCGCGGGAGCAGGACATCGCCCTGCTCTTGCGCACGGTCGCGGCCCTTTTGGAGACAGTTTCTTGATCGCCGGCATCCTTTCGCTCGTCCTGCTGCAGGTCGGCCCCAATCCCACCCTCGATGCGTTTCCGGGCACTCCACCAGAACTGCGCGATCGCAAGACCGTACCCGCGCCCGCAGTGACGGTCAGCCTGCCTGAAGAGAGCCAGAAGCAGTTCGCCGACTGCCTCGCGAGCGCGCAAAGCGATCCCGAGACCGCGCTCGACATCGCCAATGCCTGGCGCTTGTCCGCCAAGAACGACCTCGACCTCGTCCGCTCGGCACATTGCCTCGGCATCGCGCTCGTGCGTCTCGAACGGTTCGACGAGGCCCGCCAGATCTTCGAGGTCGCCAGCGGCGAGGCTGCCGACAGGTTTGCTGCCTATAGTGCGCGCCTCAAGGCCATGGCAGGCAATGCCGCCCTTTCCGACGGCAAGCCTGCGCTTGCCGAGCCCCTTTTCGCCAGCGCGATCGAAGGGGCGCTTGCCATCAAGAACGCCGAACTTGCCTCGGACCTGTACGTCGATCGCGCCACTTCGCTGGGTGCGAGCGAACGGATGGACGAAGCGATCGAGGCCTTGAAGCTGGCGCGGGAGAGCAATCCTGCAAACACACGCGCCTGGCTTGTCTCGGCGCTGCTCGATCGGCGTCTCGAGCGCCTCGACGATGCGCAGAAGATGATCGAGGAGGCTGCCAAGCTCGACCCACGAAACCCCGCCATCGGTCTCGAGGCGGGAATCATCGCTGCCCTCGCCGGGCGGCGTGAGGATGCACGCCGCAGTTTCGAATCGGTATTGATCGTTGCACCCGACAGCGAATTCGCCAATCGTGCGACTGCCTATCTGGAGCAGCTGAAACAGTGACCGATTTTTCCGTCCTCGACCTCGTCCCGGTCCGCGAAGGCGGCACGGTGGGCGAGGCGCTGGACGCGGCGGTATCGCTGGCAAGGGCAGCCGAGAACGCGGGCTGCAAGCGCTTCTGGGTGGCCGAACACCATGCGATGGAAGGTATCGCCGGCGGCGCGACATCGGTCGTGCTGGCGCATATCGGCAATGCTACTAGCTCCATCCGCATCGGGTCGGGCGGCATCATGCTGCCCAACCACACGCCTTTCCAGATTGCCGAGCAGTTCGGCACGCTCGATGCGCTGTTTCCGGGACGCGTGGACCTCGGCCTTGGGCGGGCACCCGGCGCCGGGCCCGAACTCCAGCGCGCACTGCGGAAAGACCTCCATCGCGCGGCGGAGATGTTTCCGCAGGACGTCGTCGAACTTATGGCGTTGATGCGTGGCGAAACCACCATCCATCCCACTCCCGGCCTTGGCGCGAATCCGGAATTCTGGATGCTCGGGTCGAGCCTTTTCGGCGCGCAACTGGCAGCGCAACTGGGCCTGCCCTATGCCTTTGCCAGCCATTTCGCGCCGGACCATCTCGATGCCGCGCTCGAATTGTATCGGCGCCAGTTCCGGCCGTCGGATGCCTGTCCCGAACCGCACGTCATGGCCGCGATGAACCTTTTTGTCGCCGACACTGCGGAAGAGGCCGAGCTTCTCGCCAGCTCGCAATTGCAGAGCTTCGTCGCCCTGCGCACCGGTCGCCCGGGCAAGCTGCCGCCGCCAGTCGCCGGATATCGCGAGAGCCTCCCCGCGAACGCGCAGGCCATGCTCGCCCATATCGGCCAGGCGAGCGTGATCGGCACTGCGGAGACGGTGCGCGAGTTGGTTGCCGCCTTCATCACGCGAACCCGGGCCGACGAGATCATTTTCGGGGGCAGCACCTTCGATCCTGCCGCACGCATCCGCTCGCTCGAACTGGCGATGGGCGCTCTGCAACGCTGAGAAGCCGTAGCGTCGCGTTCCGTGCTCGCAGAACGTGCATACGATTGCGCCTTGCCGTGCACGTCACCTTGCGGACCTGAGGCAAGAGGCCTAGGCGCGCCATCAGACCTCGCTGCCGCACGACTCGGAAGTTACGCGGTTGCGAAATGATCGTACGCCGAGAGACGAGAGGCCCCCGATGGGTTCGATGAGTGCCGAAAAGGCCAAGACGGGCAAGATTTCCAGGAAAATGCTGGCGGATATTACCGAGCGGATGCGGCAATCGCTGCTACGCGGCGACACGCCTTTCGAGAAAGCCAAGCTGGGCGATGCTGCCGGCTTCCTTTCGGCAACCGCCCTGCAACGCGAGTTCGGCAAATCGGCGATGACCGTGGAGAGCGCGACCGAGGATCGCCGCTTTACCCGCATCGCCATCGTCAACGATGACATGCCCTTCCTCGTCGATTCGGTCGCAGCGGCGATTGCCGCCATGGGGCTGTCGATCGACCGGCTGGTCCACCCGGTCGTCCCGGTCGAGCGCAAGAAGGACTTCACGCTCGCCAGGATTCCCGAGGGAGATCCCGAGGATGCCGACTGGGAATCGATGATCTACATCGAGACCGCCCGCGTCGATGCGAAGACCCGCCGCCTGCTCGAACAGACCCTGCGCGAAACGCTGGCCGACGTACGCGCTGCAGTGAACGATTGGCCCAAGCTGCAGAAGGCCATGGCAGCCGATGCCAAGCGCATCGCCGACCTCGACAGCGAGGGAGCGGCCCTTCTCGAATGGCTGAATTCGGGCATGCTGACCCAGCTTGGCCACCTCGTCCGCCATCGCACGGGCGAGCAGGATCATGCTCTCGGGATTTGCCGCAAGAGCGCGGCGGACCTGCTTGCCGACGCTTCCTACGATCGCGCTTTCGCCTGGTTCGAGAACAAGGCGAACACGCGCGTGCCGCTGGTCATCAAAGCCAACCGCCTCAGCCACGTGCACCGCCGCGTACCGCTCGACCTCTTCCTCGTGCCGATCCGCGAGGGCGGCAAGCTCACTGCGCTGTCGATCCATGCCGGCGTGTGGACCAGTGCGGCGCTGGCGACCTCGCCGCGCAGCGTTCCGCGCCTGCGCCAGCAGCTTGAAGAGCTGCACGACCGCTATGGCTTCGATGACACCGGCCATGCCGGCAAGGCGCTGGTGCACGCGCTGACCGCACTTCCTCACGACCTGCTCATCGGCTTCCAGGAAGAAGATGTCGAGCGTGTCGCGACCACCATGATGAGCCTGGTCGACCGGCCTCGCCCGCGCCTTGCGCTGGTCGAAGCGCCGCTCGCCCGCCACCTCTTCGCTTTCGTCTGGCTGCCGCGCGACATGCTCGCAACGCAGGTTCGCCTCGAAATCCAGGCCTTGCTCGAAGACGGCGCCTCGGCGCGGCTGCTCGACTGGAGCCTCGAGGTCGAAGGCGGCAACCTTGCCATGCTGCGCTTCGTACTCGACATCCGCGATGGCGCGGGCGTGCCCGACGAGCATGTGCTCGAGGAAAAGCTCCAGACGCTGCTGCGCGGTTGGAGCGAAGCTGTCGAAGCCGAACTCGCCCAGTTCGAGGAGCCCTTGCGTGCGGCTGCCCTCGCCCTGCGCTTTGCCGACAGTTTCCCGACTGCGTTTCGCGGCCGTTTCGGCGTGCGCGAGGCAGCACTCGACATTTCCCGCCTCCACCATCTCGGCGCCAGCCTCGAGAGCGAGGAAGTCGTGCGCGGCGCGCGCATGTATTTCTGTGACCGCGAGGCCGTGGGTTGCTTGCGCCTCAAGCTCTATCAGTCGGAAGGAAGCCTGCCGCTGTCCGAGGGCGTCCCTGCGCTCGAGAACTTCGGTTTTCACGTGCAGTCGGAAATGCCGACCGTTCTCGACGACGGGCGCCTCGGCACGATCCACGATTTCAAGCTGCAGTCGAAGGACAGCAGCGATCCCAGGGACCTCATCGAACGCGATGCAGCGATCGAGGAAGCCATCTCTGCGGTGCTCAATGGCGAGGCCGAGAACGACCCGTTCAACCGCCTCGTGCCTGAAGCCGGACTGTCTGCGCGCGAGGCCAACTGGCTGCGCGCCTTTTACCGCTACCTGCGCCAGGCCGGGACCAGCTTCACGATCTATACCGTCGTCGATGCCCTGGCTGCGGCGCCCGATGTGACGCGCGCACTCGTCGCGCTCTTCACCGCGCGCCACGATCCCGCATTCGGCAAGGGACGCGAGGCCGCGATCGAGGAAGCGCGCGCCGCGATCAAGCGCGGGCTGGGCAAGGTCAAGGCGATCAACGACGACCGACTGCTACGCCTCTACAATGCGCTTATCGACGCGATCCTGCGCACCAATGCGTTTGCCCCGGCGTCGCATGAGGCGCTGGCCTTCAAGATCGATTCCGCACTCGTCCCCGGCCTGCCCAAGCCCGTTCCCTGGCGCGAGATCTGGGTCTATTCGCGCCGCGTCGAGGGCATCCACCTGCGCTCCGGCCCGGTCGCCCGCGGCGGCCTGCGCTGGTCCGATCGGCGCGACGATTTCCGCACCGAGATCCTCGGCCTGATGAAGGCCCAGCGGGTCAAGAACGCGGTTATCGTGCCGACAGGGGCCAAGGGCGGCTTCTATCCCAAGCAGCTGCCGAGCCCGGTCACCGACCGCGAGGGTTGGGCCGCCGAAGGCCGTGCCAGCTACGAGATCTTCATCCGCACGCTGCTCTCGGTCACCGACAACATTGTCAACGACAAGGTCGTCCACCCTCAGGACGTCGTGATCACGGACGGTGATGACCCCTATTTCGTGGTCGCCGCCGACAAGGGCACCGCGACTTTCTCCGACATCGCCAACGGCATTGCCGAAGCCCGTGATTTCTGGCTCGACGATGCCTTCGCCAGCGGCGGCTCAAAGGGTTACGACCACAAGGCGATGGGCATCACCGCCAAGGGTGCCTGGGTCAGCGTCCAGCGCCACTTCCTCGAGATGGGCGTCGACGTGCAGAGCGAGAGCGTCGAGGTCGTCGGCTGCGGCGACATGTCGGGCGACGTGTTCGGCAACGGCATGCTGCTGTCGAAGGCGATCAAGCTGGTCGCCGCCTACGACCACCGCCACATCTTCCTCGACCCCGATCCCGATCCGGCCGTCAGCTGGAAGGAGCGGAAGCGCATGTTCGCCCTGCCGCGTTCGAGCTGGGAGGACTACAATGCCGAGCTGATCTCTCGCGGCGGTGGCGTGTTCCCGCGCGATGCGAAGTCGATCAAGCTTTCGAAGGCGATGCAGGCCAAGCTCGGTATCGCGCAGGACGAGATGGAGCCGGAAGCGCTCATCTCGGCCATCCTCAAGGCACCGGTCGACCTGATCTGGTTCGGCGGCATCGGCACTTATGTGAAAGCCAGCCACGAGAACAACGTGGCCGTGGGCGACCCTGCGAACGACGTGCTGCGCGTCGATGCGGCGGAATTGCGCGCCAAGGTCATCGGCGAAGGCGCCAACCTCGGGATCACCCAGGCCGGGCGAATCGAATTCGCGCAGGGCAGTGGCCGGATCAACACCGACTTCATCGACAATTCGGCCGGCGTCGACTGCTCGGACAACGAGGTCAACATCAAGATCGCGCTCGCCGCGGCCAAACGCTCGGGCAAGCTTTCCGAACCCAAGCGCGTCGAACTGCTCGAAGCGATGACCGACGAAGTCGCCGCCATCGTGCTCGAAGACAACCGCCTGCAGGCGCTGGCCCTGTCCATCGCCAGCTTCGGCGGGGCACGGGCGATGAATTCGCAGCGCCACATCATCGAGACGCTGGAAGCCGGCGGCAACCTGGATCGCCGAACAGAAGGTTTGGCCGACGATCAGGCGCTGCATCGCCGGGCTGCGGACGGTCAGGGCCTGACCCGCCCTGAACTCGCGGTCCTGCTGTCCTCCACCAAGCTGGTGCTTCAAGCCGCGATCGAGACGAGCGCACTGGCCGACGATGCCCTGCTCTCCGCCACATTGTTCGCGGCTTTCCCCGAACCCATGCGCGGCAAGTACAAGGCGCAAATCGCGGGTCACCGCCTGCGTCGCGAAATCATTGCCACGAAGCTCGCCAACCGCATGGTCAACCGCCTCGGCGTGATCCACCCGTTCGAGCTCGCGGAAGAAGAAGGCGTCGAACTTGCCGAAGTCGCTGCGGCATTCGTCGCGACCGAGAGCCTGTTCGATCTCCAGGACCTGTGGGCAGCAATCGACAGCGCCGCCATGCCCGAGAAGGCACGCCTGATGCTGTTCGATCGCTTGGCGGCGGCTGTCGGAAACCTCATGTCCGACGTGCTGCGCAGCGCGGCCGGCAAGGTCGTCCCCAGCGCAATGGTCCATGATCTCGGCAAGGGTGTCCGTTTCCTTTCGCAGGCGACCGAGGACCTGCTCTCGAGCGAATCGCGCACCCAATCGTCGCGCCTGCTTGCCCAGCTGGTCGAGGCCGGAGCGCCGGAGAAACTGGCCGCGCGTGTGACGCACCTTTACGATCTCGACGGTTCGGTTGGCCTCGCGCGCCTTTCGAGCGAAACGGGCATCGAGCCGGGCAACCTCACCCGTGCCTTCACCGATATCGGTCATCGCCTTGGCCTTGACTGGGCCCAGTCGACCGCAGCTCTGATGAGTCCCTCGGACGTTTGGGAACGCCTGCTGGTTTCGGGACTGGCGCGCGATTTCCAGCAGATGCGGCTAGAGCTCCTGCGGCGCCTCGCACGACGCAAGGACGCCAAGAAGGACATGCTCGCCATGGCCGGCAAGTGGGCCGACGAGCAGGACGCGACAGTGCGTAACTTCCGCAGCATGATCGCTCGGGCTCAGGCGCAGACGCCAGTCGCTCCGGCCATGCTGGCGCAGGTCGCAAGTATGGCACGCAACCTCCTGGCGCGATGATCCACAGGCGCGCGAATGCTTGACCGCCGGCGATTTTGACGCCAGCCAGCGGCGCGATGGAGCATTTCGACGTCGTAATTGTCGGATCGGGGCATGGTGGTGCCCAGGCCGCGATCGCCCTGCGCCAGGCGGGTCACGAGGATTCGATCCTCATGGTCAGCCGCGACCGTAACCCGCCTTACGAGCGCCCACCGCTGTCGAAGGAATACCTCGCTGGCGAAAAGCCGTTCGAGCGCATCCAGATCCGGCCCGAACAGTTCTGGGCCGATCGCAAGATCGAACTGCGCCTCGGTCGAAACGTTAACGAGGTCGATGCCAAGGCGCACGAGCTGCTGCTGTCGGACGACACGCGCGTCACCTACCGCAAGCTGATCTGGGCAACGGGTGGCGATCCCCGTCGCCTGTCCTGCCCGGGAGCCGAACTGACTGGCATCCACTATGTCCGCAATCGCCGGGACGTCGACGCTCTGCGCGACGAACTCGCCGCCGGTGCGAAGCGGGCAGCCATCGTCGGAGCAGGGTACATCGGGCTCGAGGCCGCTGCCGTCCTGCGCAAGCTCGGCTGTGAAGTAACGGTCATCGAAATGCAGGACCGTGTCCTCGCCCGTGTGGCAGGCCAGGAGCTTTCGGATTTCTACGCTGCGGAGCATCGCGGGCATGGCGTCGATCTGCGCCTGTCGACCGGCGTCGAGCGGATCGAGGGCGAGAACGGTCGGGTCACCGCAGTCGTTACCGATGCCAGCGAAACCATCCCATGTGAGATCGTAATCGTCGGGATCGGTATTGTTCCCTCGGTCGGGCCCCTGATCGCGGCAGGGGCCTCGGGTTCCAACGGGGTCGACGTCGACACCTATTGCCGCACGCCGCTCGACGACGTTTACGCCATCGGTGACTGCGCCAGCCACGCCAATCCCTATGCGGGGAACGCCGTAATCCGCCTCGAATCGGTCCAGAACGCCAACGACATGGCAACGCTGGTGGCCAAGGCGATCATGGGCGAGAAGGAAGATTACGACGCGGTGCCGTGGTTCTGGTCCAACCAGTACGACCTGAAGCTCCAGACTGTCGGCATCTCTATGGGCTATGATGCCACCGTGCTGCGCGGCGATCCTGCGGCGCGCAAGTTCAGCGTGATCTACCTCAAAGAGGGCGCTGTGATCGCGCTCGACTGCGTCAACAACACCAAGGACTACGTGCAGGGGCGCAAGCTGGTGATGGACCGCGCGCAAATCGCGCCCGAACTCCTCGCAGATGCCGAAGTCCAGCTGAAGGAAATGCAATGATCGATCCTGCGGACGGTCGCGCGATGCTCGACGGTCTGCGGGTGGTCGACATGACTTCGGTGGTCTTCGGGCCCTATTGCACCCAGATCCTCGCCGACTTCGGAGCCGACGTCACCAAGGTCGAGGCGCCCGGCGGCGACGGTTTCCGCTATGCCGCCACTCCTGCGCAGACGCTGGGCATGGGCCCTGCCTTCATCGCGCTCAATCGCGGCAAGAAGTCGGTCATGCTCGACCTCAAGCTCGAAGCCGACCGCGAGGCCATGCGCGAAATGTTGGGCGAGGCTGACATCTTCATCCACAATGTCCGCGCCGAGGCGATCGGGCGGCTGGGCTTCGGCTACGAGGACGTGCGCGAACTCGCGCCACACATCATCTATGTCCATTGCGTCGGCTTCGGGTCGGACGGTCCCTATGCCGGCCTGCAGGCCTATGACGACGTTATCCAGGCCGGAACCGGGACGACCACCTTGCTGTCGCGCGTCGATGGCGATCCGCGTCCGCGCTACCTGCCCTCGCTCATCGCGGACAAGGTTGCCGGATTGCATGCCGCCTATGCGGTGATGGCCGCCGTCATCCACCGCCTGCGCACGGGCGAGGGTCAGCATGTCGAAGTCCCGATGTTCGAGGCCTTCAGCAGCTTCATGCTCAAGGAACATCTCGGCGGCATCACTTTCGATCCGCCGGTCGGGCAAGCGTGCTACGCCCGCCAGATCGACCCGCATCGCCAGCCCTTCCCGACTTCCGACGGCTATGTCAGTGTCGTGCCCTATCGACCGCAGCACTTCTGTGAGGTCATCGCGATCCTCGGCGATGAGGAGTTTGCCCGGCAGGAGCGTTTCTCCACCCTCCCCGGCATCATTGCCGCGGTGCCTGAACTCTACGACCGGATCGCCGCCCTCACGCCGCAGTTCACCACTGCGGAAGTCGTCGCGCTGATGCATGCCAATGACATGCCTGCCATGGCCGTGCGCGACATGGCCGACATGGCGAGCGAACCGCATCTCACCGCTACCGGCTTTATGACCCGGCGCGAGCATCCGAGCGAAGGCGCGCATCTGGAGATGCGAGAACCATCCCGGTTTTCGGGCTGGGAGCAGGCCGAACCCGCCCCCGCGCCCTTATTGGGGCAACACAACAAGCCCTAACCGATGCGGGAGAGTGCCCACGCTGCGGCTTCGGCGACGACGGGGTCCGGGTCTCTACACAGAGGATCGATCAGGGGCCGCAACGCGGCCAGTCGGCCGTTGCCCGCCGCATAGAGGCAGTTCCTGACAAAGCGGTCGCGGCCGATGCGCTTGATTGGCGAGCCCGAGAAATGCTGGCGAAACCCGGCGTCGTCGAAGCCAAGGTAGGTTGCGAGATCGGGCGCAATCAATTCATCGCGCGGAGCGAGCTTGAGGTGGCGATGCGCGACATCGGCGAACTTGTTCCACGGGCAGACGGCAAGACAGTCGTCGCATCCGTAGATGCGGTTGCCCAGTTTCTCGCGCAACTCCTCGGGCACAGGTCCCTTGTGCTCGATGGTCAGGTAGGAAATGCAGCGCCGCGCATCGAGTTGGTAGGGCGCGGGGAAGGCGTCCGTAGGGCAGGCATCCTGACAGGCGCGGCACGATCCGCACCGGTCCTTGCCCGGTGCATCGGGTTCGAATTCCAGCGTCGTGTAGATCGCCCCGAGGAACAGCCAGCTGCCGTGCTCGCGACTGACCAGATTGGTGTGCTTGCCCTGCCAGCCGATCCCGGCTGCCTGCCCAAGCGGCTTCTCCATCACCGGCGCGGTGTCGACGAAGACCTTGAGCTCGCTTGTAGGTTCCCGTTCGATGAGCCAGCGAGCCAGCGCCTTGAGCGCCTTCTTCACGACATCGTGATAATCGCGCCCCTGTGCATAGACCGAGATACGCGCCTTGTCCGGCTGCCCTTCCAGCGCCAGCGGATCGATGTCGGGCGCATAGCTCATGCCGAGCGCGATCACGCTTCTTGCCTCGGGCCATAGATCCTCGGGGCTGGCGCGCTGTTCCTTGCGCGCCTCCATCCACTCCATCGAGCCATGATGACCCGCGCCCAGCCACTCCTCCAGACGCGCGGCACGCAAGTCATCGCGCCCCGCCACGGTGAAACCGCAGGCGACGAAGCCGAGCTTTCGGGCCTCTTCGATAAGGGCCTGGCGCAGCGCGCCTGTTGAGGCCGGATTAACCAATCTTGCGGAGGCTCCCGTTCACTGGCAGCGGTTAATGACCCGGCATGCTTACCGAGACAGGCGCCATGACGCGACCCCTTGCTGACAGTCAACCAGGCCTCGCCATCGAGGCGCGTGGACTGGTCAAACGTTTCGACGACACGCTGGCGGTCGACGGCGTCGACATTTCGGTGCCGGAAGGCGCGATCTACGGCATCCTCGGCCCAAATGGCGCGGGCAAGACCACGACCCTGCGCATGCTGCTGGGCATCATCGACCCCGACGAGGGCGTGCGCCGCGTCTTCGGCAACGATCGCCCACACGAGGTCGCGAAGCTGATCGGCTACCTGCCGGAAGAACGCGGGCTCTATCCGGCGATGAAATGCGACGATGCCATCGCCTTTCTCGGCGCGCTGCGCGGCCTTCCGCTGGAAGTGGGCAAGGCGCGCGGGCGCGAATTGCTCGAGGCGCACGGCATGGGTCACGCGATCGACCGCCAGATCCGCCAGCTGTCGAAGGGCATGGCGCAGACCGTGCAGCTGCTCGGCACGCTGGTGCACCAGCCGAAGCTGGTGGTATTCGACGAGCCCTTCAGCGGGCTCGATGCGATCAACCAGGGCAAGCTCGAACAGATGATCCGCCGCCTCGCCAACGAAGGCACGACAGTGATCTTCTCGACTCACGTGATCCATCATGCCGAGCGGCTGTGCGACGAGGTCGCGATCATCGCCGGGGGGAAGGTGCCCTATGCCGGCTCGGTCGACGTGGCGCGCGATCGCATACCGGCGCAGGTACGGCTCGAAACCCGGGCCGAGAGCGGCGAATGGCGCAACGCCCTGCCAGAAGATGCCCGCCATGATGCCAAGGCCGGGGCCGGGCACTTCTGGTATTTCCCTGTTCCCGACACCGGGATCGAGGTGCTGCTCAAGCGCCTGATCGACGGCGGAGCGGGTATCCTGTCGCTCTCGATCGAACGCGCCGGCCTGCACGACGCCTTCGTCGAAATCGCTGGCGAGGCGGCTGCCCGTGCGCTTGCCGAGGACAATGCCGAGGAGGCTGCACGATGAGCGATACCACCCGTCTCTCTCGCTTCGAGGCCGCGCGCGTCATTGCCCGGCGCGATTTTCACGCGATCCTGTTCAGCCGCGCGTTCTTCTTCTTCCTGCTCGGCCCGCTCTTCCCGCTCCTTATTGGCGGGTTGGCCGGCGGAATCGGGGGACAGGTGCAGCGCGAATCGGTCAGTAATGCCGTGGCCATCGCCATGTCGCCTGCCGACAATGCGGCGATGATGGCAGCCCGCGATACGCTGGCACCCGAAGTCGGCTATGCCCTGCCCGGCCTGGTGGCCGAGGCGAGCGGCGATCCGCCGGGAGAAATACTCAAGCGGCCGGAGCAGAACTTCTCCGCCGTTGTGACGGGCACCATCGCGGCCCCCAGGTTGACTGCACCAGAGGGACAGATCGAACGCTGGCGCGGATCGATAGCACTGATAGCTGCGACCGCTGCAGGTTCGTCGCCCAGCGCTTTCCCGAAGGTTGAACAGGACCCCGTCGCCACCAGCGCGGCAGCAGCGCGAACCGATCGCATCAGCACCGCACAGGCGGGACAGTTGCTGCTGTTCCTGCTGATGATGCTGCTGGCAGGCATGGTGCTTTCGAACCTAGTCGAAGAGAAGGCGAACAAGGTCATCGAAGTACTCGCCGCAGCCGTTCCGATGGACGCAGTGTTTCTCGGCAAACTGTTCGCCATGCTTGGCGTGAGCTTCGTCGGAATCATCGTGTGGGCAAGCTTCGGCGGCCTGGTCGGGCTCGTTGCAGGCGAGAGCCTGCCCCAGCTGCCCGAGCCCGCGCTGGGCTGGCCCGCCTTCATCGCCCTCGGCATCGCCTATTTCGCGATGGGCTACCTGCTGCTCGGGTCGATCTTCCTGACCATCGGGGGGATGGCGGCAACGGTGCGCGAGGTGCAGACGTTGTCGATGCCCGTGACCATGGCGCAGCTGCTGGTGTTCTTCCTCGCCGCAGGCTCAATCACCCGGCCGGGATCGCCGATGGAGCTGTTCGCAGCGATCTTCCCCCTGTCCTCGCCCTTCGCCATGCTGGCCCGCGCCGCCCAGTCCGAGGCAATCTGGCCCCATGCACTGGCCCTCGCATGGCAGGGACTTTGCGTGGCGCTATTCGTCCGCTTCGGGGCGACGCTGTTCCGGCGCCGGGTGATGAAGTCAGGCAAGGCGGGTCGCGCCACAAAGGGACGTTCCGGCGCAATAAGCCCCACTTGAACGGTCGCACCGGTGCAATTTCTCTCGTTGCGGGCCTGATAGATAGGTTCCAATTTGCAACGCACTATTGACACTCCTGTCAGTTGCGGCAGGATGCGTTTCGAGAGAAGGCCGGCACAAAGAGTCGGCGCGAGAGGAGAGAAGAATGGCAACCGCCGCCGTCGCCCGTCCCGAATGCCGCTCCGAGCCGAGCGCCTACCAGGCGTTGAAGAAGCATTTCGAAGAGCACCCCGAGGACAAGCTCGAGCATCCGCACAAGTGGGACGTCAGCCGGTCGGACATCTACGCCGAGAACACCTGGCACCCGATCTTCCGTGAAATGCGCGCGGCGGGGCCCCTCCATTACATCCCCGAAAGCCCGTTCGGGCCTTATTGGGCGGTGGTCAGCCACAAGGCGATACAGCACATCGAGGCGCTGCCCGACATCTTCTCGTCGAGCTGGGAGCATGGTGGCATCACCATCCTCAACCGCCTGACCGATGAAGAGCTGAAGGAAGCCGGGATCGAGGAACGGCGCGAGCTGCCGATGTTCATCGCCATGGACCGCCCGCAGCACACCGGCCAGCGCCGTACCGTGGCCCCCAAGTTCACGCCCAGCGGCATGGCCGAAATGGAAGGCGAGATTCGCCAGCGCACCGGCGAACTGCTCGACACGCTGCCGCGCGGCGAGGTGTTCGACTGGGTCGACAAGGTCTCCATCGAACTGACCACGGGAATGCTTGCGATCCTGTTCGGTTTCCCCTGGGAAGACCGCCGCCTGCTGACCTTCTGGTCCGACTGGTCGGGCGATACCGAACTCGCCACCGTGCGCGAGCTCGACAACATGCGCTGGGGCTTCCTCCACGAGATGGCGGCCTATTTCCAGTCGCTGTGGATCGAGCGCACGCATGACAAGGAGCCGGGTGACGATCTCATTTCGATGATGATCCACTCCGAGGCGATGAACCAGATGAGCCCGCAGGAATTCATGGGCAACCTCATCCTGCTGATCGTCGGCGGCAATGACACGACCCGCAATTCCATGAGCGGTTTCGTCTACCAGCTCGACAAGAACCCGGACCAGCGCAAGCTGTTCGAGCAGAACCCCGAGGTAATCCCCAACGCGGTGCAGGAAATGCTCCGCATGCAGACGCCGCTTGCGCACATGCGCCGGACCTGTGTCGAGGACACCGAAGTGTTCGGCCAGCAAATCAAGAAAGGCGACAAGGTCGTCCTCTGGTACCTGTCGGCCAACCGCGACGAAGAAGTGTTCGAGAACCCCGACAAGCTCGACCTCACGCGAGAGAATGCCCGCCGCCACATCGCTTTCGGCTACGGCATCCACCGCTGCGTGGGCGCACGTCTTGCCGAACTGCAGCTGCGCGTCCTGCTCGAGGAAATGCACAAGCGCCGCATGCGCGTGCATCTTGCGGGTGACGTGGAGCGGGTGAAGGCGAATTTCGTCCACGGCTTCCGCAAGCTCGAGGTCGAGATCACCAACTTCTGATCGGGCCGGCAGTAACCTTTCGGCCATTTCAAGCGTAGTTCAGGCGCGGGGTACTATCCCCGCGCCATGAGACGGATTGCCATGCACACGCCTTCACTCGACCGCCGCGGCCTTCTCGGCTGGATAGGCGCATCCGCAAGTTTCATCGCCCTAACCGCCTGCGGCTCGGGACGCGCCGAAGCGAAGGGGTTTCCGGTCACCCTGACCGACGCCGAGTGGCGCAAGCGGCTGACCAGGACCGAATACTGGGTACTGCGCGATGAAGGCACCGAACGCCCCTTCTCCTCGCCGCTCAACAAGGAGCACCGGCGCGGCACCTTCGCCTGTGCCGGCTGTGCGACACCGGTCTATTCGTCGAAGGCCAAGTACGATTCGGGCACCGGCTGGCCGAGCTTCTGGCAGTCGCTGCCAAAAGCCGTCGGCACGTCGACAGACTACAAGCTCGGCTACGCACGTACCGAAGTGCATTGCGCGACCTGTGGCGGGCATCTCGGTCACATCTTCGACGATGGCCCGCGCCCGACCGGCAAGCGCCACTGCATCAATGGCGTGGCGCTGGACTTCCGTCCCGCCTAGCGAACCCGCCAGACGCGGAGCGCGCCGCTGTCGAACCCGGCTGCCGGAGTGAGCATGGCGGGAGCGCGATCGGCAAGCAGGGCAGCAGCAAGGCTGTCATCCTCCGCCGCGGCATAACTCGCGGTATCCGGCGTGCCCTGGCAGATCATCACATACTCGGCATCAAGGGCGGCAAGCCTTGCGGACGCCTCTTCGGCCGGGGAAGTGAAGGCTAGGATCGCGCCGCGCAAAGCCGCCTGGTTGCGGTGATACGGAGCGGCGACCGTGGAGTGCCCGGTTCGCAGCATGACTTGCGGCGCGATGTCGATCGAGGTGAGCATGCGTCCGGCAGGCAGGCCGGCGAGACGCGTCAGATCGCAATCGCTCGCGACGATGTCGGACGATCCGCGAACCTGTGAATGGGCATTGGCGACGATGGCCTTGCCCGTGAGCGATCCCGCTGTGGGGCTCAGAACGATCAGCGCGATGGCAATGCCGAAGACGCGCAAGACAGGGTTGTCGAAGCGCGAAGCGGTGCGCAACGTGTCGTGGAGCATCGCCGCCAGCAGAGGCGTCATCAGCAGCTGCGCCAGGAGCGCGACGCGGAATACAACCAGCGAGAGCGCGAGCATCAGTCCGGCGAGCACAAAGGTGATGAACCAGCCGCGCGGATTGTCGCCACCCAGCCGTTTACGCAGCTGCGTTGCGAGCGCTAGCAGGTAGAGCGCCACCATCCAGCCCAGCATGGCGGCGGCATCGGGCAAGAGCCGGAAGACAGGCTTCACCTCTTGAATCCCGTCGAGCCAGTACTCCTTCACGAGCGGGTCGATATCGCCGAATGGCGCGACGCCTTCGAGGCCGAACATGGCAAGGACCGGCATGGCACCGGCGATGGCAACGAGTGAAAGCAAGGCGATCCGCACCGCCGGAAGCGCAGGCTTCGCACGGCGTGAGATTGCCCACGCAGCCAGTGCTGCCAGAGTGAAACCGGCGAGGTGCGGCCAACCTATCGCGTCAGGATGCGGATATGCCCAGAGCGCGGGAGGGATCGTTACGAGGAAGAGGAGTGCGGACGAAGCTGCCAAACCGGCGAGAAACAGCGCGAGCCCGCGATCGTGGGCGTCCATCAGATAGAGAAGCGCAAATACTGCACATGCCGCGGCGACGAAGGGCAGACCCTCGACCGAAATCGTTACCAGCAGCCCGCCCAGTGCGCCCGCGAACAGTGTCTGGCGCGTCATGGCACGCCGGTCGACCATGAGCCGCAGGATGCCGATGGCGCAGATGGCCTGCCAAGCATGGTGGTCGATCTTCATCGGCACCATATTGCCGACTACCAGCGAAAGCAGCGGTGCGACCAGCAGGACGATATTTGCCGCGGCGTCACGGAAGCCGAGGCAGCGCAAAGTGCTGCGCAGGATGAAAAGTGCGATCAGCATCTGCAGCGGCGGGAGCAAGGCGATCGCGGCACGTTCGGCAGCGTCGGCCGGCAGAAAGAGGTCGAACAGCAGAACCAGTGCAGCAATCGGCACATCGACCAGCCGCGACCAGTGCATCGAGAAGCCCTCAGCCCCTCCGGCGCGGTAGTTGGTCACGTCCCACCAGCTCTGCCCAGCGAGCCAGTCGCGGACTTCGAGCAGGCGCATGGCATCGTCGGGATCGGCGATAGCGAGTGTCCCGATCTGGTTGCGCATGGTCCAGCCGATCAGCAGTGTGAAGGCCAGCCACGGCAAGACCAGTGCGGCGACACTGTGTGCGTCATGAAGCGCCCGCCACGGCAGGCGGTGCGCCGAATGCTCGGGCATCGGCACAGGCGCAAGCCTGCGGCGTTCGGCAAAGCCGATCATGTCACCGTGCGTGCGCGGAACACAAAGCGACTGCGCACGATCCATGTGGCGATGAAGCTGACCCCGATTGCGGCGACCTTGGCGAGGCGCGGATCGATCCCCGCAGCATCACCCGCGCCCACGATCATCGTAGTCAGCAGCAGGCCGAGAAGCGCCGAACCGACGAACCCGGCTTTCTGCATGTGACGGGCATTGCCCCCTGCGGCAACGCTATCGGCGAAGACTGCACGGCTCGACAGCATCCAGTGGGCAAGGATGCCCAGGCTGTAACCCGCTGCGGAGGCGGGCGCGGCGGTCACATGGGCGGAAAGGAGCAGCAGGAAGCTGCCCATGTCGACTGCCAATGCGCCAACGCTGGCGAACAGGTAGCGCAGGAACCTGATGTCGCGCAGCCTGTCGAAATATGCCCCCATGATCCGTTCCCTCGCGCAGCCGTCAGGCGGCCCGTTTCGACCTGGCGACCCGCTCGGGCACATCGCGCACCGAAGCGAGCGCGGCCGCCTGGTCCTCGCTGACCGGCAGCGTCTCGCGAGCGGGCAGGACCTTGTCGGCCCCCTCGTCGCCGGCCTCGTGATACTCGGCGTCCTCGTTGACGCACCAGGTGTCGTAGATGCGCTTGCCGGCGAGGATGTTTTCGACCGTCAGCATGGCGGTCATCATCGCGTGGTCCTGGTTGTTGTAGCGGTGCATGCCGTTGCGGCCGACGAGGTGGAGCGTGGGGTGCTTGTCCTCGAGTTCGCGGCGCATCGCATCGACATTGGCAGAGTAGTCCTCGTCATAGACGGGGTATGCCTTTTCCTGTCGCACGACAGTGCCGCCCCTTACCTTGCTCCGGTCGACGAGCCCGAGGATTTCCATTTCCTCGCTCGCCAGCGCGACAAGGTCTTCGTCGGCCATCGACCACAGGCCGTCACCCTCGAAACAGAAATATTCGAGGCCGACGCAAGCCATGTCGGGATCGGGAATCATTTCCGGCGACCAGCTGCGGAAGTTCTGCACGCGGCCGACCTTCACCTTGCTGTCGTGGATGTAGATCCAGTTGTCCGGGAACAGGTCTTCGCCCTCGACCATCAGCGCGACGGTGAGGAAGTCGCGGTACTTGAGCTCGTTCGCCTGGAGCGTCGAAGCCGGCAACGGGTGCAGGCGCTTCGAAAGCTCGCGCATCGGCGCGGAGCTGATTGCGTGCCTGGCGCTGACGACAATTTCACCTTCCGGTCCGCTCGCGCTCATGCGCCAGCCGCCTTGCGCGTCGGCGCTCAGCTGCTTCAAGCTGTGACCCATGAACAGGTTTCCCAGTCCGCTTGCGATCACCTTGTCCCGCGCAGCTTCCCACATCATTCCCGGCCCGAGGCGCGGATAGCGGAAGGTTTCGAGGAGCGTCTTGGTCGCCATTCCGTCATTAGGCTTCTTGTTGAGCCCGAGGCTGCGCTTGAGCCCGTCGATGACTGCGCTCCACAGCGACAGGCCCTTGATACGCTGCGCCGCCCAGTCCGCGCTCATCTCGTCGCAAGGCATGCCCCAAACCTTCTCGGTGTAGGTCTTGAAGAAGATGCCGTAGAGCTTCTTGCCGAACTGGTTGCTCGTCCAGTCCTCGAAGCTCTTCACGTCGCGGATAGGGAAGACCTTGGACCAGACATAGCTCGCCATGCAGGCGGTCGAGCGCAGAATGCCGAGGTTCCACAAAGCTTCGAACGCACGCAGCGGGTAGCTGTAGAACTTGCCCTCGTAATAGATGCGGCTCAT
This sequence comes from Qipengyuania sp. RANM35, assembly GCF_041021145.2. Taxonomy (NCBI): domain Bacteria; kingdom Pseudomonadati; phylum Pseudomonadota; class Alphaproteobacteria; order Sphingomonadales; family Erythrobacteraceae; genus Qipengyuania; species Qipengyuania sp. RANM35. The sequence continues at coordinate 2,641,070 of NZ_CM196433.1, read as the reverse complement.
GCGCGGCCGCTGGATGAAGTCGTCCGGCAGGATCTCGTTCCACAGGTCGACGACCTGCTGGCTCTTCGAGAAGAAGCGGTGGCCGCCGATATCGAAGCGATAGCCCTCGTGTTCCACCGTACGGCTGATGCCGCCGACGTAGGTATCGTCCTTTTCGATGATCGCGACTGTCTTGCCCTGCTTGGTCAGCAGGTACGCCGCTGTAAGTCCGGCAGGACCGGCGCCGATGATCGCTACGTCGACGCTGAGTTCACTCGCCTGCTTACCCATCAATTCCCCCGAATGGCTGTCTTCCCGGGGAATGAAGGAAATTGGTTAGGGCATGGTTAACACGCGCAGTCTGCGTGCCTTGGAAGTGCGCCTACTGGTTCTCTTCAGTCAGCAGGATCGGACACTGCACGCGTGCAGCGAGCAGAGCGAATTCACGCAGCGTGAAGAAATTGTCGAATGCGAGACCGTAATTCGCGTCGCGGCGCCAGCGGACCTTGCAGCGGATTTCCGGGACGAAGTCATTGTAGACACGCACGTTCTGGTCGATTGCGAACACCGCATCGCATTCCACCCTCGCCCCCTGCTGCGAGATATTGAGCGAGAGCGCATTGGCTTTCTGCGTGAGCGTCGAGATGGTGAGCGGCATTACGAGATTGAGCCGCAGTTGCCGCTTGGGGAAATTCCAGTTCTCGTGGATCAGTCGTTCGACCGGCACCGGCTTCAGGAAACGGTAGCTTGCTTCGAACCCGTTCCTTCTGACCTGGCGCAATTCATAGGTTTCGCCGTTCTGCAATTCCAACGCAATGGACACATCGGTAGGAAGTGCATGAAATGTTCGCAGGCTGACCCCTGTCGATGATACGTCGCGTATGACGCAGACGAACTCACCCTGCCCGCAAACCAGCTTTGCTGCGCGTATCAACGAGGTGTAACGCGGCGCCGACCTCTGGTCGCTCGCCGCTGCCAACCCGAATTGATCGCTCACGTGTCCCGACGTGAAATCCATCAATTTCTCTTCCCTAGCCACCACGGCCCCAACCGGGCCGCGAAGTCAGGCTTTAGTTTCTTCCCGTTCCTTCGTGGCTAATAGCCACATAGGTGTTAACACCGGAATAAGGCGCTGGTTGTGGTTTGTTACCCATACGGGACCGGCTGGCAGGCGTCCCACGGACGGGTCGATGTAGTGGAGTGTGGTGCGGGTGGTGGGACTCGAACCCACACGTCCAAGGGACAGGGGATTTTAAGTCCCCGGCGTCTACCATTCCGCCACACCCGCAAGCGGGTCAGGCGTTAACGGCTGGAGCTTTGCGGCGCAATCGCGCTCCGCGCGGAAATCACGCGTCGTTGAGACGGCGGCGCATGTCCTTGCCCGGCTTGAAGTAGGGGACCTTCTTCGCTGGCACGTCGACCGTATCGCCGGTGCGCGGGTTGCGTCCCTTGCGCGCTTCTCGCTCGCGGGTCGAGAAGGCACCGAAGCCGCGCAGTTCGACGCGTCCGCCTTCGGCCAGGCGCTGGGCGATTTCCTCGAAGAAAATGTCGACCACCTGTTCGACCTCTTCGACGCGCAAGTCGGGGTTGTCTTGGGCCATTGCCGCCAGCAATTCGGATCGGATCATACGCGCTCTCCCGGATGCCTGCGAGCAGGCACGACCCCGTCTGTTGTTTTTCGCGACCCGCCCCCCGCAGTCATCGACTGCGCCAAGGAATCCATGCATTCTGGCAGATGGTCCTGCCGCGGGCAACCCGCGAAATCATCAAATGGAACAGTAGGTCAGGCGTCCGAGAGAAGGTCTGCCACGCTCACCCCGAGCCGTTCCATGCGCGCCCGGATCTCGGGCCACTCACGCGACAGGAATTCGCGCCGTTCGCTGCTGAGAAGGCGGTCTGCGGCTCCGGCGACGACATACATGCCGACCCCGCGCTGCACCTCGACGAGGCCATCGTTCTGGAACTGCTGGTAGGCCTTGGCCACAGTCAGTGGGTTGGCACCCTGTTCGGCAGCAAGCGCCCGTACCGACGGAAGCATCTCGCCCTCGGGATAGCGACCGTCGATGATGGCCGCCGCAATCATGTCGCGGAGCTTGAGGTAAACGGGCTTTGACTGGCTGGACATGGCGATTCCCCGAAGACTTGCTGCTACAGTGCCATAATACAGCGCGGCGCACAAGGTTCCCGCCTTGTACTGTTCAGCGCAGCGCAAGGCGGTGACAGCTGTAACTAATGCTTCACATAGGCGTTTCAGCCGCTAGGGTGCCCGCCATTCTCGGCCCGGGGAGGGTCGAACCAAGATAATCTACGGGGAATTCGCATGAAAGACATGGCTTTGTGGCAGGAGGCGGACTGGATCGTCGCGATCGCGTCGGTCGTCCTCGCCTTCTTCCTGGTTATCGGTGCCTGGGCGGTAACACGCCCGAAACCGGAAGTTCTCGGCCATCCCAAGGGACTGTTCGTCCTCTTCTTTGCCGAAATGTGGGAGCGCTTCTCCTATTACGGCATGCGCGCACTGCTGACGCTCTACCTCGTCAAGCACTGGCTCTATTCGGACGGCAACGCCAACCTCATCTATGGTGCGTACACCAGTCTCGTCTACATTACCCCGGTCCTCGGCGGCTGGCTGGCCGACCGTTATCTCGGTCAACGCAAGGCCGTGCTGTTCGGGGCGGTGCTGCTGACGCTGGGTCACTTCTGCATGGCCTTCGAAGGCGACGGCGGACAAAGCGATCCGGCGCTCAACATGTTCTGGCTTGCGCTGTCGCTGATCATCGTCGGCTCGGGCTTCCTAAAGGCGAACATCTCGGTGATCGTCGGCCAGCTCTATCCGCGCACCGACATCCGCCGCGATTCCGCCTACACCATCTTCTACATGGGGATTAACCTCGGCGCGGCTGCCGGTACGATCATCGCCGGCTACCTCGGCGAAACCATCGGCTGGGCCTATGGCTTCGGCGCTGCGGGCATCGGCATGCTGCTCGGCCTCGTCGTCTTCATCATTGGCAAGCCGCTGCTCATGGGCCGCGGCGAACCGCCGGTCCCGGCCAAGCTGCACGACCGCGTTGCCGGCCTGAAGCTCGAGCACTTCCTCTACCTCGTCGGCTTCGCCGGCGTGGCTGTCATCTGGATGCTGATCCAGTACCAGGAGGCCGTGGGCTGGATCCTGCTCCTGTCGGGCGCAGCGCTGCTGCTCTATGTCCTCAAGGAAGCTTTCAAGCTCGACAATGAAGCGCGCGACCGCGTCTTCGCGATGATCTTCCTCATCCTGCTGATGCCGGTCTTCTGGGGCCTGTTCGAGCAGGCGGGCGGTTCGATCAACCTGTTCACCGATCGCTTCGTCGATCGCCAGGGCGTACCGACGTCGCTGTTCCAGTCGATCAACCCGATCTACATCATCCTGCTCGGCCCGCTTTTTGCCGGTCTTTGGCAGGTGCTGGCCAAGCGCGGGCTCGAACCCTCGACCCCGGCCAAGATGGGTCTCGGGATCGTCCAGATGGGTCTCGCCTTCGTGGTGCTGGTCTGGGGCGCGAACAATGCCGGCAACGCATTGGTGCCGGTGCTGTTCATTTTCCTCTTCTACCTGCTGTCGACCACCGGCGAGCTCTGCCTCAGCCCGGTCGGCCTTTCGGCGATGAACCGCCTGTCGGTGAAGCATATGGCATCGCTGATGATGGCGGCCTTCTTCTTCGGCACCGCGGGCGGCAACTATGTCGCCGGGTTCATGGGTTCGCTGATGGGTGAAGGCGAAGGGGGCGACATGACCCGCGAAGCGGCGCTCAACATCTACTGGACCATGGGTCTCGTGGCTGTCGGCATCGGCATCTTCGTCATCGTGGTCAGCCCGCTGGTCAAGAAGCTCATGCATCTCGACACTCTGCGTGACGATGATGCTGGCGATGACCTGCTCGGACAGCAGGAAGGTCCGGGCGAACCGCAGGCAGCCGGCGTCCATCCGGAAACCCGCTGACGGGCTTCGGCACCAATCGGCGAAAGCCGCGCTGGCGCCGACGAATGCATTTGACGGTTCGGGCCGGGGCAGCAATGCTCCGGCCCGACTGCATTGGGGGTTCCATGAAAATTCACGCACTGCTCGCCTGCGCAGCGGCAATCGCCGTTGCGGGCTGCGCTACCACCGGCTCCGGCAACGATACGGCATCGGCTTCTTCCAAGGGCTGGAAGGCGCCGTCGGGAGAGGACGGCGAGGCGCCATTCCCTTCGACCTACAAGCCCTATCCCGGTCGCCCTACCGCGCTCGTCGCCGCGACTGTTTATGACGGGAGGGGCGGCCGCATCGACAATGGCACCGTACTCATTCGCGACGGGAAGGTCGTGGCGACCGGCGATGCCGCGCTATCGACCGAAGGCTACGACCGGATCGATGGCACCGGCAAGTTCGTGACCCCCGGCGTAATCGACATCCACTCGCACCTCGGCGACTACCCGACCCCAGCAGTCGAGGCGCATGAGGACGGCAACGAAGCCACCGGGCCGATGACACCGCAAGTCTGGGCAGAGCATTCGGTCTGGCCGCAGGACCCCGGCTTCACCCGTGCGCTTGCAAATGGCGGCGTGACCGCGCTGCAGATCCTGCCCGGTTCGGCCAACCTCATGGGCGGCCGCTCGGCTACGCTCAAGAACGTCCCCAGCCGCACCGTGCAGGGCATGAAGTTCCCCGGTGCGCCCTATGGCTTCAAGATGGCCTGCGGCGAGAACCCCAAGCGCGTCTATGGCGGTAAGGGGCGCATGCCCTCGACCCGCATGGGCAACTTCGCAGTCAACCGCCAGACCTGGCTCGAGGCGAAGGAATATGACGGCAAGAAGCGCGACCTCGCCAAGGAGACGTTGAAGGGCGTGCTCGAGGGGCAGATCCTCGTCCACAACCATTGCTACCGCGCGGACGAGATGGCGCTCGTCCTCGATATGGCGGACGAGATGGGCTACAAGGTTTCCGCCTTCCACCATGCGGTCGAAGCCTACAAGATCGGCGATCTCCTCAAGGAACACGACGTCTGCAGTGCCATCTGGGCCGACTGGTACGGCTTCAAGATGGAAAGCTACGACGGCATTCTCGAGAACGCCGCGCTGCTGGCCAAACAGGGCGCCTGCGTAGTCATCCACTCCGATGATGCCAATGGCATCCAGCGCCTGAACCAGGAAGCCGCCAAGGCGCAGGCCGCCGGCCACCGCATCGGTGTCGACATTCCCGATGCGGAAGTGGTCGGGTGGTTCACCTACAACGCAGCCAAGGCGATGGGCATCGAGAAGATGACCGGCAGTCTCGAGCCGGGCAAGATGGCAGACGTGGTGCTGTGGAACGGCAATCCGCTGTCGGTCTATTCGCGACCCGAAAAGGTCTGGATCGATGGCGCACTGATGTTCGATGCGCTGGATCGCAAACGTCGACCGGTAAGCGATTTCGAGCTGGGCCAGCCCGGCGAAGGAGACGTGAAATGATCCGCCGCGCACTGCTCGCCGCTGCCGCTACGCTGGCTCTTGCCGCCCCTGCCGCAGCAGAGGATTTCGTCATCGTCAACGCCACCGTCGTCACTGGTGACGGCAGCGAGCCGGTTCCGGACGGGGTCGTGATAGTCGCGGGTAGTCGCGTCACCTATGCAGGCCCTCGGTCCGGCGTCAGTTCCTTCGAAACCGACATGGTAATGGACGCGCAGGGCAAGTGGGTGACACCCGGGCTCGTAGCAACCATGACCAATCTAGGCCTGTCCGATGTTTCGGGAGTGAGCGAATCCAACGATAGCCGCCCCGGCAAGTCGCGCTGGGGCGCTGCGCTCGACGTGGCACCCGCCATAAACCCGTCATCCCAGCACATTCTCGTGCATCGCGGCGCGGGCATCACGCGCGCAGCTACGGTCACTTCGCCCAGCGGCTCGATCTTCGGCGGACAGGGGGCGATCATCGACCTCGGCGCCGATGCACAGCCGGTGACCAAGGCGAGGGCGTTTCAGATTGTGGCGCTTGGCGAACGCGGGGCGCGCATTTCCGGCGGCAGCCGCGCGGCCACATTCGTCGAGCTGGCCGAGGCGCTGCGTGAAGCGGCTGCCTATGCGAACGGTCGCTGGGACGCCGAAAGCGCCATCCTGCCGCGCGCTGACGCAGAGGCACTCGGCGCCGTGGTCAACGGCAAGCAACCGCTCTACGTCGGTGTCGAGCGGGCGAGCGATATCCGCGCAGTGCTGGGCCTCAAGCGTGAAATGCCCAAGCTTGACCTCGTCCTCCTCGGAGCAAGCGAGGGCTGGTTGGCGGCCCGCGAGATCGCCGCAGCGGGCGTTCCCGTCATCGCAGACGGGCTCGACGATCTGCCGGCCAGCTTCGAAGAGCTCGCCGCGACGCAATCTAACGTGGGCCGCATGGTCAAGGCGGGCGTGAAGGTGGCGATCAACGCCAATGCGATGGAAAATCCGCGCAATCTCAACCAGTATGCCGGAAACCTCGTCGCCCTGACGCGCATCCCGGGCGCGGACGGGCTGAGCTGGGGGCAGGCCTTTGCCACCATAAGTTCAATCCCCGCGCAGATAAGCGGGCTGGGCGCGAAGGGCGGGCAGCTGACGCCCGGAGCGGTAGCCGACGTGGTAATTTGGGACGGCGACCCGCTCGAAGTCGGCTCGGTCCCGACCGATGTCTACATTGATGGCGTCAAGCAACCGCTCGAGAGCCATCAGACCCGGCTCCGGGATCGCTACAAGGATCTCGACGAGAGCGACCAGCCCAAGGCTTATGACTGGTAAGGACCAGAAGGAAATGCGGACGACATTGATCGCGCTGGGCGCTGCGGCGCTGGCGGTCGGCTTCCATGCGCTCTCGGCGCAGGATGCCGGACCCGACCGGTCGCAGGACCTTGCCTGGATGAGCGCTCAGCAGGCCTATCTGGCCGGCCTCGAGCGCGAGGACGGCTGGCACTACATGGATGGCGGCCTGCGCTGGCGTTATATCGAGTATGCGGGCAGCGACAGGCATCCCACCGTGGCGGACACGGTGACCGTCCATTACGCCGGCACCTTCACCGACGGCTCTACGTTTGATTCATCATTCGACCGCGGTGAACCTGCGACCTTCCCGCTCGATCGCCTCATCAAGGCGTGGCAGGTGGCGATCCCGCAGATGGGCGTTGGTGACACGATCGAGATCGCGACACCTGCAGACCTTGCCTACGGCGCGAAGGGCAAGGGCCCCATTCCCGGCGGCGCCACACTGCTGTTCAAGGTCAAGCTGCTCGACATCGAAGCTCGGGAATAGGCTGGCGCACGACAGACCTTGCCAATCGGCATGATCGTGCTACTCATGTTTACAACGTCAACATGGGGGTTTCGTTATGGACCAGCCTCTGCTTTCGCTCGTTGCCGCCGCGATTGCCTTCGTCGGCACGCACTTCGCCCTGTCGCATCCCCTTCGCGCGCCGCTCGTCGCACGACTCGGCGAGAACGGGTTCCGTGGCCTTTACTCTCTCGTGTCGCTCGCCACCTTCGTCTGGGCAGTCCTCGCATTCCGCGTAGTCGGCCCCGGCGGGCTTCCCTTGTGGGACGGCATGGGCGATGTCGCGTGGGTCATCGCCACATTGGTCATGCTGGTTGCATCTGTCCTGCTGGCAGGATCCTTCGTCCGTAACCCTGCCCTACCCGATCCGCGCGCCGCGGCCCATGCCGCGATGGGTCCGCATGGCGTGTTCTTCGTCACCCGCCACCCGATGATGTGGTCCTTTGCGCTGTGGGCAGGAGTCCATGTGATGCTCAGCCCGACCCCGCGCCAGCTAGTGCTTGCAGGCGCGCTCGGTTTTCTCGCGCTCGTCGGTGCGCACATGCAGGACCGCAAGAAGGAAGTCCTGATGGGCGCCGCATGGGCCGAATGGGAGGCGCAGACCAGCTATTGGCCGCGCTTCGGGCAGCTTGCCAAGGGCGGAGCCACGGCCTGGATCGGAGGGCTGCTGATCTGGCTCGGCGCGACCTATGGCCACATCCACGCCAATGGCATCCCCGCAGGTATCTGGCGCTGGATCGGTTAGCCTATGTGCCCTTGAAGGCAGGCGCGCGTTTTTCGATCAGCGCGTCGACGCCTTCCATGTGATCATCGGTAAGGTGCATCAGCGCCTGCGTGTTTGCCGCGAGCTCGAGTGCGGTGTCGTAGCTCACCGACCGGCCCTGGCGCATCAGGTTCTTGGCATGGCGCAATGCGTGCGGGGGCATGGCCGCTACCTTGGCGGCAAGGGCTTCGGCTTCTGCCATCAGCCCTTCTCCGTCCACAACGCGACTGACGAGGCCCCAGTCGAGAGCAGTTGCCGCGTCGATCACGTCCCCGGTGTAGAACAGCTCCGCCGCCCGCGCCTCACCGATGATGCGCGGCAGGATCCAGGTTCCACCATCGCCCGGGATGATGCCGAGCTTGAGGAAAGTGACGCCGAACTTGGCCCGGTCGCTGGCAATGCGAATATCGGCAAGGCACGCGAGGTCGCACCCCAGCCCGATCGCCGGCCCGTTGACTGCAGCGATCAGCGGAACCCGCAGGCCGTATAGCGCGCGCAGCACCTTGTGGATGTTGTTGCGATAGCCGTCGGAGATTTCCGGGGCGGTCCCGCCGAAGGTCCCTGTCCGCTCCTTCATCGCCTTGATGTCGCCACCCGCACTGAAGGCCCGTCCGGCACCGGTGAGGATCACGCAGCGCACGTCCATATCGGCATTGATCGCATCGCAGGCCGCGGCAAATGCGTCGCCATCTCCCTTCGCCCCGAGCGGATTCATCGTGTCGGGACGGTCAAGCGTCAGCGTGGTGACGTGGTTGGCAGACTTGATCTGGAGCAATGACATGGGCGGCGCATCCTTTCACCCTGCTCATGCCAGTCGGGGATCGGTTCGTCACCCCAGTCTCGCGCGCGCAAGTTCGCACATGGCGAACAGGACCCGGCAAGGCACGACCGTCGAGAGGCGATCGGAGCGACCGGGCATCAAGATCAGGCGCTCGCCCCCTGGAAGAGGGACAGTGCGGCGCGACCATGTCCGTCCGCTGTCATGCTAGCAAAGGAGTCACCAAGATGAACAAGCGCATAGTTGCATTGCCGGTCCTTGCTGCGATCGGCCTTGTCGGCCTCGCCATTCCTGCCGCCGCGGAGGAACCGGAGATCGTGGTCACCGGCAAGAAGAAGGTCCCCGACGGTTTCGAGCCCGTAACCCAGGTCGTGACCATCGGCGACCTCGATCTCACGACGGCAAGCGGTGAACGCAAGCTCGAGAAGCGGGTCGCGAAGACGATCAAGAAGATGTGCTACATCTACACCAAGCCCGCCAGGTGGCAGGTGAAGGACAGCGAAGACTGCAGCGCCTATGCCTGGGAAGGGGCAAGGCCCCAGATGGACCAGGCGATCGCGCGGGCCAAGGGCGACTAAGCGCGGGCCTCTTCCACGCCGGCACTGTTGTGCCGCAGGGCGCTCAGGACAGTGTCGACGATGTGCGGTGCGTTGAGGCCTGCCTCGTCATACTGCTTCGCCGGGTCGTCGTGATCCTGGAAGGTGTCAGGCAGGCGCATCGTGCGGACCTTGAGGCCGCCGTCGGTGAGGCCGCTGTCGCTGGCGAAGGTCAGGACATGCGCGCCGAGACCGCCAATGGCGCCCTCTTCGACCGTCACGACGACTTCGTGCGTGCGCATCAGCTTCTCGATCAGCGCAGTGTCGAGCGGCTTGGCGAAGCGCAAGTCGGCAACCGTAGTCGAAAGCCCCTTGGCCTCGAGCTGGTCGGCGGCCTTGAGCGCTTCGGCGAGGCGGGCGCCGAGCGAGAGAATGGCGACCTTGCTGCCCTCGCGGACCACGCGGCCTTTGCCTATCTCTAGCTTCTGCGGGACTTCGGGCAGTTCGACCCCCACGCCATTGCCACGCGGATAGCGGAAGGCGATCGGACCGCTGTCGTGCTCGACCGCGGTATAGGTCATGTGGACCAGTTCGGCTTCGTCCGCAGCGGCCATGACCACCATGTTCGGCAGGGTCGCGAGATAGGTGATGTCGAAGCTGCCCGCATGAGTGCACCCGTCTGCGCCCACGAGCCCTGCGCGGTCGATTGCGAAGCGAACCGGCAGGTTCTGGATTGCGACGTCGTGGACGACCTGGTCGTAGGCGCGCTGGAGGAAGGTAGAATAAATCGCGCAGAATGGCCGCATGCCTTCGGCCGCAAGTCCGGCCGCGAAAGTCACCGCGTGCTGTTCCGCAATTCCGACATCGAAGCTCTTGTCGGGATGCGCCTTGGCGAACTTGTCGACGCCCGTGCCGCTCGGCATGGCCGCAGTGATGGCACAAATGCGCGGATCCTTGTCCGCCAGCTTGGCCAGCGTTTCGCCAAAGACATTCTGGTAGGCGGGCGGACCGCCGGAAGACTTCTTCTGCTCGCCGGTGACGACATCGAACTTGGCGACGCCATGGTACTTGTCGGCACTGTTTTCGGCCGGGGCGTAGCCCTTGCCCTTCTTGGTGACGACATGGATCAACACCGGGCCCTGTTCGCTGTCGCGCACATTCTCCAGCACAGGAATGAGGTGATCGAGATTGTGCCCGTCGATCGGCCCGACGTAGTAGAAGCCGAGCTCCTCGAACAGCGTACCGCCGGTGACCATGCCGCGGGTATATTCCTCGGCCTTTTCGAGCCCGCCCCAGACGCGGCGACCGAGCTTCTTGGCGATCTTCGAGGCCATCGAGCGCAGGCCGAGATATTCGCTCGATGACACCATGCGCGCGAGATAGGCGGACAGGCCGCCGACCGGCGGGGCAATCGACATATCGTTGTCGTTGAGGATGACGATAAGGCGATTGCCCGCCTGTTCGGCATTGTTCATCGCCTCATAGGCCATGCCCGCGCTCATCGCGCCGTCACCGATCACCGCGATCCCGCGGCCGGGCCGACCCTGCATCTTGTTGGCCATCGCAAAACCGAGCGCTGCCGAGATCGAGGTCGAGCTGTGCGCCGCGCCGAAGGGATCGTATTCACTCTCCGCCCGCTTGGTGAAGCCGCTGAGGCCACCGCCCTGGCGCAAGGTCCGGATGCGGTCGCGGCGACCGGTCAGGATCTTGTGCGGGTAGCACTGGTGGCCGACGTCCCAGACCAGCTTGTCGGTCGGCGTATCGAAGACGTAGTGGATCGCGGTGGTCAGTTCGACCACACCCAGACCGGAGCCGAGGTGCCCACCGGTCGAACCTACGGCGTCGATCACTTCCGTGCGCAACTCGTCGGCCAGCTGGCGCAGCTGGCTCTTGTCGAGTTTGCGGAGATCTGCGGGCGTATCGACCGTGTCGAGCAGCGGCGTATCGGGGCGCGTCGTCATGGGAAGCGGCCTTACACGCTGAATTCATGCCTGTCGATGAACGCTTCATCGCTGACCGGCCCCGTTTTGTCGCTCCGAGAGAACGCCTTGCAGTCGAAATGCAGGCGCCTAGAATGTCGGCAAGAAAAAACGGGATTCGCCCAATGTCGCTGCCTCCGCTTTCGCCACCGATTGCGTTCGTGCTTACCGCTAATCGCTCGCTGTCGAAGCCGTTCTATTCGAAGATTCTCGGCCTGCCTTTGCTTGGCGAAGATGATTTCGCCGTCGCTTTCGATCTGGGGCACGGGGCGATGCTGCGCCTCACAGACATGGCCAGCCACATACCCTCACCGCATACTGTCCTGGGCTGGCGGGTGGAGGACATTGCCGCGACCATGGCGGATCTCACGGCAAAGGGCGTCGCGTTTCAGGTCTATGATGGGATGGGCCAGGACGAGAACGGCGTCTGGTCGGCCGGACCGGTCAAGGTCGCCTGGTTCCTCGACCCCGAAGGCAACAATCTCTCGATTTCGCAGTTCGACCGATCAGGCGGCGCAATCGTCGCATAGACCGCGCAGTTCGACCACAGGGCGCACGTCGGTAAAACCGGCATCCTTCCCCGCTTCACGCAGCGCTCCGGTCACACGCTCGTCGTCGATGTGGGTCGCCTTCCCGCAATCGTCGCAGATCAGGAAGATGCAGTCATGCCGGCACCCGGGGTGGGTGTTGACGAGATAGGCGTTGGCGCTCTCGATCCGGTTGGCAAGGTTGGTGCGCACGAAGAGGTCGAGGATGCGATAGACGCTGTTCGGCGCGACACGCTTGCCGCGGGCAGCGGAAAGGTTGTCCGCGATGTCGTAGGCGCTGGCCGGCTTGTCGTGCTTGGCCAGTTCCTCGAACACGGATTGACGCATGCCGGTCCATTGCTCGCCGCTGTCGATCAACGTGCTGCGGGCCGCATCGATGAGGGCAGCGCCCTCGTGTTCCTTGTGAGCGTGGGAATGTCCTGCCATGCGCACGGAGGTAAGCCCGCGCAGGGCGAGTATCAAGCTAGTTGCGCTGGAAGCTCTCGCTGTAGGCACCGGGGTAGAGCCGCTTGAGCGCAGCCACCTTGGGCGCGTCCCACCGAACTATATATCCGTGACGCGGGTTCTTCAGCATGAAGTCCTGGTGGTAGCTTTCCGCGGGATAGAACCCCTGCGCACGCTCGATCCGGGTGACGATCGGCTTGTCCCACAGTTTCGCCGTTCGCAGCTGGGCAAGGTAGGCCTTTGCGACTGCGTTCTGCTCTGCCGACATCGGGACCAGGGCATTTCGGTACTGAGTGCCCGTATCGGGACCCTGGCGATTGAGCTGGGTGGGGTCGGTCACGACCGAAAAGAAGATGCGCAGCAGCTGGTCGTAGCGGATCACGGCAGGATCGTAGGTCACCTTCACCGCTTCGGCATGATCGGTGACGCCGCTCGATACCACCTCATAGCTGGCGGACCGCTCTGTCCCGCCGTGGTAGCCCGACACCGCGCCCTTGACGCCCTTCACGTGGCTGAAGACGCCCTCCACGCCCCAGAAACAGCCACCGGCGAATACTGCGGTCTTGAGGCCCTTGCCCTCTTTCGCGACCCGTTTTGCCGCGGGTGCCTCGACCACTTTCTCGGCGGCAAGCGCCGGGCCCTGGCAGGCAGCCGTAGCAATTGCGATGGTGGCCGCGAGGAGAGAAGCGGCCCTGCGCATCAGAAGATGGACGCGATGACCTGCGGCACGGCGGACAGGAAATCGCCGCCGTTGGCGATGAGGATCGCAAGCGCGCCAGCACCGAAACCGATGCCGAAATTGCGATAGAGGTCAGGGGTGAACAGGCTCATGTCACGGGTTCTTTCGTCAGCTTTGCCGACGTGGTTACAGTTGGAGCTATTGCAACATGCTTAATGCGCATGTCGTTCGAGGTTCATAATCATGAACGCGCCGGTAACTCAGTGGCGGAAGTGGCGCATCCCGGTGAATACCATCGCCAGCCCTGCCTCGTCGGCAGCGGCGATGACCTCGTCATCGCGGATCGAACCGCCTGGCTGGATGATCGCCGTCGCACCCGCTTCGGCCGCAGCAAGCAGTCCGTCGGCGAAGGGGAAGAAGGCGTCGGAGGCGACGGCACTTCCCACCGCGCGGCTTTGCGGCCAGCCGTATTTCTCGGCAGCCTCGGCGGCTTTCATCGCGGCGATGCGGCTGGAATCACGGCGGTTCATCTGGCCCGCTCCGATACCCGCAGTCGCCCCGTCCTTGGCATAGACGATGGCGTTCGACTTGACGTGGCGCGCGACGGTCCAGGCGAAGAGGCAGTCCTTCAATTCCTGCTCGGTCGGCGCACGCTTGGTCACGACCTTCAGCTCTTCCGCGGTGATCGCGCCATTGTCGCGGCTCTGGACGAGGAGACCGCCGGTGATCGGCTTGATTGCCAGCCCGCCGCGGCGCGGATCGGGCAGCTCGCCGGTCACGAGCAGGCGCAGGTTCTTCTTCTTGGCGAAGGCAGCCTTGGCTTCCTCGCTTACCGAGGGAGCGATGACCACTTCGGTGAAGATTTCGCAGATTGCTTCGGCCGTCGGACCGTCGAGTTCGGTGTTGACCGCGACGATGCCGCCAAAGGCCGAAACGCTGTCGCAATGAAGCGCTTCATTCCAGGCGTCCAGCAGGGTGTTCGCCTGTGCGACACCGCAAGGATTGGCGTGCTTCACGATAACGACGGCCGGATCCTGCCCGCGGAATTCCGCACACAGTTCGAGCGCGGCGTCGGCGTCGTTGTAATTGTTGTAACTGAGCTCCTTGCCCTGGAGCTGCTCGGCCTGCGCAATGCCGCGGCCATGCGGGCCGACCGGGGTGTAAAGCGCCGCCTTCTGGTGCGGATTTTCGCCATAGCGCAGTTCTGTGACGCGGTTACCGTTCACCGCGAGCATGTCGGGGAAGAGCTGCTGCTGGTCGGCGAAGGCGAACCACTGGCTGATCATCGAATCGTATGCGGCGGTGGCGCTGAAGGCCTTGGCCGCGCACTTGCGGCGGAAGTCGAGCGTGGTGGCGCCGGTAGCTTCCAGTTCGGCGATCAGCGTCGGGTAATCCGCCGGGTCGGTGACGATGGTCACGAACTGGTGATTCTTGGCTGCCGAGCGCACCATCGAGGGGCCGCCGATATCGATGTTCTCGATGATCTCGTCACGCGAGGCACCGCGCATGACCGTCTGGACGAAGGGGTAGAGGTTGACGACGACAAGGTCGATCGCACCGATAGCGTGTTCCGCCATCGCCGCGGCATGGTCCGGATTGTCGCGCACCGCCAAAAGCCCGCCATGAACCATCGGGTGGAGCGTCTTGACCCGCCCGTCCATCATTTCGGGAAAGCCGGTCAGGTCCGAAACGTCGCGCACTTCGAGGCCCGCGTCGCGCAGCGCCTTGGCGGTGCCGCCGGTCGAGACCAGTTCGACGCCCTTCGCTGCCAGAGCCTGCCCCAGTTCCGCCAAGCCGGTCTTGTCGGACACCGAGAGCAGTGCCCGCTTGATCGCTACGTCGGTCATGAATTCTATCCCATTCGTTTGAGCAGCCAGGGGAAGCGCCCCCCGCTGCGCGGCGTCAGTCCTTCGACCACGATCTGCCGTGTGGCGCGCGGGCGGCCGTGCCCGTCGACCCACAGGCTGTCCTCGAGTCCGATTTCGGCCTCGCCGCTATCGCCTCCGAGGCGGAATTGCCAGTAGCTTCCGTCGGGAAGTGCGAGGCCCACGCCGCGCTTGTCCTCCGACAGGCCCGCCTCGATCCCGTATCCGAGGTGGAAGCGGATGGCGAAGCCGATCTTGCCGCGCTGCCCCTTGCGACCCGAAGGCTCGAGCAGATCCTCGCCACGGAGTTCTTCCCCGTCGGCGGAAAGCAGCAGGATGCGCCGGTGCATCAGCCCGTGGCGCGCGGCATAGCCATTGTGCACCGCCTCCAGCCGCGTGGCATCGCGGCCGCGCTGCTTCACGGTCGTGCGGGCGACGTCGACTTCCTCGACGCCCTTACCGATCTGGCCCTTGATCAGGACCGCTGTCGAATTCGCCTCGTCGAGCACCAGCGTCGAATGGGCTGCCGTGCCGCGCAGTCCTTGTTCGATGCGGATCGGGGTCTGGCCACCGGCGAGTTCGGCGCCACCACAATTGACGATCAGGCGCTGCTCGCCATGCGATAGCTCGAAAGCAAGCGTGGAAGCGCAGCCGAAACGCGCGTGGCGGGCACGAGGTGGTGGCGCGGCATCGAGGACCAAAACGGCCTTGCCGGCATCGACGCGCTGGTAGCCCCAGTGGCGCATGTCCTTGGCCGGGCGTGCGCGCACCCCGCTTGCCGAGACCAGCGCGTCGAGGCGCGCGGCCGATGTGGCGCCCGAACCCTGCCAGCTGCCAAGCGCGCGGTCGCCCATGCGCAAGGTGAGGAGCGGCGGCACGAGCAGGCCGATCATCGTGTCGAGCGCCTGCGGCGGGTCGCGGTTCACTGCGGCATAGCAAGCCTTGAGATCGACCAGCAGGGCGATGGCTTCCATCTGCGCCAGCGGGCTGCGCGAGAGAACGCCGCCATCGTCGCTGACCAGTTCGCCTAGCGCGCGCAGAAGGCCCGCCTCGCCATAGAGACGACGCGGACGACCATCGGGCAGCAGCAGCCCTGCAGCCACGATGGCGCACCACCCAGCGACTTGGCCCAGCCGGTCCTCGGCCCGGGCAACCTGCCGGTCAAGCCAGCGGGCAGTCGCTTCGAATTGCTCCAGCGCGCGGGCGCGCAGCTTGGCATCGCCCGATAGGATCAACGGCGCATGGGTGAGCCATGCGAGCAGGCGAAGGCCTGCATGTTCGACGGTCCAGGCGGCACCCTTGGCCGGCTCGGGGTTAGCGGCGAGCCATTTCTTGAGCAGCTTCTCGCCGATGCCGGAGCATTCCTCGCGCGGGCCGCTGGCGGCAAGGTCGCGCAGCCAGGTGAAACCGTGCACGGCGCGCAGGAAGGGGGGCGTGAGCGGCGCGCTGCTGGCGAAATCGACTTTGTCGATAGGCGCTTTTAGCCCGTGGACAAGGAACTGGCCCGCACGCAGGGCCATTCCCGACGCCCGATCTCCGTTGAGCGCGCTTGCCACCGTGCCGAGCAGGCGCGGGGCAACGGGCTTGCGCAGTGGCGAGGCCAGCACCGAGCCGGGTATGCCGAGGCGGTAAGCCCAGCGCAGCATGCTGTCGACCGGCCCTGCGTGCGGCGGCTGGAAATCGGAAATTACAAGAGAGCGGGCAGGTTCGAGCGGTACGGCATCGGCCAGCGTTTCGTCGGTGCGGGTGACGACCAGGGGCTCATCCGCAGCGCCCAGCGGGAGCGCCGGGGAAGCTGCAGCAGGCGAGGCACCCTTCGCCTCGCGGAGGAGGGTGCGCGCCATGTCGTTCACTGTCCGCCTTTCAGCGCGGCGATGTTGGCCGCGTAATTTGCCGGTCCGCCCTTGAATGTCGCCGATCCCGCCACGAGCACGTCCGCCCCCGCATCGACGCACAGGCGCGCGGTTTCGACATTGACCCCGCCATCGACCTCGAGATGGATAGGCCGCCCGCTCTTCTCGATCATCTTACGGATCGCCTCGACCTTGCGCAGCTGGCTGGAGATGAAGCTCTGCCCGCCGAAGCCGGGATTGACGCTCATCACCAGGACAAGATCGATCTCGTCGATGAGGTAGTCGAGCATCTTTGCCGGCGTGCCCGGATTGAGCACCACGCCCGCCTTCTTGCCCAGCGCCTTGATCGCCTGGACCGTGCGGTGGATGTGCGGCCCCGCCTCGGGATGGACGGTGATGATGTCCGCGCCCGCCTCGGCAAAGGCCTCGAGATAGGGGTCGATCGGGGCGATCATCAGGTGCACGTCGAAGGGCTTGTCGGTGTGCGGGCGCAGCGCCTTCACCACTGCCGGACCGATGGTGATATTGGGCACGAAATGCCCATCCATGACATCGACATGGATCCAGTCGGCCCCGGCCTCGTCGATCGCCCGCACTTCTTCGCCCAGCCGTGCGAAATCGGCCGAGAGGATGGAAGGGGAAATCAGTGGAGTCATCTGCGCGGGGGCCCTGTCGCCTTAGCCTTGCCCAGCCCTACGCGCGCGAAAGGACGGTTAACAAGCGCGCCGCGCCGCCTTTTCCACATGGCGCCGAGGGGCTAGGCCCATGGCATGGCGATTCCCCGCAAGCTGACCGCGAACTTCGTCGCGACCGAGGTCGATGACGAGACTCTGATTGTCGATCTCGACGGCGGTTTCCTGTTCTCGCTGTCGGGCACGGCCCGCACCGTCTGGCATGCGATCGACGGCGTATCGGATGCTGCGCTCATCGCCGAAAGCATGGCGATTGCCCATGACGGAGATGTGCGCCTGATCGCAGACGATATCCATGAGCTACTCTCCGACCTCGAACGGGCTGCATTGGTCGAATTGGTATGACTTCCTGTGCCTGCAGTGATTTGCTAATGTACCGCCAACCAGTGAAGGGCGCGATGCTATGACGGAAGAGCAAAAGAGCGGCAGCAATGCGAAGCCGGCATGGAGCAAACCGCGGCTCGACAAGGTCGGGTCGATCCGCGACATCGCCGTGCGCAATTTCCCCAACAACCAGGCCGCCAATTCCAAGAAATCCTGATCACGCTTTCCGGCTCCCGAGATCATGATCGCTGCGTGGAGCCGCTGGGGCGGCGCGGAAGAGCCGCCCGCCCAGGCCATCAGGGCCAGCCTCGCGCTCTATGATGACACGGGCGTCGAAGTCCGCTCGGCAGCCGGGTTTTGCCTCGGCGCAGGGCCTCGCGACTGCATCGCCACAAGTTACGCGACAGGCTCGGCCTTCTGCGGGTGGATAGACAACGCCGCGGAACTGGCCGGGACGCTGCAGGTGGCTGCGGACGACCCTGCGGCTCTCTATGCTGCAGCAGTCGCAAGGTGGGGAAGCGATGCCGATGCCCGGGTCATCGGCTGCTATGCTGCGGTTCTGGTATTGCCGGACGGCTGCCTGAGGCTGAGCAGGTCCCCTTGGGAAGCGCCGCCACTCTACTATCACCGCGACGCGAACCGCGCGGTCGCCTCGCCCCTTCTCCGCGTGCTGTTCGCCGCAGGAGCGCCGCGCGAGCTCGACTACGAACGCATTATCGACGAACTCGCACTCGACTGGCGCTCTGGCGACGAGGCGGCATGGTACCGCGGCATCGGTATGGTCCCTTTGGGCGCGATCGTTTCGCTCACGCCCAGCGGACGGGAAACCCACCGCTGGTATTCGCCTCCCGCTCCGGCGCCGGACAACGAATTCGACGAGGATGCCGCCGTTGCGAAGGCCATCGTCTTGCTGGACGAAGCGGCCGGCAAGGCGCTGGCCTGGGCAGCGAAACCCGCCCTGGCGCTTTCGGGTGGCCTCGATTCCCCGCTCGTCGCACGCGCCCTGCTCGACAGACTTCCGCAAGGGGAGACTCTGACGGCCATTACGTTTGCCCCGGACGAGGAGTGGCAGGGCGAAACGCCGCCCGGCACCATGGGCGACGAGACAGGCCTCGTGAGGGAATTCGTTGAAAGCAACCCGGCACTCGATTGGCATATTGCCGACCGCCACCCCGGGGCATTCGACCGCCGGGCAAAGGAAATGTACGCTGCATCGGGCGTGTTTGCGCAGGGCCTGTCGAACGTTGGCATGTACCACGATGTCTACGCCAAGGCGCGCGAACTGGGATGCGACACCCTTCTGGTGGCAGATTTCGGCAACCTCACTTTCAGCAATGAAGGGCTGGAGGCCTATACCGAATACGTCCGTCCGGGACGGCTGCGGCAATTGCAGCGATTGCTCGAAGCGAGAAGCGGCGATCCCCGGTCTCTGCTCCGCAAGCTCATCGCCTTGAGCCTTCTCCCGCGCGCGCCGCGCTGGTTGCGCAGCGTCCTTCGCGCCCTCGTCCATCCCGCCCGGCGTGACTTCGCAGCATTGTTGTCACCTCTATCCTCGAGAGGGTGGGAGAGGCAGAGACGGCAGGCAGCGGCAAGGGGTACTGAGGCCGCGCTCGAAGACTTCACCTACGATCTCACCCGCTGGGCGATGATCGAGCGCGAATGGCAGGACGCGGACGGTCCGGCGCGCGACGTCGACCTGGCGTTCGAACAACTCTACCGCATCCGCAAACGCGACGTCTGCGCCTATCGTCCTCTGGCCGAGTTCTGTCTCTCGCTCCCGCTGCGCGCCTATGCTTGGGATGGGACCGACCGGCGCCTTGCCCGCCTGATGGGACGCGGCCGGGTCCCAGAGGGTATCCGTACCAACATCCTCCACGGGCAACACAATGTCGACTGGCACGTGCGCATGTCGCGCGAGAGGGAGGCGATGCGCGCAGCGTTTGATTCCGCAAGGGACCATGGCTGGCTGGCCGAGAACCTCGATCTCGAAAGGTTGATCGGCATGCTCGACACTTGGCCCGAAGCACCCGACTTCACGATCGAACATGACTGGCCGCTACGCACCGCCTTGCCGCGCGCGCTGATGGCCGTGCGCTTTATCGGGACGGTCGAGGGAAGGAACGAGTTTTGACAGCGCCGGGCGAGCGCGGGCAGACGGGATACGACATGAACCCGTTCCTGCGCTCGCTCCTGTCCTACGCCGGTGGCAAACGTGTCGCGGGCTTCATCGTGCTGGCCGCAATTGCAGCCGCGACCGAGGGCTTCGGCCTGGTCCTTATCGTCCCGTTGCTGGCATCGCTCGGCGGAGGCGAGAACCTCATTCCTGGCTTCCCCGACTGGTCGCTTGGCGTTCTGCTGGCGATTTTCGTGGGACTGGTAACGCTAAGAGCCCTTGTCGATGCGTGGCGCGGGCTTGCCGCCTTCGACCTCCAGGTGCGCCTCGTCGATGGTCTCCGCAGTGAGGCCGTTAGAGCCTTGCTCGGAGCGGAATGGCGTGCCCTTTCGGGTATGCGCCAGAGCGCCAATCGCGCGTTGCTGATCACTTCGGTCGACCGCGCCGGCGAGGCGGTGGGCCATGCCACGGCGTTCGTCCGCAGTCTCGTTGCCCTGCTCGCCCTGCTGTTAGCCGGGCTGTTTCTGTCGCCACCCTTCGCGCTTTCCATGCTTGTTGCCGCAGCGCTGGCCGTTGCTCTCTTCGCTGGAACGCGGCGTACGGCGCGCTCGCTCGGCGAGGCGCTTTCGGTACGTTACGAGCAAGTCTACCTGAGGCTTGAGGAGACCTTGTCCAACCTCCGCATCGTGAAGAGCTATGGCAGGGAGGCTGACGAGGCAGTCCGTGTCAGTGTGGCCTTCTCCGACCTGCGCAGAGCGGAGCGGCAGTATCTTCGCCAGTCGGCCTTCGTGCGCTCGGTGTTGCAAGTGGCAGCAGCAATCCTCCTGGCGATCTTCCTCTGGCTGGCGGTCGAGCGCTGGGGTGTGCGGCCGGCCCACCTCATCGCCTTCGCAGCAATTGCCGTGCGCGGCATTCCCCTGGTCGAAGCCTTGCAGGAAGGTTGGCAGGGATGGAACCACGCCGCACCTGCCATTGCGGAGGCGCAGGACCTCATCGCCGGCGTCGAGGCTGTTGCCGAGATGCCTGCCGAGGCCTGTCCGCCGATGCGGGAAAGCATTGCCTTGTCCTCGGCCAGCGTCTCGCACGCTGGAGGCCGCGCGGCGCTCGATGGTGTCACGCTCTCGATCCCACGTGGCAGCATCGCAGCCGTCGAGGGTCCCTCGGGCGCGGGCAAGAGCACGCTTGCGGATCTCCTCGGTGGCCTGATTTCTCCTGACTCAGGCCAGATGCTTCTCGATGGGCACGGATTTTCACCGGCCCAGAGGCATGGCTGGCGGGCGCGGGTCGCTTACGTCCAGCAGGAGCCGGTCCTGTTCACCGGTACCGTGAGATCCAACCTGCTCTGGGCGAAGCCCGATGCCAGCGACGCGGAGTGCGAACGCGCACTGGATCGGGCGGCAGCGCGCTTCGTGGCAGACCTGCCCGATGGCCTCGATTACCAGCTGGGAGAAGGGGGGCGAAACCTGTCGGGCGGCGAGCGGCAGAGGATCGCCCTTGCCCGCGCATTGCTGCGCGAGCCCGACCTCCTGATCCTCGACGAGGCAACCAGCGCGGTCGATCGGGAGAGCGAGCGCCTCATCGCCGGAGCTGTGGCTGCCCTCGCGGGTTCGTGCACCGTCCTCATCATTGGTCATCGCGGTGCGCTGGTTGACGTGGCGAGCCTGCGTTTCCATGTGCGCGACGGGCGGCTGCAGGAAGCATGAACGGCACTTGGCGGGCAAATTCAGCCGCAATTCAGTGCCAAATGCTAAAAAGCCAGGTGAAGAAGGCCGTGGTTCGGCCTTGGCCGCGATGTCTGCGGCCATGTGAATGAAGCAACAGGGATCGAAATGACCAAGACGAAACTCGCCCTTGCCGGCATGGCCGGCGCTGCCCTGGCCGCCACGGCAATCGCCGTTCCGGTCCAGGCCCAGTACCGCGACAAGATTTCCAACAATCCCGCGAACTGCAGCGCGGGTGCCGGCTCCGCCGTGCGCGTCACTATCACCGACATCAAGGAATCGCGCGGCACCATCCGCGTGCAGAGCTACCGCGCCACCAAGCAGGACTGGCTCGAGAAGGGCAAGTGGATCAATCGCATGGAGGCACCGGCAAAAGCCGGCAGCATGACCTTCTGCGTTCCCGTCCCCGGACCCGGGTCCTATGGCATCGCCGCAAGGCACGATCTGAACGGCAACGGCAAGACCGACATCTTCGGCGATGGCGGCGCCATGTCGAACGACCCGAGCGTCAGCGTCTTCAATCTGGGCAAGCCGAACTATAAGAAGGCCGCTTTCGACGTCGGCCCGGGCGTGCGCTCGATCACCATCGAGATGCGCTACCGCTGAGCGCGACGCTTTCTTAGGAATTCCACCAGGGCGCCCGGCATCGCAAGCAGCGGATGGCGGGCGCGGAACGGCGTGACCTCCAGTTCGATGCCGGTATGCCGGTGGAGCTTCCACGCGGCATAGTCGGCAGCGCCGTCGAAGGTCGTCGTCGCCTTGGCCAGCCGCAGCACATTGAGCGGCTTGCCGAGGCGCGCACGGCTGTTCCACCATTTCAGTATCGAACGGCGTCCTTCCTCCGGCAATTCCGGCCGCAATTTCGTACCCTCGCTTGCGAACTCGATGCCCTCGGCCTGCCATGCAGTGGGCAGCAGTCCGTCGAAATGCTCGCGATTGACCGATAGAATCGAATCCTCGCGCCCGGGCTTCTCGACCCGGAACTCCGCGCGGTAGGTCGCCCTGAAAAGCGCCCGCCAGTAGTCCCCGGCCTCGCCGGTTTCCGGACCCAAGGCCGCGGCGAGCCTTGCAGCAGTCCGCGCCGCTCCGGTCACCGCATCGGCGATCGCTTCCCGCGCAGCCTCGTCCCGCACCCAGATAAGCGCGCTGGGCTGGACGAAACGCGCCCATATCGTCGTGTCGCGCGACTTGCCCGTGGCTGCTGCCGCAAACTGCTCGAGCGACATGGTCGCGATCTTGGCTCGCAGGACCTCGCCGCCGTACTCCCATTCGCGATAGCTCACGAGCGGCCACACGCGCTCGCGCTGCGGACCGGGCAGCAGGACATAGAAATCGAGCACCCCCTCGAGCGATCCGGTGCGCAGGTTCGAACCGTAAAACAGCACGCCGAGCGCGCTCGCCTCCTCGCCCAGCATGCGGGCATAGGCGGCGACTTCGGGACGGATTTCACGCGCCAGCGAAGCGCGCACGCGCTGGCCGAGCGTTTCGCTCACGGGGTGACGAAGGTCAGGTCCGGACCTTGCCCGATGATGTAGCGGCCCGGCGGGAAGGCCTCGCCATCGAGGATCACCGCCTCGTCGATGTCGACCGAGAACGCTTCCGCGTCCAGCTGGTGGAAGCCTGCTTCGCCCAGCCAGGCCGGTCGCCACCCGAAAAGGATCGCAGGGGCGGACACGATGATCCGGCGCAGCGGCTTGTCGAGCAGGCACAGTTTCAGCCCGTCACGCTCGGGCCCGAAAAGCTGGATGCCGCCCGGCATCTTGCGCAGGGTCGACGACAGCAGGAACGCCCTGCGCTGCTGATTGCCATGCCGCGAGCGCGGCACCGGTTCGTGCGAGGGCAGGTATTCGAGCACCATGCCGGTCCCGCGACGCCACTTGTTTTCGTCACTGCCGAACAGCGCCTGCGCGAGGCCCCATGCACCCGACACGCCAACCGCGAGGCTGTTGAAGAAGCCGAGCTTGTGCGCATCCTGTCCCGTCTCCACGCCCAGCGTGAAACCGCCGGCGCCGAAGATGAAGCCGATCATCGGCGGCTCGCCAGCACCCTCGCGAACCACCTCGAGCGGACGGCGAACGATGCGCTTGCCATCGCCATAGGCGGCGATCGCATCCGCAAGGTTCCATCCCGCGGGAGCGCCAAGGTCGACATTCAGCGCATTGGTCTTGCCCTTGGGCAGGATGGCGAGCGCCGGCCAGTTCGCCCCGAACACGCCCTGGCCCATGGTCAGCACATCGCGCACCGTCCCGTCGCCGCCGTTGATGATGAGATAATCGATGCCACGCTCGGCGAATTCGGCAAGAGCGGTGGCTATGTCCTCGCGCCGCTTGGGCTGGGCGACGGTAATGTCCGCGCCCTGCGTGCAATCGAGGTCCTGCCCGCGGTTGCGGTGGCTGCGGGGATTGTAGATGACCCCGATCCGCGGCCGCACAACCCTTGCCCTTCCGACGGCACGCGCAGGCATGCGCTCGCCCTCGCCGCCGAAGGCGTTCATCTGCAGCTGGTCGAAACGGTAAATCGTGAGGTCCATGGTCGGCCCAAGCCTTAGCCTGTGCGGTGCCGGCTTATCTAGGAATTTCTCTGGCAGTGCCAACCGCGTGGCGCACCCGACAGGGGTTCAACACTTCCTACAATTCAGACGCATTAGATGGCTACCCCCCCTAGACTTCGTAACGGAGTTCTGGGGCGTCCCGAGCTTTTTGGCTAACCTCGACTTAGCGAGGCTATCCCTTCTCCCTTCGCGCCTGACGAACCAATCACATTCTCGAAGAGCAATGAAAGATGCCGAACTCATCGCCGGCAATCGATGGCAATTGCCGTTTGCGGCCTCTGTGACGCCGTCTCTCACCCAACATGCATGTGCGAATGCACATTCACCACTCTGCTCATAGGTGTCCAAATGGCAAACGCCCTCTACTCGCCCCTGCTCAACCGCGAAGAAGCAGCGCACTACCTTGGGATAAGCTTCTCAACCCTAGCTCGGTGGGCCATGCTGGGCAAAGGCCCCGCGTTCCACAAAATCGGCCGTCAAGCTCGCTACAAAATTTCAGAGCTCGATGCATTCATAGACAGCCAATCAATTGAACTCGTCCGTGGTCGGTCCAGCAAATTGTAGTTTTCTGGAGAAATCGAGATGTCTGGACAGAAAGCCAAATCGGAAGCCCTGAGGGCAAGAATCGCTAGGGCTGCCACCCTTGCATATCTGCATGGGCGCAAAGACTCTGAGATTTGCGCCGAACTCGGCATTGCCACGTCAACACTTGCAAACTGGAAAACTCGGCCTGAGTGGTCTGTTGCTATCAAAGCCTTAAGCGGGCGAGCCTGGGGTGAAGCTCTTCATCTCCTGCAAGCTTCCACCACTAGGGCGGTGGCGGCCCTCATCGAGATGCTCGAGGATGATGACCCGCGCATTCGGCTTCGCGCCGCAGCGCTGATCCTGGGGAGCGGCTTACCCGCCTCGGTGTAACTCAATGCAACTCAATGCAATCGTCTAGCATAGGCATTGTTGGCACGCTTCGCAGAGCTGGACGTGCAACGGGCCAAGAATTTCATGAAATAGAGGCGCCATGTCCGGCTTACCTGCCATCGAACGATACAAGTCAGTTTGCGAACGTTCGCTATTTCGGCTGGCTCGCGCTTCTGAATGGGATCGCGACCTGACCACCTTCTTGCAGAGACAAGTCGCCCGCCATGCGAAAGACCTCAGGAAGGTGGAGAGGGAAAGTCGCAGAGATGACGAGGCGCGCGCTTCTCGCTTGGAGGCAAGAATTCTTAGAAGTTTCCCCGCTCGCCTTTGCGGGACCCTCTTTCAAGTTACTCGCCACCGCGGGACAGCAGAACCCATGACGCCGATCGCTTGGCCAGACTTTGAAAGGATGATCAAACTAAACCCATTGAGCGGAGAGCGACCTGACGCTTGCAAGGTCCACGCGATCAGAAAATCCAATGGCAAGAAGCGTGTCATTACGTCTCCAGGACAAAGGACGAGGGCCGCCCAGAAAACGCTCGCAATGCTGCTTCAAGCGCGCAGGATCGTGAGCCCCTACGAATTCAACCTCGAGAGCAAGGGCGCCAATGCCGCCATGCTCGAAATTGAACGGCTAATCATCGAAGAAGGACGGTCTTGGTTCGTCGTCTTCGATTTCGCCGACTTTTTCTCGTCCGTGAGGCCAAAGCACCTCGAAGGGTTCAGACTGCCCAAAGAGGTACTCAAGAGCGTCGTGTACTTTAACCGTGAAGCGACACTCACTCGGAGCGTTAACAACATCACAAAGTTAACCCTCGGAGGAAAATGTGATCCGGCCCGCCGTGGCATGCCGCAGGGAGCAATGTCTTCTGGCATTCTAGCGAACGCGCTTCTCGGACGTGAACTCCGTCAACTCAGCGGAGACCTGGGTATAGTGACCTACGTGGATGACGGGGTCATAGGCGTTCGCACCCAGCCAGAGGCAAAGGAAGTTGCACGAGCCCTTGAGAAGCGGTTTGTTAATCTCAACGGCGGGCCGATACATTTCAAACATATAAACATACGCGATGCTAGGGAGGGATTCGCATACCTTGGTTATTGGGTACGCATCGTGTTCCGAGATGGCGAGCCTCAAGTTCGATTTACGCCCAGCCACCAATCAAAGAACAATTTCAGGCGAGAACTATTTCGACGACTCCTCATGAAGGGCCCCGGCCTCTCATGGGATGAGGCGCTGGAGGAGCTCGTTTCGTATCGTCAGAATTGGGTAGCCCAGAAACCTCTCTGGAGGCCCTCCAAGCACAAGCGCGTCGAGTTTGAAATCGAGACCGAAATCTGGGTCGACGACTTTTTCAACGGGTTCACCGAGAAGCTTCCAAAACCAGATTGAGAAGGGGGACAGGTATCGATCAAGCCGGCATACTAACTGCGTGGAAGCAGGCTCCTGTTATTCTGCTTCCAGAATAAGGCGAATTTAAAACCCGGCCAAAGCTTTTCAGATTCTTGTTCGCCTTGATAGAGGCATCCTATGGTACGTGGCTGATTTGCGCCTACGAGTTGGTGGTGTGGCCGCCGTGATAGAGGAAGCTAAGGCAGTCATGTCGAGCGGGAAGCCAGATGAGTTCTTAGAGCTCCTGAGACTCTTGCACGGCGATGTGAAATTGCTCTTCGACCTTACCTTCAAGCACAATGCCCCAGTCCCTGAGGCAAATATTCGAGCAGCATCCACAATTCTTCGCCGGTGGTTAGTTGATGGGGATCTCGAGCGTATTAGCCGTGAATTGATCGAGCCGATAAAATTCCCAGTGTCAGACACCGCTCCAATCGTCGAGCGCGTTGCCAATACGGGAACGATAGATTTCTTCGTTACTGCCGGCGTTATGATGAATGGTTTCCCGATCGAAGGGATTCACCACTCTCCGCTTGCGCCTGAAGAAAACGACATATTTCCGCTACTTCCTATGCGATTGGTTCACTTGGATGGAAGATCATTCATTCGACAGAAGAGGCTGCTCTACAAGAGTAGATGGTTCACCACCGAAGAGATCCTTCGATATGTCGCAAACAAGCTCGGCGGTAATCATTTTGATCTGAGGCGCCCGAAATTCTACGGAGACCTGGATGGGGCATCACAATTTATGCGCTATGGCGGACCTGAAGATGGTCGCGGAAATTCAGAGCTCTATCTGATCTTGGAGCCGAAAAGCTCGGAGGTGATAGATGGGGTGCACCTGGAAGTTATCGCGATCGCCGCTTCCTTCATCCAAGCATCGGTCGGCAATACACAACTTGGAACGATTACAGTCGACAAGCCAGGATTTCTCAATCCTAGAAGGTGGATGCGTCGAAAGCCAACGTTTCGATTTTTCGATAATGCGGATGGCGGCGGGGAAGAGTGAATGTCACCAGGTAATTTCGCAAACTCCTTGGTTTTTCACGCAAGATCGCCAAGGGTTGAAAGGGATCTTCGATCGGTACTGTTGTAGGGCAAAGGCAATGCAGGATGGCGACTTAGGCAAGCTCCATCGCTTGCTCATCGACTTTCGAGACCGGAGAAGTTGGCGGCGGTTTCATACGCCAAAAGATCTCGCCATGTCGGTATCTATCGAAAGCGCAGAGTTGCTCGAGTTATTCCAATGGAAGTCGGATGCAGATATCCAATCCGTTGCCAAGGACCCAAGTTTCGTCGCCGAGGCCGCGAGCGAAATTGCCGATGTTCTTATCTACCTAACATTGTTGGCTGGCGAACTCGGTATAGATCCCATTGAAGCGGCCATTGCCAAGACGGCCGAAAATGAAGAGCGTTTCCCCGAGGCCTGATCAGACTGCGAGTGCAGGGCCAATGCTCCAATGAAGTCGTATTGGTGGCGCCTGCTCCAGCCGACCTGCGCACATGCTGATTCTTGGTGGTGATTGCTCTCAATTCGTTCGCACACATAAAATCCAAAGATTGAACTTCGCATTGACCTTGACGATCCGAACTGTTCAATTCGAAAATTAGGATCGATCAATCAAGGACATGGACGCGTACCATGAGTGAAGAAGGCTTCCGCACATGGCTTGAGCAAAACTATGCGCCCAATACGGTCAACACGAAGTTGTTTGAGATTCGTCAGCTTCAATCCGCCTATGGCAATCTTGACGAATTGTATGATCAGGATCGCCTCGATGGCGTCATGGAAAGGCTACAATACTCCGCACAGGACAAGGCGGTCGGCAAACCCAACCCATCCAAGCTTGATCTGAAGAGTGATTTGCTAAGAGACCTCAGCAATTACCGTACAACGATAAACTACTACAGGAACTATCGGGAAGGTAAGTCCCGCTCCGCGGGTGACGGTGCCACGACGATTACCTCTCGCGATATTAAGCTACTAAAGGAGGCGCGTCAGAAATCCTACAGAGGGCTGCGCTATGCAGATCTCGATCCGGAAGAACGAGCCGCACATGTCAGTGTTCATGCCGCTCTTGGGAATTTCGCAAAGGCAGTCATTCGCGTCCTAGGCTCAGATGACTACGAAATTCGTCTTACTTCCGGATTTCATCTCAAGAGTGGTGTCCGAGGAGCAATCCCTAAGGACCTATGGTTCGGTATCTACCGGAAGTCGAACGCCAAACCGTTCGCCGGCAGTCCTCAGCTTTTCATGATAGCATCGAGTCGAGGAATTGAATTTGGCTTTGCCCCATCGACGCACCCCAGTGGGTTTTCAAACGCCGCGATCAAGGATGAGGTACGAGCTGCCGCTCCTAAGATTTTCGACCTCCTGCCAAATCCCGAAAGCCCTCTCGCTTCCCAAATTGGCGACCAGCTAACGGAATCGGGCGCTTGGTTTTACCGCACGAAGACCCGCGAGACCCCGAACGAGAATGACTTTGAGAGCTTCCATGCGTGGCTTGGCTTTCTGAAGTCTGAGCAGGGCAAGTCAGAGGCGGGCGGTGCAGTGTCGCGCTATCTGCTCGAAAACGAAGTAGATGGCAGTGATCTGGAGGTCGAGATAACCGAAATGGCTGAGATCTTCCGCCCGCTGATGGAGTCCATTCGTCCAGGAGCCAATCGCGTGTCCGCGACAGAGAGCGCCACACGTGAGTTCGCCGATCGATTTGAAAATTTGATCCTAGAGTTTGACACTGCTCGTAGCGGTCCGTTTCAAGTTTCCAAGCCGTTGTGGGAAGCTGCCAGCGATCTCAGAGAGTGGCTTGGCGCATGTCCGCCGATCAAGAGACGCCCTCACTTTACGGTTGGCTGGAGCCCCGGCAAGGGTGTGTGGGCCCGCGTTCCTTGGGTATCGATCCTCAATACAAACGTTACATCGACGACCCAAGAAGGCGTCTATTGCGTATTCCTAATCTCACAGGATTTGCAGTCTGTGTATCTCACGCTGGCTCAAGGCGTGACCCGTGTTATCGATCAAAATGGACCGACCGAAGGCGCCCGAATCCTTCAAGAGCTTGCTGCAAAGTATCGAGCTCAGGCAGGTGATTTGGCCGCACATGGATTCACGCTCGGAAACGACGTCGACCTCAAGTGCGATGGCCGACTGGCCAAGAACTACGAACGTGGAACAGTCGCCTACATGAAATTTGACGTCGACGCCCTCCCCGATGACCGAACGATTACAGCCGCATTGGACGCACTCATGCGGACGTACGACGAAATTGCCGAGAGAGAGACGGTGGGCGACATGTTCGAAACTGAGGTAGAGGACGAGGACGCAGACCTTGAGCCGTTCACGCTGGTCGAAGCAATGGACGGCCTCTTCATGCCCCAAAGCGAATTTGAGCGCATTCTGTCGACTTGGAAGCTGAAGAAAAATCTTGTCCTTCAGGGGGCGCCAGGGGTCGGCAAGTCATTCATAGCCCGGCGGCTTGCCTACACTCTCATTGGAGCCAAGGACACTAAACGCGTTGAGGCGGTCCAATTCCACCAATCCTACGGCTATGAGGATTTTGTCCAAGGTTATCGCCCCGACGGTGCTGGGGGCTTCGCCCGTTACAATGGTAGTTTCCATAGGTTCTGTTCGGATGCACTTAGACAGCCTGATCGAACCTTCGTTTTCATCATCGACGAGATAAACCGCGGGAATCTATCTAAAATTTTCGGCGAGCTCATGCTTCTTATGGAAGCCGACAAGCGATCACCTGAGTGGGCGGTTCAACTTACATATGCCCATAAGGGAGAGCCCCGATTTTACATCCCGGACAACGTCTTCCTAATTGGGATGATGAACACAGCGGATAGGTCGCTGTCTCTTGTGGACTACGCGCTGCGCCGGCGGTTCGCTTTCGTGACGATGGAGCCCCAATTCTCGAGTTCTGGCTTCAAAGCTCATCTTGTTAGGGCAGGGGTGCCAGATGCCTTGATTGGCAAAATCGTCGGCAGAATGAACCAATTGAACGACGTAATCGGCGCAGATCATCACAACCTTGGGGACGGTTATCGGATTGGGCACAGCTTCTTCGTGCCAACTAGCCAGGTAGATGATGCCAAAGCTTGGTATCGCCTCACGATCGAGACAGAGATCAGGCCTCTCCTCGAGGAGTATTGGTTCGACGAAAGAGAGAGGGCCAACAAGTGGGTGGAGCAGCTTCTCGCTGACTGACCGTGCCAATACCGATCAGGAACCTCTACTATATCTTCTGTTACGCTTGGGAGAGCTTCCCTAGCGGCGACATGGTGGAGGTTGGGAAAGACGACGCGCCTGAGCTCCAAAACCTGTTTGCAAAGCTGCTCATCGACAACCTTCACAGGATCATCCGGCGTGGCTTGTCGCGCGGCTACGTCGCACTCAACGAAGATCTAAAGGGGCCACGCGGACGCCTTCTCCTGGACGAAATCATTAAGCGCCAAACGCTATTACGCGGCGAAGCCGCGTGCCAATTCGATGAACTCCAAACCGATATCCTGAAGAACCAGATCGTAAAAGCTACCGCCCGGATGCTGGGGAGATCTTCAAGCGTGACGAAAGAGTACCGCCACGAGCTTGGAACCTTAGTGCGCCGGCTCGAAGCAGTAAGCGACATTCGGCTATCCTCTAACGCATTCCGACGTGTCCAGATCTCTCGAAATGATCGCTCTTACGCAATGCTGATGAAGCTTTGCGAGTTTGTCTTCCAATCGGCGTTACCGGACGAAAATGGATCAGATGCACGTTTCGCCGATGTCCTGGAAAACGAAGCTACAATGTCCGCCGTTTTCGAGGACTTTCTCCGCAACTTCTATGCTCACGAGCAGAAGGCTTTCGCGGTCAGTAGAGACCAGTATCTGTGGGACGCTGTGAGCCTGACGCCCTCAGGGAGCAGTTTGCTGCCGGTAATGCAAACGGACATAATTCTGCGCTCAGCCAGCCGGACAATTGTAGCCGATGCGAAATACTACAAAGAGACGCTCAAGGGGCGAGACAAGGCCGCGCCAAAGATCAACTCTTCAAACCTTTATCAGCTATTCACGTACCTCCATCACGCTCGGATACGCGAACCAGGAAAGCGTGTTGATGGAATGCTGATCTATCCGAGTGTCGGCTACGAAGTTGGCGAGGATTATGAGATTGCTGGGAACCGCGTTCGCATTACGACAATCAATCTCGACAGGCCTTGGCCTCAAATCCACGATGACTTGTTAGCCTTAGTCGAAGACGATTTTTATCCCTCCTCCGTGTCAGAGGAGATCCATGCCAGCTGAGCACCTTTTCGCTTTTGAAGAACCCGGCGCTGAAACCTTGAGGGTGCCAGTGTTGAAGGTCTTCGACGGCGACGGGTTCCTGACTCAGATCCGGCACCCTCTGAGAAATGTAACATTCGAAGCGACGGTTCGCTTCGGCTTCATCGATGCCCCTGAAATGGAACAGCCGGGTGGACAAGAGGCTAAGGACTTCCTGAGTTCCTTAATTGGCGATCGCTGGCTCGAACTCGTCATACTAACAAAGATGGATACAGGCCAGATCGTCGATAGGCATGGACGCATCGTTTGTGTGCCATACCTCGCTGATGAAAGGTCCAGGCTTGACATCGAAGATCAGCAGTCGGTGGGGGCGAAAATCAGAAGTCTGTGCTCTTCACCAATCGTTACGCGGAACATAGAACTGGAGATGGTCCTAAACGGCTGGGCGTGGGTCCTCGAACGGTATGGCCCGGAAGACAGCTACTTTGATGCCTTAGAAGATGCACGAAGATATCGGCGAGGCATATGGGCCTACGATAACAACGTCCATCCTTGGGAATTCAAAAAGGCAAAATACCGCGAGCTGCGATCTAGGCATCGAAGCGCGCACCCAAAAGGCTTGTTTGATGTGCCAGATCCGCAGCAATGCTGCCCGACAAAAGGCTGCTCCGGAGTGCTCATCCAAAGGAATGGAAGATTCGGCCCCTTTCTTGGGTGCTCAAATTACCCAAGGTGCCGGTATTCTTGCGCACTACCGTCTTAGCCTTCCACTGTTGAACTGTATTTGCCCTGCTGAGCAGGGCGGTTCCCAGAGGGAAGGCTCTCAACCGCCTTGTAAGAACGTAAATTTGAAATCGCACCAGAATGCCAACTATTCTCGGGTTTATGTTCAAAGCAGCAGTAGCGGCGGCGTAAGTCGCAACTTTTCAGAAATTTATGCTTGTTCCTTCAAGGTGCCTAAGCTTTAAGGCCGTTCGAAATTTGTGAGGTAGGGCAGGGATTTGGTTAGCGATAGCGACCTGAAAGACATCCAACCAAGGCGAGTGGCTGACACTCCGTCCGCCGACCATGTCCAAGCTGGTTTGCCAATACCTAAAGCTGCGCGCGTCAGAATATTTTCCCCCGATGACTGGGAAGTTTTCACCGAGGAGTGGGCCAGCTCTCTAAAGCGAGAATATGCCATGGTCCGGCGATTTGCCGGCTCCGGAGACATGGGCCTGGATGTCGCTTGTTTTACCACAGCTGACGGGTTCGCGGATCCTTGGGACAACTTCCAATGCAAGCGATACGGCCACCCGCTAAGGCCGGCAGACATCCAAATCGAGATTGCAAAGATCATTTACTACTCATGGCTGGAGGAATTTAGCGTCCCTCGGAAGCACTACTTTGTGGCAAGTCAGGACGTCGGCACTACGGCCGCGAAACTCCTGCTGAACCCCGAAAAACTTAAGGAGAGCGTCAAGAACGCTTGGGACAAGCAGTGTAAACAAAAACTCACCGCGAAAGGCGACGTGCTGCTCGACGGCGATCTCCTCAATTATTTCGAGGCTTTCGACTTTTCGATTTTCGGTTCGAAGTCGGTATTGGAACTAATCTCACAACACGAGAAAACACCTTACCATGCCGCGCGCTTTGGCGTCGGCCTTCCGCCCCGCCCCGCAGCGGAAGAACCTCCAAAAGAACCAAGCGATGATGAAATCCGATATGTACGTCAATTGCTCGACGCTTATGGAGATCACTTGGGTGAACTTGTGCCAGACTTTACTTTGCTGGATCGACATCCTCCCTTGAAGCTGGACTTCGCCAGGCAACGCGAACGCTTTTATAGCGCGGAGGCCCTCAGAAATTTCTCTCGCGACACTGTCCCTGAGGGAACTTTCGCGTCATTACAGGACGAGGTTTTTCAGGGCGTCATCGATATTGCCACAGGGCGTCACTCATCTGGTTTCGAGCGCATGAGAGCAACAATGGCACAAGCTGCGTCGATTGTGTCGACGTCTAATCCCCTCGCTCCAGCGACCAAGATCCAAGACAGACAGGGAATCTGTCATCAATTAGCCAACGTAGACCGCTTGACGTGGACCTCAACCGATGAGTCAGACTGTGAGCCCATTTAACAGTCCTCTTGAGACCGGTGTCCGCGCACTATCAATCCTCGAGGCGGCTCACCCAGATTCTTGCGATCTGCAGAAGCTGATTGAGCTTGATTACCTTGTCGTACATTCTGGAGATGTTGGTGGACCAGCCAGTCTTCACGCTGCGTTGCCGATGCGAGCCGGCGAGTTGCTCGTCCGCAGGGAGATAATCGAGAAGGGCCTCTTGCTCATGGCAAGTCGTGGCTTGGTAGAAAGGGTCGCGCATCCGGATGGGATCCATTTCCGCGCTGGAGAGGCGGCAGCCCCCTATTTGGAGGCGTTGACAGCGCCATATTTGATCGAGCTCCGAGCCCGAGCTCGCTGGGCAGTCCAAGCATTTGGAGACAAGAGTTCTGAAGCTATGCGGGCCATCACGCAGCGATTCTTCGAAAAGTGGACAACCGAGTTTCAACCCAGGCAGCTTCCAGGACTTGGTTCATGAGCGGCTACCTTAGGCTCGATAAGATTCGATTCTTCGGACCTTCAAAGGAGGCATCGCTAGACTTCAGTTCGGGCGTCAATGTCATTTGCGGTGCCTCAGACACTGGAAAATCCTTCCTGGCCGAAGCAGTCGACTTCATGCTTGGTGGGTCCGATCTCAAGGAAATCCCTGAACGGGAGGGATATAGTTCAATTGAGCTAGAAGTTTCCTGTACCGATGGCACCTCTTGGACACTTGAGCGCTCGATGTCGGGCGGCGATTTCGCTTTGCACGAAGGCGAACGTACCGAAAAGCTTCGCCAATCTCATGCACACGAGCGTATCGACAATCTCTCGGGGTTCTTGCTCAATAAAATAGGTCTTCTTGGGAAGCGCATCCTAAAGAGCAGCGCTAAAGGCACGACAAATAGCCTCAGCTTTCGCAACCTAGCACGGCTCGTCATAGTACAAGAGGGCGAGATCCAGCAAAAGGGATCACCCTTCTGGGGTGGGCAATTCACCCTGAAAACAGCCGAACTAGCCACCATCAAGTTACTGCTTACCGGAGTCGATGATTCTGGAGTTGTTGCCGCGGGTGGCGATGAGCCAGACCACGCAGGGCAGCTGGACTTGTTGGACGAGCTGATCGCGGATCTCGAATCCGATATTGCTGATATGGGTGAAGAACGAAGCGGACTTAAAGAACAGCTCCAAAGGCTTGAAACGTCTGCAACCGAGCACAAGGAGAGCGTTGCGAACGCACAGAGAAACTTCAACGATCAAATGGCGCGGCGCAGAGAGTTGATTGCCGAGCGTAACGCAACCGATGACCGGCTTGCTGAGATTGGCGAGCTGCAGGCTCGGTTTGCACTCCTGGGTGAGCATTATGGGGTAGACCTTGAGCGCCTACGTGCGATCCAGGAGAGCGGATCCCTGTTTGCCTACATCGAAAGAGCATCCTGCCCGTTGTGCGGTGCGGATCCTAGTGGTCAGCATGCAGATCAAGAGTGCGAAGGCAATGTCGCCGTGATTGTCGAGGCAGCTACAGCAGAAATCGGAAAGATCGAACAATTGTCTAGCGAGCTTCAGGCCACGGAAGCGGACCTGGAGGAAGAGAGGGGCAGACTCTCACAATCGTTGGAAAAGCTCGAGCGCGCATTGGACGAAGTGGAAAATCAAATCCGGCAGACATTGGCTCCTGAAGTCGACGAAGCTCGAGCAAAGTTTACCGATATCATCGAGAAACGGGAGATGGTCCGTGGGTCACTAAAGCTTTTCGAGCGACTGGATAAGCTTCAAATGCGCCGTGCAGATATCGCAGATCTCGACGGAGGGCCAACAGAGAAGGCGAAGGTCGATGTTGGTTTCTCGGATGTGGTTGCGCATCAGTTTTCCCAGAAGCTCGAGCAGATACTCAAGGCTTGGAATTTTCCTGGGGACTGCCGTGTCCACTACGACAAGAGCGCGAGTGATTTCATCATCGATGGAAAGCCAAGAGGCAGCCGGGGCAAAGGGCTTCGAGCGATAACTCACGCTGCCGTTTCGATTGCCCTACTTGAGTATTGCCAGGAGCATGAGTTGCCACATCCGGGCTTTCTCTTGTTAGATTCTCCTTTGCTTGCATACTTTAAGCCCGAAGGAGATGAGGATGTCGCGCTCCAAGGGACCGACCTAAAAGAGCGATTTTACAGCTACTTGAAGGCACACCATCAGGACAGCAGCCAAGTGATCATTGTCGAGAATCAACACCCTCCCGAAAGTGAGCTGGCTGGACTTAACCTTACAGTGTTCACGCGAAACCCAAGCGACGGAAGATTTGGTCTTCTTTAGCGATCTGACGCCTTGATTTGATATAGACCATCGGTAGTGCTTCAAAGCCAGGGTCGGATGCTTCATGAAGCTTCTGAAATAGCTCCATGTCGGCAATCGGCGCGAAGCCCTTGCCAACCTTCATCGCCTACCGGTTGGCTCTCTTGCTTTGAAGCAGCGCACTGAAATAGAGGGAACCGGGACGCATTTATGACCGAGCGAACTTTTCGTCGCTATACCAATCTGGCCTCCGCATTGCACATTCTGCGACACCAGTCCCTTACACTACTCAGCCCGGACACATGGAGCGACAGGAACGATGCCTTCTTCATGGCCGAGTATAAGCGATTAAAGGGGGCCAAGGCCCTTCTGGCTATATGCTTCGCAGTTCGAGAGGAAACTTATCACCACTGGCAGGTGTTTTCCCACGGAATGGATGGCGTTTGTTTGGAATTCGATAGTCAGAAGCTACTTTCTGCGTTCAACCGGCTAGAATGCATCCAGCATAGAATGGTGGACTACGAGCTGGTCTCCAATGCCATTAGGATGAACGATGTAGACCTAGAACGGCTACCATTTATGAAACGCTGGCCATATGGCGACGAAGCCGAGTATCGCGCAGTTTATGTCGACGAAGCCGTAGAGCGCTCAGCATATCCGATACCAATTGGGCTAGATGCCATAAAGAGAATCACCCTCAGCCCTTGGCTAGCCCCCTCTCTGGTTCCCGTCGTAAAGGAAACCATTAAATCATTGCCCGGGTGTTCTCGACTTCGCGTCTATCGTTCAACATTGATAGACAATGAGCAATGGAAAAAGCTTACAGGGAGGGTCGCTATGCCCTCTTTGCCAGCAGTGAGCTAGGGACGCTAGCTTCTCTAATATCTCTTGATGCCGAATTTGGCGAAGCTTTCGATGGCAGCTAAGTCGACCTTGCTTCCTCAGATGAGTCGGCAATCAGCCTATTGGGGAGGCAGTGAAGCCTGAAGGGCCATTACCAGCGATCTGCTAATCACAAATGAGCTTGCCCGACCTGCTGCGATGCTCGGCTGCAGCCAAGCCCGGATAATGACAAGAGAGCAGGAAATGCGTGGACACCGTGGTAATTGACACGCTTTGAAAGCGTGGTATATCCCACGGAATGGAACGGAAGCATCCGCAAATCTTCACTCATATGACTTGGACGCCGAGCGAATTACAAGAGCTCTCGGGCCTAAGTCCCGTGACGCTGCGCGACCTGCGGCGGCGCAATCTTGCCCCAAAGGATGAAACCAGAAAACTCGACCTCAAGACGGTCGCCCAATTGTTCTTGCTGTCCGAACTGGCCGATCATGGTTTCGGGCCGAAGAGCGTTTCGCACATCGCACAACAATTCTGCGACGCATTGCGTCATCACGCACTTCAGCATCGTTCCTCGTGGGTGAACGATGTTTCACATGCTGCATGGCTCAAGAGCTCCTTCGGAAAAACTCAATCGAGCAAATTCATTCTCATCGAGCGCGCTGGCGGCACGGCAGTTGCTATCGATGACCTATCCAAGATGGATCAAAATCGTGGCGCAACGATTTCTCTGGTCAATCTTGAGCATCTAGGGTGCAGGCTGGCAGAACACCTATCTCGTCGCCCAAGTGCGATGAAAGGCAGTGGCCAATGACGCTGCCCTCTTCCTTCAAGCAAAGCGACGTCAAGAGAGCACTGGTTGCAGCAAAGAGTGCCGGATTCCAGCCTAGTAGCTGCAAGATTTGTCCGACGGGAGAGATCGTGGTCATATTTGGCGAAGGCGAGCAATCCGCCAACAACTCTTTTGATGCTCTGATCGGGAAAGCGCATGGCTAAGCGATGGCTTCCTAAATGGACCTCCGAATATCGGGATCGTCATGGAAAGCCGCGCTACCGCTTCCGCCGGAAGGGGTTCGCTCAATACCTGTTTAAGCATCCGCCAGGAACTGAGGGTTTCCGTCAGGAATATGAAGCCTGTAAACGCGGCCTGGCCGCTCCTGCCATCGAGCCAGGTGCAGGACGTGCAGCGCCGGGATCATTTGATGACTTAATCGGGCGGTACTACCGCTCACCGGATTTCCTGAACCCATCGGACCGAACGCGCGAGGTATACAGAGGTGTTATCGAACGATGGCGTGTCAAATACGGCAGCGCCAAGGTTCGTGACCTTGAGGCACGCCATGTTGAGGACATGATGGCCGAAATGTTGCCGTACCGCACAGCAGCGAACATGTTGCGCAAGCGCCTCAGTGCACTGATGCAGTTCGCCATCCGGCAAGACATGGCACAAACAAATCCGGTAATTGCCACGAGACCCTACGAAGTAAAAGGTGGCGGCTTCCATACGTGGACGGAACTGGAGATCGAACAATATGAGGCTTGCCATCCGCTTGGAAGCAAGGCGCGGCTTGCGCTCGCCCTCATGCTCTGGACAGGTCAGCGAGGCGGTGATGCGCGGGTTATGGGTCCACAGCACATCAAGCATAAACGCCTTGTGATCACGCAGGAAAAAACTGGCGTCACCGTCTCACTTCCGATCCTGCCGCCGCTAGCTGAGGCAATTATGGCCGCACCGGGCGGCGCTCTGGTTTTCCTATTGAGCGAACACGGGAAGCCCTACAGCCGCAAAGGCTTCGGTAACAAAATACGCCAATGGTGCGATGAGGCTGGGCTACCCGAATGTACCGCGCATGGACTTCGAAAAGCGGCAGCTCGACGTTTTGCAGAGGCTGGCTGTAGCAATCAGCAGATAAAATCATGGACCGGCCACACGACAGATAGCGAGGTCGCCCGATACACTGCAGCAGCCAATCAAGAGACCTTATCAGACGCAGCTGCAGAGAAGCTAATGGCTAACCTTCGCAATCGGTTAGCCATCAAGGGCCATAACCAGCTCAACAAGGAGGCATAAATGTCAAAGGTGGCGCACCCGACAGGATTCGAACCTGTGGCCTCTGCCTTCGGAGGGCAGCGCTCTATCCAGCTGAGCTACGGGTGCCTGGAGCCGCGAGGGCAGCCTTTCGGCGAGCGGGGCGCTTAGCAAAGGGCGGGGTGGCTCGCCAGTGCAAATCGCGAGCGGGCCATGGCCTCGCGCGTTAGCCATTTGGCAAGCATGCAGGGTTAATCATCGCATGCATGAGCGCGATGTCCCACGAATTCGACCTGAGTCAGGCCACCATGTTGCCGCCGGTTGCCGCGTCGCCCCGCCTGTTGGGGGATGTGGCGACATTGGCGAACCAGTGGGAAGCGGTGCACGAGGCCGCCGCCGCAGTCGGCCACCTTGCCCAGTTGGGTCGCGAGGAACCAACCGACGAAGTGCTCGCCCTGCCTTTGCGCGCTGCCGAAACCGGCGGCTACACCTTCGAGGCGGTCGCCCGCGGGATCGACGATCTCTCCGCCGTGATACAGCCTGGGCTGCGCGCCCTTCTGGCGATCACGGCGCAGGGCAAGGACACGACCGCCGCCGCGCTGACGCTGTGGCGCGAATTCCACCACGCGCGCGCTGCCATCCTGAGCATCGTCGAGACCGACTGAGCCGATTTTCACGTTCGATCGACGGTTGACGTCGTTCGCCATCTGTTCCAGTTTCGCCGGATGACGGATTCGGCATTGGCACAGGCGGAAACAGCGGCGAGCGTGTCGCGCGGCATTGCACGGCTGTTCGCCCGCAACGACATCTGGTGCATTCCCGAAATGCCCCTGCGCAACGGTCGCCGCGCCGATCTCATGGGCGTCGACCCCAAGGGCCGGATCATCATCGTCGAGATCAAGGTCCAGCGAGGAGACCTGCTGGGTGACGGCAAGTGGCCCGACTATCTCGACTTTTGCGACCGCTTCTACTGGGGCCTGCCGCCGGGGCTCGATCGTTCTCCGCTGGAGGGGCCCGACTATCGCCCTGATTGTTGCGGCATTATCGTGGCCGACGGTTACGACGGCGAGATCCTGCGCCCCGCACCACTGCACCCGCTTGCCGCTGCACGCCGCAAGGTCGAGGTCGAACGGCTCGCCCGCGCGGCGCTGCGCCGGATGACCGTTGCCATCGATCCACACTGTGCGCCCTGGGGCACTGCCGAATAGCAACGCCCCTGTTCGCATCTGCACACGTCGGGCATAGGGTGGCGCAGGAATGTGGACCGGGATCGCCTTTTCAGCACTCGCCATGACCGCCATCGTCGCGGTGCGCTATCTGGCGACCAGCGGCGGCTTCGCCCTGCTAACGCGGCATGTCCGCCCCGGCTATCACACGAAACTGGGCCCGCAGATCCGGCGCGAGATCAGCTGGTCGCTCGCCTCGGCGGCCATCTACGGCATCCCTGCGGGTGTCGTCGCCTGGGGCTGGCAGGAGCATGGCTGGACCCGGATCTACACCGGTTGGAGCGACTACCCCGTTTGGTACCTGCCGATGGCGCCGCTCATCTATCTCTTCGCGCACGACACCTGGTTCTACTGGACCCATCGCTGGATGCACCGCCCGCGCCTGTTCCGCATCGCCCATGCCGTCCACCACGCCAGCCGCCCGCCGACGGCCTGGGCCGCGATGAGCTTCCATCCGTGGGAAGCAGTTACGGGCGCGGTGGTCATCCCGGCGCTTGTTTTCCTCGTACCCATCCATGTCGCCATGCTCGGCCTCGTGCTGTTGGTCATGACGGTGATGGGCGTCACTAACCACATGGGCTGGGAGATGTTTCCCCGCCGCCTCGTTCATTCGCGGTTGGGAGAATGGCTGATAACGGCCAGCCATCACCAGCGTCACCATGAAGAGTATCGATGCAATTACGGCCTCTATTTCCGTTTCTGGGACCGGCTCTGTGGCACCGACCACGGACTGAGCGCGAACATTTGAGCCGCTTCGCCGCCTTGCTGGCCCTGCCCCTGGCCGCCATGCTCGGTGGTGCAACAACGCCCGCCGACGGGGCGACG
The DNA here is from genome assembly GCF_041021145.2 of Qipengyuania sp. RANM35. NCBI lineage: Bacteria > Pseudomonadati > Pseudomonadota > Alphaproteobacteria > Sphingomonadales > Erythrobacteraceae > Qipengyuania > Qipengyuania sp. RANM35. Next base: position 2,600,116 of record NZ_CM196433.1, on the reverse strand, counting down.
ATTACCGTCAAGGTTACCGAGGTGCGCAACGCCAAGGGCATCGTTCGCGCCTGCATGACCGCCGATATGAAGAGTTTCCCGAAGTGCCGCGGCGTGCCCGGTGCCTATGGCGCGACAGCCCAGGCGCACGAGGGTAGCGTGAGCTTCACCTTCACCGGCGTGAAACCGGGCCGATACGCGATCGCCCTGCTCCATGACGAGAATTCCAACGGCAAGGCCGACCGGGCTCTGGGCATGATGCCCAAGGAAGGCTTCGGTTTCTCGCGTGATGCGGCAGTGCGCATGGGCCCGCCGAAGTTTTCCGATGCTGCCATCGATATCGGTGGCGAGGACCAGGCACTTACCATCCGCATGCGCTACATGCTCTGATGCGCCGACCCCCCCGCCGGGCAGAGTTGGCAAACGTATTTAACCCAATGTTTACCACGCAGGGGTCATACCCTCTTCCGAATGAGCACAACTCTTTCGGGGGCAGTGGAATCCAATGGACAGGCTTGGCGGCTATTTCGGCACGCATGACGAAGAAGAACCCTTCGACGATTTCGTCGATGAGGGGGATGCCGATCTCGATCCGCCGCCCTCGCCCGTCGGGCAGGACGAGCGGCGCATGCAGGTGCGCGCCTACAACCACTGGGCGAGCCTGCTCGGCGACCTGAACTACCCCAATATCGACGATCTCGAACCGGAGAAGCTCGATGATTTCGGCCCCTATTCGGTCCTCCTCGGCCTGGTCGACGGCATCGAGGATCCCGATGTCCTGTTCGTCGGCTCCGAACTCGTCGAGGAATGCGGCGAAGCCGGTGCCATGGGCAAGCTGTCCGACGTTCCGAGCCGTTCGGTCCTCAGCCGCATCACCGATCACTACATGCAGATTCTCGCCAACCAGGCGGCGATCGGCTTCGAAGCGGAATTCGTGAACGAACGCGGTGTGACCGTGCTCTATCGCGGCATCCTGCTGCCCTATTCGAGCGACAACGAGACGATCGACTACATCTACGGCGTGATAAACTGGAAGGAGATGGTCGACCAGCAGACCGCCGACGAACTGCTGCTGCAGATCGGTCAGGCCCTGGGCGACTTCGACGACGACCTTGCCGACGACGAGCACCACATCGAGACTGCCGAAACCCTGACCGCCGTCGATGCCGATGGCTGGGACGATGACGAAGCCGAGGGCGAAGAGGACGATGCCGACGTGCTCGAGCTAGGCAGCATCGCTGGGGCTGCTGACGCTTCGCTCTCTGCACTGCCCGAACCAGCTTTCGGCGCGGTCGAGGAAGTTTCAGACGCAGCGATCAAACCGCATCGCGGCGTCGATGCGCTTGGCAATCCGATCGGCAGCCTGCGCGACGACGAGGGATACGAGCTCTCGGACGAGGGCGACGATGATTTCGACGGCGGCCTGAAGACTGCTGCCGACTATGGCCTGCCCGACTGGGACGACGAGGAAGACCTTGAGAACGAGGACGTCGACGACGTGGTCGATCCGCTGGCGGACGAAGACGTGTCGAGCAGCCTCACTTCGCTGGTCAGCCGCGGCGAACGGACCAAGAAAGCCGTTGACCTGTCCGCCATGGACGATGGTCCGGCCATTCCGCAGGAGTTCGTTCCGGAACCGCCGACCATTACCTTCTCTTTGCCCGATCCGTATGAGGTCGTGGATGAGATCGACGAAGACTTCGCCGCATCCGAAGTGGTCGAAAGCGAGGCATTCGAGCTCAGCCATGAAATTTCCGTCGACACCCCCGGCTTCGATGCCGCGGGCGAAGACGAGGATGAGGACGAGGACGAGGACGAGGACGACGCCTACGAGCTCGGGTTCGAGGCAATCGCCGAAGACGACGACAACGAAGACGAGATTTTCGAACTCGAGGATATCCTCGAGGATGCGCCCGAACCGGTCGCTACAGTCGATGCGGAAGTCTCCGAGGAAATCCAGGATGACGAGCCGGTCATGGTGCCGGAGGAATCGCCGGAGGGCCTCTACGACTGCCTCGCTGCTGCGCGCGAACTCGCCCAGGCGGCACAGAACACCGAGGACCGCAGCCGCAAGGCACTCTACGCCGCAGTCGGCCTTGCCTACGACTTCAGCCTCGAGACCGAGGCAGACCCCGAAGGTTTCGACGAACTGCTATCCGACAACGGCCTGACCGTTCAGGATCGCGCGCCGATGACCCCGGTCGTCAAGCTCGTGTTCGGCGCGGAATACGACAAGACCCGCCTCACCGAATATGCCGCCGTGCTGATGCACGCTCATCGTATCGGAGTTGAACGTGGCGCTCTCGCCGGCTTCCTTCACGAAGCAGAGGGCGGCCTCAAGGGCGTCGTCAATGCCGAGCGCCGCGCGCGCAAGGAAGAGCAGGGCAAGCCCGTAGAAGATACCGACGGCGTACGTTCGGCCCTGGCGAAAAAGCTGCGTAAGGTCGACCCGGTCAACTTCGACAGCCTGGGCACGGACGGCCCAGAGTTCGCACTTGTCATGGTCCGCCGCACGCCCGAGGGCGAGCTGGTGGTGCTGGGCGAAGTGCCAGAGGACGTCCCGCTGGTCGAACGCGCGGCGCGCAAGCTGCTGGGCTAAACCCCTTCCACACCGAGAAATTCCTTGTCGCCCAGGCGCTCCATTGGGTAGCGCCCGAGCGATGCCGTTTCTCCCCACCGCTCCGGTCCGCATCCAGTCTTATTTCGGCTATCGCAATCGCGAGCGGCTCCACATCACTGCCCGGGCCCTGCGCTCGCGAGTGGACCGGTTCGAGAAGGGCGGCCGCTGGCGCGCGGTGCGCACCATGCTGGCGCAGTTCGTCAGTCACGAGGTCCCCGATCTTGCCGTCGAGCTCGAGATCGCGCGCCCCGGCGGTACCAGTCATCGCCACCAGGGCCTGACCGACAAGGAGGGCTTCGTCCACTTCGACATCCGGCTCGATCCGGAGTGGGCCCTGGCCGAGCAACCGCAATGGGAGACGGTTGTCTTCCACTGGACCAACGGGACGGGTGCGCATTGCATCGACGGACACGTGCTCGCTCCGGGTACTGCGACAGGCCTGGCGGTCATCTCCGACATCGACGACACGATCGTCGAAACCGGCATCACCGGCGATTTCGGGGCGGTGATGCGCAATTGGCGCCGCGTGCTGGTCGAAATGCCCGAGGAACGCATCCTCGTTCCAGGTGCCGACATATTCTACAATGCCTTGGGTGGCGGGAACATCCTGCCGGCGGGCGACGGACACGCCGGCGAAAGCCAGCCGGCGACCAACCGTCCCTTCTTCTACGTCTCGTCCAGCCCGTGGAACCTGTTCTCCTATCTGGTCGCCTACATTCGCGGACGCGGACTGCCGCTGGGTCCGATCATGTTGCGCGACTGGGGCCTCAACCGCGACACCTTCGGTTCCGCCAGTCACGGGGCCCACAAGCTGGTCGCCATCGAGGTCATCCTCGCCACCTATCCGGAGCTGAAGTTCGCCCTCATCGGCGATGACAGCCAGGGCGACCTCACTGCATTCTCGGCAATTGCCGCAGAACATCCCGGCAGGATCCGGGCAATCTTCATTCGCAAAGTGGGAGAGGCCATGAGCCCCGAGGAACTCGCGGCGCAAAAGGCCATCGAAGCGGCCAAGATACCGCTCTGGCTGGGCGACAGTTACGCCACCGGACGCGATTTCCTTGCCTCGATCGGCCTCCTCGGCGACGAGGAGACGAGAGCCATCGTCGAAACAGTCGAAACGACCGACCCGCGGAAGAAATGAGACGCATGATCAAGATACTCGGCGGCATCGTGCTGGTGCTGCTCCTCGCCGGTGGCGCGCTCTTGCTCGCCATCCGCAACAACGGGCCCGCCGTCCTCGACGCGGTCGACCGGATCGCAGGCGGCAAGCGCGACGTGGTTCTGGTCGAAAAGGCCCGCTACGGCGATGCGGCGAAGCAGAAAGTCCGCGTCTACCGCCAGGGCAAGGACGGCGAACCGATTCCGGTGTTCCTGTTCGTCCACGGCGGAAGCTGGCGTTGGGGCGATCCGGACGATTACGGCTTTGTTGCGCGGGCAATGGCGCCCGAAGGCTATCTGGTCGTTCTCGCCGCCTATCGCCTGGGCGAATCGGGACGATATCCGGCAATGCTCGAGGACACGGCAGCCGCGATCGCCTGGACCCGCGCCAATGCAGCAAGGCTGGGCGGCGATCCCGATCGTATCGTCCTGGCGGGCCATTCGGCCGGCGCTTACAATGTCGTCCAGGTGACACTCGAGCCCAGGTGGCTGGCAGCACGCGGCGTGCCCGAAGCGAGCATTCGCGGGGTCGTCGGGCTTGCCGGACCCTATGACTTCTTCCCCTTCGACAGCGATTCGACCAGGGCCAGCTTCGGTTCGGTCGGTGCCGGGGCCGAAAGCCAGCCGGTCAACCACGCCAGGGCCGATGCGCCGCCGATGCTGCTGGTCCATGGCGAAGAGGATACCCTCGTCAAACCGCGCAACACGCGTGCGCTTGCCGCCGCACTCGAGGCCAAGGGGTCCAAGGTCGAAACGCTGTTCTACCCGGACGCGGACCACAACGCCCCGCTGATCTGGCTCGCCGCTCCATGGCGCGACCGCCGCGACGTCGCTGCCCGGATCGTCGCCTTTGTCCGCGAGAACACTGCAGTTTCAGTTCCGGTTCAGGCCGGAAAGCCTTAGCAAGGGAGCAATGCGTTTGCTCTCGCGCCTGCTGGCCTTTCTTGCCCTCGGCATTCTCGCCGCCCAACCGGTCGCGGCCCAGAGCGTCTTGCGCGACGCCGAGACCGAACACTTCCTCAAGGAAATTTCCGATCCGCTGGTGGAAGCCGCAGGTCTCAAGCCCGGCAATGTCGAAGTGGTGTTGCTCAATGACCCCTCGATCAACGCCTTCGTCGCCGGCGGACAGACCGTTTACATCCATAGCGGGCTGATCGAGGCAGCTGACAGCGCCGAGGAAGTGCAGGGCGTCATCGCCCACGAAATCGGCCACATCACCGGTGGGCACATCCTGCGCTATGGCGAAGGCGCGGCGAATGCGACCAAGATCACCATCCTGTCGATGCTTGCCGGGCTCGGCGCGGCGCTGGCCGGGGCGGGTGATGCCGCCATGGGCATCATGGCCGCCGGGCAGCAGGCGGCACTGGGCAAGTTCCTCGCCTTCAGCCGGACGCAGGAATCCTCGGCCGATGCGGCGGGGGCAAAGTATCTGTCCGGCGCAGGGATTTCCGGACGTGGATCGCTGAGCTTCTTCGGCAAGCTGCTCAACCAGGAATTCCGCTATGGTTACAGCCAGAGCGACGAGGCCGGCTTCTACCGCACCCACCCCCTGTCGGGAGATCGTATCTCGGCGCTGAAGCAGGTCTACGAGACCGATCCCGCGTGGGACAAGCCCGCCAACGCGCGCAACCAGCGCAATTTCGAACGGATCAAGGCCAAACTCACCGGCTATATCGCCAAGCCCAACGAGACGTTGCGCGACTATCCCGAGAGCGATCGCAGTATCCCCGCCCTCTATGCCCGCGCCTATGCCTATCACAAGAACGCCCGCGTGGACCGCGCGCTCGAAGCGGCCGATGCGTTGCTCAAGGTCGATCCGCAGGATCCCTATTTCCTCGAACTGAAGGGGCAGGTCCTGCTCGAATCCGGGCGCCCCGCCGAGGCGATCGAGCCTCTGCGCAAGGCGACCGAACTGACCAATGCCGAGCCGCTGATCGCCGGCCTCCTCGGCCATGCGCTCATCGCCACCGAAGACCGCTCACATTACGACGAGGCTGAAAAAGTTCTGCGCGCCGCAGTCGGCCGCGATCGCCTCAATCCCTTCGCATGGTACCAGCTCGGCGTGGTCTATGCGGCCAAGGGCGACATGCCGCGCGCCCGCCTCGCCAGCGCGGAACAACAGGTGATGAGCGGGCAATACGCCTTCGCCCTGCGCAGTGCGCAGGCAGCGGAGGCCGGTCTGGAAAACGGCACCCCTGACTGGTTGCGCGCACAGGATATCGGCCTTGAGGCCCGTGCCATGCTGGAACGCGAGTGCGAGATGCAGCGCGGTCGCAATTGCGACAGGCTTTAGGGCCGCATAGGAGGGGGCATGAGAAACTACATCGTCACCGCAATCATCGCGCTGGTTTTCGGCTTAGCCGGGGCGGGTATCTGGTCCATTTCCGGCCTAGGTAATGGGCAGGTGCGCGACTATCTCGTCGCCAATCCCGAAATCCTTCCCGAAATGGCGCAGGCTTACCAGCAGGGGCAGTCGCAAGAGCGGCTGGCCGAGGTTAAGGATGCGGTCGACGACGTCTTCCCCGGCGCGGTGCTGGGCAATCCGAACGGATCGAAGGTGCTCGTCAAGTTCACCGACTTCGCCTGCACCTATTGCCGCCAGAGCGTGGCGCAGGTCGATCGCCTGATCGCCGCAGACCCCGAATTGAAGGTCGTGATTCGCGAATGGCCGATCTTCGAAGGCAGTGAGACATGGGCGCGCATCGGTCTCGCAGCGGCCAAGCAGGGCAAGTATGCCTCTTTCTATCACGAGATGTTCAAGCTCGGCCCGCCCAACGCAACGACCATCGAGCAGGCAGCCAGGATCGCCGGTGTCGATCTGGAGGCCGCAAGCGCCTACGCCACGTCGGAAGAGGTGACCGCGGAGCTCGAGCGCAACATGGCCCTTGCCCGCACGCTGGGCTTCACCGGCACGCCGAGCTGGATCGCCGGTGGCGAAGTGGTCGAAGGTCTCGTGCCGACGTCGCGCCTCGCCGAGGCGCTCGACATCAAGATCTGAGGCTTACTCCTCGGCGATAGCCTTGGCGTACATCGAGGCGAGCGGCTTCTCCATCACGCGGCGCACCATCGGCTCGAAGAATTCGAGCGGCTCGCTGTCGTAGTCCGGATCGAAGGCCGACTGGTCGTACTTCTCGCAGAACTCGCGGCACGCCTCGTAATGCGGGTGACCCATGAACTTGTCGCGCGCGTTCTGGTCCATGCCGAGGAAGTGGAAGTAGTAATAGCCCTGGAAGGCCCCGTGGTTCTGGCAGATCCAGTGGACTTGCTCGGAAACGAAGGGCTTGATGATCGAGGCCGCGACTTCGGGATGGTTGTAGCTGCCGAGCGTGTCGCCGATGTCGTGCAACAGCGCCATCAGGACATACTGTTCGTCCCGTCCGTCGCGATGCGCGCGAGTCGCGGTCTGCAGCGAATGCTCCAGCCGGTCGACGGGGAAGCCGCCGAAATCACCGTCGAGCAGCTTGAGATGGTCGAGCACGCGGTCGGGCAGGCCCTTGGCGAAGGCGCGATATTCGCCGCCGATGATCGCCCAATCCTCGGCCGTGCCTTGCTTCATCTCGCGGAACTTTGCCCGTTCGCGGTTCTCGTGGTCGATCGTTTCGTGCACGCCCATCGCGTCTCTCCCTCGCTTCGTCAGCATGGGTGAGTGTAGCGACTGGTGCAATTCGTCGCAATTGGGCTAGAGGGGGCGGCAATGGCAGTGCTGCCCATTCGACCGACGCCGTTCTTTGCCAACAAGAACCAGGCGTTCTGGAACCTCCAGCTGGCCGGCTGGGGCGGGACCGCGATGCTGCGCGCCATGTCGTCGCTTGCCAATGGCCAGCCGACCGACCGCCTGGTCATCATCCTCATCGCCACGATCACCGGCTTTTCGGTCAGCCTCATCCTGGCGGTGATCTACTCTCAGCTGATCAAGCAGCGCCCGCTGATCACATGGGGCGCGACGGCGGTCGTGCTGATGGTCGCGACCGGGCTCTATGCCTTCATCGACAGCTGGGTGCTCGAACTTGCCGGGGGCGCGACTTCGGGCAGCTTTGCCAGCCTGTTCGTCGGCATCTACTTTATCGACCTGACCCTGCTGGGCGCGTGGTCGGCGCTCTATTACGCAATCAATTTCTTCCTCCAGGTCGAGGAACAGGCCGACCGGCTGGAGCGGCTGGAAGCGCAGGCAACCAGTGCGCAGCTCGCCATGCTGCGTTACCAGCTCAACCCGCATTTCCTGTTCAACACGCTCAATTCGATCAGCACTTTGGTCCTGCTCAAGCAGACCGAGACTGCGAATGCGATGCTGACGCGACTGTCCAGCTTCCTGCGGCATACCCTCGTCACTCAGCCCGGCGGCAAGGTCACGGTCGCGCAGGAGGTCGAGACGCTGAAGCTCTATCTCGATATCGAGCGCATGCGGTTCGAGGAGCGCCTGCGCACCGATTTCCGTATCGAGCCCGAAGCAGCGAAGGCCTGCCTTCCGTCCATGCTGCTCCAGCCGCTGGTCGAGAATGCGATCAAGTACGGCGTCAGCCCGCAGGAAGAGGGTGCCGAAATCAGCGTGGTCGCACAGGTCGTCGGCCCGCGCCTGCGCGTGACCGTCGCGGACACCGGGCCGGGCATGTCGTTCAACAGTGTCGAGGCGGGGCTCCCTGCAGTGCGGCCGACGAACGCGCGGCGCGATTCCACCGGCGTCGGCCTTGCCAATATCCGCGACCGGCTCGCCCAGGCCTATGGCGACGAGCACCGGTTCGAAATCCGCTCGCCCGAGAGCGGCGGCTTCTCGGTTCTCATCGAACTGCCCTATGAGAGCGACGAAGCGCCCGCTCCGTTCACCGCAGCGCCAGATAGCGGCGCTCAAATCGCAGCCTCCCAGAAACAAGCGGGCGCCTCGCCCGTTATTCCGCTGCAACCTCCCCGGAAAGCACCACAGGCATCATGACTATTCGCACCATCCTCGTCGACGACGAGAAGCTCGCCATCCAGGGTCTCCAGCTCCGCCTCGAACCGTTCGAGGACGTCGAGATCATCGAAACCTGCCAGAACGGGCGCGAGGCGATCCGCGCGATCAAGACGCTGAAACCCGATCTCGTGTTCCTCGACATCCAGATGCCCGGCTTTGACGGCTTTTCGGTCGTGCAAGGGGTAATGGAGATCGAGCCGCCGCTGTTCGTCTTCGTAACCGCTTTCCAGGAACACGCGATCCGTGCGTTCGAAGCGAATGCGGTCAACTACCTGATGAAGCCGGTCGACGAGGACAAGCTCGCCGACACCATCGAGCGCGTGCGCCAGCGCCTTGCCGAGAAGAAATCGACCGAAGAGGCAGAGAAGCTGAAGAGCGTGCTGTCCGAAGTCGCGCCCGAGGCCGCCGAGGAATTCTCGACCGAGGACGATGCCGAGGCCGCGAGCCGTTACGAGAAGCTGATCAACGTCAAGGACCGCGGCCAGATCTTCCGGGTCGAGGTCGGCACGATCGAGCATATCGAAGCCGCCGGCGACTACATGTGCATCTACACCGGCGACAATTCGCTGATCCTGCGCGAAACGATGAAGGATCTCGAGCGACGCCTCGACCCGCGCAAGTTCCAGCGCGTCCACCGTTCGACCATCGTCAATCTCGACCAGGTCCGGCAGGTCAAGCCGCACACCAATGGCGAATGTTTCCTGGTGCTGGATAGCGGTGCCGAGGTGAAGGTCAGTCGCTCGTACCGCGACGTCGTGGCCCGTTTCGTCCACTGATGGCATTCACTCTCGAAGGCTTCGACCTCGACCGCTTCGTGCGCGAAACGCTGGCGGAGGACCTCGGCGAAGGGCTTCCGGGCGGCGGGATCGACGTCACCAGCGAGAGCGTCATCCCCGCCGATGCGCGCTTCTCCGGTGTAATGGACACTCGTGATGCCATAGAGGTTGCTGGGCTTCCTGTAGCAGAGGCCTTCTTTCGTGCACTCGATCCGCACATGCAGATCGACATCCTCGTCGACGAGGGTGCAACCGTCCCGGCAGGCACCGACCTGATGCGGCTGGAAGGCAATGCGCGGGCCATGCTGACGGCCGAGCGCAGCGCGCTTAACACCGTCCAGCACCTCTCCGGCATCGCCACCATGGTCGCCGAGTATGTGCGCGCGATGGACAATCCCGATTGCACCCTGCTCGACACGCGCAAGACCATCCCGGGCCTCAGGCATCTGGAGAAATACGCCGTGCGCATGGGTGGCGGGGCGAACCATCGCATGGGCCTGTGGGATGCAGCGATGATCAAGGACAACCACGTCCTCGTCGCCGGATCGGTGGGCGAGGCGGTGCGCCGCGCGGTCGCGGCGGGCGTGAAGGACATCATCTGCGAGGTCGACCGGGTCGACCAGATCGAACCGGCGTTGGCCGCGGGCGCGACACGGCTCCTGCTCGACAACATGGACCCCGCGACGCTGCGCGAGGCGGTGGCGTTGGTGGCGGGCCGCGTTCCGACCGAGGCGAGCGGCGGGATCAACCTTCAGACGATCAAGGCCAAGGCCGCGACCGGCGTCGATTTCGTCTCCGTGGGGCGCCTGACGCAAAGCGCGCCGGCAGCAGACATCGGTCTCGACTTTACCCCGCTCTAGCTTTGCGGCATTTGCCGCGAGAAAGAACTTGGGAGGTTGCATGAAGCCCGCATCGGTGAAGAAGTTCGACATGCTCTATCTCGGCTCGGTGGCCGTGGGGCTGGTCGGGGTCGCGCTCAATTACGGAAATATCGTCGATGCCGCGAATGCGGAGATGGCCGCACAGGGCCTCGAAGCCACGATGGGGGGCGGAGTGATCGTTGTCTCGCTGCTTTTCGGCGTGGTCATCAGCCTGGCGCTGTGGTTCCTCGTCTCGGTCCTCAGGATCGAGATGGTGAAGTGGATCATCGCCCTGTTCACCGGCTGGAGCGTGGTGTCCTACATCGCCTCGTTCGATTCCCGCATGGACCCCTCGATCATCTCGGGTCTGGTCAGCACGGTGATGACCGTGGCGGCGATCTATTTCCTGTTCCAGCCCGATGCGAAGGCGTGGTTCGCCGAGAAGCGGGGCGTCTGACATCGGGAAGCTGTTGCGCGGCCTGCCGTCGGCAGCCGTAGCGCTGCTGGCGCTGCAACCCGCGACGGCGCTGGCACAGGCCTACCAGTGCCGCATTCCGGGAACGCTGGCAGTGCCGAAAGTCACGCCGGACGGGCCGCCACGGCACAGCGCGGTCACCGGCTACACGCTGTCGCTGAGCTGGAGCCCGGAATATTGCCGCGGACGCGAGACCCGCGCTGCCGATCGCCAGCAATGCTCGGGGCGCAGCGGCAGCTTCGGCATGGTCGTCCACGGCCTGTGGCCGGAAGGCTCGCGCAGCTGGCCCCAATGGTGCGCCGCCGGGACCCAGCCGCGCCCGCAGGACCTCAAGCCGAACATGTGCCTGTCGCCCTCGGCGGCCCTGCTGGCGCGGCAATGGGCCAAGCACGGCAGCTGCATGGCGCGTCGCCCGGCGACCTACTTCAAGGTCACCCGCATATTGTGGGACGGCCTCGCCATGCCCGATTTCGACCGCATCAGCCGCGAGGACGGCCTGACCGCAGGGACTATCCGCACCCGCTTCGTCGACGCCAACCCGGGCTGGAAGGCCTCGGCAGTAGGCGTGAAGCTCAACTCGCGCGGCTGGCTGGAGGAATTGCGCCTCTGTTATGACAAACGCTTCATGCCGAAGGCATGCGAGAGGGGTCGGCTCGGCGCGCGCGATAAGGCATCGGTGAAAATCTGGCGAGGGTTGTAGCAGTCAGGGCAAAGCTGGTCAGGTGGAATGCGGACGAAAGTCACCGTGACCTGATGGTGAACCACGTAAGGAAGCCCAGGCCGATTGCGACCACTCCGCTGAAAATGTTTCGAATGGTGCAGGCATCGCCATGGCAAGGCGAGCCGCCGTAGACACCGAATGCAATGAAAAGCAGCGCGATGTAGGCGGCAAACCCTCCCGCCAGGCACCCTACAGCGTCCTTTGGACCGAGATGCCGTCCTTTATCGTCACTGTCCGACATGGGCGAAGATTAGGCGCGATAGCGGGTTTCCGCAAACCTCGTGATGACCGTCGCGCCTACCGCCGATCCCTGAAGAAATCGCGCAGCAGCTCCGCCGCCCGCGCTTCACCCATGCCCGAATAGACCTCCGGCTTGTGCAGGCATTGGTCCTGTTCGAACACCCGCGCGCCGTGTTCGACCGCGCCGCCCTTGGGGTCGCTCGCGGCGTAGTAGAGCTTGGCGATGCGCGCATGGACGATGGCCCCGGCGCACATGGCGCAGGGTTCGAGCGTCACCCACAGTTCGCAGTCGGTCAGGCGCTCGCTGCCCAGCGCCTCTGCCGCTCGCCGAATCGCGAGGATTTCGGCATGGGCGGTGGGATCGTGCGTGGCGCGCGGCTCGTTATGCGCCTCGGCAACGACCTCGCCCCTGCAGGTGACGACGGCGCCGATGGGCACTTCGCCCGCAGCCGCCGATTGCTCGGCCTGAGCCAGGGCACGGGCCATGGGTACGGGAAGGGTCCAGCCGGTCATCGCAGCGCCGCGCTAGCCCCTCGCATCCGGGGGCGCAACGTGCTTGACGATTCGCGAGGTCGCCGCTATGCGCGCCGCTTTCCGGGATAAATGAGCCCCGCGCCCGCAAAATGCGGCCAAGGGAACTCGCCCAGCCATTTGAACGAGAGACGTATCATGTCGCGCATTTGCGAACTCACCGGCAAGGGCCGCCAGGTCGGTCACAATGTGAGCCACGCCAACAACAAGACCAAGAAGGTCTTCCTGCCGAACCTGCAGAACGTCACGCTGCTGAGCGAGAAGCTCGACCGCAGCTTCAAGTTCCGCGTTTCGACCCAGGGCCTGCGTTCGGTCGAGCACAACGGCGGCCTCGACAACTGGCTGCTGAAGACCAAGGACGAGAAGCTTTCGGCCAACGCGCTCAAGGTGAAGCGCGAGCTGAAGAAGGCTGCGGCGGCTTCCTAAGAACGCTGCAAGGTTTGGGGCGCTCCGGCGCCTCTTCCTCAACGGACAACAGCAAGGGCGCGCGGGTTCACTCGCGCGCCTTTTGCCGTTCGCGGCCCTCGTTCCAGCGCAGTTTGAGCAGCAGCGTGCGCTGGTAGTGCATGAGATTGTCGTCCGAGATGAGCCAAACATGCGTGCCCTGTGAATCCCGGGTCAGGGCCATGCCCTCGTAATTGTCCTGCGGAATGCGCCCGTCGAACCTGGCGAGGACGCTGGTGCGGATCTCCCCGCCATCCTTCGCCGAATCCAGGTCGATGATACCGATCGCCGTGCGAAATCGCGGCGGGAGGCCGAAGACGAGGTCGCGGAAAAGCACCAGCGCCCGCCCGCCCCCGACTGCCACCAGGTCCACCGGACGATAACCCGCGATACCCACGAAGGTCAGTTTCCTCGCCTTGCCGCCCGCTACGGGATCACCGTCGAACAGCACTGCGCGATGGCGCGCGCCGTCCCATTCCAGTTCCCGCTCCTCGATCGCGAGGAAGCGTCCGTCGGCAAGGCGGGTAAATGCTTCGGGACCGGAATTGCTGCCCCAGTCGGCCATTGCCGCGGGACGTATTTCGCCACGCCGCTCCATGTCGGTGGTGAAGCGAACGATGGAATTGCTCATCTCATACGCCCCCCAGATCGTGCGACCGTCCGCATCGCTGGTCAGGGCTTCGAGATCGACCGATTGCTTGTCGGCCATTTCGGCCTTTGCCATCCAGCGCACACGTCCATTGCCGGGATCGATATCCGGCTGCTGGAAATCCAGTGACGAACCGCCATCGCTGCCGGCGCGCAGCGTACCATCGGGCAGTGCAACCAGCGCCGAATAGCCGCCGAAGTTCTTTCTCGGATTGACCAGCTGCCAGGCCTTCTCGAGCGTGAAGGGGCCAACTTTGGCGGGTGGCGATATCAGGCGCGCGAAGCGGACTGCGGGCTTGGGATCAGCAGCCGGCAGGTCGCTGCGCAACCACGTCGCAGCACCGAGCGTGCCGGCCACGAGGAGGCCCAGTAACAACCTTGCCCTACGCACCATTCCTCCCGGGGGCCGTCAGTCCATCGGTCCGGTGAAAAGCAGCGGATCGAGGCGCGCCTCACGCCACTTGATGCTCCAGTGCAGGTGCGGCCCGGTGGCACGGCCGGACATGCCGATATCGCCGATATGCTGGCCCTGCTTCACCGCGTCCCCCTTCTTCACATACAGGCGCGAGGAGTGGAGGAAGGCGCTGTTGAGCCCGTTGCCATGGTCGATGATCAGGAGATTGCCCTCGAGGCTGTAGCCCTGCACCGCGAGCACCACGACGCCGTCAGCCGGCGCCACATAGGGCGTGCCGCTGGTCCCGGTCGAAATGTCGAGGCCCGTGTGGTAGGAACCGGGCTCGCCGCGATAGATGCGCTGCGAACCGAAGCGGCCCGAGATGCGGCCCTTCACCGGCCAGATGAACTCCTGCCGCCAGCCTTGCGCCCCGGTCTGCTTCTGCCGCGATGCCCAGATCGCGTCGAGCTCGGGCTGGCGGATCTTCATGTACGAATCGGAGGCCCCGCCCGGGGTGCGGGCGACATTGATGCGCTCGATCTGCCAGTCGCGCGGGGAGACGCTAACGGGACTGCGGATCTCGCGCCCGTCGGGCATGGTCGCAACCAGCGTGGCGCTGGTGCCTGCATCGCGGTCGAAAGCGGCGAAGAAGCGCCCGTCGCTGGCGAAAGCCACGCTCTCCCCGTCGAGCTTTACCGAGACCGCCCCGCCCGGAACGGTGCCGCGCAGGAATCCGCCCTGCGTCAGTTCGCCGGCGAAGGTGAAAACCTGCGGGCGCGAGGAGACCGCCGATGGCGGCATGCTGGCGGGAGCAGGTGTGGGCGCCGGGGTGGGAGCGGGGGTGCGAATCGGCTGGACCGTCTCCGCCACGGGCGCAGGCACGCTCGTCCCGACCGGCTCGGATGCCGGGACGCAGGCGGCAAGGGCGATAGTCGGAAGGAGCGGTGCGACCCGGCGCGCGGTCACGGCTTCAGTCGCTCGGTCGCCAGTTGCGCAGTCGCGTAGGGTTCCTGGTACTCGACCGACCAGTAACGCAGTTCCTCGAGCGCGATGGGCACGCCGCTCATCGCACAGGTCACGAACTGGCCGGCGCGAAGTACGCGAAAGCCGCTCGGCCCGTAATGCAGCCGGGCCTCGCCGTTGGAGGGGGTCGAGTTCTTGTTCATCAGCATGACCGCGCTCCTAGCACTTCGGGCCTATCCGAACAAATCGTCCTGCTTCGGCGGCGTTCCCTGGGGCGCGGGCTTGCGCCGCACCGGGGGCGATGCACTGGCGGATGGAGTAACCGCAAGGTCGCCGTCGCGGAATTTGAGCGTCAGCAGGGCCTCCTTCGCCGCGACCGCCTTGTCGGTCACCGTACCGCAGGATCCGACCACGCGGACGTAGCCGCGCTGGAGCACATTGTCGGGATCGAGCGAGGTCATCAGCCGCGCCACCGCGCTCAGGCGGTCCTGCGCCCGCTCGATTCTGGCCCTGAGCAGCGGGGCATTGAGCCGTGCGCGATCCGACTGGAGCCGCTCGCGCGCCCGATTGGCCCTTTCCCGCAAGCCATTTCCGAGGCGCCCCACCAGATCGTCGAGGCGCTGCGCCTGCGGCTGGAGCAGTGCCTCGGGCCGCGGCAGGCGCTGGACGCGCGCTTCCAGCCGTTCGCGCCCCAGCTGCACGGGCCGCAGAATAGCGCGCTCCTTGCGCGCACCGAAATCCTTGAGCGTCGCGGCGAGTTCGGCGCGCACCGGCACGGCCATTTCGGCGGCCGCGGTGGGTGTGGGTGCGCGGCGGTCGGCGGCATAGTCGGCCAGCGTCGTGTCCGTTTCGTGCCCGACCGCGCTGATCGTCGGGATCGAGCATTCGGCGATGGCGCGGACGACGACCTCCTCGTTGAAGGACCACAGGTCCTCGATCGAGCCGCCACCGCGCGCGACGATGACGAGGTCGGGGCGGTCCGGATGGCCCTCGGACATGGCGGAGAAGCCGCGCACTGCCGCGGCCACCTGCTCTGCCGCGCCCTGCCCCTGCACCAGCACCGGCCAGACGATGACGCGACTGGGAAAGCGGTCGGCAAGGCGGTGGAGGATGTCGCGAATGACCGCGCCGGTGGGCGATGTGACGACGCCGATGGTCCTCGGCAGGAACGGCAGCGGCCGCTTGCGGCGTTCGTCGAACAGTCCCTCCGCCGCCAGCCGTGCACGGGTCTTCTCGAGCAGCGCGAGCAGTGCGCCCTCGCCCGCCAGCTCCATGCGGTCGATGACGATCTGGTACTTGGAGCGACCCGGATAGGTGGTGAGCTTGCCGCTTGCGACGACCTCCAGCCCGTCCTCCGGCCGGAACGGCAGGCGCTCGGCACTGCCGCGCCACATCACCCCGTCGATGACCGCCTTGTCGTCCTTGAGCGCGCAATAGAGATGGCCCGATGCCGCCCGCTTCACTCCCGACAGCTCGCCGCGCAGGCGCACGAAGCCGAAACGGTCCTCGACCGTGCGCTTCAGCATCTGCGAGATTTCGCTGATCGAGAGCGGCTCGGCGTTGTCCCCGGCGCGACCCTTCGCTACCAGCCCCTCATCTTCATCTTCGTAATCCTGGGGAACGTCGGCCATGAATATCCTTCTGCTCGGCAGCGGCGGGCGCGAACATGCGCTGGCGTGGAAGCTGGCGCAATCGCCCATGTGCGACAAGCTGTGGGCCGCGCCAGGCAATCCCGGCATTGCGCAGGAGGCGGAATGCGTCGCGCTCGACGCGACCGACCATGACGCAGTAATCGCTTTCGTGCGCGAAAACGACATCGCTCTCGTGGTCATCGGGCCTGAGGCGCCACTGGTCGACGGGCTTGCGGATTCGCTCCGCGCCGCGGGGATCGATACCTTCGGTCCCTCCAGGCAGGCAGCGCAGCTCGAAGGGAGCAAGGGCTTCACCAAGGAGCTGTGTAAGCGGGCCAACATTCCCACAGCCCGCTACGAACGCTGCGCCTCGCTCGAACAGGCCTGGGGCGCGCTGAAACGCTTCGACCCGCCCTTCGTGCTCAAGGCCGATGGCCTCGCGGCGGGCAAGGGCGTGATCATCGCCGAAACGCGCGATGAAGCGCAGCACGCGCTTCACGACATGTTCGACGGCCAGTTCGGCGCCGCCGGGAGCGAGGTGGTGATCGAGCAGTTCCTCACCGGCGAAGAGGCGAGCTTCTTTGCGCTCACCGACGGCACGACCATCACTCCCATCGGCACCGCGCAGGACCACAAGCGCGTCGGCGATGGCGACACCGGTCCCAACACCGGCGGCATGGGTGCCTATTCGCCCGCACCCGTGCTGACCGAGGCGCTGCAGGCCCGCGCCATGCGCGAAATCGTCGAGCCGACGGTCAGGACCATGCGCGAAGAGGGCATGCCCTATTCGGGCGTCCTCTATGCCGGGCTGATGCTGACGAGCGAGGGGCCGCAGCTGATCGAATACAACGCCCGCTTCGGCGATCCCGAGTGCCAGGTGCTGATGATGCGGCTGGAAAACGACCTCGTCGAACTGATGCTCGCCTGCGCACAGGGAAAGCTGGGCGAAGTCGCCGCGCCGAAGCTGGCGGACGAATTCGCGCTGACGGTGGTCATGGCGGCCGAGGGTTATCCCGGCACGCCCAAGAAGGGCGGCGCCATCGATCTCGGAAATGCCGAGACCGACGGGGCCAAGGTCTTCCACGCCGGCACGACGATGGATGGCGGAAAGCTGGTCGCAAGCGGCGGACGCGTTCTCAACGTTACCGCCAAGGGCGCAAGCGCGACCGACGCGCAGCGCAAGGCCTATGCGGCCGTCGACGCAATCGATTTTCCCGATGGCTTCTGCCGCCGCGACATCGGCCAGCGCGAGGTGAGGCGCGAACGCGACGCGTGACGCAAGGCGCGCAAGCAGCAGTGCCGATTTTGCAGTTGATCTGACAGCCATGGCGGGCGCACAATTGCCCAATGGCTTATCGCACACCCGCCCTCATCGCCGGCTTCGCCATCGCGCTGACGTCCTGCATTGCGACCAGTGAACCCGGTGCGACCCATGTCTCGTCAGTTCCGAGACCTATCCTCGCGGAGGAAGGCGGGACCGACGCGGCCACCGACCTCGCCTTTGCGCAGGCAGCTTGCGGCGGGTGCCATGCAGTGGAGCCGCCGGGCCTTTCGCCCAACCCCAAGTCTCCGCCTTTCGCTGATATCGCCAACAGCCCGGGGCTGACCGATGCGACCCTGGCGATCTGGCTGGCCGACGCGCACAATTATCCCGAGGAAATGGATTTCGACCTCAACCAGAAGCAGGTCGATACGATCGCGCGCCACATGCTGCGCCTGCGCGACCCGAACTACGAAAAGCCGGTCTATTGAACATGGGCGGCGTGCGATGATCCGCGGCGCACGCTTCAACCATATCGGCATTCCGACGCAGGACGGGTTCGAGGGCGAAATCGACCTGCCGCACCTGCAGATCACCGTCAGCGATCACCAGGACAACCCCTTCGGCATCCAGTGGCAGCGATACTGGGAGGGTGCGCCCTACCCCGATCTCGTCAAGACCGTGCCGCACGTCGCCTTCGAGGTGGACGACCTCGAAGCGGCAATGGCGGATCACAAGGTGCTTATCGCCCCCAACTCGCCGAGCAAAGGCGTGCGCGTGGCCTTCGTTGAAGTGCGCGGCGCCCCGGTCGAACTGATGGAGATCGACCGGACGCTGCGTCCGGACCTTTAGCCGAGCTTTTCGGCCACCAGCGCCCTCAAGTCGACCTCGCTGCGCGCGCCGTAGTGCGAGATGATCTCGGCGGCGCAGATCGCACCCATGCGCAGGCACCGCTCGAGACTGGCGCCACGGGCATGGCCGGTAAGGAAGCCGGCGGCAAAGAGGTCGCCCGCGCCCGTGGTGTCGACCACCTGTGCAACCGGCTCCGCCTCGACTTCGGCGCGCACGCCATGCGCTACCGCGATGGCGCCCTTGGCACTGCGCGTGGCGACGAGCACGGGAACCTTGCCCGCAACCGCCGCAACACCCTTCTCGAAATCGCTCTCCCCGGTCAGCGACGCGAGTTCGTGCTCGTTGACGAAGAGGATGTCGATCTGGCCTTCGTCGATGAGCGCGCGGAAATCGTCGCCATGGCGGTCGATGACGAAGCTTTCGCTGGCCGTGAAGGCGACCTTGCGACCGGCCTTGCGGGCGACCTCGATCGCGCGGCGCATGGCACTGCGCGGCTCTTCGGGGTCCCACAGATAGCCTTCGAGATAGAGGATCGCGGCGCTGGCAATGGTTTCGTCGTCGAGCGCGGCGGGCGGCAGGAACTGGCTCGCGCCGAGGAAGGTGTTCATCGTCCGCTCGCCATCGGGCGTGACGAAGATCAGGCAGCGCGCGGTGGAAGGCTGGCCTTCGCGTGCAGGCGTGTCGAAATCGATGCCGACGGCGCGAATGTCGTGGCTGAAGACGTCGCCAAGCTGGTCCTTGGCGACCTGGCCGATGAAGGCGCACTGCGCGCCGAGTGCCGACATCCCGGCAAGCGTATTGGCCGCCGAGCCGCCGGAAATTTCCTTCGCCGGACCCATGGCATCGTAGAGGCGGCGGGCGCCGTCTTCGTCCACCAGCGTCATCCCGCCCTTGGCGAGGCCGAGCTCCTCGATCAGCTCGTCGGTGCATGGGGACATCACGTCGACGATGGCATTGCCGATCGCGATGACGTCGTAGCGGGGTTCGGTCATGGGTACTCCGGGTAGGGGATTCTGGATACGTCGGGCGCGGTTAGCGGTTCGTCGGGCATTGGCCAAGGGCGGCGTTGACTCGGGCGCACCACACCGCCAAGCCCGCCGCCTGATGATCTCGCTCATGCGCGCCCTTGCCCTCTCGGTCGGCCAGCTCGGCGATCCGGCGATCCTCCGGGTTCTCGGCAAGACCGCGCTGATATCGTTGGGTATTTTCGCAGGGCTTGGTGTCGGGCTGTATTTCCTCCTCGAGGCCGCGCTGGAGCGCTACGCCGGGGGCGACCCTCAGGGGTTCGGTGCGCTTCTCGCCGCGGCCGGGATGCTGGTAGCCGCGTGGTTGCTGTTTCGCGTAGTTGCGCTCTTCGTCCTGCAATTCTTCGCTGACGAAGTCGTCGAGGCCGTCGAATCGCGACACTATCCCCACGCTTCGGCCAGCCTGCGCCGGCTCCCGCTGCGCGAGGAGCTGGCGAACAGCCTTCGCTCGCTCGGAAGGACCGTGGGCTTCAACCTCCTCGCCCTGCCGCTTGCCGCGGCCCTACTGGTGACCGGTATCGGCACCGCGCTCGTCTTCTGGACGGTCAACGCGCTGCTGCTGGGCCGCGAATTGCAGGACATGGTCTGGCTGCGCCATCGCCGGAATGCGGACGAGATCGCGCCCATCGGTGCTCTGACCCGCTTCGCGCTCGGCGGCATCGTCGCGGCCATGCTGCTCGTTCCCTTCGTCAATCTTCTCGCACCCGTGCTCGGCGCGGCGAGTGCGACCCACCTCGTCCATCGCGGGCGGACCGAAAGACTTCATGCGTAGACTCCCCATCCTCCTCATCCCGCTCCTCGCCGCATGCGGATCGAACCCCGCGCCCCAGGTGGGCGCGCCAGCGCCGCAGCGACCGGTCGTCAGGTCCGCGCCGCCGCCGCAGGTGACGCAGCCTGCGCCCTCCACCACCGCTTTCCGCGCGCCCAAGGTGATGAACCTGCCGGGGTTGGAGGGCGTGATCGGGAAGAACGAAACCGCCCTCGCCAACATTTTCGGCCCGCCGCGGCTGACGGTGAAGGAGGGGGATGCGCGCAAGCTGCAGTTCGTCGGCGATGCCTGCGTGCTCGATGTCTACCTCTACCCGCTGCAACCGCGCGCAGAACCCAGCGCGACCTACGTCGATGCACGCCGCGCGAGCGATGGCCTCGACGTCGACCGCGCCGCCTGCGTGCGGGCGCTCAGGCGCTGATCAGTCGAAAGTGAGCGGGGCTTCGGCGCCGCCCTGCATGGGGAGCGGCCCCTTGGGCGGGACGGCAGGGATGGCGATGCCCGATTCAGGCGGCTTGCGCTTGCGCGAGGTCTTGCCACCGGCGCGCGCCGCAGCGGCAATCTTCGCCGCGATCGCACTTTTTCGCTCGGCCGCGGGCCTGGCCGCGTCGACCATGCGCTGGATTTCGTCGAAAAGGCGATCGAGGCGGCTCATCGAGAGCCCTATACCATGAAGCTCTCGCCGCAGCCACAGGCGCCCTTGGCGTTGGGGTTGTCGAACACAAAGCCGGCGGTGAAATCGTCCTCGACCCAATCCATCGTGCTGCCCACGAGGTAGAGCACGCTGGCGCCGTCGATATAGAAAATGCCGCCGGGGGTGGCGATCTTCTCGTCGAATTTCGCTTCCTCGGTCACGTAGTCGACCGAGTAAGCAAGGCCCGAACAGCCGCGACGCGGGGTCGACAGCTTCACGCCGATGGCATCGTCAGGCGCCTTGGCCATGAGTTCGGCGATACGCTCCTCGGCGCGCGGCGTCAGGATCACGGCAGCCTTGGGGGCGGGACGGGTGCGGGTTTCGGTCATCACAACATACCCAGTTCGAGGCGCGCCTCGTCGGTCATCTTGTCGGGGCCCCATGGCGGATCCCACACGAGATTGACCTCGGCATCGCGCACGCCAGGCACCGAAGCGGCGCGCAGCTCGACCTCGCCCGGCATCGATTCGGCGACCGGGCAGTGCGGCGTGGTCAGCGTCATGGTGATCGCGACATCGGCATCAGCGGTCACATCGATACCGTAGATGAGCCCGAGATCGTAGATGTTGACCGGGATTTCCGGGTCGTAGATTTCCTTCATCGCCGCGACGACCGCCTCGTATAGCTCGCCGCCCGGCGCGCCTGCGGGCAGGTTTTCCGGCTTCTTCTGCAGGAACCCCTCGAGGTAGTCGCGCTTGCGCTCGAGCTTCTCGCCCGCGGTCTCGTCGGGATCGACGGCGTCCTCAACCCGGGCGCGGGGCGGCTTGCTGAGCACGTCCTCGATCGAAGCCGGGGCGGCGATGAAATCCTTGTCGTCCATGTCCTCGCTCATCCGAAGATCCTCTGGGTGCGTTCGATGCCGCGCAGCAGCGCAGCAATGTCGGTTTCGTCCGAATAGAGGCCGAAGCTGGCCCGCGCGGTTGCGGGGACACCGAGGTGGTCCATCAGCGGCTGCGCGCAATGGTGTCCCGCGCGGATCGCAACGTTCTCTTCATCCAATATGGTGCCGAGGTCGTGCGGATGCACCCCTTCCATCGCGAAGCTGACGATGCCCGCGCTGTCCTCAGGCCCGAACAAGGTAATCGAGTTGAGGTTGCGCAGTTCCTCACGCAGGGTCCGCGCCAGCGCCGCCTCATGGGCGAACAGGGCATCGGGGCCGAGCGCCGCGACATAATCGATTGCCGCATGGAGCGCGATCGCCTCGGTGATCATCGGCGTGCCCGCCTCGAAGCGCTGCGGCGGCGGGGCGTAGGTGGTCTTGTCGAAGGTCACCCGCTCGATCATCGCACCGCCGCCCTGGTACGGGGGCATGGCATCGAGGATGTCCTCGCGCGCCCACAACACGCCGATGCCTGTCGGACCATACAGCTTGTGCGCCGAGAAAGCGTAGAAGTCGCAATCGAGCGCGGCCATGTCGAGCGCCATGCGCGGTGCCGCCTGGCATCCGTCGAGGAGAATCTTCGCCCCCGCCGAATGCGCCAGGTCCGCCGCTGCTCGCGCGTCGAGCACGCTGCCCAGGACGTTGGAAACATGCGCCAGCGCGACCAGTTTCGTGCGCGGCGTCAGCAACGCCTCGAGTGCGCCGAGATCGATCCGGTGGTCCTCGGTCAGCGGGCAGACATCGATCTGCGCGCCGGTCCGCTCGGCGACCATCTGCCACGGGACGATGTTGGAATGGTGCTCGAGCGTCGACAACACGATCCGGTCGCCTTCGCCGATGTGGACCATGCCCCAACTCTGCGCCACGAGATTGATCGCCTCGGTCGCGCCGCGCACGAAGACCACTTCGTTCTCGGAGCGCGCACCGATGAAATCGGCCACCCGCTTGCGCGCCGCTTCATAGGCCAGCGTCATGTTGGCCGAACGCGAATAGACCCCGCGGTGGACGGTCGCATAATCGCGGCCCAGCGCACGGGTCATCGCGTCGATCACGACTTGCGGCTTCTGCGCCGTCGCGGCGGTGTCGAGGTAATGCCACGGCTGCCCGTCGGCGGTTACGAGGCCAGGGAAGTCGGCTTTCCGGGTGAGGGTGGCAGCGTCGCTCACAGCGCCCGGTCCACCTTGTCGAGCGCGACTTGCATCATGGCATCGCGCAGCTCGTCATCGTCGAGCGCGACCAGCGCATCGCCGAGGAAAGCCTGCACCAGCAGTCGCCGGGCAAGGTCGGGAGAAAGCCCGCGCGCGGCCATGTAGAAGCGCGCCGCCTCGTCGAGCTGGCCGATGCTGGCGCCGTGGGCGCACTTCACGTCGTCGGCAAAAATCTCGAGCTGCGGAACCGCGTTCACGCTCGCGCCCTTTTCGAGCAGCAGGCCCTTGAAGTCCTGTGCCGCATCGGTCTTCTGCGCATCGCGCACGACGTCGATATTGCCGAGGAAATTGCCCGTGCCATGGCCCCAGTGGACCGCGCGAACGACCTGGTTGCTGGTCGCCTCGGGCTCGGCATGGACCACGCGGGTGACGAACTCTCGCACGGTCTCGCGCCCGCCCACGGTGATGCCACCCAGTTCGAAATGCGCGCCCCTGGCCAGCGTCACCTCGATCTCCAGACGCGCATATTCGGCGGAAGTGAGCACCGCGAAAAGTTCGCAGGTCGCACCCTCTCCCACGGTGACGCGCCAGCGGTGGAGTTCGGTCGGCTTCGTCGCCGCGCCGTCGGCAATGACCAGCGTGTCGCGGAAGCTCTCGCCCGCCGTAACATCGATCACGCGCCAGTCGTCGAGCGCCACGCCCTGCAGCCGGTCGACCGCAGAGTAACGCCACGCCTCCTCGCGCCGGGTTGGGAGGGTCGCCGCCTCAGGCATCGCCAATCCTCTCGAACGTCGCGCCGAAGCGGGTGTTGTAGGCATTCATCGTTCCGTCGGGATCGATAACCAAGCCGGCAACATTTTCTCGCTGGAATGAGTCTTCCCGTTTCACATCGTCGACGCCCAGCGTGACGATAAGAGCGCCTTCATCTTCCTCCACGTTGAAGAAATCGTGGGCTACAGATTGGTCGCGATGGAGGACGTTGAAGCCGTCGATGACCAGCAGTGCTCCATCGTCAGGATCGCGCCAACGCCCTTGCATTCCGGCAGGCAGTGGTTCTGGTCGCCTATGCATCCGCCATCACCGCATCATAACCCTCGTTTTCGAGACGCAGGGCGAGGTCGGGGCCGCCGGTCTGGACGATGCGTCCGGCCGAGAGGATCGACACGCGGTCGGGCTTCACGACGTCGAGCAGGCGCTGGTAATGGGTGATGAGCAGCACGCCCTTTTCGGGGCTGCGCATGATCGCATTGATCCCTTCGCCGACGATCCGCAGCGCGTCGATGTCGAGGCCGCTGTCGGTCTCGTCGAGCACCGCGAATTTCGGGTCGAGGATACCCATCTGGACCATCTCGGCGCGCTTCTTCTCGCCGCCGGAAAAGCCGACGTTGACGTGGCGCTTGAGCATCTCGGGATCGAGCTTGAGCAGAGCCGCCTTCTCACGTGCGAGCTTGAGGAAGTCGCCGCCCGACAGCGGTTCCTCTCCGCGCTGCTTGCGCTGCGAATTCAAGGCTTCGCGCAGGAATTGGAGGTTCGACACGCCGGGAATCTCGACCGGGTACTGGAAGCCGAGGAACAGGCCCGCCGCCGCACGCTCGTGCGGGTCCATGGCGAACAGGTCTTCACCGTTAAAGCGCACGCTGCCGCCGGTCACCTCGTAGCCGGGGCGACCGCCCAGCACATAGGCGAGCGTCGACTTGCCTGCGCCGTTGGGGCCCATGATCGCATGGACCTCGCCCGCGGCGACGGTGAGCGAGAGGCCCTTGAGGATGGGCTTGTCGGCAACGGTGGCGTGAAGGTCGGTAATTTCGAGCATCAGTAGTCGTTCCTGCGCGGCGCCGGTTTACGGTTCGGCCGCGAATAGTGCTGGTTGGGATTGGCTGCGGCGTGGGCGCGGGCCTTTTCCTTCTTGTCGGCAATGCATTCGCGCATCGCGACGGTGAGGCGCTGGAGCACCTCGTCCATGTTCTCCAGGATATCGGAAGCCGCGACGCGCTCGACTCGGATGCCGACCGCCTCGAGGCTCTTGTCGCGGCGCTTTGTGATTTCCGGGCCAAGCGCCTCGTCCGCATCGTCCTCGTCGATCATGATCGCAAGGCCGAGGTTGTGGCAATTGAGGTCGACGATTGCGCTACCGACCACCGCGTGGCGGGTGAACTTGTAGCGGCCCATGTCGGCCTCGGCGAACTTCTTCGCCAGCGCCTTGTGCGCCGGAGAAGAATGACGTCGCATGTCGCGCGCGCGCTCGTGCAGCGCATCGAGGCGCTTCTCGGAGATTTCCCACCCGCGACCCTTTTTCTTGAGCGCGGGGGTGTCGTCAGCGGTCTCGGAGGGATCGCGAAGCTGGAGGGTCTTGCGGTCGGTCATCTCGTTTGATCCTCTCGGCTCACTTCGCCAAGTGTCAGAACTCCGTTTTCGCGAAAGCTAAAGGCAAAGTCGGAACCGCCAGTCTCGTACGTTCCCTCTTCCCAAACGCGGATGAGACCGGCGTGGATTTCGTCTTCATCGTTGAGGAGTGCTGCATATTCTCTCGCCGCCTCGAGGCGATTGGAGCAATCGCTCATGAGAACACCGGCATCCCTTGAGTCAGAAGTCAGACGGGCCCAATGCATCACCCCACACTCCCCTCAAGCGAAATCGCCAGCAGCTTCTGCGCCTCGACGGCGAATTCCATTGGCAGTTCTTTCAATACGTCCTTGGCGAAGCCGTTGACGATCAGCGCCACGGCCTCCTCCTCGTCCAGCCCGCGCTGCATGGCGTAGAACAGCTGGTCGTCGGAAATCTTGCTGGTGGTCGCCTCGTGCTCGATCTGCGCAGAGGGGTTCTTGACCTCGATATAAGGCACGGTGTGCGCGCCGCATCTGTCGCCGAGCAACAGGCTGTCGCACTGGGTGAAGTTGCGTACTCCGTCGGCATTGGCGGCGACACGGACCAGCCCGCGATAGGTGTTGTTCGACTTGCCCGCCGAAATGCCCTTGGAGATGATCGTCGAGCGGCTGCCCTTGCCGTTGTGGATCATCTTGGTGCCGGTGTCGGCCTGCTGGAAATTGTTGGTCACCGCGACCGAGTAGAACTCGCCGACGCTGTCCTCGCCATTGAGCACGCATGACGGGTATTTCCATGTCACCGCGCTGCCGGTTTCCACCTGCGTCCAGCTGATCTTGCTGCGCGCGCCCTGGCACAGGCCGCGCTTGGTGACGAAATTGTAGATCCCGCCCACGCCCTCGGCATTGCCGGGGTACCAGTTCTGCACGGTCGAATACTTGATCTCGGCATCCTCGAGCGCGACCAGCTCGACCACTGCGGCGTGAAGCTGGTTCTCGTCGCGCATCGGCGCGGTGCAGCCTTCGAGATAGCTGACGTAGGCGCCCTTCTCTGCGATGATCAGCGTGCGTTCGAACTGCCCGGTGTTCTCGGCATTGATGCGGAAATAGGTGGAAAGCTCCATCGGACAGCGCACGCCTTCAGGCACGTAGACAAAGGTGCCGTCGGAAAAGACCGCGCAGTTGAGCGTGGCGAAGAAGTTGTCGTGCTGCGGCACGACCTTGCCGAGCCACTTCTTCACAAGGTCGGGATATTCCTTCACCGCCTCGCTGATCGAGAGGAAGATCACGCCCGCGCGCTTCAGCTCCTCGCGGAAAGTGGTAGCGACGCTGACGCTGTCGAACACCGCATCTACTGCGACCTTGCGCGCGCCCTCGACCCCGGCGAGCACCTCCTGCTCCGCCACGGGAATGCCGAGCTTGTCGTAGACCGCCTTGATCTCGGGATCGAGTTCGTCGAGCGAAGCCAGCGTCGGCTTCTTCTTCGGCGCGGCGTAGTAATAGGCGTCCTGGTAATCGATCGCCGGATAGCCGAGCTTGGCCCAGTCGGGCTCTTCCATTTCCTGCCACAGGCGGAAGGCCTTGAGGCGCCATTCGAGCATCCACTCGGGCTCGCCCTTCTTGGCGCTGATGAAGCGGACGGTGTCTTCGCTGAGGCCCTTTTCGGCGAACTCGGTCTCGATGTCGGCCGACCAGCCGTGCTCGTACTCGGCCGCCTTGGCTGCCGCTTCCCTGGCCTCGCGGTCCTGGATTTCTAGCTCTTCGCTCATGCTACTTCTTCGATTCGCGCCAGCTGCGTCAGCGGGATGGCCGCCAGCGCACCGCGCAGTGCTTCGTTCACGACCGGCCAGTGTGGCCGCACCGAGCATTCGTGCTCGACCGAACATTCCGCGCCTTCGACGCAAGCCGTCAGCGCGATCGGCCCTTCGACCGCCTCGACAATGTCCGCCACAGTGATGGCTGCCGCGGGACGCGCGAGTTGCAGGCCGCCGCCCGTGCCACGCGTGGACCTGAGCAAGCCCGCTGCAGAAAGCTTGCTGACCAGCTTCTGCACCGTCGGCACCGGCAGGCCGGTTTCCGCCGCCAGCTCTGCCGCACTGGTCCGCCCCCCGCCGCAGTGGCGGGCCGCAGCGCTCATCGTAACGACAGCGTAATCGGCAAGGTTTGACAGGCGCATGTTTTAATCGGACCAATTCGTTCCGATTGGCGACCTATGCATGAGCGAAGGCTAATTCAACGCATTTCCGCTTATTGCGAGTCGTTAGCAGTCCAGCGGGTCCTGGCCTAACTGGCGTGCCTCGCTCGAGCCGAAGAGGTCGACCGAGCTGTATCCTTCGGGTCCAAGCATTTCGTTGATCGCCGACTCGCCCTCGGGCAGCAGGCGCTTGGGCGTCCGGCCGGTAAAGAAACGCAGTTCCTTGATCAGGTGTGCCTGGTCGTAGAAGGCCGCGTGGATATCGGCTTCCACCTCGTCGGGTAGTGCGGGAAGCGACAAGAGCGTCGCCGCGCGGACCGCACGATAACGTCGCACGAGTCGCACGGGCGACTGCCCGAAGAACTGTGCAACGAGCCGCTGCACCTGGCGTTTGGAATAAGGCAGGGTCGAATAGAGCGACTCGAGATCGGGACGAAACGAACTCGACAGCCATTCGAGCGTGCGGTCGATCACCTGCAAATGGGTCTTTGGCAGCTCGCTTATGCCGCGCCTGACGATGTCGGCCATGGCATCAAGGAAACCGTCGTCGTCCAGATCCCCCTTGCGCCAGCGCGGGGCCAGGGTGGCGAATTCGTCCGCGAGGGCTTCACCAATCACCATCTCAGAAGGAAGGAAACTGTCATGGTGATCGTGGACCGACAGACCGGACAGCGCCGCCCAGCCACGAAAGTTGAGGGAGACCCCGAAGAGCTTGGCCGGACCACGGACGCTGAAATGCCGTGCCTGGCAAAGCGGGGCGAGGAAAAAGGCATCGCTGGTCTCGCCGACGATGCCGTCATCGAACGCCATACGCGCCTTGCCCGTGACGAACGCAGTCATTTGCGCCGAGTAGGCTGGCAGGACTTCGTCGAGAGTGGGGAATTCGGTCTGCCAGATGTAGAGCGAATTGAGGTACGGCGCCAAGTCGGGAGGCGCTGGCACGAAATGGAACTGGTGAGGTTCGTTGCCCCCTGGCGAACCGGACAAGACTGTCGCTCCCGAAGTAAGTTGCGATTCGATATTGTATAAATTCGCCATCGGCAATAGCAGCCGACAACGAATGGATTCGCACCGAAAGTCAGAAATAAATCAAGTGCGAAAAAAAGGGCGGCCCTGTTAGGAGCCGCCCCTTGAAGTCGAGAACTCGTTGCAAAGCTGCTCCGAGCCCTTCGGGTCGCAAGCCCTAGATAGGCAGAATCGGTCGCGCTTGATTGTATGCAAGCGACACTTTCGGAAAAATCGAGACTGTCCCTCCGCAAGACAGGTGCGTGGGAGCGGCGATATGCGCCATAGTCGACACGAATCACCCGGTGCGTCATAGCGCGCCGCCATGTTCTTCGATCTCGCCCGCCCCGTACTTTTCGCACTCGATCCGGAGCGCGCCCACCGCCTTACAGTCCGCGCACTTGCCGCTTCCCCCCTGCGCACTCCGCCGCGACCGGGACCGCTCGCCATCAGTGTCGCGGGCATCGAGTTCCCCAACCCGCTCGGCATGGCTGCGGGATTCGACAAGGATGCCGAAGTTCCCGACGAACTGCTTGGCCTGGGCTTCGGTTTCGCCGAAGTCGGATCGATCACCCCGCTCCCCCAAGCCGGCAATCCCAAGCCACGCCTGTTCCGGCTGGTCGAGGACCGGGGGGTCATCAATCGCATGGGGTTCAACAATGCCGGTGCAGATGTCGCGAGGCTCCGCCTCGAGAGGCGGCGCCACCGTCCCGGCATCGTCGGTATCAATATCGGGGCAAACAAGGACAGCCTGGACCGGATAGCCGACTATGCGGCGATGACCCGCGTCATGGCTCCACTGGCTAGCTATCTTGCGGTCAACATCTCCAGCCCGAATACGCCTGGCTTGCGCGCATTGCAGGATGAATCGGCACTGACAGGCCTGATCGATGCCGTACTCGAAATGAGAAGCGACAAGGGGCCCCCGGTCTTCCTCAAGGTCGCGCCAGATCTCGAACCCGCCGACATCGATGCGATCGCACGTATCGCGCTGGACAAGAAGCTTGGCGCATTGATCGTCTCGAACACCACTATTTCCCGGCCGGAGCTGCGCTCGCACCATCGCGGTGAGACCGGGGGGCTTTCAGGCGAACCCCTGCGCGACCTCGCCCAGCAACGCATGCGCGACTTCCGCAAGGCTACCGGCGGGGCAATCCCCCTGGTGGGCGTCGGCGGGATTTCCAGTGCCGAGGATGCCTGGGCGCGAATCCGGGCCGGGGCGAGCCTTGTGCAGCTTTATAGCGCCATGGTCTTCGAAGGGCCGGGACTACCGCGAAAGATAATCCGGGGGCTCGAAGGGTTGATGAAGCGCGACGGATTCTCTTCGATTGCCGAAGCGGTCGGAAGCGAATAGCACCCGCGGCATGAGCCGCTTACCATTAGTCTCGCTCGTCGCCCTTGCCCTCGCTGGCTGCGCGACTCTGCCGCAAGCAGCGGCGCCCACCGAAACCACTGCCTTCATCGGCGCTGTAAGCGCAGCGGATCCCCGCGCGCAGGCCGCTGGTGAAGAGGTGTTGCGCAAGGGCGGCAACGCCACCGACGCGGCAATCGCCACCATGCTTGCCCTTACCGTTGTCGAACCCCAGAGCTCGGGCATCGGCGGCGGCGGCTTCCTGGTACGCGGTACCGAGGGCGGGGAGGTGACAACCTACGACGGGCGCGAAAAGGCCCCCGCCGGCGCTACACCCGAATGGTTCCTCGACGCCGACGGCAAGCTGCCCTCGTTCGAGAAATCCGTCCGCAGTGGGCTGTCGGTCGGGGTCCCCGGCAACATCGCTCTCGCGGCCAAGGCACATGCCGAGCACGGCAAGCTCGCCTGGTCAGAGCTGTTCAATCCCGCCATCCGCCTGGCCCGCGAAGGATTCC
Organism: Qipengyuania sp. RANM35; assembly: GCF_041021145.2. Lineage (NCBI taxonomy): Bacteria > Pseudomonadati > Pseudomonadota > Alphaproteobacteria > Sphingomonadales > Erythrobacteraceae > Qipengyuania > Qipengyuania sp. RANM35. The sequence continues at coordinate 2,569,710 of NZ_CM196433.1, read as the reverse complement.
AGATCAATCCGCGGATGAACGATGCGCTGACCCGCTCGCGCGAGACGGGGGCATTCAGCGATACGGCGCGGGCAATTTTCTACGCACCCTCGGGCGAGGCCCTTCCCGCCGGTACGCTCGTACGCAATGAAGAGCTGGCACGGACCTTCGAGGCCATCGCGAAGGAAGGCCCAAAGGCCTTTTACAGCGGAGCAAATGCCATCGCGCTAGCGGCAACAGTGGCGGCCGACACACCCAAGCCGGGCGCGATGACATACGCCGACGTCCAGGCTTACGAAGCCAAGGAACGCGAAGAAGTCTGTTCGAGCTACCGCTCCTACCGGATCTGTTCGATGGGGCCGCCGACTTCGGGCGGTATCGCGGTCCAGCAAATCCTGGGCCAGCTTGAACGGTTCGACCTCACCGCGTTGGGCAGGGACAATCCGGTCACCTGGCACCTGTTCGTCGAGTCCCAGCGCCTCGCCTACGCCGATCGCGAACTCTACCTCGGCGACAGCGATTTCGTCAGCGTGCCTGTCGCCGGACTGCTGGACAAATCCTATATCGCTTCGCGCAGTGCGCTGATCTCGCCGGAAACCTCGCTCGCAACGGTCGAGGCAGGTCGCCCGGCCGGCGCTCCCTTGGCGCTCGCCGACGGGGATGAGCCGGTCGAACACGGCACCTCTCATCTCGCCGCTGTCGACAGCGAAGGCACCATGGTCAGCTACACCAGCACGATCGAGAGTGCTTTCGGATCCGGTCTGATGGTCGGGGGGTACTACCTCAACAACGAGCTGACCGACTTCAGCCGATCACCCAAGGTCGGTGACCGACTGGTGGCCAACCGGGTCGAAGGCGGGAAACGCCCGCGCAGTTCGATGTCGCCGACCATCATCTACGACCCGCAGGGGCATCCCTTCATGGCCGTGGGTGCCGCAGGTGGCAGCACCATTCCCATAACCACGGCGCGCGCCATCATCGGCGCGATCGACTTCGGACTCGATGCCCACGAATCGCTGCGCCTGCCGTTCATCATGGCCTTCGGTGACCGCGTTCTGCTCGAGCAGGGGACCTGGCTGGAAACCAGTGCCGATGCCTTCAAGGCGCTGGGACATGGCCAGCTGATCATCGGCGCGGCACCCATCAAGGGTGGGGCGGTTCTCTATCGCAACGGCTCGTGGGAAAGTGCGCGCGATCCGCGTCTCGAAGGCCATCTTGACATGCCCTGAGGCAAAGCGCCGGCAGCTTGCCCTCGCGCTGGCGGGAGCCTAAGCCAAGGCGCACCGTTGGGTCACACAAGATAAGAACCAAGTTGAGGAGCCTGCCGTGCTGTCCGAGATCGATTCGGCCAACAATCTCGTCGAACTTTTCCTGACGCGCGCCGATCCGAGGGCTGCCAAGCCTTTCCTCGGCGCCAAGCGCGATGGGTCCTGGCAGACGATCAGCTGGGGCGAAGCGGTCGACCAGGTATGCCTTCTGGCGGAAAACCTGCGAAAGCTCGGCTTGAACAGCGGTGACCGCGTGTGCCTCGTGTCAGAGAACCGGCCCGAATGGTGCATCGCGGATCTTGCGATCATGGCGGCCGGCTGCATCACCGTGCCAGCGTACATCACCAATACCGAACGCGACCACCTTCACATCCTCGACAACTCGGGCGCGAAGGCGGTGATCGTCTCCAACGAGAAACTGCTCAAGCCGCTCCACACCGCCCTTCAGGCATCGGGCGTGGCGGAACATGTCATCGGGATCGAAGACCTCAACCGCCAGCAATCGGGAAGCTTCGAGTTCCATAGTTGGGCCTCGATGCTCCAGGGGGACCCGGCAGCGGCGCGCAAGGCGGTCGAGGAACGCATCGCCCACATCGGCCGCGGCGACACCGCCTGCATCATCTATACCAGCGGCACCGGTGGCGCACCGCGCGGAGTCCTGCAGCATCACGGCGCAATCCTCTGCAATGCGGCGGGTGCAGCGGAAATCCTGATCGAGGATTTCGGGATTGCCGACGACGAGCGCTTTCTTTCTTTCCTGCCGTTGAGCCACGCTTACGAGCACACCGGCGGACAATTCCTGCCGATCAGCGTGGGTGCGCAAATCTATTATGCCGAAGGGCTGGAGAAGCTCGCCAGCAATATCGAGGAGACGCGTCCGACGATCATGGTCGTTGTCCCGCGCCTGTTCGAAGTGCTGCGCAGCCGCATCATGAAGCAGATCGAGAAGCAAGGGGGACTTGCAGAGAAGCTGATGAACACTGCGCTCGGTGTCGGCGAACGCAAGGCCGCCGGCGTGCGCAAGTTTGGCGACGGGACCAAGGACATGGTCGTCAGTCGATTGCTCAAGCCCAAGATCCGCCAGAAGTTCGGCGGACGCATCAAGGCAATGGTGTCTGGCGGGGCGCCGCTTAATCCGGAAGTCGGCGTCTTCTTCGACTCGATGGGTCTCACCATGCTCCAAGGTTACGGCCAGACCGAGGCCGGGCCGGTGATAAGCTGCAACCGCCCCCGCGCGGGCCTCAAGATGGACACGGTCGGCCCGCCGATGCGCGGGGTCGAAATCAGGATCGCCGAAGATGGCGAGATCCTGTGCAGGGGCGAGCTTGTCATGCACGGCTACTGGCGCAACGATGCGGAAACCGCGCGTACGATCAGGGACGGCTGGCTGCACACGGGAGATATCGGCCATCTCGACGAGAAAGGCCGGATCGTCATTACCGACCGCAAGAAGGACATGATCGTCAACGACAAGGGCGACAATGTCGCGCCGCAGAAGCTGGAGGGCATGCTTACTCTTCAGCCCGAAATCGCGCAGGCGATGGTGAGCGGCGACAAGCGGCCCTACATCGTTGGCCTCATCGTTCCCGACGCCGAATGGGCGGTCGAGTGGGCAAAGGCCAATGGCAAGAAGTTCGACCTGAAGTCATTGCAGGACGATCCCGAGTTCCGCGGGGCCGTGCGTGCCGGGATCGACCGCGTGAACAAGGACCTCTCGGTCATCGAGAAAATCCGCCAGTTCGCCTTCGCCGACGAGGCATTCAGCATCGACAACGAGGAGCTGACGCCCAAGCAGTCGATCCGCCGCCACAAGATCAAGGAACGCTACGCCGATCGGCTGGACGGGCTTTACAAGGGCTGAGCGTGATCGCCCCGGCACGAACCATTGGCGCTGCAATCGGCCTTGCGGCACTGGGTGCCTGTGTCACTGCGAACGCGGGCGACAATCCCTTGCCGTCCGCACTCGAGGCGGGCTGGGAAGGGAAGCCCGTTTGCGAACTGCTGCACCGGTCCGACACCCACCGCGTCCTCGAATGCAGCTTTGCGCCGGGCGTGGGGCATGAAAGGCATTTCCACCCCGCCCATTTCGGCTACGCGCTTAGTGGCGGAACGATGAAGTTGACCGACGCCAATGGCGACCGGATCGCGAGGATCGCGACCGGATCGAGTTATTCGAGTGACGGGGTGGCCTGGCACCAGGTGGTCAATGTCGGCGATACCACAGTGACCTACCTGATCGTCGAGGAACTCTAGGCCGCTTCGCTCTCGATGAATTCGGGATAGAAGCTCGGCGCGCGGTCTGACCAGCCGGGCGCGGTCGCAGCGGCTTCGCTGAGGCTCTGGAGCAGGGTCTTGCGCCGGTCCGGGCGGATTTGCGGCAAGGCGGCGGCGGCGCAGAAGGCGCTCGGGAGCCAGGGGCGCGCCTCCGCGGAAATCAGGCGCTCGTAGAGAAAGCGGAATGCGGAGAAGCTCTCGATGCGCTCCTGTGCAAGGTCGAAGGCAGCGACGCGGGTGAGCTTGCCGACGAAGCCTTCGATCATGTCGAAGCCCGATGACTGCGGGATCGACTGCCGCAGCGCCTTGAGCTCCTGGTAGGCGACGTACTGGCTGCGGATCGCGGCATTCTCGCCAGCATTGCGGCCCCAGATGCGGAAGGCGTCGCAGCGGCCGAGGCCGATGTCGAGACTGCGGCGGATGTAGCGCTGCTCTGCGGCAGTGAACCCTGCGAACTCGCGCATTTCGGCGATGGTCAGCGTAGCGGTATTCGTAACGGCCATGATCGGTTGCCCCCGTTCAACAGGGGCAATGTCACCGAAGATGGTTAATTTTTCGTTTGAGGAATCAGATCAAGCCGGCGAGCGGACTCGACGGATCGGCATACTTGCGCGTGCCCATGCGGCCGGAAAGATAGGCGTCTCGCCCGGCCTCGACCGCGAGCTTCATTGCGCGCGCCATTCGGATCGGGTCCTTCGCTTCTGCGATCGCGGTGTTCATCAGCACGCCATCGCAACCCAGCTCCATGGCGACAGCCGCGTCCGACGCCGTGCCGACCCCGGCATCGACCAGCACCGGCACCTTGGCGCCTTCGACAATCAGTCTGATCGTGACCCGGTTCTGGATTCCAAGGCCGGAACCGATCGGCGCGCCCAGCGGCATGACCGCGACTGCGCCTGCCTCTTCGAGTTGCTTTGCTGCAATCGGATCATCGACGCAATAGACCATGGGGTGGAACCCCTCCTTCACGAGAACCTCGGTCGCCTTCAGCGTCTCGCGCATGTCGGGATAGAGCGTGCGCGCCTCGCCCAAGACCTCCAGCTTGACCAGGTCCCAGCCCCCCGCCTCGCGCGCCAGGCGCAGGGTGCGGATAGCCTCGTCGGCCGTGAAGCAGCCTGCGGTATTGGGCAGGTAGGTGACCTTCTTCGGATCGATATAGTCGGTCAGCATCGGCGCCTTGGGGTCGCTGACATTGACCCGGCGTACGGCGACTGTGACGATCTCCGCCCCCGACGCTTCCAGCGCGGCGGCATTTTGGGCAAAGTCCTTGTATTTGCCTGTCCCGACGATGAGGCGGGACTTGAACGTCCGCCCGGCGACGGTCCACGTATCCTCCTGACCGCCGCCCACGAAATGCACGATCTCCAGTACGTCGCCTTCCGCTATGGGATGCGAGGCAAGTTCGCTGCGCGGTGCGATGATCCCGTTATGCTCGACAGCGACCTTGGCAGGGTCGAGTTCCAGCTCGCGCACGAGGTCGGCGATGGTGGTAGCGGCAGTGCGGCGGGTCTCGCCATTGACGGTCAGGGCAATCATGCGGCCCGACTTAGTCTCCGCAGCGCTCCATGCAAGCGGCGGAATGCGAATGACGCAGGTTGAGGATGTGGCCGAGCGACACCAGCGCCACGCCGATGATGGTCAGGATCGCTTCCTTGTAGCCATGCGGGACCGCCAGAGCACCGCCCATAAAAGTCAGGCCGGTCATGGCAACGACGAAAGGTGCCGCCATCCGATGGCGCAAAGCTCCCCAACCGATTGCGACGGCGGCGATAAGGGTGGCGAAGACGAGGCCGACACGATGGATGTCCGGGGAAAGGAAGAATTCGCCCCCGATGCCGAGGCCGGACACGAGCACGATCGACAGCAGGCAATGCACGGCACACGCCCCCGAAAGCAGGATTCCTGCCCGGTCAAGGCGACGGCGAATCGGCGAGATGGCACGATCAAGCATTGCGAATTGCCACTTATGTGACGATGTAACATATTTCAAGGCACGGGAGGGCCTGGCGCGTCAGTTTGTCGCCTTCAGTGGCCATCCTGTCGCGCGCCCTATTCCCCCTTGCGAAATGGACCGGTCGCCAGCAGAGGGGCGGCATGGATTCGAGCATCTCCCAATCCCGCCCGCGTGCCATAGCGACGTGGCTTTTCGTCGTTGCTGCAATGGTGGTCCTGATGGTTTCTGTCGGAGGCATCACGCGCCTCACCGAAAGCGGCCTATCGATCACCCAGTGGAAGCCCATCACCGGAGCGATCCCGCCGCTGACCCAAGCCGACTGGCAAGCCCAGTTCGATCTCTACAAGGCCACCGGCGAGTATCGGAACGTTTCGGGTCCGGCGGGCATGGACCTTGAAGCGTTCAAGTTCATTTTCTTCTGGGAATGGTTTCACCGTCTGCTTGGCCGCCTCATCGGCCTGGCCTTCGCACTGCCGCTGGCATGGTTCTGGATCCGCAAGGCGATCCCTCAGGGATACAAGCCGCGCCTCCTCGCCCTCCTCGCGCTGGGAGGACTGCAGGGGGTGTTCGGCTGGTTCATGGTGCGCAGCGGCCTTGCCGGGACCATGACCGACGTAAGCCACTTCTGGCTTTCGATCCATTTGCTGACCGCGCTGATCACACTCGCGGGCCTCATCTGGACCGCGCTCGACCTGCGCCAGCATGCGACAGGAAAGGTCGTGCTTGCCCGCTGGACGAAAATGGCGAGCGGGGTCGGAGCGATCCTGTTCATCCAGTTGCTCCTTGGCGCCTGGGTCGCCGGCCTCAATGCCGGATTGGCCTCCGATACCTGGCCGCTGATGCAGGGCCGCCTGGTCCCGGAATTCAATGACGGTAAGGGCCTGTTCCATGCCGCCACGCACGATCCCTTCCTGATCCATTTCCTCCACCGCTGGTGGGCCTGGGTTGCGGTTGCCGCGCTCGTCGTCATGGCACGCAAGGTGAAACCCATCGAACGCAAGGCATCCGTCGCCATCCACAGCGCCTTCGGAACGCAGATCCTGCTGGGCATCGCGACCGTGATGACAGGCGTTGCCCTGTGGGTTGCCGTCGCCCACCAGGTGGTCGGTGCGCTGCTGGTCGCAAGCTTCGCCTGGGGCGCACACGCCCTCGGCCGGCGGGCATGACTGCACTGATCTATTGCCCATTTCCGAATGAGGAATGCGCGCTCGAAATTGGGCGCAAGCTGATCGAGGAAGGGCTTGTTGCCTGCATCAATGTGGGCGGGGGCATCAGCTCCCTGTTCATGTGGCAGGGCCGCATCGACGAGGGTAGCGAAGTCCCCGCAATCCTCAAGACGAACGCCAAGCTGATCGATGCGGCGATTGCGCGACTAGAGCACTTGCATCCCTATGAATCGCCAGCAATATTGGGCTGGCATTGCGACGCAGCCGGAAGCGCGACGCAAGCCTGGTTGGGTGGACTGCGCCCGGCAGACTAGGGGTCGACAGGAATGGACAATTGGAATCGCAGGGAGAGCCTGCGTGTTCTCGGCGCGGGCGGCATACTCATGCTTGCCGGGTTGGCATTGCCAATGCCGTTACGCGCCACAACGGCGGCGCGCAGTGTCCCGAACGGCGGTTTCCGGCTGACGCGGCTTCTCGAACGTGAACTGTTCGATGGCGCAAGCCTGCGGGTGGAGCGCAGCTGGTCGTGCCGTTTCTCCGTCGCCGGCAGGGGAATGCTCGTCGAAGGTGCCGATCTCGATTGCCTCGTGTCCGCACCGCCCGCTCTTGGGGCGCTGGCCGAGATGGAACGGAGCCGGAAGGGAACCGGTCCTTTTCCGGCGCTTCTCGACGCATCCGGGCGGATCGCCGATTTTGCCAGCGAACCCATGGTCGACGCCACCAAGGTTATCGATGCCGCCCTTGCGGTCCTCTCACACAAGGGTGCCAAGGGTGCTGAACTGATCGATGCCCGCCGCGCCTTGTCGCAATTGACAGCGGCGGCACAGCAATCGCTCAGCGAGGTTCCCGGAGACCTCTTCTTCCCGCTCGAGGAGACCCGAACGCTACAGCGCGAGATCGAGATCGCGCCCGGGACCGAGGGTCGCATCGATGTCGAGACCCGTTCGAGCGCGGATCCGGCAACCGGATTGCTCGTAACAAGCGAGCGGCGCATCATGACCAGGATCGGTGAAGATGAAAGGCTCGCCCGCGAAGTCTGGCGCCTCTCGCGGCTCTAGCTGATATTGTGTGGTTTTATTTTACCGCACTCAAGAACCGCAGAATCGCTTGACTTGGGGCACCCCTGACGCCATTTGGCGCGCGCTTCGCGGGTTTGGGCATGCACCGGATTCGCCGAATGGACGCCGCCGCTCACCGCGCGCGGCACGAACACTAGAAACGGAACACCAGCCATGAAGGCTCTCACCAAGGTGACCCGGTCGATCAAGCCGGCCGAGGTCGAAAAGAAGTGGCACATCGTCGATGCCGACGGCCTCGTCGTCGGTCGTCTGGCCGCGATCGTCGCCAACCACCTGCGCGGCAAGCACAAGCCGAGCTACACCCCGCACGTCGATTGTGGTGACCACGTCATCATCATCAACGCCGACAAGGTGAAGTTCACCGGCCGCAAGATGACCGACAAGGTCTACTACAAGCACACCGGCCATCCGGGCGGCATCAAGGAAACGACCCCCACCAAGGTGCTGGGCGGCCGCTTCCCCGAGCGCGTGCTCGAGAAGGCTGTCGAGCGCATGATCCCGCGCGGCCCGCTCGGCCGTGCGCAGATGCGCGCGCTGCACATCTATGCCGGCACCGAGCACCCGCATGACGGCCAGAAGCCCGAAACGCTCGACGTTGCCTCGATGAACCGCAAGAACAAGGTTGCCGCATAATGGCCGACACCAACGAAACCGTCACCGATCTCGCCGATCTGAAGGACATCGCCGGCGACGCCCCCCAGGGCGATTCGGCTGAAATCGCCAAGACCGCCGACGTTCCCCTGCGCGAGCAGGAACTCGACAAGCAGGGCCGCGCCTACGCCACCGGCCGCCGCAAGGACGCCACCGCTCGCGTGTGGCTGAAGCCCGGCACCGGCAAGGTCACCGTCAACGGCCGCGACCAGGAAGTGTACTTCGCACGTCCGACGCTGCGCCTCGTCATCGACCAGCCTTTCGCGATCACCGAGCGTCAGGGTCAGTACGACGTCGTCGCCACCGTCAAGGGCGGCGGTCTTTCGGGCCAGGCTGGCGCCGTGAAGCACGGCATCGCCCAGGCACTGTCGAAGTACGAGCCGGCGCTGCGCAGCACCGTCAAGGCTGCCGGCTTCCTGACCCGCGACAGCCGCGTCGTCGAGCGTAAGAAGTACGGTCGCGCCAAGGCACGCCGCAGCTTCCAGTTCTCGAAGCGCTAAGTTTCGAAACCGAATTCTCGGTCACCGAGGAAGGGCGATCCTGCGAGGGGTCGCCCTTTTCGTTTGCGGCAATGGATTGGGCTGGCAGCGGCTCAGCGCTGGAGCAGCATGATGCCCCAGGCCAGGCCCGCCCCTGCGAAGAACAGCGGCCACGACCAGTAGAACGAATAGTGGGAGACCTCGGCGAGGTGGATGGCCATTTGCCCACCCTTTGCGCCCTGCGAACCGATCACCAGCGAGACCACGCCGGACAGGATCGCGCCGAGGGGTACCGCTTTCACGAATTCCATCTTTGCCTCCAGCTTTGGTGGGCTGAATCATCGCCAATGCTGGTTGAGGCCGCCCTAGCGAAGCTGGTTAATGGACCGGCGGATCGACGCGCGGGATCTGCCGCACGGGGGCCACGGGTTCCCCTGGTTCACGCGGCGGCATGGCATTTTCGGGCACATCGTCAATCTGCATGTCGGCTGTGTCGACGTCCTGCAGGTTGCGGACACAGACGCTCACCGTCTCACCATCCCATTCGAGCTCGTTGAAGCTCGGCGGGGTGGAGCGAGTGCGTTGGGACAGCGTGCCCGCGCCGATCATGCGGACCGGGCCCTCGGGCGTCTGCTCCATGATGTCGAAGGCATCGTGGACATGGCCGGAGAGAACGCCAATCACGCCGCGACGTGCCAGTTCGCGCAGGGCCCGTTCGCCATGTTTGGTCAGCGCCGTTCCCTTGGTGCCGACTTCGCGCAACGGGTGGTGCGCCGCGACGAGCACCTTGGTACCGGGCGGCAGGGCATCGATGGCACCGAGGCATTTTGCGAGAGCGGATGTGCTGATCCAGCCCTTTGACCAGTTCAGCCGCGGTTGCGCGCGAACCGCGGTCTTCAGCGGCACAATGGCGAGGCTACCGAGATCGAGCTCGCGTTCGACCTTCTCTTCCATTCCGCGGAACCGCTTATAGGGCGTCATAAAGCGCTCGACAGGATTGAAGTAGGGCATGTCGTGATTGCCAACCTCGACCGTTACTGGGGCGTCGAGTGAATTGATCCATTTGGTGGCGGCAGCGAACTCGTGATGGCGCGCGCGCATTGTCAGGTCACCCGTGATGGCGACGGCATCCGGGCGCTTTTCGGCAATCTCCTGCTTCACCCAGTCGAGCGCGCGATTGTTTTCTAGACCGAAGTGAATGTCGGAGAGGTGAAAGATGCGCCGGTGGTCAGAAGCCATGGTCGGTCGCTAGCAGATCGACCTTGCATGGTGCCACCGAGAATTCTGCGCGCGGGCCGAGCGTTGCGGGCTCGCCGTCGATCAAGACTTCGATCGGGTCACCCGCGCAGCTCTCTATCGTCATCGTGTCGAGCATGCCCAAGCGCTCGTGCGGACCTTCGCGAAAGCGCCGACGCAAGAGGGCCCACCCTTGTTGGAGCAAGTCACCAGCACCGTCAGAGCGATAGCCGTCGACCTGCATGCCGCGATCGCTGGGAGTTATTTCGATCAGAGGGTAACCTTCCTCATGGCCGCGCGCCGGTTCGGTCAGGCGGACCTTCGGGCCGGTCGTGGTTTCGGCAACCGCCGCGCTAGTGCCTTGGGCCACCCCCGCGACATCCAGGTCGCGCATGGCCTCGCGAACATTGACCCAAGCCGTGCCCGGTCCGACGAGCAGCCCCGCCAACGCCTCCCCTTGCTCACAAGTCGCCATCAATGGGCGCACCGGCTTGACGGCTCCGCAAGCAACACGGTCGAGAATTTCCTCGAGCGGGGTGTCCTCGCCATGCAGTCGCACACTCAGGAGATTCATGGTCCCGCCGGGCAAAACCAGGACCTCGCCGCCCCAGCCCGCGACTTTCGTGATGGCGGCATTCAGGGTTCCGTCGCCGGTAAAGATGAATAAGCGCGCTACATTTGCCGACTCCAGCACTCCCGCATCGGGGAGATCTTCGTCTGGGAAGCTGATCTGCTTCGCAATCGAGAGACCGCGTTCGGCGCAGGCATCGTAAAGGGCCTTTACGGCAGCATCGCTGTTGCTGCCGCTCTTCGCATTCACGATTAGCCAGTTCGTCGTGTTTTCCATGCTGGCAAAAGCACGCAGGAACCTGACCGGTTCCCGCTTTAGATTCTCTCGTCGAGAACCAGCCAGCCCGCGACCAGGTTGAACAGACTGTAGAATGCGTACAGCACAGCGGCTCCCGGCCAGCCATTCTCCGTCATGATCATTGCCGACAACAAGACGATGAATTCGAAGAGCAGCGACATGCGTCCGCCCCCGCGTCGGAAAAGACCCGGCAAAACGTCGAGCATGGGGTGTTCGCTTTCGAGCACGGCCTTGTGAACCGCGAAATTGGCAACGCCGAGAGCAAAGAGCAGCGCAAGGACCATCGACCGGTGGCATAGGCCCGTCGTCCGCCGATTGCCAATGACGCTTCGTCGGCCAAACCCGGCGGCCCGTCCAATGCACGTGTCGTCCGTCGATTCCAGCGTGCGACTACAAATGTAGCCATTCAATATTGGTGCTGCGGAGGGTCCTTTACGAACCCAGTCCCCCGAAACCGGGCCCTCCGCAGACCCGGAGGAATCCCATGACCAAGACCCTTGTCTCACTCGCCGCGATAAGCCTCGCACTTTCGGCAACCAGTTCCCAGGCTGAAACGATGGTCGTACCCTTTGCCGACCTCAATCTTGCCACCCCGGAAGGCCAGGCACGGCTGGCCCAGCGCGTCGACGCCGCTGCCCGCTCAGTGTGTGGCGTCAACGAAGCGCGTGTAGGGACGCGCATTCGCGACAAACAGGCCGCAAAGTGCTTCGAGGCGGCCAAGGCAAAGGCCCATGCCCAGTTTGCCGCGGCAGCGGCGCAGAACGAAAAGGGCGGCTGATCACGAGAAGTCGCCTCGGCGCTGTCGTCGGGGCGGCAATTTTCGTCGGCCAATTCAAGCAGTTGGTCGAAGCACCCTCCACTCTTGTGTATTACTACACTAACTCACCATTGGGGCTGTCGAGCAATTAGGAAGGACAAGAAATGAAATCCCCCATCATTGCACTTGCCGCAGCCAGCCTCGCAATCTCGGCTTCGCCCTCCGCCGCCCGCGAAATGCGCGTCGCCTACAGTGACCTCGACCTTTCCCACGTTGAAGGTCAGGCCGCGCTCGACACAAGGGTCCGCTCGGCGGCGCGGGTCGTGTGTGGCTATGGCACTTCGAACATGCGTTCCATCTCTTCACGCGCCGACAAGCACCGCTGCTACCGCGCGGCCATGGAGCGCGCACGGTCCAACATCGCAGCTGTCACAGAGCAGCGCACCTCGGGCGGTTGACCCCCAGTCCCCGCTTAGGGCCTTGGCCCCGGCCGGACGCAGTCCCCCGGCCGGGGCCATTCTTTTTGGAATTGTCGTGAGAAAAGATGACGGCGCGAACCTAGCGCCCGGCCATCGCTTTCACCTTGGGAAGGTAAGTGCGACCGATGCGCAATGCCTCGCCATCCTCCATCTCGACCGACCATACCCCAAGGCCATCATGCCTGAGACCGGTAATGCGATCACGCCGGAGGATAGTGGAGCGGTGAATGCGGATGAACTTTGCAGGATCGAGACGCTTCTCCAGGCCTGCAATCGTCTGGAGCAGGAGGTACGTGCGCGCATCATCGCCATCACCGACATGAAGGCGGACATAATCCCGCTCTGCATCGATGCGGCCGACTTCGGAGGTAGCAATTCGGATCAATTCGGAACGATGCGGGATCCACAGCTCCTCAAGCCAGCGGCTGTCCTCGCGGCCTTCTTCGCCGCGCCGTGCTAGGGCCCTTTTGATAGCGCGTTCCAGGCGTTCGGGCTTTACGGGCTTCAACACATAGTCGACCGCATCGAGATCGAAAGCCTCGACCGCATAGTTGTCATGCGCCGTCACAAACACGACCGCCGGCCGCTCGGCCTGCGAGGCGAGTTTGCGGGCGACTGACAGGCCATCGACTTCCGGCATCGTCATGTCGAGCAGCACGAGATCGGGGGTCAGCGCCTCGATCAGGCGCAATGCCTGCGCCCCGTCACTTGCGGTACCGACAACAGCAAGGTCGTCCAGTTTCGAGCAAATAACTTGCATGCGCTCCACCGCAAGCGGTTCGTCGTCGACGATAAGTGTGCGCAGTTTTTCGGCAGGTTCCTCAGCCATGTTTCACCAAAGGCAATCTCAGTTCGGTTTCGTAACCCTGCAAAGCCGGACCGGAAGTGACGGTCGCCTCGTTGCCGAAACGCGCCTCGAGCCGGTCGCGCACGTTCGCAAGCCCGATGCCGAAACCGCCCGACTGCCCGGCGGGGACTCCGGGGCCGTCGTCGCTGACCCGCAGCACGAGCCTTCCGTATTCCTCGCGTGCAACGATCGAAACGGTAACCGGCTTCGCGCTGGCCGACACGCCGTATTTGACCGAGTTCTCGACCAGCGGCTGCAGGATCATGCCAGGGACCTTATAGTTCGCGAGTTCTGGCGGGAGGTCGACCCTCACGCGCAGGCGCTCGGGAAAACGCACTGCCTCGATCTCGAGATAGTGTTCTTGCAGGTCGATCTCGTCCGCCAGCGTCACCTCGCCGGTCGAATCGTCGGCCAGGCTGTGGCGATAGAAACGCGAGATGGTCTGGATCATCTGCTCAGCGCGGTCGGCCTTGCCTGTCATCACCAAGGCGCTCAGCGAATTGAGCGTGTTGAAGAGAAAGTGCGGATTGACCTGGTAGCGCAGCGAACGCAGCTCTGCGGCCTTGGCGGCCGAACGGAATCGCTCGCCACGCCGCTCGGCCTCGCGCGCCCGTGCCCCGGCGAGCAACGCGAAGTAGATCGCCGCCCATGCCAGTAGCAGGAAGTACTGGCTTAACGCCAGCTCGATGAGCCTCAGCCATTGGTCGCGTGTGGTTTCGCCCGGCAGGACCACCTTGCCGAGGACTGGGGAGGTCGGCCTGAGCGAATCGTCGAACTCTCCGCTGCCCGGTGTCGGCGCCTCGATGATGATGTTGCCCGCTTCGTCACGCTTGAGCGAGAAGCCGCGTTCGGCCGCAATCTTGCTTTCCAGCTTGTCCTGCACGTCGGCGAAAACCGCCTTGTTGATCTGCGCGATCAGCATGGATGTCGGCAGGGCCAAGAGCACCGCCGCACTGATCTGAAGCGCCAGCGAGCGATGATCGAAGAGGCGCAGGACCATCCATAACAGCACGGTCGCAACCACGCCGCCAGCCACCACCAGACCACGGCGCATCAGCAAGTCGGGCTGGATGTCGAGGCCGACAATAAACCCGCGCAAGGTGAATATGACGAAATAGGCCAGCCACAGCCCGATGATCGACATCAGGACCGTGCGAAGGGTCAGTCGCGCCGGAGAATCCGCAAGAGAGTGGTCGAACGTCAAAACAGCTTAGCTCTGCCCTTCGCGCCCGCCGATTGCCAGAGCCGCGGTCGACATTCCTGTGCGGTTGGTCGAGCGCAACGTCATTCGGCGGGCTCGAAATCCCCTTCGGCGATGCGACGGCGCCATTCGGCAGGCGCAAGCGTGTGGACGTTGTTGCCCCGCGCATCGACCGCCACCGTCACCGGCATGTCCTGCACCTCGAACTCGTAGATGGCTTCCATGCCAAGATCCTCGAAGGCCACGACCCGCGCACCCTTGATCGCTCTGCTGACGAGATAAGCCGCACCACCGGTCGCCATCAGGTAGGCGACCTTGAAACGACTGATCACCTCGACCGCATTGTGGCCGCGCTCGGCCTTGCCGATCATCGCAAGCAGCCCGAGGTCGAGCATCATCTCGGTGAACTTGTCCATGCGGGTGGCCGTAGTCGGTCCGGCAGGGCCGACAACTTCACCCATCACGGGGTCGACCGGGCCGACATAGTATATCGCACGCCCCTTGAAATCGACCGGCAGCTGCTCTCCCGCATCGAGCATGTCCTTGATGCGCTTGTGCGCCGCATCGCGCCCGGTGAGCATCTTGCCCGACAGCAGCAGGCGGTCACCGTCCTGCCAGCTGGCCACTTCTTCCGGAGTAAGGTTGTCGAGGTCGACCCGCTTCGCAGCCGCATCAGGCTGCCAGGTGACTTGGGGATATTCGGCGATGTTCGGCGGATCGAGATAGGCCGGTCCGCTGCCGTCGAGCGTGAAATGCGCATGCCGCGTGGCGGCGCAGTTCGGGATCATCGCGATCGGCTTGCCCGCAGCATGGCAGGGCGCATCGAGAATCTTCACATCGAGAACAGTCGAAAGACCGCCCAGCCCCTGTGCGCCGACACCCATGGCATTGACGGCATCGAAGATGTCGATGCGCAACTGCTCGATATCGGTCTGTGCACCACGTGCCTTCAACTGGCCCATGTCGATCGGGTCCATCAGCGAGAGCTTGGCGAGCTTCATGCAGTGCTCGGCCGTCCCGCCAATGCCGATGCCGAGCATGCCCGGCGGGCACCAGCCGGCACCCATCGAGGGAATTTGCTCGACCACCCATTCGACGATATTGTCGCTGGGGTTCATCATCTTGAACTTCGACTTATTCTCGCTGCCGCCGCCCTTGGCCGCAACATCGATGCTGACGGTGTTGCCCGGGACCATCTCAACAGAAAGGACGCTCGGTGTGTTGTCGCGCGTGTTGCGGCGGGTGAAGGCGGGATCTGCAAGGATCGAGGCGCGCAGCTTGTTGTCCGGATGGTTGTAGGCGCGGCGTACACCCTCATCGACAACCTCCTGCAGCGACTTGTCCGAACCCAGTCGGCAATTCTGGCCCCATTTCACGAAGACGTTGACGATGCCCGTGTCCTGGCAAATCGGCCGATGCCCCTCTGCGCACATGCGGCTGTTGGTGAGGATCTGCGCGATCGCATCCTTCGCCGCCGGGCCTTTCTCCGCCTCATAGGCCTCGCCCAAGGCGCGGATGTAATCCATCGGATGGTAATAGGAGATGTATTGCAGTGCGTCGGCGACGCTCTCGATCAGGTCGTCTTCGCTGATGGTCACCATGTCGCTCATCGCGGCGCATTCCCTTGTTGCAGATTTGCGCTCCTCCCTAGTCACGATTGCCGCCATTGGTCAAAGCGCTTGGACACAAGGGCGCTTGCGCTTAAAGCAACGCAAGCTTGACCTAGCGTGTTATTCGAATAATACAGTGCAAGAGACCATGACCACGACCCTCGCCCCCACGTCCGATTTTGCCGCCGCACGCCGCGCGATGATCGATAGCCAGCTTCGCACCAGCGGAGTCAACGAAGCCTTCGTTCTCGAACGCATGGGCACCGTCGCCCGCGAGGACTTCGTGCCCGAAGCGCTGCGAAGCACCGCCTATACCGACCGCGCAATCCGGCTTGGCGAAGGCAAGGCGCTGCCGTCCCCGCTGTTCCACGGGATGATGCTTGCGGAAGCCCAGCCCAATTCCGGTGACGATGTGCTCGTTATCGTCGGTGGCAGCGGTTATCTCGCTGCGCTTGTGGAGCCACTGGTCGGCTCGCTGCGTTCCATGGATCCCGAAGAGGCGCTGGGTGGCCGCAAGAAGGGGGCCTACAGCCTTGTCCTTATCGACGGGGCGGTTGAACACCTCCCCGCTGCCATTGCCAAGCTGGTCGCCGAAGGCGGCCGCATCGTGACAGGTCTGGTTGAGAACGGTGTCACGCGCCTCGCCACGGGCCGCAAGGCCGCAGGGTCGCTGGCACTGCTGCCGCTAGCCGAAATCGGCGTGCCGCGGCTGCGCCAGTTCGACCGGCCCGCTAGCTGGAGTTTCTGAATGCGATTGAACGGCGTCGCCCGTCGGCTGGCAGTAACCACTGCGCTTGCCGGATGCGTTCTTGCGGTGCCGGCATCCGCCGACACGCTGCAGGAAGCGCTCACCGAAGCATACCTGCATAACCCTCTCCTGCTTGCAGCACGCGCAGGGCAGCGCGCAACCGACGAGAGCGTCGTCATCGAGAAGAGCGCGGGCCGACCAAATGTCTCGAGCACTGCGACTTACACGGAGATTGTCGAGGGCGCTTCGCCGAACGGTCCCGACCGCCTCTTCAGCGCTGGCGTCGACCTTGGCGTGCCGATCTATTCCGGTGGCGCGGTCCGCAATTCGATCAAAGCCGCCGAGAACCGTGTAGAGGCGGGCCAAGCCGACCTCCGAGGAACGGAAAGCGCGATATTCACCCAGGTTGTTGCCGCCTACATGGATGTGCTGCGAGGCCAGGCAGTAGTGGCGCTCTCGTCCAACCAGGTCGACGTGCTGGGTGTAAACCTGCAAGCGACCAGCGACCGTTTCGAGATCGGTGATCTCACGCGCACCGACGTGGCGCAATCGCAGTCACGCCTCGCCCTCGCCCAGGGCGATCTTCGCAGCGCGCAGGCCAACCTCATCAGCGCGCGCGAGAACTACATCGCGCTTGTCGGCAAAGCTCCCGACAATCTCCAGCCGCCCCCGCCGCTGCCGAACCTTCCGTCAGACGTCGATTCGGCAGTCGATGTGGCGCTCGAAAACAACCCCGATCTCCTCGCTGCCAAGGAGCGTGCGCGGGCATCGGAATACGATATCGACGTTGCCGGATCGGGCCGCCTGCCCCGCGTTTCGGTATTCGCGGGCTACGATTACCAGAATACGCTCAACTCGCTGCGCCTGGCCGATGGTACTGCAGCGCCTTCGCAATCGGGGCGTGACGGCCAGGTGGGTGTCTCGCTACGCCTGCCGCTGTTCCAAGGCGGCTTGCCCGCAGCGCTCGAACGCCAGGCACAGGCCCGCTCGGCCGCTGCTCTCGAGCAGGTGATCGCCACCGAACGCGATGTCATCGCGCAAGTCCGGGCCGCATGGTCGAGCTGGAAGGCAGCCCTCGCAATCATCGAAAGCAGCCAGGTGGCCGTCGATTCGGCATCGCTAAGCCTCGAAGGCGTGCGGGCCGAGAACTCGATCGGCAATCGTACCATCCTCGACGTGCTCAATGCCGAACAGGAATTGCTGCGCTCCCAGGTCCAGCTCGTTACCGCGCGCCGCAATGCCTACGTCGCCGGCTTCTCGCTGCTCGCAGCCATGGGCCGGGCAGAGGCCCGCGATCTCGGGTTCGTCGGCGAAGGCATCCTCTACGATCCGGCCACGAACTACGACCGGGTCAAGGGAAAGTGGTTCGATTGGGAGAGCGAATCCGACCCCGAAGTGCAGTCCACGCGCACAGTCGACGTGCCTGCACCAAATGCCGACGTCCCGGAAGAGGATGAAATCACTTCGCAAACCGGTTATTGAGGGCTTCAGGCGAATCGGTGGTCCCGATTCGGGACAGGGGCAGTGAGGCACGATGCAGCAACCGGGTGAACCGTCGGTCGAAGAGATCCTTGACTCGATCAAGAAGGTCATTGCGCGCGACAATCGCGACGGCATGATCGCCGAACGCCGTCGTCGCGCAACCGCGGAGCGCGAAGACGTCGTCGAACCTGCCGACGAGGAGGAGGCCATCGAGGTCCTGGAACTCGATTCCGACTACGCGATGGAGCACGCGCACGCCGAACCTGAATGTGTCGACGCGGCGGATGAAGAGGACGAGGACGCCCTCACCCGCGGCGACACGCGCGAAGCGATGCGGCAGAACTTTGCCGCCCTCGCCATGCTCGCGCAGCCCGGCAAGGCGCCGCAGATCGTCCGTTCCGGCGAAACCTCGCTCGAAGGACTGGTGCGCGAAATGCTTCGCCCGATGCTGGCGCAATGGCTCGATGACAATCTTCCCGCCATGGTCGAGGAACTGGTCAAGGCCGAGATCGCCCGCATCGCCGGCAAGAAGTCCTGACGACACCCCCTTAACTTTGCCGTCGCGCGGGCCTAGAGCCGCGCACATGACAAGAAGCATCCGGGTCGCAATCCCGTTCGCCAGCGCCTTTGCGCTCCTCGCTGCCAACCCGCTCGCTGCCGAGAGCCGCGAGCCGATGAGCGCGCAGGACCTCGTCACCATGCCGCGCCTTGGCGCGCCTGCAGTGGATCCCACGGATACGCTTGCCGTCTATCCGGTGACCGAGACCGATCCGGAGACCTATGCGCGTAAGGGCGCTCTTTGCCTGCGCTCGCTGAAACAGCTCGACGCGAAGCCGATAAGGCTCGACCTCGAAGCCTCGGATGCACGCTTCGGCGGCGACGGATGGCTTTACTACCTCGCCGACGATGCCGATGGCGGCGACGCGGCGACCAGCCAGGTCTGGCGCGCCCGAGTGGCGGTAGATGGCACGGTTAGCGATGCAGCTCAGGTCACCCGCCTACCACGCGCGGTGAACGGTTTCGTCCTCTCGCAGGATGCCAAGCGGATCGCTGTCTTCACCGAGATTTCCCGCGCGTGCGCCTCGCTCGATTGCGATGACAGCGCAAAGCCCTTCACGCCCGGTCCGGGGACGGGGCGTCTCTACCAAGGCGACGGCGGTTTCGTGCGGCACTGGGATCACTGGGAAACGCCGGGCACATACAACCGCACTTTTGTTTTCCAGCTCCAGAACGGGGAAGTCGCCGGTAATGGTATTGCCGCGGACGGTCCGGATGGGGCCGGTGGCCCCAGCGGCGATACGCCAACCATGCCCTTCGGCGGCAATGAGGACATTGCCTTCGCACCCGACGGCAAGAGCCTCTATTTCGTGGCGCGCGAGGCGGATGCGAAGGAGCCCTATTCCACCAACCTCGACATCTGGTGGTCGGATCTTTCCGGCAGCGGACCGGTGAACCTGACCGCTGCGAACGAGGCGATGGACATGCTGCCCGCACCCTCGCCCGACGGGCGGTACCTCGCATACGTTGCGATGGAACGTCCGACCTACGAGGCCGACAGGCAAGTCGTCATGCTGCGCGACCTGAAGACCGGCAAGCTTAGTGCACTCACGGCCAAGGCCGACCTCTCTTTCGGCTCGCTTGCGTGGACGCCGGATTCGCGCTGGATTGTCGCAACGGCTCAGGATGTACTCGACACACCCGCGTTCCGGATCGATCCGCGCAGCGGCGCGGTCGAAAAGCTTGACCTTATGGCCGGGAACGAGGCCCACATCGGCAATGTCGTCCCGCTGCGCTCTGGCGGCCTGCTGTTCACCCGCGATTCGATCGGCGCGCCGCCGGAAATGTATCTCTCGCGCAAGTGGGGTCAGGCGAAGCCGCTGACCGATGTCGCGATGAGCCGCATGGGCACGCTCGCCCCGGTTTCGGTCGAACGCTTCAGCTTCCCCGGCGCGAATGGCGACACGGTCTGGGGTCAGATCACCAAGCCCGACGGCATTCAGGGCAAGCTGCCCGCCATCCTCTACGTCCATGGGGGACCGCAGGGGTCGTTCAACGACAGCTGGTCGAACCGCTGGAACCCGCGCGTCGTCGCAAGCCAGGGATATGCGGTCATCTCGGTCGATTTTCACGGGTCCACCGGATACGGCCAGGCCTTCACCGACAGCATTCGGAACGACTGGGGCGGCAAACCGCTCGAGGACCTGCAGAAGGGCCTCGCCCACGCGCTTTCGATCGACAAGCAGATCGACGGCACGCGAGCCTGCGCCATGGGCGCGTCATACGGCGGCTACATGATGAACTGGATCGCAGGGCAGTGGTCGGACCGCTTCGACTGCCTCGTCCAGCATGACGGCGTTTTCGATGCCCGGGCCATGGCCTACGAGACCGAGGAGCTGTGGTTCGACATCTGGGAGCATGGCGGCAAGAAATATTACGAGGACCCCGCAGCCTACGAACGCTGGAATCCGGCGAACCACGTGGACAAGTGGAAGACGCCGATGCTGGTCATCACCGGCGAAAAGGATTTCCGCATTCCCTACACGCAGGGCATCGCCTCTTTCACGGCACTGCAGATGCGCGGGATTCCCAGCCAGCTTCTGGTCTTTCCGGACGAGAACCACTGGGTGCTCAAGCCTAAGAACTCGCTGCAATGGCACAACACTGTGTTCGCGTGGCTCGACCGTTGGCTGAAGGTCGCCGAATGAGTGCAAAGGCCAAGGATCTGCGCAAGGCCGAGGCCGCGCTCGCCAAGATTGGCGGGGCGACGGTCGAGCGGCAGATCTTCCTGTGCGCGATTTCCGAGAAGCAGAAATGCTGTCGCCGCGAGGAGGGCGAGGCTGCGTGGAAATTCCTCAAGAAGCGACTTAAGGAGCTCGGCCTCGTGGGGCCGGGCGGCAAGGTCCAGCGGACCAAGGCCGACTGCCTCCAGATTTGTGAGGCGGGGCCGATCGCGGTCGTCTGGCCGGACAACGTCTGGTACCATTCGTGCAACGAAGAAGCGCTCGAAGCGATCATCCAGCGCCACCTCATCGGCGGTGTGCCCGTAGAGGAGTACCGCTTGCGTCCCGAAGCCGACTAGTCGCGGTCGTTCAGCGGATCCTCGATGGCCTCATCGTGGCCGGTGCCCGACGAGAGGAACATCAGGCCCATCAGCGCGCTCGCCAGCAGCATGGTGAAACCGATGCCTAGAGCCGCGGCGATATAGTAGTGGATCGAGACCTCCTCGGTCCCGAACTTCCACAGCAGCGCGAGCGATATGGCTACCACCCCGATGGTAAGCAGGAACATGAAGCGCATGATCCGCCGGAATCGGGCCCAGGCGAATGCTGCCTGCTGGGGATCATCGAGGGGGGACTTCCTGCTCATGTTCAAGGCGTTTGGACATTGGGCTGAACGGATTCAATGGCTGATGTGTGCACGATTCGCTTTTCGGCCCTGAAAATGGCATTCTCCCCGCATAGCTTGCGGAGGAGGTGGCAATGGACATCGGTACCATGATCGCGGGGCGGACGAGCGCGGAGGTCATATCCTGCGGAGTCGACACACCCGTTCGCGACGCCATAGCGATCCTGGCGGACCGTCGCATCGGTGCCCTGCCGGTCATGGAACATGGGCGGGTCGTCGGCATCTTTTCCGAACGCGATGTGGTCTACAGGCTGGCAAACGAAGGGGATGCATGCTTGTCCCGGTCGATGGGCGAGGTCATGACCTCGCCACCGATAACGGTCGAGCGACGGACAGGCATTCTCGACGCGCTGGCCCTGATGACGCGCCGGCGCATCCGTCACTTGCCGGTCGTGGATGGCGAGGCGATGTGCGGCTTCATATCCATCGGCGATCTGGTGAAGGCCCGCCTCGACGAGATCCAGAGCGAAGCCGAGGCCATGCGCGAGTATATCCAGACCGCTTGAGGCGGGGCGCCAGGCACCCTACATCCAGCAGATGAACACCACGCCCACCTTGACCGAGGCCGCAGCCGCTCGCGTTTCCGCTATCGCGCAGAAACAGGCCAAGCCCGCTATCCTGCGCCTGTCGGTTGAAGGAGGCGGCTGTTCGGGCTTCCAGTACAAGTTCGACCTCGCTGCCGCTCCCGAAGGGGATGATGCGGTGAGCGAAACCGCGGGCGTCCGGCTCGTCGTCGACCCCGTCAGCCTGGACCTCGTCGCCGGTAGCACGGTGGATTTCGTCGAATCGCTTGGCGGCGCCGCATTCCGGGTCGAAAATCCGCAAGCCGCTGCAGGTTGCGGTTGCGGATCGAGTTTCGGCATCTAGTGTCCGGGCGATGAAAATCGCCAGCTTCAACATCAACGGTATCAAGGCCCGCCTGCCGCGGCTGAAGGAATGGCTCGAGGGGACCCGGCCCACCGTCGCCTGCTTGCAGGAAATCAAGACGATGGACGACGGATTCCCTGCCGACGAGTTCGAAGCCATCGGCTACAAGGCGATCTGGCATGGCCAGAAGAGTTTCAACGGCGTCGCCATCCTTGCCGATGGCGTCGAGCCGCTCGAAATCAAGCGCGGCCTGGGGATCGACGGTCCCAAGGACGGCGAGGGCGAACAGGCTCGCTATCTCGAGGCCGAGGTCAACGGCGTGCGCATCTGCAACCTCTACCTGCCCAACGGCAATCCGCATCCCGGGCCCAAGTTCGATTATAAGCTTGCGTGGATGGACAAGCTGCGCGCCCGTATGCGCGAGATCTGGGCCGAGGAAATCCCGGCTGTCGTGCTTGGCGACTTCAATGTGATCCCCGAAGACAAGGACGTCTGGTCGGTCAAGGCGATGCAGGACGACGCGCTGATGCAGCCCGAGTCGCGCGACGCCTATGCCCGTTTGCTTGGGGACGGCTGGACCGATGCGATCAACACGCTCAACCCACGCGGTGGCGTTTGGACCTATTGGGATTACCAGGCAGGCGCATGGCAGCGCGACCATGGATTTCGGATCGACCACCTGCTCCTGTCACCCGAGCTGGCCGATCGCATGACCGCGGCGGGCGTCGATAAGGAATATCGCGGACGCGAGAAAGCCAGCGACCATACCCCGGTCTGGGTCGAGATCGCGGATCACTCGTAGCAGGAGGGCCGCCGCGCCAGGCGACGGCCACGTTTAACGCAAGCGTCAGCCGCAATCAGCGATAGAAGACGTGCGTATCGATGGTCGCCGTGGCGACCTTCTTGCGGCTCCAGCTGGGCTTCACGTACTTGGCATGGAAATAGAGTGCTTCGCCGGCTTCGCTGTCCCACAGGCCGCGATGCGCAATGCGCGCGATCGCCTTGGCATTGCGCCATGCAGCGGAACTCGTGCGAATATGCGGCATGCGACCGCCCTTCACGAAGGAGAATTGCGAGCGCTGGTAGACCACACCGCAATAGCTGGAGGGGAAGCGCCCGTCCTGGCTGCGATTGATGATCACCTGTGCCACAGCCAGCTGGCCGGAAAGGGGTTCGCCGCGCGATTCGAAGTAAATTGCGCCGGCAAGGCACTGGAGTTCGGCTGAAAGCTCGCCGGTCGCCGGCATGGCTGCGACCAGTTCGCGCAGGCTTTGTGCGCGCGGCTCTTCCTCGGATTCCTGAATTTCTTCACGAGCTTCCTCGGGAAGCTCTTGGACCACTTCCTTCTCCACGAAGACCGGCACGACCTCTTCGGTCAGCGGTGCCTCGGAGGCGGTGATCTGAGTCGCATTCGCTGCGACCTGGGCGTTTGCGCCGGAACTATCCATCCCGACAAAAGTTAGTGTTACGGCAGCCGCGATCGCCGCGGTAAAACCGGTAGTCTTGCGAACCATGATTCCGAAACATTCGGCGGTTGATGGTCTGGCGCAGGCTGGGACCCACGCGCGTTTATTGCGTCGTGGTAATCGGGTCCGTTGCGGGCCTGCCGGCCATCCCCCGTCTGCGTGCTAGCGCGTCGGCCGTATTGCCGAACTGACGCCGCCTCCGCATCGAAGTGGGGCGCCACATAGTCACAACTGAAACCGTGTCAACCTAAGTAACCATGGTTGAGATGAAGCGTTCTGCGTTAACGATATCCAGTTCGATCACCCAGGCATCGGGGTCCTGCTTCATCCTGCGACCGACATATTCTTCGAAATCAATCTTATTTTCAATATCTTGCTTGCGTGAAGCGGTGTATGGGCGCGTGCCGTCGAGATGGGGCATACGCTCCCACAGGATGGCATTATTGCCACGGTCAGTCGTTAATATCAGGATCGTTCCCGCGTCTCGTTCGCCACGTTTAAGCACTGCCGCGAAGCCGCCATTGCTTTCCACGAGGCGAAGTAGGGCGCTCACTTCGAGATGGGCAGGGAGCCGTGCGTCGCTCATGCCGCATCTTCCAGTGCGTAGCCCGATAGCCCCGAAAGGGCGATGTGTGAGCGCATGAAAGTGCCTGTGCCTCGGCCGATCTCTTCTCCCTCGGCATCAATGAGCCGAGCTTCCGCGACGAAGACTCGCTTCCGACCGCTGATCCATTTCCCCTCCGCGACCACCTTTCCGTCACGCACCGGCTTGGTGAAATGGAGGTTGAAGGAGGTTGTCAGGAGGAAGCGATCGGTTACGAGGCTGTTGGCTGCATAGAAAGCTGCATCGTCGAGCATCTTGAAGTAGATCGTACCATGCGCAGCTCCTGCAGCGTGGTAGAACTCCTCCGACACGTAGAATGTGATGCGCGAGAGTCCATCACCGGGAATTTCGATGCTTGAGCGAAACAGCGCATTGACCGGGGCTGACGCATATAGGTTCTCGAGCGCGCGAAAATGACGCTCCGCCCCGCTTATTGCGGCCCCGGTCATACCGTCCTCCGCTTGTCTAGCGCGGCTCGACCCAGCCGATCGATCCGTCGTGACGGCGATAGACCATATTGTGCTGTTCGCTCCCCGCGTTCTTGAACAGCAGGGCATTGGCGTTCTGCAGGTCGAGCATCATCACCGCATCGGCCACGCTGCATTCGGGGATGATCGCACGCGTTTCGGCGATGATCGGAGGGCTGTCGGCGGTGACCTCTTCCTCGTCGTCCGTGTCGGGAGCGCCAAGAATTGTGTAGGCCGCCTCTTCTTCGCGAATGGCGTGACTGGCTTGCTCGTGACGATCCTGGATCCGTCGCTTGTAACGGCGCAGCTGCTTTTCGATCTTGCCCGCTGCGGAATCGAATGCCTGGTGCACGTCGTGGGCTTCGGCGTGACCCTTTAAGATCAGGCCTTGCATGACATGGGTGACGATATCGGAAGTGAAGGAACCGCCCGGCCCCTTGCCAAAGGTGACATGCGAGGAGATCGCGCGGTTGAAATACTTGTCGACGATGGAGTTCAGTCGATCACCCACGTGCTCCTGAAGAGCGGCGCCGGTATCGATCTGGTGGCCAGAGACGCGAATATCCATCTTATCGTTTTCTCCTTTGTCCTACCCGCCGATCCCGCTTCCGACCCCGTCCGCCGGCATCTCCGCAACCTAGCCCCAGAGAGGGTTCTCGATCCCGGACATGAATTCCCTGTGTCGTGCCAGTTCAGCCTGGCTGGCCGCATGCGGCCGCGGCTCGCGGCGCGGTCCGTCAGGTGCCTTGCGCACAGCGATAACCTCACTTGCAACGACAGTTTCGCGCGCCGCGATCTCCGCTGCCAGTTCCAATCCGATCTGCCGACCGCCCTTCAGCTCGACATAGACCTGCGCCAGCAGTTCGGCATCGAGCAGCGCCCCGTGCTTTACGCGATGGCTGCGATCGATGCCGTAGCGCGAACACAGCGCGTCAAGCGATAGCTTCGCGCCGGGATGGCGCTTCTTGGCGATAGCGACGGTGTCGATCATGCGGCTCATGCAGACGGCGTCGCGTCCGCAGAATTCCAGTTCGGCATTGAGGAAGCCGAAGTCGAAGCCGGCATTGTGCGCGACCAAAGGTGCATCGCCAAGGAACTCGATGAGTTCGCCAGCCATGTCCTTGAACAATGGCTTGTCCGACAGGAAGGCAGCAGAAAGCCCGTGCACTGCCTCTGCCCCTGCGGGCATGTCGCGCTCGGGATTGAAATAGGCGTGGAAGGTTGCGCCTGTCGGTACGAGATTGAACATTTCGATGCAGCCGATTTCGACCATCCGGTCCCCGCTTCTGGGGTCTAGGCCGGTGGTCTCGGTATCGAATACGATTTCGCGCATCATGCAATCTATCGGCCTCTCTCGGGCGGATTTCAAGTGCTGCGGATCACCTATTTCTTTGCTCGTTCGGCACGCAGATGGGTGATGAGGTCGATGACCTCGGTCTCGGTTTCCTCCACCGATGTCCCTGTGTCGACGATGTAGTCCGCCCGTTCCCGCTTTTCGGCATCGGGAACCTGCAACGAAAGAATATGAGCGAATTTCTCCTGCGTCATGCCGGGTCGGGCCAGCACACGTGCGCGTTGAGTCTCCGCAGGGGCAGAAACCACCACGACCTTGTCGACTGCCGCCGCGCCGCCCTTTTCGAACAGCAGGGGTATGTCGAACACGACAACTGGTGCACCGGCATGTTCGATCAGGAACGCCTCGCGCTTCCTCGCCACTGCCGGATGGACGATCGCCTCCAATCGGGCCAACGCCTCCTTGTCGCCGAAAACCTTCTGGCCAAGCTCGTCGCGCAACACGCCCGCAGGCCCGGTTGTGCCAGGGAAGGCTGCTTCAATCGCCGGGATCAATTCTCCATTTGCGCCCTGCATGGCGCGCACTTCCGCATCGGCATCGAACACGGGCACCCCTGCGGCCTCGAACATCGTCGCAACTGTAGACTTTCCCATTCCGATCGAGCCGGTGAGACCAACTATCAGGGGGCGGGTCATGCGCTCAGCCTTTTTCGCAGTTCGGCATCATGTTCGCGCGGCGGCTCGACGCCGAAGAAACGGGTGAAGGCTGCCGCCGCCTGTCCGATGAGCATGGATAGACCATCGATAGTCTTGAAGCCGGCCTCGCGTGCACCCTTGAGGAATTCGGTCTCGACCGGGTCAGTCACGATGTCATAGGCAATCGATCCCGGTGGCGCATGACTCCAATCGAAGGCGAGGGCCGGTTGCCCGCGCATGCCCAGGGGGGACGCATTGACGACGAGGTCGCAGCAACCTTCGCGATCGTCGAATGCAAAGTACGTCGCCTCAGCAAAATGGTCCAGCAAGGTGGTATGATGTTCGCCGCCCGGGTCGAGTTGGTCGAGCATTGCGCGGGCCTTGTCCGGGTTACGGCCAGCGAGAACCAGGGTGAACCCTTGGCCCGCAAGGCCAGTCACGATTGCACGCGCCGCGCCTCCCGTTCCGAGTATTCGTGCCATGCGGAAATAATGGGATTTCGCGAGATCGCCGGCGAGCGGTTCGAGGAAGCCTGACATGTCGGTGTTGGTCCCGACGAGCTGCCCATTCGAATCCCTGTAGATCGTGTTCACTGCGCCGATGGCACTCGCGATTTCGTCGATTCCTTCCAGAAAAGGTTGGACGGCCTGCTTGTGCGGCATGGTGACATTGCAGCCGCGCCATTCCGGATCTTCGCGTCGACTGGCGAAGTAGTCAGCCAGCCCTTCGCTCGTCACATGGGCTGCGCGATAATCCGCATCAAGGCCGAGTTTCGCGATCCAGAAGCCATGGATCGTGGGCGATTTCGACTGTACGATCGGATCGCCGACCACTTCGGCATAGGGCTTCATGCGGGCAGCACCCCATCCTCGCGCAGAGCATCGAGGACCTTAAGCAGCGGCATGCCGAGCACGGTGAACTGGTCGCCCATGATCGCTTCGAACAATTGCACGCCCGGACCCTCGATACGGAAAACCCCCACGCAATAGGAGACTGCTGGCCATTCGGTGTCGAGATAGGCTTCGATGAATTCATCGCTGAGGTCGCGAACCTTGAGGCGGGCAAAGTCGCTGTCGAGCCAGGTGATCCGCCCACCGCGGGCCAGCGCAGCGGCGCTGTGCAGCGTCATCACCTTGCCGGAAAAGAAGCGCAGGTGTTCCACGGCGTCCTCACGCGTCTTCGGCTTGTCGAAGCGGCGTCCGTCGACCTCCACGAGGGAATCCGAGCCGAGCACAAGTTCCTCACCGCATTGCGTCGAAACGGCACCGGCCTTGGCAGCAGCAAGCGCCTGCGCAATTTCGGCGGGGCCCGCGTCATCCATCTCCGCTTCAAGCGCCCGCTCGTCGACGTCCGCGGACATTGCACGGAAGGTGATCCCAGCCGCTTCCAGCATCGCCTTGCGCGAGGCGCTGTTGGAGGCCAGCACCAGCCCATTTCCGGCGATCCCGTTCATATCGGCTTCGCCCCTTGCGTCGTGCCGCGCGTCTCGCGTTCATTATAGAGGCGGATCACCGCAGCGGCGGTTTCCTCGATGGAACGGCGGGTGACGTCGATCACTGCCCAGCCGTTGTCTGCAAACATGCGCCGAGCGAAGGCAACTTCGGCCTTGACCTTTTCCTGGTCGGCATAGTCGGTTGTGCGCTCCTCGTTGAGGCTCAGGAGGCGGTTGCGGCGCACCTGCACCAGCCGCTCCGGCGCTGTGGTAAGGCCGACCACCATCGGGTTCTTGAGCTCGAACAGCTTGGGTGGTGGCGGGCTTTCGACCACCAACGGGATGTTGGCGACCTTGTAACCGCGATTGGCCAGGTAAATGCTGGTCGGCGTCTTCGAGCTGCGCGAAACGCCTGCGAGGACGATGTCCGCCTCTTCCCAGTTCTCCCACCCGACGCCGTCATCATGTGCGATGGTGAACTGGATCGCCTCGACCCGCTTGAAATAGGCCTGGTCCATCGCGTGCTGGCGACCGGGCTTGCCATGGGCTTCCTGCCCCAGCGCCTTTTCGAGTGCCTCGGTCACACGGTCTAGTATGGGGACGGCGGGCAGCCCTAGCTGGCGGCAGATCTCTTCCAGCCGATCGCGCGTTTCGGGATTGACCAGCGTAAAGAGGACTAGGCCAGGGTTTGCCTTGAGCTCCGGGGCAATGCGCTCGAGATGCTGGCGGCTTCGAACCATCGGCCAGAAATGGCGCATGACGTCCGCATCCTCGAATTGCGCGAGCGCGGCCTTGGCCAGCATCTCGAGCGTTTCGCCGGTGGAGTCTGACAACAGGTGGAGATGGACGCGGTTGGAAATGAGAGGCTCCGGCACCCTGTGGAGAAGCACCGGCATAAACCACGGGATAGGCCTGCCGACAAGTTCGGGAGGAACTTCCCTCCCCACAACGAGTCTTTCAGCAGGCGATTCCCGCACAGGTCGGTCGGGTTTTGGACAGGCTGGGGACAACAGGGATAAGTTTGACTCGACTCAAGCCGAGCCGCGAGTCGCATATCCGCTCGACCCTTTGCTTTGCGGGAGAATTCGGGCAGGGGCCGGTTATCCCTGAAATCCACAGGGCCAACAGACTCCATCAACTCTTATCTAAATAAATATATTGGATTGGACTCTTCCCGTATGCCCGGTCTCCTTCTCGATACGCTGAACGGAAAGCGCTCCTCGCGGGTGCCCATGTGGCTCATGCGCCAGGCCGGGCGTTACCTCCCCGAATACCGTGCCCTGAGGGAGCAGAAGGGCGGATTCCTCGAGATGGCTTACGACAGCGAGGCCGCCTGCGAGATCACGTTGCAGCCGATCGACCGTTTCGGATTCGACGGGGCAATCCTGTTTTCGGATATCCTGATCGTGCCGCATGCGATGGGCCAGGACCTGTGGTTCGAGGCGGGCGAGGGGCCAAAGCTTGCACCGAGACTCGTCGATGAAGCGCTCGATACGCTGTGTTCGGCGACCGAACGCTACGATCCGATCTACCAGACAGTCCGCCTGTGCCGCCAGCGTCTGCCAGAGGGCGTAACCATGCTCGGCTTTGCGGGCAGTCCCTGGACCGTCGCGACCTATATGGTGGCGGGCGAGGGCAGTCGCGACCAGCACGACGCGCGGGCCATGGCCTATCGCGATCCGGGTGCCTTGCAAGCGATTATCGATGCGATTGTCGAGCAGACCATCACCTATCTCTCCGGCCAGATCGAAGCCGGTGCGGAAGCGGTGCAATTGTTCGACAGCTGGGCAGGCAGCCTCGCTCCCGACCAGTTCGAACGCTGGGTCATCGCGCCCAATGCTGCCATCGTATCGGCATTGCGCGAACGACACCCGGATACTCCGGTCATCGGCTTTCCCAAGGGCTCGGGCGAGAAACTGCCCGCCTATGCGCGCGAGACCGGGGTTCAGGCCGTGGGGGTGGACGAGACGCTCGATCCGGATTGGGTCGCGAGGGAACTGCCTGCGGACATGCCGGTACAAGGCAATCTCGATCCGCTGCTGCTGCTTGCCGGAAGCCCCGAGCTCGAAAAGCGCGTGGCGACGATCCTGCGTGCCTTTGCCGGCCGGCCGCATGTCTTCAACCTCGGTCACGGCATCGACCGGCGCACGCCCATCGAACACGTCGAGCGGCTGATTTCGACTGTCCGCGGTTTCGAGGGGTGACGCACTCGTGCGCAATACCTACATAGCTTCGCGATGCAGGACGTGCTTGCCATGACCTACCTCTGGCTCAAGGCCGGACACATCATCTTCATGGTGTTCTGGATGGCGGGACTGTTCATGCTCCCCCGGCAGATGATCTATCTTCACGGCACTGCGCCGGGATCGGAAGAAGCGGCGTTGTGGGGCAAGCGCATGGGCCTCCTGCGCAAGATCATCCTGACGCCGAGCCTCGTCGTGGTGTGGGTTCTCGGCCTTGCGCTGGCTTCGTCCATCGGTGCCTGGGACCAGGGTTGGTTCCACGCCAAGCTGCTGGTGGTCGTTGCCCTTACCGGCTTTCACGGCTTCATGGTCGCCAAGTCCAAGGCCATGGTCGCGGGCGAGCGACCGCTGAGCGAGAAGCAGTTGCGCATGTGGGGTGAGTTTCCCGGCATCGCACTCGCGCTCATCGTGGTGCTGGTCGTCGTCAAACCCTTCTGACGCATCCGCCTATCGCTTTATGAATTGACGCATTTGCGGCGCGCCCGTAATTGCATCTCCACCGACTGGCTATAGGTCCCGCATCCAAGACGGGGCCGGGTCCGCTTTCTCCAAGCCCATATCGACCTGCCGGCCATCCCAACAGAATACTCTCGAGAAAACAAATGCATCTCAAAGACCTAAAAGCAAAAACCCCCGCCGAGCTGGTGTCGATGGCCGAAGAACTCGGTGTCGAAGGTGCCTCGACCATGCGCCGCCAGGACCTGATGTTCTGCATCCTGCGCGAACTGGCCGAGGACGAAGAATACGAAGAAAAGATCATGGGCATCGGCACCATCGAGGTGCTCCAGGACGGCTTCGGCTTCCTGCGCAGCCCCGAGGCGAACTACCTCGCCGGCCCCGACGACATCTATGTCTCGCCCAACCAGGTCCGCAAATGGGGGCTGCGCACCGGCGATACCGTCGAGGGCGAGATTCGCGCACCCAAGGAAGGCGAGCGCTACTTCGCGCTGACCAGCCTTGCCTCGGTCAATTTCGACGATCCCGACGCGGTCCGCCACCGGACCAATTTCGACAACCTCACGCCGCTCTATCCGGAAGAAAAGCTGACGCTCGACACCTTCGATCCGACGGTGAAGGACAAGTCGGCCCGCGTGATCGACATCATCTCGCCGCAGGGCAAAGGCCAGCGCGCGCTGATCGTCGCCCCGCCACGCACGGGTAAGACCGTGCTGCTGCAGAACATCGCCAAGGCGATCACCGACAACCACCCGGAAGTCTTCCTGCTGGTCCTGCTCGTCGACGAGCGTCCCGAGGAAGTCACCGACATGCAGCGCAGCGTGAAGGGCGAGGTCATCTCCTCGACCTTCGACGAGCCTGCCAACCGCCACGTCCAGGTCGCCGAAATGGTGATCGAGAAGGCCAAGCGTCTCGTCGAGCACAAGCGCGATGTCGTCATCCTGCTCGACTCGATCACCCGTCTCGGCCGCGCCTACAACACTGTCGTGCCGAGCTCGGGCAAGGTTCTCACCGGCGGTGTCGACGCCAACGCCCTGCAGCGCCCCAAGCGCTTCTTCGGCGCAGCACGTAACATCGAGGAAGGCGGTTCGCTCTCGATCATCGCCACCGCGCTGATCGACACCGGCAGCCGCATGGACGAGGTCATCTTCGAAGAATTCAAGGGCACCGGTAACTCGGAAATCGTCCTCGATCGTAAGGTCGCCGACAAGCGCATCTTCCCCGCGCTCGACGTGGGCAAGTCGGGCACCCGCAAGGAAGAGCTGCTGGTCGAGAAGGACAAGCTGTCGAAGATGTGGGTCCTGCGCCGTATCCTCATGCAGATGGGCACGGTGGACGCGATGGAATTCCTCCTCGACAAGATGAAGGATTCCAAGACCAACGAGGACTTCTTCGCGACGATGAACCAGTAAGGGTTCGGCGCGCATGCCCGCGATCCGGAGAGTGGCCGTCACCGGCGCTCCCGGGGCGGGCAAGTCCACATTGCTTGACGAGCTCGCACAGCGCGGCCTCCCGGTCGTGCGCGAGGTTGCCCGCCGCATCCTTCAGGGGGAGGGCGGCATGGAATTGCGCGAGCGCGACCCGCGCGGCTTCGCCGATGCCATGTTCATCGAGCAGATGTCGGAATGGCGGGCGGCCGACGCATCGCCCTCAATCTTCGACCGCGGTTTCGCGGATATCGTCGGCTTCCTCTGGCTGGAAGGCCTCGAGGTTCCGGCCGAAATCGATCGTGCCTGTCGTGACCTTCGTTTCGATGGGCCCGTGTTCCATGCCAGGCCCTGGCGCGAGATCTACACGCCCGATGACGAGCGCATCCAGGACTGGGATGCTGCCCTTGCCAGCGATGATGCCGTAGAACGCGCCTGGAGGCACTATGGCTACGATCTGGTCACCTTGCCCTTCGCCACCCCCGCAGAGCGCGCAGAGTTCGTTCTCGGGCGATTATGAGGCCTTCTGGCGTTCCAGCTGAGCGGCCATCTGTTCCCAGACCTTGTTCACCGCCTTCAACGGCCTGACCATGACCTTGAAATCGACGATATTGCCGTCCTCGTCGAAGCGGATGAGGTCGATGCCGTTGACGTGAATGCCGTCCATCGTGGTCTGGAACTCGATCATGGCATTCTCGCCATCGACCAGCTCGCGGACATATTCAAAACTCTCGTTGCCCAGCGTCTGTCCCGCGGCCGAAAGATAGGCCACCACAATCGGGCGCCCGACCTGCGGCGTGTGCACGACGGGCGAGTGGAACACCGCGTCTTCGCGGATGATGGCCGAGAGTGCCTCGGGCGAACTGCCGCCCTCGATGACCTCGTGCCAGCGCTTCAATCCTACCTTGGCCGACATGTCGCCTCCCCGAATGTGTGTGCCTGGGCCATTTCCCATTCCTCGGCATATTGCGTCGAAGCCGGATCGTCGAGCAACTGGTTCTCCTTGAGGAAACCGTAGATGTTGTCGATCCGGTCCGACTTTGCCGAATTGAGTCGCTCGGAAATATGGCAGGGTGCGATCTGCCACGGGTTCTCGAGCCCCATGGCGATGACCATTTCCCTTAGCGATGCGAGCGTCTGGCGCTGGAAGCGGGCGACGCGCTCGCCCTTGTCCTCGACCACGAGGCCGCGCTGGCGGGTCGCATCCTGTGTCGCCACGCCGGTGGGGCAGGCATCGGTATGGCACTTCATCGATTGCACGCAGCCCAGCGCGAACATGAAGGCGCGCGCCGAATTGCACCAGTCGGCACCCAGCCCGAGATTCATTGCGAGACCGGCGCCCGAATGGACCTTGCCTGCGGCACCAAGCCTGATTTCCTTCTTGAGCCCCGTGCCGACGAGCGCGTTGCGCACCAGGATCAGCCCTTCGCGCAGGGGCATGCCGAGACGGTTGGAGAATTCGACCGGTGCTGCCCCGGTCCCACCTTCCGCGCCATCGACGACGATGTAGTCGAGCCTGGTGCCGGTCTCGAGCATCGCCTTCATCAGCGCGAACACCTCGTGCGGCTGGCCGACGCACAGCTTGATGCCGACGGGCTTGCCACCGGAAAGGTCGCGCAGGCTGGCAGCCCATTCGAGCAATTCAACCGGGGTGGAGAAGCTTGAGTGCGCGGCGGGCGAGACGCAGGCTTCACCTTCGGATACGCCGCGCGCCTCGGCGATTTCGGCAGTGACCTTGGCTGCTGGCAGGACCCCGCCATGGCCCGGCTTCGCCCCCTGGCTGAGCTTGATCTCAATCATGCGGACCTGCTCTTCGCTGGCAGTCTCTGCGAACATGCCGGGGTCGAAAGCCCCATCCTTCGTGCGGCAACCGAAATAGCCGCTGCCGATCTCCCACACGAGATCGCCCCCATGTGAGCGATGGTAGCGCGAAAGGCCACCTTCGCCTGTGTCATGGTAGAACCCGCCCAGCGCCGCGCCCTTGTTCAGCGCCATGATCGCATTCGCCGACAGCGAACCGAAGCTCATCGCGGAGATGTTGAGGAGCGAGGAGGAGTAGGGCTTCGCACACTGCTCCGTGCCGACGGTGGTGCGCCATTCTTTTGGGGCATCCTCCTTCGGCACGATCGAATGGCCCAGCCACTCGTACTCGTCCGAATAAACGTCCAGCTCGGTGCCGAAGGGATGCGAATCGAGCTCGCCCTTGGCCCGCGCATAGACCAGCGCGCGCTCGTCATGGTTGAACGGCCGGCCCTCCAGGTCGCCTTCGACGAAATATGCACGAGCATAAGGGCGCAAATCCTCCATGATCCAGCGAATGTGCGCGAGCAGCGGATAGTTGCGCCACAGCGTATGGCGGCGCTGCAAGAAGTCGTAGATCGCCAGCGTCAGCAGCGGGAGGGTGACTACCAGGCCCCAGCGCAGGTTCTCCACCAGCGCACAGATCGCGGCGAGCAGCACCACAACCAGCGTCGGTCCGAAGCGCATGAACAGCTCGGACGATTCGCGCATTTGCGCGCGATTGCGCATCAGGCAAGGTGCTCGGCGAAGAAGGCGCTGGTGCGGCTGTCGGCAAGGTTCGCGGCATCCTCGCTGCGGCGCTTGCCGAACTCGGTGGCAAAGCCGTGGTCGAGCCCTTCGTAGTCGTGGAGCGTGACCTTGGGGTGATGGTCCAGCCCCTCGTGCATCGCCTGTTGCGTCGCCTTGTCGACGAAGCCGTCCTCGGTCGGGATGTGGAGCATAAGGGGGTGGGCGATCGCGTGTTTCTCGCCCAGCAGACCGTCGATCCCGACACCGTAATAGCCGACTGAGGCATTCACGTCGGTGCGCGCCGCAGTCATGTAGGCGAGCCGGCCACCGAGGCAGTATCCGACGCAGCCAACCTTCGCGACGCCTTCTTCGCGGCGGATGTGATGGATCGTCGCCTCGATGTCGCGGATGCCTTGGTCCTGGTTGAACTTGCCCATCCATTCCAGCGCCTGCTTGAATTCGGGCTCGACGTCCGGATCCAGCTCGATGCCGGGTTGCAGCCGCGAGAACAGGTCCGGCGCGACGGCGAGATAGCCATCCTCGGCCAGCCTGTCGCACTTGCGGCGGATGCCCGCATTCACGCCGAAGATTTCCTGGATCACGATGATCGCAGCGCGCGGCGTGCCTGCGGGGCGCGCGACATAAGCGGTGAAGTGGTCATTGCCGCTCAGGGTGGCGATCTGGGCTGCTTCGGTCATCGGCGCGGTTCTCCCTCGCAATTGGTCTTCATGCGGCCTAGCGCTTGCAGCGAATGCTTGGCAAACCCAGATAGGGTGCAGACAAGGCACACAGGGTCACAACGGAGGAAGCTGCATGAAGGTCCATATCGAAATCGACTGCACGCCCGAAGAGGCCCGCAGTTTCATGGGGCTTCCCGACGTGGGCAAGGCCAACGACATCTACGTCGATATGATGTCCAAAGCGATGAAGGGTGTCACCAACACCGATCAGCTGCAGGAATACGCCAAACAGCTCGCACCTATGGGCCAGGCAGGCTTCAAGCTTTTCCAGAGCTTCATGGAAGGCGCCAATGCGGCGCGCAGCCAGTCCGGCAAGAAGACGTCGGACGAGGACTGACACCCTGCCGACAAGCCGATGACTGACACTATCTTTGCCCTGTCGAGCGGCGCGCCGCCGGCCGGGATCGCGGTCATTCGTATCAGCGGCACGGGCGCACGCGGCGCCCTCGACGATCTCGGCTGTGGCGAGGTGCCTGCGCGTCGCCCGGTGCTGCGAAAATTGGTCGATCGGCAGGGGGATCTCCTCGACGAAGCCCTTGTCCTGTGGATCCCCGGCCCCGGTACTGCCACGGGCGAGGATCTGGCCGAGCTTCATTGTCACGGAGGCAGGGCGGTTGTGGTCGGTGTTCTCGACACGCTGGGACAGCTCGCCGGACTTCGCGAGGCCAATCCGGGCGAATTCACCCGACGTGCCTTGGGCAACGGCCGGATCGACCTTGCCGAGGCAGAGGGGCTGGCTGACCTCCTTTCGGCAGAGACCGAATGGCAGCGTCGCGGCGCGCTTCACGCTGCGGGAGGCGAGTTGTCCCGGCGAGTGGAGGGTTGGCGCGACCGGGTGCTTCAGCTTTCGGCCCAACTCGAAGCGGTCATCGATTTCTCGGACGAGGACGATGTGGGCGATCTGCCTCCGTCATTCGCAGCCGGGTTGGAGGAATTGCGCCTCGAAATCGAGCGGGTTCTGGAGCGACCATCCGCCGATCGCTTGCGCGAGGGCGTCCGGGTCGTCTTCGGTGGGCCGCCCAATGCTGGAAAATCGTCTCTTTTCAATGCTATAATTCAGGACGGCGCCGCGATTGTCTCGGCCGAGGCGGGCACCACGCGCGATGTGATCGAGAGGGCAGTCGCTCTTGGTGGTGTGCCCTTCGTCTTCGTCGATACGGCAGGTTTGCGTGCCGAAGATGTCGGGGAAATCGAGGCCATCGGTATCGAGCGGGCACACTATCAGTTGCGCCGGGCAGAAATCGTGCTGTGGCTGGGCCATGAGGAAGATCGGCCCGAAGGGGCGATTCAGATTACGCCCAAGATCGATCTCGCTGACACCTCTGCTGGCGGCCCGGGTTTCCGGGTTTCAGCGGTAACAGGTGAGGGGGTGGACGCTCTGATTACGGAGATCATCGCACGGGCAAAGCGGAGCCTACCTCCTCCTGATCGGATCGCCCTGACCCGTCGACAGAAAGCAATTGTTCGGGAAGCGTGCGAAGCGCTCCTGGCGTGTCAGGGGCAGGGGGACTGGTTGATCGCGGCAGAGAACCTGCGCCGGGCACGCGTCTCGTTCGATGAAATCACCGGAAGGAACTCGACCGAGGAGATGCTCGATGTGCTCTTCGGCCGGTTCTGCATCGGCAAGTGATGTTCCACGTGGAACACATCGCTTTTGACCTCGGCTTGCGACGGAGCTAATCGCCCGGCCATGCGCGAATTCGACGTGATCATTGTCGGCGGTGGACACGCCGGGGTCGAGGCTGCCTGTGCGGCGGCCCGCATGGGTGCGAGTACCGCGCTTGTGACTTTCGACGCGGCGGCGATTGGCGCGATGAGCTGCAACCCTGCGATCGGGGGGCTTGGCAAGGGACACCTCGTTCGCGAGGTCGACGCGCTCGACGGGATCATCGCTCGTGCAGCCGATGCGGGAGCGGTCCATTACCGCATGCTCAACCAGTCGAAGGGCAGCGCGGTTTGGGGCCCGAGGGTGCAGGCGGACCGCAAGCTGTTCAAGGCTTCGGTGCAGGCCCAGGTGGCGGGACAACGTAACCTTTCGATCATCGAGGGGGAAGCTGCGGCACTCGTCTTCGTGGGCGATCAAGTTAACGGTCTGGAACTTGCCGACGGAACTCGCCTCACTTCGCGAGCGGTCGTCCTGTGCACGGGCACCTTCCTTGGAGGCGTACTGTTCCGCGGGGAAGAGCGTTTCGAGGGCGGGCGCATCGGCGAAAACGCCGCACATCGTCTTGCTGGGCAATTGCGCGGCGCAGACCTGCCCATGGGTCGCCTGAAAACGGGCACACCTCCCCGCCTGGATGGGAGGACCATCAACTGGGCAAGTCTCGACGAGCAGCCTTCCGACGATGGGAATTGGACGATGTCCTCCCTCACCGAGCGGAGGGATAACCCGCAAGTCTTCTGTGCGATCACGCGCACCAACCAGCAGGCGCATGACATCATTCGCGCCAATCTCGACCGTTCACCCCTTTTCTCTGGCGCGATCGGGGCGGCGGGGCCGCGTTATTGCCCCTCGATCGAAGACAAGATCCACCGGTTCGGGGATCGCGACGGCCACCAGGTTTTTCTCGAGCCCGAGGGACTCGACACACATCTGGTGTATCCCAACGGGATTTCCACTTCGTTGCCGGTCGACGTACAACTCGGCATGCTTCGGGCGATGAGGGGTCTTGAGAAGGTCGAGATGGTCGTGCCGGGATATGCGGTGGAATACGATCACATCGATCCTCGAGCGCTGAAAGCGACACTCGAGCTTCATGCGGTCCCGGGCCTGTACTGTGCCGGACAGATCAATGGCACCACGGGTTATGAAGAGGCGGCGGCGCAGGGACTCGTCGCTGGGATGCAGGCAGCGGCGTCGGTGATCGGCAAGGAGGCGCCGGCTCTTGATCGCGCCAATTCCTATATTGCAGTCATGCTGGACGATTTGACCCTACAGGGGATCACCGAGCCTTATCGTATGCTGACTTCACGCGCGGAGTATCGCCTGCGATTGCGGGCCAGCAATGCCGACACCCGCCTTACCCAGGCGGCGATCGATGCCGGATTGGTGGGTGCGGAGAGGAAGGCCTGGTTCACCGAGAGGGCGGCGCGCCGCGATGAGCTCGAAGCGCTTCTTAGTGCACCGATACACGCCCGCGAGCTTATCGACGCAGGATTTCACGTGAAACGCGACGCGGGTGAGCGGCCGGCGAGGGAATGGCTTTCCGGGGGCCATGTCGACGTGGGACAAATCGCGAGCGTTCTTGCGGGGCTCGATCCGCTTGATGCGCTTACGGTCGAATTGGCTGAGGACGCCTTCTACGCACCCTACCTCGCGAGGCAGGAGTCAGAGTTGGCGGAACTCCGTGCCAGCGAACGTCTGCGGCTTCCTTCCGACTTTTCCTATTCATCGGTTCCGGGCCTTTCTAACGAAATGGTCGAGAAGCTGTCGAGAGCTCGCCCCGAGACGATCGCCGCTGCCTCCCGAGTGCAGGGTATTACTCCCGCCGCATTGGCCGCCGTTTTGATACACGTCCGCCGCGGACAGGTCACGGCGTCGTGAGGATCCGAGACGAGGAATCCGCTCGTGCCTACGTGGCGGAGATCGGCGGAAAAGAATCGCTCGAAGCTTTGCAGATGCTCGAGGACGAACTTCGGCAGGAGAACGTGCTGCAAAACCTCGTTGCGAAAAATTCGCTCGAGTGTGTCTGGCAGCGTCACATTGCCGATTCCGCCCAACTCATCGGCCATGCCGAGCGCTCAACGGGGCCGTGGATGGACTTGGGAAGTGGCGCCGGTTTCCCGGGGCTGGTAATCGCGGCACTGAGGCCGGAAATACCTGTAATTCTTGTAGAATCCCGCAAGCGCCGGATCGATTGGCTGGAGCGCATGAAGTCCAAGATGCAGTTGGACAACTGTCGAATCGAGGGAGCGCGGCTCGAACAGGTCGAGACATTCGAGGCGGGCGTCATCTCAGCCCGCGCGTTTGCTCCCCTGGATCGATTGCTCGCATTATCCGCACGCTTCTCCACAAGTCGCACCCGCTGGGTGTTGCCGAAAGGGCGGTCCGCGGCCCAAGAAGTGGCTGCGCTATCAAAATTCGGGCGCAAGATGTTTCACGTGGAACAATCGCTCACCGACGACGAGGCCGGAATTGTGGTCGGAACGGGCAAATGGAGCGAAAAGTCATGATCACCGTTGCGATCGCGAATCAGAAGGGTGGGGTGGGCAAGACCACCACGGCCATCAATATTGCGACAGCAATGGCGGCGACGGGGTGGAAAACACTCCTGATCGACCTCGATCCTCAGGGTAATGCGTCGACGGGACTGGGTATCGAAGCTGCTGCACGGGTGAACACCAGCTACGACTTGCTCCTCGACCAGGCGACGCTCGCCGAATGTGTCCAACCCACTGATATTCCCGGATTGGATATCGTTACGGCCACGCAGGACCTTTCCGGTGCCGAGGTCGAGCTTGTTTCGGTTGATGACCGCACCTCGCGTCTCACCTCGGCTCTTGCGCAACAAGGCAAGGATGGTTTCGCCGGCTACGATGTATGTTTCATCGACTGCCCGCCTTCACTCGGGCTGCTGACACTCAATGCCCTATGCGCTGCCGATACGCTGCTGGTGCCGCTGCAGTGCGAATTCTTCGCCCTCGAGGGCCTGAGCCAGCTCCTCCAGACCGTCGAG
The DNA here is from genome assembly GCF_041021145.2 of Qipengyuania sp. RANM35. NCBI lineage: Bacteria > Pseudomonadati > Pseudomonadota > Alphaproteobacteria > Sphingomonadales > Erythrobacteraceae > Qipengyuania > Qipengyuania sp. RANM35. The sequence goes on along the minus strand of NZ_CM196433.1, from coordinate 2,529,331 downwards.
CGTATCCAGCAGGGATTCAACGCAAATCTGGGTATCGTCGGCGTAGTCCTGACGATGTTCGACCGGCGCAACCGCCTCACCGACCAGGTGGCCGACGATGTGCGCGATTGCCTGGGCAACCTCGTGTTCGAGAACGTCATTCCGCGCAACGTGCGTCTTTCCGAAGCACCGAGCCATGGGATGCCGGCGCTCGTCTATGATCACAATTGCCCCGGTAGCCGTGCCTACATCGGACTCGCGCGCGAATTGATCGGCAGGTTGTCAGAAAAGAGGAAGGCCGCATGAGCGATGCAACGAGCCCCGCACGAATGATCGATCGCAAGAAGAAGCTCGGCAAGGGCCTGGGTGCGCTCCTTGGCGAGACACGTCGCGAGGAGCCGCTGGTTCGCCAGGACGCAACCGAGGTCGGCCAGTCGCTATCTAGAGCGAGTGGTCCGAAGATTGTCACCAGTGGCCTTGCGTCCATCCCGGTGGCCGACATTTCGCCGCTCCCGGGTCAGCCGCGCACGCATTTCCGCGAGGAAGCCCTGGACGAACTGGCCTCCTCGATCGCGGCGCGGGGCGTCATCCAGCCTATTATTGTCCGCCCCATGGGTGGTGGTCGTTACCAATTGGTCGCGGGCGAGCGTCGCTGGCGAGCGGCTCAGCGGGCGCGCCTGCACGAGATCCCGGCTGTCGTCCGTGACCTCGACCAGCGCGAGGTCATGGCCCTGGCGCTGGTCGAGAACCTCCAGCGCGAAGACCTCAATCCGCTCGAAGAAGCGCGGGCTTATCAAAAGCTTGCCGATGATGAAGGCATGACCCAGGCGGAGATCGCCAAGCTGGTCGACAAGTCGCGCAGCCATGTGGCGAATTTCCAGCGCCTTCTCGCCCTGCCGGACGATGTGCTTGCTCTGCTCGCAGATGGCGCGTTGTCCATGGGGCACGCGCGCGCGCTGATCGGGAACGAGGAAGCCTCATCGCTCGCCCGTCGCGCCGTCGAACAGAAGCTGTCGGTGCGGGAGATCGAAAAGCTGGCGCGGGCGGTCGGCAGAGAGTCCGCGGCACCCCGCAAACCGACTCCCTCGCGATCAGGCGAGAACGATGCCGATATCTCGGCTGTGCAGGGCCACCTCGAGGAGTTCCTCGGGATGCAGGTCCGCATCAAGACCGAGGATTCGCCCAACACGGGCACGGTCACCATTCGCTACCGCACCCTCGACCAGCTTGACCTCATCTGTCAGCGCCTGACTGGCGGCGATATTTGATATAAATATCAAGATGTTGATCGGCCAAAAGTTGCGTGGCGCAACTTCTGCCTATCGCTCGAACGGCTTGCCGTCAGCGTAGATTGCGCGCTGCGGTACCATGACGGTGACCGGGACAAGCATGTATTCACCGGAGGCGGAGGTGCGGCCGTGGAGGCCCCCGGTGCGGGCACTTTCCATGTAACCGTCAAGATAGGCTTCGCACTGTCCCGATCGATCCTCGCCCTCACCGGCGACCGTGCGATCGTCGACCGAGTCGCCGATTGCAGCACCCGCAAGGGCCCCTATGCCTGCGCCAATGAGGGTACCGGTCGTACGATGTCCGTGTCCGGCGACCCGATTCCCGATAAGGCCCCCTGCAGCAGCGCCGATCAGTGCGCCCGCCACTTCGCCATTGCCGTCCTCTTCGTAATAGGTGACCGGGGCGATGCGGCGGCGACATTCGGCAAGCCAGGCTTCACTGTCGAAATGGACGATCCGTCCGCCCGGGGGCACCATGGGAGCCGAACCCTCGTATACGTACGAATATGTCCGAGAAGCTCGCGGATCTCCTTCGCGGTAGATCACGCGAGACGCGCTCCCCGGCGCAGGTGGCTGCGCGTAAACCGCCGGATAGGCGTAGAGTATCCTCGGTGCCGTATGGGCAACAGGATCAACCAAGATAGGTTCGGGAGTGGAATCGACCGCGATGACTTGCAACTCGTCGTCTGGATCGACGGAGGGAATCGACTGGATCACTTCCCGCTCGCGGAAGACCACAGGTGCCGGGTCGGCGCTGGGCTGACCTTCCTGGGCGTAGGCGTACTCTCCGGTCTCATACGAGATGGCCTCCTGCGCGGAGGCAGCGCCTCCAGCGAGAGCGATCGGGGCGGAACACAGGGCAAGGGTGCGCAGCGCAGACATTTCAGTTCTCCCTGCCGCGACTCCGGGCGGGGAGCGGGCTGATCATGGTTTCCGTATTCCTAACACGCGTGGGAAGTTGCGCCAAAAGCGGCGCCCTGACCGTGCCAATTCGGGAAAACGAGACTAGATGCGGTTAGCAATGACGGAAGCGAGGCGTTCGATCCCGGCTTGGTCCTCGAGATCGAAACGGGCCGCGGCAGGGCTGTCGAGGTCGATCACCGCAATGACCTCTCCTCCGAACACGACCGGGACGACCAGTTCGGAATTGGTCACGGCGTCGCAGGCGATGTGCCCGGGGAATGCGTGGACGTCCTCGACCAGCAGGGTCTCTCCCGTCGCGGCTGCCGCGCCGCACACTCCGGAACCGATCGCGATGCGGATGCATGCCGGACGCCCGATGAAGGGCCCGAGAACCAGTTCGCCCTCGACTACCCGGTAGAAGCCCGCCCAGTTGAGGTCAGGCAGGAAGTCCCACAGCAGCGCGGCGATGTTGGCCATGTTGGCCACGGCGTCGCGCTCTCCCGACGTCAGAGCGTCCGCCGCGTCGACGAGCTGGCGATAGGCTTCGGGCTTGGGGCAGTCGTCTGCAGGGCGAAAATCGAACATGGCGGTGATCTAGTGCGCGGGGCCGCACGGGCAAGTGGCAATCGTCATTGCCGTGAAAAGCGTGCTCGCCTATCCCGCATGGCATGAGCATTCTCAAGAAGCTGGGCATCGCCCTTCTCGTCCTGCTGCTGGTCCTGGCGGTGGCGTTCTGGTTCATTTCGCGAGGCGATACCGCGACTGTCCCGTGGGACGAGGTCGTCGGCGCAGACCCCAAGCTCGAGGAGCCCGCGGCCGAGACGTTTCCGACCGTGGCCATCGCCGAGCCGGTCGGCTGGAAGGCCGATGAAGTGCCCGCAGCCGCCGAGGGCTTGGCCGTTACGCGCTTCGCCGATGGCCTCGAGCATCCGCGCACCCTGCAGGCGCTTCCTAATGGCGACATTCTCGTGTCCCTCACCCGTGCTCCCGAGAGCAAGGGCGGAGGTTTGCAAGCTTGGATCGCCGACCTGCTGATGAGTCGCGCAGGCGCCACCGGAAAGTCGCCCAACAAGGTCGTCCTGCTTCGAGATGCGGACGGCAATGGGAGCGCAGAGGTGAGGGAGGTGCTCCTCGAAGGCCTTAATTCGCCTTCGGGTCTCGCATGGGCCAACGACACGCTCTACGTGGCCAATAATGACGCCGTGATGGCCTATCCTTACAAGCTCGGTGACGCGAAAGTCTCTGGGCCTGCGCGCAAGGTCATCGACCTCGCGAGCGGCGGCGGTCACTGGATGCGCAACCTCGCCATCAACGAAGATGGCTCGAAACTCTACGCAGCAGTCGGCTCGGACACGAACATTGCCGACAAGGGCATGGAAGCCGAGGAGGGGCGCGCCCTAATCTGGGAAATCGACACGGCAACGGGCAGGCAGCGCATCTTCGGCGCAGGACTCCGCAATGCCAACGGCCTCGACTTCAGTCCCTGGTCGGGCGAGTTGTGGACCACGGTCAATGAGCGCGACATGCTGGGCAGCGACCTGGTGCCCGACTACCTGACCAATGTCCCTGTCGGGGCACACTACGGCTGGCCGTGGGTTTACTGGGGCGACAATTTCGATCGTCGGGTCAAATATCCGATCCCCGCATTCATCAACTATGTTCGAAAGCCCGAATACGCCCTTGGTCCGCACGTTGCGGCATTGGGCTTCGTGTTCAGTCGGGAAGGCGCGAAAATGGGCGACAAGTTCGCCAGTGGCGCTTTCATCGCCCGCCATGGCTCGTGGAACCGCAAGCCTCCCTCTGGTTACGATGTCGTCTATGTCGCCTTCGACGAGCGCGGCAATCCAACAGGAAAGCCGGTACCGGTGCTGACCGGCTTCCTGACCGGTGACGGCACGACGCGCGGACGCCCGACCTGGGTTGAATGGGCCGGAGACGGTGCCCTGCTGGTCAGCGACGATACGGCGGGCATCATCTGGCGCGTCGTGGCGCCGGGCGCCGAGGCCCAGAAGGGGATCACGCGAGTGAGTGGAAACCGCCTGCCTGCCCGGCGCGAGCTGCGCGGGCAGGAAGCGACCTTCGGCAAGGACGATTACGCGCGCACTGTCACGGCCGAGTAAGTCGCGCGGCGCGACTTCTCAGCCGAGGAGCTGTTCGGTGCTGATCTCGTAGAGGCCTGCACCACCAGCCATCGCGCCTGCCCTGAGGCCGATCGCCTCGGGCACGATGCGGTCGAGGAAGAAGCGCACGCTGGCCTTTTTGGCGATGGCGAGCGCGGGCGCCGTTCCGGCTTCGATCGCGCGAAGTTGCAGAACCAATTGCCAACCGGCCGTTGCTACCGCCAGCATGGTGCAGAAGGGCACCGAGCCGGCAAGCCGGTCGTCGAGGCTCGCCTCACTGCGCATCCACTCGGCGATGGTTGCGCATTCGCTGGCAAGGGCGTGCAGTGCCGGTTCCTTCGCGGCCCCCGAGGCGATGTCTGCAATCAGCGCCATCATAGCCTGGCCATCGTCCATGCCCAGTTTGCGCGTTACGAGATCGGCCGCCTGGATACCGTTGGTGCCCTCATAGATCGGGGCAATGCGCGAATCGCGCCAGTGCTGGGCGGCACCGGTTTCCTCGATGAAGCCCATGCCGCCATGGATCTGCACGCCGAGGCTTGCGACCTCGATGCCGGCATCCGTGCCCCATGCCTTGATCAGCGGTGTCAGAACCTCGCCTCGAGCGGCCGCTTCCGCATTGCCCAGCGTACCGCGGTCGACCTGCCCTGCAGTGTAGTAGAGCAGGGCGCGCGCGCCTTCGGTGAGCGCCTTCATGCGCAGCAGCATGCGGCGCACGTCGGGGTGCTCGATGATCGCCACCGGAGCGCGATCGGGCGAACCGGCTCGGGCCGACTGCACGCGGTCGCGCGCGTATTCCAGCGCCTGCTGCGTCGCGCGCTCGCCGATCTGCACGCCCTGGTTGCCGACGTTGATGCGGGCATTGTTCATCATCGTGAACATCGCCGCCAGGCCGCGGTTGGGCGCGCCGACCAGTTCGCCGATGCAATCGCCATTGTCGCCGTAGCTCATGACGCAGGTAGGCGAAGCGTTGATGCCGAGCTTGTGCTCGATGCTGACGCAGCGCAGGTCGTTCTTGGGTCCTAGCGAACCGTCGGCCTTCACGTGATACTTGGGCACGATGAACAGCGAAATCCCGCGGCTCCCCTCGGGTGCATCGGGCAATCGTGCGAGGACGAGGTGGATGATGTTCCCCGAAAGCTCGTGCTCGCCCCAGGTGATATAGATCTTCTGGCCCTTGATCCTGTATTTGCCTGCATGTTCGCCGTCCTCGATCGGCACTGCGGTCGAACGGAGCGCGCCGACATCGGAGCCGGCTTGCGGCTCGGTCAGGTTCATCGTTCCCGACCATTCGCCGCTGACGAGCCTCGGCAGGTATTTGTCCTGAAGCTCTTTGGATCCGTGGTGCTCCAGCGCCTCGATTGCGCCGACGCTGAGCATCGGCAGCAGGTTGAAGGCCATGTTTGCCGTGCCGAGGTTTTCAAGCACGTTGCATGAGAGCGTGAAGGGCAGGCCCTGGCCCCCGAACTCGGTCGGCCCCGAAATCGCGTTCCAGCCCTGCTCGACATAGGCATGGTAGCCTTGCGCAAATCCTTCCGGCAGGCGGACAACGCCGTTTTCGAGCTTGGCGCCTTCGAGATCACCCTGCCGGTTGAGCGGCGCCCATTCCCCGGCGGCGAATTGGCCGATGCCTTCGACGATTGCCTCGACCATGTCAGGCTCTGCGGCGGCAAACTTCTCGCTCTGCGCAAGCTCCTCGATTCCGGCATTCACGCGGATGGCGAGCAGCTGGTCCTGGGTGGCGGCGGTGTAGGGCACGTCGGCATTCCTCTTGGCTTTGTCGCCCTGCAGATATAGCGCGCGGGCATGGTCGGCAAATACGCTACGGAAACGATACTGGCGGACGCGGAGGGAATCGCCCGTGCGGCGCAAATCCTGCGTGACGGCGGGCTTGTCGCCGTGCCGACCGAGACGGTCTACGGCCTTGCCGCCCGTGCCGACAGCGACGAGGCGGTGGCGCGGATATACGAAGCGAAAGGGCGACCGAGCTTCAATCCGTTGATCGTACATGTTCACTCGGTCGAACAGGCAGCACGACTGGCAGTCATCGACCAAACCGCCCGTGCCTTGATGGACCGCTACTGGCCAGGGCCCCTGACACTTGTGCTTCCCCGGCTGCCAGAGGCGCAAATCGCAGCTGCCGTGAGTGCAGGGCTCGATACTGTTGCACTTCGCATGCCCGATCATCCGGTCATGCAGGCGCTGCTTTCGGAACTGGATCTTCCGATCGCTGCTCCGTCGGCGAATCGGAGCGGTTTCATCAGTCCGACCAACCCAGATCATGTCCGGGCGTCGCTGGACGGGCGTATCAATGCGGTGATCCAGGCCGGTGCCTGTGCTGCGGGAGTGGAATCGACCATTGTTGCGGTGCGCGCGGATGGCGCGATCGATGTTCTGCGGCCGGGACCGCTCGACCTTGGCGGACCGAGCCTTGGGCATGGGATCGAGGCCCCCGGCCAGCTGGCGAGCCATTATGCTCCGGGCAAGCCCGTTCGCCTGAACGCGACGGAAGTTGCGCCAGACGACTTTATGATCGGGTTCGGCGCGATTGGCGGGGATTGCTCATTGTCGGAAGGCGGCGATCTCAACGAGGCTGCGTCACGCCTCTATGCCTGCCTTCACGAAGGAGCGCGATCGGAAAAGGCGCGCATCGCGGTGGCGCCGATCCCGGAAACGGGTATCGGAATCGCAATCAACGACCGACTGCGTCGCGCCGCGACGCCCGCGGATTAGTCTTCAGGTTCGACCGGAATCGTAGGAATGATCTGCTGCATCTGCGCGTAGATGTTGCGCGCATCGTCGCAGGCGGAGCGACTGCCGTCGCGGCATTTGTCCATCGCCTTGTTGTACTTGCGCTCCAGTTTCGCGAGTTCCTCCTCGCGCCGCCGAATCTCGCGGCCCCGTTTCTCGTCGGCTTCGGACTGGCTGGTGGTCGCAAGGTCCACGCCCTTGCTCGCGATCCTCACTGGCGCCGTCGCGACGTCGAGAGCGGTCTTGGCAAGGCACCCCTGAAGGGCGAGGCTGGCAAGAGGTAGAATCAGGAGGGCTAGGCGACGCATGCGAATACCTTTCGCCGCCCGCCTAGCCATTGAATGTTTAGCCTTCGATGAACTTAGCCCTTGGGGGGCTTGGGAGCCTTTGGTGCCTTGGGCGCCCCGGGCGCTTCCGGTGCAGGCGCAGCTTCTTCACTGCTCTTGGCGGGCTTGCAATTGAGCTTGCCCGAGCCGACCGCGCTTACGGTGCAGTTCGCGCGACCAAGGACGGTCACGCGACCCGAACCCACGATCGAGGCATCGACCTTGCCATCGGACGAGAATTCCGCCTCGCCCGATCCGGCAACAGATATATCGGCCTTTTCGACCTTCAGCCCGGCCATTCTGGCGCGGCCAGATCCGGCGATGGTCATGTCGAGATTGTCGACTGCGCCTGCCGCCTCGAAGTCGCCCGATCCGGCGATGGTCATCTCGAATTTTTCGGCAGTGAGATCGGCAACCTTGGCGCGGCCCGAACCGGCAATGGTGACCTCTGCCTTGTTGGTCATCTTCTCGACGTCGATGTCGCCGGATCCCGCGACCACCAGGCCGTTGAGCTCGGGCAGGGTCACAGTGACGGTGGCCGAGCCCTTGTCCTTCCAGCTGTTCTTCTCGCGCGTAATGGCGAGCGTACCGTCATCGATCGAAAAGCGCAGCGCGTCGACCGCATTGGCATCGCCGGACACATCGAGGTCGAGCTTGTCGCCGTCGCGCACGACAACCCTGTCCGGACCGGCGACCACGAGTTCCTTGGGCGCGGGACCGCTCATGTCGAGTTCGGCCAGCGGGACCGCATCGCTATCGCCGATCTGGATGTTCACGCCGTCGCAGCCGGAAACCATCGCCGCTCCTGCGAGAGCGGCCAGCGGCGCGAGGCCCTTGAGTATCTTGTGGATCATAGCGGAATTCTTCCCTTCGTTTCCGACTGTCCGTATTGCCGATATAATACGGTGAGGAAGCGAGGGCAAGGCAAGCGAAAGGGGCCGCCCCTTGCGGAGCGGCCCCTCGTCGAGTTCCGAATGTCGCCTGTCGATCAGGCGTCTTCGGTGTTGTCGTAATACTGGGGCGCGTGTTCGCGCAGGACCTCGAGGATCTTTTCGAGTGCAGTCGGCTCGTCGGTCTTCTCCATCGCCGCGAGTTCGCGGGCGAGTCGGCTCGAGGCCGCTTCGAAGATCTGGCGCTCCGAATAGCTCTGCTCCGGCTGGTCGTCGGGGCGGAACAGGTCGCGGGTCACCTCGGCAATCAGGACGATCTCGCCCGAATTGATCTTGGCTTCGTATTCTTGGGCGCGGCGCGACCACATGGTACGCTTGACCTTGGGCTTGCCCTTGAGGGTTTCCATCGCCTCCTTGAGAGTCTTGTCGCTCGACAGCTTGCGCATGCCGATCGATTCGACCTTGTTGGTCGGGACGCGGAGCGTCATGCGCTCCTTCTCGAAACGCAGGACATAGAGTTCGAGCTGCATACCGGCGATTTCCTCGCTCTGGAGCTCGATTACACGGCCGACACCGTGCTTGGGATAAACAACATAATCGCCGACATCGAAGGCATTCGCCTGGCTAGCCATGCATTCCATCCTTTCGTCAGGGCAGGTCCTGTTGGGGGCCGCAGCGTCACGAAGGGGTCGGGCCGCGCCCCGTATCAGGGTGCGCGGGTGAACTCCTTGGATGGCGTTACGGGGTGGCCTGCCCTTTCAGTCTTAACACCTGACCGGGAGCAAACCGGTGCAGTTGTTGCATTATATAGCACACTCGCAACAAAATTGCGAATCGCAATTGAATGCTGGCTTGCGGGGGATGGAATCGCGCCGAACGGGGCGCGGGATCAGTCGCCTTCGCCGGGTTCGGCCGAGAAGTACTTGTCGTACTTGTCTTCTTCGCCCTTGTGCTCGTCGGCGTCGGCCGGCGGTTCCTTGCTCTGCGTGATGTTCGGCCACTCGGCGGAGAACTTCGTGTTGAGCTCGAGCCACTTCTCGAGGCCGTCCTCGGTATCCGGGAGAATCGCTTCTGCCGGGCACTCGGGCTCGCACACGCCGCAGTCGATGCACTCGCTGGGGTTGATGACGAGCATGTTCTCGCCCTCGTAGAAACAGTCGACCGGGCAGACCTCGACGCAGTCGGTGTACTTGCACTTGATGCAGGCGTCGGTGACGACATAGGTCATGGGTAGTCTGGTCCCTTGAAGTGTTTCCCTGAAAACCGCTGCTAGGGCCGATTATCCTTTGGGGTCAAGCTCCCGATAGCATGCCTGTGCTTCACGCGGCGGTCCGCGACGTTCGGGAAGCTCGAGAATCTCGACAAGGCGCACCAGATTGCCCAGCGGAATCGTCAGTACATCGCCCACGCGTACTTCGTGCGAGCCGCGCACGACACGCTCTCCGTTCCGCCGGATATAACCCTGCTCGACCAGCTTTTGCGCCGCGCTGCGCGTTCGCACGAAGCGCAGGTGACACAGCAGGCGGTCGATCCGCATCCGGTCCCCTTACCGCATGAGATCGGCAAGGGCGGCAAAGGCGCTTCCCTCGCGAGGTGCGGCGGGAGCCTGGCGTTCCTGCTTGCGGCGCGCGGGGCGCCATTCCCAAAGGTCGGGCCGGGCCGGGCCGAAAGCGCCTTCGGGGAGCTTTCGGGCATGCTGTACGCGGAACCCCGCGCTGCCGAGCAGGCGGACGGCGTTTTTCTCCTCGAGCCCGATCGAGATTGGAAGCGAGAGGTCGAGAACGAACTTGCGGCGGCGATCCTTGGCCTGGGCCTTGGCGCGGACCTCGTGCGCCGCGCGCAGGATTTTTTCCGCCAAGTCCACGCGGATCGCCTGATCGCCGGCCGGACGGTAACCACTTGGCAGACGCTTCCCGCCGGCAATGACCGGCAACATGCCGTCCTGCAGGGGGCGGCGATCAATCCCGAGCGAGGCGAGCAGCTGGCGCGGAGCAGGCTTGAGCAAGGCGGGCGCGAATATGTCGAGAGCACCGAATGTCACGCCGATCTTGCGCAGGAAGGGGCGCATTTCCTTGGGCAGATGTTCGATGCCCGCGCGTTCGCGAGAGACGAAGCCGTGTCCGGCTATGAGGTTGAGCAACAGCGCGCGTGCCTGGGATCCGGCCTCCGGGTCGCGCGCCGCAGCGTGCAGCTTCTCCAGCGCTTCGAGGGGGGCAAGGCGCGCGGCAACAAGGGCCTGTAGCGCTGCCAGCAGGGTGGTTCGTGCAGCTTCGGGAAGTGCCGAAATCTCTCGGGTGGGTTGCAGGATCGGCGTCACTGTGCCGTCTCGGAATTCCAGGCGGGCCAGTTCCTCGCCTCTCCAGCGTAAGGCGCCGCGTGCGATCTCGACATCAGCCATGTCGGACGCCGCAAGCGCCTTGGCCTGCTCGCCCAGTATGCGCGGGAGCGACTTTTCCGCCGCGGCCAGCAGCATCCGGCGATCCTCGTGGCGTGCACCCGGGTCGACGACGAAGCGGAACCCCTCGACCTTGCCAAGATGCTCGCCATCTACGGTCACGCTGCCGTCCTCACCCAGTTCGATGGGCAACATGCCGGCGTCTTCACCCAGCGACTTCATCAGGATTGCCGTCCTCCGGTTCACGAATCTTTCGGTCAGCCGCGCATGGAGCGCATCCGACAGTTTTGCCTCTACCGCCCGCGCACGCGACGCCATTTCGTCACGCGCCAGGACCCAGTCGGGCCGCTGGCAGATGTAGGCCCAGCTGCGAATCGCGGCGATCCGCCCCTGCAGCGTATCGATGTCGCCCGCCATGTTGTCGAGTTCGGAGATGCGCGCAGCGACGTAATCCGCACCGAGATAGCCTTCCGAAAGATCCTGCCAAAGACGCGCGACGAAGCGGGCGTGGACATCCGGGCCGCGCTGGCGGAAGTCGGGCAGCGAGCAGGCTTCCCAGAACCGCCTGACCATCCCCGGAGTGCGCACGTTTGCCGAGACCGGTTCTTCGGCAAGCCTCTTCACCGTCGCAAGATCGATCGCTTCGGGCGCCAGGCGCAGGACCGGATCCAGCGGCGGCGCCTCGAGATCGGCGATGAGAGTCGCAAGATTGTCGCAGCGCGGTTCGGGCTCGCGCCAGAAGAGATGGGTCAGGGGCGCGAACCGGTGTTCCTCGATCGCGTAGATCTCTTCTTCGGTGAATTCGGGGGCAGGGCCGCGTTGTCCGGCAAGGGTGCCGAAGGTTCCGTCGCGCTGGTGACGGCCGGCACGACCGGCAATCTGCGCCATTTCTGCGGGCAGCAGGCGGCGCTGGCGCACGCCGTCGAACTTCGTGAGACCGGCAAAGGCGACGTGGTTCACATCGAGGTTGAGACCCATGCCGATGGCATCGGTGGCGACGATGTAATCGACCTCGCCCGACTGGAAGAGCGCGACCTGCTTGTTCCGGGTCTCGGGGCTCAGCGCGCCCATGACCACGGCCGCTCCGCCGCGGAAGCGCCGCAACATCTCCGCCACCGCATAAACCTGCTCTGCGCTGAAGGCGACGATCGCGCTCCGCGGAGGCAGGCGCGAGAGCTTGCGCGGTCCGATGTGGGTGAGGGTCGAAAAGCGAGGGCGATCGGAAATCTCGGCTTCGGGCACCAGTTCGCGAACCAGCGGCGCTACGGTAGCCGAGCCCAGGAGCATGGTTTCCTCGCGACCCCGCGTATTCAGAAGGCGGTCGGTGAAGATGTGTCCACGCTCGCGGTCGGCGGCGAGTTGCGCTTCGTCCAGGGCGACGAAGGCCGCGTTCGCACCGTCCCGCGGCATCGCCTCGACCGTGCAACACAGGTAGCGCGCATCCTTCGGTTCGATCCGTTCTTCGCCGGTGATGAGGGCAACCTGCGCGTCGCCCTTGATTGCGCGGACGCGGTCGTAGACTTCACGCGCCAGCAATCGCAGCGGGAAGCCCATGCAACCGCTCGAATGGCCGCACATGCGTTCGATCGCCAGATGCGTCTTGCCGGTATTGGTGGGTCCGAGAACCGCCTTGATCGCGCTGTCCTGCACCAAGCCTAAGTGGCAGCGGTGGTTGGGCATCGCAACCACCGGGCGCAGATCATCCTCGATTCACCGCAATACGGACTCGGGTGGGCGCATGTTAATCGCACCTTTACTTTGTTTCGTCAGGAAATGCGGGCAACAGATCCGCAAGGGTCAGGTCCTACCGTTCACGCCGGTTGGACCTTGGACGGAGGGTCAGGCGTGTATAGGTCCCACGGGGACGATAGCGAGAAAGATGCCCAGGCATCGCTCGGCGGCTTGAACGGGCCGGCCGTTGCGCTCGCGCACGACCAGATCGTTGCCGCTCCCAGTATTCCCAGGTTTTCATGGGCCGAACTGCGCGACAATCTGTCGTCGCGTATCGGCACGCTGGATATGGCTCCCGATCTCGGCGCGGAAATCGGCAGCAAGCGGTGGTTCCGGGGCCTTGGCACGCTGGTCGGCCTTTCCGCCTTCGCGCTGAGCTTCTGGCCGAGTTTCGAACCGCTGGAGGCCGCACCGGCAGTCGACCTCAACGATGCCGTGCGCGATGAATACCGCAGCCAGATGATCATGCCGCTTGCCCTCGGTGGTGACAGCGGGCGCCACATGGGCGCTACTTCGCTTGTCGCACCGCTGGCCGAGGCACCCGAGCGGCCGAGCATCGAGCTGGTTGCCACACTGGCCCGCGGCGACGGGTTCGAAACCATGCTCCGTCGCGCCGGGATGGGCTCTTCGGACACCCAATCGGTCACCGACATGGTCAGCCGCGCCATCGCTCTGGCGGAAATCCAGCCCGGCACGCAGGTCGACATCGTCCTTGGCCGCCGCCCCTCGCCGGGCGAGCCGCGCCCGCTCGAGAAACTCGCCTTCCGCGCCCGGTTCGATCTCGAACTTTCGGTGGCACGCCTCGACGAAGGCGGCGATCTCTCGCTGATCAAGAAGCCCATCCGCGTCGATGAAACCCCGTTGCGCATTCGCGGAACCGTGGGTGACAGCCTCTATCGCTCCGCCCGCGCCGCAGGCGCTCCGGCGAGTGCGGTGCAGAGTTATCTCAAGACGCTGAGCCAGCAGATCAATCTCGATCGCGATATCCGCGCGGGCGACACCTTCGATTTCATCATCGCCCATCGTCGGGCAGCGACTGGCGAGCGCCAGGCGGGCCAGCTGCTCTATGCAGGCATCGATCGCGGCGACAAGTCGCGCGTGCAGCTGATGCGCTGGGGCAAGGATGGCCAGTTCTACGAGGCTTCCGGCGTGGGCGAGCAGCGTGGCGGACTCATGGCCCCCGTGCCGGGCCGCACGTCTTCGCGCTTCGGCATGCGGCGCCACCCGATCCTCGGCTATACCCGCATGCACTCGGGCCTCGACTACAAGGCCAGCTACGGCACACCCATCGTCGCCGTCACCGACGGTCGCGTTCTGTCGGCTGGTCGCGCTGGCGGCTGCGGCAATGCAGTCAAGCTGCGCCACGAAGGCGGGATCGACACGCGGTATTGCCATATGAGTCGCATGGCAGTGGATCGCGGCCAGTCAGTGCGCCGGGGGCAGGTTATCGGCTACGTGGGCTCCACCGGCCTCTCCACCGGTGCGCATCTCCACTACGAGATGTATCGCAATGGCCGCGCGGTCGATCCGGCTTCGGTCAAGTATGTCACCCGCGCGCAGCTGAGCGGCGCGGAGCTGCAGCGCTTCCGCGAAACCCTTTCAACCCTCAAGAAGGTCGAACCGGGAGCTGCACTCGGCGATCTTCAGCCAACACCCAACGAGGTCGTGGCAGAAGAACCGCTACGCGAGATCGACCGCATCGAGACGCCCAAGAAACTGCGCTGACACATCTGCTGCGATTGCGCAGCGTCGCGCCTTCCGGCAGACGGTGCGCATGACAACTACATCCTATCCTGCGACCCGCCTGCGCCGCACCCGTGCCACGGCCTGGAGCCGTGCCATGCATCGCGAGACGCTGCTCACCCCGGCAGACCTGATCTGGCCGCTGTTCGTGACCGATGGCGCGGGCGTCGAAGAGCCGATCGCAAGCCTGCCGGGAGTTTCGCGCTGGTCCGTGGATGGCATCGCAATGCGTGCGAAGGAGGCGCTCGATCTGGGCATTCCGTGCGTCGCCTTGTTTCCGAACACCCAACCGGACCGTCGCAGCGATGACGGGGCGGAGGCGCTCAATCCCGACAACCTCATGTGCCGGGCAATCAAGGCGGTCCGTGACGCCTGTGGCAGCGATGTCGGCATCCTGACCGATGTCGCGCTCGACCCCTATACCAGCCACGGTCAGGACGGGCTGCTCGACGCTGATGGCTACGTCGTCAACGACGATACGGTTGCGGTGCTGGTCGACCAGGCGGTCAACCAGGCCAATGCAGGCGCCGATATCATCGCACCATCTGACATGATGGATGGCCGCGTCCGCGCCATCCGCATGGCGCTGGAGATGAACGACCATCCCAACGTCCAGATCATGGCCTATTCGGCAAAGTACGCCTCGGCCTTCTATGGCCCGTTCCGTGACGCCGTGGGGTCTGGCGGACTGCTCAAGGGTGACAAGAAGAGCTACCAGATGGACCCTGCCAATGGTGACGAGGCCATGCGCGAAATCGCCATGGACATCGCCGAGGGCGCAGACAGCGTCATGGTCAAGCCGGGTCTCGCTTATCTCGACATCATCTGGCGTGCCAAGGAGCGCTTTGGCGTACCGGTCTTCGCCTACCAGGTCAGCGGCGAGTATGCGCTGATCGAAGCGGGCGCTGCGGCAGGCGTCGCCGATCGCGATGCGTTGCTGATGGAAAAGCTTCTCGGCTTCAAGCGCGCAGGCTGTTCCGGCGTGTTGACCTACCATGCGCCTGTTGCTGCGCGCCTGCTGAACGGCTGACGGCGATGGGCAACCTCCGGCACGAGACCGAGCGGCTGGTCCTGCGCGACTGGCGCGACGAGGATTGGGAACTTTTCTGGGGCGCGACCAACACGCCCGAAGTCATGCGCTGGCTCGGCGGCGTTTGCGACGAGGACAAGCGCCTTGCCGCACAGGGGCGCCTGCTTTCCTACGAGCGCGATCACGGCCACACCTTCTGGTGCATAGAACGCAAGGAAGATGGTGCGATCCTCGGTTTTTGCGGCCTCAAGCGCTCCAACCAGGCAGGCGGACCGATGGGCCTGATGGAAGTGGGATGGCGCCTGCGTGAAGATGCGTGGGGCAAGGGCTATGCGAAGGAGGCTGCAAGCGCCTCGCTCGATCTTGCTTTCGACCGGTTCGGGGCCGACGAGGTCGTTGCCTTTACCGTGAACAAGAACGTCCCGAGCTGGGGACTGATGAAGCGCCTCGGCATGCGTCGGCGCGAAGATCTAGATTTCGATAGTGCCGATTTCGATGACCAGGACCCCACCATCATCGTCTACTCGATCGCGCGGGAGGACTGGCGTGGCTGATATCATCGCTGAAACCGAGCGCCTGATCCTGCGCACCATCGACGAGGGCGACGCGGTGGAACAAGACCGCCTGCTCAACACGCCTGCCGTGATGGAGCGGCTGGGCGGCGTGAAGGAACTGCACGAAATCGAAGCCAAGCACGCCAAGTCGCGTGCACTCTATGCGCAGGAAGGCTTCAGCTTCCTGTTCATGATCGAGAAGGCGACCGGCGAAATGGTCGGTCATTGCGGGATCAAACGGGTCGACAATCCGCTGGCGAGCAATCTCGGGGACCACGAGGTCGGCTGGTTGGTGCGCGAGGACCGCTGGCGGCGTGGGTATGCCGAAGAGGCCATGCGCGCGGTGCTCGACTGGGCCTTCGGGCGTGTCGATGCCCCGCATGTCGTGGCGCTCACCAGCGATCTTAACGTCGCCAGCTGGAAGCTGATGGAAAAGCTCGGCATGGTCCGGCGCAAGGATCTCGATTTCGACGATCCCGCCTATCCGCCTGAGGATCGAACGACGATCCTCTACTCGATTACCAAGGAACAGTGGGAGAGCGCCCGATGAGCGTGCACCGCCCCGGGGTGAACATCATCCCGATCCACGGCCATGCGCCGCAAATCCACGAGACCGCGTTCATCGCGCCGGGCTGTACCATCATTGGCAATGTCACGATCGGCGCTGGCAGCTCGATCTGGTACAATTGCGTGCTGCGCGCCGATGTCAGCCGTATCGTCATCGGCGAGCGCTCGAATATTCAGGACGGCACCGTGGTCCACTGCGATCCCGAGCGTCCGGGAGATCCCGATGGCTCGCCCTGCATCATCGGGGACGATGTTCTGGTCGGCCATATGGCGATGATCCATGGCTGCAGGATCGAGGATCGCGGCTTCGTCGGGCTCGGCGCGATCGCTATGAACAAGGCGGTGATCGGCTCTGACGCGATGCTGGCGGCAGGTGCCATGCTGACGGAGGGCAAGGTCATGGGCCCGCGCGAATTGTGGGGCGGGCGCCCGGCGCGCCTGATGCGCGAACTGAACGATGCCGCGATCATGGGAATGCGCATGGGCGTCGCGCATTATGCCGAGAACGCGAAGCACCACGCCGCGGCAGTCGATGAAGCGCTCAAGAGCTGAGCTTCCCGACCCCGCCGCCCTTCGCGCCCTGATCGATGCCGAGGGCCGTTTGGCCATCCGCGCCACTCCCGGCGCACGGGGCGAGGCGATCACGGTCGAAGACGGCAAGGTTTCTGTCAAAGTCCGCGCCAAACCACAGGACGGTGCCGCGAACAAGGCGGTCGTTCGCCTCGTCGCCCAGGCACTCGACCTTGCACCCTCCAGGGTCGAGTTGTTGCGCGGCGCAACTTCGCGCGAGAAACTGCTGGGAATTGCGCTTTAGGCGTTTGCGGGTGTCTTCAGGTACTTCATCATGAAGGGCACGTAGTCGGCCTTTCCGATCGCGAGGCCTTCCTTCCGCAGGATTGCGTAGGCGGTCATCAGGTGGAAGTAGAACTGGGGCATCGCCCAGTCACGGATGTACTCGTGCGTCTGCATGGAGAAGACCATGCCATTGGGCAGGTCGAACTCGACAGTGGCATCGGAAGCGGGCCAGCCGGAGGCGTCGGTGTTGGCGACAAGTTCCTGCGCCTTGGCGATCCTTGCATGCGCGTCGGCGAAATCAACGATGTCGCTGTCGTCGGACTCCAGGCCCAGCTCGCCCAGGCGGTCCAGCGCGACAATCACCTGACCGACAGTGAACCGGATCTGCGTGTGGAGGGGGTACATGTCCTCCGCCAGGCGGGCTTCCAGAAGGGCGGCACCCTTCTCGTGCTCGCTCGCCTTGCCGACCAGGTGGTCAAGCGTTCCGAGCATGTTGGCGTATGTGGCGAGCGCGGCAGTGGCGTAAGACATGGTTCTCTCCCCTCAGGTCCCTGCCAGCTAGGGTTGCGCCGTTTCCATATCAATGGGTCCGGTGCGTTCGATCAGCCAGGACGAACTGAAAAGCAGCACGGCGAGAGCGCAAAGGAGCGGCGGCGCAATGACTGCATTGTGGGCATAGACCCATCCGCCTCCGCAAGCGCCGAGAGCAAGGGCAAGCCAAAGCAGGCCGTAACCCCGCATGCCCTGCGCCGACCGACCGGTTAGTTGGGCGGCAATTCCCTGCCCGAAGCGCACGAGGGCGCCGGTCATGTAGGTGACGCCCACGGTGACCTCGCCATCCTTGGAAAAGACATTGTTGGCGAGGCCCATTGCGCAAGCTGCCGGCAGGAGGAACCCGAAGGTTGAGCCGAGAAAATGGGCAAGGGCCCCCACGCCAAGCAGTGCTGACACGCCCAGCAGAAGTGCGCGCTTTCGATACGCCGGCCAGCGTCCAGCAACAATCGCGCCCATGACTACCCCCGAAACGAAACTGCCGATGATCGCCAACGGAAGCAGGATCGCACTCGCAGTCGTGGCGAGGTCCACGCCCAGTCGCGTCGTGTTGCCCGACATGAAGGACGCGAAATAGCCGCCGGTCGCGAGGAAGCCAGTGGCATCGACTGCTCCTGCGAGGAAGGCGAGGCCGAGGGCCAGCTTCTGGCGGGCGGGGTCGTAGCGATGCACGGGCCGCAGCTTGCCGTGCATTGGCACGAAATCAATCCCTGATCAGCGCCCTCAGTGCCTCGATCCGGTCAGCTTCGTGCGGCGGTTTGTCCCAGCGAATGCGGTGAATGCGCGGGAAGCGCATGGCAAGCCCCGACTTGTGGCGCCTGGATTCGTGGACGCTGTCGAACGCGACCTCGAACACTAGGCTCTTGTCGGTCTCGCGGACCGGTCCGAAGCGGTTGACGGTGTTCTGGCGCACATGGCGATCGAGCTTCTTGAGTTCCTCGTCGGTGAAACCGGAATAGGCCTTGCCGACGGGCAGCAGTTCCGCGCCCAGGTCGGGGTCGCCATCCCAGCAACCGAAGGTGTAGTCGGAGTAGAAACTCGACCGCTTGCCGCTGCCGCGCTGGGCATACATCAGCACGCAATCGACCAGCAGCGGGTCGCGCTTCCACTTGTACCAGTACCCGACCCGGCGCCCGGCGATGTAGGGGCTGTCCTTGCGCTTGAGCATCAGCCCTTCGATCGCATCGTCACGTGCGGTCTCGCGTATGGCGCCAAGGTGCTTGAAGTCGCGGGCCTCGACGACTTCGCTCAGGTCGAAGTGGCTTTCGGGCAGGCGCTCCATCAGCGTCTCGAGCCGCGCACGGCGCTCCATCCAAGGCTTCTCGCGCAGATCCTCGCCCTCGATGATGAGCGCATCGTAGAGGCGGACAAAGGCCGGGTAATCGGCGAGCATCTTCTTGCTAACGGTCTTGCGCCCGAGCCGTTGCTGGAGTGCGTTGAAACTCGCCGCACCGCCTTCCTCGCCCCCCTGATGCGCGCCGCGCACGAGCAGTTCTCCGTCGAGGACTGCGGCAAAGGGGAGGACATCGAGCAATTCTGGGAAAGTCGCCGAAATGTCGTCTCCGCTGCGCGAATAGATCCGGGTCTCGTCACCTGCGCGGACGAGCTGGACGCGGATCCCGTCCCATTTCCACTCGGCGGCGTAATCGGCGAGGTCGACGACCGTTTCCTCCAGCGGATGGGCGAGCATGAAGGGGCGGAAGGTCGGCAGGTTTTCGGTATCGGGCGGCGCCTCGCCATGCGCGGCCCAGGCAAACAGCTCGGCATAGGGAGGGGTAAGCCCGTGCCAGTATTCCTCGACCTCCTCGACCGAGACATCGAAGGCCTGCGCGAAAGCGGTCTTGGCAAGTCGGCTCGAGACGCCGATCCGCATGCCGCCGGTCGCGAGCTTGAGCAGCGCATAGCGCCCGGAGGGATCGAGCCTGTCGAGCAGCTTGGGAAGCTCGACCTGCACGGACTTGCGATTCATGGCGTCAAGCATGTTTACCGCCTCGCTAACCGTGGGCGGTCTTGGTGCGGCATCGGGAGCGGGCCAGAGAAGGCTGGCTGTCTCGGCCGTGTCGCCGACGAAATCGCGGCTCAATGTCCAGAGCACCGGGTCGATGCGCTCCATGAGCATGGCACGGATGGTCGAACTTTTCACAGCGGGGAAATCGAGGCCATCGCTGAGCGCCGCGAGAGCCCAACCGCGATCGGGATCGGGGGTTGCCTGCAGATATTCCGCGATCAGCCGGAGCTTCTCGTTGCGGCTGCGCGTGTAGACCAGCGCATCGACCAGGGCGGCGAATTCCTCCACGCCTAGTCGTCCTCGTCCTCATAGCCGACGAGTGCGAGCGCGCGGGCGCGCCGTTGGTGGAGCTGGCACCAGCGCAGCAGCGCATCCTCGCGCCCATGGGTAATCCAGTTCTCTTCGGCTCCTACCTCCTCGATGGTCCGCGTTAGCTCTCCCCAGTCCGCGTGGTCGGAGATGACCAACGGCAATTCGACATTCCTTTGCCGGGCGCGCTGGCGAACGCGCATCCAGCCGCTTGCCATGGCTGTGATCGGGTCGGGCAAACGACGACTCCAGCGGTCGTTGAGCGCGGATGGCGGGCAGAGCACGACCGCGCCGCGCATGTCCTCCTTCGAATGGTCGGAGACGAGCCGCAACTCGCCGAGATCGACGCCGTGCTCCTCGTAGAGCCGGCACATTTTCTCTAGCGCGCCGTGAAGGTAGATCGGCTCGCGATGCCCCGCGCGGCGTAGTTCGGCGATAACCCGCTGCGCCTTGCCCAGCGCGTAAGCTCCCACCAGCACGCAGCGATCGGGATGCGCGGACAGGCGATCGAGCAGCTTCGCCATCTCCTCTTCGATCGGGGGATGAGTGAACAGCGGCAGGCCGAACGTCGCCTCGGTTATGAAGATGTCGCAAGGCGTGACCTCGAAAGGTGGGCATGTCGGATCGGGTCGGCGTTTGTAGTCGCCGGTGATCACCACCCTTTCGCCCGCATGTTCAAGCAGGATCTGCGCGCTGCCCAGCACGTGGCCGGCGGGGATGTATGTCGCGTCGACACCGCCGCGCAGGCGGATGGTCTCGCCATAGGCTACGGGCATAGCCCCGTCCGAAGTTGCGTAGCGCAACTTCATGATGGCCAGCGTTTCCGGAGTGGCGACTGTCTGACCGTGTCCGCCGCGCGCGTGATCGGCGTGGCCATGCGTCACCAGCGCCATGTCCGCCGGACGGCTGGGATCGATCCAGCAATCTGCGGGAACGACGTGGATGCCGTGCGGCTCGGGTCTTATCCAGGAGAAGGGCGCGGCCATTCCCGATTCAAGCAGGGAGACGGGCAAGCGTTCCCGGCAACCTCATTCCCTTGCGGGCTTGAGGCGTTCCACCAGCTGCCGCAATCCTGGCTTCTGCCCTGTTGCCAGCAGGCTCGCCCGGAACAGGCGGCCGAGGAAGACCAGTTCGAGGATGACGAAGGCGGCGAGGAAAGCGCCGGTCGCCAACACCACCCAGACCTCGATCCCCATGCCCAGTCGCGCGAGGACCGCGAAGGGCGTCCATAGCGGCACCCAGGTGAGCACCTGGATGAACAGCCCTTCCTTTCCGGCAACGACCGAATTGATGAGGAAGGTGATGGGCAGCAGGATGAGCAGCATGACCGGCATGAGGTAGCCCTGCGCCTCGCTCATCGAATCTGCCAGCGCACCGATCGCAACGAATATGATCGAGATGGCGACGTATCCGAGGATGAAGAAGTAGATCATCGTCACGATGTTGAACGGGGAAGTCAGCGGTTCGAGCGCGGGACGAATCATGTCGGCAATTGCCCCTTGCGTGGCAAAGGCGGCCACTGCGGCGCAAACGACCCAGACGCCGATCATCGACAGGCCTACCGCCAGCGAACCGAGCAGCTTGCCGTACATCAGTTCGTCGGGGCGGATGCAGGCGAGTAGGCTTTCAATCAGCTTGTTCGACCTCTCCTCGACCGAGCCCTGCAGCATCCAGCTGCCAGACATCAGCAGGCTGAGCATCAGGATATAGGCTGCGGCAAGGGGCAGAATGGAACGGATCAGCACCGCTTCCTTGGCACCTCCCCCGGGAGGTGGCGCGGTGACTGCGATCGCGGGCCTCGCGTCCTGGATCACGCGTGCCTCGTCGCGCGCGACGCCGCGCGATTGCAGCAGGCCGAGCCGCAACTCTCCGGTCAGGACCTCCTGGATGGTCTCGATGAAGTCCGATTCGGGCTGTTCGCTCGACCACAGGCGCACATTGGGATCGCGCGGGAATTCCGATCCGACCAGCACCACGTAGTCGGCGCCGATATCCTTGTTTTCCTTGTTCTGCCGGAAAAGCGTGTCGACGCCGTCCTGCAGCGCGTCGTCACCAGCCTGCGTCAGCTGTTCGTCTGCGCGGGCAACCACATAGGCGGGTGCGTGGCTCTTGAACTCGGGCGTATCCGGTACGCGAATCCCATCGATGCGCTTGATTGCGCCATCCACACCGCCGCCTTCGCGGAAGGCGAGCACATCTGCGTCCGAGAACCAGCGATCGCTTTTGGCCCATTCCGCGTCGGCCAGTTTCGCCTCGAGTTTGTGCTTGCGGACATAGCGGGCGAGATCGCGCATCATGTGGCGATCAGCCTCAATGGAGAAACGCGCGGCGATCGCATCGCTCACCGTTCCTCCCGCCCGGTCGATGACGACCACGCGCTGGGATTCCGGCTCGTCGAGGCCGCGTGCGAAGAGGGGGCCAATAGCAAGCGCCGCGGGCAGGAGCAGCAGGGTCAGCCAGAAGCTTTTCATTGCCACTATCTGGCGAAACTCGCGCTTGGCGACGAGTAGGACGTTGTCCATCATTGCTTCACTCCCGCATCGCCGACCAGTTCGACGAACACCTCATGCAACGAGGCGCGGTGTTCCTCGAATCTTCTGACCCCGATCCCGTTTGCGGTGCAGTGTTCGAGGATCGCTTCCGATGAAGTGCCGGGCTGCAATTGCAGCTCGTAATGTGTCCAGCCGTCACCCGCTTCTCCACCGGGAGTGGCTCCGATGACCCCAGGGACATCGGCTATTTGGGGCCGGGCCACCACGGCAATACGGGTCGGCAGAAGTGCACGTGCTTCGTCGAGCGTCCCTTCGAACCGCTTCTTGCCCTTGCGCAGCAGCAGCAGTCGGTCGCAAAGCCGTTCGGCGTGCTGCATGACGTGGGTCGAGAAGATTACTGCAGCACCGCGGCGCGAGGCGCGCAGGATCTCTTCTTCGAGCAATCCCTGATTGACCGGGTCGAGGCCGGAAAAGGGCTCATCGAGCATGAGCAGTTCGGGCTCGTTGACCAGCGAGCAGGCTAGCTGGACCTTCTGGGCCATGCCCTTCGACATGTCGCCAATCTTGCTCTTGGTGCGCTCGCCGAGATCGAAACGATCGAGCAGCGCCATGCCACGCTCGCGCGCGAGCTTCGCATCCATCTCCTTGAGGCGGCCGAAATAGACGATCGTGTCGATCGCGGTCATGTGGCTGTAGAGCCCACGCTCTTCCGGCAGGAAGCCGATGGCCGCCGAGTTCCGACGGTCGGGTGAGGCTCCCAGCACCTCGATCCGGCCCGATGTGGGGCGGATAATGTCGAGCACCATGCGCAGGGTCGTGGTCTTGCCCGCGCCATTGCCGCCCAGAAAGCCGAAGATCTCGCCAGGTTCGACCGCGAATGTGAGATCGTCCACCGCCAGCACGCCATCGAACCGCTTGGTTAGGTTTTCGACCCGCAAAACAGTCATTCAAGAGTCCCCTTGTTCAGTGACTGGGTAAGGGGAAGGCCAAAAGCGCTCAAGTGTCTTCGGTTGAACAACAAAAAAGGAGCGACCGAAGTCGCCCCTTGTTTTCGTGCGGTAGAGACGCAGCTTACTTTTTCGCTTCGCCCTCGCTGGTGTCTGCGGCCGGCTTCTTCGGCGCAGGTTTCTTCCTCGCAACAGCCTTCTTCTTTGCCGGCTTAGCCTTGGGAGGTGCCGGGGTAAGTTCGAAAGCGGGCTTGGCGTCCTTGATCGTGACCTGGACCTCGCCGCCGTCGGCAAGCTTGCCGAACAGCAGTTCCTCGGCGAGCGGCTGCTTGATCTTCTCCTGGATCAATCGCGCCATCGGGCGGGCGCCGTAGAGCCTGTCGTAACCCTTGTCACCCAGCCAGGTGCGCGCTTCCTTGTCGAACTGGATGTCGACATTCTGTTCGGCGAGCTGGAGTTCGAGCTGGAGGATGAACTTGTCGACCACGCGGGCGACGGTGTTCTTCCCGAGGTAGCCAAAGGGCACGATGGCATCGAGGCGATTGCGGAATTCGGGGGTGAACATCCGCTTCACCGCCTCCTCGCTCGCATCTTCCTTGCTCACGTCGCCGAAACCGATCCCCTGCCGTGCCATGTCTGCCGCGCCGGCATTGGTGGTCATGATGAGGACGACATTGCGGAAGTCTACCGTCTTGCCGTGGTGATCGGTAAGGCGGCCGTTATCCATCACCTGCAGCAGGATGTTGAACAGGTCCGGGTGCGCCTTCTCGATTTCGTCGAGCAGCAGCACGCAATGCGGGTTCTGGTCGATGGCATCGGTCAGTAGGCCGCCCTGGTCGTAACCGACATAGCCGGGAGGCGCGCCGATCAGGCGGGACACGCTGTGGCGCTCCATGTACTCGGACATGTCGAAGCGCTTCAGTTCGATGCCCATGATGCTGGCGAGCTGGCGAGCGACCTCGGTCTTGCCGACGCCGGTCGGGCCGCTGAACAGGAACGAGCCGATCGGCTTGTCCGGGTCGCGCAGGCCCGCGCGGCTCAGCTTCATCGCGGTCGACAGTTTCTCGACCGCAGCGTCCTGGCCGAAGACGACGTGCTTGAGGTCGCGCTCGAGGTTCTCGAGCGCCTTCTTGTCGTCGCTGCTTACCGACTTGGGCGGGATGCGCGCCATGGTCGCGATGACCGCCTCGATCTCGCGGGCGGTGATCTTCTTCTTGCGACGGCTCGGCGGCACCAGCATCTGCATCGCGCCGACTTCGTCGATCACGTCGATCGCCTTGTCGGGCAACTTGCGGTCGTTGATGTACCGTGCCGACAGCTCGACCGCCGTTTTCAGTGCATCGGCAGTGTAGGTGACCTTGTGGTGGTTCTCGAAGGCGCTCTTGAGGCCCTTGAGAATCTTGATCGTGTCCTCGACCGTCGGTTCGTTCACATCGATCTTCTGGAACCGGCGCAGCAGGGCGCGATCCTTTTCGAAGTGGTTGCGGAATTCCTTGTAGGTGGTCGAGCCGATACAGCGGATCGCGCCGCTCGACAGAGCGGGCTTGAGCAGGTTCGAGGCGTCCATCGCCCCGCCGCTCGTCGCACCGGCGCCAATCACCGTATGTATTTCGTCAATGAAGAGCACCGCGTCGGGCATGCCCTCAAGCTCGTTGACGACCTGCTTCAGGCGTTCCTCGAAGTCGCCGCGGTAGCGTGTGCCGGCAAGCAACGCGCCCATGTCGAGCGAGTAGATCACCGCGTTCTGCAGCACTTCGGGCACCTCGCCCTCGACGATCTTGCGTGCCAGACCTTCCGCAATCGCGGTCTTGCCGACACCGGGATCGCCAACATAGAGCGGATTGTTCTTCGAGCGACGGCAGAGGATCTGGATCGTGCGATCGACTTCCGGTCCGCGGCCGATCAGCGGGTCGACCTTGCCGTCTTCCGCCTTTTTGTTGAGGTTGACGGTGAACTGGTCGAGCGCGGTTTCCTTCTTGCCCTTGGCGTCGCCCTTATCCTCGGTCTCGGCCTGGGCCTCTTCGGCACCCTGGGGCGGGCGGCTCTCGATCTGCTTGCCCCCCTTGCCGATGCCGTGGCTGATGAAGCTAACAGCATCGAGCCGGCTCATGTCCTGCTGCTGGAGGAAATAGACCGCGTAGCTGTCACGTTCGGAGAACAGCGCCACCAGCACGTTGGCGCCAGTGACCGTGTCCTTGCCTGAGGACTGGACATGCAGGATCGCGCGCTGGATCACTCGCTGGAATCCGGCGGTCGGCTGAGGGTCGCTGGAATCGTCCGACTTCAGCGACTGGTATTCCTGTTCGAGATACTGGCGCACCACGCCGCCAAGTTCGTCGAGATCGACGCCGCAGGCGGTCATGACCTGCGCCGCATCATCGTCATCGATCAATGCCAGCAGCAAATGTTCGAGCGTGGCATATTCGTGCCGACGCTCGCCCGCGTCGCTGAGCGCTGCGTGGAGGGTCTTCTCGAGGTTTGCTGCAAAGCTTGGCATTTACGGTCTTCCTAAGGGGACTCGCGAGAGGCGAGACAGTGGCAGCCTAGGCCGGCAAGGTTGACCAAAGCTGTATGCGTGGATGGATATGTGGCCGATATGGTGGGCGATGCGGATGATTGCAGCCCCCGCACAGCCAACTAATCCTTTCGCCCGAACAAGGCTTCGGCCGCATCGCGATGCGCGGCAGCCGAAAGGCGATGCTTTTCGACGCGAGCGATCTCGGCTTCAAGCAAGGCGATGCGCTGTTCCAGCTCGTCTTGCGAATAGGGGCCGAGGTCCTCTGCGGCGAGCTTGCTCGCAGCGTCGCCCGTCCTTTTGTCATCAAGGGGGCGCGGACGGTCGTCGTCTTCCATTGGGAGCAATCTCGCAATTCTCCCCGGTTGCTGTCAACGGGGGCTCCCGCTATTGCCCCCCGCCGTGGCAGCCGTGCCACGCATGTTCGACGCGCAAGACGCAGGGGACGCAAATTGGCCGCAGAATTGCCCGCTACCATGACTGCCATGGGGTTCGATGCCCCGGGCGGTCCCGATGTCTTTCGCCCCGAGGAATTGCCGCTACCCGAACCGGGCGAGAACCAGTTGCTGATCAGGATCGCCTGGGCGGGGGTGAACCGGCCCGACGTGATCCAGCGCCAGGGGTTCTATCCGCCGCCGCCGGGAGCTTCGCCAATTCCGGGCCTCGAGGTATCCGGGACGGTTGTCGCCGTCGGCAAGGGCGTGCAGCCGGAAATGCTCAACCGCCGCGTCTGCGCGCTGGTTTCGGGTGGGGGCTATGCGGAATATTGCCTCGCTAATGCTGCGCACTGCCTTCACGTGCCGCACGATATGGACATGGCCGAAGCGGCTGCGATCCCCGAAACGCTGTTCACCGTCTGGCACAATGTCTTCGAGCGCGGCTGGGCGCGCGAGGGTGAAACGCTGCTCGTCCACGGCGGCACCTCGGGCATTGGCACAATGGCGATTATGCTCGCCAAGGCGTTCGAGATGAAGGTGGTGACCACCGCCGGTAGCGAGGACAAGTGCCAGGCTGCGCGCGAACTCGGCGCGGACCTCGCGATCAACTATCGCGAGGCGGATTTCGTCGAGGAAGTGAAGGCTTTTACCGGAGGCAAGGGTGTCGATGTGGTGCTGGACATGGTCTCGGGCGACTATGTGGCGCGCAACATCGAATGCCTCGCCGATGACGGGCGCCATGTAACGATCGCCGTGCTCGGCGGGCTCAAGGCCGAGATCAACATGGCCACTATCATGCGCAAGCGCCTGACCCTGACCGGCTCGACGCTGCGCCCGCGCTCTGACGAGTTCAAGGCGCTGCTCGCGGATGAGATCCATAATCACGCCTGGCCACTGTTCGAGGACAAGACGATCCGTCCCGTCATGGATCGCAGCTTCCCCTTGCGCGACGTCGCGGCGGCGCATGCGCGGATGGAAGGCGGGGATCATATCGGCAAGATCGTGCTGGAGGTCGCAGGTGGATAGGCTGACGCTTCACGAGGACCCGCGCAGCGGCAATTGCTACAAGATCAAGCTGACCGCCGCGATGCTCGGACTGCCGCTGGAAGTCCGGCAATACGACATCATGAAAGGCGAGACGCGAACGCCGGATTTCCTCGCGCAGGTCAATTCCAACGGCCGCATACCTGTTCTTCAGATCGGCGACAGGTTCCTGCCTGAAAGCAATGCCGCCTGCTGGTTCCTCGCCGAGGGCAGCGACTTGATCCCCGGAGACCGTTTCCTGCGTGCCGACATGCTGCGCTGGATGTTCTTCGAGCAGTACAATCACGAGCCCAATGTCGCGACGCTGCGCTTCTGGCTTCACTTTATCGGCGAACCGAACCTGTCCGACCAGCAGCGCGCTCAGCTGATCGCCAAGCGGATCGCCGGTTGCGACGCGCTGACGCTGATGGATCGCCACCTCTCGGATCGCGATTGGTTCGTTGGAACAGGCGCATCGCTCGCCGACATTGCGCTCTACGCTTATACGCATGTGGCGGAAGAGGGCGGCTTCGGCCTGGGGGATTACCCTGCAATCGGACGGTGGCTCGAACGGGTTTCGACCCTGCCGGGTTATGTCCCGATGTCCTGACCCGAAACCGTAGCAAAGTCCCGATTTCGTAACCGTCACGTGCGCGGCGCGTAACATTGGCATGACATAGAATCCCGTGAAAAGCAGCGGGATTCCAATCCATGACCGAACTGCCCAGCGGCCTCGAAGCGCTTCACAACGTAGCCAATTTTCCCTCGATCAAGCCAACCGTTCCCGAACGCATCACAGGCGAGCGGTTGCGGTTTCGCACAATCTGGATCAGCGACATCCACCTCGGCACCAAGGGGTGCAACCACGAACTGCTGATCGATTTCCTCGACCACACCGACAGTGACACCATGTACCTCGTCGGTGACATCATCGACGGCTGGCGCCTCAAGAAGAAGTTCTACTGGCCAGCCGAACACAACGACATCGTGTGGCGCGTCCTCAAACGAGCGAAGCGCGGCACGCGGATCGTCTACATTCCGGGAAATCATGACGAGATGGTGAGGCCCTTCTGCGGAATGAACTTCGGTGGAGTGGAAATTCGCCGCGCCGCCTTTCACGATACCGCCGACGGTCGCCGCCTGTTGGTGCTCCATGGTGACGAGTTCGACACCATTATGCTGGCGCACCGCTGGCTCGCCTTCGTCGGCGACGCTGCCTACCACGCGATGATGAAGCTCAACAATTGGGTCGCCCGTGCGCGCAAGGCGCTCGGTCTGCCCTATTGGTCGATTTCCAAGGCGGCGAAGCACAAGGTCAAGAATGCGGTCGAGTTCATCTCGAAGTACGAGGAAGTGGTCGCACGCGCCGCCGGCGAACGCGGGGTGGACGGGGTTGTCTGCGGCCACATCCATACTGCGGAAGTTCGTGACTTCTTCCACGAGGGTCGTCGCGTCGAATACTTCAACGACGGCGACTGGGTTGAAGGCTGCACGGCGCTGGTCGAACATTTCGACGGGCGCATGGAAGTGCTCCACTGGGCCGAAGAAGTTGCGCGGCGCAACAAGTCCGAAAGGAAGGCTGCTTGAACGCCCAAACCCTTCCCCTGCTCGACCGTCGCGCCAAGGCAGTGATCCCCGTCGAACCCCAGCGCATCGCAATCGTCACCGATGCCTGGCTCCCGCAGATGAACGGCGTGGTACGCACGTTGACAACGACCTGCGAGATCCTGCGCGAGCAGGGGCGCGAAATCCTCGTCATCTCGCCCGACGAATTCGCCAGCGTGCCTTGCCCGACCTATCCCGAGATACGCCTGGCCCTCACCTGTCCGCGCGCTGTCTCCGATCGGCTGCGCAAGTTCGCTCCCGATGCGATCCATATCGCCACCGAGGGCCCGCTCGGCTGGGCTGCGCGGCGCTACTGCGCGCGCTACGGCGTGAGTTTCACCACCGCCTATCACACGCAGTTTCCCGAGTACGTGGCACGGCGTACCCACCTTCCCGCCGCATGGTTCTGGCGCTATATCAGGTGGTTCCATGCCCCGGCAGAGCGTGTGCTCGTGGCGACCGAGAGCATCCGTGGCGAACTGCGCGAGCGCGGCCTCGACCGGTTGCATCACTGGAGCCGTGGGGTCGACCTCGAATGCTTCACGCCCGGAGCGCCCCCGCCCGTCGAGTATGCCGACCTGCCGCGCCCGATCCAGCTCTATGTCGGGCGCGTCTCGGTGGAGAAGAACATCGAGGCATTCCTGTCCGGGTCCTACCCTGGCACGAGGGTTGTCGTCGGTGACGGACCGGCGCTGGAATCGCTCAAGGTGCGCTTCCCCGATGCCGTCTTCCTTGGCCGACGCGAGGGCGAGGAACTGGCCGGGTGCTATGCGGGGGCCGATGTCTTCGTCTTCCCCAGCCGGACGGATACGTTCGGCCTCGTGATGATAGAGGCTCTTGCCTGCGGCACGCCCGTTGCCGCCTATCCCGTTGCCGGGCCAAAGGACATCGTCACCGACGATGTGGGTGCGCTCAGCGAAGACCTCGACCGGGCAATCGCCGCAGCAATCCTGTGCGATCGCCGCGCCTGCGCGCGATACGGGGCTACTTTCGGATGGGAGGAGGCGACGCGCCAGTTTCTTGCGGGACTGGCAACGCTCGGTACGAACCTGCCGTTCGACCCTTAGGGATTCACTTGCCGAATCCGCCCCCGTCGCTTACATCGGGACCACAACGGCCGCTCCGCGAGGGGCGGCCCTTCTATTTTCAGACCCGAGAAAAGGCATTTCCATGGCCGACCAACCCAAACCGCTGATGCCGCATGCGACCGCCACCTGGCTCGTCGACAACACCGGCCTGTCCTTCGAGCAGATCGCCGAATTCTGCGGCCTTCACATCCTTGAGGTGCAGGCGATGGCTGACGACCTCGCGAGCAGCAAGTACACGGGCCGCGATCCGGTGCACTCAGGCGAGCTGACGCTGGCCGAGATCGAGAAGGGCCAGGCCGACCCGGATTACGCGCTCAAGATGCAGCGCGCTCCGGTCGCGGTGAGCCGCACCAAGGGGCCGCGCTACACCCCGGTTTCCAAGCGCCAGGACAAGCCCGACGGCATCGCCTGGATCCTTCGTGCTCACCCCGAGATTTCGGATGCACAGATTTCTAAGCTCATCGGCACTACGCGGAACACGATCACAGCGATCCGCGAGCGCAGCCACTGGAACATCCAGAACATCCAGCCGAAAGACCCGGTTACGCTCGGCCTGTGTTCGCAGCGCGAACTCGACGCCGTCGTCGCCAAGGCTGCCAAGAAAGCCGGCATCGAAGGCGCAGACGCCCCGGTCGAATCGGGCAGCGATCGCGAGAAGTTGATCGAGGAACTGCGCGCAGAGCGTGATGCCAATGAAAAGGCCGCCGCCGAAGCTGCGCAGGAAGCCGAAGCCGCCGCCTGGCTCGAAGCCAAGCGCGCGTCGGAGGATGCCGAGGAAGCCTGATCGGGCAAGCCTTGAACGACCTCTTGAGGGGCGGGCGAAGCACAGGCTGCGCCCGCCCTTTTTGCTTGCGTTTATGGCAGGATAGGCCATCCTACTGACATGGATGTCAGCAAGCTGCCGAATTATCATCCCGTACCATGGGCAACGCATTTCGACGCGATTGCCTTGCCGGAAATGTTCGCGCGTACGAAGGACCGTTCGCCCGCCGCGCCCCTGCTGCACTTCCTCGGCCGCACCTACAGCTATGACGAGCTCTTCCGTGACACGGTTGCCTTTGCCCAGGCACTGCGCATGCACGGCATCTGCAACGGCGATCGGGTTGGCCTCTTTCTCCCCAACGTACCGTCCTATGTCGTCGCCTATTACGGAGCGATGATGGCCGGTGCGGTGGTGGTCAATTTCTCGCCACTCTACACGGTCGACGAATTGAGTACCCAGGTCGCGGATTCGGGCACGCGCCTGCTGGTTACCGTCGACGTGCCCGAACTGTACGGCAAGGCGGAGGCGGTCCTGCGCTCCACCTCACTCGAAATGCTCGCGGTGAGTTCGCTCTCGAGCATGCTGCCAACCGTGAAGGGCTTGGCTTTGCGCCTGTTCGCTCGCAGCAAGGTGGCTCGCGTCACCTACGGGAACGGGATCCTGGATTGGGCGAACCTGCTGAAAGAAGGAGGGGCGCGCCGCAACGAGCCCCTTCCCGAAATCGATCCACATGGCCTGGCGTTGCTCCAGTACACCGGAGGAACAACAGGCACGCCCAAGGGGGCCATGCTCACGCATGCCAACCTGTCGATCAACGCACAGCAGACGGCCGGGCTCAATCCTTTCGGCGATCCGGCCGGCGAAATCTTCATGGGCGCGCTACCCTTCTTCCATGTCTTCGCCAACACCGCGCTGCTCAACCACGCGGTGGTGACCGGCGCGTCCATCGCCATGGTGCCGCGTTTCGAGACGAAGCAAGTACTGCAAACGATCGAGAAGTATGGCGCGACCGGCTTTCCCGGAGTGCCGACGATGTTCCAGGCACTGCTCGACCATCCCGACTTGGCCAGGACCGATCTTTCGACCCTCAAGGTCTGCATTTCCGGCGGCGCGCCGCTCGCCGGCCCGCTGCGCGAGAAATGGGAAGCGGCGACCGGTGTCCGGCTGGTCGAGGGTTACGGCCTTACCGAAAGCTCGGGAGTGGTTTCGGCCAATCCTTATGCCGGCAAGCGCAAGCCGGGGACGATCGGGCAGGTGGTCATGCAAACGGAAGTGCTGCTGCTCGACAAGGAAGATGCGACGAAGATTGCGCCGGACGGAGTGCCCGGCGAACTGGCACTTCACGGTCCACAGATCATGCAAGGCTACTGGAACCGGCCAGAAGCAGCGAAGGACGTCTTCGTCGAGCATCACGGCAATACCTGGTTACGAACCGGCGATGTGGCGACGCTGGACGATGAAGGATTTCTCGAGATCGTCGACCGCATCAAGGACATGATTGCCGTCGGCGGTTTCAAGGTATTCCCGAGCCAGGTCGAGGACGTGCTGCTGGAAAACGAAACAGTTAAGGAGGCGTTGGTGATCGGCGTCCCCGACGCATACCTTGGCGAGAGACCGCGTGCCTATGTCACGCTTAATGCCGGCGCCACTGCTACGGGTGCAGATCTCGCCGAATGGCTCAACAGCCGTATCGGCAAACACGAGCGCGTCGAAAGCATCGTCGTGCGGCACGAACTTCCCAAGACCATGATCGGCAAGCTCGATCGCAAGGCACTTCGTGCCGAAGTCCTCGACTGAGGCCAAAAGAGAAGGCCGCCTGCGTCGTTGCGCAAGCGGCCCTCATCCCCTCCAAACTGGGAAAACCTAGTTCGCGACCGAAAGCTCGGGCTGCTTGGCCGGCTGCGGTGCAGCCGAGAGCGAAGGCTTGGTGTCGCGATGGGCGAAGCGGCCTTCAACCTGCGCGCCCTGCTCGATGGTCAGGGCATCATAGAACACGTCGCCGTTGATCTTGGCGGTCTTGAGGATCACCAGCTCGCGCGCAGTGATCGAGCCGTTAACGGTCCCGGCGAGACGTGCGGTCTCTGCCTTGATCGCGCCGGTCACAGTGCTGGTCTCACCTTGAACCAGGCTGGAACAGGCGATGTCGCCTTCGACCGAGCCGTCGATGTGCAGGTCGGCCGAAGCCTTGATGTCGCCCTTGATCGACAGATCCGACCCAAGAACCGAAAAGGTGGAGTTGCCCTTGCTCATTAAGTTGCGTCCCGGGTTAGTTTGCGGAGGCGAGCTGGGGAGCTCGTCGGATTTCTTCGAGAACATGAGGAGCAGTCTCCAGGAAGGTGCGCGGATTGACAGCGCGGTCGTTGATGCGGACTTCGAAATGGAGGTGCGGGCCCGTCGAGCGGCCGGTGCTGCCGATCGCGCCGATGGTCTGGCCCGGGCTAACCTTGGCGCCAACCTTGGTGGTGAACCGCGACATGTGGGCGTAGCGCGTCATCAGGCCATTGCCGTGGGTGATTTCCACCGTGTTACCATAGCCGGACTTGCGACCGACGAAGCTGACGCGCCCCGCAGCTGCTGCGTAAATTGGCGCACCGATCGGACCGCGGAAGTCGAGGCCCTTGTGCATGGCTCCTGCGCCGGTGAACGGGTCGTGACGATATCCGAAGCCCGATGAAATATACTTGAGGCTGGCGGGTTCGACCTGCGGCACGCCGGCAAGCCCGCTCTCGAGAGCTGCCATGCGGGCGATCGAAAGGCCGAGGCGCTCGAAACGGGGGTCGATCGAGCCGTCATGCGAGGTCGTCAGCTTTTCGAGCGGACCACCCATCGCAGTGCGGTCGGCCCGTGCCACCATGCTACGCGGGTCCAGGCCCAGTTTCTTGAGTGCGGCCGATGCGCGTTGGGCGCGCCAGTCGGCATAGCGGGTCAGGTTCTCCACGAAGGCAAGCTGGCGCGCTTCGATGCGGGCGAGCGCAGCTGCTTCGGGGATCGACAAGCTGACCTTGTCGACGGTCTTGGCCGCTTCGCCGGTCGAATCGCTGACCTTGTCGACGGTCTTCACGTCCTCCGGAAGGGCGGACACCATGTCTTCGATGAATTCCTGGCGCTTCTGCAGGTCGGTGGCGACCGCATCGATATTTCCGCGATAGGCGTCGACGCGCTCTTCGGCGGTTGCGACCTTCGCCTCGCGATCGAGCAGCGACAGGCGATCCGCCGTGGCGCGATACTGAGTCCAGCCGGCTACAGCCATCGAGATTGCCCAGACAAGCAGTGCCGCAGCCGCAATCGCAGCAGCGGTAATCTGGACCTTGGATGAAATGGTGATGAAGCGAACCTGGCCTTCCGATCGCATGAAGAACTCGCGATCAGGAAACCAGCTACGCAAACGGCTCCCCCAGCCGCTCGTGGCAGATTGATTGAGCAAAACGACCCGTCCCTTAATGGTCTCTCACGTCCCGAAATGAGCGCTAACAAAGGTTTCCGCGGGAATCGAATCGCGGGGCCTGTGGATTCCACGAGTCGAAGGAAGGATGCGGTGAAGCGTTACTTTGTTGGAAAATTTTCATGCAAATGCGGGAACCAAAAGTTACGCCAGCGTTTACTGCTTTCTTGCGATTCGCACGGAGCACCCTCGCGCAATGGGGATGCAAGTTCTTGATTTTAAAAGATAAAACGTCAGGTCAGGACTGTCCCGTGGCTGGGCGCTGAGGAATATGGCGCGAATCGGCCTGCTCGGCGGAAGCTTCAATCCGGCGCATGGCGGCCACCGCCGCGTGTCGCTCTTCGCGCTAGCAGCTCTGCGGCTCGACGAAGTGTGGTGGATGGTGTCGCCGGGCAATCCGCTGAAGCCGAAGAAGGGGATGGCCCCGTTGGCGTCGCGATACCGCTCCGCAGTTGAACTCGCGGGGCGCACGAGAATCCGTGTGACCGCGATCGAACGCGAATTGGGGACCCGCTTTACGGTCGACACGCTGGCCGCGCTCGAACGGCGCTATCCAAAGCACGACTTCGTATGGCTGATGGGGGCGGACAATCTCGGCCAGTTCCACCTCTGGCGCGACTGGCGGAGAATTGCGCGGATGATGCCGATTGCGGTCATCGCACGGCCCGGCTATGATGACGCTGTCGTCGCAAGCCCCGCGATGGCCTGGCTGAGGCGCTATTCGGTGCCGCTGTCCAGTTTTGTAAACGGGGGCGCATGGAGTGCACCGGCACTGGTGACTTTGCGTTTCGATCCCGATCAACGATCGGCCACGGCCATCCGCCGCGCCGATCCCGATTGGGCCGCACGCTTCGCCGGGCCGCCTCCGAGGGACCAGCTGACACATCGGCTCATCGAAGCGCGGGAGGAAACTACCGCGCCATGATGCGCATTGTTTCCGACATGGCCCACGCCCCTCGATTCAGGAGTACCGCATCCGCCTATGACTCAGGCGCACACCGACCAGGCAAACGCCGGTCAGGCCTCGGCAAAGGTTATCCCCTTGGCCAAGGCTGATTCCGACCAGCTCCTCGCACTCGTGCTCCAGCAGCTCGATGACGACCAGGCGCAGGACGTCGTGACCATCCCGTTAGAAGGCAAGAGCTCGATTGCCGACCACATGGTGATCGCCTCGGGCCGTTCGACCCGGCAGGTCGCGGCCATGGCGCAGAAACTGGCCGAGAAGGTCAAACAGGAAGGTCACGGGCCGGTAAAGCTCGAAGGCCTGCCAGCGGCCGACTGGGTGCTGATCGATGCCGGGGACGTCGTCGTCCACCTGTTCCGTCCCGAAGTCCGCAGCTTCTACAACCTAGAGCGCATGTGGGCATTCGGCGACGCACCGCCGGTGGCCGGAACGGCGTAGTCATCTAGCGCCTTCAGGCGCTGGACGCCGCACACCCGTGCGGCTTGGCTTCCTCGCATACGCCCGGGCGCGTGGTCGCGCCTGCCTCCGCTACGCCTCGGATAAGTTTGTTCATGCTCCTCCACGTCATCGCTCGCGGAAAGATTGCGCGCTCGCCGGAGGCGGAGCTGGTTGCGCGATACGAGAAGCGCCTAACCTGGCCGGTGAAATTCACCGAGCTTCCCGAAACCGGGGGCCGCGTTCCCGAACCGCAATCGCCATACAAGACGGTGCTTCTCGACGAACGGGGCAAGGATCTCTCCTCGGAGGAGTTTGCCGCCATCCTCGGGCGCTGGCGCGATGACGGGATGCGCGAATGCCGTTTCGTCCTCGGCGCGGCCGACGGCCATTCGGAAGACGAGCGCAGGGAGGCAGATCTGCTGCTCGCCTTCGGCTCCGCCACCTGGCCGCATCTGCTGGCCCGCGCCATGCTGGCCGAACAGCTGTATCGGGCAACCACGATCCTTGCGGGCCACCCCTATCATCGCAGCGGATAATGCTGCAGGATTGACGCCATGATCCGCAGCGTCGCACTTCCTGTATCCATCGCGATTGTCGTCGGCGTGCTCACTTTCGTCCGCGCCCCGGCCGAGGCGCAGGATGGCACCTCTTTTGCCAACGCGGGTGAAGCACGTCAGGCACTGGACGTAGCCCGGCAACAGCAACGCAATGCCCGCGCACGCAGCGAGATGCTGGAGAAGAAGGCGGCGCAATCGCTCGAGGCTGCCGACAAGGCGCGACAGGAGATCGCGGCACTGGCGGCCCGCGTCCAGCAGGCGGAGGCCGCGATAGCTTCGGCGGAGGCCCGCCTTGCCATCGCAAACACCCAGCGGCGCGCGCTCGACCGGCAACTGGCCGTGCGTCGGACCCCGCTCGTCCAGCTCACGGGGGCGCTGCAAAGCCTTGCCCGACGTCCGCTGACGCTTTCCGCGCTCCAACCCGGCTCTTTGCGCGACCTCGTGCACACCCGCGCCGTCCTCGACAGCACGATCCCGCTGGTCCGCGAGCGTACTGCCGCCCTGCGCGGTGAACTTGATCGCGCGCGGGCACTCGAAGAAGAGGCGCGTCTCGCGCTCGGAGACCGTCGCGAAAGCGAAAAGACCCTCGGCCAACGGCGCACAAAACTGTCGGCCCTCGCCGAACGCGAACGGCAGGCGGCGCAAATGGCATCGGGCGGGGCCGATCGCGAGGCGCGTCGCGCCCTGATTCTTGCCGAAGAGGCGCGCGACCTCGACAGTCTCGTCGGCAAACTGGAAGCAGCAGGTTCGTTGCGCGAGCGGCTTGCGGCGCTGCCCGGCCCGATCCCGCGTCCGGCCAATCCGCAATTGGCGACGGCAAAGGCATCGGCGGTCCCGATTCCATTCCCCAGCGCGACCGCGCCGCCGACACGCTACCAATTGCCCGTCGACGGCCGCGTTGCCCGCGGCTTCGGCGAAGCTGGCGAGGGCGGTCCACGCGAAGCGGGCATATCGCTCGTTCCACGCGCCGGAGCCCAGGTGGTGGCCCCAGCTACCGGCCGTGTTGCCTTCGCAGGGCCCTATCGCGGGTACGGAATGATCGTGATCGTCGAGCATCCCAATGGCTGGACGAGCCTCGTCACCGGCCTCGCGGGATTGCAGGCAGCTGTCGGACAGGAAGTGACCGCCGGATCTCCCCTCGGGACGGCGGGCCGGAATGCGCCGCGGGTTACCCTCGAACTGCGGCGTGAAGGTACACCGGTAAATCCGCTCGACTACCTCAGGTAGGTCGCCGGTCGAATTCCCCTTTCGGGACGGGACTTTCACGCTCATCTGGCATTAACAGGCCATGCGCGATAAAACGCGCCAGCGCTTTGGAGACTGCCCGGATGAAATTCGCCCCCTTGCTGCGTTCCGCCGCCCTTGTGACGGCGGTTGCCCTGATTCCCGCCACGACTGCGGGTGTCGCCCAGATCGACGGGCGCGCAGGACCGGAGTTCGCCAAGGTCGCGGCAGTGTACCAGCGGATCAAGGCAAGCTATGTCGAGCAGGTCGACGACGACAAGCTGATGCGCGGGATGATCGACGGGATGCTTGCCTCGCTCGATCCGCACTCGGCCTATCTCGATGGTGGCGATCTCCAGCGCCTCGAAACCATGATCGACGGGAATTATTCCGGGCTCGGCCTCTCGGTCGTGATGGAAGACGGCGCGGTCAAGGTCATCTCGCCCTTCCGCGGCAGCCCGGCCGACAAGATGGGCATCAAGGCCGGTGACTACATCACCCATCTCGACGGCAAGCTGATTTACGGCGGCAGCCTCGACGAGGCCGTCGCGCAGATGCGCGGCAAGGAAGGCACCAGCATCCGCCTGACCATCTTCCGCACGGGTCGCGAGGAACCCTTCGAAGTGACCGTCACGCGCGGCGTGATCGAGCTCGAGCCTGTGACCTGGGAACTCGAAGCCGGCAATATCGGCCACATCATGGTCAACGAGTTCTCGCGCGATGTCGGCAGCGACGTCTTCGCGGCCTGGAAGGACATGCAGAGCAAGGCCACGGGACGCCTCAACGGGCTGGTGCTCGACCTGCGCTCCAACCCCGGGGGAAGCCTCGACGAGGCGGTGGCGCTGTCCGACCTTTTCCTGACCGACGGGCAGATTGTCTCGCAGCGCGGTCGCGCAAGGGGCGAGAACATCACCTATGACGCAGAGACCGTGTTCCGCGGCGATATCGCCCAAGGTCTCCCGATCATCGTCCTCATCGATGCCGGTTCGGCCTCGGCATCCGAAATCGTCGCCGGCGCATTGCAGGACCATCGCCGCGCGGTCATCATGGGCGAACGCAGCTTCGGCAAGGGTAGCGTCCAGTCGCTGCTGCCGTTGGGCCGCGACGCGGCGCTCAAGCTGACGACTGCGCGCTACTACACGCCTTCGGGCCATTCGGTGCAAGAGGGCGGCATCAAGCCCGACATCACCGTGCCGCAGCTCTCCGATCCGGATCTCGCCAAGCGTTCGAAGTTCGTGATGCGGGAAAGCGACCTGCGCGGGCACCTGCTGAATGAAGCAGGTCTGGCAGACGAGGCGATGGAGAAGGACTTGCGTGAGGATCCGCGCTTCCAGTTCACCTCCGAACAGCTCGAGGCCAAGGGCATCAAGGACTTCCAGCTTCACTATGCACTGGAGACGCTGCGCCGGACATCGCCGAACAAGGTTGCCGCGCGCGCCAAGTAGGCTAAACGGCGGGGCATGACGCTTTCGCCCAACTCGCGACTGGCGCGCATGATTGCGCTGGCGATACCGGGGCTGCTGCTCGGCGGCGCCTATATCTCGCAATACGGTTTCGGCCTGTACCCGTGCGAAATGTGCTGGTGGCAGCGCTGGCCCCATTTCGCCGCCGTGGCTCTGGCCGCGCTCGCCTTTGTGACCGAACCGCGCAAAGTCCTGACGGCACTGGCTGCCCTGGCGATCCTTACCTCGGGCTTGATAGGGTTCTTCCACGCCGGAGTGGAATACGGCTGGTGGCCCGGGATTACCTCCTGCGCGGCCATTTTCAGCGAGAGCAGCGGTAACGCGCTCGAGGATATCATGAACACCCCATTGGTGCGCTGCGACGAACCTGCCTGGACGCTCTTCGGAATCAGCCTCG
Source organism: Qipengyuania sp. RANM35 (assembly GCF_041021145.2). NCBI lineage: Bacteria > Pseudomonadati > Pseudomonadota > Alphaproteobacteria > Sphingomonadales > Erythrobacteraceae > Qipengyuania > Qipengyuania sp. RANM35. The sequence goes on along the minus strand of NZ_CM196433.1, from coordinate 2,490,034 downwards.
CCGGGTACAATTTCCTGATCTCGACAGTTTCGGCGTTTGTGGTGCTGGTCCTTCTTCGCAAGGATGCGAAGGCATGAGCAAGGCTCCCGATCACATCGCCCGGATGATCCGCGTCGACCAGGCCGGGGAATTTGGAGCAACGCGCATTTATGCGGGCCAGCTCGCCGTGATGGGCAATCGCGGTCCGCACTCGGCCGAAATCGCAGGCATGGCGGAGCAGGAAGCGGGGCATCGCGAGAAGTTCGATGCACTGATGGCGCGCCGCGGCGTGCGCCCCACCGCGCTGCAACCTTTTTGGGGCCGCGCTGGATTCGCTTTGGGAGCCGTAACTGCCCTGATCGGACCCGAAGCGGCGATGGCCTGTACGGCGGCGATCGAGACTGAAATAGACGACCACTATTCGCGCCAGCTCGATGAGTTGCACGAAAGCGGGGAGGACCCCGAGCTCGCCGCAATGATCGAGGAATTCCGCGAGGACGAACGTGAGCATCGCGATGCAGCCATGGCTGCCGGAGCGGAGCGTGCGCCGGCCTATCCCGTGCTTTCGGGCCTCATCCGGCTCGGCTGCCGCGCGGCAATCCGGCTCTCCGAGAGGATTTGACGGGAACGCCGGAGCGCCTTTGCGCGCTTCATGGAGAGTTCACCGGGCAAGGCGCCAGATGCCGCCCGATAGAGTTTCGAGAGGTTACCATGTCGAAGTCCCTGCCGCTGATCGCCGTCATCGCCCTCGGTGCCGCAGCGCCGGCAATGGCGCAGCAGCCCGTCGAAACCCCGGATGACAGCTACAACATGGTCATCGTCTATGGCGACGATGTCTGCCCGCAAAGCACCAGCGACCAGATCGTGGTCTGTGCTCGCAAGGCCGAGCAGGAGCGGTACCGGATTCCCGAACGCCTGCGTTTCTCCGACAGCCCCGAAGGCCAGGCCTGGGCCCAGCGTGTCGAGCGGCTGGAAATGGTCGGCAAGTTCGGCACCATGTCCTGTACCCCGGTCGGCGCAGGCGGCTTCACCGGCTGCACCCAGGAAATGATCGCCAACGCCTATGCCGACAAGGCGCAGGGCTCCGAAGTGCGCTTCAGCGCACTGGTCAACCAGGCGCGTGCCGAACGGCTCGAGGGCGTCGACGAGGCAGCGCGCGAAGAGCAGGAACGCGTCGAGATGATCGAGCGCGAGTACATGGAGCGCCTTGAACGCGAGCGGTCGGGCGAGACGCCCACCATCGAAGCGGAGCCGCTGCCGAGCCCCGAAGGCTGACCGTCGTCTATCGTCGATTAACCAATTGCGGCTAAAGCGCGCGCATGAGTGCGCCGCGCAAGATCCTTACCGTTTTCGGGACCCGCCCCGAGGCCATCAAGCTGTTTCCGCTGGTCCATGCGCTGGAGGCCGACCCGCGCTTCGACAGCCGGGTCTGCGTTTCGGCACAGCACCGCGCGATGCTCGACCAAGTGCTGGCGATCGCAGAGATCGTCCCGGACCACGACCTCGACCTGATGACGCCGGGCCAGACGCTCGATGCGCTGACCGCACGAGCCTTGGTCGAAATCGGCAAGGTGCTCGATGCCGAACAGCCCGACTGGGTGGTGGTGCAGGGGGACACGACAACGGTGATGGCCGGTGCCATCGCCGCCTATTACCGCAAGATTCCCGTATGCCATGTGGAGGCGGGGCTGCGCAGCGGCGACATCCATCATCCGTGGCCCGAAGAGGTGAATCGGCGCGTCGTCGGGACCTTCGCAGCGCTGCATTGCACCCCTACCGAGACGGCGCGGGATGCCCTGCTGCGCGAGAACGTCGATCCGGCGACTGTCCATGTAACCGGCAATACGGTCATCGATGCGCTCCACTGGGTCAGCGAGAAAGTGACGCGTGAACCCCAACTTGCGCGGGGCCTGTCCGAACTGGAGCAGCGGTTTGCCGGCAAGCGCATCATCGGGATGACCAGTCACCGCCGCGAGAACTTTGGCGAGGGGATGCAGAATATTGCCAATGCGGTTAGGCAAATTGCATCCAGAGATGACGTTGCGGTTATTTTTCCGGTGCACCTCAACCCCAACGTAAGGCAAGTCATGAACGCCGAACTGGCCGGTCTCGACAATGTCGCCCTGATCGAACCCCTCGACTACCCGCACTTCGCCCGGCTGCTCGACATCGCGCATCTGATGCTGACCGACAGCGGCGGTGTGCAGGAGGAGGCGCCCGCACTGGGCAAGCCGGTACTGGTGATGCGCGAGACCACCGAGCGGCCCGAGGGTGTCGAGGCGGGAACCGCCAAACTGGTTGGAACCGATGCGGACACCATCGTCCGCGAGACCTTCCGCCTGCTCGACGACGAGCAAGCCTATGCGGCCATGGCACGGGCCCACAATCCGTTCGGTGATGGCCACTCTGCGCAGCGGATTTGCGACCTGCTTGCCGGTTGATCGATAGAGTTACTGTTAAATTTACCGACAGGCGCTAGAGCCTGGGCGAAACGGTTTCAGGGACACGACTTTCATGCGCGGTGACACCAAGCCCGACGTCTGCGTTATCGGCCTCGGCTATATCGGTCTTCCTACGGCGGCTATCATAGCGCGTGCAGGCTGCCCCGTGCTCGGCGTCGATGTCTCCGAGCGCGTTGTCGAGACGATCAATCGCGGCGAAATCCATATCGAGGAGGTCGATCTCGACGGATTGGTCCAGGCGGTCGTCCAACGCGGGCTGCTGCGTGCCTCGACCGAGATTTCGCCTGCCGACGTGTTCGTGATTGCCGTACCGACGCCCTTCGCCAAGGACGGCAATCACACGCCAGACACGAGCTACGTCATGGCCGCGGCGGAGAAAGTCGCCAGCGTCCTCAAGAAGGGCGATACGGTGATCCTCGAATCGACCTCGCCCGTCGGCACGACCGAAGCGATGCGCGACGCAATCGCGGCGGCACGCCCCGACCTCGCCATGCCCGGACTTACCGACGGCCAGCCCGATGTGAGCCTCGCCTATTGCCCGGAGCGCGTCCTGCCCGGCAAGATCCTCGAGGAGCTGACGCATAACGACCGCTCGATCGGAGGCATCACCCCGCGCTGTGCGCGAAAAGCGCTCGCCTTCTACAAACGCTTCGTGAAGGGCGAATGCGTCACGACCGATGCGCGCAGTGCGGAGATGACCAAGCTGGTCGAAAACGCCTTCCGCGACGTGAATATCGCCTTTGCAAACGAGCTTTCGATGATTGCCGACCGGCAGGGGCTCGACGTGTGGGAAGTCATTCGTCTCGCCAATCGCCACCCTCGCGTGAACATCCTCACCCCGGGACCCGGTGTGGGCGGACACTGCATTGCGGTCGATCCGTGGTTCATCGTCCACGGCGCTCCCGAAGAAGCGAAGATCATCCGCCAGGCGCGCGAGACCAACGATGCCAAGATGCATCATGTGCTCGCCCGCGCGAAGGCACTTGTCGAGGTCAATCCCGGTGCGAAGATCGCCTGCCTCGGTCTAGCTTTCAAGGCGAACATCGACGACTTCCGCGAGTCACCGGCACGCTATGTCGCCGCCTCGCTCGCGCGCGAATTCGGCGAAAGAGTACAGGTGGTCGAGCCCTATGCGGGCGGATTGCCCAAGGAGTTCGAGGGAACGGGTGCGGAACTTGTCGACATCGACACCGCGCTCGAGGAATGCGGCGTGCTGATCCCGCTCGTCGATCACGATGTCTTCAAGGTCATCCCGCCCGAGGAACGTGCCAACAAGGCGGTCTACGACACGCGCGGCATCTGGCCGGACGTGGCCTGACCACTAAGGGTCAGCCCTTGTCGAGCGCGATATCGGGCGCGTCTTCCTGCTTCATGCCGACGACATGGTAGCCAGCATCCACGTGGTGCGTTTCCCCGGTCACGCCCGATGACAGGTCCGACAGGAAATAGAGACCCGATCCGCCAACGTCCTCGATGGTGACATTGCGACGTAGCGGCGAGTTGTATTCGTTCCACTTGAGGATGTAGCGGAAGTCGCCGATCCCGCTGGCGGCCAGAGTCTTGATCGGCCCGGCGCTGATCGCATTGACGCGGATGTTCTGCGGACCAAGGTCGTTCGCGAGATACTTCACGCTGGTTTCCAGTGCCGCCTTGGCAACGCCCATGACGTTGTAATGCGGGATGACCTTCTCCGCGCCGTAATAGGTCAGCGTCAGGATCGAACCGCCATTCGGCATCATCGCCGCCGCGCGCTGCGCCACCGCGACGAGCGAGTAGGCCGAAATGTTCATCGTCATCAGGAAGTTGTCGAGACTGGTGTCGACATACTTCCCGCGCAATTCGTTCTTGTCGGAAAAGCCGATCGCGTGGACTACGAAGTCGATCGTGTCCCACCGCGCCTTGAGTGCATCGAAGGCGGCGTCGAGCGCGCCCATGTCGGACACGTCGCATTCGATCAGGAAATCGCTGCCGAGCTGCTCGGCCAGCGGCGCCACGCGCTTCTTCAGCGCCTCTCCCTGGAATGAGAATGCGAGTTCCGCACCATGCTCGCGTAGCTGCTGCGCGATGCCCCAGGCCAGCGACTTGTCGTTGGCGAGGCCCATGATCAGGCCACGCTTGCCTGCCATCAGTCCGACCATGCCGTATCTTCCTCCTCGATTTCACGTTTCAGCGCGGCGCGGCGGCGATCATCCGCCTGCCCGACGAAGTTCATCTCTTCCTCGGGCGTTTCGGCCAGGGCCGCGTTGAGTTCCGCGCCGATAACCACACCGAGCCCGACAAGCCAGAAAAAGAACAGCGCGATCATCACGCCCGCCAGCCCGCCGTAGGTAAGATCGTAAGCGAAAAAGAGGCGCAATACCGGCGGCAGGCCCGTGGTGACGGCGATCCACCACAAGGTGGTCAGCAATACGCCGGGCCATTTGGGATAGCGACGCCTGCGGTATTTGGACGGGGTCAGCGTGTAGAAGATCAGGTAGAGCGAGCCGAACAGGCCGAGTGCGGGAACTATGCGTGTCAGCCGCAGGTCGGAAACGTGGTCGACCAATTGCGGGAAGTAGGCTTCGATCACTTCCTGCGCTGTGCCGATCACAACCTGCGCGATGAGCGACAGCATCAGAAGCATCACGGCCGCCAGGATCACGCCCGAAGAGAACAGGCGGTATTTCCAGAAGGCATGGGTCGGGTGGGTGCCATAGGCCCGGCGCAAGATGTCGCGAATGGTTTCGACAAGGCTGCCAACGGTCCACAGGGCCACGAGCGCGCCCGCCCACAGGAGCCAACCGCTGCGCGCGGAGATCACGTCGCGTGCGACCGGTTCGATGACATTGCCGACGACGGGTGGCAGGGCGAACAGTACGGCATTGATCATGGCCGCCCGCTCCGCCTCTTCCCCGAACAGCGAGAAGATCGCGGCGCCCAGGATGAAGAACGGGAAGATCGCCAGCATGGCGAGGTAGGCAAGGTTGCCCGCGTGGATGAAACCGTCGTTGTACGTGCCGACGATGGTACGCTTGGCCACGTTCCAGGCCCGGGTCCCGGGACCGACGTGGTACTCGATCCGCCCGCGAAGGTGCCGCGCCTCTTCCCTGCGCGCCTCTGGCGAGAGCGAGTGGATTTCCCGCTCTGCCGGTGCCGGGAGTTCGTGCTTGGTCAAACGGTCAGGCTCCCAGGTCTGCCCTCGGGTTCCCTTCGTCCTTCCACCCCTCGAGCCGCTTGGCAAGTTCATCGAGATTTTCAGGCAGCTGGATTTCCAGCGTGACCAGCTGGTCTCCGCGCGTGCCATCCTTGCGGCTGAAGCCCTTCCCCTTGAGGCGCAGGACAGTCCCGCCATGGGTACCCGGCTTGACGGTCATCATCACCGGCCCGTCGACAGTCGGTACGCGAATCTTCCCGCCGTTGAGCGCCTCGTCGAGTGTGATCGGAAGGTCGCAGCGCACGTCGTTGCCATCCCGCTTGAACAAGCGATGCTTGTCGATGTCGATGGTCACGAGGCCGTCGCCAGCTCCGCCGGGGCCGGGTTCGCCCTTTCCCTTGAGGCGCATTTGCGTGCCGGTTTCGACACCCTTGGGCAGTTTGAGGTCGATCGTCTTGCCGTCGGCGAGGGTGATTCGCTGGTCCTGCAGCGTCGCTGCCTCGACAAACGGAACGCGCAGGCGATAGGCGATGTCCGCGCCCTTGCGCGGTGGAGGGGGTGGACGCCTTTGCCCGGCGCTGCCGAACGGACTGCCGCCGCGGCGCGCGCCGCCGCCGCCGAACAAGCCTTCGAAAATGTCGCCGAGGTCCACGCTCTCATTGCCGAAACCCTGGAAATCCTCTGCGCGGAAACCGCGTTGTCCACCGCCTCCGCCGCCGAATCCGCCGCCCATGCCGGCGAACGGGTTCGCCGGATTTCCGTCGGCATCGATCTCGCCGCGGTCGAACCGGGCGCGTTTGTCCTTGTCCGACAGCAGGTCGTAGGCGCGAGTGACTTCGGAGAAGCGCTCTGCCGCCTTGGGATTGTCCGTGTTGCGGTCAGGGTGCAGCTCCTTCGCCAGCTTGCGATAGGCGCTCTTGATGTCCTTTTCTGTCGCATTTCGCGCAACGCCAAGGATGGAATAGGGGTCGGCCATGGCGTGTTAGCTAGGTGTAACAGCACGCGCGCGCAAGCATGGTGCTTCCGTGTTGAGGGACATGGCGTTAGGGCGTCTCGTCATGGACCATGAAAGCGCGATCCCCGAAACCGATCCCTTCGCCCTGTTCGAGGTGTGGTTTGGCGAGGCCAAGGCGAGCGAGCCGAACGATGCCAATGCGATGGCGCTGGCCACCGCAACGCCCGAAGGATTTCCGTCGGTGCGGATGGTGCTCCTCAAAGGCAACGGCCACGATGGCTTCGTGTTCTACACCAACGCCGAAAGTCGCAAGGGTGAGCAGATCCGCGCCAACATGCGCGCCGCGCTGTTGTTCCACTGGAAGAGCCTGCGCCGCCAGATTCGCATCGAAGGCCCGCTGACCGAAGTGAGCGAGGTGGAGGCCGATGCCTATTTCCACTCGCGGCCGCGCGTCTCGCAGATCGGCTCTGCGGCATCCGACCAATCGCGGCCCTTGCCCGCCCGCCAGGTCTATCTCGACCGCGTTGCTGCGCTTGAGGGCCGCTTTCCGGAAGGCGACATACCCCGCCCGCCGCACTGGACGGGCTTCCGCCTGAGCCCGCGGCGGATGGAATTCTGGCGCGACCGCGAGTTCCGACTGCACGACAGGCGCCTCTTCACACGCCATGATGAGAAGGAGGCGTGGTCGAACACGCTGCTCTATCCATGAGCGACAATCGCGCCGCCTTGACCCGTTCGGCCGCACTCGCCTCCATCGCGATGGCGGTGGTGCTGGTCACGCTCAAGACCTGGGCGACCTGGCGCACTGGCTCGACCGCGATGCTGGGGAGCCTGGCCGACTCGGCGCTTGACCTCGTCGCCAGCCTCGCAACGCTCATCGGCGTGTGGATCGCGGCCATGCCCGCCGACGAGGACCATCGTTTCGGCCATCACAAGGCGGAGGCACTGGCCGCCATCGTGCAAGTCATGCTGATTTCGATCTCTGCTTTCGGCATTGCGTTTCGCGCTGTCGAGCGGTTGTTGAGCGGCGGAGAAACCACCGCTGCGGCAGAGGGTATCGGCGTTTCCATTTTCGCGATCCTCGCAACCCTGTGCCTAGTTGCATGGCAACGCCATGTCGTGCGCAAGACCAATTCGGTCGCGATCAAGACCGACAACATCCATTACGAATCGGACCTGTTCCTCAATCTCTCGGTCATCGCCGCGCTGGTCATCGACCAGTACCTGGGCTTCGGCATGGCCGACCCGCTCTTCGGTCTCGGGATTGCCGCATGGCTGGCATGGGGCGCGTTCCACGCGGCGAGCGAGGCGGTCGATCACCTGATGGACAAGGAATGGCCGGACGAGAAGCGTGAGGCATTCCTTGCCGTTCTTGCACGCCATCCCGAACTCCGCGGGGTGCACGACTTGCGCACGCGTACTGCCGGGGCGGTCGATTTCGTGCAGTTCCACGCGGCAATGGACGGATCGAAGCCCTTGCGCGAAGTCCACAAGATCATGGACGAGATCGAAGCGCGCATCGAAGCGGAATTTCCCGGTGTCGAAGTGCTCATTCACCCCGACCCCGAAGGCTTGATAGACGAGGAGGGACCAGCGGCCGAGGAACTTTTGCCCGAGCTGGGGGACCACAAGGCATGACCCGGGCATTGCCCTACTGGCACGTCGATGCCTTTGCCGACCGCCCCTTCGCAGGGAACCAGGCAGCGGTGATGCCACTCGAAGCCTGGCTCGACGACGCGACACTGCTGGCCATTGCCGAAGAAAACATGTTCGCCGAAACCGCCTTCGTCATCCGTGATGCGAGCGGTGCGGCGGACTGGGAACTGCGCTGGTTCACCCCAACCGAGGAAGTCCGGCTGTGCGGCCATGCGACGCTCGCCAGCGGGCATGTCCTGCTCGGGCGGGACGGAGGCGACCGCGTGACTTTCCGTACGCGCCATGCGGGCATTCTCGAAGTGCGCAAGGCTGGCGAGGGCTACGAACTCGGCCTGCCGCTCATCAAAACCGCGCCGCGCGGCTGGGACGAGGCCGTCGCCCTGCTCGGCACAGATCCGCTTGACGTGTGGCGCAACGATACCCGCTACAATGTCTTCCTGTTCGCGGATGAGGCGACGGTGCGCTCACTGACGCCTGACCTGCGCGGGCTCGGGAAACTCGGGAACGACCAGTTTATCTGCACTGCGCCCGGTAGTGCCACCGATGTCGTAAGTCGCGTCTTCGTACCCGGCGGGGGCGTGGACGAGGACAGCGTGACCGGATCGGCCCATGCCGTGCTGACCCATTTCTGGAGCGAGCGGCTGGGGCGCGACAGTTTTACGGCGCACCAGGCGAGCAGACGGGGCGGGACGCTGACCTGTCGGCGTGCGGGTGACCAGGCTTCGCTTGGTGGTCCTTGCGTGACCGTGGTCGAGGGCAAATTCTTCTACTAGAGAACTTCGTAGATCAGGATCGCCAACGCTAAAGCCATGGTCACAAGGAACACCTTGATCGAGAAAGGTCTGATCCGCTCCCGATCCACAGCAAGCTGCTCTTTGTCGGCAATGGCGTAACAAAAGGCCAGAAAGCCGATGAACCCTAGCAAGTATCCCATGGCCTAGCTCGCCGGGTAAAGGTCGATAACGTCGGCCAGTTGCTGGAGCATCGCCTTGCGCTGCGGCGCGTCCGAATGACCGAGCCTTACCACCGTGAGTTTCTGACTCGGCGACACGAAGACGTACTGGCCCATATGGCCGATCATCGCGAAGGCGCTGTGCGGCGCCCGGTCGGGGAAGAGCGGGTGTTCCTCGCCATCGGGCAAAGGTCGGTTGAGCCAGGTTTGCAGGCCGTAATGCGGGGATTTGGGGCTGGGCTTGACCATTTCCTCGACCCAGGCGCGCGGGACCAGCTGTTCGCCGCGATACGAACCCTTGTTGCGCAACATTTCGCCGAACTTGGCCCAGTCGCGTGCCGTTGCATGGATCAGGCTGCCCCCGATCAACGTGCCCGAAGCGTCGAACTCCGGCACTGCAGAGGTCATGCCGAGCGGTCCGAACAGGCGGGAATGGAGGAAGTCGGCCACAGCCTTGCGCCGGGTTTCGGGATCCTTGCTGCCCGTCAGTGCGCGTGCGGCGATGTCGGCAAGGATGACGGTGGTATTGGACGAATATTCGAACTTCGAGCCGGGCTCCGCCTCGAGCGGCTGGGCCGTTGCATAGTCGGCCATGTCGTCACGTCCGTCGAGGAAGAGCATGCGAACCTCGCCGCTTTCGTAAGGCGGATCGCCTGCCTCGGTATGTTCGAGGCCCGACCTCATCTGGAGCAGTTGGCGCAGGGTGATTTCCGCCCGCGGGTCACCGGGACGCTGCCAGCGCGGAACCGGAGCCGGCGCATCGAGCCGCAGCTGTCCGTCGGCCACGAGCATGCCGATCATCACCGCGGTGACCGTCTTGGCCATCGACCAGCTGACGAAGCGGGTGTCCTTGTCGTAGCCCTCGGCATAGCGCTCCGCAGCGATCTTGCCGCCATGCATGACGACCAGCGCTCGCGTCTCGCCTACGCCTTCGCCGGTGAAGACTTCGTCCACCTGGCGGGCCAGTTGATCCTTGGGCGCACCGGCATCCTGCGTCACCGCAGCGAGCGCCTCTTCACTGAGCGGTGGCAATTCGGCGGGACCCGACGAACCGCAGGAAGCAAGGCTTGTGGCAGCAATGAGAAGCGCGATAAGGGGGGCGGACCGCTGGGACATGCGGCGTCACTCGCACGAAGGAATCCCGCTTGGCAACGGCCAAAACCAGCTCCGGCAAAACGCGTATCTGGCTGTGGCTCGCACTCATCGCTCTCGCCATCGGCGGGGCTGCCTGGGTGTTCTATGGCGAGGGTGTGCGCCGCACTGTCGCCGCCGGGACGGCCTATGGCGCGCATGTCGCCTGCTCGTGCCGCTTCATCGAGGGGCGAAGCATGAGCGACTGTGCCAAGGACAAGCTGGAGGGCATGGAATTCGTGCGCTTCAGCGCAGACGAAGAGGCGAAGAGCGTAACCGCTTCGGTGCCGCTGGTTGCCTCGGACACGGCATTCTATCGCGAAGGGTATGGCTGCGTCCTCCAGCCGTGGGAGGGCTGATCAGCCGGCCACACCCCCGGTCGATGCGATCCAGCCTCCGCCGACCACGCGCTCTCCAGCATAGATGACCGCCGCCTGGCCGGGGGCCACGCCGTATTCGGGCTGGACGAAGCGGATCGTAGTGGCGGCATTGTCGCCGAGAGGACCGTCGAGAACAACCGGAACAGGCTTGGCGAGGCTGCGGACCTTGGCGGTCAGCGGGGCGTCAGGCAGCGGCCCGATGCGATTCGTTTCGATGATCCGGGCCGATTCGACCGCGAGCATGCGCTTGGGGCCGACGCGGACCTCGGCAGCTTCGGCATCGATGCCAATGACGTAAAGCGGTTCCGGCTGGCCGCCAATCTCGAGCCCGCGCCGCTGACCGACGGTAAAGTGAATCACCCCGCGATGTTCGCCCAGTTCCTCGCCGGTTGCAGCATGGACGATCTTGCCCGGGCGCACGCCTTCGGGCCGCATCTTGGTGACGATCTTCGCGTAGTCTCCGTCGGGGACGAAGCAAATGTCCTGGCTGTCGGGCTTGTCGGCATTGCGCAGGCCTGCTGCCGCCGCCAGCGCACGCACCTCGTCCTTGGGAAGTCCCCCCAGCGGGAAGCGCAGGAACGCGAGCTGTTCTTCCGTGGTCGCATAGAGGAAATAGGACTGGTCGCGCGCGGGATCGAGCGCCCGATGCAGTTCGGGGCCGGTCGCGCCCATCACCCGGCGAACGTAGTGGCCCGTTGCGAGGCAATCCGCACCCAGCTCCCGCGCCATGGCGAACATGTCGGTGAACTTGGGCCCCATGTTGCAGCGGATGCAGGGGACAGGCGTCTGGCCTGCAAGGTAAGCATCGGCGAATCCTTCGACCACCTCCTCGCGAAAGGCGCTTTCATGGTCGTGGACGTAATGCGCGATGCCCAGGCGTTCGGCGACGTCGCGTGCATCGCGGATATCGTCGCCCGCGCAGCAGGCCCCCTTTCGGCCGGTCGCTGCGCCGTAATCGTAAAGCTGGAGGGTCACCCCGATGACTTCGGCTCCGCTGCGTGCCGCGAGTGCTGCAACGACGGAACTGTCCACCCCGCCAGACATGGCGACCACGATCCGGCACTCTTCCGCCGGACGCGGAAGGTCGAACAGCGCCGCGGCGGCGGCCGGGGAAAGTTCTGCGGTGGTGGGCATGGCGCGCCCATACACGGGCAGGGGGCTTGCCACCAGAGGGCAGTGCCCAGCGCCGTATGCGATGTTTTACGGATCGTTCACCATGCGCTGTTATCCACAGTCGAATGTACGAGGGGCATTTCAACAGGGCAGGGTTCCCGGACACGCGGGATGGCGCGGATTTGCGCCGTTTCCAGTGGACGGATCTCGTTGCCCGCATCGCCGCGACTCGCGATCTTCGCGAGGAGTTTGCGCGTATCGAGGCCGGCTTCGGCGCATTCGCCGAGGTTCGCCGTGAAGGGAATGAAAAGGGTAAATGCCCGGGTAACCATGAAGCTTCAGGTCATGGAAAAGCCACGGGTTTAGGCCTCGGGTCAGCCGCAAGTGATGCGGTGCATGGCGATCGAGAGAAAGAATGATTGAGAACCAGGATATCCGCCCTGCACAGGTGATTGGCCCGCTCGGGGAGCCGTTGACGCTCGCCGACCTGCCGTCGCCGGGCACCAAGCGCTGGGTCGTGCGCCGCAAGGCCGAGGTGGTTGCCGCGGTCAACGGCGGGCTGCTGTCGATCGACGAGGTTCTTGAGCGTTACAGCCTCAGCCTCGAAGAGTTCGCCTCCTGGCAACGCGCCGTCGATCGCTCCGGCATGCAGGGCCTGCGCGTTACGCGCATCCAGCATTACCGCGATCTTTACGAGCGCCAGCTCAAGTACTGACGCGCCCGCTTCGGGAACAAAACGACAATCCACTCGCTCCAGCTGTATCCCCGGTAAACAACGGGGAACCGTTTCGTCCTGCTGTCCGTTAAGGGGGGCACACGGTCGACGGGAAATACAGGAGGAAATAGAATGGGTTGGATTATTGCTATTATCGTTGGCGGCGTTGCCGGCTGGCTCGCAAGCCTGGTCATGAACCGTGATGCCTCGATGGGCATTTTCTGGAACATCGTCGTCGGAATCATCGGTGCGATCATCGGCAACCTGCTCGCAGGTCCGCTGTTCGGCATCGACACCACTATCCAGACTTTCAACCTTCCGGGCTTCCTGGTCGCCATCGTCGGTGCCATTGTCCTGCTCGGCATTGCGAATATGGTTCAGCGCGGCCGCGTCCGTTAAGTAACCGCAATCGCGAAAGTAAAAGCGGGGTCTCCATTTTCGGAGACTCCGCTTTTTCTATTTCTCGACATATTTCCGCGCCTTGGGCCCGTCAGGTTATGTTGTAACCGCGCGACATTGGTCTGCCGGAATTTGCGCTTCGCAGAACGGCGCGTTGCCCTTGCCCAATTGGCGGTTTATCGCCCCTTTCGGTAAATTCTTGCGTTCAGTGATATAGCAAGATAATACACCACGTCCGAGTGACGAGTACCGGGGCATGATGGCGATGAATTACGAGACGGGATTTGAAACGCGCGATGCGGGCACGATCGGCTTTGTCGCCGACGGCGAAGGCTCGGCTTCGTCCGGACGCAGGAAGATTATCGCGGCCGTTGTCGCCCTCGCGGCGCTGATCCTGATCGCCTATGTCGTATTCGGCCGCTCCGGAACTGCGCCGACTGACGAGAACGAGCAGCAGCTTCCCACCGTCACCGTCGTTGCCCCCGGCCGCACGACCGTTTCCGGCCAGATAGTGGCCACTGGCACGTTGGCGGCTCGCCGCGATATGCCGGTCGGCGCTGTCGGTGAAGGCGGACGCGTCATTGCGATACCGGTCGAAGCCGGCGATTGGGTGCGCCAGGGCCAGGTTCTTGCGGTCATCGATCGCTCGGTCCAGTCCCAGCAGGCGCAGAGTGCCGCGGCCCAGATCCAGGTCGCACAGGCAGATGCGAACCTCGCTCAGGCCAATCTCGACCGTTCGCTCAAGCTGGTTGAGCGCGGCTTCGTGTCGACCGCCGACGTCGATCGGCTAACTGCGACGCGCGATGCTGCTGTCGCCCGCGTCCGCGTGGCACAAGCGCAGTTGCGCGAGTTGCAGGCACGCAATGCGCGCCTGAATATTGTAGCTCCGGCGGCAGGCCTTGTTCTCGAACGCAATGTCGAGGTCGGCCAGACAGTGGCAGGCGGTGCGCAGGCGCTGTTCCGCATCGCTCGCGGGGGCGAGATGGAGATGCTCGCCAAGCTGAGCGAGAGCGACCTTGCCAAAATCGGCGCCGGCAAGACGGCCAAGGTGCAGCCCGTCGGTTCGGAAAAGACTTTTTCGGGCCAGATCTGGCAGATTTCGCCGACCATCAGCAACGCCGATCGCCAGGGTACGGCACGGATTGCGCTGCCTTACGCTCCCGAACTTCGCCCCGGTGGCTTCGCAACCGCGACCATTGAAAGCGGCGCGGTCGTGGCGCCTGTCCTGCCTGAATCGGCGGTCCTGTCCGATCGCGAGGGAGCATTCGTTTACATCGTAGATAGCGAGGGCAAGGCGAAACGGCGCCCGATCACCACCGGTGCGGTCACGCCGCAGGGTATCGTGGTGACCGAGGGCCTCAACGGCAAGGAGCGCGTCGTGCTTCGAGCCGGCGGCTTCCTGACCGAAGGCGAAACGGTGAAGCCGCAGATGGCCAAGGGTAGCTGAGGCAGTCGACCGATGAACTTCCGCAATATCTCGGCCTGGTCGATCCGCAACCCGACCATTCCCCTGGTCGCGTTTACCGCGCTGCTGCTCGCGGGTCTGATCGCGTTTATGCGCATGGACGTGGTCAACAACCCCGACATCGAATTCCCGGCGGTCAATGTCTCGATTTCGCAGCCGGGTGCTGCCCCGACCGAGATCGAGAACCAGATCACCCAACGCGTCGAGGCGGCCGTCCGTTCGATCAACGGCGTAAATTCGATCAATTCGACCGCGCGGGAAGGCAACTCCAACACCTTCATCGAGTTCGAGATCGGTATCGACCCGAACGACGCGGTTTCGGAGGTAAAGAACGCCATCGACACGGTTCGCGGGAGCCTGCCGGACGGCATTCTCGAACCGCGTGTCACCAAGGAGGAAATCTCCGGCGGCTTCCTCGCAATCTATGCGGTCGAAGCCGATGACATGACCATCGAGCAATTGAGCTGGTTCATCGACGATACGGTGGCCAAGCGTCTGCTCGGCATCGAAGGCATGGCCGAGGTCAATCGCTTCGGCGGCGTCGATCGGGAAATCGAGGTCATCCTCGACCTGCCCAAGATGCAGGCACTCGGTGTGACCGCCAGCCAGATCAACAACGTTCTGCGCGCGAACAATCTCGATACTGCAGGCGGCACTGCCGAAGTGGGGGGCACGCGCCAGTCGGTCCGCGTCCTCGGTAACAATGCCGATGCATTCGAACTGAGCCAGCGCCAGATCCAGCTGGGCGGCGGCCGGACCATCAAGCTGGCCGACGTGGCCACCGTGCGTGACGGAAATTCGGAGCAAACCTCCATCGCCACCGTCCGGGGCAAGCAGGTCGTGAACTTCGCCATGAGCCGCGCAAAGGGTGCTTCGGACGTCACGGTTTACGAAGAGGCGGTGAAGGAAATCGAGAAGATCCAGGCGGAGACGCCGGGCATCAAGTTCATCCCCCTTTTCAACACGGTGAAGTACACCAAGGAACAGTACGAAAGCGCCATGGCCGCGATGATCGAGGGTGCCATCCTCGCCGTCGTCGTGGTGTTCTTCTTCCTGCGCGACTGGCGCGCGACAGCAATTTCCGCAGTCGCCATTCCGCTGTCGGCCATTCCGACCTTCTGGTTCATGGACCTGCTGGGTTTCAACCTGAACCAGCTCTCGCTGCTGGCCTTGGCATTGGTTGCAGGCGTGCTGGTCGACGATGCGATCGTGGAGATCGAGAACATCGTCAGACACATGCGCATGGGCAAGACCGCCTACCAGGCCTCGATCGACGCTGCCGACGAGATCGGCTTGCCGGTGGTTGCCACCAGCTTCTGTATCGTTGCGGTATTCTTCCCCGTCGGCGCGATGCCGGGCATTTCGGGCCAGTTCTTCAAGAATTTCGGCCTGACGGTCGTCGTTGCCGTGCTCATGTCGCTGGCCGTTGCCCGCATGATCACGCCCATGCTGGCCGCCTATTTCCTCAAGGCGCAGGGACAGGCTGCACACGGCGAAGGTCCGCTGATGGACCGTTACATGGAAGTCCTCAGGTGGTCGCTCGACCGCGGCAAGATGTATGCGGCACGCGAAGGGCTGGAAGGTCCGCGCCATCGCTGGCTCTATGTCCTTGGCCTGTTGTTCACTGTGCTCGCAGCGCTTGCTGTCGCGGGCGCCGCTATCTTCGCCGTGTTCAATGCGATCAATGGCCTGGGACTGCCCGCGCTGATCACCGGCGGATCGGAAAATATCTTTGCTGTCGTCGTCGCCAAGATCATCGAGATCATCCAGGTGGCGATAGCGCTTGGTGCTGGACTGTTGGCCGTACTGGCGCTGTTCAAGCTGATCGGCTTCATCGTCGGACTGTTTGGCGATCATATGCGTCAGGTGTGGAAGTATCTCCACGCCCGCTTCCTCGACCATCGGGTATGGATGCTGGGTATCGGTTATTTCTCGCTGATGCTGACTATCCTGTTGTTCACCATCGTCCCGGCGCAGTTCCAGCCGGTGATCGACAGCGAAAACAGCCGCATCGAGATCGAGATGGTGCCCGGCACTACGCTGGAAACCACGCGCGAAGTCGCCGACCGCGTGTCGAAGGTGCTTTACGAGCAGCCCGAGGTCGAGCTGGCGCTGGAACGCGTGCGCGAAGGCCAGGCGACAATCTACATCACGCTCAAGGAAGACCGCGAGCGCAGCTCGATCGACTTCGAGCGCAGCCTCGCTCCGCAATTCGCGCAGATGGCCGACGCACGCATCCGCTTTGCATCGCAATCGGGCGGCTTCGGCTCGGGCCGCGACATGACCATCATGCTCGCCGGATCCGATCCCGAACTCCTCGAGGAAACGGCCGCCACGCTGGTCGAGCAGATGAAGGGTATCGATACCCTGGTTGCGCCGCGCATCAGTGCTGACGTCAACCGGCCCGAAATCATCATTCGCCCGCGCGAAGATCTCGCCGCAGACCTTGGCGTGACCACGGTGGCGCTGAGCCAGACCATCCGCATCGCCACCATGGGCGAGATCGAGCAGAATGCCGCGAAGTTCTCGCTCTCGGACCGCCAGATCCCGATCCGCGTCATGCTGCCCGAGGAATCGCGCGAAAGCCTAGAAACGATCAAGAACTTGCCGGTGCAGACAGCGAGCGGTGGTTCGGTCCCGCTGTCCCGCGTGGCCGAAATCACTTTCGGTTCGGGCCCGACAGCTATTCAGCGCTACAACCAGAACCGCCGCGTCCTCGTGGGTGCCGACCTTGCCCAGGGCGTTATCAAGGGTGAAGCCCAGAAGAAGATCGACGAGCTTCCGATCCTCAAGGACCTGCCACAGGGCGTCATCCGCGACGTGGTCGGCGAGGACGAGTGGCAGGCAGAAATGCTGCAGAACCTGATGATTGCCATCGTCGCCGGCTTCTTCCTCGTTTTCGCCGTGCTGGTCCTCCTCTACAAGCGCATCATCAGTCCGCTGGTGAACATGACCTCGCTGCTGCTTGCGCCCTTGGGAGGCATCCTGCTTGTCTGGCTGTTCGGCCAGCCGCAATCGATGCCCATCTATATCGGTATCCTGCTGCTTCTCGGCATCGTGTCGAAGAACTCGATCCTGTTGATCGACTTCGCGATCGAGGAAATGGCCAAAGGCACGCGCAAGCTTCACGCCCTGCTCGATGCTGGCCACAAGCGTGCCCAGCCGATCGTTATGACCACGGTGGCGATGACCGCAGGCATGGTGCCGACTGCGCTCTCGGGCGTCCTTGGAGCAGGCGACGGTGCGTGGCGCGCGCCGATGGGGACCATGGTGATTGGCGGCCTGATCCTTTCTACCCTGCTCACCCTGCTCATCGTGCCAGCAGGCTTCAGTCTTGCTGACGGCTTCGAAAAGCGTGCCGGCCCGTGGCTGCGCGGTCGTTTGCTCACCTACAAGGAAGGTGACGACAAGCGCGGCATCGTGGGCGGCGGCCAGGCGCCGGAGGCAGAGCCCGCGGAGTGAGTGACCACTTGCCCGCGGGTTCGGCATTTGCCGGCCCTCAGCTAGCGCCCGACCGCGCGCGGGTGATGCGGCGAACTGCCACCGGATTGATCGTCCTGATGGCGGGGCTGTTCCTGCTCTCCGGGCGCTACCTCGATCTGCACCCCGCTTGGGGCTATCTCCACGCTTTTGCGGAAGCAGCCATGGTCGGCGGACTCGCCGATTGGTTCGCGGTTACGGCGCTGTTCCGCCGTCCGCTCGGCCTGCCCATCCCGCACACCGCCATCATCCCTGAAAACAAGGACCGTATCGCCGACACCATGGCGCAGTTCCTGCGCGAGAACTTCCTCACCCCCGCGGTCGTCGGCCGACG
This sequence comes from Qipengyuania sp. RANM35, assembly GCF_041021145.2. NCBI lineage: Bacteria > Pseudomonadati > Pseudomonadota > Alphaproteobacteria > Sphingomonadales > Erythrobacteraceae > Qipengyuania > Qipengyuania sp. RANM35. The sequence continues at coordinate 2,471,880 of NZ_CM196433.1, read as the reverse complement.
CATGGGCACGATGAACTTGGCCAAGGCGGTCGGCAGCTACCTTGCCGATCCCAAGTCGGCCCGCGACTCCCGCATCCGCGCAGGCGCAGGCGAGCTTGCGATCGAAGTGCTGCAGTCGCTGGATCCCGACCGGCTCGGCGGGCAGGTACGCGGGGGCATAAAGGCGCAGCTGGAGAAGCTCGACATCGCCCCGTTGCTGGGCGGCATGCTCGAAGCGATGATCGCCGACGGCCGGCACAAGCCGCTCATCGACAAGATCATCCGCTGGGCAGGGCTGGTGCTGGAGGACAACGAAACACTGGTGCGTGACATGGTGCACAAGCGCGCCAATGCCGTGCTGCGCTTTACCGGCCTTGATGAGCGGTTGGCCAATTCGGTCATCGATGGGCTCTACAAGCTGCTGGCGGAAGTCCTCGTCGATCCGGAGCATCCCCTGCGTGACAAGATAGAGGAAGGTCTACATGAACTTGCAAAGGGTCTACGCGAAGACCCCGAGATGCAGGAGCGGGTCGAGCGGATGAAGCGCGAACTGCTCAACAATCCTGCCATCGGCGACTGGTGGCAGGGCGTGTGGGAGCGCCTGCGTGCAGGCCTCATCAAGTCGATCCGATCGAACGGCGGCGCGGGCGAAGGCTATCTCGGGGAAACCCTGGGAGAACTGGGCGCAGCCCTGCGGGACGACGAGCGATTGCAGCGCCAGGTCAACCGCTTTGCGCGCCGTACCGCTGTCGGGATTGCCACGCGCTACGGCGACCAGATCGTCAGGCTGGTGTCGGAAACCGTGAAGCGCTGGGACGCGCAGACCATCACCGACCGGGTCGAAGGCGCTGTCGGCCGCGACCTCCAGTTCATTCGTATCAACGGTACGATGGTCGGCGGGCTCGTTGGCCTGACGCTCCACTTCCTGTCGGAGACGATAGGTTAGGCAGGTGCTGCTGTGTGGCAGCGCCGCGCTCATCCGATCCGATAGGCGATCCGAGCGGTGTAGAAGGACCTGACAGGCTCGCCGGCGGCGTCTCGTGCAGGCTCCATTACCGCTCGCGTCGTAAATGCGAAGCAGGGATGGCGCTTCATGTCGAAATCCTCGGCCAGGGTCTGGTTGGTGAGGACGCACTCCTCGACCGCGCCATTGGTACCCACCATGATCCGCAAGTGGAAAGTGGCCTGGGCACCTTTCCTCAGCGCCCCTGCAGGATAGGTGCTCATTATGTATTGGACCACCTTGGGCATGTTGGTGGCCTTGGGAGGGCTCACTACCCTCCTTTGCTCCGCCGGATCGAGGCCCCAGTGCCTAACGAGGTCCTCCATGCATGCATTCATCGCAGCGAGGACCGGTTTCAGACCTCCCGTTTCGATGACCACATCCGTTCGGCCCGACTGCGATAATGTCAGCGAAGTTATTTGGGCAGCGCGGTCGGAATCGAGTTGCTCGAGTCCGCGAGGACGAGCTTGCCAGTCACGCTCGTCATCATCGTTCGAGTTCACATCCTCTTGCGAAGGGTCGTCACTCACGATCTTGCTTCTGGCGCCAACGAGATTCCCGAAGTCGCCGAAACTTGTTTTGGTGAACTCGAAATCATCGCTCTTGCCGCCAGGGCCGAACGCATAAGTGGTCTTCCGATCGCTGCGAAACCCGGCGACCTCGCGTGCCGCAACGGCCCAATCGGCTTCCTCAGATGGCGACCACTGTTCAAGATAGAATGCGGCCTTCTGCTCTTCGCTACCGAACACACGTGCGATGCGGCACTTGTTTTCGCCCATGTCCAGGTTCCACTGGCCTATCGGCTTGAGCACGATCGGAGCCCTGTCTGCGCCCCGTGCCGCTACAGGTGCAATTGCCAGCGAAAGGCATGCCGATGCCAAGAGTGATTTCGTAACCATTTGCGACCCCAAACTTTCAAATCCGGATCAGCCTAGAAAGGCTGTTTGACCTTTGCGAGTACGAATACGACATGGCGCGGGCCGGTCAGCCAGGCGCTTTGCCTTTGACCGCGGTCTCACCGCTCTCGGTCATGGCAGCGTCGTAGGCAGTGACCAGCGTGTCGAAAGCATCGCGGAAGGCACGCGCCTCGCGATGGAAGGGTACGCCTGTTCCCTCGCTGACCACGTCCGAGAGCAGCCACGCAAGATGGTTGCGGCCGGCCGCTTCGCGCTCGCCCGCGGCGCTACGCTCGATGAGCGTGAGCATGGCGTTCTCCACCTCGCCATAGCGCTCGCTCCAGATACGGACCCAGTTGCGACCTTGTTCGCCGTAGCGCCTCAGCCAGATCACCTGCGGATCGGCAGGATCAATCTCGCTGGCCGGTGCCTCGATGACCTTCCGCCGCTGTTCGAGGAGGAAGTCGAAGGTCGTGCGGCTGTCGGCCTTCCAATGGTCGACAAGCTGTCGGTCGGGGCGTGAAAAGTCGCCTGTCGGATAGAGGAAGCGATCCATGAAGATGGGGTGGTCGAAGGTAAGTTCGCGCAGCTCGGGCAGCTCGAGATAAATCGCCATCTCGGTCAGGGTGGACGCCTGCCGCTCGTTGGCGAAGTTCTTCGATTCCAGCATCGCGACACTGCAATCGCGCAAATAGGGCAGCGTGGCGCCGTGGTAGATCTCGTGGAGATAGCGCAGGTCGCGGATGTGCGGATTGTCGTAATCGCACAGCAGGATGCCGCCCCACCAGGTCGAGAAGTGCGTCCACTCGATGTCCGGCTCGGATGGTTCGTAGAAGAAGCGCGGGACCTTGCCGAAGCGATCGACGATATCGTGGACCATCCCGCCCTTGCGGTGCGACTCCGCGATCGGGCCGTCCGCCCAAAGGTTCAATACATACTCGTGGATTTCGTCGCGCGAGATCAGCAGGTCGATGCGATCGGCCCTCATGCGAGGCCCTCCGCTCGCCAGCGTTCGAGGAGCTGCGGCGCGGTGCTGGCGGCGAGCCTGGGATCGATAAGGGCCGCCATGGCGGGGGTCGCGCACAGGCGGACGACGGCCTCGTCACCCGACCCGCGATGGAGCATGCGTACCAATGTGCTGTCGGCATCGGAGACGGGTGCGGTAGCGAGCAGGTTCACGTCGGCGGGCTGAAGACGTTCAACGTCGAGGAGGCGTCCGATTCCTCGTGTCGCTTCAGCCTGCACCCCGGCGTAACGACGGGGCAGTTCGTGGACGCCGAATCTGTCCATCATCGCGCTGCCCCAGGCAAGGCTGAGGAGGTTCTTGAACCACTTGTTGCCGAACAGCGCTGGACTCTCCTCGCGCGAAAAGACGCCGCCGACGCGGTGGTAGTATCCGCCGAAGGGCTTGGAATGGCTGAATACGAAATGCGCTACGTTGGGCAGGTCGATCGCCACCTCGAATGCGCGCGCCACGTTCCCGACATAGGTGAGGTCGGGGACGAGAGCGATGTCGGGTCGTTCTTCCGCCAGCCCTCGGGCAAAAGCGTCGAAATGCGGCCAGACGCTCCCGTCGATTGCTGATGGCTGGCTGATCCAGAACTGCGCGTTGCGCTCGGCGTGACTTGCAACTTCCATCCACTCGATTCGACTGTGCCGCACCAACGGCAGCCCCAGACTTGCAGCGTAGGCTGGAAATCCCTCGTACTCTCCGTCGAAGATATGGATCGAGGGCGCAAACCCCTCGCTACGGGCGCGGGCGGCATACTCGGCCATCAGCTTGAAGATACCCTCGCTCGCCCCAGCGGTGGGATAGCGGTGCGGGAACGCGGCGGCTTCGAACTTCACGACCGGCGCGGACCACGCGATCCAGCGCTCGAAATAGCCCTCGTGCAGAGCGTCCTGCTTCTGGGTCCAGGCTTCGCGGTAGTGTTCGAGCAGCCCGGCATCGCGCCCCGCAGGACCGCCGTCCATGACCTCGGCCAGCACCGCCTCGCTCTCGGGCATGACCAGCGAATAGATTGTGCCCGACGCACCCGCGGCAAGCAGCGCCTGCTTCACATCCCCCTGCGAATAGGAAGGAAGGTGATCGGTCATGCATCCCTCATGCAACGAAAAAGGCCCGGGCGAAATACCCGGGCCTCCTTATGCAAGTGAACTTGCAAACTTTGCGTGAATTCAGAGCTTTCCGGTGAGCTCCGGCACGATCTTGAAGAGATCGCCGACGAGGCCGATGTCCGCGACCTGGAAGATCGGGGCGTCCTCGTCCTTGTTGATGGCGATGATGGTCTTGGAATCCTTCATGCCGGCAAGGTGCTGGATAGCGCCCGAAATGCCGATGGCGATGTAGACTTCCGGGGCCACAATCTTGCCGGTCTGGCCGACCTGGTAGTCGTTGGGGACATAGCCCGCATCGACCGCCGCGCGGCTGGCGCCGACACCCGCGCCGAGCTTGTCGGCCAGCGGGATGATGACTTCTTGGAAGGTCTCGGAGTCCTTGAGCGCGCGGCCACCCGAAACGATGACTTTGGCACTGGTGAGTTCCGGACGTTCGCTCTTGGCGATTTCGGCCGAGACGAAGCTCGACGTGCCGGCGTCACCGGTCGAGGCGACGTCCTCGATGGTGCCCGAACCGCCTTCCGTCGCCGCCTTGTCGAAGGCGGTACCGCGCACGGTGATGACCAGCTTGGGGTCGCTCGATTCCACAGTAGCGATGGCGTTGCCGGCATAGATCGGACGGGTGAAGGTCTTGTCGCCTTCGACCGAGAGGATGTCCGAAATCTGCATCACGTCGAGCAGTGCGGCGACGCGCGGCGCGATGTTCTTGCCGGTGGTGGTGGCGGGCGCGACGAAGGCATCGTGGTGACCCATCAGATCGACGACGAGCGGAGCGACGTTCTCGGCCAGCGCGTGCTCGTAGGCGGCGTCATCGGCGACGTGCACCTTGCCGACGCCGGCGACCTTGGCGGCTTCCTCGGCCACGCCGCGGCAACCCTTGCCGGCGACGAGGAGGTGGACTTCACCGAGCTTCGAAGCGGCGGTAACCGCAGCCAGAGTGGCGTCCTTCATGTGGGCGTTGTCGTGTTCCACCCAGACGAGAGTTTTCATTTTCGTGATTCCTTTCGTGTCCGGGGCTTACGCGATGCCGAGGGCTTTGATCTTGGCGACCAGCTCGTCGACGTCGGCGACCTTGATGCCGGCCTGGCGCACCGGCGGCTCGGTGACCTTGTGCGTCTTGAGGCGCGGCGCAGTGTCGACGCCGTAGTCGGCCGGAGCCTTGGTATCGAGCGGCTTCGACTTCGCCTTCATGATGTTGGGCAGCGAAGCATAGCGCGGCTCGTTGAGGCGCAGGTCGGTGGTGACGATGGCAGGGAGCGAGAGCTTCACGGTCTCGAGACCGCCGTCGACTTCACGCTTCACGGTGACGCTGTCTCCGTCGACTGCCACGGTATTGGCGAAGGTCCCTTGCGGGCGACCCATGAGGGCAGCGAGCATCTGGCCGGTCTGGTTCGAATCGTCGTCGATCGCCTGCTTGCCGAGCAGGATCAGACCCGACTCTTCGGCCTCGGCAATCGCCTTGAGAATCTTGGCAACGGCGAGCGGCTCGACCTCGTCGTCGGTCTGCACGAGGATTGCGCGGTCGGCACCCATGGCGAGCGCGGTGCGCAGCGTTTCCTGTGCCTTCGCCGGGCCGATGGAGACGGCCACGATCTCGGTCGCCTTGCCAGCTTCCTTGATGCGGATCGCTTCCTCGACGGCGATTTCGTCGAACGGGTTGATGCTCATCTTGACGTTGGCGAGATCGACGCCGGTGCCGTCGGCCTTGACCCGCGGCTTGACGTTGTAGTCGATCACCCGCTTGACGGGGACGAGGATTTTCATCGGGTTTCCTTCCTCTCGAATGAATCTGCGGCTCGCCTAGCTTGCGTTTACGTAAACGTCAAGTGAGGCAGGCCCTCCTACGTAGTTTATGTTCGACCGCACCAGAGCATTCGCGGTCGGCCAAATGAGAAAGGCGGACCCCTCGCGAGGCCCGCCTTTCCCTATTCCTTACGGCAAGGTGACGAGGGCGCTCACGCGGCCTTCTTGACCTCCGCCACGATCTTGCGTGCCGCATCACCGAGATCGTCGGCGCTTACGATCGCGAGGCCCGAATTGTCGAGGATCGCCTTGCCCTCGTTCACGTTCGTGCCTTCGAGGCGGACGACCAGCGGGACCGAGAGGTTCACGTCCTTCGCCGCCTGGACGATGCCATTGGCGATGACGTCGCACTTCATGATGCCGCCGAAGATGTTGACGAGGATGCCCTCGACCGCCGGATCCTTGAGGATGATCTTGAACGCCGCAGTCACCTTCTCGGTGGTGGCACCGCCGCCCACGTCGAGGAAGTTTGCCGGGAAAGCGCCATTGAGCTTGATGATGTCCATCGTCGCCATGGCGAGGCCGGCACCGTTGACCATGCAGCCGATGTTCCCGTCGAGCTTGATGTAGGCGAGGTCGTATTCGCTTGCCTCGACTTCGGCCGGGTCTTCCTCGGTGATGTCGCGCAGCGCCTCCACGTCCTTGTGCCGGAACATGGCGTTGCCGTCGAAGCTCATCTTGGTGTCGAGGACGAGAAGGTTGCCGTCCTCGGTTTCAACGAGCGGGTTGATCTCGAGCATTTCGCAATCGAGGTCCATGAACGCGGTGTAGAGCTGCTTGGCCAGCTTCTGTGCCTGCTTGTTGAGCTCGCCCTTCAGCTTGAGGGCGAAGGCCACCGCACGGCCGTGGTGCGGCATGAAGCCCTGCGCCGGATCGATGGTGATGGTGGTGATCTTCTCGGGCGTCGAGTGGGCGACTTCCTCGATGTCCATCCCGCCTTCGGTGGAGACGATCATGGCGACGCGGCCCGATGCGCGGTCGACCAACATGGACAGGTAGTATTCCGAAGCGATATCGACGCCATCGGTGACGTAGAGGCGGTTAACCTGCTTGCCCGCCTCGCCGGTCTGGATCGTCACCAGCGTATTGCCGAGCATTTCCTTGGCGTTCGCTTCGACGTCCTCGATGCTCTTCGACAGGCGGACGCCACCCTTGGCATCGGGACCCAGTTCCTTGAACTTGCCCTTGCCACGGCCACCGGCGTGGATCTGCGCCTTCACGACATAAAGCGGTCCGGGCAGCTTCTTCGCACCCTCGATCGCTTCTTCGACAGTCAGCGCGGCGTGTCCTGCGGGGATGCCGATGCCGTATTTCGCGAGCAGTTCCTTGGCCTGGTATTCGTGGATGTTCATGGGTTCGTTCGTCCTTCGCGTGATGCGCGTTGGGGGAAAGGGAGTCGCCGGGCGCATAAGCATGTCTGGGCGCGCTTGAAAAGTGCGGTTTTCGGGTGCAGGGGCGAGGCGTCTCCAATGATCGACAGCAAACGCCTGGAATCGATCGTCTCCGAAGCGGGACGGATCGCCCATGACCTCTGGCCGGGGGCAGGCAATGTCGTGCGTAGCTGGGAGAAGGAACCCAACAGCCCGGTTTGCGAAGCCGACCTTGCTGTCGACGCTTTCCTTAAGCGCGAGCTCGGTGCGCTATTGCCGGCCGCGGGCTGGCTGTCTGAAGAGACGGCGGACGATCCCTCACGCCTCGATCGCGACCTCATCTGGCTGGTCGATCCGGTCGACGGCACGCGAGACTTCATCCGCGGCCGCCCGGGCTGGGCAGTGTCCGTTGCGCTGATCAGTTCGGGGCGGCCGCTGATCGGCATGCTGGCAGCACCGGCGCGCGGCGAGAACTGGAGCGCGGTCGCGGGTCAGGGCGCCTGGCGCAATGGCGAACGCCTGCGCTCATCGACGCGCAGTGAATTCCCCGGTTCGCGTGTGCCGGCCCACGCACTGCCCAAGACCGACGCCGACCTCGTCATGGTTGACCAGCCCAATTCGATTGCGCTGCGCATCGCGATGGTGGCGGCGGACGAAGCGGACCTTGTCGCGACGCTGCGTTGGGGCTTCGAATGGGACATCGCGGCTGCGGGCATGATTGCACGTGAAGCAGGTGCAGCGATCAGCGACGCCTTCGGCAACAAGCTTGATTACAACAAGCGCGATCCGCGCGCTTTCGGTGTCCTTGCAAGCGCGCCCGCGATTCACGGCGCTGCGGTGGAAAGGCTCGCTGCGCGCGCCGCGCAGCTGCCCGCATAGGAAAAGGGCCGCCCAAACGGACGGCCCTTCCCCTTTTGCGAAACCCGAGGGTTCGTTCTTATCAGTTCTGGGCGGCCTGGGCAGCAGCCACGTCATTCTGGTCGAACGGGATGATCTTGATTTCGACGCGGCGGTTCAGGGGCTCGTTGACGCCATCGCCGGTCGCAACCTTGAGCTGCGTCTCGCCGAAGCCCATCCAGCGGATGCGCGACGAGCTGACACCCTGCGAGATCAGGTAGTTCGCCACTGCCTGTGCACGCTGTTCCGACAGGCGCTGGTTCGACGATGCCGAGCCAACCGTGTCGGTATGGCCGTAAACGTCGACGAGGCTGTTCGGGTACTGCTTGAGGCTTGCCGCGACGCGGTCGAGCAGGTCACGGAAACCGGGCGAAATCGTGTAGCTGCCGGTGGCGAAGGTCACGCCGTCGGGCAGGTTGACGAGGATGGCATCGCCACCGTCGACTTCCGAAACGTCCACGCCCGAACCGGCAGTCTGTTCCTTCAGTTCCTTGATCTGCTGGTCCATCTTGTAGCCGACGTAGCCACCGGCAGCGGCACCGCCGACAGCGCCGACGATGCGTCCGGTCTTCCCGCCGATGACACCACCCAGCAGGCCGCCGAGCACAGCGCCGCCAGCGCCGCCGAGGACGGTGCGCGAGACCTTCTTCTCGCCGGTGTTGGGATCGGTGACACATGCCGACACGGTCATCAGCGACACGGCGGCGAGACTGGCAGTAAGGATGCGCGATTTCTTCATTATCATTCCTCCTTGGCGACGGGCGTACGGTCTTTCGAGGGTTCCCTTTTGAGCCCGCGTTGGATGGGACGCGCCCACCCGCGTCTTCCCCTCCAACATTCGAATCGCGCGCCTGTTCCTGAAGCGCTGGACAATAAGTGCAAGCCTCCACTGGAAGAGTGCGCCATTTGTGCTAGCGCAGTCGCGTGACACCCTTTCCCTGGACCGACCTGCTCATCATCGCAGGACTGATCGTGCTGAACGGCGTCTTCGCCATGAGCGAGCTGGCCATCGTATCGGCCCGCACTGCACGACTGCGGGCCGCCGCGCACAATGGCAGCAGCGGCGCTAAAACGGCGCTCGATCTGGCTGCGGAACCGGGAAAATTCCTTTCGACGGTCCAGATCGGCATCACCCTCATCGGCATCATCGCTGGCGCCTACTCCGGAGCGAGCCTTGGCGGTCCGGTGGCCGACCGCCTGCTGGCCTGGGGTTTTCCCGCCCAGTGGGCGGAAGAAGCAGGCTTTGCCGCCGTTATCGCCCTGACGACGTACCTCAGCCTCGTCGTCGGCGAGCTGGTGCCGAAGCAGGTCGCCCTGCGCGCGGCAGTGCCGATCGCCATTGCCATGGCGCTGCCGATGGCGATTCTTGCCCGCGTGGCCGCTCCGCTTGTGTGGCTGCTAGATGCCTCTTCCGGCTTGCTCATCCGTCTTCTCGGCGTGCGCCCTGCCGGGCAGAGCGCGGTGACAGCCGAGGAACTTCACATGCTCTTCGCCGAGGCAACGCGCAGCGGCGTGATCGAGCACGAACAGCACCAGATGCTGCAGGGCGTCGTACGTCTGGCCCAGCGGCCTGTGCGCGAAATGATGACGCCGCGCACCGAGATCGACTGGATCGACCTTGGTGCCGATCAGGATGCGATCCGCGCCACTATCGAGAAGAGCCCGCACTCGCTCCTTCCCGTGGCGGAAGGCTCGGCCGACAAGGTTGTGGGGGTGGTAAAGGTCCGCGAGATCCTCACCCGCATGGTCACCGGCGAAGAGGTGGACTTGGCGGCGCTGATGAAGAAGGCCGAAGTCGTGCCGGACCAGCTCGATGCGGTGGACGCGCTCCGCGTCCTGCAGCAGGCGGAAGTGGCCATGGCGATGGTCCACGACGAATATGGGCACCTCGACGGAATCGTTACGCCAGTGGACCTGCTTACGACGCTCGTGGGTGATTTCGTCAGCGACCAGGAGCATGGCGACGGACCGGGCATGGTCGAGCGCGAGGACGGCAGCCTGCTCGTCTCGGGGTCGCTCTCTGCCGATGTGCTCGCCGACAAGCTGGACCTCGAATACGGCGACGATCGCGAGTTCGGCACCGCTGCCGGCTACGCCCTCCATGTCCTCAAGCGCCTGCCCAATGAAGGCGAGCATTTCCACGACCAGGGCTATCGCTTCGAAGTGGTCGACATGGACGGGCGCCGTATCGACAAGCTGCTCGTCGCGCGCGAAGACGGCTCGCCTGTGGTGTCGGAAGGCATCGATCTGGAAAATGGTGCTGCTGGGGAGGATTGAACTCCCGACCTCACCCTTACCAAGGGTGCGCTCTACCACTGAGCTACAGCAGCACGGATCCACCGCGGAAAGGCTCGCGGGGTGGAGGCGCGCGCTATTGGCAGACACGGCGGATAAGTCAACCTCCGCTTGAGCCTCGCAGCGAAATTCGCAAAAGGTTGCGCGATGTCTGACCAGAACGACAAGATGAGCCGCGAAGAGAGGCTTGCCGCGAAACTGCGTGAAAACCTGCGTCGCCGGAAGGAGCAGGGCAGGGAAATGCGCGAATCGGATGCAGACGGGGTTCCCAAGCCGCCCGAGGGCCGCTAACGCGCGGTGCTCCTAGGGAAATCGGGAGTTTCCATGTCCAAGCTGATCCTCGTCCGCCATGGCCAGAGCGAGTGGAACCTCGCCGACCGCTTCACCGGCTGGTGGGACGTCGACCTTACGGAAAAGGGTGTCGCCGAGGCTAAGGCCGCGGGCGAACTGATGAAGGCCAAGGGTGTGCTGCCCACGGTCGCCTTCACCAGCGTCCAGAAGCGCGCGATAAAGACACTCAACATCGCCCTTGAAGCCTGCGACCGCTTGTGGATCCCGGTAACCCGCGACTGGCGCCTGAACGAGCGCCACTATGGCGGCCTCACAGGCCTCAACAAGCAGGAAACCCGTGAAAAGCACGGCGACGAACAGGTGCACATCTGGCGCCGCAGTTTCGACGTGCCCCCGCCCGAGCTGGAACCGGGCAGCGAGTTCGATCTCGCTTCTGATCCGCGCTATGCCGGTATCGACATCCCGCGTACCGAGAGTCTCAAGCTGACGATCGAGCGCGTGCTGCCCTATTGGGAGGAAGCGATCCTGCCGCAACTGGCCAAGGGCGAGAACGTGATCATCTCTGCCCACGGCAATTCGCTGCGTGCGCTGGTAAAGCATCTATCGAACATCTCGGACGAGGATATCACCGGGCTGGAGATTCCGACCGGCCAGCCAATCGTCTACGACTTCGACGGCGCGACGCCAGTTGGCGAGCGCTACTATCTCAAGGACGCGTGACATGACGGCCAAGGTAGCAATCGTGATGGGCAGCCAGTCGGACTGGGAGACCATGACCTGCGCCGCCGAGGTGCTTGGGGAGCTGGGGGTCGAAACCGATGTCCGCATCGTTTCCGCCCACCGTACCCCCGACCGTATGTACGAATTCGCCAAGGGCGCCGCTGCGGTCGGCTTCGAAGTCATCATCGCTGGCGCAGGCGGTGCGGCTCATTTGCCTGGCATGATCGCCGCTCTCACCCATGTGCCGGTGCTCGGCGTGCCGGTCCAGTCACAGGCGCTTTCGGGTCAGGACAGCCTGCTCTCGATCGTCCAGATGCCTGCTGGCGTTCCCGTCGGCACTCTCGCCATTGGCAAGGCCGGCGCGACCAATGCGGGCCTGCTCGCCGCCGCCATCCTCGCCAACCATGATGCCGCGCTGTCGCAGCGCCTTCAGGACTGGCGTGCCCGGCGCAGCGCTGCGGTGACGGAGCGTCCCGAAGGCTGATGCTGAAGCGCGGGGGCACGATCGGCATTCTCGGCGGCGGGCAACTCGGCCGGATGATGGCGGTCGCTGCCGCCCAGCTAGGCTATCGCTGCATCGGCTTCGCGCCCGAGGGAGACACGGTCCTAGAACAGGTGTGCGATGACGTATTCTCCAACAAATGGGACGACCGCGCCGCTCTCGCCGCCTTCGCGGCGCAATGCGATGCGGTGACATGGGAATTCGAGAACGTACCCGTCTCCACGGCGCAGGCCATTCCGGCAGGCCGCATCTTTCCGCACCCGCGTGCGCTGGAAACTGCGCAGGACCGGCTTACCGAGAAACGCTTCGTCGAGGATCTCGGCGGCACGCCTGCCGCATACTCGAAAGTCGATTCGCACGACGACCTCACGGCCGCGATCGACCGACTGGGCGCGCCCGGCATCCTCAAGACTCGCCGCGACGGATACGACGGCAAGGGCCAGTGGCGCATCGCCTCGGCGCGCGATGCCGAAGGGCTGCGCCTTCCCGACGTACCGCTGATCTACGAAGCCTTCGTCGAATTCGAGGCCGAGTTCTCGGTCATCCTCGTGCGCGGGCGGGATGGCGATGTGCGCTTCTGGGATTCGACCCGCAACACGCATGTGGACGGGATCCTCGCCACCTCGGTCCTTCCGGCAGGCGAGGTCATTGCGGCACAGGTCGAAACGGCACGCTCTCTCGCCCGCAAGGTTGCCGACCGGCTCGAATACGTGGGTGTGCTGACACTCGAATTCTTTGCGACGAAGGGCGGTCCCGTGTTCAACGAGATGGCACCGCGCGTCCACAATTCGGGTCACTGGACCATCGAGGGGGCAGTCACCAGCCAGTTCGAAAACCACGTCAGGGCGGTGGCCGGCTTGCCGCTGGGCGATACCTCCACCGTGGCGAAGGCGGTCGAGATGACCAATATCATCGGTGACGCAATTTCCTCGGCGCAGTCCTTCCTGTCGACGCCGGACACGCATCTTCACGATTACGGCAAGGCCGAGGTGCGCGACGGGCGCAAGATGGGTCACGTCACCCGGCTGGAACGCTCATGGGCATGTTCCTGATCTACGCCCGCGCCACAAATGGCGTGATCGGCAAGGATGGCGGAATTCCCTGGCACATTCCCAACGATCTGAAGCGCTTCAAGCGGCTGACGATGGGTATGCCGATGATCATGGGGAGGAAGACGTTCGAGAGCTTTCCCAAGCCGCTGCCGGGCCGTCGCCACATCGTCCTGACCCGCAGCAAGAGCTGGCAGGCGGAGGGCGCGGAGGTGGTCCACAGTGTCAATGAAGCGCTCGATCTGGTGGCGAACAGCGACTGTTCGGTGATCGGCGGCGCGGAAATCTACCGTCTGTTCGAACCGCTCGCCGACCGCATCGAGCTGACCGAGGTCCACGGCGATTTCGAGGGCGATACTCACATGCCCGAAGCCGGCCCCGAATGGTCCGAAGTTGCGCGCGAGGATCATCCGGCCGACGACGGACGCCCAGCCTACAGCTTTGTCACCCTGGAGAGAGCAGCATGACCCGCCGCCGCAAGATCCTCACCGGCCTTGGCCTCGTGCTTGTCTTGGCGCTGGGCGGGTTCTTCATCCTCGGCCCCGGCATCGTCGAGCGCGGGATGAACAAGATCGACGGCCAGCCTCTCATCCCGGTCTCGGACGAGGCGAAGGCGCTCCATGCCACGCTCGACATCGTCGACCTGCATTCCGACACGCTGCTGTGGAAGCGCGACCTGCTCGAACGCGCCGGACGCGGCCACATGGACCTGCCGCGCCTGCGCGAAGGCAATGTCGCGCTCCAGGTCTTCTCCAGCGTGACCAAGACGCCCAAGAGCCAGAACTACGACGCCAATGGCGCCGATACCGACAACATCACCCTGCTCGCCTTCGTGCAGATGCAGCCGATGCGGACCTGGACCAGCCTGCTCGAGCGGTCACTGTGGCATGCGCAGAAGCTTGAGACCGCGGTCGAGACTTCGCGCACTGACCTTTACCAAGTCTGGTCGCCGGAGGACCTCGACCGCCTGCTCCGGGCCCGCAAGGACAAGGACAAGCCGGTCGGCGCGCTGTTCAGCGCCGAGGGCCTGCAGAGCCTCGAAGGGAACGTCGACAACCTCGACAAGCTCTACGCCGCCGGAATGCGGATGGCGGGGCTGACGCACTTCTTCGACAACGAGCTTGCCGGGTCGATGCATGGCCTGAAGAAGGGCGGCCTCACCGACATGGGGCGTGAGACCGTCCGGCGGATGGAGCAAAAGGGCATGATCGTCGACATCGCCCATTGCAGCCACCAGTGCGTCGCCGACATCCTCGCCATGGCCACGCGGCCGGTAGTTTCGAGCCACGGCGGCGTGCAGGCGACCTGTAAGGTCAATCGCAACCTCACCGACGACGAGATTCGCGGCGTCGCGAAGACCGGCGGCGTGATTGGCGTCGGCTATTGGGAGGGTGCGGTGTGCAGCACCGATCCGCATGCTACGGCAAAGGCGATGAAGCATATCCGCGATCTCGTCGGTATCGAACACGTCGCGCTGGGCAGCGACTATGACGGCGCGACCACGGTCCGCTTCGACACATCGCAGCTGACGCAGGTGACGCAGGCGCTGCTGGACGAAGGCTTCACCGAGGGCGAGATTCGCGCCGCCATGGGTGGCAATGCCCTGCGAGTGATCCGCGCGGGGCTTGTTCCCCAATGAGGTGGCTCGATCATCGCGAAGCCTTGCCCGCGTCCCTGCGCGGTGCAGTCATCGCGCTCGGCAACTTCGACGGCTTCCACCTCGGCCACCAGGCGGTGGCGGGCGAGGCAATCCGCTGGGCGCGCGAGGAAGGCCGCCCTTCGATCATCGCCACTTTCGACCCGCATCCGGTGCGCCATTTCAAGCCCGATGCCGAACCCTTCCGCCTTACAACTCTCGAACAGCGGCAGGAACTCTACCTTGCCGCCGGGGCGACCGCGATGCTGGTGTTCCACTTCGACGGCGAGCTCGCCGGGACCACGGCGGAAGATTTCGTGAAAGTGCTATTGGCCGAACATCTCGGCGTGGCAGGGGTTGTGACGGGTGAGGACTTCACCTTCGGCAAAGCGCGCGGCGGCAATTTCGAACGACTGGTCAGTCTGGGCAAGGAAGTGGGCATCGAGGCCCGCGCCGTCCCGCCGGTGCTCGACGGTGGCGAGCCCGTGTCCTCCAGCCGCGTGCGCGACGCCCTGCGTGACGGATACCCGCAGGAGGCAGCGCGCCTGCTCACCCGCCCCTTCGCCATTCGCGGCGTCGTCCAGCACGGCGACAAGCGCGGGCGCGAGATCGGCTATCCCACCGCCAATTTGCCCGTCGAACAGTACCTGCGTCCGAAATACGGCATCTACGCGGTCACCGGGCGCATCCTGACCACCGGGCAAGTCCTGAAAGGCGCTGCCAATATCGGCATCCGCCCGCAATTCGACCCGCCCAAGGAATTGCTCGAACCTTATTTCTTCGACTTTTCGGGTGACCTCTACGGACAGGAAATCGAGGTGGCCTTCCACTACTTCCTGCGCGGCGAGGCCAAGTTCGACAGCCTCGACGCGCTGATCGAACAGATGGACCGCGACTGCGCCCGGGCGAAAGAGCTGCTTGCATGAAAATCTGGCTCAAGCGCCTCGGCTTTGTCGGGGCGCTCCTGTTCCTCGTCCTGACAATCGTCAACGCGAGCTGGCTGGCCCCGACACCCAAGGGCGCGGTCAAGCTGATCGCGCATCGCGGGCTTTACCAGCAATATGACAAGACCGGCCTCGGTCGCGACGATTGCACGGCGACGCGGATCGAGCAGCCGGTGCATGGCTATCTGGAAAACACGGTGCCCTCGATCGCCCGTGCGGCCAAGCTGGGTGCGACCCTGGTCGAGATCGACATTGCCCCGACGAAGGACGGGCAACTTGCGGTGTTCCATGATTGGACGCTTGACTGCCGTACCGAGGGCAAGGGCGAAACGCGCGACGCGACCATGGCCGAACTGAAGGCGCTCGATGCGGGTTACGGATACACTGCAGACGGCGGCAAGACCTTCCCCTTCCGCGGGAAGCACGTGGGCGCAATCCCGACGATCGAGGAGGCGATGGCGGCTTCGGGCCGCGCCTCGCTGATCTACAATTTCAAGTCGAAGGACCCGCGCGAGGCCGACATGCTGTTCGCGGCAGTCAGGGCCGCCGGACGCAATACCGGTGACCGCGGCGATGCCTTCTATGGCGGACAGGGCCCCGTCGACCGCATCCGCAAGCTGCTGCCCGGCACATGGGCCTTCAGCAACGAGGAAGCCAAGCAGTGCACCAAGGACTATGTCCTCTACGGCTGGAGCGGCTGGTTCCCCTCTTCCTGCGAGGACGGCACGCTGATGATCCCGCTCGACAAGCAGTTCCTATTCTGGGGCTGGCCCAACCGCATGATCGCGCGGGCCGAGGCGCATGGCGCGCGCATCGTCGTGGTCGGGCCGCTGGGCGAGGGCCGTCCGCGCGGGCTCGACCTGCCCGAGCAGCTGGGCGAGATCCCGGCGAGCTTCAACGGCTATGCCTGGGTCGAGGATTCGCTCGCCGTGATCCCCGCGCTCATCCAGCGCTTCGACGACCGCTCGCAGGAAGAGATCGACGCGATCCATGACGGGCTCGCACGCCGCCGGGCGCGGCGCGGCGATTGACGCTTTAAAGCCAGCCCCAAATCCCCTAACGGCTCGCCTCTATGTCTGAAAAGCGCGATTACAGAGACACGGTCTTCCTGCCCAAGACCGAATTCCCCATGAAGGCCGGCCTCCCTGCGAAGGAGCCGGGCATTGCCGCGCAGTGGGAATCCAAAGGACTCTATCGCCAGCTGCGCGAAAGCCGCGCGGGCCGCGAGAAGTTCATCTTCCACGACGGCCCGCCCTACGCCAATGGCGACATGCATATCGGCCATGCGCTGAACCATACGCTGAAGGACATGGTCTGCCGCACGCAGAACCTCCTCGGCAAGGACGCGCCCTATGTTCCGGGCTGGGACTGCCATGGCCTGCCGATCGAATGGAAGGTCGAGGAACAGTACCGCAAGGACAAGAAGGAAAAGCCGGTCCTTGCAGGCAATGGCCGTGACGAGGCCGCAGTCTTCGCCTTCCGCGAGGAATGCCGCGCCTATGCCCAGCACTGGGTCGACGTGCAGCGCGAGCAGCTGAAACGCCTCGGCGTGATGGCGGACTGGGACCGCCCCTACCTCACCATGCAGAAGGAAAGCGAGGCGATCATCGTCGCCGAGCTGATGAAGCTGGCCGAAGCGGGCGTGCTCTATCGCGGGTCGAAGCCGGTGATGTGGAGCCCGGTCGAGGAAACCGCGCTGGCCGAGGCCGAGGTCGAATACGAGGACATCGTCTCGACCCAGATCGACGTGGCGTTCGAGATCGTGGAAAGTCAGATCGCAGATTTAGAGGGCGATCACGCTGTCATCTGGACGACCACCCCTTGGACGATTCCTGTCAATCAGGCGATCGCGTACGGGCCTGAGATTGATTATCAGCTTATTGCTCCTGCCTATTCCGGCCGACTGTCCGAAAGCGGGAGCTATGACGCTGGCGCTCATGTATTGGACAAGAGGCTCTTGTTGGCTTCCAGCCTAATTGACCAGGTTCGGGTCAGGCTTGGTTTCGATGAGTTCGAAGTTCTGTGGCGCGGCAAAGGCTCCGACCTCGCCGGAACCGTGGCCCGCCACCCGATGCACCATCTCGGCGGGTTCTACGCCAGGCCGCGCCCCTTCCTGCCGGGCGATTTCGTCACCACCGACAGCGGCACGGGCCTTGTCCACATGGCACCCGACCATGGCGAGGACGATTTCGAGCTGTGCAAGGCGCACGGCATCGGTCCGCAATTCGCGGTGATGAACGACGGCCGCTATCGCGACGACTGGGAATGGCTGGGCGCTGATGACGATCGCCGCCGCAGCGTCATCAACAAGCCGTTCAATTCGCCCGAAGGCCCGATCTGTTCGGACCTGCGCGAGGCGGGCGCGCTGCTCGCCGCGAGCGAGGATTACCAGCACTCCTACCCGCACAGCTGGCGGTCCAAGGCCAAGGTCATTTTCCGCTGCACCCCACAGTGGTTCGTGCCGATGGACAAGGAACTCGCGGGCGGCGGCACGCTGCGCGAACGGGCCATGCAGGCCATCGCCGATACCCGCTTCGTGCCCGAAAAGGGCCGCAACCGCCTCGGCTCGATGGTCGCGGGCCGCCCCGACTGGGTGCTTTCCCGCCAGCGCGCCTGGGGCGTGCCGATCACGCTCTTCGTCCGTCACGACGGCACTTACCTGCAGGACGCGCAAGTCAACGCGCGCATCGTCGCGGCGGTGGGTGAGCACGGCATGGATGCCTGGAGCGAGGCCAACAAGGCGGCGTTCCTCGGCGAAGCTTACGACCCGGCCGAGTTCGAGATGGTCACCGACATTCTCGACGTGTGGTTCGATTCGGGCTGTACCCACGCCTTCACGCTCGAAAGCGGCCGCTGGCCCGAACTGCAGTGGCCCGCCGACCTCTATCTCGAAGGGTCCGACCAGCATCGCGGCTGGTTCCAGTCGAGCCTGCTCGAAAGCTGCGTCACCCGCGGCCGCGCGCCCTTCGACCAGATCCTCACGCATGGCTTCACCATGGCCAGCGACGGGCGCAAGATGTCGAAGAGCCTCGGCAACACGGTCGACCCGATCAAGGTCATGGAGACCTATGGCGCGGACATCATCCGCCTGTGGGCGCTCTCGGTCGACTTCACCGAGGACCACCGTATCGGCGATGAAATCCTCAAAGGCGTTGCCGACCAGTACCGCAAGCTGCGCAATACCTTCCGCTACCTGCTCGGTGCGCTCGACGGCTTCATCGGCGACATGGGCGATGCGGGCGAGATTCCCGAGCTGGAACGCTACGTCCTCGCGCTGCTCGCCGATCTCGACGGCAAGCTGCGCAAGGCGGTCGATGACTACGACTTCAACACCTACACGCGGCTCCTGTCGGATTTCGTGAACGAGGACCTCTCGGCCTTCTACTTCGATATCCGCAAGGACAGCCTCTATTGCGACGGGCCGGACAGCACCAAGCGCAACGCCTATCGCACCGTGCTCGACCTGCTGTTCCACGCGCTGGTGCGCTGGGCCGCGCCGGTGCTGGTCTTCACCGCCGAAGAGGTGTGGCAGAGCCGCTATCCCGATGGTGGCAGCGTCCACCTGCTCGAATGGCCCGCCGTTCCCGGCGTCACTGCCGACGGTGCCAAGTGGACCCAGCTGCGCGCTCTTCGAGAAAAGGTCACCGAAGCGATCGAGCCGCTGCGCCGCGACAAGGTCATCCGCTCAGGTCTGGAGGCCGATGTCGTCGTGCCTGCCAGCGCGGTGCCGGAAGGCTTTTCCGACGAAGAGCTCGCCGAACTGTTCATCACTGCGTCAGTCACGCGCGGCGATAGCGATGCGGTGACAGTCACCCGGACCTCCGAAGCGAAATGCGGGCGCTGCTGGCGCCACCTGCCCAGCGTCGCCGAGGACGGCGACCTGTGTGACCGCTGCGAGCCGGTTGTCGCCCAAATGGATGCCGCGCAATGACCCCGCTCATCCGCAATCGCCTGATCGGCTGCGTCCTCGCGCTGGCGATCTTCGCCGTCGACCAGTGGACAAAGTGGGCGGTGACCGTCCCCCTTGGCATCAACGAGATCGGCAAGGCGCAGGAAATCCTTCCCTTCTTCGACCTGCGCTTCACCCGCAACTTCGGTGTCTCCCTCGGCATGTTCGAGGCCAACAGTCCCGAAATGCGCTGGATGCTGGTGCTGGTCACCGGGCTCATCGCCCTCGTCGTCACGGTCTGGATGATGCGTGAGAAGCTGATGGGTGACATCCTCGCCCTCGCACTGATTCTCGGCGGGGCGCTGGGCAATATCAAGGACCGCTACGAGCTCGGCTACGTCGTCGATTTCGCCGACCTGCACTTTGGCGAGTGGCGCCCGTTCCTCATCTTCAACGTCGCCGATGCAGCTATCACCATCGGCGTCCTCATCGTCCTTGCGCGCGCCTTCTTCATGCGCGAGAAGGACGCCGAAGAGATTACAATCACTCAGGCGCCCGGCGCCGCGGAGAACAGCTGATGACCAAATTCGCCCGTATCGCAATCGTCGCCGGGCTCGGCGCCATGACCGCGGCCTGCGGCAGCGGCGGCTTTCTCAACCGCGACCGTCCGGACGAGTTCGCCGTGCAGCGCCAGGCGCCGCTGGTGGTCCCGCCCGACTTCAACCTCGTTCCGCCCGCACCCGGATCGCCGCGCCCGTCCGAAGGCACTGCGTCGGAGCAGGCGCTCGATGCCCTGTTCGGCGGTCCGGCCCCGCGCAGCAGCGTGGAAACCAGCGTGCTCGACCGCGCTGGCACTGCGGTGCCCGGCATTCGCAGCGCCGTGGGTGACCCGCAGACCGCCACCGTGGCCAAGGGTTCAGTGACCCGCGACATCATCGCCGCCCCCGAAGGTGACGGCGCCAGCGCGGTTGCGGTTATTCCCTCCTAGTTTTGCGCTCGCGCCTCCGGGCGAGCCTCCTCGCTAGATGCGCAGCAAGCTGCGCCCGCTGCGGGCGGGCGGTCGCCCTTGCCGGGGCTCCGCCGCCCCGGTTCCCAAGTTGACCTGCTAAGTAGTTCTTTGGGCCTTGTCCGCCTCATTCGTGCCCTTGATCATCTCGCGCATGGCCGCCCATTCTTCGTCGCCAAGGTTATGGAGCGCGCCCCAGAAGGTCCCGCCATTGGCCTGGTAACCTGCGCCGTCGATGGCGATGGTCTGGCCGTTCACCCATTCCGCGCCCGGCCCCATTAGGAACACGGCGAGGTTGGCGAGCTCGTGCATCTCGCCGTGCCGTCCGGTTGGGTTCATCGCATCGTTGGAATTGCCGCCGCGCCCGCCTGGTGACAGCCGCGCGCTCATGCCCTTGGTCGGAAAGAGGCCCGGCGCGATCGCGTTGAACCGCATGCCGTAGCGGCCCCATTCGACAGCAAGGCTCTGTGTCATCGCATTGATGCCTGCCTTGCTCATGGCCGAGGGAACGACGAAGGCGCTGCCGTTCCACACCCATGTCGTGAGGATCGAAAGGAAACTCGCCCGCCGCTTCTCCGCAATCAGCCGCTTTCCGACGTCGAGCGTAACGTAGAACGTGCCGCGAAAAACGATGTCGCTGATGGCGTTGAAGCCGTTGACCGACAGATCCTCGGTCCGGCTGATGAAGTTGCCTGCCGCATTGTTGACCACGCCGGTCAGCGGACCGTGGGCCCAGACGTTGTCGATCATCTCGTGGATCGCGCCCGCATCGCGAATGTCGCAGGCATGGCCGACGACCTTGCCGCCATGGGCCGCCATCAGTTCCTCGGCGGTCTCGTCGAGCTTGCCCTGGCGCCGTCCGCAGATGTGGACTTCCGCACCCAGCTTGACGAAGGCCTCGGCCATCTCGCGGCCGAGGCCAGTGCCTCCGCCGGTAACGAGGATCCGCTCCCCGTCCATCAGCCCTTCGCGGAACATCAGCTTCGATACGTCCATGGCGTTCTCCTTCTCCGCCACAAGGCATAGCGCAGGGCAGGGGCGAATCCAGATTGAATCGTGCCACTGTATTGCCTAGCTATAACGCATGGACGAAACCTCTCTTACCCCGCTCGATCCGGCATATGCACGCATGCTGCGGGTCCAGTTCTCCATCGTCGCTCTCGTGTTGCTTGCCGGTGCGACGATCGCCGAGATCGCGATACCCGGGTACACAGGCTACGTCTGGGTGCCGGCGGGCCTCTTCGCCGCATGGCTGCTCGTCCGCATGCCGATGCGCCGTTATGCCGCGCGCGGTTATTCGATCGAGGAGGAGCGCCTGCGGGTGGTCCGCGGGATCCTGTTCCGCAGCGACACCGTGGTGCCGTTCGGCCGGGTGCAGCACATTGACGTCAATCAGGGACCGCTCGAACGCGCCTTCCATCTCGCCACGCTGACCGTGCACACGGCAGGGACCCACAACGCCTCGGTCTCGTTGCCAGGTCTCGCACGCGGGGATGCGATGGCCATGCGCGAGGACATCCGTTCGGCGATCCGGCGCGACACGCAGTGAGGGACGTTTCCACCGACCAGCCCATGCGGACCGATCCGCGCACCTTCGCGGTGAAGGCCGCGACCATGCTCACCCAGCTGGTGGTGCCGATCGCCTTTGCTTCGGCGACGATCTTCGACAAGGGCGACGTCGGCGACTGGGCGCTCTATTTCCTGCCCATCGTCGTGACGGTGGTAGGCGCCAATTTTGCGATCGCCTATCTGCGCTGGACCCGCCTCACCTATGCCGTTCGCGAGAGCGACATCAGGGTCGAGAGCGGGCTGCTGTCGCGAACAGCGCGCTCGGTTCCTTACGAACGCATCCAGGACGTCAGCCTCGAGCAGAAATTCATCCCACGCCTATTCGGCCTGACCGAGGTCAAGTTCGAAACCGGGGCAAGCGGAGGCGACGACCTCAAGCTCGCCTACCTCAGCGAGACCGAGGGCGAGCGCCTGCGTGAGCTGGTACGCGCGCGCCGCGATGGCGGGGCCGCGCTTGTCGATGCCGAGGCGGAGCAGGTCGAAGAACCCACCGAACTGCTCTTCGCAATGTCGCCGAAGCGGGTGCTGACCTTCGGCCTGTTCGAATTCTCTTTGGCCGTGGTGGCAGTGGTTTTCGGTGCCGCGCAGCAGTTCGACTTCCTCCTGCCCTTCGAGATCTGGGATGTGCGCGCATGGCGCAATGCGCTCTCGGGACCGGGCCACTGGCTCGCCGAGCTGGGCTTCGCGGCGCAAGCCCTTGCGGCGATCGCAGCAACCATCTCCCTCCTCCTGGTCGGCACTGTTACCGGCGTCACGCGGACGGCCCTGCGTGAATGGGGCTTCCGGCTCGAGCGGACCGCCAAGGGCCTGCGCCGTCGCCGTGGCATGTTCACCCGCACCGATGTGGTTATGCCGGTTCACCGCGTGCAGGCGCTGACGGTGAAGACGGGTTTCATCCGGCGTCTCTTCGGCTGGCACGCTCTGGGCGTCGTCAGCCTCGCCAGCGACAGCGCCTCGGCCAACCACGAGGCGGCGCCCTTCGCGCAGATGGAGGAAATCGCGCCGATCGTGGAAACGACCGGCTTCGCATTGCCGGGCGAAAGCCTCCAGTGGGCAGGCCGCAGTGCGAAGGCCAGCTTCGATGCCGCCGTGCTCGATTTCGCCATCCTGGGCCTTGTGGCCATTCCGGTAGCGATGTTTTCCCCATGGCAATGGGCAGCCTTGCTGCCGCTCGGGGCCGGGGTCTTTTCGGCCGTGCGCCAATACTACCTCCACCGGTTCGACCGTCACGCAATGACCGGGCGATATCTCTATTCGCGGCATGGTTGGCTGGCGCCGAAACTCACCATCGGTTCGCGGACGAAGCTGCAATCGGTGGAAATCGTGCAGGGGCCGATCGCGCGAAGGCGCGGCTATGCGAAACTCTCGCTCGGACTCGCCGGCGGCCACTTCGCGATCGAGGCGGTCGACGTCGACCATGCCCGCGAATGGCGCAGGGTCATTCTCGCCAGCATCGCCACGACCGATTTTTCCGAACTGTCGGAGGGAGCCTCCCCGGAGATCCTGTCAGGCGCGTAGGTCTGCCCACTCTGGGTGGCGCTTGAACGCGGCCACGACATAGGAGCATTCGGGAGCGATCTTGAAGCCCTGCTCGCGCGCGTCGGCGACCAGCGCGTCGACGAGCTTACCGGCAATGCCCTGGCCGCGCATCTCGTCGGGAACGTAGGTGTGATCCGCGTGACGCACTCCGTCGCGCTCCACCCAGGTCAGCTTGGCCTGGTGCTCTACCCCGGGCAGGTGGATAACGTAGGCGCCCCTGCTGCCGTGTTCCTTGCGCTCGACGGTAATCTCGGTGCTGTCGCTCATGCAGAAATCCTTTCTGTGCAACAAATGCACGCCCCGTTATGCGCGTTCCATGCTGTTTCTGTCCGACAACGCCGCCACCGTCCATCCCGCCTTGTGGGACGCCATGCGCGCAGCAGACGCGCCCGATTCTCCCTATGACGGCGATGCGATCAGCGCGGGTCTCGACGAACGCATGTCCGCACTATTCGGGCGTGACTGCGCGGTGCTGTGGGTGGCAACGGGGACCGCGGCCAACTGCCTCGCGCTCGCGACCATGGTGCAACCGCACGGCGGCGTGGTCTGCCACCGCGAGGCGCATATCGAGATGGACGAGGGCGGGGCACCCGGATTCTACCTCCACGGCGCCAAGCTGCTGCTGGCCGAAGGCGAGGGAGCGAAGCTCACTCCGCAAGCGATCCGCGCAGTCATCGACCCCATCCGCGATGACGTCCACCAGGTGCAGCCGCACGCGATCTCGATCACCCAGGCGAGCGAATACGGGCGCAGCTACCGGCCGGAAGAAGTCGTCGCCATTGCCGAAATCGGCAAGGCGCGCGGGCTGGGCCTCCACATGGACGGCGCGCGTTTCGGCAATGCGGTGGCCTTCCTGGGCTGTTCGGCCGCTGAAGCTGCGGGACCGGTCGACGCACTGAGCTTCGGCTTCGTCAAGAATGGCGGGATGAGCGCCGAAGCGATCGTTTTCTTCGACATCGCTCTGGCCGATGTCGCGCGTTATCGGCGCAAGCGGGCCGGGCACCTGCAATCAAAGGGTCGCTATCTCGCGGCGCAAATCCACGCCATGCTCGACGGTGACCTGTGGCTCGCCAATGCCCGCGCAGCTAACGCCGCCGCGGCGGAGATTGCCAGCGCCTGTGGCGAGCGCCTGATGCACCCGGTCGAGGCCAACGAACTCTTCGTCCGCTGTACGCCCACCGAGCGTGAGACACTGCGCGCGCAGGGCTTCGGCTTTTACGACTGGGGCGATGATGCGGCCCGCTTCGTAACCGCCTGGAACACGCGCGAGGACCATGCCCGCGCGCTTTCCGCTGCGATCGGCAACCTATGAGCGCCAGTCCCGACGGCGAGAGCCTGCTCGCCCCCAGAAACCTCGGCGCTTTCCTGCTGGTGAGCTTCATATGGGGCGGCACCTGGCTCGTGATCCGCGACCAGATTTCCTCCGTCCCGCCGGGCTGGTCGATTGCCTACCGCTTCATCGTGGCATCTGCGGGCATGTTCCTCCTCGCCCGCGTGCGCGGCGAACCCTTCCGTCTCGCTCCCGGTGGCTGGCCCTTCGTGGTCGCGCTCGGCATCTTCCAGTTCTCGATGAATTTCGGCTTCGTCTACCGCGCCGAAGGGTACGTCACCTCGGGTCTGGTCGCGGTGATCTTCGCGCTGCTGGTGGTGCCAAACGCAGTGCTGGGCCGCATCTTCCTTGGCCAGCCGATCCGGCGTGAATTCGTCATCGGATCGAGCATCGCTGCGGTCGGCGTCGCCATGCTCTTCGCGCAGGAATATCGCGCATCACCGGCAACGCTGGGTGAGGTGCTGACCGGTGCCGCATTGTGTGTCGGCGGCATATTATCTGCGAGCACGGCCAACATTCTCCAGGCGACCGAAGGGGCGAAGCGCCAGCCGCTGCTCACCTTGCTCGCATGGTCGATGCTTTGCGGAGTTGCGATCAATGCCGTCTTCGCATTGCTGACCGAAGGTCCGCCGCAATTCGACCCGCGCCCGGCCTACGGTCTCGGCATTCTCTACCTCGGCATTGCCGGATCGGTGGTGACCTTCCCGCTCTACTACGGCCTCGTGCGCAAGGTCGGCGCTGGGAAGGCTGCCTATTCATCGGTGGTGGTGCCGGTGGTGGCGATGATCCTGTCGACCATGTTCGAAGGCTTCATCTGGGGCCCGCTGCCGATTGCAGGTGCGGTCATCACCGTGATCGGCATGGTGGTGGCGATGCGCACACGCAATCCGCCGCCGCGCCGCGCTACTCCCGAGCCATGATTTCGGTCAGGCCCTCGCGGTAGGTCGCAAATCGAGGCCGCCATCCGAGCGCCCGCTTCGCCTTGCCGTTCGCCACCCGTCGGTTCTCGGCATAGAAGCCGCGCGCCATGGGCGAGAGGTCGGCTTCGTCCATCGTCTGCAAGGGCGGCGGCGTCATGCCGAGGAGGCGGCAGGCCTCCTCGATAACTGCGTTCTGGCTGGTCGGCAGGTCGTCCGCGAGATTGTAGGCGCCCACCGCCGCATCGCCCTCGATTGCCGCGAGGACGCAGGAGACGATGTCGTCGACGTGCACCCGGCTGAAGACCTGCCCCGGCACGTCGATACGGTGCGCCTTGCCTTCACGCACGCGGTCGAGCGCGCTTCGACCCGGACCATAGATGCCGGGCAGGCGAAACACGCGCGCCCTAGCATCGAGCCAGCGCGCGTCGCATTCGGCACGTGCGGTCCTGCGGCCGGTTCCGGTTGGCGAAGCTTCGTCCACCCATGCGCCGCGAGCATCGCCGTAGACGCCGGTGGACGAGAGGTAGCCGAGCCACTTGCCTTCCAGCGCCCTTCCGTAGCGGTCGAGGACAGGGTCGCTGTCAGCCGATGGCGGGACGGAACTCAGCACATGGCTGACGCCGGAAAGCGCCGCCAGGACCGCGTCTTCGTCGTCGAAGTCGATGTTCCCCGCGCTGCCCGTCGCATCGACGCTCCAGCCACACTCGCGCATCGCCGTGGCAATGCGCGAGGCGGTGTAGCCGAGGCCGAAGACGAAGAGCCGCATCATTCGATGTCGAGGTAGCCCTCTTCGGGAACGACGATCTGCGGATCCTTCACGTGCTGCGCCTTCCACTCCATCGCCATGCGCACGCGGGTTGCGCCACTCGGATGGTCGAAGAACAGGACTTCCTCCAGCGGACCGGGTTCGATCTTGCGGTACTCGGACAGGCGCATCGCGACCTTGGCGAAACCGTCCGGCTCCTGCGCCGCCTCGAGACCGAAGGCATCGGCCTTGCTCTCCGCGATGCGAACCAGCGAGTTGGTCGCCGGGGTCATCAGGAACATCCATGCGGAAAAACAGATCGCAAGGATCGGGAGCGACGCCGGATCGGCAATGTCGCGAACGCCCCAGCGCTCGCCATGACGCGCGATCAGCATCGGTGCCACGCGGCTGGCAATGAACAGGCCTGCCGCAAAGATCGCGAGATAGATGCCGACGATCCACCACACGTGGTTGAGCTTGTAGTGCCCCATCTCGTGACCCATCACGGCGAGGATTTCAGGCTCGCTGGTGCGCTCGAGCAGGTTGTCGTTGAGCGAGATGCGGATCGTCGGACCAAGGCCGGAGACATTGGCGGAAATGCGCTTGTGCTGCTTCGACTGGTCGAAGACATAGATGTGCTCGGCCGGAATGTCGTATTTCGCCGCGACCGCTTCGATCCTGTCGCGCAGCGGCCCGGGCTGCATCTCGGTGTAGTCGTTGAACAGCGGTGCGATGAACACCGGGCCAAGCACCATGCCGACCATCATGAAGGCACCGATCACGCCCGTCGCCCATAGCCACCAACTGCGCGGGGCGCGGCGGATGAGCGCGTAGATCGCGATGACCAGCAGGGGCGCGATAAGGAGTTCGATGCCCAGGTTCATCAGCTGCTCGCCGCCCCACGCGCCGAAACCCTGGTCGAGCAGGCCGTACTGCTTTTCGCGAAAGAAGCCGGTGTAGATCGTCCACGGTAGCACTATGATCGTTGCCACCAGAGTGTAGAGCAGCGCGGTGACGCCGGTGACCACCCAGCGCCGCTTGCTCAGCCGCTCGCCGATATCGCGGAACTTGGCCGCGAGGCGGAAGCGCAGTAGGAGCCAGTCGGCAAGGATGCCGACCAGCGTGCCCCACAGGATCAGCCAGTAGCCGCCCTCGAAATAGGCATCGGACTGCGCCCGCGCGGGACCCTGCAGAGTGTCGAGGTAGGCGCGTGTTGCGGCTTCCACGTCGAATGAACCGCTCGCGGCGGCCAGCAAGTCGATCATCATGGTCAAAAGTAACCCTCCCTTGGTGCGCATCGCTGCGACGATCGCGGGAATCTGTCAATCGAGCGCAGCCATCTGCACGACAAGTGAACGCGAAGGCTCGACGGGCGTTGTATTGAATGACAGAGCAAGCGCCGCACTTCACGACAGGAATTCCATGGATATCGCCCGCACCCCCGCAACCCCCGATGGCAACCCCGAGATGGCCGATGCCGCGACCGAACCGCACAAGCCTGCGATCATCAGGCGCGAGGATTACACGCCCTTCGGATGGGTGGTGCCCGAAGTGCACATCGAATTCGAACTCGGCCTCGAGCTGACGCGCGTGGTCGCGACGCTGAAGGTGGAGCGCAATCCCGCCGCCGAACGCACGCCGATGATCCGTCTAAACGGCGATGGGCTGACGGTCAGGGAATTGCAGTGCGACGGCGAGACATGCGAAGGGTACATGATGGATGGCGACGACCTCGTCGTCACGCTCCCCGGCGACAGCCATGCCTTGCGCATCGTCACCGAGATTTCGCCGGCGGCCAATTCGCAGCTGATGGGGCTGTATGCCTCGAACGGCATGCTCTGCACCCAGTGCGAGGCGGAGGGCTTCCGCCGCATCACCTTCTTCCCCGACCGGCCCGACGTGCTCTCGACCTACACGGTGCGGATGAGCGGACCGAAGGTGCAGTTCCCGATCCTGCTATGCAACGGCAACCGCACGGCAACGGGTGAGGAAGGCGAGAACCACTGGGCCGAGTGGCACGACCCCTGGCCCAAGCCGTCCTATCTCTTCGCACTCGTGGCGGGCGACCTTGTCGCGCGCAGCGACAGCTTCACCACCATGAACGGGCGCAAGGTCGAACTTAACGTGTGGGTGCGCGACGGCGATCTCGAACGCACCGAGCACGCCATGGAAAGCCTCAAGCGCTCGATGAAGTGGGACGAGGAAACCTTCGGTCGCGAATACGACCTCGACCTGTTCAACATCGTCGCTGTCAGCGACTTCAACATGGGCGCAATGGAGAACAAGGGCCTCAACGTCTTCAACACGAAATACGTCCTTGCCGACCCCGAGACCGCCACCGACGGCGACTATGACGGGATCGAGGGGGTCATCGGCCACGAATACTTCCATAACTGGTCGGGCAATCGCATCACCTGCCGAGACTGGTTCCAGCTTTCCCTGAAGGAAGGCTTCACCGTGCTGCGCGACCAGCTGTTCAGCCAGGACATGGGCAGCGCACCAGTGAAGCGGATCGAGGACGTGCGCGTCCTGCGCGGGGTCCAGTTCCCCGAAGATTCGGGGCCGCTCGCCCACCCGATCCGTCCGGATTCGTACAGCGAGATCAACAACTTCTATACCGCCACCGTCTACAACAAGGGCGCCGAGGTCATCCGCATGATGCGCACCATGGCGGGCGAGGAGCGGTTCCGCGCAGGGACCGACCTCTATTTCGAGCGCCACGACGGCGAAGCCGCGACCTGCGAGGATTTCGTCAAGTCGATCGAGGATGGTGCGGGCCTCGACCTCGGGCAATTCCGCCTGTGGTACTCGCAGGCCGGCACGCCCAAGGTAACCGCGGCGCTTGACCATTCGGGCGAGACGGCAAAGCTGACGCTGAAACAGCATGTCCCGCCGACGCCGGGGCAGGACAGCAAGCGGCCGATGCCGATCCCGCTCAAGATCGCGCTGTTCGACCGTGCCAGCGGCACGCATCGCGGCGAGCAACTGGTGGTACTCGACAAGTCCGAGGATACATTCGCCTTCGACGGTTTCGCCGAGGCACCGGTACTGTCGATCAACCGTACCTTCTCCGCCCCTGTCACCATCGAACGCAGCGCGTCGCGCGAAGACCTCGTTTTCCTCGCCGCCAAGGACGATGACCCATTCGCCCGCTACGAAGCTATGCAGGAACTGATGGGTGGCCACCTCGTCGCTGCTGTTTCGGGCGAGCTCGGCGAGAACGAGCGCATTGCGGCGCAGGCCGACATCGCACGGGCAATGGGCGCGGTGCTGGTCGATGAATCGCTCGACGACCTGATGCGCGGCGAGCTGATGACGCTGCCCAGCCAGTCCTATCTCGCCGAGCAGATGCTGGTCGCCGATCCGACCCGCATCCACGAGGAGCGCGAGGCCCTGAAAGCTTTCCTGGGCAAGGAACTGCGGGACGAATTCCACGCCCTCTACGACCGGGCGGAAAAGGCACCCTATTCGCTCGACCTCGCCTCGCGGGGTGCGCGCAAGGTCAAGACGCTGGTCCTCGCCTTCGCTGCCGCCAGCGATCCGGCCAAGGCGGTCGAACTGGCCGCGCACCAGTACGACAATGCCGACAACATGACCGATCGCCAGGGCGCGCTCATGGTCCTTACCGGCATCGACAGTGCCGAGCGTACCGGGCGCCTGCTCGACTTCTACAACCGCTACGAGGGCAATGCGCTGGTCATCGACAAGTGGTTCTCGCTCCAGGCGTCCTCGCTCCACCCCAATGCGATCGAGCACGTCAAGGCGCTTCGCGATCATCCGGAGTTCACCCTCAAGAACCCCAACCGCGTGCGGTCGCTCTACATGGCCTTCGCTGGCACTCCCCACCACTTTCATTCCCCCGATGGCGAGGGCTACCGGATGATCGCCGACCTGATCCTCGAACTCGATCCGATCAATCCGCAGACCGCGGCGCGTTTCGTTCCCCCGCTCGGTCGCTGGCGGAGGATCGAACCCAAGCGCGCGGCGATGATGCGCGAACAGCTGGAGCGAATCGCCGCCGCCCCGAAACTGTCTCGCGACACATTCGAACAGGTCACCCGTTCGCTTGGCTGAGATCATCCGCTCTGCCCTGCTCGGCGGGGTCCCGCACGGGTTCTCGACCCGCGAAGGGCTGGAGGCGGATGACGTGCTGCCCGGCTCTGAACTCGTCAGGGCCAAGCAGGTCCACTCGCCCGATGTCATGACGGTGGTCGCGCCGTGGGAGGTTCCTCCGGAGGCCGATGCGCTGGTAACGGCTCGCCCCGGCCTCGTCCTGTCGATCGTGACTGCCGATTGCGCGCCCGTCCTGTTCCATGATCCTTCGGCGCAGGTCGTCGGGGCGGCACATGCGGGATGGCGCGGGGCGCATGGGGGCGTCCTCGAGGCGACCGTTGCCGCGATGGAGGCGCTAGGCGCGCGCGCCGACCGAATCCGCGCTGCGGTGGGGCCGACGATCGCACTGGCAAGCTACGAGGTCGATGACGGCTTCCGCCGACAATTCGAAGCGAGCGACGCCCGTTTCTTCCACGAGGGCCGCGAGGGCCACTGGCAGTTCGACCTGCCGGCCTATGTCGTCCATCGCCTGCAACGCGCGGGCGTTGGTGCGGTAGAGGACCTTGCGCTCGACACCTATGCGGATCCTGGCCGATTCTTCTCCTTCCGCAGGGCTACCCACCGGGGAGAGGATACGGGTGGGCGGCAGGTCAGTGTGATTGCCCTGCCGCAGTAACGGTGCGAACGCGGTGGAAGGGGCCAAAATGGCTGTTGGCAACCTGTCGCATAGCCGCTAGAGGCCCGGACCAAACCGGGTAACCGGGGGCTTTCGCGCATTCTGCATAGATGGCAGGGCGGCAATCGGTCCCGGCTCCGGACTGGTAATCGCACAAAGCGTCGCGCCCGGTCCTCGGGCAGGGGCGCAGGTAACAGGCAGGCAAGGCAACGCGCTGATGGCAGACACCGCTGCAACCGCAACTCCCGAAACGGCAGGCGTGACCGACGACGGCATCCGCCGCCGCGACTTTCTCGATATTGCAGCCGTCAGCGCTGCCGGAATCGGCGGCCTCGCGGTCGTCTATCCGCTGGTCAGCCAGATGGCACCTTCCAAGGACGTGCTCGCCGCGAGCTCGACCGAGGTCGACGTGTCGGCGATCCAGCCGGGCCAGGCGATCAAGGCGGTGTTCCGCAAGCAGCCGCTGTTCGTCCGCCGCCTTACCTCGGCCGAAATTTCCGCTGCCGAAGCGGTCGCCACCAGCAGCCTGCGCGACCCGCAGACGCTGGAAGAGCGGACCAAGGAAGGCCACAAGGACATGCTCATCACCATGGGCGTCTGCACCCACCTGGGCTGCGTCCCGCTCGGCGCTGCCGAGGGCGAGGTGAAGGGCGAGTTCGGCGGCTATTTCTGCCCGTGCCACGGTTCGCACTACGACACCGCCGGCCGCATCCGTAAGGGTCCTGCACCGAAGAACCTCGAAGTGCCGGAATACGAGTTCACCTCCGACACCGTCATCCAGGTCGGCTGAGCTTAGAGAAGAGAAGAGACCATGAGCTTTCCCTGGGCCAAGGAATACACCCCGACCACTCCGTTCATGAAGTTCATGGACGAGAAGCTGCCCCTGCCGCGGCTGGTCTATAACGCCATCGGCGCCGGCTACCCGGTTCCGCGCAATCTCAGCTACTTCTGGAATTTCGGCGTTCTTGCCGGCTTCTTCCTGGTGCTGCAGATCGTCACTGGCGTGGTCCTGGCGATGCATTATGCCGCCAACGCGCAGGTCGCCTTTGCGACGACCGAGCACATCATGCGCGACGTCAACTGGGGCTGGCTGATGCGCTATGCCCACGCCAACGGTGCCAGCTTCTTCTTCATCGTCGTTTACCTGCACATCTTCCGTGGCTTCTACTATTCCTCGTACAAGGCCCCGCGCGAGATGATCTGGCTGCTCGGCGTCGTGATCTTCCTGCTCATGATGGCCACCGCCTTCATGGGTTACGTCCTCCCCTGGGGCCAGATGAGCTTCTGGGGCGCTAAGGTCATCACCGGCCTGTTCGGCGCGATCCCGCTGGTGGGCGAGCCGATCCAGGTCTGGCTGCTCGGCGGCTATGCGCCCGACAACGCCGCGCTCAACCGCTTCTTCAGCCTCCACTTCCTGCTGCCCTTCGTGATTGCAGGCGTAGTGATCCTGCACATCTGGGCGCTGCACATCCCCGGCTCGTCGAACCCGACCGGCGTGGAAGTGAAGCAGGAATCCGACACGATCCCGTTCCACCCGTACTACACCGCGAAGGACGGCTTCGGCCTCGGCGTGGCACTGCTGCTGTATTTCGCGCTGGTGTTCTTCCTGCCGAACTACCTCGGCCACCCGGACAACTACATCGAGGCGAACCCGCTCTCGACCCCGGCACACATCGTCCCCGAATGGTACTTCTGGCCGTTCTACGCGATCCTGCGCGCCTTCACCGCGGACTTCTTCTTCATCCCCGCGAAACTGATGGGCGTGCTCGCCATGTTCAGCGCGATCCTGATGTGGTTCTTCCTGCCCTGGCTCGACAAGTCGCCGGTGCGCAGCGGCCACTACCGCCCGCTGTTCCGCAAGTTCTTCTGGTTCGGCCTCATCCCGACCATGGCGGTGCTGTTCTACTGCGGCGGCGCCGCGGCCGAAGAGCCCTATGTCATGCTCAGCCAGATCGCGACCGCGTACTACTTCCTGCACTTCCTGGTGATCCTGCCGATCATCTCGCAGATCGAAACGCCGGAACCGCTGCCCTATTCGATAACCGAAGCCGTTCTCGGCTCTGACGACAAGGCTGTGCTTGGCGAAAACGCCAAGCCGGCGGTCTGAGCGAGAAAGAGAGACTTGAGATAATGAGCAAACTCCTCAGCATCCGCCTCGTAGCTATCCTCGTCGGCATCGGCTTTACGGTTGCCGTTCTGTGGGCCTTCGTGACCGGCGCCACCGCTGTCATCCAGGAAGGCGAACTCAAGCCC
Organism: Qipengyuania sp. RANM35; assembly: GCF_041021145.2. Lineage (NCBI taxonomy): Bacteria > Pseudomonadati > Pseudomonadota > Alphaproteobacteria > Sphingomonadales > Erythrobacteraceae > Qipengyuania > Qipengyuania sp. RANM35. The sequence continues at coordinate 2,438,397 of NZ_CM196433.1, read as the reverse complement.
GCCACGGCAGAGCACGAGTTTCACAAGCATCCGAACAAGTACGCCTGGTCGTTCGACGGGCCGTTCGGCAAGTGGGACGTCCAGCAGCTGCAGCGCGGCTTCAAGGTCTACAACGAAGTCTGCTCGGCCTGCCACAGCCTGAAGTTCGTCTCGTTCCGCGACCTCGAAGCGATCGGCTATGACGAGAGCCAGGTTAAGGCGTTCGCTGCCTCGAAGCAGGTCCCCGGTGTCGATCCGGCAACCGGCGAAGCGACCACGCGTCCGGGCCTGCCGACCGACTATTTCCCGTCACCCTTCCCCAATGCAGTTGCTGCCGCTGCGGCCAACAACAACGCCATTCCGCCCGATCTTTCGCTGATCACCAAGGCGCGCCATGATGGCTCGAACTATGTCACCTCGCTGCTGACCGGTTATCAGGAGATCCCGGCCGAGCTGAAGAAGGAATTCCCCGACTTCGCGCTTTCGCCGACCGGCCACTACAACCCGTATTTCGCCAACCTCGGGCTGGCCATGGCCCCGCCGCTTTCGGCTGGTGCGGTCACCTATGACGACGGCACCGACGCCTCGGTCGAGCAGATGGCGAAGGACGTCTCGGCCTTCCTCACCTGGACTGCCGAACCCTCGCTGGTGAAGCGCAAGCAGACCGGCTGGCCGGTGCTGATCTTCCTGCTCTTCGCGACGGTTCTTGCCTACCTGTCGAAGCAGCAGATCTGGGCGGCGGTGAAGCCCAAGAAGCGCGGCTGATCCTGCTTTCCAAGCAAACAAATAGCGCCCCTCCATCCTCCGGGATGCGAGGGGCGCTTCCTTTTCCGGGAGACGCGATTTGACCCCCGCCGAACTCAAGGCGCTCGTGCGTACCATTCCCGACTTTCCCAAGACGGGCATCCAGTTCCGCGACATCACCACGCTGATCGGTCACGGAGAAGGGTTCGCAGCGACGGTCGAGTGGCTGGGTGAAAGGGTCGCGGGCGCGTCGGCTATCGCTGGAATGGAGGCACGCGGGTTCATATTCGGGGCGGCGGTTGCCGCACGCCTCGGCCTGCCGTTCCTCCCGATCCGCAAGCCGGGCAAGCTGCCATGCGACACGATCGGCGTGGATTACGAACTCGAATATGGCCTGGACCGGCTCGAGATGGATCCGAGTGCGGTAACCAATGGGCAACCCGTCGCCATCGTCGATGACCTGCTCGCTACCGGTGGCACAGCGTCTGCCGCGACAAAGCTGCTGCGCCAGGCCGGGGCGGAGGTGGCGCTGGCGGCCTTCGTGATCGACCTTCCAGATCTCGGCGGAGGGAGCCTGCTGCGTGCGAATGGGGTCGAAGTCCACGCGCTGATGGAGTTTGAGGGCGACTGACGCGCGCTTTCGGGAAAAATCGCCCCGGTCGTGCGTTGGGGGAATAGGGCGCTCGCGGGATCGGGCGCGGGCGATCCAAGGGGCTAATGGAACAGACACTCGTCATCGCAATGGTCGGCATGCTCGGCATCGGGGCACAATGGCTTGCGTGGCGCACCGGTTGGCCCGCGATCGTGCTGATGCTTGCGGCAGGCTTTCTCGCCGGTCCTATCCTTGGTTTGTTCAGTCCCGAGCACGCTTTTGGTGACCTGCTCGAACCGATGGTCGCCATCGGCGTTGCGCTGATCCTTTTCGAAGGCGGTCTCAGCCTCGATTTCCGCGAACTTCGCCATGCCGGCGATGGCGTATGGCGCCTCGTCATTTTTGGCGTCCCGCTCGGCTGGTTGTTCGGCTCGCTCGCGGCCCATTCGATCGGGGGGCTGGAATGGCCGGTGGCAATCCTGTTTGCAGGCATCCTTGTCGTAACCGGCCCGACGGTGGTCATGCCGCTGCTGCGCCAATCCTCGGTCCAGCCCCGTCCGGCGGCGATCCTCAAGTGGGAGGCCATCGTCAACGACCCGCTCGGGGCACTCTGCGCCGTCGTGGCCTATGAATACTTCCGCCGCATCGCCGAATTCCCCGATGCCGGTCTTTTCGAGGTAGTTCCGCCGCTGATCCTCGCCGCGATCATCGCAGGCATCATCGGCTATGTCGCAGCGGCGGCGATCGCTTGGTCCTTCCCGCGCGGAGCCGTGCCCGAATACCTCAAGGTGCCCGTGCTGCTGACAACGGTCATCGTCGTTTTTGTCTTCTCCAACACGATCGAGCACGAGGCCGGACTTGTCGCAGTGACCGTGATGGGCATCGCGCTCGCGAACATGAACGTCCAGTCGCTCCGCAGCATCCACCCGTTCAAGCAGAACGTGGCCGTCCTGCTCATCTCGGGGCTGTTCATCCTGCTTTCGGCGAGCCTCGAATTCGCCGATCTCGCCTATCTCAACTGGAGCTTCGGGCTCTTCCTGCTCGCCCTGCTCTTCGTGGTGCGCCCGGCGACGATCCTGCTGTCGTTGCTCGGCAGTTCGGTCCCGTGGAACGAGCGCCTGTTCCTCGCCTGGATCGCCCCCAGAGGTATCGTCCTCGTTGCGATCTCCGGCCTCTTTGCCTTGCGCCTTGCCGATATCGGCTTCGACGGGCGCGCGCTCATCGGTCTTAGCTTTGCCGTGGTTGTGGCTACCATCGTGGCACACGGTTTCACCATCGACCTTGTCGCCCGCCTGCTCAAGATCAAGGGCAGCAACCGTCCGGGCATGATCATCGTCGGCAGCACGCCCTGGACGAATGCGCTCGCGGACATGCTGCGCGAGATGGAAACGCCGGTCATGGTCGTCGATTCGAGCTGGCAACGTCTGGCCCCTGCACGCCAGAAAGGACTGCCGTTTTATCACGGCGAGATTCTCAACGAGGCGACCGAGCACAATCTCGACCTGACGCCCTACTCGGTCCTCGTAGCGGCGACCGAGAACGAGGCCTACAATGCGCTCGTTTGCAACGAGTTTGCCTACGAGATCGGGCGAGACCGGGTCTTCCAGCTGGGCGAATCGGTCGACGACAGGGATCGGCACACGCTTCCCAACAGCATTCGCGGCAGGGCCCTGTTCGAATCCGGTTTCGGTGTCGAAGACGTCAACGAGCGCCAGGCGCAGGGTTGGGTCTTCCGCAAGACTAAGCTGTCCGACGAATTCGGGTTCGAAGCGGCGCAACAGCGACTGCCCGATGCCGCGAACATGCTGCTGCTGGTCAGGCACGACGGCACGATCCGCTTCTTTACCCACGCCGCGCACCCCGAACCGCGTGCCGGCGACACCATCGTCAGCTTCTCCCCGCCGCAGCGACGCACCCCCGGCGAGGTCGCTGCGAAGCGTGCGAGCAAGAAGCAGAAGCAACGTCCCGCAGGAGAGAACGCATGACTTCGCGTCGAGCCAGCACAACAGCGGCCATTGCCGTCACCCTACTTGCAACGATTGTCGTATCGTGCGGCGATCGTGATCCCGCACCCGAACCGGAAGCGACAGCATCGGGAACTGGCAAGTCGATCTTCCGCCCCGAATTCCAGGTCGAGCCGATCGGCGGTGCAGAAGCGGTTGCGCCTGCGCCGCTCGACACGACAGTCCGGTTCGAGGAGGGCGTCGAACTGGACGAGCAGGCGCGCGCAGATATCGCCACCGTCGCCCAGTCACCGCAGGCGGCGATGGACTGGCCCATCATCCTTCGCGGCCACAGTGATTCGGGCGGTAGCGACGCAAGCAACATGAGGGCCTCGATCGAGCGCGCCGAGGCGGTGAAGGCGTTCCTGGTCGAGAACGGCATCGCCGAATCGCGTATCACCGTGATCGGCTTCGGCGAACAGAACCCGGTGGCGCCCAACGCCCTGCCCGATGGCTCGCCCAATGAAAGAGGGCGCGCCGCCAACCGGCGCGTCGACATCCACATTGGAAGCCCGGATCCCAAACCGGTGGTAGAGGAACCGACGCTGGCCGAAACCCTGGCCGAACCAGCCGAGGAATAGATTTCCGGTGGTTGAGATGAGCGGTTGACGATGCGCCTGCTGCAATGGCATTGGCGCGCTAGTTCGCGGGTGCCTCAAGGACCTCGCCGGGCGGGTATAGCATAGTGGTAATGCACTAGCCTTCCAAGCTAGCTAGAGGGGTTCGATTCCCCTTACCCGCTCCACCATTTTCCATCGTTCCGGACGCAAATCGGGCGCGAAACGCTTTCGCGCATCGCGCCCGATCATTGCGACTCCGAAGGGCCGGCGTAGCCAGCCAGCTTCGACGTGCAGCCGCTCTGGCGGAAACGTTAACACGAGGCAATTCCCATGAAATGGGGACGCTCTCACACCGCCATATTGTCGATAAGGCGCGTACCCCCGATCCGGGCTGCGACAAACAGGCGAGCATTGCCATTCGGGCTCGACAGCGGAGCAATCGAATCGGCATCGCGAAGCTCGGCATAATCGACTGTCTCGAAGCCCGCGGCGATGATGGCGGCCTTGAGGTCGGTAATCGTTTCCCCTGCGTCTACGCCCTTGGCGATCCGTGCGATTGCCTCGCGCATGGCGGCGGAAAGGCCTGCCGCCTGCACGCGCTGCTCCTGCGACAAATAAGCATTTCGGCTCGACATCGCGAGGCCATCGGGTTCGCGCACGATCCCAACTCCATGGATGGCATCGGCATGAGGGAGTGTGAGGTCGAGGTCGCGCGCCATGCGCCGGATGACGGCCAACTGCTGCCAGTCTTTCTCGCCGAAAAATGCCATGTCGGGGCGGACCTGGTTGAACAGTTTGCACACGACGGTGGCAACGCCGTCGAAATGGCCCGGCCGGGAAGCCCCGCACAGGCCCTCGCTTACCCCGCTGACCGAGATGCTGGTGGCATAGCCCTCGGGATAGACCTCTCCCGGTGTCGGTGCCCAGAGCAGGGCCACGCCCTCGCGCGCGAGCAACTTGGCGTCGCGCTCAAGCTGGCGCGGATAGGAATCGAGGTCCTCGCCCGCACCGAACTGGCGTGGATTGACGAAGATCGAAACCGCGACGTGGTCAGACTTTGCGCGCGCCTCACGCACCAAGGTCAGATGGCCTTCGTGCAGTGCGCCCATCGTCGGGACGAGGGCGAGTGTACCCGATCCTTTCAGCGCGTCAGTCTCGCGGCGCAATTCGTCCAGCTTCGTAACGGTAATCAGCGTCGCTCTCCCAAGTCCGCTTCGGGCCGACGCATAGGAGGCGGGGCGGGCGCTGGCCAGAGAAACTGCGACGGTGGAATTGTCACCCGCCGTGCCGGACCGCGCGTTGCGGCAGATGGCGTGCTTGGATAGGAGCCGTGCAACCGAATACAGCATGGACCCTTCAATGACCGCCGCTCCCCACCGTATCGTCTTCGCCAATGAAAAGGGCGGTACGGGCAAGTCCACTACTGCAGTGCATGTTGCCGTTGCGCTCGCATTTCGCGGCGCACGAGTGGTGGCGTTCGACCTCGATCACCGCCAGCAAACCATGTGCCGCTATTTCGAGAACCGCGCGGACACAATGAAGCGCCGCGGCATCGACCTGCCCACGGTGGAATGTCACGTGGTCGAGGGAATGGACGAAGCGGGTTTCGAGGCATTCATCGCCGACAAGGCGGCCGGAGCCGATTTCGTGGTCATCGATACGCCCGGTCGTGACGATCCCCTCGCGCGCCATGCGGCGACGACATCGGACACTCTGGTGACCCCGATGAACGACAGCTTCGTCGACTTCGACCTCATCGGCCAGGTCGAGGGCGAGAGCTTCAAGGTCAAGAAACTGTCCTTCTATGCCGAGTTGATCTGGGAAGCGCGCCTCAAGCGCAGCCGCGCAAGTATCGAGCAGAACCGGCGCCAGATGGACTGGGTGGTCGTGCGCAACCGCACCGGTCACACCGAAGCGCGCAACATGGCCCGTATCGAGCAGGCGTTGAACGAGATGGCCAAGCGCGTCGGTTTCCGCATCGCCAAGGGCTTGTCGGAGCGTGTGATCTACCGCGAACTCTTCCCCTCGGGCCTGACCTTGCTCGACAAAGGGCAGCTGGGCGACCTCGGCACCAGCCACCTCGTTGCGCGACAGGAGTTGCGCGGGCTCGTCAAAGGCTTACGACTGCCCGGAGACACTGCCGTCCAGCCGGAGTAACCCGCCACATGACCCGCCTTATAGCCATTGCCATGCTGGTATCGGTCGCATGCCGCTGGATCTTCGGCAAATGGCCGTGGGAATACCTCTCCACACCCGACACCCGCTCGCAGGCGCTGTTCAAGGCCCGCAAGCTGCTCGGGGTGAGCGCCGCCGCGGATGCGCGTGAAATTCGCGAGGCGCACCGTCGCATGACCGCAATGATTCACCCCGACAGGGGCGGCACCAATGCCGCGATGCAGGAACTCAACGCAGCCCGCGATCTGCTGCTCGAGAACCTGCCCTACGAGATACCGGAGCAGAATTGATGACCCACACCTTCCACCCCACCGTGCTTCGCGAATACGACATTCGCGGGATCATCGGCGAGACGCTGGGCCCCGACGATGCCCGCGCGATCGGTCGCGGTTTCGGGACGATGCTGGGCGAGGCAGGGGGCAAGCGCGTCGCGGTCGGTTACGACGGGCGCGTGTCCTCGCCGATGCTCGAGCATGCACTGGTCGAGGGGCTGACCGCTTCGGGGATGGACGTCGTGCGCGTCGGCATGGGGCCGACACCGATGCTCTACTATGCCGAAGCCTCAGCCGAGGACGTGGATGGCGGCATCCAGATAACCGGCAGCCACAACCCCGCCAATTACAACGGCTTCAAGATGGTTTTTCAGGGCCGACCGTTTTTCGGCGCCGACATCCAGGAACTTGGTCGTCGCGGCGCGGCGGGCGAGTGGGCCGACGGAAATGGCAGCGTCGAGGACCGCGATGTCATGGACGCCTATATCGCCAAGATGCTGTCCGCGCTCGACGGGATCGACCCAGCGGTTCTTTCCGCCATGCGGATCGGCTGGGACGCGGGCAATGGCGCGGCGGGCCCTGCGCTCGAGAAGCTCGTTGCGGCACTGCCGGGCGAGCACCACCTTCTCTACACCGAAGTCGACGGCAATTTTCCCAATCATCATCCCGATCCCACTGTCGAGGCGAACCTTGAGGATTTGCGTGCGCTCGTCTCCGCAAAGTCCCTCGATTTCGGTGTGGCCTTCGACGGCGACGGCGATCGGATCGGCGCGATCGACGGCCAGGGTCGGGTGATCTGGGGCGACCAGCTGCTGATGATCTATGCCGAGGACCTGTTGAAACGACGCAGCGGCGGCACCATCATCGCCGACGTGAAGGCGAGCCGCGCCCTGTTCGACCATGTCGCGAAGTGCGGCGGCACCCCGCTGATGTGGAAGACCGGCCACTCGCTGATTAAGTCCAAAATGAAGGAAGTTTCCTCACCCCTGGCGGGGGAAATGAGCGGCCACGTCTTCTTCGCCGACGAGTACTATGGTTTCGACGACGCGCTTTACGCCGGCGTTCGCCTGATTGCGGCGGCTGCAAGGCTGGGCAAGAGCGTCGCGGAACTGCGCGGTGCCATGCCTGCCATGGTCAATACGCCCGAGCTGCGTTTCCAGGTTGACGAGGATCGCAAGTTCGCCGCCATCGGTGAAATCGCTGCCCGGATTGCCGAGAGCGATGCAGTGGCGGACACGACAGACGGTGTCCGCGTGACCACCGACGACGGCTGGTGGCTCCTGCGCGCCTCGAACACGCAAGACGTCCTCGTCGCGCGCGCCGAGAGCGAGAACCAGGCAGGCCTCGATCGCCTCGTCGCCCAGATCGACGAACAATTGGCGCTGAGCGGCCTCGAACGCGGACCGCAGGCCGGGCACTGACAGATTAGTCGGGCTTTGGATGCCCGATCAGGTAGCTTTCCGTTACCTTGAGTGGCTGGGGGGTTCCGAAGAGCTTCTCGGCCACTTCATCGAGGTCCCCGTCGCACACGAGGTATTCGCCCGATGAGAAGTGAATCGAGGCACCATAGATGCCCTGTGTGATGTAGGTAATCTGGTCGGTGTTGACGATGCCGAGGTGGCTTTCGCCCTGGATTGCCAGTTTCACGTAACCCATGGATATCCTCCGTCGCTGCATGCGCCCTTGCGGTTGCGACCTCGAGGAACCCGTCAAATCTTGTTGGTTGGCGTCTCCATACCATATCAGGGAGGCATGGAGCCAGAGCGCATACCACAGGAAATCGCTGCCTGGTTTTCCGGGCGCGGCTGGCGAGTCCGGCGCCATCAGGTAGAAATGCTCGCGGCGAGTGATGCCGGTCGCCACGCCCTGCTGGTGGCGGACACGGGCGCTGGCAAGACGCTGGCGGGATTCCTGCCCACGCTGGCGGATTTTACCCCATCGCGTCTTGGGGATCGCGATCCGCCGGAGGGACTGCACACACTTTACGTCTCACCCCTTAAGGCCTTGGCGCATGACGTCCAGCGCAACCTCCTCACCCCGGTCGAGGAGATGGGGCTGCCGATCCGCATCGAAACGCGCAGCGGCGACACGCCATCGGACCGCAAGAAGCGCCAGCGCGAGCGGCCGCCGCACATCCTGCTGACCACACCCGAGAGCCTCTCGCTGCTCCTGTCCTATCCCGAAAGCTTCGAGTTGTTCCGCGGATTGAAGCGCATCGTCATCGACGAAGTTCACGCCTTTGCTACGGGCAAGCGCGGCGACTTGCTGGCACTGGCACTCTCTCGCCTGCAGGCTATCGCTCCTGACATGCGGCGCGCCGCGCTCTCCGCGACTGTCGCGAGCCCAGAGAGTTTTCGCGAATGGCTGGCACCGTGGGGCGACATAGATGCGGTCGAACTGGTCGAGGGCGAGAACGGCGCGCCGGCAGAGGTCGAGATACTCCTGCCGGACGAAGAGCGAGTCCCTTGGGGCGGGCATGCCGCGACCTGGGCGATTCCACAACTTTACGACCAGATCCGAAAGAACCGCACGACCCTGATCTTCACCAACACGCGCTTTCTGGCCGAGTACATCTTCCAGAATTTGTGGGATGTGAACGAGGACAATCTGCCCATCGGCGTCCACCACGGCTCACTCTCCAAGGAAGCTCGCCGCAAGGTCGAAGGAGCGATGGCGCGTGGCGAATTGCGCGCACTCGTGGCGACCGCCAGCCTCGATCTTGGCGTCGACTGGGGTGACATCGACCTCGTCGTGCAGATGGGTGCGCCCAAGGGTTCCTCACGCCTGCTCCAGCGAATTGGTCGCGCCAACCACCGGCTCGACCAGCCCAGTCGCGCCATGCTGGTTCCGGGCAATCGCTTCGAATTCCTTGAGGCGACGGCGGCCAAGGATGCTGTTGACCAAGGTCAGCGCGACGGGGAGGATTTCCGCCCCGGCGGGCTTGATGTCCTGGCACAGCACGTCATGGCCTGTGCCTGTGCCGCACCATTCCAGGAAGACGGCCTTCTGGCAGAGGTGCGCGCCAGCCTTGCTTATTCCTGGGTCGACAAGGAGGTCTGGGGTCGCGTCCTCGAGTTCGTGGCGACAGGGGGCTATGCCCTGCGTGCCTACGACAAGTTCAAGCGCATCGTGCGTGACGGCAAGGGTGTGTGGCGCCTTTCGCATCCGGAGCAGACAGCAAGGCACCGGCTCAATGCAGGGATCATCATCGATTCCGAGATGCTCGACGTGCGCATCAATGCAGGTCGCGGAAGAGGTGGGAGAAGCCTCGGAAAGGTAGAGGAGCGCTTCGCCGCCTCGCTCAGTCCCGGCGATACTTTCGCCTTTGCCGGCATGAGTCTCGAGGTCATCAAGGTGCAGGATATGGAAGTGGTCGTAAAGGCCGCCAAGGCCAGCGCCATGATCCCGAGTTACGGCGGGCAGCGCATGCCGCTGACCACGCACTTGGCCGATCGAGTGCGCACCATGCTGGTCGATCGCGCCAGCTGGGGACGGTTTCCCGACGATGTCCGCGAATGGCTGGAAGTCCAGGACTGGCGTTCGCAGATGCCCGGGCCGGGGCAATTGCTGGTGGAGAGCTTCCCCCACGCCAAGCGCTTCTACAGCGTCTACTACACCTTCGAAGGCTGGAACGCGAACCAAAGCCTCGGAATGCTGATCACGCGTCGTATGGAGGACCGGGGGCTGATGCCGGGCGGCTTTGTCGCCAACGACTATTCGCTGGCCGTATGGGGGTTGAAGCCGGTCAAGGATCCCGCCCCGCTCTTGTCGCCGGACATCTTGCAGGATGAGTTCGTCGAGTGGGTCCAGAATTCCCACCTGCTGCGGCGCGCCTTCCGCGAGGTGGCGGTGATCGGTGGATTGGTCGAGCGTCAGCATCCCGGGAAGCGCAAGACTGGCAAGCAGGTCACTTTTTCGACCGACCTCATCTATGACGTGCTGCGCAAATACGAACCCGACCATGTTCTGCTCGAGGCTGCCTGGGCAGATGCGCGGACGCGGATGACCGATGTGGGAAGGTTGGGCGACCTCCTTGACCGGGCTGCCGAGCAGCTGGTCCATGTCGAGTTGGATCGCGTCAGTCCGTTGGCCGTGCCGGTCATGGTAATGATCGGACGCGAGGCGACCCCGCAAGGCTCGCTCGACGATGAATTGCTGCTCGAAGCGGAGAGTCTGGCGGGGGCCGCGATGCGCTTGGACGAGGCCGAAGTAATTCTGGACTGACGGGCTTCAATCCAGCTTCAGCAGTGGCGAGCAGTTTTCGCTATGGGCAGGGGCATGGGTATCGAAGGTCGCAGGCCGGTCATAGTGGCGGTATCGCGAGATTTCCGAAAACCTGAAGCATCGATCCACCAGGTCCTTCGAACGCACCATACCGAGAACCTCGAGAACCCGCGCGTAGGATGCCTTGGCATCCGGAGTGAACAGAAGAGCGGGCCGCGGCTCGATTTGGGCGTGCTGGTCGAGGATGAGGGCAAGGTCGCGATCCGAAACAGGCTCGCCGTTCCAGAGAAGGGCCCCGTTTTCCCTGATAATCAGCCGGTTTACGGGAGGAGATAGGGGGCCTGCTTCATGGGGCCCGGGCAGGGGGAAAGCGACGGTCAGCAGGTGCGGTGTGATGCCGTAGGTCAGGAGAACCAGGGCTGCGGCAATGGCGAAAATGCCGGCCAAGGGTACAAGTCCGAGCCACCTGATGGGCTCGCCGTGGTCAAATCTGGTCCTGATCCGAGCGCCTGCGCGCCGCTTCCACCTATTCGGCATAAAAATTCCGGTATCGTTCGTTGCCGATGAACGCGAACCTTCGCACGCCGGAATCTTTGATGAGGGCGAGCGTCCTGGCTGATTTGTCGTAGCTGGCCCGAGCGTCAGGCTCGAAGCGCACGAGAGGCTGGTCGGTATTCTTCGCCGCACTGGCCAACTGGTTCAACAGCTCCTGGCGATCTAGCTCTAGACCATTCCAGAAAACCCGGTCGCTTTCATCAATGTGGACCGTGTTGACCTCCAGGATTTCAAAGCGGCCCGGAGCATTAGGAAGGGGAATGAGTAGCGAGTGCGTCGCGATCGGAATGACCATGATGAACATGATGAGGAGTACCAGCATGACGTCTATCAAAGGCGTGATGTTCAATTCCGACATCGGACGGTACGTAGTGACACAGCGGCGGTGAGTGTAGGGCACATGCGACTCCCGTATGAGAGACGTAATAACATCACAAAATGATGTGATGAGCAAGCTGCTTGCGGGCTCGCATATCCCTGAAGCAAAGAGAAGCAGCTTCCGCTCCCCTTTCGGACAAAGAAAAAGGGGCGGATCGCTCCGCCCCTTCTCCGCTTCTTTGTGTCGGCTACGCCGGTGCTTTATCCAGCCTTGCCGAAAGTGCGGTAACGCTCGTTGCCGACGAAGCCGAACTTGGTCACGCCGCTGGCCTTGATCACCTGCAGCACCTTTGCCGCGAGATCGTAGCTGGCGAGAGCTTCCGGTTCGAACTGCAGTTCGGGTTCGACAGCCATCTGGGTCGATTCTGCCAGAAGCGTGCGCAGCTGGCCGAGATCGATGGCATTGCCGTTCCAGAGGATCTGGTTGTCGACCGTAAGCACCAGCTTGTTCTTCTCCGGCTCGACGATCACGTCGGGCGGGGTCGGGTTCGGCTGGGGCAGGTCGATGTCGACCGAGTGGGTTGCCACCGGAATGGTGATGATGAACATGATGAGGAGAACGAGCAGGACGTCGATCAACGGCGTCATGTTCATTTCCATCATCGGCGCGCCATCATCCTTGCCGCCTGACATTGCCATAGTGGGTTACTCCTAGTCTTCTCTGTCGAACCGCGCGATCAACCGTTGGGGTCGACCGGGTTCGAGATGAACCCGACGGTGGGGTAGCCCGCCGCCTGGACGTTGTAGATCGCACCGGCAACGCAGGACCACGGGGCATTCACGTCACCGCGAATGTGTACCTGCGGGATCTTGTCCGGGTCTTCCATGATCGCTTCAGGACCGCCAGCACGCTGGACGATCGCGTCCAGACGTTCGAACGCCTGGTCGTAAAGCTCTTCGGAAGAGACTGCCGAGATGTTGTTGAAGTAGACCCTGCACTGGCCACTGCGCGAAGCTCCGGTAAAGCCGGGCTCACCCGCACTGCGACCGGCTTCATCGGTCGTGCTGACGGTCAGGAGGAGATTCTCCACCTTGTCCTTCGATTCGACCGATTCGAAGACCGGGATTTCCAGCTTTTCGATGGTCTGGATCGCGACCGGAACCGCGATGAGGAAGATGATCAGAAGCACCAGCATCACGTCCACCAGGGGCGTGGTGTTGATGTCCGACATCGGAGTACCTTCTCCTCCTCCTGTCGAAATCGCCATGGTTCAAATCCTATCGTTCGAAATTCTTGGGCTCGATGCGTTTGCTGCGAGGGGTTGCCGCGGCAACCCCTCGCAAGGCATCGATTACTTCTTCGCAGCCGGGGCCGTAGCAGCAGCCTTGGCGGCCTGCTGAGTCGACGGCGCGGTCATCACGGCCGGCTTAACCGAACCGTTCGAGTTGATGTAGGCGAGCAGATCGGTCGAGAAAGCGCTCAGCATTTCCTGGATGCGCTTGTTGCGGCCCTGCAGCCAGTTGTAGGCGAAAACGGCCGGAACCGCGACGAGCAGACCGATGGCGGTCATGATCAGTGCTTCACCGACCGGACCCGCGACCTTGTCGATCGAGGCCGAACCGGCGATGCCGATGTTGATCAGTGCGCGGTAGATACCGATAACCGTACCGAGCAGGCCGACGAACGGTGCGGTTGCACCAACGGTTGCGAGGAACGGCAGGCCGCTGGCCAGCTTCGAGTTGATCGTGTCTTCCGAACGAGCAAGCGAACCGTGCATCCAGTCATGGGCCTCGAGCTTGTCGGTCATCTTGGCGTGCTGGTCTTCCGCAGTGACGGCGTCATCGACGAGCTGGCGCCATGCGCTGTTCTTCTCGAGCTTGGTGGCGCCTTCGCGAAGGCTGTTGGCCTTCCAGAAGTTGGTGCGGACGCTCTTGTACTGCGCCATCACCTTGCGCTGTTCGAACAGCTTGGTGAAGAGGATGTAGAACGAGCCGACCGACATGATTACGAGAACGGTGAAAATCGACCAGGCGATAATACCGCCCTGTTCCATGGCTTCGAGGAAACCGAAGGAGCTCTGCGGAGCCGCATCGGCGGCAGCTGCAAGAATTTCAAAGGTCATAGCGAGTGGTCCTTTTAGGTAATGTGTGCCCGCCTTCCGGGCGGGATGAAACTAGTTGAGCTGGTAAACGATGGTGGTCGAATACTGGTCGGGAATACCGTTACCAGCCGAGTCCAGCGCGGGGTTGAAACGGGCATAACGAGTCATGCCGTCGCAAGCCGCGGAGTCGAGATCGCTCGAGCCGCTCGAACGCGTCACGGTGCAGCTGCCGACGCGACCGTCGGGGGTGACCACGACGGAAACGCCCACAGAACCCTCGGTGCCTTCACGTTCGGCCTTGCGAGGATAGTTCTGCTGGATGCGGCGTGCCCAGCCTGCCTGACCCTTGGGGGTCGCGCCACGAGCCTTGTCCACTGCGGGCGGCGGCGGCGGTGCCGGCGGCGCAGGTGCAGGGATACGGACCGCAACCGGTGCAGGCGGCGGAATCGTGGTCTGCGTGCGGATCGGCGGCGGCGCCGGCGCGATATTGATCGGCGGCGGCGGTGCCACCGGCGGCGGCGGCGCATTGTCGGGTTCGGGCGGCGGAGGTTCGTCCTCCGGCTCGGGCGGCGGCGGCTCCTCGATATCGATCGTGGTCACTCGCTCGATCATCTTGGTCGCCGCCTCGTAGGCGAGACCCGTGATAAGCGCGTAACCGAGAGCGATATGGATGAGGGCAACAATGATGATCGCGACAACGCGATTGCCGCTCATCTGTTGGTCAGCATATGCCATTCGGTCGCTTCACTCCATCGGTCGTCCCGGTGGGATCCGGGAACGAGAGGTTCTTCGGGATTACGTGCGATACGTGCGACCCGGAACCTCGATTAACTTTCGAACATCGCAGCAACCCCTAGGGCTAACGACGATGCGGAAGGCCTGCGGTTCCCGATAGAAACCCCAAGTCCTCTCCCCCAAGCAATAATGTATCATGGCTTGGGCCCGGCTCGTGGCTTTAGCTACGACTCCCAACTTGGGCAAACGCTTTATCGGTTAACCGCGGATTCAGTGGCTTGCGGGGATTGCTGGCGGGGAACCGTGCACCATCAGCGATGATTGACCGATTCGACTGCAAGCTGCACAATTTTTTCCCGAACGGAGCCGACCAGATGCGCAACCCAGCCCAGACAATCCTGCTGGCCATGGCCCTTGTATCGTCGCCTGCCGTCGTTTCGGCGCAGGTTCCGGCGACACCAGGCATGACTTATGCCGACGTCGTCGCGATCGCCGATGGCACCCCGCTAGTTGTCCGCGCAAAGGTGAAGGACCAGGTCGCGGTCGAGCCCGAGCGCTCTCCCGGCCTCGCTCCCGGTCACGTGCGCCTTTATGTAGAAGCTCAGACGACCGCGCTGATCGCAGGCCGCGCGCCGCTTGGCGAATCGCTGCGTTATCTTGTCGATGTGCCGCCGACCGCAAAGGGCAAGGCGCCGAAGCTGAAGAAGCAGGAGTTCGTCCTGTTCGCACGTCCGGTGGCTGGTCGCCCGGGTCAGCTCCAGCTCGTCCGGCCAGATGCGCAGTACGCGTACACGCCAGAATTCGAGGCGCAACTCCGCCCGGTACTTGCATCGCTACTGTCGCCCGATGCACCTCCTCGGGTGACGGGGGTGCGCGACGTGCTCTCCGTTCGTGGCACGCTGGTAGGCGAATCGGAAACACAGCTCTTCCTGGATACGGAAAACGATGGGCCGGTTTCCGTCACGATTGTGAGACGACCCAACCAGGCACCGCGCTGGGGCGTCTCCTGGACCGAGATCGTCGACCAGGCCGCCCGCCCGCCGCAGACCGGGACACTGGAATGGTACCGCCTGGCCTGCGCCCTCCCGCCCCGTCTGCCGGCCGAAGCGAATCTCTCCCGTGACTCCGAGGCGCGGGCTCTGGCAGCACAGGACTATGCCTACGTGATGCAGCAGCTTGGCCCCTGCACGCGCTCGCAGCGGTAACAGCTTGCGCTTGGCGCACGCCAAGACAAACTGGTTCCCAGCAGACGCCCTGCTGCGCTAGTCCGCGAAACATGAAATCGCTTGCTCGAAAACGTGGCGGGGTCGCTGCGCGCCATGGCTGAACCGCTACGCATCGCCCTAGCCGGGCTCGGAACCGTAGGGACAGGGGTGATCCGCCTGCTCGAGACCAATCGCGACATGGTCGAGCGGCGTGCCGGCCGGGCGATCGAAGTCGTCGCGATCAATGCCCGCGACCGTAGTAAGGACCGCGGTATCGACCTTACACCCTATGCCTGGGTCGATGACATGCAGGCCATGGCCGAACGGGCCGATGTCGATGTCGTCGTCGAACTGGTCGGGGGTTCCGATGGTCCGGCTCTGAGTCTAGCTCGTGCTGCGCTCGATGCGGGCAAGGGTCTGGTGACCGCCAACAAGGCGATGGTCGCACATCACGGAATGGAGCTTGCCGAGCTCGCGGCAATCAAAGGTGCGCCATTTGCATTCGAAGCAGCGGTCGCGGGCGGCATTCCTGTGGTGAAGGGCCTGCGCGAAGGCACGGCCGCCAACGCGCTCACCAGAATTTACGGCATCCTCAACGGCACCTGTAATTACATCCTCTCCGAAATGGAGCGCACCGGTGCCGACTTCGATGCCATGTTGAAAGCGGCGCAGGAGCAGGGTTATGCCGAAGCCGATCCGACCTTCGACATCGAGGGGATCGACGCGGCACACAAGCTCGCCATCCTGGCCGCGATCGGCTTCGGCACGCGGATCGATTTCGCTGGCGTGCGCACCAGTGGCATCACTGAAGTGCGGTCGACCGATATCGCGCAGGCGGACGCACTGGGGTATGTCGTGCGCCTGGTCGGGGTGGCCAATCTCGATGAGGGTGAAGACGGCACTTGCCGACTCATGCAGCGCGTGCGCCCGTGCCTCGTCCCGTTCCGCCATCCGCTTGCCGCCGTCACGGGCCCGACCAATGCGGTCGTGGCCGAAGGAGATTTCGCAGGGCGCTTGTTGTTTCAAGGCGCCGGAGCAGGCGACCGGCCTACCGCAAGTGCGGTGGTCGCCGATCTCATCGACATTGCCCGCGGTCTCGCTGGCGCACCGTTCTCTGTGCCGGTAGCGCAACTTGAGACACTCGACCCGGGCGATCCCGGCGAGCGCGTGGGACGCGACTACATCCGCTTCACCGTTGCGGATCGCCCCGGTGTGCTGGCCGAGATCACTGCCGCCATGCGCGATGCCGGGGTATCGATCGAGAGCCTCATCCAGCGCGGCCGCGACGAGGATGGTGGTGAAGTGCAGGTCGCGATGGTGACGCACGAGGGTCCCGAGCGCTGTGTCACCCAGGCACTGGCCTTGCTCGACGGCTCGCCTAGCCTGACGGCTCCGCCTCTGGTGATGCCGATTCTGAAGGACTGACCTGTTGTTCGACCGAAGGCACGGGAGGGAGGCCGAGTTCTTCTTTCAACGCCGGAGGTGAAGCAGCGTCACGTCCCAGCGGCGCAAGGCCGCGTGCAATCCGATCCGCGTCAGAGCCCGGAGGCGCTGCCGGCAATGCCGTGACATCGATGAAAAGGGCCGGTGGCGGCGGACAAGGCGGGATGAAACAACCTCGCGCCACGACCACGCCGGGATAGTGGGGCTCGAGGTCCGGAGCCCGCGGGTCGCCCTTGTCGCGCGTCTTGTCGGCGTAGCGGCTTTCCCATTCCTCCTTGTCGAAGCCGTAGCGGGAAGTGTCGGCCTTCCTGCGGCAGACGACGATCTCGCCCGAGATTGCTGCCGCTTCCTGTTCTTCGCTGCAATCCTCAAGCGGACCCTCATATTCCCCCTGCGTTGCCAGCAGATCGATGCGTTCGGGCGGAGTGCCATGCTGGACTTGGGCGTGAAGGGGGACAAGGGGCGTCAGAAGAGCGATGACTGGCACGATCCGGGTCAGTCGTCTCGACAATGCCATTTCCCCTGTCTATCGGCGCGCGCATACGAATTCGAATGGGCTGTGACCGCTGCTCCATTCAGCTTTGAGGGACTGAACCGCATATGAACTCGCCGGCCGAAAACCCGCTCGATCGCATCCTCGTCCTCGAAATGGTCCGCGTGACCGAGGCAGCTGCGGTTGCAGCCTCCAAGCTTATCGGTCGCGGTGACGAGAAAGCCGCCGATGCCGCAGCCGTAGAGGCGATGCGCAAGGCCTTCGACACTCTTTACATGGACGGAACAGTCGTCATCGGCGAGGGCGAGCGGGACGAGGCACCGATGCTTTATATCGGCGAGAAGGTCGGTGGCGCACCGGGCAAGGGGCCCAAGATCGACATCGCGCTCGATCCGCTCGAAGGTACTACCATAACCGCCAAGGCGGGGCCCAATGCGCTCGCGGTGCTGGCTGCTGCCGAAGAGGGCTGCCTGCTCAACGCGCCCGACACCTACATGGACAAGATCGCGGTCGGACCCGGCTATCCCGAGGGCATCATCGACCTCGCCAAGACGCCGACCGAGAATGTTAAGGCGGTCGCTGCCGCCAAGGGCGTCGAACCGTCGGACATCATCGTCTGCGTTCTCGACCGGCCACGTCACGCAGAGCTGATCGCCGAACTGCGCGGCCTCGGCTGCGGTGTCGTGCTGATCGGTGACGGGGACGTCGCGGGAGTCATCGCGGTGACCGACGAGGACACCACCATCGACATGTAC
The DNA here is from genome assembly GCF_041021145.2 of Qipengyuania sp. RANM35. NCBI lineage: Bacteria > Pseudomonadati > Pseudomonadota > Alphaproteobacteria > Sphingomonadales > Erythrobacteraceae > Qipengyuania > Qipengyuania sp. RANM35. The sequence continues at coordinate 2,420,242 of NZ_CM196433.1, read as the reverse complement.
ATGGGCCAGGGCGGCGCTCCTGAGGGCGTGCTGGCGGCGGCCGCGTTGCGTTGTGTCGGCGGGCAATTCAACGGACGCCTCGTTTTCCGCAACGAGGATGAGAAGGCCCGAGCACGCAAGTGGGGCATCACCGATTTCGACCGCATCTACACGCGTGACGACCTTGTGAAGGGCGACTGCATCTTCGCTGCTACGGGCGTGACCTCGGGTTCGCTGCTCGACGGCGTGAAGTATCTGCGCGATGGCCGCATGACGACCGAAAGCGTGGTGATGCGCGCCAGCTCTGGCACCGTGCGCTGGATCCGGGGCGAACATCGCCCGAAGTGACGGACGGTTGTGGCGTTGGCGACGGGGAAACCGCCGCTTCGCATGTTGCAATCCCATGACTCTCGGCTAGGCGGTTGCCACAGCCGATAACGGGGATTCGATTGCGATGAAGATCATGGCCGCCAACTCGAACCTGCCGCTCGCCCGCGCGATCGCAGCCTATCTCGAGATGCCGCTGGTGGACGCGCAGGTGCGCCGTTTCGCCGACGAGGAAATCTTCGTTGAAATCCACGAGAACGTGCGCGGCGAGGACGTCTTCGTCGTCCAGTCGACCAGCTATCCCGCGAACGACAATCTCATGGAACTGCTGATCTGTATCGATGCCCTGCGCCGCGCGTCGGCCAAGCGCATCACCGCAGTCGTTCCCTACTTCGGCTACGCCCGCCAAGACCGGAAGCCCGGCCCGCGCACCCCGATCTCCGCCAAGCTGGTGGCCAATCTGATCACCGAGGCGGGTGCCGATCGCGTACTGGCCGTCGACCTCCACGCCGGCCAGATCCAGGGCTTCTTCGATATTCCGACCGACAACTTGTTTGCTGCGCCGGTCATGGCCGCGGACATCCAGGCGCGCTACGGCGACCAGGACCTGATGGTTGTCTCGCCCGACGTCGGCGGCGTGGTGCGCGCCCGCGCTCTCGCCAAGCGGCTCGACAACGCCCCGCTGGCCATCGTCGACAAGCGTCGCGACCGCCCGGGCGAAAGCGAGGTCATGAACATCATCGGCGACGTAAAGGGCCGCCACTGCATCCTGATCGACGACATCATCGATTCGGGTGGCACGCTGTGCAACGCGGCGCAGGCCCTGCTCGACGAAGGCGCCAGTTCGGTCGCGGCCTACATCACGCACGGGGTGCTGTCGGGCGGCGCAGTAGCGCGCGTCGACGGTTCGGCGCTCAAGGAACTGGTCATTACCGACACCATCCGCGCCACCGATGCGACTTCGGACAGCAAGAAAATCCGCATCCTGACCATCGCTCCGCTCATCGGAGAAGCAGTGCGCCGTATTTCCGACGAGGCATCGGTCAGCTCGCTCTTCGACTGATTTGCTGCCCGAGAGCGCTAAGTGGCAGGAGGCGTGCTGCGCTCTCGCCACGGTATGACGCCCCGGCGACCTTCCTCTTCCAGTTCCGCAAGGGCCTGCATGCGGCGGCGTTGCCGCGATTCCATGTTCAGCGACAGCAGCGGGTGCTTGCGTCCCGATAGTTCGCTCGGCTTCATTCCGAAGAAGTGCCTTATTTCGCGGATAAGGTGCGACTGGTCGAAATAGCGCAGACGTATCTCGTTTTCTGCGCCCGGTTCCGCGACGTCGAGGAGTGCGGCAGCCATATCAAGGGCCCGGGCACGGCGCAGCGCGAAGGTAGGACTGACGCCGAAGTCGCGTCTGACCGCCCTTTCGACCGTTCGGGTTGAAACGCCATGGGCAGCTGCAAATTCGGAAATGGTGAAATCGGGCGCGACGATGCATTCCCGTTCGAAGGATGCGGAAAGCGGATCGGGCAGGCGCCGTCCCGTAGCGTCAAGGAACCTGCGAAGCTGCTCCTCCAGCGCTTGCATCCAGCATTCGTAATCCTGTTCGAGCGGTATCTTGGAGGTCAGCTTGCCGTGGCCGACGATGTCCTCATGAATCTCGATGCGGTCGAGCAGATCAATCTGGGTCGGCCCTGCAAGAACTGCGGGGGCGCCCGTGGCAAGATGCATGGTAAGGGCACGATACGATCCTGTGACCGAGATCGGCATGTATCGCGACTGCGGTCCGAAATAGAGCGTGATGCCCTTCTCGCCCGGGTCGAAAATCATGTGACCATCACGGGTTTCGGCGGTCCAGACCCCGCCCCACAGCAGACGCATACAGGGCTGGTCACCCAGCATGCCGCAGGAAACGGTTGCGCCTTCGGGCAACTCGCCTTCTGCAACGCTCAGCCAATCGAACCATGTCACGATGTCCGGAGCGCCCGCGCGAGATTGTGCCAGGGGGGCACCCTGGCGCGACGTACCCGTCAAAGAATGGATGGCTGGATCGTCGATTGCCCCGCGCCCCTTTGCCTTGGCACCGCGCGTTTGACACGCGGCGCACGCACTCTATGGGCCGCTTTGTCGCCCGCATGCAAGGTCCCTAATGGTAACGCCGAAAGACATTGAGCTCGCCAACCGCCTCGCGGACGCCGCGGGAGAAGCCATCCGCCCGCTTTTTCGCGGTGACTGGCAGGTGGAACACAAGGACGATCACACCGCAGTAACGGTCGCCGACCGTGCGGCGGAAGAGGCTATGCGCCGGATAGTCGAGGCCGAGCGTCCCACCGAGGGAATCATCGGCGAGGAGTTCGGCTCGCTCCGCGAAGGCGCATTGCGCCAATGGGTCTTCGATCCGATCGACGGCACCCAGAGTTTCGTGGCCGGGCGACCCATTTTCGGAACCCTGATTGCGCTGCTGCAGGACGGCTGGCCCGTTCTCGGCGTGATCGACCAGCCGATCCTTGGTGAACGCTGGGTCGGTGCGATCGGTGAAGGAACGACCTTCAATGGCAGGCCGATCCGCACTCGAGCCTGTGGCGCTCTCGCAGGCGCATCGGTCGCCACGACCAGCCCGCACGCCTTCGCCGACGAAGAGGTGGACGCCTATCTCCGGGTCGTCGCCAAGGCTTATCCGAAGCGGCCTTACCCGGTCTATGGCGGCGACTGCTACAACTACGCCCTTCTCGCCAGCGGTCACCTCGACCTCGTCATGGAAAGCGGACTGAAGTTGCACGACTACGCCGCGCTTGTCCCTGTGGTCGAAGGCGCAGGAGGAATGATGGCCGATTGGCAGGGCCATCCGCTCGACGCAGGCAGCGATGGTACGGTCATCGCCCTGGGCGATCCCGCGAGGCTGGAGGATGTTCTCGAGGCGATGTCGGGGGCATGAACCCCTCGCTGTCAGGTCGGGTCGCGCTGGTGACGGGTGCTGCCCGAGGGATGGGCTTGGCGATTGCGCAGCGTCTCGTGAACGCGGGAGCGATTGTATGGCTCAATGGTCGCGATGGCGATGCCCTTGCAGCGGTGGTTGGCAGCCTCGGAACCTCTGCACGATCGCTACCATTCGATATTTCCGACGATGAGGCCACTGCAGCCGCATTCGCCAAGATCGCCGAAGAAGGCGGTCTCGACATCCTCGTCAACAATGTCGGCAATCGTGATCGCCGACCCTTTGCCGAACTGGATCGGGCGGCGATGCGGGCCATGCTCGATACCAATCTTGTCGCGCCGTTCGATCTTGCACGGAGGGCCGTGCCGCTGATGCGCGCGCGGGGCTATGGGCGGATCATCAACATTACCTCGATCGCTGCCGAGATCGCCCGCGGTGACGCTGCCTACACTGCGTCGAAGGGCGGGCTGGCGGCGTTGACGCGCGCGCTCGCGGCTGAGCTCGGACCCGATGGCATCACGGTGAATTCGGTCGCACCCGGCTATTTCGCGACCCAGGCCAATGCGGAAATGGTCGCCGACCAGGGCGTGGCCGAACACCTTGCAAGGCGCACTTCGCTAGGGCGCTGGGGCGAACCGGATGAGATCGCGGGAGCAGTAGCCTTCCTGGCCTCGCCCGAGGCGTCCTACATCACCGGACAGTCGCTGGCGGTCGACGGGGGTTACCTCTCCCACTTCTGACTTGCATTCGGCGCACGAGACGCTAAACGCGCGCCCTTCACCGACACGTGATTCATGTGCCTGCCTGGCTGAAAGGGCTGCCAGGGCCGGTTCGAGCGTGTCTCTGACCACCCATTTTCCGGTTAGGAGATGAAAATGCCCAAGCTGAAGACCAAGAGCGGCGTGAAGAAGCGCTTCAAGCTCACCGCCACGGGCAAGGTCAAGCATGGTGTCGCCGGCAAGCGCCACCGCCTGATCAGCCACAATGCCAAGTACATCCGCCAGAACCGCGGCACCTCCGTCCTGTCCGAATCGGACTGGAAGGCAGTGAAGAAGTGGGCCCCCTACGGCCTCGACTGAGCCCGTTTCGTTTTCAGGAGTACTAGAGCATGTCCCGTATCAAGCGCGGCACGACCACCCGCCAGAAGCACAAGCGGATTCTCGACCAGGCCAAGGGCTATCGCGGTCGCCGCAAGAACACCATCCGCATCGCGCGCCAGGCCGTCGAGAAGGCCGGCCAGTATGCCTATCGCGACCGCAAGATTAAGAAGCGCAACTTCCGCGCCCTGTGGATCCAGCGCATCAACGCAGCGGTTCGCGCCGAAGGCCTGACCTATTCGCAGTTCATGCACGGCACCAAGCTGGCCGGCATCGAACTCGACCGCAAGGTCATGGCCGACCTCGCCATGAACGAAGGCGCAGCCTTCAAGGCGATCATCGACCAGGCGAAGAAGGCCCTTCCGGCCTAATCTTCCCGTCGACGGAATCAGAAGAGGGCGTCCCGGATCGGGGCGCCCTTTTTCGTGCCAACTTGTCGCGAACATACAAGCTGGTAAGATCGGCTTTCTCTTCTGGGGGAGGCCATGACCGGAACCTGCCGGCTCGACGTCAAGTTCTATGCGCCGCCAGAGGACCTGGCGCCTTGCTTTACGACCTTCTACCGTATGGAGGTCGAGCCCATTGACTGCGACAGTGTCGAGGATTGCCTGCAGCCGGAATGGTCGAACCTCCGCTTCTTCGCTTCCAATCCGCCATATGCCGAGATCGTCGGAGGTTCTTCAGTAGACGGATGCCGGTTCCAGGCGACCGGTCCCAGTTCGCGTCCGGCTCACTTCAAACTGGGCAACACGCGAATGTGGGGGATAGGGCTGATGCCGCTGGGCTGGGCAAGGTTCATCAAGGCCCCGGCGTGTGAGCACACCAATACGGTTTCTGACGGTGAGAAGAATCCGATCTTTGCGCCGTTCGTCCCTCTGGCCGACCTTCTCTTTGACAACGCGCCGGACGACGACCGTGAATTCGCGGTTCTGATCGACTTCTTCCGCGGTCTGGCCGGGCCTCCCAAGGAGTCCGACCGGATCACCATGATCAACCAGGTCATGGTCGATCCATATCTTCTACAGGTGGAGGAATTCGCCGAGCGCACCGGCTTTTCCAAGCGTACGCTTGAGCGTCTCTGCAATCGCCATTTCGGCTTCTCGCCCCGTCTCCTGCTGCGCAGGCAGCGGTTGATGCGCACGCTGGCCGCTTTCATGCTCGATGGAGGAAGCTGGTCTTCGGTAATTGACCGACACTACCACGATCAGGCCCACTTCGTGCACGAGTTTCACAGTTTCATGGGAATGACCCCGAGCGAATATGCCGCCATGTCGCACCCGATCATCAGCGCCTTCATGAGCGAACGCCAGCGTGTCTGGGGATCTCCGGTACAGACGCTCGACCGACCCAAATAGGCTATCGCCTTCGTGGCACGATTTGCTAGGTCAACGGCAGGGATGTTGCAGAGACAGAGCACAAACACGGGGCAATCGAGCTTGCAGCCAGCAGGTGGGTGGCGATGAGTCGCGGCACGGGGGCAGATTGCGTCGCATTGCGCTTCTATCTTCCGCCTGAGGATTTGCGCCCCTTCGTCACCACCATTTACCTGATGGAAATCAGCGGCGCCGACGATTGCCTTCCCGTGGAAGACAGGCTGCATCCGGAATGGGCAAACCTGCGCTTGATTCCAGATGGTTCGATTTCGGCTGCAATCGGCAACACCGAGCTGGAACAGGTTGCGCGCGTCGTAATGACCGGTCCGACCAGTCATGCAACGCGGTTTGTGGCGCGGCCTGGCCGTTCTTGGGGCATCGGCCTGCTCCCGCTGGGCTGGACCCGGCTGACTTCGGCCCCTGCCAGCGATTATGCCGACCGCCACGTGGACGTCCTGAAGGAGCCCGCGCTTACCCGGTTGCGCCTGCTGGATGCGGTGTTCGAGCAGCAGGGAGAAGATCCTGCACGCCATCGCGACCGGCTGGTCGACGCCCTGCGCGCCGCCCTGGGGCCGCCGGGGCAGCGCGATCAGGAAGTCATCCGGTTGGAAAGGGCCTTGGTCGACCCGCTGATCCACACCGTTGCCGAACTCGCTGCGGAAAGCGGGCTTAGCATTCGCTCGACCGAGCGGTTGTGCCTCACAGCCTTCGGGTTCCCGCCCCAGATGTTGCTACGGCGACAGCGCTTCCTGCGCAGCCTTGCCCAGTTCATGCTCGACCCCTCGCTCAAATGGATCGAGACGCTCGACAGCCACTACCACGACCAGGCTCATTTCGTCCGCGACTTCAAGCGCTTCATGGGCATGAGTCCGAGCGAATATGCCCGGCTGCCACATCCGGTGCTAGGTGCTGCTGCACATGCCCGCAAGGCCGTTGCGGGGGAGGCGGTGCAGGTGCTTCACAAGCCGCCTACGACCTGAAACCATGCCGGTCTTTCGAGACAGGCCGGCCATGAAACTGTTGCCATTTAAAGGCTTGGCCGCCAAATCGGCGAAGCTCAGGGGTTAGAATGGCGCTCAGATTACCCAGGATTTCGGAATTCGCATCGGACCAGCTCTCGATGCTTGTCTTCGACACTCCTGTCGATCTGGCACCATATCTGTCCGGTTACTACTGCACTCGCATTGCTCCGGGAATGGTGCTTGAGGACTGGATGTCGCCCGAAGAGGCCAACCTGAGATGCGGGGTCGCGGAGCTCTATCGCGCGTCGATCGGCCCGGGGGAATTGAAGGAGATTCCGCCTGTCATCCTGTCCGGTTCGACCGACAAGGCGACCCATGTACGGGTCTCGACCGGCGAATACTGGGGGGTCGGCCTGACACCGGCAGGATGGGCGCGCTTCGTTGGCATGAATGCCAACGAATTCGCGAACCGCAATGATGACCTCGCCAACTATCCCGAACTCGGCGAGCTTTACAGGATGTTTGGGACCGTTGTTTCCGGTGCACTCGACGAAGCGCAGGTGATCCAGCTGCTCAATACGACATTCCGCTCGCTTCTGGGCGAGCGTCCTGCGCACGAGAGCACCATCCATGCAGTCCACCTCGCCATCGGATCGGGCCGGGTCACGTCCTCCTCTCACCTTGCGAGCCTGGCTGGCATGAACCAGCGAACATTCGAACGTTTCTGCAAACGGCATTTCGGATTTCCGCCGGCGGCGCTCCTGCGGCGTCAGCGTTTCCTGCGCAGTTTGGGGCGCTACATGCTCGATCCGTCGATGCGGTGGATCAATTCACTCGACCACGGCTACTCGGACCAGGCACATTTCATTCGCGAGTTCCGATCCGTCATGGGAATGACGCCCGGCCAATATGCTGATCGGCCGCATCCGCTCGTCGAGGCTGCGGTCCGCGTTACCAGCAAGGCGGCGGGCGTGGCGATGCAGGCACTGCACACCCCGAAGCCTGCTTTGCTGCGCTGACCAATCGGGGCTTGGGAACACGCGCCTAAGGCGCTAGGGGGCGCGTTCAGCATTTCCGCCAACGCCAGACCAGTGTTCCATGACCGACCTCGAAACTCTCAAAGCCGACGCGCTCGCGCGGATCGACGCAGCCCCTGATGCAGCGACCCTCGAGGGGTTGCGCGTCGAATTTCTCGGCAAGCAGGGCTCGATCTCCGGCCTGATGAAGACGCTGGGCGCGATGAGCCCCGAAGAACGCCAGACCGAAGCGCCGAAGATCCAGGGCCTGCGCACCGATGTCGCCGATGCGCTGGCGGCGAAGAAGGACGTACTCGACGCGGCGGAGCTCGATGCGCGGCTGGCAACGGAAACGCTCGACCTGACGCTGCCCGCGCCGGAAGCGCCGAAGGGCAGCGTGCATCCGGTCAGCCAGGTGATGGACGAGCTGGCGGAGATTTTCGCCGACCTCGGCTTCTCGGTCGCTACCGGGCCCGAGATCGAGGACGACTGGCACAATTTCACCGCGCTCAACATGGCAGAGACGCACCCGGCCCGTGCGATGCACGACACCTTCTATTTTCCCGACGTGGATAGCGAGGGTCGCCGCATGCTGCTGCGGACGCATACCTCGCCGGTGCAGATCCGCTCGATGGTCGAACAGGGCGCCCCGCTGCGGATCATCGCACCGGGCCGCGTCTATCGCTCCGACAGCGACGCGACGCACACGCCGATGTTCCACCAGATCGAAGGGCTGGTGGTCGACAAGGGCATCCACCTCGGCCACCTCAAGTGGACGCTGGAAACTTTCCTCAAGGCTTTCTTCGAGCGTGAGGACATCGTCCTGCGCCTGCGCCCCAGCTACTTCCCCTTCACCGAGCCTTCGGTCGAGGTCGACGTGGGCTGGCAGGATGTCGACGGCCGCCGTGTCCTCGGCGGCGACGGCGACGCGCCGGGCCACGGCTGGATGGAACTGCTCGGCTCGGGCGTCATCAACCGCCGGGTGATCGAATTCGCAGGCCTCGACCCCGACGTGTGGCAGGGCTTCGCCTTCGGCGTCGGCGTCGACCGCCTCGCCATGCTCAAATACGGGATGGACGACTTGCGCGCCTTCTTCGACGGCGACGGCCGCTGGCTGTCGCACTACGGCTTCTCGCCCTTCGACCAGCCGACGCTCTCCGCAGGTGTAGGAGCGCGCGCATGAAATTCTCGCTCGAATGGCTCAAGTACTTCCTCGACACCGAAGCTTCGGTGGTGGAGATCGCTGCCGCGCTCAACCGTATAGGCCATGAAGTAGAGGATATAGAGGATCCTGCACTGCGTCTGGCAGGCTTCCGTGTTGCCAAGGTGCTTACAGCTGCACGTCATCCCGATGCCGACAAGCTGCAGGTTCTGACCGTCGATACCGGCGAGGGCGATCCGCTCCAGGTGGTCTGCGGTGCGCCCAACGCGCGGGCCGGGATGAAGGGCGTGCTCGGCCTCCCCGGCGCGGTTGTCCCAGCCAACGGCATGGAGCTGCGCAAGAGCGCGATCCGCGGGGTCGAGAGCAACGGCATGATGTGCTCGGTGCGCGAGCTCGAGCTCGGCGACGAGCATGACGGCATCATCGAACTGCCCGAGGATGCACCGGTCGGCACCAGTTTTGCCGAATACAGCGACACTTCGCCCGTTTTCGACGTGGCAATCACGCCCAACCGGCCTGACTGCATGGGCGTCTACGGCATCGCGCGCGACCTTGCGGCGGCGGGCCTCGGCACTTTTAAGCCGATCGATATCCCGGCGATCGAGGCCAGGGGCGCATGTCCGGTCGAAATCCGCACCGACGATCCCGAAGGGTGCCCGGCTTTCTATGGCCGGGTGATCAAGGGTGTCGCCAACGGCACCAGCCCTGAGTGGATGCAGCGTCGCCTCAAGGCCGCGGGCCAGCGTCCGATCTCGGCGGTGGTCGACATCACCAATTACCTCATGCTCGCCTTCGGGCGTCCGGCCCACGCCTACGACCTCGCCAAGCTGAGCGGCGCGGTCGTCGCCCGCCGCGCAAGGAACGGCGAGCAGGTGCTGGCGCTCAACGAGAAGACCTACACGCTCGACGAGACCATGACCGTGATCGCCGACGCCAATGGCGTACACGACGTCGCGGGCATCATGGGTGGCGAGCACTCGGGCGTGACCGAGGACACGACCGACGTTCTCCTTGAAATCGCCTATTTCGACCCCACCCGCATCGGCGTGACGGGCCGCAAGCTCGGCCTCGCATCGGATGCGCGCACGCGCTTCGAGCGCGGCGTCGATCCGGCCTTCCTCGACGATGGCCTCGCCCTGCTGACCTCGCTGATTCAGCGCATTTGCGGCGGCGAGGCGAGCGAGGTCGTCCGCGCCGGTCAGCCGCCGGAGGAAGCGAAAGTGATTGCTTTCGACCCCACGCTCACCGCGCGCCTTGGCGGTGTCGAGGTGGACGAGGCCGAACAGCGCCGCATCCTCGAAGCGCTCGATTTCACCGTCGGCAGCGACTGGCAGGTGACCTGTCCGCTGCGCCGCCACGATATCGAGGGCGCGGCCGATCTGGTTGAGGAAGTCGTTCGCATCCACGGGCTCGACAAGGTTGCCAGCGCACCGCTGCCGCGCATGGACGGGGTTGCCCGCCCGACCGCCACGCCGCTGCAGAAGATGGAGCGCAAGCTGCGCCGTGTCGCTGCCGGTCGCGGGCTCGACGAGGCGGTGACCTGGTCGTTCCTGCCGCAGGCGGATGCCGATCATTTCGCCGATGGCAATGGTGGCCTCTGGGTGCTCGATAACCCGATCAGCGAGGACATGAAGGCAATGCGCCCGTCCATGCTCCCGGGGCTGATCGCCGCTGCCAAGCGCAATGCCGACCGCGGCGCCGACGGTTCTCGCCTGTTCGAGATCGGCCGTCGCTATTTCCGCGGGGAAGGCGGTGCGAGCGACGAGCGGCCGACGCTCGGCGTCATCCTTGCAGGCGACAAGACCGCGCGCGGCTGGGCCAGCGGCAAGGCTGCCCAATTCGACGCCTTCGATGCCAAGGCCGAAGCCATGGCCCTGCTCGAAGCCGCCGGTGCGCCGGTCGATAACCTCATGGTGATGGGCGAGGCGGGTGCGCAGTTCCATCCCGGCCAGTCGGCGACCTTGCGGCTCGGGCCAAAGAACGTGCTCGCCCGCTTCGGTGCGCTGCATCCGGCGACGCTCAAGGCCTTCGACATCGACGGGCCGGTCATGGCGGTCGAGATCTTCCTCGATGCCATCCCGCCGAAGAAAGGCAGCGGCGGCTTCGCCCGCACGACCTATGCGCCGCCCGCACTGCAGGCGATCACGCGCGACTTCGCATTCCTCGTCCCCTCGGACCTCGCCGCGAATGAACTCGTCCGTGCAGTGAAGGGTGCGGACAAGCAGACGATCGTGTCCGCCCGCGTGTTCGACGTCTTTGCCGGACAAGGCGTGCCCGAAGGCAAGAAGTCGGTCGCGGTCGAAGTCGTTCTCCAGCCGGGCGACAAGAGCTTCACCGATACCGAGATCAAGGCAATCTCGGACAAGGTGGTCGCCTCTGCCGCCAAGCAGGGCGCGGAGCTGCGCGGATGAAGACTGCATTCGTCACCGGGGCAACAGCAGGGATCGGCGAGGCGACCGTTCGTACGCTGGTGGCGAGCGGCTGGCGCTGCGTGGCGACCGGGCGACGCAAGGAGCGGCTCGATGCCCTCGTGGCCGAGCTTGGTGCGGACAAGGTCCATGCCGCCTGTTTCGACGTGCGCGATACCTCCGCGCTGGACGAGGCAGTCGCCAACCTGCCGGAAGAGTTCGCCGGGATCGACCTGCTGGTGAACAATGCGGGACTGGCGCAAGGTTTGAAGCCGGCGCAGGAAGCCGACCTGACAGACTGGCAGACCATGATCGACACCAATGTGACCGCCATGGTGGTGCTGACCCGCAAGCTTTTACCGACGCTGATCGAGCGCAAGGGCGCGATCATTGCCATCGGCTCGGTCGCAGGCAGCTACATCTACCCCGGCGGCAATGTCTATGCCGGGTCCAAGGCCTTCGTGAATCACTTCACCCTGGCCCTGCGCGCCGATCTTCACGGCACCGGCGTACGCGTGACCAGCATCGAGCCGGGCATGGTCGAGACCGAGTTCACGCTGGTGCGCACAGGCAGCCAGCAGGCATCGGACGATCTCTATCGCGGGGTCAACCCGATGACCGGACAGGACATCGCCGACACCATTCGCTGGATCGCCGAGCTGCCGCCGCACCTCAACATCAACCGCCTCGAACTGATGCCGGTCAACCAGGATTTCGCCGGTTTCCGCGTGGCGCGCGATTGACAATGTCGCCCAAGACCCTCCTGGTGCTCGGCGTGTTCCTCGCCGGTCTGCTTCTCACCTATCTCGTCGGGAGGGGCATGCTCGACATGGATATCGACGGAGCCACTGGCGGGTTCTTCCTGCTCGGCGCAATCGTCCTTGCCGGATTCCCGGCCCTGCTCGCAGCTCTTTCGCCCCGCGTGGCGATAGCTTCATTGGCAGTGATCGCCGCGCTGCTCGGCCTGTGGGGCGCATCGGTTCTCAGCATTCCCGGCGACGGAGCCATCGGCGGCTTCCTGCTGCTGGTCGTCGACTTCGCCTTCGTCCTCTACGGGCTTGCCATCATTGGCTTGCGCAAGCTCATCATCAAGAAACCCGTTACCCAAGATGACCTCTAATCGCCGTACCTTCGCGATCATCTCGCACCCTGACGCGGGCAAGACGACCCTGACCGAAAAGCTGCTGCTGCAAGGTGGCGCGATCCACCTCGCGGGCGAGGTCAAGGCGCGCGGCCAGGCGCGGCGTGCTCGTTCGGACTGGATGAAGATCGAGCAGCAGCGCGGCATCTCGGTGACATCCTCCGTGATGACCTTCGAGAAGGACGGGATCACCTTCAACCTGCTCGACACTCCGGGCCACGAGGACTTTTCCGAGGACACCTACCGCACGCTGACCGCGGTTGATTCGGCGGTCATGGTCATCGACGTTGCCAAGGGTATCGAGAGCCAGACCAAGAAGTTGTTCGAAGTCTGCCGCCTCAGGAACGTGCCGATCATCACCTTCGTCAACAAGGTCGACCGCGAGGGCCGCTCGCTGTTCGAGATCCTCGACGAGGTTGCCGATGCGCTGGCGCTCGATGTCAGTCCGCAGAGCGCACCGCTCGGCATGGGCGGTCTGTTCACCGGGGTGCTCGACTTCGCCGACGACACGGTGGCAAAGCCCGAGGGCGACAGCCGCGAATATCGCGGCAAGCGCGAGCCGCTGGGCGAGCTGCCGGAGGATCTCGCGGAAGAAATCGAGCTGGTTCGCGAAGGCTATCCCGAATTCGACCTCGAGGCCTATCGCAACGGCGACCTGACGCCGGTCTTTTTCGGTTCGGCGCTGAAGAACTTCGGGGTCGAGGAACTGATCGACGCCATCGCCAAGTGGGCCCCGCCGCCGCGTCCGCAACCCGCGGGCGAGGAGCAGATCGAGCCGAGCCGCGACGAGGTCACCGGCTTCATCTTCAAGGTCCAGGCCAACATGGACCCCAACCACCGCGACCGCATTGCCTTCATGCGTCAGGTTTCGGGCACCTTCAAACGCGGCATGAAGCTGACGCCCTCGGGGCTCGGCAAGCCGATCGCGATCCACTCGCCGATCCTGTTCTTCGCGCAGGATCGCGAGCTCGCCGACACGGCCGAGGCTGGCGACATCATCGGCATTCCCAATCACGGCACGCTGCGCGTCGGCGACACGCTGTCCGAAACCAACAAGGTCCGCTTCACCGGCCTGCCCAACTTCGCCCCGGAAATCCTCCGCCGCGTCGCGCTGGTCGACCCGACCAAGACCAAGCAGCTGAGGAAGGCGCTCGACGATCTCAGCGAAGAGGGCGTGATCCAGGTCTTCTATCCCGAGATCGGTGCGCAGTGGATCGTCGGCGTGGTCGGCCAGCTGCAGCTTGAGGTGCTGATTTCGCGCCTCGATGCCGAATACAAGGTCGCCGCCAACCTCGAGGCCTCGCCCTTTGCCACCGCGCGCTGGATCAAGGGGGCGCAGAAGGACCTCGACGAATTCGAGAAGTTCAACCGCGCCACCCTTGCCAAGGACCGCGACGGCGACCTCGTATTCATGGCCAAGAGCCCGTGGGACGTCGGCTACCAGCAGGAAAAGCATCCCGAGTTGGTCTTCTCGGCGACGAAGGAGCGCTGAGGTTGAAACTGCGGTGGCCTTGGCGCAAAGCCCTCGCATGACGTTACAACCCGGCCCGACTTCGCAGACCTTCATCTCGCAGCGCCTGCGGCTGCATTACCTCGACTGGGGCAATCGCGGGAAGCCGCCGCTGGTGCTGGTGCACGGCGGGCGCGACCATGCGCGCAGCTGGGACTGGGTGGCCGAGGAACTGCGCGACGACTGGCATGTGGTCGCGATGGACCACCGCGGCCACGGCGATTCCGAATGGGTCAGCGACGGTAACTATTCCGCCAACGACATGGTCTACGACCTCGCGCAGTTGATCCACCAGCTCGGCGTCGGTCCGGTGACCATCGTCAGCCACTCGATGGGCGGCAACGTCTCGCTGCGCTACGCGGGTACCTTCCCCGAAATGGTGAAGAAGATCGTCGCCATCGAGGGACTCGGTCCAAGCCCCAAGCGGCAGGCCGAAATGCGCGCCAAGCCGTATCCCGAGCGCCTCAACGAATGGATCGGCAAGAAGCGCGCGGCCTCGGGCCGATCGCCGCGCAAGTACGAGAGCATCGAGACGGCCTTCGCGCGCATGATCGAGGAGAACAGCTACCTCACCGAGGAACAGGCGCGTCACCTCACCATCCACGGGGTGAACCGCAACGAGGATGGCACCTACAGCTGGAAATTCGATCCGCACCTCAATGTCTGGCCGACCGAGGACATCGCCGACGAGTTCATGCACCAGACCTGGGCCGCGATTACGGCTCCGACGCTCTTGCTTTACGGTGCCGACAGTTGGGCCTCCAACCCCGAAGGTGACGGCAGGCTGGACCATTTCGCCAACGCGAAGGTCATCGAATTCGCCAATGCCGGGCACTGGTTGCACCACGACCAGTTTGACAGATTCATGGAGACGTTGCGGGAGTTCCTTTGATGGCCGAATTTTTCGATCGCCTCGACGACAAGCACATCGCGATGATCGAAAAACAGCCGGTCTTCTTCGTCGCCACAGCGGCGCAGGATGCCCGCATCAATCTCAGCCCCAAGGGCTATGACGCCTTCCGCATTATCGCGCCCGACCGGGTCGCCTATCTCGACCTCGGCGGCTCGGGGAACGAGACACATGCGCACCTCGCGGCAGACGGCCGCATCACGCTGATGTTCTGCAATTTCGACCGACCGGCGCTGATCCTGCGCATCTATGGCCACGGGCGCGCGGTTCTGCCGCAGGACCCCGAGTGGAATGACCTGGCGGCACAGTTCGAGCTTTTTCCCGGGACGCGCCAGATCTTCGATATCGCGGTCGAGAGCGTCCAGACCAGCTGCGGCTGGGGCGTGCCTTTCATGGATTATCGCGAGGAGCGGGTGATCCTGAAAAAGGCTCACGCGCAGTCCGATCCGCAGGAGTGGGTCACCAAGATGCAGGGGCGCACAAGGAGCATCGACGGACTGCCGACCCGCCCGACTGACCGATATTTCGACGGCAGCTGAAACCGCATGCAGCTGAGGGTCGCAAGCTACAACATCCACAAGGCCGTCGGCCTCGATCGCAAGCGCGATCCCGAACGCATCCTGCGTGTCCTGCACGAGATCGACGCGGACGTGGTCGCGCTGCAGGAAGCGGACCGACGCATTGGCGAACGCACCAGCGTGCTGCCTCGAGCGGCTATCGACGATACCCATTGGCGCGTCATCGAGGTGGCCCGCCGTCCGCGGAGCATCGGCTGGCACGGCAATGCCCTGCTCGTACGGCGCGGGATCGAGGTCCATTCGGGCGAAGCACTGGAACTCCCGACTTTGGAACCGCGTGGTGCGGCCTGCGGCGAGATCGAAATCGAGGGCAAGCTGATCCGCATCATCGGCACCCATCTCGACCTGTCGGGACTGCGTCGGCGCGACCAGATCCGGGCGTTGCTCGACCGCGTGCACGGCTGTGACCGCAACCTGCCGACCGTGATCCTCGGCGACTTCAACCAATGGGGCCGGCAAACCGGGGCGATGCGCGAATTTGGTGACCACTGGGAAGTGCTTACTCCGGGCCGGAGCTATCCGAGCCGCCAACCGGTCGCGACGCTGGACCGTATTGCCATCACCAGACACTGGTGCTGCACCGAAACCGGAGTCCACCACACCCCTCTCGCAGCCGTCGCGTCGGACCACCTGCCTGTCGTTGCCCAGCTGGCACTGACTAAAAAGTAGTCACCCGCCTAAATTTCGAGCAGCCCGCCACCGCAAACATGGTTGCGCCCCCTTGGCGCGCGCTTTGGCACACTTCGTGCTGCATCTGCGAAGGCCGGTGCTGGGACCGGCGGCAGACATGAGGGGTGAAGGCGTGAAATTCATCATCGCAGTCATCAAGCCATTCAAGCTCGACGAGGTGCGTGAGGCACTGGGTTCGATCGGCGTGGCGGGAATGACCGTTTCCGAGGTCAAGGGCTTCGGACGACAGAAAGGGCAGACCGAGATTTATCGCGGCGCCGAATATTCGACCAACATGCTGCCGAAGGTGAAGCTGGAAATCGCCGCGAGCGACGACCTGGCGCCGCAGGTGGTCGAAACCATCCAGCAGACTGCCAGCACCGAAGCGATCGGTGACGGCAAGATCTTCGTGCTCGATCTCGCCAGCGCCACGCGCATCCGCACCGGCGAAACCGGCGACACCGCCCTGTGAAGACGATGAAGGGATCCACCATGCTTCGCACTCTCACCCGCGCGGGCGCCGCCGGCCTCGCGTTCTTCGCGCCCGTAGCGGCGTTCGCACAGGAAGCGGCAGAAGCTGCCGCGCCTGTCCCCAATCCCGGCAACAATGCCTGGATGATGACCTCGACCATCCTAGTACTGATGATGATCCTGCCCGGCCTCGCACTGTTCTATGGCGGCCTGACCCGCTCGAAGAACATGCTTTCGACCATGACGCAGATTGGCGCCATCGCCTGTCTCGCCATGCTCGTCTGGGTCACCTACGGCTACGGCCTCGCGTTCGGACCGGAAGGCAACCAGTTCATCAGCTGGGGCAAGTTCTTCCTTGCAGGCGTCACCTCGGACAGCACCGCTGCGACCTTCAGCGATGAAGTGATCAGCGAATATGTCTTCATCTGCTTCCAGATGACCTTCGCTGCAATCACCGCCGCGCTGGTGCTTGGTTCGACGGTCGAGCGCATCAAGTTCTCGGCCGTGATGGTGTTCGGCGTGATCTGGCTGACGATCGTCTATTTCCCCATCGCCCACATGGTCTGGGCGGGCGGCGGCCGCTTCTTCGAAATGGGCGCGCTCGATTTCGCCGGTGGTACGGTTGTGCACATCAATGCCGGTGTCTCGGCGCTGGTCGCCGCGATGATCCTCGGCAAGCGCAAGGGCTACCCGGCCGAACCGATGCCGCCGCACAGCCTGACGCTGACCATGGTCGGCACGGGCCTGCTGTGGGTGGGCTGGTTCGGCTTCAACGCCGGTTCGGAACTCGAAGCCGACGGCACCGCCGGCCTGGCGATGATCAACACCTTCGTTGCTACTGCCGCTGCGGCACTGGCCTGGATGGCGGTCGAAAAACTGATGGGCCACAAGGCTTCGGCCCTGGGCTTCTGCTCGGGCATCATCGCGGGTCTCGTCGCGGTTACTCCGGCAGCCGGCAATGTCGGCGTGTTCGGTGCCATCGCGCTGGGTGCGATCGCTTCGGTGGTCTGCTTCTTCGCAGTGTCGAAGCTCAAGCCCAAGCTCGGCTACGACGACGCGCTCGACGCATTCGGCATCCACGGCATCGGCGGCATGATCGGCGCCATCGGCACCGGCATCTTCCACGATGCCTCGCTCGGCGGCCCCGGGGGCGACCTTTCGATGCTCGACCAGACGCTGGTCCAGCTGAACGCCACTGTGACTACCGTGGTCTGGGCCGCGGTCGGCACTGCCATCGCGATCTACGCAGCGAAGCTCCTCACTGGCCTCAGGGTCTCCGAAGAGGTCGAGTTCAACGGGCTCGACATCGGCGAGCACGGGGAGCGCGCCTACAACTGATCACAAGCTCGGCGGGGCGCCATCTCTCCTCTCCTCGGGCGCCCCGCCCACCCATGTTCCTCCTGCGAACATCGACTTGTAAAGGGCCGGAGCCGACGCTCCGGCCCCTTTTTTGCTCCAAATCAACCTGTGACCCTTTTGCTACGGAGCGCGGGGCTCTGAGCGGCCTTCCCAGCGACGGGATTGAAAAGCGGCAGTGCGTGATTCATGTGAGCGCCGTTGGGGAGGCTCGCCTCCCCGGGAGGAGAGCAAATCATGAAGACCATCATCAAGTCCCGTGCCTCGCGCGTCGCCATGCTCATGGCCGGCAGCGCGCTTGCCGCCATTTCGTTACCCGCTGCGGCGCAGGATGCCGGCGCGGAAGAGGAAGCCACCGGCAACGTCATCATCGTGACCGCGACCAAGCGCGACTCGACCATCCAGGACGTGCCTTTCTCGATCAACGCACAGACGCAGGAAGACATCCAGAAATCGGGCGCAACCACGCTCGAGGATGTGTCGCGCAACGTCGCCGGCCTGTCGGTGCAGAACCTCGGGCCCGGCCAGAGCCAGGTCTCCGTGCGCGGCGTCTCCGCCGGCCAGGTCGTCCGCGACCAGCCGGGCGTGAAGGAACAGGTCGGCGTCTACCTCGACGAAAGCGTCATCTCGCTGTCGCTGTTCACGCCCGACCTCGACCTCTTCGACCTCAACCGCGTCGAAACGCTGCGCGGCCCGCAGGGCACGCTGTTCGGTTCGGGCAGTGTCGGCGGCACCATCCGCTACATCACCAACCAGCCGCTCGTTGGCGTCAACGAAGGCATGGTCGAAGGCAATGTGAACCTCGTCGATGGCGACGACATGGGCTGGCACATGAAGGGCATGGTCAACGTCGCCCTTGGTGACCGCATGGCGCTGCGCGCGGTCGGTTACTTCACCGAATACGGCGGCTTCATCAATGCTGTCGGTCCGGCCGGCGGCGACGACATCAACGGTGGCGAGCGTTACGGCGGTCGCATCGCGCTGACCTACGAAGTCAGCGAGAACGTGACCATTACCCCGCGCGCCGTCTACCAGAAGGTCAAGGCCGACGGTTTCAACCGCCAGGAAATCTACAACCTCTATTACAATGAATTCCTGACGACCCCGCAGTCCTTCGACGAGCGCGAGCAGTACCTGCTGCTGCGTGAAGGCTTCGAGGATGAAACCTTCATTGGCGACCTTGTCATCAACGCCGACATCTCGGACATCACGCTGACTTCGGTGTCATCCATCACCGATCGCAGCATCCTCGTAAGCCGCGATGCCAGCGCCCTGACGGGCTCGGTCTCGGTCGACCTCGGCTTCCCCGATGCCGGCGTGCTGCTGCCGTCGAACCTGCGCGACACCACCGACGTCAACAGCTTCACCCAGGAACTGCGCCTGTCGTCCAACTACGGCGGTCCGTTCCAGTGGGTGTTCGGCGGTTTCTATTCGGACACCGAGCGCTTCTATCGCCAGCGCTTGCCCACCCCGGGCTATGACGCATTCACCGATGCCGCATTCGGTGCGGGCACTTCCGCAGCGGTCGCCAATGGCTTCCCGCTGAATTCGCCCTACAATGCCGACCTTCCGTACGACCTGACGCAGTTCGCAATCTTCGGCGAAGGCACCTATGCCCTGACCGACGCGTTCGACGTCACCGTGGGCCTGCGCTGGTACGACTTCACCGAGACGCGCAAGTTCATCTCGGGCGGCCTGTTTGCCAATGGCGACAACGTCGAGGACAAGACCACGTCCGATGGCTTCAGCCCGCGCATCCTGCTGAGTTACGATGTCAACGACACGGTGACCGTCAACGCCCAGGCTTCGAAGGGCTTCCGTCTTGGCGGCGTGAACGATCCGCTCAACGTGACGCTCTGCTCGCCGGCGGACGAAGCACTGTTCGGGTCGTTCCAGAGCTACGATGACGAATCGCTGTGGAACTACGAAGTTGGCGCCAAGGCCCAGGGCCGCGGCTTCTATGCCAACGTCGCCGGCTTCTACAACGACATCAAGAACCTGCAGGTTACCCTCGATGCCGGCAGCTGTTCGTCGCGCATCGTGTTCAACGTTCCCGATGCCCACACCATGGGCTTCGAGGCGGAAGTCGGCCTGTCGCCGGTCGCCGGTCTCGACTTCGTGTTCTCGGGCAGCCTGATCGAAGCTGAATTCGACACCACCCTGCCGGGCGCTCTGACCTCGGCTACGGGTATTCGCGAGGGCAATCGCCTGCCGTCGGTGCCGAAGTTCCAGTTCTCGACCTCGGCCAGCTACGAGTTCCCGATCGGGTCCTCGGCAGACGCCTACATCGCGGCTTCCTACAGCCATGTCGGCAACCGCTACACCCAGCCGGCAGACCAGGAAAACAACCCGCGGACGTTCACGCATGGCCTGCCGTTCGGCGGTGCCGCTGCTGGCGATGCAACGACAGTGGACCTGCTCCTCCCGTCCTACGACATCGTGAACCTCAGCGTGGGTGTCGATCTCGACAGCGGTCTGTCGCTGGTCGCCTACGTCAACAACGTGTTCGACGAGAACGCGCTGCTGAGCTTCGACCGTGAGCGTGGCGGGCGTGCGCGTCTTTCCTACCTTACCAACCAGCCGCGTACTTTCGGCATCACGGCCCGCCAGTCGTTCTGACGCGCCGATTGCAAAACAAAGTGAAGGGCCGGGGTGCGAACTCCGGCCCTTTTCCTTTGCCCGCACTTCGGGCAATCCCGCTGACGTCGACAGGAGGCGGATGAGTGATGCTCGAGTTGCGGATTGCCACGAGGGATGACCGCGAGGCGATAGCGGATCTGATGGAGCGATCGATTGCCGAACTGCAGCGCGGCTTCCTGACGCCCGAGGAAATCGAAAGCTCTCGCGTGGCCATGGGCCTCGACCTCACACTGATCGACGATGGCACTTACTTCTGCGTGATGGAAGGCGATGCGCTGGCGGGCTGCGGGGGCTGGTCGCGCCGAGCGACGCTGTACGGCGGCGACCATTCGGCGGGTCGCGATTCCCGCCTCCTCGACCCGGAGAAGGAACGCGCGCGGATCCGGGCGATGTACACGCATCCCGACCACACCCGCAAAGGGGTCGGCCGGATGATCCTCGAAGCTTCGGAGAATGCGGCCCGCGCGGAGGGTTTCAGGGAGCTGGAGATGGCCGCGACAATGTCCGGCAAGCCGCTCTATTTCGCGTGCGGCTACACGGTGGAGAGCGAATGGTTCGACACCCATGGCGCGGTGCCCGTACCGCTGGCGACCATGACCAAGCGGATAGCCTAGGTCGCCGGGCGGGCGAAGAACCACCAGCCGGCGGCCAGCAGCGCGCCCCCCCAGATTACGATCACAATGACCAGCCCCGCAGTGGAGCGAGGCTTTTCCGAAACCTGTGCGGCCTTGTCGCGATACTCGGCCATGAGGTCGGGCGGGATCAGTCGCAAGACCGTCCAAATACCCAGGGGGACCAGAATCAGGTCGTCGAGCAGGCCAAGCACCGGGATGAAATCCGGAATGAGGTCGATCGGGCTTAGCGCATAGGCGGCAACCGCCAGCGCAACGCCGCGCGCGATCCATGGCGTGCGCGGGTCGCGGCCCGCAATGTAGAGCGCCAGCACGTCCCGCTTCAGTGCGCGGGCCCAGCCCTTGAGGTCAGCCAGCAAGCGCCGCCTTGACGAAATCCGCACAACGCTCGCCGATCATGATCGACGGGGCATTGGTATTGCCCGAGACAAGGCGCGGCATGATGCTGGCATCGGCGACATAGAGCCCGTCGACCCCGCGCGCTTTCAGCGTCGGATCGACCACCGAGTCCTCGTCCGATCCCATCCGACAGGTGCCGACCGGGTGATAGACGGTGTCGGCGCGGTTGCGGATCAGCTCGTCGAGCTGGGCATTGTCGTCGAGATTGATCGGGTAGCGGTCGCGCGGTTCGTATTTGGCCAAGCTTGGCGAGGTAACGATGCGGTGCGACAGGCGCACGCCTTCGCGCAGGGTCGCAATATCGCGATCATCGTCAAGGAAGTTGGGATCGATCCGCGGCGCGTCGGCCGCGTTGCGGCTGTCGAGCCTGACGGTGCCGCGACTCTCGGGCCTGAGCACGCAGGCGTGGAGCGAGAAGCCATAGCCTTTCACATCGGTCCGGCCATGGTCCTCGAGCATGGCGGGAACGAAGTGCCACTGGATGTCGGGAGCGGGTGCGTCGGGCATTACGGTCCAGAAACCGCCCGCCTCGGCATAGGGTGTGGTCATCCGTCCGGTGCGGAAGCGGCGGTGTTCCACCAGCGCCTTGGCGACCTTGAGCGTGCCTGCGAGCGTCTTGCCGAAGAACTCGTTGCTGTTGACCTGCCAGCTCGACACGTAGTCGATATGGTCCTGGAGGTCGGAGCCGACTGCAGGCCGGTCTGCCACCACGTCGATCCCGTGTTCGCGCAAGTGGGTGGCGGGGCCGATGCCCGACAGCATCAGGATCTGCGGCGAGTTGAACGCACCTGCCGAAAGCACGACCGCACCTTTCGCCTTCACGGTGCGCTGGCGCGAACCGACCGAATACGTCACGCCCGTCACCCGGCCACCGGAGATTTCGAGCTTCTGGACGGTCACGCCGATCCGGATGTCGAGATTGCTGGCATTGCGCCGCGGCTCGACATAGGCGCGCGCCGCCGACCACCGCTCACCGTCCTTCTGCGTGACCTGGTAGAGCCCGAAGCCTTCCTGCTTCTCACCGTTGAAATCGGCATTGCGCGGCAACTGGAGCTGTGCCGCCGCCTCGACGAAGGCGAGGCTGCCCGGATTCGGCCATTTCTGGTCGCTGACCCACAGTGGCCCGTGGTTTCCGTGGTAGGCATCAGGACCGCGGACATTGTGTTCGGCGCGCTTGAAGTAGGGCAGCACATCATCGTAGCCCCATCCGGAGCATCCGAGTTCCGCCCAATTGTCGTAGTCCCACTTGTTGCCGCGGATATAGACCATCGCATTGATGGCCGAGGAGCCGCCAAGACCCTTGCCGCGTGGCTGGTAGCCGATCCGGCCGTTCAGCCCTTTCTGCGGGACAGTCTCGTACATGTAGTTGGCCGCCGGGTTCGGGATCGCGAGCAGGCCTGGCGTGGTAATGCGCATGCCATTATTGCGCCCGCCCGCCTCGAGCAGGCAAACTGTCTTGCCCGCCTCGGCCAGGCGACCGGCCACCGCACTGCCGGCGCTTCCGCCGCCGACCACCACAACATCGAACTCGTCCATGAAAGCTCCTCTCGATTCGAGAGGTTAGGCAGGCTCCGCGTCGCCCGCAATCGGGTTTGCATTTGAAACGGGTCGAACTGGCTCTGCCTGGCGTTCGAGCCAGCGCTCGCGGATCATGTCGGAGGTTTCGCGGCTGCCATCATGCGTCCACCCGGGTTCGCGCAGCAGGTAGCCAAGCTTGCTGCCCCAGGGCGCGCGCCACATGTCCTGCACGATGCCGATCCATTCGTGGAAGACGGCCCACAGCAGGTTGAAGCTGCCCAGTTGCTTGACGATGCCGTAGCGGATTTTCTCGTCGTCCACCTCGGCCTCGAAGGTACCGAACATCTTGTCCCAGACGATGAAGACGCCGGCATAATTGCGATCGAGATAGCGCGGGTTGGTGGCGTGGTGGACACGGTGGTGGCTTGGCGTGTTCATCACTGCCTCGAACCAGCGCGGCATGCGGTGGATCGCCTCGGTGTGGATCCAGAACTGGTAGATCAGGTTGAAGCCGGCGCAGATGGCGATCATGCCCGGATGGAAGCCGAGGAGAACCAGCGGCAGCTTGAACACGAAGCCCAGCGTCAGGAACCCGGTCCATGTCTGCCGGAGCGCGGTCGACAGGTTGTAATGCTGGCTCGAATGGTGGTTCACATGGCTCGCCCAGAACCAGCGCACGCGGTGGCCGAAGCGATGGACCCAGTAATAGGCAAGATCGTCGAGCACGAAGCAAAGGGCGAAAGCCCACCAGGTCCACGGCACGTCGAACAGGCGGAACTGCCACACCCACAGGAACAGCGCGAGGAAGGCGCCACCCGAAATCAGCCCCGCGACCGTGCTCCCCAACCCGAAGGCAAGGCTGGTAAGCGTGTCCTTCGGTTCATACGCGTCGGGCCGCTTCCTCCACGCCCAGATCATCTCGATCAGGACGAGGGCGACGAATCCGGGCACGGCGAGTTCGGTGGGTGAGAAATCGGGCATCCTGGACCTATCCTATGCCTTCGATCGCCTGCATCCAAGCTGAAGCATCGGCCAGCTTGAGGCGCGCGGCACCGTAACGCTTTTCGGCAGTGTCGATCACCAGCGTACCACCTTCGATACGCGCAGTCGCCGCGCGCGTCAGGACCCGTCCAGCGAAGTGCGATCCATGCGGACGGAGAAGCAGGATACGCCCCGACGCATCGCGAAGCAGCGCGCCGTGGCCATCCTCGTCGATTGCGCAATCGACTGCCAGGAAGCCGCTCACCGCCTCGTCGGCAGCGCCGAGCGCCGCCTCCCGATCGGCCAGCCGAGGCGTCGGACCAAGCTTGAGCCACCATGCGATGGCGGCAAGCGCAAGGATCGCAGCCAGCGAGCCGAGGAACTGGATCAGGGCAGGGGGGAGTCCGCTCATGGCTGCGCGGATTGGCATGCACGCCCATTTCCGGCAAGCAGGTCGCAACAAGGGAGACACAGATGAAATCCGCACTCGCCATCGCCACGGCCATGCTTCTCGCCGGAACTGCCGCACCTGCAATTGCACAGCAGGCCGACCCTCTCGCCGAAGTCACCGCGCAAGGGGACCGCACGGCAAGGGTTGCCAAGCAGATCTGGGACTGGGCAGAGCTCGGCTACCTCGAAACCCGCTCGAGCGGTCTCCTGCAGGACGAGCTCGACCGCGAAGGATTCAAGGTCAAGGCAGGCGTTGCCGAGATTCCGACAGCATTCGTTGCCGAGTGGGGCAAGGGTGGGCCTGTCATCGCCATTCTCGCCGAATTCGATGCGCTACCGGGGATCACCCAGTCGACCTCTTCCGCGCGCGATCCGCTTGCGGAGAAGCTCGCCGGTCATGCCTGCGGGCACAATCTGTTCGGGGCTGGATCACTGACCGCGGCGATCGCGGTGAAGCGCTGGCTCGAAAAGACAGGCACGCCGGGCCGAATCAGGCTTTACGGCACGCCTGCCGAAGAGGGCGGTTCGGGCAAGGTCTACATGGCGCGGGCGGGCCTGTTCAACGACGTTGACGTGGCGATCAACTGGCACCCGTCCGACGAGAACAGCGCGGCAGCGCAGACCAGCCTCGCCAACCGTTCTGCCAAATTCCGCTTCAAGGGCGTGTCGGCCCACGCCGCTGGCGCTCCGGAGCGGGGACGCAGCGCGCTCGACGGGGTCGAGGCGATGAACATGATGGCCAACATGATGCACGAGCACACCGACATGGACACGCGCATCCACTACGTCATCACGCAAGGGGGCTCGGCTCCCAATGTCGTTCCCGACTTCGCCGAGAGCTTTTATTACGTGCGTCATCCAGATGCGGACGAGGTGCGGCGCCTGTGGACCCGGCTCGAAGCGGCGGCCAAGGGTGGGGCCATGGGAACGGGTACCGAAGTCGAGTGGGAGATCATCCACGGCAACAACCCGCTGCTGGTCAACGAGACGCTGCAGAAGGTGATGGACGCCAAGCTGCGGAGCCTCGGCGGCGTCGAATACACGGCCGAGGAACGCGCTTGGGCCACGGAAATCGCCAAGAGTTTCGGCGAGAAAGCCGAGCCGTTGGAGGATGCGGCCAAGATCCAGCCCTATGCGAAGTCGCTCGGCTATGGGTCTACCGATGTGGGCGATGTTTCGTGGACCACGCCCACAGTCGGCCTCGACACCGCGACCTGGGTCCCGGGAACCAGCGCCCACAGCTGGCAGGCGGTCGCGGCGAGCGGCTCGACGATCGGGTTCAAAGGGGCGCAACTGGCCGCCAAGGCGATGACCCTGATGGCGGCCGAGCTGTTCACCAATCCCGATCTGCGTGCAGCAGCACGGGCCGAATTCGACGCGTCGCGCGGTCCGGACTACGAATATGTATCGCTACTGGGCGACCGCGATCCGCCGCTCGACTATCGCAAGTAGTCAGGCGGCTTTCGCGGCCAGCTGCTTCATGACGGGCAGGATGAGCACCGGGTTGTAGCCCGCATCGCGCACCATTTCCGCGACGATGTCAGGATCGCGGCCCTGCTTCGCCTGCGAGAGCGCCCAGAGCATGCTCGAGCGATTGCCCGATCGGCAGAAGGCCAGGATGTCGCCGTCCGCTTCGGCAAGCGCACAAGCCATTGCGTCGATCTGTTCGGGGCCGATACCCTCGGCGCCGACGGGTATCGAGACATAGGCGATGCCGGCAGCCTTGGCCGCTGCGGCAATCAGTGCCCCGTCGGGCTGGTCGTCTTCCTCGGCATCGGGACGGTTGTTGATGATGAGTGCGAAACCGCGGTCGGCTGCGCGCGCTACGTCGTCCGGAGAAATCTGTCCTGCGACGAAAACGGCCTCATCGATGGGGGTCCATTCGGTCATTGTGCGTCGTCCTGCTATTCTTCGCCTTGCGCCTGTTGCGCTGCAGCATGTTGAGCAGTTCGACACCTAGTGCGAATCCCATGGAAGCGTAGACATATCCTTTTGGCACATGGAAACCCAATCCATCGGCCACCAGGATCGCGCCGATCATGACCAGGAACGCGAGCGCCAGCATGACCAGCGTCGGGTTCTTCTCGATGAACTGGGCCATCGGATCGGCGGCGACCATCATGATGCCTACGGTGATCACGACTGCAGCAACCATGATCGGGATGTCATCGGTCATGCCCACGGCGGTGAGGATCGAATCGATCGAAAAGACCATGTCGATTGCGATGATCTGCGCAATAACTGCACCGAAGGTGGCGGTCGCAGCGGCTGCAACCCCCGGCGTCTTGTCCAAGAGTTCGCCCGAATCGTCGCCAGGCTCCATCGAATGATGGATTTCCTTTGTCGCCTTCCACAGCAGGAACAGTCCGCCGGCGAGGAGAATCAGGTCGCGCCCTGAAAAGGCAGTCTCGAAGCTGGGTTCGCCGTACTGGTTTGGCGCACCGGTCAGGCCCAGGTCGAAAAGCGGCGTTTGCAGGGTCACCAGCCAGCCGATCAGCATCAGCAGGCCGATGCGCATGACGAGCGCGAGGGCGAGGCCGATCTTGCGCGCCTTCTGCTGTTGATGCTCGGGCAGCTTGTTGGACAGGATCGCTATGAAAATGAGGTTGTCGACGCCTAGAACGACTTCAAGAGCGATCAGTGTCAGCAGGGCCAGCCAGGCGGCCGGATCGGTGAGCAAGGCCATGATTTCCATCGTCCCGCTCTGCCAACTCGTTCCGGCGGTGACAAGGGAAACGGCCGACAAATCCGGCCTTGCGAAAATGTCACAATTTTGCCGCGCATCGGGCGGTTGAGCTAAATCATTCGCGTATGGCGATGTTTCGCGCTATGAGGAGGACAAAATGTGGCGAATGCGTCCGAAATCGGTGCGCATGAGTCCGTGTCCGGCGTATCCTGCTGCCCCGCGCCGAAGCACAGTTACCCAAGGGCGGCCGAAGGTAATGTTCGAGTTATGGGTTACGACAGAGGGCGCCGCCGCGGACGGGACAAGCGCGACGGTTTCGGGGAGGAAGGTTTCGATCCGTTTGGCGGACCGCCGGCGGATTTTGCTCCACACAATTCATTCCGTGACGACCGCGGCGGCGGCGATCGCTTCGGCGGTGGCGGCGACCGTTTCGGCGGCGGCAACCGCGGCGGCGGTGGCGGCGGCTTTGGCGGCGGCCCGCGTGGTGGCGGTGGCGGCGGCTTCAACCGCATGCCCGCGCAAGTCGTCGGCACCGGCAAGGGCACGGTGAAGTTCTTCAACAGCCAGAAGGGCTTTGGCTTTATCCAGCAGGAAACCGGTGGCGAGGACGTTTTTGTCCACATCAGCGCTGTCGAGCGTGCGGGTCTCGAAGGCCTGGCTGAAGGTCAGGAGCTCGAGTTCAACCTCGTCGATCGCGGCGGCAAGGTTTCGGCTCAGGACCTCCAGGTCGTCGGCGATGTCATCGCTGTCGCCAAGCGCGAAGACGCGGCACCGCGTCGCGAGCTGACAGGCGAAAAGGCCAGCGGAACCGTGAAGTTCTTCAATTCGATGAAGGGCTTCGGCTTCCTGACTCGCGATGACGGTCAGCCGGACGCTTTCGTGCACATCAGTGCGGTCGAGCGTTCGGGCCTCTCCGGAATCGATGAAGGCCAGCGCTTCGAGTTCGATCTCGAAGTCGACCGACGCGGCAAATATTCGGCGGTCAACCTGGTTCCGATCTCGGAATAAGGTGCGCGCCTCGGCCCTCCCGGGTTTGACCCGGCAGGCGAGACGCAATAGATCGCTGACAAACACGCAGATGGCGGTTCCCTGACGGGACCGCCATTTGTCTTTGACCCGAGAGAGCCCCCGGAGACACCATGTCGATTTCGCCCCTGATGCCCGTCTATCCCCGTTGCGGCGTGCGCCCCGTTGAAGGCGACCACTGCCACCTCATCGACGAAGACGGCACCCGCTATCTCGATTTTGCCAGCGGCATTGCCGTGAACCTGCTTGGCCACAGCCACGCTGGCCTGATCGGCGCGATCCAGCAGCAGGCTGCGAAGCTGATGCACGTCTCGAACCTCTATGGCAGCCCGCAGGGAGAGGCGCTGGCACAGCGTCTGGTCGACAAGACATTTGCCGATACCGTGTTCTTCACCAACTCGGGTGCCGAGGCGGTCGAGTGCGCGATCAAGACCGCGCGTGCCTATCATCAGCATGTCGGCAATGACGACAAGTTCGAACTCATCACCTTTACCAACGCCTTCCATGGGCGGACGATGGCGACGATCAGCGCCTCGAACCAGGAAAAGATGCACAAGGGCTTCATGCCGCTGCTCGCCGGGTTCAAATATGCCGAGTTCGACGACCTCGAGAGCGCCAAGGCGCTGATGGGTCCGAATACCGCAGGCTTCCTGGTCGAACCGATCCAGGGCGAAGGGGGCATCCGCCCCGGCAGCGAGGAGTTCATTCGCGGCCTGCGCCAACTCGCCGACGAAAACGACCTCATGCTGGTGTTCGACGAGGTTCAGTGCGGTGTCGCCCGTACCGGCAAGCTCTATGCCTACGAGCACTACGGCATCGAGCCCGATATTATGGCGACAGCCAAGGGCATCGGTGGGGGCTTCCCGCTCGGCGCCTGCCTCGCGACCGAAAAGGCTGCGCGCGGCATGGGCTTCGGGACGCATGGCTCGACCTATGGCGGCAACCCGCTGGCCATGGCGGCCGGCATGGCGGTGATGGATGCCGTCGCCAATGACGAATTCCTCGCCGAAGTGACCGAGAAGGGGGAGCGCCTGCGCAGCCGGCTCGAACAGTTCATCGGCAATTATCCCGAGCTTTTCGAACTCGTTCGCGGCAAGGGATTGATGCTCGGCCTCAAGATGAAAGTCGAAAGCCGGCCGTTCTACGTGCACCTGCGCGACAATCACCAACTGCTGACCGTTGCTGCGGGCGACAACACACTGCGCATCCTGCCTCCGTTGGTGGCTGATGATGCCGAATTCGACGAATTCTTCGACAAGCTCTCCGCCGGTGCGGCGAGCTTCGATCCGGCCACGGCCTGAGGAGACGATGGCGGTGAATCACTTCCTCGACCTCTCGGATGCGGGCGGGGATGCGATTGCCGCCATGCTTGCCGACGCACAGGATCGGAAGGCGGCGCGTGCGGGCTGGCCGAAAGGCAAGCCCGACGCCGACGCGCCGCTTGCGGGTCACGTGCTGGCGATGATCTTCGAGAAGAATTCTACCCGCACCCGCGCCAGCTTCGACATAGCCATGCGCCAGCTGGGCGGTAGTGCGCTAATCCTTGATTCGGGGACAAGCCAGCTCGGCCGAGGTGAAAGCATTGCCGATACGGCACGCGTGCTCAGCCGTATGGCCGATGCAATCATGATCCGCACGGACGACCATGCGAAAGCCGAAGAACTGGCGCACTATGCCAGTGTACCGGTCATCAACGGCCTGACCGATCGCTCGCATCCCTGCCAGATCGTTGCCGACCTTCTGACCATGGTTGAACAGGGCAAGGCCCTGCCGGGTCTCGAACTAGCCTGGTTGGGGGACGGCAACAATGTCCTCCACTCGATCCTTGAGGCAGCAGGCATCTTCAAGTTCAACGTCCGCGTCGGCACGCCGCAGGGTTACGAGCCGGAGACCGAATTCGTCGAAATGGCCCGGACCGGCGGTGCGCAGGTCACGCTGACCAAGAATGCAGCCGAAGCTGCCGAGGGCGCGGACATCGTCGTCACCGACACCTGGGTGTCGATGGGCCAGGAGCATGTTCACAACAAGCTTGCGGCGATGGAGCCGTTCCGCGTCGACGAGAAACTGATGGCCCGCGCCAAGCCCGATGCGCGCTTTCTCCACTGCCTGCCTGCGCATGTAGGAGACGAAGTCAGTAGCGGCGTCTTCGAAAGCTCCCAATCGGTGGTTTTCGACGAGGCGGAAAACCGCATCCACGCGCAGAAGTCGATCCTGCTTTGGTGTCACGGTAAGCTGTAGGTGGGGCCGAGCCCCTACCATTTTGCTGCCCACGCCCCATATGGCGGCGATGAACGACACCCCCCTCCAGCCCGAAGAGACCTATTCGGGCCGTCTCCTCGGCTTCACCATCCCTTCGCAGAACGCGCGTGGCCGGCTCGTCCGTCTCGACGGTGTGCTGGACGAAGTCCTGTCGGCACATGCCTACCCGGCGCCCATCACCCACCTGCTTGCCGAAGCTCTTGTCTTGGCGGCGCTGATCGGTGGCCTTCTCAAGGACGACGGGTCGCAGGTAACCATGCAGGCGCAGACCGAAGAGGGCGCCGTGCGTCTGCTGGTGTGCGATTTCAAGGGTGGCGCGCTACGTGGCTATGTTGATTTCGACGAGAGTCGACTTGCCGAACTGGGGGCCAATCCATCCCTCTTTGCGCTCTTTGGCAAAGGCTATCTCGCGATCACTTTCGATATCCCGTCGGGCCAGGGCCGTTACCAGGGCATCGTACCGCTGGAGGGTGGCAGCCTCTCGGAAGCATGCGAGAGCTACTTCTACCAGTCGGAGCAGGTCCCCACACTCATCCGTTGCGCCGTACGCTCCGGAAGCGAGGGAACGGTGGCTGCGGGCATGCTAGTCCAGCATCTGCCCGACGGAGAGGAAGGACGCGAACGCCTCCATGCGCGACTAGACCATCCCGAGTGGGAACATGTCGCCGTCATGGGCGGCTCTATCCGCCATGAAGAGTTGCTCGACAACGATTTGTCGCTGGAGGCCATAGCTTGGAGGCTGTTCCACGATGAAGACGAGGTCCGCATTCAGCCGGGCGCCGCCATCGCGCGTGGATGCAGGTGCTCGATCGAGCACTACGAGCAGGTTCTTGGCCGTTTCCCGGAAGAAGACAGGGCAGACATGCGCAATGACGACGGGCTCATTCTGGTCGATTGTGCGTTCTGTTCGAAGCAGTTTGCCATCGCCGGATAACGGTCTGTCGATGTTATACAACGGTTAAGCGCAGTTTTGCTGTAATATGGACGAATCGGGGCGGCGATTTCGCTCCGCTTGAAAGGTGGTTCGAGTGAAGATGCGTGTATCTGCAAAGGCGATAGCCATTGCGGCGGCTTGTCTGGCGGCTCCTGTGCTTGCGCAGGGATCGCTGGCGATGCTCGACACGCTGCAAAAGGGCGGTTGGGAAGTGCGCTATCGCGATGGCAGTGCCAGCCGTAAGGTCTGCGTGCGCTCGGGCCGCGAGTTCATCCAGCTGCGCCACACGGACAGTGGCTGCAATCGCTTCGTCGTCGAAGACGGCGCCAGTGAAGTGACCGTTCAGTACACCTGCCGTGGCAATGGCTATGGCCGGACGAACATTCGCAAGGAAACCCCGGCCCTCGTCCAAATCGACAGCCAGGGGATCGCGGACGGTAAGCCATTCCAGTTTTCTGCCGAAGCCCGACGGACTGCGTCCTGCGACTGATGATTGCCGCAGGGCGCGATCCGTTCTAGCGGCTCGCACCATGCCCAAGGAAAACGATACTAAGCCTGGCCCGGCGGTAATCCTCCTGTCCGGCGGCCTGGATTCCATGGTGACCGCCGCCATTGCGCGCGAGCGTGGCCATGAAATCCATGCGCTGACGATTGATTACGGTCAGCGTCACGTCCGTGAGCTGGAATCGGCAAGGGCAATCGCGCAGAAGCTGGGTGTCGTCCGGCACGTCCTGCTTCCGCTCGACCTTCGCCAATTCGGCGGCTCGGCACTGACCGACGATATAGATGTGCCCAAGGGCGGTGTCGGGGAAGACATTCCGGTAACTTATGTTCCCGCCCGAAACCTGGTCTTTCTGGCTCTGACCACCGCCTTCGCGGAAACGTCCGGATCCCGCGATATCTTCATCGGCGTAAATGCGCTCGACTACTCGGGCTATCCGGATTGCCGGCCCGAGTTCATCGCCAGCTTTGCCGAAACCGCACGCCTCGGGACCAAGCAGGGCGTGGAAGGCATGCCTTTCACCATTCATGCGCCTCTCCAGCACATGTCGAAAGCGGAGATCGCACGTGAATGCCATCGGCTCGACCTGAACCCCTCCTGGAGTTGGTCCTGTTACGATCCCACACCCGAGGGATTGGCATGTGGCGGATGTGATTCGTGTCGATTGCGCCGAAAGGGCTTTGCCGAAGCGGGGGTTGTCGATAGCACTCCCTACGCACAGGATGCGCCAGCACTGACGGAGTAAGTAATTGACCGAAGCCACAGACGCGACCGCCCCCGCAACTGAACAGAACGGGAGTGGCGCCGAAACCAAGGTCTCGGCCTATAGCTGGTACGCGCTCAGCGTCCTCGTCCTAATCTACGTGCTGAACTTCATCGATCGCCAGATTCTTTCAATCCTGGCGAACGATATCAAGGCCGACCTCGGTGTCGAGGATGACTACCTTGGCTTCCTCTACGGCACGGCTTTTGCCGTATTTTATGCGCTGTTCGGCATTCCGCTGGGTAAGCTCGCCGACAGCTGGAAACGCGTGCGCCTGATGGCAATCGGCCTGACCCTGTGGTCGACCATGACCGCGTTGTCGGGATTCGCGAAAAATGCCACCACCTTGACCGTCGCACGTATCGGGGTGGGCGTGGGCGAAGCTACGGCCAGCCCCTCTGCGTATTCTCTCATCAGCGACTGGTTCCCCGCGCGGCTGAGAGCGACTGCCTTGGCGATATATTCATCGGGCCTGTATCTAGGCGGCGGAATCTCGCTGCTCATTGGCGGCCTGATCGTCGAGAACTGGAACGCGGCTTATCCGGAAGGCGGGCCACTCGGCCTCGCAGGCTGGCAAGCGGCATTCCTCGCAGTGGGCATCCCGGGACTGTTGCTGGCACTCTGGGTCCTCACTTTGCGGGAACCGGTGCGCGGTGCGATAGACGGCCTGCCGACTCCCGAAGATCCCGAACCTTTCAAGGGCTTCGTACGCGAGCTTTTCCAGGTAATTCCGCCGTTCACTATCTTCGGAGCGGCGGCTCGAGGGACGAGCGCTTTGGCGATGAACCTGGCTGGCGCGGCATTCTTCGCAGCGCTCGCTTGGATCCTCTGGCGCTGGACCGGGGTGCTCGAACAATGGGTATTCCTGGGAGTCGGCTATTATGCCGTCTTCAGCTGGGCGATGGGCCTGCGCGCGCGCGACCTCCCGACGTTTCGTCTGACATGGGGTTCACCGGCGTTCCTGTGCACCATCCTTGGTTACGGCACAGTATCCTTCATTTCCTATGCCGCATCGTACTGGGGTGCCCCTTACGCGGAGCGCGCGCTGGGCGCGTCCAAGTCCGATCTTGGCCTCTTGCTTGGCGCGCCGGCCGCCGTGGCTGGTTTCGTAGGGGTCATCGTCGGGGGCTGGATCGCGGACATGCTGATCAAGCGACGCCCCAACGGACGCGTCTGGATCATCATGCTGGGCCTGCTGGCACCGCTTCCCGTGATGTGGGTGGCCTACACCACGAGTGATGTGACCATCTTCTACATCGCCAGCTTCTTTGCCCAGATGCTCAGCGCATCGGCGCTTGGAGGAGCGGCTGCAACAAGCCAGTCCCTGGTGTTGCCACGGATGCGTGGATTGGCGACCGCGACTTTTTTCCTCGCAACGACTCTGGTTGGCCTCGGCCTGGGACCCTTTATGGCGGGCTATGTCTCGGCTACCAACGGCGATGACCTCTCCAAGGGAGTGCTGTCGACATTCATCGTCGCGCCGTTCGGTTTCGCACTCCTCGTCGGGGCGCTTTGGCTGGTCCCGCGGGCCAGTGCCAATGTGCGCAACTGGGCCCGCGAAGCCGGCGAACCGATCGAGGCCTAGTTCGCTTCGAATACTCCGCATGCAATGCGTGACCCGGCATTGCCTGTCGGGTCGGTGCGATAGTCGTCAGCATTTGCGTGAATGACGATGGCCGTACCGTCGGCATCGAACAGGTCGGCCATTACGTTGGACGGTTCGCCCGGCAGATCGACCACGGCAGTGGCGGTTCGATTGGACGCCACGTCCAGATTGGGCATGTCGCCGAGGTGCTTGCCACCGGCCGATAGCGATCCGTGTGCCTTGCCCCCCGGATTGAGGTGCCCACCCGCGCTCGTGAAGTCAGGTGCGATGCACTTGCCGGTGGTGTGAAGATGGAAACCATGGATACCCGGTTCGATACCGGCAACCGCCGCACTGAGGGTCAGCCGGTCGCCCTTGCGCGTGATCTGGGCTGAGCCAATCGGGATGCCGCTTGGCAGCCTGATCGTAGCTTCTCCGAGCCGTTCTTCGGGCAGACTGTCGATCGTGGTGCAGCCGCTGACAACAGCAGCAAGCGCAAGGCTGGCGACAAAAAAGCGCATTACTCAGTTCTCCCTTCCATGGATCCGACACGATCCCAACGAAAAAGGGGCCGGATTGCTCCGGCCCCTCGTTCGTTTTCGCAATGAAGCGAAGATTACATGCCCGAACCCGGACCGTAGGTGATTTCCACGCGACGGTTCTGGAGTTCGCGGACACCGTCCGCCGTCGGGACGCGCAGCTGCGATTCACCGAAGGCTTCGCTCGAGATCCGGCCATCCGGAATACCGCGCGAGGTCAGGTAGCCACGGACCGACGAGTTACGACGCTCGGCGAGACCCATGTTGTAGGCCGTCGAACCCGACGTGTCGGTGTGACCGGCCAGCATGACTGCGGCGGTGCCGCAGTTGGCGTAGGCCGAAACCGCGTTGTCGAGGATCGTCGCTGCTTCCGGAGTGATGTCCGATTCGTCCCAGTTGAAGAAGACGATGTACGGACCCTGCTCGCAGACCGGAGCCGGCGGCGGCGGCGGCGGCGGCGGGGGAGGCGGCGGCGGGGGCGGCGGCGGCGGGGGCGGCGGCGGAGGTGCCGGCGGCTCGCCGAAGTTGTAGGTGAACGTACCGAGCAGCGAGTGGCTGCGGATCGAATCGTTCAGCGAACGACCAGCAACGTCGACCAGCGTCACGTCTTCGGCAGTGAAGAGGCGATACTTGAGGCCAACGTCGATGTTGTCGGTCAGGGGCGCGCGGATACCCGCGAGAACCTGCCATGCCAGACCGCTGTCCGAATCATCGAAGGCCTGCTGAACGCCGACAACCGTGTCGAGGCTGGTGCGAGCCACACCGATACCGCCGCCGACGAAGCCCTGGAGGCCGTCATCGGGACCGAAATCGAACAGGCCATTGAGCATGAATGCCAGCGAGGTGAGTTCACCGTCGGCGACTTCATACTGGTTGGCACCGATGACACTGCCACCGCCCAGGGTGGTCGGGCCATTCACGATCAGCGTGTTCGGGTTGGCACCAGCGTAACGGACTTCTGCTTCCAGACGGAAGGCGCCGAAGTCATAACCGATGAAACCACCAAAGTCGTAGCCGGTGTCAAAATCGACACCGAGCGAGCTAGCGCCGTCGTCGACGTTGAAATCGATATCCTCAACGATGCTCGGACCACCCTCGACGCCGACATACCAGCTGTCTTCCTTGGCGAGGGCGGGCGATGCAAGTGCCGTAGAGGCCATCGCCATACCTATGACGAATTTCCGCATTATTGTTTCCCCTTTTTGCGAATTAGAGCCACCGAGTGGAAGATATCTAACTTTCAACCCCTACAGTGGCAAGCGGACAATGTCCGGGAACTGTTGCAATTATGCCGCTCTTGCGAACGAGATTCTTGCGATAAGAGAATGGGATATCCTCCATGGCGGTGCGAACGGCGCTAGAACAATTTCGTTCCCAGATTGTTACGATGATATGAGTCCGGCCTGTTGCAGGAGTTCAACAATGGTCTCGATCGCCTCGCGCGCCTCGCTGTCGATGGTCGAGCCGCCCGTCGGCAGCACCGGCTCCGGCGGCAGATTCCATCCTTCGCGAAAACACCGTCTACGCCCGAGATTCTTATCAAAGACATTCATTTGCGCGGTCGGGTCGATGAAGGTCCATTGGTTACCGTCCCATCCGGCGATACGATCCTCCTGACCAATCCAGGCTCCTGTCGCCGGCGTAGCCACAAGGTAAGCCTGCCCCTTTTGCGGTGAGGAAGGCGGATCGCAGACCTCGCCTTCGACCACCGGATGAAGAAGTATATCGAGACGTTCGAGCGCCTCGTTGACGAAAAATTCCTTCTGGGCCTGTCCTGCGACAAGAAATGGCAATGAATATCGGGCGGTGGATTCTGGAAAGCTGACATATTCGGTCACGGTATGATCCTTCAAGACGAAGTTACCCGGCCAAGCGGCCGAGCATTAGCGGTTGTGATTTGCTGTAATCGCCGCACTGCCTCACCCAGATCGGGCTATCTGGGTGCGTCGCGGTGAGATCGGCCAAGGTCGCAGCCCCCAGGACCAGATCCGGGGTCGGGGTAGTAAACGACCGCAAGGGTGCCGAAGGCGGACCGATCCCGACTTCGTAATGTTCCTGCTGTTCGACGAGGGGCTGTTCGACCTCGTCTTGCCAGATCCAGCCACCGCGGGCTCTTCGGGTCCAGGAAATGGCCAGGGCGCCGTCGTCAGTATGCCGGACGCAGCCGTGGCACGGGCTGGGAGGGCGCCTGCTTGCTCTCTGGTTCTCCAGCGAAGCCTTCACGGGTTCGCTGTCGGCGAGTCCGATCGCTGCAAACTCGGTGCTGCCGGCCAGCGCTGGCAGATTGACACGCAGTAACAATAAATCCTCGTCCAAAAGGGTTGCTTCGCTGCCTGCCGCATGTCCGGCAAGCGCGGGCCGTTCACTCCCGCCGCGACCGCGAAGGAGGCCGGTCAGTTTCCACTCGCCTTCACCGAGGGGTTCGGCCTGGGCGAATTGCAGCACTTCTTCGCCAACCAGCATCCGGTTGACCCCGCGTGCCAGGCCTGCAGCGTCGGTCGAGACCAGTTCGGAACTGTGGTCCACCATCTTTACCAACAGCGATGCTGCCTGTTCGAACCGATGTGCGGGGCTGGGTTCCAATGGCTGGAGGAGTTTGCCGGTCGTGGCGCGGGACCGCCCGCTATTGCCAACAGGTTCGAGCGCGGCACCTTGCTGCGCAAACAGCGCTGCCCCGGCCCAGGGGCCAGCGGGCGCGCTGATTGCAGCAAAGATGCGGACCTCTTCACTCGATCCGTGCCCATCCCAAGGCAACTCGAAGACGCGGAGGCTCGTGGCCCCGATCTCGCGATCCGGTGGATGCCAGCCGTCGCCGGGGTCGGAAGTCACCGCATGGATTGCGCCCTGTTCGAGATGGCGGACAAGCTGCAATTCTATGCCAGCGCGTCGCCACTCCCATTCCGCCACCCGCCATGTGCCGGGAATACCGGGCGCCTTTACTTTCGAACCCGGACCCAACGCGGGATCGAGTTGTGCTACCCGCCAGGACAGCGTTTCCTGTCCAATTGCTTCTCGCATGGAGGCCTCACGCAGCAGCATGCGCGCGTCCTGAGCGGACAGGACGCCGGGGAACTCCAATGTCCTTCCCTGTGTGGCTGCGGCACCTCCCTCAGCCCGCTGCATGCCCGGCTGATAGTCGCGCGCGGGATCGTAGTAGCGCAGGGCCGATAGAGCATTTGCCGTCAACGATCCGCGTGTGCGAGCACGCCCTTCCTCGCGACCAAATTCACCCTGATCCCAGGTCGCGGGGGGCGGGAGGGACTTGGTCATCTGTTCCGCCGTGCTGCTCCCGGCAAGCCGCAATGCGCCCCCCCGATAAAGCGGAACGACCGGTTTCAATCGGTCGACCTGCGCCAGCACGCCGGCAAGGCTGCCGCCGTCATGGCTGTAGCCTTTGAGCTGATCCATCAGTGCCGATGGATCTACGGAACCGAGATTTCCGACCATCTCCGGGAGCAGCCCGGCTCCATCACCGGCGAGGATTTCGAATGTGAGGGCGGGAATGCGATTGCCGAAATCGGCCAGAGAAAGGTCTTCGAAAACAACATAGGCGCAGCCGCGGTGAGCCGGGCATTTCCCGCCCAGCTCGGCCACCAGGAGGGGATCTGGTTGCTGGTCCCCATGGCCGGAATGAATGCGCAGGGCACCTGATGACTTGAGGTCGCCGCCCGAGCCTCGCAATAGATTTCCATCGGCCCAGATGCGGCCGATACCTTCGATCGGCCTGCTCGAAAGCGCCACCGCAAAGGAGACGCTGTAGGCATAGGAGGTGCTCGAGGGGCGTCCCTTGCCGCCACCGGATTTCTGCTTCGTCTCCTTGAGGTCGGTCGCCCAGATGACGGTCCCGGCAGCGCGCACGCTGCCATAATGTCGGGCGATCGGCTGGCCATAGCTCGAAGTGCTAACGGCGAGGTCCTTCAGGCGCGGACCTTCGCTTTTTGGGCCGCCGATGATGGCGCCGTCTATCTGGCGACCGATGAGCGTTCCGACTGCGCCGCCAAGCGGTCCTCCGAAGAGCGAGCCCAGCGTGGTGAGTACGACGGTCGCCATGATCTATTCCTCGATTAGGGGCAGGAGCCGGTAGTGTCGGTGGATGGACCAGGTCAGCGTGCCGGCATGGATCGCGACGCGTCCCAAGCTTGCATGGGCGTGCACGAAGCGATCCGGCGAAGTGGCAACCACCAGGTGCGTTTGTGCAGGACCGGGCCGGACCAGCAGCAGGTCGCCGCGAACGATTGACCCGACCGCGTTCTCGAAACCATTTCGCCCAGCGAAGGTGAGATAGGGCTCCAGCGTTGCGTTACGTAACGCATAGCCGTCGGGGGCTTTCACCCATCCCCTCGCTGCAGAGAGTGCGCAGGAAACAAGTCCGACGCAGTCGAGACCAGTTGCCGGATTCCTCCCTCGCAGCCTGAACGAGGTGCCGACCAGTTTCTCCGCCTCTCTGGCGAAGTTTTCCGCAAGGGTCATCGCGGCATGGGATACTGGGCCAGCATGTCGTTGCCGGGCAGGAATGGCTCGCCACGGAAGTTGCAGGCATTATCGAAGCGACCAGCGCAGGTGGCGATGGTCTTGTCGCAGCCCTCGCGAAGCTTCACCCTTGCTCCGGTTGCGAGAGCCGGGTCCACCGGACGGTCGAGATTCAGCCCGACCTGCGAAGTGGCGATGATCCGCGCGGAAAGTCCCGCCATCGTCCCATCGAGGAAGGTCACGGTGCCAAAGGAATATCCGGAGTGGTCGGCCTCTTCGGTCGTGATCCTGTTGGCATCGGGGTCCACCGACCAAATTGTTGTGCGCGTCTCGTGATCGAGCGGGTTCAACGCGCATTCCGGGCCACAGAAGCTTGCGCGACAGGTCGGACTGGAAAGCGGCACGGGATCGACATCGAGGTCGGCCTTGGCCGAGCGCAGCTGGGCGGCGAACTTCCCGCCTTCCTGCGATACCGAACCGATCGACCCGCCGTGCAGGGTGGCAGTTTCGAGCGATTGCCAGTCGACGATGCCGCTTTCGACGCGAGCTCCGTCATACCTGCCCGCGACCAGGTCCTCCTCGCGGATGGCGGCGTGCGAGATTGCGCCCTCTACTTCGCTCTCGTCGTCGGTGAACCCGACCGTCTTGCGGATCGCCGAGGGCAGCATGCCGGGCGCTGCCCGGTGCAGCACCCCGTCGAAGAGGAGGTCGCGGTCATGCGTGGTGAAGCCGAGCGTCACCCCATCGCTGCGATAGATCCGCCACCATGCCGCTGCCGTATCGAGTTCGCGTTCGAAGAAGATCCGGCTCATACGGCCTCGCGGATTTCGATGAGCGGGACCGAAGGGGCCTCCCCGGCGGCGAAGGAAAGCCCGCTCACGTCGAGACGGTCTTCGGCAAAGCGCACCGGTACGTCGAACAGGAACCCCCCGCGAACTTCGGCGCCTACCGGCGGGGCTTCGTCAAGCACCACCCAGCCGCCGGGAGCGAGGTTGAACGCTGCAGTTTCCGCGCCGTCGACGCTGACCCTCACTGTTTCCGCTACCGGACGGGTAATTGCCCGCGCCTGTTCGCCATAGGACTTGGCAAGCCGGAACCGGTCGTCGACGCCGTTGCCGATGCCAAGGGGCTGGTCAGCCGGGCCGGATGCGCCGGTCATGCCGTTTGAACTGTGGTCGAAGGGATCGCGCAGGCGGAACCCGCGGGCAGGGCCGTAGCGGGCGCGGAAGAAGGCGATCAGCTCGCCCAACTCGGCTTCGGAACGGATGCCCGGTCCGACATCGTAGCGCAGGCGCGCATCGGACCACAGCGCATTGCGGGCCTCGTGGCCCGAAGCGGTGACCGCGATGGTAGTCGAGAACTCGGGCGAGACCGAGGCATCGCGCCCCAGCGCGAGCGGATAGGCGACATCGTCGAAAGCTTGCACGTCAGTCTCCGTGGCTGGAAGGCGGGTGTATCCGTCGCGCTGGACCTGTGGCAGCGCCCATACGAAGCGATGCGCGACCCCGCGCTGGCGAGCCTCTTCGAGGCCGGCATCGATCAGTGGCCACAGCGCGGCGCAATCGGCGGGATCGAGGACGAAGCCGGCAAGGTAGTCCTGCTTGTCGCCCGGGTACCCCAGGCGGTCGGCGACAACCTCATAAGCCATCCTGCGCAAGGCGCCGGCTCCGCGCGTCAGCCAGTCGTAATCCTCCAGCTGCAGGCGGTCGAAAGCTGGGTAGGCCCAGCCCGTCGGCATGTTCAGCCGCACCGCTTCGGGCATCGCCGGATCGAAAATGGTCGGCGTGAAGGCGAGAAGCATGACCTCCACCTCGCCCGAGGCGGCACTGCGGACCGCATCGGTCAGCGCGAGGGTGGACTGCGCAAGGACCGATCCCGCGAACTCGAGGAAGGCCCGGTCTGCTGCAGCCATCGGCTGGCGCATGTCATCGATCAGGCGAGCGCCTTCGCCCCACAGGGTGGTGGCATGGTCGTCGTAGAGGCACGGGCGGTAGCTGCCGGGGGTGATCCACCACCAGGGCTCGCCGACCTGGAACAGGACCTTGCCTCCTGCCTCTTCGAGCAGAGCAGTGAACTGGGTCGCGATGCTCTGCAGGAAGGCATTCACCGGTTCTGCGGCAGGGGAAAGCAGGGCCGACGGAGGCTCCCAGCCCGTCAGGGCGATATCGCCGTTCGCTGCTCGCTGGCGCCAGGCGACGGGGCAGTTCGCGTCGAGTAGCTCGTACGACAACGAGACGATGGGTTCGAACCCCATCGAAACCGCCTCCGCGAAATAGTTGCGGTGCCAGGCGATGGCTGGCGCGCACAACTCGCCAACTTCCCTTGCGACGGACCGCCCATCGACCTGTTCGAGCCGGTAGTAGTGGCTCATCCCGACATAATGGACGATGCGCCCGCGATAACCGAGCCCTTCGATCGAACGCAGGATGCGCGACGGGGTCTGGTTGAACATGTCGTCATAGGCGGTCGCAACCTGCTCGCCATGGACGGGCAGGATCACGTCCCCGATTTCCAGCATGGACCTTTCGCCGTCACAGGCGATATCGGTCAGTTCGACCCAGCCTGTCCTGCTGGCCGCGAAAGGCTGCTCCCCTCCCTCGACATAGCCTTGTGGCACGAGCGAGATGAACATGCGGTCGATGTCCGATGGATGGACCGTATCAATCGAAGCGTCCCAGCCGGTGCCGAGCGCGGAGAAAGGCAGGTCGATCCGCGCATCTTCGGGTGTGCCACTGGCAAAGTTCCACAAGCGGACATACCAGGCGCGCGGCTGGCCAGTGGTGTCTCGGCCTTCGATGGTCAGCGTTGGGCCGTTCGTCTGGTCGAGGGCCGCGACCCCCGAACTACGCCAGCGGAAACTTAGCGTGCTGCGCGAATAGTCGCGCTCGGTAGCGTAGGCGAGCAGCACGTGGTCGAGCTTGTCTTCGCTCTCCCAGATCAATCCGGCAAGGTCGCCGCTTCGGACGAATTCGCAATCGACGCGCAACGAATTGGGTCCGGTCGAGACAACGCTGGCCATCATCGGGCGCGGGAAGTTGACCGTCCAGAAGCGCGGATCGAAACGCTGGATCCAGTCGCTGCGTTGCCCGCGTCTTTCGCGGGCGAGCCAGAATGACATGTTGGTTGCTCCTAGGCCGAAAGTGCGCGGCGCACGGCGGCCGCGACCTGGCGCGAACTGCGCTGCATGGCGACCGGCGCACTGGTCCCGCGCGGGGCGGATAGGTTGATTGCGACGCGGACCTCCTTGCTGCCGGACCGCGCGCCGTTCGCCTCGACACGTCCTGCGCTGGTGGGGACGAACAGCTCGGGCCCCCGCTCGCCGACGAGATAGGGTCGGTCGGGCGCGACAATCCCGCCAGTGGCGCGTCCCGGCAGGCCGAACAGCGCACCGAGGGCCGAGGAGAAGAAAGCGCCGATCCCGCCGGCCGAGCCGCCCGAACCGCCCATCAGATTGCCGAAACCGATCTGCAGCGCCTGCGCGGCAATCTGGTCGAGCACGCCGCTGGCGATGCGCTTCAGGTCGTCGAAGCCGAGGCTGCCCTTGCGAATGGCCGAGAGCAGCCCGCGTTCGAGCACCGATCCGGCGCGCTCGAAGCCGTCGACCAGCGTGGTGTCGAAGGCCCCGCGCATGGCCTGCATGTCGGCGGCAAAGGCTTGGGTGTCGGCGCGCACCGACACGATGAGTTCGTCGATTTCGTCAGTTATGGGCGTCTCTTTCGATCATCGCCGCAATCTCCTCGCGGCTGGGCGGGGTCTCGGCGGGCAGCGGGGGCGCCAGCGAGGCGAGCAGTTCGGAAGGGGTGGCGTTCCAGAAGGTGTCCGGCAGCCAACCGAGGGCACCGGCGGCGAGGCCCGCGAGGCGCAAGGCGGCAACGCCGAAATTCTCGCTCACCCGCTGCCCTTGAGGATTTCACCGAGCAGGGCGCGCAAGGGCTTGGCGGCTTCGGCGAGGCCCGTCGCCAGCACTGCGGAGCCGACCTGCTCACGGGTGAGTTCGCCCCGCTCGGCCAGGCAGTGCCAGAACAGCGCAGCGATCTCGGAAAGTCGCAGCTGGCCTTCACCTGCTCGCTCGACCATCGCGAACAGCGGGCCGAGTTCTTCTTCGGCCCGGACCAGCGCATCGAAGCTCGGGCGAAGGAGGTGCAGGCGTCCATCGATGGAGATCGTGGCCTCGCCCCTCAGCTGATTAGCGTGAGCTTTTTCTGCGCTACCGCCTTCGGCTACTTGAGCGCGGTTCATGCAGGCACCACTGCGCCCGAGCTTTCGAGCTGGAGCGAATAGGTGCGCTCGCCATTGAAGTCTCCGGCATAATCGAGGCGCTGGACGAGGAATGAGCCGCGCATCTTCGCGCCGTCCTCGAACGAGAGTTCATACGCATCGAGCGTTCCTGCGAGCGCATGACTACGGACCCTCGTCTCGGCATCCGAGCCGAGAAAGATGCCGCTGGCCGATACCGAGACCGAACGGGTGCCGGCACCCGAGAGCAGGTCGCGCCAGCCGCCGCTTTCCTTGTGGGTGACGACCACCGTGTCGCCGTTAATCGACATCTGAGTGGTGCGGAGGCCGGCAACGGTCTCGTAGGTGGCAGGTGATCCGCCGTCGCCGATCTTGAGAAGGAAGGCGGCGCCTTTCTGGGCTGTCATGGCAAGGTCTCCGTAGCGATGAGGTTGAAGCGGTATTCGAGCAGCACGGCGCGAAGGCTGCGCTGGCGGCGTTCGGCGCGGCTGCGCAGGAACTGGGTGACGACGACGCGGAAGGTACCCTGGTCCGGGGGAAGGGTGGCGATGCGCTGCTCGATCCGGGCGACGACGGCGGCAGTGTTTTCCGACGCATCGCTGCGAACGACGAGTTCGAGCGCGAGACG
Organism: Qipengyuania sp. RANM35; assembly: GCF_041021145.2. Taxonomy (NCBI): domain Bacteria; kingdom Pseudomonadati; phylum Pseudomonadota; class Alphaproteobacteria; order Sphingomonadales; family Erythrobacteraceae; genus Qipengyuania; species Qipengyuania sp. RANM35. The sequence goes on along the minus strand of NZ_CM196433.1, from coordinate 2,376,112 downwards.
GACCTCGCGACCTGTCGTCGTTTTGCTGCCCCAGTCGGCAGACGCACTGGCCACAATCGCGATCGACGGCGGGCTGGCCGCGACCGGACCTTCCTCCTCGATGGCATTCACCATCTGCGAGAGCACGGGATCGTCGCGCAGCCATTGGGCCAGCGCGCGGCGGAATTCGCTTTCCATCTAGTCGGTCCTGCTTGTGAAATGGGGCCAAAGAAGGTGCGGGCGGTGCCAGCGCGAGGGGTCCTCGCGCCGTTCACGGCGGCGCATTTCGGCGCGCGCTGCGGCAAGAGCGGAGGCACGGCGGGTCAGGGCCTGTGCCAGGCGTTCGAAGCTCACAGTCGCAAGGTACGGAACGGTTGCCACAGGGCGGCGACGGCAGCGGGCAGGGCACCCGCCTCGCCGTTGTCGCGCTCCCGGTACTGGTGCGCGGCAAGGCGGACGATGCCGTGGCGCAAGGCCGGATCGAGCACCGCCCATTCGCCCAGGACGGTGCGGGTGAAGGTTTGGCACATCTGCCAGGCGCTCTCGAGCAGGCGCAGGAGCAGCGCATCCTCGCCCGAAGTGCTGATCGCCAGCCATTGCTTCAATTCGTCGAGCGGCTGGCCGGACAGTTCTGTCGGCATGAAGTGATGTCCTCAGTGACAGGAAAAGGGGGTGCCCGCGCCGAAGGGGGAGGCGGCGCGGGCACGGGCGATCACAACTCGATTTTCAGGAGCTTGATCGCGTTGCTGTCGAGCAGCTGTCCGCCGACGCGCTTGGTGGCGTAGAAGTGGACGAAAGGCTTGTTGGTGAAGGGATCGCGCAGCACCTGCGTCGCGCTGCGTTCGGCGATCAGATAGCCATGGCGGAAATTGCCGAAGGCGATCGGGAAGGTGCCCGCGGCGATATCGGGCATGTCCTCGGCCTCGACCACCGGATAGCCGAGCAGGCGATCGGGCTGGCCTTCGACCAGGCCCGGCTGCCACAGGAAAGCCCCGTCGGCGGTCTTGAGCTTGCGCACCTCGGCAAGGGTCGCCGAGTTCATCACGAAGCTTGCGCCCTGGCGATGGCCGGCCTTCAGCGTGTGGACGAGGTCGATCAGCTTCGCGTCGGGATTGGTGTCGAAGCCGTCGGCATCGCCCGACCCGATGTACTGCAGCGAACCGAAGGCGCGTGATCCATCCTCGGCCGTGCTGACCGGCGATGACAGGAAGCCCTTGGGCTGGTTGACGCCGGTACCGTGAACGAAGGCTGCGCCCTCGGCGCGGGCGAACTCCATCGCGATCTCGCTTGCGAGCCAGGTGTCGAGTTCGAAGCCCGCATCGTCGAGCATGGCCTGCGAGGCTGCCGGATTGGCATATAGCTCGCCCGTCGGCGGGGCGATCTCAGCGAAATTGGGCGTGTCGGTGCCGGGGCGGCCCGCAGTCTCGCTGACCCAGCCCGAGGCGGTGCCGCCGATGCTGACGAGCTTGCGGTAGCCCGCGCTGCCGGTCTGGACGACCTGGGCGAGGGCACGGATCGGGCTGATCTCGGTCAGTTCGCGGGCGATCATCGCATCGATCTGGCGCGGCACGGCATAGCCGCCGTCGGACGGCACGGCACCGCTGATCGATTTGAACTCGGCAGTCGAACCGCGACGGAGGTAGCCGTCGACGAAACCCTTCACTTCGGGCGCGGCCTCCTCGGTCCCGCCGATCGCGGGGCGGGCGGCGGCGCGGCCGATCTTGTCGACCCGCGCCTTGACCTCGTCGACGTCACTGCGGAGCGCGGCGACGTCAGCCTCGGTCTTGTCCTGGCGGGCGACGATATCGAAGCTCGCTTCGGCCTGGTCGGGGGTGGGGGTAGTGTTGTCCATGTAGTTTCCTCTTTCTTCAGGGCACAAAAAAAGCCGCCCGGAAGGCGGCGAGGGGAAAGTCGGCAGGCGGCGTGACGTCACGCGGTCAGGTGGACCCTGGCGTCATGCTGGAGTGGGTGGGTAACGACGCTGACCTCGAAAAGCTCGATCTCGGCCAGTTCGCGGCCCTGTGGCGTGTGGCGGTAGCGCCGCGCACGGTAGCCGAAACTGAGGCCGCTTACCGCCCGCTCGCGCAGCAGCTTGGCTGCGCGCCCGTCCGGGTTGTCGATGGTGGCGATGATCCGCAACCCGCGCGCGTCCTCGCCGACGGTCTCGACCCAGCCGATCCGCTGTTCGGGGCGGTGCTGCCAGTAGAGCGGGAATGGCTCGCGCCGCTCGACCAGCGTGTTGGCGAAGGCGCCCGGCAGGATGGTGTCGCGCGCCGCGTCGGGCGTGCCGAACAGCGCCGCGTAGCCCGCGATCCTGAGCGCGCTCATCCGAGCATCTCGCCGACGCCAAGCCGCACCGCGATGCCGATCAGCAGCGCCGCGAGCACGCCGCGGGTGAGCCACTCGACAGCCGCCTTCCACGCGCTCGCCTTGGCATCGCGCCAGGCGGAAAGCAGTTCGCGCAGCTCGTCGATATCGTCCTGCGCCGAGGGATCGCCGAGGCCGAGACGGTCGAGCACGCGCTTGGCGCCCAGTTCGCTCGATTCCTCGACGATGGCGCGCAGGGTGACGAGATCGCCCCCCTGCGCATCGGCCTGCGCGATCAGCCGCGCGAGCATGTCTTCACGGGTCATTGGCCATTCTCCATCGGTTTGAGGCCCAGCATTTCGCGTTTCTCGTCCGGCGAGAGGAAATCGGCGGCGGTGACCTGCGCCCACAGCTTCTCGCGGTCCTCGGCCAGCGCCGGGATGCGGTCGAGGTCGACAGACGGTGCGTCGGCAAACCAGTCGCCGAGGCCGGAATGCAGGCCGTCGAGGATCTTGCCGAGCAGCGGCAGCAGCGTCAGTCGCCACAGCGCCCGGCTCGCCTCGCGGTAATTGGCGTAGGTGTTGTCGCCCGGCAGGCCGAGCAGCATCGGCGGCACCCCAAAGGCGAGCGCGATGTCGCGCGCCGCCGCGGCCTTGAGCGTCGCGAAATCCATGTCGGCAGGCGACAGGCTCATCGCCTTCCAGTCGAGCCCACCTTCGAGCAGCATCGGCCGTCCGGCATTGCCCTGGCCCTGGAAGGCGCTCTGCAATTCGGCCTTCAGCCGCTCGAACTGCTCGGTCGTCAGCCCCGCTGCATCGCCGCTGTCATAGACCAGCGCGCCACTCGGCCGCGCCGCATTGGCGAGCAATGCGCGGTTCCATTCCGACGCCGCGTTGTGGATCGCCACGGCGGGCGCGGCGGCGGCTAGCGAGCCTGCGCCGTAATGGTCGTCGGTCGGGTGGAAGCCCTTCAAATGGATGACATTGGGCCAGCCATCCTCGTCCTCGAGCGGGATGGTCAGCGTGCGATCGGCGAGGATGTAGCGATAGGCGGCGGGCCAGCCGTCCGCGCCGGCCACCACCTGCACCCGCTCGGGCCGCAGGGGATAGAGCTCGACCGGCACGCCCGCGCCGTCCTTGACGATCTGGACATAGGCATTGCCGTGGAGCGACAGCTGGGCCGCCAGCACCTCGAGCAGCGGCTGCGCGCCGCAGGAACAGGCGATGAGCTTCGCCAGCCGCTCGTCGGCACAGGCAATCGGCGCACCGCCGACGCCTTCGGCCACGATCCGCACCGCGCGCTGCGCCACCGGATTGGCGCAATAGGCCTCGGCCACGGCGGAGGTGTAGTCGAACGGTGCGCGTCCGGAGGTGCTGTCGAAGGCCGTGGCCCAGGGCGAAATATAGCCACGGGTCAAAGGCACGCGCGAAGTCGCCCCCGCCTTGAAGGCGGAGGTCAGGGAGGTGAGGAAGGACATGATCTCTCCAATGTTGTACGATTGAGTTGGCGCCGACTCGACGCCCTCCGAAGGGGAGAGCTCACAATGACTGCAGCGATCGAAGTGAGACGGTTTGAAACGCCCGACGACAAGCTGGACATGGCCGAAGCCGGTTCAATCTCCATCGTCCAGATGGCGGACGGTACTGCCGGGATGCGGGCTGTCTTCGAACCTGGCTGGACATGGGAGAAGGACGAAAAACCGTTGCTCGGTTCGCCCGCGGCATGTCCTGCTCGCCACACCGGCTATTGTATCAGCGGTCGGCTCATAGTCCGCATGGTCGATACCGATATCGAAACCGCGATCGGGCCGGGAGATTTTTTCGAGATTCCGCCGGGTCACGATGGTTACGTCGACGGCGACGAAAGAGTGGAACTGGTGCTGTTTGCGCCCCCCGAACACGCCCATTGATCGTCATGGCGTTCTCACCCGCGGCCTCCCGCTCTTGCCCAGCATCAGCTCGCTGAGCGCCCAGACCAGAGCATCGGCCCGGTCGGGGGACCTTCCCGGCCCCTCGTAACCGCCGCCGGCCATCAGCCCGCACATCTCGTCCTCCAGCTTCGCGAACATTCCCGCGTGTTTCACCCGGCCTGCCTCGTAGAGTGCGGCGACAGGTTCCGCCCGTGCCGTCTTGCCGCGGCTGGCGTGGACCAGCTTGACCGGAAGCGAAATGTCCGCTGCGCGCAGGACGCTGGCGACCATTGCGCCGCCCTGGTTGGCTTCGGCGACCACGCGGTCGGCACCCCAGGCCTCGGCGGCCTTCGCCACGGCGCGGGCCCAGCGTTCGGGCGTCGCTTTCTCGACCGAGCAATCGGCGCGGACATAGGCGAGGCCGTCCTCGCCTACCATGGCGACCACGATCCCGCAGGCATCGCCGCTCGCGCTGGCAGGCGGGTCGACCGCCACCACCACGCGCCTTGCAGGCGGCACTGCGCCCTCGCAGCGGCATTCCTCGATCAGCGAGCGTAACCACAGCGCGCCCTCGATGTCCTCCAGCAGTTCGCCGTCCAGTTCCTGCCGTGCCAGCCGCGTGCCGCCGAATTCGGCTTCCATTGCCGCGAGGAAGCTCGCCGGGAGGTTGCCCGTGTTGGCGCTGGTCGGACCGCGGGTAATCGCCGTGTCGCTTGCCCCGACCAGCTTTGCCAGCAGCGGCGTCGAACGCGGCGTCGTGGTGACCAGCACGCGCTGGTCCTTGCCCAGCCTGAGGCCGAGCTGGAGGTTGTTCCACGCCGACAGCGCGCGGTCATGGGCATTGCTCCATTTGCCCAGCTCATCACACCAGGCATGGCTGTGCTGCGGACCGCGCAGGCTCTCGGGTTCGGCAGCGGAATAGAGCATCGCCTCGGCCCCGTTGGGCCAGCGCAGCCTCCGCAAGGAAGGTTCGAAAACGGGTCGCCGTTCGGGCGGCGAGCAGGCGAGGATGCCGCTCTCGCCCTCGACCATGACGCTGCGCGCCTCGCCCAGGCTCGCGCCGATCAGTGCGATACGCGCATAGCGGTTCGCTTCGGCGAGCGAGCGGACCCATTCGGCCCCTGCCCGCGTCTTGCCGAAACCGCGTCCGGCCATGATCAGCCAGGTCCGCCAGTCGCCCGACGGTGGCAGCTGCCCGTCGTGCGCGGTGTTGGCGAAGTCGAACGACCATTCGTCCTTTTCCTTCTGGTCCAGTCCGGCGACGAAGCTGTCCTTGAGATCGCACGAGGCCTGCGAGAACAGGCGCGGCCTGCCGCCCAAGTCAGTCACCGGCCTTGCGCGCCTGTTCCGCGGCGACCTGCTGGCGGAAAATCTCGACCTTGCGTTCGATCGAGGCGCGCACTTCTGCGGCGCTGACATTGGCGCGGGCCGCTCGCTCGGTGGCGATGGTATCCTTGTGCGCGGTCAGCAGGCGCAGCGCCGCGGCAACGTCCAGCTTCCGGGTCGGAGCCGGATCGCGCAGGAAGCCGAGCACCTCCATTTCCAGGTTGGCATAGCCTTCGAAGAGGGCCGTGCGCCACTCACCCGCGAAATCCTCGTCCGAGCGCCGGGTGCGATAGACTTCGCGCACCGAGACATTCGCCTCATGGGCGGAAGCGGTGACGTTGGAAGTCTCCGCCAGCATGTCGAGAAAGGTGCGCTTCCATTGCCGGGGTGCGGGCTTGTCGGCGCTGTTGCGGATGACCCGGCCGCCATTGGCATGGAAAGCCTCGCGGGCCTTCGTGCAGGCTTCGAAGAACTCCTCGCTGCGTTTGCGCCGGTTATATACGGGTCCGGTGGTGATCCCGGCTGCGCTGGCTGCGCGTTTGACCGAGCCATACTTCTTGAGCGCCTTCAGGAATGGCGCCTCCCAGGCATGGCGGTCGCCGGACTTGGCTTTGCCCATCTTGCCCTCCCGCAACGAATTGACTGAACGCGAAAAGGCGGCCGCTCCGGCTGGTGGAGATGGCCGCCCTTCAGTGCGAATCACACTATCGCGATGTTCCTTTTATGTACCCAAACAGCGTGACGATGTCAATCAAAAAGAACCAAATAGGTTATTCAGTCGCGCTTGCCTACGAAGGGATGCTCGCCTAGTTCGCTGAGGACCACGGGACGCGAGGAATTTCACCGGACCATGCTGCGCAAGCTCTACGACTGGACGCTCGAAAAGGCGTCCCACCCGCATGCCGAATGGTGGCTGGCGATGTTCGCCTTCATCGAGGCGAGCTTCTTCCCGGTCCCGCCACACCCGCTGCTGGGCCTGATGTGCCTTGCCGAGCCGAAGAAGGCGATCCGCTTCGCGGTCATCGCGACGCTGGCCTCGGTCGCCGGCGGCCTCCTCGGATATGCGATCGGCTGGGGACTGTACGATACCATCGGTGCCGACCTGCTGCGCTGGCTCGGCTTGTCGGAGAGTTTCCCTGTGGCGGCCTGCTACCTGCGCGAATATGGGGTCGAGATCCTGATCGTGAAGGGTGCGACGCCGATACCGTTCAAGCTGCTGACGATCACCGCGGGCTTCATCGGCATGGCGCTGGTGCCGTTCATCCTCGCCAGCATCGTTTCCCGCTCGATCAGCTTCATGATCGTGGGCGTGCTGTTCCGCCTGTTCGGGGCACCTATCAAGCGCTTCATCGACAAGTACCTCGGCCTCGTGACCGTGGGCTTCGTGGCGCTGGTGATCGCTGGCTTCGTCGCCATCGCCTATCTCGACGGCGGGGAAGACCAGGCCACGGCCGAGAAATGCGCCGCCGCCACGCTGGAGCAGTAAGCGGGACCTAGCCGAGGGCGAATTGTGCCAGCCGGTCGCGGACGGGGATCGTGACCGAACCATAGCCGCGCTGGACGAGGCCGAGCTTCTGCAGTTCGCGCAGCGCCGCATTGGCAGTCGCACGGGTCACTCCGAGCAGGTCGGCGAGTTCCTGTTGTGTCACCACGACGCTCGCCGGCTGGTCCTGGTCGGAGGCCATGTTGGCGAGGATCGCCGCGAGCCGCTGCGGATTGGTCCCGCGCCTCAGGCCGGCAAGTTGCGCCAGCGTGTCCTGAAGTTGTTCGGACAGGGCGCCCAGCAAGGCCCGGGTCGAGGCGGGGTAGTTGCTCAGCGCCTCGAGGAAGGGGCGCGCCGCGATCAGCCTGACCCGGCTGTTGCCACGCGAAACCGCGTCGACGATGCGCGGCTTGCCGGCGAAGACCGCCAGCTCGCCATAGGAATCGCCAGGCCCCAGCAGTGCGACCGCGCGAAATTCCCCTTCGGGCAGGAACTGGCCGACCATGACCGATCCTTCTTCGATCAGCCAGAAGCCGTCGGCCCGCTCACCCCTTTGCTGGATGATCTGACCGTCGCCGAATTCGCGCACCGCGGCATTGCGCAGGAGATGGACCCGCAAGGCAGGATCGAGCGCCGAAAACAGCATCGGCGACATCAGCGAACGTCGAGTCGCGGGAGAATGTAAACTATTGGACATTCTTACTCGTCAGTAAACGCTAGACCGCGAATCGACAAGACCGTCCTCTTGGGAGAGAGACATGCCCGGATCGACCATCGCCATCATCGCCATCTATCTGGGCTTTGCCCTTGCCGAGCTGTGGCGCTCGGACCTGTTCTCGAAATCCGAGCAGACCCGCGATGACGGGATCGTCGAAGCGGTCAGCATGACGATGCTGATCGCGGTCACCCAGCCGACCGTCCTGTTCGCCGCCGGAGCCCTCGCCAATGCGATCGCCCCGCAATACGCAGGAGCACTGGCCGGCCTCAACGTCTTCGCCGCGATCGCGCTGTTCCTCGTTTGCGAGGACATGATGCAGTACTGGTGGCACCGCGCGAGCCATTCGACATCCTGGCTCTACAACCTCCACCGCGCGCATCACAACGCCAAGTACATGAGCGTCCGGCTCGTCTACCGGAACAACATCATTTATTACGCAATGATGCCCAGCCTGTGGCTCGCGGGCGTGCTTGTCTGGCTCGGCCTCGGCTGGGTCTATGCCGGCTACATCGTCGTCAAGATGCTGGTCATCATCGGTGCCCATTCCGACGTCGCCTGGGACAAGCCGCTCTACGCCATCAAGTGGCTCTCGCCCGTCATGTGGGTGGTCGAGCGGACCATCTCGACGCCTGCCACGCACCATGCTCACCATGGTCGCCACGCCGACGATCCGGCGGTCAACTACAAGGGCAACTACGGGAACCTGCTGTTCTTCTGGGACGTACTGTTCGGAACCGCGAAGATCACCCGCACCTATCCCACGAGCTACGGTGTCGAGAACCTCGCCCCGGCGACGCTCGGCCAGCAATTGCTGTGGCCGATCTTCCCCGAAAACAAGATCATGCCCGAAGGCGGGGAAAAAGTTGCAGAGCAGGCAGCGCCCAGCGCCGCCTGACCGGGCGTGCCGGCCGGGAAGGAGAGCCTGGCCGGCACCTTTATGCTAGCGGTCGCGGTAATCGGGCCGCCGCTTGTCGAGGAAGGCGCGCTGCGCCTCCAGTGCATCGGCCGTCTGGCTCAGCATCACCTGCTGACGATCCTCGATCGCCAGCGCTGCCTCAAAGCCGGGCGCATCGATATTGCGATTTAGGGCATCCTTGCTGAGCCGCAGGCCCATCGGTGCGGTCAGGAGCATGTCGTCGACGATCCCGGCCGCCGCGGCATCCAGCTGGTCGCTCTCGACCACTGCACTGACGAAGCCCGAGGCGAGTGCGCGATCGGCATGGATGAAGCGACCTGTGAGGATCATCTCCGAGGCCAGCGACGAGCCCACCAGGCGCGGCAGGAAATAGCTCGATCCCATGTCGCACCCGCCGAGACCGATCTTGATATAGGCCGCGTTCATGCGGAAATCCGGCGTGCAAAACCGGATGTCGCTCGACAGCAGCAACGACAGGCCGCCCCCGCAGGCAGCGCCCTGTGCCAGGGCGATGATCGGCTGGGGGCAGCTGCGCATCAGCTGCATCACCGTGGCAATGGCCCGCTGGGTGCGCCAGGTGTGATGGATCGCCCCCTCGTTGCCGGTATTCTTCCAGCTGCCCAGATCGAGGCCCGCGCAGAATGCCCGGCCCGCAGCCCTGAGCACCACGACGCGCACATCGAGGCGATCGTGCAGGCCGCGGAAATAGTCCTGCAATGCATAGATCAACGCCTCGTCCATGGCGTTGAGGCGCTCGGGCCGGTTCAGCGTGACCGTCTCGACCGGACCATCGGAGTGGATGAGGATCGGGTCGGTCACTGGCTGTCCCTTCGTCAGATGATGCCCACGGCCTTCCCGGCAACCTCGAAGATGCGCAGGATCTCGCCCACTTCCTCCTCGGAATGCTCGGCGCAGAGCGAGCAGCGCAGAAGGGTCATGTTCGCAGGCGTCGCCGGCGGGCGGGCGAGGTTCACGTAGAGCCCGTTCTTGATCAACGCCTCCCACATGGCTGCGCCGCGCTCGAGGTCGGGCATGATCACCGCGATGATTGCGCTCTGCGGTTCGTCAGTGCCGAGCTGGAAGCCGAGGTCGCGCAGGCCCTTGTGGAGGTTCTTGGAGTTCTCCCACAGATGCGCACGCTTGTTCGACCCGTGCATCAGCTTGCGGATCGAGGTCTCGGCCGTCGCGACCACGCTCGGCGGCAGCGAGGCGGTGAAGACATAGGGACGGCAGACGAGGCGCATGATCTCGAACTTCGGATGGTTCGATACGCAGAAACCACCGACGGTGCCGACACTCTTGGAGAAGGTGCCGATGATGAAGTCGCAATCGTCGATGACACCGGCCTGTTCGCACACGCCGCGGCCATGCTCGCCGATGAAGCCCATCGAGTGAGCCTCGTCGACCAGCACCATGGCGCCGTACTTCTTGGCGACCGCGACCATTTCCTTGAGCGGCGCAATGTCGCCGAGCATCGAGTAGACGCCTTCGAGGACGACCAGCTTGCCCGCGCCTTCGGGGATGCGCTTGAGCCGCTTTTCGAGCGCTTCGATGTCGTTGTGCTTGAAGGGCACGATCTCGGCATTGCCCATCGCACAGCCGTCCCAGATGCTGGCGTGGCTGTCGATGTCGAGGATGACGTAGTCACCCTTGCCGGCGATGGTGCTGATGATCCCGAGATTGGCCTGGTAGCCTGTCGAGAAGACCATCGCGTGGTCCATGTCGTAGAAGTCCTTGAGCGCCTGCTCGACTTCCTTGTGGCCCTGGTAGGTGCCGTTAAGCACGCGGCTACCGGTGGTCCCCGAGCCGAAATCGGCCAGCGCCTGCTTGCCCGCCTCGACCACATCCGGGTCGAAGGTCATGCCCATGTAGTTGTAGGTGCCGAGCAGGATCGTTTCACGCCCGTTGCAGATCGCGCGGGTAGGCGAGAGGACCTTTTCCATGACGAGGTTGAACGGATCCTCTACCCCGCTGGCGAGGAGGCCTTCGCGCATGGCGATGATGTCGTCGAACTTGGAGAAGAGGTCCTTGCCTTCGCCCTCAAGTTCTTCCGGCTGGTCCGGCTGGATGATGCCCTCGCTCATCAGTCGGCCTGCAGCTTGGTCACGGCATCGACGAGCTGGCCGTAGTTCTCGATCTCGGCCTGCTGGTTCATCGAGATGATGATGTCGAACGCGTCTTCGATCTCGGCCACGAAATCCATGACCGTGAGGCTGTCGAATTCGAGATCGTTGGCAAAAGTGGTGCTGTCGGTGATCGCGACTTCCTTCTTGTTGAAGGGCTCGATCAGCGAACGGATCGTGGTGTCGACTTCGGCGCGGTCCATAGGGGGTCCAGTTCTCTGCGTTCTTCCGGTGCGCAGGGCGTAGTCCTGCATGATGTCGGGGCCAAACGGTTTCGCGCGGCGCTTGTCAAGCTTGCCTAGTCGGGCAGCAACGCGCGCACGGCGGCCATGAAGGGGCCGATTGAGACGGGCTTGGCGAGGTAATCCGCCGCACCGGCATCGCGGATGCGCTCTTCGTCGCCCTTGCCGGCGTAGGCGGTCACCGCCAGAACCGGGATGTCGCGGAGCGAATAATCCGATTTGAGCTGAACGATCAGGTCGACCCCGCTGACATTGGGCAACTGGATGTCCATGATGACCAGGTCGGGCGCGAATCGCTTGGCCGTGGGCAGCACGTTGGAACCGTCAGCGACAGGCACGACTTCGAAGCCGTTGGCCTTCAAAACGTCGCAGAACAGTTTCCGGTTGAGATCGTTGTCCTCGACAACGAGGATTCTCTTTGCCACCTGCGGGCCTCCTCAGGGCGTGTGCAAGGCGCCATATGGAAATCGAAGGGAACTGACAATTATCCGCGACGCATCATCTTCGCAGGCAGAGGGCAGGGCGCCCGAGGTCTTGGCGCTCGAGGCACTCGGCTGGGCACTCGCCGACGGACAACGCGCCGACCGCCTGTTGTCGCTGACCGGCCTGACCCCGGAGCGCCTGCGCCACGGAATCGAGGATCGCGGCGTGCAGGCAGCCGTGCTCGAATTCCTCGCCAACCATGAGCCCGACCTCGTGCTCGCCGCCGATGCGCTGGGCACGACGCCCGAAGCGCTGGTGGCCGCCAGCCGGGAGCTCGCCCGATGAGCCGGCCGCTGATCATCTCCGACTGCGACGAGGTCCTGCTCTACATGGTCGCGCCCTTCCGCGACTGGCTGGCCGAGACGCAGGGCGTCGAATTCCGCATGGTCGGCAACGATTTTTCAAAGGCGCTGCGCTGGCAGCAAAGCGGCGACTATCTTGCGCCCGAGGACATCTGGAAAATGCTTGGCGGTTTCTTCGACACGCAGATGCATCGCCAGACGCCGATCCCGGGTGCGATCGAAGGCATCAATGCGCTGGCCGATCATGCAGACGTCGTGGTGCTGACCAATCTCAACGATGCGCGCCAGCAGATGCGGCGTGAGCAGCTCGCGGACCACGGTTTCCATGCGCGGGTCTTCACCAACCAGGGGCCGAAGGGTCCTGCACTCCAGGCGATTCTCCAGGAATACAATCCGTCGCACGCCATCTTCATCGACGACCTTGCCCAGCATCACCGTTCAGCGCGCGAGACCCTGGGCGGGACCGGCGCCAACATCACGACCCTCCACCTGTGCGGCGAACCCATGCTCGCCCCGCTGATCGATTGCGCACACAAGTCCGGCCATGCCGACGCACGGATCGACACGTGGGAGCACGCGCTGCCCTGGCTGATGGGCAAACTCGAAAAGGAAAACGCATGACTATCGCCGCACGGCTCCAGGAACTCGGCATCACCCTGCCCAAGGCCGCAGCCCCCGTCGCCAGCTACGTGCCGGTCGTTGTCGACGGCCGCCGCGCCTACCTCTCGGGCCAGCTGCCCTTCGTCGACGGCAAGCTCGTCACCGGCAAGCTGGGCGACACCGTGAGCCTCGAGGAAGGCCAGGCGGCGGCCCGCGCTTGCGGGTTGATGATTCTCGCCCAGCTCGAGGCTGCAGGCCTGCTCGAGCGGGTCGAACAGGTGGTCAAGCTGGGTGGCTTCGTCGCATCGACGTCCGATTTCACCGACCAGCCCAAGGTTGCAAACGGCGCGTCCGACCTGATGGTCGAGGTGTTCGGCGATGCCGGCAAGCACGCTCGCAGCGCAGTCGGCGTACCGGTCCTGCCGCTCGATGCCGCGGTCGAGGTCGATGCGATCATTGCTATCACGGCTTGACCGCTTCTTCGTCGCTTCGCCCGACCCTGCGCGGGTCGGGTGGTTGCGCGAATGGACCTATGCCCATCGCGGGTTGCACGGCGAGGGGCGGGTAGAGAACTCGCCTGCCGCTTTTCGCGCGGCGGTCGAAGAAGGCTTGGGCATCGAGTGCGACCTCCAGCGCAGCCTCGATGACTGGCCCATGGTCTTTCACGACTGGGATTTTGCCCGCCTGCTGGGGTCGACCGATCAGGGCGAACGTCGCACCAGGGCGCAATGGCAAGCCTTGCATTATGCCGATGGCGAGGCGCCGATAGATCTTGCCGCCCTGCTTGAAATCGTTGCAGGTCGGGTCCCGCTGCTGATCGAGGTGAAATCCAAGCCACGCTACGATGTGACGCGGACTTGTCGTCGCGTCGTCGATGCACTCGAAGGATATGCCGGGCCCCACGCTGTCATGAGCTTCGACCCCCGTGTCTCCCGGTGGTTCAAGCAGCACTCGCCCATGACCGTGCGCGGCCTGGTCATGCGCGAGGATAGCAAGGGACATACACAGAGCGAGATCAGCCGCCACCTCGCGCTATGGGCCGCCCAGCCCGATTTCCTCGCCTATCACGTTCACGCACTTCCCAACCGGATGGTCACGGCTGCTCGCACCGCAGGGCTGCCGGTGCTCACCTGGACCGTCAGTTCCCCCGACCTGCGCGAACGGGCGCGGCAATATGCCGATGCGCCCATTGCCGAAGGCGCGGGACTGCCATGAGCGATGGCGGCCTAGCCGCGCGTGTCGGCGGATCGGTCGGCGCCTTCGACCGTGCGGAATGGAATGCGCTCGCAGGCGCCGACAATCCGTTCGTGAGCCACGAATTCCTGACCGCGCTCGAAGATTCGGGTAGCGTCGGACCGGGCACCGGGTGGCAGGCGACACCGATCGTCATCAGCGAAGAGGGCGGCCCGATCCTCGCCGCCATGCCCGCCTATCTCAAGAGCCACAGCCAGGGTGAATACGTCTTCGACCACAGTTGGGCCGATGCCTACGAACGCGCCGGTGGACGCTACTACCCCAAGCTCCAGATTGCCGCGCCTTTCACCCCGGCGACGGGGCCGCGATTGCTGCTGTCGAACGAGGCGTATGCCGCGCCGCTGCTCAATGCGGCCGAGCAGCTGTGCCTCCAGAACCGCTTCTCTTCGGCCCATGCGACCTTCATCGAACCGGCTCAGCAGCCGCTGTTCGAGAATGCGGGGTGGATGCTGCGCTCGGACATCCAGTTCCACTGGCACAATCGCGGGTTTTCGACTTTCGATGATTTCCTCGCCACGCTCGCTTCGCGCAAGCGCAAGGACCTGCGCAAGGAACGCGCGGCGGCACAGGCGGAGGTCGAGATCGTCAGGCTTACGGGGGGCGACATTCGTCCCGAGCATTGGGACGCCTTCTGGCATTTCTACCAAGACACCGGCGCACGCAAATGGGGCCATCCATACCTGACGCGCGAGGCTTTCGACCTGTTCGGCGAGCGGATGGGAGAGAAGATCATGCTGGTGCTGGCGCTGCAGGACCGCGTTCCCGTGGCCGGCGCGCTCAATTTCATCGGCGGTGATGCGCTATATGGCCGCTACTGGGGCTGCACGCGCGACATCCGCTTCTTGCATTTCGAGCTTTGCTACTACCAGGCGATCGACGCGGCGATTGAGCTGGGCCTGTCGCGCGTCGAAGCCGGAGCGCAAGGCGGGCACAAGCTCGCCCGCGGCTATGAACCGGTGGAGACCGTCTCGGCGCACTGGATCGCCGACCCCGGTTTCCGCGAGGCGGTGGCGGAATTCCTCCAGCGCGAGCGTGCCGGAGTGGCCGCCGACCGCAACTACCTTTCCGCCCGAACCCCGTTCAGGAAGGGCGGATAGGGTTCAGGCGGCCTTGCGCTGTCCTTCGAGGAGCCATTCGCGTGCACGGCGCTGGGCCTCGGCGATTTCGCGGGCGGTCATTTCCTCGGAAATGTCGGCGCGGCACCAGGCGGCTTCCTCGTGGCCTTTCGAGGCCGCGATGTTGAACCACTTGTGTGCTTCGATCATGTCGCAGGTCACGCCGTGGCTGGCGGTCGAAAAGGCGACACCGAGGTCATAGAGAGCATCGAGGCTGCCATTGCCGTAAGCGGCGAGACATTCGGCGACGAGTTCGGCAGCAGCCTTGCCCTGCACGATGGCACCGGCGCCTCCCTGGATAGCGGTAAAAGCCATTGTCATTTCCCCCATTGAGCCCGGCATTTGCCCCGCCGGACAGCCAAGAGGTCGCCTCTTATGGTCAACAATTGGTTAACGGCCCGGTTAATTTCTTTTTTGCCGAGGGAATTCGCGCTGTTTGGGACACGTGCAGCATCAATTTGGCACCTTGCCGGGATTGCCGCTTGTGCGCCTAGGGGCGCTTGCCTATAGGCCCGCCCAACAGGGCGTCGGGCACCGGAAACATCCGGGCCAGCGGGGCGACGATGACCTGCGATTGCGGTTCTTACAGGTGAGAGGGTCGAATGGCCTCAACGGCTTCGAGCGACATGGAAAAACTGGCCAAGGCCCGCGCGGCGGTCGGTGACGATTACAATCCCAGCGAAGACGAAGAGTACATGAATGACAGGCAGCTGGATTATTTCCGCATCCTGTTGCTCGACTGGAAAAAGTCGATTCATGACGCCGCGGGACAGACGCTGCAATCGCTCCAGGATGGTCCGATACGCGAACCCGACCTAAACGACCGCGCATCTTCCGAAACCGACTGGGGCATCGAACTGCGCACGCGCGATCGCCAGCGCAAGCTCATCGCCAAGATAGACTCCGCCCTGCGCCGCATCGACCGGGGTGAATATGGCTATTGCGAAGTGACCGGCGACCCGATCGGCCTGAAGCGCCTGATCGCGCGTCCCGTCGCCACGATGACCGTCGAGGCGCAGGAAGCACACGAGCGACGCGAGAAGATCTCCCGCGACGACTGAACGCGTTAACCTTTTCGTTTTACCGCTCTTTCAAGTCTCCTCGGGCATATAGCTCCACACACGCCGGATTTGCGTGGTGGTTGTTAAGGCTTGGGAGACGGAAGCTTAATGTCTTCGCTGGAAACCCGGAATGTCGTGCGCGACAGCCTTTTCCTGTTTGCGGATCTGGCTTTCGACGGACGCACGGAAGTGGTGCGCGCGAAAGTGCGCAATCTGTCGGCCGGTGGCATGATGGCTGAATCCGGCGTGGCGGTGGCCAGCGGCGATCGCGTCACAGCTGGCCTGCGCAATGTCGGCGAGGTGAAGGGCGTGGTTGCCTGGGTCCAGGGAATCCGCTTCGGAATCGCGTTCGATCGCGAAATCGACCCGATCCTGGTGCGCGCGGCGAATTCAGCGGGAACGCAAGGAAGCGAGGCTCCGCGCCATACGCGACCGGTGCGGACGGGACGCATCTTCGACAATGAACATGGCGTTCGCTCGATCTGAGTGAAACTTGCGGCTGACGCGGCGGCCCATGACTGCTAGTCGCGGGCGATGCGCTTCATCCCTGCCCTGATACTGGCACTGGCAACCGCTGCATGCAGCGGCGGGGTCAATGACGGTGTGGTCGATGTTGCCTTCATTGCTGCGCCGAGTGAACTTGCTACCGGCGGCGTCCGATTGGCCTATCCCGGACAGGAGCTTCGTGCTGCGCAGGCGCAGGGGTTGGTGTCGCTCGATCCGGCAGGTTCGGTCGTTCCCGCGCTGGCAGAGCGCTGGATCGTCACCGATGACGGCTCCAGCTACATTTTCCGCATTCGCGAATTCGACCTTCCCGATGGCTCGCGCCTGACGGCCCAGATGGTGCGCGACAAGCTGGCTGCGACCTTGCGGCGGCTGGACGGGACCTCGCTCGGCCTCGACCTTGCCAAGGTGCGCGATATCCGGGCGATGACCGGCAGGGTGATCGAAGTCCGCCTGAAGAGCCCCATGCCCGACCTGCTCCAGCTGCTCGCCCAGCCGGAATTGGGCCTGTCGCTCGACAAGACCCAGATTGGGCCGATGCGCGCCACTCGTGAAGCCGACTACATCCAGCTCGATGCCATGCCGCCCGAAGACCGCGGCTTGCCGAGTCAGGAGGGTTGGGAGGAGGCAGTCTCGCCCGTGCGCGTATATGCGAAGGATGCGGCCACTGCTGCGGAGGGTTTCGCGCAAGGCAAGTACGACCTCGTTCTCGGCGGACGGATCGAAAGCCTCCCGTTAGTGAACGCCGGCCCGTTGAGCCGCGGCACGATCCGGCTCGACGCAGCGCTGGGATTGTTCGGCCTTGATGTCGCCAATCCCGCAGGATTCCTCTCCACAGCCGAGAACCGCGAGGCCGTGGCAATGGCGATCGACCGATCAACCCTGCTCGGTGCATTCAACATCGGTGGCTGGGTCCCGACGACGCGGATAGTCGCTCCCGGACTACCGAACGATCCCGGGACCGTGGGAGAGCGCTGGGGCGACATGGACATGGGCGCGCGGCGTTCGCGTGCGGCCTCGCGCGTGTCACGCTGGAAAGGCCTCAATGGTGGCGAAGTGCGCGTCAGCATCGAATTGCCGGACGGGCCCGGTTCCGACCTGTTGTTCGAGGCACTTGCACGGGATCTGTCGCAGGTCGGCATAGCAGTCGAACGCACGGCCAAGGGCAAGAAGGCCAACCTCGTCCTGCGCGATCGCGTGGCACGCTTCGGGGGTCCGCGCTGGTTCCTCAACCAGTTCAATTGCCGCGTCTCGCGCCAGGTTTGCTCCGAGGGCGCGGATTACCTCGTCGGCCTGGCCGTGGATGCGCGCGATCCGGCAGAAGAGGCTTCCTTCCTTGCCGAAGCGGAGCAGGCATTGACGGCGTCAAACCTGTTTATCCCGCTGGGCGCTCCTATCCGCTGGTCACTGGTGCGCGGTGACACTACTGGCTTTTCCGAGAACGGCTGGAACGTCCATCCCTTGTTCCCACTCTCCCACGCCCCCATCTAGGGAAGATGGACGAACGCTTCCCCCGCGCCCGACCGCTGGGCTTCGAAATGCCGACCGGCACCGACCCTCTGTCCGTGCGCAAGCGCATCGAGGCGATGGAGCAATTGCTCGAACGCAGTCTCGTCATTCCCGGCACCAACTATCCCATTGGCCTCGACTCCATCGTCGGCCTGGTCCCGGTGATCGGCGATTTCGTTACGGCGGCGATGGGCGCCTACATCGTGTGGGAAGCGCGCAATCTCGGCATCCCCAAATGGAAGCTCTGGCGCATGGCGGGCAATATCGCCTTCGACAGCGCGGTCGGTGCCGTGCCCGTGCTGGGCGATGCCTTCGACTTCGCCTTCCGCTCCAACAGCCGCAACCTCAAGATCGTCAAAAACCACCTCGACAAGCATCATCCCGCGACCCGCGTGATCGAGGGGTAGTTTCAAGCGAGACGATTGCGCGCTAGGGGTGCGCGCATGGCGCAAGACGTTACCTACGGGTCCTACCTCGACCTCGATCGCATCCTCGCTGCGCAGCATCCGGCATCGGACGCGCATGACGAGATGCTGTTCATCATCGTCCACCAGGCTTCCGAGCTGTGGCTCAAGCTGTGCATCCACGAACTGCTCGCCGCGCGCGAGTGCATAGTGGCCGACAATTTGCGCCCCGCCTTCAAGATGCTCGCCCGCGTCGCCCGGGCACAGGGCCAGCTGATCCAGAGCTGGGACGTGCTCAGCACCATGACCCCGCACGACTATTCGACCATCCGCCCGCATCTCGGCGGCTCCAGCGGCTTCCAGAGCGCCCAGTACCGGATGATGGAGTTCCTCCTCGGCGGGAGGAAACCCAAGATGGTCGAAATGCATGAGGCAACACCGGACGTGGCGCGCGAACTGCGGGCCGAACTGGACCGCAAGAGCATCTATGCCGAAGCGATCGCGCTGCTGGCACGGCGCGGTTTCGCGATCCTGCAGGAGGTGCTCGACCGCCCGGTCGGTGCGGCTTGGGAACATTCGCCAGCAGTCGAGGCAGCCTGGGCAGAGATTTACCGAGACCCGCAGAAACACTGGGATCTCTACGAGCTTGCAGAAAAGCTCGTCGACCTCGAATACCACTTCCAGCGCTGGCGTTTCGGACACCTGAAGACCGTCGAGCGCATCATCGGCTTCAAGACCGGCACTGGCGGGACGCCTGGCGTTCCGTACCTCGAAGGCGTGCTGAAGGCGGCGTTCTTCCCCGAACTGCTCAGCGTCAGGACCGCGCTGTGAGCCGCATCCGGGATATTTCCCAGGTCCTGCGCCCCGGCCTGCCGGTCTGGCCTGGGGACACCGAATTCGCGTTCGAGCGGACGTGGAAGATGGAGGACGGCTCGCCGGTCAATGTCGGGCGCATGACGATGAGCACGCATTCGGGCACGCATGGCGACGCGCCGCTGCATTATTCGGCAACGGCCGAGGATATCGCCAGCGTCTCGCTCGACCCCTACCTTGGCGAATGCCTGGTGGTCGATGCGCTTGCGGCGCGGGGGTGGGTGCAGATCGCCGACTTGCCCGACCTCGGCGGTGCGACGCGGGTGCTGTTGCGGACCTACGAGCGCTTCCCGCATGATCAATGGGACAGCGATTTCACTGCCATCGCTGCCGAGACGATCGACTGGCTGGCCGGGCAGGGCGTTGTCCTGATCGGTACCGATGCGCCCTCGGTCGACCCGCAGGAATCGAAGACGATGGACGCCCACAAGGCGGTGCTCGCCAACGACATGCGCATCCTTGAAGGGCTGGTGCTCGATGACGTGCCGCCGGGGCGCTACGAGCTCATTGCCCTGCCGCTGAAGATCACGGGCGGGGATGCGGGCCTGTGTCGTGCGGTGCTGCGGGAGCTCCCGGATGCTTGAGCGTGCGCGCACCCTCGACGCGGGCGATCCGTTGCGCGAGTTCCGCGACCGTTTCGACGTGGCCGAAGGCGTCATCTATCTCGACGGCAATTCGCTCGGGGCGTTGCCCAGGGCGACGCCCGACCGGATCGCCGAGGTCGTCCGGGGCGAATGGGGCGAAGGCCTGATCCGCAGCTGGAATGGCGCCGACTGGATCGGGATGCCCCAGCGCGTCGGGGCCAAGATCGCACCACTGGTCGGGGCACATCCGCACGAGGTCATCGCCTGCGATTCCACCAGCGTGAACCTGTTCAAGCTGATCTCCGCCGCGCTCGCCATGCGTCCCGGCCGCAAGGTGGTGCTGAGCGAACCGGGCAACTTTCCCACCGACCTCTACATGATCGCGGGGCTCGAACAGCAGGGTCTCGCCGAGCGTCGTCTGGCACCGCGCGAGGCGATGGCGGAAGCGATCGACGATGACGTCGCGCTGCTGATGCTGACCCATGTCCACTACAAGACCGGCGCCATCTTCGACATGGCCGCGCTCACCGAGGCGGCTCACGCCAAGGGCGCGCTGGTGCTGTGGGACCTGTCGCATTCGGGCGGTGCGCTGCCGGTCGATCTGAACGCCTGCAACGCTGATTTCGCGGTCGGCTGCGGTTACAAGTATTTCAACGGCGGACCCGGTGCGCCCGCCTATCTCTTCGTTGCAGAGCGGCACCAAGTCGAGGTGCAACAGCCGCTGACCGGCTGGATGGGCCACGCCGCGCCCTTCGCCTTCAGCGACGACTATGCGCCCGCGCCCGGCGTCGACCGGATGCTCTGCGGCACACCGCCCATCCTCGGCCTCGCCGCTCTGGAAGTGGGGGTCGACCTGATCGCCGAAATCGGCGTCGAGCGGCTCTATGCAAAGTCGCAGGCACTATCCGAATTCTTCCGTCAGTGCGTGTCGGAACACGGTATCGAACTCGAGGTCGTCAGCCCGATCGACCCCGCGCAGCGCGGCAGCCAGCTTTCGTTCCGCCATCCCGAGGCCTACGCCATCTGCCAGGCCCTCATTGCCCGCGGCGTGATCGGCGACTTCCGGGACCCCGATATCCTGCGCCTTGGTTTCGCGCCCGCCTACCTGCGCTTCGGGGACATGGCCGAGGCGGCACGGCATCTCGCCGAGGTGCTGGAAACGGGAGAGTGGCAGCGCGACGAGTTCCGCGAGCGGGCGGCAGTGACGTAAGCAAGCGCCCAATTCGGGGCCAAAGTTGAATTCGTCGCCTCGATGCGTACGGTCAAACCCGTGATGATCTCGCGGGGGGAAGAATGTTGATGGCGAAGGCATGTAGACTTCGAGTGTTCGTCTTTGCGGTTGCGATGGCCTTTGCGGCTCAAGCTTCTGCCAGGCCGGTTGATCGATACTTACTTCGCGATGTCGATATCCTTCATCTCGATGTGGATACTCCGCGGATCGAAAGGGACATGGCGATCCTCATCGAAGATGGCGTGGTTTCCCGCATAGCCCCTGCGAGCCGAGATATAGCTGACGAGGGGCTCATGGTCATCGATGGCCAGGGGCGCATCGTGATGCCAGGGCTCGTCGACATGCACGTCCACATCTGGGATGAAGCGTCGCTCGGTGCCTATCTTGCCAATGGCGTGACGACAGTCCGAAACGCATCGGGAATGCCGTTCCACCTCCCGCTGGCAGACCGGATCGAAAATGGTGAGGTTCTTGGCCCTCGGCTGATCACCACTGGCCCGATCCTCAACAGTCATGGTGCGAATGAGCAGATAAATCATGAGATCGTGGCCACTGCCGAGGAAGCACGCGGCGCAGTGCGGCGGCAGCACGATGCCGGTTTCAGGCGACTGAAGGTCTATTCGAACCTCACCCGCGAAGCATACGACGCAATCCGGGACGAGGCCGGCAAATTGGGAATGACCGTCATGGGTCATACGCCTGAGGGGGTTCGGATGGCAGGAACTCCAGCTGCACGCCCATTCACGATCGGTTTCGACGAAATCCTCGACGATGGCTTCGTCACGATCGAACACGTGGAATCGATTGTCTGGCACGGTCTCCGCAACCGCTACGATGAGTCGGCTGCCAAGACGCTCGCTGCGAAAATCGCAAATGCGAAAGTTCCGGTCGATCCGACGCTTCTTGCCTTTTCCAACCTACTTAGGGTTGCAGAGACCGGCGGTGCATACCTCCAGCGACCCGGGACCGAGATGCTCAATCCCCTGCTCGTCGCTCAATCACAAGCTGAGTACGATCGATGGTCCCACGAAGATATTCCACAGAACCGCGCAGCTTTCGAGTTCTTCAAGACCATGACGCAGTACCTTCATGAAGAAGGTGCGCTGATGGTGGCGGGCAGCGATGCCGGCATTTTTACGAATATTCCCGGCGTCTCGTTGGTCGAGGAACTCGACTTGCTTGTCGAAGCAGGCCTCCAACCTCAAGATGCGCTGCGAGCCGCTACGCTCAATCCAGCCAAGGTACTGGGAGAGACGGACCGCTTCGGACGTGTCGCAGAAGGGCAGAGGGCGGACCTCCTGCTTCTGGATGCAGACCCCAGCATGGATCTTTCGGCGTTAAGGCGGCTGTCCGCCGTCATTGCCAAAGGGCGATACCTCGATCGCGAGAAGCTCGACGAGCTACGCAAGAGCGCGGCGGTACATGATGTCGCAAGAACGCAGCGAAATCTGGTGGAAGCTCTCGAGGCACAGGGCGTCGATATTGCCGGCCTCGGATTGTAGCCGGTGCACGGGTGGCACGTGACCACCCGACATTCTCCTATTCCTCCAGCTCGATGTCCCAGTAGAGCCAGTCGCGCCAGGTTTCGTGGAGGTAGTTCGGCGGGAACATCTTGCCGTGCTGCTGCAACTGCCAGTGCGTTGGGCGGATCGGCTCGGCGTAGAGGTGCATCCCCGCCTGTTTCGGTGTCCGCCCGCCCTTCTTCATGTTGCAGGGTGCGCAGGCGGTGGCGATGTTTTCCCAAGTAGTCTTGCCGCCCAGCCGGCGCGGGGTCACGTGGTCGAAGGTGAGGTTGTGCATGTCGCCGCAGAACTGGCAGCTGAAGCGGTCGCGCAGGAAGACGTTGAAGCGGGTGAAAGCAGGGAACTCACTCGGTTTCACATATTGCTTCAGCGCGATCACGCTGGGGATCTTCATGTCGAGCGAGGGGGAGTGGACTTCGCGGTCGTAGGTCGCGATGACGTCGACCCGGTCGAGGAAGATGGCCTTGATCGCGGTCTGCCACGGCCACAGGCTCAGGGGATAGTAGGATAGCGGTGTGTAATCGGCATTCAGGACGAGGGACGGACACGACTGCAGATTGCGCGTCGGATCCTCGAGCGTACTTCGGAACCTCGCGGCCCGTTCCAGCAGTTCGGCCCTGAACACGTTGGCGTTCCTCCCCGATCTCTTGGTTCGAAAAATGCACTTGCAAGGAAAAGGGTCAAGACTGTTACAGACAGGCTTTCCACAGGCTTATCCCGGGAATCGCGACATTATTGACTCACTCTCAAAGCAACCGTGTCCGCACCGATGACAGTCACACGGTTTGCCCCGAGCCCGAACGGCTCGCTCCACCTCGGTCATGCCTACGCGGCCATCGTCGCACATGACCGGGCGCGTGAAGGGCAGGGCCGCTTCCAGCTGAGGATCGAGGATATCGACGGGACCCGCTCGCGCGCCGAGCTGGCCGACGAGTTTCGTGCCGACCTCGAATGGCTGGGCCTCGAATGGGACGAAGTTCCGGCGCAATCGACCCGCCTGGCGAGCTATGATGCTGCAGCGCGCAACCTGCTCGAACGCGGCCTGCTCTATCCATGCACCTGCACCCGCGCCGAGATCGAGGCGCTCGAACCGCATCTCGGGCCCGACGGGCTGGTTTATCCCGGCACCTGCAAGGGCCGCGAACTCGATATCGGCAAGCCACTCGCGCTGCGCTTCGACGTCGACAAGGCCATGGCGGAAGTTGGCGAGATCTGGTGGGAGGATGAGCTTGCGGGCAGGATGCGCGCCGATCCGCGCGAGGCGGGCGATGTCGTCATCGTGCGCAAGGATTCGCCAGCCAGCTACCACCTCGCCGCGACGCTGGACGATGCCGCCGACGGGGTGACGCTGGTGACGCGCGGCCAGGACCTTTTCTACGCCACCAACGTGCACCGCCTGCTCCAGGAACTGCTCGGCCTGCCGGTGCCGCGCTGGCACCACCACGGCCTGTTGATGGACGCCGGCGGCAAGAAGCTGTCGAAGAGCCGTCACTCGCCTTCGCTCGCCGATCGGCGCCGTGCCGGCGAGGACGGGCTGGCGCTGGCAGAGGAAATGCGGCAGGGGCGGTTTCCGGCTGGAATTACGCTCGCCAGTACCTAGATCGGGGTCATTATGAACACATTCCTCATCATCGTCCTCGTCGTGCTGATGATCCTGGTGGTCGTCAGCCTGGTTCGCGGCATCGTCGCCTTTCTCAAGAGCACCAAGATCGACCTCCAAAGCGGGGAACAGGTGGACGCCACCGAGATGCAGCTGTTGCAGAACCGGATGATGTTCAACCGCATCAAGTACCAGGCACTTGCGATCGTCGTGGTCGCGGTCATCCTCGCCATAGCCAACTGAGGCGCGGCGCCTCGTGGTCAAGCTCAACAAGATTTACACCCGCACCGGCGACGACGGCACGACGGGCCTCGTCGACGGATCGCGCCTCCCGAAACACGCATCGCGCATGGAGGCAATCGGCGCGGTAGACGAAGCGAACAGCGTAGTGGGCCTTGCCGCTGTTGCGTTGAAGGGCAGCGACCACGCCGAAGCGCTCTACCGCATCCAGAACGACCTTTTCGACCTCGGCGCCGATCTTGCGACACCGGGGGACGACTTCGCCCCGTCCGAGATGACGCTCCGGATTGTGACCTCGCAGGTCGAGTGGCTGGAGCGGGCGATCGACGCGGCCAACGAAAGGCTGGCCCCGCTCACCAGCTTCGTCTTACCGGGCGGCTCGGAAGCTGCCGCGCGCCTCCACGTCGCCCGCGCCTCGGCCCGTCGTGCGGAACGCGCCATGACGGCGATGGCTGCCGATGTGCCGACCAACCCCCAGGCTCTCGCCTACATCAACCGCCTGTCGGACTACCTCTTCGTCCTCGCGCGTGTTGCCAATGCCGGCGGTGCCGACGACGTAAAGTGGATTCCCGGAGCAAACCGCTAGCCAGCGCCTTCGCCGCTCGCTAGGGCAGCGCCTTTGCTGCACGTGCGAAGGGATTTCTGGATGAGCAAGACGGTCGCCATCATCGGCGCGGGACAGATGGGTTCGGGCATCGCCCAGACCGTTGCCGCCAACGGCATGGACGTGATGCTCGCCGACATCAGCCTCGAAGTTGCGCAGAAGGCGCACGCAGGCATCGACAAGGCGCTCGGCAAGCTCGTCGGACGCGGCAAGATGGAAATCGCCGAAGCGGAAGCCGTCCTCAAGCGCATTACGCCGGTGGCCGACTACACGCCGATGAAGGATGCCGACCTCATCATCGAGGCGGCGACCGAGAAGGAAGAGATCAAGAAGGCGATCTTCCAGAAGGCCGGCGAGTTCCTCTCGCAAGGCGCGATCATGGCGTCGAACACCAGCTCAATCCCTATCACCCGCATGGCGAACTATTCGCCCGATCCGGCGCGGTTCATCGGCCTGCACTTCTTCAATCCGGTGCCGGTCATGGGCCTGATCGAGGTCATCCCCGGACTTGCCACTGCCAAGGACACCACAGACCGGACGGTCGCCTTCGCCGAAGGGCTCGGCAAGGAAGTGGTCCTCTCGCAGGACGAGCCGGGCTTCGTCGTCAACCGCATCCTCCTGCCGATGATCAACGAGGCAATCTTCGTCCTCGGTCAGTCGACCGCGGGGATCGAGGACATCGACAAGGGCTGCCGCCTCGGCCTCAACCACCCGATGGGGCCGCTGCAGCTGGCCGATTTCGTCGGGCTCGACACCTGCCTCGACATCATCATGGTGCTCTACAAGACCACCCGTGACGCCAAGTACCGCCCGGCTCCGCTGCTGGTGAAGTACGTCGAGGCCGGCTGGCTCGGCCGCAAGACGGGTCGCGGCTTCTATGATTATTCGTCCGAGATGCCGGTGCCGACCCGCTGAGGGAACCCGCATCGGGGCGGGGCCGTTCATCGGGAAAGGAGATTTCCCGATGACTACCCCCCCGAACAACCTTCCGCCCGAGACCCATAATGACGAGCAAGACGACGAGCGCAGTCAGGCGCAGACCGTCGCTGAGCAGGCACAGCGCGATCACTCGTCCAGCCCCACCGAAAGCATCAAGAGTTCCAACGAATCCGGCCTGATGGGTGATACAACCCAGGACGTGATCGACCACATGCGCGACATGGAAAGTTCCGGCAGGATCGACATGGGCGCATATGACGGCGAGTCCAACATGGACGACAATGCCGGCAAGTACGGCGAGGGCCATGATGCCGAGTTCGAGGAAGACGACAGCTAGGCGGTCAACCGGCGTGGAGGGAGCCGTCGTTCAGGATCCATAATCCGGCGGTGAGGATCAGCGACCCCGCCGCCACGCTATAGGCGAGCACACGAAAGTTCGGGGTCGATATGGCCTCGAACCGGTGCGCGTCGAGCCTGTCGAGCGTGGCGCAGGCGCGACGTTGTGCGGTTACCGCCAGCCAACCTCCCGACAGGATGAAAACGGTGGCTATGGCCTTTGCAAGCCAAGGCGGATCGAAAGCTCCGAACAATGCCTTGAATGCCAGACCGATACCGATCGCTGCGAATGCGGTTCTCATCCATCCGGCAAAAGTGCGCTCCATCGCCATGATGTTGCGATCTTCGGCGAGATCGGTGCGCAATTCCGCCCAGGCGGTACTTTTATCTATGTCGTCGTCTTCGGGATCTGCCTGCGCCATGCCCTAGGAATGGGTGAGCGGGGCGGGGGGTTCCTCAGAACTCGTAGTCCCCGCCTTGCGGCTCGGCACTGACGGCGGGTTGGGTGTCATTGATGAGGTAGCTTTCATCGACCGGCTGCGGATCGACCGGCTCGGAGGGGCCTGCTTCGGCGTACCAGTCTTCGAGGCTCGTATCACGTGCACTCGGCCGCTCGACCGGGCGCGGATCACGTACGACTACTTCGGGCTCGGAATAGGTGCTGGCGCTCGCAACACTGGCGGTCGGCGCGGATTGCGTGCCTTCCTGGTCGCTGATCTGCGCGATCATGCCCGGGTCCTCTTCGCCGCCAACCAGCGCTGCGACCAGCACCAGGAAAATGGCCACGAAAAGGAGCTTCTTGCCCTGATTGGTAAACAGCCCGTCTTCCATGACCGGTGACTATAGAAGAACGCGGTTAAGCCTTCGTTTCGTCTGCTTCGGCCTTGAATTGGTAGAGTTTTTCAAGCGCCTCACGCGGGCTGAGCGAATCAAGGTCGAGTTCCCTGAGGGCCTCCCGCAGGCCATCCACCTTCGCTTCCGCGGTCGCCGCCGTCACTGCAAATAGCGGCAGGTCGCCAAGCCCCGCCGCCAGTCCGCCTGTCTCGGCACGCCCCTTCTCGAGCTTGTCGAGGACGGCGCGGGCGCGCTTGATGACCGGCTGCGGCACGCCCGCAAGACGCGCCACGTCGAGGCCGTAGCTGCGGTCTGCCGCTCCGCCGGCAAGTTCATGGAGCAGCACGAGATCGCCCTTCCATTCGCGTGCACGAACATGGTGGAGGCTCAGGGCATCGCAGGTTTCGGCGAGGCGCGAGAGCTCATGGTAGTGCGTCGCGAACAGGCAGCGGCACTTCAACTGTTCGTGCACTGCCTCGACCACCGCCCAGGCGAGTGCCATGCCATCGTAGGTCGAAGTGCCACGCCCGACCTCGTCGAGGATGACGAAACTGCGCTCTGTCGCCTGGCTCAGGATGGCGGCGGTCTCGACCATCTCGACCATGAAAGTCGAACGGCCACGGGCGAGATTGTCCGACGCCCCGACGCGACTGAAGAGGCGGTCCGCAATGCCCACCCTCGCAGAACTTGCCGGGACGTAGCTTCCCGCCTGGGCGAGGAGGACGATCAGCGCGTTCTGCCTGAGGAAGGTCGACTTGCCGCCCATGTTGGGCCCGCCGATAAGCCACAGGCGATCGTCGTTCCCCAGTCGGCAGTCATTGGCGACGAAACGCTCGCCGCCGCGCGCCAGGGCCTGCTCGACCACCGGGTGGCGCCCACCGACAACCTCAAGGCAAGGCTGGTCGACGACTTCGGGACGGGCCCAGTCGCCTTCGACGGCACGCTCCGCCAGGGCAGCGCTGACGTCGATCCGGGCCAAGGCCGCGGCGGTTGCCGCGATGGCTTCGCGCGCTGCGAATATCTCGCCGACGAGCTCCTCGAAATGCGCTTCCTCGGCGGCCAGGGCATGGCCGCCCGCTTCGGCAATGCGGCTCGCCTCCTCGTGCAGGCCGAGCGAGTTGAAACGGACCGCGCCTGCCATGGTCTGGCGATGGCTGAAGCCGCTGTCGGGTGCCATCAGCTTGTCGCCATGCTTGGCAGGCACTTCGATGAAATAGCCGAGCACCTTGTTGTGCTTGATCTTGAGCGAGGGGGTGCCGGTCTCGTCGCGATACTTCGCTTCCAGCGCGGCAATGGCGCGGCGGGCGTTGCCGCTGGTTTCGCGCAGGGCATCGAGCGCATGGTCGTAGCCCGGCGCGATGAAGCCGCCCTGCTGGCGCTCGGTCGGGGGGGAAGCAACGAGCGCACGGGCGAGGTGGTCGACAAGGGCCGCATGGCCGCCCAGCGCTGACGTGGCCCCCCGCAGAAGCTCCGGCAGGTCCGGACTGGACTGGAGGATATCGCGTATCCGCCGCGCCTCGGACAGGCCGTCGCGAATCTGCCCAAGGTCACGGGGCGATCCCCGGCCCGCCACGATGCGGCCGAGCGCACGACCGATATCGGGCGCTTGCCTGAGCATTGCTCGCAGGTCGGCGCGCAGGAGCGGATCGGCATGGAAGTGGTGCACGGCTGCGAGGCGCGCCTCGATCGCCTTGGCATCTGCGAGCGGCGCGGAGAGGTCTTCAGCCAGCTGGCGCGCGCCCGCGCCGGTAACGCAGCGGTCGATGCAGGCGATGAGGCTTCCCTCGCGACCTCCGCCCTGCGCTTGCAGGATTTCGAGACTGGTGCGTGTCGCGGCATCCATCGCGAGGTGCGCACCAGTACCGCGCGCAACCGGCGGCAGGAGGAAGGGCAATTTGCCCCGACCGGCGTGGTCGAGATAGGCGACGAGGCCGGCTGCTGCAGCCAGCATCGGGCGGGTGAAGTCGCCCAGCCCGTCGAGCGTTGCGATTCCATGGAGCGCCTTCAGCCGCGCCTCGCCCTCTTCACTGCGGAAATCCGAACGCGGGCGGGAAATTGTGCCGAAAGGCGCGTCTTCCCAGTCGTCGGGGGCCACCATCTCGCTCGCCCCGAGGCGCGCCAGCGCTGCGTCGATCGCCTCGGGTCGACATTGCTCCAGCTCCATCCGGCCGGTCGAGATATCGCACGCTGCAAGCCCGATCCCGTCGCGCACCGGTGCCACTGCGACCAGCAGGTTCGCCCGCCGCGGTTCGAGCAGAGCCTCTTCCGTGAGGGTACCTGCAGTGACGAAGCGCACGATGTCGCGGGCGACCAGCACCTTGGACGAGGGCAGTCCCTCGCGCTTGGCCCTGCCCTTGGCCTCGTCGGGCGTTTCGGTCTGTTCGGCAATGGCCACGCGGCATCCTGCCTTGATCAGCCGCGCGAGGTAACCTTCCGCCGCGTGTACCGGCACACCGCACATCGGCACCGGCTCCCCGCCATGCTCGCCGCGGCTGGTGAGCGCGATGTCGAGCACGCCCGAGGCCACTTTCGCGTCGTCGAAGAACAGTTCAAAGAAATCGCCCATGCGGTAGAACAGCAACGCATCGCCCGCCTCGCGCTTCAAGGCGAGATATTGCTGCATCATCGGGGTGGGCTGGCCGGACATCCTTCCAGCCGTAGCGGCGGCCGTTCCGATTCGGGAAGTATCGCGGCCAAGGTTTCCCCTACCGCTCCTTGGCCAAGCGCGTTAGGGCGGGGGCGAATCTACGGGGAATATGATGTCCGACGAAAAGCCGACCGGTTTCACCACGCGCGAGGCGCTGTTTTACCACGAGACGATCCGTCCGGGTAAGATCGAGATCATCGCCAGCAAGCCCATGGCGACCCAGCGCGACCTGAGCCTGGCCTACTCGCCCGGCGTTGCGGCCCCCGTCGAAGCGATCGCTGCCGACCCGTCGCTGGCGGCGAAGTACACCGCCCGTTCGAACCTCGTCGCAGTCATTTCCAACGGCACCGCCATTCTCGGCCTGGGCAATCTCGGTGCGCTGGCGTCGAAGCCGGTGATGGAAGGCAAGGCTGTCCTGTTCAAGCGCTTCGCCGACGTCGATTCGATCGACATCGAGCTCGCCACCGAGGATCCGGACAAGTTCATCGAAGCCGTGGCGCTGATGGAACCGAGTTTCGGCGGCATCAATCTCGAGGACATTGCCGCACCGGAATGCTTCATCATCGAGCAGGCCCTGCGCGAGCGGATGAACATTCCCGTCATGCATGACGACCAGCATGGCACTGCCATCATCGCCACTGCCGGCCTCATCAACGCCTGCCACCTGACCGGTCGCGATCTGAAGGACGTGCGCATGGTGGTGAACGGGGCGGGTGCCTCGGCGCTCGCGTGTACCGCGCTGATCAAGTCGGTCGGCGTGCCGCACGAGAATGTCATCGTCTGCGACCGCTCGGGCCCGATCTATCCGGGTCGCGAAGGCATCGACCAGTGGAAGAGCGCACACGCCGTTGCGACCGAGGCGCGCAGCCTGGAGGAAGCGCTGGTCGGCGCGGACATATTCCTGGGTCTCAGCGCCGCAGGGGCATTGAAGCCCGAATGGGTCGCGAAGATGGCCGACAAGCCGATCATCTTCGCCATGGCCAACCCGACACCGGAAATCATGCCGGAGGATGCCAAGGCGGTTCGTCCCGACGCGATCATCGCGACCGGCCGTTCGGACTATCCCAACCAGGTCAACAATGTCCTCGGCTTCCCCTTCATCTTCCGCGGCGCGCTCGACGTGCAGGCGACCGCAATCAACGAGGAGATGAAGGTTGCCGCCGCCCGCGCCATTGCCGAACTCGCGCGCGAACGCGTGCCCGAGGAAGTGGCGGCTGCCTATGGCGTAACTCACCAGTTCGGCGAGGACTACATCATCCCGGCCCCCTTTGATCCTCGTCTGATGGAGGTGGTTTCGAGCGCAGTGGCCAAGGCGGCGATGGATTCGGGCGTCGCGCAGGCCCCGATCGCCGATTTCGACGAGTACCGCCATTCGCTGAAGGCGCGCCTCAATCCGACGACGGCCGCGCTCACCAATATCTACGAGCTCGCCAAGGCCAATCCCAAGCGGATGGTCTTCGCCGAGGCAGAAGAGGACGTGGTGCTGCGCGCCGCGATCCAGTTCCGCGACTTCGGCTATGGCACTCCGATCCTGGTCGGTCGCACGGAGAAGGTGCGCGAGAAGCTGGTGGAACTGGCAGTGGACGATCCGGACGACTGGATCATCGAGAACTCGGCCGTGTCGGACAAGGTGCCGGCGATGGTCGACTATCTCTACAAGCGGCTCCAGCGGCGCGGCTACACCGAGCGCGACGTGGGTCGGATGGTCAACCAGGAACGCAACGTCTTTGCTGCCCTGCTGGTCGCGCTTGGCCACGGCGATGGCATGATTTCCGGCCTTACGCGGACCTTCGCACAGACCGCACGAGAAGTGGCTCGCGTCCTCGATCCGGCGCCGGGTGCGATCTCCTTCGGCATCCACCTGATGATCGGCAAGAACCACACGACCTTCCTTGCCGACACGACGATCAACGAGCGCCCGACTGCCGAGCAGCTGGCCCATATCGCCCGCGAAACGGCCGCGGTCGCGCGCCGCATGGGCCACGAGCCGCGTGTGGCGTTCCTGTCCTATTCGACCTTCGGCAATCCTTCGGGACAGTGGCTCGACAACATCCGCGATGCCGTTGCCATCCTCGATGCCGAGGAGTGCGAGTTCGAGTACGAAGGCGAAATGGCCCCGGACGCCGCGCTGAACCCCAAGGTGATGGAGCTCTATCCCTTCAGCCGCCTGTCGGGTCCGGCCAACGTCCTGATCATGCCCGGTCTGCAATCGGCCAATCTCTCGGCCAAGCTGCTGCGCGAACTGGCCGGGGCGACGACCATCGGTCCGATGCTGATCGGCATGGAAAAGCCGGTGCAGATCGCCCCGATGACGGCCATTGCGCCCGACGTGCTGACGCTGGCGGTTCTCGCCGCGGCCGGGGTCGTCGGCTAGGCAGTACCGGCTATGGGCGCGATACCGTCCCAGCGACACCGCTTCGCCATCCCCGACGATGTGCATTACATCAACTGCGCCTACATGGCGCCGCTGTCGCATGATGTGAGCGAGGCCGTTGCACGGGGCGCGCGGCTGAAGCAGCAGCCATGGGATTACCGCCCGGCCGACTTCTTTTCGATCACCGAGGACTTCCGCAGCCGCGCCGCGAGGCTTGCGGGCGTCCCTGCGGACTGCGTCGCCGTGGTGCCCTCCGCCAGCTACGCGCTGGCCATCGCAGCCGCCAACCTGTCATTGGCGAAGGGTCAGAAGATCGTCACCCTGGCGGACCAGTTCCCCTCCAACGTCTATGCCTGGCAGGAACTGGCGCGCGCATGCGGGGGAGAGGTCGTCCACGTGCGCCGCCCGTCTCAGGACAGCTGGACCGATGCGGTGCTCGACGCGATCGGCGAGGATACCGGGATCGTCGCTCTCCCCAACTGCCACTGGGCCGACGGTCGGGTGGTCGACCTCGTCGCGGTGGGCGAGAAATGTCGCGCAATGGGTGCGGCGCTCGTCCTAGACCTAACGCAGTCTCTCGGCGCGATGCCTATCGACTTTGCAGCGGTCCGGCCCGATTTCGCGGTGGCGGCGTGCTACAAGTGGCTGATGGGACCCTATGGCATCGGCATGCTCTATGTCGATCCCAAGCACCATGCGGGACGGCCGATCGAGCACAACTGGATCAATCGTGCAGGGTCCGAGGATTTCTCGCGGCTGGTCGACTATCGCGACGATTTCCAGCCGGGGGCGAGGCGCTTCGATATGGGCGAGAAATCGAACCCGCCGCTGCTGATGGGGGCGGGTGCCGCCATCGATTTCCTGCTCGAATTCGGTGTCGATGCGATCGCTGAAACCTTGGCGGATTCGACCGAAGCGATAGCAGCCGAGGCGCGAGAATTGGGCCTATTGGCGGCTCCCGTCGGCAACCGCGCCGCACATTTCCTGGCGCTGGAATTTCCCGATGGCGTGCCCGACGGGCTGACCGAGACACTCGCCGCCAACCACGTGTTCGTATCGCTGCGCGGCGCGTCGCTGCGCGTTACTCCACACCTCTACAACAGTGACGCCGACCGCGAAGCGCTGATCGGCTCGCTCAGGGCCTGCCTCGGCTAGAAGGGCAGTTCGCGGCCGCTATAGTCGATGTAGCGGAAGCCGCCACCGCCCGATCCTTCGATGACATTGGCAAGGCCGTTGACGCTCTCGTCGACGGTCAGCGTGGCGTTGGGGCCTCCCATGTCGGTCTGCACCCAGCCCGGGTGGAGCGACAGCACCTCGATGCCGCGCGGCCCGGCATTCTGTTCGGCAATGCCCTTTGCCAGCATGTTGAGCGCCGCCTTGCTCGACCGGTAGAGCTCGTATCCGCCCGAACTGTCGGCGATCGAGCCCATCAGCGAGGACATGAAGCCGAGCGTGCCGCCGTCCTTGAGCTTGGGCAACAGCGCCTTCGCCGCGCGTGCAGGCCCGAAGGAATTGGTCATCATGACATGCGCCACTTCGTCGGCAGTCGCCTTTTCCACCGACTGGTGCGCAGCGCCGGTGATTCCGGCATTGACGATGATTGCATCGAGGCTCCCATCCGCGATGGGGAGGCTGGCGAAGCTGGCGGGATCGGTGACGTCGGCAGTGACGATCTGCACGCCCTTGCCCTCGAGCGCATGCAACTTCTCGCTATGCGACCGTTCGCTCGCGACGACTTTCCACCCGCGGGCGAGGAATTCCTGGACCAGTCCCAGCCCGATGCCGCGCGACGCGCCAAGAATGAAGATCGTACCGTCAGCCATCTCTGGTCCCCTTTGCTCTGAATGTCTCGGCGTAGCAGGTCATGAGCCGTTCCTCTGCTTTTTCTGTCGCTCCGTCGCGCCCCGGCATGGATTCGCCATCCGGTTCATCATCGCGCAAGCGGGTGGGAGAAATCGAGCCCTTCCGTGCACAAGTCAGCACGCGAAAGGACTGACAATGAAGAAGACAATCACACTGGTCGCGATCGCACTCGGCAGCATGGCTGCTCCCGCCTTGGCGCAGGAAGCCACCACCGCTCCCGGCGGGCTCTATGTCGGCGTTCTGGGCGGCTATGAGGGCCTCAATGTCGATTCCGGCGACGGCAGCGTCTCGGCCGATGCAAGTTCGGCGGTCTACGGCGTCAATGCGGGCTACGACCTTTCGCTCGGCAGCGCCTTCGTGGGCGTCGAAGGCGAGATCTCGACGAGCACCGGATCGACCCAGTTTCCGTCCAGCTTCGGTGGCGCGCGTGACGGCCTTGAAGCCAATGGCCAGTACTATGTGGGCGCCCGCGCCGGCTTCGCGCTGACCCCAGGCATCGCGGCCTATGGCAAGGTCGGCTACACCGCGCTCGACACCAAGGCGTTCACTTCGGCAGGCTCGCTCGCCGACCTCAAGGACAACACCGACGGCTTGCGCTTCGGCGGCGGCGTTCAGGTGCAGTTGCCCGGACCGCTCGAAGGTCGCATCGAATACCGTCGTTCGAAGTACAAGAATGTCGCCGACGCCGATTTCGGCGATGCCTCGACGGACCAGATCGTCGCCGGGCTCGGCCTGCGCTTCTGAGGCTAGTACCCGAAAAGGGAAGGGCCGCTCCGTCGGGGCGGCCCTTCCTGTTTGCGGCCTACTTGCGGCGGAAACGGAAGTACCAGACTTCGTGGCGGTACACCGTGCGCGCCTTGTGTTCGTAGCGCGTTTCGGGCCAGCCCGAGGGGCGGTTTTCCCAGCTCGACCGGCCTTCGACCACCCATTCGAACTCGTCGGTGAAGCGGCGCATCACCATCAGTGCATGGCGCAGGTAAACCGCATGATCGGTGCCGAAGCGGAACTCGCCGCCGGGCTTCAGCTTGTCGGCGATCATCCGCACCGGGCCGTCGTTCATCATCCGCCGCTTGGCGTGCTTGTTCTTGGGCCAGGGATCGGGGTGGAGCAGGTAGACCATGGTCAGCGCCCCGTCGGGGATGCGCTTGAGGACATCCAGCGCGTCACCATGATGGATACGGACATTGGCGAGCGTCCGGTCGCGGATATGGGCCAATGCCTGAGCGACGCCGTTGACGAAGGGTTCGGCACCGATGAAGCCGTGGTCGGGCAGCATGTCGGCGCGCTCGGCCATGTGTTCCCCGCCGCCAAAGCCGATTTCGAAATGAAGCGGACGGTCGAAGCCGAAAAGCACGTCCGACGTCACCGGCCCTTCTGCCGGAACCGAGATCTGCGGCAACAGGCGGTCGACCAGCTCCTGCTGGCCTGCGCGCAGGGGCTTGCCCTGGCTGCGGCCATAGAGCCGGTTGAGGGTTGTCGGATCGCCTTCCTTGAATGCTGACATGGCGCGCCCGCTAGGCGAGGCAGGGGTCCGTTGTCCAGTCGTTCCGTAGAGCGACTGTTGCGCTTCAGGCGGCGTGTGCCCAGACGACAGCGTCCACCTCGTCTTGTGCCGCTCCCGTGCGAAGCGTCGCGAGGCAGTCGAGCAGCTCGCCCGGCATGACCGGCTTGGTCAGCACGGCGCCGGGCTCGACATAGGCGAGCCTTTCCTGGACGACAGCGAGGTCCCAGCCGGTCACGAGGATGGTTGCGAGGCCCGCCTGTTCGCTCATGACGCGATGCAGCAACTCAAGGCCATCGTGATCATCGTCGAGGGCGAAATCCGCGATCACCACATCTGGAGAGGTACCGGCAACCAGGCGGCACGCTTGCGAAAAGCTGGTCGCGATGCCCACAACCTCATATCCCGCCGCGCGGCAGGTTTCCTTCCACAGCATGGCGAGGATTTCATCGTTCTCGACGATGGCAATCTTTTTTCCCGGTCCCTTTGTCACTGACGATCCCCCAATCGTTATCCAGGAATGTGCTCCTGCGAGGAGGATTCTATCAGCGACGATGCGTCGCCGCGCCTCAGGGGAATCACCTATGATGGGACCTGTCATCCGTTTATCCTTCTTTGCGGTGGCTCAAGTACGGCACCGGTCCGGACCCAAAAAAATCGTGCTGGACGCTCTCACCGGCTTGTGATGATCTCGCGCCATGTCACGCCCGCTGATCCCGAAGAGTTCCCTGGCCGCGCTCAACGACAACGAGCTGGAAATACTCCACCTGCTGGCGAACGGGCATACGGCCAAGTCGATCGCGGCGAGCCTCGGGCGTTCCGAGACAGCGATCAACGAGCGGCTGCGCGAAGCGCGCCGCAAGACCGGGGTGGGCAGCAGCCGCGAGCTTGCCCGGCTCCTCGATGCCCAAAAAATCTGGGACGAAAATATCGATCTGGCGGGGAAGGGTCCCGCGACCGAGGGTCCGGCATGGCCCGTGGGTGCGGGCCGCCCACGGTCTAAAGGAACCATCTTCATGCTGATCTTGATGCCCATCGCCGCTGCCGGCCTTCTCTATGCGGCAAGCGTTTCCACCGCCGGAACCGATGCCGCTCCACCCTCCGATGCCGTCGCCACGCAGCCGTCGCCGCTGGTGGGGAGCTGGTCGCTCGATGTCGGCCGCATTCCCGAAACAGAACGGCCGAAAAGCGTGACCATCCGGTTCGCGGTTTCGGCTGACCAGGCATGGACCACACATGTCGAAATCGTCGCGCCCGACGGTTCGGTCAGCAAGGCGGATTCAACTGCCTTGGCCGACGGGGCTCCTGTCCCGATTTCCGGCAACATGGGCTTCATCGACACGGTGTCGTTGCGCCAGCCTTCGCCGAACACGCTGGTGATGACGCTGGGCAAGGGCGGCCAGCCCGTCTCGACCCGCGTCTATACCGTGTCGAAGGACCGGCAATCGATGACCGAGACGATCGTCTGGGCCGGCGCCGGCATCCCCGAACTCGAAACCACCTACTTCACCCGCGTCGGGTGAAAATCCCTGCAGAAGGGATGAAGTCGCCCGGCTGGCTCAGCCGGGCGGCGATTTTGCCAGAGCCTTGGTGAAGCGATCGGGACGGGGCAGCAGGTCGGCGACCGTGTAGTCGTCCAGCCGCGCCAGAAAGTCGTCTAGCGCAGAGCGCAAGGCCCCTTGCAGGCCGCAGGCGCCAGCGACCGGGCAGGTGTTCGAATCGCGTTCGAAGCATTCGACGAAGCCGCTGAGCGATTCCATTTCCCGTACCACCTTGCCCACCCCGATTTCCTCCGGCGGGAGTACGAGTTCGAGTCCGCCGCCGCGACCGCGGCGGGCGCTGATCAGTCCCATGTCGGCCAGGTGACGCGCCACCTTGGTCAGATGATTGCGCGAGATTCCATAGGCATCGGCAATTTCCTCGATCGACGCCTGCCGCTTCTGCGCGGCCAGGAACATGAGCACGCGCAATGCGAAATCGGTCTGGAGATTGAGCCTCATAAAAGATGCATATCAGATATTGCTTTCGGCGCAATCTCCGTATAGAGGTATCTCAAATACCACTTATGAGGCGATGCGATGCCAAGCCAAACTGCCCTGGAACTTCGTACCTCCCGCACCGCGCTTGCCGACGGTCTCGGCATCGATGGTCCCTTCATCGACCGACTGGTGGACCGGTTCTATTCGGCGGTCCGCTCTGATTTGGTGCTTGCCCCGATCTTCGCGAGCCGCGTCGACGACTGGGAGCCACACCTTGCAAGAATGAAGCAGTTCTGGCGCTCGATCTTGCGAGCCGAGGGCAGTTTCAGCGGGAATCCGATGCTCAAGCACGTGGTCATTCCCGATATCGACGCCGCTGAATTCGAACGCTGGCTCGACCTGTTCGAGACCGCCGTGCTGGCCGAAGCCCCCAATCCGGGCGCCGCCGCGATGGTGACCGACCGGGCCCGTTCGATCGCTGCGAGCCTGCTCGCCGGCGTACTCCGTCATCGCCAGTCACCAGCCCGCCAGGGTTCATCGAATGGAGCGTATCATGCTTGAGAGCCAAGACTTTGCAGCCGCTGCCGAATGCGGCGAATGCGTGGATGCGAATATCCTCGCACTCCTCGAAGGCCCCGGCCCTTCGACGACGGGACAACTCCCGCCGCCCACCGATTTCGAGATGCCCCGCTGGGTATGGAGCGCGATGAGCGCCGCCTACTGTGTCTTCTTTACCGGACTCGCTGTCGCAACCGCGCACAGTGGTCCTGCGATTTTCGCCATCGTGATCAGCATTGGCTATGCGATGATGTACTTCGGGACAGCGCGCATTCTGGCCAATGTCCGACCCGCTGAACACAAGAGCGATTTCGCCCGCGGCCGCGCGCCACTGATGACGTGGACCGGACCGATGGACCGCAAGGCCGTTGCTGCGCAGGTTCTCATCGTTCCCGCCTGCCTCGCCCTCTTCGGGACGGGCTTCGCCATCCTCGCCAATATCCTGACCTGACCGGACCCAAGGAGGCTTTCATGCCGAAAATCATCCACGCATCCATTCCCGCCGACCAGCCATCGAAAGTAGCCCAATTCCTTGCTGACCTCCTGGAAGGAGAGGCCTTTCCCTTCCCGCCCGGGGGCCCCGATGCATGGGTCGCATGGGCGGGCGACAGTTCGGTCCAGGTCGAAGTGGTACGCAGGGGCGCCCTCCTTGCGCGGGGGCCCGATGAGGCCGAATGGCAGAAAACTGATACGGCCCAGCGAGGTAGCGAAGTCCATCTGGCACTAGGTGTCGACTGTACGGCAGATTTCGTGATCAACCGTGCCGGTGCAGAAGGCTGGCCGGCACGCCTGTGCTGGCGTGGGGGCGACATCTTTCCGCTGGTCGAGGTGTGGGTGGAAGGCGCGTTCCTGGTCGAAGTGTTCGACCCGCTGCAACGTGCGATATTCGAGGAGCGGGTGACCCGCGAGAGCTGGGGTCGCCTCCACGAACCGGCATGAGAAAGCGAAACGCCCGGAGTGCATGGCACCCCGGGCGTCCTCGCTATTCCCGTCCAGGAGTATTCTGTCAGGCGGCTTCCGCCTCTTCGCCGGCGTCGCGCAGCACGTAGCCGCGGCCCCACACGGTCTCGATGTAGTTGTCGCCGCCGCATGCATGGCTGAGCTTCTTGCGCAGCTTGCAGATGAAGACGTCGATGATCTTGAGTTCGGGTTCGTCCATGCCGCCATAAAGGTGGTTGAGGAACATTTCCTTGGTCAGCGTAGTGCCCTTGCGGAGCGAGAGCAGCTCCAGCATCGCATATTCCTTGCCGGTCAGGTGGACGCGGGCACCGTCGACTTCGACGGTCTTCGCATCGAGGTTCACGGCCAGCTTG
This sequence comes from Qipengyuania sp. RANM35, assembly GCF_041021145.2. Classification (NCBI taxonomy): domain Bacteria; kingdom Pseudomonadati; phylum Pseudomonadota; class Alphaproteobacteria; order Sphingomonadales; family Erythrobacteraceae; genus Qipengyuania; species Qipengyuania sp. RANM35. Next base: position 2,336,878 of record NZ_CM196433.1, on the reverse strand, counting down.
CCGGTGCGGATGATCGACTGGCTGTGGCCCTTCGAGCGGCGCACCACGGCGTGGATGCGGGCGACCAGCTCTTCGCGGTGGAAGGGCTTGGTCACGTAGTCGTCGGCACCGAAGCCGAACGAGCGGATCTTGCTGTCCATCTCGGCAATGCCCGAGAGGATCAGGACCGGGGTCTGCACCTTGGCGACGCGCAGCTTCTTGAGCACGTCGTAGCCGTGCATGTCCGGCAGGTTGAGGTCGAGCAGGATGATGTCGTAGTCATACAGCTTGCCCAGATCGAGGCCTTCCTCGCCCAGGTCGGTCGAGTAGACATTAAACCCTTCGGTCGTGAGCATGAGCTCGATCGCTTTCGCGGTTGTCGGCTCGTCTTCGATCAGCAGTACACGCATGGGTGGTCCCCCCGGTTGCCCCTAACTTGCGGTAACCCCTCGATAAGAGGTGTTGTCGCTTATTAACCACACGAGGTCTGAACGGAAAAGGTTAACGTCAGGTAAAGCGCGTTAAGACTTTTTACTGTTGCAGCGAGGACTCACAGTTCGATTCCGATATTCCGCGCCACCGCGGCCTGGTCGTAATACGGGCGTTCGACGAGGATGCGGTCGCTCCCTTCCTCGAACTCGAAACTTGCCGCCATGCGCATGCGCAGTTTTCGCCCCGTAGGCTCGATAACCCGGTCGCCAATGCGCATTTCGCCGAGGTGCGTGCCGGTCAGCCAGAACTCGACGAGAACGGTATTTCCGGTGTGCGCGATCGCGATGACCTCGTTGCCCTGGTCCGGGAAGACCGAACGCGAAGCGTTGAAATAGCCGCGCACGGCCGCTTCGCCGTCGAACACCTGTCCGGTCGACATCTCGTAGCGGGGATGCCCGGCAAAGGTCGCGATCACGCCGTCCCAGTCATAGACCGTTTCGAGGTGCATGTGGTCGCGGACCACCCGGATGCGCCGTTCGGCAAGCTCAGACATCGCGCTCTCCCGTCGATGGGCGGGAACCTGCCACGGCTGAGCGGACTTGTCAGCCGCCCATCGCGCGAAGCTTCTTCGCGCGGCGCCGTTCCGCGCTGGAGCCAATGCCGATGGCTTCGCGGTACTTGGCAACCGTGCGCCGGGCGAGGTCGTAGCCTTCCTGCTTCAGCAGTCCTGCAAGCGCTTCGTCGGAGAGAACCTTTTTCGGGTCTTCGGCATCGCACAGCGCCCGGATACGGGCCTTGATGGCTTCCGAACTCGCGCCCTCGCCATCGGCTGCGGCAACCCCGCTCGAGAAGAAGTACTTCAGCTCGAAGGTGCCGCGCGGGCAGGCGAGGTACTTGTTGCTGGTGACCCGGCTGACTGTGCTTTCGTGCATCTCGATGGTCTCGGCGACCTCGCGCAGCGTCAGCGGACGCATGGCGGTAACGCCTTCCTTGAGGAAGCCCTCCTGCCGTTTCACTATCTCGGCGGCGGTCTTGAGGATGGTTTTCTGCCGCTGGTCGAGCGCGCGGATCAGCCAGTCGGCCTCGCCCAGCTGCTCGTTGAGCCAGGCCATGGACGCCTTGTCGCGCGCACCCGCCTTCAGTTCTACGTAGTATTCGCGATTGACCACCAGGCGGGGCAGGCTCGCTTCATTGAGGCGGATGTCCCACCCGCCCTTGTCGGTCGGCGAGACCAGCACGTCGGGCACGACTGCGGCTTCGGTCCCGCCGCCGAAGCGAAGGCCGGGCTTGGGATCGTAGGTCCGCAGCTCCGCAAGCATGTCGGCGAAATCCTCGTCATCGACTTCGCACATGCGCTTCAGCCGGGCGATCTCTCCCGAAGCCACGAGATCGAGGTTGTCGATGAGACGCGCCATGCAGGGGTCGTAGCGGTCGACCTCCTTCGCCTGCAGTGCGAGGCACTCTGCCAGGTTCCGCGCGCCAACGCCGGTCGGGTCGAGCGACTGGACGAGTGCGAGAGCGCGTTCGACCTCGGCGAGCGGCGCACCCAGTTCCTCGGCGATGAACCTGAGATCTGTGGTGAGGTAACCCGCCTCGTCCAGTTCGCCGACGAGGCGATGCGCGATCAGTGCCTCGCGCGCGTCGTGTGCCGATGCACCGACCTGGTCGGACAGGTGCTCGGCAAGCGTCGGGCCTTCTGCCGACCGGTTTTCGAGGTCGGGAAGGTCATCCGATGAAAGCGAGGGGCCATCGCCGCGACTCCAGTCGCCCATGTCGCCGGGCGCTGCCTCGGGATCGATCGCGTGATCGGCGACATCGAGCGCAGCCTCGCCGTCGAAGTCGGGGGCACTGTCATGCTCTCCGGGTTCGGTCGGCGCATCTTCGCCTGCCTCGCGGCGTACTTCCCCAATATCGAGCAGTGGATTCGATTCGAGCGCCTCGGCAACGAAAGTCTCGATCTCAAGATTGGACAGCGCCAGCAGCTTGATCGCCTGCTGCAGCTGGGGCGTCATTACCAGCGATTGGGTTTGCCTGAGGTCTAGCCTCGGACCGAGCGCCATGACCTATCTCCGGGCGCGCCCGTCGGTCACAGCGAGAAGTTCTCGCCGAGATAGAGACGCTTGACGTTCTCGTCCGCCACCAGTGCCTGCGGCGTCCCGGCGAACAGCACCTGCCCGCCATAGATGATGCAGGCGCGATCGACGATCTCGAGCGTCTCCCGCACATTGTGGTCGGTGATGAGGACGCCGATGCCGCGCGTCTTCAGGTCCTTTACCAGGTCGCGAATGTCGCTGATCGACAGCGGGTCGATGCCCGCAAAAGGTTCGTCGAGCAGCATGATCGAGGGTTTGGCCGCCAGAGCGCGGGCGATTTCGCAGCGCCGCCGCTCGCCGCCCGACAGGGCCATTGCGGGGCTGGTGCGCAGCCGCGTGAGCCCGAATTCCTCGAGCAACCGCTCGAGTTCGGCCGCGCGCGTCTCGTCGTCCGGCTCGACCATTTCGAGCACGCAGTTGATGTTCTGTTCGACCGTCATGCCGCGAAAGATGCTCGTTTCCTGCGGCAGGTAGCCGAGGCCGAGGATCGCGCGGCGGTACATCGGCAGTTTGGTCACATCGTGGCCATCCATCAGGATGCGGCCCGCATCCGGCCTGACGAGACCCATGATCGAATAGAAACAGGTCGTCTTGCCAGCACCATTCGGGCCGAGCAGGCCAAGCACTTCGCCCTTGCCGACGGTCAGCGAAATGTCGGTCAGGACGTTGCGCTTGTCATAGCTCTTGGCGATCGAAATGACCTCCAGCCCGCCCTGCGGGATGGGCGGTGCGGCATCGTGAACCGGGTCGGCTACACTGGCTTGATCGATGTCTGCCATGCGCGCGACATAGGCAGGTCTGCCGCTGGTGAAAACCCCGCGCGGCCCATTGTTCGACGAATTGGCAGGATTCCTGCATGGACCGCAACGGGACGGTCCACCAGCGCAGGTCGAGCGGCGCTTGCCAGCGGGAAGCAAATTTGAAACAATGTGATTCGGGTGAGACTGACAGGGGAAAGCGCATGGTAAAGGCGCTCGAGGAGAATACCGTGGGATCCGTGCATGCGAAGGAGCGCAAGCGCGACTACCGCAAAAGCATGAGCGACCACGTCGCGACCGCGCTCCTCGTCTATACCGGCCTCCAGATATTCGCGACCGTCCACGCCATGCGCGAAGGCATGAACAACATCGCGCCTTACGTTATCCTTGTCATACTCGTCGCCGGCATCATTCCCTTCTGCCACAAATACGAACGCCGCTGGACCTCGCTCAGCGACGAGCAGGCACGCAATCCCGAGATGGGAACCGCATTCAAGCGCGATGTCATAATGTTGTGGGCGCTCGCCCTGATTGTGCCGATCGCGCTGACGGCCTTCTTCAAGCTCGTCTTTTCCTGATTTCTTTCGCGCGGTTGCCTCGCCGCAATCCCGTCCCTACTTGCGGGACGATGCTCCAAAGACATGACAATTTGCGATGATCGGCGGCGATGAAGCCCTGTCGCGCTGCCGCGAACTGGTCGACCTCGCGATAGCGCGTGGCGCCGACGCTGCCGATGCAGTGTGCCGGGCAAGCTCTTCCGAAAGCGTCGGTGTGCGGCTCGGTGCGCTCGAGGATGTCGAGCGATCGGAAAGCGAAGAGATCGGCCTGCGGGTCTTCGTGGGTTCGCGATCCTCGTCCATCCATACCAGCGATTTCGCCCCCGAAGGGCTGGCGGTGCTGGCGGAACGGGCGGTGGAAATGGCGCGGCTTGCGCCCGAGGACCAGTATGCGGGCCTCGCCGGCCAGGAGCATCTGTTCAGCGGGGAGATGCCCGATCTCGACCTGCTCGATCCGGTGGAACCATCTCCCGATGTGCTGCGCGATGCGGCCCTGGCAGTGGAAGATGCCGCGCGCGCCGTGCCCGGGGTGACCAATTCCAATGGCGGCAGCGCCAGTTCGTCGCGCAGCGTCTTCGCGCTTGCCACCTCGACAGGGTTCGGCAGGTCGCATTCGGGCGGCTCGCATTCGCTCTCGGCCAGCGTGGTCGCGGGTGAGGGTGCTGACAAGCAGACCGACTATTCCTATCGCACTGTTCGCCATCTGGGCGACCTGCCCGAAGCCTCGATAATCGGGACAGAGGCGGGCGAACGTACCGTCCGCAAGGTCGGGCCGGGTTCGATCCCTTCGGGCAAGATGCCGGTCGTCTTCGATCCGCGCGTCGGCAATGGTGTCATCGGCCACCTCCTCTCGTCCATGAGTGCGCCCTCGATTGCGCGCAAGGCGAGCTTCCTGATCGGTCGCGAGGACCAGCAGCTGTTCGACAGTTCGGTACGCGTTATCGAGGACCCTTTGCGCGTTCGCGGGCTACGCTCGCGCGTGTTCGACGGCGAGGGTGTCGCCTGCGGCCCGCGCACGCTGGTGGACGGCGGCAGGCTCGGCGGATGGCTGACCAATGTGGCTTCGGCCCGGCAGCTTGGGCTTGGTCTGACCGGTCACGCGGGGCGGGGTAGTGGCGGCGCTCCGGGCGTTTCATCAAGCAACGTCTGGATGGAGCCGGGGAGCGTTTCGGTCGCGGAGCTGATTGCCGACATCGAGGACGGCCTGTTTATCACCGGCCTTTTCGGTCAGGGGGTCAACCTCGTCACCGGCGACTATAGTCGTGGTGCAAGCGGGTTTCGCATCCGCAACGGCGAAATCGCCGGGCCGGTCGCCGAAATCACCATCGCGGGGACGCTGCCGGAAATGTTCAGGGCGCTGGTCCCCGCGAACGACCTCGAGTTCCGTCACGGGATCGACGTACCTACCTTCCGTATCGATGGGATGGCGGTGGCGGGACAGTGATACTCCGCCTGCTCGCCTTTCTCGCACTAGCGCTCGCCGCACCTGCGGTAGCGCAGCTCGGAGAGGCAGCAGATCCGGCACCGGTCGAAACCGCGACGCCGCAGACGATTGCCGCCACGCAGGATGACGGCGCCGACCAGCGCATCACCGACCGCATCTCGGGAATCTTCGCCGAACTGCCCGCCTTCGCCGACGTAGAGGTGTCGGTAAGCCAGGGCGTGGTTTCGCTGGCGGGCACCGTGCCCAAGGCCGAGGACATCGATCGCGCCGAAGCGATCGCAGGGCGCATTTCGGGCGTGGTGACGGTCGAGAACCGGCTCAAGCGCGACGTTTCGATTTCTTCGGACGGCGCAGGGATCACCAGCCTTGCGGATCGCTGGGCAAGCTTCGTGCGCATCCTGCCGCTCATCGCCGCGGCGCTCGGCGTGTGGGTGCTCGTGACGATGGTCGGCTATGTCATCGCGGGTCTTGGGGCCTTGTGGCACCGGCTGGCACCGAACAGCTTCCTTGCCGAACTGATCTCCAGCGCGATCCGCTTCGTGTTCTTCATCGGCGGTCTCGTCATCGCGCTCGACATGATCGGCGCGACCGCGCTGTTAGGCGCAGTGCTTGGCGGCGCGGGCGTCGTCGGCATCGCGCTCGGTTTCGCGATGCGCGACACGATCGAGAACTACGTCGCTTCGCTGATGCTGAGCCTGCGCCAGCCCTTCCGGGCCAACGACTGGGTGAAGATCGACGAATACGAAGGGCGCGTAATCCGCCTGACGAGCCGCGCCACCGTGCTCATGACGCTCGACGGTAATCACCTGCGCATTCCCAACGGACAGGTCTTTCGCGCGGTGATCCTCAACTACACGCGCAATCCTCACAGGCGGTTCCAGTTCGACCTGGGCGTCGATGCGGATGACGATGCGCTGGCCGCGCGCAAACTCGGTCGTGACACGCTGGCAGCGCTCGATTTCGTGCTCGAAGAGCCGCCGCCGGAGGGGCGCATCGTCGAGGTGGGCGATTCGAATGTGGTGATCCGCTTCCTCGGCTGGATCGACCAGCGCGAGGCGGATTGGTGGAAGTCGCAGACCCATGCCATCGCGGCGGTCAAATCGGCGCTTGAGGATGCAGGATTTGCCTTGCCGGAACCGATCTATCGTTTGCGTTTCGATCAGCGGACCCGGCCCCTCCCATTCGAAAACGTGGGAGAGGGGAAGCAGCCGGAAGCTCCGGTAAAACACAGGAAGCCTGCGTCGGCCCCTGCGCAACAAGCCGCGGATACCGCCCCCAAGGACGAAATCAGCGAAATGGTCGAAGCCGAACGGCGCCAGTCGGGCGGCGGGCAGGAAAAGGACCTGCTCGACCAGTCCCGACCGGTCGAGTAGCGCCTACTTGTTCTTGTTGGCTTCGTAGCGCTCGATGCATTCGAGCACGATGCGCTTGGCATCTTCCGCATCGCCCCAATTGCCGATGCGCACCCACTTCTCGGCCTCGAGGTCCTTGTAGTGGGTGAAGAAGTGCTCGATCTGCTGGAAGATGATCGAGGGCAGGTCCTTCGTCTGGCCGACGTCGGAGTAATAGGGGAAGGTCGTGTCGACGGGCACGCAGATCAGCTTCTCGTCGCCGCCATGCTCGTCTTCGAGGTTGAGCACGCCGATGGGGCGGGCACGCACGACGCAGCCCGGGATGAAGGGCGAGCGCGAGATGACCAGCGCGTCGAGCGGGTCGCCGTCGTCCGACAGGGTGTGCGGCACGAAGCCGTAGTTGGCCGGATAGCGCATCGGCGTGTGGAGGATGCGGTCGACGAACAGTGCACCCGATTCCTTGTCGAACTCGTATTTCACGGGCTCGCCGCCGGTCGGCACTTCGATGATGACGTTGAGGCTCTCGGGCGGATTGTCGCCCACGGGGATCTTGTCGATGCGCATGACTACTCTTCTTCGTTGCGTGCGGCCCCTCTCCCCAGAAAGACTTCGCGGCGCGCACTAGAGTGCGTGGCCCTGCCGGGCAACCCCTGCTTTCGTCCTATTTGCGGCGCGGATCGAGCAGGCGGTCGAGCCCGGCAGGCTTGTCGCCGACGCGTTCCAGCCATGGATAACGCACGCCGTCGAAATAGGGCAGCGTGATGGTCTCGAAACGCTCGCCCCGCTTGACGATCAGCTGCGGCGCGACCTTGCTGGCCTTGGCCGATTCGAGCGCTTCGGCGAGCCGGGCTTGCGTAAAGGCGAGGCCGTTGACCGCGACGATGCGCGTGTCGGGGGTCAGGCCTGCGGCGAAGCCGGGCGAGTTCCATTGCGTGGCGGAAACATTGCCGTCGCCCGATACCCTGATGCCAAGCGATCCGCTGAAGTCGCCCTTCGCCCCGCTCCGCGCTTGCTTGGTGTATGGGTTGGGCTCGCTCCGCCAGGTCAGGCGATAACCGGCCGCCTCGATCCCTGCGAGCGGTGCGGGCTGTCCGGCCTCGCCGATGCGGCTCTTGAGGAAACCCGCCCAGTCATACGGATAGACCGCGTCCAGCGCGGCGACCACATCGGCGAATTCATAGGGAAGGACCTGCCACGAACCGTCCTTCACGCCGAAGAACAGCTTTGCGAAATCGTCGAGCCCACGCTTGCCCTTGGTGCCCTTGCGGATGATCTGGTCGACCTCGAGCCACACCAGCCCCGCTTCGCTGTAATAGTCGCGGTTGCGGCTGAGCGAAGGGAAGGGGCGGTCGGCCCTGTAGCCGAGCATGGGGTCGAAGGTGGAATCCTCGACACTGCGCCACTCGCGGCCGGCCTGGCGGCTGTAATAGGCTGCATCCTCGGCCAGCGATCCCAGAACCACATCGCGCGGCATGAAGCCGGAACGGGCCGCCAGCACCCAGTCCCAGAACGAGGTCTGCCCTTCGTAGACCCACAGCAGCCGCGCATCGAGTGCGGTGTGGAAGTCGGGTGCGACGAGACCCGCGGGACGGCGGAACTTGCCATTCCAGCTGTGCGTGAACTCGTGCGGCAGCAGGGAATTGTCGTGCGTGTTGCCGGCGAAATCGCTGAGATCGTCGGGCGACTGCGTGTTCTCGCTCGAACGGTGGTGTTCGAGCCCGATGCCGCCGAGCTGGTCGGTCAGTGCAAGCAGGAAATCGTAGTGGTCGAAGTGCTTCGACCCGAAGGTTACAATAGCTTCGGCGACCAGCGCCTTGCCTGCCGCGATGGCTTCGTCCTTGGCGACCAGGTTCTTGGCCTCGTCGCCGAAAGCCTCCAGCTCGACGCCCTGGCCAAGGTCCCAGCGCCTGTGGTGCCTGCCCGCGAACAGCGGAGAATCGGCCAGCGTTGCGTAGTCGGTCTCGGCATAGCTGACCTTGTTGCCCTCGCGGACCTCGCCATCGAGCGCGCCCGCAACTGCCCAACCATCGGGCAGGAGGACGCTCGGCTTCACGCGCATGCGGTTGATGTCCCAGCCTGCGGGATAGAGCGACATCTTCTCCCACTGCAGGTTCAGCATGGCGTCGGTCATCAGCACGCGCCAGGCGTCCCCCGGGAAAGGCGAGGTGTAGGTGAGCTCGACCATGACCTTGCTCGCCCCATCGGGCAGGGCGAGCTGGAAAGCATAGGGCTCGCTCGGCACGCGCTGCCATTCGACCGGACCCTTGTCGCTGGTGAACGCCAGCCGCGAGACACGCTGTATCTGGCCCGAGGGCGCGTGGTTGCCCTGCAGCCACTTGGGATAGACCAGCACCAGATCGCGCGTGCCCGGGGCGACAGGGATGGTCTGTTTCGTGGTGAAGGCTCGGCTGACCGTGTCGCGCGCATCGACCTCAATCGCGATGGTCCCGGGATAAGCCGCCGCCTGCGTGACGGGCAGCGCCGGGACTGGAGCCGGATCACCGGCTGACAGCGGTACGGCGGTGGCGAGAAGGACGAGCGACACGAAGCGATTGATCATGCGCGCCTCCCTGCCTGCAACGCGCCTCCAAGGCAATCGCTGCCCATTGCGGTGCGGCCCAGTGCCGAGTAACGGGCGGGCCATGTCGAAAACACCGCAAGCTATCCGTGGGACCCAGGACATCTTCGGCGCCGATGCCGAGGCTTTCGCCTTCGTGGTCGAAACCTTCGAGCGCGTGCGCAAGCTCTATCGTTTCCGTCGCGCGGAAATGCCCGTGTTCGAGAAGACCGAGGTTTTCGCTCGCTCCATTGGCGAGACGACCGATATCGTCTCCAAGGAGATGTACTCCTTCGAGGATCGCGGCGGCGAGAGCCTGACGCTGCGCCCCGAGTTCACGGCGGGCATCGCACGCGCCTATCTCACCAACGGCTGGCAGCAGCACGCGCCGCTGAAACTGGCGACGCACGGCGCGCTGTTCCGCTACGAGCGCCCGCAGAAGGGGCGCTATCGCCAGTTCCACCAGATCGATGCCGAGATCATCGGCGCTGCCGAACCGCAGGCCGACGTCGAGCTGCTCGCCATGGCCGACCAGATCATCCGCGAACTCGGCATCGAGGGCGTGACGCTGCACCTGAACACGCTTGGCGACGGCGACAGCCGCGAGGCCTGGCGCGCTGCACTGGTCGAGCATTTCCGCGCAGTGCAGGGCGAGCTGTCCGAGGATTCGCAGGAGCGCCTGGAAAAGAACCCGCTGCGCATCCTCGATAGCAAGGACCCGCGCGACCGCAGGTTCGTGGCCGATGCGCCGAAGATCGACGCCTACCTGTCGGACGACGCACGTGCCTTCTTCGATGCGGTGACCAGCGGCCTCGATGCAGCTGGGGTCAGGTGGACGCGCGCCGAAAGCCTCGTGCGCGGTCTCGACTATTACCGGCACACCGCCTTCGAGTTCATTCCCGACGAGGGCAGCGAGGCAGCAGGCAGGCTCGGCAGCCAAAGCACCATCCTAGGTGGCGGGCGCTATGACGGATTGATGGAAAGCCTCGGCGGCGCGCCGACCCCTGCGGTCGGCTGGGCTGCAGGGATCGAGCGGCTTGCGATGCTGGTTGGCGACAAGGGCGAACCCAAGGCCGACGTCATCGTCGTGGTCGAGGACGACCAGCTGCTCAGCCATGCGATTGCCGCCATCGGGCGCATCCGCTCCGCGGGACATTCGGCGGAACTGATCGCCACCGGCAGCCCGCGCAAGCGCTTCGACAAGGCAGTCAAAGCGGGTGCGGAGAAGATCGTCGCCTTCGCCATGCGCGATGGCGAAGAGCACGTCCGCATCAAGGCCGACGACGAAGGCCGGATCCATCTCGAAGGCCTGCTCGCCTGACCATGAGCATTCCCGCTGAACGCCTTGACCAGATCACCCATCGCTTTGCCGAGCTCGAGGCGCGAATGGCTTCGGGTACGCTCGAAGGCGAGGAGTTCGTCAAGGCGAGCCGTGACTATGCCGAGCTCGAGCCGGTCGCCAAGGTCGCGCGCGAGGTAAAGGAAATCCGCGCCGAAATCGCCGAACTCTCGGTCCTGACCGAAGACCCGGAGATGAAGGCGCTGGCTGACGAGGAACTGGCCGAATTGCGCCAGCGCCTTCCCGCGGCCGAGCGCGAACTTGCCATCGCCATGCTGCCCAAGGACAGCGCCGATGCCCGTCCGGCCATGCTCGAAATCCGCGCCGGGACCGGCGGCGACGAGGCGGCGCTGTTCGCGGGCGACCTTTATCGCATGTACGAACGCTATGCCGCCGAACAGGGCTGGCGCGTCGAGCCGGTCAGCATGAATGCGTCCGAGGTCGGCGGCTTCAAGGAAATCGTCGCCAACGTCACCGGCAACGGGGTGTTCGCCAAATTGAAGTTCGAAAGTGGCGTTCATCGCGTCCAGCGCGTGCCCGAGACGGAAAGCGGCGGGCGCATCCATACCTCGGCCGCGACGGTCGCCGTCCTGCCCGAACCTGATGAGGTCGATGTCCAAATCGAGGACAAGGACCTCAAGATCGACATCTACCGCGCGAGCGGCGCGGGCGGGCAACACGTCAACACGACCGATTCCGCCGTGCGCATCACCCACCTGCCCTCGGGCCTCGTGGTGACGCAGCAGGACGAGCGCAGCCAGCACAAGAACAAGGCCAAGGCCATGCAGGTGCTGCGCGCTCGCCTCTACGAGAAGATGCGCGAAGAGGCGCATGGCGAGGAAGCCGCGGCGCGCAAGGCGATGGTCGGTTCGGGCGATCGTTCCGAACGCATCCGCACCTACAATTTCCCGCAAGGCCGCGTGACCGACCACCGCATCGGCCTGACGCTGCAGAAGCTGCCGCAGATCATCGCCGGGCCCGGCCTTGGCGAACTGGTCGACGCGCTGATCGCCGAGGACGAAGCCAAGCGGCTCGCCGCGATGAATGACTGAGACGGTCGGCGAAGCGATCCGCGCTGCAGCAGAGCGCCTCGCCAGGACCAGCGATACCGCCCGGCTCGATGCCGAACTGCTGATGGCGCATGCGCTGGGCATCGCGCGTTCGGACATGCTGCTGAAGGGAATGCGCGATGCTGCGCCGTCTGCCTTCTCCGCACTCGTCGAACGGCGGTCCAGCCACGAGCCGGTCGCGCATATCCTCGGACGGCAGGAATTCTTCGGTCTCGAACTCGCGGTGACGCCGGATACGCTGATCCCCCGTGGCGACAGCGAAACAATCGTGGAGGCAGCGCTCGAGGCCGCACCGTCCGCAGCGCGAGTGCTCGACATGGGCACGGGTACGGGCGCCCTGCTGCTGGCATTCCTCAGCCAGCGCGAAGCGTCGCGGGGGCTGGGGATGGACGCCTCCGAAGCGGCAATCGCAGTTGCGCGAGGCAATGCCGATCGCCTGGGTCTCGGGGAACGGGCGGAGTTTCGCCTCGATTCCTGGCTGGCAGATGATTGGACCGTTGGGCTGGGACAGTTCGACCTCGTCCTCTGCAACCCACCTTACGTCGAGGAAGATGCCGCTCTCGATCCCGATGTGAGCGATTATGAACCGGCCGGCGCGCTATTCGCAGGCCCCGAAGGCCTTGACGACTATCGCGCGATCATCCCGCAGCTTGGCAAGCTCCTTTTGCCGGATGGCATCGCGGTGCTCGAAATCGGCGCGACTCAAGCAGATAGCGTCGCGTCCATCGCACGCGACTCGGGGTTTGAATCCGAACTCCGTCGCGACCTCGGCGGGCGTCCGCGTGCACTGATTCTCAGATAAGGCTTGGCAAAGCCGATTCGACCCTCTACCTCTGGCCGCAGGCCAGTGGTGCGCGACATGCTCGACCCGCCGGCCTGAGCTCCGAAATATGCAGTTACGGTGCGCGGCTTTGGCCTCGCATACCATGCACAAGACTGGGGCACACGACTGGCGATGTTCGCGGTCGTGCAAGGGGTCACGCAGCCATTTCTAGTTGAATTCGCGCCGCGTCATTTATGAGGACAGGTAACCCTTGAACAACAATCGCAATAACCGTCGTCGCGGACGCGGGAACAATCGCAACCAGGGCGGCGGCAACAATGCCAACCGCATCGACAGCCGCGCGCGTGGCAATGCCCCGCAGCTGCTCGACAAGTACAAGAAGCTGGCCCAGGACGCGCAACACAACGGCGACCGGGTGCAGATGGAATACTACCTGCAGTTCGCCGACCACTATTTCCGCGTGATCGCCGACAACAAGGCGCGCCAGGACGAAGCCAAGGGCAAGCGTCAGGACGACCGCGACGATCGTGACGATGATGGCGATGACGGTTTCGACGACCGTCGCGGCCGCAGCGACAACCGCCGGCAGCGTGGCCGCCGCGAAGATCGCGACGACCGTGACGAACGCGACGACGACGTACAGGACAGCGACGGCGACGACAGCGATTTCGAACCGGCCGACAACCCGTTCACCCGCCGCTCGGACAATGAGCCGAAAAAGCGCCGCAACCAGCGTCGCCCGCGCAACGACGCGGAAGGGGAAGCGGGCGTGGAAGGCGAGATCGACGCAACCGTCCTGCCGCCCGCATTCGGCTCGAACGACGACGACCGCGAGGAAAAGCCCGCGCCGCGCCGCCGTCGCCGCAAGCAGGAAGACGACAGCGAGGTCAGCGCGGTCGGCTGATCGCGCTTGATTGACTGAACCAAGGCCGTAAGGGCGAAGCCGATGGACGCTTTCCTCGGCTTCGCCCGGCGGCACCCCAACTGGACCGCACTCGTGCTGGGCGCGCTAGCCGCGCTCGGCTTCCCCCCGCTCCAGCTGTGGCCGGTAGCATTGGCCGCCATGGGTGCCTTTGCGCTGCTGGTCGCCGACAGCCCGACCCGCAAGGCCGCCTTCCTGCGCGGCTGGCTGTTCGGCGTGGCGCACTTCACCATCACCGACAACTGGATCGCCACTGCCTTTACCTACCAGGCGGAGATGCCCGCCGTCCTTGGCTGGGCGGCAGTGCCGCTCCTGTCGCTCTACCTTGCGGTCTTTCCTGCGATCGCCGTGACGCTGGCGTGGTCATTGGTGCCACGGCGTCCCGCTGTAGCCTTCGCGCTGGCGCTCGGCGCGGCGTGGGTGCTGGCGGAGTGGCTGCGCAGTTGGGTCTTTACCGGATACGCCTGGGGACCGTTCTCGCTCGCCCTGATGGGTATCTGGGACCGACCCGGCCTTGGCCTGTTGCTGCCTTTCACCGGAACCTACGCCCTTTCGGGCATCGCCGTTGCCCTATGCGCGATGCTCGGCATCTGGGTGCAGGGCCGCCGCTGGCTCCCGCTCGGGATTGCCTCGGTTGCGCTTGTCGTGGGAATGTTCCTGCCTGCCGGGAAGGCCGCGCAAGGCTTACTTCCACTCACCCTCGTCCAGCCGAACCTGCGGCAGGAGGAGATCGACGACCCGACCAAGTTCGAGAGCCAGTTCCAGAATATCGCGCGGCTGAGCCTGCCGGAACGACCGCTTTCTCGTCGCCTCGTCCTGTGGCCCGAGAGCGGGGTGCCCGACTACCTGCGCGACGGCTATCCGCAGCGCTATTACGACCAGATGACCGCGGCAGGCGACCCCGCCTTCGCACGTCAGCGGATCGGCGCCGTGATCGGTGAGGGGAGCTTGCTGCTGACCGGCGTGACCGACCTCATTATCGGCGAAGTGGACGGCCGACGCCGCGCCGTCGGCGCCTACAATACGATCACGCCGATCGATGCGCAGGGCAACCTCGGCAAGCGCTATGCCAAGGCCCACCTCGTGCCTTACGGCGAATATCTCCCGCTACGCGATTTCCTCGAACCCCTCGGCGCGTCGCGGCTTGTCGCCGGCTCGATCGACTTCCTGCCCGGCCCCGGCGCTGCGACGGTCGATCTGGGCGAGCACGGCAAGGCCGGGATGCAGATCTGCTACGAGATCGTCTTCTCGGGCGAGGTGGCCGATCGTGCCGACCGCCCCGACTATATCTTCAATCCATCAAACGACGGCTGGTTTGGATCGTGGGGTCCTCCGCAACATCTCGGCCAGGCGCGGATGCGCGCAGCAGAGGAGGGGCTGCCGGTCCTGCGCGCCACCACCACCGGGATCAGCGCCGTCATCGACGCGCGCGGGGTCGTGAGGGAGCACATCGGACGCAACGTCGCGGGGCGGATCGACACCGTCGTGCCCCCTGCCGCAGCGCCGACTCCCTTCGCGCGACTTGGCCACTGGCTCACTTTGCTCTGGGGAATTGCCCTTGCCGGCGCATCGCTGGTTGCCATGCGGCGACGGGGCGGCTAGGTGACTTCGAGCACATAAAGCTTTCTTTATATCCATATCTCGGGGTCCCAATGCGCGCCAATTTCCTGTTCACTTCCGAGAGCGTCTCAGAGGGTCATCCCGACAAGGTCTCGGACCAGATCAGCGATGCCATCGTCGACCTGATGCTGGCCAAGGATCCCGAGGCGCGGGTTGCCTGCGAGACCATGACCACGACGCAGAGGGTGATCCTGTCGGGCGAAATTCGCTGCGCACCGATGTACGATGCCAACAACCCCGACTGGGCGGAGAACGGCGGCTGGGCACCGGGCGCAAAGGAAGAAATCGAGAAGGCTGTCCGCCGTACGGTTCGCGAAATCGGTTACGAGCAGGATGGTTTCCACTGGCAGACACTGACCTTCGAAAACCACCTCCACGGCCAGAGCGCCCATATCGCGCAGGGCGTCGATGCCAGCGGCAACAAGGACGAGGGCGCAGGTGACCAGGGCATCATGTTCGGCTTCGCCTGCGACGAGACGCCCGACCTGATGCCGGCACCGATCGACTACAGCCACAAGATCCTCGAACGCCTTGCGGCTGATCGCAAGAGCGGTACCGCGCCCTTCCTCGAACCCGACGCCAAGAGCCAGGTCACGCTGCGCTACGAAAACGGCAAGCCGGTCGCTTGCACCGCCGTAGTCGTCAGCACGCAACATGCTCCGGGCTACGACGAAGGCGAGAAAGAGGCAGAGCTCCACGCCTATGTGAAGAAGGTCGTCGGCGAGATCCTGCCCGAAGGCTTCCTGTCGGACGCGACGACTTGGCATATCAACCCGACCGGTTCGTTCGAAATCGGCGGACCCGATGGTGACGCCGGCTTGACCGGGCGCAAGATCATTGTCGACACCTATGGCGGCGCGGCTCCGCACGGTGGCGGCGCCTTCAGCGGCAAGGACCCGACCAAGGTCGACCGCTCGGCAGCCTATATTACCCGCTACCTTGCCAAGAACGTCGTCGCGGCGGGCCTTGCCCGGCGATGCACGATCCAGATCGCCTATGCCATCGGCGTTTCGCAGCCGCTGTCGCTCTATGTCGACACCCACGGCACCTGCGCGCCGGGGGTGACCGACGAAGCGCTGGAAAAGGCGATTGCAAGTATCGACAAGCTGGGCGGGCTGACCCCGCGCGCGATCCGTACCCATCTCGGCCTCAACAAGCCGATCTATCGCCAGACCGCCGCATACGGCCACTTCGGCCGCAAGGCAGAAGGCGACCTGTTCCCTTGGGAGCGGATCGACCTCGTCGACGACCTGAAGGCAGCCCTGGCCTGATACGAAAAGGGGGCGGCCCGCAAGAGCCGCCCCCTTTCACCAGTCGGACGATCCTAACGCAGGGCCACGCCCTCGCGAGGGACTTCGACCGGATTGCCGAAGCTGTCCTCGCGCAGCCACTGCCCGACTTTGCGCCCGAACTTCGCAATCGCGTTCATGTTGAAGAAGTGCATGAACCCGAGAGCCACCACGACCAGTCCGATCTTGCCCGACAGGAACTGGATCATGCCGGCAAGGTTCTGCGGCTCGGTCCCGAAGCGTAGCGTCAGCAGGATCCAGCCGAGGTTGACCAAGTAAAATCCGACCACGAGCAGGTGGTTGGTGCTTCGCGCCAGCAGATCGTCATGACCGAAGCATTCGACCAGGAATACGATACCGTTCTTCGACAGCGTGTGCGCCACCCAGACCGTGAGGGCGATGCTAACGACGAAATAGATGATGTAGGCGGGTACGAGATACATGATTTCCTCCATTTCTGTAATTTGAGAAATCTGCTTTTGCGACTTTGTCTCGGGTTTTGTCTCCTTTCGGTCAGGGGTGGGGGATCAGGTCTTGTCCTTGCCGCCGCCGGGCAGCAGGCGGGCGACGCGTCCGCCCAGCTTCATCAGCGTGACCAGGGTGGACTTGGGAAGGCGGCGCACATCGGCGTACCAATTGGCAAGCGTGCCAATGAACTCATGCATCCGCCCGATCCGCTCGCGGACATGCCGGGGAACATCGGGACGCCCCTCCAGGCTCTCGGCCAGTTCGCCGAGCAGTTGGATGGTGGGATCGATCTCCCGCCGCTTGCGCTCGGCGGTGATCTTCATGAGCATGTCCCACAGGTCCACATCTGCAGTGAAGTGGTCGCGGCGGTCACCTTCGACATGGACGCGCCTGACGATCTGGTAGGACTGGAGTTCCTTCAATCCGTTGGAGACGTTGGAGCGGGCAAGGCCCAGCTTCTCGCAGATTTCCTCGGCATGACGTGGCCGGTCTGAAAGGTAGAGCAGGGCATGAATTTGCGCGACTGAGCGATTGACGCCCCACTCGCTACCCATCTCGCCCCAGTGGAGGATGAAGGCGCGCGCTTCGGGGATGTCCATGATGTCGGCCACGACTCGGCTCCATTCCTTGTATTTCTGTAATTACAGAAATTAACGGAACGCGTCAATCCTGCGCTTGACGTGGTGCTGGGGACTCAGCCGTCGCGGCCCTTGCGCGGGCTGGGACGGTCGAGTGCAAGCTCGGCTTCGGAGAAGGTGAAGGGGCTGCGCACGCCGGGGATGCCGTCGAGATCGACGCGCATGCCGCGTGCGAGGACTTGCCGGTCGGCAAAGACCTGGTCGATGGCGTTGATCGGACCTGCGGGGATGCCGTCCTCGGCACAGTCGGCCAGCAATTCGTCCATTTGCCACTTCGATGTTTCGCTTGCGATCAAGGCGTCCAGCTCGGCGCGATTGGCGAGGCGGGCCTCGTTGGAGGCGAAGCGGGTGTCGGTGAGCAGGTCGTCGCGGCCCAGCAGCTTGAGCAGACGCCGGAACAGGCCATCGTTCGCGGGTGCCAGGACCACCTCGCCGTCGGCAACCGGGAACACACCATAGGCGCTCACCTGCGCGTGTTCATTTCCCATCCGGGGCGGGTTCGTGCCCGTGGTCAGGAAGTGCAGTGCCTGGCTGGCGAGCAAGCCGACCGAACAGTCGAGCAATGCCATGTCGACATGCTGCCCGCTGCCCGTGCGTTCGCGCATCGCCAGCGCGGCCTGGATGCCGATTACCGAATAGAGGCCGCAACTGAGGTCGGAGATCGACACTCCCATCTTCATCGGCTGCCCCTGCGGCTCGCCGGTCAGGGCCATGAAGCCGCTCATGCCCTGGATGACGAAATCATACCCCGCTTCATGCGCGCGCGGTCCGGTCTGCCCGAAGCCCGTGATCGAGCAATAGACGAGACGGGGGTTGGCTTCGGACAAGACCTCGTAGTCGAGGCCGAACTTGGCCAACGTGCCGGTCTTGAAGTTCTCGAGAACGACATCTGCGCTTTCGGCGAGAGCCCTCACGCGGGCAAGATCGTCGGGGTTCTTGAAGTTGGCTACCACGCTGCGTTTGCCGCGGTTGGTCGCATGATAATAGGCTGCCGAGCGCTCGCCCTCGTGCTCGACCCACGGCGGTCCCCACAGGCGGGTCCCGTCGCCTTCCGGGCTTTCTACCTTGATCACGTCCGCGCCCAGGTCGGACAGAATCTGTCCAGCCCATGGCCCGGCGAGGACGCGGGCAAGTTCGAGGACTTTTAGCCCGGCAAGCGGGGCATTCGGATTACGGGGTTGGTCGAGCCACATGCCTGGTGCTGCTGCGCCAGTGGGGGCAGGTGGTCAAGCCTCAGATGGCGTAGGCGTTCGGGTCTTCGTCGGGCCAACTTTCGAGCCGGGCGCTTTTCCGGTTGAGGAAGACTGCCGGGAGCTTTGCCAGCATCAGCGACTTGTGGATCCAGTAATCGGTCCACTTCTCGCGCCAGCGCGGCTTGGGCCTGCGACCATGTGCGCGCAGCCAGGCGTCATAGGGCATCCAGTGGCTGGGCTCGTCCTTCTCGACCACCTCGAAGATCCGCTTCATCGCCTTGTCGGAGCGGATGTGGCTGTTCCTAAGCAGCACCTCGACCTGGTCCATGCCGCGCTGTTCTGTGATCATGATGACGCGGCATAGTTTCTCGAACTCGTCGCCGTCGGCAACGATCGCGGCGGTGTCGAGATCGTCGATGGTGCAACCGAACACGGTCTCGATGAAATGGTCGATGTGGCCGCAGGTGCGGTCGACCTTCAAGGGCATCACCCCTCGCAGTTCGAACCAGCGGCGGAACATGCGGTAATGCTTTTCCTCGTCAGCCCGGTGCTTTTCGACCGCGGTGATAAAGGCATGGTCGTCGGGACAGCGCGCCCGCACGGCCTCGAGCACGCGGTCGAGCGAGGTGTACCCTCGGTGCTCGTTGTAGATGTAGATCGAGCCCAGGACGTCGAGGAACCGATTCCGGAAGGAAGTGCGCAAACCCATAGGTGTTCCCTCGCACGAAACGGCGGTCAGGGTAAGCGCTTATTCGGCAAGCATTCCGCTAAGCCCTGAAACCGCTTCGATAAATTCCTCGCGGAAGTCCTGCACAACCTGGCGGCTCGAGCGGACCTGTTCGACCAGCCCCACGCCCTGGCCGACGAAATAGGTCACCAGCTCGCGTGCGCCCTCGTTTCCGGCCGCTGCCTCGCGCTCGATCCGGGCGAAGGCGGGTTCCGACACCATGCCCATCAGCGGCATGGGCAGAGTACCCGGGCCGTCGGGAGCATCCCAGGCATCGTGCCATGCGGTCTTGAGCTGGCGCGCGGGCTTGCCGGTGCGCGCACGCGAGCGGACCGTGTCGCGGCTCCGTGCGGCGATCATCTTCTCGCGGAAAGCCTCGGAGGTCTCGGCCTCCGGCGTCGCCAGCCAGATCGACCCGGTCCACGCACCTTGCGCCCCCGCAGCCATCATCCCGGCCATCTGTCCGCCGGTCATGATGCCGCCCGCTGCCAGCACCGGAATGTCGTGCCCGGCCCGTGAAAGTTCGCGCACCACCTCGGGAATGAGGACAAGCGTCGAGACCTCACCGCAATGCCCGCCGGCCTCCGTGCCCTGCGCGACAATGATGTCTACCCCGGCCTCGGCCTGGCGGATCGCATGTTCCTTTGCGCCGACTAGCGCGGCCACGGGTACGCCGCGTTTCTTGCCTTCCTCGATCATCGCCGGTGGCGCGATCCCGAGCGCATTGGCGATCAGCCTGATCGGATGGCGGAACGCGACCTCCATCAGCGCGAGGCCGTTCTCGGGCGTGATCCCCATCCGCTCGCGCAGGATCGGCATCTCGGCTTCCGGGGCGATGCCATAATGACCGAGGACCTCATTGACGAAGCCCTGGTAGGCAGGATCGATCGCCGCAGCGCGGCTCTTGTTGTCGGACAGCTCGCGAACGCGCGGATCGATTACTTCAGGGACGAGAACATCTACGCCATAAGGGGCGCCGTCTACATGAGCGTCGATCCATGCCAGCTCTTCTTCGAGCTGGTCCGGGCTGAACCGCGTCGCGCCGAGCACGCCGAACCCGCCTGCCTTGCTGACCGCTGCGACCACGTCGCGGCAGTGGCTGAAGGCAAACAGCGGGAACTCCGCCCCGGTCAATTCGCAAACTCGGTTCATCGGCATCGCACTCTCCCCTCGAATTCTCTCGCGGGGCATGGTGCGTGGCGAATCGGGGGCTGGCAAGACCCGTTGCGTTAGGAAACGTAATGCGCCGTCGTCTTGGCGGCGATCTCGTCTGCCGTGATGCCCGGCGCGGTCTCGATCAGGCGGAACGGGCTGTCGTGATCGGGCCGTTGGAACACGGCGAGATCGGTGATGATCATGTCGACCACGTTGCGTCCTGTAAGCGGCAGGGTGCAGGCGGGGATGAACTTGGGGCTGCCGTCCTTGGCGTTGTGCTCCATCACCACGATGATCTTCTTGACGCCGGCGACGAGGTCCATCGCGCCGCCCATGCCCTTGATCATCTTGCCCGGGATCATCCAGTTGGCGATGTCGCCGTTCTCGGCAACTTCCATCGCCCCGAGCACGGTCAAGTCGATATGCCCGCCGCGGATCATGGCGAAGCTCGCCGCGCTGTCGAAATAGGCGCTGTGCGGCAGTTCGCTGATGGTCTGCTTGCCCGCGTTGATGAGGTCGGCATCCTCTTCGCCGGCATAGGGGAAGGGTCCGATGCCGAGCATGCCGTTCTCGCTCTGCAACGTGACGTGCATGCCTTCGGGAATGTGGTTGGCGACCAGTGTGGGGATGCCGATGCCAAGGTTGACGTAGTAGCCGTCCTTCAACTCACGCGCCGCGCGCGCAGCCATTTCATTGCGGTCCCAGCCGGTTTTGGTGGCGGTATCGGTCATCTTACTTGCTCTTTTCCATGATGGCAGGGGCGTCTGTCTTCTCGGCGGGCATCCAGCGGCTTTCGGGCGGGAAGACATCGTCGAGCGTGCCCTTCTGCCAGGCTCCGTAGGCCGAATTGGGGATGAGGAACCAGCCATTGCCCCATAGTTGTGCATATTCGCCACGGGCAACCAGCGAGCGGCGCTCCTGAACGCCAAGCGCGGGATCGTTAAATGCATCGGCGAAGTCGCCGAGGTTGTCGCCTGCCATCGCAATGACGCAGTACTTGGCGGAAATGGTGGCGCGGCGTCCGTCCTTGCGTCCGCCCATGGCGTCGTCGCCGCGAAGGAAGAGATTGTCGAGATGGACTGCGGGACCTGCGCCAGCAGCCTCGATCGCGGCAGCAGTGCCGGCCGCGGTGTCGGAATTGCGGTTGGTGTTGAAGATCACCGCAATGCCCGCTTCGCGCAAGCGCCGGAGGCCAGTGACGGCCCCCGGGACCGGTGCTGCAATGCCCGCGCCGCCATTGGCCCACTGCTCCCATTCTTCGGGAACGTACGGCTTGCCCGAATAGGCCTGCCAATACTCGTAGCCGGTGTTGAGGAGAACGGTCTCGTCGACGTCGAACACGGCGGCGAATGGCTTCATCTTCCCATCGGCCGCTACGCACGACGGGGTCGCTATGCCACCCGGCACGTCGGGGAGGCCGAGCGGGATCGACTGCGGAACCTTGCGCTGGCGCGAGACCGCGATCGCGTAGTCGGCCAGCTGACGCCAGGCCTGGATCGAAGCGCCAGCCGCCTCGCCCGAGCCGTACAGCCAGCGCATCGTATCGGGCGCGTCCTTCTCACCAACGCTTGCGGCGGAAACGGGAGCGGCCGGTGCGCTCGCCACTTCGGTTGCTTCGGTGGTCGCGCAGCCGGCAAGGAGGATGGCGAGAATTGCGGGGGTCGCGGCATTCCTCATGCGGCTTTCTCCATGTCTTGGGGAAGGGGAAGGTCGGGCGTTGCGACCTGCCACAGCAGTGACAGGACGCGCCAGCTACCGTCGGCCTGACGCATGAACTGGAACGAGTTGATCCCCGTGGTCGCACCCTTGGCGCCGTCGGGTTCCGTCCAGTCACCCGAATAAGATGACCATGCATGGGCAATATCGCCGTAGACTGCGATGCGGTTGACCAGGGTCCCCTCGCTAAAGCCGTTGGCGACCAGGAAATCGCGCTTGCTAGCGATATATTCTTCCAGCGTACCGCTCTCGATCCCGTCGGCACGGATTGCGGTCAGCCGCGCATCGGGCAGGTACAGCGCGCGCATTGCGTCCCAGTCGCGCTCTTCGCCGACACCGCCCGAGATGGCAGCGTAAACCGCGTCGACGGTGCGATCGACAGCCGCGATATCGTCGACCAGGGAAGGCATCATGAGTTCTCGCGTTCGCGCGTAGTGACGAATTCGACCTTCTTTTCGTAGGGCGCGCCCACGATCATCCGCTGGACGTAGACGCCGGGCAGGTGGATGCAGTCCGGATCGAGGCTGCCGACGGGGACGATTTCCTCGACCTCTACGACGCACACCTTGCCGCAGGTGGCTGCAGGCAGGTTGAAATTGCGCGCGGTCTTGCGGAACACGAGGTTGCCGGTCTCATCGGCCTTCCAAGCCTTGACGATGGCGAGGTCGGCAAAAATGCCGCGCTCGAGGATATACTCCTCGCCGTCGAAGACCTTGCTCTCCTTGCCCTCGGCGACCTGCGTGCCGACACCGGTCTTGGTGTAGAAACCGGGAATGCCCGCACCGCCTGCGCGCATGCGTTCCGCGAGCGTGCCCTGAGGGCAGAATTCGACTTCCAGCTCGCCCGAGAGAAACTGCCGCTCGAATTCCTTGTTCTCGCCGACATAGGAGCTGATCATCTTCTTCACCTGCCGCGTGCGCAGCAGCATGCCGATGCCTTCGTTGTCGATCCCGGCATTGTTGCTGGCAAAGGTCAGGCCCGTCACCCCACTGTCGCGAATCGCGGAAAGCAGCCTTTCGGGGATGCCGCAAAGGCCGAAACCCCCGCTGGCGATCAGCATGTCATCCTTGAGAACCCCTTCGAGGGCGGCGGCGGCATCGGGGAAGATCTTGTTCATGGGAGCGCGGCTTAACGGCTTAAATCGCGTCTGTCACGCGCATGCCGTAGCGTCACCGCCACAGGACCTTCGCGTTGTGCGCCGCAGCGCAAATATTGCAACGCGCAATCGTATGCATTATGATTTTTCAACGCGTTAACCCGATCAGCCATCCACCTAGTTGCAGTTTTTGCAAGCATGCTTGTTTATTTCGCACTTGCACAAAATCGGCCTCGCCAGCATATCTGCACCTGCCTTTCAGGCATCCTCTCCCAAGACTTTCCAAGCCCGGCGGGTTCTCCTGCCGGGCTTTTTTCTTGCCCGCGCCGGACCCTTGGCGGCGAGTTGTTCATTGCATCGGCATGGCCCCGACCCCAGCTAGGGGCCGAACGACTGGACGGACAAAGGGAAAACACCCCCATGGCGGAAGCTGAAGCCGCGGTAGCGGACAAGACGGTCAGACTGCAGGTCGCGGCTGCGCGTCAGGAAGAAAGCGGGCAGGGCATCGCCCGCATGCCGCGCTCGGCCTTCCAGGCCCTCGGCATCACCGAAGGCGATGTCGTCGAAATTACCGGCAAGCGGTCCACCGCAGCCATCGCCATGGCCGCCTATGACGAGGACCAAAGCCTCGATGTAGTGCGACTGGACGGTCTCCAGCGCGGCAATGCCGAGGTGGGTTCGGGCGAACACGTCAATGTCGTGGCCGCCCAGTCCCGCCCCGCTACGCGCGTAGTCTTCGCCCCGGCCCAGCGCGAGATGCGGTTGCAGGGCCCGGCCCAGGCACTCAAGCGCAATTTCTTCCGCAAGCCGATCGTCGCGGGTGACCTCGTCGCAACCACCGGCCAGCAGCCGGTCCAGAACATGCCGCCCGAAGTACGCCGCATGTTCAACGCGCCGGCCTACGCACTGACCCAGATCCGCCTCAGCGTCGTCTCGACCACGCCCAAAGGCATCGTCCATATCGACGAGGACACCGAGGTCGAGCTGCGCGCCGAGTTCGAGCCGCCGCGCGATGCACGCGCGGTCGTCAATTACGACGACGTCGGCGGTATGGGCGAAACCATCCAGGCTCTGCGCGAGATGGTCGAGCTGCCCCTGCGCTATCCCGAACTCTTCACTCGCCTCGGCGTTGATCCGCCGAAGGGCGTGCTCCTCCATGGTCCGCCGGGAACTGGCAAGACCCGTCTTGCGCAGGCGGTCGCCAATGAAAGCGACGCCAGCTTCTTCACCATCAACGGACCCGAGATCATGGGTTCCGGCTATGGCGAGAGTGAGAAGGCGCTGCGCGAGGTATTCGAGGAAGCGACCAAGTCTGCACCTGCGATTGTCTTCATCGACGAGATCGACTCGATCGCGCCGAAACGCGATCGCGTTCCCGGAGAGGCGGAGAAGCGCCTCGTGGCCCAGCTGCTGACGCTGATGGACGGGCTGGAGGCTCGTAACAATCTCGTCGTCATCGCTGCCACAAACCGGCCAGACGCTATCGACGAGGCCCTGCGCCGTCCGGGCCGCTTCGATCGCGAAATCGTGATCGGCGTTCCGGACGAGCATGGACGCCGGGAGATTCTGGGCATCCACACCCGCGGCATGCCGCTCGGCGACAAGGTCGACCTGAACGAACTGGCCCGCGCGACCTACGGCTTCGTAGGTGCCGACATCGCCGCCCTGACCCGTGAGGCTGCGATCGATGCGGTACGCCGGATCATGCCGCGCATCGATCTCGACGAACGGACGATCCCGCCCGAAGTGCTCGACGATCTTTATGTGGGTCGCGAAGACTTCCTCTCTGCGCTCAAGCGTATCCAGCCTTCGGCCATGCGCGAAGTCATGGTCCAGGTGCCCAACGTCGGCTGGTCCGACATCGGCGGCGTGGGTGAGGCGATCGACAAGCTGAAGGAAGGCATCGAACTTCCGCTCAAGAACCCCGACGCCTTCCGTCGACTGGGCATCCGCCCGGCCAAGGGCTTCCTGCTCTACGGTCCTCCGGGGACCGGCAAGACCTTGCTGGCCAAGGCGGTCGCCAAGGAGGCCGAAGCGAACTTCATTTCGATGAAGTCGAGCGACCTCTTGTCAAAATGGTATGGCGAGAGCGAGCAGCAGATTGCGCGCATGTTCAAGCGTGCCCGCTCGGTCGCACCCTGCGTCATCTTCATCGACGAGATCGACAGCCTCGTACCTGCGCGCGGCAGCGGACAGGGCGAACCCGCCGTGACCGGACGTGTGGTGAACACCATTCTGGCCGAGATGGACGGTCTCGAGGAACTGCAGTCCGTCGTGGTGATCGGTGCCACCAATCGTCCAACGCTGGTCGATCCGGCTCTGCTACGACCCGGCCGGTTCGACGAACTCGTCTATGTCGGCACTCCCGACAAGGCCGGGCGCGAGCAGATCCTCGGCATCCATACGGCCAGCATGCCGCTGGCAAAGGACGTCTCACTCGCTGATGTGGCGGGCAAGACCGAGCGCTTTACCGGCGCCGATCTCGAGGATGTCGTGCGCAGGGCCGGCCTCAATGCCCTGCAACGGGCGGGTGGAGATGTCGAAAACGTCACTGCCGCCGATTTCGAGGAAGCCTTGAAGGACAGCCGTGCGACCGTCACCACCGAGATGGAGGACGAGTACAAGAAGATGCGTGGCGAGCTGAAGAAGCGCGCGGCAGAGGTCCACCCGATCGGCTTCATCCATGAAGGCATGATCGAATCGACGCGCAGCCAGAAGCACGGCGCGCCGATCACGGACTAGCTCAGGCGTTAGCTTCCTGCGCGCGCTGGTTGGCCGCGTCGACCTCGAGCCGGTGGCGGATCAGCGCCCCCGGCTGGTTCTTGCGCAACCATGCGAGCATGTGCTCGCGCACTGCGCAGCGCAGCGTCCACAGATCGCCGATCGTATCTGCGCTCATCGAAAGACGAAGCTCGATGCTTTCGGGATAGGCTTCGGTCATGAGCAGCGCGAGGTTGCGCCCGTCCCAAAGCGGATGCTCCTTCACGAAGCGCTCGAATTCCTCGCGGATCGGCTCGATCTCGGTATCCGGGTCGAGGTGGAGGAAGACCGGTCCGGTCAGCTTCTCGCTCACCCGCGACCAGTTTTCGAAACTCTGGTCGAGGAAGCGGCTGGTCGGCACGACGAGCACACGCTCGTCCCAGGTCCGCACGGTGACGAAGCTCATGCGGATTTCCTCGACCCGGCCGGCTTGTCCGTCCACCTTTACCAGGTCGCCGATGCGCAGCGGTTGCGTAAGCGCCATCTGAAGGCCTGCGATCAACGATTTCAGCGCCGGCTGCGCCGCGGCGCCGACTGCCAGGGCAGCGAGCCCTGCCGAAGCAAGCATGGTCGTACCCACATCCCGGACGCCCGGGATGTTGAGCATGACCAGCGATACGGTGATGATGACGATGGCCACCCTGACTGTGCGCGAAAGGATGGCGATCCGGGTCATCCGCCCGCGGTGGGCCACCAGGTCGTCGACCCCTGCCATTTGCACGGCATATCCCTTGGCGAGACCCTTGACCGTGGCAAAGGCAACCCATCCCAGGACTGCCGGAACCAGAAACCCGGCAAGCATGTCCCAGCCGCGACCGACAAGCGCTTCGTTCTCGGCTGCTATGGAGATGGCAAGAGCGACCATTGCCAGGCGGAGCGGGCGCCGTACCGCACTGAGCACGACATCGTCGATCTGGCTTTCGGACCGGGCGACCACGCGCCGCAAGATAGCGAAGAGCACCCAGTGGAGGAGCCAGGCCGCGACTACCGCGATGCCCAACGCAATCAGTGTTTCTATCAGCGCCTCGGTCGAGACGGGCCAGTTCCGTGGGTCAAAACGCTCTAGCATTGCGGGCATGCCTATGGGCGCGGGCCACGCCTTTCAAGGGCGGAGATCAATCGCCCAATGGCAGGTCGATGCGGACCACGATACCATCGCGTCCGAATTCGCGTTCGATGCTGCCGCCGAACTGGCGCGCGGCGCTGGTCATCAGCAGGCTGCCGAAGCCCTTGCGATCGGGCGTCTCCTGCTCCGGCACACCGGTCTCGCGCCAATTCAGTCGCACGCGATTGTCGCGCTCTTCCCAGTCGACCAGGATCTGCCCGCCGTTGGCCCATGCACCATATTTCACCGCATTGGTGGTCAGTTCGTGAAGCACGAGTCCAAGCGGCGTGACCCTTTTCGCGGGTAGCATCACTTCAGGACCGTCGATCTGCGCAGTCTGGCTGGACGAGCGGTAGGGGGCGAGCGAAGTCTCGATCAATTGCTGGAGCGATGCCACCGGGCGCTCGAGCTCGCCCTGGCTGACCTCGTGTGCTGTCAGGAGTGCGCGGATGCGCTGGGCTATGCTCTCCGTCACCTCCTTGGCTTCCGGCTTGTCGCGGGCGCTCATCTGAACGATGGCAAGGACCACGGCGAAGAGGTTCTTCACGCGGTGATTGAGCTCGCGCGCAAGCAAATCTGCACGATCGCGGGCCTCGCCCAGTGCCGCTGCCTGAGCGGCTTCGGCCTCTGCCCGTGCCGCGCGGCTTACAAGTCGACCGCCGCCGATCATGGCCAGGATGAGGAGGAACAGGAGTGCGCCGAGCAATGGCATGACCCGTCCTTCCGAACGTGAAGTGTTGGCAATCGCATCGGTAAGGATACCGTTCTCGATTTCCTCCATCTCGCGGATCGCCCGGGCCAGGCGCTCCATCGTCTCCACACCCTCGTCGGTCAGCACACCGCGGCGGGCGTCGAGTAAGCGCCCTTCTTCGACCATAGCGACGCTGTCGTCCATTTCCCGGAACTTCGCCCTCGCAAGCGCCTCGATCTCGTCCACCAGTTCGGTTTGGCGTGGGGTCGCGACGTCCTGGAGAAGTGCGCGCAGGCGATCGAGCGCCGGGTCGATCTGTTCCTGGCCGGCCTCGTAGGGAACGAGGTATCTCCGGTCGAGTGTGATGAGGTAACCGCGTTGTCCGGTCTCGCCGTTGAGAGTGGCCCGGCCGATCCTGCGGAGCTGGTCGAGGATTTCCGAAGTCTTTTCGACCTGCGCGCGTTGCGCGCGCTCCGCCTCGACGGTCTTGTAGACCAGGAAGATGAGCGCAAGCATCGCCGCGCCAATCGTGGCCAGCAGGGCCAGATTGACCCAGCGGAACCCGCGGTCCCGCAAGGCAAAGGTCATGGTCCGTTTCAGTGTGCTGCTCCCCAGCTCGGACCAGTACCGATTTCGACCCCCAGCGGGACACTGAGTTCTACGGCTGGACGTGCAGCCTCTGCCATGACCCGTTCGATCACCGGGCTCGCGGCCGCGACGTCGCCCTCGGGCAATTCGAAGACCAGTTCGTCATGCACCTGCAGTAGCATACGGACATGACCGAGGCCGGCACCGTCGAGCGCGGGCATCATGCGCGCCATGGCCCTTTTGATGATATCCGCGCTTGTACCCTGGATCGGCGCGTTGATCGCGGCACGTTCGCTCCCGGCGCGTTCGTTGGGATTCTTCGAATTAATCCGCGGGAACCACGTCTTGCGACCGAACAGGGTCTCGGAGTAGCCGCGTTCTCGCACGCTCTCGAGCGTTTCCATGATGTAACGCTGGATGCCCGGGAAGCGCTGAAAATAGGTGTCGATCATCGCCTGTGCTTCCTCCGGCGTTACGCCGAGTCGCCCGGCGAGCCCCCAGCGCGATATACCGTAAAGGATTGCAAAGTTGATAGTTTTTGCGCGGCCGCGCGTGTCGCGATCGATTGTGCCGAACATTTCCTGTGCGGTGCGCGCATGAATGTCTTCGCCCGCCGCGAAGGCTTCCTTGAGGCTGGGAACATCGGCCATATGCGCGGCAAGGCGCAGCTCGATCTGCGAATAGTCGGCGGCGAGCAGGACATTGCCCTCCTCTGCTACGAAAGCGTCGCGGATCTGACGGCCGATCTCGGTACGGATGGGGATGTTTTGCAGGTTCGGATCGGTTGAGGACAGGCGACCCGTCTGCGCGCCGACGAGGCTGTAGCTGGTATGGACGCGACCGGTCTCGGGATTGATCGCCTCCTGCAGGGCATCGGTATATGTCGATTTCAGCTTGGCGAGCTGGCGCCATTCAAGGACCTTGTCGGCGATCACTGCTCCCTCGCCCGAAAGCCGCTCGAGTATGGCTTGGTCGGTCGAATACTGACCACTCTTGCCTTTGCGTCCGCCCTTGTAGCCGAGCTTGTCGAACAGGATGTCGCCCAGTTGCTTGGGGCTGCCGACCGTGAATGGCTCGCCTGCCAATTGGTGGATTTCACCTTCGAGACGAGCGGTTTCCTTCGCGAATTCCTCGGATAGTCGTGACAGGTGTGCGCGGTCGACCTTGATGCCGTGACGCTCCATTTGCGCCACAACCGGGACCAGTGGTCGATCGACCCGCTCGTAAATGCGCGTTCCCCCCTCTTCAGCCAGTCGGGGTTTGAGGAGCTGGTAGAGGCGCCAGGTGACGTCCGCATCCTCGGCAGCGTATTCGGTGGCCTTGTCCAGCGGAACCTCGCCGAAGGGGATCGCCTTCTTTCCGGAGCCACACACGTCCTTGAACGCGATACACAAGTGGCCGAAATGGCGCTCGGCGAGTTCGTCCATGCCGTGGCCGCCCCCGATCCCGTCGAGGCTGCGGCCTGCGTCGAGGTCGAAGCTGATCACCATGGTGTCGTCGATCGGGGCAACGGTTATTCCGTTCCTTGCGAGAACGTTGAGATCGTATTTCCCGTTGTGGAAGACCTTGAGGACGGCATCGCTCTCGAGCAGCGGCTTCAGAGCGGCGAGGGCAGCGGCCTTGTCGACCTGTGTCGGCTTGTCCGAGAACATGTCGCTGCCGCCGTGGGCGAGCGGGATGTAGCAGGCTTCGTCAGGGCCGACCGACAGGCTGACTCCGACGAGGTTGGCGCGGATTGCGTCGAGACTATCGGTCTCGGTATCGACGGCAACGACCCGCGCAGCGCTGGCGCGAGCGACCCAGTGTTCCAGTCGCTCCAGTGTCTGAACGCTTTCGTACTTGGTGCGATCGATATGCGGGAGGTCGGGCAGGTCTTGCCGGTTTCCACCATTGGTGGCGGGCGCGCTGGCAGTGTCCTGCTTGGCGGGATTCAGGTCGGTAGGACGGGAGGGACTTCCACGACCCGCGTCGAGACGCTTCAACAGACTGGTGAACCCGTGCTTGGCGAGGAAGGCGGCAAGCGGTTCGGGAGGGACGCCGTCGAGCTTGAAATCGTCGAGCGGCTCGGGAAGGTCGCAATCCTCCTTCAACGTGACGAGGACGCGGCTGAGTTCGGCCATCTCGCGGCCCTCGATCAGACGTTCCTGCAGCTTCGACTTCTTCATGTCGGGCGCAGCGTCGAGCGCGGCGGTCAGCGAACCGTGTTCGTCGATGAGCTTGGAGGCAGTTTTCGGCCCGACCCCGAAAATACCCGGGATGTTGTCGACACTGTCGCCCATCAGCGCGAGCACATCGCCGACCAGCTCGGGATACACCCCGAACTTCTCCTTCACTTCGTCGCGATAGATGCGCGCGCTCTTCATCGTGTCGAGCATGTCGATGCGAGCGCCATCTTTCTCGCCAACCAGCTGCATCAGGTCCTTGTCGGAGGAGACGATTGTGACGTTCCAGCCCCGATCCTGTGCAGCGCGGGCATAGGAGGCGATAAGGTCGTCTGCTTCAAGGCCCTCTTCCTCGATGCAGGGCAGGCTGAAGGCGCGGGTTGCGTCACGGATCAGCGGGAACTGCGGGCGCAGGTCCTCAGGCGGCTCGGGTCGGTTAGCTTTGTACTCGGGGTAAATGTCGTTGCGGAAGCTGTACGAACCCTTGTCGAGGATGACCGCGAGGTGCGTCGGGCCGTCGGCCTTGTCGAGATCGTCGGCCAGTTTCCACAACATGGTGGTGTAGCCATAGACGGCGCCGACCGGCGTGCCTTCGGGGTCAGTTAGCGGGGGCAGCCTGTGGTAGGCGCGAAAGATGTATGCGGATCCGTCGACGAGGTAGAGGTGGGGTTTTTCGGCCATCGCGAGGGGACTTAGCAGCGCCAAATGGGCTTGGGGAGCCGTTTTGGAGTTCGACCTGAAACCCTTTACAAGCAAGTCCTTGGCTCGGGGGCAGGTGTGGGATGATGGCCGAAATAGGGCAAAAAAGCTTGCTCTGCCACAATCCCGCCACTATTTAGGCTCGTGAGGTCCGAATCCGGGGCTCGCGCGGGAAGCGTCTCTTGGGTCGTGGAACGCACCTTAACTCGCTGACTAAGGAATTCATCCTATGCGTAAGATCGCTCTTTTCGCTGCCGCTTCGGCCGCTGCTCTTACCCTCGCCGCTTGCTCGGAAGCTACCGAAGACGCTGCTGACGCAACCGTCGAGAACGCTGCTGCCGACACCGAAGCCAACATGGAAGCTGCTGGCGACGCCGTTGAAGGCGCTGCTGATGCGACCGCCGAAGCTGCTGACGACGCTGCTGCAGAAGTCGAAGCCGACGTGCAGGACGAAACCACTGCCGAAGCCAAGGCCGACTAATCGGACCTGGGTTTTCGCGGACGGGTTTCCGTCACGAAACAGGAAAGGGCGGTGCCATCCGGCGCCGCCCTTTTTCTATGTCCACCGAACTTTTTGAGGTTTTCCCTCAGCGACCGCCGTACTTCGCGCTGGCCCAGTTACGCTGGTTTTCCGCCGCATAACCATCGTGCAATGCGCGGGCGATCTGGGCGATCTTTCCTTCGCGATCCAGCCTCGTGCCCTGGCCAGTGACGTAGATTGCCACAGCAATGGCGCGACCGTCTGAAGTCTCGATGATGCCGATGTCGCTCGAAGTGTTGTTGAGTGAGCCTGTCTTGTGGCTGACTTTCACGCTAGCCGGCATGAGAGCGGGAATGCGACGCTTGCCTGTACGCGTGCGGCTCATCGCGCCAAGTAGCACGCGGCGACTATCCTCGCTCAGATACTTGCCCTGATAGAGGCCTGTCAGGAGGGTGACCATCGCCTTGGGCGTGGCGCTGTCGCGCAGGTCGATATGGTTCGCAGGATTAAACTCGCCGTCGTCGCGCACCAGTGTAGCGATATCGCGATCGATGCTGAAATTCTTGATACCCTGCCTCCGGACCCAGTCGTTGACCTTCTCGGGGCCACCGACGACGCGGAGAAGGGCATCGGTCGCGGGATTGCTGGAACGGGTAATCATGATCTCGATGAGATCGATCGCCTTCATATATTGGCCTTCGTAGACCGGTGCGACCTTGCTCGAAAACGGTGCCGAGCTGCGTGGCAGCAACAAGGGAAACTCACTGGTCAGCGACCACCGGCCCTTTTCAACGCCTTCGAGGAAAGTTGCTGCAATAGCGACCTTGCTCGTGCTGGCCATGGGGAAGCGCTGGTCACCCAGCACACCGACATACTGACCCGTTGAAAGATCGATTGCTGCCACGCCGATGCGGCCGCGTGACCCTTCGGCCAGTTCGGCAATCCTCTGCTCCAGCGCGCTGTCATAGACCGCGTCAAATGACTTCGGCGTTCTGGCCTCAGTCCCCAGGACATTGTCGAAATTGGCTTCAAGAGCCTTGCCGCCGGAGTCAGCGCTTGCAGGAGCCGCGATCAACATCGCGAAAGACGCTATGATGGTGCTGAAAAACCCTGTCCGCATGTAACCTATTTACCGCCCCTATGGTTACCTGAAGCTTAAGGCCGCTACGGAATCTGGCGCAAGTGCCAAAGCGATGAGAAGTGTCGCTACAGCGACCGGACCTGATTCCATGGGGCAATATCAGGCAAGTCCCACGACCGAAATGCAGGTGCGCACCGTGCACAGCGCCCCCTCACTGCGGCCAAGCGACCCGCCAGAACCCATGACCCTCAGTTCCGGGGTTGAGCGGCGGACTGTTTCCCTGCAAGCATCGGCTGCATGGGAGTCGAGGAACGCGGTGCCGCCATCGAGAGCGGGCTGGAGAGAGCGCTTGCGCGCGTCGGAATTGAACGGCCATCAGGCCTCACCCGATTAACGGGTGGGGCAACGATGGAAAGCTGGCGCTTCTCAGCGGGCGGGGAAGATTTCGTCCTGAGGCGGGCGCCATCTGCAGCCATGATGGAAGGCCGCGCTATCGGTCACGATATTGAGGCGGCCGCAATCAGGGCAGTTCATGCCGTCGGCGTCCTTGCCCCGGAGATCGTGGTCGAGCTGGAGGAAGCCGATGGCCTCGGAACGGGGTTTGTCATGCGTGCGCTTCCTGGAACTCCCGATCCGCGGACGATCCTCGGCGATAATTCCGGGGAAGCTGAGGGCCGTTTGCTGGGTGGCCAGCTCGCGCGTGAGCTGGCGGGCATTCACAACATCGATCCCGGCTCTCTGCCGACTGGCTTGCCTACCCTCGACCCGGCGGAGGGAGTGGCCGGCCTTCGCACTCAGTACGAAGAGGCCGGTGGCAACCGACCGATTGTCGCGCTGGCATTGCGCTGGCTGGTCGACAATCTGCCCGGGCCAACCGAGCCCGCGCTGATCCATGGCGACTACCGGCTCGGCAACGTGCTCGTCGCAGGCACCGAGTTGACCGGGGTCCTCGACTGGGAATTGGCGCACCTCGGCGACCCGCATGAAGATCTCGCCTATGCTTGCCTGACCGTTTGGCGATTTGCGCGAATAGACCGCCCGGCCGCCGGACTCGCCAGCCTCGACGACTGGTTTGCCGCTTATGAGTCTGCTGGCGGTCGCAGAGTCGACCGCGCAAGGTTTCACTGGTGGCTCGTCTATCGCACCTGCTGGTGGGCGCTCGGCTGCTGGCGCATGGGCAGGACATGGCGCGAAGGTGCGGACCGGACCGTCGAGCGGGCGATCATTTCGCGCCGGACTAGCGAGCAGGAACTCGACCTCCTCTTGCTGCTGGAAGGCGAGGCACCCGAAGAAGAGCGGACGAAGTCCTTACCCGCGTCGTCGTCACCGCCACCGCCGACCGGTGAGGCCACGGCCGGAGAACTCGCGACCGCAATCTCCGAGTGGCTGGCAACGGTGAAGGATCGCATGGAAGGTCACGACCGCTTCCAGCATGCCGTTGCGCGCAATGCACTGGGCATCATCGCCCGTGACTACGCGGCGCAGGTCATCGCTACCGATGCGCAACTCGCTCGAGCATTGCTCGAGGGCGAACGCACGCTTGCTGAACCCGGATTGCTTGCCCGCTTGCGCCGCACGACGCTCGACAAGCTGGCGGTCGACATGCCCAAATACCCTGCGCTCGCTGTCGCACGGCGCAAATGGACAGGAGAGGATTGATGGATTTCACCGTGCCGCAGGAGCTCGAGGATTATTACGCCGAGCTCGTCGATTTCATCGAGAAGAAGATCGATCCGCTGGTGGCCAAGGATGACAACATCCGGTTTTTCGACCATCGCCGCGAGTGGGCGCGCACCAATTTCGAGGAAGGGGGGCTGCCGCGCCACGAGTGGGAAGACCTGCTGCGCCAGGCCCGCAAGGCAGCGGACGAGGCCGGTCACTGGCGTTTCTCGGCACCGAAAAAGTACGGGGGCAAGGACGGCTCGAACCTGTGGATGGCAGTCATCCGCGATCGCTTTGCCGCGCGCGGCCTCGGGCTTCACAACGACTTGCAGAATGAACACTCGATCGTCGGCAACTTCCCCTTCGTGGCCATGTTCGAGACCTTCGGGACCGAGGAACAGAAGCAGGAATTCATCCTCGGCGGCTTTGAAGGGACGCGGCGCGTCGCCTTCGGCCTGACGGAGCCACACCATGGTTCGGACGCCACCTTCATGGAGACCAAGGCCGTGCGCGAAACGCGTGACGGTGTCGACGGCTGGCGCATCGACGGCGAGAAGATGTGGATCACCGGCATGCACGTGGCGACGCATTGCGCAATGTTCGCCCGCACCAGCGGCAAGGACGGCGATGCCAGCGGCATAACCTGCTTCCTCGTGCCCAATCCCACTCCCGGTCTGGAAATCGAGGAGTGGATGTGGACTTTCAACATGCCGACCGACCACCCACGACTGTCGGTCAACAATGTCTGGGTCCCCGACAGCGCCATCCTTGGCGTCGAAGGGCGTGGTCTCGCGCTCGCCCAGAGCTTCGTCCACCAGAACCGCATCCGTCAGGCCGCATCAAGCCTTGGTGCGGCAACTTACTGTGTCGAGGAGAGCGTCCGCTACGCCCGCGAACGCAAGCCCTTCGGCGAGGAACTGGCGCGCAACCAGGCAATCCAGTTCCCGCTGGTAGAGCTTGCCACCCAATGCGAGATGCTGCGCCTGCTGATCTACAAAACTGCCTGGGAAATGGACAACATGCCGCACGAGGAGATCGAGAAGACGATCTCGGACAAGGTCAGCATGTGCAACTATTACGCCAACCGCCTCGTCTGCCAGGCGGCCGACCGGGCAATGCAGGTGCATGGCGGGATCGGCTATTCGCGGCACAAGCCGTTCGAGCATATCTACCGCCATCACCGCCGCTATCGGATCACCGAGGGCGCGGAGGAAATCCAGATGCGCAAGGTCGGGGCATACCTTTTCGGATACCTCGGCCCGAAGCGCGGCAAGTATGGCTAAGCCATTGGTGGTCCGTCACAAGTCGTTCGCAGAACGACTGCTTGACGCAGGGACCACGATGACAGCCTAATCCGATTTCAACTTTGGGGACTGACATAATGACAAACTCGCTGCGGGCGCTTGCCGCCAGCCTTCTGCTTACGACTTCCAGCGTTGCGCTTGCGGAGGGCGTGCCCATCGTTCAGCCGGGCGCCCCGGGCGAACCGGTCAAGGCCCTGACCCCGGCGGAAGCGATCAAGCTGGCCGACATGCGATATTCGCCCGGCGACGTCGCCTACATGCAGCACATGATCGTCCACCACCGCCAGGCGACCGAGATGACGGCTTTGGTGGAGGCGCGGACAACCAACCCCGACATCCGCCGCATCGCCCGTCGCATCAATGCGAGCCAGGCGGACGAAATGAAGTTCATGACCGAGTGGCTCACCAGCCGCGGCGAGACGACCGAAGCGCCCGGCATGGGCAAGGACGCGCCGATGGATCATTCCCACATGGGTCATGACATGCCGTCGTCGGGCAAGGGCATGGTGGTCATGGAGGGCATGGCGACACCCGCACAGATGGCCGCCCTGGCTGCCTCGGACGGCGTGGCGTTCGATCGCATGTTCCTCCAGCTCATGATCGCGCACCACCGCGGCGCAGTCGACATGACCGAGAACCTGCTCAACTGGTATGGCACGGCTTCGGACCCCGAGATGAACCAGTTCACCGCCGACGTGGTAAGCGACCAGAAGGCCGAGATCACCCGCATGAACAAGCGGCTCGCGACCCTTTCTGCCGACCCGCGCGCAACCCTGAAGGCCGGTTTCCGCGACAGCGGCGAGGCGATCAAGGGACTGAAGAAGCTCGCCAGCCTCGAAAAGCCTGCCGGCTTCTACGATCCGACCAATCCCGCCGGCCTCGCCCTTCCGGCCGCCAAGTCCAAGGAAGAGAAGGAAGCCGAGGCCAAGGGGGCGAAGGACGCCAAGCCCGCCGAGAAGAAAGAAGACAAGGCGGTCGACCCCAACGATCCCATGGCGCTCGCCGAGGACGAGAAGGAACCTGAGAAGCCCAAGCTGGTCGATCGCGGCTCGATGCTCGATTTCGCCAACACCGACATGGCGTTTTCCGGCGACATGCTGGTCGCGGGCAATTACCACGGCTTCAATATCTACCGGCTGGGCACCGACGGCATTCCGGGGCTCGTCAGCTCGGTTGTTTGTCCGGGCGGCCAGGGCGACGTCTCGATCGCGGGCAAGCTTCTCATCATGAGCGTTGAAGAAGGCCGTGGACGTGTCGATTGCGGTCTGCAAGGCAACATGCAGCGCGCGACCGCAGAACGGTTCCGTGGCCTTCGCATCTTCGACATTTCCGACCCGGCGGCTCCGCGCCAGGTGGGCCAGGTGCAGACCTGCCGCGGCAGCCACACCCATTCGATCGTCAGCACGGACGACAAGCGCCTCGTCGTCTATGCCTCGGGCACTGGCGGTGTGCGCCGGACCGAGGAATTGTCAAGCTGCACCGATCTGCCGGGCGACAACACCGCGCTGTTCTCGATCGATGTGATCGAGGTGCCGGTTGGCAATCCCGCAGCGGCACGCATTGTCGACCGCCCCCGCGTCTTCGCCACTGGCGGGCAGATCGCGGGCCTGTGGCGTGGCGGCGACCATGGCGAGGGTACGCAGGATACCAACGAGACCAACCAGTGCCACGACATCACCGTCTTCCCCGGCAAAAAGCTGGCGGCAGGCGCCTGTTCGGGCAACGGCATCATTCTCGACGTGTCCGACCCGCTGAAGCCGAAGCGCATCGACGACGTGACCGACAAGGGCTTTGCCTACTGGCACTCGGCGACGTTCAACAATGACGGGACCAAGGTTCTCTTCACCGACGAATGGGGCGGCGGTGGCCGTCCGCGTTGCCAGGCTGGCGACCCGAGCAACTGGGGCGCCGATGCTTTCTACGGCATCGAGAACGGCAAGCTGGTCTATCGCGGCACTTACAAACTGCCGGCACCGCAAAGCGACAAGGAGAACTGCGTCGCACACAACGGCTCGATCATCCCGGTGCCGGGGCGCGACATCTTCGTCCAGGCCTGGTACCAGGGCGGCATCAGCGTGATCGACTTCACCGATCCCGATAACATCCACGAGATCGCCTACTTCGACCGTGGCCCGATCGCGGCAGACCAGATGGTACTGGGCGGGTACTGGTCGGCATACTGGTACAAGGGGCGCATCTACGCGACCGAGATCGCCCGCGGTATCGACGTGTTCGCTCTCGAACCGGGCGAATATCTGACCAAGGAGGAAATCGCCGCTGCGGAAGGCGCGATCTATCCGGGCGACGTCTTCAACCCGCAGACCCAGACCCAGGTCACTTGGCCGAAGGAACTGGTCGCCGCGGCCGAGGCGAGCCGCAAGGGCGGCTGACCGCCCCGACGGAAACGAGGCAACAAGATGGGCCCGGCGGATCGCTCCGTCGGGCCCACTTCATTTGTGCGACAATCAGGCCGGTTCAGGCTGTCGGGCCATTGCCTGGACGTCGGCCGCCTTGAGCAGCTGACCGCCAATTCCCCAGTCGCCCTGCTCGACTTCCATGATCCGGACCCAGGTGACCGGGCGCAGGGCTTCGCCTTCGATCGACACCATGGTCTCGGTGACCTTGCTGATGATCTCCTGCTTCTGCTCGGCGGTGAAAACGTTCTTGATTACGTCGATGGTTACGAGAGGCATGTGCATTTCCTTCTGGTTGGTTTGGCCGGGGACTGCCCCGGCGACAGGAATGCTTTTGCCCGCAAGCTGGCGCTCAGTTGAGTTCAGCGAATGAAGCTGCGTGCTACAAATTCTGAAGAAAGCTGCTACAGTTCCGGAAATAAGCAGGGTCGCATGTGGACGCTACGGGAGAGCACGCATGCAGTACGGACAATTTTGTC
Source organism: Qipengyuania sp. RANM35 (assembly GCF_041021145.2). Taxonomy (NCBI): domain Bacteria; kingdom Pseudomonadati; phylum Pseudomonadota; class Alphaproteobacteria; order Sphingomonadales; family Erythrobacteraceae; genus Qipengyuania; species Qipengyuania sp. RANM35. The sequence goes on along the minus strand of NZ_CM196433.1, from coordinate 2,298,263 downwards.
CCATATCCAAAGCCGTTGAGATCCTTGGGGAACGCTGGACGATCCTGATCGTGCGCGAGCTGCTCTGCGGGGGCCGGAGGTTCAACCAGATCCAGCGCGGCCTGGGCGACATTTCGCCAGCCTTGTTGACCGCGCGACTGAAGTTCCTGGAGCAGGAAGGGATGCTGGTGCGCCGGAAGATTCCGGGGCAGCGAGGTTACGAATACTTCCCCACGCCTGCTTGTGAAGCCCTGCTGCCACTGATCGTGAACCTGGGCGAATGGGGTCTGCTGTGGGCGCGTCACAATGTTGTCGATGCGGATCTCGATGTCGAATTGCTGATGCTCTACCTCGAACGGAGCATCGATCCCGCGATGATGCCCGGCAAGGAGAGCATCATCCAATTCAAGTTCCGTGACCTGAGTGAACAGCAGAACTGGTGGCTTCTGGTGAAACAGGACGGGGTGGACACCTGCATTTCCGATCCGGGACGCGATGTCAGCGTCTACGTTACCTGCACCCTGCGTACGATGCACGATGTGTGGATGGGTGATCGGACCTATCGCGAGGCGATGGATGCCGGTGACCTTCTGATCGAAGGCGAGCCTTCGCTCGTCCGCAACTTGAGGAACTGGCTCAAGCCGAGCATTTTTGCCGAAGCCGATCGCGCTCCGCTACCCGCCCGGCTGGCGGCATAGAACCTCGCAGATATCAAAAAAGGCCCGGCGGATCGCTCCGCCGGGCCTACTCTTTGTCCGGTAGGTTGGACGGGCTTAGAAGCCCATGCCGCCCATGCCACCCATGTCGGGCATCGCCGGGGCCGGCTTGTCTTCCGGCTTCTCGGTGATGGCGGCTTCGGTGGTGATCAGCAGGCCGGCAACCGAAGCTGCGTCCTGCAGCGCGGTGCGGACGACCTTGGTCGGGTCGATTACGCCGGCAGCCACGAGGTTCTCGTAGGTGTCGGTCGCGGCGTTGAAGCCGAGCGAATCGTCATTGGCGTCCATCAGCTTGCCCGAGATTACCGCACCGTCGTGGCCGGCGTTGGTCGCGATCTGGCGAACCGGAGCCTGGATGGCACGACGGATGATGTCGATGCCACGGGTCTGGTCGTCGTTCGCACCGGTCAGGCCGTCAAGAGCCTTGGTGGCGTAGAGCAGAGCGGTGCCGCCGCCCGGGACGATGCCTTCTTCAACGGCTGCGCGGGTTGCGTGCAGCGCGTCGTCGACGCGGTCCTTGCGCTCCTTCACCTCGACTTCGGTCGCACCGCCGACCTTGATCACGGCAACGCCGCCGGCGAGCTTGGCGAGGCGCTCCTGGAGCTTCTCGCGGTCGTAATCGCTCGAGGTGTTGTCGATCTGGGTGCGGATTTCGCCGACGCGGGCCTTGATGTCGTCCGCTTCACCGGCACCATCGACGATGGTCGTGTTGTCCTTGTCGATGGTGACCTTCTTGGCCTGGCCGAGCATGTTCAGCGTGACGTTCTCGAGCTTGATGCCGAGGTCTTCGCTGATCATCTCGCCCTTGGTCAGGATGGCGATGTCCTGCAGCATGGCCTTGCGGCGATCGCCGAAGCCCGGTGCCTTGACGGCTGCGACCTTGAGGCCACCGCGCAGCTTGTTGACCACGAGGGTAGCCAGCGCTTCGCCCTCAATGTCTTCCGCGATGATCAGCAGCGGACGGCCCGACTGGACCGCGGCTTCGAGCACCGGCAGCATCGCCTGGAGGTTCGACAGCTTCTTCTCGTGGATGAGGATGTACGGGTTTTCGAGTTCGACCGTCATCTTCTCCGGATTGGTGATGAAGTAGGGCGAGAGGTAGCCGCGGTCGAACTGCATGCCTTCGACGACGTCGAGTTCGAATTCGAGACCCTTGGCCTCTTCCACGGTGATCACGCCTTCCTTGCCGACCTTTTCCATGGCTTCGGCGATCTTCTCGCCGACTTCACGGTCGCCGTTGGCGGAAATGATGCCGACCTGGGCGATTTCGCTCGACCCGGCGACGTCCTTCGAACGGCTCTTGAGGTTCTCGACGACCTTCTCGACAGCGAGGTCGATGCCGCGCTTGAGGTCCATCGGGTTCATGCCGGCGGCAACCGACTTCATGCCTTCGTTGACGATGGCCTGGGCCAGAACGGTGGCGGTGGTGGTGCCGTCACCCGCAGTGTCATTCGCCTTGCTGGCGACTTCCTTGATCATCTGCGCGCCCATGTTCTCGAACTTGTCCTTCAGTTCGATTTCCTTGGCGACGGTGACGCCGTCCTTGGTGATGCGGGGTGCGCCGAAGCTCTTGTCGATCACGACGTTGCGGCCCTTGGGGCCCAGCGTGACCTTGACGGCATTGGCGAGGGTGTCGACGCCGCGCAGGATGCCTTCGCGCGCGTCGCGGCCGAACTTTACGTCCTTGGCTGCCATTGGTGTTTCTCCTGGAATTCGGTGTTAGTTGAGGAAGTACATGCGGGTCGGGCTATCAGCCGATGATCCCCATGATGTCGCTTTCCTTCATGATCAGCAGGTCTTCGCCGTCGATCTTCACTTCGGTGCCGGACCACTTGCCGAACAGCACGCGGTCGCCGGCCTTGACGTCGCAAGGGGTGACGGTGCCGTTTTCGCTACGGGCGCCCGAACCGACAGCGACGACTTCGCCTTCGCTCGGCTTTTCCTTGGCGCTGTCGGGAATGATGATCCCGCCGGCGGTCTTTTCTTCGGCTTCGATGCGACGGACCAGAACGCGGTCGTGCAGCGGACGAAATGCCATGATGATGACCTCTCTTCTAAGAGTGTGAAACGATGATTGGCACTCACTGGGTGAGAGTGCCAGCGCGGCGCATTTGGGAGCGGCGCTGCGCCGAGTCAACGGGTCGGAACGGAAAAAAGTTGCCGGAGGCGGGGTGAGGCGTGGCTGGCGTGGGTCGGCTCAGGTCGCCGTAAGTCCCAGCCTGTCGCGCCGTGCCCAGCGCCAGGTCAGGAGGCTCGCCGCGAAGACGAGGCCCGTGGCAAGCCCGATCCACACGCCGGTCCCCTCGAGCGGTGTGTAGAAGCCGAGCCATAGCGAAATGCCAAGCCCCGGGACCCAGTAGCTGAAGACCGCGATCAGCATCGGCATGCGCGTGTCCTGCAGCCCGCGAAGCGAACCTGCGGCCACGGCCTGCACGCCGTCGAAAAGCTGGAAGGCGGCGGCGACGACCATGTATTGCACGGCGAAGCCGACCATGGCCGCGTTCTGCGGTGCCGCGGGATCGACGTAAATCCGCAGCAGGGCGAGCGGTGCGAGGATCATCGCCGCGGCCGTCGTGCACATGAACCCGCCACCCATTACGATACCGACCCAGCCGGCGCGTCCCATGGCAACCCTGTCGCGCGCGCCATAGTGATAGCCGACGCGGATGGTCGCCGCCTGGCCGATGCCGAAGGGTATCTGGAAGGCGAGAGCGGCGACCTGCAAGGCAACCGTGTGGCCCGCAAGCTCGGACGCGCCGATCCGTCCCATCAGCAGTGCGGCGGCGCTGAACAGTCCTGCCTCGGCAATGATGATGACCATGACCGGGCTGCCCAGCCGGACCAGCTCGCGCAGCCGGTCCCATTCCGGCCGCCACCAATTGCCGAAGATGCGATAGCGCCGCAGGCGCCGGTCCCAGTGGACCGCGATCACGTAGCTTGCGAACTGGACCAGGGCAGTGACCACGCTGGCCAGCGCAGAGCCCTTCAGCCCCATCGCCGGGGCGCCGAAATGACCGAAGACGAAAGCGTAGTTGCCGATCAGGCTGGCGATGAAGGCAACTCCGGTTATCGCCGTTGCGAAGACTGGGCGGCCCAAAGCGGAAACGAAACTGCGCAGCACTGCCGATCCGATCATAGGGATCATCGCGAACATGATGACCTGCAGGAACATGCCGGTCTGTGCGGCAATCTGCGGCTCCTGACCGGTCGCGATCATCAACCGCTCGCCAAGCAGGCAGATGCCCATCCCGACGAGGCCGGTGGCGACCGCCAGCCACAGGCCCATACGGACCGACCGGCGCACTTCGCGCACCGAATGGCGGCGGCGGCCCAGCTCCTCGGCAATCAGCGCCGCGACCATGCCGACAAGTCCGGTGAAAGCCCACATGGTGAGGCCGAAGACGGAAATGCCCAACGCCGAAGCCGCCAGCTCGCGTTCGCCCAGGCGCGCGACGAAGATCACGTCGACCGCATGCACGAGCATCTGCAGCAGGTTGGCAAGCGCCAGCGGCCAGGCGAGCCTAAAGGTTGCGCGGATCTCGTCGCGCCAGCCGTCACTGCCGATGGGCAGGGGTTTCAGGGCGTGGTCGTGCGTCATGCAGCCGGCCCGGATAGGCGAAGGGATCGCCCGGAAAAAGCGTGCATGGTTGCAACCCGAGCGATTGGGCGAATGGCGCGGCTATCGGGTCACACGACACGGGGGCTGCCCTCAAATGGAAACCGGAGGATACCGGTCCTTAACCGGTGGATGCGCATGATCGTGTGCCAAGGGCGGTGCAGGAAAGCCGCGTTCAGAGGATTGAAGAATGAAGGGTCGCATCGAGGACAAGGCCAGCGTCGCGGATGGCCGCAGCGAGGAGCGGCGGCGGATTTTCCTGACCGCCAGCGCGGCGCAGGGTGACGGGTCAAGCGGGGTCGAAATCCTCGACCTGTCGGCAAGCGGCCTCTTGATGAGTACCAGCGCATCGCTCGATCTCGACGAACCGGTCGCAGTCGTGCTTGCCGATGGTGAAGAGCATCGTGCCCGGATCATGTGGCACACGGGGCGTCTTTACGGTTGCCGGTTCGAACAATCGCTCTCGCGGGCGGAACTGGGTGCGAACCTGCTGCGCGCCCATCCGCCGCGCGACTTGCCGGAGGTGGGTGTCGTGGAGAGCGGTACTGAAACGCTCGGCGACCGGCTTCGCCGACTGCGCATGGACTCGCCACACACGATGGAGGAGTTGGCGAGCCTCGTCGGTGTAACCAAGCCGACCTTGTGGAAGTGGGAGACGGGCAAATCACGCCCGCGACACGACGCGATCATACGGATTTCCGATGTTTTCGGGGTGGCCGAAGCCGAATTGCTATACGGCGAGCGGGGATCGGGCAGAGGCGTGTCGGTTTCCCGTGCCGCCAGCAATGCGACCTTGGCCATGACGGTGGCCGAAGCGCGGCGCATGATCGCGCAAGCCGCAGGAATCGATCCTGGACAGGTCTCTATTTCCATCGATTTCAATTAGATCGAGCGATTGGTCTGGCAGTGCCATTGCGGCACTCCATGCGGTTGCGATTCGCGTAACCGTCGCTCGCGTGATATGTCGCAGCCAAGACTCGGGGAGGGCCTTGGGTGTCGGCAACGCGAATCTCATTGCTGGTCATGGCTGCCGGTGTCGCTTTTGCGGCAACCGGCGCGCAGGCCGATGCCGATGGCGACGTCGCTGTAAATGTTGCTGCGGCGACCATTGCCAATATGCAGGCCGACGAACTTCTCGAGGATTACGGAGACCTTTCGCTCGAAGATGAGGCCGGGGCTCCGGTGATCCACTTCGGTCGCGCCGTCGACCTCGCCGGACGTGACATCGAGCCTGTGCCGAAGAAATTACCGGGCAAGATTATCGGCGGCATGCCCGGCGGACTGCCCATGTCGGGGGCCCGCCTCACCAGCGGCTTCGGGATGCGCTACCATCCGACATTGGGCGGGACGCGGTTCCATGCCGGGGTCGACCTTGCCGCACCTTACGGATCACCCGTCACCGCGACGGGCTCGGGCCAGATTTCGCGCGCCGGCTGGGCGGGCGGCTACGGGATCCTCGTATCGATTGCTCACGGCGGCTCGGTCGAGACGCGTTACGCGCACCTGTCGGCCGTTGCAGTCAGGCCCGGACAGGCCGTCGTGAAGGGGCAGGTGATCGGCTACGTCGGGTCGACGGGTCGATCGACCGGGCCGCATCTCCATTACGAGACGCGCGTTTCCGGCCAGCCGACAAATCCGTTTTCCTCGCGCTAGGGCGCGCTCAGCCGATCGTCAGGACCACGCTGTCGCTTGTAGGGTCATAGCGCAGGTCGACACCGTCCTTGCGCAGATCGCCAAGCGTGCGCAACTCGTTGGAGCCGGAACCTTCGCGCAATTTGTCTTCCTGTCCTGCGTTCGCGAGGACCGACCTCAGGTCACTGGGCCGGATCAGCAGGCGCGAGCGCGAATCGACATGGATCGGCAGTTTGCCAAGGTCGCGCGAGCCGAGCCGGACGCTCTTGCGCACGACGATCTCGTCGCCGCCCACCACCTCGTCGCCAAGGCCCGGACTCTCGATATCGAACTTGACCGGGATGATGTTCCCCGGCGCGATCTTGGGCAGCACGGTCGGGCGGGACCCTGCGTCGGCTTGCGGTGCAAGGCTGGCCTCCTCCACCGCAAGGGCCGCCGTATCCTCGATGGCTTTGCGATCGGCGAGTGTCGTATCTACCACGTCCCCTTCGCCGACACCCGGCAGGGTAATCCTGGTATAGGTGGGGAGCACGACGCGCATCACGCCGGTATACGGGGCGGCAATTGTCTGCAGGCGCGGAAGGAGAGGCAAGCTGACGGCAAGCGCTGCAAGCACGGCAGCACCGCTCAAAATCAACCGCTTGCGTCCGTGCGTGAGCACCATGACTTCCCGCTGCCCTCCAGCTTCTTTGCAAGCTGCCGTCTAGCATAAGCCCATCGGGCAGGCGAGGGGGCAGGCGGGGTAGAGCGGGGTTCAGCGCGCGAGGCGATGACGGTAGGTCAGGTTCACCCGCTTCGACAGAAGGAGATAAGGCAGCCAGATGAATATGCTGATGCAGACCTTCTGGACATTGCCCTGCAATACTCCGGTCAGGGCGATCGCGACGTCGGGTGGTAGGGCTTCGTGTGAACCGACTATGGTTGCGGTACGCAGCTGGAAGGCAAGGTCGACGATCCACGTTGCCACCAGCATGCGCGGGAAAGCGGGGACCGCGCGCAGGGCCATGACGAAGCAGACCATGTAAAGGAAGTTCATCGCCATCGTCTCGAACGCCATGGAAAGGAACAGGGCCTGCGCCCATCCAGGTGCCGCAGTACCTATGGCGGGCACTGCGAGGAGGAACTCGCCGCTGCGCAATACGACATTGAGCAGCATGCCGATCGTGAGCGAGGCGAGAAATCCAACCGGCCCGAACAGGCGGTGCTCGCGGGCGGTCTCCACCGCGACTTCGCGCCAGCGACCGATTCGGGCGAGGCGCGTGCGCGGGGTCCACGCCGTGGATCGGTCACAAAAAGCGCTCTCGGCCAAGCGCAGGGCTACGACAGGGGCGAGGGCGATCAGCAGATAGGGAAGCACGGTGTAAGCAACATCAGATCCCGAGGGCCCCTCACCCAGGGCGCCGGACACCTTCCATGCCGACAGGACCAACCATGCCGCTATCCACCACGGAATGGCGCTTTCGAGGGCGGGGCGGAGCCTGCTGACAAGGACACGGGTCTTGCGATCGAAGCTGCGCGAAGCGCGCGCGATGAACTGCAACCTGTGCCGTTTTGATACCATTTCGACCATTTAACACCGATCGGCGATTTTGGTTTCCTTTGCGGCAACTGTCGTGACTCGCGGTTTGACTCGCAGAATTCCACGGATTCCCGAGGGTTATGGTGCAACCGGTGGCCAAATCAGATTCGTTGCAATTAACCAACACTGGCAACGCAATTTTCCGTAAATCACTGTTTTTCGGAGAAAAATTAAATGGGTTACCGAAACGTTGACGTAGGTTACACTGTTGGTGATGATTTAATCGTTCCGTGAGGGAACAGGCGTTTCTTGGACCGGCGTAACCGTCGGTTAAAAATAGAAAACGGTCGCGCCGGTTCCAGAGATACCCGCACGGACAAGGGCAAGCCGGAAATAGATGCCGGAGCCTTTTGTGAAATGAGGGGGACACGTCCCCGCTTGGACTAGGGTATTTGTATCATGACCAACTTCATCAAGTACTTCGTCGCTGACGAATCCGGCGCTTCGGCTGCCGAATACGCTCTCATCCTTGTGATGGTCGGCATTGCGATCATTCTCGGCGCTCGCTTCCTCGCCACCTCGATTTCGGGTGCGATGAGCACGGCCGGCGACTGCATCACCAGCTCGCGCACTGTTGCCTCGGGCGGCGTCTGCGGCTGATCACTGCCAATCGGTTTTTTCGAACTTCACACAAGGATTTGAATCATGACCAACTTCATCAAGAACTTCGTTGCTGACGAATCGGGCGCTTCGGCTGCCGAATACGCCCTGATCCTCGTCATGGTCGGTATTGCAATCATTCTCGGCGCACGCTTCCTCGCCACCTCGATTTCGGGTGCGATGAGCACGGCCGGCACTTGCATTACCTCGTCGCGTACTGTCGCTTCGGGCGGCGTCTGCGGCTAATTAGCCAGTAAGGTCACCGGCCCTTCCCTGATTGCGGGAAGGGCCGGTATACTGCGTTTAAAGGGGCAGCTTGAGGGGGATGCGCGATGGAACGGCGCAATTTGATAATCATCGGCGTGGCAGTGGTCCTGGGGCTTATCGCTGTCTATCTCGCCAATGCCTATTTCTCCGGTGTCGAAGAGCAGCAGGAGCGCGTTGCTGAGGAACAGCAACTGGTTCGCATCGCTGTAGCGTCGCAGGACCTCGACTTCGGATCCCCGCTCACGCCCGACAATGTCCGCCTGGTAAACTGGCCGGCCCAATCAGTTCCGGCCGGAGCTTTCACCGATATGGCCCGCTTTGCCGGCCGCGACGTTGCGATCCGTCCGATCGCCCAGGGCGAACCCATTCTCCAGTCGCGCATCTCCGAACGCGCGATCCTTTCGGAAAACATTCCCGATGACATGCGTGCCGTCACAATCCCGGTGAACGAAGTGGCTGGCGTTGCCGGTTTCGTAACGCCGGGCGATGCCGTCGACGTGCTTATGACGCGCACCATTCCCGGCGGCAACGACGAGAAGATGACTTCGGTCATTCTCGAGAACGTCCAGGTCATCGCGATCGACCGGCGTGCATCGGAAAGCAGCACCGAGCCACAGGAGCTCAAGATGGCGACCCTGCTTGTCGACCAGAACAATGCGCAGAAACTGACCCTCGCAGTAGAGAGCGGTCGCCTGAGCCTGGCGCTGCGCAACGTCGAGAACCAGACTGTCGGCGCCACCCGCGTCGTCACGACCCGCGATCTTCCCGGTGGTGCGATCCGCTATTCGCAGCGCAGTACCGGGGGTGGTGGAGGTGGCACTCCGGCGCCGCGCGCCGCTCCTTACCGCGCTCCGAGCGGCCCTGTTGCTTCGGGAACGACGACTTTCGTTCCCAGTTACGGCGGCCCGTCGATGGTAATTTACCGCGGCACCGAGGGTGCTCGCCAGGAGGTGAACCGTGGCAACTAAGACTTTCATCGGACGCGCGCTTTGCGCCGCAGCCCTACCCCTAGCTCTCATGGCTTCGGTTCCTGCACAGGCGCAGCAATATGCCGGCGGGGGCATCCATGCCGGAACGCTGGAAATCCCACTTAACAAAAGCCAGGTGGTCACAGCCGACCGGGCGATTGCCAAAGCGCTGATCGGCAATGCCGAGATTGCCGATATCGTCGCTCTCACCGAGAATTCGCTGTACGTGCTGGGCAAGGGCATGGGTACCACCAGCCTGACGCTCTATGATGCGCGCGGCCGTGTGCTCTCCGTTATGGATATTTCGGTGGGCCCGGATTCGGAAGCATTCCGCACCCAGGTCTCGCAGTTGATCCCGGGTAGCCAGATCGACGCACACATTTCGGGCAATGCGCTGGTCCTGACCGGCCTTGCCAACGATCCTGGTGCAATCGATCGCGCAGTCCTGCTTGCGAAGACCTATGCCGGCGAGAACGTCGTCAACATGATCAGCCTGGGCAGCAGCCAGCAGGTCATGCTCGAGGTCAAGTTTGCCGAGGTCAACCGCTCGGTCGGCGAAGATGTCGGCGTGCGCGGTTTCGGTATCGATCGGGGTGGAGATTTCGGTTCGGTTAGCGGTCCGGGCGCCGGCCTTACACCCGGAACGCTCACCAATCCGGTCGATGTCCTTCGCTTCTCTGCAATCCAGGACAGCTTCGGTGTGATTGGCGGTGCGTTCAGCGCACTCGGGATCGATTTCAACGGATACCTCAACGCCCTTGAAGACAAGGGTTTCGCCAAGACCCTGGCCGAACCGACGCTCGTCGCCTTGTCGGGCGAAAGGGCCTCTTTCCTGGCAGGCGGTGAATTTCCTATTCCCGTCGTCCAAAGCGGCGGCGGTGGTGGAGGCGGCGCCGGAGCCGGTAACGGCGGCAACAACGGCATCTCGATCGAGTTCAAGCCGTTTGGTGTCAGTCTCGGCTTTACGCCGACCGTGCTAGGTGATGGCGTCATCAACATGATTGTTGAGCCCGAAGTCAGTTCGATCGACCCCGCGGCTTCAATCCAGCTTAATGGTATCAGCATTCCTGGCTTGCAGACCCGTCGCGCGTCGACCACGCTCGAACTTCGCGATGGTGAAAGTTTCGCGATTGCGGGCCTGCTGCAGCAAGATTTCAAAACCACGGTCAACCAGGTTCCACTGCTCGGCAATATCCCGATCCTGGGTGCGCTGTTCCGTTCGACCCAGTTCCAGAAGGGCGAAACCGAATTGCTGATCGTGGTTACTCCGCGCCTGGTGAAGCCGATCAAGCCTTCGCAGGTCAAGCTGCCGACGGACCGGGTGCATGACCCGGATGCGCTCAAGACAATCCTGTCCGGCGAAGCATATGATCCGGTTTCGGCCAAGGAGCTCGCAGCTCCCAAGGCACCCGTGGTCGTCAAGGAGGGTGAAGACTATGACTACTAAGGTTCTTCGTTTCACCCTTGCGATCTCGGTAATGCCGCTTGCAGCAGCGTGCGCGGACAATGCGGTTTTCGATCGTCCGGGCGATGCCGCTTTTGGTGAGGCCAATCGCCAGACTATGATGGCGCAGGTCGTCAATCCCGATCCCGTTTACGAAGACGATATGGTAACAAGTGGCGATCACGCCGCGCAGGCTGTCGAACGGTATCGTAAGGATGCCGTGAAGCAGCCCGAGACCATAAGCACGACCGAAAGCTCGGGCCCGAACTGAGTGTGATGTGAGGCATGTATGACCTGGTTGGGGAAGTTCTGGAGTGACGAGAGCGGCGCGAGTGCCGCCCTCTACGCGCTTATGCTCCCTGCGCTTGTCGGGGCTGCGGGCATAGGTTTTGATTACGCTCGCATGGCGGCGCTCGACACCGAACTCCAGAATGCTGCTGACCAGGCTGCACTCGCAGGCGCAACGCAGCTCGACCAGACCACCGGTTCCATCAATCGAGCGATCGCCGTTGCACGCAATGGCCTCGTTACAAACCTGACGGTGTTCGGAAACGACGGTGACACGATGACCGTCGACATCCCGGTGGCCGGCACAGGCGTGTTCTTTTACGAGACGCTGGCCCAAGCCGAAGCCGATACCAACAGGTTGGACACAACACTTGCAGCGTCGGACGCCAAGGCGAATTTCATTCGCGTGAAGGTGGAGGACCGCAAGGCCAAATACGCGCTCACACCGGTCGTCGGTTGGTTCGAAAACACTTTGTCGGGCGAAGCAGTCGCCGGGATCGGCGCTGCCCTGTGTCGCACTCCGCCCTTGATGATCTGCAACCCCAGTGAGCCCACCACCAACACAGACAAGAGCCTCCCATTCAACGCCGACAATTACCGCGGCATGGGCCTCTTCCTCAAAGGTGGGGCGTCGGGCGGTGGAGGTTCATGGGCGCCGGGCAATTTTGGCTTCCTCGATACCATCCCCGGTACGGGCGGCGGTACGCCGGACCTGCGCAAGGCGCTGGGCTGGGATACGCCTCCGGGTGAATGCGTATCGAAATCCGCGAATGACGCGGTGGATACCGACACCGGTAACAAGACCGACGTCAGTGATTCCATGAATACGCGCTTCGACATCTACAATGGCGACGTGTCCTGCCCAACTGGCGGCAATTGCCCCGCGTCGATCAACGTCCAGAAGGACGTGGTGCACACGGACGTGTTCACCGACACCAATTCCTGCAAGGACCACAACAACGGCTGGCACGAGACAACGGGAACGAAGTACCTCCCGGGCTCGAACAATGCTCTCGATCTCTCAAGTGCAGCGAACATCCCGACCTCGATGGGCCACCCGCGGGATGTTTGCCATGCGATGAACACCAAGGCCTGCACCGGGCCGGTCGGCGACGGATTCTGGGACCGCAACGCCTACTTCGCGACGCACTACCGGCGCACCGAGGACGGCCTAACCGGCTATTGGTCGGAAGCCGAATGGCAGACCAACACGGGTCTTACGCTAAGCGGTTGCAGTGGCACACCGGCCCGCTGCCGTTTCCCGACGCGCTACGAAGTCTACCTCTGGGAAATTGAGAAGCGCGGAACCGTAGTCGATGGTGTCAGAGTGCTTGGCGGCCCCAATTCGAACTCGGCATACGGAACGCCGCAGTGCAGTCCTCGCAAGGGCTTCGGAGCGGGCGTCGTACCGACTTCAACGGTGGCCGACCGTCGCCGCCTGTCCGTCGCGGTCATCAATTGCAAGGCGCTCGACGTGAAAGGCAATTCGCGGTCGGTACCGGTTGTGGAGTTCATGGACGTGTTCCTGGTCGAACCTTCGCTCAACCGTAGCCGGCCAGGCAACGCCAACTACACCCAGAAGGACGAGATCTACGCCGAAATCATCGGCAAGACGGCCTCGGGTTCGCGTGGCGAAACTGCAGGGACGGTCATCCGCCGCGATGTCCCGTACCTGATCAGGTGAGCATCATGCGCGCCTTTGTCCGTTGCGAGCGCGGTGCGGCTGCCGGCGAAATGGCGCTGCTGCTGCCACTTCTGATCCTGATGGTCTTCGGCGCCGTCGAGATGGGCTACTATTTCTACAACCAGCACCAGGTGGTGAAGGGTGTGCGCGACGGGGCGCGCTTCGCTGCGCGCCAGAGCTTCGTCGATATCAATTGCACCGCCGGTTACACCCTGCCGTCCGCGACGGAGACGGCGATCAAGGAAGTCACCCGGACCGGCCAACCCTCGGGTGGCACGACCCGGGTAATCGGCTGGGTAAATTCGAATGTGACCGTGGCAGTCAATTGCCCGACGACCGCATTGCGGACGGGCATCTATCGGGACGAACCGAATGCGCCGGTCGTCACGGTCAGCGCGCGGGTGAATTTCCCCTCGCTGTTCCACGGCCTCGGTTTCCTGACCAATTCCTACGAACTCTACGCCACCCAGCAAGCCGCGGTGATGGGCATATGAGGTTGGTTCGTTTCTTCAAGGCCTTCTGGCGCGATCAGAGGGGCGCAGGCGCGGCGGAGTTCGCTCTGATCCTGCCCATCTTCATCCTCTTCGTCATCGCGATCATCGATGCAGGGCGGTATGCCTACCTGTTCAACCAAGGCGAAAAGGCATCCCAGGTCGGCGCGCGTGCCGCAGTGGTAACCGATCCACTCGTGACCGAGCTTGCGACATATACTTATACTGGAAGAACCGTTGGGGGGGTCCTTATCAATCAGGGGGATCGCATTCCCGCTAGCGCGTTCGGAAAGATCACCTGCCGCTCGACCGGTTGCACTTGCGTCAGCGGGACCTGTCTCGACGGGACGCTGACGCTCGATACCACTTCCTTCAATCGCGTCGCCGGCCGTGTGAAGAATATTTATCCTAGGGTGGCACTGGCAGATATCGCAATCGATTACTCAGGGTCCGGGCTTGGCTATGCAGGCAATCCTACCGGAATGGACATTGCGCCCTTTGTAACTGTACGCCTGCTCAATCAGACTTTCCGGTCATATTTGCTGTTCGGGAGCACTGTAGGTTTTCCCGATTTTGCATATACTTTGACGATGGAAGATGGTCAGGGGACGAATTTCAACTGATGTTCGTACTCTGCATCCTTATGAATTCTCTGGAATTATCGGGCCAAAGTTGCCGCAAAGAGCGACAAGGTTCGGGTTGTCTCGTTTTTCGACAGGGAGGGACTGCGCCTCGCGCAACAAGTATTGAAGGTGTTATCTGGTGATCGATATGGGCCATGGTGAATACATACTCGACCGCGGGAAGGAACTGGAGTTGCAGCTTACTGCGCCCATAACGATCGTCGCCTCGAGCGAGTACATTGATGCCCTGGAGGCCTCGGCCGGAGCCAACTGGATCTCGGACGCGAACTTCATCGCGGTCGATCCGGGTGAGGCTATCCCCGAAGCGAAAGTGAATACCTCGGGCATCATCGTCTTCGAAGTCGATCCGACCGTGCCGCGCAGCATGGAGCGTATTCGCAAGCTCCACGCGATCCGTCCTGGCATGCCGCAAATCGTTGCGATGAAGAACGTGGACCTCAAGCTTGTCCGGACGCTCGTGCGCGAAGGCGTTGCCGATGTGGTGGAGCTGCCGTTCGCGGCCGAAGAGATTCTCCAGACCGTGGTCGCCGTGCTCGAGACAAAGGGGCATGCTGCCGAACAGGAAGTCGAGTTGGCGCCGGTCATCGCGGTTACCCGCGCGGTTGGCGGCTCGGGCGCCACGACGATCGCCAGTCACCTAGCCGCATCTCTCGCCGATGACGATGCGCGGCCGCGCGTTTGCATCTTCGACCTCGACATCCAGTCGGGCAGGCTGGCCGAAGTGCTCGGTATCACACCCCGCCGTACGCTCAGTGACCTGCTCGAAGCGGGCAAGCGGATCGACGCATCGTTGATGCAGTCTGTTGCCGAGCGACACGCCAGCGGCGTTTCCGTAATCGCTGCACCTGGAGAGATTATTCCTATCGAAGCGGTTAAGGCCGAAGATCTTGCGCGGATCCTGGAAATCGCGCGAAACGAGTACGATTACGTCGTGCTCGATCTCCCGTCGAACCTGACCAACTGGACGCTGAACGTCCTGTCGAAAGCCGATAGTGTCGTCATGGTCGTCGAACAGACGCTGGCCAGCCTGCGGCAGGCGCGGCGACGACTTGATCTGTTCAAGAATCTCGGGCTCGACCATCGCCTGATCTCGATCGTGGTCAACAAGACCGAGCGCAAGCTTTTCAGCGCGATCAGCCTCGGCGACGTCGAAAAGGCCCTCGGGCGACCTGTGACCGCCGGAATTGCGCTCGACAGCGCCACCCTTGCTTCGGCGCAGGACCAGGGTGTCCTTGCCCGATCGATCAAGCGCAAAAGCGCCTTCGTCAGCGATTTGGAAGGGCTTGCGGAAACGATCGCCGCAGCCGTGGAGGGTGCGCACCGATGAAATGGCAGTTCATAGGCGGTGGAAAGAGCGAGAACGCCGATATTGTCGGCAGCGATGCCTATGCCGCTCAGCCCGTGCCGATGTTTGAGGTCGATGAAGAGCTCGACAAGCTCCTCGCGCTGAAGACTTCCATCCACCGCAAGCTTCTGGATCGCATCAACCTCAGCCTGCTCGACCGCATGTCGCGCGAGCAGATTGAAGAGGAAGTTGGCGACATCGTCCTGGGCCTCCTTGTCGAAGAGGACGCCGCGCTCAACGCAAGCGAGCGCAAGCGCCTTGTGGGCGAAGTACTCGACGAGCTCCTCGGCCTGGGACCGCTCGAACCCTTGCTTGCCGACGAGTCCATCACCGACATTCTCGTCAACGGGCACCGTGATGTTTTCGTCGAGCGCTTCGGCCTGCTCGAGCGCGCCACAACCCGCTTCCAGGATGAAAAGCACTTGCTGCGCATCATCCAGAAGATCGTCAGCGCGGTTGGTCGCCGCGTCGATGAATCCTCGCCATTCGTCGATGCACGTCTCGCAGATGGCAGCCGCGTCAATGCCATCGTCGCCCCGCTGGCGATCGACGGCTCGCTGCTCTCCATCCGCAAGTTCGCCAAGAAGCGGATCGGCATGGAAAAGCTGGTCGAGCTCGGCAGTATCCCGGCCGCAGTCGCCGAGGTTCTTGCTGCCATCGTGCGGTCGCGCCGCAACGTGCTGATTTCCGGCGGTACCGGCTCGGGCAAGACGACGCTGCTCAACGCCCTGTCTTCCTATATCGACGGGCGCGAACGCATCGTCACGATCGAGGACTCGGCAGAACTCCAGTTGCAGCAGGAACACGTTGCCCGTCTCGAAACGCGCCCGGCCAACATCGAAGGCCGCGGTGAAGTCAATCAGCGCGATCTCGTAAAGAATGCCCTGCGTATGCGCCCAGACCGAATCATCGTGGGCGAAGTCCGCGCCGGCGAGGCCTTCGACATGCTGCAGGCGATGAACACCGGCCACGATGGCTCGATGACCACGGTCCACGCCAATACCGCGCGCGATTCCCTCTCTCGTGTCGAGCAGATGGTCGGCATGAGCGGTATCGACATTTCGCCGACTGCGGCCCGTGCGCAGATCGCATCGGCCATCAATGTGGTGGTCCAGATCGGGCGCCAGGCAGATGGCAGGCGCCGCCTGCTCAGCGTTTCCGAATTGGTCGGCATGGAAGGCCAAACCATCACGATGCAGGAAATCTTCCGCTTCAAGATGGAAGGCCGCGGAGAGAACGGCGAGGTCCTCGGTCGGCATGAAGCCACCGGCATCCGTCCTAAGTTCCTGGAAACGGCCGCCGAACACGGCATCGATCTGCCCGCTGACCTATTCCGGCCCAACCTCGATCTAGGTAAAGTCTGATGCTGACCGGAGACGCCACCCGTGTCCTGATCCTGGTCGCCATATTTGCGTCCATCTTCCTGATGTCTCAGGTGGCCTTGCGGATAGGTCTTGCGGGACGTGCCCATGCCGGCGCGGTCAACAAGCGACTGAAGCTGATTTCCAAGGGTCAGAAACGCGAAGAAATCCTGGGTGCGCTGCGTAAGCATGATCCTATCGGCAACCCGATCAACATCGGCCTGCTCAGCAAACCGATAAATAATTTCCGCCGCGACCTCATGATGGCGGCAGTACCCTTCGGCTTTGCCCAGATATCCTTAGGGATGGTGGTGTTGTTCGCCGCACTCATGCTCGTCGTGACCACCATGGCAGTGTCCTACGGCTATACACTGACACTCGGCGTCATCCAGATCATCCTCGCCTTCGCTGCGGCGGGCGCGATCGGATTGCCGATGCTTGTGGTCAGCTTCCTCGCCCAGCGCCGCCGCAAGGTGATGCAGGAACAGTTCCCCGTTGCTCTCGACATTTTCGTCCGTGCGCTCCGATCCGGGCACCCCGTCTCGTCGGCGATCGACCTGCTGACCCAAGAGATGAACGATCCGATCGGCACCGAATTCGGCCTGATCTCGGACGAGATTTCCTATGGTGCAGACTTGCATGAAGCTCTCGAGGATATGGCCGAACGCTGGGATCTTGACGATATCCGCATGTTCGTTGTCTCGCTTTCGGTACAAAACGAAACGGGCGGTAATCTCGCCGAGATCCTCGAAGCGCTTTCCAAGGTCATCCGCGAGCGCGCTACCTTGTACCTGAAGGTACGCGCACTGAGTTCCGAAGGGCGCATGACGGGATGGCTGCTCACAGCGCTCCCGGTGATCGCTTTCCTGATCCTCTTCACGTCGAACCCGAAGTTCTATCTCGACGTCTCGACCGATCCGATTTTCTACATTGGCTTCCCGTTGATGGTCGCCTGGTTCTTCGTCGGCGTTTTCTGGATCAAGAACATGGTCAATTTGAAGGTCTAGCATGATCAATTTCCTGATCACCAATCCGATTGCCCGTATGTCGCTTCTGGCGCTGATCTTCGCGTTGGTCATTTTCGCTGTTGTGACTTTCGGCAGGTTGTCATCGCGGCGGATCCAGGCACGTCACAATATCCAGCAGATCGCGGGTGGCGGGGCGGTCAAGAGGGAGTCACTCCAGGATCGCCGTACCAGCGCATGGTCTGATCTCGCCGATCGTGTGGAACGGGCAGGGCTCAGCTTGGCCGATACCAAGGGCGATGTCCTGCGCGACAAGCTCACTGCCGCCGGTTATACTTCGCCGTCTGCGCCGAAGGTCTTCACCCTGACGCGGTTCGCATTGGTTATCCTGTTGCCCCTGCTGTTCTTTGTCGCGCAACGATTTGGCGGCGGTGGCGAGATATCTGCGGTCAAATCATATCTCTACGGTATGGGTCTGGCAGTCGCCGGCCTCTACGTACCCAACTTGCTGGTTACGGCTAAGGCGGACCGCCGGCGGGAAGAAATCACCAATGGGTTCCCGGATTGCCTCGACCTTATGCTAGTTTGCGTGGAAGCAGGCCTCGGACTAGAAGCGGCGATGGACCGCGTGGGGCGCGAAATGGTGCACTCGCATCCCTTGGTCGCAAACATGCTTCTTGAAGTAACCTTGCAGCTACGCGCCGGTGCCCGCCGTGAAGAGGCGCTGCGCCGGATGGGCGAAAAGAGCGGCGTCACCGAAATCAAGAGCTTTGCGACGCTGCTGATCCAATCGGACAAGCTGGGTACGAGCGTTGCCGACACTTTGCGCGTCTACTCGACGGAGATGCGCGAGAAGCGTCGCTTGCGTGCAGAAGAGAAGGCTCACCGCTTGCCGGTGCTCATCTCGATCCCGCTTGTGTTCTGCATGCTTCCGACGATGATCGGCGTGCTGATGCTGCCGGGTGTCGTCCAGATCGTCCGTGTTATTGTGCCTGCCTTGGGAGGTTGAAGATGTCGAAATCCATATTTGCGACGGGAATGGTGGTTCTTGCCGCCGTCACGGTGTCAGGTTGCCAATCCTCGCCACTCGCCGGATGGTCGTTCAACCGAGACGGAGACAAGCGCCTGGCCGCTAATCCTGAACTTGATGGTCCGGTCGTGCTGGAAGAAGGTCGCCGCTACCTGAGAGACGGGAACATCTCAAAGGCAGTCGCCTCGTTCCAGCTCGCCCGTCTCGACAAGGCGAGTGCTGCCGCCGCCAACAATGGACTGGCGGTTTCGTATGCTCGTCTCGGTCGCGCAGATCTTGCCGAGCGTTATTTTCGCACGGCGGCCACTCTCGATCCGAATGAGCCAAAATATGTAGCGAACCTACTGCGCCTGCAGGGGAATATGATGCTCGCCAAGCAGGCTCGGGTAACAGAGCAGCTTGCATCGGCCGAATCCGTGCCCAGCAGCGAACTTGCCGCTCGTGAAGATCGCACTTCCGAAGTTCACCGGGTTTCCCACGGCGAGTTTCGAATCACGACAACCGAGCCCGCGGCTGCCCCGACCATGCAGGTAAGCTCGCGACAGGCAGCGGCTTCGCCGGCCGTCGAGAAGGTCGAGCCCAAGGTTACCGAAGTGGCCGCGGTCGATACGCAAAAAGTCTCCAAACAATTCGAGGTCGTGTTCGGCAAATGGTTGCAGAAATAGCGCTCTGGGCGGCCTTGGCCACGGCAGTGGTCGGGGCGGTCTGGGATGTCCGAACGCGTCGCATTCCTAACTGGCTGGTCGGAATTCTTGCGGTATGCGCCGTCACCACGACGGTAGCGTCAGGGGGACTCGAACTGCTTGGATCTGCCGCTATCCATGCCGGGATCGCTCTGGCGATCGGAGTAGGTTTGTTCGCCCTGAAGGCGATCGGGGCAGGCGATGCGAAGTTCTATACCGCCGCGGCACTCGCTGTGCCTCTGGACCGCGCCTGGGTCATGTTCGGCTGGGTGGTACTGGCGGGTTTCCTCCTCATGATTGTCCTGATGATCTACTATCGCGGTCTCAAGATCATGACGGACGGTAAGAAGCGCAGCTGGACGCTGCCCTACGGCGTCCCGATTTGTTGCGGCTTCATCGCCGCCTTCCTGTCGGATTCTAACAGCCTTATATTCTGATTCTCCCGACGGAATTCCTTCTAGGGCCCCCGAATGGTTACCGCATTCGGGGGCCGTTCCGTTTTGGGGCGATCCGTAGAAACGGTTTCAAACCAAACTATCTCATGAAAACAACGGGATGCACCACCGCTTTCGGATAGGGGCTCTTGGCGCCGTGGTTAAGCGAAGTAGTTAATATCCTTGCAACTATTTCGGCCCGGGTGTCATATCGAGCCAACGAATCGTCGCTCTCAAGGCACAGCCTGCCGAGTGGCGGAAAACAGACAAACGGGCCGCGAAGCAGCAAGTTACGACTGCGGTCGCATCTTGTCGGGTTTCGGGCAGTCGAATTTGGCTCCTTCCCCGCGCTGTTTCGCGTGCGCATCGGTGACCCCGGTGCCGTCCGTCGAATGCGGAGGAGCATCCGATGATGGATTTTGACGGTCGTTCTGAGGGCGGTTTCGTGCCCGAGAACCAGGACGAGCTCTCGAACGAGCTGATGCAGGGCCAGAGTGCCGCAGCGCCGCTCGGCGGCCTTGGCCGGGAGCGGATCGTGCAGGCGGGTCCGGACAATGTCATCGTCCTTCCTGCCGGTGCCGACCTCGAAGGCTTTGCCGTCGATGGACGCGATCTCATCATCACGCTCGAAGACGGCTCCGTCATCCGCATCCCGGATGGCGCGATTGTCGTTCCCCAGTTCGTCATCGATGGCGTTTCCATCGCTCCGCAGACCGTAGCCGCGCTCCTCACCGGCAACGAACCCGAGCCGGAAGCCGGAAACCCGCAGAGCTCGGGCGGCAATTTTGCCGGCGACGTGGGCGACATCCAGGCGGCCTATGCGATCGGCGACCTGCTTCCCTACACGGAGCTGTTCCGTCCGCAGTATCCCGAAAAGGAAATCATTCCGTTCGCTCCGAACGATCCGCCCGAAATCATCGTCATCACTCCGGACAATCCGGCAGGCGCCGTGAATGCTTCGGACGAAGTCAACGAATCAGGCCTGCCTGCGCGTGAGGGTGAATCGGCAGGAACCAACTCGTCCAGCAACTCCGAAATCACCAATGGCACGATCGTCTACACCACGCCCGACGGCTTCGCTTCGCTGAGCATCAACGGCGTCGCGATCACCGCTGTCGGCCAGGTCATCCAGGGTGAATACGGCACGCTGCTGATCACCAGCATCGGCGGCGGCCAGGTCGGCTACACCTACACGCTGACCGACAACCTCCTCGACGTCGAGGTGGACAGCTTCGCAATCACAGTGACCGACGCCGATGGCGATATGGCCACTGCCACGCTCGACATCCGCGTGATCGACGATGCGCCGATCGCCAACAACGACAGCGCCAGCCAGACCGAAGAAGGCGCGACCGTCACCGTCGACGTCTTCGACAACGACGTGCCCGGCGCCGACAGCGTCGCGATCGGAACGGTCCAGTACGTGCAGGGCTCGCTCAGCGGCACCGGCACGCTCGTCAACAATGGCGATGGCACCTTCACTTACACGCCCGGTCCGGGCGAGCAGGGAACGGTGACCTTCCAGTACAGCATCACCGATGGCGACAACGACAGCGACACCGCGACCGTCACCATCACCCTGCTGCCCGACTCGATCCCGACCGGTGGCACCGTCACCGCGACCGTCGACGATGATGCACTCGCGGGGGGCAACCCCAATTCCACGACCGGTGATCTCGATGCCAATGCCGGCGACAATCCGGCCGACACCAGCGAGGCCACCTTCACCGGCACTCTGGCCTTCAGCGCGGGCAACGACGCCCCTGCAACCATCACCTTCGACCCCGCGCTCAACGGCGCCACCGCCACGGTCGGAACCGAGCAGGTCACTTATTCGCTCGCGGGCAACGTGCTGACCGCAACCGGTCCGCGCGGCGTGCTCTTTACCGTCGAACTGACCGATCCCGCCACCGGTGCTTATCGCGTCACACTGGTCGACAACGTCCTCCATGCTGGCGGACCGAACGACGAGGCAACCGATGCCACGCTTTCGGTGGGCTTCGTCGTCACCGACAGCGACGGCGATTCGGTCGCAACCACGCTTTCGATCGTCTTCGACGACGACGCTCCGACCGCTTTTGCCAACAGCAACAGCGTTACCGAGGGCGACAGCGTTTCGGGCAATGTCTTGACCGACGGGACCGCCGACATCGCCGGCGCCGACGGATTCGGCGGCGTTGTTGCCGTCACCAGCTCGAACAACGAGAGCGAGACCACCTCTGTGGTCGAAGGCAGCCTGGTCATCGAGGGCCAGTACGGCACGCTGACGGTCGATGCCGCCACCGGTGCCTACACCTACGTTTCCAATGCCAACTCGACCAATGCTGACGCAGTCGACAGCTTCACCTACACCATCGTCGATGGTGACGGCGACACTGCCACTGCCACGCTGACGATCAACATCGGCAATGTTGCCGGCGTCGTGACCGACAGCGACGCGCTGGTGAACGAAGCCGGTCTTCCCGCAGGCAGCGATGCTGCCAGCAACAGCGAGATTGCCAACGGCCAGATCACCGTGACAGGCGCAACCGGCACGCTGACCTATGTGCTCACCAGCCCTGCCGACGGCACCTATGGCACGCTCGTGCTGAATTCCGCGACGGGCGAATACACCTACACGCTCGACACGCCCTATACCGACGGCGACACCGCAGAGAACACCACCAACACGGTGAGCGGTGCCGAAGGCTTCGGCTATGAAGTCTACGACAGCCTCGGCAACTTCATCGGTTCGGGCACGATCAGCGTCAGCATCATCGACGATGTCCCGACCGCCGCCGACGAAGCCCCGCTGAGCATCGCGGAAGATGCAGCCGGCACCCTGTCGGGCAATGTCCTCGGCAATGACGTGCAGGGCGCAGACGGCGCCACCGTAACCTCGGTCAACATCGGCGGCACCGACCACGCGATCGCGGCCACCGGCACGACCAGCGTGTCCACTGCGAACGGCGACTATACCTTCGACGCCGCGGGCAACTGGACCTTCGATCCGGCCACCGGCCTCGACCAGAGCGCCGGCGATGTGGACGCGTCATTCACCTATACGCTGACGGACGGTGACGACGACTTCGACACTGCGACGCAGCCGATCACCATCTCGGACGGTGCAGGTCCGCAGGCCGGTGAACCCGTTTCGCTGCAGGTCGACGACCAGAACCTGGCCGACGGCTCGGATCCGGCGGCGCCCGTCACCGACAGTGGCGACATCGTCTTCACCGCCGGTTCGGACGCGATCGCCTCGATCATCTTCGACGACAGCGCGACCGCACTCGACTCGCTTGGCGGCGGCCTCACCTGGGAACGCGTTTCGGACACCCAGATCGTTGGCCGCGACGGCGCCGACGTCATCGTCACGCTCGACCTCTCGGTCAGCGGCACGACTGCCACGGTGACCCTGACTCTCTCGGACAATTACGCGCTCCACCCCGACCTTGGCGACGACCTCGCTGCGCTCGGCTCAGTGCTCGTTGTCGCGACCGACATCGACGGCGACCAGGCCTCGGCCTCAGTCTCGCTCTCGGTTTCGGATGACCTTCCGACCCTTTCGACCAGCGCTCCCGAGGCGGGCTCGCTGGAAGTCGACGAAACCTCGCTCGGTACCGACGCGACAGCCGATTTCTCGGGCCTGTTCACGCCCGACTACAACGCCGATGGTCCGGGCAGCGTCTCGGGCTACACGCTGGGCGTCGCAGCCGGTTCGACCGGCCTTGTCGACACGCTCTCGGGTGAAGCCGTCGTGCTTACGCTGGAAAGTGGCGCGGTCGTGGGCCGCACCGAAACCGGCGGCGATATCGTCTTCATCCTAAGCGTCGATGCTGCCGGGACGGTAACCCTCGACCAGCAGCGCGCTGTGGTCCACGCCGACGGTACCAATCCCGACGACGCGACTGGTCTTGCCAGCGGTGACCTCATCACGCTCAGCGCTACGGTCACGGACGGCGACGGCGACACTGCCAGCGCAACTGTCTCGATCGGCGATGCGATCAGCTTCCGTGACGATGGGCCGAGCATCGATGCCTCGCTCACTGACGGAAACGAGATCCTGCTGACGACGCAGGACGCCGAGACAATCGGCGCTGCGTTCGACACGGCTTCCACGACTGCCGATTTCAGCGGCTCCTTCACCATCGACAGCTCGAGCTATGGCGCGGACGGCGCCGGCAGCATCGGCTGGAACTACGGCTTCGTGATCGAGAATGCGAACTCGGGCCTGTTCAGCAACGGGGTGGAAATCACCCTGGCCTTCGACGGCGCGGACATCGTCGGCTCGGCTGGCGGCACCGAAGTGTTCCGCCTTTCGGTCGATGCCGACACGGGCGTCGTGACGCTCACCCAGTACGAGGAAATCGACCACGCTCTCCCGGGCGACGGCGCTGCTCCCTATGACACGCAGTTCGCGGTCCTCGGCGACGGCATCCTGACCCTGCAGGGCACGGCGACGATCATTGATGCCGATGGCGACGAAGCGAGCGAAACGCTCGACCTCGACCTCGGCGGCAACATCCGCTTCGCCGACGACGGTCCGACCGCCAATCCCGACACCGACTCGACGACCGAGGGGGTCGAGGCGACCGGCAATGTCCTCACCGGTGCAGACACCGACTCTGGCGCGGCTGGCGCGGACGTCGGCGGTGCCGACGGCTTCGGCAGCCCGACCGTGGTTGGCGTCGCCGCAGGCAGCGACACCGGCACTCCCGCCACCGGCGGCGTCGGCACCCAGGTTGCCGGCACTTACGGCACGCTGACCCTCAATGCCGACGGCAGCTACAGCTACCTCGTCGAGGCGAATGCCATTTCGTCGGACGCAGTCGAAACCTTCGTCTACACCATCGTCGATGCCGACGGTGACACTTCGACCACGACCCTTACCTTCAACGTGGCGAACGTCGGCCTCACCGCCGACAACGACACGCAGGTGGTGGACGAGGCGGCACTGTCGTTCGGATCGAACCCGTCGCTGACGACGGAGACGGTGACCGGCCAGCTGGCGGTTGCGGGCACGGGTGTGACCTATGCGCTGAACAGCGGATCGAACACCTACGGCACGCTGACGCTGAACCCTGACGGCAGCTACAGCTACACGCTGACTGCGCCGTACGACACGAGCCCGGATGCCGACAACGGCACCAACACCGAGCTTGGTGCGGAGAGCTACAGCTACACCGCAACCGATGCCAACGGGAACACGGTGACGGGCACGATCACGATCAACATCGTGGACGATGTTCCGACCGCGGTTGCGGACACCAACAGCGTGACCGAGGGTGCGGATGTGTCGGGCAATGTGCTGACCGATGCGGCCGACGAGTTCGGTGCCGATGGTCCGGAAGCGGCCGGTGGTGTGGTCGGTGTCCGCGCAGCGGGCGGCGACACGACCAGCGATGCGACCGGCAATGTCGGTGCGACGATCAACGGTCTTTACGGCACGCTGACGCTGAACGCGGACGGCAGCTACACCTATGTCTCGACCGCGAACGCGGTGACCGGCGATGTCCAGGACGTGTTCGTCTACACGATCGAGGATGGTGACGGCGACCTGTCGACCACCACGCTGACCATCGATGTCGACAACGTCACCCTGGTGGCCGACAACGACACGCAGGTGGTGGACGAGGCGGCGCTGTCGTTCGGCTCGAACCCGTCGCTGACGACGGAGACGGTGACCGGCCAGCTGGCGGTTGCGGGCACGGGTGTGACCTATGCGCTGAACAGCGGATCGAACACCTACGGCACGCTGACGCTGAACCCTGACGGCAGCTACAGCTACACGCTGACTGCGCCGTACGACACGAGCCCCGATGCCGACAACGGCACCAACACCGAGCTTGGTGCGGAGAGCTACAGCTACACCGCGACCGATGCCAACGGGAACACGGTGACGGGCACGATCACGATCAACATCGTGGACGATGTTCCGACCGCGGTCGCGGACACCAACAGCGTGACCGAGGGTGCGGATGTGTCGGGCAATGTGCTGACCGATGCGGCCGACGAGTTCGGTGCCGATGGTCCGGAAGCGGCCGGTGGTGTGGTCGGTGTCCGCGCAGCGGGCGGCGACACGACCAGCGATGCGAGCGGCAATGTCGGTGCGACGATCAACGGTCTTTACGGCACGCTGACGCTGAACGCGGACGGCAGCTACACCTATGTCTCGACCGCGAACGCGGTGACCGGCGATGTCCAGGACGTGTTCGTCTACACGATCGAGGATGGTGACGGCGACCTGTCGACCACCACGCTGACCATCGATGTCGACAACGTCACCCTGGTGGCCGACAACGACACGCAGGTGGTGGACGAGGCGGCGCTGTCGTTCGGCTCGAACCCGTCGCTGACGACGGAGACGGTGACCGGGCAGCTGGCGGTTGCGGGCACAGGTGTGACCTATGCGCTGAACAGCGGGTCGGACACCTACGGCACGCTGACGCTGAACCCTGACGGCAGCTACAGCTACACGCTGACTGCGCCGTACGACACGAGCCCCGATGCCGACAACGGCACCAACACCGAGCTTGGTGCGGAGAGCTACAGCTACACCGCGACCGATGCCAACGGGAACACGGTGACGGGCACGATCACGATCAACATCGTGGACGATGTTCCGACCGCCAATGCCGATGTGAACTCGCTGACCGAGGACACGACATCGGTTGGTGGAAACGTGCTGACCGACAATGCCGACGAGTTCGGCGCAGACGGTGAAGGCAGCCCCGCTGTGTCAGCAGTGACTGGCTTCGGCGGAGCAACTGGTACGGTTGGCGGTGTTACCGTCGGAGAATTCGGCTCGCTCCAGCTCAACGGCAACGGAACTTACACCTACACGCTCGATACGGCGGCGGTACAGTACCTCGGGGCTGGTGAAAACGAGACCGACAGCTTCACTTATACGATCGTCGATGCCGATGGTGACACTTCGACCACGACGCTGATTATCACCATCACTGGTACGAACGACGCGCCCGTGGTGACTGGCAGTGCGGCGGCCGTGTCCGAAGAGGGCATCGTCGCAAGCGGAAACCCCGACAACGTCGGCGATCCGGTGGACACCACCAATTCGATCTCCGACTCGGGGACGATTACAATCACTGACGTCGATGATTCGAGCTTCACCGTAACGCTCGGGATCCCGACGACCACTGGCCTCACCTCGGGCGGCCTGCCGATCACCTGGTCGCTCTCGCCGGATGGGCAGGCTCTGGTTGGAAGCACCACGGCAGGCACGGTCATCCTCGTTTCGATCGATGATACGGGGGCTTGGACGGTCGACCTCGTGGCACCGATCGACCACCCCGATGCGACCAGTGAGGACGTATACACCTTCGATATCCCCGTGAACGTCAGCGACGGCACGACTACGACCACTGTGAACAGCGGCATCACCGTATCGGTGGAAGATGACAGCCCGATTGCCTCAACCGGCAATTCGAGTGGAAGCGTCGATGAAGACGCGCTTTCGCCCAACGGCCTTGAAGGCGGCCCGGGCGATATCGACGGCGGTGCGGGGACGATCACAGCCACGGCCACGGGTTCGGTAACAAGCCTGTTCAGCTCGGGCGCCGACCTGACCCCGACATATGGTTTCGACACCAATGATGCGCAGGACGCCCTGAATGCCCTTGGCCTTACATCCCACGGTGTGGCTCTTTCCTATGTGGTGAGCAGCGGGTCGATCGTCGCAACGGCAGGCGGTTCGCCCGTATTCACCATGGCGCTCCAGAGCAACGGTGACTGGACTTTCACGCTGGAAGGCCCGCTCGACCATGACACGGCAAACACTGAAGACAATCTGACCATCGACTTCGGTTTCCTCGTGCAGGCGATCGACGCCGACGGCGACACGGTCGACGCGTCTGGATCAGTCACCATCACGATCAACGATGATACGCCGGTCGCGCAGCCCGATACTAATGCGCTTGGCGAAGACACTTCGTCGGTCGGTGGCAACGTCCTGACCGACGGAGTCGACGATGCCTTTGGTGCTGACGGTGCAGGCGCTCCGGCACTGACGGGCGTGACGGGCTTCGGTGGCGCAGCCGGTACGATCGGCGGTTCGACCACCGGTGAATTCGGTTCGCTCCAGCTCAACGCCAACGGGACCTATACCTACACGCTCAACACGGCGGCGGTGCAGTACCTGGGTGCTGGCGAAAGCGAGACCGACACCTTCACCTACACGATTGTCGATGCGGATGGCGATCACTCGACCACCACGCTGACCATTACGATCAACGGATCTAATGACGCCCCGGTCGTAACCGGCAGTGTGGCTCGGGTTTCGGAAGAAGGTCTCAACGGCGGCATTCCCGACAGCGTGGGTACTCCGTCGGATACGACCAACAGCTTCGAGGCTTCGGGCCAGATCACAATAACCGATGCCGACGATGCGACTTTCACTGTCACTCTGGGCCTTCCGACTACTCCGGGCCTGACGTCGGGCGGTCTCCCGGTCACTTGGCAGCTCAGCGTTGACGGCCAGGCTCTTCAGGGTAGCACGAGCGCTGGTACCGTGATGTTCGTCGCGATCGACAATGCTGGCAACTGGACTGTCGATCTCGTTCGACCACTCGACCATTCGACCACTGGGGTGGAGGACATCCTCGGCTTCAACGTACCGGTCAACGTAAACGATGGCACCACCACCACGACCATTTCAAATGGTATTCTGGTCGTTGTCGAAGACGATAGCCCGGTCGCTGTATCGCCGGTCGCTCTGGTGGGTACCAACGCCGCGAGCGGTGGCGGCATCGCCTATCTCGACAGCGACAATGACGTCGACAACAACTTCGGTGGCGACGGCGGTCGGGTGATCTTCACCCAGGCATCCATTGATGCGCTCGTTGCGCAGAACCTCACTTCCGGCTTCGAATCGCTGGTCTACCAGATCGGCAACAACGGCACGGAACTCGTCGCCCGGACGTCCGGCAGCAACGAACTGGTCTTCACGATCGTGCTCGATCCGAATTCGGCGCAGGACCAGTACATTGTCACGATGGCCCAGCCTCTCGACTCTACGTCGACGATCGATTTCAATGGCGGGAACTACAACTTCGTCGGCGGAAACCTGTCGTGGACAGGCTTTGTCCCGACCGGTGAGACGCTTGGCGGTACGCCGGTCAACAACGACAGCTTCGACCTGCTGCTGACGCCGGAGATCGGTGGTGCACCTGGCAGCTCTGTAAACACGACTGCGACCATCGGCGGTATCGGGAATACCTTCGTCGGGTCACAGAGCGGCGGTGAAACCTTCCGCATCGATTTTGTGACCGACCTGCGGGGCGACCCGGCTGACACGACGCAAAACAACTATGCCGGCGCTGCCAACCGTGACCACGTCTTCGACGGTCATTACACGGTGAACGGTGCCACAGCCCTCTTCAAGTCGAGCACGGGCTCGACCGTGCGGATCACGGCGTTTGACGATGCGGATGGCAACAACGTCGTTGGTGATGGCGTCATCGATCACATCAATGGTGTGACAATCGCCTATCTCGGCGTTTCCTATGGCAGTGTCATCATACCGACCAGCACGCCGACCAACTACACCGTCAATGGCCACGTCTTCACGGTGACGCTCAATGTCGACGGCTCGGTTTCGGTCGCTGGTGTTGCCGGCGAAAGCGGTTCGTCGCTGAACGGCACTGTCATCGGTGTGCTTACTGACGACGGCTACAACAGCGTCGAGTACAGCTGGCAGGCAGGATCGACCTTCCAGATCGGCGACTTCGGCGCCACGACGATCACCAACGACCCGGTAAACTTCACCGTGCCGGTATCCGTGATCGACAATGACGGCGACACCTCGCCCTCGGGAACGCTGGACATCACGCTCAACCCGGCTTCAACGACCACAACGCTTGCGGAAGCTTTCTTCGCCAGCGCCAAGTCGGTGCCGGTGTCGGAACCGCTGCTCGCCAGCAACACAGACCCGCTCACGTCGAACAATGGCTTCCAGTCGGAACTGCGTTCGATGGGCATGATGTCGCTTGCGGCGGCAGCTTCGGGCTTCGCCATGAACCATCAGGTCAGCGACTTCGGCGGTTTCGAACTTCGAGCAACGATGTCCGACATGGGTTTCGACATGCCGGCATTCCACGCATCGAGCCTGGCAGCCCTGCCGGATGTTGACCTGGGTTTTGAAATGGGCGTCAGCCACTTTGCAGCGTCGAACTTCTCGATCCCGGCGGCCACGGTCCCGATGAGCGGCTTCGACGGCTTCGAAGCGGCACAGATGTCGGGTCTGATCGACATGGCCCAAGGTCACGTCTCCGGTTTTGCGAACAATGGCTTCGCGATGACCGAACCCGCTATCGACAGCGGTTTCGCTTCGGCGGTACCGATGTCCGACGCCATGGGTGGTATGGAAGCGCTTCTCATGCTTGCGGCAGCTCCGGCTGCGCAGCAGGCTGTCGAGCTTGCCGGGGATCCCGCGGCGGCGCTGGCCGACCTTGGTGCCCAGAGCGCGCTCGATGCGGCGATCGACTACTTTGCTACCGGCGAGCCTTTCGGCACCGCGGGTCTTGGCGGCGAGGCTGGCGGCAATGCCATGCTGGCTGGCATGCTCGATGTGCAGATCGACTCGCTCCATGCCGTCGGCATGGGTACGGATTTGGTGCAGGATGCAGCTCTCGTCCTCGAGACTGCCTCTCATGCCTGATATTCCCGACAGAAAAAGACAGGGGGAAAAGATGACGAAGACCAATGTTCTGATGCCGCTGGCCCTGGCGGCAACCGGGCTGGCGGCAACGCCAGCGCTGGCGCAGGAAAACTGGGCCGGGATGGATCGCGATACGTTGCGGGGGCAAGTCCAGCAGCGTTACGATGCGGCGCTCGCCGCGACGCTCGATCCCGCCTATTTCAACGCCAACGATCCCCGGTACATCTGGGCTTCCGAAGCAAAGGCGCAGTGCGGCATCGCGCTCGGCTATCTCAAGTCGAACACGCGGGACGAGGTGTCGCTGTCGAAGTGCTGGATGGCCTATGATCGCATGATGCAGGTCCCGCAGCCCCGCGTCGTTCCTGCGCCCGAGCCGACCCCGGCCCCGGTCTGCAACCGTGAACTGCCTGGCCTGATCTTCTTCGAATTCGATTCCGCTACGCCGGGTTCGGACGCGAGCGAGATCGTGCAGTACGTCACCCAGAACGCTGCAGCCTGCAACTGGCGCTCGTTCAACGTGGTCGGTCACACCGATACCTCGGGCTCGAATGCCTACAATTTGGGCCTGTCCCAACGCCGCGCCGACGCGGTGGCTAGCCTGATGTCAGTACAGGGCATTTCCCAGTCGGCAATCTCGACTTCGGCCAAGGGCGAAGAGGAGCCGCGCGTCCCCACTGCGGATGGCGTGCGCGAACTCCAGAACCGCCGCGTCGAAATCCTGGTCAACAATTAAGAGAGGGGGGAGACCATGCGTAAGCACACCCTGGCCGCAATGACGGCAATCCTGTTGGCCGGAGCTGCACCTGCGGCGATGGCCCAATCGGCCGATACCGAAGCCGTTTCGATGCAGGAGGCCATCACGGTCGCCATGCAGTCGAACCCGGAAATCATCCAGGCACAGTTCAACAAGGAAGCGATCGAATTCGAACGCAAGCAGGCGCAGGGACTCTACCTGCCCCGCGTCGACATCGAAGCTTCTGCCGGCGTTCGCAGGCTCGAGAACAACACCCGCCGCTCGCTCGGCATCTCCGACCAGGAGCTCTATCCGATCGAAGGCGTGCTGAGTGGTGAATGGACGGTTCTCGACTTCGGTCGCCGTCGCGGCGAACTGCTGCGCCAGGCTGCCCGCGTCGACGGTGCGTCGCTGCGCGTGGTCGAGCGTTCCGAGTTCATCGCCCTGCAGATCGCCCGCCAGTATCTCGACGTCCTGCTCCAGCAGCGCGTCGCAGCTGCGGCGGCAGACAATGCCGCTTTCCACCAGTCGCTGGTGACCGACCTCGGCACCGGCGTCGAACAGGGTTCGATCAGCATCGCCGACCGCCAGCAGGCCGAAGAGCGCCTGCAGTCGGCCAAGGTGCAGAGCGAGGAAGCCGACCTCGGCCTCCAGAACGCCTACATCAGCCTGCGTCGCCTGACCGGTCTCGACCTCAGCGGCGCGGCGCTGCCGCCGAACCTGGCCTCGGCCATGCCGGCGGACCTCGAAACCGCGGTCGGCATGGCCCGCCTGCGCAACCCGCTGGTGCGTGAAGCCCAGGCCGATGTCGATGCAGCCAATGCACTGGTGAAGTCGGCCGAAGGTGACCTTTACCCGACTGTCGGCCTCGAAGTCCGCGGCCGGGCCGGTGAGGATATCGACGGCTTCCGCGGCCAGACGGCCGACGTTCTCGGCCGTGTGGTGCTGCGCTGGAACATCTTCGACGGCGGGATCAAGGAAGCCCGCATCCAGGAGACGGTCCGCCAGGCGAGCCTTGCGCGCTACGCCCTGCACGATCGCCAGCGTGAAGCCGAAGAAGACGTGCGACTCGCGTGGCAGGCACTCGAAACGCAGGGACGCATCGTCACTGCTCTCGACCGCCAGAGCCAGGTGAGCGACGACCTGCTGCTGTCCTACCGCAGCCAGTTCAACGTCGGTCGCCGTTCGCTGCTCGACGTGCTCGATGCACAGAATACCAGGTTCAATACTCAGGTGCGTCTTGAAACGGCACGCTTCAGTCAATTGTTCGCGCAATACCAGACGCTCGCTGCTACAAACAACTTCCTGGAGGCGCTGAGCATTGCCCCCGGAGCTGGTGCGGGTTCGAACGAGCGTGAACGCTTCAACTACGGCCCACCGACCCCGGCAGAGCTTCAGCGCCGCGTCTATCCCAAGTAGGGAGAACGGGTGGTGAGTAGTGTCGCAGTTCGATGAGGCAATCGAGGGCGTGGAACTCGATACGCTGACCGAAAGCGTCGCCGAACTGGCGCGGCGCTACGGTCCTGCCTTCGACACGTCGCTGCTTGCGCAGCTTCCGCGTGACGGGCGCGGGTTCCTTCCCTGGCATCAGGCAGGACCCGCGCTCGAGCTCGCGCGGCTGAACTACGACCCGGCCGATCCGCGCAAGCTGCCGCGCACGCAGAAGCACTATCCCGCGCTCGTCGGCCTCGAAGGCGGGCGGGCGCTGGTCGCGCTCGAAGCGCGTGAGGGCGACTTGCTCGTCTGGCGTCCCGACAGCGGCATCGAACAATGGGTGTCCAACGCGGAGCTGGCCGAGAGCTATTCCGGCCAGTTCATCCAGGTTTTCGCCGATCCCGACGAACTGCGCGAGAACGAGGCGCCGTGGCACGCCAAGGCGCGCGGCCACTGGTTCTGGAGCGAGCTGCGCAAGGAACGCCGCTCGTTCATGCCGGTGTTCGTCGCCAGCTTCATCATCAACCTGCTGGCGATCTCGCTGCCGATCTTCACGATGAACGTCTACGACCGAGTCATCCCGAACAAGGCGTCCGAGACGCTGTGGGTGCTCGGTATCGGCGTGGTCCTCGCCTTTGCGCTCGAGTTCGCACTGCGCCGCGCGCGCACGGCGGTGGTGGACCAGATCACGCGGCGGCTCGACCTCAAGCTGTCGCAGAAGATTTTCGGGCGCCTGCTCGCCTCACCGCTGGAGGAGCGCAAGGGCCACACTGGCTCGCTCGCCGCGCGCGTCTCTGAATACACCACAGTGCGCGACTTCTTCGCTTCGACCAGCCTGGTGATGGCGATCGACGTGCTGTTCCTCTTCGTCTTCGTGATCGTGATCGCGGTCATCGGTGGATGGCTTGCGCTGGTCCCGCTGGCGATCATCAGCGCCATGCTGTTCGCAGGCTACGTGCTGCAGAAGCGCGTGGTGAACGCGGCGCGCGATGCGCAGGCCGACCATGGACTACAGCAGACGATGCTGGTCGAATCGCTTACCGGTATCGAGACGCTGAAGAGCCTCTCGGGCGAGGGCGCGATGCTGTCGCGCTGGCATCGCCTCGCCGATATCGGCACGCATTCGCAGCAGCGCCTGCGCGATGTGAACTCCTATGCGGTCGGACTTGCCCAGACCTTCCAGCAGATTTCGACCGTCTCGCTGATCATCGGGGGCTATTATCTCTTCGCCGCGGGCGAGATCTCGATGGGCGCTATCATCGCGATCGTCATGCTGTCGTCGCGCTCGCTCTCGCCAGCCGGGCAGATCGCCTTCCTGCTGACGCGCGGTCGTCAGGCGCAGGAGACGCTCGACAGTATCGAGCGCCTGTTCGAAGGCGGGGACGAGCGTCGCCAGGGCAGCAGCCTGACGCTCTCGGCCATCGAGAATCCCACGATCCGGATGGAAAAGCTCGGCTTCGCCTATGCCGAGACCTCGCAGGATGCGCTGGCCGACATCGACCTGACCATCCAGCCGGGCGAGAAGATCGCGATCGTCGGCCGTGTCGCATCGGGCAAGTCGACACTCGGCCGGGTGCTTTGCGGTCTCTATGCGCCGACCGGCGGAACGATGCTGGTGAATGGCATCGACAGCCGCCAGTTCCGTCCGCAGCAGCTGCGTCGCGCATTCCGCTTTGTCGGCCAGGATGCGGCGCTGTTCACCGGTTCGATCAAGGACAACCTCTCGCTCTCCTCGCCGGGCATTTCGGACGAGCGCCTGCTCGAGGCGATGCGGATGACGGGGGCCGATGAATTCCTGTCCCGCGATGCCGGCGGGTTCGACCGTCCGGTGGGCGAGGATGGCCGCCGCCTTTCGGGCGGACAACGCAGCTTCCTCGCTCTGACCCGCGCCATGGTCGAGCCTTGCGAGCTCCTGTTCCTCGACGAGCCTACCGGCGCCATGGACAGCCAGACCGAAAAGCTCTTCGTCGACCGTCTCGGCGCCGCCATGGCACCGAACCAGACACTGGTCATTGCGACCCACCGCCCGGCGCTGTTTTCGATCTGCGACCGCCTGATCGTCATCGATCGCGGCCGCGTGGTTGCCGATGGTCCGGTCAAGCAGGTGCTGGCCCAGGCCGGTTCCGCACTGGCGCAGGGGCAGTGACGATGTTTATCCAGTCCACTCTTGCAAAGCGTATCGCCGTCGTCGCGCTGGTCGTTGGCGCGACACTGGCTGCGGGAACTTCTTCGATCCTCACATCGCCCGAACCGGCGAATGCCATGCCCGTGCTGGGGCGCGAGCTTGCCTCGCAGATCAGCACCATGTCGACAGGTGAGGACCAGGTGCTCGCCCTCACCGGCGAGAGTGCCGAAGCACGCAACGCTCTCATCCCGGTTTCCAAGGCCCGTATCGAGACACCCGGCCTGTTCGGGCGGCGCGAAATGTCCGCTACCTCGCAAGCGACGGCGGAGAAGTGCCTTGCCCAGGCGATATACTACGAGGCGGCCCTCGAGCCCGAGAGCGGGCAGCGCGCCGTCGCGCAGGTCGTGCTCAACCGCGTCCGCCACCCCGCTTACCCGAATACGGTCTGCGGTGTTGTCTACGAAGGTGTCGACCGCCCGGTTTGCCAGTTCAGCTTCACCTGCGACGGTTCGCTACTACGGGCTCCCTCGGCAGGCTACTGGGACCGCGCCAAGCGCATTGCTCATGAGATGATGAATGGCGGCAGCGCGCCCGAAGTCGGCACTGCAACGCACTACCACGCGGACTATGTCGTGCCCCGCTGGGCTTACACGCTCGGCAAGATTACCCAGATCGGCCGCCATATCTTCTACCGTTTCCCCGGGCGCGCCGGATCGGGCGCCAGTTTCATCCAGCGCTGGTCGGGTCTCGAGCACATCCCGCAGATCGATTTCGAGCGCCTGCGCGTGAAGCTGGCAGCGAACGAGGCGGAGGAGCTTTCACCGGTCGCCGCATTCGTCCCTGGTACGACCGTCGTCGCCGACGTCAAGGATCGCCATGCAGAGGCCGACGTCGGCGGACGTCTCGACACGACGACGACCTGGCGTCTGTCGATCCCCGACCCGGTCCAGCTCAGTGCCACCTACAAGGCCACTTTGGCCGGACAGGGCGAGAAGATTGCAGAACCGGCTGAGCCGGCAGGAGCTTCCGAATGAATTTCTTGCGCGAGAGGTTCGCCTCGCTCGACGCACCACAAAAGCTGATCGCGGTCGCAGCGATCGGCATACTCACCCTCTTTATCTGGGCGTCCTTCGCGCAGGTCGAGCAGATTGCGCGCGGCACCGGCAAGGTTATCCCGTCGAGCAAGGCGCAGCTGGTCCAGCCGTCCGAGCCCGCGGTAATCGCAGACATCCTTGTCCGAGGTGGCCAGAGCGTAAAGAAAGGCGACCTGCTGGTTCGCCTCGACGATGCGCAATCCAGCTCCGCCCTCGGCGAACTGGAAGCGGAGAACCGCCGCCTTGCCGTGCGGGCACAGCGCCTCGAGAATGAAGCATCGGGCGGCAGCCTCGGATGCGCCGAGGGCGAGGTTTGCGCTGAAGAGCAGCGGCTCCAGCAGGTTCGCGCCGCGACCGCACAGGCGCGACAGAGCGCGCTGTCCTCGGCCATCGAACAGCGTCGCCGCGATCAGCAGGAGGCCGAAGCCACCGTAGCCGCGCTGGAGAACAGCGTCCGGCTCGCGCGCGAGCAGGTCAACATGCTCGAACCGCTGGCGCGCAAGAACATCGTACCGCAGACCGAGTTGATCCAGGCCCAGCGCGACCTCGTCGACACGCAAGGCCGCCTCGCGGCTGCCCGCCAGGCCGCCGGACGCGCTGCCGCCTCGATCCGCGAGGCACAGGCAGATCTTAGCCAGGCCCGCCTCGATTTCCGCCAGCAGGCACTGGCGGAGCGCAGCGAAGTCACCACGAAACTGGCCGTGAACGAGGAATCGATCCGCGGCGCCGCTGCCCGCCAGCAGCGCAACGAATTGCGTGCGCCGTCCGATGGCGTCGTCAACGACGTCCAGATCACCACAGTCGGCGGCTTCGTGAATGCAGGCGAGAAAATCATGCAGATCGTGCCTGTCGGCGACAAACTGCTGGTCGAGGCGCGCATCGCGCCCAAGGATCGCGCCTTCATCAAGGTCGGCGATCCAGCGAATGTGAAGGTTACTGCCTACGACTTCTCGATTTACGGAGGCTTGCGCGGCAAGGTCCAGCAGGTCTCTGCCGACAGCATTTACGACGAGGCGGAACGGCAGGCCTATTACACCGTCGTCGTCGAAACCGACCGCTCATACATCATGAAGAACGGCAAGCGCCTGCCGATCGTCCCCGGCATGATCTGCGATGTCGAGATCATCACCGGACGCCACAGCATTCTCAGCTATCTCTTCAAACCGGTAAACAAGGCGCTCGGTCGCGCCATGACGGAACGCTGATGGTCAGGACCCGTGCAGCCAGGTGCGGCGGTCGTTGAAGCTCAGCACCGGCTGGTAATCGTTTGCCAGCGTCGCATCGAGCACCTGATCGGTAGCGTTGTCGAGCATGCGGTAGCCGTCATCGGTGCGTACGATCAGCACGGCATGGTCGGCACGTCGGACCAGATCTCGCGCAATAGTCAGGAACATGTCCTCGCGACGCACGCCCGCCGAGGCGAGCAGGTGCATCTTCAGTAGCGCATAGTCCTCGCAGTCGCCCTTGCCGAGCTGAAGCGTCTTGCGTGGCCCGGCCCAGAAGTCGGCCTTTCCGAACAGCTTGCGATCGTCGGTGTAGGCAATCCTGTGATTGACCCAGCGGTTCACCGCTTCGAGGCGTTGCTCAATTCCGCCGGAACCGGATACGAGATCAGCAGGGACCTGGGAAAGGCGTGCCTTTTCACGGCTTACGCGGGCCCAGGCGCTATCGAAGCTGGTCCGGCCAAGCGCGACCTTGCGGCTGGACAGGAAGTCGTCACGGCCGAGGCCTGCTGCGGGTGCGATCCGCTTCAGCGAAACAAGACCGGACGTGCCACCCCCGAAGTCGGAAGAGCAGGGGACTACCTTGGCGAAGGCAGCCGATGCCGGTGCAAGCGGCTGGAATATCGGGACGGGGGCGGGTTCGGTCGTCGGACCTGCCTGGGGCATCAGCGACCCCAAGGACTCAAATGAAGCCTGTTCCGCGCGAATGCGTTCCAGCTCGCTGGTCCCGCCGCCTAGGATGGCCGAGGCCTTTGAAGCCGTAAGGTTGCCTGCGGCGGCAAAGTCCTGTGTCGGAATGACCGGTGTGCCAGACACTGGGCAGGCAACATTGGCGAGTGCGGCCGTCATAGCCGGCATCAACAACGGCGCGGCACCCTGCGCCTGCGCGGGCAGAGCCACCCCGCCTGCAGCGAGCACGGACGCTGCAGCGACATTGCGCAGTGAATTGCGGAAGTGTTCCGGCCTTACCATGAGGCCCGGAATACGCAGGCAATATCAAGGCGCAGTTTCCGCGCTTGGTTAACGAGTGCTTCTTGATTGCGCTTGGCCTAGGGCGCGGAAAAGGCGCCGATGGTTACCTGCTCAGCGCCGGTCCCGCCGGAGTTCCCGACCATGCTGATAGTACGCGCTGATACGCTTTAGCTGCGGACGACCGGAGATTTTCTCGAACAGGTACCTGGAGATCCGGCCCGCCGATTGCGCGAGCGAAACGACACCTAGGAATACCTCGAGAAAGACAAGGGCAGGCAGTATCGTGAAGAAGGAGTGGTTGGATCTCAAGATCCTGGTGGTCATGCTTCGAGGCTTCAGTCGGACGGCAAGTGCAGACAGGACAAAGCAGCTGCTTACGTAACACATCGCCAGTAAAAGCACGGATTGCATAGATCGCCACCCCAAGATCCGCTGCATTGTTAGCGTTCAGGGAAAACACCTAGCAAGTGATTTCTATAGAAATTCCAGACAATTGCTCGCGATCCGGCATCGCGTCCCGCGAAGGATCAACTGTCACAAGAAAAGGGCGGCGCCTTGCGGCACCGCCCTCCTTGATCAGCAGAAGCTGTTCGAAGTGTAAGCGTGAAGCTTACTTCAGTTCGACGGTGCCGCCGGCTGCTTCGATCTTGGCCTTCACGTCTTCGGCTTCGGCCTTGTTCACGCCTTCCTTGAGCGCCTTCGGGGCGCCTTCGACGAGAGCCTTGGCTTCGGTCAGGCCCAGGCCGGTGATGGCGCGGACTTCCTTGATGACCTGGATCTTCTTGCCACCGTCGCCGGTGAGAATGACGTCGAATTCGTCCTTCTCTTCAGCAGCGGCGCCAGCGTCGCCACCACCAGCAGGTGCGGCAACGGCAACAGCAGCGGCGGCGCTAACGCCCCACTCTTCTTCGAGCGCCTTGGCAAGCTCAGCGGCTTCCATGACGGTCAGCTTCGACAGTTCTTCAACAAGCTTGGCGATATCGGCCATGATGTTTCACTCCAAAATTAGGCTGGGGTACCCTGCGGGACTGCCCCAATGAATAAGTCGCGATTTGCGATGAACCAGGCTTACGCTGCGTCCTTGGCGGCATATGCGCCAAAGACACGAGCGAGCTTGCTCGCGGGGGCGTTGACGAGCTGGACAACCTTGGTTGCCGGCGCGTTGACGAGACCCACGATCTTGCCACGCAGTTCGTCGAGGCTCGGCATCGAGGCGAGTGCCTTGACCCCAGCTTCGTCGAGCTTCGTTGCGCCCATCGAACCACCGACGATTTCGATCTTGTCGGTGGTCTTGGCGAACTCCACCACGGCCTTGGCCGCAGCAACCGGATCCTCGGAATAACCAAGGGCGGTCGGACCGGTCAGGTACTCGTCGAGACCTGCGTAGTCGGTGTCCTTCAGGGCGAGCTTGGCGAGACGGTTCTTCGCAACCTTGTAGGACGCACCGGCATCGCGCATCTTCGAACGCAGTTCGGTCGACTGCGCAACCGAGAGCCCCAGGTTGCGGGTGATGACCACCACGCCGGACTGGGCGAAGATTTCGCTGAGCTGGGCGACCGAATCGGCTTTCTGCGAACGATCCATGCCATACTCCTTCACTATGACCGCACGGGATGGCTCCCGGACGGCCGGCTACGTTTGTCCATGCTGCAAGATGCAACACGGGCGAGTCCGTTGAGGGGGAAGGAGTGCGCCACATTGGCGCGAAACGACGGACAACCCTGTATCGGGCGGACCGCCATGAAATCTCTGTTCCCCGTCTAGGCTGGAAATTAAGACCGGCAAATTCCGGTCACCAACTGTCTCGGACGGATGATCGGCCTGCGCTTGCGCACCTGCCGGTCGGGCGCGCATCTAGTCGAATCCGCGAAGGAGTCAAGACGAACGCCCCAATAGCAAAGAGGCCCGCCCCCGAAGGGACAGGCCTCTCGCTAGTCTAACCGATCCGCGCGTCAGGCGCGGACGACGGAAAGATTATTCAGCAGCCGGAGCTTCAGCAGCGTCGGTAGCTTCGGCAGCCGGAGCAGCAGCGTCGGTAGCTTCAGCAGCCGGAGCAGCAGCGTCGGTGGCTTCAGCGGCCGGAGCAGCTTCTTCCATGGTGGCTTCAGCAGCGGCGGTGTCTTCAGCCGGAGCAGCTTCTTCAGCAGCCTGCTCACCGCAAGCGGCGAGGGTCAGTGCGAAGGGAAGGGCGGCGACGAGTGCGATCTTCTTCATGGGTCTTCAATTCCTGTAACGCCGTGATTGGCGTGGACATAAAATAGCCTTATTTTCGCCAAGGAGAAGACACATTTTGCGTAGGAGCGAATTTTTCCCATTCCGCTGCAATTTCCGTGCTTTCACGCGGTGATCCGCCTTTCATCCGGCGAAATCTCGCCGTCGAGCCTGTTGCGGACCAGCCTGCCGACGCGCACTGCGGCTGCGGCCGGAATGGCGACGATCAAGCCGACGACAAGCGAATCTACGGCCATCAGGGCAAAGACCAGCGCTTGATCCTGGCCATATGCTAGTTCGTGCAACTGGTTGTGGGCCAGGCTGGGCGGCACTCGCGTCGTGAAATACAGCGGCAGGGCATAGAAGTAGAGCAGTCCTGTGCGTTTCGCCGATGCCAGGGGATTGCCGATTTCACCGTCTGTCGCTGCCGCCACGATCCACGCCATGAGCAGAGGCTCAATGAGGAGCTGGCTCAGGCCGACCACCATCCGGATCGTATCGACATGGTCTTCGTGCGCGTAGCTTCTCGTGTAGAAGATCGCCGCAAAGATCGAGAGCGAATAGACCATGTAGGGCAGGTATCGCGGTACCGCATCCGTAAGAGGGTCGATCCGAATACCATCGCGCTTGCCAGCGAAATGGCGGATCACGAAGAACCCACCGACATAGACCAGAGCCATCTTGATCCAGCCGAATATCATCCGCGTGCCGTCTTCGCCGACCGCGCGTGTGGCTTCCTTGCTTTCGAACATGCCGATCCGCACTTCGACCACGTGCTGGGCAAACTCCCACAAGACGATCCCGGCCATCAACCAGGGCAGGGCCCTGAACGCGCGAAAGGAGTCGGCCAGCGTGCCGACGAAGTCGGACGCGAAACGTTTGAGCCAGATCATTGGTCCTTCTCCCGGTATCCCAGCAGGTCACCGGGTTGGCAGTGGAGCTCGCGGCAGATGGCTGCGAGGGTCGAGAAGCGGATAGCCTTCGCCTTGCCGGTCTTCAGGATCGACGCATTGGCAAGAGTCAGGCCGATGCGCTCGGCGAGCTGGGTGAGCGTCATGCCGCGATCCTGCAGCAGTTCATCGAGGTTCACGACGATGGCCTGATCGTCTTCGGCCGGCATCAGACCGTTCCTTCCAGGTCGTCGCGCATCTGGGCGCCTTCGCGCAGCAGCCGGGCCAGGACGAACAGTAGCGGGACAGCGAACCAGCCGGTCAAAGACAGGGACCAGCCGAAATACTCGCCGCTCTCCTTGCTCGCCCAGATGGACAGTTGTCCGAATGCCAGGTCCGCCACGTTGATGGCCAGCAGTGCCCAGGCAATGACCGACAGGCGTTGCGCATTGGTTTCGGAAAAGCCTTCACCGCGCTGGGTGTCACGGATCATGGCGGCGAGGCGCGTCAGGATCAGGTGGACCGCATAGGCGATCGGGATCACCATGGCGCAGGTCCATTTGAGCCAGGTGAAGACCACCTCGTCGGCACCCTGCACGCCGAGGGCATTGCGGAAACTTTCCTTGAACAGCCCCGGTTCGACCAAGAGCAGGGCGAGCAGCAGGGTAAACAGCGCTGCCATGGCCCAGTTCAGCCAGTTCGCGATCCGCAACGTGTGCACGAGAATCGACAGCATTCCAGCCTCCTTATCGACAATCGATATGGCGGTTTCTGTTCTTATTGTAAATCAATAATATCGAATTTCGATATGACTGGTTCGATCGAGTGCATTTGGTGCCTGCTCACATTCGCGCTATGATTGCCTCCGCTGCCAAGGGGGATGGGAAGCGGAATGACACGGCAACTCTTCGTCAGGCTGGTCCTGTTCTACGCCTTCGTATCGCTTGCCGTTTACCTGGCGGTTTCCTTGTACCCGCCACTGGCCGATTTCCTGCCCATCGGCGGTGCGCAGACGCTCCTCACCGCGCCACCTGCCAATCCGCTCGATGGGGTGGGTATTGAGGCCCGCCGCGTCGGCAATCTTGGCAGTTCGGTCGTGTGGCTGGTGGTCGCGGTCATGGGGGCTTTGCTGACCACCTTCCCGGTCACCTGGACGTACATGGCCAGCCGCAGTCGCAAGGAATACGATCAGGCGTTGGTCGAAACGATGATCGTCCTGCCGATCGCAGTGACGTCGATCGTGGTCATGGTCCACGATTCCCTTGCGCTGGCCTTCTCACTCGCCGGGATTGTCGGCGGGGTGCGCTTTCGCAACACCCTGAAGAGCTCGGGCGACGCGATCTACATCCTGCTCGCCATCGGTATCGGGCTCGCGGCCGGGATCGGCGCGCTCGAGATTGCGCTGGTCATGACGGTGATGTTCAACTTCACTTTCGCCTTCCTGTGGCTCGTCGACTACGGTGCCCTGCAGGGCGCGCATCGCTATTTGCGCCCGACCGATCCCGACGATGCGGAGACCGGGCTCGATCAGGTCGACCAGTCGGGCGAGGGGGCCTAGAGGCAGG
The DNA here is from genome assembly GCF_041021145.2 of Qipengyuania sp. RANM35. Taxonomy (NCBI): domain Bacteria; kingdom Pseudomonadati; phylum Pseudomonadota; class Alphaproteobacteria; order Sphingomonadales; family Erythrobacteraceae; genus Qipengyuania; species Qipengyuania sp. RANM35. The sequence goes on along the minus strand of NZ_CM196433.1, from coordinate 2,255,636 downwards.
CGCCGGTCAGCTTCTTCGCGATCCTGTCGCTGTCGCCGATGTCTTCGAAGAACCCGGCAATATATTGTCGCATGGACTGGATGCTGCGCGTTTCGAGTCCCGGGATGCGGCCCAGTTCGGCCTCGATCTCCCCGCGCGCGTTGCGGTAATTTTCGAGCTGGGCAGGCAAGGCTTCGTTGAAGGCGCAATACCCGCGATAGATGCGATACCTCACATTGGGGATTCGCAGCTTCTCGCTGGGGACGGCATATGGTGCATCGACCAACCCGGCATTGTCGAAATCATAGGGGACCGGCGTGAGGTTGGCGGCGGCGTCCTTTGCCTCGCCGAAGAGGCGCGAATTGTGGCAGCAGTCGGCAGGGTCGGGCCCGGCATCCATGGCCCAGTCGGTATTGCCGATCATGTATTGGAACAGCGAGTACCGCGCGCCGTCCTCGCGGTTGAGGGCTGCGACCCGGACGTTGCCGGTGTCGACTTCCTTCAGGCCGACGCGCTTCGCCGCATCGTCACCGTCCTCGATGAAGAAGCCGATGCGGGTGGCCACATCCTTGCCGCCATCGCGGTAGGTGACCCGCGCCAGCCTGACCTTGAAGCTCTCGGGCGTCAGGATGTTGTAAAGCCGGTAGGCGGCATATTCGCGCAGCACGATTTGCTCGAACCGCGCGTTGTCGTTGCAATGCGTGACAAGCTTGATGCGTTTTTGCTTGCGGAAGAGGGATGTCGCATCGGGCTTGTCGGGAAAGCCGATACGCAGGGGCGGGAAACTGCACTTGTCCTTGCGACGCCGCGAGATGCCCCGCGCCGACATTTCGATGGGATGGCTCTCGCCCGCCGCCGTCAATGTCGCCGGGCGGACCTCGTCGGAGCTTTCGGCACGCCTCGCCACTTCGCGTACCGGTCCATCGATCGTGACATCGAGAAGCGCGTCGCTGCCGAAAAGCGGTGTGACCTCGTCGTCTGTGTCCTCGCCAGAGGCAGAGGTGCCGAGGAGTGCCAATGAAAGCACGCAGAGCTTCGCCAGTCTCATTATCGTTCTCCCGCCTTGGATACGCCCTGGAGGGCGCGACGCGACCATTGGCCGTCCTTGCCCCGCTCGTGCGCCCAGGTCTGGCCGCCGAGGATCTCGAGAAAGCTGGCCGGCCCGCCGTAGGCACGCGAGATGCCGGTATCGATCCGGATCAGCCGTCCGTCCTGCTCTTCGGTTATGCCGTTAGGGTTCGGAGTGTGGCCGACGACGAGCCGGGCGGCACCGAGCCGCGCAAGGACCGTCGCAAGTTCGCCATCGGGTGCTGGTCGGACGCCCTGATCGGGCGCGCCCGCGACATTGCCGCGGTACCACAGCGGCCCGAGCGGGTCTTCGAGGACCGGACGAACGACCTGTGCCCCCTCTTCCAATGCTGCTTCGTATCGCGCGTTGATCCTCTCAATCGGGTCAACGCTTGCCTCCAGGCTGATCCCGCCATGGACGAAGAGCGTATCGCCAAGCCGATAGGTGGCCGGTCGGTCCGCCGCCCATTTTCCCAGCTCGCCTCCTGGCGCCCACGCATGGCGATGCTCGACAAGACCGAGAGGGGTTGCTGCCAGCCATGCGGTGCGCACCGCGTCTTCCGATATATCGGGCGATGTCGTGCGGGCCCGCGCGACCAGCGTTGGCGCCATGGCTTGCCAGGCCTTCTTTCGGGTCCGGTCCGATTTGCGGGTGACGAACGCCGCATATTCGCCCGGGTCGACGTATCGCAGGTCGCCGATGACGTTCATCGCCTCGTGATTGCCGAGCAGGACGACAACCCTACCGCCCGCCATCGCGGCCTCTTTGTCGAGCGTCTGGAGGTGGCGGATGATCTTCAGCGAATCCGGCCCCCGGTCGACAATGTCGCCCATCTGGACGAGTACGGAGCGCCCGCCGGTCCAATGCTTCCCGTCGGTGCTGGCGCCCGACGCCCGGGCTATTTCGAGCCAGGCGCCGTAGTCGCCGTGGAGATCACCCACCGCGACGACACGCTGCTCCTCGGCCATGCCGATCGCGGGCATGCTCGCAAGGAGCAGGATCGCCGCCAGCCTGCGCACCGATGCCAGCAATCCGCGCATCGCTCTCCCCCGTGGTTCTTCGCGCGACACTAGCACATTATCGACCCTTCGCCGCATCCGGGATTTCCATGTTTGACAGGGGCGGGGACTCTTCCTACATGCCCCCTCGACCGCCCGCTTCGAGCAGGGCCGATTCATGCGCGGGGATCGGCTTCAGGATGGAAGGGGCGCTTCCATAATCGCGACGCTTGATAAGCTGCAGCTTGCCGCCGGTATCGGTGCGCCTACGCTGCGGCCTTTTCGCGTCCCGATCATGGTTCTCACGCGCATGAGACACGAATTTCCGGGGCTGTCCGCGCAGCCTCCGGCGCACACGAGAAGAGGTACACACCCCTTATGGCTACCAAGGCGAAGGCTCCGAAGAAGACCCGGGGCGCGAAGGCATCGGGCACGGCAAAGCGCCGCATCCGCAAGATCTTCGGCGACATCCACGAAGTCGTCCAGATGCCCAACCTGATCGAGGTCCAGCGCGAGAGCTACGAACAGTTCCTGCGCTCGGACAAGGAAACGGGCTACGTTTCCGGCCTCGAGAAGACCCTGCGTTCGGTTTTCCCGATCCGCGACTTCGCCGGCACCGCCGAACTCGACTTCGTCCATTACGAACTCGAACCGCCCAAGTACGACATCGTCGAGTGCCGCCAGCGTGGCATCACCTACGCTGCGCCGATGAAGGTCACGCTGCGCCTGATCGTCTTCGAGGTCGACCAGGAGACCGAGACCCGTTCCGTGCTCGATATCAAGGAGCAGGACGTCTACATGGGCGACATGCCGCTCATGACCGAGAACGGCACCTTCGTCATCAACGGTACCGAACGCGTGATCGTGTCGCAGATGCACCGTTCGCCTGGTGTGCTGTTCGACCATGACCGCGGCAAGACGCACTCTTCGGGCAAGCTCCTCTTCGCCGCCCGCATCATTCCGTACCGCGGCAGCTGGCTCGACTTCGAGTTCGACGCCAAGGACATCGTCAACGTCCGTATCGACCGCAAGCGCAAGCTACCGGTCACCGCGCTGCTTTATGCGCTGGGTCTCGACGACGAGGGCATCCTCTCGCACTTCTACAACACCGTCACCTGGAAGCGCGCAAAGGACGGCTGGGAAATTCCCTTCGTGGCCGAGCAGTGGCGCGGCCAGAAGCCGGCTTTCCCGTTGATCGATGCCAAGACCGGCGAGGAAATCTTCCCCGCCGGCCAGAAGATCAGCCCCCGTGCCGCGAACAAGGCTGCCAAGGACGGCCTTGCCACCCTGCTGCTGCCGACCGAGGAAATCTTCGGCCGTTACGCCAGCCGCGACATGATCGACGAGAAGACCGGCCGCATCTACATCGAGGCTGGTGACGAAGTCGCCGCCGAGAACCTCGAGGCGCTCGACAAGGCCGGCATCGACGCGATGGACCTGCTCGACATCGACCACGTCAACACCGGTCCCTGGATCCGCAACACGCTCAAGGTCGACAAGGCCGAGAACCGCGACGAAGGCCTGGAAGCGATCTACAAGGTCATGCGCCCGGGTGAACCGCCGACGAAGGAAACCGCCGAGGCCCTGTTCGAAGGCCTGTTCTTCGACGGCGAGCGCTATGACCTGTCGGCCGTGGGCCGCGTCAAGCTCAACATGCGACTCGACCTCGATGCCGAAGACACAGTCACCACGCTGCGCAAGGAAGACATCCTCGCGGTGGTGAAGGAGCTCGTCGACCTCAAGGACGGCAAGGGCGAAGTCGACGACATCGACAACCTCGGCAACCGCCGTGTCCGCTCGGTCGGCGAACTGCTGGAAAACCAGTACCGCGTCGGCCTGCTCCGCATGGAGCGCGCGGTGAAGGAGCGCATGAGCTCGGTCGACGTGTCGACCGTCATGCCGAACGACCTGATCAACGCGAAGCCTGCGGTCGCCGCAGTGCGCGAGTTCTTCGGTTCCAGCCAGCTCTCGCAGTTCATGGACCAGACCAACCCGCTGTCGGAAGTCACCCACAAGCGCCGCGTCTCGGCGCTCGGACCGGGCGGCCTTACCCGTGAGCGCGCGGGCTTCGAAGTCCGCGACGTCCACCCGACGCACTATGGCCGCATCTGCCCGATCGAGACGCCGGAAGGCCCAAACATCGGTCTGATCAACTCGCTCTCGACCTTCGCCCGCGTCAACAAGTACGGCTTCATCGAAACGCCGTACCGCAAGGTGATCGACGGCAAGGTGACCGACGAGGTGATCTACCTGTCGGCCATGGAAGAGCAGAAGCACACCGTCGCGCAGGCGTCGGCCGAACTCAACGACGACGGCTCGTTCGTCGAGGAGCTCGTCTCGGCCCGTCACGACGGCGACAACCTGATGGCTCCGCGCGAGCACATCACGCTCATGGACGTCAGCCCCAAGCAGCTCGTCTCGGTCGCGGCCTCGCTCATTCCGTTCCTGGAAAACGACGACGCCAACCGTGCACTCATGGGCTCGAACATGCAGCGCCAGGCCGTGCCGCTGGTCAAGGCGGAAGCGCCTTGGGTCGGCACCGGCATGGAAGAAACCGTTGCGCGCGATTCGGGTGCTGCCATCGCGGCCACCCGCGGCGGTATCGTCGACCAGGTCGACGCGACCCGCATCGTGATCCGTGCAATCGGCGATGTCGAACCCGGCCAGTCGGGCGTCGACATCTACACGCTGCAGAAGTTCCAGCGTTCGAACCAGAACACCTGCATCAACCAGCGTCCGCTGGTGAAGGTGGGCGACACGATCGAAGCCGGCGACATCATCGCCGACGGTCCGTCGACCGACTTGGGTGAGCTGGCGCTGGGCCGCAACAGCCTCGTCGCGTTCATGCCCTGGAACGGCTACAACTACGAGGACTCGATCCTCATCTCCGAGCGCATCGTGAAGGACGACGTGTTCACCTCGATCCACATCGAGGAATTCGAAGTCATGGCGCGCGACACCAAGCTCGGGCCCGAAGACATCACCCGCGACATTCCCAACGTCGGCGAGGAAGCCCTGCGCAACCTCGACGAGGCGGGCATCGTCTACATCGGCGCCGAAGTGCACCCGGGTGACATCCTCGTCGGCAAGATCACGCCCAAGGGCGAAAGCCCGATGACGCCGGAAGAAAAGCTCCTCCGCGCCATCTTCGGCGAAAAGGCCAGCGACGTGCGCGACACCTCGCTCCGCCTGCCGCCGGGCGTTGCCGGCACGATCGTCGAGGTACGCGTGTTCAACCGCCACGGCATCGAGATCGACGACCGTACCCGTGCGATCCAGAACGAGGAAATCGAACGCCTCCGCAAGGACGCCAACGACGAACGCGCGATCCTCAACCGTGCGACCTACAACCGCCTTCGCGACATGCTCCTCGGCCAGACCGCTTCGGCGGCTCCGAAGGGCGTGAAGAAGGGCGAGGTGATCTCGGAAGGCCTGCTCGAGGAAATCGACCGCCACGAATGGTTCAAGTTCGCGGTGGCCGACGATGGTCGCCAGGCCCAGCTCGAAGCCGTCAAGTCGCAGTACGACGAAGCGGTGAAGACGATCGAAGAGAAGTTCGAGGACCGCAAGGAGAAGCTCGAGCGCGGTGACGAGCTCGCCCCGGGCGTGCTCAAGATGGTCAAGGTCTTCGTCGCGGTAAAGCGCAAGCTGCAGCCGGGCGACAAGATGGCCGGCCGTCACGGTAACAAGGGTGTGATTTCGCGCATCCTGCCGGTCGAGGACATGCCGTTCCTCGAAGACGGTACCCCCGTCGACCTCGTGCTCAACCCGCTGGGCGTGCCTTCGCGCATGAACGTCGGGCAGATCTTCGAAACGCACCTCGGCATGGCGGCCCGCAACCTGGGTCACCAGATCGGCGAGCAGCTCGAGGAATGGCGCCGGGCGAACCCGAATGCCGCGGAAGACTACGCCAAGGCCAAGCCGCCCGAAGCGGTGGTAGAGCGCCTGAAGGATGTCTACGGCGAACAGTACCACGAGGAGATCGAGGCCCGTTCGACGGCCGAGATCGTCGAGCTGGCGACCAATCTGAAGACCGGTGTCCCGATGGGCACCCCGGTGTTCGATGGCGCCCGCGAAGGCGACGTGACGATCCAGCTCGGCAAGGCCGGTCTCGACAGCTCGGGCCAGTCGGTCCTGTTCGACGGCCGCACGGGCGATGCCTTCGACCGCAAGGTCACCGTGGGCATCATCTACATGCTCAAGCTGCACCACCTCGTCGACGACAAGATCCACGCCCGTTCGATTGGTCCCTACTCGCTCGTCACCCAGCAGCCGCTGGGCGGTAAGGCGCAGTTCGGCGGCCAGCGCTTCGGTGAGATGGAGGTCTGGGCACTCCAGGCCTACGGTGCGGCCTACACGCTGCAGGAAATCCTCACCGTGAAGTCGGACGACGTGATCGGCCGTACCAAGGTCTACGAGGCGATCGTCAAGGGCGACGACACCTTCGAGGCCGGCATTCCGGAGAGCTTCAACGTTCTCGTCAAGGAAATGCGCAGCCTCGGCCTCAATGTCGAACTCAAGTCGCATGGCGACGAGGAAGACGAGGACCAGTGGCCGGAGGCGGCGGAATAAAGGAGGCGGGCTTCGGCCCCCTCCATACCGCCCCCAGAGAATTCACCCGTTTAGGGAATTAAGTCATGAACGAACTGACCAAATTCACCAACCAGCTCGCCAAGCCGGAAACCTTCGACGAGATCCAGATCGGCATCGCGTCGCCCGAGCGTATTCGCAGCTGGTCCTTCGGCGAGATCAAGAAGCCGGAAACCATCAACTACCGCACGTTCAAGCCCGAGCGTGACGGCCTGTTCTGCGCGCGCATCTTCGGCCCCGTGAAGGATTACGAGTGCCTGTGCGGCAAGTACAAGCGCATGAAGTACAAGGGCGTCGTCTGCGAAAAGTGCGGCGTCGAAGTCACCGTGACCAAGGTCCGCCGCGAGCGCATGGGCCACATCGAGCTCGCCGCTCCGGTCGCGCACATCTGGTTCCTGAAGTCGCTGCCTTCGCGCATCGGCCTGCTGCTCGACATGCAGCTCAAGCAGCTCGAGCGCGTACTGTACTTCGAAAGCTACATCGTCACCGAGCCGGGCCTTACCGCGCTGGAGAAGTTCCAGCTGCTGACCGAGGACGAACTGCTCGACGCGCAGGACGAATACGGTGAAGACAGCTTCAGCGCCGCCATCGGTGCCGAGGCGGTCAAGACCATGCTCATGGACCTCGACCTCGAACAGGAACGCGAGGACCTGCTGGAAGAGCTCGCGACCACCAAGTCGAAGCTCAAGCCCGCCAAGATCATCAAGCGCCTGAAGGTCGTCGAAAGCTTCATCGATTCCGGCAACCGTCCGGAATGGATGATCCTCGAAGTGATCCCGGTCATCCCGCCCGAACTGCGCCCGCTGGTGCCGCTCGACGGTGGCCGCTTCGCGACGTCGGACCTCAACGACCTCTACCGTCGCGTGATCAACCGTAACAACCGCCTGAAGCGCCTCATGGAGCTGCGCGCGCCGGACATCATCGTCCGCAACGAAAAGCGCATGCTGCAGGAAGCCGTCGATGCACTGTTCGACAACGGCCGTCGCGGCCGCGTGATCACCGGTGCCAACAAGCGTCCGCTGAAGTCGCTGTCCGACATGCTCAAGGGCAAGCAGGGCCGCTTCCGTCAGAACCTGCTCGGCAAGCGCGTCGACTATTCGGGCCGTTCGGTCATCGTGACCGGTCCGGAGCTCAAGCTGCACCAGTGCGGCCTGCCCAAGAAGATGGCGCTCGAGCTGTTCAAGCCGTTCATCTACGCCCGCCTCGACGCCAAGGGCCTGAGCATGACGCTCAAGCAGGCGAAGAAGTGGGTTGAGAAGGAGCGCAAGGAAGTCTGGGACATCCTGGATGAAGTCATCCGCGAACACCCCGTCCTCCTCAACCGCGCGCCGACGCTCCACCGCCTCGGCATCCAGGCTTTCGAGCCGGTGCTGATCGAGGGCAAGGCGATCCAGCTTCACCCGCTGGTCTGCGCCGCGTTCAACGCCGACTTCGACGGCGACCAGATGGCCGTGCACGTCCCGCTGAGCCTCGAGGCCCAGCTGGAAGCGCGCGTCCTGATGATGTCGACCAACAACATCCTCTCGCCCGCCAACGGCAAGCCGATCATCGTTCCTTCGCAGGACATGGTCCTCGGCCTCTACTACCTGTCGATGGAACGCCAGGAGAAGACCCCCGAGTTCATCGACGGGCCGAATGGCGAGAAGATCGAGAAGCTGCCGATGTTCGCCGACATGGCCGAAGTCCACCAGGCGCTGGAAACCAAGGCGGTCTCGCTGCACACCAAGATCCTTGCCCGCGTGCCCCAGGCCGACGAGCAGGGCAACATCAGCATGCAGCGGTTCGAAACCACCGCCGGTCGCATGCTGATCGGTGAATGCCTGCCGAAGAACCACAAGGTTCCCTTCGACATCGTCAACCGCCTTCTCACCAAGAAGGACATCGCCGACGTCATCGACGAGGTCTATCGCCACACCGGCCAGAAGGACACCGTGCTGTTCGCCGACGCCATCATGGCGCTGGGCTTCCGTCACGCGTTCAAGGCCGGCATCTCCTTCGGCAAGGATGACATGATCATCCCGGAAGAGAAGGAAGGTCTGGTCGAAGCCACCAAGGCGCTGGTTGCCGATTACGAGCAGCAGTACCAGGACGGCCTGATCACGCAGCAGGAAAAGTACAACAAGGTCATCGACGCCTGGAGCCAGTGCGGCGACAAGGTGGCCGATGCCATGATGGACAAGATCCGCTCGCGTCCGATCGACAAGGATGGCAAGGAAGGCGAGATCAACTCGATCTACATGATGTCGCACTCCGGTGCGCGTGGTAGCCCGGCACAGATGAAGCAGCTGGCCGGCATGCGCGGCCTGATGGCCAAGCCGTCGGGCGAGATCATCGAGAACCCGATCATCTCGAACTTCAAGGAAGGCCTGAACGTCCTCGAGTACTTCAACTCGACCCACGGCGCCCGCAAGGGCCTCGCGGATACGGCGCTGAAGACGGCGAACTCGGGTTACCTGACCCGCCGCCTCGTCGACGTGTCGCAGGACTGCGTCATCATCGAGGAAGACTGCAAGACCGAACGGGCGCTGGAAATGCGTGCGATCGTGCAGGGTGGTTCGGTGATCGCGTCGCTCGGCGAGCGTATCCTTGGCCGCACCGTGGCCGAGGACATCGTCAATGCCTCGACCGGCGAAGTGATCGTCAAGGCCGGCACGCTGCTCGATGAACCGATGGTCAAGGCCATCGAGGAAGCCGAGACGCAGGTCGCCAAGATCCGCTCGCCGCTGGTCTGCGAAGCCCAGCAGGGCGTCTGCGCAACCTGCTACGGTCGTGACCTTGCTCGCGGTACGCCGGTGAACATCGGTGAAGCAGTCGGCGTCATCGCCGCACAGTCGATCGGTGAGCCGGGCACGCAGCTGACCATGCGTACCTTCCACATTGGCGGTGCCGCGCAGCTCAACGAGACCAGCCACCTCGAGGCGATCTCGGACGGCAAGGTCGTCTATCGCGACATGCCGACCATCGTCGACAAGAAGGGTCGCATCCTGTCCCTCGCCCGCAACGGCGAACTGGCAGTGATCGACGCCGAAGGTCGCGAGCGCGAGATCCACAAGGTGCCCTACGGTACCGTGCTGATGCACAAGGACGGCGACAAGGTGAAGACCGGCGAGCGTCTGGCAGAGTGGGACCCGTTCTCGCTGCCGATCATCACCGAAACCTCGGGCGTCGTGAAGTACCAGGACCTCGTCGACGGCACGACCATGGAAGAACGCGTCGACGATGCCACCGGCATCGCCCAGCGCGTGGTCACCGAAATGCGTGCCAGCGGCCGCAAGAAGGACGACCTTCGTCCGCGCCTCACCCTGTTCAACGATGCAGGGGACGAGAGCGAAGCCTCGCGCTACATGCTGGCGCCGGGCACCGTGCTCTCGGTCGAGGACGGCCAGCAGGTCGAAGCGGGGGACATCCTTGCCCGTGCCTCGCGCGAAGCGGCGAAGACCCGCGACATCACCGGCGGTCTGCCGCGTGTTGCCGAACTCTTCGAGGCCCGCCTGCCCAAGGACAATTCGATCATCGCCAAGATTTCGGGCAAGATCGAATTCGTTCGCGAGTACAAGGCCAAGCGCAAGATCGCGATTATCCCGGAAGAGGGTGATCCGGTGGAATACCTGATCCCCAAGACCAAGGTGATCGACGTCCAGGAAGGCGACTTCGTGAAGAAGGGCGACACGCTCATCTCGGGCTCGCCCAACCCGCACGACATCCTCGAAGTCCTCGGGGTGGAGGCTCTGGCCGAATACCTCGTGAACGAGATCCAGGAAGTCTACCGACTCCAGGGCGTGAAGATCAACGACAAGCACATCGAGGTGATCGTTCGCCAGATGCTGCAGAAGGTCGAGATCACCGACGGTGGCGATACCGTGCTGCTGCCGGGCGAGCAGGTCGATGCGGAAGAACTGAACGAGGTGAACTCGAAGCTGGCCAAGGGCAAGCAGCCTGCCGTCGGCACGCCGATCCTCCTCGGTATCACCAAGGCTTCGCTCCAGACGCGTTCGTTCATCTCGGCGGCTTCCTTCCAGGAAACCACCCGCGTGCTCACGCAGGCGGCAGTCGAGGGCAAGAAGGACACGCTGATCGGTCTCAAGGAGAACGTGATCGTCGGCCGTCTCATCCCCGCCGGTACCGGCGCGGGCATGAACCGCATGCGCATCACAGCCTCCAGCCGCGACGCCGCGCTGCGTGCCTCTTGGAAGCGGGCGCAGGAAGCCATCATTGCTGCCAACACTGCCGAGGAAGAGCATGCTGCCGAACTCGCCCAGGGTCCCGAAGCTGCCATCGGCGACGATCCGCTGGCGGTGATGGAAGGCGAAACCCACGGCACCGACGCAGATGCCGGCGAATACCTGAACCCCGAAGCGAGCGACGGCGAATAAGCCGACCCGACCGTAAGGGTTGAATCGGGCCTCGCGGAGCAATCCGCGGGGCCCTTTTTCTTGGGATGAGGGCCGGGGTTCACCCGTGCTGCCGAGGGTTGAGGATTGCGTAACGGCTTCGATTGCCGCAATAATCTGGACTGCACCGGGCCAGGCTGGCCTTGTGCGCCGAGGGGCAATGAACGGAACAGCCACCCAAACCGAGGCCATGCGCCTCAAGGTCCTCTCCCGCCGGCTGACGGCGGCCAGTGCCGGTGCACCGGGAGCCGTCGCGTCAAGCCTTGCATCGGCGGCCGTTCTTCTCGGCGTTTTCCATGGCAGCTTCCGCAATGTGGCGATGGTGATCTGGGCGACCGCACTAATTCTTGCCGTGCTGCTGCGCCTTGGCATTTCCATGACTTCGGACCTCACCTCTACTGACGAGGCCTATCTCTCCCGGCGACTGCGCCTGACCGCGATGGCAATGTCGGCGGTCAGCCTCGCATGGGGTATCGGCCTGCCGGTCTTCGCCGCAAGCGGGCAGGGCGGACCGGTCGCGGCGCTGGCATGTGTGGGGACAGCGATGTTCGTTGGGGTGCTGCTGATGCACCGTGCCATTCCCGTAGCTGCCTACGTCCACATCGCGGCACTTGGTGCAGGCCTCGCGGGCACCGCTTATATGGTTGCCGGCCTCGCCGCCTGGCCGCTGCTTGCCTTGCTTGTGGTCTATGCCTTCACCTTGTGGCAGGCGGTCCAGCGCATCGAGAGCCAGTTCATCGCTTCGATAGGTGCGGAGATCGAATACGCGGCCACAGCCGATACGGTCTCAATGCTGCTCCACGAATACGAGGAGCAGTCGTCCGACTGGCTCTGGACGACGGGTCCGCGAGGCAACATGCGCGACGTCAGCGCGCGGTTCGCCGCGGCGGCGGGCAGCGATATCGACAGGATGGAAGGCAAGTCCCTGCTGTCGCTGTTCCAGAAGGGGGAGGAGCGTGATCGCCTGGCTCGCCACCTGATCGAGCAGAGCCCGTTCCGCGACCTGCTGGTCAAGCTGAGGATTGACGGAGAAACGCGGTTCTGGAGGCTCTCGGCCCGCGCGCGTCCCGACGGCCGGATGGGTGGCGTCGCCCGCGACGTGACCAACGATCGCATGATCGAAGAGCGCGTCGCCTTCATGGCGCACTACGACAACCTTACGGGCCTCGCCAATCGCTACCTCTTCAACGAGCGGTTGCGCGTGATGCTTGGCGCCAGCGAAGGACGGGGGGCGAACGTGGCGCTGTTTTATCTTGATCTCGACGATTTCAAGTCGATCAACGATACCCGCGGGCACCTCGTCGGTGACCGGCTGTTGCGCGAGGTGGGCACCCGGCTGGAACAGGAAGTGCGCGCCGACGATCTCGTGGCGCGCTTGGGCGGGGACGAGTTCGCGGTCCTCATCGAAACCCGCGCCGGTATGGGCATGCTCATCGAACGTGCCCACCGCTTCCTCTCGGTCGTGCGCGAAGCCTACGAGATCGAGGGACACCATTACCGCGTTTCGACCAGCATCGGGGTGGCGCGCTGTTTCGATGGCGATTGCGATGCAGAGGAACTCATGCGCCGCGCCGACCTCGCGCTCTTTGCAGCCAAGAAAAAGGGCCGGGACACGTTGGCGATATTCGAGCCCGCTCTCGACCGCGAAGCGCGTGACCGGCGCGAACTCGAAACCGACCTGCGCGAAGCCATCGCGCGCGGCCAGCTGAGGATCCATTACCAGCCCACCATCGACCTCGATACGGGGGCGACCACGGGATACGAGGCCCTTTTGCGCTGGCATCACCCGCGCCGGGGCGTCATCGGTCCCGCCGAATTCCTCGACATAGCTGAGAACAGTGGCCTCATCATTCCGGTCGGCGAATGGGTGATCCGCCAGACGCTGGCAGAAACCGCGGCATGGCAGGGCGATTTCCGCATCGCGATCAACCTTTCGCCTACACAGGTGCGCAGCCCGCATCTCGCGGCCCTGGTCGCCCAGGCGATCCATACCAGCGGGATTGCCGCGGAAAGGATCGAGTTCGAAATCACCGAGCATGTCCTGATGCAGCAGGGCGAGGCAGCGACGACGACGCTCAACAAGCTGCGCGGGCTCGGCGCACGGATTGCCCTCGACGATTTCGGCGTTGGCTATTCATCGCTCGGCTATCTCCAGCAGTTCCGCTTCGACCGCATCAAGATCGACCGCAATTTCGTCCAGCGGCTGGAAGACGATGCCGACAGCCAGGCAATCGTCTCGAGCATCACGCGCATGGCCGAAGCGATGGGCATCGCGACCACGGCCGAGGGGATCGAGAACCGCCGCCAGCTCGACCTGTTGCGCAAGCTCGGCTGTAATGAGGCCCAGGGTTTCCTGATCTGCAAGCCGGCTCCGGGCGAAACCTTCGCGACGGCGGAGGCGGCGGAAGCCGCTCTCGCCGACAAGGGCTCGGTCGTGCTCGAATATCGCAAGGCCCGCAGGAATGCGAACCAGCGCCGCGGCGGGCAAGTCGCATGAAGCGCGCTGTGTTGGCGTGTGTGCTCGTTTCCGGTGCCTGCACCCCGGCGGACGATAGCCAAACGCATGGCCCTGTCGCGCAGCCGGAAATCACACAGGTCGCAGTCGAACCGGCGGGAGAAATTCCCGAGACCATCGTCGGCGAATATCGCCTCGCCGGGATCGACGGAGAGGACCCGAACTCCCCGACCGGAATGGCCGTCTCGATTGGCGAGGATACCATCTCCTTCGAGCCCAAATGCCTCGGTTCTGTGTGGTCTTATACCCTCTCGCACGGTGACCTGAGGCTGGAGCGCGATCCGCGATACGGACCCCAGAAGAACAAGGACGGTAGCATCGTCAGCTGCCTTCCGCTTGTGACGCCCGAGTACGGGCGTCTCTCGGAGGCGTTCTCGAGCGTCGAGAAAGTGCGTCGCACGCCGGCCAACGCTCTGGAATTCAGCGGTGGCGGTCACTCCGTAACGCTGTTCTCGCAATAGCCCGCAGGCTCGGCTATCGGGCGGCGCATGACGTTCACAACCCGCTTTGCCCCGTCTCCGACCGGACGGCTCCATGTCGGCAATATCCGCACCGCGCTGCACAACTGGATGCTGGCGAGAAAGAATGGCGGGCGTTTCCTGCTGCGCATCGACGACACCGATGCCGAGCGCAGCCGCGAGGAATATGTCGAGGCGATCCGTGCGGATCTTGCCTGGCTGGGCATCGCTATTGACGGCGAGGAGCGGCAGTCGCAGCGCTTCGAGGTATATGAGCGCGCCTTTGCTGCGCTGCGCGATGCCGGACGCATCTACGCCTGTTACGAGACCGCGCAGGAACTGGAGCTGAAGCGGAAGATCCAGCTCGGTCGCGGCCTTCCCCCGATCTATGACCGCGCGGCGCTGGCGATGTCCGACGCGGATCGCGCGGCCAAGGAGGCGGAAGGGATTGCCCCGCATTGGCGCTTCAAGCTCGATCATGCCGAGCCGATCGCGTGGGAAGATGGTGTCCGCGGTCCGCAGAAATTCGACCCCGCCCAATTGTCCGACCCGGTCATCCGGCGCGCCGATGGGAGCTGGCTCTACATGTTGCCGAGCGCGGTCGATGATTGCGACATGGGCGTTACGAATGTCCTTCGCGGCGAAGACCATGTAAGCAATACTGCGGTTCAAATTCAGATGTTTACCGCACTAATTGCTGCACTCTATCCGGCGCAGCAAATTCCGCATTTTTCGCACGAGGCATTGCTTGTCGGGAGTGAGGGCAAGCTGTCGAAGCGGCTCGGTTCGCTGGGCTGCGATGCTTTCCGCGAGCGCGGCATCGAGCCCGAAGCGATTGTCGCTTTGCTGGCGCGGCTCGGTACTTCGCAACCGGTCGAACCGATCGCCGACCGGCAGGTTCTGATCGATACCTTCGACCTCTCCACCTTTGGCCGCGCCCCCGCCCGGTTCGACGATGCCGAGCTCGAACGCCTCAATACCGCGCTGGTCCATCACATGGATTTCGACCGCATCGCGCATCGCCTGCCCGAAGGCATCGACGAGGCCGGCTGGCACGCGATCCGGCCCAATCTCGCCCACATCGACGAGGCAGCGGAATGGTGGCGGATCGTGACCGGTCCGATCGACCAGCCCGCGTTCCCGGACGAGGATCGTGACTACCTCTCTCTGGCGGCGCAGACCCTCAGCTGGGGCGACGACCCGTGGCACGCCCTCACGGCTGCGCTCAAGGAGGCGACAGGACGCAAGGGCAAGCAGCTATTCCTGCCGCTGCGCCAGGCGCTGACGGGTATGGACCACGGGCCCGACATGGGCGAACTGTTGCCGCTCATCGGGGAACAGCGTGCGCGCGAACGGCTGGAGGCCGCCGCCGCACAATAGGGGAGGATTGCATGGCGGTGACACTGGCTTCGGAACTCACGCTGCCCTGCGGTGCAGTGCTGTCGAACCGCATTGCAAAGGCCGCCATGACCGAAGGGATGGCGACTCCCGACGGACGCCCGACCCACGAGCTCGAGCGGCTCTACGGCATCTGGTCCGATGGCGGCGCGGGAATGCTGCTGTCGGGCAATGTCATCGTCGACAAGGATCATCTCGAACGCCCCGGCAACGTCGTCATCGACCGCGAGCCGGACGAGGACATGAAACGCCGCCTCGCCAGCTGGGCCAAGGGGGCAACGCGCGGCGGCAACCACTTCTGGGCCCAGATCAGCCATGGCGGGCGCCAGACCCAGAAGCTGGTCAATCCGCATCCCAAGTCGTCGTCCGACGTGCAGCTGGCGCTCCCCGGCGGGCAGTTCGCCAGGCCGACACCGCTTACGCGGGAGGAGATTGCCGACCTCGTCAATCGCTGGGCCATCGCCTCGCGTGCGCTCAAGGAGGCAGGCTTCACCGGCGTGCAGATCCACGGCGCACATGGCTACCTCATCTCGCAATTCCTCTCGCCGCGCGTGAACCTGCGCAGCGACGAATATGGCGGCAGTTTGGAAAACCGCGCGCGCTTCCTGCTCGAGATCGTCGCGGCGGTGCGCGCTGCGGTCGGACCGGAGTTCCCGATCTCGGTCAAGCTCAACAGCGCCGACTTCCAGAAGGGCGGGTTCGACTTCGGCGACAGCCTGCAGGTGGTGAAGTGGCTCGAGGCGGCCTCGGTCGACCTGATCGAGATTTCCGGCGGTACCTACGAGCAACCCAAGCTGCTTGGCGTTTCGGGCATGGAGGACGAGGAAAAGCAGAACGTCGCGCCTTCGACCCTGGCGCGCGAGGCCTATTTCGTCGACTTCGCAAAAGCGATGCAGGCCGAGGTTTCGGTGCCCCTGATGGTGACTGGCGGCTTCCGCACGCGCGCGGCGATGGAGCAGGCGCTCGACAGCGGCGCTGCCGATGTCATCGGCATCGGGCGTCCGATGTGCGTCGATACCGATGCTGCTGCCCGGCTGCTGGCCGGCGAGACGCAACTCGCGCGCTACGAGGACAGGCTCGACCTCCTGCCCGACTGGCTCGCCTTTCTGAAGCGCTTCCAGATGGTCAAGGCGATCAACAGTTTTGCCGGCATCTACTGGTTCTACGAACAGCTCTGGCTGCTCGGTCACCAGGGGCGGACCGATCCCGACCTTTCCATGTTCAAGGCGTTCCGCACGCTTGAAGCGCGCAACAAGCGGATCATGAAGGAACGTACGGCGGGCGCTGCCTGACCCTTGCGTTCCGGAGTCAGCCGTGACGGCCGCTGGTCAGGTCATCGAGGAAACTGAACCCGTTGACCCAGGCGAGGCCCTTGCCTTGGCGGATCCGGTCCTCGTCATGCACGGTGTAGACCGGGTGGGCGATGATATCGATGAAGCGATCGATCGGCTTCGGATCGAAGGGCACCTTCTTGCAAATCACGACATTGCCCTGCGTCGTCATGGCATTGCCGGGCTTGTACTTCGTGTCGTCGATTGTCCACGCGAAGTCCCGGGTCTCCACCGCGGCCTCGCCGCAATAGATTCCGAGATCGCAGGCGAAGGACAGGAGCCGTGCTTCACGACCGGATACGGGCCTGTCGCGCCAGTCGGGTGCACAGATCTTCCCGAAGCCTTTGATCTTGCAGAGCGTGCTGTGGGCAAGGTCGTGAAGCCTGACGGATGTTCCCGACGCCTCATCCGCTTGTGACGGTGGAGGGACCTCCACGCCCAGGTCTGCCAGCGCACCCGTCACCAGCTCGACGCGTGCATCCTTGACCAACAGGAAGTAGGCGAGGTTCGCGGCGCGCTCTCCTGCGGACAGGTGGATACCTTCGCGGGGATGGGGCCATTCCAGCGGCGCGTAGTCGGCCAGGACCCTTTCGGCGTTGCGGCCAGCGCCGAACAGTCCGTTGAGCAAGCCCAAGCGCGTCAGTCGCCGTATTTGTCCAGCTCGTCGCCGGACACCGTGACGACGTGCATGAGGTTGGTCGAACCGGGCGTGCCGAAGGGGACGCCGGCGAGCGCGATGAGCTTGCTGCCAGCTTCGCCGAAACCGTGGCGCAGGGCCATGCGCTTGCCCTTGGCGATCATCTCCTCGAAGCTGCCGATGTCCTTGGTCGCGACCGCGTGGGCGCCCCAGAGCAGGCCGAGGCGGCGCGCGGTCTTCATGCTCGGCGTCAGCACCAGCATCGGAACCGAAGGCCGTTCACGGGCAACGCGGCGCGCGGTCGAGCCCGAGCCGGTGAAGACCGTGATGGCCGAAATGTTCACCGTGTCGGCCACGGTCATGCAGGCGTGGGCCAGCGCGTCGGCCGTGGTGCTGTCGGGCGGCGTGTCGAGGAAGCGCACGCGCGAAAGGTAGCTCTCGTCACGCTCCACCTGACGGGCGATGCGATGCATGATGGTCACCGCCTCTTCGGGCCAGTCGCCGGCGGCGGTCTCGGCCGAGAGCATGACTGCGTCGGCACCGTCATAGACGGCATTGGCGACGTCGGAGACCTCGGCGCGGGTCGGGGCAGGGCTCTCGATCATGCTTTCGAGCATCTGCGTCGCCACGATCACCGGCTTGCCCGCCATGCGCGCCTTGTTGACGATCTTCTTCTGCAGCGGCGGGACTTCCTGCGGCTCCAGCTCGACGCCCAAGTCGCCGCGGGCAACCATGATGCCGTCCGACTGTTCGATGATTTCGTCGAGCCGGCGCACCGCCATCGGCTTTTCGATCTTGGCGCACAGTGCGCCGTAGCCGCCCATGAGCTTGCGGGCTTCAGCCAAGTCCTCGGGACGCTGGACGAAGCTGAGGCCGATCCAGTCGACCCCTTGCTGGATGGCGAAGGCAAGGTCCTTGCGATCCTTGTCGGTCAGCGCCGGTATCGGCACTTCCGCATCGGGCACGTTTACGCCCTTGCGGTCGGAAATGACCCCGCCGACCTCGGCCGAACAGAGGATCTCGTTTTCGTCGGCGCGGATCACGCGCAGGCGGATCTTGCCGTCGTTGATCAGCAGGCGCTGACCCTTTTCGAGCAGCCCGAAAAGTTCGGGATGCGGCAGCTCGACGCGGGTTTCGTCACCCGGTTCGGGATTGCGGTCGAGCGTGAAGTGGCCCGAATGGCGGATGACCGCCTGCCCGTCCTTGAACTTGCCCACCCGCAGCTTGGGACCCTGGAGGTCGGCAAGGATCGCGATGGGGCGATGGAATTCCTTTTCCATCGCGCGGATCGCCCGGATCGTCGCCTCGTGATCGGCGTGTTCGCCGTGGCTCATGTTGACCCGGAAGGCATCGACGCCGGCCATGAACAGGCGGGCGAGCATTTCGGGCGAACGGCTGGCGGGACCGACGGTGGCGAGGATCTTGACCTTGCGACCGCGCGGGTCGACGCGCCGGGGATCGAGCTTTTCCATGGCTACCGCCTATGGCACAGGCTTGCGGCAACTCAAGGACAAGTACGCAATGGATACGAATACAGAGGCGCTCGACGATCTTCCCGATGCCGTAGCGGCAGCGGCGTTCCGTCGGCTGGTGCGCCATTTGCGCCATCGCCACGATGCACAGAACATCGATCTGATGGGGCTCGCAGGCTTCTGCCGCAATTGCCTCGCCGACTGGATCATCGATGCAGGCTTCGAGGGCGACAAGCTGGCAGCACGCGAGCTCATCCACGGCATGCCGCAGGACGAATGGAAGGCGACGCGGCAGTCACCCGCGACGGAGGAGCAGTTGGCGCGCATGGAAGCGAGCCTCGCCAAAAACGCACAGGATTAGGGATTCGGACCCTTCACCCGGGGCCATGCTCTGGCTATCGAACCTGCCATCCGCCCGCGTGGCGATTCTCACATCACCGGAGTATTTCCCAAATGGCCGAAGCCACCGACGACCGCCTGCGCCTTCTCATCGAGCGCATCGAACGCCTCGAGGAAGAGAAGAAGGGCATCGCCGACGACATCCGCGACGTCTATGCCGAATCCAAGGCTGTCGGTTACGACACCAAGATCATGCGCCAGATCGTCCGCCTGCGTAAGATGAAGCCCGACGACCGCCGCGAGATGGAAACAATTCTCGATACCTACAAGGCCGCGCTCGGCATCGGCTGAACCGGATTAAGAGGGGAGTAATCTGCCATGGCATCGCAATTGCCGCACCGCCGGGTGATCCTCGTCAGCACCACGCCGACGATCGAGGGCCATCCGATCCAGGAGTATCTCGGCCTCGTCACCGGCGAAGTGATCGTCGGCGCCAACGTGTTCCGCGATGTGTTCGCCGGATTCCGGGATTTCTTCGGCGGGCGTGCGGGAAGCTATGAGCGCGTTCTCGGGAGTGCCCGCGCCGATGCGATCCAGCAGCTGCAGGCGCAGTGCGACCAGCGCGGCGGCAATGCCGTGGTCGGCGTCGATCTCGACTACGAGGTCGTCGGGGCCAAGGGCTCGATGCTGATGGTCTCGGTGACCGGGACCGCGGTCAGGATCTGATCAGGCCCCGGCGCTGCCGGCCACCGCCACCAGCGTGATGAATGCCGCGTTGTGCAGCATGTGGAGCATGATGTTCGACCACAGGCCGTAGTTCACGCGCAGATAGCCGAGCACCAGCCCGATCACGAACTGCGGCAGGACCAGCGGCAGGATCGTCGCCATGTTCTCGACCGAGAAGTTGAGCAGGTGGATGCCGGCGAAGGCCATGGCGCTGAACCAGAAGAACAGCGGGAAGAGCTTCTGGAACCAGCCCATGGCATCGCGGCCGCGCAGAACCCACAGGCCGACCAGACCGGCGAGGAAGACCACCAGCGCAATGCCGCCTGTGACGGGATTGACCTGTTGCGCGCTCGCCGCACCGCTTGCACCCACGATTGCCAGGGCGACAAGCGCCAGGATGATGAAGAGCACGTGGCCGGGGCGTCCCGAAAGCCAGCTGCGGAAGGCAATCTCCTCCGCGACGGGGGCAAAGACGATGGCAGCAAAGGCAAGCTGCGGCGTCATGTCCATGCCCGAAATGGCGGTCTTGGGGATGTTCACCCCCAGAGCCATCACGCCAAATGCCGCCCCCAGCAGCACGACCATGATGATCAGGTCGAGCACCAGCATCCGCCCAACCGCGATGAAGCTCGACTGTTGCATCGGCGCGGCCCCGTCGGGGAGCGTGGGCCGTTTCAGGAAGGCGAAAAAGCGCGACCATTCACCGCGTAGCGAATTGGCGGGCGCGAGGTGCGCCTGACCACTTGTGGTAATTGCTTCCATGCGGCTAAGGCCACCCCCGAGAATCTCTGACGAGAACACTTCCAACCACGACCAACGCAAAAGCGAAACCATGGCAGGCCATTCCAAATTCAAGAACATCATGCACCGCAAGGGCGCGCAGGACAAGAAGCGCTCGGCGATGTTTTCCAAGCTTTCCCGCGAGATCACCGTCGCCGCCAAGATGGGCATGCCCGACCCGGACATGAACCCCCGCCTGCGCCTCGCGGTCAATGCGGCCAAGGCCCAGTCGATGCCGAAGGACAATATCCAGCGCGCGATCGACAAGGCATCTGCCAATGACGGCGAGAACTACGAAGAGGTTCGCTACGAAGGCTATGGCCCGGGCGGCGTTGCGCTGATCGTCGAAGCGCTGACCGACAACCGCAATCGCACCGCAACCAACGTTCGCACCGCCTTCAGTAAGAACGGAGGCAACCTCGGTTCGGAAGGTTCGGTGAGCCACGGTTTCGAACGCCTCGGCCTGATCGAATACCCGGCGAGCGTCGGCGACGAGGAGAAAGTCCTCGAAGCTGCGATCGAAGCCGGCGCGGACGATGTCGAGAGTTCCGAAGACGGCCACACCATCTGGACCGCGTCCGATGCGCTGCACGAAGTCGCAGGCAATCTGGAAAAGACGCTGGGCGAGGCCGAGAACGTCAAGCTGGCGTGGAAGCCCACCATTACCGTCGACATGGACGAAGGTGGCGCGGCGACACTGCTGAAGCTCGTCGACACGCTTGACGATGACGACGACGTGCAGACCGTCTGGGGCAATTACGAGATCTCGGACGAGATCATGGAGAAGCTGGGCTGATGCTCGCTTTCGTCGCGAAGGCGCTGCTGGCCGGCGTCATGATCGCGGCGATTGCGGAGATCGGGCGCAGGTTGCCGGCTGCTGCGGCGCTGGTCGCCAGCCTCCCGCTGATCTCGATCCTCGGCATGGTATTCCTGTGGTTCGCCCGCCCGGATGCGGAGAACATGGCGCAGCATGCACAGGCGACCTTCTGGTTCGTCCTGCCCAGCCTGCCGATGTTCCTCGCCATCCCGGTCATGCTGCGAAACGGCGTGAACTTCTGGGCGGCGCTGGTGCTCGGCTGCGTGCTGACGGTCGTGCTCTATCTCGGCATGGTCCAGTGGGGACCGCGCCTTGGGATCAGGCTGTGATCATCCTTGGCCTCGATCCCTCGCTCAGCTGCACCGGCTGGGGCGTGATCAGGGCCGAAGGCGCACGCATCTCGCATGTCGCCAACGGGCAGGTGCCGACCGATGCCAGTGCTCCGATGACGGTTCGCCTGGCGACCCTGCAGGCGGCGCTGGTCGAGGTCATCGCCGCCTATCGTCCCGATCGCGCGGCAGCGGAGGAGGTCTATCTCAACAAGAACCCGCAGTCGACGCTCAAGCTGGCGCAGGCGCGCGGAGCGGTTTTGGCGACATGCGGAATGGCCGGGGTTGCGGTCAACGAACACGCTGCACGGCTGGTGAAGAAGGCGGTCGTGGGAACGGGCGGGGCGGAAAAGCAGCAGGTCCAGGCCATGCTGAAAGTGCTGCTGCCGGGCGCGACGATTGCCGGCGCCGATGCCGCCGACGCGCTCGCCGTCGCCATCGCCGATGCGCATCTGACCCGCTAGGCGTTGATCGCGGTCACTCCGACTGCGGAAAGCCCCGACCACGCGCGCAAGCGTTCGGCAATGAGCCTGGCCATTGCCCTGCCACGGGCTCCCTCGAGGCTGCCGATGGTCGACTTGCCGAGACCGACGACGAAGTCGAAATCGGATTTGAGATCCAGGATTCCGTCGACGACATCCATGGTCGAATTCCCCACGATGGTACGCAGGAGTTCCTTCCCTTCGTTCGTCAGTTCACCGACCCCTTTCCCGACCGCGAAGTCCATTGCCTGCTGCAGGGCGGACGGGTCGAACTTGCCGTCCCTTACTCCCATCAATTCGAATGCCTGGTCATCGATTTCGCTGGGAATCGCGAAAGTCGCCTGTTCGCGCACGGTCCGCTCGCCATTCTCGGCAAGCTCCATCGAAGTCACGACGAGAAAGGCGACATTAGGTACGACCCGGTGACTGACCTTGCGGCCGAGGACGTGTGCAACCGCACCGACGACCGCGCGCTCGCCCCAGCTGGTGGGATCGGAAGTATTCGCCTTGATCGCCTCGTCGGTTCGTTCGATCACCTCGATGCTGTGCAGCCCTTCGCGGCTGAAGCGCCAGTTTTCCTCGCGGCCCGGATGCCGCTGGATCTTCCCGCCGTTGGCCGCATGGACAGGGCTGGTATCGGCCACCTCAATGAAGAACATTTCTTCGTCTGAGAGGCCCAACTGGGTCGTCCGCGCATCATTCCATGAGATGTCGAACCAACCGGTCTTGGCCGAGATGAGGCTGTAGGCAGGGACGCGCTCGCCGCGAAATGATCTGAACTGGCTGCGGAAATAGCTGTTTGCGCGCCAGCGACGGAGCTTGCCGAACATTACCAGCGCCCCCCAGAACGCGAGGAGCAGCACGCCAAGCGCAGCGAAAAACTCGTAGTCTTCCGGGAGAAGGGGGCCGATGAGCCAGCCGCCGGCGAGCGCGATCAGTGCAATGACCGGCACGGCGGCCCCGATGGCAAAATAATAGATTATCGCGCTGACAGCGCGGTGCCGTGCCAAGGACATCATCCCACCCCCATCTCTTCGCGTGCCCGCCACGTCGCTAGCGCGGCCCCGTCCGCTTTGCCAAGATGGTTGCAGGGTAGTCCGCCTCAAGGTTGAGCGGTCGTGGTGGCTTGCGCATTCATGGACTGTGTCAAAACTGGTTCGCGCGATAGGCTTTTCGGCGCGATCCACCTACACGCCTATTCCAATCGCAAGGCGGTCATGGCACTCGCCGGGCACTACAAGCGACCGGTACAGGCGATGTGGCCGCTGCCGGTTTTTGGGCGCCGGCATCGCCGATGCGCATCTGGGGAGGGTCTGATTTTCCTTGTCGTCTTCCGCAATCGCAAGCGTGCGGACATGGATGCCGCCGCCTATTCCGCCGATGCCGATGCGATGGAGGAAATGGCACGCGAACAGCCGGGCTACCGCTCGTTCAAGTCCTACGTCGCCGACGATGGCGAAGTCGTCGCGATCAGCGAGTGGGACGATGAGGCCTCTGCCCGTGCCTGGGGCCGCGTTGCCGAGCACCGGATGGTCCAGCGCAAGGGACGTGAAGAGTATTACGCCGAATACACCCTTTTCGCCTGCCCCGAGCCACGGATACACCGCTTCAGCGAAAGAGAGACATGACTATCCAGTTCTACGGCATTCCCAACTGCGACACGGTCAAGAAGGCGCGCACCTGGCTCGAGGGGCAGGGGTTCGACTACACCTTCCATGACTACAAGAAGGAAGGGGCCAACGCTGCCCGCCTCGGCGAATGGGCCGATGTCGTGGGATGGGAGGCCCTGCTCAACCGCCGCGGAACGACCTTCCGCAAGCTGCCCGATGCGGCGCGCGAAGGGATCGACCGGGACAAGGCCATCGCCCTGATGGTCGCGCAGCCGAGCATTATAAAGCGCCCCGTGGTCGAACATGGTGACCAGGTCCTGGTCGGCTTCGATCCGGCGGCATGGGCTGCGGCGCTGGATTGAGCGAGGGCCGGTGAACACTCTCGAACTGGTTGCCGTCGCCCTGGGGCTGGCCAATGTCGGCCTGCTCGTGCGGCGGAGCATCTGGAACTACCCCTTCGGCATGGCGATGGTCGCGCTTTATGCCGAAATCTTCTTCGAGGCCAAGCTCTACGGCGAGGCCGGGCTGCAGGTCTTCTTCTTCTTCGTGCAGGCGTGGGGCTGGTACCTCTGGGCGCGGGCAGGCGGCATGGTCCAGCCGGTCGCAGTGCGCTGGATGGGCTGGCCTTCGCGCATCATCTCGCTCGTGCTGGTTGCGGTGATCACGCTGTCGCTCGGCACGCTGATGCACAAGCTGACCGATGCCGTCATGCCCTTCGCCGATGCTGCGATCACCGGGGCGAGCGTGGTTGCGCAGGTCCTTCTGTCCTATCGCCGGATCGAGAACTGGGTGCTGTGGATCGTCATCGATATCGGGTCCGTCGCTCTCTACATCATCCGCGACCTTCACCTGACTGCGGGCCTCTATGTCGCCTTCCTCGTGCTCGCCACGCTGGGCCTCGTCCAGTGGATGCGCGCCGAGCGCAGTTCCGAAGCCGTCGCTTGACCACGCGCGGCTTCCTGCTCGGCAAGTTCATGCCGCCGCACGCGGGGCATGTCGCCCTTGTCGAGGCGGCGGCGAAGCTTGTCGATGAGCTCACGGTGCTGGTCTGCTGGCTGCCCGATGACCCGATCCCGGGCGAACGGCGGCTCGACTGGATGCGCGGGATGTTTCCCTCCTGCCGCGTCGTCGGTCACGGCGACGTGGTGCCGCAGGAACCCTCCGAAAGCCCCGATTTCTGGCCGATCTGGGCGGGCATTGTCGCTACTGTCCATCCCGAGCCGATCGACTACCTCTTCGCGGGCGAGGAATACGGGCTTGAACTCGCGACCCAGGTCGGCGGCTTCTTCGTGCCACTGGGTGGGCGGATACTCGAGGCCAGGGACGCAGTATCGTCGCTCTCCGCCAGTGCGGTCAGGGCGGACCCGGCTGGGCATTGGTCTTACCTGCCGGAGCCGGTGAGGGATCACTACCGTAAGACGGTCTGCCTCCACGGGGCGGAAAGCACGGGCAAATCGACACTCGCAGCACAGCTTGCACCCGAACTGGGCACGATCTGGGTGCCCGAATACGGGCGCAGCCATTGCGAGGTGCATCGTGAGGCCCTTACGCGGGCAGACCTCCTGCTGATCGGCCGGGCACAGCAGGCCATGACACAGGCCTCGGCGCGCTGGGCGGGACCGGTTCTGCTGGTCGATACCGACGCGCTGGTGACCGCCGCCTGGTGCGAAGTGCTGCTCGGCGACCGACCCGCCGAACTGATGGAGCAGGAAAAGGCGGACCTCTACCTGCTGATGGAACCTGACCTGCCATGGGTCGATGACGGGACGCGCTTCTTTGCCGATCCGGCCGAACATGCGCGCTTCGCCGCCATCGTCGAGGCGGTCCTCATCGATGCCGGCGTGCCGTTCGAGCGGATTTCGGGGACGGGTGAGGTGCGTCTCGCTGCGGCGAGATCGGCGATCGCGACGCTCAGGCGTCAGTAGCCGCTGTTGCTGCCCCAGCCTTCATTGTCGCCATTGGTGAACGAACGCGCATTTTCGTTTGCGGCACCGGTGATCGAGCGCTTGACCGACGCGAGATCGCTGCCAGACCCGTAGATGAGGCCGAGCACGATTGCCGTCGCAAGGAGAAGCTTCTTGAACATGACTGGTGGAATTTCGCAGATCACCGTCAAGATTCGATTAACGGTTGCGCTGATTGGGGCGGTAACCGCGATTCCGGTCTCGGCGGGCGACATGCTCGTCATCGCCCATCGCGGCGCCAGCGGCGAACGGCCCGAACACACGCTGGCGGCCTACGAACGCGCCATCGACCAGGGCGCGGACTACATCGAGCCCGATCTGGTGGCGACAAAGGACAATGTCCTCGTCGCGCGGCACGAAAACGAATTGTCCGACACGACCGATGTGGGCGCGCTTGAAGAGTTCGCCGACCGCCGCCGTTCGAAGACGATCGATGGCAAGCTCGTCAGTGGCTGGTTCGCCGAGGACTTCACGATTGCCGAGCTGCGAACCCTGCGCGCAAAGGAACGCCTGCCGACCTTGCGGACGGCCAATGCGCGCTTCGACGGGCTCTATACCGTGCCGACCTTCGAGGAGATCCTGACCCTTGTCCGCGCCAAGGAGGCAGAGACGGGGCGCAGGATCGGCATCTATCCCGAGCTGAAGCACCCCAACTTCCTGTTGCAGGAAGCCGGGATCGACACCGTCGACCTCCTGGTGACGGCACTGCGCCAGGCGGACCTCGACGATGCCGACGATCCGGTCTTCATCCAGTGCTTCGAGGTCGGAACGCTGCGGCGATTGAACAAGATGGTCGACGTGCCACTGATCCTTCTGGTGAAGGGCGAAGGGGGACCCGCTGACGAGCCAGCCCTCTATTACCTCGACATGCTTACGCCCAGCGGGCTGAAGGAAATTGCGAGCTATGCCGACGGTATCGGCGCGGACATACGCCTGCTGTTTGGCCCCGATGGCATTCCCACCGGACTCGTCAGCGACGTGCACGAGGCAGGGCTGAAGCTGCATGCGTGGACGCTGCGGAAGGAGAATGCCTTCCTGCCGCCGGTCCTGAAGCGCGGCACGGCGGAGAATGGCACGGGTGACGTGCTCGGCATGGTCACCCTGCTCAAGGTGCAGGGCGTGGACGGCGTCTTCACCGATGACCCGGGTCTCGTCGTCGAAGCGCTCGGAAAATAATCCCGCCCGCTGCGTTGGGCCTTGCATGAGCGATGATGAAACCTGGATGCGGGCCGCGCGCGAGTTCGCCGTTGCAGAGAAGGGCATCGACCCTGCCGACACGCCGATTGCGGCGATACTCGTGCTCGACGGGAAGGAAATCGCCCGCGGCGTGAACCGCACTGCCGAATGCTGCGATGCCACCGCCCATGCCGAAGTGGTGACCTTGCGCGCGGGCGGTGCCGAACACGGCGACATGCGCATCGAAGGCGCGACGCTCTATTCCACCCTCCAGCCCTGCGGCATGTGCACCTTCGCCAGCATCTGGGCCGGGGTCAGCCGCATCGTCTATGGCGCGGGTCGCAAGGACGTCCACGAAATGTACTTCGAGGACCGCCACCTCTCCACGCTCGACTTCGTTGCCGATGCCTACAAGGACGACCTCGAGTTGGTCGGAGGAGTGCTTTCGGAAGAATGTGCAAATCTTTACTATCGCCCCTGGGACGACGTCCCGGAGGAAAAGCAGGCCAACGACTAGGTGCTGCGGCGGGCGGTCACGAGGTAGTTGAGCGAGAGGTCGGACGAGAGGTGCAGGCCCTTCGCAGGCGAATAGGCGATGCCCTGCGGTTCCGACATTTCAAGTCCGGCTTCCGCCAACAGGTCGCCAAGATCTTCCGGCGTGATGAAATCTTCCCAGTGGTGCGTGCCCTTGGGGATCAGGCCGAAGCCTTCCGCCGCCCCGATCATCAGCAGTCGCGAAGCGGGCGTGCGATTGGGCGTCGACATGACCAGCAGTCCGCCCGGTGCGAGGCGCGCGGCAAGTTCGGCCACGAAGGCGCGCTTGTCGGCAACGTGCTCGACAACTTCCATCGCAGCGACGAGATCGAACTGTCCGATGTCGAGCGAACCGATCTCGCCTGCCATGTAGCGGATGTCGAGTCCGGCGCCCTCGGCATGAACCGCTGCCGCGGCGACATTCTCGGGCGCGGCATCGACGCCTGTCACATCGGCTCCAAGCCGGGCCAGCGGTTCGCACAGCAGCCCCGCGCCGCAACCGACGTCGAGCACGCTCTTCCCGGTCAGCGGCTTGCGCCCCGCCACATCGCCGCCCCAGTGCAGGTCGATCGCCTCGCGCAGGAACGCCAGGCGCACCGGATTGAGCCTGTGCAGCATGGCCGAGGAGCCTTTCGGATCCCACCAGTCCTTCGCCAGCTTTCCGAAATGCGCCGCTTCTTCGGGGCGGATCGTTTGGCCTGCTGAAGAATTGCTACGCGAGTGTGTTGTTGCATCGCTCATGCGCGATGGCTAGCAGCCAGCACTCAAGCATTCCAGCACGGAGACGTCGGCACTTGGCACGCATCGTGATGAAATTCGGCGGCACTTCGATGGCCGGGACCGAGCGCATCCGCCGCGTCGCCAACATCGTGCGCAAGCAACAGGCGCGCGGCCACGAGGTCGCAGTGGTGGTGTCCGCCATGGCCGGCGAGACCGATCGCCTCGTCAACTTCTGCCGCGAGGCGAACGCGCTCTACGATCCGGCCGAATACGACGTGGTGGTGGCGAGCGGCGAACAGGTCACTTCGGGCCTCCTCGCGCTGACGCTTCAGTCGCTCGGTTGCAAGGCACGCAGCTGGCTCGGCTGGCAGTTGCCGATCCACACCATCGAGGCCCACGCCAAGGCCCGCATCGAGAGCATCGACGCCGACGAACTCATCGCTTCGATGCAGCGCGGTGAAATCGCCGTCATCCCCGGCTTCCAGGGGCTGAGCGAAGACAATCGCGTCACCACGCTCGGACGCGGCGGATCGGACACCTCCGCCGTTGCCGTCGCCGCTGCCGTGCACGCGGACCGCTGCGACATCTACACAGACGTCGATGGGGTCTACACGACGGACCCGCGCATCGTCGCCAAGGCGAAGAAGCAGAAGGCGGTGACCTACGAGGAAATGCTCGAGCTCGCGAGCGTCGGGGCCAAGGTGCTCCAGACGCGCTCGGTCGGGCTCGCAATGAAAGAGGGCGTGCGGGTGCAGGTCCTCTCCAGCTTCGTCGGCGAGGATGCCATCCCCGCAGACGACCTTCCGGGCACGATGATCGTCTCGGAAGAGGAAATGAACGAACTGGTGGAGAAAGGCGAAATGGAACGCCAGCACGTAACCGGCATCGCGCACGACAAGAACGAAGCCAAGGTGATCCTGACCCGCGTACCCGACAAGCCGGGTGCGGTGGCCCACATCTTCGAGCCGCTGGCCAAGGCCGCAATCAACGTCGACATGATCATCCAGAACGTCGGTCGCGACAAGGGCGAGACCGACGTGACCTTCACCGTCCCGCAGGCCGATCTTGCCCGCGCGCAGGCATTGCTCGAGGACAAGCGCGACGAGATCGGCTTCAACCGCATCATCACCGATAGCAAGATCGCCAAGATCTCGGTCGTCGGCGTCGGCATGAAGAGCCACGCGGGCGTCGCCGCAACCATGTTCAAGGCGCTGGCCGACCGCGGGATCAACATCCAGGCGATCTCGACCAGCGAGATCAAGGTCAGCGTGATGGTCGACGAGGACGAGACCGAACTCGCCGTTCGGGTCCTGCACACCGCCTACGGGCTGGACGCGAAGGACGAGGCTGCTTGAAGTTCGTCAGGGCCCTGATCGACGGTTGGGTATCCCTGGTTCACAGCACCTGGCGCGCCTTCATGGTGTTCGGAAGCCTGATATTGGTCGCCGCCGCCTATCAGCTCTACACCGGTGCCTTCGAGGAACTGCGGTTCGATCAGGTGGTCGACGACATTGCCATCGGACTGGCACTGATGTTCCTGGCATCATTCATCACGGCAATCCTCTACCACTGGAGCGTCTGGCGAAATTGCGATCGTCCGCTCCGGCGCGACCGCTACTGGCCGGGCGGCGGTGGCCCCAGGAGACGATAGGCAATGGCACACACTGCGAAAATCCTCCTTCTCGGATCGGGTGAGCTAGGGCGCGAGTTCGTAATTTCGGCGAAGCGCCTCGGTGCCTGTGTCATTGCCTGCGATGCATATGACAATGCGCCTGCCATGCAGCTCGCCGACGCGCGCGAGGTTTTCTCGATGCTCGATGGCGAGGCGCTGCGGGCAGTCGCCGAGAAGCACCGTCCCGACTATATCGTGCCCGAGATCGAGGCGATCCGTACCGAAGTGCTGGCCGAACTCGAAGGCGAGGGGTTTACCGTCGTCCCCTCCGCCCGCGCAGCCCAGCTGACCATGAACCGCGACGCGATCCGTGATCTCGCAGCCAACGAGCTCGGTCTCGTCACTTCGCGCTATCGCTATGCCAAGAACCTCGACGAGGTTCGTGCGGCGGCCGAGCACACCGGGTTTCCCTGCGTCATCAAGCCGGTCATGTCGTCGAGCGGCAAGGGCCAGTCGACCGTGCGCGAAGAGGCCAAGCTCGAGGAGGCATGGGACTATGCCTGCGCCAACATGCGCGGCGATCGCCAGCGCGTGATTGTCGAGCAGTTCATCGACTTCGACTACGAGATCACCCTGCTGACTGTCCGCCACAAGGCCAAGGGCGGGGACGGCATCACTTTCTGCCCGCCAATCGGCCACCGACAGGAGCGCGGCGACTACCAGGAAAGCTGGCAGCCCACGCCAATGTCCGACGCCGCCATAACCAAGGCGCAGGAGATGGCACGCAAGGTCGTCGACGACCTTGGCGGATACGGACTCTTCGGGGTGGAATTCTTCGTCAAGGGCGAGGAGGTGATCTTCTCCGAACTGAGCCCGCGCCCGCACGACACCGGCATGGTCACACTGGTCAGCCAGAACCTGACCGAGTTCGACCTCCATGCCCGCGCCGTGCTGGGGCTACCCGTCCCGGCGGACCTGCGCGCGCGGCCGGCGGCGAGCGCCGTCATTCTCGCCGATCGCGACTGCGACCGGCTCGCCTATGATGGCCTGGCAGACGCGATGTCCGACGGCGCCGACATTCGCATCTTCGGCAAGCCCACCAGCCGTCCCTATCGCCGCATGGGTGTGGCGCTGGCTACGGCGGGAACGACCGACGAAGCGCGCGACAAGGCGCGCGAGGCAGCACACAAGGTCCACATCGTCTACGGCTCCTGACGCTTGCCGTAACGTCGCGCTGGCCCTAAGCGCCTCCGCATGACTACCTATCCCAAGACATCCCATCTCATGCAGCGCGGTGCCGAATTCCTCGGCAGCGAAACGGCCATCCTGTGCGGCGCGATGAGCTGGGTGTCGGAGCGCAATCTCGTCTCCGCGATCTCGAATGCAGGCGGCTTCGGCGTGATTGCCTGTGGTGCGATGACGCCGGAACTGCTCGATGCCGAGATTGCGGCGACCAAGGCGCTGACAAGCAAGCCTTTCGGGGTGAACCTCATCACCATGCACCCGCAGTTGTTCGACCTGATCGAGGTCTGCGGCGGGCACGGGGTCGGCCACGTCGTCCTTGCGGGCGGCATTCCGCCGAAAGGCAGCGTCGAGGCAATCAAGGCCCATGGCGCCAAGGTCATCTGCTTTGCGCCGACACTGGCGCTGGCCAAGAAGCTGCTGCGTTCGGGCGCCGATGCACTCGTGATCGAGGGCATGGAAGCGGGCGGCCACATCGGCCCCGTATCGACGAGCGTGCTGGCGCAGGAAATGCTCCCCGAACTGGCCGATGATCACCTCATCTTCGTCGCCGGAGGTATCGGCCGCGGGCAGGCGATCGCCGGCTATCTCGAAATGGGCGCGGCAGGCGTCCAGCTGGGCACGCGCTTCGCCTGCGCCAGCGAGAGCATCGCGCATCCCGATTTCAAGAAGGCGTTCTTCCGCGCCTCGGCCCGCGATGCGGTGGCGAGCGTGCAGGTCGACCCGCGCCTGCCCGTGATCCCGGTACGCGCGCTCAAGAACAAGGGCACCGAGGAATTCACCGCCAAGCAGATCGAGGTCGCGGGTCTGCTCGACCGCGAGGAAGTGGCGATGGACGAGGCGCAGCTCCAGATCGAGCACTATTGGGCAGGCGCACTGCGCCGTGCGGTGATCGACGGCGATGTCGAGAACGGAAGCCTGATGGCCGGCCAGTCGGTCGGCATGCTCAAGGAAGAAGAACCGGTGGCGGTCATCATCGACAAGCTGATGGCCCAGAGCGAGGAAGCGCTCGCGCGGCGGTAGGATGGAAATCCGGCGGCTGGACCTCGATGTCGCGATCTATCGCGACCGCGTGCAGGTGACCGACCGCGTGACCGGCAAGTTCGTCGACCAGCGGGCCGATTATCCCTTCTCGAGCGCGGCGAACATCATCGCCGAACCGCGGTTCCTCGAGGACACGCTGGTCAAGGCGATCCGCCAGATGCTGGAAGGCGGTTTTTCGCTCCGCCACCCGATCGCCCACGTGATCGCCTCCGAACTGCCCCTGTCGCCCACGCAAAAGATGCAGGTCGAAACCTGTCTGCGTGAAGCGGGCATGGGCGAGATCGTCTTCGACCTTTAAGCCAGTGTTGGTGCGGCCCTAGCGCGAATGCGCTTGCTCCATTCCCCGCGCACAGTCACATCGCCACCATGTCCGAACCGCTAGTCCTGACCCTGTCATGTGCCGACCGTCCCGGCATTACCGCCCGTGTGACCTCCTTTCTGTTCGAGCGCGGTGGCAACATTCTCGAAGCGCAGCAGTTCAACGACCGCACGTCCGACGCCTTTTTCATGCGCGTCGAGTTCGACCCCGCTAACGTCGGCCGAGCGGCCATCCGTGAAGGTTTCGCATCCATCGCGGCCGAATACGCGATGGACTGGAAGCTATCCTTGCGCGACCGGCCTCGCCGAGTGTTGCTGATGGTCAGCAAATTCGATCACTGCCTCGCCGACCTGCTCTATCGCTGGCGCATCGGCGAATTGCCGATGGACCCGGTAGCGATCGTCTCCAACCATCCGCGCGAAGCGATCGAGCACACGCATCTTGGAGAAATTCCCTTCCATCACCTGCCGGTCACCCGCGAGACCAAGCTGGAACAGGAGGCGCAGGTCCGAAAAATTGCGGAGGATACCGGCGCAGAACTGGTCGTCCTTGCCCGTTACATGCAGATCCTTTCGGACGAACAGGCAGCGCACTTCTCGGGCCGTTGCATCAATATCCACCACAGCTTCCTGCCGGGCTTCAAGGGCGCCAAACCGTATCACCAGGCGCACGAGCGTGGGGTAAAGATGATCGGGGCCACGGCGCATTACGTCACGGCCGATCTCGACGAGGGGCCGATCATTCACCAGGCGGCAGAACCGATCAGCCATGCCGACACACCCGAGGAACTCGTCCGCAAGGGTCGCGAGATCGAGAACCGGGTGCTGGCGGAAGCGGTGCGCCTCCACCTCGAGGAACGCGTATTGCTCAACGGCAAGCGGACAGTGGTGTTCAGGGGCTGAGCAAAGCCTTCCACGGCCCAGCGCGCGGATCGTCGCTCGCCAGCGGATTCCACACGGCTGTCATCCTTGCCAGCGCCACTTCCTCAGGCACGCCCGCCTCGCGGTCGAGCAGGTAGAAGAATGCGGTCACGCGCCAGTTCATGATGCAATGGACGTGAACCGGTCCGTCCACTTCGTCGAGGGTCTTGCGCAGGGCCGCGACATGATCCCGCGTCGGCGCGTCGAACGGCACGGGAATATGCGTGTAGCCGATGCCCTGCGTGGCGAAGGCGGCCTCCTCTTCCGGCAGCGCCTCCGGATGGTCGGCCAGTGCGAGGTTCACGACATGCCTTACACCTATCGCAGCGAGCCGTGCCGGGTCGCCCGGCTCGAGCCTGCCCGATGTGGTGACGCCGTCGGACCTGCGCTGCCAGTTGCGCAGGTCCGACGGGTCGCCAGCCCTTTCGGTCATGTACCTTCGAGTGCCTTGTCCTCGTTGGCGCGCTTGAGGACGTAGAGCCGGATCGCCTCGATCTGGTCGGGGCTGAACTGGTCCTTCCATGCGACCATGCCGTTGTCGGCAAGAATCCCGTCATGGACGACCTGCTGCCACAGCTGCTTGTTGCCGATGGTTGCCGAATGCCTGAGGTCGGGGTTCAGGCTACCTGCGACCGCCGATACGCCGTGGCACACGCTGCAGCTGTTGCTGTAGAGCTTGAGGCCCAGAGCCACCTGTTCGGGGGTTCCGGTCGCTGCCGGCGGATCGAGCACGAGTGCTGGAGTGGGCTTCAGCGGGGGCAGGGTGCCCTTGGCGCCAAGCTTGAACACCAGCAGTCGGCTGATGTTGGGCGTGATACCGCCGCCCAGCTTGCCCGCCGAAACGTCCCACACGCCGCCCCAGCCGACCAGTACTGCGACATATTGTTCGCCGTCGATCGAATAGGTCATGGGCGCTGCGAGCACGCCCGTCTGCGTCTCGAACGACCATAGTTGCTTGCCGGTGTCCGCGGCATAGGCGCGGAATTCACCGGTGGACGTCCCCTGGAAGACGAGGTTGCCCGCCGTCGCCAGCGTACCGCCGTTTGTCGGACTGGTCTGCTGGACCTTCCACTTCACCTCGCCCGCAACAGGATCGAAGGCGACCAGCGCGCCATTGAGTGCGGCCTTGGTCGCTTCCCGGACGGCCTTGTCGGCCGGGATCGCACCGCCGCTGACATCGATGCCGAGCTGGAAGCCCGTTTCGCCCGGCTTCCAGTCGGGGTCATGGGCGTAGAATTGCGGCGTGTTGTTGGTGGGGATGTAAACCAGGCCGGTCTTCGGGCTGTAGCTCATCGGCGTCCAGCTATGCGCGCCCACTGCGCCCGGCACGCCGAGGAAACCCTTGCCCGTCATTTCGTACTTGGCTTCCGGATTGACACTGGGCTTGCCGGTTACCGGGTCGAGACCACTGGCCCAGTTGATCCCGTCAACGAAGGGCTTGCCCGAAATGAACTTCCCGGTCTCGGCATCGAGGACGTAGAAGAACCCGTTCTTCGGCGCATGCATCACCACATGGCGGGTCTTGCCGTCGATGGTCAGGTCTGTGACCGTGATCTGCTGGTTGGAGTCGAAATCCCAGCGATCTTCCGGCGTTTCCTGGAAGTGCCAGGCATATTCGCCGGTATCGGGATGAACCGCCACGATCGAGGCCGTATACAGGCTGTCGCCCGCGCCGTCGGTGTTGCGATAGGCCGGATTCCACGGCTCGGCGTTTGCCGTGCCGAAATAGACGAGGTCGGTCTTGGGATCATAGGTAATCGAATCCCACACCGTGCCGCCGCCGCCGCGCTTCCAGAAATCGCCGCTCCACGTCTTCGCTGCCGCCTCGAGGTGCTTGCCATCCTGCGGCTTCGATGGGTCTCCCGGGACGGTGTGGAAGCGCCACAATTCATTGCCGGTCTGCGCATCGAAGGCAGCGAGGTAGCCACGGGTGAAATATTCCGAGCCTGCCGAGCCGATCAGGACGCGGCCCTTCACGATGCGCGGCGCGCCCGTGATGGCCATCTTCGAGCCTTCGGGAATCGTCAGCTTCGACCACACGACCTTGCCGGTCTTCTGGTCGAGCGCCACCAGCTTGCCGTCGAGCGTGGCGACGTAGACCTTGTCGCCGTAGAGCGCGACGCCGCGGTTGACCGCGTCGCAGCACACCTCGACCAGCTTCGAACGCGGGACTTCCGGATCGTAGGACCACTTGAGGGCTCCGGTCTTGGCATCATAGGCCTTCACCATCGACCATGCCGTGGTGACGTAGAGCATGCCGTCGTGCATCAGCGGCGTCGCTTCCTGGCCGCGCGCGGTGTCGAGGTCGGCAGACCAAGCGAGGCCCAGTTCGCCGACATTGGCATCGGTTATCTGGTTGAGCGCGGAGAAGCGCTGCTCGTTATAGTCGCCGCCGTAGGTGAGCCACTCGTCGCCATTTCCGGCCGCGAGCATGGCGTCGGTCACGCCATCGGTCGCCAGCGTCGGTTCCTTCGCTCCCATGCTGCATCCGGCCAGAGCCAGCGCAGCAAGCATCGCAAGCCTGCCGTATCCCATCGATGTTCTCTCCCCGGCAACGGAAGAATCCGTCGCTCTTCTGCAACCTATCCTGCAATGCCGACGAAGGCTTGTCCATCACGTCTTGCACGATAGGATGCGCGGGTCGGGGAAGAGGAGATTTAGGTATGTGCGACAGGCAGGATCTCGCCCGCTGGGCCAACTCGGAGTTTTCCCGGCGCGGTTTCGGGGCAATGTCCCTGGCGGGGGCTGCGGTTGCCTGTGCGCCGGTGCAGGGCGACGCAGCGGATGCTCTCGACAATGCATTGGTCGAAAGTGAGGTGAGTTTCCCGACGCCTGACGGCACGATGGACGGGGAGTTCTTCCACGCTGGGTCTGGCACCAGTCCCGGCGTGATCCTGTGGCCCGATATCGCCGGCATCCGTCCCGCGAAAAGGCAGATGGCGAGGCGCCTTGCCGAGGCGGGGTACGTCGTGCTCCTCGCCAATCCCTACTATCGCGATGTCGCCGGCCAGCAGTTCGCCGATTTCGCCGATTTCGCCGGCAATGGGGGGTGGGACAAGGTGACGCCGTGGCGCACCAAATTCTCCGCAGCGACCATCACCACCGATGCCCGTGCATGCGCGGATTGGTTGATGCAGCAGGCACCGGTCGCCAAGGATCGCGGCATCGGATCGCAAGGTTATTGCATGACCGGCAGCTTCGCCGTCATCGCTCCGTCCGCCGACGATCACATCCGTGCCGGCGCGAGCTTCCACGGCGGCGGCCTTGTCCGGGCAGAGGGGCCCAGCCCGCACAAGCTGCTGCGCGCCGACGCTCACTACCTCATCGCCATCGCCCAGAACGACGATGCCAAGGCACCCGGCGACAAGACCGCACTGCGCGAAGCAGCGGCGGGGACGACCGCCGAAATCGAGGTCTACCCGGCCGATCACGGCTGGTGCGTACCGGACTCCCCCTCCTACGACGAGATGCAGGCCGAACGCGCGTGGTCGCGATTGCTTGCGCTCTATCGCCAGGCTCTCTGACGGTCGTCCGGTTTTCCTTGCGGCCCGGTCCCCCGTCGCTACCATGTCGGTCAGACAGAGGGGTCTTTGATTATGGCTGAAATCTTCCTTGGCATGCTGGTGCTGCTGACGCTCGTCTTCCTGATGATGGGCGTGCGCGTGGTGAAGCAGGGTTACGTCTACACGATCGAACGCTTCGGACGTTTCACCATGTCGGCCGACCCGGGCCTCCATCTGATCGTCCCGTTCATCGACCGCGTCGGGCAGAAGGTGAACATGATGGAGCAGGTGCTCGATATCCCGGGCCAGGAAATCATTACCGCCGACAATGCCATGGTCGGGGTCGATGCCGTGGTGTTCTTCCAGGTGCTCGATGCGGGCAAGGCGGCCTATGAAGTGTCGAACCTCTACCAGGCGATCATGGCGCTCACGACGACGAACCTGCGCACCGTCATGGGCGCAATGGACCTCGACGAGACGCTGTCCAAGCGTGACGAGATCAACGCCCGCCTGCTGAGCGTGGTCGACCATGCGACCTCGCCGTGGGGCGTGAAGATCACCCGCGTCGAGATCAAGGACATCCGCCCGCCGCTCGACATTTCGGAGGCCATGGCCCGGCAGATGAAGGCTGAACGCCTCAAGCGCGCGGAAATCCTCGAGGCCGAGGGCGACAAGACCAGCTCTGTCCTGCGTGCCGAGGGCCGCAAGCAGTCCGCCATCCTCGAGGCCGAGGGCAAGCGCGAAGCCGCATTCCGCGATGCCGAGGCGCGCGAGCGTGCGGCAGAAGCCGAAGCCCGCGCGACCGAGCTAGTGTCCAACGCCATCGCTTCGTCGGGCAGCCAGGCGATCAACTATTTCGTGGCCCAGGAATACACCAAGGCGGTCGGCAAGTTCGCCGAGAGCCCCAATGCCAAGACCATCCTGTTCCCTGTTGAGGCGACCCAGCTGATCGGTTCTCTTGGCGGGATCGGGGAGCTTGTCCGCAGCACGTTCGACAAGCCTGAAGGCACGGTCGATGCAGGCACCGCCATTCCGCAGCAGCGCCCGCGTGAAGCCGTGCGCGCGCCCGTCCAGCGGCCGACCGTGCCGCGATCAGGCGACCAGGGCTGAAGCACATGGACGGGATCGAACACTACTGGATTTGGCTGATCCTCGGCCTTGCCTTGGCCGTGCTGGAGATGCTGGTACCCGGCGTCTACCTGATCTGGCTCGCCGCTGCGGCCATCGTGATTGCGGCCATCACCTTCGTTTCCGGTCCGCCATTGGCCGTGCAGGTCATCGCCTTCGTGTCGTTGGCGCTGGTCTTCGCCTTTTCCGCCAAGCGCTGGCTGCGTGAGCGGCCGATCGAAAGCACGGATCCCTTGCTTAACAACAGGGGCGGACGGTTGGTCGGCGAAACCGCGCTGGTCACCGCAGCGATCGAAAGCGGATCGGGCCGGGTGCGTGTCGGCGACAGCGAATGGATTGCGCGTGGACCAGACGCTGCCGCAGGTGAGCGCGTGCGCATCACCGGCAACAGCGGCGCCGAACTGCTCGTCGAACCGATTGCCAGGTTGACAGCAGAAGCACCTGACGAGGCTTAGGCCGCAACTCTTCCGCAGACTTTAGTCCCGCGGATCAGGTGAAGGGCTGCTGCCCCGCCTGCAATCAGATCCGAAACGGATGCAATCCCCATGGATTGGGCAGGGGATTAGGCTAGTTCCCGCGATGGACGGACGGCGCAGGTGTAGGGGTCGCCAGTCGGATAACACGTGCGCGGCGATCCACTGGATCGACTTCTGAATCGATCAGCTTCTTATTCTTGAGCCGCTCGAGCGCCAGGTAGAAGCCGCGGTATGAAGAACCAGTAGCAAGCATGATCTCCTTAATTCTCGAAGAACCGTTATTCATGAGATAGAAGATGATCTTTCCGTCGACTGTAAAAAGGTCGACGCCAACTTTTTCCAGCTCCGTCGAGAGCTGCGATACTTCACTACATAGATCCGGCACGGAATTAGATGCCCCTGAATTATACTAATAGGCGATTTCCCCAAATCCCCTGGATGCGCTGCGTTAGCCATGGTTAAAGTAATACGCAATGCAGAATGATATATTTAAAAACATGCGTTTGTGCATATAATTTGAATACGCAAAACAGATACCAATGAAATTCCAAATCCCTTAGCCAATACACAACCGGGCCCAGAGGAACGTCTGGTTTAACATTTGTTATTTATTCAATGAGGGATTTAATATGCGTACTCATAATAACGCAGGCCGCAGCGCTGTCGCTGCAGGCCTCCTTGCCAGCACTGCCGCGATCGGCCTCGTAGGCGCAACACCCGCCGCAGCACAGGAAGCTTGCACCGTCTACACCGGCTTCGGCGTCGAATGTACCGAGCCCACCGATGTCGACGTTGCCCTCAGCACCTATGATTACAGCGGCATTGCCGACGGCGCCTACGACAATCTCGACAGCAAGATCGAACAGACCGCGCCTACGCAGGACCAGATCGATGCCGCCCAGGCCGATGTCGATGCAGCGACGGATGCCGCGACCGCGCTCAACGGCGCTGAAGCAGCCGTTACTGCCTCGCTGACCCAGGACAATCTCGATGCCTTCGCTGCGGTCACCACTGCCGAAGCAGACCTCGCGGCAGCGACGGCTGCCGAAGCCGCGGCCGCAGACGTCGTCACCGTTGCCGATGCAGCCTACAATGATGCGGCCGACGCACTGACCGCAGCAAACCAGTCGGTGACCGACGCCAACATCGCGCTGAGCGCCGCAAGCGATGATGTCGCCGCTGCACAGGCTGCCTATGACGCAGACCAGAGCACCGCGAACCTTGCGGCTCTCAACGCAGCGCTCGTCGCTCGCGCCGAAGCGCAGCAGGACCTTTCGGCAGCCGAGGCGGACCGTACGGTTGCGCTTGCGGATGCCACTGCTGCCGCAGATGCGCTCGACGCAGCCCAGGTGGCTTTCGACGCAGCTGTCGACACCCGCGTTGCCGCAGCTGATGACCTTTCGACGGCCCTCAGCGATCTCGACACCTCGCTTGCCTCGAACACCGACTTCGTCGATGCGATCACCGATGCCGGCTATACCGCCAGCGCCGATGGCTTGCAGAACCTGACCGCCGATGCGGCATCCGCGAACCAGGACCTCGCCGCCGCCGAAGCCCAGTTTGCTGGCCTCGACGATGTCACGAACACGTTCATCCGCGCTCAGGAAGTGCTGGTCGGTGCCGCCGAAAACCAGAACGCGGCGATTGCTGCGGCCTCGCAGGCCCTTCTCGGCGATCCGCGCGCGGCCGAGACGAATTCGGAAGTCGAAGTGATCGCTGCGCTCGTCGACCACGAGGACCGCATCACGGCCAACGAAGCAACTCTCGTCGACCACGAGACTCGCATCACCGCGAACGAAGAAGCGATCGTCGTTCTCGACGAGCGCGTGACCGCGAACGAAGCGACCCTCATCGAGCATGACGCCCGCATCACCGCCAACAGCGAAGCCATCGTCGCCGAAGCTGATGCCCGTGCGGCAGCCGACACCGTTCTGCTCGACACCATCACCAGCGAAACCAATGCGCGTATCGCTGCTGATACCGCGCTCTCGAACCGTATCGACACCGTTTCCAACCGCGTCGATGTTCTCGAGACTCGTATCGCGGACTTCGATGATCGTATTTCGAGCTCGACCGCTACGGCCATCGCGCTCGGCGGCATGGCTTTCCTTCCCGACATGCGCTTCAATCTCGCTGTGACTGGCGGCTTCTATGAGGGCGCGAACGCAGTCGCGGCCAACATGGGCCTCCGCGTCAGCGACAACGTTGCTGTGACTGCCGGTGTCGGTGGCGGTCTGAACAAGAATGGCAAGATCGGCGGTCGCGTCGGTGTGATTTTCGGCTGGTAATCACAGTCCGGTTAATTCGACCGCATACTTGGTGGTCCGGTGTCGCAAGGCGCCGGACCACTTTTTTGTGCATTGTCAAAATGCGCGCGAGAGCCAGGATCCGCTCGCGGATTATGCGCTCAGGCGGTCGGCGAAACGCCCGTGCTTGCGGTAGCGAACCATCCACTTATCGAGGAACAGGCCGAGTGGCTTGGCGGCAATGCCGAGTTTCTCGAGCCCCGGCAGTGCGCCTGAAGCGATGCTGCCCTGCTTCAGAAGCTTCCACTGGTCGGACGACATCGGCGTACCGGGCAGGGCGGCGAACAGGGCCGAGCCCGCATCGGGTACGGGCAGGAAGCTGCGCTTGCGGTTTTGGGCTGCCGCAATGCGCTGGTTGAGGTCCATCATGGTCATGACCTCGGGCCCAGCAATTTCGTAGGTCTTGCCTCCGTGGGCCG
This sequence comes from Qipengyuania sp. RANM35, assembly GCF_041021145.2. Lineage (NCBI taxonomy): Bacteria > Pseudomonadati > Pseudomonadota > Alphaproteobacteria > Sphingomonadales > Erythrobacteraceae > Qipengyuania > Qipengyuania sp. RANM35. Next base: position 2,214,352 of record NZ_CM196433.1, on the reverse strand, counting down.
CCGGATCCTCGAGCGCACGTGCCACAGCTTCGGCGACGTCGTCGACATAGACCGGCTGGATCTTCGCATCGGGACCGAAGACCGGAAGGACCGGCAGGCTCGAAATCAGCCCAGCGAACATGTTGAGGAAGTTGTCGTCCTTCCCGAACAGGATCGAGGGTCGCAGGATGGTCGCCCCGGGGAAGGCTGCCCGCACACTTTCCTCGCCCAGCTTCTTGGCGGCGGCGTATTCGATCACCGTGTCCTCGTCGGGTTCGTCGGCGATCGCGCTGACGTGGACGAAGGCCTGTGCACCCTGCGCCTTCGCTGCCTTTGCCATCCAGCCCGGCGCCTCGCCCATGATACGCGACAGATTCCCATCGAAAGTTCCGATCAGATTCACGACTGCGTCTGCACCAGTCACGCAGGCTTCCACGCTCCTGCGGTCTGAGGCATTGCATCGGGCGAACTGGATCTGGCCAAGGTTGGCGAGCGGCTTGAGGCGGAAAGCACGCTCGGGGTTGCGGCTGGCGATCCGCACGCGCGCCCCGCGCTCGAGCAGGGCCTGCGTCACATAATTGCCGATGAAGCCGCTGCCGCCCATCAGCACCACCAGCTTGCCGTTCAATGCACTGACCTTCGCCATCGAAATCGTCCGTTTCCAGTCCCTGGGAATCTTCGCTGCGCCCCTAGCCACAACCCTCATGGCTTCGCAAGCGTTCCGCCCCGCCGATTGCAGTTGACAAGAATCGCACCCCTTCGCTAGTGGCGCGCTCCTACCCGGCCGGGACGACGATGATCCTCGGCCAGCATGTGTGCCCAGATGGCGGAATTGGTAGACGCACCGTCTTCAGGTGGCGGCGCTCGCAAGGGCGTGGAGGTTCGAGTCCTCTTCTGGGCACCACTTTCCGAGAAATGAACACCCGGCAGGGGACGCGCGGCGCTTTCGTCAGATGCGTGGCATTGTGGCGAGTAGCAGGCAGGCAACTGCCGAAAGTCCTGCCAGCATCAGGAAGAGTCCCTGGAACCCGAAGGCTGGGATGAGCGCTAGCACGATCCATGGCATTACCAGCGACGGCACGGTGTTGGTCAGGTTGAAGATGCCGAGGTCGCGGCCGCGCGTTCCCGGGCGCGGCAGGACGCGCAGGGTCTGGCTCGAGTGGAGGGCGAGGAAGATGCCTGCCATGACCCCGAAGAGCACATAGGCCGCCATGGCCGTCGGGCCGGTGTGCGCCCCGGCCAGTGCGACGAGGCCAAGCGCCGCCCCTCCCGCTGTCACCGTCAAGGGCAGGCGCGGGCGGTCGACCTTGTCCGACCAGCGCCCGATGACGAGTGCGAGCGGCACCGATGCTATCAGGACGGCCGTGAACACCCGGGCGGTGTCATTGTCGGTCATTGTCCCGTCGATGCTGCGCAACCACAGGAGAAGGAAAGCGAAGAGGGCCGCCTCGGCAATCTGGACGAGCAGTCGCGCAAGCCACATCCGCCGGACAGGCTCGTCCTTCGCATGCTCCACGGGCCGGCCTTCCTCGTGCACGGCCGTGACGAGGTGGGGCATCGGACGCGGGCGACCGAAGAAGACCACCGGCAGGATCATTGCCGCGACGATGACGGCATTGAGGACCAGCCTCGTATCGCCTCCCGCGAGGCCGGGATAGGTGATGATCATGCCCGTGAAAGCGCCCAGCGCGGGAGCGATCGACAATAGCCCGCCCAGCAGTCCCTTCTGTTCGTCGGGCACGCAGTCACCGGCCCAGGCAAGGAGCGGGTTGAGCATCATGTTGAGCCCGACCTGCCACAGCACGATCATCGCCAGGAGGCCGGCGACCGTCTCGACATGCTGCATGGCGACGAGCAGGACGCCCGAGACGAACACGCCGGCCAGTATCCAGCCGCGTCGATTCCGGGTCCTGTCGCTGAGCCACCCGAAGACGATGTTGGCAATGCTCGCCGCGACCGCGCCTGCAAATGCCGTGTAGGAAAGGATTTCGAGCCCCTGCGCGCCCCATTGCCCGGTCACCCGCACCGGCAGCAGGAGCGTGAGGAAAGGCGCATAGGCCGCCGAGCCACCGGCCGCCGCCAGCGCGTAGAGCAGGAGAAAGCGCAGCGACTGCTGCTGGTGGTGCGGTCGGTCGGGCGTGAAGGTGTGCATGCCGGCCGAACACTAGCGACCTATCTTGCGGCGACCAATATCTCCGGGCGTCCCCGTCCCCGAGCCAGCGGGATCAATCGATGGCAGGCAGCAGTTTCGCCAGCTTCCCGACAATCTCGTCGATATGCGACTTGTCGAGGATGAGCGGGGGCGAGAGCGCGATGATGTCCCCCGTGACGCGGATCAGCAGGCCCTCGTCGAAAGCGCGGTGGAAGATCTCCATCGCCCGCTTGGTCGGAGCGCCGGGACGCGGTTCGAGTTCGATGCCACCGATGAGCCCGATGTTGCGGCAATCGATGACGTGCGGGGCGCCCTTCAACGAATGGATCGCATCGGCCCAGTATTCCTCAAGCACTATCGCCCGCTCGAACAGGCCTTCCTCGCGGTAGAGATCGAGCGTGGCGATGGCTGCTGTCGAAGCCAGCGGGTGGGCGCTGTAGGTGTAGCCGTGGAACAGTTCGATTCCGGCCGGCGCATTGTCGACCACCGTGTCGTGAACTTCGCGACGAACCGCGACGGCGCCCATCGGGACCGCGGCGTTGGTCAGGCCCTTGGCCATGGTGATGATGTCGGGAGTAACCCCGAAACGTTCGGCGGCGGTCGCCTTGCCCACCCGTCCGAAGGCGGTGATGACCTCGTCGAAGATCAGCAGGATGTCATGGCGGTCGCAGATATCGCGCAGGCGCTGGAGATATCCGACCGGGGGAACAAGCACGCCGGTCGAACCTGCCACCGGCTCGACGATGACGGCTGCAATGGTGTCTGCGCCGTGCAGGGCCACGATCCGCTCGAGGTCGTCTGCAAGCTCGGCGCCGTGTTCGGGGAGGCCTCGAGAGAAGGCATTGCGTGCCAGGTCATGCGTGTGGCGCATATGGTCGACGCCGTTGAGGAGTGTGCCGAACTGTCGGCGGTTGTTGACGATGCCACCCACCGAAATGCCGCCGAAGCCGACGCCGTGATAGCCGCGCTCGCGACCGATCAGGCGCGTGCGGCTGCCCTGGCCGCGGGCCCGCTGATAGGCGAGCGCGATCTTGAGCGCGCTGTCGACCGCCTCGGAGCCGGAGTTGGCGAAGAAGATGCGATCCAGTCCCTCGGGCATGATCATCGACAGCTTGGATGCCGCCTCGAACGCCAGCGGGTGGGCCAGCTGGAAGGTCGGGGCGAAGTCGAGCTCGCCAGCAGAGGCACGGATCGCCTCGACGATCTTTTCCCGTCCGTGTCCGGCATTGACGCACCACAGCCCGCCTGTGGCATCGAGTACCTGGTGGCCGGTGGCAGAAGTGTAATGCATCCCCTTGGCCGAGACGAACATGCGCGGATGTGCCTTGAAGCCGCGGTTGTCGGTGAAGGGCATCCAGAAGGCGGACAGGTCGTTGCGCTCGGCCATGGTGGCTCCGGTAATCGTTTGACCCATGCTGGATAATTGGCCTCCCCGTAGCCATCCAACAGAATCGCCAGCGAGACACCCATCGGAAAAACCGATAGTAATAGCTCCGATTAATCTCGATGGCGGGATTGGTGGATTTGGTGAATATCCGAGGATACGGGAGGCCGCCTGCGGGAAAACTGCGCGCGGCTCGATAAAATTACCCGATATTGAGGAGGGCAAGTTGAGGATGCGCAAGATCATTGCAATGGCGGCACTGCCGCTCATGTTCGCGTCGACCGCGGCGATGGCACAGGATGAAGATACCGAGGAAGCGACCGGCGCCTGGGAAGTCGACGGCGAAATCGGGATCAACTCCGACTATCGCTTTCGCGGCATTTCGCTGTCGGACAAGGATCCCGAAGTTACCGCGGAACTCAGCGTTTCGCATGAGTCCGGCCTTTACGCCGGGGTGTGGGCCTCGAACGTCGCACTCGACGATGGTGCCGACGATCTCGAACTCGACCTTTATGCCGGTTATGCCGCCGACGTCGGCGCGATCAGCATCGACGTCGGTGCGGTCTACTATCTCTATCCCGACTTCAGCGACTACAATTACGTCGAACTGCTCGGATCGATCGGGACGGCGGTAGGCCCGGGCACGGTGACCCTTGGTGTCGCCTATGCGCCGAGCCAGGAAAACCTCGGCGACGAGGACAACACCTACGTCTACATCTCGGGTGAAATGCCGATCGGCGATTCCCCGATTTCGGTCCACGGTACCTTCGGTATCGAGGACGGCGCCTTTGCCGACAACAAGAAGGACTGGCTGATCGGCGCCAGCTACGATCTGGGCAGCGGCTTCACCGCGACGCTCGATTATGTGGATACGGCCCACAGTTTCACCAGCCTTGGTGATGCGACCGTGGTCGCGGGCCTGTCCTTCGCATTCTAACCCGGATACGGCCCGGGTCTTCCGAAAGGAAGGGCCCGGGCCGGTCCAGACAGGACAATCATGAGTACCGACATCGCCAGCTGGATCAGCGAACGCGGGATCAGCGAAGTCGAATGCATCGTTCCCGACATGAACGGGATCCAGCGCGGCAAGGTCTTGCCCGCCAACAAGTTTCTAAAATCGCTGACAGATCGCACGCTGCGCATTCCGGTTAGCGTCTTCTCGGTCACGGTAACGGGCGAATACCCTGACGACGTCGACCACATCGTCCTGCCCTACGATCCGGACATGACGCTGGTGCCGGACCCGACCACGTTGCGCGAGGCACCGGGGTTCCAGACCCCTACTGCCTATGTCATCGCCGACGCCTACACGGGCAAGAACCAGCCGGTCGAAATCGCGCCCCGCGCCATCCTGAAGCGCGTCCTGGCGCTCTACGAGAAGCGCGGATGGAAGCCCGTGATCGCGCCCGAGGTCGAGTTCTACCTCGTCTCCAAGAACCTCGATTCCGACTTCCCGCTGGTCCCGCCAGCAGGCCGCTCGGGGCGACCGGAAACGGCGAGCCAGCCCTTCGGCCTCGAAGCGCTTGGCGAGTTCGAGGACATCATCGAGCACATCTACGATTTCTGCGAGAAGGCCGACCTCAACATCGACACGATGATCCACGAGGCGGGCGCAGCCCAGCTCGAAGTCAATTTCGTCCATGGCGATCCGCTGGAGTTGGCCGACGAAGTGCTGCTGTTCAAGCGCATCGTGCGGCAGGTCGCGCTAGAGCACGGCGTTTACGGGACCTTCCTCGCCAAGCCCATGTCCGACCAGCCGGGCAGTGCGATGCACATCCACCAGTCGATCCTCGACATAGAGACTGGCCGGAACGTCTTCACCACGCAGAACGGTCGCGACAGCGCCCTTTTCCGCAGCCACATTGCTGGGCTTGCCCGGCTGCTGCCGCAGATCACCCCGATGTTCGCGCCCAACGTCAACTCGTTCCGCCGCATGCGGCCCGACAGCGCGGCGCCGATCAATGTCCAGTGGGGCAGCGACAACCGCTCCTGCGGCTTGCGCATCCCGATCTCCGACCCGGCAAATCGCCGGATCGAGAACCGCCTGCCGGGTGCAGACTCCAATCCGTATCTCGCCATCGCCGCGTCGCTCATCTGCGGCTACGTCGGCATGGTCGAACGGATGCAGCCGCCCAAGAGCGTGACCGGCAATGCCTACAACCGCGCGCGGACCCTGCCGCGCACGCTCGAAGGTGCGCTCGATCGCTTCAGCAAGTGCAAGCAGGTGCGCCAGTATCTCGGGGAGGACTTCTTCGAGGTCTTCTACGCGATCAAGGAAACCGAGCTTTACGCCTACCAGTCGGTCATCAGCTCGTGGGAACGCGAGCACCTGCTGCTCCGTGTCTGACAATGTCCGACTATCCGTCTTCCTGGTATGCGGCGACCGCAGCCCAACTCGACCGCCAGCCGCGGCTTGAGGGCACTGCCACGGCGGACGTCGTGGTGGTCGGCGGGGGCTTCACCGGCCTTTCGGCGGCACTGAGCGCGGCCGAGGCCGGCTACTCGGTCATCCTGCTCGAGGCGCATCGCATCGGTTGGGGAGCCTCGGGCCGCAATGGCGGGCAGATGATCCCGGGCATGCGCTGGTCGGCGCCCGAACTCGTCGAGCGCTTCGGTGCGGACGAGGGCAAGCGCCTCGTCGAGATTGGTATGGCGGCGAATACCTCGGTCCGGCGCAGGATTGCCAAGCACGCGATCGACTGCGAACTGCGCGACGGGCATTTTCACGCTGCATGGAAGGCCGCGCACCTCGACGAGATGCGCGACGAGCTCGAAATTCTCGAGCGCCTCATCGGCTACGAAGGCGCGCGGATGGTCGACAAGGCCGAGGTACCTTCGATCGTCGCAAGCGATGCCTACGCGGGCGGGATGTACGATGCCAACGGCGGACACCTCCACGCGCTCAACTATGCCCTCGGCCTTGCCCGTGCGGCGATGGCGGCAGGGGTAGTCATCCACGAGGATACGGCCGCGCTCGACGTCGATCATGGAAGCCCCGTGATTGTCACCACCCCCCACGGGCGGGTCGAGGCGAAGCACGGCATCCTCGCATGCGATTCCGACATCGGCTCGATCGAGCCCAGGCTCGGCCGGATGATGATGCCGGTGGTGAACTACAATGTGGTCACCCGGCAGCTGACGCCATCGGAGGCCGAGGCGCTGATCCCGTCGAACGCCTCGATCGCCGAGAGCCGCTTCGTGCTCAACTACTACCGCCGCACGCCCGACAACCGGCTGATGTTCGGCGGGGGCGAGAAGTACACGCCCAAGCCGCCGCGCGACGTCCGCGCTTTCGTCCGCCCGCACCTGGAAGGTGTCTTCCCGCAATTGCGCGGTGTGGAGATCGATCATGCCTGGGGCGGAACCATCGGCGTCACCATGAACCGCCTCCCCCACTTCGGGCGGATTGGGAACAGCTTCTTCGCCCATGGCTATTCGGGCCATGGAGTTCTTCTGACGACGCTCGCCGGTGAACTGGTGGTCGAGGCGTTGCGCGGCACCGCCGAGCGCTTCGACCTCATCGCCAGCCTGCCGACACATCCATTTCCCGGCGGGCCACTACTACGTCATCCGCTACATGTAGCAGGCATGCTCTATTATGCGCTGAGGGACCGGCTATGATCTCGCCTGACGCTATTTCGCGGATGCTGGCTGCCGAGCAGGAGCGCTTCATTGCCGCCAATCCGCGCTCGGCTTCTCTCGGCAAGCAGGCCGCACGGCACTGGCATCGCGGGGTCCCGTTCCACTGGATGCTCGACTGGGGCACGCCGTTCCCGCTCTTCGCCGAGCGTGCGCAAGGGGCGGAGCTGTGGGACGTCGACGAACATCGCTATGACGACTTCTGCCTGGGCGACACCGGATCGATGTTCGGCCATTCGCCCGCGCCGGTTGCCAAGGCCCTGCGCGAACAGGCGACGCGCGGGCTCACCTACATGCTCTCAACCGCCGACGCGCCGGTCGTGGCAGATGAACTGGCCAAGCGCTTCGGCCTGCCGTTCTGGCAGGTGACCTCTACCGCAAGCGAAGCCAACCGTGCAGTCATTCGCTGGTGTCGTGGCATAACCGGGCGCGACAAAATCCTCGTTTTCAACGGCTGCTACCACGGCGCGGTCGATGATGTGTTCGTCGACCTCAGGAACGGCGTTCCCGAACTGCGAAAGTCGCTGGTCGGGCAGGTCTACGATGTCCGCGAACACACCAGGGTGGTCGAGTTCAACGACCTCGAAGCACTCGAGGCTGCACTTGCGACCGGTGACGTTGCCGCCGTGCTGACCGAGCCTGCACTGACCAATGTCGGCATGGTCCTGCCAGATCCCGGCTATCTCGAAGCAATGCGCGACCTGTGCACCCGTCACGGCACGCTGCTGGTGTTCGATGAAACCCACACGATTTCGAGCGGTTATGGTGGGCACACTGCGACCTATGGTCCGATGCCCGACATGTTCGTGCTCGGCAAACCCGTCGGTGGCGGCGTCCCTTGTGCGGTCTACGGCTTTTCCGCCGAGGTGGCCGAACGCATGGAGCGTGTCCGCGCCGAGGGGGAGAGCGGGCATTCCGGCATTGGCACCACGCTGTCTGCCAATGCGCTCGCGCTTGCTGCCATGCGCGCCTGCCTGACCAAGGTGATGACGCCCGAGGCCTATGATCACATGCTCCCGCTCGCCGGCCGGCTGGCAGAGGAACTGCGCGCGGTGATCGGCGCGCACGGTCTCGACTGGCAGGTCGTCCATGTCGGCGCCCGGGGCGAGTTCATCTGCGCACCGAAGGCACCGCGCAACGGCAGCGAAGCGCGCGCCGCGATGCAGGGGCCACTCGAACACGCCATCCACCTGTTCTTCATCAACCGGGGCGTGCTGATCGCGCCCTTCCACAACATGACGCTTGTCAGCCCCGCCACGACCGACGCACAAGTCGGCCGGCTGGCGGCGACGCTGGACGATTGCCTCGGGGTATTGACCGCATGACCAAGAATTCGAACCCGCCGCACAGTTCCAACTGCATCGCCGATGCGGCGGAGGCCAAGGCCTTTTTCGAGGCAAATCCGGATATTGACGCGATCGACATCATGTTCACCAACATGTCCGGCGTTCCGCGCGGCAAGCGGTTGCGCCAGCACGAGGCACTGGCGGTGTACGAAGACGGTCGCTTCCTGCCCGGATCGGTGCTGGTCATCGACATCACCGGCAAGGATTGCGAGGAAACGGGTCTCGTCTGGGACGACGGCGATGCCGACCGCCGTTGCTGGCCGGTGCCGGGGACGCTCGTCCGCGCGCCGTGGCTGGGCGAGGGCGCGGCGCAGTTCACCACCAGCTTCTATGAACTCGACGGAACGCCCAACGACCTCGACCCGCGTCACGTGCTGGGCAGCGTGATCGACCGTCTGGCCGCCGATGGCTTGACCCCGGTGGTGGCAGTGGAACTGGAGTTCTTCCTGCTCGAACAAGACGGCAGCGGTCGCCCAGCGATTGCGCGCGGGCTCAACAGCGGAGACCAGCCGCAGTTCAACGAAGTCTATTCCCTTCGCGAGATGGAGGACTTCAAGCCCTTCTTCGACGACCTTTACGCCGCTTGCGATGTGCAAGGCATCCCGCTTGAATCCGGGATCAGCGAGTATGCCCCCGGCCAGTTCGAGCTGACCCTTCGGCACAAGCCCGACGCGCTGGGCGCAACCGACGATGCGGTGATGTACAAGCGGCTGGTCAAGGGCGTCGCCGCGCAGCACGGCATGATCGCCAGCTTCATGGCCAAGCCCTTCGTCGAGCAGGCGGGCAGCGGGATGCACCTCCATGTCTCGATGAACGACAAGGATGGCAACAACGCTTTCGCCAGCGAGGACCCGGAAGGTTCGCCGCTGCTGCGCCACGCGATCGGCGGGATGAAGGACTTCCTAGGGGAATCAATGGCGATCTTCGCCCCCAATGCCAACAGCTTCCGCCGGTTCAAGGCCAACAGCTACGCGCCGGTCGCGCCTACTTGGGGCGTCAACAACCGCACCGTGTCCTTGCGCGTGCCCGCCGGCTCGCCCGCCTCGCGCCACGTCGAACACCGCATCTGCGGCGCTGACGCCAACCCCTACCTCGCAGTGGCGGCGGTGCTGGCGGGGATGCATTACGGTATGACCAACCAGGTCGATCCCGGCCCGGCAATCGTCGGCAATGGCTACGAACAGGCACCTGAGGACTATCGCCTGCCCAACCACTGGCCGACGGCAATCGAGGCGTTCAAGACTTCGCCGCGGATGCGAGACTACCTCGGCGACCGCTTTGTCACGCACTACAGCACGGTCAAGGAAGTCGAGATGGCCCGCTTCTTCGGCGAGGTCACCGAGCTCGACTACAGCTGGTACATGCACAACGCGTAAGCGCGAAGGCTCCCTCGCAGCCAGCCACGAGGACTACCCCGTCAGGTTGTCTATCCGGACGTGGCTTTGCGTGGTAATTTCCCAGCCTCGATACGGTTGGGGAGGGATGTTATGAAGATCCGCCTGATGCTGCTTGCCGCGACCAGCTTGATGATCGCGTCTTGTGACACCGCCAAGGAAAATGCGAACGCCGTTTCTCCAGAAGCAGCAACGAGCGCCGACAGCGCCGGGGACGAGGAGGCCATTCGCGGGCAGGTCGCCCGATGGCTCGACCTGATAAAGGCCAAGGACGCAGCCGCGATTGCCCAGATGTACACTGAGGACGGCGCCTTCATGCCGCCCAACGCCCCAATCGGGAAAGGGCACGCGGCGATCGAGCAGAACTGGGCGGGGATGATGGCCACTCCAGGGTTCGATCTCAATTTTGCCCCCGAGGCGATCATTGTTTCATCGTCTGGCGACATGGCGCTCGATCGCGGAACCTATCGCCTGACAGTGGCACCCGATGGCAAGGAGCAGGTCGACACCGGCAAATACGTCGTCGTCTGGCGGAAGGTCGAAGGCGAGTGGAAAGCCGCCGCAGACATCATCAACAGCGACCTGCCACCAGGCGGAGGCTGATCAGGTAGAGCCTGCCTGGTGCTCAGCGCCGCTGCTCGTGGACTGCTTCCTTGAACAGCGCAGCGGGTTCGCTGTGGCGGGTCAGGCGGCGCCAGGCGATGCCGATGTCGACGGTGGGCAGGCTTTCGCGGAGGCGCTTGGCGATGACGCGGTCGCCGTCGAGGCTCCACGGGCGGTAGACGAGGTCGGGCAGAAGGGTGATGCCCGCGCCCGTGCCGACGAGGCTGCGAACCCCTTCCATCGAACTAGTGCGGTATGTGACATGGGGCGGGTGGTCGAACTTGGACCAGATGCCTTCGATCAGCCCCTCCATCTCGTCGAGCGATAGCGCCACGAGCGGCTCGTTTTCCAGATCGGCCAGGCTCAGCACGTCGGTTTCGGACAGCGCATGCCACGGGGCGACCCAGGCGCGGCATTCGGAGCGGATCAGCGTCTCGTAGTCGATCGCCGCGCGCTGTTCCAAGTTGGAGACGATCAGCAGGCCGAAGTCGAGTTCGCCATTGACCAGCAGATGCTCGATATAGTCGCGCTTGTCCTCGACGAGGTTGACAGTGATCTGGGGGAACATGCGGCGGAAACGCGAGAGGATGTCGGAAAGGAAGTACCCGGTGACGACCGGCGTCACGCCGATGCGGACGCTGCCGGTCGCCGCGATGGGTTCCTGCCCCACGCCGCCGGCAAGGTCGGCCACCGAATTGATGATCGAGCGCGAGTGGCGCAGGAACTTGTGCCCCTCGCGCGTCAGTGTGACGCCCTTGGGATGGCGGTAGAACAGGGTGACCCCGGTTTCGAGTTCAAGCTGGCGGATCGCATCGGTCACTGCCGATTGCGAGATGCCCACTGCGCTGGCCCCGGCCGAAACCGACCGCGCCTCGGCGACGGCTATGAAGTAGCGAATTTGCCGGAAGGTGATGTTCATCGCTTTTTCCGATAGCTCTCGGGTCGAAATATAGACTGGTAGATTTCCGTTAGGAAGTGCTTGATGCACATGTGCCGGAGGGGATTCGTTCGCGGCCGCGGGCGGAGCCGTTCCATTCTCGAACCAGAGTGGGGGATTCCAATGAGCAAGTTTGACCTTTCGGGTGGCAGGATCGGTCGCCGTTCGCTGCTGCAGGGCATGGGCGTCGCGGCGATCGGCATCACCGTCACCGGGCTTGGCGCATGCACGAAGAAGGGCGCCGAGAAGGCCTCCACCGGCGAGGAAGGCGTGCTCAATTTCTACAACTGGGACACCTACATCGGCGAGACCACGCTCGACGATTTCAAGGATACCGCGGGTATCTCGGTCAAGATGGACCTGTTCGACAGCAATGACGTGCTGTTCGCCAAATTCCGCGCGGGCAATCCCGGCTATGACGTGATCGTGCCATCGAACGACTTCGTCGAGCGCATGATCCAGGCCGACATGCTGATGGAGCTGGACCATGCCCAGCTGCCCAACATGAAGAATATCGATCCCTCCTTCATCGACGTCGAGTACGACCCCGGACGCAAGTACTCGATGCCCTACACCTGGCTGACGCTCGGCATCGGCTATCGCAAGTCGAAGGTGAAGGCGAAGCCGGACAGCTGGAAGGTCCTGTTCGATTCCGACGAGTACAAGGGCCGCATCGCCGTGCTCTCCGAAGCGGGCGACATGTTCCGTCTCTACGGCAAGTATATCGGCAAGTCGGTCAACGAGCTGACCCCTGCGGACATCAAGACAATCGAAGCGATGATGATCAAGCAGAAACCCTTCATCAAGAAGTTCCACGAGGACGACGGCCAGGACCTGCTGCTCAAGGGCGATGTCGACCTGGTGCTCGAATACAACGGCGACATTGCCCAGGCGATGGTCGAGGACGACGACATCGACTTCATCATTCCCAAGGAGGGCAGCCAGCTCAATTCGGACACGCTGTGCATCCCCAAGGGCGCGCCGCATCCGAAGAATGCGCATGCGTTCATCAACTACATCATGGATGCCGAGGTCGATAAGAAGATCACCGAAACCATCCTCTACCCGACGCCCAATGCCGCGGCGAAGGCGCTGATGCCCGACGATTACAAGAACAACCCGGTCATCTTCCCGCCTGCCGACGTGCTGGCCAAATGCGAATACGCAAAGTTCAATCCTGAGCTCCAGCCCCTCTACGAAGAGGCCTTCACTCGGGTTCGCGCGTCCTGATCCGCAAGAGCGGAGAGGACATTCTCACTATCGGGGGTCCGGCCTCCCGCTCTGCGGGACGTCGACCCCTGCGGGAGGGCTAAGTGGCAGAGCAGGACTGGAAGTCGGACAAGAAGGCGTTCTGGGTGGTCTCCGCACCACCGCTTGCATGGACGTTGCTGTTCTTCATCGTCCCGATGAGCTTCGTGTGGCTCTACAGCTTCGGTAGCAATGTCGGCCTGACCGATATCGAGATTTCGGGCACGCTGGACAATTACAAGCGCGCCACCGACTGGCTCTATCTCGAGATTTTCCTGAAGAGTTTCGGCGTGGCCGCGCTGGTCACTGCAATCTGCCTGGTGGTCGGCTTCCCGGTTGCGATGGCGCTGACCTTCGTGTCCGAGAAATGGCGGCCCTGGCTGCTGCTCGGCATCATGCTGCCATTCTGGACCAACCTCCTCATTCGCACCTATGCGCTGATGATCATGCTCGGCACGCAAGGCTATGCCAACCGTACGCTGGGCTGGTTCTGGGAGAGTGCGAGCTGGGTTAAGACGCTGGTCGGGCTCCAACCGCTGCCCACGTGGGAGCCGGTGCAGCTTCTCTACAACAATTTCGCCGTGGTGATCGGGCTTGTCTACGTCCACCTGCCCTTCATGGTGCTGCCGCTCTATTCGGCGCTCGACCGGCTGGACAAGAGCCTCATCGAGGCGAGCCTCGACCTTGGTGCCGGCCATTTGCGGACCTTGCTCAAGGTGGTCGTGCCGCTTGCCATGCCCGGCGTGATCGCGGGCGTGATGATCACTCTCATTCCCGCGCTCGGCGCCTACCTCACCCCCGACCTCATGGGCGGCACCGAAAGCCAGATGATCGCCAATGTCATCGAGCGACAGTTCAAGCGGGCCAATGACTGGCCGTTCGGCGCGGCGCTGTCCTTCCTGCTGATCTACGCCATGTTCATCCTCATCGCGCTGCAAGGTCTGCGCAAGAAGAACGCCGGGGAGACGCGCTGATGGCTCTCGTCGCCCGCACGCCCCGCGCCCCGCTCGAATACACCCGCACGCTATGGATGCGCGCCTGGGTGGGTGCGGTGATGGTGTTCCTCTACGCGCCGCTGCTGGTGCTGATGATCTTCAGCTTCAACGATTCCAAGCGCAACGTCGTGTGGCGCGGCTTCACGACCAAGTATTACGAGAAGGCGCTGACCAACGACACGCTGGTCGAGGCGCTTCTCAATTCGCTGACCATCGCCTTCCTCGCCACGCTGGCGAGCCTGGTTATCGGTGCGATGGCAGCGATCATGCTGTGGCGCTTCCGTTTCCCGTGGAAGGGAGCTGTCGACGGGACGATCTCGTTGCCGATCATCGTGCCGGAGATCTGCCTTGGTGTCGCCATGCTGATCTTCTTCGCCTGGATCGAATGGCCCAACAACCTCATCTGGCCGCTCAATCTCGGGGCGATCACCATCGCCCACATCACCTTCTGTTTCCCCTTCGTGACCATGGTGGTCCGCTCGCGCCTTGCGAGCTTCAACAAGGAAGAGGAGGAAGCCGCGAAGGATCTGGGTGCGAGCGACTGGCAGGCGTTCAAGGACGTGCTGCTGCCGCACATGCGCCCCTCGCTGGTGGCAGGCGCGCTGCTCGCCTTCACGCTCAGCCTCGACGATTTCGTCATCACCTTCTTCACCAGCGGGCCAGACACCATCACCTTCCCGGTGAAGGTCTATTCCATGGTCCGCTTCTCCGTGACCCCCGAAGTCAACGCTGCATCCACCATCCTGATCGTCCTCACGGTGGTGCTGACCGCAGTGGCCCTGCGCCTGCAGGGCAAGAACATAGCCGTGAGCCACTAAGATGACCGACACCACGCCCATCATCCAGATCCGCAATGTCTCGAAACGCTTCGGCAAGGTCACCGCGGTCGACGACGTCAGCCTCGACATCCTGCCGGGCGAGTTTTTCGTCCTCCTCGGACCTTCGGGCTGCGGAAAGACCACGCTGCTGCGCATGATCGCCGGTTTCGAACTGCCGACCGAGGGGCAGATCCTCATCGACGGGCAGGACATGGCGCACGTGCCGCCCAATCGTCGCCCGGTGAACATGGTGTTCCAGAGCTATGCCGTCTTCCCGCACATGTCGGTGGCAGACAATGTCGGATACGGCCTGAAGATTGCCGGTGTCGGCCGAGGCGAGCGCGAGGACCGTGTCCGCGAGGCGCTCGACCTGGTCAAGCTCGGCGGGTTCGAGGACCGCATGCCCGACCAGATGTCGGGCGGCCAGCGCCAGCGCGTCGCACTTGCACGCAGCCTGGTGATGCGCCCCAAGGTGCTCCTGCTCGACGAGCCGCTCTCGGCGCTCGACGCCAAGCTGCGCACGCAGATGCAGATGGAACTGGCCGAACTGCAGGAGCAGGTCGGGATCACTTTCGTCACCGTCACCCATGACCAGGACGAGGCGCTGTCGATGGCCTGCCGCATCGCGGTGATGAACAAGGGCGACGTTGCGCAGCTGGCGACACCGTCAGACCTCTACGAATATCCCTCCAACCGCTTTGTCGCCGATTTCGTCGGCTCGGTGAATATCTTCGAAGGCAAGCTGACGCTCGACGAGCCGGATCGCGCAGCAGTCGATTGTCCGGGTTTCGGCAAGGTCTACCTCAATCACGGGGTCACCGGCCCGCACGGCGCCGACGTCTGGGTCGCACTGCGGCCCGAGAAGATCTACCTTCACACGCCCGGCACAGGGAAGGCCGTCCACGGCGCGGCGATCGATGCGCCCGAAGGACACAATTTCGCTCGTGGCGAGATCAAGGGCATCAGTTACCTTGGCGACATCACGCTTTACGACATCGTACTCGAAGGCGGGGCGACGATCCGTGTTTCCCGCCCGAACCTGTCGCGCCGTGACCAAGACACGTTCGACTGGCACGACAAGGTCTCGATGCACTGGCGGGCCGACAGTCCCGTGGTGCTGCTGAACTGAGGCGGAGCGGAGGGGAAACATGCTCGACGTGAAGGGCCAGTTCATCGGCGGCCGCGAGGTCGATGGCGACGAAGCGCCGGAGATCGCCTACAATCCCACCACCGGAGAGGAGCTCACGAGCCTCGCCAGTGCGAGCCGCGAACAGGTCGACGACGCGGTCGCAGCGGCGCGCGGGGCCTATGGCGCGTGGTCGCGCATGGCTCCTAAGGAACGCTCGCAGCGCATGCTTCGCATCGCCGACAAGGTCGAGCAGATGGCCGACGAGTTTGCCCGGCTCGAGATGGAGAATTGCGGCAAGCCCATCGGCACAGCCAAGGCAGTGGACGTGGGCAATACGGTCGACGTGTTCCGCTTCTTTGCTGGCGCCGCGCGCACCGTGGCCGGGATTCCGGCAGGCGAATACCGCCCCGGCTTCACTTCCATGTTGCGCCGCGATCCTCTGGGCGTGTGCGTCGGCATCGCCCCGTGGAACTATCCGCTGATGATGGCCAGCTGGAAGATCGCCCCGGTGATCGCGGCAGGCAATACCGTCGTGCTCAAGCCTTCGGAGCACACGCCGCTCACGGCATTGAAGCTGGCCGAGGTCTGCGCCGAATTTCTGCCCGAGGGCGTGGTCAACGTCGTTACCGGCAACGGCCCCAATGTCGGCGCGCGACTGGTCTCGCATCCCGATGTCAGCATGGTCTCGCTGACCGGCGACGTATCCACGGGCCGCAAGATCATGGAAGCGGTCGCGCCGACCATCAAGCGCACCCATTTCGAACTCGGCGGCAAGGCGCCTGTCATCGTGCTCGAGGATGCCGATATCGATGCGGCGGTCGAGGCGATTGCGGAGGGCGGATATTACAACGCCGGACAAGACTGCACGGCTGCCTGCCGCGTCTACGCGCATGCCAGGATCTATGACCGGCTGGTCGCGCAATTGCAGGATGCGGTCGGCAAGATCGCGCTCGGCGATCCGTCCGATCCGGGCACTGCGCTCGGCCCGCTGATCACCGCGCGCCAGCGAGACCGCGTCGACGGCTTCGTCGCCCGCGCGCTCGCCGACACCCCTGCCGAGATCGTTACCGGCGGCCGTGCGCCCGATCGCTCGGGCTTCTTCTACGAACCCACGCTGATCGCGGGCGCCCGCCACCATGACGAGATCGTCCAGAAGGAAGTCTTCGGACCGGTGGTTTCGGTCACCCGCTTCGACGAGGATTCCCAGGTGCTCGACTGGGCCAACGACTGCGAATACGGCCTCGCCTCCTCTGTCTGGACCCGCGATGTTGGCAAGGCGGCGGAATTCGCCTCGCGCCTCGAATACGGGGTCACCTGGATCAACACGCACTCCGTCAACGTCACCGAGATGCCGCATGGCGGGGTCAAGCTGTCGGGATACGGCTCGGACCTGTCGGTCTATTGCCTCGAGCACTATACCGTCACTCGCCACGTGATGATAAAGCACTGACACCATGCGCCCCGTCATCGGCATTACCGCCTGCAACCGAACCGTCGGCAGCGAGATCGCCCAGGCGGTGATGAACCGCTATGTTCGCGCGGCGATGGAATATGCCGACGTCGCGGCGCTGCTGATCCCCGCACTGCCCGACCTGATGGACGCGATGGAGGTAGTCGGGCGGCTCGACGCGGTGATGCTGACCGGCTCACCCTCCAACGTCGAACCCGCGCGCTATGGCGATTGCGACGGCGATGGTCCGTTCGATGCGGGACGTGACGAAATCGCGCTGGGGGTCGTCCGCCGGATGATCGACAACGGCAAGCCGGTCTTCGGCATGTGCCGCGGGTTTCAGGAGATCAATGTCGCTCTGGGCGGGACGTTGCGGCGCGATACCTCGAGCAATGACGACCTGCTGCGGCACCATTCCCCGGAATCGGACAACCTCGCGGTGATGTTCGACCACCACCACCCGGTCGACCTCACCGCCGGCGGGATGCTCGCGACGGAAATCGGCAAGCAGCGGATCACGGTCAATTCGGTCCACTACCAGGGAGTAGGACGGCTGGCCGATGGACTGGATGTGGAGGCGCTTGCGCCTGACGGCCTCGTCGAAGCCTATGCTGCGCGGCCCAATGGCGCGCCACTCCTCGCTGTGCAGTGGCACCCCGAATGGGAAACTGGTAAGAACCCCGACAGCCAGGCATTCTTCCGCCTGCTGGGAAAGGCCGCGAGAGGCGAAGCATGAACGCGATCGTTCGACGCTACGACATCTACCTGGCGAGGCTCTGCTTCACGCCCTGAGGCCGTGCGCGCCCTTGGCGCCCCTTTTTGTCACAAGCATTCGCGCCCAGCGGCGCACCCCATAGATATCCAAGGAAGAACCACGATGCCCCGCAATTACGATATCGCCGAACTCCGCCGGCTCGACGTCGCACACCACCTGCCTGCCCAGGCAGACTGGAAGGAGATCGAGAATCTCGGTGGCAGCCGCATCATCACCCATGCCGAAGGCTGCTACATCCATGATGGCGACGGCAACCGCATCCTCGACGGCATGGCCGGCCTGTGGTGCGTCAACGTCGGTTATGGGCGCGAGGAGCTCGTCGAAGTTGCTGCCGAGCAGATGCGCGAGCTGCCCTTCTACAATACCTTCTTCAAGACCGCGACGCCGCCTACGGTGCTGCTGGCCGACAAGATCGCCAGCCTCTCGAATGGCCGCCTGCCGCACGTCTTCTTCAACTCCTCGGGCAGTGAGGCGAACGACACCGTGTTCCGCCTTGTCCGTCGCTACTGGGAGCTGAAGGGCGAACCCAAGCGCCAGATCTTCATCAGTCGCTGGAATGCCTATCACGGATCGACCGTCGCGGGCGTTTCGCTGGGCGGGATGAAGGCGATGCACGCCACCCCCGGGCTGCCGATCCCGGGCATCGAACACGTCCGCCAGCCCTATTGGTTCAACGAAGGCCGCGACATGGACGAGGAGGCCTTCGGCACGCTCTGTGCGCAGGCGATCGAGGAGCGCATTCTCGAGGTCGGGCCGGAGAACGTGGCCGCCTTCATCGGCGAACCGATCCAGGGTGCGGGCGGGGTCATTATTCCGCCGAAGAATTACTGGCCGCAGGTCGAGGCGATTTGCCGCAAGCACGGTATCCTGCTCATTTGCGACGAGGTCATCACCGGCTTCGGCCGCACGGGCAAGATGTGGGGCCACGAGACCGTCGGCGTCTCGCCCGACATCATGCCGATGGCGAAGGGACTTTCGTCGGGCTACCTGCCGATCTCGGCGACTGCTGTCTCTGCGGAGATCATCGAGGTGATGAAGACCGGCGGCGATTTCGTCCACGGCTTTACCTATTCGGGCCATCCGGTCTCCGCCGCCGTGGCCCTGCGCAATATCGAGATCATCCAGCGCGAAGGACTGGTCGAGAAGACCGGCAACGAGACCGGACCTTACCTCGCCAAGGCGCTGGCCACGCTCAACGACCATCCGCTGGTCGGCCAGACCCGTTCAGTCGGCTTGCTCGGCGCAGTCGAGATCGTCGCCGACAAGGCAACCGGTGCGCGCTTCGGTGGTGCCGAAGGAACGGCCGGCCCCATCGTACGCGACCTGTGCATTGCCAACGGCCTCATGGTCCGCGGTATCCGCGACAGCATCGTCATGTGCCCGCCGCTGGTCATCAGCACGGCGCAGATCGACGAGCTCGTCGGCATCATCCGCCAGGCGCTCGACGAAGCCGTTCCGCGCCTGCGGGCGATCGGCTGAGGCGCGCCATGAGCATCTCACCGCTCCTGCGCGAGGCCTGCTACATCGGCGGCGAATGGATCGCCGCCGATAGCGGCGAAACCATTGACGTCACCAATCCCGCTACCGGCGAAAAGATTGGCACGGTCCCCAATTGCGGGGCCGCGGAGACCCGCCGCGCGATCGAGGCGGCGCAGGCGGCGTTCCCGGCTTGGCGTGCCAAGACTGCCAAGGAGCGCGCCGCGATCCTGCGCCGCTGGTATCAGCTCATGCTCGACAACCAGGAGGAGCTCGCGCGCCTCCTGACCATGGAGCAGGGCAAGAGCCTGGCGGAATCGCGCGGTGAGATCGCCTACGGGGCGAGCTTCATCGAGTGGTTCGCCGAGGAAGGAAAACGCCTCTACGGCGACGTCATTCCCGGCCACATGGCGGACAAGCGGATCCTCGTTCTCAAACAGCCGATCGGGGTTACGGCGGCCATCACGCCGTGGAACTTCCCCAATGCCATGATCACCCGCAAGGCAGGGCCGGCGCTTGCCGCCGGATGTCCGATGGTGATCAAGCCGGCGGCGCAGACGCCTTACTCGGCGCTCGCTCTGGCGGTGCTGGCTGAAGAGGCGGGCATTCCCAAGGGGATCATCTCGGTCGTGACCGGCAGCGCCCGCGATATCGGTGGCGAGATGACTTCGAACCCGCTGGTGCGCAAGCTGACCTTCACTGGATCGACCGAGATCGGTCGCCTGCTAATGCGCCAGAGCGCCGACACGATCAAGAAACTCAGCCTCGAACTCGGCGGGAACGCGCCCTTCATCGTGTTCGACGATGCCGATGTCGATGCGGCGGTCGATGGCGCCATGGCGTCGAAATATCGCAACTCGGGCCAGACCTGCGTCTGCACCAACCGCCTCTATGTGCAGGCGGGCGTCTACGACCAGTTCGTCGAAAAGCTTGCTGCGCGGGCCAAGGCGCTGAAGGTCGGCAACGGCATGGACGACGGGACCGAGCAGGGCCCGCTGATCGACGACAATGCCATCGCCAAGGTGGAAGAGCACGTCGCCGACGCGCTCGCGAAGGGCGGCACGCTGCTCGCGGGCGGACACCGGCACCCCCTGGGCGGCACGTTTTTCGAGCCGACCGTGATCGCGGGCGTGACGCAGGACATGCTGGTCGCGAGCGAGGAAACCTTCGGCCCGCTCGCTCCGGTCATCCGCTTCGAGACCGAGGACGAGGCGATTGCCATGGCCAACGACAGCGAATTCGGCCTCGCCGCCTATTTCTACTCGACCAACCTCTCGCGCGTCTGGCGCGTAGCGGAGGCGATCGAAAGCGGCATGGTGTGCGTCAATTCGGGCATACTCTCGACCGAGGTCGCGCCCTTCGGCGGGGTCAAGCAATCGGGTCTCGGTCGTGAGGGATCGAAGTACGGCATCGATGACTATGTCGAGATGAAGTACGTCAGCCTGACGATCTGATCCCATGGCCGACGAGCATTCAAAGCTGCCGACCGACCTCGCTTTTACCCGCAGGGGTGGGGCGGACGGAACGGTAATCGAGCCGACCTTCTCGGGCGCGATGAGCTTCATGCGCCGCCGCTACTCGAAGGACCTCGCCGGGGCTGATGTCGCCGTGGTGGGCATCCCCTTCGATCTTGCCACGACCGGCAGGCCCGGATCGCGCTACGGTCCGCGAAGCGTGCGACAGGGTTCGGCGATGATCGCCTGGGATGCGGTCTGGGGCTGGGACTTCGACCCGTTCGAGCGGCTGGCAGTGGTCGATTATGGCGACCTTTCGGTGCCCTATGGCACGCCGATGCAGGTCGCCGACGATCTCGAACGAGAGTTTGCCGCCATCCATGCGCAGGACGTGCGTACGCTGATGCTCGGCGGCGATCACTTCTGCACCTGGCCGGTCATCCGCTCGCTGGCCGCGCAGGTGGGGGAGCCGCTGTCGCTGATCCACTTCGACAGCCATACCGACACCTGGCCTGCCAAAGATGGTGAGGTCGACCATGGCACCATGTTCTATCATGCGGTGAAGCAGGACATCGTCGATCCGGCGCGCTCGGTGCAGATCGGCATCAGGACCAACAATCGCGACACGCTCGGCTTCAACGTTCTCACTGCCGAGGATGTCGAGAGCATGAGTGCGGACGAGATCGCGGCGCATGTGAAGGCCACTGTCGGCGACCGTCCTGCCTATCTGACCTTCGATATCGACTTCATCGATCCGGCCTTTGCCCCTGGCACGGGAACACCGGTTGCCGGAGGACCAAGCACGGCGAAGACCTTTTCCATCCTGCGCCGTCTGGGCGGACTGGATATCCGTGGTGCGGATGTGGTCGAGGTCGCACCGGCTTACGATTCAGGCGACATTACCGCGCTCGCGGCGGCAACGGTGGCCTTACACTGCGTCGCGCTGATGGCGGTCTAGAAGGGCAGGGCGAGGACGAGATCGCCCGCCGCGGCGGGCGGCGAGTTTGCAGGACGGCGGATCAGCCAGTCGGCAGTAACGAGCGGGGATTGCGCCCCGCTTTCCTGGTTCTCCGCAGGCACGAGGCCTTGGGCGCTGCTCCGCGCCCGCACGAAGGTTTCGCGCGAGTCCGATCGGGGCAGCGATGCGCCGAGCGGCATCGGCACGAAGCACAACTGCCGCGCAATCGTGCCGCCCTGCATTGCCGCTAGCAAGGGCTGGAGGAACAGGCGGGCCGTCACCATGGCCGAGGTAGGATTTCCCGGCAGCCCGAGGACGAGCTTCTTTCCCGCCTTACCCAGCCAGACAGGTTTGCCGGGCTTGATCGCAATTCGCCCGAAGACGAGCTCGAGCCCGTGTCTTTCGAACATTGGGCGCGCGAGGTCGTAGTCGCCGACCGATGCGCCCCCGGTGACGATGATGCAGTCGGAAATGGCCAGTGCCTCGCCAGCAATCCTCTCTAGTTCGTCGATAGTGTCTCGGCCATGGAAACGACCAAGGACGTCACCGCCCATGGCTTCGCAAAGCGCCGCGACCCCGTAGCTGGCGGATTCCGGGACCGAGCCAGGACGATCGGCCGAGGTGCCGGGAGGCGCCAATTCGTCTCCCGTCGCGATGACTGCCACGCGCGGCCTAGCCGAGACCGTACAGTCGGCCCTGTCAGCTGCGGCCGCAGCAATCATGGCGCGCGGCGTCAGCCTTTCGCCCGCAGCGACAAGTACGTCGCCCGCTGCAAAATCGCTGCCCGCAGCGCGGATGTGGGTGGCGGGGCCGTATCCCTCGGCAAAGCGCACCCGCGAGCCGTCGCGCTCGGCATATTCCTGCATGACGACGCAATCGGTCCCTTGCGGCACGGGAGCACCTGTCAGAACCCGGACGGTCTGATCCTGAGCGATCGAACCGGGGTCTTCCGCACCCGGTCGATTTTCCCCGACGAGGTCGAACCATCGTCCCGCAGCCCCGGTGCCGCCGCTGATCGCATAGCCATCCATCGCGGACACCGTCCGGGCGGGAGAAGCCGAACGTGCTGCCAGTGGCTTCGCAAGAAAGCGGTCTGCGGCTGCCGCTATTGGCAAAGTTTCGGACCGGAGCGGTGCGACTACGGTTTCGAGCAGCGCAATCGCTTCGTCGAAAGTCAGCATGGCCGGAAGATCACCCGCCGATGGAGGCGAGATGCGGAGTCTGGCCGCTGTCTTGATCGTGCAGCCTGTGCCCCAGCGTCTTGTGTGGCATCGCCGAACGGATGCGTTCGACTAGTTCGTCGATCTGTCCGTCGTGCTGGAGCAGGTCGCGCAGGTCGATCCCCGCCTCGCCGAACAGGCACAGGTGGAGCTTGCCGCGACTCGACAGGCGAAGGCGGTTGCAGCTGTCGCAGAAGCCCGAGGCATAGGGGGCGATGATGCCGATGGTGCCGCGATAGTCGGGATGCGAGAGGTCGATCGAAGGGCCAGCGCCGGGTGCCTTGGGCTGGACGGTCCACCCGGCAGCAACCAATGCCGCGCGCAGCCGCTCGCTTGTACGCGAATTCTGCAGATGGAAGGCCGCATTATCGTTGGTGCGCATCAGCTCGATGAAACGCCACGAGACATCGCGCTCGCGAATGAAATCCAGAATGTCAGCGAGATCGCCCGGCTCGGTACCGTCCATTAGTACGGCGTTGATCTTCACCGCATCGAACTGCGCCTCGATAGCGGCGTCGACGCCGCGTAGGATCTCTGTCAGCCGGTCATGTCCCGTGATGGCCGCGAAGGCCTTGGGATCGAGCGTGTCCACGCTGACGTTGACGGCACCGACACCTGCTGCGCGCCAGTCCCGCGCCTCACGCGCAAGGCGATAGCCGTTTGTCGTCATCGCGACGCGCCGCACGCCTGCAATGTTCGCCATGTCCCTGGCGATTTCCGAAAAGTCCCGGCGCACGGTCGGCTCGCCTCCCGTCAGCCGCACTTTCCAGACGCCGAGCCGAGCAAAGGCTTCCACCGCCCGACGAAATTCTTCACGTGAGAGCTCGCTCGGCGCATCGGCCGGTTTCTGGTATCCCTTGGGAAGGCAGTACGTGCAGCGGAAATTGCAGCGGTCGGTTAGCGAAACGCGCAGATAGGCAAAGCGGCGGCCGAAATTGTCCAGCAATCCCCCCGGCCCAGTTCCGGAGCTGATCTTGGGCAGTGGGAAATCGGGATCGAAGCGGGCCATCGCGGCTGTCCTATACACTATGGGCCTTCGTGGCGAGGGTGCATCCAGTTACAAAAGTCCGCCCGACATTGACTCGGATGGATCGTATATTAGATAATCATAATATGACAGAGGCAGTGATGGACTTTTCAAGCGACACCGTCCTCGCGACAGCCGCAAGGCAGATCGAAGAAGCGCACGCCGACAAGGCCAAGCGGCCTTCGATCGCGGGTTTCTTCGACGAGGCGACCAATACCGTCAGCTATGTCGTCCATGACCCGGCGACCAATGTCGCCGCGATCATCGACTCGGTTCTCGACTACGATGCGGCGGCGGGACGAACCTCGCACGGCTCGGCGAACCTGATCGTCGAATACGTGCACAAAAACGACCTCAAGGTCGAATGGCTGATCGAGACGCATGCCCATGCCGACCACATTTCTGCCGCCCCATATCTTCAGGGCGAACTCGGCGGAAAGCTGGCTATCGGACGCGACATCATTCGGGTGCAGGACGTATTCGGCAAGTTGTTCAATGCCGGCACCGACTTCCAGCGCGACGGCTCGCAATTCGACCGCCTGTTCGACGATGGCGAGACATTCAAGCTCGGGACGATCGATGCGATCGCCCTGCATGTACCGGGACACACGCCTGCAGACATGGCTTTCGTCATTGGCGACGCGGCTTTCGTCGGCGACACCATCTTCATGCCGGACTTCGGCACCGCGCGCGCAGACTTTCCTGGCGGCGATGCGCGAGAGTTGTTCCGCTCCATTCGTCGGCTGCTCGCCTTGCCCGAGGATACGCGCCTGTTCCTGTGCCACGACTACAAGGCCCCGGGACGCGACGAGTACGCGTGGGAGACCACCGTCGGTCTCCAGCGAACCGGCAACGTCCACGTGAGGGACGGCGTGAGCGAGGACGAGTTCGTCGCCATGCGGACGGCACGCGACAAGACGCTCGCCATGCCCAAGCTGATCATGCCCAGCGTGCAGGTGAACATCCGCGGCGGGCGGCTCCCCGATCCCGAGGACAATGGGGTCAGCTACATCAAGATACCGGTCAACGCCGTGTAGGGCCGGCTGAGAAGGAGAGAGATTATGGTCAAGAACATGGGCTCGATCGACCGGACACTGCGTCTTATCGTGGCAGTCGTGCTGGCCTACCTACTGTTGACCGGAACAATCTCCGGGACACTTGCCATCGTGGCCGGGGCAGTCGCCGCAATCTTCGTCCTTACCAGCATTGTCGGCTTTTGTCCGCTCTACAAGCCGCTCGGCCTCAGTACCTGCAGGAATTGAAGCTTCAGACGAGAATCCGTTGGTGACCGCCGAGCAGGCGGACAGGAAAACCCGCAAAGGAACCCCTACATGGAATGCAAGCAGCTTACCGAAGGGCTTAGCGTCCGCGGCCAGATAACACCCGCCGACATCGAAGCGATCAAGGCGCAGGGCTTCGCGCGGATCATCTGCAATCGCCCCGATGGGGAAAAGCCCGACCAGCCCTGTGCAGATGACGTGCGCGCCGCGGTCGAGGCCGCGGGTCTGGAATTCGTCCATAACCCGATCGTGCCGGGCGGCATTACTCCCGAGGCGGTCGAAGCCCAACGCAAGGCGATTGCCGAGGCCGACGGTCCGGTCCTCGCCTATTGCGGCAGCGGCCAGCGGGCCACAGCGCTGTGGATGGTCGCCAATCCTCACGGGTTGAGCGCAGACGACCGGATCAAATGCGCCACCGACGCGGGCTACGATCTCGCCATGCTTCGCCCCAGGCTGTGAAACCTCCACGGGCCTGATGCTCCAGGATACGCCTCCCGCCGCCAAGACCTCCGCGTCGGTGGGCGGGTTGGCGTCGCTGCGGCGCTATTTTCCCATTCTAGAATGGAGCCGCACCTACAGCCGGCTGGCGCTATCGCGTGACCTGGTCGCTGCGGTGATCGTCACCGTCATGCTCATTCCTCAGAGCCTGGCCTATGCCCTCCTCGCCGGGTTGCCGCCGGTCGTCGGTCTCTACGCCTCGCTCTTGCCGCTCCTCGCCTATGCCGTGTTCGGGACCAGCCGGGTCCTCTCGGTCGGGCCCGTCGCCGTCATTTCCCTGATGACCGCCGCAGCGGCAGGCGGCGTGGCGACGGCCGGTTCGCCCGAATATCTCGCCGCTGCAATCGCGCTGGCGATGATTTCAGGCCTGATGTTGCTCGCTATGGGCATCTTCAGGCTGGGGTTTCTCGCCAACCTGCTCTCCCATCCGGTGGTGAGCGGCTTCATCAGCGCCAGCGGCATCCTGATCGCTGCCAGCCAGCTCAAGCACATCCTTGGGGTGAAGGCGGAAGGAGAGGATCTCTATGCGATCGGCAGCACCCTGCTCAGGCATGCGGGAGATGCCAATCCTTACACTCTTGGCGTCGGTCTCGGCACGATCCTCTTCCTCGTATGGGCGCGGAGCAGTCTGAAGCTTTTCCTCGTCAGGCGGGGGATCCGCCGGCAGGCTGCGGGATTGATGGCCAAGGCGGCGCCCGCGGTCGCCATCCTCCTGACAACCATTGTCGTCGCGGCGGCAGACTTGCCTGCAAAGGGCGTCAAGACGGTGGGAGATATTCCGGTTGGCTTGCCTCATCTAGCGTTCCCGCAGTGGGATCCGGTGTTGTGGTCCAAGCTTCTCGTCGGGTCGCTGTTCATCGCGATAATCGGTTTCGTCGAGTCGATATCGGTCGCGCAGACGCTGGCGGCCAAACGCCGTCGCAGGATCGACCCCGACCAGGAACTGGTGGCTCTCGGTTCGGCCAACGTGCTTTCGTCGATGTCGGGGGGATTTCCCGTAACGGGTGGTTTCTCGCGCTCGGTCGTAAACTACGATGCGGGCGCGGAAACGCCGGCGTCGGGTGCCTACACCGCTATCGGCATGGCGCTTGCCTCGATCCTGCTGACGCCGTTCCTGTTCTACCTGCCGCTTGCGACACTGGCCGCGACCATCATCGTGGCCGTCCTCTCGCTGGTCGACTTGGACAAACCGCGCGAGCTCTGGCGCTATTCGAAGCGCGATTTTGCCGGCATTGCAGCGACGATCGCCATCACCCTTGCCGACGGCGTCGAGACGGGTGTTCTGGCGGGGGTGGCGATAAGCCTCGCCCTGCTGGTGTGGCACGCCTCGCGGCCGCACGCCGCGGTCGTCGGACGCATCCCCCATTCCGAGCATTTCCGCAATGTGCGCCGGCACGAGGTGCTGGTCGCTCCGCACCTGCTGACCATCCGGATCGATGAATCGCTGACCTATCTCAACTCGCGCTGGTTCGAGGATTTCGTTTTCGACCAGGTGGCCAAGAACCCCGAAGTGCGCGAGCTGGTGCTGATGTGTTCGGCGGTGAACTGGGTTGATGCAACGGGTCTCGAAATGCTCGAGGCGCTCAATCGCCGCCTCGCGGATTCGGGCGTGATACTGCACCTGTCCGAAGTGAAGGGACCGGTGATGGATCGCCTCGCGCGATCGAACCTGCTCGACGAGCTGCGCGGGAAGATATTCCTGTCGCAGAACGAGGCGTTCGAAAAACTTGCGCCGGCTGCCGCCAGCGAGGGACATCTGTCGAAGCCCGATATCGTGACCGGAGGTGCAAAGTGACGCTCCTCGAAACCTATTTGCGCGGGATTGCCGATCGGTCCGACAGCTATTTCCAGGCACATCTGGCGCGCGAAGACCTCGTTCGTGTCCGCAAGCTGGCGGAAATGGCGGCAGCGATCGGCGACCCTGAGAAGCTGCGGCACGATGCGCTCTACATCGGCTGGACGCCAGGGGACTTGCGAACAATCGAGCTCAAGGATCAGCTGCTTCCCCTTATCGACGCGTTCCACGCAGCGGCCGCGTCACCTGCCGACGAGGTCGTCGAGCAACGGATCATGGATCGCTGGAAAGCATTTCACGAGGCGAGGATCAGGGTGCTGATCCACTGCCTGTGAAATGGGCTGGTTCTAGCAATTAGCCTTGTTGTCGATCTCGCACTCGGCGCAGAACAGGTCGTAGAGCGTACCGATCACGGCCTTCGCGTCCTCGCTATCGATGGAATACCAGACGTATTGCGATTCCCGCCGGGTCTTCACCAGCTTCTCCCGCCGAAGGATTCCAAGGTGCTGCGACAGGGCTGATTGCGAAAGTTCGATCTTCTTGGTCAGGTCGCCGACGGTCATTTCCTGCTGCGACAGCTGGCACAGGATCATCAGGCGCGATTCATTGGCCATCGACTTCAGCAAGGCCGAAGCGCGACCGGCATTTTCCTTCATCAATTCCAGTGGAAGTTCCACTTGCCGTTCCTTCAAATGCGGGCATCAGCCGCAACCGGCGAACCCGTCTTCATCCATCTTCGCTTCGTAGGGTCCGGCAACTTCGCTACCGGGCGTGAGACTGCCCTTTACGCTGTCCCAGTCCTCCGGCGCAAGAATGACCATCCAGTTCGCGTAGGGATCCTCGTTGGCAAGGCTTGGCTTGGCCACCAGGTCTTCGTTCACGGCGACGATTTCGCCGCCGGCCTGCGTCTTGGCCGGACCGACCCACTTGCCGCTTTCGACGATCGCGCAGGAGCGCCCGGCCTTGATTTCCTTGCCCGGCTTCTTCGGCGTGAAGGCGACCAGTTCGCCGGCGAGGGCGACCGCCACGGCGGTCATCCCGATGCGGATGTTGCCGTCGCCTTCTTCCTTGATCCAGATGTGGTTGTCGACGTCGTAGAGCAGGTCGTCGGGCAGGTTGCATCCGCGTACGCTTGGCATGTTACACTCCCAGATAGTCGACTTTGCGGTCGGGCTTGGATCTGATCGGGCGCGAGGAGCAGCAGAAGTCCCCCAGACCCGCTTCCTGAAGCTTCCCACCGATAAACAGCACCAAGTGCTTTGTCACCAGACGCATCATGGCGACAGTGCTCGCGATACCGGGGTCGGCGGCGTTCATACTGACGAGATTGTAGTGATAGGCGACCTCGCGACAGGTCTCGCGGCAGGCGTTGAAACTCGGATCGCCCTTCGCACCCTGGCGGTGGAGTGCAAGCAGACGAAACCCCTCGCGCATCTCGTCGGTAGGGGTGCCGCCGTGGGCGACGATCCAGTTCTCAAGTACCTCTTCGCTCGCCTCGAGCAGCTCTGCCGCATGGTCGAGCGGGTCGGGCGAGCGTTCACCCGTCTCCAGCCACTGCTCGATCTCGGCGATGCTGCGCATGGTCAGGCGATGCCCTTCGCTTTGAGGAGCGGGATCGACTGCGAGACATTGGCGTGAAGCCCGACCTTGCGCGGGGACAGGCCCATGGCGAGGCCGAGCAGCTGGGTGAAGTAGACGACCTTGACCTTGGTATCCTTCGACAGCTTCTTGAGTGCGCGGATCTGGTGCATTTCGAGGCCCGAATGGCAGGTCGGGCATTCGGTGGCGATAACCTCGGCCCCCGCGGCTTCCGCCGCCTCGAGGATGTTGAGCACGAGCTTGGTCGACATGTCGCTGTCCGACAGCGTGTGCGCCCCGCCGCAGCAGGCGGTCTTCAGCGGGAATTCGACATTCTCCGCCCCCGCGATGGCGAGCAGGTCGTCCATGTAGTGCGGATCCTTCAAGCTCTCGCTGTCGCCGCCGTGGCCCTTCTCGGGGAAAATGTGGCGCGGACGCGTGTACATGCAGCCGTAGTAGTTCGCGACCTTCAGCCCCTTGAGGCCACCCTTGATCTTGGCCTTGAGCTCTTCCTCGCCATAGCCGAACTTGATCCAGTCGAGCGCGTGGATCGTCTCGATCTCGCCCGGATGATAGGCTTCATGCCCGGCCTTGGCGCTGATCTTCTCGACCGTGGCCTTGGACTTTTCCTTGTGGCTGAGGTCGTATTCGGCCTTCTTGAGGTTGTGGTAGCAACCGTTGCACGGCGCCATCACGACCTCGGCCTTGTTCTTGTGTACCGCCTGGCTCATCACCCGTGAGGAAAGATAGGTCTGCACCTCGAGGTCGATGTTCTTGACCTCCATCGCGCCGCAGCAGTTCCAGTCCTTCACTTCCTCGAGCTTGAGGCCGAGCTTCTTGCCGACCGCGCGGGTCGAGATGTCATAGGGCTGGCCGGTACCCTCCAGCGCGCAGCCGGGGTAGTAAGCGACCGTCTTGTACCGTTCCTTGCGGTTGTCCTGCATCTCTCGATCCTACTCGGCCGGGTCCATGCCCAGCGCTTCGTGCTGCTTGGCCTTTTCTTCGGCAATGTGTTCGCGAAGGGCATCGCGCGCCTTCGACCAGTCTGAAGTCTTGGGGTGGAACAGCGTCGACCAGCCCATCTTGCTGAGCGCCTTGAGCGGCAGGCCGCTGACCAGCTTCTTCACGAGATCGACCAGCCAGTCCTGCAGCAGCGGCTGGTCGGTCTTCTTCATGAATTCCATGAGGACCCTGCCGTCCTCGATACGGCCATATTCGACCACCTGGTCGGTGAATATCTCGTCGAAGATCAGCGAGTTCGACTTGGGCGTGTGCCCCTTCATTTCGAGCCAGTGCGCGGTCGCCTTCATCACCCCTTCGGGCACGACATCGCGCGGGCAGGCGCTGGTGCACTTGTTGCAGCTGACGCACTGCCAGATGATGTCCTTGTCGCGCAGCAGCTCGCTCTCCATCCCCATGCGGATGAGGTAGATCCAGTAGCGCGGGTTGAAGTCCGGGTTCTCGGCATTGACCGTGCAGCTGTTGGTGCAGGAGCCGCATTGCCAGCAGCGGTGGATGTACTCGCCGCCCGGCATGGCGGCGATTTCGTCCTGCAGGTTCTCGTTGTAGTCGGTGACCACGCGGCTGCGGATGAAGGTCGAGAAATCGCCCGACACGTCCACGCCGTCGATCACGAGATTGTCGTGGGTCGAGAGGTTCTCGGGACGGATCAGGCTCTTTTCGTGGATGGGCATGTCAGGCGTTCCCCATCAGGCGGGAGGTCGTCATGATGTCGGACAGGTCGATCGCATCGTCTTCCTCGCGAGCCGAGGCATCGGCGGCCTTGGCCTGCACTCCGTCGAGGCCGAGCAGGCGCAGGACGAACAGGAAGCTGTCCTGCTCGGACGCGAAATCGGCCTTGAGGAAGGCTCCGCCCTGGCTGGCGATGTAGCCGGCGTAGACCTGCGCGCAGACCAGATCGACGTAACAGGGCACGTCGCGAAAGACGCCGTTGTCGGTCAGGTAGCCGGCCAGTTCCTCGCGCAGCTTGAGGAAGGTCGCGTAATTGTCGGCCGCGTCGATCAGCATGTTGTCGACATCGTCGGCGAACCAGATTTCGCGCAGCACGCCCGAGTTCGCCTTGTGATCCCAGACCCAGCGGGTCATCAGCGGGTAGAGTTCACGGCGCGAATTGTGGAGGATCTCGCAGGCAAGGTCGCGCACCCAGCGGTGGCGCTTGCTGGCGGGAAAGGCGGCGGTGAAGCGCGCGATGCGCTCGTCAGTGTCGCCTTCTGCAAGGAGTTCTCCGATAGCCTGCTTCATGTGCAGGAAGTTGGCACCCTCGAGGTAGCCGCCCACCCGCCGGCGCACGGTCGGCATGAACATCAGCAGTTTGAGGAAGTTCTCCGGCGTCAGGTCCTTCGCGCCGTCGGCGAAGGCATCGGCGAAAAGTTCGGTCTTGAGATTGAGCGCTTCGACGATCTTCTCGATCCCGCCATGCGCTTCGGCAGACGCGAGCATTCCCGACAATGCCTGGCCCAGCCGCTCGCCATCGAGGTCGAGCCGCACGGCGAGGTCGATCTCGCCGGGGTAGTAGGCAGAAGGGTTGGCCCGCGCGCCCATGATCCTATTCAGCAGCCTCCATCTGGGGGGCGAGGGAGGTCAGGAGCGACATTGCCGCAGCGGTACCTTGGGCGATGGAATCGTCGATCGTCTCCGGCCCGGTGGCCGCACCCGCAACGAACACTCCCGGGCGATTGGTAGCGCCCACGATCCCGTAGTTGTTCTGCCGCTTGATGTAGCCCCAGTGATGCAGTTCGACCCCGAAAATGCTGGAAATCAGCATGTTGTCGACATTGGGATCCATGCCGATGGCGTGGACGACCATGTCGAAGGGGATGGTGATCGGGCGCTTGACCAAAGTGTCCTCGCCCTTGACGATGACTTTGTCGCCATCGCTGGTGACCTCTGCGATGCGCGCCTTGATGTACTTGACCTTGTGCTCTTCCTGGCTGCGCCAGTAGATTTCCTCGTAGAGTCCGAAGGTTCGGATATCCATGTAGTAGATGTAGACGTGGCAGTCGGGCAGTTCCTCGCGGATTTCCATGCCCATCTTGGCCGAAACCGTGCAGCAGATCTTGGAGCACCATTCGCGCCCGATCTGGCGGTCGCGGCTGCCGACGCAGAGCAGGATTGCCACGCGCTTGGGCGGCTCGCCATTGCTGGGGCGGCGGATGCCCTTGCCCGAGGAGATCATCTGTTCGACCTGCGTGGTGGTGACCACGTCGGGGAAGGTGCCGAAGCCCCATTCGGGCTTGTTGATGCTGTCGAAGTGGGTGAAGCCGGTGCACAGCATGGCTGCGGCGCAGTCCACGTTCTCACCGGATGAAAGCTTTGCGGTGAAGGCGCCCGGTTCGCCCGAGAAGTCGCTGACAGTCGCATTGACGTGGACCGTCACCGCCGGGTTCTCGACCACGCGGGTGACCATCGGGCCGATGGCGTCCGTCGCCCACTCGAAAGTCGGCGCGAGTTTGGCGTAGCCCGAGAGGATCGGCGCGCCACCAAGGCGGTCGGCCTTGTCGACGATCACCACCTGCTGCCCGGCGATGGCGAGCGAATGGGCGGCTGCGAGACCGGCGGGACCACCGCCGACGACGAGGATGGGCTTGCTCATTACGGACGTGCCTCGATTGCTTTGCGTTTCTCGGGCGGGATGTAGCCGGGGCCGCCGGTGATGCGGCGGCGCGGGTCGTAGAGGTTGTCCTGCTTGCCCGCCTTCACCTGCTCCAGGTATTCCTTGAACTCGGCCTCGCGCGCCTGCCAGTCGATGCCCATCTTCTCGAACAGGCGCTCCATCGGCGAAGCGTGCCAGTGCGACTGGACGATCTTGTAGGGATGCGCACCGCAGGCGAGCGCGGCGAACTGGATGTCGGCGATCACGGGCAGCGAGTAATCCTTGCCCGCGTTGCGCTCGTCCGCCTTGGCGATCCACTGGTTCTTGTCGAGCGTAGTGATGCAGCCGGTGTCATGGCCGATCATCACGTCCGAATGCGCTTCGTCGACCGCGACCTTGATCTTGCGATCGATGGCAAAGCTGCGGGTGAACTCGCGTTCGGAAATGATGTGGCGGAAGCCGAAGCCGCAGCAGTCGTACCACGTCGAATAGTCGATCACCTGTGCGCCGAGGTCCTGGATGATGCCGGTCGAGACCGCGACGCGATTACCGTCGAGCACCTCGTCGTCGTAGATCACGTCCTGCGGGATCATCTTGTAGACGTGGCAGGCCGGGTGGATCGTGGCTCGCACGTTCGAAACGTCGAACACCTGCCGCGCGGCGATGTCCTTGCGCATGGCGTGGACCCACTCGGAATAATGGACGATTTCTTCGGGGATCAGCAGCTTGCCGTCGACCAGCCGGTCGAGCTTGCCGAGGATCTTGGTGACCTTCTCGCGCAGCGATGCGGAAAGCAGCAGGTACTCGCGCACTTCCTTGTAATTGCCGAAGGAGGTGCCGCAGTGGACCAGCGGGTAGTAGTAACCCTCGGGCAACCCCTCTGCCTTGGCCGAGACATAGGCCTGGTGGAAATTGCGCAGGAATACCGCGGCGAGGCTGACGATGTTGCCGATGCCCGAACCATGGTAGTTCCAGGCGGTGCAGCTCGTCTGGTCGGTCTCGTCGAGATAGGGGATGTCCATCTCGTTCATCATCCACAGCAGCGCCGTGGGATAGCCCGGGATGTTGCCGCACTGGCCGCAGCTCTTGTGATGCCACAGCTGGCGGGTCGGGATCTTCTTCTCCCAGCCGTAGAGCGTCTTGGCGATACGCGGGGCGTGCTGGTCCTCGACGCGGTGGACCTTGATCTGGCCGTCCTTCTCCAGCTCCCACATGGCATCGCGGATGTCGTGGACGCGGTCCTTGTTGGTGAGCATCGAACGCTTGTCGATCTTCTGTTCGACCCAGCTGGTCGCCTGCGCGGCATCGGCGGCGGACAGATTGCTGTCGCGCCATTCGGCGCCGTGGCCGGTGAAGCGTTCGCCGTCGGTAGGTGTCGGGTCAGACATGGGCCCTGTCCTCAATCATCGTCGTCATCGTCGTCTTCCATGTCCTCGAGGAACTCGTCCCACTCGTCCCGCTTCTCGTCCATGATGTCCTCGATCACGTCGAAAAGGTTCTCGTCGATGGTCTCCAGCTGGTCGAGAACGCCGCTCTCCTCCCAGATCGTGTAGAGTTCGACCGAGGTCTTGAGATTGGTCTCCCACGCGGTCTTGATGGTGTTGAGCGTGGGCATCGGGATGGCCCGGCGCAGCACTTGCAGCGGCGCATCGATCTTCGAGATGTTCGGACCCCAGTCACCGAAATGGTCGGGGTTGATCATGTCGGGGGACAGCTGGTTGCCGGTCGAGATCAGCTTGAGCATGACGCGGCTGAAGGGGCGCAGCACGCTCTTGGCGCTTTCCATGCCGTGCTTGATCGCCGCCTCGCGCATCAGCATCACCAGGCCTCCGGGCGAATTGCCGAAAGGGCAGCGCGCCGCACAGGTGTAGCACTGGGCGCACGACCAGATCTTCTCCTGCATCGCGTCGTAGATGCCCTCGAGATTCTCGGTCCACAGCAGCTGGACGATCTCGCGCGGGCTGAAGTCGTAATAGTGGGCGGCGGGGCAGGTTGCGGTGCAGATGCCGCAATTGAGGCAGCCGTTGAGCTCGTGGTCGAAGCGCAGGTCCGACTGGATGTCGTTGAAGATCTTCTCGAGCTTGGCGCGGGGAACTTCCTGCGTTCCCTCTACGGGGTCGCCGATGTATTTCTCGACACGGGTGGAAGTGTCTATCGCGCCCATCGTCCCGTCCTCAGTAGGTCAGCACCTTGGTGTCGTCTTCCTCCATGATCTGTTCGATCAGGTAGGCGCCTCCGACGATGTCCGAACATTCGGGGATAAGATCGTCCTTGGTCATGTCGAACAGGTCGAGGTTGGGGGAGCAGCACATGAATTTCACCCCCGCGTCGTGCGCATCCTTGATGAAGTCGTAGACCGTCTTCGGCGAACCGGGCTTCACGACCAGCTTTTCGGCGACGCCCTTTTTCATCAGTTTGCCCGAGGTGGCGGTGCAGATGACCTCGACCTCGTATTCCATGGCCGCGGCCACGGTGGCCTGGAAAATGGGTGCACCCAGCTCCTCGCCGTTGGCGGGATCGGTGTTCGCCATGATGATGACGAGCTTGTCGGCCATGTTCTCTCTCCACATTGCCGCCCCGTATTCCGGGGTCGTGCGACTCAATCATATTAGAATATACTAATTAAGCAAGGGCAGGGACCCGCTTCTTTTCAACCCGCATCCATCCAGCCGGTCAGCTGCACGATTCCCGTCATCATCGGGACCAGCGCGTCGGCGATGTCGTTCTTGCGCATGCCCAGGGCATCGAGCGCCGCGCCGGGCTTTTCGGGGACTTCCTCGAACTCCATGATGAGGTCTTCGGCCATGGCGCGCTTGAAGCCGGGGTGGCCCGTGAAGCCGAAAATGTTCGTGCCGACCTGGAAGGCTGCAGGGCGCCCCTCCGGATCGATTGCCAAGGTCTGCGCAAAGGGCGGCGGTACCGGACGGTCGCGCATGTAGACAGGGTTGAGCCAGCGTTCGGGCATGAATCCCGCCAGCGCGTCATCCGCGACCCGGACGGCTTCTTCTGCAGTAAGGGTGAGTGGCGCTTCCTCGACCGATCCGTCGCAGGCAAGCGACACGATCTGGGCGCCAAGGCCGATGCCGATCATCGGCACGCCGCTCATGTAGCAGGCCCGCGCAAGCGCGACTTCTTCGGCTAGCGTTGGTACGTCGCGCACCCCCGCGCTTCCCCAAGGACCCCCGCCGAGCAGGATCAGCCCGTCACCGACCTGCGCGAATTGCGGGACCTTCCCCGCCTCGGTGAATGGGCGATGGTAATGGAAGCGGATCTGCCGCCCTTCGAGGTGGTCCTCGATCAGGCCGAGATAATCGGCCGAAGTATGCTGGATGACGGTTAGCTGCTTCACGCTGGCTGGCAGGCTGCGTCCATCACCGCGGCAGCGAAGTCGCGCGGTTCCAGCCCGAGCATGGAGATGCCCGAACCCTCGAAGAATTCCGCGGTCTTGCGCTCGACATCTTCGAGCTGCGTTCCGCGGAGGTGCGATTCCAGGTCGAGCAGGGCGCGGGGCGGGGTGACGAAGACGTCGCCGACGAACAGGACCTCGCGGATGCGGCTGTCCTGGTTGCCGTCGACCCGCACGTAGGCGGTCAGGTTGCGCGCGGGATTCTGGCCGGTGAGCACGTCCTTCTCGCGCGCAGGGTTGCAGATTTCCTCGACGAACTCCTGCGTCCCGATTTCCTCGGCATAGGCGATGTCGGCGCGGGTCTGTTCGCCCTCGGTCAGTTCCTCGGCAAAAGTCTCGATGCCGAGCGTTTCCTCGAGCCCCTCGATGAGCAGCATCTTCACCCGGTCGAGCGAAGGCATCTCGCCCAGTTCCGCCTTGAGAGAGGTCACGCGCGCGCCGGCATCGGCCAGCTGACGCTTTTCAAGCTTCGCTTGCGGGACGTTCAGCACCGCCATCATCGCAGCCGGGTCGAGGTCGAGGATGACCGTGCCCTGGAAGATGAGGATATTGCCGTCGAAGAAGCCACCGGTGCCGGAAACCTTGCGTCCCTCGATCTCGATATCGTTGCGCGGACGGAAGCGGGCATCGACACCGAGCTTCGACAGCCCTGCGGCAATGCCTTCGCAGATGAGCCTCGTGACATCGGGGAGGGTGACCTGCCCGAACACGCGCTTGTCGCAAACCAGCGCCCAGCCGAGCTGGCCGCCGTCCATGAAGATCGCCCCGCCGCCGGTCATCCTGCGAACGGTCTGCACGCCGCGCGCGGCGCACGCGTCGAGGTTGAGCTCCTGCGCCAGGTCCTGGTGACGGCCGACCAGCGCGCAGGGTTCGAACTGGATGAAGCGGATCGTGTCGCCGATGTCGCCTGCCAGCCGCGCCTCGATCAGCGCCTTGTCGAGTGCGATGTTCTCGCGGCCCGTGCGGACCCCGGTGTCGACGATCCTGAACTTCGCGCCCATCACAGTTCCTCGAATTCTTCGCCGGGCTCGTATTCCTCGCCCGGACGGACCCGGCCCAGCTGGGTGCGGATCTTCTTCATGTGTGCTCCTTCCGGCTGGAAGGGATAGCTGGCGATGTCGGAGACGGGGCTGTCGCCATAGGGGCGGTCGCAGGCGGAAATGTCCTCGGCGAACTTGCCCGGGCAACCGCTGGTGCGGAAGGCGATGCCGGTGTCGATGATCATGTCGACCTCGGCAGAAGGCAGGCCGAAGTCGACCACGCGGCCATGCTCGTCGAACTTCATCTGCTCCACGCGCACGCCGCAATAGTCGATCATGTAACGGGCCAGCTGTACCCGCCGCCACTGGTCGCGCGGGGTCGCCGGCAGGTGGTCCATCAGGCTGCCCTTCTCGGGAAAGAAGCAGAACATGTGGCTGTGACCGCCCATGTCGACGAGCTTCTGGACGAGATGCAGGATTTCGCTCTCGGTCTCGCCCATGCCGACGATGATGTGCGCGCCGAACTTCTTCGGCCCGAAGATGTCGCGCGCATCTTCGAGGATTTCCCAGTACTTCGCCCAGTTGTGCGGGCTCTGCACGCCCTTGCCGCGCACGCGGTCGAAGATATCCGGCGTCGCCGCATCGAGCGCGACGGTGAAGATGTCGGACCCCATCTCGTGCAGCTTCTTCACGTCCGCGCGCTGCATGGTCGTGGGGTTCGAAAGGATCGAGACCGGGATGTCGTCGGGCGAGACGTGGTCGGTCCAGGTCTTGAGGACGGCAAAGGTGTCCTGGTCCGACTTGGGGTGGGTGATCATCGAGATGCACATGCGGTGAAACGGGCTCTTGGCCCCGTCGCGCCCGACGATCTCGGCGATCTGCGCCATCGGCACGGCAGGCCAGTCGACGCGGATGAAGTTACGGTCGGCATAATCGCGATCCGCCTCGCGGTGGCGGGCCAGGCCGCAATAGGCGCAATTGGCGCGGCACCCTTCGGGATAGGTCAGCAGCAGGTTGAGGCAGCGGGTGCACGAACAGCCGTGCATCGAGCCGGGCATCAGCCCCAGCGTCATCGCCGCCGCCGTGCTGATCTGCACATACTCGGGCGAGGTCATGTTGGGCGTCTGGATGTTGTTGTTCGGGCGATAGACGCCGGTCGGCGGGACCGCGCTGCTCTTGACCCGGCCGCCGTTGCGGAATTCGGGCGCGATGAAATCGGGGACGCGCGGCTGCATGGCGACCGCGGCATTGAAGTCCGCGCCGCCCGTGCCCGTAATCGAAGTGCGCTCGCTTTCGTTCTTCAGGCAACTCATCGGCGATACTCTCCCGTTTTCTCTCTCATGCGGCGCAGGCGACTCCGATCGCCTTCTCGCCGGCCTGCCCCAGCTTGATGGAGCAGCAGGCGTGTTCCTGTTCGAAGTTGCGCCCGATCGCCTGCGACACCGCGACCGCCCCGTCGGCGGGGAAGGCGATGCCGTCGAGGCCGGCCATGACCGCATAGGCATCGGTCACACGCTTGTGCATGCCCGGCGGGCGGGCACAGCCAAGCAGCACCGGCTTGTCGGGCAGGCGCCGCCGCGCTTCCATGAAGATGCGCCCGACGTCCGAAGTGGAGGGCGTCGTGAAGGTGCCCGGCTTGGCGTAGAACGGCATGATCACCACCAGCACCAGCGAGCCGACATCGTGCCGCGCAATGATATCGAGCGCGTTCGCCTCGCCGAGGATCTGGCCATAGTGCAGGCCGACGACGATATGCGGCGTGACTTCCATCGAGGTCGAGCACAGCGCGGCAAGTGTGGCCTCGAAATCCTCGACCGGGCGGTCGAGCTTGTAGACCTGGTTGATGGTTTCCTGCGCCCCGATGACGTCCATCATGGCCGTGTCTACGCCTGCGCTTTCCATGCTCTTGGCCAGTGTCTCGTCGAGCAGGGCGGTGTGGATGGCGACCCGCAGGTGCGGGAATTCGTTCTTCAGCTTCTCGACCACCGGGAGGTAGCGTTCGTAGCGGATCTCGTTGCGGCGGTTGGACCCGCCCGACAGCAGGAAGCCCTGCAGGTTCTGGAGCATGATGAGGTCGCGGACCTTCTGCTCCAGCATCTCGGGACTGGTCGCCGGTATCATCGGCTCGAGGATCTTCTTCTGGCAATGGTCGCAGTTGAGCGCACAGCCACCCGCCGTGATCGAGAAGGCGGGGAAGCTGTTCTTGCCGCAGCCCTTGAGCTCGTCGCTCTGGTATTCCTTGAAGGTCGGAGTGGAGAAGCGGATCGGCCGGGACAGCGCTTTGGCGGCATTGGCCTCCATCGCGTAAACGAGCGAGGGATCGAACTCCGCATCCTCGAGCGGCTCGATCGCTTCCAGTCTTTCCATCCAGTCCAAAGCCCGTCTCTCCTTACG
Source organism: Qipengyuania sp. RANM35 (assembly GCF_041021145.2). NCBI lineage: Bacteria > Pseudomonadati > Pseudomonadota > Alphaproteobacteria > Sphingomonadales > Erythrobacteraceae > Qipengyuania > Qipengyuania sp. RANM35. The sequence goes on along the minus strand of NZ_CM196433.1, from coordinate 2,174,824 downwards.
AACTCTGCCTCGTTATACATTAGATAAAGCTAATGTATAGGGCTGCCTTTGCACGGTTCACAGCCCATGAGCTCCCGCGATTTCCTTGCACAGTTCCACGACCTCCGGTCGCGTCCCGCCGGGCATCGGCGGGTCGGCGAGCGAATCGTGCCAGAAGGATTCCATCTCGTCCTCGTCGACCAGGTCCGAGTCGAACCCTTCGAGCAGGGTCCGCGCGCGCTGTGGCAACTCCGACGGGAACTCACGCCCCGAGAGCAGGCCCCACAGCCCGGCCCAGCAACGCACCGTGGTCCAGGGATTGTAACCGCCTCCGCCGACAACGACGCTCGCAGGTACGGCCTCGACGAGCTGGAGGACCGCGCGCCAAAGAGCGCCGTTGCTCAGTTTCATCTTCGACAGCGGGTCGCCATGCAATGCGTCAGCACCACAGGTCACGACAAGCGCTTGCGGGGCAAAGCGCGTGGTGAAGGGCAGCACCAGCTGCGCCATGACGAGATCGTACTCGTCGTCGGTGACGCCCCAGGGCACGGGCACATTGAGCGTGCGCGGATCCTGCTCGCCAGCCGAGCCGGTGTTCGGCCAGCGGTCAGTCTCGTGGATCGAAACACAGGCGACACGATCGTCGCCTGCGAAGGCCTCGAAGACCCCATCGCCATGATGGGCATCGACGTCGACGTAGAGCACTCGTTCGAGTCCGGCATCGAGGAACGTCAGGACCGCGAAGGCGGGGTCGTTGAAATAGCAGAAGCCGCTCGCGCGATCGCGCTTGCCGTGATGCGTGCCGCCGGCAGGATGGAAGGCGACCTTGCCCTCCAGCGCCAATTGCGCGGCGAGGATCGAACCGCCGACTGTCGAGGCCGCTCGTTCGAACAGGCCAGGGAAAAGCGGGTTCTCCATTGTCCCGAAACGATAGCGCTCGCGCTGTTCGGCCGAGACCCGGCCCAGTTCGCTCGCCGACCTGAGGGCGCCGATGTAGGCGGCATCATGCAGGCGTCTCAGAACATCGGGCGCAGCTTGCGGGGCCTCGCGGCAAGCGTCCGCCTCGAGCCATCCCAGCGAGTCGCACATTGCGACCACGGCGCCCTGCCTCGTGAAGGATAATGGGTGGTTCGAACCGAAGGATGGGCGGGTGTAGACTTCCCCGCCGATGAACACCGCGGACCGCGCGAACCGCGGAAAGGCTGGCTTTCGGACGTGATCAGCCGTCGCTTGCAGTCGTCCTCTCCCGTCGCGAGGCGTTCTATGGACAAGCCTCGATCCTTGCTATAGTTTCGCATTTGCTAATGTAGCAATAGCTAATGGCAGGCGCCTTGGGGCGCCGGATCGGAGAGAGATGATGGCCGAAGGTGGTATCGACCTCAACAACACCAAGAAGATGACGATCATCTGCACGAAGGGCACGCTCGACTGGGCCTATCCTCCGTTCATCCTCGGCACGACGGCCGCGGCGATGGACGTCGAGGTGACGATGTTCTTCACCTTCTATGGTCTCGGCCTGCTCAACAAGAAGCTCGACCTCAAGGTCTCGCCGCTGGGCAACCCAGCCATGGAAATGCCGATGATGGGAATGCACATGGGCATGCCCAACATGGTCGGCATGCTGCCGGGCGTCACCAGCGGCGCCACCGCCATGATGAAGAACATGATCAAGAAGAAGGGTGTCGCCTCGATCGAAGAACTGCGCGAAGCCGCCGTCCTGTCCGACGTGCGCATGATCGCTTGCCAGATGACCCTCGACCTCTTCGAAATGAAGAAGGAAGATATGATCGATGATATCGAGATCGGCGGCGCGGCGACCTGGATGGAATCCGCGCTCCAGTCCGACATCAATCTGTACATGTAATCCGGAGAATTATTCATGGCCGACGCAACGCTCGACGCGAAGGGTCTCAATTGCCCGCTCCCCATCCTCAAGGCCAAGAAGGCATTGAAGGAACTCGGCAACGGACAAACGCTCGAGATTCTCGCCACCGACCCGGGGTCGGTGAAGGACTTCGAGGCCTTCTCGCGCACGACCGGCAACAAGCTGCTCGAAAGCGGCGAGGACGGCGGCGTCTATCGCTTCATCATCGAACGGGTTGTGTGACGCGCAAGCGGGACACCGGCCAGCAAGAACAAATGACGAGGTAAAATACGGAATAACATACGTAATTCGGGGAGAACACGATGAGGATGTCCATTTCGGCGCAAGCGAAGAGCTGCGCTGCGCTTCTCGCACTGGCACTCGGAGCCACCTCGGCTCACGCGACCGAAGGCTATTTCTCCAATGGCGTGGGCGCGCGCAGCAAGGCGGTTGCCGGTGCCGGCGTCGCGGACTCCCGCGATGCGACGGCAATCAACCTCAATCCTGCAGGCATTGCCGGTCTCGAGCATAGCGAGATCGACGTCGCCATCTCACTGTTCAACCCGAACCGCGACTTCGTGGTCACCGGCGGGCCGGGATTCCTTCCCGACGGCAAAACCGACAGCAATGTGGATATCTTCCCCATCCCTAACTTCGCCATGGCCTACAAGGTCGGCGACGCGGGGACGCTGGGCTTTTCGTTGAGCGGCAATGGCGGCCTCAACACCAACTATAGTGCTGTTGCCAATCCGGCTTGCGCATCGCCCCCGTTTCCGGCGACGAACGGCGTGTTCTGCGGCGGCAAGTCGGGTGTAAACCTGATCCAGATGTTCTTCGCTGCCGCCTATGCGCACGATTTCGGCGCGGTGAAGGTCGGTGTTTCGCCGATCTTCGCGCTCCAGCGTTTCCGCGGCCGTGGCATCATGGCGTTTGGCGGCGTGTCGCAGGATCCGTCGAACCTGTCCGACAACGGCCAGTCCTACTCCACCGGTTTCGGCGGACGTATCGGCATTGAGGTCGAACCCGCCCCCGGCTTCCGCGTCGGCGGGGCGTACCAGACCAAGTTCAATATGAGCAGGTTCGACGAATATGCCGGACTGTTCGAAGGTCAGGGCAGCTTCGATATCCCGTCCAGCTGGCAGGTCGGCGTGGCGGTCGACGCGACGCCGCAACTGACGCTGATGGCCGACTATCGCCGGATCAACTATTCTGACGTTCCTGCGGTGCATAACCCGATGACGGTGCAGCAACCTTTCGGTTCGGACGGCGGGCCCGGCTTCGGCTGGGACGATGTCGATGCCTGGAAGATCGGTGCCGAATACCGACCCGACGACCGGACCGCTTTCCGTGTCGGCTACTCGCACAATTCACAGCCGATCTCCGGCGGCGACGTAACGGTCAACGTGCTCGCTCCGGGCGTGGTCCAGAACCACTTCACCGCCGGCGCCAGCTTCGGCCTCGGCTCGAGCACCGATCTCGAATTCGCGGTGATGTACGCGCCCAACGAAAGCGTGAACGGGATTGAGATAACCCCGCTCGGACCCAATCCCGGGCGCGACATCAAGATCGAGATGAACCAGCTCGAATTGACGGTGGGCCTCAAATTCAAGCTCTGAGGTCGACAGCTTTTGCCAGGTCGCGGCCCGCCCCGAAGCCAAGGCTTCGCCCGGGCCGCGCAGAAACCATAAGTCCAACGGTGGACATACAGCAGAGCATGCGCCACATGACATGTGTGGTGGGGACGCGTAACGCCCGTCCGGGACCGCGTTGCGGAGGGAGAGTCAGTTCGTGAATCCGTTCGAGACCGTCCGGGAAGAGGTCGGCCTGTCGCCCGAAGTCTCGGACGAGGTGAAGACGAGCACATGCTACATGTGCGCCTGCCGCTGCGGCATCAAGGTCCACCTCAAGAACGGTGCGATCCGCTATATCGAGGGTAACCCCGATCACCCGGTCAACAAGGGCGTGCTCTGCGCCAAGGGCAGCGCCGGGATCATGCACCAGTATTCGCCCGCCAAGCTGACCAAGCCGCTGTTGCGCACGGGCGAGCGCGGATCGGGCGAGTTCCGCGAGATCGAATGGGACGAGGCGCTGGGGCTGGCGACCGAATGGCTCGGGGAAGTGCGGCGCAAGGACCCGGCCAAGCTCGCCTTCTTCACCGGGCGCGACCAATCGCAATCGCTGACCGGCTGGTGGGCGACGCAGTTCGGCACCCACAATTTCGCCGCGCACGGCGGGTTCTGCTCGGTCAACATGGCAGCCGGTGGGCTCTACACGTTGGGCGGCGCGTTCTGGGAATTCGGCGAGCCCGATTACGAGCGCACGCTCTATCACATGATGTTCGGCGTCGCCGACGACCATGACAGCAATCCGATCAAGCTGGGGCTGGGCAATCTCAAGACCCGGCTGGGGACCAAGTTCGTCTCGGTCAATCCGGTGCGCACCGGCTATTCCGCGATCGCCGATGAATGGGTGGGCATCCGCCCGGGCACTGACGGGCTCTTCGTCTTCGCCCTGATCCACGAGCTGCTGCGCGCCGAGAAGATCGATTTCGCCAGCCTCGCCCGCTATTCCAACGCGCCGTGGCTCGTCATTCGCGAGCCCGGCGCGGCAGACGACGGCCTGTTCCTGCGCCACGAGGATGGCGGGCCGCTTGCCTGGTGCCTCGCGCAGGGCAAGGCGATCCACGCCAATGCGGTCCACATCAAGCCCGCCTTTGCCGGTGAGCGGACCGTCAATGGCCGCAGGGTCGTGCCTTCGTTCCAGATCCTCGCAGAACGCTACCTCGCGGACGAATTCTCGCCCGAGGCCGTGGCGGAAACGACCGGCGTGCCCGCAGCGACCACCCGCCGCATCGCTGCCGAGCTGGCCGAGACCGCGTTCGAGAAGGAAATCGTGATCGACGAGCCCTGGGTGGATGCCTGGGGCCGCCGCCACAAGAACTTCGTCGGGCGTCCGGTCTCGTTCCACGCCATGCGCGGCATCTCGGCGCATTCGAACGGCTTCCATACCTGCCGCGCGATCCACATCCTCCAGGCACTGCTGGGCTCGGTCGATTGCCCCGGCGGCTGGCGCTACAAGGCGCCTTTCCCCAAGCCGATCCCGCCCGGCGTCAAGGCGGCATGGCCCAAGGCAGAGGCAGGCGTCCCGCTCGACGGCCCGCCGCTCGGCTTCCCGCGCTCGCCCGAGGACCTGATCGTCGACCAGCACGGCGACCCGTTGCGGATCGACAAGGCCTATAGCTGGGAGCACCCACTCGCGCTCCATGGCCTCATGCACATGGTGCTGCACAATGCGGCGACCAAGGACCCTTACGGCATCGACGTGCTGTTCATGTTTATGGCCAACATGGCCTGGAACAGCTCGATGAACATCCCCGAGACGCTGGGGTACTTCACCAAGAAGGACGAGAGCGGCGAATACGTCATCCCGAAGATCATCTATTCCGATGCCTTCTGGTCGGAGACGGTGCCTTACTGCGACCTGATCCTGCCCGACACGACCTATCTCGAACGCTGGGATTGCATTTCGATGCTCGACCGGCCGATCTCCTCGGCGCACGGCGGGGGCGACGCGATCCGCCAGCCGGTGCTTCCGCTCGACCGCGACGTGCGGCCGTTCCAGACCGTGCTGCTCGACCTCGGCGCGCGGCTCGGGCTGCCGGGCATGACCAATCCCGACGGATCGCCGAAGTATCCCGGCGGATACGAGGATTACATCGTCAATCACGAGCGTTCGCCCGGTGTCGGCCCGCTATCGGGCTGGCGCGGCGAGGATGGCTCGAAGTCGGGTGTGGGTGCGGTCAATCCCAATCAGCTCGAACGCTACATCGAGCATGGCTGCTTCTGGCACGAGGAACTGCCGCTTTCGGCGCAGTTCATGAAATACGCCAATCGCGAATATCTCGACTACGCCACGAAGATGAAGTGGATCGGCCATGCCGACCCGATCACATTCCAGCTCTACAACGAGGATCTGCAGAAATTCCGCCTCGCCGCGCAGGGGCATGGGCGGGTCCAGCCGCCGGACGAGCATCGGACAAGGATCGAGACCTATTTCGACCCCCTGCCGATCTGGTACCAGCCTTTCCTCGAACGCGACGAGGGCGGCGAGGAGTTCCCGGTCCACGCGCTCTCGCAGCGGCCCATGCACATGTATCACAGCTGGGGCAGCCAGAACGCCTGGTTGCGGCAGATCACCAATGCCAACAAGCTCCACATGCATCGCGATCTCGCCGCCAGGCACGACCTTGCCGATGACGACTGGGTGTGGATCGAGAACGGACGCGGGCGGGTGAAGGCGCAGGTGCGGCTCGTCACCGGTGTGAACCCTTCGGTCGTCTGGACCTGGAACGCGATCGGCAAGCGCAAGGGTGCCTGGGGCCTCGAGAAGGACAGCCCCGAATTCACCAAGGGCTTCCTGTTGAACCACATCATCACCGAAAAACTGCTGCCGGAAAAAGGCGGCAAGGAATATTCGAACTCCGACCCGGTCACGGGGCAGGCGGCATGGTACGACCTGCGCGTGCGGCTGAAGAAATGCAGCGCGGAAGAGGCGGACGAAACCTGGCCGATGTTCGAGCCTTTGGCGAAGCGCATGGCGGGACCGCAAGGGCCACTCGAATACGGCAAGGACCTGCAGGGCGAGGACACCGGCGGGAAGGAACCGCTCAAGGACTTCATCGGCCAGCGGCAGGCCAATCATTCGTGGATTTCGGGCATCCGTGACGGTCGCGGCAACCGCGTGAGGGAGGATTCATGACCTCGCTTCCCGACAGCACGGCGAAAAAGCTCGGCCTCGTCATCGACCTCGACATCTGCGTCGGCTGCCATGCCTGTGCGGTGAACTGCAAGGAATGGAATGCGGGCGCGAAAAGCGCGCCGCTGACCGACTACGATCCCTACGGCAAGAAGCCCGACGGCGTATGGTTCAACCGCATCCATACCTACGAAACCACCGACGATGCAGGGCGCGGGCAAACCGTCCATTTCCCGCGCAGCTGCCTTCATTGCGAGGACGCGCCCTGCGTCACCGTTTGCCCGACCGGCGCCAGCTACAAGCGCACTGAGGACGGCATCGTGCTGGTCAACGAGGACATCTGCATCGGCTGCAAGCTGTGCAGCTGGGCCTGTCCCTATGGCGCGCGCGAATACGACGAGCACGAAGGCGTGATGAAGAAGTGCACGCTGTGCGTCGACAAGATCTACAACGAGAACCTGCCCGCCGAGAGCCGCGTCCCGGCCTGCGTCTCGACCTGCCCCGCAGGCGCGCGCAGCTTCGGCGACCTGGGCGATCCGGAAAGCGAAGTCTCGAAACTGGTCGCTGCGCGTGGCGGCTATGACCTCATGCCGGAGCAGGCGACGAAGCCGGTCAACAAGTATTTGCCACCCCGCCCACGCCAGCGCGGCGACGACGAGAAAGCGCCACGAATGCTCGATCACAAGGACGACAGCACCGATGGCGCCGGCCTGATCGCGCGCTGGGTCGATAGGATACTTTCGTAGGATGCACCCCGCCAAATCCGTCATCTTCTTCACCACCGCGAGCGGCGCAGGCTACGGCATGATGGTCTGGCTGGCCGTGCTGGCCGCGCTGGGCCTGTTGCCGGGCGACCTCGTCTTCGGGCTGGTCGCCTTCGGTCTCGCGCTCGGCCTCATCACCGCGGGCCTGCTGTCCTCGACGTTCCATCTCGGCCATCCCGAGCGGGCATGGCGGGCGCTTTCGCAATGGCGTTCCAGCTGGCTGTCGAGGGAGGGCGTGGCCGCGATCCTCGCCTTCGTACCGATGGGCCTGTTCGCGCTGACCTGGGTCTTCGGTCTCACTCCTGCCTCGACCTCGATGGTGCTGGGCCTGCTCGGCGCGCTGATGAGTCTCGCGACGGTCTGGTGCACCTCGATGATCTACGCCTCGCTGCGGACCATCCCCGCGTGGCACAACGGCTGGACGATCGCCGCCTACCTCGTCCTCGGCCCCATGAACGGTGCGGTGATCCTTGCGCTCCTGCTGAAGCTGTTCGGCTTTGCCGAAGCTGCGGAGGCGATGCGGGTGATCGCCTTGGCAGCCCTGTTCGCCGGGCTCGCAGTCAAGCTGCTCTACTGGCAGCACATCGGCAGCGCCGGACCCGTCAGCACTTCGGGTACGGCCACCGGCCTCGGCCATCTCGGCAAGGTCGAGATGACCGCCAGCCCGCACGATGCCGAGAACTACCTGCTGCGCGAAATGGGTTTTCGCGTCGCGCGCAAGCACGCCGACAAGCTGCGCCGCATCGCGCTGCTGCTCGGCTTCGTCGTGCCGATCCTGTGCGTTGCGATGGGCCTCGTCTTTCCCGAGGGTCCGCTGGCCATCCTCCTGGCCTTGCTGGCCGCCGTTGCTTGCCAGATCGGCCTGACCGCCGAACGCTGGCTGTTCTTCGCGGAAGCCAAGCATGTCGTGACGCTGTTCTATGGCGAGCAGGCTGTCTGACATGCTGCGACCGCTGACCGAGAAGCGTGTGCGCGATGCGCTGGGCACGATCATGAACCCGGTCACGGGCGGGGACGTGGTCTCCTCCGGGATAGTCGAGAGCGTGGCGATCAGGGACGGCGATGTCACTGTCATCCTCGCCATCGATCCCCGGACGCTCGACGCGATGGAGGCTGTTGGCAAGGAGTGCGAAGGCGCCGTCGCCAAGCTTTCCGGCGTGAAGTCGGTGCGTATCGCGCTGACCGCGCACCGTGCCGAACCTGCGCGAGAGCCATCGATGCCGCGCGGGGCCGTACCGCCGCCCAGGCCGCCGGCACCACAACCCCTCAATGGTGTCAGGAAGATCGTCGCCGTCGCGAGCGGCAAGGGCGGGGTCGGCAAGTCGACCACATCGGTCAATCTGGCGCTGGCGCTGAAACAGCGCGGGCTCAAGGTCGCAATCCTCGATGCCGACATCTACGGACCCAGCGTTCCGAAGATGCTCGGCGCTGGCGGGAGGCCCGACTTCACTCCGGATGACCGCATCAGGCCGGTGGTCAGCCATGGCCTCAAGGCAATTTCGATGGGCCACCTTGTGCCAGAGGATCGTGCGACGATCTGGCGTGGCCCGATGGTCATCGGCGCGATCCAGCAATTGCTCGGCGGCGTGGCTTGGGACGAGGACGGCGGTGTCGACGTGCTCGTGGTCGACCTGCCGCCGGGGACGGGCGATGCGCAACTCAGCCTTGTCCAGACCGTCCCTGTCGACGGCGCGGTGCTGGTCTCGACGCCGCAGGACATCGCCCTGATCGATGCGCGCAAAGCCTATGACATGTTCGACCAGATCGGCATTCGCGTGCTCGGCATGGTCGAGAACATGAGCCAGTTCACCTGCCCCGATTGCGGCAGCACGCATGACATCTTCGGCCACGGCGGGGCGATTGCCGCTGCGAAGGAAAAGGGGATCGCCATCCTCGGTCAGGTCCCGCTGGACCCGGCGATCATGCGCCAGGGTGAGGAAGGACTCCCGATCGTGCTCGCAGCCCCGGATAGCGCCATCGCACAGGCCTATCTGGCGATGGCCGACAGGATCATGACCGACCTCGCTGTAGCACCGGCAGGCCAATGAGCCGTACACCGATGGTTCTGGTCCTCGCAGGAGGCGAGGGCCGCCGCATCGGGGGCGGCAAGCCGCTGCGCAAGCTCGCTGGCCAGACATTGCTCGATCACGCGTTGCGCATGGCGCGGCGCTGGAGTGGCGGACGGACAATCGTGGCCGGCACGCGGCATGACGGCGGTGATCACGACGACGCGGTATTTGTCGAGGATGCCGGGGGAATGGGAGGCCCGCTGGCGGGTCTCGCGGCAGGACTCCTTGGCGCTGCGCAGTCGGGGGCCGAAACTCTTCTCGTGATCCCCGTTGATGCTCCATTTCTGCCCCATGACCTTTGCGACCGGCTCCGCGAGAGGCTGGACGCGGACGCCAGCGCGGCCTGCGCAATCGCACAAAGCAACGGGCGCGACCATCCAACGTGCTCCTTGTGGCAGGTGGCGGAAGCGCAAGCGGGCATTGAGTCGGTGAAAGCTGGCAAGAACCACTCTCTCATGCGACTTGCCGAAACCGTGGGCTGCGTCCGGGTTGAATGGCCGACCGGCGGCGAAATCGATCCGTTCTTCAACATCAATTCTGCGGAAGACCTTGCTATCGCTGAAAAAATGTTCGACCAATCCTGAGCGAATGCCTTTTCGAGCGACATGCTGAAAAATGCCGCTCCAGCTTCGCAATCATTTCCACAATATCGCTAATCGTGTATATGGAACGCCTTATTCGCATGGTGCCGCCGGCGACGATGCGGGACACGTGGAGAGCCTGTGATTGACCCGATAACCGAACATCCGCTGCGCATCGGTGAAACCGTCCCTCTCTTCGCTGCGCGCAGCACGCAGGGACCGATCGACCTTTCGACCTATCGGGGGAAATGGGTAATCCTGTTCTCCCACCCGGCCGACTTTACGCCGGTCTGCACGAGCGAATTCATCGCGATCACGCGCGCGTCCGCCCAGTTCGGGGAACGGGATTGCGCCTTGATCGGGCTGTCGATCGACAGTCTCTATTCGCACCTCGCCTGGGTACGCATGATCCGCGATATGACCGGGCTCGAGGTCGATTTCCCGATCATCGAGGACCCCACGATGGAGATTGCCGGCGCATACGGCATGATCTCCGCCGATGCGCTCGACGCCGGGACGGTGCGATCGACCTTCTTCATCGATCCCAAGGGCGTCCTTCGCGCGACAACCTGCTATCCGCCCACGGTCGGACGTTCCGTGCCCGAGATGCTCCGGCTTCTCATCGCGCTCCAGCGTGTCGATGGCGGGGACGTGCTCGCCCCTGCCGATTGGCAGCCTGGTGACGAGCTGCTGGTGACCCCGCGCGAGACGGTGAGCGATGTCTTGAAACCGAAAGACGCGTCGGGCTGGTTCTTCAACAAGACGCAGGACCGGGAGTAGGTACGATGGAAGACCGCGACTTCGAAGGTTCGGCGGAACTGCTCCGCGCCATCGCGCATCCAGTGCGGCTGCAGATCCTTTGTGCGATCAAGGACGAGCACGCCGTCAGCGAGATCGAGGATATCACCGGCATTGCCCAGCCCGGCCTGTCGCAACAGCTGGCCATCCTGCGCAAGGCCGACCTCGTCATCACCCGCCGCCACGGCAAGCAGATATTCTACCAGGTCGACAGCGAGCGACTGCTCGGGGCGAGCGAGATGCTCGATGCGCTGGCAGGGACGGCGACGGAGCGCAGGATCGACCGCCACACTTCGCGCATTCACAGCGGCGGTGGCGCGGCCACTTTCGCGCGGGTCTTCCGTTAGAGACCGGAGGCCTGGCGGGCCCAGCCGATAATCGCCTGTTCCGGCATTGCACCTGCCTGCCGGGCCACTTCGCGACCGCCCCTGAACAGCATCAGCGTGGGGATCGACTGGATCTGGTAGCGCCCGGCGATGGCCTGTTGTGCCTCGGTGTCCACCTTGAGCAGGCGGATCTGCGGTTCGAGCTTGGCAGCCGCGCTTGCGAAGGCCGGGGCCATCATCCGGCAGGGGCCGCACCAGCTGGCCCAGAAGTCGACCAGGACAGGCTGGCTGCCCTTGGTCACGAAGCGGTCGAACATGGTGGCATCGGCGTCCACGGGCTTGCCCGTGAAGACAGCCTTGCCGCACTTCCCGCATTTGGGATAGTCACCCAGTCTTTCAGCCGGGACACGGTTCAATCCGCCGCAATGGGCGCAGACGGCGATGTCGTTGCTCATGTCGCAGGTGCCTCCTCATCGGGTTCATGCCGCACCAGTGTCATCGGTTTGCCGTCATCACGCAACACCACGTAGATTGCCGGAATGACCAGCACGGTCAGCAGGGTCGAACTGGCCAACCCGAACAGCAACGAAATGGCGAGGCCCTGGAAGATCGGGTCGGTGAGGATCACGGCAGCGCCGATCATGGCAGCCGCCGCTGTCAGGACGATCGGCTTGAAGCGGATCATGCCCGCTTCCAGCAGGGTATCGCGCAGGCTCTTCTCCTCGCTGCGGGCATGGCGGATGAAATCGACCAGCAGGATCGAATTGCGCACGATGATGCCGGCAAGCGCGATGAAGCCGATCATGCTCGTTGCGGTGAAAGGCGCCCCGAACAGCATGTGGCCCAGCACGATACCGACGAGTGTCAGCGGGATCGGGGTCAGAATGACGAGCGGGATCTTGAAGTTACCGAACTGGCCGACGACCAGCACGTAGATGCCGAGGAGCGCGACCATGAAGGCGGCACCCATGTCGCGGAAGGTCACCCAGGTGATCTCCCATTCGCCGTCCCACAGGACCGTGGTGTGCTCTTCATCGGACGGCTGGCCGTTCAGCCGGACATCGGGCTTGGCCAGGCCGGCAGCCTTCCAGTCGAAGTCGTCGATGGCGCGATTGACTTCGAGCATACCGTAGATGGGGGCTTCGTAGCGCCCTGCCAGTTCGGCGGTGACCATCGTCGCGCCGCGACCGTCCCGGCGAAAGATCGACTGACCGCCGACAGTGTTCTCGACCTTCACCACCTGGTCGAGCCGGATCAACCTGCCGCCGCCCGGACCTTGCATGGCAGCGACCGGAGTCGCCCCCAATTGCTGGCTCCAGCTGCGTTGCGACTGGTCCAGAGTGATCTGGATCGGTAGCGGATGGCGTCCCATGCCCTGCGTCGCATAGCCGACAGTCTGCGTGCTCAGCAGCGCACCGATGCTATCGTAGACCTGGCGCTGGGACAGACCGTAGTAATCCAGCTTGTCGCGGTCCGGCACGAGCCGCAGCTGCGGTACGGGCTGGCCGAAGCTGTTGTCGACGTCGACGATGAAGGGAACCTGCCGGAAGATCTTCTCGACCTGCTCCGCAGTCGCACGCCGGGCCTGTTCGTCGGGTCCGTAGATTTCGGCAAGCAGGGTTGAAAGGACGGGCGGGCCGGGCGGCGTCTCGACGACCTTGATCGACCCGCCCTTCGGCAGGGTGATCGCCGATAGCCGTTCGCGCAGGTCGACCGCGACCTCGTGGCTGGATCGCGAACGTTCGCCCTTTTCCGACAGGGTTACCATGAGGTCGCCCATCCACGGGCGGTTGCGCAGGAAATAGTGGCGCACGAGGCCGTTGAAATTGAACGGTGCCGAGGTGCCGGCATAGGCCTCCATGGAGACGACTTCGGGCACCGACCGGGCTGCGCTGGCAGCCTGCTCCAGCACCCGGCTGGTCGTTTCGAGGCTGGTCCCTTCGGGCATGTCGACGACCAGCTGGACCTCCGACTTGTTGTCGAAGGGCAGCAGCTTCACCGTCACCGCCTTGAAGTAGAACATCGAACAGGCGACGAGCGTTGCCACCCCGACGGCAATCAGGAAGTTGCGCGCAGTCCGGCGCTCGCCGATCACTCGCGCGGCCACCCTGCCATAGAGTTCGCCGAGCTTGCCGCCATGCTCGTCATGGCCGTGACCGTCCGCCAGCGTCTGCCGCGCAAAGCGGATCATCAGCCATGGCGCGATGATCACCGCGACAAAGAAACTGAAGACCATGGCCGCGCTGGCGTTGATCGGGATGGGCGCCATGTACGGCCCCATCAGGCCCGATACGAACAGCATGGGCAACAGCGCTGCCACGACGGTCAGCGTTGCCACGATGGTCGGATTGCCGACCTCCGCCACCGCCTCGATTGCTGCTGTCTTGCGGTCGCGTCCGTCGTTCATGACCCAGTGGCGCGCGATGTTCTCGATCATCACGATGGCATCGTCGACGAGGATGCCGATGGAGAAGATCAGCGCGAACAGGCTGACGCGGTTGATGGTAAAGCCCATGATCTTGCTGGCGAACATGGTCAGCAGGATCGTCGTGGGAATAACGATGGCGGTCACTCCCGCCTCGCGCCATCCGATCGAGAAACCGATGAGGACCACGATCGACACCGTGGCGAGTGCGAGATGGTAGAGGAGTTCGTTGGCCTTCTCGTTCGCGGTCTGGCCATAATTGCGCGTGACGTCGACCGACAGGCCCTGGGGTATCAGGGAGCCCTCGAGCGCCTCGACCCGCGCGACAACCGCATCGGATACCTCGACCGCATTGGCACCTGCACGCTTGGCCACCGCGAGGCTGACCGCAGGAGCCATGGTCCACTGGCCCTCTTCGCCTCCACCGGAACGGGCCCAACGCCATGCGCGCGACTGGTCCTGCGTCGGCCCTTCGCTCACCGTCGCCACGTCGCGCAGGTAGACGGGGGCGCCGGTGACCGAGCGCACCTGAAGGTCGGCGACCTCGTCCGCGCTGCGCAGGTTCTGGCCGGCGATCACGGTCGCGGCAGTGCCGCCTTCGAGAACGGTCCCCGCAGGAAAGGCGCGGTTGGCCTGTCCCGCAGCCTCCAGCACCGCACCCAGCGGGACCTGGTGGACGGCCAGCTTCGCAGGATCGGGCACGATGCGGATCGCTTGCTGCTGCCCGCCGACGAGAAAGGTGAGACCGACATCCTCGACTTTCGCGACCTCGGTCTTCAGTCGGTCGGCGATCTCGTAAACTGCCTGGTCGGTCCACTGCCCGGGGGCTCCGGCCTTCGGGCTCAGCGTCAGCACGACAATGGGCACGTCGCTGATCCCGCGCACGGTAACATGCGGCGGGGGAATGCCGACCGGGATCCGATCCATGTTCGAATTGATCTTGGCATCGATGCGCGTCGCAGCATCTTCGGGATCGGAACCGACCTCGAAGCGTGCGGTGACCATTGCGCCGTTGTCTTCTGCCTGCGTGTAGACGTGTTCTACCGCATCGATCGACTTGACGATCGTTTCGAGCGGCTTGGCCACCAGCTCGGCGACATCCTCTGCCGAAAGCCCGGGTGCAGCCACCTGTATGTCGACCACCGGCACGCTGATCTGGGGTTCTTCCTCGCGTGCGATCGTCATCGTGGCGATCACGCCGACGAGTATCGCTGCGAGCAGCAACAGCGGGGTAAGCGGGGAGTTGATGGTCGCCCGTGTCAGGCGACCGGAAATCCCAAGGCTCATCCTACCGCTCCGCCGGGGGCTGGCTTGACCAGCACATCACCTGCAGTGACCCCCGAGAGGATTTCGAGAGTGTCGGCCTTGCCGGAAGGGGCAGTCTGGACCGGAACGATGGCGGTGCTGCCGTCCTTCGCGCGAACCGTGACGTAGTCGATACCGTATCTTGTGGTGACGTAGCTGTCGGGCACGACAAGGGCAGACTTGGCGCCAGCATCGATGGCCGCAGCCAGGCGTCGTCCGATCAGCCGCGCATCGAGACCGGAAACCTCGGCATCGGCGCGGACCTGCCCTCCGGCGACTGCAGGGTAGAGACGGGCGAGTGTGCCGGTGAGCTCGCTGCCATCCTCTGTGGTCACGCGGACCTTAGTTCCGGCGCGAACCTTGTCGGCAAGTGTTTCGGGCAGTTCGAGGCGCAGGACCACGGGCCCCGAGGTAATCGTCGCGATCGGCATCCCCGGTGCGACTGCCGACCCAGCAGGAATGTCCGCCACGAGGACGCGACCCGATGTTGGTGCCACCACCGCCCCCTGGCCCGCGACAGCATTGACCGCTGCCTGCTGCTGCCGCGCGGCGCGGACCTGTGCCTGCGCTGCCGAACTCGCTGCCTGGGCCTGTTCGAGTCGCGCCTTGGCGTAGACGCCATTCTCGTAGAGATAGCGCGTGCGTTGCAGTTCGGCCTGGGCTTGCGCGGCCTGCGCCTGCGCGGCGGCGGCCTGAGCGCCATAGGCGCCGCTCTGGTAACCGAGCTGGCTGTCGACGATCCGGCCGATGACCTGACCGCGCTTGACGTAGTCGCCTTCCCTGACGTTCAGCGAAACCAGCACGCCGGGTATGCGTGCTGCCGCAACCGCCTGGTCGACGGTGGAGACTTCGGCACTGACCGATTGCCATCCGGGCAGGGTGGACTCGCGCAAGACAATCGGGGCGGCACCGTCTTGAGCCGCAGGGGCGGGATTCTCGTCAGCCGTATCGCGTCCGCACGACGCCAATGACAACGCCAGGGCGAGCACACCCGCCAATCTTGCCCCCGGGCGGTGCATCAGCCGCGCTCCACCGGCAGGCCGGTACGGAGCCACATGCCCATGCCGCCGCGCAGGTGCGTGTCGACCGGCAGGTCGCCGCACATCTTCAGCGCCTTTGCCGATCGCATGCCCGCAGCGCAGTTCAGGACGATTTCCTTGCCTTCGGCCTGCGGAAGTTGACCGGGGTCAAAGCGCGACAGCGGGAGATTGATAGCACCGGGAACGTGGCCGCCCTGGAATTCTCCCGGCTCGCGGACGTCGACCACGATCGCGGTACCGGCAACGATCATGTCGTGCAGCTCGGCAGGCATGATTTCTCGGATGGGTTTGCGATTGCCAAATCCAAACACTTTCGATCCTTTCATTTAGTAACTTGCAAATATCGTGTAGATGTCATAGCGGTCAAGTGATTTCCGGAGAGGAGCAGTCGCATGAGTGAGAAGCACATCGTTGTCCTGGGCGCTGGACTGGGGGGCACCATCGCTGCGTACGAGATCAACGAGGCGACCAAGGGCAAGGCGCGGGTGACCGTGATCAACAAGGGCGACGACTACTGGTTCGCGCCCTCCAATCCCTGGGTTGTCGTCGGATGGCGCGAGCCGGAGGCGCTCAAGGTTCACCTCCCGCCCGTCATGGCCAAGCACAAGATCGGCTATAACGGAGTGGGCGCAAAGAGAGTCGACCCGGCTTCCAATCGAGTCGAATTGAACGACGGAAGCTTCATCGATTACGACTATCTTGTAATTGCGACCGGTCCGGACCTCGCTTTCGACGAGATCGACGGCTTCGGCCCTGAACACAACACCGTGTCCATCTGCGAAACCGCCCATGCGGCCAAAGCGCATGCGAAGTTCGAGGAACTGGCGGCCAATCCCCGCCCCATCGTGGTCGGCGCCGCCCAAGGCGCGTCATGCTATGGCCCGGCCTACGAAATGGCGATGATCATCGACACGGAACTGAAGCGCCGCAAGATCCGCCACAAGGTCCCGATGACCTTCGTTACGCCCGAACCCTACATCGGCCATCTCGGTCTTGACGGCGTGGGCGACACCAAGAGCCTGCTCGAAAGCGAGATGCGCGACCGTAACATCAAGTGGATCACCAACGCCAAGGTCGACAGTGTCGAAGAAGGCAAGATGCAACTGACCGAAGTCAACGAGGACGGATCGGAAAAGAAGAAGCACGACCTCGATTTCGGCTGGGCCATGCTCATGCCCCCGTTCCGCGGGGTCCCTGCAATCATGGGGCTCGAGGGCCTCGTCAACCCGCGCGGCTTCGTGCTGGTCGACAAGCACCAGCGCAATCCGGCCTACAGCAACATCTTCGGCCTCGGCGTCTGCATCGCCATTCCGCCCACAGGTCCGACACCGCTGCCCGTCGGCGTGCCCAAGACCGGGTTCATGATCGAAAGCATGGTGACTGCGGTTGCCCAGAACCTGAAGGAAATCCTTTCCGGGCAGGAACCGACGCACGAGGCGACGTGGAACGCCGTCTGCCTTGCCGACTTCGGCGATGGCGGCGTCGCCTTCGTCGCCAAGCCGCAAATCCCCCCGCGCAATGTCAACTGGTCGTCCGACGGCAAGTGGGTCCACCTCGCCAAGATCGGCTTCGAAAAGTACTTCCTGCGCAAGGTTCGCAAGGGTCAGAGCGAGCCGTTCTACGAGAAGCTCGCGCTGCATGCGATGGGCATCAAGAAGCTCGAACTGAACTGATGTCCCGCGCCGCCCAGTTGTTTGCGAGCGCCTCGGCGCTCGTCGCCTCTCCTGCTGCAGCCCAGTCCCTCGATGCGACGATCGACATGGTTCTTGCGCGCTCGCCAGCGGTCGCTGCGGCAATGGCGCGTGAGGACGGGGCCACAGCTGCGGTCGAACAGGCGCGGGCAGAACGCAATCCGACGGCTGACCTCCAGGGTCAGATCGGTGTCGGCCGGATCGATCCGCAAGGCTTCTTCGCCTTGCCCGCCGACAATGTCACCCCGCGAGTCGCGCAGGTCGGTGCGCAGTGGCCCCTATTCACGGGCGGACGGATCGGTGCCGCGGTGGACCAGGCGAGAGGAGGGCTGGAAGCTGCCCGGCTGGCTCGCAGGATTGCGGCACGCGATCTGCGCACGGAGGTGATTTCCACCTACACGACAGCCCTGTCGGCTCGCGAGAGGTCACGGGCCTACGAGACGATGGTCGGCTCCATGCAGGAACTTCTGCGCCAGGCTCGTCTCATGTTTGAAGTCGGTGCCGCCACTTCGACCGACGTGTCGGAGGCCGAGGCCAGGCTTGCCGAAGCAGAGGTCGGACTTGCTGCAGCCAAGGGTGAATTGGCGGCTGCTACCGCCCGGCTGACGCAGCTCGCTGGCCAGCCCATAGAACTCTTCCCCAATCTTCCCGCGCCGCCCGAAACGCCCGAAACTGCAGCGGCGGCGGTGGATGCCGCCATCGCCGGCAATCCGGAGATCGAGCAGGCGCGTTACGTTGCGAAGATCGCTTCCGCCGGCGAAAGGGCCGCAAGGTCCGAATACCTGCCGACGGTGGCTGCCTATGCCGATGCCTCCTCTGTCCGCGACCAGTTCTTCCCCGGCTACAAGGCGGACAGCGCGAGCGTTGGCCTGAGGGCGAAGTGGACTTTCTTCAGCGGCGGTCGAGTGTCTTCGAAAGTGGATCGCGCGGCCGCCGAAGCGCGGGCGGCCAGCCTCGACGTGCAGGAGTACGAGGAGCAGCTGAGGGTTGCGGCAATCCAGCGCTACAGCGACTTTCAGACCGCGACCGCCATGCTCCTCGCAGCCGAGAAACGCGCCGAGGCAACCCAGGCAGCTCTTCGTAGCACTCGGCTCGAGGTCAAGGCGGGTGCCAAGCCGCAGGTCGCCTTGCTCGATGCAGAGCGTGAGGCGATCGAGGCCGAGAGCGCGAGGATCGATGCGGCGGGCAGACGCATCCTCGCGGCGCATGCCCTGCGGGCGATAGCGGGGATGGACAGCGAAGGCTGAATGACGGGGACGCTTGGTCGGCTGCGCCTTTCCCAAGCGCGTGAGCGGGTGTAACCGCTCCGGTCATGGGAGTGCCTGAAATGAGCGTCATCGACCCGCGCGACCAGCTGATCTGCCTGCGCGCTGGCGACGACCTGTCGGAGAGCGGCGGCATGGTCCTGCCGCCGATCGCGCAGGCATCGATCTTCCGCAAGGAGACGATGGAAGAGCTTCACCGCGAGCTCGGGCAGGAACACCTCGCGACGGTCTATTCGCGCGGAACCAACCCCACCGTGCGCGTGCTCGAACGGACGCTTGCCGAGCTGGAGCGGGGTGAGGCGTGCAAGTGCTTTGCCTCCGGCATGGGCGCGATCGGGGCGTTGCTGTTCGGACTGCTCAAGGCGGGCGACCATGTGCTGTTCGTCAACGATATCTACGGCCCGACGCTTCAACTCGCGCAAAGGCTCGAGGATTTCGGAGTCTCCCACGACCACATCCTCGGCGGATCGGTCGAGGAGGTGGCCGCGGCGCTGCGCGACGAAACGCGGATGATCTACCTGGAGAGCCCCGGATCGATGCTGTTCGGTCGTGTCGATGTTGAAGGCATCGCTGCGCTTGCCAAGGCGCGTGGGGTACTCTCGGCCATCGACAACACCGTCTCCACGCCGTTGCTGCAGAAGCCGATCACGATGGGCGTCGACCTCGTGATCCACAGCTGCTCGAAATACATCGGCGGGCACAGCGACGCCATCGGCGGCGCGCTGGTCGGCCCGGCGGACCTGCTCGAGCGCATTTTCTACGACGCCTACCTGTTGCTCGGTGCGCGCATGCCGCCGTTCGAAGCCTGGCTGTTCCTGCGCGGCCTGATGACCCTGCCCGCGCGGATGGAGCGGCACCGGGCCGACGGGCTGGAGGTGGCGCGGTACCTCAAGGCGCACCCGGCGGTGGCGCGGGTTTTCCACCCCGAACTGGAAGGCAATGCCGGCGCACACTCAGGCCTGTTCTCGTTCGAACTGGGTGAGGGCGGCTTCCAGCGCGCAGTCGAAGTCGCGAACCGGCTCAAGCTGTTTGGCAATGCCGTGAGCTGGGGCGGGGCGGAGAGCCTGGTGATGACCGGCCACAAGTTTGATCCCGCAGGCGGCCCCGAACCGCGATTGCCCGCATCGCTGTTGCGCCTGTCCGTCGGTCTGGAAGGGGCTCAGGCGCTGATCGACGACCTCGCCGCCGCGCTCGGCTAGGCTTCCGCGCCCCAGGCACCGGACTTGCCGCCGGTCTTGGTGACCACGCGGATGCCGGAAATCTCCATCGTCCGGTCGATCGCCTTGAGCATGTCGAACAGGGTCAGGCAGGCGGTGGACACTGCCGTCAGCGCTTCCATTTCCACACCCGTAGGTCCGGTGGTGCGGACCTCGGCTTCTACCGCGAAGCCGGGCAAGTCATCGTCGGGCGCAATCGTTACGCTGACCTTGGAGAGCGCGAGCGGATGGCACAGCGGGATGAGATCGGCAGTGCGCTTGGCCGCCATGATGCCGGCGATTTCCGCGGTCGAGATCACCGCGCCCTTCGGCGTCTTGCCCTTGCGCACCGCGTCGAGCGTGGCGCTTGCGCAGGTCAATCTTCCCCGAGCCGTCGCGACGCGCGCGGTGGCCTCCTTGCCGGAGATGTCGACCATGTGCGCACGGCCCTGATCATCCAGATGGGTAAGCTCGCTCATGTCCGCCCTTCCAGCAGGACCATGCACGCCTGTCGAGGACAAATCGCTGGCGGGTTTGCGTCCTCACGGCGGCATGTTACGCGATAGGGCAATGGACACGCCTTCCACAGACAAGCCGATTTCGATGGCCGCCCTCGTCGAGAGCGATCCTGCGGCTGCCCTGCCGCGCCTGCGGGCGGCGGTTGCGCGCGATCCGGCACTGGCACCGGCACATCGCCTGCTGGCGCGTGCGCTGCGCAAGCTGGGCGAGGAGGCAGAGGCGGATGCGGCGGACATGGCCGCGGTCCGGGCGACCGCCGCCGATCCCGAAATGCTGGCCATCGCCATCGCGTTGCAGGACGGAGACCTGCCCCAGGCCGAGGGCCTGCTTCGCCAGCGACTGACCCGCCTGCCGACCGATGCCGCCGCGATACGCCTGATGGCCGAACTCGCAGCGCGTCTCGGGCGACTGCCCGATTCAGAGCGGCTGCTGCGCCGCGCTCTCGAAATCGCGCCGGGTTTTACCGCAGCGCGCGCGAACCTCGCCAACGTGCTCTACAAGCAGAGCCGTTACGAAGAGGCCGCCAAGGTCCTCGACGAGGTGCTGGAGCGTGACCCGGCCAATCCGGGCAACCGCAATCTGATGGCCGCGACGCTGGGCCGCATCGGTGACTACGAGGAAGCACTGAAGCTCTACGGCGAACTGACCGAGACCTTCCCCGACCATGCCAAGCTGCAGATGAGCTACGGTCACATGCTCAAGACGGTGGGGCGGCAGGACGAGGGCATTGCCGCCTATCGTGCCGCACTCGCTGCGCAGCCCGACCTCGGCGAGGTCTGGTGGAGTCTGGCGAATCTCAAGACGGTCGAATTCACCGAAGCGGACGTTGGGGCGATGGAAGCCGCCCTCGAAGGCAATCCCGCGCACGAGGATGCGCTCCATCTCCATTTCGCCCTCGGCAAGGCCTATGCCGACCGTGGCAATGCGGAAGCGGCCTTCCGTCACTACGAACGCGGCAACGCCTTGCGGAGCGAGGAATTGGCCTACGACCCGCAGGCGATAACCGACCAGGTCGACCGGATGATCGCAGTGATGACGCCCGAATTCGCCGCAGCGCACAAGGACGTCGGCGATCCCACGCCGGACCCGATCTTCATTCTCGGCCTTCCGCGCGCCGGATCGACCCTGCTCGAACAGATCCTGTCGAGCCACAGCCAGGTCGAAGGGACGATGGAATTGCCCGACATCCCGGCAATGGCCATGCGCGAGGCGCGCAAGTCAGGCGGCGACCTGCGCGACTGGCCCGATGCCGTGGCGGAGATGGACGCGGCGCAGTTCGCGGAACTCGGCGCAGAGTTCCTCGAGCGCACCCGCGTACAGCGCAAGAGCGGCAAGCCCTTCTACATCGACAAATTGCCCAACAACTGGAGCTATGCCGGCTTCATCCACCTGATCCTTCCGAATGCGAAGATCATCGATGCGCGTCGCCATCCGATGGATTGTTGCTTCTCCAATTTCCGCCAGCATTTCGCCAAGGGGCAGGGCTTTTCCTACTCGCTGGAACACATCGGCCGTTACTATGCCGATTATGTGCGCGCGATGGACCATTACGACGCCGTGCTTCCCGGCCGCATCCATCGTGTGATCCACGAACACCTGCTCGACGATCCCGAGGGTGAGGTCCGCGCGTTGCTGGCCTATCTCGACCTGCCTTTCGAAGAGGCTTGTCTCGAATTTCACCGCAACACACGGGCAGTCCGCACCGCGTCGTCAGAGCAGGTGCGCCGCCCGATCAATCGCGACGGGGTAGGGCAATGGGAGCCCTATCGGGAGTGGCTCGGACCGCTCGAAAAGGCGCTCGGCGATTTGCCGACCACATACGCGCGCTAGCAACTTCCTTGCCGCTCGGTCGCTGAGGCCGTTGCAAAAATGCCATGAATTCGACGGAAAGCTGTGGGGAGTCGACGCAGGCCAGCCGTCTGGCCTTGGCAAAACGGCACAATTGTGGCGGTTATGAAGTGGGGACGCATTCAAGGAGGGAATTATGGTATTCGAGCACAAGCGCCGTCGCCTTAGCATGGCGGCCAGCCTGCTCGCGGGGACCGCGCTTACCGCCACGACTCCTGCGCTTGCGCAGGATGCCGGTGCCGCTGAGACCGACACCGATGTCATCATCGTGACCGCGCAGAAGCGCGCACAGGACCTGCAGGACGTGCCGGTCGCGATCACGGCCATCGGGACCGAGAAGCTCGACCAGCTTCAGGTCAGCGAACTGCAGGACGTGGTGAAGTTCCTGCCGTCGGTCACGATCCAGACGGCCGCGCCTGGCTTCAGCCAGGTCTATTTCCGCGGCGTCGCCAGCGGCGAGAACGCGAACCACTCGTCCTCGCTGCCCACCGTCGGCACCTATCTCGACGAAATGCCGATCACGACCATCCAGGGCGCGCTCGACATCCATGCCTATGACCTCGCGCGTGTCGAGGCGCTGGCAGGCCCGCAGGGCACGCTCTACGGCGCCAGCTCGATGGCCGGCACGATCAAGATGGTCACCAATGCGCCCGACTATGGCGACAGCTACGGTGCCATCGACCTCGAACTGAACCAGGTCGCCCATGGCGGCATCGGCGGCACGGCGGAAGGCTTCTACAACGCCAGCCTCGGCTCGAACGCTGCGCTGCGTGTGGTCGGCTGGTATCGCAAGGATGCCGGTTACATCGACAATGTCGCGGGTAGCCGGACCTACCCGACCTCGGGCATTACCCAGAACAATGCTGCCCTGGTCGAGGAAGATTACAACGACGTCGAGACCTATGGTGCGCGTGTCGCCCTGGGCATCGAATTGGACGACAACTGGACTGTCCGTCCGACCGTGATGGGCCAGGTCCAGACCGCCAACGGCAGCTTCTCGCAGGAACGCTCGACCGCGGTCACCGGCGATCTCCAGACAGTCCAGTACAATCCCGAATATTCGAAGGACAAGTGGCTCCAGGCCGCCCTGACCATCGAAGGCAAGCTGGGCAACTGGGACCTCACGGCCACCGGTGGCGGCCTGTGGCGCAAGGATCACGTCGAATCCGACTATTCGGACTACGCGTATTTCTATGACGCACTCTACGGCTACGGCGCGTATTTCTACGACAACAATTACGATCTCATCAGCCCGAACCAGTACATCCAGGGCGGCGACAAATATCGCCGGATGTTCGGCGAAATCCGTGTGGCCAGCCCGCAGGAAGCGCCGATCCGCTTCATCGGCGGCCTGTTCGCCCAGCGCCAGCGCCACGAGATCACGCAGAACTACATCATCGATAATCTGACCGACTTGTTCACGGTCACCGGCACGGAAAGCAACGTCTGGCTGACCCGCCAGACCCGTACCGACCGCGACTATGCTGCGTTCGGGGAACTGAGCTTCGACGTCACCGACCAGCTGACGCTGACCGGTGGTGCGCGCCTCTACAAGTACAAGAACTCGCTCATCGGGTTCTTCGGCTACAACGCCAACTTCTCGAGCCGCACGGGTGAGGCAGCATGTTTCGCCGGTCCGATCGTGGACGGCACGCCCTGTACCAACCTCGACAAGGTCACCTCGGACACCGATGCGATCTGGAAGCTCAATGCGACCTACGAGATCAATCCGGACGTCCTTGTCTATGCGACCTGGTCGCAAGGCTTCCGTCCGGGCGGCATCAACCGTCGCGGTACACTGCCTCCTTACAAGCCGGACTCGCTCGACAATTACGAGCTCGGCTGGAAGACCCGTTTCGGCGATGTCACCTTCAATGGTGCTGTTTACCAGGAGGACTGGAGCGACATCCAGTTGTCCTTCCTTGGCGAGAACGGCCTGACCGAAATCCGCAATGCGGGTATCGCTCGCATCCGCGGTCTCGAAGCCGACTTCAGCTACCGTGCGAACGGCCTGACGCTTTCGCTTTCGGGCAGCTACAATGATGCGACGATCCGCAAGGACTTCTGCCGCATCGCCAATCCGGACTTCGATTGTACCTTCGATCCTGGCGATGGTCGTGTGAACGCGCTGCTGGCCCCTGCCGGGACGCGCCTGCCGATCACGGCCAAGTTCAAGGGTAACGCGATTGCGCGCTACGAATTCCCGTTGGGTTCGTGGGACGGTCACGTTCAGGGCGCTCTCGCCCATATAGGAAGCCGGCGGAGCGATCTTCGCACCTTCGAGAACGGGCTGAAGGGTACCTTCCCCGCCTACACCACGCTCGACCTGAGCATCGGGATGAAGAACGACAAGATGCGCTTCGAGCTCTTCGCGACGAACCTGTTCGACGAGCGCGGGGTGATCAACACCGGCGTCCAGTGCCTCGAAACCACCTGCGGCGATCCCGACGGGATCAGCAGCACCGGCGGCGTCTTCTACGACACTGTCATCAAGCCGCGCGTGATCGGTATCAAGACCGGCTTCGATTTCTGATCGGAGCCACCGGTATTTGACGGGAAAGGCCGGGCCAAGCGCCAGGCCTTTTTCGTTTCAGCCCGCGAGGCGATCGAGCCATGCCTCGGCCAGTTCGCTCGCCTGCTCTGGCGCGAAGGGTGCGTCGCCGAGCGAGAGTTCGAGCCACAGGCCGTCGATGAGTGCGGTAAGGGCTATCGCCGCGAGTGCCGGATCGGCGAGGTCGGGCCGCCATTCGACCAGCAGTTTCTCGAGGTCGGCACGGTAATCGCGATACACCTCCGCCCTGACCCCGGCGACCGAGGGGTCGCTGCGAGTGAGGCTCCACAGCGCGACATAGCTGGCGAGGAGGTCGGGCGACGCGATGGGCGGCCTGAAGCTGGCGGTGAGATAGGCGAGCACGCGCGCGCGCGGATCGGGCCCTGCTTCGGCGACCGCTGCGTCGAGCGCCTGCGCGATGCGAGTTCCCATCCAGCGATAGGTTTCGGCGATCGCTTCGGACACGCCGGCGAAATAATGCCGCAACAGGCCGGGGGAGACACCTGCTTCGGCGCATATCGCCCGCACCGAGACTCCTGCTGCACCCCTCTCTGCCAAGACGCGCGCGGTCGCTTCGATAAGGCTCTGTCTGCGCTCGTCGGGATCGGCGCGGGTAAAGGCGGGTTGTGCGCTCATATGCAGCTTGTTATACGAGTGTATAGCAAGGAGCGCGCAATGGCAACGCAGAGGATCGTAGAGGCGGCGGGCGACCCGCTCGACGGGTGGAGCCTGCCCGCGTGGACCTATCACGACGAGGAATTCCATCGCCTCGAACTGGATCGCATCTTCCGCCCCAGCTGGCAGGTCGTCTGCCATGTCAGCGACATTCCCGGCCATGGCGACTGGCACACGCTCGACTATTGCGGGGAAAGCGTGATCGTGGTGCGCGGCAAGGATGATGTGCTGCGCGCCTTCACCAATGTCTGCCGCCATCGCGGCTCGCGCCTTGTCGACGGCGCGGTCGGTTGCGCGAAGAAGCTGGTGTGCCCCTATCACGCGTGGACCTACGACCTCGATGGACGCCTGACGGGCGTGCCCGACAGCGCGAGCTATCCCACGCTCGACCGCGACCGAGCCGGACTGGTGCCGGTCGAACTCGAAATCTGGCGCGGTTTCATCTTCGTCCGGCTGGAGGACGATGGTGGCCCAACCGTGGCGCAGATGATGGCGACCTATGAAGCCATGGTCGAACCCTATCGTTTCGAGGAACTTGGCGCGCTGGGTCGTGTGACCCTGCGCCCGCGCGAGGTGAACTGGAAGAACGTCGGCGACAACTACTCGGACGGGCTCCACATCCCCGTCGCGCACCCCGGCCTTACCCGCCTGTTCGGCAAGAGCTACGGCGTCGAGGCGGAAGCGAATGTCGACCGGATGTGGGGCGATATGCAAGACCGCGAGAGCGCCAACTGGTCCGAGCGCATGTACCAGAAGCTGCTGCCGCCGGTGCCACACCTGCCCGAGGCGAGCCAGCGCCACTGGCTCTACTTCAAGCTGTGGCCGAACGTCGCCTTCGACATCTACCCCGACCAGGTCGACTTCATGCAGTGGCTGCCGACCGGCCCGACCACCTGCCTGATCCGCGAGATCAGCTATGTCCTGCCAGATGACAGGCGCGAGATGCGCGCCGCGCGCTATCTCAACTGGCGGATCAACCGGCAGGTCAATGCCGAGGACACCATGTTGATCACCCGTGTGCAGGAAGGCATGGCCTCGCGCAGCTTCTCGATGGGGCCGCTGAGCGACAAGGAAGTCTGCCTCAAGCATTTCTGCAAGCGCATGCGCGAAACCATTCCTGAGGCACGCCTCGAACGCCAACCCCCTGCCGGCTGGAGCCACAAATGACCAAGCAATACGACGCCGTGATCATCGGCGCGGGCCACAACGGGCTCGTCTGCGCCTTCTATCTCGCGCAAGCCGGGCTCAAGGTCCGCATCGTCGAGCGGCGTGATGTCGTCGGCGGCGCGGCGGTCACCGAGGAATTCCACCCCGGTTTCCGCAATTCGGTGGCGAGCTACACAGTAAGCTTGCTGCAGCCCAAGGTCATTCGTGACATGCGGCTGCACGACCATGGCTATCGGGTGATCGAACGCCCGATCTCCAACTTCCTGCCGCAGGAAGACGGCGGCTACCTCAAGCTCGGCGGCGGGCTCGAGCGGACGCAGGCGGAATTCCGCAAGTTCTCGAATGCCGACGCCGAGGCGCTGCCAGCCTATTACGACGCGCTTGAAGGCGTCGCTGAAGTGCTGCGCGACCTCGCGCTCAAGAGCCCGCCCAATGTGGGGGAAGGCCTGCGCACGCTCATCGCGGGTGCGACGCAGGGCTGGGGGATGTCCCGCCTAGACCTTGCGGCCAAGCGCGACATCCTCGACCTCTTCACCAAGTCGGCGACCAGCTTCCTCGGCCAGTGGTTCGAGAGCGAGGCGGTCAAGGCCGCTTTCGGCTTCGACGCCGTGGTGGGCAATTATGCCAGCCCCGACACGCCGGGCAGCGCATATGTCCTGCTACACCACGTCTTTGGCGAGGTGAACGGCAAGAAGGGCGCCTGGGGCCACTCGATCGGCGGGATGGGCACGATCACGCAGATCATGGCCGATGTCTGCCGCAAGTGCGGGGTCGAGATCAGCCTCGAAGCGCCGGTCGCCGAAGTTCTGGTGGATGGCGATGCGGTTGCCGGCGTCCGCCTCGAAAGCGGTGAGGAGATCGCGGCGAAGAGGGTTATCGCCAATGTCGGGCCGAAGCTGCTTTACGGCAAGATGCTCGACGCGAGCCACCAGCCCGAGGATTTCCGCCGTCGCATGAAGGGCTTCAAGGCTGGCGGCGGCACCTTCCGCATGAACGTCGCCTTGTCCGAACTGCCGAAGTTCACCTGCCTTCCCGAGCCGGGCGAACATCACCAGTCAGGCATCATCCTCGCCCCGACGCTCGACTACATGGACAAGGCCTTCCTCGATGCGAAGGCGCATGGCTGGTCGAAGAAGCCGATCGTCGAGATGCTGATCCCGAGCACGGTGGACGACAGCCTCGCCCCTCCGGGCCAGCACGTCGCCAGCCTGTTCTGCCAGCAGTTCGCGCCCGAGCTTCCTGCCAATGAAGACGGAACGGGCCGCGACTGGGACGACGAGGAGAACGCCGCCGCCGACACTATCATCGACACGGTCGAGGCGCAGGCACCCGGCTTCCGCGCCTCGATCCTCGGGCGGCAGGTGCTCAGCCCCAAGGGGCTCTACAAGAAGTTCGGCCTCGTCGGCGGAGACATCATGCACGGGCACATGAGCCTCGACCAGCTGTGGTCAGCGCGTCCGGTGCTCGGCAATGGCGCCTATCGCGGACCGGTGAAGGGCCTCTACATGTGCGGTGCGGGCACCCATCCGGGCGGCGGCGTCACCGGCGCGCCGGGCCACAATTGCGCGCGCGAGGTGATCTTCGATCGCGGCAACTGGCGGCGCTTTTCTGCGGTTTGACGCGTCGGACGGCAGTGCTACGCCTGTCCCGAAATACGAGAGGAATCACCTGAAATGCGTGCCAGCCTGATCGCCGCGAGCCTGCTCGCGCTTGCCGCCACCACCCCCGCTTCTGCCAAGAGCACCCCGGCAGCAGTGCAGCAGGTCATCGACCTGTCGAAGCAGGCAATCGGGATGCGCTCGGTTCGCGGCGAGGGCAATCAGACCGGCAAGGTCGCCGAACTGTTCCGCGACACGCTGCTCGAGGCTGGCTGGGCCGCGAACAATATCGAGTTCGTACCGGTCGATGACACCGCCTACCTCATCGCCACCTGGCCGGGCAGCGACCCCACGCTCGGCCCGATCGTGCTGTCGGCGCACATGGACGTGGTCGAGGCCAAGCCCGAGGACTGGGAGCGCGATCCGTTCACTGCGGTGGTCGAGAACGGCATGCTCTATGGCCGCGGGGCGAGCGACACCAAGTTCGATGCGGTGCAGGCGATGGTCGCGGCAATTACGCTGCGCCAGCAGGGTTTCAAGCCCAGGCGCAGCATTGTCATCGCCTATTCGGGCGATGAAGAGACGACGATGATCACCTCCAAGATGATCGCAGAGAAGCTCAAGAACGCCAAGCTGGTGCTCAATGTCGACGGCGCTTCGGGCTCGCTCGACGAGGCGACCGGCAAGCCCGCCTACTGGAGCTGGCAGGGGGCGGAAAAGACTTATGGCGACTTCAAGCTCGAAATCACCAACCCCGGCGGTCACAGCTCGACCCCGCGTGACGAAAACGCCATCGCGCAACTGGGTGCGGCGCTTGCGAAGATCGGGGCCTATCGCTTCACGCCGGAGGTGAACGACATCACCCGCGACTACTTCACCAAGGCCGCGCAGTTCGAAGGCGATCCGCTGCTCGCAGCCGCGATGCGCGCCTTCGCCAAGGACCCGAGCGACAAGGCGGCGATTGCGGTGCTGCGCGGCAATCCCTCCTACATCGGCAAGATTGGCACCACCTGCGTGCCGACGATGGTCGAGGGCGGACATGCACTCAATGCCCTGCCGCAGCGCGCCACCGGCTACGTCAACTGCCGCATTTTCCCCGGCCACTCCAAGGCTTCGATCATCGAAGAGCTGAAGAAGGTGGCTGGCGAGCCGGCGATGACGATCGAGGAAATCAATCCCGAATATGTCGTCGAGGCCGACGCCTCGCCCTACGACAAGGCATTTGTCGACGCGGCTACCAAGGCCGTCCATTCGGCCTTCGGCAATGTCCCGATCATCGCTTCGCAGGCTTCCGGCGCGTCGGATTCGATGTGGTACCGCGCGCTTGGTGTGCCGAGCTATGGCGCCAGCGGCACCTTCACCAAGGACAGCGACGACTACTCGCATGGGCTCAACGAGCGCACGCCAATCGGCAATATCGGCAAGAGCATCGACTACTACCACGTGCTGCTGACCGAGCTGGCGAGCAAGTGAAGGCACTCGCACTCGCTGCGGCGTTGATTGCGACGCCCGCTTCGGCGGGCAGTCTCTACGTCGAGGCAGGCAAGCTCCTCGACGTGGGGACCGGGACCGAGGCGAGCGGCCAGTGCATTCTGGTCGAGGGCGAGCGGATCGCACGGGTCGAACCCTGCGCTGCTACGCCCGAAGGTGCCGAGCGCGTCGACTGGTCGGCCTACACCGTCCTTCCCGGCCTGATCGACCTCCACACCCATCTCGCCGATGCGGGGCAGGATGCGGACGTCGCATTGCCGCTCAAGACCTCGCCGCAGCTGACCGCGCTGATCGGGGCGCACAATGCCAAGGTGACACTCGAGGCCGGTTTCACCACCGTTCGCGATGTCGGCACTTATCGCGGGCTGACCGATGTGGCTCTGCGCGATGCGATAAACCGCGGTCTCGTCCCGGGTCCGCGCATGTTCGTCGCGGGGGCCTATCTGACCCATCCCGGCGGCGGGGGCGAACTCAACGGCGTGGTGCCCAACAACCAACTGCCTGCGGACTTGCGCCTTGGCGTGCTCACCAGCCCTGAGGAAGCCGCCGAGAAGGCCGAATTCTTGCTCAGCCACGGGGCCGACTTCCTCAAGATAATCGCCACAGGCGCGGTGCTGGCCATCGGCACCGAACCGGGCGAACCGGAGGTGACCGAGGACGAAATGCGCGCCGCAATCGCAGTCTCGAGGGCGCACGGGACCTATGCCACCGCGCATGCCCATGGCGCCGAGGGCATCAAGAACGCCATCCGCGCCGGGGTCCGCAGCATCGAACATGCCAGCCTGATCGACGAGGAAGGGCTGCGGATGGCGAAGGCGCATGGTGTGTGGCTGGTCATGGACGTCTTCAACGGCGACTACATCGACGAGATCGGCACCAAGGAGGGCTGGCCCGAGGAATATCTGCGCAAGAACCGCGAGACGACGCAGATCCAGCGCGAGAATTTCCGCCGCGCCGTGGCCATGGGCGTACCGCTCGCCTTCGGCAGCGACAGCGGGGTCTATCCGCACGGCATCAACGCGCGCCAGTTCGCTTACATGGTCGCCAACGGAATGACGCCCGCGCAGGCCATCCGCGCTGCCACGCTGAGCGCGGCAACGGTGGTCGGGAAGCAGGACGAACTCGGATCGATCGCTCCCGGCAAGTTCGCGGACATGATCGCCGTTGACGGTGACCCGCTCGCCAACGTGCGCACGCTCGAGACGGTGGCGCACGTGATGAAGGGCGGCGCGCTGGTGAAGTAGCCATCGCCCGCCCTTGCAATCGCAGCGCAAAAGCTGTGAGGCATGGCGCGAGAGCTAGAGAGGTAGCGCGGATGAAGATGCGGTCATGGCTGTTCGCCCCGGGCGACAGCGAGCGGAAGATGGAAAAGGCGGTCGAGGGCGCGGCGGATGTCGTGATCTTCGATCTCGAGGATGCCGTCGCCATCGAGAACAAGCCCCAGGCGCGCCGCATGGTCCGTGACTTCCTTGAAGCCAACCCGGACGCGCGCGAACGGATATTCGTTCGCGTCAACCCGCTCGACGGGCCGCATACTCTCGATGATCTGGCCGCAATCATGCCCGGGAAGCCGGGTGGCATAATGCTGCCCAAGGCCTATGGCCGGCAGGATGTCGAAGCGCTCGACAAGTACCTGTCCGCGCTCGAAGTCGCCAACGGCATCGAGAACGGTTCGACGCCGGTCATCGTGCTCTTGACCGAGGTTGCCGAATGCATGTTCCATGCCGGCGACTTCAAGGGTGCGCCGCGGCTTGTCGCGCTGACCTGGGGGGCGGAGGACCTGGCAGATTCGATCGGGGCAAGCACCAACCGCAATCCTGACGGCAGCTTTACCTTTACCTACGAGCTTGCACGCAGCATGTGCCTGCTCGGTGCAGCGACCGCAGGTATCCCCGCCATCGAAACGATCCAGGGCGACTTCCGCGACACCGAAGGCCTCAAAACGCGTGCGGAAAACGTCCGCCGCGCGGGCTTCCGAGGCATGCTCGCCATCCACCCGGCGCAAGTCGAGGTGATCAATGAGGCCTTCACCCCGGGGGACGAGGAAATCGCCGAAGCGCGCGAGATCGTCGGCCTGTTCGAGGCCAATCCCGGTGCCGGCACGATCGGCTGGAAAGGCGGCATGCTTGATCGGCCGCATCTTTCCCGTGCGCGCCAGCTGCTCTCGCAAATCGACTGGGATTGATCACCCGAAACGCGTTCTCGTTTGCAACCCATCGCACGGCTTGGCATGCAGGTCGCAAAGTTTTGGGAGAGACGAACGCATGACCGATTCCGCAAGCAAGGGTCCGCTGACCGGCCTCAAGGTGGTCGAATTCCAGGGCATCGGCCCTGGGCCGCACGTCGCGATGCTGCTCGCCGACATGGGCGCCGAAGTGGTCCGGATCGAGCGTGAGGGCCATGTCCCGATGAATACCGTGGTCGAACGCGCCCGCCATCGCGCCGCGGTCGATCTCAAGAGCGATGACGGTCGTGCCTTCGTCAAGTCTGCGCTGGCCAAGGCCGACGTGCTGATCGAGGGTTTCCGCCCCGGCGTGATGGAGCGACTGGGCTTGGGGCCGGACGAGATGCTCGCGGCCAATCCGCGCCTCGTTTACGCGCGCATGACCGGCTGGGGTCAGGACGGGCCGCTCGCCATGGCTGCAGGCCATGACCTCAATTACATCGCCATTACCGGCGCGCTCGATGCAATCGGCAAGCGCAACGATTTGCCGATCCCGCCGCAGAACCTGGTTGGCGATTTCGGCGGCGGCTCGATGTACTGCGCGCTCGGCATCCTCGCCGCGCTGTGGGAGCGCGAGCGCAGCGGCAAGGGGCAGGTCGTCGACGCGGCGATCGTCGATGGCGTGACCAGCCTGATGAGCTTCTTCTATGGCCAACCGCACAGCGCGCTGCGCACCACCACGCGCGGTGCGGGCCTGCTCGGCGGGGCGGCGCATTTCTACCGTTGCTACACCTGCAAGGACGGCAAGGAGATCAGCGTCGGCGCGATCGAGCCGCAGTTCTATGCCGAGCTGCTCCAGCGCGCGGATGCTCCCGAAAAGCTGCGCGAAGGACAGATGAACCCGGCCAACTGGGACGACTATGCCGACGATCTCGCGGC
Organism: Qipengyuania sp. RANM35; assembly: GCF_041021145.2. Classification (NCBI taxonomy): domain Bacteria; kingdom Pseudomonadati; phylum Pseudomonadota; class Alphaproteobacteria; order Sphingomonadales; family Erythrobacteraceae; genus Qipengyuania; species Qipengyuania sp. RANM35. The sequence continues at coordinate 2,141,814 of NZ_CM196433.1, read as the reverse complement.
CATGTTCGCAACCAGGACCCAGGCCGAGTGGTGCGAGTTGCTCGAAGGCACCGATGCCTGCTTTGCCCCCGTGGTCCCGCTGGACGAGGCGAAGGACCATCCCCACATGAAGGCACGCGGCGCATTCATCGAACATGGCGGCCGCTGGCACACTGCGCCGGCCCCCCGGTTCGACCGTACCCCGAACACGATCCGCGACAGCGCGCAGGATGGTGAAGCAGTCGTTGAGCGCTGGAGCCGAGACGGCTAGAGCGCATCCCGAAGGAGAGTCCCCCCATGTACGAATACACCCAGTTCTACATCGACGGCCAGTGGGTCGACCCGGTTACGCCGAATACCGTGCCGGTCGAGAACCCCGCCACCGAAGAGACGATCGGTCACATCTCACTCGGCACCAAGGCCGATGTCGACAAGGCCGTTGCCGCCGCGCGCCGCGCCTTCGAAAGCTGGCAGTTCTCCTCGCGCGCCGAACGGCTCGACCTGATGCGCTCGATCCTCGCTGAGATCGACAAGCGCAAGGAAGACCTCGCCCGCGCCGTCAGTGACGAGATGGGTGCGCCCATGAGCCTCGCCAGTGGTCCGCACACGGGCCTGCTCTCCGGCCACCTGATGACCGCCATCGGCATCCTCGAGAACTTCGAGTTCGAGAAGACCAATGGCAACACCACGCACCTCTACGAACCGATCGGCGTGGTCGGCATGATCACCCCGTGGAACTGGCCATTGAACCAGATCGCCTGCAAGGTCTTCCCCGCGCTGGCGACCGGCAACACGATGATTCTCAAGCCGTCCGAAATCGCGCCCTTCGACGCCGCGATCTTTACCGAGATCATGCACGCCGCCGGAACCCCGGCCGGTGTCTACAACATGATCAACGGTGACGGCCCGGGCGTCGGCACCGCTATGTCGGGTCATGAGGACATCGACATGATTTCCTTCACCGGCTCGACCCGCGCCGGCATCGCCATCGCCGCCAATGCCGCCAGCACGGTCAAGCGCGTGGCGCAGGAACTGGGCGGCAAGAGCCCCAACATCATCCTCGACGATGCCAGCTTCGCCCGCTCGGTGGCCAAGGGCACTACGGGCATGATGGGCAATTCGGGCCAGACCTGCACCGCGCCCAGCCGCATGTTCGTGCCCAAGGCGCGCATGGAAGAGGCCAAGGTCGCGGCGAAGGAAGCCGCCGAGAGCGTCATTCCCGGCGATCCGAAGGGTAATGCCACTATCGGCCCGGTCGTCTCCAAGGCGCAGTGGAACAAGATCCAGGGCCTGATAGAGAAGGGCATCGAGGAAGGTGCGACGCTGGTCACCGGTGGCCCGGGCAAGCCGGAAGGCCTTGAGGTCGGCCACTACGTCAAGCCGACCGTTTTCGCCGACGTCACCAACGACATGACCATCGCGCGCGAGGAAATCTTCGGCCCGGTGCTGTGCATCCTCGGCTACGAAGATCTCGATGATGCGGTGCGCATCGGCAACGACACCGAATACGGCCTCGCCGCCCACATCATGGGCGAGGATACCGAGCAGGCCAAGGAACTGGCCAAGCGCATCCGTGCCGGACGCGTGGCGATCAACGGCGGCTACGACATGAACGCCTCCTTCGGGGGCTACAAGAAGTCGGGCAACGGCCGCGAATGGGGCGTCTTCGGCTTCCACGAGTTCCTCGAGGTCAAGTCGGTTATGGTTGCCTGATGGCAGGACGCTTTTTTGACGAATGGCAGGTTGGCGACCGGATCACGCATGAGATCCGCCGCACGGTCACTGAGACCGACAACCTGCTGTTCACGACCATGACGCACAACCCGCAGCCGCTCCACCTCGACGTGGAAGCGGCGCGGGCGAGCGAGTTTGGCCAGATTCTGGTCAACGGCACCTTCACCTTCTCGCTGATGGTGGGGCTTTCGGTCGGCGACACCACGCTCGGCACGCTGGTGGCGAACCTCGGATATGACAAGCTCGTCATGCCCAAGCCGGTGTTCATCGGTGACACGCTGCATGCGACGAGCGAAGTTATCGGCCTCAAGGAAAGCAAATCGCGGCCCGGTGCCGGGATCGTCACCTTCCTCCATGAGGCGATCAACCAGCGCGGCGAGGTTGTCTGCCGATGCGAACGCGCAGCCTTGCTGAATAAGAGGAACTGATCGGGGAGCTGGAAGGGCTCTTCGCGCGTTGGCTCACGCGAGGAGCACCATCTTGTCGCAGCATGCCCATGAAAGCGTGACCGAAGTCCTCGGCGAACTCGACGAGCTCGCCGCGACGCGTGACGAAGTCTACATCGGCGACGTGCTCGACGACTTCGGCGAGCGCAGCTTCGGCCCCTTCATCATGCTCCCCGCACTGATGGAAATGACGCCCATCGGTGGCATTCCGGGGGTGCCGACGTTCCTGGCGCTGGTCATCGCGCTTACTGCGCTCCAGCTACTGATGGGACGCGAACACGTCTGGATGCCCGATTTCATCCAGCAGCGCTCGGTTTCGGGCAAGCAGCTGCACAGGGCGGTGGGCAAGATGCGCGGGTTCGCCGACTTTCTCGACCGCCACAGCGAGGGCAGGCTGGAGGCGCTAACGGAAGGCCTGGCGCCCAAGCTGGTCGCGGTCGTCATCCTGCTCCTGTGCTGCACCGTCCCGCCGCTGGAATTCCTGCCCTTCGCCAGTTCGATCCCGATGCTGACCAATGCGATCCTCGGGCTCGCGTTGACCGTGCGCGACGGCGCCTTGTTGCTCGCTTCGCTGATCTTCACCCTCTTTGCCAGCGCGGTTGGCGGATGGATGTTCGTCACCTTCGATGCCGCGGAGAAGCTGACCGGTTGACGCGCCACAGGCCTGCGCGCACATTCCCGTCCGAGAGGGCAGGGGAGAGCTGGAATGAAGGCATGGTGGTTGACTGCGGCGTGTTTGACGCTCGCGGGCTGCAACATGGGTCCGGGCGGCGTCGATGAAGCGCAGAGCGGCGATGGAACCGACACGATCAAGCTGGCGGAGTTTCCGGACCGGCCCTACTGGGGCGACACCCACCTCCACACCGACATTTCGGTCGATGCCTTCGGTTTTGGCGTTCGCCTCGGGCCCGAAGACGCGCTGAAATTCGCCCGTGGTGAAGAGGTCACGGCGACTACCGGGATGAAGGCGCAACTCGCGCGCCCGCTCGATTTCCTCGTCATCTCGGACCACTCGGACGCGATGGGTGCAACCAGGCGCCTGTACGATTCTCCGCGCATGCTCGTGCGCGATCCGGTCCTGCGCCGCTGGTACGACATGATGCACGAAAGCCCCGAGCAGTCGCAAAGGGCCGTGGCTCAATTGATTACCGCGGCCGCCAATAACGAAATCCCCTCTGCCATGCGCGACCCGGAAAGGACCGCCAAGGCAACGCGAAATCTCTGGTCGCGCCATGTCGCCCTGCTCGACCGCTACAACCAGCCGGGCAAGTTCACCTCCTTCGCCGGGTTCGAATGGAGCCTGATGCCCGACGGCAACAACCTCCACCGCGTGGTCATGTTCAGGGACGGCGCGGCGAAGACAGGGCAGGTGGTGCCGTTCCCCGGCCTCGACATGAAAGTCGAGCAGCTGTGGGACTACATGGACGCCTACGAGAAGGACACCGGCGGCCAGATCCTGGCGATCCCCCACAATTCCAACCTGTCCAACGGCATGATGTTCGAACTGGTCGGACCCGACGGCGGACCGATGACGGCCGAGTATGCGCGCCGCCGTTCGGCGCATGAGCCTGTCGTCGAGGCTACGCAGATCAAGGGCGACAGCGAGACCCATCCCTTCCTTTCGCCCAACGACGAGTTCGCCGGTTTCGGGGTGACCGGCTGGGACCTCGGCAACCTCCCGCTCACGCACAAGACGACGCCCGACATGTTTGCCGGGTCCTATGTGCGATCGGCGCTCTTGCGCGGCCTGACGCTGGAGGCGCAACTGGGGGTCAATCCCTATGCCTTCGGCCTGATCGGTTCGACCGACAGCCACACCGCACTGTCGACCGGCGACGAGAACAATTTCTTCGGCAAGCATACCGGTAACGAGCCGAGGCCGGGCCGCGCCATGGAGCCGCAGAACCTAGGTACGCGCGTCGGCCGCTTCGGCTGGAACTACCTCGCGGGTGGTTATGCCGCCGCCTGGGCGCGGGGGAATACGCGGGTCGAGATTTTCGATGCGTTCAAACGGCGGGAGACCTATGCGACGACCGGACCGCGCATGGTCCTGCGGCTGTTCGCCGGGTTCGATTTCACCGCGCAGGACTGGGGCGGAGACTGGGTGCGTGCGGGATACAAGCGCGGCGTGCCGATGGGCGGCGAACTGGTCGACAGCGGCAAGCCGCCGGTATTCCTGATCTCGGCCCTCAAGGACCCCGACGGGGCCAACCTCGATCGCGTGCAGGTGGTCAAGGGCTGGGTGGACGCTTCGGGCAAGGCGCAGGAGAAGATCTACGACGTCGCCTGGTCGGACATGGACGGCAAGCGCGCCAGGGTCGGCGGCAAGATCCCGCTGGTAGGCGACACGGTCAATCGCGCCGAGGCGAGCTACCAGAATACGATTGGTGCTGCCGAGCTGCGTGCGACCTGGACCGACCCGGACTATCGCAGCGGGCAGCGGGCATTCTACTACGTTCGCGTCCTCGAAATCCCGACGCCGCGCTGGATCCTGTTCGATGCCAAGCGCTTCGGCATCAAGCTGTCGAAGGACGCGATGGCGTCGGCGGTCGCGCAGGAACGTGCCTACAGTTCGCCCGTCTGGCTGCGCCCTGCAACGCCGAAGCAGGTCGGTGACGCGCCGCCGATCATGGAGGGTACGTGATACGAAGGCTGCTGCGCGAACCGCTGGTCCATTTCCTGCTGGCGGGAGCGGCCATCTACCTCGGCCTTGCGTGGTTCGGTAACCCGGTCGACCCTGCCTCCCGCACCATTTCGCTAAGCGATGACGAGCGGGCGGGGATCGCCCTTGGCTTCGAGCGCACAGTCGGGCGCCCGCCGACGGATGCGGAAATGGACGGGCTGATCGAGCGCTGGGTTCGCGAGGAAGTACTCTATCGCGAGGCTCTGCGGCTCGGTCTCGACCGCGACGACGCTGTCGTCCGGCGCCGCCTCTCGACCAAGATGGACGAACTCGCCTCGGCCAGCGCCGAGACAGAGAGCGTGAGCGATAAGACGCTGGAGAAGTGGCTGGCGGATCACCCACAGCGCTTCGTCGATGATGGCACGGTCAGTTTCGACCAGCTTTATTTCGCCAGCGAGGAAGCCGCAGGTAATGCCAAAGCCCATTCTAACCCGCGCGGCTTCCCGATAAGCCTTCCGGCGAGCGTCAATGCCAAGGACAGACGCGAAGTTCGCGACATCTTCGGCCAGCAGTTCGCCGAGGGACTCGCGCAGCTTTCGCCGGGCGGGACGTGGCAGGGGCCCATTCCTTCGGGATTCGGCTGGCATCTCGTTCGCCTGCGCGCGCGTGAAACCGGCAAGGTGCCGCCGCTCGCGGAGGTCAGGGACAAGGTCGAGGCGGACTGGCGCAACGCGACCATCGCGGAGCGGCGCGAGCGGGCCTACCGCGTGCTCCGCGATGCCTACCGCGTAAGGGTCGACTGATGCGCTGGCTGGCGGCGCTGCTTGTTCTGCTTCTCTTCGCAGGTCCGGCCGCGGCGGACGAGTTGCGCCCGGTGTCGATCCAGTTCGAACAGGCTGCCGGTCAGCAGTGGCGCCTGAGCTGGAAGCAGCCGCTCTCCAGCCCAGCCGATGACGAGCTTTTGGTGCCGACGCTTCCCCGAGGGTGCCGCATGGTAGGGCAGCCCGCCCGCGACCTGGCGGCGCTCGCGCTGGTCGGTCGGGCGGAGGTAGCCTGTGCCGGGCGCGTCGAGGGTGGCGAGATCGGCTGGCCGGCGCTTGCCGGCAACGCCGATGCTATCGTGCGCATCGCGCCAGCGGGCCGTCCGGTCCAAGTCTACAGGCTCACCACCGAAGCGCCCACCGCCCGGATCGCGGCGAAGCCGGAAAGCTTACAGGTTTGGCGCAGCTATTTTCGTATCGGGGTGATCCACATCCTCGAAGGGTGGGATCACCTGCTGTTCGTCATCGCGCTGGTCCTGCTGGTCGCGCGGCCATGGCCGGTGGTGAAGGCCGCCACCGCTTTCACCGTGGCGCATTCCCTGACCCTCGCCGCCGTGACCCTTGGCGTGACGGGCCTGCCGCAGCGCCCGGTCGAGGTGCTGATCGCCCTGTCGATCGTGTTCCTTGCCGTCGAACTGGCGAAAGGGGAGCGCGAGACGCTCGCACGGCGACTGCCCTGGGTAGTGGCCTTCGTTTTCGGCCTGCTCCATGGTTTCGGTTTCGCCGGCGCCCTGCGCGAAATCGGCCTGCCCGAGGGGGAGGTGCCGGCAGCATTGGTGAGCTTCAATCTCGGTGTCGAGGCAGGGCAGCTGCTCATCATAGCCGCCGTCCTCTGCCTCAGGGCACTCGTCGAACGCTTCGCTCCCACTGTCGAACAAGCCATGCTGCGGATCGCAACCTATGCGATAGGGGTGACCGGAGCCTTCTGGCTGATCGAACGTATCGCTGCCTGAGAGCGAAAATATCGCGGGCGCAGTCAACTTGCCATTCACCGGTGCTATCCTACATTGGACGGCACGAAAGGATTTGTGCGCATGAGCGACGAAAACCAGCCCGGACCCGAGAACAACGGGCCCAACCCATGGGTGAAGAGCCTGATGATCTGGGGCGGTATCTTCCTCGCCCTGCTGATGGTCGTCTCCGTTTTCGGCGGCAGCCAGTCTGCGGGCACGCCGATCCTTTATTCCGATTTCCGTGACAAGGTCGCCGCCGGAACGGTGAAGTCGGTCCAGATTTCCGAAAAGCAGATCGTCGGCGAACTGAAGAGCGGCGAGGCTTTCTCGACCGTTCCGGTAGCCAATGACGTGTCGCTGCCGCAGCTGCTCGAAGACAATGGCGTCAGCTATTCGGGCAAGAATGCGGATGAGGGCAACATGCTGCTCTACATCCTCGTCCAAACGCTGCCGTTCCTGCTGATCCTCGGCATTGCCTTCTTCGCCCTGCGCCAGGTCCAGAAGGGCGGCGGTGCTGGAGGCGCGATGGGCTTCGGCAAGTCCAAGGCCAAGCTGCTCACCGAACGGCAGGGCAAGGTGACCTTCGACGATGTCGCCGGCATCGACGAGGCGCGCGAGGAGCTGGAGGAAATCGTCGAGTTCCTCAAGGACCCGCATCGCTTCTCCAAGCTTGGCGGCCAGATCCCCAAGGGCGCGCTGCTGGTTGGCTCGCCCGGTACCGGCAAGACGCTGCTCGCCCGCGCGATTGCAGGCGAGGCGGGCGTGCCGTTCTTCACCATTTCGGGCTCGGACTTCGTCGAGATGTTTGTCGGCGTCGGCGCATCCCGCGTGCGCGACATGTTCGAACAGGCCAAGAAGAACGCCCCGTGCATCGTCTTCATCGACGAAATCGACGCGGTCGGCCGCCACCGTGGCCACGGCCTCGGCAATTCGAACGACGAACGCGAGCAGACGCTGAACCAACTGCTGGTCGAGATGGACGGCTTTGAGGCGAACGAGGGCATTATCATCATCGCCGCGACCAACCGTCCCGACGTGCTGGACCCTGCCCTGCTGCGCCCGGGCCGCTTCGACCGCCAGGTGGTGGTGCCGGTTCCCGACATCGACGGGCGCGAGAAGATCCTCGCGGTGCACATGAAGAAGGTGCCGCTGGCGCCGGACGTGAACCCGCGCACCATTGCGCGCGGCACTCCGGGCTTCTCGGGTGCGGACCTTGCTAACCTCGTCAACGAGGCTGCCCTGCTGGCCGCGCGCCGCAACAAGCGCCTCGTCGCGATGCAAGAATTCGAGGACGCCAAGGACAAGGTCATGATGGGTGCCGAACGCCGCTCCATGGTCATGACCGAGGACGAGAAGAAGATGACCGCCTATCACGAGGCCGGCCACGCGCTCGTCAGCATCAACGAACCCGCATCCGACCCCATCCACAAGGCGACGATCATCCCGCGCGGTCGTGCGCTGGGCATGGTGATGCGCCTGCCGGAACGCGACAACTACTCGTACCACCGCGACAAGATGCATGCGAACCTGGCCGTCGCCATGGGCGGACGCGTCGCCGAGGAAATCATCTTCGGGCACGACAAGGTGTCGAGCGGAGCCTCGGGCGACATCCAGTACGCCACCGATCTGGCGCGCAACATGGTCACAAAGTGGGGCATGTCCGACAAGCTCGGCCCGCTCCAGTACGAAGCGAGCCAGGAAGGCTACCTCGGCATGGGTTCGACCCAGCGGACCATGGCCGGTGCAGACACCAACAAGCTGATCGATTCCGAGATCAAGGACCTGGTGGAAGGCGGGCTCAAGCGCGCGCAGGACATCCTGTCGAGCCAGGAGGACAAGCTCCACCTGCTTGCCCAGGCGCTGCTCGAGTACGAGACGCTGACCGGCGAGGAAATCGACCAGTTGATGAAGGACGGCAAGATCGACCGACCCGACGCCCCACGCGGTCCGGTTTCGGTAAAGCCTGCATCGGCAGTCGCGGTACCCAAGGCCGGGCGCAAATTCGGTGGCGAGGGCACACCCCAGGGCGCCTGATCCAGTACCCAAATGATCGGAAGGGGCGTCCTCGCGGGCGCCCCTTTTTCGTTGCCGCTCAGAATACTCCGATGACCAGCAGTAGCTGCAGGAACAGCGAAAGCACGATCATCACGAATATGCTCAGTACGCACAGGCGCCAGAACGCCGAGAAGCGGGAGAGGCCGTAGGCTCCGCGCAACTGCTTGTAGATGTGCAGCGGCGGCACAAAGCCAACGAGTATGCCCCAGGTCCATTCAGGTGCGCCCATCTTCACCAGGACCGAGATAATGATGAAGAGCAAAGACATGAACGCGATCGAATAGGTCACAAAAATCGCGTGGTCATAGGCGCGGTACTTGCGGCGCCACAGGAAAAGCAGCGACATGAAGGGGATGGATAGCGGGATCAGCAACCAGCTGAATTTGTAACTGTTGCTCTGCAGTTTGTAGAGCATGAGGCCGGGGTTTGATTTCCATTTCTCCAGCCCCTTGTCGATCCACGGCACGCCGATACCGTTGACCTTTACCCCGGACGCGACCTTCGTATCGACTACCAGCGACCGGGCTTTCTCCAGATCGGCCAGCTCTTCCTCGTACTTGTCGAGGCGGGCCTTGGCGTCGGCATAACGTTCGTTGTCCGGGGCCATCTTGGCCACCCGCTCCCGCTGCTCGGCGGTCTTTGTCTTCGCTTCGGTATAGACGTGTTCGAGATCGGCCTTCAGCGCATCCGACGTGTGAATTTCGGTTGGAGTGGACAGGCCCACTGCCTGGAACACGGCGAACATAAGGAAGATCGAAAAGAGGAACAACGCCATCGGTGAAACGAAGCGCGCCCTCTCGCCTTCGACATAACGGCGCGTAAGCTCGCCCGGCTTGAAGAACAGCATGGGGAGCGTCTTCCAGGTCTTGCCTTCGAAATGCAGCGCTCCGTGGAGCAGGTCGTGCATGAAGGCGCCCATGGTGCGGTGGAGGTGGGCCTTCTGCCCGCATTCGTGGCAATGCGCACCGATCAGCTGAGTCCCGCAATTGAGGCAGCTGCCCTCCGCAAAATGGCCCTTATCGAGTACGGGTTCGCCGGGAGAACCGCCCTCCTTTCGCGAGACTGCTTTCGAAAACAGCCCGCCTTCAACCGCCGTGCCCAGTGCTTCGCCAAAATCGCTCATTGCGTCCCCCGTGTGAGGCCCCGCCATATAGAATGCGCGATTTGGGAGGCAATCGCCAGCTTGCCGTTCTTCCGCATGCTTGCGACAAGGCGCCATGGCCGCGCCGGACGACACAGCCCAATTGCTCGCGTTCCTCGCAGTGGCGGGCGTTTTTGGTCTCTTCGCCGCGATCGAATTCGTTTCGCCGGCGCGCCCGGCAGTTCGCGGGCATCGCTGGGTCACCAACCTTGCCTTGTTCGCCATCGACACGATTGCAGTCAGATTGCTGGTGCCGCTCCTGATGGTCGGTGCCGCTGTTATTGCGGCAGAGCGGAACTGGGGTCTTCTGAACCTTGTCGAAGTGTCGACATGGGCTGGCATCGCCATTGCCGTCATCGCGCTGGACATGGCGCTCTACTGGCAGCACCGCGCCACCCACCGCGTCCCGCTGTTGTGGCGGCTGCACAAGGTCCACCATTCCGATCCGCAATTCGATGTCACCACGGCGGCACGATTCCACCCGTTGGAGATCGTCGCGTCGATGCTCTACAAGATGGCCGTTGTCGTTGCGCTGGGTTTGCCGGCGCTGGGGGTCTTCGTCTTCGAGACGGTGTTCAACATCGCGACGCTGTTCACCCATGCGAACTTCGCACTGCCCAAGGCAGTGGAAAGTCCGGCTCGGACAGTTCTCGTCACACCCGGAATGCACCGCATCCACCATTCGGCGCTCCAGCGCGAGACCGACAGCAATTATGGAACACTGCTGTCTGGCTGGGATCGCCTCTTCGGGACCTATACCGACCGCGCTGCTTCAGGACCGGATGCGATCACCATCGGACTGGACGAATACCAGGACGTGCGGCCGCACAGGCTTGGCTGGACCCTGTTGCTTCCGTTTCGAAAATAGCCTGGCCGGAAATGAAAAACCCGCCCGGTGAGGGGCGGGTCTTCATTGATCTGCCGATGGCAAACGGATCAGCCGTCGTAGTCGCCGCCGATCGAGGTCGAACGGGTCGGAGCCGATGCGGTAATGCGCAGGGCTTCGGCCGACTGGCTCAGCGAGCCGACTTCATCCATCTCGTCGTCATCGTCCGGCAGGATCTTCTGCAGGTTGGTGACGGCGGCTTCCTGAAGATCCTTGGGCTTGATCGTCTGCTCGGCGATTTCGCGCAGCGCGACGACCGGGTTCTTGTCGCGGTCGCGATCGACGGTCAGTTCCGCACCGCCCGAAATCTCACGCGCGCGCTGGGCAGCCAGCAGCACGAGATCGAAACGGTTGGGGACCTTGTCTACGCAATCTTCGACGGTAACGCGCGCCATTGGGCACTCCGATATATTCTAGAGAATCCGGGAAAGGCGGCGACATAGGTTTTGTGGGCCGGACAGTCAAGGATTTGCGCCGCAGCGCGGGGGCGCTAATGCTCGCACCGATGGGAGAGAGCGAGACCACGCCCGCAATCGCACCTTATGCCGACCCGCCACCCTTCGCGGTCGAGGCGCAGGGCCAGTCGCTCACCTTCTATCCGGCAGGAGCGGACCGGCGCGAAGCGTTGATGGAAATCGTCGCCTCAGCCAAGGAGCGGCTCGACATCTGCTTCTACATCTTCGCCGAGGACCGGGTGAGCGCGGAACTGCGTGATGCGCTGGCCGCAGCCGCGAGGCGTGGCGTCGCAGTGACGCTGATCATCGACCGTTTCGGGGCTTCCGCATCCGATGCCTTCCTCCAGCCGCTGGTCGATGCAGGCGGGCGGTTCTTCTGCTTCTCGCCGCGGATCGGCCTCAGGTACCTCATCCGCAACCACCAGAAGATGGTCATCGCCGACGGCAAGCGCGCGCTGTTCGGCGGGTTCAACATCGAGGATAGCTATTTCGCTCCGCCGGAGGAGAACGGCTGGAACGACCTCGCCATCGGGATCGAGGGCGATGCGGTGGGAGGCCTTACCGACTGGTTCGAGCGCCTCGCCGACTGGACCGACGACAAGGATGCCCATTTCCGCGCCATTCGCGAAACGGTCGGCAAGTGGGAGTGGACCGCGCCCGAAGGCCATGCGCGCTGGCTGGTCGGTGGACCGACACGAGGTCTGTCGAGTTGGGCACGCAGCGTCACCCGTGATCTCGTCGATAGCGAGAAGCTCGACATCTTCATGGCCTACTTTTCGCCGCCCTACACACTCCTTCGGCGCATCGCGCGGGTGGCACGCAAGGGCCATACCCGCCTGCTGATGGCGGCCAAGAGCGACAATGGCGCAACGCTTGGAGCGACGCGTTCGCTCTACTCCTACCTGCTCAAGCGTGGGGCGAAGATCTGGGAGTTCAGCCCGTGCAAGCTGCACACGAAGCTGCTGGTGCTCGACGACGCCGTCTACATGGGCAGCGCCAACTTCGACATGCGCAGCCTTTATCTCAACCTCGAGATCATGCTGCGGATCGAGGACCGCGTGCTCGCCGACACGTTACGCGAGTATATCGGACGCCAGATTGCCGCGTCGGAGGAGATCACCCCCGAACTGCATCGCCAGCGGCGCACCGTGTTCAACCGCGTGCGCTGGTGGATGGGCTGGGTGCTGGTCTCGGTAATCGACTACACTGTGACGCGCAGGCTGAACCTGGGCATCTGACCTATTCGTAGTCGTCCGTGTAGCGGATATCGGGGCTGCTGAACTTGGTATACTCGCTGTGGAACAGCAGGGGCACGTTGCCGGTCGAACCATGGCGCTGCTTGGCAACAATCAGCGTGGCCTTGTTGACCAGTTCGAGATGCTTGGCCTCCCACTCGGCATATTTCATCCGCACATCTTCCGAGGAGGTCTCGTCCGGCGTGTCCGGCTTCAGCGCGTTGTGGTAGTATTCCGCCCGGTAGATGAACCATACCATGTCCGCGTCCTGCTCGATCGAGCCGGATTCGCGCAGGTCGGAAAGCTGGGGCCGCTTGTCTTCGCGGCTCTCGACCTGACGTGACAGCTGGGACAGCGCGATCACCGGAACATGAAGTTCCTTGGCCAGCGTTTTCAGACCGCGGCTGATCTCGGAGATTTCGTTGACGCGATTGTCGCTTGCGCGACCCGACCCCTGCAGCAGCTGAAGGTAGTCGACCACGACGAGGCCGATATCATGCCGCCGCTTCAACCGCCGCGCGCGGGTGCGCAGTGCGCCGATGGTCAGAGCGGGCGTGTCGTCGATGTAAAGCGGGAGGTCGGTCAGTTCCTGGCTGGCGAAGGACAGGCGCTGGAATTCGTCGCGCGACAGCTTGCCCGAACGCAGCTTCTCGCTCGAAATCTCCGCCTGTTCGGCAAGGATACGTGTTGCCAGCTGGTCGGCGCTCATTTCGAGGCTGAAGAAAGCGACGCCTGCCCCGGGCGAATCCGCGCGGTCGATCCCGTCGCGAAGGTCGCGCATCAGGCGTGAGGCAGCGTTGAAGGCGATGTTGGTCGCCAGCGAGGTCTTGCCCATCGCCGGACGCCCCGCGAGGATCACGAGGTCGGAATTGTGCAGGCCGCTGGTCTTGTCGTTGATCGTGTCGAGGCCGGTGGTTTTGCCCGAAAAGCGCCCGCCCGAATTCATCGCCGCCTGGACCACCTGCAGCGCGCCGAAGGCTGCGGTGCGGAAACTCTGCGCCTCGCTGCCCGTCGTCGCCCCTTCGGCGACGCGGTAGAGATCGGCTTCGGCCTGCTCGATTTTCTTGAGCGGTTCGACCTCGTCCGATGTGTCGAGCGCGCCCTCGACGAGGTTGCGGCCAACCGTCACCAGCTGGCGCAGCAGGGCGAGGTCGTAGATCTGTTCGGCCAGTTCGCGCGGGTGCAGCAGGCCCTGGCCGTCGGCGGTCAGCTGCGCGAGATAGGTCGTCCCTCCGAGCTGCTTGAGCGCCTCGTCGCTCTCGAAATAGGGCTTGAGCGTCACCGGCGTCGCCACCGAATTGCGCTCGATCAGCTTGAGGATGCGCTCGTAGATGCGCTGGTGGACCGGCTCGTGGAAATGCTCGACCATCAGCGGGGTGGTCAGTTCCTCGATCACCCGGTTGTCGATCAGCACCGCACCGAGATAGGCCGCTTCCGCCTCGAGGTTGGCAGGCAGCTGTACGCCCTTCGCAGCCTTGTCTGCTGTCGAATCATCGGCGGGGAAGAGAAGATCGGTGTCGGCCATCCACTTCCAATGCATGGCCGTGCGGTCTGCTGGCAAGTTGCAATGGGGCCACTTTGGCTGTGGATAGTGGGGACACTTCGCCAAGCCCTTGCCGCACCCCGCCTATCTTGCGAAAGCAGCCTGAAGGCATGACCGATTCAGCAAACTCCTCCGGCGACCATCGGATCGCACATATCGAGCTCGATGAGGAGACGATCATCTGGCGCAATGCCGATATCGAGCAGGAACGGCGCATCGCCATTTTCGACCTGATCGAGGAGAATACCTTCAAGCCGTTGCGTTCGGTCGAACGCGGGACGACCGGGCCATATAACCTTCGCCTGGCGGTGCGCGACGGCCGCCTGCTGATGACGATTTCCGATACCGAGGACCGGTTGCTGGAAGAACTGCTCCTCGGCCTGGCCCGTTTCCGACGCCCGATCCGCGAATATTTCGCCATCTGCGACAGCTATTACCAGGCCATCCGCAAGGCGACGCCGATGGAGATCGAGACGATCGACATGGCCCGCCGCGGGGTCCACAACCGCGCCGCGGAACTCCTGCTGGAGCGGCTCGAAGACAAGGTCGAAACCGACTTCGCAACCGCGCGTCGCCTTTTCACACTCATTTGCGTCCTGCATATCAAGGGCTGAAGGGGCGCATTTCATGGCACGCAAATCGACGAGGAAGCGCAAGGCCACGCGGCCACGGCAAGTCTCGCGCTCGGCCTTGATGGCGTTCTTCCTGCTGTTGGTGGCGCTGGTCGGAGCAGCCTATGCCTGGACGCAGGGGCGCAGCTGGCGACCCGACGAGGCCACCTGGCCGGACCAGGGTGCGCTGGTCGGGGCGGCGGACGGGCCGGTGTCCTTCGACACGCTTGCCGGGCTCGGCGCGCATTTTGCCTATCTGGAGGCCAGTCGCGGCGCGAAGGGCAGGGATGCGGGCTTTGCGCAGAACTTTTCCCGGGCGCGTGATGCGGGGCTGGAGGTCGGGGCGGTCCACGTCTTCGATCCCTGCACCGTGGCGGATGGGCAGTCGGCCAATTTCGTGACCATGGTGCCGCGCGACAGCGACCTGCTGCCACCCGTGATCCTGCTCGACCAGACAGCCGCCGATTGTCCTGAACGGGTGTCCGACGCTGCGGTACAGAGCGAACTGATGACGCTGGTCAACCAGATCGAGGCGCATGCGGGCAAAGCCGTCATCCTTGCGCCGAGCGAGGCTTTCGAGGACGAATATGGCGTATCGCGCCGCATCGATCGCCAGCTATGGCTGGAGCGCAGCTGGTTCGAACCCGACTATGCCTCGCGCCCGTGGCTGATGTGGACCGCCAATCGCTGGTACAAGAGCGAGGCGGCAGACCGCCCGCTGCGTTGGGCGGTGGTGCGACCCTTGTGATGTTTCCTGGGACGAAGACGAAATGACCGACGAAGACCTGATCGCCGCCGCCCGCGCTGCCGCCGCCAAATCCTATTCGCCCTATTCGAACTTCGCGGTCGGCGCGGCGCTGCTGCTGCAGGACGGCAGCGTGGTGACGGGCACCAATGTCGAGAACGCAAGCTATGGCCTCGCGCTGTGCGCGGAGACCGTTGCCGTGGCCAAGATCCTCTCCGAAGACTGGGTCGGCGGTCTCGAAAAGGTCGCCGTGACGGGTCCCGGCGCCGACCCGATCACGCCCTGTGGCCGCTGCCGCCAGGTGCTCAACGAGCTTGCGCAGCTGGGCGGCACCGACCCGGATATCCTTTGTGTCGGACCGGACAGCGTGACCAAGGTCAGGCTTTCGGAACTTCTTCCCCACGCCTTCGGGCCAGCCAGCCTGGCATGATTGCCCGCCGCACAGCGCTCGGGACGATGGCCGGAGCGCTGGCGGGACTGGCGATGCCCGTCGCCGCTGCGACGCGCGCGCCGCGCAAGCTGCCGCGCCTGCGAGAGGGCGATACCGTCGGCCTCGTCGCGCCCGCGACGGCGCTGACGCTTCCCGACGAACTCGACCGCGCGGAATACTGGATGCGGGGCATGGGCCTCTTGCCCAAGCGCGGTGCGCATGTGACCGAACAGGACGGCTACCTGGCCGGGACCGATGAAGCGCGTGCCGCCGACCTCAATGCGATGTTCGCCGATCCCGACGTGCGCGCGATATTCGCCATTCGCGGCGGTTGGGGCGGGGCGCGCATCCTGCCGCTGCTCGACTGGGCGACGATCCGCGCCAATCCCAAGCTGCTGGTCGGCTATAGCGATACCAGTGCGCTGCACCTCGCCTTCGCGGCGCGGGCAGGGTTCCCGACGATCCACGGTCCCAACGCCGCGAGCCGCTGGGAAAAGGCGAGCTGGGAAAGCCTCTGGCACCTCGGGTTCGCCGGGGCGGCTCCGGTGCTCGGGGGCAAAGCGGTCGAGGTGGAAACCATGCGGGCCGGGCGGACGATCACGGGAGGGACGGCCAGGGGGCGACTGCTCGGCGGCAATCTCACCATCCTTTCGACCATGCTGGGAACGCCCTGGGTTCCGGACTTCGATGGTGCGATCCTGTTCGTCGAGGACGTCAACGAGGCGATCTACCGTGTCGACCGCATGCTCCAGCAACTGAAGCTTGCGGGCATCCTCGATCATTCGGCTGGCGTGATTTTCGGCCAATGTACGCGCTGCAATCCGGACGATCCCGAGAGCGTCGGCTTCACTCTCGACGACGTGATCGACCACCACCTGCGCCCGCTTGGCATCCCCGCTTTTACCGGAGGCAACATCGGTCACGTCCGCAACCAGCTATGCCTGCCGCATGGCGCCACGGTCGAACTCGATGCTGGAGCGCGGACTCTGCGCCTGCTCGAACCCATCGTCACCTGAGGGCATTCGGGCCGCGCGTTAACCATTTTGCGAGCGTTAGTCGGCTATCGCGGCTGCGCTCAGGAGATGGTTTGAAATGAAGTTCATCAAGCTCGAATCGCGTGGCGGCAATTATCTCGTGGTGGCCAGCAACATCGCCTGGCTGCGTACCGCCGAGAACGGACAGACCAATGTCGGCATGGTCGGCGGCCAGCCGCTGCTGGTGACCGGCTCGATCGAGGAAGTCGCCGCGAAAATTCTCGAAGGCTAAACGAAAAATGCCGGGGTCGCCCCCGGCATCTCTCTTACTTGTCCTTGGCGTCGAGCCACTCGAGCAGAGCAGCGAGACAATCGCGCGCCAGCATCTTGCAGCGCTCCGGGCTCCAGCCCTGTTCGGGCTCGGGCTTGGCCGGATTGTCCTTGTAAGGCATTTCCAGCGTCATCGCAGTCGCGCCGAAGCGTTCGGCGACCTGGTTGGTGCTCATGGTCAGGTTGGCCTGGCCAGCGGCCGCCTTGGTGTAACCCTGCTCGGTCTGGAAGTCGGGCGTCCGGCGGTCGAGGATGCGTTCGTAGAGGTAGAAGCGTTCGCCCTGCGCCTCGGTCCAGCTCGGGATGCCTTCGTACCCTGCCAGGAAAGCGACCGGGATCGCCTCGTCGCCATGCACGTCGATCGCGAAATCCACGCCGGTCTTGTCCATGGCATTGCGGATGGCGAGCACTTCGGGGCTCTTCTCCGGGGTCGGATTGGCCCACTCGCGGTTGAGGTTCACGCCCACCGCATTGGTGCGCAGGTGACCGCGGCGCGATCCGTCGGGATTGGCGTTCGGCACGACATGGATGCGGCAGCGCTGGCGCAGTTCGCGGCCCACGCTGTCGCTGGGATCGGTCAGCACTTCGAGCGCGCCTTCCATCCACCATTCGGCCTGCGTCTCACCCGGATGCTGGCGGGCATAGAGCCAGACCTGGAAGTCGCCTTCGCCCATGGCGAGGCAGTCGATCGGCTGGCCGTCGAGCGTGGTGCCGAGGTGCTTGTACTCGACGCCTTCCGAGGCGGCAGCCTCGGCGATGAGGTCGTGGTGACGCTCCATCGAATAAGGAGCGAAATAGGCGAACCAGACGATGTCGCTGGCGGGCGCGTAGCGGATCGTCAGCGTGCCATTGTCCTCGTCCTTGTCGAAGCTCGAAGAGGCGCGGCCCCAGTAGTCGCGATCTTCCGAAACGCAGGCATCGTAGTCGGGCCAGCCGCCGGGATAGGCGCTCTCGTTGAGACCGGTGATCTTGAGTTCGAGCTCGCGACCGGCAGCGCCAGCGACCCGGAAATGGAACCACTGCGCGAATTCGCTCATGTGATCCTTGCGTACGGCCAGCTTCGCCTTTGCCCCCGAAGCCGACAGTACTTCTATGTTGCCGCTGTCGAACTGGGTATCGATCCTGATATCGCTCACTCGCTAACCTTCACTTCTATCGTTTCGCCATTGTTGCCCGGAAACTCCCGGAACAGAGCGGAGGCGACCGTCTGGGCGTTCGCCTGCGTGCGTGCAAGGGGTGAATTCTCCGGCGGCCGGAAATCGGCGCGACCTTCCCACAGGCTTGCCTGCGTGGCCTTGTCGATGATGCGCACGGTGAGCGTGGTACCCAATCGATCCTTCTCTCCTCCGCCGAGGTTGATGCCGATGCCAAGGCCCACGCCCGAGCCGTAGCTGCCGGTGGAACCGCCGACTCCGACGCTGACCGGGCTGCGCTTGCCGCCTGCGGCCAGCGTGTATTTTTCGACCGATACCTGCGCAATCTGGCTGGCGCCCGTACTATCGGCCTCGATGTAACCAAGGCGCTTGAGTTCCGCAGCCACCGCGGCCTTGTAGGGCGCCAGCGCAAGGGTATCGCCTTGCGCACCTGCAAGGCTTTCCACGAAGACCGTTCCCTTGCCCAACTGGGCGATACGTTCCGGCGCAACGAAGCGCGTGACCTCGACCGGGCCCGGCGGTGTAGCGCAGGCGCCAAGGGCAATGGTGGCGGCCAGCGCCACGGCGGGAAGTGGATGTCTCATCTTGCGATCCTTTCGCGTCTCTCTCGTCGCACCACGGTATCCATGCAACGCATGGCGACCGTTTTGCGCTCCGGGACGCTTGGCGGCGCCCCTAGACAACTTGCCGTTACCAAATCGTATGCTACTCGGCGAGCCATGGACGAAAACAGCAAGGTCCCGGTGCTGGTCACCGGCGGGGCAGGGTATATCGGCAGCCACGCGGTCCTCGCCCTGCGCGATGCCGGCTGGAGCGTGGCAGTGATCGACAACTTGTCGACCGGCTTCGCCTTCGCCATTCCCGAAGGCGTCCCGCTCTATGAAGGCGACATCGCCGACGCCGACCTGTTGGCGCACATCTTTCGCGAGCAGGGCACCAAGGCGATCATGCATTTCGCCGGTTCGATCGTGGTGCCGGAATCGGTCGAGAACCCGCTCAAGTACTACGAAAACAACACGGTGAAGAGCCGCGCGCTGATCGAGGCGGCGGTGAAGGGCGGGGTGGACCACTTCATCTTCAGCTCGACTGCGGCGACATATGGCGTTCCGCAAGTCGAGGCTGTGACCGAGGATACTCCCAAGGAGCCGATCAACCCTTATGGCTGGTCGAAGCTGATGACCGAGCGGATGCTGGCCGATGCTAGCGCGGCGCACGGCTTCAACTTCTGCGCCCTGCGCTATTTCAACGTTGCCGGAGCCGATCCCGAGGGGCGCACGGGCCAGTCTACCGCAGGGGCGACGCACCTTATCAAGGTCGCCTGCGAGGCGGCGACCGGCAAGCGCGACCACGTGGCGGTGTTCGGCACCGATTTCGACACGCGCGACGGCACCGGGGTGCGCGATTATATCCACGTGAGCGATCTTGCGGCCGCACACGTCCTCGCTCTCGAGGCACTGATCGAGCAACCGGAGCATTCGTTGACGATGAATTGCGGCTACGGACGCGGCTTCTCGGTCCTCGAAGTCCTCGACGCGGTCGACCGAGTGACCAACCAGACGATCGTGCGCAAGATGGAGCCGCGCCGTGCGGGCGATCCGGGCCAGCTGATCTCCGATCCCTCGCGCATTCGAGGCACCTTGCCGTGGCAGCCGCGCTATGCCGATCTCGACATCATCGTCAGCCACGCGCTGCAGTGGGAACGGCGACTTGCCGAAATGCGCGGAGACGGTTGACGGGAATCACCCTCGTCGCTAACGGGCGCGCTTGAATTTGCCGCGTCGGGGGCCCATCTCCGGCGCGTATTTATTTGACGAGAAGACCTATGAAGATCCGCAACAGCCTCAAGTCGCTCAAGGACCGCCACCGGGATTGCCGCGTGATCCGTCGCCGCGGGCGCACTTACGTCATCAACAAGACCAACCGCCGCTTCAAGGCCCGCCAGGGCTGATTCGGCGCGCCGCGTCCCGCGCGGTGCATGTCTTGCTGACCGGCCCGGCTCCGAAGGGAGTTCGGGCCGTTCGCGTTTGAGGTGACGGGAATGGCGATCCAGGCTGTCGTGTTCGATGTAGGCAAGGTCCTCTATCAGTGGGACCTTTCGCTCCTGATGCGCAAGGTCGAGAGCGACCCGGAGCGACTGCGCGAGCTGGTCGAGGAGGTCGTTACCGTCGACTGGCACTCGCAGCACGATGCCGGCGTGCCGCTAGCGGAAATGGTTCCGGCCCGTATCGCCGAATATCCGCATCATGCAGAGGCGCTGCGTGCCTATGCGACGCGTTTCAACGAAACGATTCCGGGACCCGTGCCCGGCAGCCATGACCTTGTTTCGAGGCTCGATGCCCGTGGCGTGCCGATTTTCGGGATCACCAATTTCGGTGCCGAGTTCTGGGCCGAGTTCCGTCCGACAGCACCCGTCTTCGACGTGTTTCGCGACATCGTCGTTTCTGGCGAAGAGAAGCTGGCGAAACCGGATCCCGCAATCTTCAAACTTGCAGAACGGCGTTTCGGCCACCCCGCGAATGCCATGCTCTTCATCGATGACAGCCTCGCCAATGTGGAATCAGCCAAGGCCTGCGGCTGGCAGGTACATCATTTCGCCGACGCGCAGACGCTGGAAGCCGACCTTGGGACGCGTGGGCTGTTATAAACGCATGAAAAATGGGCCCTGGCATTGCTGCCAGAGCCCTGGAGGAATCCCACCGATGGAGAGGGGTGGGGGGTAAGTTCGTCAGGAATCGATCAGCCGTTGCACTTTGCAAGGTTATCGGCGGCCAGTTCTTCACCCTTGGCGGTGAAGCCGGCGATTTCGCCGTGTTCCTTCTGGAGTTCGCGGCACACGCGCAGCGGACGCGAAGCGCCCTTTGCAGCGATGCAGGTATCGCCCTTGCAGTTCCATACGACACCGCCAGCGACGGTGGTGGTGGCCTTTTCGACGGGCTTGGCGAGCTGTGCAGTGTAGAACACCTGGTTGCCGGCTGCTTCGGCCGGGGCCGGTGCCACGGCAGCGCCGAAGGTCAGCGAGGTGTATGCGAATGCGGCGACGATTGCGCCGATGTTGACCGAGCGGGGGAGAGTGATGGTCATGGGGAGGTCCTTTACGCTTGCAATTTTCTCAACAAGGCTTGCCATTCGTGCAATTGAGTTTCAAATAGCAACCAGTTGCGAATCGCTACCTATAAAACTAAGTTGCGCATTGCAACCCTTTCGTGGAAAAATTTTTTGGCATCGGCGATTTTCGCGCTAGATAGGTTTCTGGAAGAGGACTGAAATAATGGGCGACCTTCGCGAACCTTTGCGTGAACTCACCGAATGCGGCTTGCCGCAAGCTCTTGAAGTCATGGGCGAACGATGGAGCTTCATGATCCTTCGCGCCAGTTTCAACGGTTTGCACCACTTCGAGGAATTCCTCACCGAACTGGGAATCGCCCGTAACATTCTCTCCAACCGGCTCGCCAAACTGGTCGAACATGGTATTCTCAAGCGCGATCCCTGCGCCGAAGATCGCCGCAAGATCGAATATCGCCTGACCGAAAAGGGCTTCGATTTGCTCCCTGCCATGGTTGCGTTGCGCCAGTGGGGTCAGAAATATGGTTCCGAAGTTGTCGAGAATCCGGTTCTGGTCGATGAACGCGACCGCCTGCCCATCGGACCGACCTCTATCCTGAGCCACGATGGCCGGATCCTCGGTCCTCAGGATCTCTGGCTCGTCGAGCGGAACAATCTCGGTATCCGCGCCGATGGCAGCCGCGCGACAGCAGAAGGTTCGCTAGCGAACGGCGATGTCGTTGACCTCGGTGCGGTGCGCAAGGCCAAGGACGCGGCCTGATCAGCGCGAATAGGGCGGGACGGCCGGTCTCACCTCGTACGTTATCCTGATCCGCACCCATTCCCCGACTTGGGGACGCCCGCCTATCTGCGGCGGACGCACCTTGAATTGCCAGGCCGCGGCCAGAACCGCCCGCCCCATGTTCGAGCCTTGCGGCCCCTCGGCCACCAGCACGCAATTCTCCACGCGATACTGCGGCGCTGTCTGGCAGTTGATCAAGGCAAATCCGGGCCCTGAAGCCGTCGACAGGTAGCCCTGCAATTCCTGGTCGGTCGGTTCGCGATACCAGCGCGCGGCGTAGAGCGGCTCGCCATTGGGTCCACTGCCCGCAATGCGCTCCGAATCGCCTGGCCGCGGTGTGTCGACCGGGCCATATGGCTGGGCACCGACTATGGGCCTGGAGGGCTGCACCCGCGAAATGTCGAGCGATCGCATGCTGTCGGGGGAAACCGGGATCAGCGCCGGGACGGGCGTTTGGCGCGAATTCGGCGGAGTCTGGACAGGCTCCTCGTCAGGCGTGGGCTGCGAAGCCTGGGTAGCGGGAGCAGTTGCCGAGGGCTGGGTCTCTGCTTGGGACGGCTCGTCCTTGTCTTCTTCGGATGGTTCCTCGCTCATGGTCACGGTGACCAGCGAATCGGTCATCGGAACCGGCTCGCGGTTCACGATGCCCAGCGACAATAGCAGGAGAACCAGGAGTGCCTCGATCCCGACAGCAAGAGCGAGGCCCAGCGCCTTGCGTTGCCATTCCGGATCAAGTCGTGACCAATGCCCGCGCAACCGGCCGAGCACGCGCAAACGCCTGTCGTCGGCGCGACTCCGGGATTGGGGGGAATGCATTCGCGCTTCAAATAGCCGCGCAAGAGTGACGTCACAATCGCCCATGGCTGCGTGACGTCATCGTTAAAGCGATCTCAACACGTCGCTGCCACCAGAGGGGGAATTCCCGATTCCCATTGGTACAGCCGGACCCTGCGACACGTGATCGACATCGAAATCCAGAACGAGACGCACCAGACGGTCTTCCGTATCAAGGTGGTGACGGTGCCGCGCATTGGCGAAGGTATCCGCCTGCAGGAACCGAACGGTTCCTGGGCGTCCTACGACATCCTCGACGTCTGGTATCAAAAGGCTGACTATGGCGACGTGTGGATGCCCTATATCCACGTGCGCATGACGCCCGACGAGCTGAAGGCTGTGGAGATGGCCAAGTCGAATCCCATGGTCGATCGCAGCCAGGCCATACCGATCGAGGAATTCCTCAAGAAGTTCGAGGGCGATCGCGAGCACGAGACGGTCAAGCTCAACCTCGACCTGACCGAGGATCACTGACTTCAGGCACGCGGCGCCTGCCTGCGGTAGCTGAGTGCTTCGGCGATGTGAATGCGGCCGACCGGTTCCATTCCCGCAAGGTCGGCGATGGTGCGCGCGACGCGCAGCATCCGCGTGTAGCCGCGGGCCGACAGGCGCATCGCGCTCGCCGCCTGCATCAGTAGCTGGCGGCCCGGCTCGTCGGGCGTCGCGAAAATCTCGAGCGCATCGCCCTGTAGGTCGGCATTGGTTCGCGCGCCGGTTCGCTCCGCGCGCCCGGTCTGAATGGCGCGCGCCTTGAGCACCCGGGCGGCTACCTCCGCGCTCCCTTCGGCAGGCGGGGGTAGGGCGAGGTCCATGGCGCTTACCGGATCGACCTCCACATGAAGGTCGATCCGGTCGAGCATCGGGCCGGACACCTTGCTCTGGTAGTCGGCGGCGCATCGCGGCGCACGGCTGCACGCCAGTGCCGCATCCCCCAGGTGTCCGCAACGGCATGGGTTCATCGCCGCGACCAGCTGGACGTTGGCGGGGAATGTCACGTGAGCATTGGCACGAGCGACGTCGACCTTCCCGGTTTCGAGCGGCTGACGCAGCGAATCGAGTACCGCGCGCTGGAATTCTGGCAGTTCGTCGAGGAACAGCACGCCGAGATGCGCGAGGCTTACCTCTCCTGGCTTCACTCGCAATCCGCCGCCGGTCAGCGCGGCCATGCTCGCCGAATGATGCGGCGCGCGGAAGGGACGCGCACGGCTGATTCGCCCCTCCTCCAATGTTCCGGCAACCGACTGGACCATGCTGACTTCGAGTGCTTCGGGCGGGGTTAGTGGCGGGAGGATGCCCGGGAGGCAGCTGGCCAGCAGCGATTTGCCAGCACCCGGAGGGCCGACCATCAGCAGATTGTGTCCGCCAGCCGCAGCGATCTCGAGCGCACGCTTGGCGGTTTCCTGGCCTTTCACCTGCTTCAGGTCGGGCCCGATGCCCGGCTCGTCCACCAGGCCCGGCTCCGGATCGGGCAGGCGCTGCGTGCCCTTGAGGTGGTTGAGCAGGCTCGCAAGGTCGGGGGCGGCGCAGACCGGAATGTCGCTCGCCCACCGCGCTTCGGAACCTTGCCCCTGCGGGCAGATGAGTCCGACATCGGCCTCGCTCGCGTGGATCGCGGCCAGCAGTACTCCGGGCGACGGCACAATCCGCGCATCGAGGGCGAGTTCGCCCACCGCAATCCAGTCGCACAACTGTTCGGCATCGGTGACCCCCATCGCGGCCAGCAGGGCGAGTGCGATGGGCAGGTCGTAGTGCGAACCCTCCTTGGGCAGGTCGGCGGGCGACAGGTTGATGGTGATCCGTTTGGGCGGCAGGGCGAGGCCCATTCCGGCCAGCGCGGCGCGGACGCGTTCCTTGCTCTCCCCCACCGCCTTGTCTGCCAGACCGACGATATTGAAGTTGGGCAGTCCCGGCGCGACCGAGCATTGTACCTCTACCCCGCGGGCTTCCAGCCCGAGGTAAGCGACCGTTTTGACGAGTGCGACCAGCGTTAACCCCCAACCCCGTATTCATACGTGGCGATGACTGCAAACTGCTGATTTGTCGAGGGGAACAGTCTCCGCATCGGTGGAGAAGGGATGCCGTTAACCCGGCTTTAGGCACGTGCCTTTGGAAGCTGGCAAGATGCCGGGGAGCAATCCTGCCGAATGCTTCGACCAGCCGCTCTTGCCTGTTCAGTATTCGGCCTCGCGCTTGCCGCTCCGGCGAGCGCGCAGTCGCTGAGCATCATGACTGTGCCGGTGGTACTTGCTGCGCAACCGCTAGCCCAGTTGCCCGTGGATGATGCGCGCCGGATCGGGGTGGTTCGCGATACGGCGGGTGCCGATTTCACGAACCTGCGCTTCACCATTCCGGGTCGAGGCGAGTTCGCACCTGTTTCCGCCATCGCCCGTCCGGCGGTCGATCGCAGTTTTCGCGATTATCGGCGGGGCATCGCCCGCTTCGGTCCCTTTCTCGTCCTCGATTCGCGTCGAGTCGCGCTGGTGGACGAGACGGGTCACGACACGCCCGCCGTCTTTGCCGCCATGCGTCGTGCCTTTCCCGACCTGGTCCAGGTCGACATGGTCGAGTGCCCGGGTACGCGCGACGACAAGGCCAACATGGAACTCGGACGGATGATCCGTGCCGCACATATGGTCACGCACGTCCCGCCGATCGGTTCGGTCCGGTCCGGCGCGGTAGAGTTGTTCCTCGCCGGTGTTGAGCGCGACATTGCCGATGGTGCAGAGTTCGCGGTGCACAGCTGGATGGACGAATACGGACGCGAAGCTGGCGATTTCGGCGAGAATGCACCGGAGAACCTCAAGTACATCGTCTATTATCGCGAGATGGGAATGGGCGAGCGGCAGGCGCGCGCATTCTATGCCTTTACCAATTCGGTGCCTCATGCCGAGGCACTGTGGCTCGAGGCGCAGGACATGCGCCGCTGGG
Source organism: Qipengyuania sp. RANM35 (assembly GCF_041021145.2). Classification (NCBI taxonomy): domain Bacteria; kingdom Pseudomonadati; phylum Pseudomonadota; class Alphaproteobacteria; order Sphingomonadales; family Erythrobacteraceae; genus Qipengyuania; species Qipengyuania sp. RANM35. The sequence continues at coordinate 2,116,093 of NZ_CM196433.1, read as the reverse complement.
CCGCGCCCGCGCCAGCACAGGCGGTGGTGGAACCGCCCGCACAGCAGGCACCCAAACTGGCCTATTCCGACATGACTTTCTCTTGACGTAGCGGGCGCGCTTCCTTATGCGCGCGCCATTCAAGCGGTCACCCCGCCCGGGTGGCCCTTTTTGTTGGTGGCGTCTCGCGCCGCCGGAACCAGAAGATTTTTGTAGGACACTTCCGATGAAGCGGACTTTCCAGCCCTCGAACCTCGTGCGCCAGCGTCGCCACGGTTTTTTCGCGCGCAAGGCGACCCCGGGTGGCCGCAAGGTGCTTCGCGCCCGTCGCGCTCGCGGCCGCAAGAAGCTTTGCGCCTGAGCTGATTCGCTGCGCTTGTGCGCGGCGATCGACGGACGAATGCAAGCGGGCTCCCATCGGGGGCCCGTTTTGCGTATCTGGCATCCATGCACCCGAGCCTATCCGTGATCCGCAAGCGCAGCGACTTCCTCGCCGCGAATCGGGGCCTCAGGGTCGCGCGACCGGGATTCGTGCTGCTCGCCAACCCGAACGGCGGGAAGGGCAAGCGCTACGGGATCACTGTGACGAAGAAGATCGGCAACGCCGTCGTGCGCAACCGGATGAAGCGTCGCTTCCGCGAATTGCTGTGGGCAGCGCTGCCCGAGCAAGGGTTGCCGGATCACGATCACATCCTGATCGGGCGCGAGGGCGGGGTAGAACGCGATTTCGCCACGCTGAAGGACGAACTGTCCGCAGCGCTCGCCCGTGCGAGCGAAGGCAAGGGCGATCGCCCGCGTCCGCCTCGCCACCAAAGGAGCCGCCGCGCATGAAGCATGTCTTCATCTTCATCGCCCGCCTGTGGCAGTGGGGTCCCAGCCGGATCCTGCCGCCCAGTTGTCGCTATTCGCCCTCTTGCAGCCAGTACGCCATCGAGGCGCTGGGAAAATATGGCGCGATCAAGGGTGGATGGTTGGCCACTAAGCGTATAATGCGCTGCCACCCTTGGGGCGGACACGGCCATGACCCGGTGCCATAGCGCCGGTGTATTGAAAGCCTGATACACCTTCCCACATTACGATTTTCGATTGAACTAGACGGGACCGACCTTGGAAAACCAGCGCAACCTGATCCTGGCCATCGCGCTTTCATTCCTGCTCCTCATCGGGTGGGACTATGCGATGAACTACTTCTACCCACAGCCCGAACAGGCGCTGGTAGAAGACAAGGCCGACACTCCCAGCGAGCAGGCGGCCACCGCCAAGACTCAGCATACCCGCACCGGGGGGCTCGTCGACCCGACGCTGCAGGCGCTCGAGAAGGCGGATCTCAAGACCGCGCTTTCCTCGCCCGACCGCGTGAAGATCGATGGGCCGCGCGTGGCCGGGTCGATCAACCTCAAGGGCGGCGTTGTCGACGACGTCGTGCTCAAGGACCACATGGAAGGAACCGGCAAGGATAGCGAACCGGTTCGCATCTTCTCCCCCAACGGCACGCCCGCGCAGCAGTTCGCCCAGTTCGGCTGGGTCGGCTCCAACCTCAAGGTACCCGGTCCCCAGACCGTCTGGTCCGCCGACAGCGAGGTGCTGACCAAGGAAGCGCCGGTCACCCTGACCTGGGACAATGGCGAGGGGCTGACCTACGCCATCCGCTATTCGATCGATGACAACTACATGCTCACCGCCGCGCAGTCGGTGTCCAACGGCGGTACCAATCCGGTGGTCGTCCAGCCGTTCGGCCTGGTCAACCGCACCAGCAAGACTGCCAGCCAGGATATCTGGATCGCGCATTCGGGCCCGATGGGCGTGTTCGGCGACACCGCCGATTACGACATCGACTATTCCACGCTCGACGAGGACAAGAAGGTCACTCCCGAAGGACGGACGCGCTGGGCGGGATTCACCGACATCTACTGGCTTTCGGCGCTTGTCCCGCAGGACGACCTTGCGCCCGAAACCACGTTCCGTGCCATGGGCAACGAGACCTATCGCGCCGACATGATCTACGAACCGGTCACCGTTCCTGCCGGCAAGAAGCTCACCACCACCTCGCGGCTCTATGCCGGTGCGAAGGAAAGCGTGGTGCTCGACCAGTATCAGAATGCGGGGATCGAGAAGTTTGGCTTCGCCATCGAGTGGGGCTGGTTCCGCTGGTTCGAAAAGCCGATGCTGTGGCTGTTGCGGACGCTGTTCGAAGCGGTCGGCAACTTCGGCATCGCCATCATCCTGCTGACCGTGATCGTGCGCGGCCTGATGTTCCCGATCGCCCAGAAGGGCTTCGCCTCGATGGCTTCGATGAAGGCCATCCAGCCGAAGATGAAGGCGATCCAGGAGAAGTACAAGGACGACAAGCAGAAGCAGCAGATGGAGATCATGGAGCTTTACAAACGCGAGAAGGTAAACCCGGTCGCGGGCTGCCTTCCCATGCTGCTGCAGATCCCGGTCTTCTTCGCGCTCTACAAGGTGCTCGTGCTGGGCATTGAGATGCGCCACCAGAAGTTTCTCTGGATCAGCGACCTTTCGGCACCCGATCCGGCGAACCTTGCCGCGCTGCTCTCGATGGGCGGGATCACCGTGCCGAGCTGGCTGATGATGATCTTCGGCCTCGGCGTGCTCGGCGTGCTGCTCGGGGTGACGATGTGGCTGACCTTCAAGCTCAACCCCAGTGCGATGGACCCTGTGCAGCAGCAGATCTTCAACATCATGCCTTGGGTGCTGATGTTCGTCATGGCGCCGTTCGCTGCGGGCCTGCTTCTTTACTGGGTCACCTCGAACATCCTGACGCTGGCACAGCAGAAGTACCTCTATTCCAAGCATCCGCAGCTCAAGGCCGCAGCTGAAGAGGAAAAGGCTGCAAAGGCCAGGGAAGCGGCCAAGGCAGGCTGATGGACGAGGAAGAACTCCTCACGCTCGAAAAGCGGGCGAACAAGCTGTTCTCGGGCCGGGTGGAGTTTCTTCTCTCGGCTCCGCAGCTCAAGTTCCTCCCCGAGCCCGACGTGCCGGAAATCGCGTTCTGCGGACGCTCCAACGTCGGCAAGAGCTCGCTGCTCAATGCGCTCACGGGACGCAAGGCCATCGCACGCGCCTCGGTGACGCCCGGTCGCACGCAGGAGCTGAACTTTTTCGAGGTCGGCGACCCGACCCTGTTCCGCCTCGTCGACATGCCCGGCTACGGCTTTGCCAAGGCACCGGTGAAAGTGGTCGAAAAGTGGAAGGAACTGGTCCGCACCTACTTGCGAGGTCGCCCTGCGCTTGCCCGCACACTGGTGCTGGTCGATGCGCGTCACGGTCCCAAGGACGTCGACCGCGAAATGATGAAGATGCTCGACCAGGCGGCTGTCGGCTACCGCGTCGTGCTGACCAAGGCCGACAAGATGAAGGCGAGCGAGCTGGAAAAGGTCGTTGCTGCGACCGAGGCCGAGGCGCGCAAGCACGTCGCCGCCTATCCCGAGGTGCACGTCACCTCGAGCGAGAAGGGCATGGGCATCGGGGCTTTGCGGGCGGCTGTACTGGCGGACGCCGGGGTCTGAAGACATAGTCTCAATCGAGCGATATGGAGCGAGGATGTCCCGGCTGCTCCTGTTCAACAAACCTTTCGGCGTCCTGTCCCAATTCACCGACCATGGATCGCCGACAATGCGCGCGACATTGTCGGACTTCATTGGGGTGAAGGGCGTCTACCCCGCCGGGAGGCTCGATCGTGACAGCGAGGGACTACTGCTACTTACGGACGACGGACGGCTGCAGGCGCGCATTGCCGATCCGCGGTTCAAGCTGCCCAAGACCTACCTCGTACAGGTCGAAGGCGATCCGCAGGAACCGGAACTGGAGCGTTTGCGGCAAGGCGTCCGGCTCAAGGACGGCATGACACTGCCGGCTGAGGTCGCATGCATCGACGCACCGGATCTGTGGCCACGCGATCCGCCGATACGCCAGCGCAAGTCCATTCCCGATAGCTGGGTCAAGATCACCATCCGCGAAGGTCGTAACCGGCAGGTGCGGCGCATGACGGCGGCTGTTGGCCTGCCCACCCTGAGGCTGGTGCGCTGGTCGATCGGTGACTGGACGGTCGAAGGGATCGCGCCGGGACAATTCGAGGAAATTTTCGTCTAGGCGCAATCGCAGGCTCGTCTAAAGGCGGTGGCGTCCCATGAACTACCGCCACTCATTCCATGCCGGAAACAGCGCCGATGTCGTGAAGCACAGCCTGCTGATCGCCCTTGTGCGGGCGCTGCAGCAAAAACCGGGTGCGCTGACCCTCATAGATACCCATGCGGGCTGCGGGATTTATGATCTTCACGGCAACCAGGCGCAACGCACCGGTGAGGCGGCGCAAGGCGTATTGCGAGCCTTTGCCGATGCGAGCCCCTTGCTCGACGACTATCGCGCTGCGGTGCAGGCGGTGAACCTCGGGCCGGAGCCGCGGCTCTATCCCGGTAGCCCGTGCATTCTGGCGCAACTGTTGCGTGAGCAGGATGTCCTGATCCTCAACGAGAAGCATCCGGAGGATGCCAAGGCACTACGCGCCGCAATGCGCGACACATCCGCCGCGGTGCATCAGCGCGACGCATATGAGCTGTGGCTCGCAATGCTGCCGACCCGGACGGCGCGCGGTGTGGTGGTGGTCGACCCGCCGTACGAACAGACGGACGAACGCGCACGGATCACGGACACGCTAGCTGCAGCCCGGCGCAAATGGGCGCATGGGGTGACGGTGATCTGGTATCCGCTGAAGGATCGCGCCACGCATGTGCGGTGGAAGCAGAAGCTGCGCCGGCTGAGCATAACCAAATTCATGAGCATCGAGCATTGGCTGTATGATGCGGAGCAGCCCGGCATTTATAACGGCGCGGGTCTCTTCATCGTCAATCCGCCCTACGCCTTCACGCAGACGCTGCCGCCTCTGCTGGAAGCCCTCCGCGTCGCGCTTGCCCCGGAAGGGCAGAGGGGAGAGATCAGCGTCGAGTGGCTCGGCGATTGAGGCGAGGCCTCTACCAGAGATGCGACACTTCCTCGCCGAAGTGACAGGCAGGCCAGGTGCTTGCGCCGATATGTGGGGCAAAACTTGTTAGGCGGCAGCTGCCGAAATCGGCTCGTTAGCCGCACGTCGCCATTCGGGCGGGCCTAAGTCGCGAACAGCATATCGTCGCTGGCGAAGGCCTTCATCTCCAGCGCATTTCCACTCGGGTCGCGGAAGAACATTGTCGCCTGTTCGCCCGGCTGGCCCTTGAAGCGGATCGTCGGGGCAATCGCGAAGTTTACGCCCGCGGCGGTCAGTCGCCCGGCGAGTTCCTGCCAATCCTCCATCTTCAGGACGATGCCGAAATGGGGCACCGGCACGCCGTGGCCGTCGACGTGGTTGGCAGCGCGGTCGCCTGCCTGACCCGGCGCGAGGTGCGCGACGATCTGGTGGCCGTAGAAGTCGAAGTCGATCCACTCGTCGCTGCTGCGGCCCTCGGCACAGCCCATGGCCTCGCCATAGAATGCGCGTGCGGCGGCGAGGTCGTCGACGGGGAAGGCGAGGTGGAAGGGGCGCAGGCTCATGCCACTCGTCTAGCGCTGAAGTCGCCGGTCGCAAAGGCGCAACGTTCATTCTCGACAGGCGGAAGCTGAACCTCTACCGCGCCGACAGCGAAAGGTGGGACGCGCATGAAACTGGTGATCGGAAACAAGAATTATTCCAGCTGGAGCCTGCGCGGCTGGCTGGCGGCCAAGCAGTCGGGACTGTCGTTCGAGGAAATCATCGTCCCCCTGTTCGGCGAGAATTGGGAAGCCGATCGCAACGATGGCCAGATCCGGCCTTCGTCCGGCAAGGTGCCGCTGCTGTGGGACGGCGAGGTCGTTGTCTGGGACAGCCTCGCGATCATGGAATACCTTGCCGACAAGGTCGGGCGGGACCGCTTCTGGCCCAAGGATGACACGGCGCGCGGCATGGCGCGATCGATGGTCGCGGAGATGCACTCCTCCTTTGCCAATTTGCGCGGCGAGTGCCCGATGAACGTACGCAAGCGCTTCGACGGGTTCGAGCCGAGCGAGGCTTGCAAGGCAGACATCCTGCGCATCCTCGGCCTCTGGGCAGAAGCTCGCAGCCGCTTCGGCAGCGGCGGGCCGTTCCTGTTCGGCACTTTCGGCGCGGCCGACGTATTCTTTGCCCCCGTCGTGTCGCGGTTCATCACCTACCAGATCCCCGTACCGGGCTTTGCCATCTCCTACATGGAAGCGGTGTGGGAACACGAATGGATGCAGGCCTGGATCAACGCGGCCGAGGACGAAGAATGGGTCATCGAACAATACGAAACCGTGGGCTGAGCATCCTTGCGGCAGCCGCCGCGCTCGCTCTTCCCGCGCAGGCGCAGGCCTGGGGTTTCTATGCGCACAACGTCACCGCCGAAGTCGCGCTCGAGAATGTGAAACCCGAAACGCGGGTGAAGATCGCGAAGCTGCTGCGCGCGGCGCCGCAACTGGGAACGCCGGGGTGCGCGCTCAGGACGCTGGGCGATGCCTCGACCTGGCCCGATTGCCTGCGCGGCGAGAGCTGGCGCTGGGGTTATACCTTCGCCTGGCACTACCAGACCGAGCCGGTTACGCAGGACTATGACGTGCGCAAGAACTGCAGCGGCGGCAATTGCGTCTCCGCTCAGATCGAACGCAACCAGCGCATCCTCGCCGGCGAGAGCCTGCCCGACAATGTCCGGCTGGAGGCGCTGGCCTTTCTCGTCCACTTCATCGGCGATATTCACATGCCGCTGCACTCGGGTGATTTCGAGGATCGCGGCGGCAACGACCGGGTGACCGATTACGGCATCGTACCAGGCCTAAACCTCCACTGGATCTGGGATGGCCCACTGGCAGAGCGTGCCATCACCAGTGCGCAACCCTCGCTCGTCCGGCGCTATTCGGAAACCGAACGGGCTGAGCTCGGCGGCGGCGACGCGGCGATATGGGGGCGGGAAAGCTGGGAAATCGCCAAGGGGTTTGTCTATCCCGAGGCCTTCGACTGCGAACCTTGCGAAGGCGCATTGCCGAAGGAAACGGCACTCACGCAGGACGATATCGAGCGCGCCATTCCCATCTCGCAACGCCGCGTGACGCAGGCAGGCATCCGCATGGCCGAATATCTCGATGCGGCCTTTGCGCCCGGCCCCTTGCCGGAACCGCAGCGCAACTAGGGCAGTCGTTTTGTCGGGTAGCGCGTGCCGTCCTTGCGGGCGTATCCCTCGGCGTCGAAGACCATGTCGATATCGGGGTACTCGCCCGAATCGTCCTCATCCCCCGCGCTGATGGCGACGAAGACGCAAGGCTTGTCGGTGCGGTTGTGGAGGCGATGGCCGTTCTCGACCCCGGCTGCCCATGCCAGGACGTCGCCCGGCCGGACCGTGGTTTCGCCGTCGTCCTCGATCAACACCGCTTCGCCCTCGAGCATGACCAGTAGCTCGTCCTCGAGCCGGTGCCAGTGTCGCTGCGACGAAAAGGCGCCCGGCTCGAGCGTGACATGGCTCGCGCCCAGTCGGGTCAGCCCGGCGACAGGAGCAAGGCGGCGATACCAGCGTCCCTGGACCTCGGCATCGAATGGCGCGGGATAACCCGTCGCATTGGTCTGGGGGATGGCATCGAGATCGAGCTTGGGCATGGGCGCGCACTCCTGCTAGCGAGGCGTTCATGACCCAAGTCCTCGACTTCGCCAAGCAGCTGATTGCCGCGCCCAGCGTAACGCCTGCGACAGGCGCAGTGTTCGATGTGTTCGAGGTACTGCTCGCTCCGTTCGGCTTTGAAATAAAGCGTTTCATTCGTGGCGACGGCGCACCCGGGACGCCCGATGCTCCCGTCGAAAACCTATTCGCGATCCGCCATGGCCCGCCGGGTTCAAAGCACTTCGCTTTTGCCGGGCACCTCGACGTCGTGCCTCCCGGCCAGGGCTGGACCACCGGCGCCTTCGAACCCGAAGTCCGCGGAGACCTGCTCTACGGTCGCGGCGCGGTCGACATGAAGGGCTCTATCGCCTGCATGGTGGATGCGGTTGCCGACATCCCTGCCGACGCTGGTACGATCAGCTTCATCATCACCGGGGATGAGGAAGGTCCGGCACTCCACGGCACGCGCGCGCTCATCGACTTCATGGCCGCGGCAGGTCACACGCCCGACCTGTGCCTCGTCGGCGAACCGACCAGCGTCCATCGCCTCGGCGACATGATGAAGATCGGACGGCGCGGGTCGCTCAACATTTGGCTCGAGGTGGAGGGAAAGGAAGGGCATGTCGCCTATCCCCACCTCGCCGACAACCCGATCCCGAAGCTCGTAGCGATGCTCGCTGAACTCGACGCACTACTACTCGATGAGGGGAACGACTGGTTCCAGCCGTCGAACCTCGAGATCACCGACATGGAGGTCGGCAATCCTGCCACCAACGTCATCCCCTCGCATGCCAGGGCGCGCCTCTCGATCCGCTTCAACGACCATCATACCGGCGCGGAGTTGTCTGCACTCGTCACCGAGGTTGCGGAACGACATGGCGGCACGGCGCGCCCCGTCATTTCCGGCGAACCCTTCCTCACACCGCTTGGCGAATTCAGCGCCATCGTCGCCGAGGCCGTGAGGGCGGAGACCGGGATCGACCCCGAGCCGTCGACCACCGGTGGCACTTCCGACGCGCGTTTCCTGCGCGCCGTCTGCCCGGTGATAGAGTTCGGCCTGACCAACGCCACCATGCACAAAAGGGACGAAGCGGTGGCCATTGCAGACCTTTCCACGCTAAGCCGGATCTACACGCGCATCGCAAAACACGCGTTGGGCCAATAATTTGGAGTTACCGAGGGGATAGTAGTGCTGAAAACCTGGTTCGAGATTCCGCTGTGGCAGCGTGTCATTACCGCTTTGCTACTGGGTGTTCTGACCGGTTGGGCCTGGGGGCCGGAAGCCGAAAGCATCAAGTGGATTGGCGACTTCTTCATCAAGTCGATCAAGATGCTCGTCGTCCCGCTCATTTTCTTCAGCCTTGTTTCGGGCGTAGCGGCGATCGGCGACTTGAGAAAGCTGGGTGCCGTCGGCGGGCGAGCCATGCTGCTCTTCGTCATTACCGGGCAGATTGCTGTCTGGCTGGGTCTTGGCCTCGGGACTTTTTTCGCACCGGGTAGCGGTGTCGACACCGCAGCCATCGCCAAGGGCGCGACGCCGGAACCCAATCCGACCACAGCCGTCGACATGATCCTCTCAATCGTGCCCGAAAGTCCGGTGCAGGTCATGGCCGATGTCGCCGTTCTGCCCCTGATTGTGTTTTCCCTGCTCGTGGGCGTCGGCATCCTGATGGCCAAGGAAGAAGGGGAGCCGGTCCAGAAGATCTTCGATAGCGGGGCTGTCGTTATGCAGAAGGTCACCATGGTGGTTATGGAGCTCACTCCCTTCGGCGTATTTGCGCTGATGGCCTGGGTGGCCGGGACGCTTGGCGTCGATGCCCTGAAGGCGCTCGCACAGCTTGTGGCGCTGAACTACCTCGGTTGCCTGATCATCATCTTCGGTCTCTATTCGGCGATGATAAAACTGCTGGCAAAGCTGCCGGTCAGGGATTTCTTCCGTGGCATAATCGATGCCATGGCAGTGAGCTACTCGACGGCAAGTTCCAATGCCACCCTGCCGGTTACGCTGCGCTGCGCCGAGCGGAACCTCGGTGTGTCCAACTCGGTAGCCAGCTTCGTCATCTCGCTCGGCGCGACGATCAACATGAACGGCACCGCCATGTATCTGGGCCTTGCGACGCTGTTCGGAGCGCAGGTCTTCGGGGTCGACCTGACCATGGGCGACTATTTCCTGATTTCCATCCTTGCGACGCTGGGGGCTGTCGGTGCGGCAGGGATACCGGGAGCGGGTCTCATCATGATGGCGCTCGTATTCGGTGCCGTCGGCGTCCCGCTCGAGACCATTGCCTTCGTGGCGGGTGTCGACCGGATCATGGACATGATGCGCACCACCACCAACGTCAGCGGCGATGCCGCCGTTGCGACAACGGTGGCTGTGATGACCGGCGAGATTGACAGGGGCGAGATGGTAAGCGCAGACGACGTCTGAGGGGACGAGTGACAAGACCCCGCTGGACAGTTGGGGGTCGCAATGGACCGGAAGCTTACACTCTACATCCTGATCGGCATGATCCTCGGCGTGATCGTCGGCCAAGTCATGCACCTCACTATGGATGCGGCAGTGGTCAAAGACCAGGTCGCGCCATGGCTGAAGCTGCTCAGCGACATATTCCTTAATCTTATCAAGATGCTGGTCGCGCCGCTCGTGCTTTCCACAATCGTCGTGGGCATTGCTCACATGGGTGACTCAGCAGCACTGGGCCGCATCGGGGTGCGTGCGCTCCTATGGTTCATCACCGCGTCGCTGATTTCGATCGGCCTTGGCCTTGTGATGGTCAATCTGTTCCAGCCTGGCGTCGGCGCGCCGATCCCCGATGCAGCAGAAGCCGCCGCAGCCGTGGGCGAAGTCAAGGAGCTGAAGGCTACCGAGTTCATTCTGTCGATCTTCCCCAAGAACGCGTTTGAGGCACTGGCGACAAACAACATCCTCCAGATCCTGGTCTTCTCGATCTTTGCCGGGGTCGCCCTTTCGGCCATCGGAAAGCGCGGGGAGGCACTGGTGAAGGGTGCAGACTCGCTCGCCGAAATGATGCTGCAGATCACCGGCTACGTCATGCGCTATGCTCCGATCGCGGTGTTCGGTGCCTTGGCCAACGTCGTCGCCGCGAGCGGTCTCGACATCCTTGGCACTTATCTGGAGCTTCTGCTCGAGTTCTACTTCAGTCTCGTGCTCCTGTGGATCATCCTGCTGACCATTGGGGCAGTGTTCCTCGGTCGCCGCATCACCACGCTGGTTCGCTATATTCGCCAGCCGCTGCTGATCGCCTTTTCGACAGCCTCCAGCGAGGCTGCCTTGCCCAAGCTGTTCGAGCAGTTGGACAGGTTCGGGGTGCCACGTCGCATTTCCGGCTTCATGCTCCCGCTCGGATACTCGTTCAATCTTGACGGCAGCATGATGTACATGAGCTTCGCGACGATCTTTATCGCGCAAGCTTACGGAATTGACCTGAGCATCGGCGCACAGATCATGATCATGCTGACGCTGATGATCAGTTCCAAGGGTATCGCAGCCGTCCCCCGCGCGAGCCTCGTCGTCATCACGGGAACACTCGCCATGTTCGGGCTCCCCGTCGAAGGCGTCGCAATCATCCTCGCCATAGACCAATTCCTCGACATGGGCCGTACGGCGACGAACGTGGTCGGTAATGCAGTGGCGACGAGCGTTATCACCAAGTGGGAAGGTATGCTGGAGGTCGAGGAGCCGGAATTCGTCGAACACCCCCACGCACCGTCGCATACTGCAGCGGGCGGGAAGGCCGGTCTCGAGCTCGACAGCGAAAATTTCTCGAAGGACTGAGGGGCGTTGGCCGCGCGTGCAATCAACTTGGCGGGCAGAAGGCCTCGCACACTGTAGCCGGCGCGGGCAGGAAGATCCCGCTGATCCGCATCCGCACACCGTTCTCCAGGCGGTAGGTTGCGACCTCCGCATGAGCGAGGGCATCGGCCTCGACCGGGCCACCCATGGGGAAGTATGCTGTGGTCGAACCAGCACCACCCCTGCGAGTGGGGATGGAAGCAGGAGTTCCGCCGTTCGTTCGCGAGGCGCGGATTTCTTCACCCACCTGGCCCATGGCGCCGGAAATCGCATCGCCCAGCGACCTCGCGCCGCTTTGTTGCGCAGGCGCGCCGCTCAGGATGACCGCAGTTTCGGTCGCATCCTGGGCCTGAACGCTGCCTGCGGACAGGATGACGATGGCGCCAAGGGCGAATGGCGTAACTCCACGCTTGATCATTTCGAGGGTCCTCCCTGCATGTCGGCCGAGACTGCGCCTTCGCAGTGTGGATGGCAAGCAGGGCGGCTCATGGCGCCGATACGGTTCGCCGATAGAGATGCCAGGTCGCATGCCCGAGCACGGGCAATGCCACCAGCAGGCCAAGAAACAGCGGCAGGATGGCGACGAAGAGCACTAGGGCAATGAACAGCGCCCACAACAGGAGAACCCCCGTGTTTGCTCGCAGGGCTGCCACGCTCGTGATGATGGCAGTGATGAAATCGACATCTCGATCGACGAGCATCGGAAGGCTCATGACGGTGATGGCATAGAACAGATAGGCGATGATCGCGCCAACGGCTCCGCCCACTGCCAGCATTGTCAGCCCGGTGCCGGAGCGGAGGAACTCCATGCCTTCACCCAATCCGGCGGACGCCACGAAGATCGCAAAGATCATGTGCGCGATGATCACCCAGAAGCTGAAGCCGACGAAGATGAAGCCGCCCATCAGGAGCAACTGCTGGTCCCCGTGACCACGCATGGCTCCCAGTATTGCGCCCCAGTCCATTGCCATGCCCAGTTCACGCCTGCGGCTGACTTCATAGAGTCCGACTGCGGCGAAAGGGGCAAGCAAGGGAAAGCCGGCGATGGAGGCGATGAGCCAGCGCGCCTGTCCGCTCACCATGAAGAGATAGTAGAGCGTTACGCCGATCGCGACATAGAACGAGGCGAAAAACAGGCCAAAGACCGGCCGCGCGGCAAAGTCGCGCCATCCCGCTGCCAGCGCCGAGACGAGGTCCGAGACCTTGAGGTCGCTTGCCACCGTGGGCCGGATTCCGCCGACGTCAGTATCCATCGCATCTTCTCCCCGGACATGAAAATGCCGCAGCCGCGGCGCCGGTTCAAGTATCCGTGGTTTCCTTGCGTCCCTGGGGCTTTTCCAGCACCTTCTTCCTGAAGCTGCAAAGATCGGCAACCTTGCACCGCCAGCATTCCGGCGTGCGTGCCTTGCAAACGTAGCGGCCGTGCAGGATCAGCCAGTGGTGCGCCCCCAGGCGGAAGGGTTGCGGAACGCGCTTTTCCAGCTTGGCCTCGACCTGCTCCGGCGTCTTGCCTTTGGCGAGGCCGGTGCGATTGCCGACGCGGAAGATGTGGGTGTCGACAGCAAACGTCTCCTGCCCGAACCAGCAGTTGAGCACTACGTTCGCGGTCTTGCGTCCCACACCGGGAAGGCGGACGAGGTCTTCGCGCCGGTCGGGCACCTCGCCACCGAATTCGTCGACGAGCAATTGCGAGAGCGCGATGACGTTCTTGGCCTTGGAGTTGAACAGGCCGATCGTCTTGATGTGCTCCTTCAGCCCCTCCTCGCCCAGTTCGAGCATCTGCTGCGGAGTTTTCACCTCGCGAAACAGAGCCCGCGTCGCCTTGTTGACACCGACATCGGTCGCCTGTGCGCTCAGGGCCACGGCGACCACCAGCTGATAGCAATTGCCGTACTCCAGCTCGGTCTCAGGCGAAGGATTGTCTTCGGCAAGCCGCCGGAAGAATTCGAAGATCTGGTCGCGGGTCATGGAAGGCAGTCGGATAAAGCTTTGGCCGGGTTATGCCAGCCTGACGTGCGCCACGTCACTGGCGTGGCCGTGAACGCGATCGTTCGAGCGCGGCGATTTTGGCTTCGATATGCTCGTCCTCGATATCCAGCGCTTCGAGGTGCCTGCGCATGTCATCGATGAGGTGATCGCGTCGACGCTGCATGGCATCTGAGAATGCAGCGACGATAATGCCGGTCGGCATGGCAACGAATGCGATGCCCGACATGGCGAGCCCCGCCGCAAAGACCTTTCCCAGAGGGGTGATGGGCACCACGTCGCCATAGCCGACTGTCGTCAAGGTGATGGTCGCCCAATACAGCGCGCGGGGGATTGAACCGAATGCTTCAGGCTGGATGTGCCCCTCGATCATGTAAAGCGCGGTGGCACCAAAAAGGACGAGGATGAATGCCACTGCGGCGGTGATGATGAGATCGTCGATGCGGTCGGATATCGCCCGCCACAACTCGGTGATGGCATATGAAAACCGGCCGAACTTCATTACCGCAATCACGCGCATCAGTCGCAACATTCGAAGCATTGCGGCATCTGCGACGATGAGTGGCATCAAGGTGGAAAGAACCACGAGCAAGTCGATAATGCCCAGTGGCGAGCGGATGAAGCGCCACCGCTTGTCCCACGCACTTCCCTCGCCTTCGTCCTCGGCCGCCGCGAAAATGCGGGCGAGGTATTCCAGCAAGAAGACGGTACCGAAGACGAACTCGCTCAGCAGTAGCGCGCGGTGCCAATGGGGTGGGATCGTTGGTTCGGTCGAGAGGGCCGCTGCGACAATAGCCAGGACGATTGTGATGATGAGCAGGCGGTTGAGAATGGTAAGGCGGCCGTCCGGATGCGCCCCGACGAACAATTGTTCGTGCAGCTTCGTCCGCAAGCCCGCCATGTCCTCCCCTCCTGTTCCCTTCAGCTAAATACCAAGAACCTCTTCCATCCGATAGCGTCCGGCCTCACGTCCGATCAGCCACTCGGCTGCCTTCACTGCGCCGCGTGCGAATATCGCGCGGTTTTCTGCGCTGTGAGAGAGAGTGAGGCGTTCCTCTTCGCCTGCCAGGATCACTGCATGTTCGCCAACGACGGTGCCTCCGCGTAGCGAGGCGAAACCGATTGCACCGCTGTTGCGTGCTCCGGAAACGCCATCGCGACCGCTCTCACGGTTCGAAGCGAGTTCGATCCCGCGCCCCTCCGCTGCTGCCTGCCCCAGCAGGAGCGCGGTCCCGGACGGCGCGTCTACCTTCCGGCGATGGTGCATCTCGACAATTTCGATGTCCCAGTCCGGGCCTAGCCGGGATGCTGCCTCGCGCACGAGATGAGCGAGGAGGGTGACGCCCAGCGAAGTGTTCCCCGTCTGCAGGACGGGCACCGCTCGTGCGGCGTTGTCGATCGCCAGGTGATGTACGTCTTCAAGGCCGGTTGTCCCGACGAGGATCGGAATTCCGGCCCCGATCGCGGCATGGAGATTGTGCTGGAGTGCTCCCGGAGCGGAGAAATCTACCAGAACGTCGCTGGCATCGGCGAGGCGAGCTGCGTCGCCGCCCTTGTCTACTCCGCCCGAAAGTTCGTGCCCGGCCGCGGCAATCACCATGGCAAGAGCATGACCCATCGCTCCCTCGCTGCCGATTATTCCGATCCGCGCCATTGCCACTCCTTTGTCGAAGTGGTTCATGGCCTTGATGACCGGTATTCGCAACATCGTGGTCCTGACAGGCGCAGGGATTTCCGCCGAAAGCGGGATCGATACATTCCGCTCCGAAGGCGGATTGTGGGAACAGCACCGGGTCGAGGATGTGGCGACGCCCGAAGGCTTCGCGCGCGACCCCGATCTCGTCCTGCGCTTCTACGACATGCGGCGCGAGGCGATCCAGACCAAGCTTCCCAATCCCGCGCATCAGGCCCTGGCGCGACTTGATGCCGCTTGGAAAGGCGAACTGCTGATAGTCACTCAGAACGTCGACGACCTGCACGAGCGCGCTGGAGCGAGGCGGGTCCTGCACATGCACGGTACCCATCTCAATGCCTGGTGTACTGCATGCGACACGCGGTCACCTTGGACAGGGCCGATGATCGACAGGCCTCCGTGCCCTTCTTGCGGCGCGCGTGCACTGAGGCCGGACGTCGTGTGGTTCGGTGAGATGCCTTACGAGATGGACCGCATCTATGGCGCGATCAGGCAAGCTGACCTCTTCGTGTCGATCGGCACTTCCGGCGCGGTCTACCCCGCCGCCGGATTCGTCCGCGATGCGCGCGAACTGCGGGTGCGGACCCTCGAACTCAATCTGGAGCGCAGCCAGGGTTCGCAGTGGTTTCACGAAAGTCGACAGGGGCCTGCCAGCAGGCTGGTCCCCGAATGGGTAAACGAGGTTCTAGGCGGCTGAACCGCAAGCCTTGCAGGCAGGGTCCTTGGCGATCATGAAGCTGCGCATTGCGGGCGCGGCCCCGTCGAGCAGGTGGACCTTGCCCCATTCGATCTCGCCCATGTTTCCTGCCCCTGCGAGAAGGATTCGGACGGCCTGCATCGCCGCGAATGTCGCCACCCAGCCTGCCATGGCGCCGAGCATTCCATCGTCGGCGCAGGTGTCGCAGTCCTCAGCATCGAAGGCATCGCCCACAAAACAGCGGTAGCAGGACTGGCCAGGCAAGTGACCGGCAAAGGCACCGACCTGTCCTTGGAAACGACCCACAGCGGCAGAGAGCAGAGGCACACGCTCGGCCACACAGGCGTCGGAAATGGCGAGGCGGGTGGAGAAATTGTCCGTCCCGTCGAGCACGAGATCGGCTCCAATGACGAGGTCGGGTGCATTCTCGACCGTGATACGCCGGTCGCTTATCCCAACCTGCAGTCCCGGATCGAACGTGCTCACCCAGCGCTTGGCAAGAACGGCCTTCCCGTGGCCGATATCACGCATGTTGTAGAGGGTCTGGCGCTGAAGATTGGAGACATCGACCTTGTCGTCGTCGACCAACGTCAATTTCCCGATACCGGCAGCGGCCAGATACTGGAGCGCGGGCGAACCGATGCCGCCGAGCCCGACAAGCACGAGATGCTTGCCGGCGAGGGCTACTTGCCCTGCGCCGCCGATTTCGGGCAGCACGATATGGCGGGCGAACCGTTCGAGGCGTTCCGGAGGCAGGCTCACGGCGCCTGGTCTTCCACCTCGGGCTGCCGCTCTCGTCGGAACCCATGCATGCCGTTCCACCATTGCAGTGCGATCACCGCGCCCTTCGCTGGCTGGAGCAGGGCGATCATCATGGCAATGGCCAATGGAATGATGATTGCGACCACGACCAACGGGGAAAGGTCATAATCGCCCGCCAGCAGGATCAGTACTGGCGCGAGCAGGTGCCCGGTTGCGAACATGGCGATATAGGCGGGAAAATCATCCGCCCTTTGGCCCGAGATATCGAGCGAGCAATGGGGGCATTTGTCGACCGGCTTCAGCCACTTGCGGAAGATTTTTCCGTCGCCGCAGCGGGGACAGCGACTCCGTACACCGCGCAGGATGGCGGCCCAGATCGTGGTGGGAAGGGAATAGGCGGCGATTTGCTCGCGTGTTTCGGTCATGGAATGCCTGTTGGCAGGCCGTGGAAGGCCTGTCGACAAGTCTCAGATGGGATCGACGTTTTTGGCCAGCGTCTTGAACCTGTTCCCGTCGGCCTGGCGCACTGTAATCGTCACTGCGCCGGTCTTGCTGACGTGGCGGTCTTCGACCTTGCCGACCTTGCCCTTGTGCGTTCCCGCAATGACGCGGCAGTCGATCCCGTTGATGATGGAATCGACTGCCAAAGCCGTTAGCTTTCGAGCTGCCTCAGCAGGCTGCGCACATCGCCGTCCATGTCGGCATCGCGTTGGCGCAGGTCCTCGATCAGGCGCACGGCGTGAATCACCGTCGAGTGGTCACGACCGCCGAACTTGCGCCCGATTTCCGGGTAGCTGCGCGGGGTCAGCACCTTGGCGAGGTACATCGCGACCTGGCGGGGGCGGACGACGGCACGCGCACGGCGCTTCGACGACATTTCCGCGCGGTCGATGCGGTAAAACTGGCACACGGTGCGCTGGATCTCGTCGATGGTGATCCGGCGGCGGTTGGCCGACAGGATGTCGGTCAGCTGTTCTTCAGCCAGCTGGAGTGACACTTCCTGCCCCGTCAGCTGGGCATAGGCGATCAGCTTGTTGAGGCCGCCGACCAGCTCGCGCACGTTGCGCGTGATGGTTCGGGCAAGGAAGTCGATCACGTCTTCCGGCACCGAGAGAGGCGCGAAGCGCGACAGCTTCGAATGGAGGATCTTCTTGCGCAGCTCGATATCGGCAGCGGCGATGTCCGCCACGAGGCCCATCGACAGGCGCGACAGCAGGCGGGGTTCGACACCGTCCAGTGCCTGCGGCGCGCGATCGGCCGCGAAAACCAGGCGCTTGCCCTCGGCCAGAAGCGCATCGATCGTGTAGAGCAGTTCCTCCTGCGCCGATGCCTTGCCGATGATGAACTGGATGTCGTCAACCAGCAGCAGGTCGAAGCTGCGCAGGCGGGCCTTGAATTCCAGCATCTGGTTGGCCTTCAGCGCCTGGACGAATTCGACCATGAAGCGTTCGGCGCTGCAGTAAAAGATGCGGCTGCGCGGATGGGCCTGAAGGAAGCTGTGGCCGATGGCGTGCAGCAGGTGCGTCTTGCCCTGGCCGGTCGCGGCCTTGAGGTAGAGCGGGCTGAACTGCGGTTTTTCCGTTGCCGACATGCGCTGCGCCGCATTGAAGGCCAGCACGTTGGCTTCACCGGTGATGAAGGCGGCAAAGGTAAGCGACGGGTCGAGGCCCACCGAAGAGGTGAAGCCGGTGTCGCCCAGCGTGTCGGCGCTGATCGCCATCATGCTGGTGTCGGCACCGTCGTTTGCCGGGCGGCGGCCGTCGGAATGCAGGCGCAGGTCGGCGACCTGGCGGCGACCCGGATGCACCTGGATGTTGACGTGGCGCACTTCGCTGCGCGCGATCTTCCACGCCAGGCTCAGCCGGTCGGCGAAGCGGTCCTTTACCCAGTTGGCGCTGAATTCGGTCGGCAGGAAAAGGTCGAGCGTTCCCGTGTCCTTGTCGATGCCGCCGACCTGGATCGGTTTGATCCACTGGCTGTGAAGTTGATGCCCCAAATCCTTGCGGAGGCCCTGGCTGATGTCCGACCAATCGGCGGCCAGGTTAACGGCTTCGCTGTCTTCCATGAAATCGTCTGTTGCCTTCCGCTTGTGACCCGCGTGTTCTGATCCCTTACCCATCGTAGTCAAAAATCCCCCGAGCTGGCATCACCATGTGACGCAGCAATCCATCAAATCGCAGTTGTGTCGTTCGGGCAAAGCGTAGCCCTTCTCCGGAATCCACCTTTCCCGGAGTATCCCCCAAGCTGTCTGGTCATGTGAAGCCGGGACTGTCCCGTTCCCGGCTGTGAACACAGGTGTAAGTCGCACTCGGATTGAGTCGCAAGGGGGATAACTGCAAAAAAACTGAAATAATGTTGTTGACTCGCCGCAAGCCGCAGAGTTGCGTTCAACACGCTGAAATTAAACAGGAACCACGATATCGCCGACGCGAATCGTTGGAATCCTTAGAGTTTGATTGCGCCCGCGTTACGATACCGCAACGCAGCATGTCCGAGACACGACAAAAGGCCGCTGCCCACGGCAACGGCCTTGTCGAATTCGATACCCAAATGGGTGACAAGCGGAGCTCGCAAGGAACTCCGAAAGCGCGAATCAGAGAGCGCTGACGCGCTTGGTCAGGCGGCTCATCTTGCGCGAAGCGGTGTTCTTGTGGAGCACGCCGCGGGCAACGCCGCGAGCCAGTTCGGGCTGCGCATTGGCCAGGGCTTCCTTGGCTGCGTCCTTGTCGCCACCTTCGATCGCGGCTTCGACCTTCTTCACGAAGCTGCGGATGCGGCTCATGCGGGCACCGTTGACTTCGGCGCGACGGTCGTTGCGGCGGATGCGCTTCTTGGCTTGCGGCGTATTGGCCATGTTTGTCCTCGTCAGGCCGCGCGAGATACGCGGCGGAATAATCTCTTAAAAGCGTGCGAAAACGGCGGCAGGACCGCCGGAAAGCGGCGCACTTAGCGACCGACCCGCGAATCGTCAAGCGAATGCTTGGACCGTTTCGCCGTAACGGAACGGTGGATTGCGACGGATGTACACCTACATAGGTGAGCAAGCCGGAAAGGAAACACCCACAGTGAGCGAGAAGACGATCTGCAGTGATGAAGAGTGGCGCGCAAAGCTGACGCCCGAACAGTACCACGTCCTGCGCGAGGCGGGTACGGAGCGTGCCTTCACCGGCAAGTACGACAAGCACTACGATGCCGGCGAATATTATTGCGCCGGCTGCGGCCAGAAGCTGTTCGAGAGCGACGACAAGTACAACAGCGGCTGTGGCTGGCCCGCATTCACTGCGCCGGCGGAAGGCGAAGCGGTCGAGGAACATCGCGATACGTCGCATGGCATGATCCGCACCGAAGTGACCTGTTCCAATTGCGGCGGTCACCTAGGTCATGTCTTCCCTGACGGTCCGCGCGACCGCGGCGGCCTGCGCTATTGCATCAACAGTGCGGCGCTGGAATTCGAGCCGGGGGATGAAAAACCCGCATAGTCTCAATCTCCAAGTGTCGTTCACTTGGGGTTAGACCTCGCCTTTGCAGATTGTGGCCGATATAGGGCGAGGCGCAGACAAGGGATATCCCGCTAAAGATGGAAAAGAGAGGGAGTCGCCGCAAGAAGGCGGCGCGCAGCGAAATGGCCCGTAGGGCCGAGGCCGACCGCCCGCAAAGTGGCTGGCGGCGCTGGTTGCGCAAGATCGTCATCTGGGGCGGCTCTCTGGCGCTGCTTGGCGCCTTGTTTCTCGGCCTCGCGGTGGCCTTCGCCGCGCGCTCGATGCCGAGCTTCTACCAGCTCAAGGCCACCCAGACGGCCCAGACCATCGTGGTCCGTGCGCGCGACGGAACTGAAATCGTCGCCATCGGGCCCAGTTACGGCAAGTGGCTCTCGTCCGACCAGATCCCGCAGGTGATGAAGAATGCGATGGTCGCGGTCGAGGATCGCCGTTTCTACATGCATCCCGGCGTCGACCCCTACGGTCTCGCTCGCGCGGTCTATGTGGCGATAACGGGCGACAAGCGCGTTTCGGCCACCTCGACGATCACCCAGCAGCTCGCTCGCAACGTCTTCCTCAACAATAACCGCTCGCTCGACCGCAAGGCGCGGGAAATGATTCTGGCGATGGCGCTGGAGGCGAAGTTCTCGAAAGAGCAGATCCTCGAGCTCTATCTCAACAAGGTCTATTTCGGCGGGGGTGCCTACGGCATCGATTCTGCCAGCCGGAACTTCTTCAGCCATCCCGCGACCGAACTTTCGACTGCCGAGGCCGCCATCATTGCCGGCCTCGTGAAGGCGCCGAGCCGCTATTCCCCGACCGCCGACGTCGATGCCGCCGTGGGCCGTGCCAGCGTCGTCCTGCGCCTGATGAAGGAACAGGGGATGATTGCCCCCGACGTGACAGTCGATCCTTCGGCGGTGAACCTGAAAGAAGAGAAGGGGCAGAATTCGGTCCGCTACTTCACCGATTGGGCACTGCCGCAGCTTGACCTGCTGCTGCCCGAGACGTTCGAGCCGATCGAAGTCTGGACCACGCTCGACACCGGCATGCAGCGTGCTGCCACTGCCGCGATCAAGGGCAATGTTCCGGGCGGTGCCCAGGGCGCCCTCGTCAGCCTCGACCGGGATGGGGCCATTCTCGCGCTGGTCGGGGGCACCGACTATGTCGAGACCAGCTATAACCGCGCCACAGATGCCTTGCGCCAGCCGGGATCGAGCTGGAAACTGTTCGTCTACCTTGCCGCGCTCGAAGCGGGCTACACGCCCGATGATCGTGTGGTCGATACACCGGTAACGATCGACGGATGGAGTCCGCGCAACTCATCGGGCCGCAATGTCGGCGAAATCGACGTGCGCACTGCCTTTGCCTACTCCATCAACACGGTTGCGGCACAGCTGGGTAACGAGGTTGGCTTCGGCACGGTTGCATCGATGGCAAAGCGCTTCGGCATCACCACGCCGATCAAGACCTATCCCTCCATGGTGCTGGGGTCGAACGAGGTTCGCCTTATCGACATGACGAGGGCTTTTGCGGTCCTGTCGGCGAAGGGCGCATCGGTCGAACCCTATGGCATCGTCAAAGTCACCACGGCGGGCGGCAAGCTGCTCTACCAGCACGAGCGGCGGCGGTCTTCGCAACTGGTCGCGGACTACGTTGCAGCAGGCATGACCGACCTTTTGCAAACTGCTGTCAACACGGGCACGGGGCGCGCGGCACAGATCGGCCGTCCGGTCGCCGGCAAGACCGGGACCACCAGTTCGAACAAGGACGGTTACTTCGTCGGCTTCTCCAGTGGCATCACCACTGGGGTCTGGATGGGTCGCGACGACAGCAAGAAAGTTGGTGGATTGCAGGGAGGCACGGCCCCGGCGAAGGCCTTCGCTGCTTACATGCGCTACGCAGTGAAGGGTCGTCCGGTCGAAGAGTTCGATACGGACCTCAAGCTGCCCGAGTGGCAGCTTGAACCGGACGACGAATACATGCTCGGCGATCCTGACGATTATTATTTCGTCGACGAGCAGGGCAACCTGATCGAGCCCGGCGAACCGCAGGGACCGCGCGATGATCCCTTCGGGGACGCACAGCCTGGACCGGGCGAGGCGCAGAGGCCGGGACGCGGTGCGGACGGCGCGCCGCAGGCGGTCGGAGACGACTTCCTCGACGAAGCAACCGGTGCGCGTCGTGACAGGCGACCGCGCCCGAGCCAAACCCCGACACCCCAGCCGAGCATCGAAATCATTAGACCGCGCTAGGAAGCACCGGGGAGCAAATACAGAAAGGGCCCCGTACCTGCATCGGTACGGGGCCCTTCGCTATTGGTCAGGCGCTGATGCTAGCGGAGGCGGACTGCCACATACTGCGGCGGCCGACCGCGGCGCTGGATGCGCAACAGCACTGCTTCGCGTCCATCGCGCTTGGCCGTGGTGATGGCACCTTCAAGATCTGAGGGACCGGTCACAGCACGATAGTTGGCGGTGAGGATAATGTCCCCGCGCTGCAGCCCCTTGCGCGCCGCGTCGGAATTGGGGTCGACGCCAGCGATGACGAGGCCCTGTGTATCCGCACCGGCGCCCAGTTGGCGTGCGATCTGCGCGTTGAGCGACATGACCTGGAGGCCGAGGCCATCTTCGATCGTCTTGTTGTCGCCTGGCTGCATGTCGTCGTCCTGGTCTGCATCGGGATCGAACTGCTGCTGCTGGCGGAGTTGCTCTTCGCTCGGGCGCTTGCCTACCGTGGCATTGAGCTTGCGGCGCTGGCCGTCGCGAATGATGTCGATCGGGATGGTCGTGCCCGGGCGGATGTTGGCGACGAGGTAGGACAGGGTCTGTTCGGGCGTCACTTCCTTGCCGTCGACCCGAAGGACGATGTCACCGGCCTGGATACCGGCCTTTTCCGCCGCTTCGCCCGGCTGGACCGATTGGACGAACTCGCCCTTGTTCTGCGGGATACCGAGCGAGTCCGCGAGGTCTTCGGTCACCGGCTGGATGCTGACGCCAAGATAACCGCGCTCGATCTCGACACCCTTGCGGAGCTTCTCGACGATCGGCGCGGCGGTTTCGGCAGGAATGGCGAAGCCGATACCCACGCTTCCACCCGAGGGCGAGAAGATGGCGTTATTGATGCCGATCACATTGCCCTGCATGTCGAACAGCGGCCCGCCCGAGTTGCCGCGGTTGATGCTGGCATCGGTCTGGATGTAGCGGTCATAGGCACCGCCCGAACCGGTGGTGCGCTGGATTGCCGAGACGATACCGCTGGTAACCGTACCGCCAAGGCCGAAGGGATTGCCGATCGCAACGACCCAGTCGCCCGGACGAGCCTGGCGGGAATCGCCGAACTCGACGAAGGGGAAGGGTTCGCGGCGATTGATCTTGAGCACGGCAAGGTCCGACTGGGCATCGTTGCCGACCAGTTCGGCCTCGTATTCAGTGCCGTCGGGCATGGTCACGGTGATTTCCTCCACCGTGCCGCGGCCGCTCGGGCTGACGACGTGGTTGTTCGTCACGACATAGCCGTCTGCCGAGATGATGAAGCCCGAACCAAGCGACTGGCCTTCCTGGTACTGCGGCTCCTGCTGCTGACCGCGGCGACTGCCGAAAAGGCCTTCGAACGGCGTGCCGGCGAAGGGGTTGCCCTGCTGCTGGACCTCGATCTTCTGGCGAGTGGAGATGTTTACGACCGCCGGTTGCAGCTGCGCGGTGAGATCGGCGAAGCTTTCGGGGGCCCCAGCGCGCGGGACAACACGCGCCATGTGGGAGTCATCGTTCTGGGCAACTTGCGCCCCGGCGGGATAACCGGTGGCGAGAGAGATGGCAGCGCCACCGACCAGCAGCGCACTCGTTACGGAATATGCATATCGCACGGGCTTCACGTCCTTTTCATCCTCTTCATTGCTTGCGGCGCACGCGGGACGGCGGGGGTTTCCGACTCTCGTGCGGCGCGAATTCCGGGCGAAATCTCGCCTTTCCCGCTGAATGCCGATTGAACGAAGCCTTGCGACTTCGACAAACCGTCAACGGCGTCCGCGAAACTGCCTCAGATACTCGTTGTCTGGCGACAGGATCACCGAAGTGTCTCCCTTGCCTTGCTCGAACGTCCGGCGGTAGCTCTCCATCGCGCGGTAAAAGTCGTAGAACTCCGCGTCCTTGCCATATGCTGTCGCATAGATGCGAGCGGCTTCGGCTTCGGCTTCGGCGCGGATGATCTGCGCATTCTTCTCACCCTGCGCACGAATTGTCGCGGCTTCTTCCTGCCGGTCGGTCTGCATGCGGGTGAATGCGGCTGTGAGCGGTGCACCATCGGGCAGGTCAGCGCGCTTGATGCGCACGTCGATGACCTGTGCCCCATATTTGCGTGCCTGGGTATCCAGCGTCTTGGTGATGTTGGTCATCGCCGTTCCACGCTCTGCAGTGAGCAATGCGGAGAAGGGACGTCGTCCCAGTTCCTGGCGCAATACCGAGGTAAGAATCGGCGAAAGCTGGGTGCGAAGGTTGTCTTCGGTTCCTGCGTTCTCAACCATCAGGACTGGGTCGATGATGCGGAACCTGGCATAGGCGTCTACCTGCAGGCGCTGCTGGTCGTTCGACAGAACCTGCTGCCGCTCCATGTCGAGGTCGAGGATTCGCTTGTCGACCAGTTGCACGCGCTCGTAGCCGGGGATGCGCAGCACGAGGCCCGCGCCGGTCTGGCCGAAGTCGCGGTTGGGTTCGAACCGGTTTGCGACACGGTCGGGGCGACCGGCCTGAATGATGACCGCCTGCTTGGTTTCCGGGACGATCACTGTCGCGCTTGCAAGCACGAGCAGGCCGAGGATGACGGCGATGATGGTCGGCTTGTGGTCCTGCCAGATGGTGTTCATGTCAGCGGCCCTCCGGTCCGGTCACGACGGTGGGAGCGTCCTGCTCCTTCGCGCGGCGACGCACTTCGGGCAGCGGCAGGTAAGGGGTCACCCCATTGGCCTCCACGATGGTCTTGTCGGTTCTTCCAAGCACACTTTCCATGGTTTCGTAATAAAGGCGGCGGCGGGTCACTTCGGGCGCCAGCTTGTACTCGGCGTAGATCTTGTCGAACGCAGCTGCGTCACCCTGTGCCCGGGCCAGCACGCGCTGGGCATAGGCGCGGGCAGAGTTGACTGCGGTCTCGGCATCCTGCTGCGCCGCGGAAACATCCTTGAACGCCTCGACCACCTCATTCGGCGGATCGGTCTTCTCGATTTCGATGCCTTGAACCGCGACCCCTGCCTTGTAGGCGTCAAGGATTGCCTGCATGCGGCTGCGTACGCGAGCTTCGATGTCGGCGCGGCCGGCGCCCGAGAGCACGCTGTCGAGATCCTTTTCGGCGACCGAGGCGCGCATGGCAGCTTCGGCCACTTCGCGAATGGTCTCTTCCGGCTCGGCGAGCTGGAACCGGAACTGGCGCAGGTCCTTGATGTTCCAGCGAATGAGATAGCTCAGGTCGACGAGGTTCTGGTCCCCCGTCAGGATCAGCTTCTGCTCAGCGGTTCCAGGAATGCTTTCCGAACGGATCTGGCTGACGTTCTCGATATCGACTGTCTGGATCGGCCAGGGTGCAGTGAAGTTGAGGCCCGGTGTCAGCGTGCGCGAATACTTGCCGCCCAACCAGCTGACCACTCCCTGCTCGCGCGGGGCAACCTGGTGCACCGCGGTGGCAAAAAACCACAGGGCAACGACGCCGAATACGGCAACCGGGAACCAGCTCTTGCCGCCGGGACGCGGGGGCAGGCGAAAGTTCGGGCCGCCCGATCCACCGCCTCTGCGAGGGCCTTCAGGGCCGCGATTGCGGAAAATGTCCTCGATATTAGCCGCGCGGCGACCTTCATCGGCATCACCGCTTCGCGGCGGGAGCCAGGGATTGCGCGGCCCGTTCGACTTGCCGCCGTCGTTCCCGGCATCGCCCGCAGGCGTTCCGTCGCCTTCCGGTCCTTTACCCGAACCGCCGCCCCAAGGGCTTTTCTTCCCGGCCATTGCCAGCCAGATCCTCTGTCCGAACCCGTCCAATGTTCTCATGCAGACCCTTATAGGTGTGGTTTGCCGGAAAAACAGGGTTGAACGCCGCTTTTTGATGCTACAGCAGCCTCGCCCATGAGTTCCACGGACCCGAAAGCGCTGTTGCCTGCCGCTATCGCACAGCGCGTATCATCCCTCAGCTTCCTCAACCGCCGCGCCATCGCCGTCGTCGACGCGAGCGGGCTGGGCGAAAGCGAGCGTTCCGGGCTGGAGCAAACGATCAGGGATATCCTGATCGAGCGCGACGATGTCGACGAGGTCCGCGTCGCCATGACGGCCGAGCGCAAGGGCCTGACCATCATCGCGGTCGGCAGCGGCAAGGGCGGCGTGGGCAAGTCGACGCTGACCGCCAATCTCGCCATCGCGCTCTCGCGCAAGGGCCGCAAGGTCGGACTTGTCGACGCCGATATCTATGGCCCCTCGCAACCGGTCATCCTCGGCAACCAGGGTGACAAGCCGGTCGCGCATGACGAGAAGCTGGTGCCTGTCGCGAGCAGATTCGGGGTGCCGGTGCTCTCGATGGGCCATCTGGTCGAACTGGGGCGTGCGATCGCCTGGCGCGGGCCGATGGCGGCGGGCGCGCTGACCCAGCTGTTCGAAGCGCATTGGGGCGATGCTGAGGTGCTGCTCGTCGACCTTCCGCCGGGGACGGGCGACGTCCAGCTGACAATGCTGCAGAAGTTCAAGCCGGCGGGCGCGGTGATCGTATCTACCCCGCAGGACCTCGCCCTGATCGACGCTGCCCGCGCTGGTCAGCTGTTCGACCAGGCAGGCGTTCCCGTCATCGGCCTGGTCGAGAACATGTCCGGATATGCCTGCCCGCATTGCGGCGAGCATTCGGATCCGTTCGGGCAGGGCGGCGTCGAACAGGCCGCAGAGCGGCTTGAACTGCCTTTTCTCGGCCGCATCCCGCTCGACCTTGCCATCCGCCAGGGCAGCGACAGGGGCGATCCGCCCGCCGCGTCCGATGCCGCGGTGGCGCAACCTTTCCTCGAGATTGCCGACAGGCTCGACGCATGGATTTCCGCGAGAAGCTGAACGATCTTCCGGTCACCCGGCGTCAGATCATCGCCGGGTCCGCCGTCGGTGGCGGGCTAGCCGTGGCGTGGTGGCTGTGGCCGCGCCATTACTCCAGCCCGCTTACACCCGGTCCGACCGAGCGCGATTTCGGCGGCTGGCTGACCATCGGGCGCGATGGCGTCGTGACCGTGGCGGTACCGCAGCTGGAAATGGGGCAGGGGATTACCTCGGTCCTCGCGCAGGTCGTGGCGGTGGAACTCGGTGCCGACTGGCGCCAGGTAGCCATCGAACCGGCGCCGCCGTCAGGGCTGTATGCCAATGTCCCGCTGGCTGCGAAATGGGCGCCGCTGTGGTCGCGCTTTTCGGATTTGGCTGGCGATCCCGACAGCAGGCTGGCACGAAACTTTGCCCGGTCCAGTGCCTTTGCCGCCACTGCCGAGGGCCTTTCGCTCGATGCCTACGAACCTCCCATGCGCGAAGCGGCGGCATCGGCGCGGGCACTGCTGGCAATGGCAGCCGCCGATCGCTGGGATGTCGACTGGGAACAATGCGAAATAGCCGGCGGCTTCGTGCGGCATGGCGAGAACAGCGCGACCTTTGGCGAGTTGGTCGACGATGCCGCGCGGCTCGATCCGCCCGACCCTGCGCCCTTGCGCGTCGTTGCCGCGTTCGAGGAACCGGTCCCCGGTGAAGATGAGGTCGATCCGCTCTATCCCCGGCTCGACCTGCCATCGAAAGTGGACGGAAGCTTCCTCTTCGCAGCTGACATCCGCCTGCCGGGCCTGGTCTTTGCCTCGATCCGCCATGCACCCATCGGTGGAGGCGACCTTTCGCGTTTCAATGAAAGGGCGGTGGCTGGCATCAAGGGTCTCGTCGGGGTCGTCAGGTCAAAGCGCTATCTCGCCGCCGTCGCTGAAAGCTGGTGGACCGCCGAACAGGCGCTGAAGGCGATGAAGCCGGTCTTCACCGGGCCGCGCCCGCTCGAAAGCGCTGCGTCGGTCTCGCGCCTCGAGCAGGCCCTCCAGGACGACGATGCCGATGTGGAGCGGATCTACCAACTCGGCGATGCCGACGGCCTGCTGGCGCGTGCCGACCTCTCGCAAAAATACTTGGTGGCCCCCGCAGTACATGCCGCCATCGAAACCGCATCGGCAACGGCACGGATCGAGGACGGGAAACTCGAGATCTGGGTCGCATCGCAGGCGCCCGAACAGACCCGGCTGGCAGTGGCCAAGGCGGTCGGTATCTCGGAGAGCGAGGTCGTCCTTTATCCCACGGCTGCTGGAGGCAGCTTCGACGCACGGCTGGAAAATCGGCACGCAATCGAGGCGGCGGTCATTGCGCAGGCAATCGGGCGCCCGGTCCAGCTGACCTGGCCGCGAGTGCAGGAATTCCAGAGCGTGCCGGTTCGCACACCCGTTGCTGCGGAGCTGTCGGTCGCATTCCATCCGGCGACCGGAGGGCGGATCGCCGCCTGGCGCGCCCGCCTTGCCATGCCGGCGACGGTCCGCGAATTCGGCCATCGCCTGTTCGACAATTACACGCCCGAAGCGGCCATGGCCCATGCCTCGGGCGAGGCCGACGCACTCGCCTGTGAAGGCGCCGTACCACCCTATGGTATCGACAATGTGGCAGTCGACCATCTGCCGCTCGATATCGGGTTGCCAACCGGGCGGATGCGCGGGAACTCGGCTGCCTACACGTCATTCTTCACCGAATGCTTCATCGACGAACTTGCCGAGAGGGCCGGACGCGACCCGTTCCTCTATCGCATGGAAATGCTCGGGCATTCTGCGCGCATGGCAGAGGTTCTCCGACGTGCGACGCGGCTGGGCGGCTGGGACGGCGGACGGCGCGGTACCGGGCAGGGGCTGGCAATGGTCCGTATGGGCGGTATCGACACCGGCGGGCGGATTGCCTGCGTGGCGAATGCCTCTCTGGCACAGGGCGGGGTAACCGTGACGAGCCTCCATGCGGTTGTCGACATCGGTCGCATCGTGAACCTCGATATCGCCCGACAACAGATCGAAGGAGGGCTGATCTACGGCCTCTCGCTCGCAACCGGTTCGAGCGTGGTCTTCGAACAGGGCAAGCCGCTTCCCAATCGGCTTTCCGGACTAGGGCTCCCGAAACTGTCCGACTGTCCCGCAATCACGGTGGAGTTCATCGCCAGCGAGGCACCCGCCTTCGACCCGGGCGAACTGGGCGTCGCGGTTGCGCCGCCGGCCATTGCCAATGCATTGTATTCGGCGACCGGCACGCGTTTCCGCCGCTTGCCACTGCTGTCGGAAGCCCAGTGAGGAGAGAAAATTGACCTGGCGCCCGCAACTGCTTCCCGTCGACCATCCGCAGGTCCAGTCGGGGAAGGTCGGCGTATTGATCGTCAATCTCGGCACGCCGGATGCGCCCGAACCGGGGCCGGTGCGCCGCTATCTCGCCGAATTTCTCTCCGATCGTCGCGTTGTGGAGATTCCGCCGATTGCATGGCAGCCGATCCTGCGCGGGATCATCCTCAACACCCGGCCCAAGAAGAGCGCGCATGCCTACGCGCAGGTCTGGACCGACGAGGGGTCGCCGCTCGCCGTAATAACGCGCAAACAGGCCGAGGCGATGCAGGCCGCGCTCGGTTCGGGGGTCACGGTCGACTGGGCCATGCGTTACGGAACGCCATCGATCGGCGATCGCATCGAGACGCTGATGAA
The DNA here is from genome assembly GCF_041021145.2 of Qipengyuania sp. RANM35. Lineage (NCBI taxonomy): Bacteria > Pseudomonadati > Pseudomonadota > Alphaproteobacteria > Sphingomonadales > Erythrobacteraceae > Qipengyuania > Qipengyuania sp. RANM35. The sequence continues at coordinate 2,086,304 of NZ_CM196433.1, read as the reverse complement.
GGCCGGATGCGAGCGCATCTTGCTGGCCCCGCTCTACCCCCAGTACAGCGGCGCGACGACGGCGACGGTTGTGGACAAGGCAGCGGAAAAACTGCGGACAATGCGTTGGCAACCCGCCATGCGCACGCTTCCGCCCTATCACGACGATCCCGCCTACATCGAAGCGCTTTCGAGCGATCTCAATCGCCAGCTCGACGGACTCGATTTCCAGCCAGAGGTGATGCTGCTGAGCTTTCACGGCATGCCTCAACGGACGCTTGAACTCGGCGATCCCTACCACTGCCACTGCCGCAAGACCGCGCGTCTGCTCGAAGCGGTCATGGCGCGCCCGGGGCTGCGGTTCCGTACCACCTTCCAGTCGCGTTTCGGCCGCGCCAAGTGGCTCGAACCGGCGACGGACGCGGTAATTGCGGACGAGGCCAAGGCTGGTACGAAGCGCATGGTCATCGCCGCTCCGGGCTTTTCGGCGGACTGCCTCGAGACGCTGGAGGAGCTCGCCATGCAGGGCCGCGACCAGTTCATCGAGGAGGGCGGGGACAATTTTGCCGCCTTGTCCTGCCTCAACACCTCCGCAGCAGGACTGGAGATGCTGGAAAAACTGCTGCGTCGCGAATTGTCGGGCTGGATTAACGATTAGCGATTACTTACACTCGGGTAAGTTGCCTGGAGAGACTTGATGGCCACCCTAGCCGCACCCGATACCGCTCCCACTCACTGGACCGAGGGTAACCCCACGCCGGACGAGCTGGCTCATATCCCTGGCGAGGGCGGTTGGCCGATTGTCGGCAATACATTCAAGATGCTGGCCGACCCGCATGGCATGGCACGACGCAATGTCGAACAGTATGGCCGGGTCTACAAAAACAAGGCCTTTGGCGGCTGGAACATTGCGCTGATCGGACCCGAAGCGAACGAGCTGGTGCTGTTCGACCGCGACAAGATCTTCTCCTCGGAGCAGGGCTGGGGCCCGATCCTCGACAAGCTCTTCCCGCGCGGGCTGATGCTGATGGACTTCGACCATCACCGCGCCGATCGCCGCGCGCTGTCGATCGCCTTCAAACCCGAACCGATGCGCCACTATTCGGGCGCCCTCAATCGTGGGATCGCCCGCCAGGTCGAGGCATGGGGCGCAGGCCCGATGAAGTTCTATCCCGCGATCAAGGAGCTCACGCTCGACCTTGCGGCGGACAGCTTCATCGGGATCGAGTGGGGTCCCGAGGCGGACAAGATCAACCAAGCCTTCATCGACATGGTCCAGGCCTCGGTCGCGCCGGTACGCGTGCCGCTGCCCTTCACCCAGATGAAGAAGGGCGTCGACGGGCGCAAATTCCTCGTCGACTTCTTCACCGCCGAGACCATCCGTCGGCGCAAGGAAGGCGGCGGGCAGGACATGTTCAGCCAGTTCGCCACCGCCACGCATGAGGACGGCAGCCTGATGGCGGTCGACGAGGTGGTCGACCACATGAACTTCCTGATGATGGCGGCGCATGACACTATCACGTCTTCAGCCACCACTCTGGTCTGGCTGCTCGCCAAGAACCCGGAGTGGCAGGAAAAGCTGCGGCAGGAAGTGCTCGCGGTCACCGGCGGTCTCGACGCCAACGGCCGCCCACGCGACCTCGCGTACGAGGACCTCGGCAAGCTCGAACTGACCGAAATGGCATTCAAGGAAGCGCTACGCTTCGTGCCGCCGGTGCCCTCGATGCCGCGCCGTGCCCTCAAGAGCTTCGAATTCGGCGGTTATCGCATCCCGGCGGGCGCGCATGTGGGGATCAACATCTACCACACACACCACGATCCGGAGATCTGGGACGAGCCGGAAAAGTTCGACCCGATGCGCTTCACCCCCGACAAGGTGAAGGCGCGACACAAATATGCCTGGGTCCCCTTTGGCGGTGGCGCGCACATGTGCCTCGGCCTCCACTTCGCCTACATGCAAGTGAAGATCCTCATGGCCCAGCTCCTGCCGCGCTACGAGATTGCGCTGGAGAATGGCGACCCCGACTGGCAGGCCTGGCCGATCCCGAAGCCGAAGGATGGCCTCAAGATCGTGCTCAAGAAGCTTTAGCTTTCCGCTCCCGCCTCCGCGGGTGCGTCCTCGGCGCTATTCCTTCGCTTCGCTACGGGCACCTGAGGGCGGGCGGTCGCCCTTGCCGGGCCTCCGCCGGCCCGGATCGCGCATATTTCAAAAGTCGACTGCAATCCCGTCCTTGACCCAGTCGCCGTAGCGCGTCGGGCTCAGTTCCTCGTCCACCTTTGCCTGCCTGGGTGCGGGCGGGGGATCGTTGGTCCAGTGCTTGGGCTTGGCGAAGCCGGCGGGACGTTTGGTGGCGCGATCGGTCATGATGTTGAAATGCGCCCACTGGCGCTTGGTTTCAAGGGCGGGTAGGGGGCCAGCCAATGGCCGACCCCACCGGAATTCACGCGCGCCGCGCCGCGCTTCGCCTGCTCGATGCCGTATTGCGCCGGGGCGAAACGATGGACATCGCCTTTGCCGCCGCGACCAAGGACGTCCGCCGGTTCGAGGACAAGGCGCTCGCCCGGGCCATTGCCGGTGAAGTCCTGCGCTGGCTGACCGATCTCGACGCCCTGATCGACAGCGCGACAAAGAACAACCTGCCCGATGATGCCAAGCCGCGAATGGTCCTGCGGATGATGCTGGCGCAATGGCTGCGACTGGAGACGCCGCCCCATGCGGTCATCGCCACAGGGCTCGACCTGCTCGCCGGAGGGCCTCGGCGCCTCGCTCACGGGGTTTTCTCCACGCTCGTCAAGCAGGAGGCGCGCCTGCCCGATGTGCCGACGCTGCCTGCCGACGTTGCCGCCCGCTGGGGCGAGCGGGCTTCCGCAATCGCGGCTGGGCTGGCCGAACCGCCACCGCTCGACCTGACATTGCGCGACTGGTCGGAGACGGCGCACTGGACCAACCAGCTCTCCGGCGACAGCCTGATGCCCGGCCATGTCCGCCTGCCCCGCGGAGTGAACGTCGAGAAGTTGCCTGGTTTCAAGGAGGGCGCCTGGTGGGTGCAGGACCTCGCTGCGTCCTTGCCCGCGCGCCTGCTGGGCGTGGGCAAGGGCCGCCATGTTCTCGACCTGTGCGCCGCACCCGGCGGCAAGTCGCTGCAACTCGCGGCGCAGGGCTGGAATGTCACCAGCCTCGATATCTCCAAACGCCGCCTCGAACTGCTGCGCGAGAACCTCAAGCGCACCGGCCTCAAGGCGGGGATCGTCCGCGCCGACGCGCTCGCGTGGGAGCCGAAGCACAAGTTCGATGCGATCCTGCTCGACGCGCCATGCACCGCTACCGGCACCGCGCGCCGGCACCCTGATGTCCTCCACCGCATTGGCTCGCGGCAGATCGCTGAGATGGCAGAGCTTCAGGCCGCACTGCTCGAACGGGCACAGGCTTGGCTCAAGCCAACCGGAACGCTGATCTATGCCACCTGCTCGCTTGAGCGCGAAGAAGGGGAGGAGCAAGCGGTTCGCATAGCTCTCGCACCCCAGCCGATCTCGGCAGACGAGTTACCGGAGGAACTTGCCGCCACATCCGACGGCTGGCTGCGCACCGATCCCGGAATGCTGGCCGAGGCGGGCGGTCTCGACGGGTTCTTCATCGCGCGCTGGAACTGCTGACTGGCGGAAGGGGCGACCGCCATGTAGAAGCAGCACAAGTCGCGTTCATTCGGGGGGATGAGGCATGCGGGGTGACGGCGAAACTGCGGGGAGCGTGCGCGACCGCTTCTATGCCAACTGGAGCCTGGTGATCCTGGTCCTGATCCTGGCCAGTTTCCCGATGACCTATTTCATTCCCGTGACGACCGGTGCCAAGCAGTTCACCCCGCTGGTCCATGTTCACGGCGCGATCTTCTTTGCTTGGGCCGCGCTTTTTGCGTGGCAGTCCCACCTAGTCGCCACCGGCAAGGTCGCGCGTCATCGCGAGATCGGAATGGCTGGTATCGCAATCTCCGCGATGATGCTGCCGATGGGTATATTTACCGCTGCCGGAGCAATTGCGGGACGGATGAAGCAGGGGAACGCGACGCCCTACGATTTTGCGTTCTTCAACCTTATCGACATCGCGCTCTTCTCGCTACTCATGGTGGCGGCGATCGCCACGGTGACGCGGCATCGCGAATGGCACCGCCGCTTCATTTTCGGCGCGGCGCTTTCGCTTCTCTCTCCCGCTTTCAGCCGCTGGACCCTGCAGTTGCCCTTCGTGGCGCCCTGGCCCGACCTGATAACATACGGATTCGACGCCTTGCTGATCGTCCTCGCCCTGCATGACCGGCGTGTGATCGGCAAGGTCCACCCGGCCACATGGTGGACCGCCACCGCTCTGGTGCCATTGCATGTGGCGAGCCCCTTCATCGCCTATGGCGAGTGGTGGCGCTCGGTCGCTCCGGCCATCTTCGACCCGCTCCTGCTGGGAGCCTAGTCCCCCGTCTGCCTAGCCGGCATCTGCCACCGCAGGATTGGACTTCGGATGCGAACCCGCGACCCAGCCAAAGTAGGTGACGGCGATGCCGGCCAAGGCACCTGCTGCCATCGTCACGCTGCCCGGTATCCGGCCATAAGCTTCGAACAATGGGCCCAGGAACGGCATGTCAGGTGCGAACCACATGATGACCGCCTGGAGCAGGACGAAGAAGATCGTCACCATCCAAGGCGCCCCATTGGCGCGGTCGCGAAGATAGAGTGAGAAGGCAAAGGCGGCGACCAGGACATCGCTGATGAGGATAGTGTCCATGACAGCGCGTGGCCCTTCGCTACCGATCACGTTGAGCCAGGGAATGAACCGGTCGATGACCCGGCTGAAGGGAGATTCGAACAGGATGAGCGGGGTTGCCAGCAGGTATCCCGCATGGAGCTTGATTTTCCTGCGGTGCTTGAGAGCGTTGTAGAAAAGGGTGAGATACGCTGCGAGTGCGATGACCATGCCGATGCCGAAGGATGGTCCTGCGACCATGATGAAGTCGCTCTCGGCCGCGACATATCGCGCCGCCGACAAGTTGATGATCGCCACGAACCCGACCATCAGCAACGGGAACAGAAGAAAGCTCGCCTGTCCCAGGGACCGATGCAAGGCATTGTGCTTCCGGTGAATGGCGACGCTCTGGACGACGAGGAAGGCAAGCCAGGCCAGTGCCGTGACGGCGTGAATGTGGAACGCCGCCGGCATGGGTTCGGCCATGGCGAAATAGCTGGCCCAGAACCCCGCCAGGGTGATGGCCAGCACGAAGCCGACGAAATAATGTCCGTAGCGATACGGCATGAGATTCCCCTCCCCATTTGCCGCGACCACTGACTATCGTTTTGCGGGACCTACCATAGGTCGGGCGCGAAGGGAATCATGCCGGTTCGGCGGTTTCGACCCGATACCGGATGGAAGTGCAATCGTGCCCTGCCTGCGTGACCTGCATGGCAATTTCGCCAGGATCAGGTCCATCGATCCTCGAGATCTCGAAAGGGCTGCCCAATTCGACGTAATGGCGGAAGGCCATTTCCGCCCACACGACACGGAGCGCCTGTCCTTCATTCACCAGGCTGGCAAACTGGCGTGCCGCTTCGGCAAGGTGGGCGGAGTTCACGTGGTCACCCGATCCGTCGAGCCAGGGGTGGCCCGGCGGCATTCCGTTGGCCCGGTCGATCAGCGCAATGCAGGTGTCGCCATTCAGCGGTGCGAGGAAAGGCCGTTCGCCGGGAGCGATGCCGAGCAGGCGATCATCGGCAAAGGCGAAAGTGTCCGACAAGGCCTTGGGCGCTGCTTCCTTGTCCGGCTGGCGCCACTTCTCGAAATCTCGGGTGCGGAATACCACGCCGCGCCCGTCCAGTCGGCAGATGAGCCTGTCGTCAGCATCGTAGAGGTAGATCGAGAAGCTCTCCTTCCCCTCGATGGTGCTGCGCTCGTAAGTGCCGTGGGCAATCCGGCCGACATCGGGGTCACCGCATTCCCAGCGCGTCCAGGTCAGCGCGGACCATTTGTCCGGATCCCATTTGCCCAGCGCCATCGCGCTTTCGACGCTGACCCAGTAGCTCAGCGCCTGGATCGCGCCCGGGTGGTGCGGATGGAGCAACGACCACGGCCAGCGCTTGCCGTCCTGCGAACAGGCGAAGGCGACGCTGCCGTCAGCGCGAACGACATGGTCATGCGTATAGGCGCTGGTCTTCGAACCCTGCATTCGCGCAGGATTGCAGAGCTTCGCCCGTCCGACAATCCGCTACGCTTCAGGCCTCGGTCTTGAGGTACTTCTGGAAGCTCTTGCGTAGCTTCATCAGCTTGGGCGGAATGACCGCGAGGCAGTACGGATTGCGCTGCCCTTCGCCTTCCCAGTATTCCTGGTGGTAGTCTTCCGCCGGATACCATTCGGCCGGACCCTCGATGGTTGTCACCGCCTTCTGGCCGGCGTGCTCGGCATCCCAGCGGGCGATGGCCGCCTCGGCCTCGGCGCGCTGATCGTCGTCGAGCGGGAAGATCGCGCTGCGATACTGGGTGCCGACGTCATTGCCCTGGCGGTTGAGCTGGCTGGGATCGTGCGTGCCCATGAACACGTCGAGCAGGTCGGCATAGGACAGCTGGTCGGCATCATAGGTCACGCGCACGGCCTCGGCGTGGCCGGTCACGCCGCTGCAGACCTCCTTGTAGGTCGGGTGCGCCGCGTTGCCGCCGATGTAGCCGCTCTCGACCTCGGTCACGCCGATCACGTCCTTCATCACCGCTTCGGTGCACCAGAAGCATCCGCCCGCGACGATCGCCTGTTCCATAGCCATGAAAATCTCCTTCGCGCGCCAGATAGGAAGCGGACTTCGACTTGTCATCCGTCCACTGCACAGGCAGTAGGCGCGCGGGGGAGTACGAAGGAGAGACCTGATGCGTTACTTGCTGGCGGCTGCCGCTGCCATGGCCCTCGCAGCACCTGCTGCTGCCGACCACCACATGACGGCGGAACATGCCGCCCACAGCCCGTCGCACCACGCGCTGATGATGGCCCTGGCATCGGACGCGCGCAAGGACGACAAGGCGCGCGACCAGTATCGCCATCCTGCGGAAACGCTGTCGTTCTTCCAGGTCGAACCTGGCATGACAGTGGTCGACTACATGCCCGCGAGCGGCTGGTACACGCGGGTCCTCGTCCCCTACCTCGGCACTTCGGGGCATTACATCGGCCTAAATCCTGATGGCTCGACAGCGAACAACGCGGGCTGGGTCGATTACGCTGCCAAGCTGACCCCGCGCTTCAAGGAAGCATGGCCCGGCTGGAACCTTACCGGCGCCCCGATTTCGGTGATCAATTCGAACGAGATCACCGACGACATGAAGGGCACGGTCGATCGCGTGCTGATCTTCCGCGAAATGCACAATCTGCTGCGCAATGGAGTGATGCACCAGGAACTCACCCGCACCCGCTCGCTGCTCAAGAGCGACGGCATGCTCGGCATCGTCCAGCATCGCGCCAAGGATGACGCCAGCGGCGACTATACCGACGGCAGCAAGGGCTACCTGCGGCAGAAGGATGTCATCGGACTGGTCGAGGCGCACGGTTTCGAACTGGTCGGGATGAGTGACATCAATGCCAATCCCGCCGACCCCGCCAATCACGAACGTGGCGTGTGGGAAATGCCGCCCGTCTGGGGCAGCAAGAAAGAGGAACTCAAGAACCTCGGCGAAAGCGACCGGATGACGCTGCTCTTCCGCAAGCGCTGAACCGTCAGGCGGCGTTCAGGTCAGGACCGCAACTCATGTGACATTATCTCATTTTGGGAGAATGTCACATGATTCGCAAGACTTGCCTGATCGCCGCGCTGCCGCTGGTGCTGGCCGCCTGCTCCGACCGGGCCGACGAGACCCGCGGCGTGGACCATGGGGAGACGCTCCTCTCGGTCAGTGCCAGCGGGCAGGCGGAAAGCACACCCGACCGCGCGCAGTTCGACGCGGGCATCCAGACCTGGGCGCGCTCTGCACGGGACGCGAGCAAGGCGAACGGCGAGAAGATCGCGGAGATCGTCGCGGCGCTGCAGAAGCTCGGGATTGCGGAAAAGGACATCCAGACCCGCGCCGTCAGCGTCCAGCGGATCGACTGGGGCGACCGCAAGGGCCAGTTCCAGGCAAACAATATCGTCTCGGTGACGATGCGCGATCCCGCAAGGGTTGGCGATGCCGTCACCGCGGTGACCGAGGCTGGGGCCAATATCGTTTCCGGTCCCAACCTGTCGATGACCGATCCGGAGGCGACCGCCAATCTGGCCTATGCCGATGCCTACAAGGCCGCGCGCAAGCGGGCCGAGGCCTATGCCGAGGCGGCAGGGATGGAGGTGAGCCGCGTGCTCTACATCCGCGATGCCGGAGGGCAGCAGGGTGATACCTGGCTGCGCGGAGCGGATGCGATGGCGATCCAGGTCGAGCAGGCCGCACCGCCGCCGCCCGTTGCTCCTCCGCCGCCGGTCATGCGCACCGCCAATCCCGGCATGATGATCGGCACGACGCGGAGCAGTGTCCATATCCAGGTGGACTTCGCCCTCCGGGAGAAATAGTGCGGGCGGCATGAGAGAACTGACCCTTGCCGTCCTCCAGCTTCCGCTCGCCCGGCCCGATGCGGCGGACAATATCGCTGCCGTCTCCGCGCTGGTCGAAGAGGCTGCGGGCAAGGGCGCGCAGGTCATCCTGCCGCCCGAACTTTTCGCCGGCGACTATTTCTGCCGCGAAGAGGACGAGGCACTGTTCGCCCGTGCCCATCCGACCGTCGAGGACCCGAGCGTCGCGGCGATGCGCGAACTTGCGCGCAAGCATGGCGTCGCCATCCCGACCAGCTTCTTCGAGCGCGACGGGCACCACTATTACAACACGCTCGCCATGATCGGCCCCGATGGCGAGATCATGGGCACCTATCGCAAGAGCCATATCCCCGATGGCCCGGGCTACGAGGAAAAGTACTATTTCCGCCCGGGAAATGACGAGTTCAAGGTGTGGAACGTGTTCGGAGCGCGCATCGGCGTCGGCATCTGCTGGGACCAGTGGTATCCCGAATGCGCGCGCGTCATGGCATTGAAGGGCGCGGAAGTGCTTCTTTATCCCACTGCCATCGGGTCGGAACCCTATGACGCCGATCTCGACACCAGCCGCATGTGGCGCCGGGCGATGATCGGCCATGCGGTGTCGAACTGCATGCCGGTGGCCGCAGCCAACCGCATCGGGCACGAAGGTCCCGTCGACCGCGCGCAGAGCTTTTACGGGCACAGCTTCATCTCGGACGAATGGGGCGATCTGGTGGAAGAATTCGGCGCGGCTGAAACCGGCGTGCTGGCTGCGACGCTCGATCTCGACCGGGCGAAGAAGCACCGCGCGGGCATGGGATTCTTCCGCGACCGGCGCCCGCAGCTTTACGGTCGGATCAGCGAGGATATCTGAGCCTGTGGGCGGGGGGATCGGCCAAGGTGAACTCGACCGGCTCTTTTCTGCCGCACTGGAAGCGGCCGTCGCCCGCCTCGAGAAGGACGGCCACTTCTTCCCGCTGATCTTCGAACTGCGCACTGACGGCACGATACAGGCTATCGCCATGCTCGAGACCGGCACAGTCGAGGGCGACGCGGTTATCCGCATGTTCGATGTCCTGCGCCAGAGAGGCGAGGAAGGTCTCATCCGCGGTGCGGCCATCGCCTGCCATGAATCCGGTGGCAGCGAGGTCGAAGTCCACCTGCGTGCGCCCAACTACGCAAGCAACATCATCGTACCCTTCACGGTTACGACACGCGGTTTCTTCCGCCGCAAGCGTGAACTGACGTTGGGCGAATTTTCGGCCCGCCAAGCGCAGAACGAGGTCTTTCCCGCGGATTAGCGCCCGGCCAGTTCCTTCAGGATCCAGTACCAGTGGTCGAGCCCGTCATAGAACGACTTGACCAGGAGCCGCTCGTCCAGCCCATGGGCATACATGTCCTGCGGCCTGCTGGCAGCAGCGCTGATCGCCACCGTGTCGTAGCCCAGGCGCCGGTAATGCATCCCGTCGGTCCCGCCCGATTCCATGTAGGGGACGATGGGTATCGCCTTGCCGTAGCGCTTCGTCAGCGAGACCTCGATCGCCTTGCGAACGTCGTCAGGCAACTTGCTGTCCGGGCCCTCGACCGGGTCGCCCATGGTCTCGAACTTGATGTCGGGATTGGCGACAACCTTTTCCAGCGTCGCCTTGGTTGCCGCCACGCCTTCACCGGGGAAGACACGGCAATTGACCGTCGCCGTGACCTTCTGCGGCAGCGCGTTCTCGGCGTGTCCGCCATCGATCATCGTGGCGACACAGGTGGTGCCAAGCGTGCCCACGAATTCGGGGCTGGCGCGCAGGGCGGCGATGGCCTTTGCGTCGGTCGGGTCCTTGGCGAAGGCCTGCAAGGCCGCTCCGGCCTCGCCGGGAATCCGCTGGCCGAGCGATCCGAGATAGCTGCGGGTCAGTTCCGTCGCGCGAACCGGGAAGCTGTAGTTCTCGATCGCCAGCAGGGCGCGCGACATGTCGTAGAGCGCATTGTCCTTGCGCGGACGCGAAGAGTGACCGCCCTTGTTGGTCGCGACGAGATGGAACGAGACGAAGGTCTTCTCCCCGGCCTGCACCAGTTGCGCGAGCGGCGCGAAGTCGTCCGACAATCCGATCCCGCCCGCATCGGAGTTGAGGATGAATTCGGGATCGACGTTCTCCGCCACCCACTTCGCCTGCGCACGGGTCGAGATCATCCCGCTTTCCTCGTCGCCCGAGAAGACGAGGTAGAGGTCGCGCTTGGGCGTCCACCCTTCCTTCTTGAGCCGGATGAATGTCCCGCTGAGATTGGCGACGCCATACTTGTTGTCGGTCGTGCCCCGGCCGTAGAAATAGCCGTCCGCCTCGGTCAGTTCGAACGGGTTGCGCACCCAGTCTTCGGGGCGTGCATCGACCACGTCCATGTGCGCCAGCATCACGATCGGCTTGGCTTTCGCCTTGCCCTTGGCACTGTATCGAACGATCAACCCCTGCGTCGGGTCGCCATTGGCATCATAGTCGGTGACCATGATGTCATCCTTGGAGAAGCCTGCATCGAGGAACTGCTTGGAGAGGTAGGCGACCATGTCGTCGACCTGGCCATTGCCGCGCGAGGTGCGGAAAGCGATGATGTCGCGATATATGTCGTGGACGCGCTGCTGGTGTTCGGTAAGCTTCCTCGGAGCGGTGTCCTGAGCCGATGCCTGTCCTGCCATGGCCAGCGCACCCGCCAGCAGTATCGCCTTCATCCGCATCCACTCTCTCCCTGTTCCCCTGTGGGTGCGCGGACGCTAGGGCGAGGGAATGGTCGAGGCAAGCGAGCATTGTTACCTCATCGGGATCGGCTCCAACATGCGGGTGCCGGGCATCGGCAATCCGCGTGCCGTCATCATCCGCGCAGTTGACGCGCTGGCCGAGCTGGGAATGGATGTTGTGGCAGTATCGCGGGTGATCGAGACCCGTCCGGTTGGTCCTGCCTCGCGCAGCTATGCCAATGCGGCGGCAATCGTGCTCACGCAGCTTGATCCGCCTGAGGTCCTCCACCTTTTCAAGGAAATAGAAGCGGCCTTCGGCAGGCGGCATCGCGGGCTTCCTTGGCGTGCCAGACCGCTCGACCTCGACCTCGTCCTGTGGAGCGGGGGGATCTGGGTATCACCCGAACTTGCCATCCCGCATCCGCACTTCCGGACAAGGCCATTCGTAATACGGCCCGCAGCGGAGGTAGCGCCGGGATGGAAGGACCCGGTGACGGGTCTTACGCTCCGCCAGCTCGCCTTTCGCGGCGTTTGAAGGGCGCTGCAGGGTTGCCGCGATAGATCGTCCAGGGGTCGGTATCTTCGAACAGCGCTCCGCGTGCCGCGAGCACCGAACCGTCGCTCATTGCCACTCCCGGGCCGACGAATGCCTCTGCAGCCACCCAGCAACGATTGCCGAGGTCGACAGGGCGCAGGATCAACTGGAACTCGGGATCGTTCACGTCGTGCGTGCTGGCGCAAAGATGCGCACGCTGCGACACGACCGTGTCGTTGCCGATCGTGATGTAACCTTGGTTATAGATGATCGCGCCGGGGCCAATCAGGACATTGTCCTTGAGTGTGAGGTTGGCCGGCAGCCATATGTTGACGCTGGCATGGACGCGGCAGCTTTCTCCGACCACCGCTCCGAACGAGCGCAGAACGAAGGCGCGCCACGCATGCAGTGGGGGAGGTGTCCAACGTGCCAGCACCAGCCAGCTCGTCCGCCAGAAGACGCGCATGAGCCGGTTGCCGAGGGTGAAGGAAGGCCCACCCGTGCGACTGGCGGATTCCCTTGCGTCCAAGGGTTTCCAGAATTGCGCGACATTTGTTGTTTTCATACCCGGAATCTATAGGCCCAGCGGGTTAACAACAAGGTCAGACCGCTTGACCATCCCCTGCCATCTGCCTAGTGGCGCTCGCGTGGTCGGGCCCTTAGCTCAGTCGGTAGAGCAACTGACTTTTAATCAGTAGGTCGCTGGTTCGAACCCAGCAGGGCTCACCACGAATTATCTGTCGAATCTTGCCCGGACTGCTAGAGGGTTGTGGTGGTTTCCAGGGTTCGCATCCAGCAATCGCCTTATTGCTTTGTAGTTGCAGCGTATTTGTGCGCTTGCAGCCCTGCTGTCGCACAGGCCCAGGAAAGCGTACTGCCCGCTTCGCAGGAGGCGACAGACCTGCCCGAGCCAGAAGGCAGCCCGCTGACGATCGACTTTGCGAGCGATCCGATCCTCAACCTTGCGCAAGGTGCCGCGGACGTTGACGAATTTCGCAGGATCGTAGCCGCGGCACTCCAGGAAAACGCCGTGCGGCGCGAAGCCGAGGCGCGCATCGACCTTGCCGAGGCACAGGTGGCGGAAGCCAAGTCGGGATACGAACCGCGGGTCGACCTTTCGGTGAATTCCTTTCGCACGATTGCACGTGATTTCAGCAACGATCCCTTCAACCTCCTCGAACGCTCGCGACCGAGCAAGCGCACCGATGCCCTTGCCGAAGTCGAGTACACGGTGTTCGATTTCGGCGCGATCAATGCCGCGATTGCAGCGGCCGAAGCGCGCCTGAAGGCCGCTGGCCACGATCGGGATGCTGCCGCCACACAGATCGTAACGCAGGTTGTCACCACGTGGTATTCCGTCTTCGCCTACCAGTCGCTGACCCGCCTCGCGGAAGGTTTCGTCGCGGCACAGGACGATATCGAGAAGGCCGTCGACAACCGGATTGCACAGGGGGCTTCGGCACCCAGCGAAAAGGCCCGTGTCGCTTCGCTGCGTGCCGACGGCGAGATCCGGCTTGCCCAGTTCCAGCGCCGTCTCGCCAGTGCCGAGGCGCGCTTTCGGGAGCTGACCGGGATGGAGCCGCCGCCGCTCCTGCGGCGTGCGCCCTTGCTCGAGGCCGGGCGGTTCAGTCGCGATTTCGTGGTCGCTGCCGCGGCTGACGCGCCAGAGGTCCAGAGCGCCGAGGCGCTGGCGCAGGCCGCAAGGATCGACGTCAACAACTCGCGCGCGAGCCAGGCGCCGCGCGTCGCTGCGCGTATTGACGCGGGTCGCTATGGCGTATTCGAGGATCGCGAAGATTACGACATCCGTGCGAGTCTCAACCTGCGTTACCGCCTCTTCGGCGGAGGCGGGCGTGCCCGCATCGACCAGGCGCAGGCGCGGGCGGATGCCGCGACAGCGACTGCCGATCGGGTGAAGCAGGAGAGCGAGCGCGATGCCGCGGTCGTCTGGGCCGACGTCGATGCTCTGGAGAAGCAGCTCGTGGCACTCGAGGCTTCCTATCGTTCCGCCCGGCAAACCCGGGACGTCGTGTTCCGTCGGTTCGCCGCGCTGCGCGGGTCGCTGTTCGACGTATCGGAAGCACAAAGCGCCTATCTTGGCGCGGCGGTCGCCTATATCGAGGGCCTGACCGAGCTCGATGCGGCTCGTTATCTCCTGCTGGCAAGGACCGGCAGGCTGCTCGACCTGTTCGAGCGCGAAGGGGGGAATGCCGAGTAATGAGCGCCGAACCGCTCGTCGAAGTGCCGGGCAAGCGGCTGGCCGACTGGCTGGTCGAGCCGATCCGCGCCAATTGGCGGACCTATTCCAAGGTCGTCATCGCCGCGACGCTGATCAATATTTTCGCACTGGTGTCGTCGCTGTTCACGATGACCGTGTACGACCGCGTGGTGCCGAACAACGCCTTCGGATCGCTGGCGGCCTTGTCGATCGGTCTCGGCATCATCATCGTCTTCGACTTCGCGCTGAAATTGCTGCGCGCCTACTTCGTCGATCATGCGGGCATGAACATCGACCGGGAAATCGGCGAGACCGTGTTCGGGCGCCTGATCGAGATGCGGCTCGAATTGCGCAAGGGTTCGACCGGCCAATTGACTGGCCTGATGCGCGAACTGGAAACCATGCGCGACTTCTTCGCTTCGGCGACCCTGGCCGCGGTGGTCGATGTGCCGTTCATCATAATCACCCTGGTCGTCATCGCGATTATCGGGGGCTGGGTCGTGCTGGTTCCGGCTCTGATAGTCCCTCTTGTCATCCTTGTCGGCTGGGGAGCGCACCCTGCGCTTCAGCGGCTTTCGGCCAAGGCCATGGACGAAGGCCTGCACAAGCAGTCGGTCCTCGTTGAAACTATCGGCAGTATCGAGGCGGTGAAGACCGCAGGGGCGCGTCAGCTTTTTGAAGAACGTTGGCGCAAGGCGGTTGAAGGCCATGCGGCGGTCTCGCTCAAGCAGCGCCTCATTGCGGCAATCGGTACGACCTTCGCAACCTCGGCAGGCACGATTTCGTATGCCGGCGTCGTCATTGTCGGCGTTTTCTCGCTCGCGGACAATCGCCTCACCATGGGTGGGCTTATCGCCTGCTCGATCCTTGCGGGGAGGGCGATTGCGCCGCTGGCGCAAATCTCGCAACTGGTGTCACGCATCACGGCCACCCGCACAGCCTATCGTCAGGTACGGGCTTTGATGGAGCGCCCCCCCGAGGGTCCCGGTGCCGATGCTATCGAACTCGATAAGCCGCGAGGCGAAATCGAGTTACGCAATGTCGCTTTCCAGTACCCTGGCGCTGCGAACAAGGCGCTCGACGGTGTGAGCCTTAAGATCGCGCCCCGTGAGAAGATCGGCCTGATCGGTCGGGTGGGTTCGGGCAAGTCCACGCTCGCGCGCATGATCCTCGGCCTCTACCCACCGGAGGAAGGCATGGTGCTGTTCGACGGGATCGATATTGCCCAGCTCGCCCCGGCATCGCTACGAAACTCGGTAGCTTCGGTGCTGCAGGAACCGGCGCTGTTTTCCGGCACCATTCGCGAGAATATCGTTCTCGGTCGCAATGCGGTCGATGACGAGGAAATGCTCCGCGTCGCGCGCCTGTCGGGTACGGACGCATTCGCCAGTCGCATACCGCGAGGGTACGATTTGCGCCTCGTCGATCGGGGAGAGGGGTTGTCGGGCGGACAGCGCCAATCGATCGCCATTGCCCGCGCCCTCGCTGGCAAGCCACCGGTCGTCGTCATGGACGAACCGACCAGCGCCATGGATGCACAAACCGAAGCCGACCTGATCGCGCGGCTGAAGGACGAATTTGCGAAGCGCACGCTAATCGTCGTTACGCATCGCCAGCCCTTGCTTACTCTCGTCGATCGCCTCGTGGTTGTCGATGACGGAAAAATCATGGCTGACGGTCCGCGCGACGAGGTCCTGTCGAAACTGGCCCGAGCATCGCGCGGCACACCGGTCATATCGCAGAAGGTCAAAGGCTAGTGAGCGAGCGTGAGGAGCTTTTCGCCGAACACGAAGGCGATGCGGAGGGGCGCCTCGAGGGCATGGTCAATGCGATCGAGCCGCGCACCGCGTCGCGCTGGCTGTTCTGGGGCATCGTCGGCTTCTTTGTGATCTTCCTCGCCTGGGCATCGCTTGCCGAGGTCGACCGCACCGTGCGCGGTATGGGGCGTGTCATTTCGAGCAGCGAATTGCAGGTCATCTCCAGTCTCGAAGGGGGCGTGGTGGAGGAAATCCTCGTCACGACGGGGCAGGCCGTGAAGGCGGACGATCCGCTGCTTCGTCTCGATCCCACGGAAACGGGTTCCTCGCTTGGCAGCACGTCCGCGACGGCAGGTGCACTGGAAATGAAAGTCGCCAGGCTGGAGGCCGAAATTGCGGGCCGTGCGCCACGCTTTCCGGCTCCGGCGGACGAAGAAGCCGCTCGGCAGTTACGGGTTGAACAGGCGCTCTATTCATCGCGCCAGGCCGACCTCCAGAGCGCCCTCACCAGTTCGCGCGCGCAGCTGGCGCGTTCGCGGCAGATGGTCACCGAGGCCGAGCGACAGGTCGATGCCGTGGCCAGCCGCTCGTCGGCCGCGCGTTCGGAGGCCGATCTCTTGCGACCCCTTGTCGAGCAGGGGATCGAGCCGCGCCTGTCGCTGGTTCGGGCCGAAAGCCAGGCGGCGAGCGCAGAGGCCGAACTGGCCGGTGCGCGCGCGGCCGTGGGCCGGGCTCAGGCCCAGGTCACAGAGGCTGGCGCCAATCTCGACCGCGTTGCGCGCGACTGGCGTGCGCAGGCGGCGAACGAACTCGCCCTCGCACAGGCAGAGCTGGGATCACGGTCGGCGGCAATTCCGGCGCTGCAGGAGCGGCTCGCACGGACCACATTGCGCTCGCCGGTCGCCGGCACGGTCAACCGGGTGCTGGTCAACACGCGCGGCAGTGCGGTCTCGACCGGCCAGCCGCTGGTGGAGATCGCTCCTTCGGACGACACGCTGCTCGTCGAAGTCAGGATCCGCCCGCAGGACATCGGCACGGTCCGTATCGGACAACAGGCACGCATCGGCATCACCGCCTTCGACCAGGCCGTCTACGGCAAGCTCGAAGGCAAGGTCGTGACGATCTCCCCGGACTCGATCGTCGACGAGAAGCGGGGCGAGGTCTATTACCTCGTTCGCGTACGGACCGAGGCCGAGGCGCTGCCATCGGACAAGGGTGACCTTGCGATCGGCCCGGGCATGGTCGCTGACGTCAGCCTCCTGGGCGACAAGCGCACCGTGCTTCAGTACATCCTCACCCCGCTGCTGCGTTTCCGCGACACGGCCTTGCGCGAATAGGCGGTCAGCTACGGTTCAAGGGGCTTGCACGAAGCTCCCGCCCGATGGAAAACCTGCTGCGAAAGGTGATGCGATGAGCCAGGGTGTGACGATTGCGATGGCGCTGATGCTCGCCAGCTGCACCACCACTCCAGGAGAAGGGATTGCCGTGAACGAGACGCCCGATCGTTGTATTGTGGATGGTGCATCGCTTGCCGGGCTCGATCACGATACGATCTGCTCCGTCGTCCGCCAGGAATTCCGTAGTGCTGGCGGCAGTGACGCGATGGGGATCGCCATCGCTATCGTCTCGGACCGACAGGCGCATGGACGGCTGCTCGACGCCGATGGCCAGGAGGTCGCCACTCTTACGCTCGACATTTCCGATGCCACGCTCAACGAGACTGCGTTCCGCCACTTCGGAGGCTCGCTGGCACAGGTCGCGCAAAGCAAGACCGACAAGAGCACCTGACGACCCATGGAAGCGGTGAGGCTCGTCATCTTCGCGCGCCTGCCGCAGCCGGGATTGGTGAAAACAAGGCTGATCCCGGCATTGGGCGAAACAGGCGCAGCAGAACTCTACCGGCGCTTACTCGACCACACGCTTGCGGAGGCTCGTGCGTCGGGCCTTCCGGTCGAACTGCGGGTGACCGGCGGCGAGATTGCGGATTTCAGGCAGATCTTCGGCGATGATTTCGACCTTGTAGAACAGGGCGAGGGCGATCTTGGCGAGAGGCTTGACCGGGTCCCGACTCCGGCAATCATCATCGGCAGCGATTGCCCGGGAATTTCAGCACCGATCCTGCGCGCCGCAGCCGATGCCCTCGTCGAGCGTTCGGTGGTGCTGGGCCCGGCGACCGACGGTGGATATTACCTCATCGGCCACAGGGAACCGGTGCCGTTCCTGTTCGAGAACATGGCATGGAGCACGCCTTCGGTCTTCGCCGAAACCCTCTCGCGCCTTGCTGTGCGCGGCATCGGCCCTGCCATCCTTCCCGAACTCGCTGACATAGATACGCCGGAAGACCTCGCCAGCTGGCCGGAACTCCAGTGAGCGTCAGCCTGGTCATCCCGGCGCTCGACGAGGCAAAGGCCCTCCCGGTGCTAGCCGCGCACCTGGCCAAGCTTGATCCGCGCCCTTACGAAATCGTGTTGGTCGATGGCGGCAGCACCGATGCGACGACCGAGCTGGCCCAGGCGGCGGGCTGGAGGGTGATCGAGTGCGAAAAGGGCCGGGCGCTGCAGATCAACCACGGCGTGGCCGAGGCGCAGGGAGAGCTGGTGTGCGTCGTTCACGCCGACAGCCTGCCACCTTTCGACATGGTCTGCGTGATCGAAGCGACACTGGCCGACAAGCGGATTGCGCTGGCAAGTTTCACCCCGCTCATTCGGGGACCGGACAAGACCCGGTGGGGGACAACGGCACACAACTGGATCAAGACTTGGTACGCGCCGCTTATCACTCGTCCGCACCTGTTCGTGCGAGGGGTCAGGCTGCTGTTCGGCGATCATGCCATGTTCTTCCGCCGCGCGGATTTCCTCGCCATCGGAGGCTGCACACCGGGTGATGCGGTGATGGAGGAAGCGGACCTGTGCGTGAAATTTGCGCGCCTCGGGAAAACCCGCATGGTGCCGCGCTGGGTGATTACTTCCGACCGCAGGATCGCCGCATGGGGTCCGCTCAAGGCCAACTGGATCTATTTCAAGGTCGGCATCCTGTGGGCTATCGGCCTGCGCCACCGGATGGCGGAGAACTATCCCGATATCCGCTAGCCGGCGGAGAGGAAGCCGACTGCAATGCAATGGTCGATCAAGCGCCGGATGTAGGGTTCGCCGGTCGGAGGGCATGCACTTCCGGTAAGGGCGCGAAAGGCACTGTCGTCAAATTGGGGGTCGCGCTGGAAGTAGGCGGCGTAAAGGCCAGCAACCCGCTTGTAGAGGCGGCGTTCGAGCGCGGGCAGGCTCGCCGGATCGAACCTCTCCGGTTCGACCAGCGCCGGTTCGTGGAACTGCGGATAGGCGCCGATGGCGTGAATGAAGCGCTCGATCGGCAGTGTTCGGCCCGCAACGAGGTGGAATGTCCGACCGGACGCTTCGACCATGTTTTCGGCGATGGCCACGATGCCGCCCGCGACATGGTCGATCGGCACGAAATCGAGAGTCGCCCCAGGAGTTGCGGCCATGTGGCGCACCCGACCTTCGGCAATCAGCTTGAACGCGGCATAGGTAGTGTCGAACTGCCTGATCGCGCCGCTCGCGTGTTCTCCGACTACAATCGAGGGCCGAGCAACGGCCCAGTGCAGGTCACTGCTGTGCACAAGCCGCTCGCCCGCGGCCTTGCTCGCCTCATAGCCGTTCGCAAAGCCGCTCTCGGGCAGGTGATCGTCTTCGCTGATCGGGCCGTTTCGATCGCCGCACACATAGGCGGTGGAGACATGCAGGAAACGCATACCCCCTGCCTCGGCGAGGGCGATGGCATTGGCCGTGCCGCCGACATTCACCGCGGCATAGTCCGCCTCCTCGAGATCGAAGCGCACACTCGCAGCGCAGTGGATGAGGAGATCGTGTCCGCCAGCTATGCGGGCAAATTCCTCCTCGCTCCAGCCCATACGCGGCAGCGACACGTCGCCCGCCACGATCTCGCCAACCGCAACCTTGGTCCCGTCATTCGCGAGGATATCCGGCGTACGATGGACCATCGCCGTGACGCTGTGACCACGGGCGACGAGCCGCGCGCACACCTCACCGCCGAGCAGGCCCGCGGCACCAGTAACCAGTATCCTCGAAATGACGAAACCCTCTTGGTGTTGAAGTCCCGTTTCGTTTCCTAGGGATTTCGGGTTACGGGGCAAGGCGATGAAATTCACCCATGACGTAATCGTGATCGGCGGCGGGGCCGCGGGGCTAACCGCAGCGGGCGGCTGCGCGCTGTTCGGCCTGAAGGTGGCGCTGATCGAGGGCCACAAGATGGGGGGCGAATGCCTCAACAACGGCTGCGTCCCGTCGAAGGCTCTGATCACGGCGGCAAGACGCGCTGCCGAAGCGCGCGAAGAGAAGCGCTTCGGAGTTACGCTGGCGGCTCCGCAGGTCGACTGGACCGGCGTGCGCGGCCATATCCGCGATGCCATCGCCGGGATCGAGCATCACGATTCGGTCGAGACCTTCGAGGAAATGGGCTGCGAGGTCCTGCTCGGCCATGCTCGGCTGACCGGGCGGCAGTCGGTCGAGGTCGCGGGCCGGACCCTGCATGCTCCGCGCATCGTGATCGCGACCGGCTCCGAACCGGTCGTCCCGCCGATCGAGGGCATCCACGATGTTCCTTACCTCACCAACGAGAACCTGTTCGAAATCGACGAATTGCCGGGGCATCTCGTCATCATCGGGGGCGGGGTGATCGGCATGGAGATGGCGCAGAGCTTTCGCCGTCTCGGAAGCGAGGTGACGGTGATTGAGCCTCACGACCTCATGGGCCGCGACGATCCGGAATCGGTGGCGGTCGTGGTCGATACGATGAAGGGCGAAGGCGTGCGCTTCGTGCGCGGGGCGGCGAACAAGGTTGAAGGCGAGGCCGGACAAGCCACGGTCCATACCGATGGCGGTGAGACCCTCTCAGGCACGCACCTGCTGCTCGCCGTAGGACGCAGGGCACGGGTCCGCGGGTTCGGAGCGGAGGATCTGGGCATCGCCCTTGGCGGCAACGGCTTCAGGGTCGATGCCCGCCGTCGCACTTCGGTGAAGGGCATTTACGCGATCGGCGATTGCCGGGCGGGCCCACGACTGACCCATGTGTCGGGATACGAGGGCTCCAACGTCGCGCTAGAGATCGTCACCGGCCTGCCGACCAAGGTCGACTATAAGGCGCTTCCCTGGTGCACCTATACCGAACCGGAAGTCGCGCAGATCGGCATGACCGAGGCCGATGCCCGCAAGGCGCATGGAGAAAAGATCACGGTCGTCCGCGAGGAATTCTCCGAGAACGAACGCGCCGTCGCCGAGGGTTACGTCAAGGGCCACATGAAGATGGTGCTCAAGGGCAAGAAGGTACTCGGTGTGAGTATCGTCGGCAGGAATGCCGGCGAGCTGCTGCTGCCCTTCACCCAGTCGATCACGGGCAAGAGCAGCACCTTCGCGCTCGGCAGTGCGATCATCGCCTATCCGACCCGCAGCGAGATTTCCAAGGCGGCTGCCTTCAGTGCGTGGGAGCCGACCGTGTTCGGCGGCCTGCCCAAGAAATACGCCGCACTGGTGGCCAGAATGCGCCGGGCTTTGTCCTGATGGCGAGCCGCAACGCGCCTGTCGGACCCTCGCCCTTCGCGGTGGAGGCACCGCCTCTCCTGCGCGAAAAGTTCGTCGATCCGCATGTCACCGCGAAGGGGGAAGCGCGCGCTACGGTGCCGCTGGTCAGGCTCGAAACGCTCTGGCTCAACACCGGAACGCTGTGCAATCTCGCCTGCGCGACCTGCTATATCGAGAGCAGCCCAACCAATGATGCGCTGGTCTATCTGACTCTCGCGGATGCGACCACCTTCCTTGACGAGGCCCACGGCTTCGGCACGCGCGAGATAGGGTTCACGGGCGGCGAGCCCTTCATGAACCCCGAAATCCTGCCGATGCTCGATGCGGCCCTGTCGCGCGGGTTCGAGGTGTTGGTGCTAACCAATGCCATGCGTCCGATGCGGCGGCACGAGGAGGCCTTGCTGGCACTGCGCGAGGCGTATGGCGACAGGCTCACGCTGCGCGTCAGCCTCGACCATCATACCAAACCCATGCACGAAGCCGAGCGGGGCTTGCGCAGCTGGGATCCGGCGATGGAAGGCCTCGTGTGGCTGTCGGAAAATGGCTTCTCGATTGCCGTCGCCGGGCGTCTTCTCCCCCACGAGGATGAGCAAACCGCCCGCGATGGATATGCGAAGCTGTTCGCCGACCGGGGCATCGCCATCGACGCCCGCGATCCGGCGCGGCTGGTGCTGTTCCCCGAGATGGACGCGACCCGGGACATCGCCGAGATCACGACCGATTGCTGGGACATCCTCGGCAAGTCGTCCGCAGAGGTCATGTGCGCCACCAGCCGCATGGTGGTCCACCGCAAGGGAGAGAGTGCGCCGCGCGTCGCCGCCTGCACGCTGCTGCCCTACGAGGCAGGCTTCGACATGGGTGCGACACTGGCGGAGGCTGCGGGCGATATCGCCCTCAACCACCCGCATTGCGCGCGTTTCTGCGTCCTCGGCGGGGCGAGCTGTTCGGCCTAGCGTGCGTCCAGCCAGCGGGCGAAAGCCACTCCGCCGGTGATGAGGAAGGGCACGAGGACGATGCTGAGCACGACCTTGGCGATCACCTGGCCGATCAGCAGATTGGTGATCGGGAACTCGCCGTAGAAGGCGAGGGTGATGAAGATCACCGAATCGATCGCCTGGCTCAGGGCGGATGCGATCGCACCGCGGATCATCAGCGATGCGGTGCCGCCGCCATCGCCCGTGCCGCGCAGGCGCGCGAAGATCCAGACGTTGAGCAGCAGCGATACGCCATACGCCGCGGGGCCTGCCGCCATGATGCGCGGGGTGCTCGAAAGCACGGTCTCGAAAGCGCCAAGCCGGGTCGCATCCATGTCGGGCGAAGCCGGCAGGCCAAGCACGAGGAAGATAAGCAAGGCCGAGATGGCGAGCGGAACGAAGCCCCAGATCACCAGCAGATTGGCGCGCGCCTGCCCGTAAAGCTGGGCAAGCGTGCTCGAGATCACCACCAGCAGCAGGTAGGGGAAAATGCCCGCCTCGACTGCCAGGTCGCTCGGCACAAGGCGCACCTGCTTGAACGCCAGGACGCCTGCAAGCACGGTCATGCCGCCATAGAGAAGCGTGTAGACGAACAGGGCCCGCGGCATGGCGGCTGCGGCCATTTGCTTCTCGTTGGCGATGGCGTCGGTCATTCGGGGTCCTTCACAAGCTGTTCACAGGCGATGCTGCGATAGGGCGCGAAAATTGACTAACGGCCCGCCACGCGCAAGACAGCCGTTGATTTCATCCGCAACTTGTCCGCCCTTCGAGGATTTCGCACCATGCCGCCTATCGTCATCAATCTGCTCGGCATCGTCGCGATCCTCGCGATCGCCTTCCTGCTTTCGACTGGGAAGCGCCGCATCAAGCTGCGGGTCGTTGGGGCGGCGTTTGCGTTGCAGGCGTTCATGGCACTGCTGGTATTGCGCACCCCGTGGGGCGTGCAACTGATCCAGGGCCTTTCGAACGGGGTGATCGCGCTGCTCGACTTCTCCAAGGTCGGCATTACGAGCGTATTCGGTCCGATGGATACAAACCCTTTCGCCAACACCTTCGTCATCGCCGCGCTGCCGGTGATCGTGTTCTTCGCCGCGATCGTCTCGATCCTCTACCACCTCGGCATCATGCAGAGACTGGTGCGCTGGGTCGGCGGGGCGATCGGCTGGATTACCGGAATTAGCAAGGTCGAGGCGCTCGGTAGCGCGGCCAACATTTTCGTCGGTCAGTCTGAAAGCCCGCTGGTGGTGCGCCCCTATCTCGCGGCGCTCACGCCGAGCCGGTTGTTCACGCTGATGGCTGTTGGCATGGCTGGTGTCGCGGGCACGATCCTTGCGGCCTATGCCAGCTTCATCGGCTCGGAAGCGGTGCCCTTCCTCCTTGCTGCTGCGTTCATGTCCGCACCCGGCGGCATCCTGATGGCCAAGATCATCATGCCCGACGACGAGAGCGACCTTGCGCGTGACGCGGCCGAAATGGCCGAGGTCAAGCTGCCCGATGCGCGTATCAGCGCCGAAGGTCCGGCAGCACTCACAGAGAGCGGCAAGCCGCACGAAGTCGAGGTGGCCGAAACCTTCGAGGAAGGTCACAAGCCTGCCAACCTGATCGAAGCGGCGGCGCAGGGAACCCAGACCGGTGTCAAGTTGGCGGTCGCGGTTGGCGCGATGGTCATGGTCTTCGTTGCGCTGGTGGCACTCGCCAACGGCATCCTTGGCGGGATCGGCGGCTGGTTTGGCTATCCCGACGTCAGCTTCCAGCAGCTGCTCGGCTTCGTTTTCGCGCCGGTCATGTTTTTAATTGGCATTCCTTGGGATCAAGCGGGCGCAGCTGGCGGTCTGTTCGGTACCAAGATCGTGCTCAACGAGTTCGTCGCTTTTATCGAGCTCGGCGCTATGGACGGATCGGCCCTCCCAGAGCGCAGTCGCGCCATCGTCACTTTCGCGCTGTGCGGTTTCGCCAACTTCAGCTCGATCGCCATCCAGATGGCCGTGACTGGCGGGCTTGCGCCAAATCAAAGACCGGTCATCGCCAAGCTGGGATTGCGCGCTCTGGCCGCCGGCAGCCTCGCCAACCTGATGAGCGCGGCGCTGGCGGGACTCTTCCTCCCGTATTAAGGGCGCACACATTATGACCGACTCGAAAACCGAAATTGCGGTTGTGTCACTCGCACAGCCGCTGGAAACCATTGCCGACGACCTGGGACGCAGCTTCGAGGAGTATGGCTTCGCCGTAATCCGCGACCATGGCATCCCGCAGGAACTGATCGACCGCGCCGAAGCGATGTCGAAGGCCTTCTTCGCGCTGCCCGAAGAGGCCAAGCGGGCCTATCACATTCCCGGCGGCGGCGGCGCGCGCGGCTACACCCCGTTCGGGACCGAAAAGGCCAAGGACGCCAAGGTCCACGACCTCAAGGAATTCTGGCACGTCGGGCGCGAGCTTCCCGAAGGTCACCCGCTCGCCCAGTACATGGCCGACAACGTCTGGCCGTCAGAGGTCGAAGGATTTCGCGAGACCTTCAGCGAACTCTATTCCGCGTTCGAAGCGGCTGGCGCGCGCGTGCTCGAGGGCATCGCACTGCACCTCGGCCTGGAGCGCGACTATTTTGCCGCCACCGTCAAGGACGGCAATTCGGTGATGCGCCTGCTGCGTTATCCGCCGCTGGAAGGTGCCGAGGCCGAGGGCGCGATCCGCGCGGCGGCGCATGGCGACATCAACACCATCACGCTTTTGCTGGGAGCAGAAGAGGCCGGACTTGAACTACTTACTGCGCAGGGCGAGTGGAAGGCTGTCGCGCCGCCCGAAGGTGCGCTGGTGGTCAATATCGGCGACATGCTCGATCGCCTGACCAACAACAGGCTGCGTTCGACCACCCACCGCGTCGTCAACCCGCGCGGGGAGGCCGCTTACCGGGCACGTTATTCGATGCCGTTCTTCCTGCATTTCCGGCCGGACTACGTCATCGAAACGCTGCCCTCGTGCATCGATCCCGAGCGGCCGGAGGATCATCCCGAACCGATTTCGAGTCATGATTTCCTCTTGCAGCGCCTGCGCGAGATCAATCTCGTTTAGGGACGTTGCGTTGCAGCATAATTGGCAGGAATTCGCGGGATAGCTGGAAAAGTTATCCCGCGTTGCCTTTCTGCAACATATCTAAATATCTGGTTTAAAGCGATTTATTCGGGATTTCCGGTACTCGTGAGTCAATGCGGCCACGGTTGTCTTGACTCTGTCATAAATCCTCCGCTTTGCCGAAACGTCACCGGAATAACCGGGCACCGCTTTCCTTTGAGCACATAGTTTCGGACACGTAAGGGGTCTTCAGAATGAAGTTCAAATATCTCCTGACTGCTTCGGCGGTCGGCATTGCAGCAAGCGCAATGGTCGCTTCGCCAGCAGCAGCCCAGTCAACCGGTTCGGCCGACTTCGACGACGAAAACGTCATCGTCGTTTCGGGCGCCCGCGCAACCGATGTCGGTGGCGTCGATATTCCGGATTCGCCCAAGGCGAAGGTCCAGATCGACTCCGAACTGATCGGGCGCCAGACCCCCGGCCAGACGATCAACGACACGCTGAACCTCGTCCCGGGCGTCAGCTTCACCAACAACGACCCGTTCGGTTCGCTTGGTGGCAGCTTCACCATCCGCGGCTTCTCGTCGGACCGTATCTCGCAGACCTTCGACGGCGTTCCGCTGAACGACTCGGGTAACTATGCGCTCTACACCAACCAGATGCTCGACCCCGAAATCATCGAGTATGCGACCGTCAGCCTCGGTTCGACCGACGTCGACAGCCCGACCGCTTCGGCAGCCGGCGGTACGATCAACATCCGCTCAAAGGTTCCCGACGACGAGTTCGGCGTCCTGACCAGCATCACCTACGGCAACATCATTTCGCGCGGCGACCCGGGCGACCGCATGATGTACCGCTTCTTCGGCAAGATCGAGACCGGTGAACTGACCGCCGGTGGCCTCAAGGCCTACATCAGCGCTTCGCGTACCGAGAATGACTCGACCTTCTCGAACTACGGCGGCGTCGACAAGCAGCAGTACAACGCCAAGCTGTTCCAGCCGCTGGGCGACAATGGCGACTTCATCTCGATCGCTGGCCACTACAACCAGAACCGCAACAACTTCAACGGTTCGCCGTCGAACTTCAGCGGTATCGAAACCTACGCCATCCAGGATCCGGAAGACCGCTTCTACGACCTGTCGGACGGCACGCCCTGTACCCTTGTCGACGGCGTCAATGGCGTTCAGGACCGCTACAACTCGTGCGGCACTCCCTTCGAGCGTCGTTACAACCCCTCGAACACGGGCAACATCCGCGGCAACTCGCGCTTCTCGATCGGCGACTCGCTGACCCTCACGGTCGACCCGAGCTTCCAGTACGTGAAGGCGAACGGCGGTGGCACCTCGATCGGTTACGAAGGCTTCTCGCCCGACGGTTTCACCGGCGGCATCTTCCGGACCGATGCGCGTAACCCGCAGCGCAACAACCGTTCGACGCAGTACTACTACTTCGGCGGCACCGACCTGAACGGTGACGGCGATACGCTGGACTACGTGACGATCCTGTCGCCCAGCCACACGCAGACCCGTCGTTATGGCGTGATCGCCAACCTGATCTACGACATCGACGCCAACAACCGCGTTCGTCTGGCCTACACCTTCGACCGCGCGCGTCACCGTCAGACCGGCACCGCAGGTTCGCTGCTGCCGAACGGCGAGCCGGTAGACGTCTTCCCGATCAACGATCCGCTGCTCGACAACGATGGCGTTGCGCCCCAGAAGCGTAACCGCCTTTCGTATGCTACGCTGAACCAGGTTTCGGCCGAGTATCGTGGCGAGTTCGGTAACCTCGTTGCCCAGGTGGGTGTGCGTGCACCGTTCTTCTCGCGTGACCTGAACCAGTACTGCGTTACGACCGACGCATCGGGCAACGTGAACTGCATCAACGGCGACGCCGACATCGCAGCTTACGTGGCAGCCAACCCGAGCTACGTCGCGCCGGTTTCGGCGAAGTACAAGTACGACAAGCTGCTCCCGAACGTAGGCCTTACCTACAACTTCACCGACGCCTTCAGCGTCTTCGCAAGCTACGCGAAGAACCTGTCGGTCCCGGGCACGGACAGCCTCTACGGCTCGCTCTTCGTCGGTGTTGCACCGGTTCCGGAAACCTCGGACTCGTTCGACCTCGGCCTCCGCTACCAGACCGGTAACGTCCAGGCTCAGGTTTCGGGCTGGTTCAACCGCTACAACAACCGACTGGCCTCGGCCTACGATCCGGTTCTTGACCGTACCATCACCCGCAACCTGGGCACGGTCGACAAGTACGGTATCGACGGCAGCATCTCGTGGAAGCCTTCGGACCCGTTCCTGCTCTATGTCTTCGGTTCCTACCTGAAGTCGGACATCAAGGACGACGTCCAGACCGGTGCCAACTCGTTCGCTGCAACTGCCGGCAAGCGTGAAGCCGGCGCTCCGAAGTTCACCCTCGGCGCTCGCGCCCAGGCCGAACTTGGTCCGGTGGAACTCGGCGCGCAGATCAAGCGCACCGGCGTCCGCTATCTGAACGACATCAACACCGTCGAGCTTCCGGGTTACACCGTGGCCGATCTCGACATGCGCCTCTCGCTGGGTCACTTCAACGAAGACCTCGAAAAGGCGTACGTCCAGATCAACGTCACCAACCTGCTCGATGAAGTCTACATCGGTTCGGCTTCGACCGGCCTGACGACTTCGGGTGCGTTCGTGAACATCGGCCCGCCGCGCGCATTCACCGCGTCGCTCATCTGGGGCTTCTAAGACAATAAGGCACCGGGGGCTTACTCCGGGCCGGACAAGACTAGGGGCGGTCATCCTTCGGAATGGCCGCCCTTTTTCATGCGCCGGTCCTAGGCCGCCTGCAGCAACTCCTCGGCGAGGCGCTGACGGACTTCGGGTTCGACGCTCGAGCGCAGGGCACGCTCCAGCGCTGCGGCACGGACGCCCAATTCTTCCTCACCGAACATGCCCGCAGTCCCGGCAAGCTTGTGGACCGTGCGCGCCAGGTCCTCGATCCCCTCACCATCCATTGTCCCGCAGCGGACTGCATTGGACACTGCCTCGATGGCCTCGCTGCGTCGAAGGGCCCAGCGATCGTTGAGTTCAGGGGCGGTGGAAGCCGGCTTGCGTGCCGGTATGCGGGGTGGCTCGCGCGCATCGTCGATAATCCGCACCGGCAGCCATCGCGCCAACGCAGCCGCCAGGTCCTCGAACACCAGGGGTTTTGCAAGATGTGCCTGCATTCCCGCGTCCTGGGCAGCGGCGATATCCTCGGGATAGGCATTGGCTGTCAGTGCCACGATCGGGAGCTGGTCTGGACCAATTCCCCCGGCCCGCACCGTTCTCGTTGCGGCATAGCCGTCGCAGCCCGGCATTTGGATATCCATCAGCACGAGGTCGTACATGCGCCCGCCGGCCTGGGCGTCGAAGATGGCCTCGATGGCAGAAACCCCATCGTGTACCACTTCCACTTCCTGACCGAGCTCCTCGAGCATCGCGGTCACGAGCATGCGGTTCACGTCGTGATCCTCGGCCAGGAGTACGCGTCCGCCCGGGGGAGCACTCACCTTCGATTGCCCGCTTTCCTCAGGCGAGGCCGCGGCAATGTCGGGTTCCACGATGGGGATGCGCAAGGCGAAGCGGGATCCGACTCCGGGCATGGAATCGACGGTGAGGGTGCCGCCTAGCAGCTGCGCAAGCTGGCGCGAGATGCTGAGCCCGAGGCCCGTGCCTCCGAACCGGCGTGTCGTGTCACCCTCGGCCTGGACGAACGGATCGAAGATTGTCTCCAGCCGTGCTTCGTCGATCCCGATCCCGCTGTCTTCCACGGAAAGGGACAACCGTTTCCCTTCTCGCATGACGGAAACGATGATCGTTCCGGTCTCCGTAAACTTGATCGCATTGCCGATCAGGTTGAGGAGGATCTGGCGCAGGCGAAGGGGATCGCTTTCGATGTGGCGCGGGAGATCCTCGTCGAAGACGAGGTCGAGATTGATCCCCTTGCGTTCGGCTTGCGTAGCATGGAGCTCGACACAGTCCGCCGCCAGTTGGCTCAGAAGTATCGGTTCTGACGAAACGACCAGTTTCCCCGATTCGATCTTCGAGATGTCGAGGATGTCGTTCAGCAGCATCATCATCGAACGACCCGACCGTTCGATGAGTCTGGCATAGCGTCCGGCATCGCCTTCAAGGCCCTGCCGCTGCAGCAGTTCCGCAAAGCCCAGCACACCGTTCATCGGCGTGCGGATCTCGTGGCTCATGTTGGCAAGGAACTGGGCCTTGGCACGCGCCGCGTTTTCGGCGTGGCGCATGGCGCGTTTCAAACGTTGCTCGAGCTCGACCCTGGCCGTGACATCGCGAGCCGAGACGACGATTCCGTCGCGAGCGCCCGTACGCGCATTGGTCGCGACGGCGCAGTCGGCTTCGATGAAGACGGGCGAGCCGTCTGGCGCATCGAGATAGCGGCGGTATGTGAAACGCTCCTTGGGACTGGCTCCAGAAAGCAACCGCTCCTCGACCGCACGTATGCTGTCGTACGAATCCGGGTGCAGCCGCTCGCTCGGAGAAAGGCCGACGAACTTTTCGGGTGGCATTCCCAGCACGTTGAGGGTCGAGGGCGAAGCATAGGTGCAAAGCCCGTGCTCGTCGTATCTCAGGATGGCGTCGGTGACGTTTTCGGCAAGCAGAGCCAGTTCGGACCTTTGCGTAATCAGAGCGTCGGTCATCCTCTTCCTAGTCGCCAGGATTGCGGCAACCGGGAGGCCGACAACGATTGCCGAGGCGAGGAAGGCTTCCAGCACCAACAGCTGCTCGCTCCTATCATAGGCGAGCAGATTGATCGGACCGTTGCCCAATTCCGTGCAGACCATCGCGATGATGGCAACCTTCATCGTCGAAAATGCGGTTCCCAGGAGACCAAGCCGGAAGGCGTGCGCCACGACCACGGGGGGCACGAGGAACAGCAGAGGGTAAGCGTTCTGCAGGAAGATGACCAAGGTCACACTCGTGCCGAACACCGACAGCACCAGCCATTCGGCAAGTTCCTGTCGCGTCGGCCGCCGCCGGTTCCGGATGGCATCGATTGCGATCATGCAACTTGGCGCAAGGATCAGCAGGCTCAGGGCATCGGCGATGGCCCATTTCAGGTAGATGGCCTCCAGTTCCGCCACGCTTTCCGCAAGCGCGAGAGAGGCGACAAGTGCCGACGATACAGGCGCGACGAGACCGGCAGCCAGGCTGAACCTGAGCAGGTCCCCGGTGTCGTCCATTTGTGGTGCCCCCTTGCACCAATGGCGCGACAGGCGCGTCGCTATCACGATCTCAAGCAGGTTGGCACTCGACAGCATCAGCGCGTGACCAAGGTCGTCACCTTGCAGCAGATTGGCAGCGACATTCCCTGCTCCCATCGCAACCAATATCGCCCACTCCGTTCTCATCCGAAACCGCAGGAGGAAGGCAACTGCGAGGGCATTCGGCAACCAGATCGACGCGATCCGCCCACCGCTGCGCGTCAGGTCGATGCTGAAATAGGCGAAAGCCGTGAAACCGATGCAGGCAACTCCCGCTATCGCGATTTGCCGCAGGTCCTGGCTGCGCTTGGCAGGGAGGGTGGGTTGCAATCCGGTCGATACCGTCATTCAATTCTCCTCCGGGCCGCGATCGCACTTGATCGACCCGCATAGGAACACGGAGGCGGCGTTTGTCGTTATTGCTGGATGCAGGAAGAGGTAACCCGTTACACAGCAATCAGGAA
This sequence comes from Qipengyuania sp. RANM35, assembly GCF_041021145.2. Lineage (NCBI taxonomy): Bacteria > Pseudomonadati > Pseudomonadota > Alphaproteobacteria > Sphingomonadales > Erythrobacteraceae > Qipengyuania > Qipengyuania sp. RANM35. Next base: position 2,055,167 of record NZ_CM196433.1, on the reverse strand, counting down.
GCGGCCCAATGTCTGGGTTATCTTCCTCATAGTGTTGATTCATTTGGGAATCTTCTACGTGCTGATACGTAGCTTCGCTCCTGGGGCAGTGGCTACGGTGGAGCGGACCGTCGTGTCGGCATTCACTGTCACGGTGACCGCACCAGAGGAACCGGAAGCTCCCGAACCCGAAGGCGCGCAGGGCGATCCTGGCAAGGATGCCGTTCCCAAGCCGAACACCGCGCCCACGCCCAAGGTACGGATGAAGGAAGACAAGCCCGCCCCGCGCGCGTCCTCAACCGGGGCGGCCGACACGTCCGGAGCTACGGACAGCGGTTCGGGAACCGGGTCGGCCGGCTCGGGCAGCGGAAAGGGAAGCGGTAATGGTGGCAACGGGCGCGGCGGAGGCATGGCGACCAAGCCCGAGATAATTTCGGGACAGCTCAACTCGGCGCGCGACTTCCCTGTACCGCCCGGAGGTCGCGAGGCGCGGATCGGCACATCGGTCATCGTCAAGGTGACCGTGCAGCCCAACGGCCGCGCCACCAATTGCTCGGTCTACCGGCCCAGCCCGTTCCCGGACACGGATCAGGCGACCTGCCGGCTGGTGATGGAGAAGTTACGCTTCAAGCCAGCAACCAACGATGCCGGCGAAGCCATTGCCGCGCCGTTCTATTACCAGCAGCGATTCTTCAATTAGGCGTCGGCGGGTTCGTCCGGCTTGAAGCTGGCGAGGATCGAAACGAGTTCGTCACGACCATACGGTTTGACCAGCAGGCCGCTGGCGCCGATTTCGTCCAGCCGATCGCGCATCTCGCCGTATCCGGTGGCGAGCCAGAACGGGATGCCGCGGCGCGACAGTTCTGCGGCAACTTCCTCGCTGTTCTCCTGACCGAGATTGTAGTCGAGAATGGCGATGTCGGGCGCCGACTTCGAAAGGATGCTGAGGGCACCCGCCACGGAACTTGCAACCGGCACATCACCGACACCCAGTTCGCGCAGGCAATCCTCGGTATCGAGGGCGATGATCATGCTGTCTTCGACCAGCAGGACGGTTTCCGGGATTGTGCCGATCTCGGGATTCACGGCTTTCTGACGAGCCTCGCTCTTCCCTGTGGTATCGCTGGACTTCGACTCGACGAAACGAGCGGGAATGCAGAATTCCGCTTCAATCCCGGCGAGCTTGTAGTCGACAGAGGACTTGCCGTTCAGTTCGAACGGGATCGAGCGTTCGATGATGGTGCTGCCGAACCCGCGCCGCTTGGGCGGTTTGACCGGCGGTCCGCCAGTCTCGCGCCAGGAAATCCGCAGATCGCTCTCCGCGTCCCGTTCGATGGCGACGGTTACAGTGCCGGAGTTGTCGCTCAGCGCACCGTATTTCGCCGAATTGGTGATCATCTCGTGGAGCACCAGCGCCAAAACGGTGTAGGCTTCCGGCGAGACTTCGACATCGGGGCCCGTGACGACGACCCGCTCGGTCAGCTGGCCGCTGAGGTATGCCTTGGCTTCGCTGTCGATGAGATCTTTCAACGGGGCAGACGACCAGTTTCCCTTGGTGATGTTGTCGTGCGCCATGGCGAGCGAGCCGATGCGGCCGCTGATGATTTCGACGAACGCTTCGATATCTCTCGCCTCCGCCTTCGACTGGTTCACGAGTCCGCGAATGAGGTTGAGAATGTTGCGGACGCGGTGATTGAGTTCCGCGATCAGCAGTTCCTGCTGCTGCTGCGCCTTGGCTCGCTCCTGCACGGCCTCGTCGGTGAGCCGCAGGATGATTTCGAGCAGGGTGACGCGCAGGCCCTCGGCGATCTTCTGTTCGGCGGGGGTCCACGGCTCCGCCCGACCTTCGACCGTTTCCTGCCACGCCTCGAAGCTCTTGCGCGGGGTCAGGCGGGCACCGTTGGGTCCGTATTCGATCGGCTTTTCGGGATTGCCAGCCCAGTTCACTACCTGCTTCAGCGGCTTGCGCCAGAGCACGAGGTAGTCGCGTGGGCTGCGCGAGATCGGAATGACCAGCGCGCCCACGGCACGGTCGGCGAAGCTCGCCGCACGTGGGATGCGTTCGACAAGTTCCTCGGTCGCCAGCAGGCGGCTTGTGGCTGCGGCGTTGAGGATGGGTGCGATCGCACGAAACTCTTCCTCGCTCGGTGCAGCACCGCGCGAATCATAAATATCGTCCACGAACACGCTGGCACCGTCGTGCGGAATTATCCGTTCGATGATCGGGTCGATCATCGGCAGGCTCTTGGTCAGCGGCGTGCCAGCGGCAATGTCCCGCATGAGGCGGTCGTGAACCGCGCGCCCCTCATCCTGCAGGTGCGACAGTTCGCGCGCCAGCACGCGCTCCATGACCAGCGAGAAGAGCTCGGAGAACAGCTCAGCCGCGGTGCGCTGTGAATAGGGCAGCAGCTTGGGGCCGTAATGGTGGCAGGCGAACAGGCCCCACAGCTTGCCGTCGATAATGATCGAAATCGAAAGCGAGGCGCCGACACCCATGTTGTGGAGGTATTCGATATGGATCGGCGAGACCGCGCGCAGCGTGCTCATGCTGAGATCGAGTGGTTCGCCCTCGAGTGAGAACTCGGGAAGGATCGGGACCGGCTCCGCCTCGACGTCGCTGATGATGCGGAAGCGATTGCGAACGTAAAGCGCGCGCGCCTGGGCGGGAATGTCGGACTTCGGGTAGCGAAGGCCATAGAAAGCCTCGATGTCGTCGCTCTTAGCTTCGGCAATGACTTCGCCCGAAAGGTCGTCGCGGAAACGGTAGACCATGACCCGGTCGATGCCGAGAACCATGCGCAACTGCCGCGCGGCTTCACCCGCCAGCGTCTCGGGACGGTCGAATTTGTCGAGCCTCGCCATGATCGGACGCAGCGTGGCGATCTGGCGTTCGAGGTCGCCTGCCGTATGCGGCTCGATCTCGATAATGGTAAAGGCACCTGACGTGTGGACCGCACAATCGAACAGGTTTCCGTTACCGGCCAGGTCGATGCCGAAGAGGCGTTCGACATGATCCTTGTCGCCGAGGATCGACGCGGAAGAGCGGATCCTGGTTTCCGCATTGGTTCCGATTATCGAAGTCAGCCGGGCTCCGATTTCGACAGTCTTGTCGAGGCCGAGCATGCTCTCGAGATTGGCAGAGCGATGGGCAATGAACCAATCGGAATTGACCGCCACGAGCGCACCGAAATCCTGGATCTTGCCAAGCTGGTGGATCGGTTCGCGATCACAGTTTGCGAGCGAAAGTGGTTCCTGAACCTCGCTCATGCAGCAAGCTTCGAAGTATTGTCGCCAGCGACAGAGAGGAAATGCTCGAAGGTGCGGCGAGCGCCGGCAAGCGCACATTCGGCGTCCCGCTCATTGGCCGGCCGTTCCAGACGGGGACGCAGCGCGTTCCAGAAGCTGGGCATGGCATCATCCGCAAGGAAGCATGTGGCCGTGCCTCCGTCGAATGCCTTGCGCCGCCGCAGGATCACCCGGTTGCCGAGCGAGGATCCGGCCAGGACCCAGGCGATCCCGATCGCTTCTGCGCTCGATTGCGGACAAAAACGCGGCGAATTCCGGGACGGTCCCACTCGGAGCGTTGCGAGATCGGTCGCGATCAATCCGGTCTGGGAGGGTGGGCTTAGAACATCGTTCTCGGCATCAAACCAATCTTCGATAGGCAATCGCGCAGCATGCTGGATTGCAAGGAACTCGCTGTAGCGATCGCCATCCGCAAGCGGCGCAAGCATGCCATCAAGCGCGTCGTGCAGCTCACGCGTTGAATCTCGCAACACTTCTCTCAGGGAATCGACCCGAACCATAACACTCCCGCCCCCCCTATGACGGTCGCGATAGCTTCCACACCGGCTAACGCAATACGTTGATAGGTTGAAGCGCACGGGACGGCGGTTCGTTCCCGAAATTCCTGATAGTTTTTAGGTTTTTCAAATCACCGGGATTGGCCCCGGTCAAAGGGTCAGTCGGCCGGCTTGGCCTCCAGCATTTTCTGCCCTTTGCTGCGAATCGCATTGGCGACCATCGGTTCGACAAACGACAGTGCTGCAGGCAGGTCGATTTCGAAAATCACCTGGGTATCCTCGATGAGAACCCGTCCGTTCACGCCCTGGCCCATGGTCTTGACGGACAAGTTCATCGTGTCCTCGTCCGGCCATCCGGTCGTGACATCGGCCATTCCGCCCGGCACGTAGTTGGCGATCTCGTGGCTGCGCGACTGCAACCGCCGACGGACTTCGTCCTTGCCGAGCTGGTGGGGAATGGGAACGCGCATCAGGGTTTGTGCTCCAGTTGCGGACTGGTTTCGGCACCTTCGCCGAACTTGTAGTCGAGGTAGCGGTGCTTGATGGCGAGATCGTCGAGCGAACCTTCGGCCAGTTGCCGGGTGATCGAATCGATTTCGCCGCTGATCTTGGAGAGGCTGTCGGTCAGCTGTTCGTCGGGGGTAGATCCGCCGCGCTTCTCGGTTCGCAGGTGAGCCGGGATCTTGCGGTAGCTTTCGACCATCTGCGGCAGTTGCTCGCCCACCAGGCTGCGCACTTCGCGTGCCTTCGGGTGGTTCTGGTCGAGCCCGTCGAGCTGGTAGCCGAGCCCGTCGAGCTGTACGCCGATCTGGTCGACCAGCGTGACGGCCGGCGGGGGCAGGGCGGGGCGCTGCGCCTCAAGCCACAGCTCGGTACGGCTGACCATCTGCTGGACGTTGCCCTTGTTGATCTCTGGCAGCTTGGGCGTCTTGAGCCTGGGGTAGTTGCCGAGCACGGCGACCGCGACGACGCTTGCCACTACGAGCGCCATGACGCCCGCAAAGCCGAGCCCGTCGATGATCAGCCCCAGCACGCCCATGCCGACCCACAGCGCGAACAGCGCGATGGCGACATTGCGCAGCTTCTTCTTCAGGTGATCGCGCTTCACCTTGGCCGAGCCCTCGCCGATGGAGGCGACACGCCGGTGCCGCCCGCCGGCGCGATTGTCGTCGCGCACGATGCGCGCCTCGCGGATCAGGCGGTCACTTTCGCGGGTCAGGTCACCCATTGGCGTGCCCTCAGCCCTCGATGCTCAGCAGGCCCGATTCCGCCACCTGGCGCTGCGCCTGGTTCTGACCTTCGGCGCGGGCGATGTAGCCTTTCGACTTTTCGACCTCGCTCGAAAGCAGGGTCACGGTCTGCTTCATGCTGTCGAGCGCGCGCAGCTTGAACGCGTCGACCTCGTCCATCGTGTCGTATATGTTCTGGAAGGCGCGCTGCAGGGTCTCGAGCGGAATGGTGCTGGCAGCAGCCTGTTCGTGGATCTTGCCGGTCTGGTCGCGCAGCATGGTGCTGGTGCTGTCGATGATGCCCGCTGTGGTCTCGTTGAGAGCGGTGATCTGCCCGAGCACGAGCCGCTGGTTGGTCATCGCCTCCGCCACGGTCACTGCAGTGCGCAGTGCGCCGACGGTGGTGGTGCTGGCCCGGTCGACGCCCTTGACCAGCTCGACATTGTTTTTCTTCACGAGGTCGAGCGCGAGATAGCCCTGCACGCTGACCGCCATCTGGGTCAGAAGGTCCTGCGTGCGCTGGCGGACGTAGAACAGCGCGGTTTCGCGGACCGCCTTGGCTTTCGCCGGATCGGTCGCGTCGAGTTCGAGCGCCTTCTCTTCGAGCTTTTCATCGAGCGTCTTGGAGATATGGATCATCTGCTCGAGATTGCCCATCGCTTCCCACAGCTTCTGCCGTTCGACGTCGATCGCGGCATTGTCCATGATCAGCTCGTCCTTGCCGCTGGCGAGGTTGCCGAGGATCGACTGGATGTGGGTCTGAGCACTCTGGTAGCTGCGGAAGTAGTTGGTCAGCTTGTTGCCGAAGGGAATGATGCCGAGGAACTTGCGCGTGCCCGAGAGCTTGCCGCGCTTGCCCGGGTCCAGATCTTCGACGACGCGGCGCAATTCGGCGAGGTTGGCACCGACGCCCTCATCCTTGTCCATTGCCCGGATGGGTCGATCGAGGAACCGGTTGGACATGCCGGCGGCAGCCATGATTTCCTTGCGGCCCATGTTGGTCAGCTGGTCGACCTTCTTGCCGAATTCAGGTGAATTGGCATCGGATGCGATGAGGTCGGCGACGAAGCCGTCAACCTTGGTCTCCAGCTTGCTCTTCACCTCGTCGGTAACGGGCACCAGGCCCGCCGCCTTTTCCGGTGCGACGGCCGGCACCGGATCGGGCGGGCTGAGGTCGAACTCGGTGGCGGTTGCGGTCTGCGTCTTGCTCTCGCTCATGGTGGCGCGGGTCTCCGATTATCGGCGAATTGAACTTCGTCGCTCTGTATTAGGATCATAAGACACGATCTTCAAGACAGGTCGCGAGTTTGTGCCTGCGAAGACCTTTGCTGTGCAAGTGTTTTCCCGTGCGCGCGCGAAAGGACGAGATTCGCTAAGTAGCTGGAATTGTGATAGTAGACGGGACTCGGGAGGGGTTGCAGGATGAGCGAGACATTCATGGCGCAGTTTGCCCAAGAGGCAGACGATGTGTTGGGCGCTATCCTTGATCAGACGGCCGACTGCATCAAGCTCCTCAGCGTTGAAGGTGACATCGAGTATGTGAACCGCAACGGCCTCAGGGCACTCGGCCTGTCCAGCAGCGACCAAATCGTCGGGAAACGCTGGGACGAAATCTGGCCGGTGGACGGAAGGGCGCGGGTCATCGAGGCCGTCAATCGTGCGGGCCGGGGGCAGAATGACCGCTTCGAGGCCTATTGCCCGATTGCTACCGGGCTACCACGCTGGTGGGACGTCAGCGTTTCCCCGATCATGCGAGCCGATGGAGAGATCAGCCACCTGCTCGCCACCTCACGCGACGTCACCGAAAAGGTCCAGGAAAGCCTCAACGAGCGCCGGATGCGCGAACGTGCGATGCTCGCGGCGGAGCGCTCGGACAGCATCGCCCGCGAGATGCGGCACCGGCTGAAGAACCAGCTTGCAGTCGTTAGTTCGGTTGCAAAGCTGCTGGCCCGCCATTCGGAGGGTCCAAGCGATCTTATCGATCGGCTGGAGAACAAGCTGCAGGCGCTGGCGCGGGCGCAGGACCTCCTCACAGTCCACCGCGACCGGCCGGTCACTGCCAAGCTCGCTATCGAACAGGTGCTCGAAGCGAGTGGGGCAGGCAACCTTATCGAGGTCAGCACCCTGCCTGACGCACGCCTTGGCGACGATGCGGTCCAGCAGTTGGCGCTGATACTCGGCGAATTGCAGACCAACTCGCTGAAATACGGTGCGCTCGGAAATGGTTCCGGAAAGATCACCCTTACCGGCTCATTGGGCCGGGATATCCTCACTCTGCACTGGCACGAGGATTGCGGGCGACCAGTCACCAAGCCCGATTACCAGGGCTCCGGGCATATGTTGCTTACAAGGCTGGGATCGACTTCGGGAATGTCCGCTGGGGTGAACTGGCACGGCACAGGTCCGGCTGTGGACTTTCACGTCCGCGTCATGCCGAACTGAGCCGCCCGTCAGCATTCGCCCGAGGCAAGCTCACTGATAACCCCCACGATTTCCTCCTTGGTCGCGGGCTTCTCGAGACAGACCATCCGGCGATAGCGATCGGGGAGGTACTCCTGCGTGCAATCGGCGCTGATGAAGGCGAAGGGCACACGGCGGGCGCTCAAGGCTTCGGCCAATGGCCAGACCAGCTCGCCAGCAAGGTCCACGTCGAGCAGCGCGGCATCGGGTTCGTTGTCGTTGAGCAGCGAGAACCCGGCCTGCAAGTCGAGCGCCGGGCCGATGGGCAATGCCCCCAGCTCCTCCATCAGGTCCTTGATGTCATGGGCCAGCAGCGGATTGTCTTCGACGATCAATACGCGCTTGCCTGGCAGGTTGTGTTGCATGTTCGAACTCGGCCGGTGCGACCCGGGTTCCTGCCGAAAAACGGATGAAAAACGGCAGAGTTCCGCCATCCACGCGATTCCTTCGCCAAAATGCGATGAACCGTGAAGCGCTTGATTTGCTTGGACGTGGCTGTGGCGAACACGCCACAACCACGCGTCAGGCGGCGAGGTCCAGCGGCTGGATCTCGCCGGCGAGGTAAAGCCGCTTGGCCTTGGCGCGGCTGAGCTTACCCGAGCTCGTGCGCGGCAGCGTGCGCGGCGGAACCAGTTCGACAACACAGCTCATGCCGGTGACGCCGCGAACCTTGTCGGCGATCTGGTCGCGCAGCTTGATCCGCTCGTCAGGGTCGGAGACGCGGCAATGGACGAGAACGGCGGGCGCCTCTTCACCAGCCTCGGTATCGATCGAGAAGGCCGCGATATCGCCGTGGTTGAAGCCCGGCAGTTGCTCGACCGCCCATTCGATATCTTGCGGCCAGAGGTTCTTGCCGTTGATGATGATCATGTCCTTCGCTCGGCCGACGATGAACAGGTAGCCATCGGCAAGGTAGCCCATGTCGCCCGTGTCGAGCCAGCCATCGACGAGACAGTCGTTGGTCGCTTCCTCGTTGCGGAAATAGGAGTGCATGACGCTGTCGCCACGGCACCAGACCTTGCCGATCTGGTGGTCGCCGCGCACGTCGCCGTTCTCGCCGCGGATTTCGACTTCCATGCCCGGCAGCGCCTTGCCGCAATTGACGATGGCACGATAGCGGGCCGGGTGGCTGAGGTCGCGCGGGCGTCCCGAAAGACGTTCTTCCTCGACCAGTTCCACGCGGATGCCCTCGCCCGGAGGCATGACGGTCACGGCGAGCGTCGCTTCGGCCAATCCGTAGCTGGGAGTGAAGGCACTGGCCTTGAACCCGGCTTCGGCGAATGCATTGACGAAACTTTGCATGACGTCGGGACGGATCATGTCCGCACCATTGCCCGCAGTGCGCCACCGCGAGAGGTCGAAGCGGTCGCCGACATGGCTCTGGCTCGAGATGCGGCGGGCGCAGATGTCGTAGCCGAAGGTCGGCGAATAGGAGAGACTGTTGCCCGGGTTGCGGCTGATCAGTTCGAGCCAGGCCAGCGGGCGGCGAGCGAAATGCTCGGTCTTAATGTAATCGCAGCTAGCCTGGTTGGCGATCGGCGAGAGGAAGCATCCGACAAGGCCCATGTCGTGGTACCACGGCAGCCAGCTGATGACCCGGTCGTTCTCGCCCAGGTTCACCCCGGTCGCGTGGCCGTAGAGGTTGTGGAGCAGTGCCTTGTGGGTCACCGCCACGCCGGTCGGGAAGCGGGTCGAGCCGCTTGAATACTGGAGATAGCAGATATCGTCCGGCTGCGCCTCGGGCAGCTCGCACTCGGGGTCGGGCCGCTGGGCGAAATCTTCCCAGCTTTCGCCCGCACAACCCTGACGTTCGGCAGCGGCAAACGCCATCTCGCCGATTTCGCCGGGGTAGATGAGGATTTTCGGATCGCTGCTTTCAAGCTGGACCGAAAGCTGGTCGATGTAGCTGTCCTTGCCGCCAAAGGTGGTTGGCAACGGCAGCGGGACCGGCCAGGCACCGGCATAGACGCAGGCGCAGAACAGCGCCGCGAATTCGGGACTGGTCTCGGCGACAAGGGCGACGCGGTCGTCCTTGCCGATGCCCGCGGCGACGAGCTGACGCGCGAATTTCAGCGCGTCCTCGCGCATCTGGGCAAACGGATACACCCGTTCCAGCGTCCCGCGCATGTCGTGGAAATTGAGGCCCTTGGCGCTGCGAGCAGCGTAATCCACCGCCTCGGTGAATGTCGCGAAGTCCGACCGGCGACGCGGCAGGTCGCAATCGTTCGGCGTCGGCGTCAAAACGGCGTCGGTCATAATTGTGTAGCGATACCCGTGGATAGTTATGCCCGAAGGCAACCCTCAGTGGTCCCAATCGGTGCCCGTCTGCGTGCGGGCGCCTGTTCAACGTTTCCCAATCGGTAATGACTGTGGCACGATTATGGCCGATGGACCATCGCCACGCAACATCTCGTCGCAAGCAACGCACGGTCAGGCCGCTTGAAAGCCAACGACTAGAGGAACTTGCGCTTGCTTATGTTGCCCGATTTGCAACAAGCGCGGGGAAGCTAAAAGCTTACCTCACGCGCAAATTGCGCGAACGAGGATGGGCCGAAGAGAGCCAACCGGACGTGGAAGGACTCGTCGCGCGGTTCGTGGACAAAGGGTACGTCGACGACGAAATCTACGGCAAGGCGCGAGCAAGCGGCCTGCTCTCGCGAGGATACGGCGCGCGGCGGATCGACCAGGACCTCAGGGCAGCGGACATCGCCGAACCCCTGCGCGAAGCCCTCGGACCGGATGAGGCGGCACGGCGCGAATCGGCCGTGGTTCTCGCCCGTCGTCGTCGCTTCGGCCCTTTCGACACTTCGCCTCCTCGCACTCCCGAGGAAGCGCACAAGCTGCGCGAAAAGCGGCTTGCAGCCATGGTGCGCGCGGGCCATGATTTCGACGCCGCGCGCCATGTCCTGGAAGCGGCCACGATCGAGGAGCTCGAAGAATGGGTCGCAGAAGCACGGGACGCGGACTGACCGCGGGAATTCTGGCGGCAGGTGCCCTGCTTGGCATCGCCGCATGTTCGCCGCAGGTGTCGGCCGAGGCCGGTACTAATGCGGAAACCGCTGCGCCGACCGTCCACCCCGTCTCGGGCCTCCAGGTCATTCCCCTCACCGTCGAAAGCGCGGCGGGCAAGCATCGCTTCGCAGTCGAGGTTGCGGATACGCCCGAAGCGCAGCGCAAGGGCCTGATGTTCCGCACCGAACTCGGTCCCGACGAGGGAATGATCTTTCCCTACGACGGCAAGACTGCGCAAAGCTTCTGGATGAAGAACACCCCGCTCCCGCTCGATATCATCTTTGTCGGGCCCGGCGGGCGGATCTCCAACATCGCCGCCAACGCCACTCCCTATTCGCTCGAACCGGTCTATTCGGTGGGGCCTGTGCTGGGCGTGCTCGAGCTCGCGGGCGGGCGATCCGCCGAACTGGGCATAGAACCGGGCGACAAGGTCGCATGGTAGGCGCCGAATGGCTTGGCCCGCGCGCACGAATCGGCTAGTCGCGCCGCCATGGGTATCCTCGGCAAGATTTTCACCTGGTGGGACGGCGCCACGATCGGCACGCTCCTGTGGTCCTCGCGCAATGGCGTCCACGTCGGCACCGACGCGCAGGGCAACAAGTATTACCGCTCGAAGAAGAAGACCGGCGACGGTCGCGAGCGTCGCTGGGTGATCTACGAAGGCGCCAACGATGCCAGCCGCGTTCCTGCCGAATGGCATGGCTGGCTGCACGGCTCTTTTGACGATGTGCCCGAAAGCCATCTGCCTCCTCCACGCATCTGGGAAGCTGACTACACTCCCAATGCCACCGGCACCGCTGCGGCCTATCGCCCTGCCGGCGCGCTTGAGCGTGGCGGGCAGCGTGCCCGCGCCACCGGCGACTACGAAGCCTGGTCGCCGGACGCGTGACGATGCGCCGGGCGCTGGCCCTGACTCTCGCGCTCGCTGCGCTGGCCGGCTGCAACCGCGACAAGCCGGAAGACCCGAAGGCCGTCGAAACCGAGATTCCCGACGATCTGAAGCTTGCGCCGGTGCCGAAGCAGCCCGCTGCCGAAGCCGGGATCGGGACGCCGATGGAAGACCGGGTGGCCACGATCGGCCTCCTCAACAAGCGCAACAATGTCAGCCAGGACATCGAGATGAAGCCGGGCGAACAGCGGCGCATGGGCAATGTCATCATCCGCTTGCAGGCATGCGAACGGACCGCGCCGTGGGAGATGCCCAAGGAAACCGGGGCGTTCGTTCAGGTCTTGGTGCTCGAACGCGGGACCGAGGATCAGTTTCGCAAGGTCTTTTCCGGTTGGCTGTTCAAGAATTCACCCAGCCTCAACGTGGTCGAACACCCGATCTATGATGTCTGGGTCAAGGACTGCAAAATGGACTTCCCGGGTGATTCCGCTGAAGCGAATCGCGAGACCGATGCGGGCAAGGAACCGACCACGCCGCGCGAACCCCAGGCAGCGCCCGAGCCAACTCCGGAGCCTGTCGCCGAAGCGAGCAACGACACATAAGCCGATTGGGGCATTGCCACCGCGCCGAGGCTGGCAAGGTGGTCGGTCATGAACTGGCAGTCTAGCACCTCGTATCCGGCATCACGCATTGCCGCGACCAGCCACACCAGCGCGACCTTGCTTGCATCCTTCGTGCGGCTGAACATGCTTTCCCCGCAGAACACCCGGTCGAATGCGGCACCGTAAAGACCTCCGACGAGACGCCCGCCTTCCCAGCATTCGATCGAGTGCGCATGGCCGGCGCGGTGGAGCGCGTTGTAGCTCGCCTCGATCCGATTGCTGATCCAGCTTTCGGCGTGCTCCTCGCGCGGTTCGGCGCAGGCGGCGATAACGCTCGCGAAGTCTCGGTCACAGGTCACCTGGAAGCGGTTCTGGCGGATTGTCTTCCTCAGGCTCTGCGAGATGTGCAGGCCGTCGAGCGGGAAGATCGCCCGTTCGCGCGGCTCGACCCAGTACACTTCCTCGTCGTTGCGATGGTCCGCCATGGGGAAGACGCCCGCACGATAGGCTCGTAGCAGCAGGTCGACCGGAATCGTATGGGCGGCGGGGGCGTGCATCGCATTATCCTAGCACCAACGACGATGGCGCGATATGCGCCTTGCCAAGCATGCGCGCCCATACTAATGCGCGCGGCTCCTGCAGGGGTGTAGCTCAGCTGGTAGAGCATCGGTCTCCAAAACCGAGGGCCACGGGTTCGAATCCTGTCACCCCTGCCATTTCCTTCTTCATCGCTTGTCCGATGGGCTTCGCGGCCCTATCGGGCGAGCCATGACAGAAGAAGAAAAGAAAGAGCGCGACCTCGCCGCTCGCAAATTCTATCCGGCCGAAAAAGAGGCCGAATTCGACAAGAGCCACAAGAAGCAGACGCCGCAGACGGCCCACCCGGCCTACCGCCTGGCGTTCCAGGATCCCGATTTCCTGCTGCGCGAGGAATTGCGCCCCGTTCGCTTCCAGCTCGAACTCCTGAAACCCGAAATGCTTCTCGAAGAGGCCGGTGTCGGATCGACGCTGGTGATGTACGGATCCGCGCGCATTCCCGCGCCCGACCAATGCGAAGCTGCGCTCGAAGCGGCAAAAGACTTGCCGGATGACGAAAAGCGCATCGTCGAAAGCCTCGTCGCAAAAGCCAAGTATTACACTGAAGCGTATCGCCTCGCGCGCATTGCGAGCGACAAATCGATTGTCGAAGACGGCAAGCGCCAGTTCGTCGTCTGCTCAGGCGGCGGCCCTTCGATCATGGAAGCTGCCAACAAGGGGGCGAGCGATGCCGGCGCCGAATCGATCGGTCTCAACATCATTCTCCCGCACGAACAGGCGCCCAACCAGTACGTGACGCCCTATCTCGCGCTCAATTTCCACTATTTTGCCCTACGCAAGATGCACTTCCTGCTGCGTGCGCGTGCGGTTGCGGTGTTCCCGGGCGGTTTCGGCACGTTCGACGAATTCTTCGAGCTCCTCACCCTCATCCAGACCGGCAAGATGAAGCCGATCCCGATCCTTCTGTTCGGCAAGGATTTCTGGACCCGCGTTGTCGATTTCGACGCCATCGCCGAAGAGGGTACGATTTCGCGCAAGGATCTCGACCTGTTCCGCTGGTGCGAAACTGCCGAAGAGGCGTGGGAACATATCAGCGCGTTCTACAAGCTCGATCGCTAGTCCAGCTTTCGCACCGCCTCATGGCCCAGAGGGCCGCTGCCTTCGCCAAAGCCCGGAGCATTCTCGATGGCTGCGAAGGTAAAGCTGCGCGCCAGCCTGACAGCGTTGGTCAATGGCTGGCGATAGCCGAGGAAGGTCGCCAGCGCTGCTGACAGCGTGCAGCCTGTCCCGTGCGTGTGCCGCGTGTCGATCCGCGCGTGGCCGAAGCTGGCGATTTTCCCGCTCGAAGAGACGATCCGGTCAATGACCTCGTGACCCTCGCCATGGCCACCCTTGGCGAGGATGATCGTGTCATGGCGTTCGGCGAGTTCGCCCGCGACATTGTAGATGTCCTCTTCCGCGACCTGATCGCGCCCGGTCAGTGCTGCCAGTTCAGGCAAGTTAGGCGTGACGATTGTCGCAATGTCCATCAATGCACCGAAGGCGGCGATAGTCGCTTCGCTGGCCAGCGAAGAGCCGCTGGTCGCAACCATCACCGGGTCGAACACGATAGTGCCGGAGAAGGTATCGAGCCTTTCTGCCAGGCGCATGGCAACCTCGGGCGACCCGAGCATGCCGATCTTGATCGCATCGGCCCCGATGTCGTCGAGGCAGCTGTCGACCTGGGCGAGAACGAAATCTGGTGGCAAGGCCTCGACCCCCTGCACGCCGCGTGTGTTCTGCGCTGTGACAGCCGTGATGGCGGTCATGGCATAGCCGCCGAGCATGGTGATCGTCTTGATGTCGGCTTGGATGCCGGCACCGCCGGAACTGTCCGATCCGGCAATGGAAAGGATTCTGGGGGGAGGGGCGACCAAGGTGTTCTCAGCCCTTGAACTTGCGTTCGGTGGACGGAGGATATTTGTCCTGCAGCTTCTTGGCGCGCGTCGGCCGGTCCATCAGCTCGCCGCCACAATTGGGGCAGACGTCATCGAGGTCGTCGGCACAATCGGTGCAGAACGTGCATTCAAAGCTGCAGATGAAGGCGCCGGGGGCCTCGGCCGGGAGGTCCGTGCCGCAGCGTTCGCAATCAGGGCGCATTTCGAGCATCAGGCGGCTCCCTTCACGGCGTCGCAAATCCGGTCGACCACCACTTCGACCTGGGCGGCATCGTCGCCTTCCGCCATGACGCGGATGACGGATTCAGTGCCCGAAGGTCGAATGACGAGGCGGCCCTTGCCTTCCAGTTCGGCTTCGGCGTCGGCAATGACCTGCTTCACCGTGGCATCCTCGAGCGGCTTGCCGCCGGAGTAGCGAACGTTCTTCAGCAATTGCGGAACCGGGTCGAAGGCATGGAGCAGTTCGCTCGCCGGCTTGCCCGAGCGCACGAGGCTGGCCAGCACACGCAGCGCAGCGACGGTGCCGTCGCCGGTCGTGCCATGGTCGAGCAGGATCATGTGCCCCGACTGCTCTCCGCCGACGTTGAAACCGCCCTGCTTCATCTTCTCGAGCACGTAGCGATCGCCAACCTTGGCGCGCTCGAGCGTCAGGCCCTTGCCCGCAAGGAAGCGCTCGAGACCGAGGTTGGACATGACGGTGGCGACGATCCCGCCGCCGCGAAGGTCGCCGCGGGCATGCAGGCGATCGGCGATGACCGCCATGATCTGGTCGCCGTCGACAGTCTGGCCCTTCTCGTCGATGACGATCAGGCGGTCCGCATCCCCGTCGAGCGCGATGCCGATATCGGCGCCTTCCGCGACCACGCGTGCCTTGATGGCATCGAGCGAGGTCGAGCCGACGCCCTTGTTGATGTTGGTGCCATCGGGTTCGACGCCCATGGCGATGACTTCGGCACCCAGCTCCCAGATCGCCGAGGGAGCAACTTGGTAGGCTGCACCGTTGGCGCAATCAACCACGACCTTGAGCCCGTCGAAGCGGATGTCGCTGGCGACCGACTGCTTCACGGCATGGATGTATCGGCCACGTGCGTCGTCAATGCGGCGCGCCCTGCCGATACGGTGAGGCTCCACCAGCAGCGGTTCCTGTTCGAGCAGCCGTTCGATCGAGGCTTCGGCATCGTCCGACAGCTTGAACCCGTCGGGTCCGAACAGCTTGATGCCGTTGTCCTCGTACGGATTATGGCTTGCGGAAATCATCACGCCGAGGTCGGCACGCATCTCGCGGGTGAGCATGGCGATCGCCGGGGTAGGAAGCGGGCCGGTCATTACGACATCCATGCCGACGCTGGTGAAACCCGCCACCAGCGCGCTCTCCATCATGTAGCCAGACAGGCGGGTGTCCTTGCCGATCACCACTCTGTGACGGTGCCCACCGCGCAGGAAATGCGTACCTGCCGCCTGACCCACGCGCATCGCGGTGGCCGCCGTCATGACGCCTTCGTTGGTGCGACCGCGAATCCCGTCCGTGCCGAAGAACTTGCGTGCCATTTGTGCTCCCTTGGTCTTCGCCGGTTCCATGGCGCGAAGCGGCGCTCTTGTCACGGGTAACTGGCACATTGGGCAAAACGCGCTAAGGCCTGTCCAACGGATTTCGGGGAGATTGCATGACGGTTGCGAAGGAAAACGGGCTGGTCGAAGTGAGGATACCGGCTGGCTGGACCCTGGCAGGCCTCGTCGCAGGCCTGCTGCTCGGGATGCTGTTGCACGGGACGCCTGGCTTCGCTCTCCTCGAAACCGTGGCTGCTCCGGTCGGCACGATCTGGCTCAATGCCCTGCAGATGACGATCATACCGCTGGTTGCTTCGCTATTGGTGCTGGGCATCTCGCAGATGGCGCGTGCCGCTTCGGCGGGACGGGTTGCGCGCACAACGATAAGCTACATTCTCGGCATCTTGGCGCTGAGCGCGATATCCACTTGCATCTTCATGCCGCTCCTCCTCGACGCCTTCCCGATTCCTTCCGGCGCTGCGGGCTTCCTGATGGCCGACGGAGATGCGGGCGCGGGCGAGGTGCCCGGAATTGCTGCTTTCATCACCTCTCTGGTGGCCCCGAACGTCATCGCGGCTGCGGCACAGACTACCATGCTGCCGCTGACAATCTTCTTCGCTCTTTTCGCGCTGGCCATTGTGCGCCTTCCGGAGAGTCAGGCGGAAACTCTGCTCGCCTTCTTCCGCGCACTCGGCAATGCGATGCTGGTGATCATCGGATGGGTGCTGGCAGTGGCTCCCGTAGGCGTGTTCGCGCTGGCGATTGGCGTGGCCGCCGCGGGCGGCGGAGGCGCCTTCGTCACTCTCGCGCACTACATCCTCACTGTATCGGCGATGGGAGCGATCGTTCTCGTCGGCGGCTATGTCGTCGCAATGGTTGGCGGCAAGCGCAGTCCGCTTGCATTCATCCGGGCGATGCTGCCATCGCAAGCGGTGGCATTGTCGACACAGAGCTCCCTTGCCAGCCTTCCTGCAATGCTCGTCAGTGCCCGTCGCCTCGAGGTAAAGGAGGCGACGGCGGATTTCGTGCTCCCGCTGTCGGTGGCGATTTTTCGTGCGACAAGTCCGGCCATGAACATGGCTGTCGCGATCTATGTCGCGCATCTCGCTGGCGTTTCGCTCGACCCGGTTACTCTGGCGACCGGCGCCCTTGTCGCACTGATCATCAGCGTGGGATCGGTCAGCCTTCCGGGTTCGATCAGCTTCGTGATCTCGGTCGGCCCCATCGCTCTGGCAATGGGCGTGCCCATCGAACCGCTAGCCTTGCTGGTGGCGGTGGAGATGCTGCCTGACATCATGCGCACGCTGGGCAATGTGACGATGGATGTCGCCGTTACGACTGCCGTTGACCACAGCGGCGACCTGGGCGAAGAGCCCGTGCAACCCTAGGGCGTCCCGCGCATTGGTGTAGGGACAACCGAATTTCGCGCCACCAAGGATTGGAGAAACCCATGGCCTTTACCCTTATCGACCTGCCTTACGACGACACCGCGCTGGAGCCTGCGGTTTCGGCCAAGACGCTGTCGTTCCACCACGGCAAGCATCACAAGGCTTACATCGACAAGACCAACGCCGCGATCGAGGGCACCGATCTTGCCGACAAGTCACTCGAAGACGTGGTTGCAGCCGCGCGCGGCAGCAACGCCGGCCTGTTCAACAATGCAGCGCAGAGCTGGAACCACGGTTTCTACTGGCACTCCATGGCGGCTGAAGAAACGTCGGCTTCCGACGAGCTCAAGAGCATGATCAACGACGCCTTCGGTTCGGTCGACGACCTCAAGAAAAAGCTCGCGGAGCGTGGTGCAGGCCACTTCGCCAGCGGCTGGGTCTGGCTGGCGGTCAAGGACGGTGCGCTGACCATCGAGGAAACGCATGACGGTGACACGCTGGCGGACCAGTCGGGCACCAACCCGCTGCTTGTGATCGACCTGTGGGAACACGCCTACTACCTCGACCACCAGAATGCGCGCCCGGCCTACCTGGATGCGGTTAACGGCAAGCTCAACTGGAGCTTCGCGAGCGAGAATCTCGCCCGTGGCACTACTTGGAAATACCCCGGCTGATACAGCCTCGCATGAATTAGCAAAGGCCCGCCGAGCCCTCTGCTTGGCGGGCCTTTCTTATGCCTCCTGCTCGGTGTCGGTCAGGATCTCGGCACCGAACAGCGGTTCGCCAAATATGAACCCGACCAAGTTCGGTCGTCCCACGTGGTCGAACAGCGCGGTGAGCATCAGCAGGATGGGCACCGACAGCAGGGCACCAAACACGCCCCAAACCCAGGAAAAGTAAGACAGGGCAATAAGAATGAGGACGGGATTCATTGTGAACCGCGCCCCGAGGATCGACGGGGTAACGATATTCGCCTCGATCGTGTGCAGTCCCAGATAGGCGAGGGCAGGCAGGATGCCCACGAACACGGTTTCTGTCGTCCCGATACCGAATAGGCCGAGCAGGGTGATCATGATGATCGGCCCGACGTAGGGCAGGAAGTTGAGCAAAGCGGCCAGCCCACCCCACATGATCGGAGCGTCGACCCCCATGGACCAAGCGCCCACTGCAACGATCACGCCGACGCAGGCGTTGATCCATCCAACGGTGAGGATGTAGGAGGCG
The DNA here is from genome assembly GCF_041021145.2 of Qipengyuania sp. RANM35. Taxonomy (NCBI): domain Bacteria; kingdom Pseudomonadati; phylum Pseudomonadota; class Alphaproteobacteria; order Sphingomonadales; family Erythrobacteraceae; genus Qipengyuania; species Qipengyuania sp. RANM35. The sequence continues at coordinate 2,036,559 of NZ_CM196433.1, read as the reverse complement.
ACGCGGTCCTGAACCTCTCGCATCACGCGTGCCGCCTTGATGCTGGTGCCGAAACTGGTGCGGCCGAACAGCAGGCGCTGGCGCAGGCGCACGCGTGCTTCGACCATGAAATAGGTCATAAGCAGGGTGAGTACCGTCTCGAGAACGATACTCGGCGTAGCGAAGGCTACCTCTTCGAGCAGGCTGGGCGAAGCGAGCACGACCTCGCGTCCCTCTTCCCGGCTTACCAGCGCGGCGAGCTGGTCGTTGATCCTTCCGACCCAGGCGAACTGTCGCTGCAATTCGCCGAAACGGTTGATCACCTGCTGCGCCATCGCCGGGATGTCATCGAACAGTGCGATCGCCGGCTGCAGGATCAGCGCCAAGGCAAGGAGGAGAATCGCAAAGAGCACGAGCAATGAGACCAGCGATGCCAGCGCATTGGGCAGGCCCCAGCCGTTTAGCTTGTCGGCAAGCGGGGACAGAATGACGGTGAGAACAAGCGCGGTGACGACCGGCAGGAACACCACCGAACCGATGGACAAGACGAAGGGCAGCGCCAGGAATAGCCCGATCCCGATCAGCACGACGAGCGACGAAATCAGGCGCAGTTCCTGTTCCGCAAAACCGAGCGTGCGGGTGCGCTCTGCGCGCCTTGGTTCCTCAGGCGTGGGGTCGACCTCGTCCATGATCCGCTATTTGCCGCGCAGCAGACGTCGTGACAAGCAAAGCACGAAGGGAGCAACCATCAGCTGCGAGAGGCAACCCCGTTGCCCGCCGCAACGTCGTCGAGTTCCTCGAGAATCGCCCTGTGCGCGATCTCGTCATCGATCGAACGCCGGGGGATGGAGCCTTCGCTCAGCATGGTCGTCAGTGCCGCGCGTGCACGACCGACCCTGCTCTTGATCGTACCCACCGCGCAGCCGCAGATCGTTGCGGCTTCCTCATACGAAAAACCTCCTGCGCCGACCAGAAGCAGCGCCTCGCGCCTCTCTGGAGGGAGCGTAAGTAATGCGCGATGCATGTCCGACAGGTGGATGGGTTCTTCCTGACCGGCGGGAGCAGTGAGTACCCGCTCGGCGACGGTCTCGTCATACTCGCCGCGGAACCGGTTGCGGCGCATGTCGGTGAGGTAGGCATTGCGCAGGATAACGAAGGTCCAGGCGCGCATGCTTGTGCCAGGCTGGAAACGGTCCTGTGCAGCCCATGCCTTCAGCAGGGCTTCCTGGACGAGATCGTCCGCCATGTCGGCGCGGCCGCATAGGCCGCGCGCGAATGCACGCAGATGAGGGACCACTTCGGTCAACTCGCGTTTGAAATCGGCCTTTTCCGAGGCCGTACGGCTATCGGCCCCCATTAGTCCTTGTCGTCCAGCTTCGAGAGTAGGTCCTTGAAAGCATCGGGCAGCGGCTCGTCGAGAACCGAATCATAGAGCTGGCGGAGGCCATTGCTCCAATCCGGCTTCTCGGCAGGCCGCTTCGGCGGAAGCTTGCCGCCATCCTTTCCGCTCGCACTAGTGCTGTCGGCGCTCATGTCTGTCCAGTATGGTCCCTGTTTTGGACACCCCGCACCCTGCTCGGCGTTACGGAAGCGGTCAGGCGGGTGGTGTCGCGAGATCCCTCAAGTGTTCGCGTAACGGGCCTTGGGTAAAATGGTTCCCGCAAATCCCATGTGTGGAACGAAATCGCCAATACATCATAGTATATAATCCGAACGACAGGGACCGATAAGGGGCAGGCCGCTGGCTACCGACGACATCCAACGCAAAGGCAACCGACGCCGTTGGCTCGTCGAGTATCCGCGCGCGATACCCGTCATGATCTTCATCATGGTCATGGCGATGACCGTGTTGAGCGTCTTTGCGATCGAAAAGGGGGAGATCGAACGCGACGCGGCGGACATCAACCGGCGTGCGCAGGCAATGACTTCCGCGATCGAACGCCGTGCTTTCACGGGCTCGTCCTATCTTCGTGCGGGCTCTGCACTGTTGACCACGCAGGACGAGGTATCGCCCGAGCTCTTCCGCCGGTTCGTGTCTGAGCTCAGGATGGACGCCGACTACCGGGGTGCGGAGGGTATCGGTTGGGCCCCTGCCATAGGTCCCGGCGAAATCGACGAATTCGAGGAACAATTGTCGCGGGGAAGGACCTCGCGACTGGTCATGCGTCCGAGTTTCGATGCGCAGCCGCGTGCCGTTATGGTCCCGATTCTATATCTGCAACCGGATACGCTCAGAAACCGGCGGGCGTTGGGCTTCGACATGTATTCCGAGCAGGTAAGACGGGCGGCGATGGATGAGGCGGTCGAGACCGGCCGACCCACGGCCAGCGGCCCGATCGTGTTAGTCCAGGAAGGTCGCGGATCGGATGCTGGATTCCTGATCTACATGCCGGTTTTCACCCCTGCCGAGCAGGGGCGCGACCTGAAGGGTTTCGTCTACAGTCCCTTCAATGCACGCCAATTCCTGGAATCGGCGGCGGATCTGGTGAGCTACGATGGAGTGGGAGCCCGGATGTACGATATCGGGGACGGTAAGCGTGAGCTTATCGCGGAGCTTCCCGGATGGCGGGAGACCGGCACGACGGTCGAACGCGAAGTGATCCTCGCAAACCGGAAAATGCTAATATCGGTGCAGTCGGCCCGGGACGAAACACTGTCTTCGATGTCCATGATCACCTTGCTGTTCGGGTTGGCGGTAGCCAGCCTGCTCATGCTCGTCGCCCGACTCCTGACGCAGCAGGCGCTTGAAGACGGTCGTTCGATCGACTGGTTTGCCCAGCAAAATTCGATCAGAGACTCATTGACCCGCGAGCTCAACCACCGCGTCAAGAACACGCTGGCAAATGTGCTTTCTATCGTCTCGCTAACCCGCCGTCGCTCGAAGAGTCTCGACGAGTTTGCGGAAGGCATCGACGGACGGATCAGGGCATTGTCGGCAACGCACGATCTGCTCACGCAATCGGAATGGGGCACCACGCCGATCAAGTCGGTCGTGGGCGTGGAGCTCGCGCCTTATTCAAGCGATGCGGATCACACCATTACCCTCGAGGGTCCGGACGTCGAACTCGCACCCAATGATGCGCTCTCGCTGGGGCTGGCGATCCATGAGCTTGCCACCAATGCTGCCAAGTATGGTGCACTGAGCGTTCCTGGTGGCAATGTTTCGATCACTTGGAGTTCGGTCAACGACACGCTTGCCCGCATCGAGTGGGTAGAAAGCAATGGCCCCTTGGTGGTTCGTCCCATGCGTCGCGGCTTCGGGACGGAACTTATCGAAAAGATCGTTGCCCACGAACTGCGCCATCCGGTCGAACTGACATTTGCCGAAAGCGGCGTTCGCTGTGTACTGTTGACCCCCGTGCGCGAACCGAACGAATTTGCCCTGCGCCAGAACCGCCCGAGCGGTCGGGGACACTAGGCGACAAAAAAAGGGCCCGCCGTCTCCGGCAGGCCCCGCCTTATTTGCTTTTCCTAGATCAACCCAGCGGTCGGCTTGAACCGAAGAACAGTGCCTGGCTGATCGCTGCCCTTACAGTCTGTTCCTGGAACGGCTTGGTCACGAGGTAGGTCGGTTCCGGACGATCGCCAGTAAGCAGTCGCTCTGGATAGGCCGTAATGAAGATCACCGGTACGCTGCTGATCGCGAGGATGTCATCCACGGCATCAAGCCCCGAAGAGCCATCGGCCAGCTGGATATCAGCAAGCACAAGGCCAGGCGTCTTCTCGGCGACGACTTCCTGCGCTTGGGTCCGCGTCGCCGCAGTGCCGCAGACTTCGTGGCCCAGCGAAGAGACTAGGTCTTCCAGCTGCATGGAAATAAGCGGTTCGTCCTCGATGATCAGGACGCTCGTTGCTGACTCGCGATCAATCTCGGTCACGGCCTCCTGCACCAGCCGTTCGATATCGTCGGGGGCCATATCCATGATGTCCGCTGCCTGTTCGACCGAGAAATCCTCGAGCGTGGTCAGCAGCAGAGCCTGCCGGTTAAGCGGTGTAATGGACTTGAGGCGGTCCTGTGCGGCAGTCTCGTGATCGAGCCCGCCAACCGTCTCTGGCACATCGAGATAAGCGCTCGACCAAACCTTGTTGAAGGCGCGATATAAGGGCACGCGGCCACCTTCGAGCGATTTCTTCAGCTGTTCGTCCGCCAAGGCCGCCTCAAGCGTGGCCCGAACAAATGCGTCCCCTGTTGCCTGCGAACCGGTAAGCGCGCGGGCGTAACGACGGAGATACGGGAGATTTTTGGCTATCTGGTCACCAAGCGACATTCTGACCCCTTCCATTAGGTGCGCGCATTGAACGTATCGCTTGCCGGTTGGTTCCGCAGGATACGATGTGAAAATTGGGCGTTTGACAAATGTTACCATCCGCCCGACGGTCGCGGGGTGAAGAGGGGAGACTTCGCATGCACACGGTGGCCGATCCCGTACCCTGCCGACAATGCCCGTTACAGAACTGTCCAGGCTTACGACCGCTGGATTCGCGGCAGCTCGCCTACATGGAGGAATTCAAGGCGGGAGAGGTCAGGCTGGACCGGTCGGAAGTATTGATCGAGCAGGAAACCGAGTCGAAGCATCTATACACTGTCCTGGACGGCGTTCTGATGCGCTATCGGACCCTGGAGGACGGAAGGCGCCAGATCGTCAACTTCATGTTCCCCGGTGATCTGGCAGGGCTTCAGGGCGCGTTCGAGGAGCCTGCAAGCCATACGATCGAGACGCTGCTCGATTCCCGGCTCTGTGTCTTCAAGCGCGGCGAATTTGCGACATTGATCGGGGAACACCCGCGACTGGGCTATGACCTCGTGTGGCTGGCCGCGAAGGAGGAACGTGCGCTTGAGGAACACATTGTCGCGCTTGGCCAGCGCAGCGCGCGCGAGCGCCTGACTTATCTGGCCGTTTGGCTGCTGGACCGGGCCTTGGCCACAGGGGTGTCCTCCAACGACAACATACTCCATCTGTCGATCACGCAGAACCAGATTGCCGACATGCTTGGCCTCTCGCTGGTCCACACCAACCGAACCGTGCGGCAATTGGAACGAGAAGGTCTGGTCATCTGGAAGAACCGCGAGATTACGGTCCCCGACATGGACAAGGCATGTGAATTTGCCCAGTTCGACAGGCATCTCGAAAAGCTCAGGCCTTTCATTTAACAGGATAATTCCGGTCTCTCCGGGGCAATCGAAATATTTTTGGCAAGGGTGGGAACCGCCATTCAGGACGAGCATTTATCCTATGTCACCGCCGAGACCCCCCCTCCCGTCCAAGCGGCTGGTGATACGATCCCGAAAGGCCTCCATCGGAATACCGATGGAGGCCTTTTTTCTCGACATGGCGAGGAGCAATTACATCAGGGTTGGAGCGCCAACGGCATGGAACCGCTGGCAGCATCGACTAGAACTCCGGGTGGCTTAGCTAAGGGCGCCACGAAGGCGCGAGATTATCCCGCGCCGCTTGGGTTCACGCAACAAGTCCACGAGCGTTATGGCATCGTATGGCTTCACAAGCACACAACCCTGCGCAGCGATGTCGGTCGGGATGTCTTGCGGCATACCGGTCGAAAAAATGATCCGCGGTGCCTGCGGGCCAAGGGTTTGGACAAGTTCTGCGATGGCCCAGCCATCGTCACGATCTGCCAGATGCACATCCAGCACGATCGCGTCGGGTGCCTGATTGCGCAAGGCTGCAAGCGCTGCATCGGTGGTCGGGCAGATCCGCACATCAGAGACACCTGCGTCTTCAAGCGCCTGTTCGATCGAGAGCCCGAGCACCGCATCGTCCTCTACGATGAGAACGCGTTGCGGTAGGGGATCCAACTTCGATTTCGAGCGTGTCTTGTTCATGGCGTCCAATGACCGAGGAGCGGGTGTCCTCGGCCAGTCCAACGGTTCATCGAGTCAGCCGGTTCCAATCAGCACTGCAATTTTCCGCGCAGTTGCCCCGGCGCCACAGCGCCAGGTCCAAACCTGCTTAGAGCTGCCTGCGATAGATGATGTACTCGCGGTTCACCTTGCTTTCGATGGCATCCGCGATCGCGTTCATTCCCTGGTTGTCGTCCAGGATCCAGCCGATCTCGCCACGGGTCGAACCCAGCCATTCGACGGCATTCTGGCGGATTTTCTCGATCATCATGAAGGCAAGTTGGCTTGCGAGGCGCGAATTGTGCAGCTCCTTGAGCACGCCCATCAACGGTACGCGCATGATCGTGCCCGACGGCTTGCGCATCCACTTGAGAAGCGAAATCCAGCCAAAGGGGAACATCTTGCCGTCGATCTTCCTCAACACGCCGTTGACGTCGGGAAAGGTCAGCATGAAAGCCACCGGCCGGCCATCGACCTCGGCGATCATGTTGAGCCTGCGATGGATCAGTGGTTTCAGCTTCTTCCCCGCGTATGCGATCTCTTCGGGAGTGAAGGGTACAAAACCCCAGTTCGAGGACCAGGCATCGTTGAGGATGCCGAGCACGACTGCGACCTCCTCGTCCCAGCGCTTGAGATCGACATGGCGCACGTTGATGCGCGCATTGCGCTCACCCGACTGGACGATCCGCTGGATCAGCGGCGGGAATCCCTTCTGGATATCGAGATCGTAGGTGAGCAAGGTCTTCGCCGGTTCGTAGCCGGCGCCTTCGATCCACCCCTGGTAATGAGCGGGATGATGTCCCATCATGATCGTCGGCGGGTGGTCCTGGCCTTTGACCAGCAGGCCCGGCTCTTCCCAGATCGACATTGAGATCGGGCCAAGCACATGGGTCATGCCCTGACCGCGGAGCCATTCCTCGGCGGCGGCAAGCAGGGCCTTGGCAACCTCTTCGTCTTCGGCGTCGAAATAGCCGAACATTCCGGTTCCGGGGCCCATGCCTTGTTCGGGAGGCAGTTCAAGCGCCAGGTGATCGATATGGGCCGAGATCCTGCCAACATCCTTCCCGCCGCGTGTGGCGATGAAGAACTGGTGACTGGCGTGCCCGAAGAACGGATTGCGATCGGGGTCGACCAGTTCGAGCTGCTCGGAGCGTAGCTGGGGTACCGAATGCGGTTCACGCGCTGCGAAGGCGCGACCCAGGTCCACGAAACGCGCACGGTCCTTCTTGCTGCCGATGGGCTCGATACTTATCTCGTTGCCAGCCACGCGGTGCGCCTTTCCTGTTCAGCCTGGGTTAGCCCGTTGTGCGCATAATGATCTTTGTCAAGGAAACACCCGGCGGCTCGGGTCAGGGCGATCACTATGATCGACACCGCGCGCTGTATTCCCGGCCCCGAATGCGTTAGGGCCACCCCCAAGGAAAATTTGCAATGACCGCTCATCCGACGATGCCATCCGACGACTTTGTCGCCCGCCGCGAGGCCGGGGCGAACTGGCACGCGCAAATGCCCGATGACAAGGCGATGCTCCGCGCCGCGCGCGACCTCACCAAGGACATCGAGAACCATCGCGCGGCTGTCTATTGGCCCGACATGATCGGCTCGGCGCTGGTCGGCTATGCTTCTCTTGCCGGGTCGATCCTGGTCGACAGTACGCCACTTGCGCTCCTGCTCGGCCTGATTTCCTCGCTGACGCTCTACCGCGCGCTGCTGTTCATCCACGAAATCTCGCATTTTCGCGGCAATCCGCTGCCCGGCTTCCGGACCGCGTGGAACCTGATGGTCGGCATTCCCATGCTGATGCCATCTTTCATGTACGAGAACGTGCACACCCTGCACCACAAGCGTACCCAGTACGGCACGATCGAGGATCCGGAGTACCTTCCGCTCGCGCTGATGAAGCCGTGGAGCCTGCCGCTATTCGTGCTGGTCGCGCTGCTTGCTCCCGTCGCGCTGCTGTTCCGCTGCGCGGTCCTGCTGCCGCTGGGTCTGGTAATTCCGCCGATCCGCCGCCTGACGTGGGAACGCTTTTCCGCGCTCGCGATCAACCCCGACTTCCGCCGCAAGGCTGCTGATGGCGGATTCCGTGCCTATGTCCTGCGGCTCGAGCTGGCGAGCTTCATCTGGTCGTGGCTGCTCATCGGCAGCGTTTTCCTGTGGGGCTGGCGTCCGCTGCTGGTCACGCTGTCCGTCGTTTCGGTCACTGCGGTCCTCAACCAGCTGCGCACACTTGTCGCGCATTTGTGGGAGAACGAGGGCGAGGCGATGACCGTGACGGCGCAGTTCCTGGATTCCGTCAATGTCCCGCCGCCTGGCGCGATTGCAGAGCTCTGGGCGCCGGTCGGCCTGCGTTATCACGCTTTGCACCACCTCATGCCGTCCATGCCCTATCACTCGCTGCCCGAGGCGCATCGTCGCCTGGTGAGGGAACTGGGGGCTGGTTCGACCTATGACGGGGCGAACCACAAGGGCATGGGGGTCCTGGTCGCCCGGATCGCGCGGAGCACGATGCGCCCGCGCGGCTGAGCCAAGGAAACACTCGAACAAAGCAAAAGGGCCGCTCCCGGCGAGATGCGGGAGCGGCCCTGAATTTTTGCGCGGAACGACAGTCCGCGAGCGTCTTAGTCGACGTTGATCTTGGCCTGCACGCCGTCTTCGCTGACGGTCGCGTCGACATCCTTGCCATCGACCGTCACGCTGGTGCCATCCGTGGTGTTCACGGTGGCGCTGGTGCCGGGATCTGCGACGACGGTTTCGGTCGCGGTCGGAGTGATCACAGTGGTGTCACCGGCCTCGGTGGTCGCTGCGGTATCGTCGGTCGCGGGCGCATCGGCGCTATCGCACGCCGCAAGGGCAAGCGCGGCGGCGAGGGCGGGTAGAGCGAACTTCTTCATGCCATGTCTCCTTTGTGGCAACATTGTGGCATCAATGCTCGATGGCTGGCGAGGGTTCCCGATCAGGCGAGGAATTTGATCATTGCGCAACGGACGTGTGCGGGCATGCCAGCGGAGATCTTGCGATCAAGATCTTCCTTCAAGCGGGGATGCGCGGCGAGATCCTCGACAACTTCGAACCCCCGTCGGCCATAGAACGGGCGGTTCCAAGGCACCTCGCAGAAAGTCTCGAGAGTGACTGCCTGGAATCCCGAAGCTCTCGCATCGATACACAATGCCGACAGGAGCAAGGCACCGGCGCCTTGGCCTTGCCAGTCGCATCCGACGCTGAGCTCTTCAAGGTGCAGTTCGCGACTAAATGGCACTGCGGCTGCCAGGCCGATGATCCGCCCATCGAGTTCCGCGACGAGCGAGCGTCCCTTGCGGATGATGCTTTCGAACTGCTGCGGCGTCCGCGCCGCGCCGATGACCAAGTCATCGAATTCCTCGTACTGTTCGAAGAGATGTGCAGCACTGGCCTCGATCTCCGACATGGCAGCGCCATCCCCGGAACGCGCGAGCCGGATACGCCAGTCGATCACTCTTCGGTCCGGATGAGCACCGTCTCGCCGATCAGGATGAAGAGCAGGACTGGTGCCCATGCGGCAAGGAAGGGCGGGTAGCCGCCGAAGCTTCCCATTGCCAGGGCTGCGTTATCGACCACGAAGAAGGCAAACCCCATGGCCATGCCTATGATGGCGCGCAAGAACAGCTGGCCAGATCGCGCGAGACCGAATGCCGCTACAGCACCGAGCAGAGGCATGAGGAAGGCCGAAAGGGGCCCCGAAATCTTGTGCCACCACTTGGCCTTGAGCTCATCGGTCCGGCGGCCGGCCTTGTCGTACGCTTCGATTGAGCTTGATAGCGTCCAGAAAGGCTGGGTCTCCGGATCCACTTTGGCCAGTTCGATTTGGCTGGGCGTCACTCCTTCGGCCACAGTCACGGGGCCTGGCTTGTCGGTCACGGCGTTCTGGATGCGAAAGCGCGTGGGGTCTTCCAGCGTCCAGCCCGGTCCGGCAAATGTCGCAGTGGGCGCGACCAGTTGCTCGATAATCGTACCGTCGGAATTGCGACGATAGAAGGTGACGTTACGCATCGATGTTGTGTCACCAGAACCGGTGATCGCTGCGGCCGTCAGGACATTGGCGCCGTCGGTCAGGTAGATGTTCGACTTCGCGCCCGATTCCGGGACTTCGGCACCGTAGTCGATGGCTTGCCATGCCTTGAGCGAAGCCGTTGAGCGGGTGACGACGCGCTCGTTGAATCCGAAGCTGGCAAGCGAAACGAGGCCTGCTGTCAGCAACAGGGGGGCAAGGACCTGATGCGCCGAAAGGCCCGCAGCCTTCATTGCGATGACCTCGCTGTTCTGGTTCAGCGTGACGAGGGTAATGAGGGTCGCCAGCAACACGCTGTAAGGTAGGAAGCTCTGGATCAGCTGTGGTATGCGATATCCGACGTAGGTCAGCAGCTCACCTTGGCCATTGCCCGGGACTGCAAGGATTTTCCCGCTGTTCGAGAGCAGGTCGAGCATCATCAGCACCAGCACCAACATGACCAGCATCGCGAGAATGCGGAAGATGAACAGCTTCGCGAGATAGAGCGTGAGCGTGCGCGAGGGGAAGAAGTCGAGCTGCATACAGTCCTATTCCGCAGGCGCCACGCGCAGGGAAGCCCGATTGCGCCTGCTGAACAGCTTGGAAACGCGCTTTGAAAGTTTGGCGAACCACACCTCGAGGGCGCCGATTGCCTGTCCGCCCGGCACGTATGCGACCCGCCAGTACATCCAGATGATGAGCGCCGAAAACAGCGCGAAAGGCCCCCAAAGCGCAAGGATGGGATCAACGCGGCCAAGTGCCGCGATGTCTTCCCCATACTGGTTCACCTTGTGGTACGCGACCACCATGATGATCGACAGGAAGACGCCGAGCGCACTGGTCGATCGCTTCGGCGGGATGCCCAGCGCCACCGCCAGCAGAGGCAGCAAGGCCATCATGACGACCTCGACAAGACGGAAATTGAAGCTCGCCTGACTGGCGTCGCGCTTGGTTGCGGTCTCGTCCTTGCTCCAGCCGATGCGCAGGAGCTCGGGCAGGATGTATTCGCGCTCGGCATCGCCGCGGGCGCGGAATTTTTCAATCGCCGGAAGGTCGATGGGCAAGTCGTGGCGGGTAAAGGTCAGGACACGGGGAGTTTGCCCCCCGGTATCCTGCACGATGGTTCCCTGCGTCAGGCGCAGGATGATGGTGTCGGGATTGTCCTTGGTGGCGAGGAACGCGCCCTCCTTGGCCGATATCGACAGGACCTGTCCCTTGGAATTGGCCACACGGGCGAAGATGCCCTTCAGCTTGCGACCCTCGTCCTCGCTTTCTTCGATCCGCAAGGCCATGCGATCGGCAAGGGTGGTGAATTCGCCAACCTTGATCGATGCGCCGAGCGCGCCCGAGCGCAGCTCGTAGTCGAGTTGCTCGTAATAGTACCGGCTGATCGGCTGGACGTAGAATACCAGCGCGACGTTCACCGCCATGACCATCGCAGTGATGATGTAAGGCACACGCAGCAGGCGACCATAGCTTAGTCCGACCGCGCGAAAGACGTCGAGTTCGCTGGTCGTGGCGAGCTTACGAAACGCGAGAAGGATGCCCAGCATCAGCCCGAGCGGAATGGCCAGGCTGGCGTATTCGGGCACCAGCGCCGCAAGCATCTTGAACACGACGCCAACCGGTCCGCCCTCGACCGCGACGAAATCCATCAGACGGCCCATCTTTTCGAGCAGGAGGAGCGAAGCCGCAATCGCGAACACGCCGAGCATCGGCACGACTACGAGCCGGAAAATGTAGCGGTCTATGCTGGGCATGAATTTGAACAAGGTGCCGCCGGTCGTTTGCTTCAGACGCGGCCCCTAGCGCGAATTGCCGGGGAGGTCATGCCCCTTGTCGAATTGCGCTGCGATCAGGCCTTTTCGAGGGTGCATTGCAGCGGGTGCTGGTTCTGCCGGGCGAAGTCCATGACCTGGTTAACCTTGGTCTCGGCGACTTCGTAGGGAAAGATGCCGCAGACGCCGACACCCTTCTGGTGGACGTGCAGCATGACCCGCGTCGCTTCTTCCATGTCCATGCGGAAGAAGCGCTTCAACACGATCACCACGAATTCCATCGGGGTGTAGTCGTCGTTGAGCAACAGCACCTTGTACTGGCTGGGTTTCTTGGGCTTCGCACGGGTCTTGGTAGCAATGCCGACCTGCCCCTCGCCATCGCGCGAATCATCGTCACCGGCGGCGCGCGGGGTCAGGAGGGGCATTTCATAGGTCATTGCAGGGCCATTATCGTATCGCTTCGCCAAATCGCAAGCGGTGTGCAGCACCCTAAAGCGTGTCCGGGTTAAGAAAGCTCTGATCTGCGACAAGCAAGGCACGCAAAAGGAAACGGGCCGGACGACGCGAACGTCATCCGACCCGTCCTGTCCAATCGCCGGGTCAAGGGAGAGAGAGGAGAGAGCCCGGCGGATTGAAGTCCTTTTCGCTTAGGCGGCCTTCGAGAACTTCTCGGCGGCCAGGCTGAAGCGGGTCGAGAGCGGAGCGAAAGCTTCGTTCGCGAGCTTCAGCATGGCTTCGGTGTTCTTCGAAGCGCCGGCAACGGCTGCGTCGAAGTTGCGACGGGCGATTTCGCCCTGAAGCTGGAACAGCTCGGTCGGCGACTTCACGGCAGCCATCTTCTTGACGTCGGCCTGGACGGTTTCAACGGCGCCCTTGGCTTCTTCGACATAGGTGCGGCCCATGTCCTGCATGCCGGCGGCGAGGATCTTGCCCGAAGCGACGAGAGCTTCAAGGTTGCCCTTCTGGAATTCAGCGGCTTCCTTGGTCAGCTCGGCACCCTTGTCGTAAGCGGCCTTGGCGCGGGTCTGCACGTCGGCAGCCAGTTCCTTCGCCTTGGCGGTGTAGTCGGTGGTCTTTGCGGTCTTGGCAGTGGCCATGATGGTTTCCTTCATCTTGGAAATGGGGGTGTTCTTGGTGGGGGTCGCCTTCTTGGGGGCAGCCTTGGTCTTCTTCACGAGAGCCGGCGCCTTCTTGGCGGCGACCTTCTTCACCGGAGCCTTCTTGGCGACGACCTTCTTGGCCACTGCCTTCTTCTTCGGTGCAATCTTCTTGGCGGCGGGGGCCGGAGCCGGAGCGGCCACCGCTTCGGCAACCTTCTCGGCCTTGATCGGAGCAGGCTTGTCAGCTTCGACCGCCTTGGCGACGGTCTTCGCGCTCACTTCGGTCTTCACCGCTTCCGCGGTCTTCTTTTCCGCGGCTTCGGCGAAAGCCTTCTCGGCAGCGGCATCGATCTTGCTCTGGCTGTCAGCCATGGGAACCTCGCTTTTGTTGCACTGCACAAAATAGGCATTGCACCTGCGAAGTCAAGGATTTTTTGTGCAGTGCACAATAATCCGCAACCGACAATTATTTCAGTGCTTTATCGAGCTGCGACGTAGCGTCCCGGCGCATCTTCGATGACCTTGTCGCCCTTGCCGCCGGGCACGCGCGCGCCCTTGGCGGGTACCATCTTGTCCCCGTGCGAACGCATCCAGTCGATCCAGTCAGGCCACCAGCTGCCGGGGTGTTCGACTGCGCCTTCCCGGAATTCCGCAAGGCTGCGGGGGCTGCCGTCGTTGAGCCAGTACTGGTACTTGTTCGCATCGGGCGGGTTGACCACGCCAGCGATGTGACCCGATCCTGCGAGCACGAACTTGATCGGCCCCTTGAAGTGCTCGGTGATCTTCCACACGCTCTCTGCCGGGGCGATATGGTCTTCCTTGCCCGCCTGCACATAGGTGGGAGTCTCGACCCTGCCGAGATCGATTGGCGTGTTGTCGACGCTGAGCGCGTCGGCATCGACCAGGCGGTTGTCGCGGTAGAGGTCGCGCAGGTACTGCTGGTGCCACTTGGCGGGGAGGTTGGTGACGTCGCCGTTCCAGTGGAGCAGGTCGAAGGCTGGATAGTCCTCGCCAAGCAGGTAGTTGTTGACGACGTAGTTCCAGATCAGGTCGGTCCCGCGGAGCATGTTGAAGGTCGCGGCCATGAACCGCCCGTCGAGATAGCCGTCAGCCGAAAGCGCCTTGATAGCGCCGAGGCTCGGGTCCTCGACCAGATTGAGAAGCTCGCCCGCTTTCTCGAAATCGACCTGTGCGGTGAAGAATGTCGCACTTTTGACTTTGTCCTGCTGGCCGCGGCGATGGAGCACCGACAAGGTCGCGGCGAGGGTAGTGCCCGCAACGCAATAACCGATCGTGTGCACGCTCTCGACGCCAAGCCGTTCGCGGATGTGGTCGATTGCGTCCATCTGTGCGCGGACATAATCGTCCCAGATCACGTCCTTCATGCTTGCATCGGCCGACTTCCAGCTGACCATGAAGACGGTCAGGCCCTGCTCGACCGCCCACCTCACGAAGCTCTTCTTGGGGTTGAGGTCGAGAATGTAGAAGCGGTTGATCCATGGTGGGAAAATCACCAGCGGCGTTTCCATCACCTCTTCGGTCGAGGGCGAATACTGGATCAGCTGGTAAAGGGGCGTCTCGTGCACGACCTTGCCCGGCGTAACCGCGATATTCTCACCCAGCTTGAAGGCGCTCGCGTCGGTGTGGCTAAGCTGACCACGCCGCAGGTCGGCCAGCAGGTGCTGCATGCCCTTGACCAGATTCTCACCCTTGGTCTCCAGCGTCTTTTCCATCACCACTGGGTTGAGCAGCGGGAAGTTTGCCGGGCTGGCAGCCTCGGTGATCGTGCGCGTGGTGAAGCGCAGCTGCTCGCGCTTGTCTTCGGGCAGGCCTTCCATCGTGTCGATCATCTCTGCCACGCGCTGTGCGAGGAAGAGATAGGTCTGATGGATCAGTGCAAAGGCCGGGTGCGAGCGCCAGCGCGGATCCGAGAAGCGGCGATCCTTGATCGGCATCTCGGGTTCACCCTCGGTCTTCGGTTCGCCGCCGAGACCATATTGGCCGAGCACCTGCCGCCAAAGCGCCATGCCTTCCTGCATCAGCTTTTGTTGCTGCGTAGGGTCGGCGATCGGCATCTGCCGGAACCAGTCCTGCGCCATGGTCATCCAGCGGGTGGGGTTGAAATACGGGACGAGTTCCTGCGGGCTCGCGAGTTGTTCCGACTGGTACTGCATCCACATCTGCTGCAGCCGGGTTCCGACATTGGCCCACTGCTGCGCGTCTTCCGGCGACATCGTGAACTGGCCGGCACCCTCCTTGAGCGGCGCCATCAGTGCCTGTGCGAATTTGGCGGGCGCCTCGAACATGTTGGTGAAGGGATCGGGGCCGTCGTCGGTCATCTTCGTTCCTCGTTCGGGCAAGCGCGGGTTTCTTCCGCGATAGGTTATTCCGCAGGCAGTTGCACCCTGCTCGATTGCGCCTGCAGGATGAATAGGTAATCAGTATGACGAAACCAACGCCAACTGGAGCCCGAATGTCCGAAGAATTCTACCGCATCAAGCGCCTGCCGCCCTATGTCATCGCGGAAGTGAACGCGATGCGGCATGCCGCGCGTCAGGCGGGCCAGGACATCATCGACCTGGGAATGGGCAATCCCGACCGCCCGCCGCCGCAGCATGTCATCGACAAGCTATGCGAAGTGGCGAACAAGCCCAACGCGCACGGTTATTCGCAGTCGAAGGGCATCCCGGGCCTGCGTCGCGCCCAAGCGAACTACTACGGCCGGCGCTTCAACGTCGATCTCGACCCGGAGCGGGAAGTCGTCGTTACTATGGGCTCGAAAGAGGGCCTATCCTCCATGGCGACCGCCATCGTCGCGCCCGGCGACGTGGTACTTGCACCGAGCCCCAGCTATCCGATCCACACCTTCGGTTTCATCATCGCAGGGGCCACGATCCGCTCGGTCCCGACGACACCCGACGAGCGATATTGGAAGTCGCTCGACAATGCGATGGCCTTTACCGCACCGCGCCCGACCGTCCTGATCGTCAATTATCCGAGCAATCCCACAGCAGAGACGGTCGATCTCGCGTTCTACGAGAGGCTGGTCGCGTGGGCACGCGAGAACAAGGTCTGGGTACTCTCAGACCTCGCGTATTCGGAGCTCTATTACGACGGGAAGCCGACCCGATCGATCCTCGAGGTCCCCGGCGCGAAGGACGTGGCGGTCGAATTCACATCCATGTCCAAGACCTATTCGATGGCCGGATGGCGGATGGGTTTCGCGGTTGGCAACCCAACGCTGATTGCGGCCCTGACCCGTGTGAAGAGTTACCTCGACTACGGTGCGTTCACGCCGATCCAGGCTGCCGCCTGTGCGGCGCTCAACGGACCGCAGGATATCGTCGAGGAAAACCGCCAACGTTACCAGCGCCGCCGCGACGTCATGGTCGAAAGCTTCGGACGCGCCGGCTGGGAAATTCCTTCGCCGCCGGCAAGCATGTTCGCTTGGGCTCCCCTGCCCAAGGGCTTCCACAATGTCGGCAGTCTCGAGTTCTCGAAGCAGCTCCTCCAGCATGCAGGCGTCGCCGTTGCGGCGGGTGTGGGTTATGGCGAAGAAGGCGAAGGTTACGTGCGAATTGCCATGGTCGAGAACGAGCAGCGAATCCGGCAGGCAGCCCGCAATATCAAGCGTTTCCTTGCCGAACACGGCAGCTGAGGCTTTCCAAACCCGCTACCTTCCCTAATTCCATAGGGGATGAACCGGATTCCACTATTAACTCCCTGCCTTCATGACCAATGGCTCGGGAGGGGCAGGAGATCGCTATGAGCCTGCCAGGTTTTTGTTGGCTATCGGATGCGTCGATTCCGCCCGCACGCTGGGATTTGCGCCATCTCGGTTGGACCTTGGGAAGTGAGCGTTCGTGCGACGCGGCGGACGGACGCTCACCCGTTTTGCTGGATTGGAGGGACGAGACCCGACCGCTTGAATGGACCTCTCTTCGCAGACCTGAAACGGTTGTCGCGGTCGGCGTCGAGGACCCGTTGGCGCGCGCCAGCCTGCTCGATGCCGGCTTTGGCGACGCTCTTGGAACACAGGTCGCGCTGGTCGAACTTGCCGCTCGCCTCGTCAAACTGGAAGCCTTTGCCAAGACCATGCCGCGCAGACGCAAGGCAGGGCCGGTGTCGCTCGATATTTTCTATCGTGACGGTCATGTCGATGGCAGCTGGCTGGGTCTCCACCCGCGCGAATTCGCCCTCCTCTGGCGTCTTGCAGAAACACCCTACACCCGCGTTTCGCGCCGCCAGCTACTCGCAGACGTCTGGCGTATGGATCATCTCCCGGAAACCAACTCGCTTGAGGTCCACGTATCGCGGCTCCGAGCAAAACTGGCCATCAGTCGCTGCGGCTGGCTGGTAGAGACACACCCCGATGGCGGTTACCAGCTTGGTGGAGATCGCCATGGTAGCTTCCGGGCCTTCGCCGGTGCGCGGCGCGAAATGCTGGACAGCGCCGCCACCTTGGGCAACGGTGGCTTGAAAGGCTCTGCGCAAGAAGGAATCCAGCATGCCATCCAGCGACCGCGTTTCGATTGATCTGGGCGACAACGGGGTCGCGCAAGTTCGCTTTACCCGTGCCGACAAGATGAATGCACTGGATCCGGCACAATTCGAGGCCATCCTTGAGGCAGGCGAGGAACTGCGATCGATGAAGGGATTGCGGTCGGTGGTTCTATCGGGAGACGGCCGCGCATTTTGCGCAGGTCTCGACCTTGGCAGCATGACTTCGGGCGGGTCGAACCCGACGGCGGATCTTGCCACCAGGACGCACGGTAATGCCAACCGTGCCCAGGAAGCTGCGATGACCTGGCGTAAGTGTCCGGTGCCGGTTATAGCGGCTGTTCATGGTGTCTGTTTCGGCGGCGGCCTGCAGATCGCCAGTGGCGCAGATATTCGGATAGTCCATCCCGCCACGCGTATGGCGGTCATGGAAATGAAGTGGGGTCTTGTCCCCGACATGGCCGGCTATGCCTTGTGGCGGGGACTGGTCCGCGACGATGTCCTGCGCGAGCTGACCTATACCAACCGCGAGTTTACCGGAGCAGAGGCTAGGGAACTGGGCCTTGCGACCGAAGTATCCGAGGATCCCCTGGCCCGTGCGACCGAACTCGCAACGATCATTGCGAACAAGAACCCCGAGGCCATTCGCGGAGCGAAGCGCCTGTTCCACGTGATGCGCGAAGAGGGCGAAGACGCCATCCTGATGGCCGAGAGCGTCGAACAGGATGGCGTGATCCGCAAACCCAATCAGGTCGAGGCGGTCATGGCCGAAATGCAGAAGCGCGCGCCCAACTTCACCGACGTCTGACCGGGAACTGCTTCAGAAAGGCAGGTGAGCCCTATCGGGCTCGACCCATCCCTTGCGCGCCTCGACGGAAAACAGGGTGTCCTCTTCCCAGTAGGCCAGGATCCAGTTGCGCGATCCGTAAGCGGATTCGAGCAGGCGATTGAGTACCACATATAACGGTGTCTTGCCGCTTGCGCTTTCCAGAACGTGTCGCGACGCACGTAGTGAAGCGACGGTGATGGTATGATGATAGCCCGAAGTATCGGTGTTCGGTGTGCCGGTCGCCTCGTTGTAGCGCCAAATCAGGCGCTTGAATTCTTCGGGTGGCGCCAGATCGGGCCGATGTCGCAGAATCCACAATGCCGCGGCGAAATGGGCTGCATGAGTCCAATCCGCCTTGGGTAGGCTCGTATCGATCAGGCCGAGCGCTATGCGCTCGATCGCTTTGTCATTGGTCGGTATCACAGGTCTTTCCTTTGCACGTGCCCGACCGGAATGAAAAACCCCGCCGATCGGGCGGGGTTGTGGTTCGCGAATGTCGCGGATGCTCTGGCGAGGCGTCCTAGCGAACAGACGCGCGCAAAAACGCCGCCGGAAATGGGCGGGCTTGTTGCTTGTCGGTGGTCGTCACGCGGAGCATGGAGCGGGTTTACCGGCGCATTGTGCCGGACTCAAGCTCTTGGTTCCGGCGTGGCGCTTGCCTTCAGCCGAACACCGCCACGCACTGCATGCCGTCGAGGACCTGCTTGCCGTCCGCGTTCCAGAGGCGGAGCCGTTCGGACGAATATCCGTCATCGGCATGCTGGCTGGCATTTTCCGACAGCCACCAGCCATCGCGTGTCGTCGGGGCGGTTTCCAGAAGATTGAAGGACCAGTTGATCGAACTGATCGGGCCCTGGCGTCTCATTGCCCGCATTGCGCCCGGGGGCAGCACGTCGCCGAGAAGGATAAGCTCACTGACCGGGTCGAGACTGTCGCGCTGCGTAAGGCGCGCCCAGCGCCGGACCACGGGATCGCCGGGACCGCGCATGTCCTGCGCCCGCTTTATCTCGAAATTGTTCTGGATGAATGTCGGGCCCTTGCCGGTCATCGCGAGTTCCGCTTCGTCGGGCGAACCAGGCCAGTCTGCCACCGGGGCTGCGGGGTGGACTGCATTCGCCTCGCGACCCGTTCCGAAAAGCCAGAAGGCGGTGAGGGCGCACTTCCCTTCGCACCAGATTTCGCTGCGCACCTGCGCTACGTTGCGCCCCTGCCGCACGATCTCCCGGCGAAGCTCGGCGTCCTCGGTCATCGGAGCGACGAACGCGATCTGCGCCGCACGCAAGGGTGGCAGGTCGGAAAAAGCTCGCACGGCGGCGGTATAGGCGATCAGGGCAGAGGCACCGCCATAGAGGGTGCGCCCTTGCAGCCAATTGTCGAGATTTTCGAAGCGAGTGGTACCGCCTTCGGCGGTTATGGGATCGAGGAGATTTGCAACGCTCATCCCGCTTCTTTGCCTGCGCCAAAGCCCACGTCCAGACTGACGTTACGTAAAGCGCATCAAGCCGATTGCGTTCAGCCTGCAGAATCGCTAGTGCGCCGCTTCCTTCCCGAGAGGGTGGGCGAGGCCCGATGGCGGAGTGGTTACGCAGAGGACTGCAAATCCTTGCACGCCGGTTCGATTCCGGCTCGGGCCTCCACTTCATAGCTTGGGCATATTGCGACCGCTTGTCGGTGTCGTTATGGGCCGCAAGAGGCGCCGCTTTAGCTCAGTTGGTAGAGCACATCATTCGTAATGATGGGGCCACAGGTTCGAGTCCTGTAAGCGGCACCACCTCCCTCCATAGGCAAACGCGAAACTTCCGACGGAATGTCCGTGCGGCTGGTCGCGCGTTTGGGTCCAGTTTGGGGCCCTAACCGCTAGTCCGACAGCGATCGGATCGTACGCGGGAAACCGATAATCAGGCCGCAGCCTGAGCCCTTGATCTCACATGGACGTCGTGTTGGGGGAAGGGCATGGACAGCCCATTGGATTCGAATGCTTCCTTGACGCCCTGCGTCAGGTCGCAGTGGACGTCCCAATAATCTTCTGCCTTAGCCCAAGGTCGGCAGACGTAAATCACGGCACTGGCACCAAGGTCGCTGGGTCGAATTTCTACTGGAGGGTCGGAGAGAACCTTAGGGTGGGCTTCCACACATTCGGATATGACTTCCAGGACCTTCTGAATCGGATCACCGTATGATGCGGAAAAGGAGAGATCGACACGCCTGATGTCGCTTGCCGATGCGTTGATGATCACGTTGCCCCAGACGCTTTTGTTAGGAACGATGACGATACGATTGTCAGGAGTGGCAACCGTCGTTCCCACCATCGTGACCTTCTTCACCGTGCCGCCAACGCCGCCGACCTCGATGAAGTCACCTTCATCGAACGGCTGGTTGATCATGATCATCAGGCCGCTGGCAAGGTTGCCGAGTGTGTCCTGGAAGGCAAAGGCAAGAATGAACGAGGCACCGCCGATGACGGCAAACATCGGCGTTATGTCCACATCGACCGACGAGAGGACGATGGCGAGCCCTATGATGATAAAAACCCAATACAGGGCCCCGACTATGAAGCCTTGGAGCAGTCTGGAAATGCGGGTGAACCGCCCAATCCAGAAGCGCGCCAGCGAGCGGAGGAAGCGCGCCACGAATACGATCGCCAACAGCGCGAGACCCGCTATCGCAATTCTCAGGAGTACGGCTAACCCGCCATCGGTTCGCCCGAGCCATTCCCACAGCGACCCGGCCAAGGCCTTGAAGCTTGCCTGCGAAGTTTCCTCATAGAGGATGGCTTTGCGGTATGCGCGCATTTCGCTGACGAGGTCAGGATTTCCATCCTTCCGTTCGAGCGAGTCGATGACGAGAGCAAAACGTTCGAGCAGACGCGCGCGTTCTTCGATGAGCGTGATCAGCGTTGCGAGCTGTGCTTGATCCGCTTTGCCGCCGCGTTGGGCCCGGTTGACTTGCAGTTCTGATATCTCCTGGGTCTTCGTCCGCACTATTTCCTGCCACCTTCGGGCGGTGTTTTCGAGCTCCTGCTTCGTCAGGGGCACGAGGAGATAGGCAAGTTCGGTGGCGGAAACATCGGGGTCGGTCACTCGCCCATATGGCGAAGGTTGAGCGGTTGCTGCCGGAAGCTCAGCTCCATCCGAGGCGACGGCCTGAGGTAACGCTGTGTCTCCCACAGTCGCCGCGAGAACCGGAACGGAAAAGAACAGCGCCAGACAGGCGACGAGAAATCCCGACCACCTGCCTGGCACCAAGGCGGCTCCGAAATACACCGGTCCCGCCATGCCTCACTCCTTGGTCATCAGGTACTCGGCTACGGCCTGATAAGCGGGGAGCGAGGTGGGATCGATCCTTCCGTTGGCTGCGGTCGGGAACGATGCGAAGCGAACGAGAACCATTTCCGCGGTCGGATCGACGTAGATTGTCTGGCCGTGAACTCCCCGTGCTGCATAGGCACCATGTTTGTTGTGAAAGACCCACCACTGGCTGGTGTAGCTGCCGTTGGGGATGGTCGGGAATCCCGCAAACTTCGAGGGATCGCCTCCTGCCCGGATCCTTTGCGAAACCTCGGCCGGGAACAGCCGCTTGCCATTGATCGTGCCTTCATTGAGCATCAGCAGGCCGAGCCGCCCGAGGTCACGAAGACCCGCCGTAATACCTCCGCCAGCAAAGGGCACGCCCTTGCCGTCAACGGTCTGATAGGCGTCCTGCTCGGCGCCCATCTTGCGCCAAAGGCGTTCGGAAGCGAGTTCGGTCACAGACTTTCCGGAGACACGCGAGATGATCCACCCGAGCATGTCGGAATTGATCGTCTTGTAGTGAAAGGCATCGCCGTGCTTGCCGTCTGCTGGCACCTGCTGGAGGTATTCCCAATAGCCATTGGGTCCCTTGTAATCCTTAGCCTTGGGCAGCGGGCTGGCAGCCGCCGAGTAGACCCAGATGTCCGCCTTGGGGTCGGCGTAATTTTCGGAATATTTTACCCCGGTGGTCATATCCATGACCTGGCGTACGGTTGCTGTGGCGAAGGCGCTTTTTCCGATTTCCGGGATGATGTCTCGAACCAGCTTGGTTTCGTCGAGCTTGCCTTCGGCGACGAGGATTTGGGCCAGCAGTCCCGTGACCGATTTGGTCATCGACATGGCGGCGTGCTTGCCGTCCTCCGTAAGGCAGCCGGAGTACTTCTCGTACACTACCTTGCCCTTGTGAATGATCAGCAGGCCGTCGGTGTAGTTCGCGTCCAGCGACTGCGCCCAGGTCATCTGCTCCTTCCCATCGATGGGCATGAACGTCAGGGCATCGATTTCCTTGGCGTACTGGCCGATTTCGTCAGGTGTGAGATAGGGCAGGGGGACAGGCGCGCCCAACCCCTTGCTGATCTCTTCTGTCGGCAGGAATTCGCGCAGATGGCACACGCTCCAGCGAAGGCGGGGAAAGCTGAAATAGACCGAGTCCGGTTGGGTGATGATTTTGTCTTCCGGAGGCGGGAAACCCTGCATCCAGCCCAGCACCCGGGGATCCGAATCCTGAGCGGACAGCGGAGCCTGTTGGGCATGCGCGGCATGCGATCCCATCAAAGTAAGGCCAGTGCAGGCAAGCCCGAGGGCAAGGGTGGATTTCAAAGAACGCATGTTCGCCTCCGGAAGAAAAGTGGTCAGTAGCCCGTGCAGTAATACCAGTACCCACGGTCGCGGCGGGTATTGGACCAGAACCAGCAAAGGTCGGATCGCGGGGGCCTGACAGGAGGACGGCCGATCACCGGCACGCCGATGATTTCACCGAGAATTACACCCGCGATCAGGCGTCCGATGTAGCGCTGGTGGACGGCTTGCCGGATCTCGCGGCGCATTTCGCGCTGCTCGCGGCGAATCTCGCGCATTCCTTCGTTATAGGCTCTTCGAGCCTCCTCCTTGGATTTCGAGTTCAGGATGTCGCGCCGCATCTCGGCCCGTTCGCGGGCAATTTCGCGCTGCCCTTCCCAGTATTCCTTGCGCGGGGAAGCTGCCTGGGCGGGCTGGAAAGAGCCAGCGAGCAATGCTGCGGCCAGCGCGGCGGAGCCTGCTTGTCGCCACCTGCTCATCAGCGCTCTCCATCGGCGAGGTTCCGGGCCTTCAGAGCATCCCAGAACGCGCGCTTGTAGGAATCGCAGCTGCCTTCCTCGATCTTGTCGACGCTGCCGGCGCCGAAAGCCGCCGCGAAGTAAAAGGCGCGATCGCTGCCGAACAGTTGCGTCAGGCGATTGAAAACCTGCTGCACTCGATACAGTGTCTGGGCCTTGGCATCAGCATCGCTACACTGGTGCGTGACCCCGGCGGCATAGCCGAACTGGTTCAAGGCTTCGTCGAAGGCTTCTTCGGTCTGCTCTTCCGCAGGCTCGTCGGTGGCCTGCGCCCAGACAGGTGAACTTGCCAGCAAGACAGCCGCAAGGCCAGCGACCAGCATTTTATGCCGCAAGAAATTTGCCATGTTTAGTCTTCCTTTCCCAGTTGCGCGAGGCTCCGTCCTGGAACCTGAAGTTGGTCAGTACTTGACGACGAGATTGACGAACCCGCCTGTCCAGACGGGCACATCCCCGCCTGCTGCGACCTTTATTCCCTTGCCCGGCGTGGACACGCTGACACCCGCAGTGACGAAGATGTTCCGGTTGAGCAGGTGGGTGTATTCGACGAAGAAATCGTCAGCGAGGTGGCCGTTGGTGACACCGGATATGACGCTTCCCAGACCGTCCGTGATCTCAAGGCGCGTCGCCTGCCCGAACTGAATCGGACTGCGAAGTTCATCGACGCGGATATGTGCCGTCCGGAATGTCAGGAAGTCTTTCGGGCTCGGCATCAGCTTAAGGGTCAGCTGGTGCGACTGCACGTTGGAATTGATGAACACGAGCGCGGACTTGGAGCCGGTCGCCCAGCTGGCCGGCGAACCTTCGTAGTTCAGCGGGTCAAAGCGCTCCAGCTTATCCGTGTCGGGATCGTCCCCGGAAAACCTCTGGTAGCTGTAGAATAGCTCCGGCCGCCACTTCGATTGCGCCCAAAGGTGCCCCAACTGAAATCTGCCGCCCCAAGCCCGCAGGCGGATGCGGTCATTCCATTCGTAGGCTCCGTCGAGCGCCACGTAGAGACCCGGTGCGCCTTCGCTGACCGGATGGAACTTCGTGTAGAACGTGATCGCGTTGAGGCCGTCCCTTCCGCCATCAAGAAAGGCAGGCGGACCGGAACCGCCCGGGGCCGCCTGCGGATAGGGAGCGCCCGACTTCAGGACATTGATATAGCTGACCCCGGCGTAGTCACCCCCTTTGCGATCGATGCGCGCATCGGCCCCCGCAATGCGTGTGCCGGTATTGTTTGACGCAAGCTCATTGGGGTCGATGAAAAAGCCGGTGAGCGCAAAACCGTTCTTCCGGTAGGTCGCGATTACTGAACGCTCCCAGGCCTTGCGCGGCCCCAGCTTCACCGCGCCGCGTTCGAAGCCGTTTGACGCGCCGTTCGAAATCAGCATGCCGGTTCCGAGTTTCAGTTCGCGGGCGCCTACCGAGATGTCGAATTGGCCCGACTCCCGAGTACCGGTCCTGAATCCGAGATATGCTTCCTCAAGCGTCACTCGCCCGGTATCGCCCTGCGCGAAACCGTCTGTACCCAAGGTGGCAGAGGCGACGCCTGACACGCGACCATAGAGCTGGGTGCTTTCCCCCGCGTCGTGCTCGAAGTTGATGCCCGGCTTTACGTAGACCTCGAGCCACTCCGCGTCGGAGTCGAAGTTGGCGCTTGGCGCGAATCTGTCCGCCAGGTTCCAGTAGAGGTTCTCTTCCGCCACGGCGTTTACGCCACCATCGAGGGTTGCGGTTACGCGCGTATCGTCATCCGCATGAATCGCGAGAGGATTGGATTGCTGAGCGGTCGCAGGGGTGGCTGATATCAAGCCAAGGGTCGATACGATGAAGGTCAAGCGCACCAGGTCGCTGGAACGACTGCCCCCAGGTCGTAACGCGAAGCCGAATTTGCGGTCTTCCGAAACACGTGTCTTGCGCAAGACTTTCCTCCCAAGGCGCGACCCTCGAGTACGTTACATTCCTGAAATCTCATTGATTGATTGAGTCGGCAACGTGCCGATTGCCCATTTTGGGCGCACGATCTATTCAGTCCCTGCATTCCAACTCGAAAGCGGGTGAAATGAACTTCGCGTCGGAGAATTTCGGCCTGATCTGGCCACGTCACGTGGACGGATTTATCACGTTGTTGACCAGCTTGCGGAAGGCGTTTGGTGGAGACCTGGACTCTGTCCTGATCCTTGCAGTGATCGGGTCGGCAGCCTTGCCCAGGCTGAAACTCCCTCCCGGACTTTCATACGAAGAATTCGTCGACGGTGGAGATCGGGATCGCTTCAGGTCGCCGCTGAACACGAATTCTGTGGCTGAGATTACCGGCATACCTCGCGAGAGTGTTCGCCGAAAACTCAAGGCCATGGAGGCCAGGCAGTGGATACAACGCGGACCTGACGGATACTGGGAAATCGGCCCGAACGGACCAAGCGACCTACAACCGATGACCGACCTGTCGCTCGCGTATCTCTCAGGTATCGCCGAGGCGATCGAGATTGCGAAGGGAAGAAAACCTCCTGTGCGTGGGGCGGGCTAGATCGGGTCAGATTTGTTCCAATCGTTTGACGATAGTCCAAGCCTTCCTGTTGGGAACGGAACGCGAGATGACCCGAGAAAGTTTCGCGCGGAGGGCTGCCTTCCATCCGATTGCAGATGTTATGCTGCTGCCGCGCCGAGCCTCGAAATCTGCTGCGCAAGTGGGTCTAGCGGCGGTTACGTTGGTGACCTGTTCCGGAGTAAGACACCTTCAATTGGCAGTGTTCGCCCATCAACGTGAACAGGCTGTGGGTAGTCTTTAGGGCAAGTCGAATTTGGGCCCGCGGCGCGCATTTCTGTCGATCATCGGAATAGTCAAATCGAAGACACTCCGAAAAATGCGTAATGATGGGGCCACAGGTTCAAGTCCTGTAAGCGGCACCACCTCCCTCCATAGGTAAGCGTGAAATTTCCGCTGGAATGCCCGTCCGGCTGGTCGCGCGTTTGGGCCCAGATTGGGGCGCTTTGGGAAGGTAATTGGGCGGATCCTACTTCCGATCCACCTCAATCAGGTCCTTGTTGGCGCGATTTCGTCTGCGTCCACGCTGCTCTCCAACTCCGCCAGCTGGTGGTTTGCATGGCGGAGAAAATTCGATAGCCGTTTTAGCGGGTCGGTTGGGGACGACGTATGGATTCGCACGCGACGCGGAATGGGGCAGGCCAGCGAAATTCGGATTACGAAAGCGAATTATTCGCTGAAACGTACGATACTCTGCGCCGCATCGCATCGCGCCAATTGAATCGTCAGGCCAGTACGCCCTCGCTCAATACGACGCTGGTAGTCCACGAGGCTTGGCTCAAGCTTTCGCAATCGGGCACTGCCGAATTTAGTGATCACGACCACTACCTCGCCACCGCAGCACGTGCCATGCGGCAGATACTCATTGACCATGCACGCAGGAAACTTGCCGCCAAGCGTGGTGGGGGCGCAGTTCACTTGGAGCTCGACGAGCGACGCGAAGCGATGGGTATCCTCGATGCCCGCTTCGTTGCGCTCGACGATGCACTCAAAGCGTTGGCCGCGACGGCGCCCGAACTCGAGGGTGTCGTCGAGTGCCGGTTCTTTGCGGGACTGACAGTTGAGGAGACGGCTGCTGCTCTTGGGCGGTCTCTTCGCACGGTGGAGCGACAATGGGCGCGCGCGCGCGCTTATCTCGCAGATGAATTGGATAGCTAGGGTTGCTGCGTGTGGCGGGCGATGGAGTGCGACTGCGTTATTCGCGGGTGAAGGCATTACGCAAAGAAGCGGAAGAATCGGATGGCCACACCTCCTGAATCAGGAAACGACCGCCAGGTCGTGGATGCGGCCTTCGATGCGGCGCTCGATCTACCCCCCGAAGAAAGGGCAGCGTGGCTGCAAAACCAGTTCGCGGCACAACCCGACATCCTCGGCAAAATCACCCGACTGCTGCAAAAGGAAGAGCGCAGCCGTTCCTTGTTCGAGCAGCTTGAGGGTCAGCGCAAAGCGACGCTCGAAGGAATTCTGGGGGAAGAAGCGGCGGGTGGTGGCGCAGATCCCCGCATTGGTCGGGCCTTCGGGCACTGGAAGATCGTCTCGCACATCGGCAGTGGCGGATTGGCCGAGGTCTATGAGGCGTGCCGCGCGGACGGGCGGTATGAGCAGCGCGCCGCGCTGAAGATACTGCGCGGTGGCATCTTGGGGTCAGCAGCGCGGGAACTCTTCAAGCGCGAGCGGCAACTGCTCGCCAACCTCGACGATCCGGGCATCGTACGAATAATTGATGGTGGCGAAACGGCGACTGGCTCGCCGTGGCTGGTCATGGAGCTGGTCGCCGGAGAACCGATCGACTCCTACTGTGCGAAGCGAGGGCTGCCTGTCGAAGAGCGCCTTGAATTTTTGGCCACTGCCGCGGAGATCATCGGGAAGGCCCATGCAAACCTCGTCATCCATGGAGATTTGAAAGCCGAACACTTGTTGATCGACGAGCAAGGTCGTGTGCGGCTGCTGGACTTCGGTATCGCACAGGCATTGGACGATTTCGGGCGGGCTGGGGCGGCAGAGGGGTTCTCGCCCGGATACGCCAGCCCTGAACAGTCTCAGGGCCAGGCACTGACAGCTGCCAGCGACATCTACCAGTTCGGTCGACTGATAGATCAGGTTGTCGATGCGGAAGATCAGGCGAGGCCGCTGAATGCCGTAATCGCGCGCGCTACCTTGGTGGAACCCGAGAACCGGTACCATGCCATTTCTGAGCTCGCAGCAGATCTGCGCGCGGTAATCGCGGACCGGCCGGTAGTCGCCTTGCCCGATACTCCATGGCAGGCAGCGATGCGGCTGGTCCGTCACAACCGCCTTGCAGCTGCACTGGGGCTCTTGATTGTCGCGGGGTCGGCAGGCTGGGCCGTCACAGCAACTCTTTCGGCTGCCGCAATTGATCGAGAGCGTCAGGCCGCGCTTGCAGCGGCCGACCGGGAGGAGCGGGGGAAAGATGTCTTGCTGGAGCTGTTCCGCCGAGCGGATTTGCTGGAGGCAGACAGCCTCGGGCTTGAACCTGATGCAGCAGCGAAGATGCTGGACGAAACGCTTGCGACGGCACGCGACACGATTGCCGACGATCCGGCCATGCTGGCCGACTTGATGAACTGGACTGCACGGGCTCACTTGCGTGCAGGCGATACGGAAAAGGCTGCAGCGCTTGCAAAGGACAGCTTGGACGCTGTTGCCGCCGCGGGTCTTTCCGGTTCGGTGCGCGAAGCCGAGGCCAAGGCGTTTCTTGCCGATATTTCCGCCAAGGCTGGCGATGCCGAGACGGCCGCCAAACTGGCAGACGAAGCTACGATCCTACTGTCAAAGGCCAGCGGGAATGACCCGCGGGCTGTCGATGCACTCGTCTCGGTCGCTTGGTCGAAAGAGGGAGACTGGATGGCCCAGAAGACCCTATTCGAGACGGCTCTCGCGCAGGCCGGGGCGAACGCCTCCGAACCGAGGCAAATCGAGATCCGGTCCGGTCTGTCGCGCGCATTGGCAGGGCTGGGCGAACTCGATCCCGCGAGAAAAGAGATCGAGCGAGCGCTTGAGCTGGTGAAGACGTATTACGGTGATCGCCACCCGCGCCTCGCCTTGCCTTTGTCGGATTACGCGCGTCTGGAGGAGAAAGCTGGCAACACGGCCGCAGCTATTGAGCGTCATCGCGAGGCCCTGGCCATAAGTGAAGCCGCTTTCGGCGCGGCCCATTCTTCTACGCTGGCCCACCGCAACAACCTGGCGCTTGCGCTGATGTCCGCGGGTCAGGTCGAGAGAGCCATTGGCGAATATCGCCTGCTGCTCGATGCACAGCCTGCAGGGCTGGCACGAGGTGAAGTGGCGCAGAATCTCGGTGCTGCTCTGGTCCAGGCGAAGCAGTACTCGGCAGCAGAGCAACCGCTTGCGATTGCGGACGCCTCGTTCCGCGAGTTTCTGCCCGAGACGCACCCGCGGCGGGCTTTTCCTGCTCTGACGCGGTCCGAACTCTCGCTGGCGCTCGGTCGTAACAAGGAGGCAGAAGGTGATGCTCGGGCGGCTCTCGCGCATCTCTCAACGACAATGCCTCCAGGGCATTTCGCCACCGAAACGGCACGTTGCCGTGTCGGGATGGCATTGGCAGGACAAGGAAGGCGTGCTGAGGCGGCCGGGCATATTGGGCCGGCACTGAAAGCACTGGAGGCGGGCGGGGCATCCGTCCCGGCGCGGTTGGTAGATCCGTGCCGGGACGCAGCCAGACGGCTCTGACCGTCAGCCGGGCAGGTCGCCCACGATCGCGATCACGATGTTGTTAGGCTCTCCTTCGTTTCGCATCACCTGAAACGTGCTCGGATGC
Source organism: Qipengyuania sp. RANM35 (assembly GCF_041021145.2). Classification (NCBI taxonomy): domain Bacteria; kingdom Pseudomonadati; phylum Pseudomonadota; class Alphaproteobacteria; order Sphingomonadales; family Erythrobacteraceae; genus Qipengyuania; species Qipengyuania sp. RANM35. Next base: position 2,007,050 of record NZ_CM196433.1, on the reverse strand, counting down.
CCGCTGCTGTCATTGAAAGAGATGTTGGTCAGGTGGGGCACCGATGGGGAGCTCTGGTCCTTCGGGTCCAACCCATTGGCCTTGGCCCACTCCATGAAGCTCCCAGCGATTTTCTCCGGCTCTTCCATGCTGCGGGCCTGAAGCATCCGGATCGGCCTCACGTCGAGCTTGTTCTCGGTCGTAACGTAGATGTGAGCATCCTTCGGCAAGGGCAGCGAAGCAGGCATCCAATCGGGCCGAGGCAGGTTGACCGAACCTAGTCCGTCTCCGTCCTCGTAGGAGAGGTCTGCCGATACAGAGCCGGACTCTCCATCATACTCGAGCGTGTCCGAGGCATCGTCGCCGCACCCTACGATCAGCAGGGTGGCGGCAATGCCCGAGGCAATCTTCAAATTCCTCATCACGAAATTCCCTATTCCACGAACCGGTAGGCGCCGAGACGGTTGGTCTCGCCGTAGGACATGCTTTCGACACCGTTGCGCGCGCTACCGGTGTAGGAAGGCTGGTCGACCAGCGTCTGGAAGGCGACACGCCCGCCTTCGAGTCCGATCGCTCCGGCGTGAAGGGCCGCCTTGCAGACATGGCTGTCACCCGAATAGAGACCCGTGCCCCAGATCGGCGACTTGACGCTGAAGTTCGCATCACAGGTACAGCTCAGGAGCTTGAAGGCCTCCGTTCGGTACTTGGGCGGTAGGCTGGTGCACTTGCCGATGTCCTCCGCGCCCTTTCCGCCTCCCGGCATGTTGGCGAGCTCCGCACCCACGTTGGCTGCATCACGAACCGTCCCGCTGCTGGCCCTGCGGCCGATGGCGCCGAGCACGCTGCCAAGGCCCGACTGCTTCTTCTTCGGTGAAAAGATCATCGACATGTCGAAGTCGGGAAGGTCCGAAACGAGCCGCTCGGTCGAGGGATCGTCTGCATCGGCCTGCATCGGTGGGGCAGTCTCCACGAACCGATAGCTGGCGCGATAGCGTCCGTAGCTGCGGGTCTGCTCACCATTGCGCGTGCTGCCGCGGTAGCTCGACTGGCCGGGCAGCATTTGCAAGATCACATGACCGCCTGCATTGCCGATTACGCCGGCATGGCGGGCAGCCTTGCAGGTGTAGGAATCGGCCGTGTAGATGTCGCTGCCCCAGACAGCACTCGAATGATTGGGATCGTTGGCGCTTTCCGGACAATAACAGGCCAGTACCTCGTCGGTCCCCTGATAGCTGGTCGGCGCCTTGCACACGCCTATGTCCTTGGGCGTCACATCGACTTGGGGCAGGTTACCCTGCGCCGTCACTGTCCCCGCCGCCATTAATGCCAGCGCGGCTGCGCCTCCCAGCATCACACCATGCTTGATCTCCATCTCACCTTCCCCTCGATCATGGCCCCAAGGCCGGTTTCGAAGGGGAACACGCAAATGCGGGTGCAAACCCGCCACTCGCAAATTCGGCCAATGGCTTGGCGGGAAAGGCCCCCGACTTGCGTTTTGCAATCACCACGCAGGTTTTGGGAGGACGGATATGCGGTTGAAGAAAATGGCGTTGTACGGCTCTTTGGTTCTGATGGTTGCGCTACCGCAGGCGGCGGTTGCAGTCCATGGGACCCCTACCGTCGACTTCAGCGTAGGTTCGTCTGCAGGCGGCCCATCTGTAAGGGCAGTCCTAGCCAACCAGCGGGAGATCAACGGTACGGACGGCGAGCAATATGTCTCGCTGCTGGCCCGCTCGCTCTACATTTCCGCCGATGAAGCCGCTGCGCGAAAAGGAGTCGAAGTCTATTTCGTAAAGGTTGTGCAAGGCAGGCTCGCCGGGACCGAGAAGCGTGTTCTCTCCGCTGAAGCGCTGGCACGGCACCGCACTAGGCCTCCGGCACGCTCGGCGTTGCCGGGCGACACGTTTTTGCCCGGCGACACCTTTCTGCCGGGCGATACATTCCTGCCTGGTGATACCTTCCTGACTGACTATCGCGGCAATTGGGCAACCGGTTCGCGCACGGCACCTTCCGCGGGCAGCGGCTATCCAACCCAGCTTCCCAAGAGCGGTAGCGCCGCGACCATCGGAAGAACGAGGACCAGCCTGCAGGACCAGCTGGGCGAACGCGCAATTGGCTTCGCCCAGGGCGGCTCGGGAATGCTGATCGCCGCTTTCCCTGCTGGCAGCACGGGCGCCCCGTCGGGCGGAGGCTTTTTCATCAGATCGATCTGAGGATGATCGATGCCCCCATGGAGTGCTGCGCTGACGCCGGCGAGCCGGAAATGGCCCTTCCAAGCCTCACACTACCAATTCGACAGCCTCTTCGTCCGGACTCCGTGCCGGACCATCGATCGCATCGGAGATACCCATGAAATCTCGCCCCGTATTCGCCTGTCGCGTCTCGTCCCCTGCCGCAATCCGGTCGGAAAGAGGGATCATCGCGAGGATGCTCCTGACGGGGTCGGCCCTCGCAGTTCTCACCCATTCGTCCCCCGCTCTCGCGCAGGTGGTGATCGACAATGATGATACGGAGACCGTCAGAGGCGACGGGAGCGGAACGCAAGCGAGCCCGTGGAACATCGGCGATGGCCTGGTTGTAGGCAACACCGGCACTGGCAGTCTCGTGATTACTGACGGCGGGGTGGTGAGCAGTCTGCAAGTCCAGATGGGAGGCTACGCAGGTTCGGAAGGAACAGTCACCGTAGATGGGGCAAACTCGAACCTGGCCACTACCGGAACCCTCACTGTCGGCAACGCTGGCGTGGGGAACCTGACCATCACCGGCGGAGGAGAAGTCAGCAACAATTTCGCGTTCGTCGGCAGCGGGCGAGACGCGGTTGGCACGGTCACCGTCGATGGAGCGGGTTCGGCTTGGGCAAACAGCGGTGACCTGGCGATCGGCTACAACGGCACCGGAAGCCTGACGATATCAGACGGAGCAACCGTCAGCAGCAGGAATGGCTACGTCGCGCGCGTCTCGAATGGGTTCGGCTCCGTCACGATCGACGGGGCTGGTTCGTCCTGGACGAATAGCCAGAACCTTTATGTGGGCGTCTTCAACTCGGGTACGATGGCAATAACCAATGGTGGCTTTGTTCGCAGCACGGTTGGGATCATCGGATATGGGGCCGATTCCGATGGCGATGTCGTGATCGATGGAGCCGGTTCGGCGTGGGAAAATACCGGTGAGGTCATCGTCGGAAGGGTTGGCACAGGAAGTCTGACCCTCGCGAACGGCGGGCGGGTCTCGGCTGGCTCCGTAGTTGTTGCCCAGCAGGCCGGTTCGGTCGGAACCGTCAACATCGGCGCAGCGGCCGGTGATGCCGCTGCCGGTGCGGGGCTGATCGACGCCCCCGTTGTGTCTTTTGGCCAAGGGACTGGAAGGCTGGTCTTCAACCACACCGACACGGGTTACGTTTTTGCTCCTTCGGTCACTGGCGCGGGTGCGCTCGACCATTATGCCGGTCAAACCATCCTCGCCGGTCAGAGCGACTATTCTGGATCGTCGATGCTGCATGGCGGGACCCTGGTGGTCGGCGATGGTGGAGCCATTTATGGAACTTACGAGATCGTCATCGCAGCCGATCCCGGCGACGAAGCGACCTTGGTAGTGCGCGACGGAAGCGAAGTTTACCTCGATGGTGATCTCAATTCGGGCGACGACTCAGGTTATCTCTACGTCGGGGCAAGGGGATCGGGGGAGCTGTCGATCTCCAACGGCGGCACTGTCTCGGACCTCTTTGGATACCTCGGTGCCGGCGTCGGTTCGGACGGTTCGGTCTCGGTCGATGGCGTGGGGTCGTCATGGACGAACAGGGGCAACCTCTTTGTCGGGTGGCGGGGCGACGGCAATCTGTCGATCACCAACGGCGGCCGCGTCACCAACGGGTTTGACACCGTCATCGGATCGGATGCGCTAGGCGAGGTCAACGTCGATGGCGCCGGTTCCTTGCTGGAAAGTGGCGGTATTCTATTCGTCGGCGACTTCGAGGCCGCTACGCTTGCAATCACAAGGGGCGGGAGCGTGACGGCAGCCGCAGGCGTGATCGGGGCGGGATCCGAAGCGCTAGGCGAAGTGAGGGTCGTTGGTCCCGGGTCGAACCTGACGATCGCAGATCCGCTTTACATCGGCTTTGAAGGGGAAGGCAGCCTCGCAATTGCTGATGGCGGATCAGTCAACAGCCTGTTCGGCTACGTCGGGTGGGAAAGCGGTTCTGATGGGTTGGTAACTGTCGACGGTTCCGGATCGGCATGGAACATCGGTGACAACGTCTTCGTTGCGCAACATGGGCATGCTTCCTTGGCAATCACCAACGGGGGCACCGTGAGGAACGATGTCGCCTATGTCTCCTCCTACTCAGGTTCCTCGGCCTCGATCACGATAGATGGGACCAGCTCGCTTTGGGCAAGTGAGGTCGGGCTAGACTTCGGGAGTCTTGGCAACGCCAACCTTGTCATAGTGAATGGCGGCAACCTCGTCACTGGTTACACAGCAGTCGGAGGAGGAGGCAGCGGATCAGGAACCATCACCATCGATGGTGCGGGATCGCGCTGGACCAATTCCGACGAGATTATCCTGGGCTTGAACGGAGTCGGTAATCTGACCCTTAGCGATGGCGGGACGCTGTCGTCCCCGTCGTTAACAGTTGCGCGGGAAGCGGGAGCCGCGGGAACCGTCAATATTGGTGGAGGGGCTAGTGAATCGCCAACTATCCCAGGTGTGCTCGAAGTACCCACGGTGGCCTTTGGCGAGGGAGCCGGAACCCTCGTGCTCAACCATACGGCTACCGATTACGCCTTCGAGCCCGTGTTGTCGGGTGAAGGGTTGGTCCGCCACCTTGCCGGATACACCCGATTTCTGGCCGACAGCTCCGGTTTCGGCGGAGCAGTAGATCTTGTCGGCGGGACGCTCGACATGGCTGGCGCAATCGGCGGAGCCATGAGTGTGTCAGGCAGCGGCAGATTGGTGGGCACCGGGACCACTGGCACGCTTTCCATCGGATCGGGTGGAGTGGTCGCGCCTGGCAATTCCATCGGCACGCTCAATGTCACCGGGAACATGACCTTTGCCGCCGGCTCGGTTTACGAGGTGGAGGTCGATCCAAGCGGGACCTCAAGCGACCTGATTTCTGTGACGGGCTCGGCGTTACTCCAGGGGGGCACAGTCGCTCATGTCGGACCCGATGGCGATTTCAATCCGTCGACCGCCTACACGATCCTTACGGCCACGGGCGGGGTCACTGGGCAGTTCGACGGGGCGACTTCGGATTTCGCCTTCCTCTTCCCTGTGCTCGAATATCTGCCGAATGCAGTCACCCTGACGCTACGCCGTAACGAGATCGCCTTCACTGACATCGCCCAGACCTACAACCAGCAGCAGGTCGCAGGTGCCGTGGAAGATCTGGGGTTTGGAAACCCTGTCGTGGAATCGATCCTTCTCCTGGGTGAAGATGACGCGCGAACGGCTTTCGACGTCCTCTCCGGAGAAGTCCATGCGAGCGCGCAGACAGCCTTGGCCGATGATGTGAGGCTGATACGCCAGACCGTTCTTGAACATGCTATCCACAGCGAGAATGCGGCATCGGTCTGGGCAGAGATGATCGGCAGTTGGAGCAGCTTCGACGAAGTTAAGGACACGGCGTCGGTCGACAAGGAGTTGGTCGGTGTCGTGGGCGGAGCGCAATTTGTGCTGACAAATGGTGTCGTGGTCGGGGTCGCGGCTGCCTACACCGACAGCAAGGTGAAGCTGGACCAGCGCCTGTCGAGGGCCGACCTGCATTCATTCCATCTGACAGGCTACGTCGGCATGGGCGCGGGCGATACACGAATGCGAGCCGGCGCGGGATACGCGCACAGCACGGTCAATACGTCGCGGAAACCGTCCTTCGGCGATTTCGGTGAACAGCTTACGGCGGGATATGATGGCAAGACGCTTCACGCTTTCGTGGAGGTAGGTCACGAATTGCGTGCAGCCGGTGCCAGTATCGAACCTTTTGCCCGCTTCGCATTTGCGCGCCTCGACGTGGACAGGTTCGACGAAATGGGCGGCGTCGCGGCACTTTCAGGCGCCAGCCGAAAGGTAACATCTGCCGAAAGCATAACGGGCGTAAATTTCGCCACCTCGCGCGAAGAACTCCTCCGTTTCGAGGGCAAAATCGGTTGGCAACACGTGTTCAGCGGCTACCGAAGCTCAGCCAATCTGGCTTTCGAAAGCGGACCAGTTTTCGAAATCGTGGGCGCACACGGTTCGCGAGACGCGGGAGTACTAGACCTGTCGGCCATTCTCGGCGTTTCCGGCTCGACAGAGATAAGCGTGCACTACCGTGGGTTGATCGCGAATAGCAGCGACAGCCATGCACTGTCCGCCGCAGTTTCCTTGCAGCTTTGATTTTGCGGAAGGACCAGATCAATTTCTACCCTGTTGCTGCGAGTGGCTGAACAACCCGTCATTCGACTGAGTAAATAGCTTCGTTCCACCCAATCTGAGACACTGCGTGATGCTCTTCGAAGCCGCTAACCTGCCTCTGATGTGGGCATGGCGGCGCTCACTCTCCAAACCTGCTCTGAGGAAAATTATTTCCGAAGGCTGCGCCGTTCGGTCATGCGTCCAGACTTAGCGTGTCTTTGGGTAAAGGCGAACCTGAGCCGATTTTAGGCAATTAGCCCTATGTCCGGATTGGGCTGTCGGAGACGCGTCCGGCTGCGCGCCGCTTCCCTGGGTGCCTACAGACCTCTGAAGACAGGCTCGCGCTTCTCGAGGAAGCTGGCGACGCCTTCCTTGTGGTCCTCGGTTTCCATCAGTCGCCTGATCGTGGCGATGGCCCATGCGCCTATTTCCTGCGGATCACCGTATGCACTGCGTGAGAGACCTTCCTTCATGAACCGCAGCGCGAGCGGCGGGTTCACGGCGATGCGCCGGGCCAACGCGTAGGCTTCGCCAAGAAGCGCGTCGTGCGCCACGACGTTGCTGACCAGGCCTATCCGTTCCGCTTCGGAAGCGTCGATGATGTCGCCGGTGAACAGCAACTCGGCTGCCTTCGCCGGCCCCACGATTGCAGGAAGACGATAAAAGCCGCCGACGTCGCAAACCAGCCCGCGCTTGATGAACATTTCCGAGAACCTGGCATTTGCGGAAGCGATTCTGATGTCGGCGTAGAGGGCAAGCTCCATCCCCCAGCCGATAGCCGCCCCGTTCACGGCGGCAATCATGGGCTTTTCGCATTCCAGTGCAGCCATGGCAGCGGGTGTAGGTTTGTGACTTACGGTCATCTGGTCTTTCGGGCTCGCGAACTTCTTCGGGCCAGCCATTATCTCCATCACGTCATCGCCGGAACAGAAGGCAGGATCGCTCCCAGTGAGGACAACACAGCGCACGTCGTTGTCCGCCGAAGCATCGCGCAGTGCCTGCTCCAGCAAGGCATAGGCGTTCCAGTTCAGCGCGTTGCGCCGTTCCGGGCGATTCAGCGTGATGGTGGCTACGTGGTCCGACACCTCGTAGAGAACTTCCGGCTGTGGGTGGCCAGCGTCGTCGGTCATGCAAGGTCCTCTCTCCGGTCAAGTTTGGAGCGCTTGTATGGGGTGCTGTCAAACCAAACAGGTCGACCTCGCGCTGGCGACGTTCAGAACCGCTGCGCCCCGGACACCGTCAGAAACCCTTTGCTCCCGTGGTCCCCCTGTGGAATCAATTGCGAATAGGGACTGATTCCGGCTTGCCTGGAAGAAGGGAGAGAACAGCCATGGCTCACTACGACCTCATTATCCGGGGCGGGACCATCCACGACGGCACGGGCGCTCCCGCGCGGATATGCGACGTGGCTATTGCCGGCGGTGTCATCGCCGCGGTGGGCGATATAGAGGGCGATGCAGGCGAGGTCATCGATGCCACGGGAAAGATCGTCACGCCCGGTTTCGTGGACGTGCACACCCATTTCGACGGCCAGGTAACGTGGGAAGACCGCCTTTCTCCGTCTTCCGGGCATGGGGTGACGACAGCGGTGATGGGCAATTGCGGCGTCGGTTTTGCCCCCTGCCGCCCGGGAGAGCGTGACACACTGGTCAAGCTGATGGAGGGGATCGAGGATATCCCCGAGGTGGTCATGGTCGAGGGACTTCCATGGAATTGGGAGACCTTTCCCGAGTATCTCGATGCACTCGACAAGCGCGAACTCGATATCGATATTGCCGCCCAGATCCCGCATTCTGCGCTGCGAGTGTACGTGATGGGCGAACGTGCCGCGAGGAAGGAAGCGCCGACTGCCGAGGACCTTGCAGCCATGCGCAGCCTGGTGGCGGAGGGGATCGCAGCGGGTGCCTTTGGCGTGACGACATCGCGCAATGTCATGCACCGCACTAAGGCGGGCGATCTTGCGCCCAGCCTCTATTCGGATGTCGACGAGCTTTGCGCCCTTGCCGGCGGACTGACCGATGCCGATGGCGGCGTCTTCCAGATCATTCCTGCGCCGATGGAGCCTGCCGAGGTCGAGTTTCCGATCCTGCGCCAGGTTGCCGAGCAATCGGGTCGACCCGTTTCTTTTACCCTTCTCGACGTGCCGAACCAGCCCGGTGACGGCTGGAGGTACCATATGGCGGGGCTCGAGCAGGCGGCTGCAGACGGCCTGAAAATCCGCGGGCAAGTCGCGCCGCGACCGGTCGGCATGTTCTTCGGGCTCGATCTGTCGCTGCACCACTTCAGCAGCCACCCCAGCTACAAAGCGATAGCGCACCTGCCGCTGGCGGAACGCGTCGCGATCATGCGCGATAGGAACTTCCGCGAGAGATTGCTCAGTGAAGCACCGGAAGATTCCAATCCCACCACACTGATGCTGATTGCGGCATTTCGCGCCACCTATCAGTGGGAAGGCGAGCCGAATTACGAGCCGGAATCGAAAGACCGCGTCGATGCACGGGCCGAGGCGGCCAATCTGTCGCTCGATGAATATGCCTACGACGCCCTGCTCGAAGATGGCGGGCGCGCAGTCTTTTACCTCCCTGCGGCCAACTACACCGATGGTGATCTGAAGAACGTTCGCGAAATGCTGGGCAGCCCGCACACCGTCATGGCACTGGCCGATGGGGGAGCGCATTATGGCCTGATCTGCGATGCCAGCTTTCCGACCTTCTACCTCCAGCGCTGGGCGCGCGATGCAACACCTGAAGAACGCATCGACCTTCCGGACGCGATCGCCGAGCTGACCAGCCGTCCTGCGGCACTTGTGGGGCTGACCGATCGCGGGCGGATCGCGCCGGGCATGAAGGCCGACCTCAACGTGATCGACCTCGACCACCTGACCCTCCATGTGCCAACGATCGAATACGACCTGCCTGCGGGCGGAAAGCGCATGCACCAGCGGGCAGAGGGGATCGTCGCGACCGTCGTTTCAGGCAAGGTGACCTATCGAGACGGCGTACATACCGGTGCTCTTCCAGGGCGCCTGGTGCGACGTCGCGACTTGGCGGAAGCTGCGTGAACGAGAGGGCAGGACACCAATGAATCTCGATTTCTCCGCCGAACAGAACGAATTGCGGCAACAGGTCAGGCGATTCCTCGCGGATCACTGCCCTCCGTCTGGCGTAAGAAGGGTCCTTGAATCCGATGCACAGTACGACAGCGACCTCTACGCCGGACTGGCAGAGCTCGGGGTTCTGGGCGCGGCAATTCCGGAGGAATATGGCGGTGTCGGTCTCGGCCATCTCGAACTGTGCGTGGTCGCCGAGGAACTGGGACGTGTTTTAGCGCCAGTCCCGGTTGCGTCATCTGTATATCTCGCTGCCGAATGCCTGCTGCAGGCGGGAACCGAGGAGCAGAAGGCCCGCTGGCTCCCCAAGATTGCGGCAGGCGAGGCGATAGGCTGCTGGGCGATCAACGAAGGCACCGGCCGGATGGGCCCCGAAAAGGTAGGCGCGACAGTCGAAGGCGGCAGGCTCAACGGGACGAAGTCGCCCGTAGCGGACGGCGCGATCGCCGATTTCGCGATCGTGCTGGCGAACGATGGCCATGGGCTCTCGCTCTATCTGGTTGATCTTGCGTCGGATGGCGTCAGTCGCGAAGTTCTCAGCACGATCGATCCCACGCGCGGCCAGGCGCGTCTCGCGTTCGACGGCGCACCGGCCACCTTGATCGGCAGTGCAGGCGACGGGTGGCATATCGCGACGCAGGTCATGGACCGTGCGGCCATCCTGATCGGATTCGAACAGCTGGGCGGTGCCGACCGCGCGCTCGAGATGGCCCGCGACTACGCCCTCGAGCGCATGGCTTTCGGACGCCAGATAGGGTCGTTCCAGGCGATCAAGCACATGCTGGCCGACATGTACGTCTCGGCCACGCTCGCGCGGTCGAACTGTTATTACGGAGCATGGGCGCTGGCCACCAGCGCAGCAGAATTGCCGATTGCTGCGGCCACGGTACGCGTATCCGCGACCAATGCCTTCCAGCACTGCGCAAAGAACAACATCCAGACGCATGGCGGCATGGGCTTCACCTGGGAGTTCGATTGCCACTTCTACTACCGCCGCTCCAACGCGCTCGCGCTTGCACTCGGTTCGCTCTCCACTTGGGAGAGCCTGCTCATCGAACGGATGAGCGCAGGCAATCTCGAAGCTGCGGCTTGAACGAAAGGCCCGGGAAATGGATTTCGACGACACCCCGCAGGAAGCCGCGTTCCGCAAGGAAGTGCGCGCCTGGATCGACGCGAATGCGCCCAAGCACCTAGAGGACGAACTCAAGCAGGCCAGCTTCGGCTCGAGCGGCCTGAAGAGCATCGATCCGGTCGCGGCGGCCAAGGCGTGGCAGAAGAAGAAGGCCGATGCAGGCTGGGCCTGCCTCCACTGGCCAAAGGAATACGGCGGCGGTGCCCGTACTCCGATCGAGAGGGTCATCTGGGGGCAGGAAGAGGGCGTCTACGGCACCCTGTCCGGGACCTTCATTATCGGACAGGGCATGTGCGGGCCGACGGTGATGGCCTGGGCCAGCGAGGAGTGGAAGGAGAAGCTGCTTCCGCCGCTTGCCAGTGGAGAGGAGATCTGGTGCCAGCTCTTTTCGGAACCGGCCAGCGGTTCCGACCTTGCCGGGCTTCGCACTCGCGCGACCAGGGCCGAGGATGGCTCCGGCGACTGGATCATCAATGGCCAGAAGATCTGGACCAGTGGGGCTCATATTTCGGACTGGGGCCTCCTCATCACCCGCACCGATCCGAACGTGGCCAAGCACAAGGGACTGACCATGTTCTTTCTGCGCATGGATTCACCCGGCGTGAAGGTCGTGCCGATCAAGCAGGCCAATGGAGCGTCCGGCTTCAACGAGGTCTATTTCACCGATGTACGCATTCCGGATTCGCAGCGGCTCGGCGGGGTCGGTGAGGGCTGGAAGGTTTCACTGACGACCTTGATGAACGAACGCCTCTCCATCGGATCGGGCATGTCGGCGGGATTCCCCGACCTGTTCAAATACTGCATGGACGCAGAGATCGACGGCAAGCCTGCAGTTGCCGATCCGGCTGTGCGCTCCAGGCTCGCACAGTTTGCGGTCAGGCAAAGTGGTCTCAAGTATACCGGCATGCGGGCGATATCGGCGCTGTCGAAGGGAGAAACACCCGGGCCGGAGAACTCGATCGGCAAGCTGGTAGCAGGCTCCACCCTGCAGGAACTCGCCATGTTCGCACTGGACCTCCAGGGCGAGGCTGGCGTCGTCTGGGACGAGGACAGCCCCCAGAACGGGCGTTTCCAGGCCATGCTGATGCGCTCACCGGCGACACGCATCGAAGGCGGGTCGGACGAGATCCTGCGCAACATCATCGGCGAGCGCGTGCTCGGTCTTCCCGGTGATATCCGGGTCGACAAGGATGTTCCCTTCAAGGACATCCCGACCAAGGGAAGCGCAGCCTGACCAAGATACCGTAGCCGCTGCGGTCATTGCCCTTTAACCTCCAAGAGGTTATCCTGCGCGGAGCGGAGGGCTTCCATGCGCGTAACAAAACCCATCATTATCGCTGCGGCGGCAGGAATGCTCTGCGCGGTTTCGGGATCGGCGCAGGAAAGCGGCGCCACCGCCGCTGGCGTGATTGCCTCCGACACACCGGGCGCACTCGATGAGCCGGGCACATGGAATTGCAGCCGTATCAAACCGGAATACACCGACTGGCTCGACACGGGGCATTCGCCCGATAGCTGGCGCCATTTCGGCAAGACCTATCGCGACAGCCAAACGGACAAATTGTACACTTGGCAGGACTGGCTCGACTGGGCCGAGGGCGCCGGCTGCTTTGCAGGCTATGCTCCCGAAGGCGTGGCGTCGCCCAATGTCTTCATCGGCGGTGCCCTGACTTTCTTCGGTGCGGGCCTGATTGCCATCCAGAGCGGTTCCGGGCCGAAGAGCCCCGGCTGACATCGGCATTCCTGCCTATTTCAGTGGCAGGATCTCCGAGATTATGAAGTCTGCGGCCTCTTCGGGGGTCATCTCGACCGTGTTTACGCGAATTTCCGGGTCCTCAGGTGCTTCGTAGGGACTGTCGATCCCGGTGAAGTTCTTGAGCTTCCCTTCGCGGGCCTTCTTGTAAAGACCCTTCACGTCGCGAGCCTCTGCAACCTCCAGCGGAGTGTCGACGTGAATTTCTATGAACTCGCCATCGTCCATCATGTCCCGCACTAACTGGCGGTCGGCACGGAAGGGGCTGATGAAGGCGGTCAGGACGATGAGGCCTGCATCGGTCATCAACTTGGCAACCTCGCCGATGCGGCGGATATTTTCGATCCGGTCGCTTTCGGTAAAGCCTAGGTCCTTGTTCAGCCCGTGCCGGACGTTGTCGCCGTCGAGCAGGAAGGTGTGGCGGTTCATCAGTGCCAGCTTCTTTTCGACCTCGTTGGCGATGGTCGACTTGCCCGAGCCCGACAGGCCGGTGAACCAGAGCACACGCGGGGTCTGGTTCTTGAGCGCCGCATGGTGCGCCCGGGTAATGTCCGTCGCCTGCCAGTGGACGTTCTGGCTGCGACGCAGGCTGAAATGGATCATGCCCGCGCCGACGGTGTGGTTCGTAATCTTGTCGACCAGGATGAACCCGCCGAGCGCCCGGTTCTCCGCATAGGGCTCGAAGACCACGCGCCGGTCGGTCGTGATTTCGGCGACCCCGATCTGGTTTAGGTGGAGCGTCTTGGCTGCAAGATGTTCCATCGAATTGACGTCGATCTCGTATTTCGGTTCGGCCACGGTCACGCTGACCGTTTGCGAACCGAGCTTGAGCCAGTACGCGCGACCGACGACCATCGGTTCGTCGTCCATCCAGACGATGGTGCTTTCGAATTGGTCGGCAACTTCGGGCGGGGCATCGGCAGTAGCGAGGACGTCACCGCGCGAACAATCGATCTCGTCTTCGAGGCACACGGTCACGGACTGACCTGCGATGGCATGGTCCAGATTGCCATCCATCGTCACGATCGACTTCACCTTGCTCGTCTTGCCGGAGGGGAGCGAGCGCAAGCTGTCGCCGGGCCTTAGCGATCCGGCTGCGATCAGCCCGCTGAAGCCACGGAAGTCGAGGTTTGGGCGATTGACCCACTGGACCGGCATGCGGAACGGCCCGTCGGCATCGCCCGTCGCACTGATTTCGACTGTCTCCAGATGGTCGACCAGTGTCGGCCCGGAATACCATGGCGTGTCCGTCGAGAGGACGGTGATATTGTCGCCCTTGAATCCCGAGATCGGGATCGCGGTGAAACCTGCGATACCGATGCTTTCAGCGAAATGGGCGTAGTCGGCGACGATCGCGTCAAACTGCGCCTGGTCGTAACCGACGAGATCCATCTTGTTTACGGCAAGGACGAGGTTCCTGATGCCGAGCTTGTGACAAAGGAAGCTGTGGCGGCGGGTCTGCATCAGCACACCCTTTCGTGCATCGATCAGGATCACGGCCAGGTCGGCGGTCGACGCGCCGGTCACCATGTTGCGCGTGTATTGTTCGTGACCCGGGCAGTCGGCAACGATGAACTTGCGCTTCTCGGTCGCGAAAAAGCGATAGGCGACGTCGATGGTGATGCCCTGTTCGCGTTCCGCCGCGAGGCCATCGACGAGGAGTGCGAAATCGATTTCCTGCCCCTGCGTGCCGACGCGCTTGCTGTCGCTTTCGAGTGCGGCAAGCTGGTCCTCGAAAATCATCTTGGAATCGTAGAGCAGCCGCCCGATCAGGGTGGACTTGCCGTCGTCGACACTGCCGCACGTGATGAAGCGCAGCATCGACTTGTTCTGGTGCTGCGCGAGATAGGCGTCGATGTCCTCGGCGATCAGGGCGTCGGTGCGATAGCTGGTGTCGGTGGGCATCAGAAATAGCCCTCCTGCTTCTTCTTCTCCATCGAAGCATCACCTGCGTCCTTGTCGATGACGCGGCCCTGGCGCTCGCTTGTCGTGGTTAGGAGCATCTCCTGAACCACTTCGCTGAGCGTCGCCGCCTCGCTCTCCACCGCCCCTGTCAGCGGGAAGCATCCGAGCGTGCGGAAGCGAACCGAGCGCTCGACTATCTCCGGAACGCGACCGAGCACTTTTTCCATTCGCTCGATATCGTCGGCCATGAACAGGCCGCCGTCGTGCTCGTAAGTGGGTCGCTTGGCGCTGAAGTAGAGCGGCACGATCTCGATGTTCTCGGCCATGATGTATTGCCAGATGTCGAGCTCGGTCCAGTTGGAGATCGGGAAGACGCGGATGCTCTCGCCCTTCTTCTTGCGGGCGTTGTAGAGGTTCCACAGCTCGGGGCGCTGGTTCTTGGGATCCCAGCCGTGGCTGGCGGTGCGGAATGAGAAGATGCGCTCCTTCGCCCGGCTCTTCTCCTCGTCCCGGCGGGCGCCACCGAAGGCGGCGTCGAAGCCGTACTTGTCGAGCGCCTGTTTCAGTCCTTCCGTCTTCCACATGTCGGTGTGGAGCGGGCCGTGGTCGAAGGGGTTGATCCCGCGCTCCTTGGCCTCCGGGTTCTGGTAGACCAGCAATTCCATCCCGGCCTCGCGCGCTGCCTTTTCGCGCAGGGCATACATGTCCTTGAACTTCCATGTCGTGTCGACATGGAGCAGCGGGAAGGGCGGAGGCGAGGGGTAGAAGGCCTTGCGTGCCAGGTGCAGCATGACTGCGCTGTCCTTGCCGATCGAATAGAGCATGACCGGACGCTCGGTTTCGGCAACCACTTCGCGCATGATGTGGATGGCTTCGGCCTCGAGGCGCTGAAGATGGGTCAGGTTCGGCATGTCGCTCATCTGGCGTCTATTACGAAGAAATCACCGCAAAGCCCAATCCGAGGGAGGACAGAAGTTCTTCTCACCCTGCTTCCGGGAGTTTGTCTCCAGTGCTGATCAGGCCGCCTGATCGTTGCGTTCGACGAGTGCAGGCCAGAATGCATCGGCCCCTTGAGCGATCACGGCCTCTCCCAACACGGCTGACCAGTGGGAATCATTCCCGAAGTCGCTGCGCCATTTCCATAGCGAGCGGGTCAGGTGGTGCAGCGGGTATTCGTGCGTGAAGCCGATTGCGCCATGCACTTGGTGCGCGACAGTCGCCCCGACGCCAACCGCACGATTTGCGCGCAGTTTCGCGGCCGCAACTTCGAACCGAGCGCCACCCCGGTCGAGCGCCTGCGCCGCACCTACCGCGGCGCAATTCGCTGCTGCCGCTTCGCAGGCAAAACTTGCCAGGCTCTGCTGCACTGCCTGAAACTTGCCCAGCTGCCTGCCGAACTGCTGGCGCTCATTCACATAGCTGACCGACAATCCCAATGCCGCGTCGAGTGCACCTGCGATCTGCGCGGTACGCATGAATGCCCCGATCAGGTAATGCTCTTCGCTGCCCGCCTCCGCCCGCGTCGCGACGATTGCCTCGGGAAGGGGAAGGGAAAGTGCGTGGAAACCGGTGAGGCGGAAGACGACCAAGGCGTCCTCCCAGTTGCCGCCGAAGCCTCCCTCGGCTTCGGGCACGAGAAGCTGCGGCAAACCCAGTTCCTCGACGCGCGACCAATCGCGTTCCAGCGTCGCGCTTGCCCCCAGTTCGGCGAACAGCGGATCGGCCATCTCGGCCAGCATGCGGCGGGTGTCGGTCATCTCAGGCCCAGCCCCCTTGCAATGATGCCCTTAAGGATTTCGCGTGTCCCGCCGCGCAGCGAGAAGCTGGGCGAGACCTGCAGCAGGTATCCGGTGACGGCCGCGAGAGCATCGTCGCTCGCCATGTCCATCTCGACCAAGGCCTGCACGAGTTCGGGAATGGCCTGCTCGTAACTGTTGCCGAGGTCCTTGACGATGGTCGCCTCCAGCGCCGGATCCTCGCCGCGCGCCAGCTTGGCCGCGACGGAGGCACTCATGAGCCGCAGTGTCCAGGCTTCGGCTGCAAGGCGACCGACAAGCTGCGTCACGGCAGGGTCCGGATGTTGTCCCGCGTACCGGACCAGTTCCAGGAACAGCACCATCGAGGAGAGGTAACGCTCGGGTCCCGAGCGCTCGAGCGACAGTTCGGCAGTCGCCTGCTTCCACCCGTTGCCTTCCTCGCCCAAGAGTGCCGAAGCGGGCAGGCGGACATCCTCGAAGAACACCTCGTTGAACTCGTGTGCGCCGGTGAGGTCGATGATCGGCTTGATGGTGACGCCGGGCGCATCCATCGGGATGACGAATTGGGACAGGCCCGCCTGTCGCTCCGACCCGGCTTCTGACCTGACCAGCGCGATCATCATGTGCGCGACATGCGCGCCGGTGGTCCAGACCTTCTGGCCGTTGATGACCCATTCATCGCCGTCGCGCCGGGCGGAAGTGCGGACCGAGGCGAGGTCGGACCCGGAATTGGGTTCGCTGAGGCCGATGCAGGCGAAGATTTCGCCGCGGGCCATTCCGGGCACCCAGCGACGCTTCAGCTCCTCATTACCAAGGCGCAGCAGCAGGGGGCCGCTCTGCCGGTCGGCGATCCAGTGGGCACCCACCGGAGCGCCCGCGGCAAGCAGTTCCTCGATCACCACATAGCGTTCGAGCTGGCTCATCTCGTGGCCGCCGTATTCTTTCGGCCAGGTCATGCCGAGCAGGCCCGCGTCGCCCAGCTTGCGGCTGAATTCAGGATCCGCCTTGGTCCAGCAATTGGCGCGCCTGACGGGGTCCTTCTCGCCATGTGCATCGACGAGATCGCGAACCTTGCGTCGCAATGCGGGTGCGCTTTCGGGCCATTCGATCGCTTCGGTGACGAAGGTCTGCACGCTCTCTCCTCTCTCGCCCTCTCTCACCAATTTGCCGTCACATCGCAAGACCCGTTGCAACCAGCAACGAATCCCGACAGTCTGTGGAAAGAGAGACGATTCCCAAGTTCGCAAGGAGAGAAGCGATGACCGACTACAAGAACCTGATCGATGGCGAGATGGTCGACAACGGCCGCTGGATGGACGTGGTCAATCCGGCGAACGAGGAAGTCATCGCCCGCGTGCCTTCATGCGGCAAGGACGAGCTCGACCGCGCCGTCGCCGCTGCGCGTCGTGCCTTCAAGACCTGGCGCAAGACCAGCGCGGAGGAGCGCCAGAAGGTCGTGCAGGGCATCGCCGCCGCCATCCAGGGCAACGCCGAAGAACTCTATCGCCTGCTGACCAGCGAACAGGGCAAGCCGCATGCACAGGCGCAGATGGAAATCTACGGCGCCGCCGGACTTGCCGCCGCTCAGTCGCAGCTGACGCTCGATGACGTTGTGAACCAGGACGATGAAGAGCGCCTCAGCCGCACCCGCCGCGTTCCAGTGGGTGTGGTCGGTGGCATCGTGCCGTGGAACTTCCCGGTGATGATGGCGATCCAGAAGATCGTTCCGGCCCTCATTTCGGGCTGCACCATCGTGCTCAAGCCGTCGCCATTCACCCCGCTGACCACGCTGCGCATCGCCGAACTGATCAAGGACATAGTGCCGGCAGGGACGGTCAACATCATTACCGGCGAGGACAGCCTCGGGCCGATGATCACCGAACATCCGGACATCGACAAGGTGACCTTCACCGGCTCGACCGCGACCGGCAAGAAGATCATGGAAGGTGCCTCCAAGGACCTCAAGCGCATTACCCTGGAACTCGGCGGCAACGACGCCTCGATTGTCCTGCCGGATGCAGACGTGTCGAAGGTCGCCGAACAGCTGTTCTGGTCGAGCTTCTCGAACGCCGGCCAGATCTGCGTCGCGGCCAAGCGCATCTACATCCACGAGGACATCTACGATGACCTCAGCCAGGCCATCGCCGAATATGCCAAGGGCGTGACCGTTGGCGATGGATCGCAGCAGGGCACCGGCGTGGGTCCGATCCAGAACAGGAAGCAGTACGAGCGCGTGCTCGAACTGATCCAGGATGCCAAGGACAATGGCTACAAGTTCCTCACCGGAGGGGACAAGGATCCTTCGGGCACCGGCTACTATGTGCCGATCACCATTCTCGACAACCCGCCCGAGGATGCGCGCATCGTAGCCGAGGAACAGTTCGGTCCGGTCATGCCGCTGATGAAGTTCTCGACCGTCGACGAGGTGATCGAGCGCGCCAACAACTCGGATTATGGGCTTGCCGGCGCGGTCTGGACCAAGGACGTCGACAAGGGCGTCGAGATCGCCGAACAGCTCGAAACCGGCACGGTGTGGATCAACGAGTTCCTCCACATCAACCCGCTCGCGCCCTTCGGAGGCCACAAGCAATCGGGCTTCGGTTCCGAATACGGGATCGAGGGCCTGAAGGAATTCACTTACGCCCAGGTCATCACGGTGAAGCGCAACGCTGAGGTCTGATTGAGGCCGGAAACAAGCGAGCCGCCGTGGAGAGTATCCGCGGCGGCTCTTTTGTACCTGTCATCCATGGTGCCGGTGGCGCTCAGTCCTCCTGTTCGGCGAGTTCCAGTTTTGGCAGGATGAGGTGGATGAGGCCCAGCGCCGCGAGATAGGCCCCGCCGCAGAAGACGAACATCGGCGCGTAGCCATGGCCATTGGTCAGCGACCAACCGGCAAATTCGATCATCGCCGTACCCGAGATGTTGCCCGCAATCGCCCCCACCGCGATCACGCTTGCGACGCGGACGGCCGGGACGATGTCGGTCGTCATGCCGAAGATGTTGGTCGAGAAGCCCTGGTGAGCGAACAGGCCCAGTCCGATGAAGATCGCGGCCAGCCACGGGCTCCCGGTCGCCAGCGCGATAGGCATGAGCAATACGGAAACCGCGAAGATGAACATCGACAGCTTGCGCGCGCGGTTCACCGAGCATCCGCGGCTCAACAGGATCGGATAAAGCGCACCCGAACTGATCGCGCCGATGGCGGCGAGCGTGAAGATGATCGCCACAGGCCAGCCCAGATCGGCCTGGCCCATGCTGAACACCCGATTGAAGAAATCAGGCATCCAGAACAGGACGAACCACCAGACACAGTCAGTCAGGGCCTTGGCCCCAGCTACTGCCCAAGTACGACGGTCGCTGAGCAATTCGCCCCAGGCAACGGGTGCGCGTTCGGGCAGCTTAGTCACCGGCTGCACGTTTCGCGTGGCCGGGATCCACAGCGCCAGCCACAGGAATCCAAGTGCGCCGGTTACGATGAATGCGGCCTTCCACCCGAAGGCGACGGCAAAGGGCGGGATCAGGAGGGGGGTCACGATGGCGCCTATATTGGGTGCCGTATTGATCGTGCCGATGGCGATGGATCGTTCGCGCAGGGGCATGTAGACTGCAGCCGCCTTCATGGCAGCTGGTGTGTTGACCGCTTCTGCCCCGGCAAGGACCACGCGGGCCGCCACGAATTGCTGTACGGTCATGGCGAGGGCATGGGCCATGCCGGCGATGCTCCAGATCGCAACCGCGAGGCCGTAGGCGAATTTCACCCCGAAGCGATCGACGAACCACCCCACGCCCAGGAGCGCTGCCGCAGCCGCCAGCTGGAAGGATGAACCGAGGTGCGCGAATTCCTGGTCGGTCCAGCCGAACTCTGCCTCGAGCGTCGGCTTGAGCAGTGCGAGAACCTGCCGGTCGACATAGTTGAGCGCGGTTGCGAAGAAGATGAGGCCGACGAGAAGGAGGCGAAGATTCCTGCTCCCAGGCGCGGCAGTGCCCTGACCGGTTGTCATGTTCTTTCTTCTCCTCCCTTGGAGTCCTGTACTCGGACACTCTTTGTGTCGAATGCTTATGACACCGTAAGACACAGGACAACCACCTGCGATCCTGTTTCGACTTCAAAGCAAAAGGCCTCCGACTCGCGCCGAAGGCCCCTTGATTGACGCATTTCCTCGCTTCGCCTTAGTCGAAGCGGACGCGGGCGGTCACACCGAAATAGCGATCTGCATCACGCGGGATCTGCAGGCGAGAGCCATTGCCGACGTTGAGCAGCACGTAGCTGTCGTCGAGCAGGTTCCGCGCGTGGAAAGTGATGCGATAGCGGTCTTCAGGATCGGAGAACCCGATCGAGGCGTTGAGCAGGCCATAAGCGTCGATCGGACCCTGTTCCCCGAGGTCGGAATACTGCCTGCTCATGTGTCGGTAGTTGGTGCCGAAATAGCCGATGAACCCGCCGAAGTCGGCCTCGTAATCGGCTCCCAGCGTGTAGCTGAACTTCGGCGCCAGCGGCAGCTGCGTACCGTTACGTGCGTCAGGTGCGTTCGTGGCAGGGTTCGGGTTGAACTCCTTCACTCGCGCATCGGCATAGGCTGCGCTTGCGTTGAAGGTCAGGCCGTCGACCGGGGCGAAGACCAGGTCTGCCTCGAAACCTTCGCTTTTCACTGTGCCCGCGTTGGTCAGGTTGGTGATGATGGTGCCGTTGAGATTGACGAAGTTGTTCGCCTGGAACCCGTCATACTGGACGGTGAAAGCGGCAAGGTTCAGCTGGACCTTGCGATCCCAGAACAGCGACTTCAGGCCGACTTCGAAGGCATCCGAAGTTTCCTCGTCGATCGGCACCGCGTTGTTTGGCGCCGTGTGGTTGAAGAAGACATTGTAGGCCGGCCCCTTGTAGCCCCTTGTATAGCTGCCGTAGAGCATCACGTCGTCGGTGGGCTTGAAGGTGAGCACCGCCTTGCCCGAAATATTGCCGTTCTTCTGCGAGCCGCGCGACACGTTGGTGCCATTGCCGCCGCCGGCGATGGTTCCGCCTGCAGGGTTGCCACTGACGCCCGGGCCGGTCGCGGGGAGACCGGTGGTCGCATTGACGCCAGGTGCGCGGATGTGGGTGTAGGACAGGTCGTCCCAGGTATAGCGCAGGCCGCCCGTCAGGCCGAGCTGTTCGGTGATGTTCCAGGTCGCCTGGCCGAACAGCGCGTAGTTGCTCGAGTTGACATCGCTGAACGAGGTCGCGGTCGGATAGATCGTGTTGACCGGGTCATTGAGGTTGCAGGGACGACCGCCTGTCACCGGATCGACCGGCAGGGTGGAAGTGCTGCAGGTGATGTCGCGGCGGGTGAAGTCCTGCTTGTTGTCCGAGTGCCACAGGAAGCCGCCGACCTGGTAGAAGAACGGTGCGGTGGGATCGGACGCGATGCGTGCTTCGAACGACATCTGCTCGGTCGTAACAACGCCATTGTCGTGCAGTTCGCCTGCAGTCGTCAGTGGCCGCGGGAGGAAGTCGCCTTCGCGGATTTCCTCGTTGAACCAGTTGCGATAGCCGGTGACGACGCTGAGGGTGTGGGTGTCCGATAGCTGGATATCGCCGCTGAGCGTCAGGCTCCACTGCTTGTCCTTCGTCTGGGTGACGAGATTGTGATTTACGTAACGTTGGTCTTCGCCCTGCGCGGAACCGTCGGGCAGGTTGAGTTCTGCATCGACGACTGCACCGCCGCTGACGCCGCGCACGTCGGCGCAGCAGTCGTCATTGGCCTTGAAGTAGTCGGCGATGAAGCGGACGTCGGCAATGCTGCCCGAATAGTCGAGGATGCCGCGCACACCGTAGTGCTCGTACCCGTTGACCTTGCCGCCGGTGTAGACGTTGGTGATGTTCCCATCATAGGTGCCGTAGAAGCCGGTCACGCGGGCGCTGAGATCGGTTGCGAGCGGACCAGCTAGCGAGGCACGCAGGCGGTACTCGTTGTCGTCATAGGCCTCGGCCTTGACCTCGCCTTCGAAGCTGTCCGTACCGCCGCGCGAAACGACGTTGACGAGACCGGCGGAGGCATTCTTGCCGAACAGCGTGCCCTGCGGACCGCGCAGGACTTCGAGCCGTTCGAGGTCGACGAGGTCCATGAAGGCCTGTCCCGAACGCGAGAGCACGATGCCGTCGACGACGGTCGAAACGCTCGGTTCTGCAGCAACCGAGAAAGTGATCGTGCCGACGCCGCGCATGACGATGGCGCTGTTGGCGCTGGTGGTGCCCTTGCGGAAGCTCACCGAGGGAGCGACGACCGAGAGATCCTCGATGCTGTCGACGCCCTTGGCCTCGAGAGTCTCGCCCGAAAGGGCAGTGACTGCGATGGGAACGTCCTGGACGTTCTGTTCCACCTTCTGGGCGGTCACGATGATGACGTCCACGCCGCCGCTGGAATCGTCGTCCTCGCCCGCTGCATCCTGTGCGTGAGCTGCGCTGCCGACCATCAGGCCAAGCGCGCTGGCCGACCAGCCGAGCACACGAATCGAGCTTTTGCCGAAAGCTTTCATTTCCTTCTCCCTCTCAAGCGGGGGCGAAGTTCCGGCGCGCAAACAGCCGCTCTCCAACCTCCCTGATTGCCCGAGGGATGGCAATCGCTGTCCCGTATGTCAAGCGTTGTCATACAAGCCTTGAACTGGACAGCCCTCTGGTGCATGGATGGCGCCAAGGAGAGGGAAAACAGCCGTGGAATTGCGCTTTTCCGCCAGTGAGGACGCTTTCGAGCTTCGGCTTGATGGCAAATTGCTGCTGCGTCACGCAAATTCATGTCCTGCGGTGGTCATTGCCCGGGGCAACCCCAGCGTCGAAATGTATCGCGGCAATTTCCGCATCGAGGATGCTCCAGGCGAGTCGGTGCGTCCCGACAGCTTCAGTCTCGAAGGCGACGGCGCTGTCCTGCTGAGCGACGGTGTCGAAGTCGTGCGCCTGTCGCTGGCTGGTTCGGCGCTGCAGGTGGATGCGCTCGATCCGTCGTTCGATCGTATCCATCTCCACTTCCATGCCGAAGCGGGCGAGGTCGTCTGGGGTGGTGGGGAACAGATGAGCTACCTTGCGCTCAACGGTCGACGCCTCCCGATGTGGACCAGCGAGCCCGGTGTCGGTCGCGACAAGTCGACCGAACTGACGCGCATCATGGATGCCGAGGGCATGGCGGGTGGCGACTATTGGAACACCAATTATCCCCAACCGACGTTCCTGTCTTCGCGCTGGCTGGCGGTTCATTGCGCAGAGACCTGTTACTCGGTGCTCGATTTCACCGACGCCAATACGCACCGCGTCGAAGTATGGAGCAGAAGCGCGCGGTTCGAGTTCTTCGGCGCCGATGGGCCCAAAGCGCTTGTCGGCCTGTTGTCGGACCGCTTCGGTCGCCAGCCTGCTCTTCCCGACTGGGCCATCTCGGGGGCGATCGTCGGCCTCAAGTCGGGTGCGAGCAGTTTCGACCGGCTGGAGAAATTCATTGACGCCGGCTCGGCCGTGTCGGGCCTGTGGTGCGAAGACTGGGCAGGAATCCGCCAGACGAGTTTCGGGCGCCGGTTGTTCTGGGACTGGCACCTGGGCGAGCGAAGCGAGGAACGTTTCCCCGGCCTCGAGGGCAGGATTGTCGACCTGGCCAGGCGCGGCATCAAGTTCCTCGCCTATGTGAACCCCTATCTCGCAGAGGATGGCGATCTCTTCGCCGACGCGGCGGCGGGCGGGCATTTCTGCCTGAAGCTCGACAGCGACGAGCCCCATCTCGTCGACTTCGGCGAATTCGACTGCGGTGTGCTCGATTTCACCCGCGAGGAAACCCGCAGCTGGTTTGCCGAGCGCATCATAGGGCGCGAGATGCTCGACCGGGGCATTGCCGGGTGGATGGCCGATTTCGGCGAGTACCTGCCGACCGACCTGCGGCTCGCCGATGGCTCCGACCCGATGGAGGCGCACAATCTCTATCCGGTCCTGTGGGCGCAAGTGAATGCGCAGGCCGTCGCCAGTCGCGGCAAGACCGGCGATGCAGTCTTCTTCATGCGCGCGGGATTTTCCGGGGTGCAGGCGCATTGCCCGTTGCTTTGGGCAGGCGACCAGTGTGTCGATTTCACTCGCCACGACGGGATCGGCACGGTGATTACCGCGGCGCTTTCCGCCGGCCTGCTGGGCAATGCCTACAGCCATTCCGATTGCGGCGGCTACACATCGCTTCATGGCAATGTCAGGTCCGAGGAACTGCTCAGGCGCTGGTGCGAACTGGCTGCCTTCGCCCCGGTCATGCGCAGTCACGAGGGCAACCGGCCCGACGACAACCTCCAGTACGACAGCTCGCCCGGACTGCTCGATTGCTTCGCGCGCTGGAGCCGCGTCCATGCCTATCTCGCGCCCTATGTGCGTGAGCTGTGCGGCGAGGCAATACGCAGCGGGCTGCCGCTGCAGCGCCCGCTGTTCCTCGAATATCCGGACGACCCCAAGCTGTTTGCAGTGCAGGACCAGTATCTTTACGGCTCCGACCTGCTGGTTGCGCCCGTGATCGAGGAAGGTGCGGACCGGCGCGACGTCGTCCTGCCAGGCGAGGGCCCATGGCGCCATTGCTGGAGCGGCGAGGATTTCGCGCCAGGAACGCATTCGGTTGCCGCTCCGATAGGTGCGCCGCCCGTGTTCTATCGCCCGGAAGCGCGGCACGCGCCGCTGTTCGCCGGGCTTGCCGGAGTGCTGAGCCAATGAGCGAGAGATCGAACATCCGCGATGTCGCCGAACGCGCGGGGGTGGCGGTGAAGACCGTCAGTCGCCTGCTCAACGGTCATCCCTATGTCCGCGCCGAGACCCGCGAGAAGATCGAGCGGGCGATGAAGGAACTCGATTTCCGCCCCAGCGTCGCCGCGCGCATCCTCTCGGGCGCGAAGTCGAACCAGGTTGCGCTGATCTACGACAATCACAGCCCCTATTACATGTTCCAGATCCAGACCGGCTGCTGGGACGCGTGCAAGGCACAGGGCATCCGCCTGATTGCGCAGCCCGTCGACGTCGAGGACCCCGATGTCGGGGAACAGGTGCGCGGCCTGGTCATGGAAACGCATGTCGACGGGATCATCCTATCCTCGCCCGTGACCGATTGCGAGGCGGTCCTGGCGACGCTCGACACGCTCAACATACCCTTCGTGCGGATCTCGCCGGGGACCAACCATGCGCTGACCAGTTCGGTGTTCATGGACGATGCGCAGGCGGCGGACGACCTGACCAGCCTGCTGATCAACAAGGGACATCGCAGGATCGGCTTCATCAAGGGTCACCCCAACCACATGGCCAGCGACGAACGCCTGTTCGGCTATCGCCGCGCGCTCGACCGGGCGGGCATCGCTTTCGAGCCGGGCCTGGTCCACGATGGCGAGTTCGACGTCGAAAGCGGCATCCGGGCAGGGGGCGAATTGCTCGACCTGCCCAATCCGCCGACCGCGATCTTCGCGTCGAACGACGACATGGCGGCAGGCGTGCTGGCCGTGGCACACGAGCGCGACATCGACGTGCCGCGCGACCTGTCGGTGGTCGGATTCGACGACACGCCGCTTGCGCGCACAGTCTATCCGCCTCTGACGACCATCCATCAGCCGATGGCCGACCTCGCCCGCACCGCGACCGAAATTCTCGTCACCGGTGGGGACATCACCCACCAGCGACTGCCGCACCAATTGATCGAACGCGCCTCCGTCGCGCCGCCGAAGGGATACGAATGACCACACTGCCTCCACCGCCTGCCGCGCGCCGCCTGGGCTCCAGCGATATTGCGATTTCGCCGCTTGCCTGGGGCATGTGGCGTCTCGCCGAAAACGGCCGCACTGCGCCCGAAGCGGCCGCGCTGGTCCATGCCGCGCTCGATGCAGGGATCACGCTGCTCGATACGGCAGACATCTACGGCTTCGACGGCAGTGGCGGCTTCGGCGATGCAGAAGCCTTGCTGGGCGAGGTGCTCGCTGCGGAACCCGGCTTGCGCAGCCGCATGGTGCTGGCCAGCAAGGGCGGGATCATGCCGCCGCTGCCCTACGACCAGTCGGCGGAATACCTGTCGGGTGCCATTGATGCTTCGCTGCGGCGGATGAAAGTCGACACGATCGACCTCTACCAGATTCATCGCCCCGACATCCTGACCCACCCGCAGGAAGTCGCGCGGACGCTGGAAGACGCTCTGGCGGCGGGCAAGATCCGCTCGCTTGGCGTGTCGAACTTCACGCAAGCGCAGATCGAGGCGCTGGCGCATTTCCTCGGCACCCCGTTGGTGGCGACGCAGCCCGAGATCAGCCCGCTGCGGATCGACTGCTTCGAAAACGGCGAGCTCGACCAGGCCATGCGCCTCGGCCTGACGCCGCTCGCATGGTCGCCGCTGGGTGGGGGGCGCCTGCTTGCGCCCGAAAGCGAGCGCGACAAGGCGGTGGCAAGCGAACTCGACCGGATTGCGGGCGAGCAGGGCGTCAGTCGCTCGGTCGCCGCCTATGGCTGGCTGATGGCGCATCCGGCGGGCATCGTCCCGATCATCGGTTCGCAGAGCGCGGAACGGATCGCCGAGAGCGCACAGGCGCTCGGCATGAGCTGGACACGACAGGATTGGTACGCGGTGCTGGTCGCCGCGCGAGGAGTGAGACTACCATGACCCAACAGTGCGAAATCGCGTGGTTTTCCGCGCTGTGCGACGACGACTACGAATTCCTCGGCGTGCCCGATCCGCAGCTTGCCTCGAGCTGGGAGCATTGCCGCAATCTCGTGCTGCGGGCCGAAGAGGGCGGGTTCGACAATATCCTGCTTCCCTCGGGCTACCAGCTCGGCGTTGACACCACGGTCTTCGCCGCAGCGGTCGCGCCCTATCTCAGCCGCATGAAGCTGCTGTGGGCGACGCGCATGGGCGAAGACTGGCCACCGCAGCTGGCGCGCCGCATCGCGACGCTCGACCGCATCCTCGGCCCCAATGCCGACGGCACCGGCGGGCGCCTCAACGTCAACATCATCTCCTCCGACATGCCTGGGCAGGCGATGGAAAGCGGACCGCGCTATCGCCGCGGGACCGAAATCATGAAGATCGTCCGCACGCTGCTCAACGGCGAGCATTGCAAGTTCGACGGTGAGTTCTACCAGTTCGACCTCGACCCGGCGCGCATCTCCACGCTCAGCGGCAAGTGTCCGCCGTTTTACTTCGGCGGTCTCAGCCACGAGGCGCGCGAATGCGCGGCCGAGGCGGCGGACGTCTACCTGATGTGGCCGGACACGATGGACAAGGTCCGCGCCAACATCGCCGACCTCAAGGAGCGCGCGGCGAAGTTCGGGCGCGAGCTGAAGTTTGGCTATCGTGTCCACGTCATCGTGCGTGAAACCGAGGACGAGGCCCGCGCCTATGCCGACCGCCTGCTCTCGAAGCTCGACGACGAGACCGGCAAGGCGATCCGCGAGAAGTCGCTCGATGCCAAGAACTACGGCGTCCAGCGGCAGCAGGAACTGCGCGGCGCAGCGGACGGCGACGGCTTCGTCGAAGAGAATTTGTGGACGGGCATCGGTCGCGCGCGATCGGGTTGCGGCGCAGCGATCGTCGGCAATCCCGACCAGGTCCTGGCCAAGCTTCGCGCCTACCAGGCCGAGGGGATCGAAGCCTTCATCCTCTCCGGGTACCCGCACACGACCGAGGCGGACCTGTTTGCCCGCCATGTCCTGCCGCATATCGAGCATGGCCCGCTGAAGTTCTGACGTGGACGAATCCGCTGCCCCGACCCTTTACGATGTCGCCGTCATCGGCGGCGGCATCAATGGCTGCGGCATTGCCCGCGATGCCGCCGGTCGGGGCGCCAAGGTCCTCCTGCTCGAAGCCGGGGACCTCGCACAAGGAACGTCCTCCGCCTCGTCGAAGCTGATCCACGGCGGCTTGCGCTATCTCGAGCACTACGAGTTCGGTCTCGTGCGCGAGTCCCTGTCCGAACGCGAGCGGCTGTGGGCGATCGCCCCGCATATCATCTGGCCGATGCGCTTCGTCCTTCCCCACGTGAAGGGCCTGCGCCCGCGCTGGCTGCTGCGGCTCGGGCTGTTCCTCTACGACCACATCGGCGGACGCAAGAAACTGCGTGCTACGCAGACCGTGGCCCTTACCGGCCATCTCGCCGGTGCCCCGTTGAAACCCGAATTCACCAATGGTTTCGTCTATTCCGACTGCTGGGCCGATGACGCGCGGCTGGTGGTGCTCAATGCCCGCGATGCTGCCGACAAGGGTGCCGATGTCCGCACGCGCTGCCGCGTCACAGGTTTTGCGCGAGAGGGCAACAATTGGCGTATCGAGGCAGGGGGCGAGACCTTCCATGCCCGCGCAATCGTCAACGCCGGTGGCCCGGGTGTGCTCCGCGTGCTGGAAGCGGGTCATGTTCCGGACGGGAATCGCATGCGGCTCGTGCGCGGCTCGCACATCGTCGTGCGCAAGCTGTTCGACCACGATTTCGCCTATTTCTTCCAGCTGCCCGATGGGCGGATCTTCTTCGCCATCCCGTATGAAGAGGACTTCACCCTCGTCGGGACGACCGATGCCGATCACCAGGGGCCGCTCGACCATGTCGAGGCAAGCGCGGAGGAAATCGCCTATCTCTGCGAAGGCGCAAACCGGTTCTTCCGCCGGCAAATTGCCCCCGCCGATGTCGTTTGGAGCTACGCCGGTGTCCGCCCGCTGATCGATGACGGATCGGGCACGCCCGAAGCGGCGACGCGCGGCTATCGCCTGGAATTGAGCGAAGTCGACGAGGGCGCTCCGTTGCTGAACGTCTTCGGCGGCAAGCTCACCGTCTACCGCCACCTGGCGCAGGAGGCGGTCGACCGGCTGGGGACGCGACTTCCGCTCGCCGACCGTTCCGGCTGGACCGGGCATGAGGCTTTGCCGGGAGGCGATTTCCCGACCGACGGCGCAGACGACCTGTGTGCGAAGCTGGCAGGCCGATATCCGTTCTTCGACCCCATGACGATCCGCCGCATCGCCAAGTCCTATGGCAGGCTGGCTTTCGAAATATTCGCCGAAGCCAACGCCATGTCCGACTGCGGAATCGATTTCGGACATGGCCTGACCCAGCGCGAGGTCGACTATCTGCGGGCCCGCGAATGGGCCCGGACAGCCGAGGATATCCTCTGGCGGCGAACCAAACTCGGCCTCAGGCTGTCTCCCGGACAGCAGGCCACACTCGGCAATTACTGCCTTGAAAGGGAAGCAGCATGACACTTCGGATCGTAGCCATCGGCGGGACGGTCAATCCCGGCAGCACCACCGAGATGGCGCTGCGCTATGCCTGCAAGCCCCTGATCGAGGCGGGGGCCGAGGTCAGCGTGTTCGGCGGCGACTACCTTGCGGGCCTGCCACACTACCGCGGCAGGGACTACAAGGAAGGCAGCGGGCGCGAACTGGTCGAGGCGGTCCGCCAGGCCGACGGCATACTGGTCGCTGCGCCGGGCTACCACGGGACCGTGTCGGGACTCGTCAAGAACGCGCTCGATTACCTCGAGGATCTCGCCAAGGATCGTCGCCCCTATCTCGACGGGCGCGCTGTCGGCCTCATCGCCACAGCCTATGGCGACCAGGCGGCCATGGGAACGCTGCTGACGCTGCGCAACATCATCCACGCCCTGCGCGGCTGGCCCACGCCCATGGGCGTGACTGCCCGCACTTACGAGGGCATGTTCTCGCCCGAAGGCGAGTGCCTGGACGATCGCATCCGCCTGCAACTCACTCTGGTCGGGCAGCAGGTCCTACGCGGGGCGACGGTGTGGAGCCAGGTGGACGCGGCATGAGCACCGGTGTTCAGGAAGCCATCGACGCGATCGCGCGCGGCGAGATCGTCATTCTCACCGGCGACCGGCTGCGCGGTGGTGATATCGACTTTTGCGCCGCCGCGAGCCTCGTCACGACCGAGCACATTACCTTCATGGCAACGCATGGGCGTGGTCTCATCTGCCTGACGCTGCCCAGCGAGCGCGCAATGGGGCTGGGCATCCGGCTCATCAATCCCTCTACCGAACGCCAGACGGGCCGCCCCTTCGGCAATTCCATCGAGGCGCGCGAAGGCGTGACGACCGGCATCTCCGCCGCCGACCGGGCGCATACCATCCGTACAGCCGTTGCTCCGGGCGCCACCAGCAGCGACCTCGTCAGTCCCGGCCACGTATTCCCCCTCATCACCCGCAGCGGCGGCGTCGATGCGCGCATGTCGGCAGCCGAAGGCTCGGTGCGGCTATGCAGCCTTGCCGGGGTGGGTGATGCCGGGGTGATTTGCTCGATCATGCGCGACGACGGCGAAATGGCCCGCCTGCGCGATGTCCAGCCGCTGATCGAGAAGTTCAACCTCAAGGTCTGCGACATCTCGCAACTTGGCGAAGGGGCGGCATAGAGGCCTAGTGGCGGAGCAGGCAGTCATCTGCGAACCGCTCTCCACCCTGAATTCGCTGTTCTACAGGGAATATACAGGGAAAGCGGTACTTTGGAGGCCTCCGCAACCCGGTTGAAGCGTCTGAAAGTCCCAGAATTCCGCCATTTCTCGGACGAAATTCCCTAAGGCGATAACAGGGAATTCATCCCGCCCGAACAGCGAAGCTTTCGCGGCGAGCAGCGAATGAAATACCCCACGGCAGGGAAGCGGATGGCTAAGCATCGCACCACGCTCTTGGGGATATGTTCCCTGTGTGTTCTCGACATTTTGAGTTTCTACTGGTATGGCGCAATCTCCATCGCTGGATAGCTGACGGGACATAAAGCATGAAAAAGACGACGTTGAACGTGGTCGAACGCGATATCGCGGGCCTTCGACCATATGCGCGAAATGCGCGCACCCATTCCAAAAAGCAGATCAAGCAGATCGCAGTCTCGATCGAGCGGTTCGGGTTTACCAACCCGGTTCTCATCTCGGGCAATGACGAGATCATTGCTGGCCACGGCCGGGTTGAGGCAGCCAAACTGTTGGGCTGGACGGCAGTACCCACTTTGGCGCTATCGCACCTGAGCGAAGACGAGCGCCGCGCATATGTGCTGGCGGATAACAAGCTCGCGCTCAATGCAGGGTGGGACAAGGAAATCCTGGCGATCGAGCTGCAAGCGCTTGTCGACTGCGACTTCGATATAGAGGTGACCGGGTTCAGCCTCGCCGAGGTGGACTTTGCGCTGGTCGATGCACGCGAAGCCGATCCCGACGCTGGCGATGCCCCGGAGGATGCGGTGCCGGAGCAGCAAGACCATCCGGTCACGCGAGCCGACGAGATCTGGGAGCTGGGCCGCCACCGGCTGCTGTGCGGCGATACCCGCGATCGTGAGGCCATGGACAGGCTGATGGATGGTAAGAGCGCCGATCTCGTGTTCACCGATCCGCCGTACAATGTTGCGATCGACGGTAACGTGTGCGGCCTTGGCTCGATCAAGCACCGCGAGTTCGCCTTTGCATCGGGCGAGATGAACGAAAGCCAGTTTACCCGCTTCCTTGGTGAGACGCTTGGCAACATGAGCCGCGTCATGCGCGATGGTGCGATAGCCTTTGTCTGCATGGACTGGCGCCACATGGGCGAGCTTCTCGCTGCGGGGTCCGAAGCGTTTACCGAGCTGAAGAACCTCGTGGTCTGGAACAAGACCAACGGCGGGATGGGTGCCTTCTACCGGTCGAAGCACGAGCTGGTCTTCGTGTTCAAGCAGGGTACCACAACCCATACGAACAGCTTCGGCCTTGGCGAGACCGGCCGCTATCGCACGAACGTCTGGGACCATGCCGGGATCAGTTCGATCGGGGCCTCTCGCTCCAATGAGCTTGCCATGCATCCCACGGTCAAGCCGGTCGCCATGATCGCGGACGCGATCATGGACTGCTCGAAGCGTGGGCAAATCGTGCTCGACGGCTTTGGCGGTTCGGGCAGCACTTTGATCGCGGCTGAGAAGACGGGCCGCTCAGCGCGCCTTATCGAATATGATCCGCTCTACTGCGATACGATTATCCGGCGCTGGGAGGCCTACACCGGAAAGCGAGCCAGGTTGGCTGACACTGGCGAGTTCTTTGAGGACATAGCTGAAACGCGGCTTGGGTCGGATGTGGAGGTCACCCGATGAGCAGCTCGGACAAGAAGCAATCGTCGACCCTGCCCGAGCCCTATCGGGTGGGTTATATGCGCCCTCCGGTTGAACACAGGTTCCGCAAGGGCAAGTCCGGCAATCCCGCCGGGCGGCCCAAGGGCGTGGCCAACAAGCCCAAGGTCGATACCTCGTTCGGAATGAAGGGGGCGGAAGAGTATCTTCGCCAGGAAGCCTACCGTCCGGTGACGATCCGCGATGGCGAAAAGCTGGTGGAACTGCCTGCGATCCAGGCGGTGTTCCGCGCCATGGGTGTCGCTGCGATGAAGGGCAACCGGTTCGCGCAGAAGACCATGGCCGAGCTTGTTACCGGGCTTGAGCAGCGCGAGCATGACAGCCGCATGGAACTGTTCGGCAAGGCACTCGACTACAAGCGGGAGTGGACCGAGCGGATCGAGCATTGCAAGGAGCGAGGCCTGCCCATCCCCGAGCCACTGCCGCATCCTGATGACATAATCCTTGATCCGAACAGCGGAGGCGTTCGTATCGTGGGACCGCAGACCGAGGAACAGCGCGAGAGGTTCAATGAGTGTGTGAGGCGAAGAGCCGAAGCCCAGGATGAAGTAACCTACTTCTCAGAAAAATACGGACGCGCAAGAAGCGACAAGATGAGGGCCATCTACCTCGATAACTGGCATTGGGAGCAGCGCATGTTCGACCTGCTCAATGACCTGCTCCCGACGCGGCACAAGATCCAATTGCAGAACCGTTCCTACAAGGAAGGCGCCTCACGTTCAGGTGAGACCCTGACCGAGTTCGCAGCCGATCGCCGAAAGCCGCGCGAGGAGAGGCAGTGGGGAGATTACGTGGGAGAATGAAGCCAGCGTCTGGGCGACCGCTTTGCGCCCCAATGCGGGCAGTAGTCTGATGTCGACGTTGAACATGGCTCTTGGAGCCTGAAGTTCGGGTTTCAGGATACCGGAGTAGGTTCTTTTCATTCCGTATCCAACTTCGCGCGTTTTGTCCCCACTTATGAGTGGAATGCAAGGGCGCAACGGTTGGCGGCAACTTAAGGCATGAACCCGATCGACTAGCCGGCGACGTCTGCACTCAGAATAGTCCGTTTTTCCCTTGGAAGGCTGGCGAGGGCTAGCCGTTTGCGGAAAGCGACCAAAGATTGCTCATGCTGGCTTGAACTCAGAGAAGGCAGAAATCTCGCCAGGCTTTCGCAACATCTTGTCCACCTCGCTAGCATGCATCTCTTCGGTGTAGATCATCTTGCGGGCATATTCTTCAAGAGTGACTGATCGCCCCTCAACCGCACTGAGGAGTTGCCGATAGAGATCCAAGGCAAGTGCCTCCGCTTCGAGGGACTCCCTCAGTATTGCCCCAATGTCGTGGTTGTGGCTCTCCAGTAAGGATCCAATCTTGAGCGAAGGATGTTCGCCCAAGAGAGTGATCATTTCACCTGCTTCATGAGCGTGCTGAAGAGATTCATCGGCTTGACTTCGCAACCAGGCGACAATGGGTATGCGATTATAACCAAATACCAGTAGCGAGTAATGGGTATACCGAACAACGCCCGCTAACTCCTGTTCAAGTATTTGGTTCAACAAACCGACGATGCGGGACTTATCGATGTGCTCCATTGGATATCCCTCTCTCTGCTCGCGCCCAGATCAAGGGGCAATCTAACACAAGTAGCCGGCCGGGACCCGAATATTTGTCCCAAGGCTCGACACAAGCCCGGCCTCTTATCACCTCAATGAAGATTGGAGGGAACTCATAACGGCTGTGCCTCCAATCGAAAATGGACCCGAAGATCCGCCAACGATTCGAATGCAAGGGCGCAAGGGCAAAGGCCCACCCGATAGGATTTAAGGGCAGGCAGCTTGCAACCAACTCTTGACCGATTTGTCCCGCAGGGTCGCAGCCCAGCGGCCACCGATCCTCGTTACCTCAATGCCCCAAGCAGGGGTTTTTCTATATTGCGATTGCTTCGCAATAGCAGGAAAGGTAGGGGTCTCTTCGACTCGCGATCGAAGGGGTAAGAATCTTGAAACTTAGACTGTGCGCCGCATCTGCGGCACTTGCGATTGGCCTGCCAACGGTTGCCCACGCAGACGAAAATCTCCTCGGCTACAATGCCGGGGCTGAAACGCTGCCCAAGGGGTCAGGAGAGATCTATGTCGTCAACACCCTGCGGAGCGGCAAGGGGCGGGGCGAATACGACGCGGTCGATACCGAGATCGAGGGTGAGGTCGGCGTGACCGACAGAGTTTCGCTCGCTGTCGCCGCACAGTTCCTGACCATCGATTCCAGTGGCTTGCTGATCGATGGATACCTTCCCAAGGAAATCGACAAAGGGCCGCGCTTCGCTGGCCTCGAAGTCAAGGGGAAGTTCAATATCCTCAGTCCTGCCCTGGACGACTTCGGTCTAGCAATCATCACCGCTGCGGAATGGAAGCGCCTTGACCCGCACAGTGGGCAGGACAAGACCGAGTTCGAAGGTAAGGTGGTCCTCGCAGCTCAGAAATATTTCCGACAGGGTCAGATCGTATGGGTCGGCAATCTTGGCATGAAAGCCGGTGTAGCGGATCGTGCGCCGATTGCCGATTTACCACCAGACTTCGACTGGCCGACAACGCCCGAGGCAGAGATAGAACTTACGGCGGGCACGGGCATTACCTATCGCGTCGCACCCAACTGGTATCTCGGCGCTGAAACCCATTACGCAACCGAGTTCGAGACAGAGGTCGGACAGGAGCGGTGGTCGCTGTTTGCCGGACCTACAATCCACTACGGTGGCAAGAAGGTCTGGGCCACCCTGACCTGGTTCCCGCAGCTCGCCGGGGGCGGCGAGCGCTATCCGGGCCAAACCGGCAACCTTCACCTGATCGAGAAAACCAAGGACGAGTTCCGGTTGAAGCTCGGTTACAACTTCTGATCTGAAGAGGCAGCAATGACTTCTCCGCTCTGGCGCCAATTGTTTATGATCCCGGTGATCGCGGCGGCACCCTATCCAGCCCTTGGAACGGACTATCTGAGCGTAGCGGAGGCACAGCGCGTGCTGGTCCCGCAGGCTCAGTCATTCCTGCCCTACAAGATCGTCTTGGACGCAGGTCAGCTCAAGCGTATCAAAGCCATCGCCGGTGTGCCGCAGCGTACCGCCAGCCCCCAGGTCTGGAAGGCGATGGCTGGGTCACGTCATTTGGGGTGGGTGCTTGTCGATGAGGTCATCGGCAAACACGAATACATCACCTATGCGACGGCGATCTCACCGGACGGCAAAGTCCTCGGCATGGAAATCCTGTCTTATCGCGAAAGCAAGGGCGGGCAGGTGCGCAACCAGAAATGGCGCGCGCTCTTCAAAGGCAAGACCGTCGAGGATCAGTTCAAGCTCAATAAGGATATTCCGAACATATCGGGCGCGACGTTGTCCTGTCGAAATTTAACTGACGGGGTCAAGCGTCTGTTGGCGATACACGAAGTTGCACTGCCTCATGCTTCCTGACGCAAAAGCGAGGCGGTGTCGGCCTCTGCTCGGGACCTACGTCGAAATCGAAGCAGAAGGCGATGCTTCGGTCATCGATGCCGGGTTCGAGGCCATCGCGGAAGTGCATCGGCGGATGTCATTTCATGAGCAGACGAGCGATTTGGCCCGAATGCGTGATACGCCGATTGGCTCGATCGTACACGTCTCTCGACTGACGGTGGAGACATTGACGATAGCACTTGATCTCTATCGGATGAGCGACGGTCTGTTCGATGTCTCAGTTGGTCGCGAGTTAGTTCGCGACAGATTTTTGCCAATGACCAAGTGTGGATGGAAGCATGCGGTGGGCGAACTGCCAGATCTCGAGATCCTCGATGAATGCTCGGTGGTGCTCCGTCGCCCGCTCCTGATCGATCTTGGCGGCATCGCGAAGGGCTTTGCCGTCGATAGAGCTGTCGCGGCGATGCAAGCGGCCGGATGCAATCAGGGCATAGTCAATGCGGGCGGCGACCTGCGGACCT
Organism: Qipengyuania sp. RANM35; assembly: GCF_041021145.2. Classification (NCBI taxonomy): domain Bacteria; kingdom Pseudomonadati; phylum Pseudomonadota; class Alphaproteobacteria; order Sphingomonadales; family Erythrobacteraceae; genus Qipengyuania; species Qipengyuania sp. RANM35. Next base: position 1,970,989 of record NZ_CM196433.1, on the reverse strand, counting down.
TTGGCGATCAAGCCGCCGCAATCACCATGCGCAACGCCGATGGAACTCTCGGCGAAATAGTCCCGTTGGTGAACTCCGCCATGGCCAGTTCCTCAAACTTGCACAATCGCCGCCGCCGATGGGGAATCTCGCGTTCTCCGCATCGAGGTCCGCATGGAAGGTCGATCCTGTCCAATGAACGAGTGACGGTGATCGCACCTCGCTGCGTGATTGCCGATGCAATGACGAAGGTGGCGCTAGTGGATCGACAACTCGCCAAAGACCTCCTCGCGGCTCATGGAGGAATTATTCTCGAATCTGATATGTCGAGAGCGGCAGCCTGATGCTGCATCGCCGCACGGCAAAGCTCGCGAGCTGGCAAATTCATCTGCTGTGCTGGAGCGGCGCGGGCCTGTTCCTGACGGGTGTTGCTTGGCTGCTGCTGCACTACTTCGGTCAGGTTGAGGGAGAGTTCGGTCCAGAAATGAGTCCAGTTGAGCCCTGGGCTCTGAGACTTCACGGCCTGTTTCTCATCCCGGCACTGCTCGGCATTGGCGCCATGTTCGTTGCGCACATTCCCAAGGGCTGGAATCACAAGGATCAACGTGTTCTCGGCATCCTGCTCGGTATGGCCTTGCTCTTCCTGATTAGCTCGGGATATCTCCTCTATTATGCGGGCGGTGAAAGTCTTCGCGCCTGGACGAGCGTAATCCATTGGATGATAGGCCTCATCCTCCCAGCCATCTTTGCTTGGCACTACTGGAATGGGAGCCGCCTCCGGAATGGGAAGCGCTAGTTCGAACGCAGTTGCAATTTGCCAGCGCGCAACACGTCGCGCTGTCATGAATCGCGCTGCTACCATGCGAACTTGCGACAGTGCTGGAAATACCGGTCGACAAAGTCGAAGGTAGGGCTCTCTGCCTTCCGACCCATTGGCTGCCCTTCCGTTCCTGGCACTACGGCAGCGCGGTCAAAGCGTCGTCAGATGGGTGGGAAGCGGACATCAGCGCGGGTGGGTTTCCGACATTCGGATTGCTACGAAGATACCTGATAGAAATGTCAGAACTGCGATGACAAGCGCTGCATTTCCAAGTCCAAAAAGATCTGCCACCACTCCCGCAATGATAGCCCCCGCTGCGTAACCAAGATCGCGCCAGAGCCGATAGACGCCCACTGCCGAAGCTCTCCAGGATGGGTGGGCGACATCGCCAATCGATGCGATGAGCGTCGGATATACCATTGCCGTTCCTACGCCGAGCAAGACGGCCCCCGTCGCGAACCCAGCATAAGACCACCAAAGGGCGATTGCGAGGATGCCGGCTGATTGAACCCACATCCCGCTAGCAATAAGCCACTTACGCCCCCACCGATCCGATAGGCCCCCCGTAACGAGTTGGCTTATTCCCCAGACCGCCGGATAGAGACCCGCCAAAACACCGATCGCATCAAGACCGAGTCCCGCAGCCGCGAAAATAATTGGGAATAGTCCCCAGGCTAAACCATCATTTAAATTGTTGACGAACCCGGCCTGTGTCGCAGAGGATAAGTTCCGGTCCTTCCAAGTGGCCAGCTTGAAGATCGCCCCATTGGAAAGGGCTTCAGTGGGTGAATTTCTCGTAGCTGCCTCGTGTGAAGCATGGCCTTTGGTTTCCTTGACCACGAATGCCGACAGCAGAAGGCCAAAAACGAGAAAGACGACACCGAGATAGAAGGGCTCCGGACGCAAACCATGACGAGCCGCTATGTAGCCGGTCGCCCATGCCGCAATGGCCACTGAGAGGTAGCCGGCAAACTCGTTGAGACCCATAGCTAGACCACGGTTACGCGGACCTGCAAGGTCGATTTTCATGATAACTGCGGTCGACCATGTCAGTCCTTGGCTGACGCCGAGAAAGACGTTTGTGACGATGACCCAGCCCCAATTCGGTGCCCACATCAAAAGGAATGGAACGGGGGCGGCGACGATCCACCCGGCGACAAGCACGGGCTTGCGCCCCCAACGATCTCCTAGTCTTCCCGCGAAATAATTGGCGGCTGCCTTGGTCACACCGAAAACTGCGATAAACAACAATATCGCAGTGCGCTCGGCGAGCCCAAACTCCTTTTGGGCAAGCTCAGGCAGAATGCTTCTCTCAATGCCGACCATGCCGCCAACAAAGGCATTCACCAAGATGAGCAGCAGGAATTGCGGTATATTCGCCCGCAGGCCCAATCTTGGTGCCGCCTCGTCAAGCATGCAGTTAGCATCTACCATTTCGGAGAGGCTGTCGAATGTCCGTCCGTCGGTCCCCTCCTGGCACAGCGCTAGCTCGGTGAAGCTGTCACGAATTGGGTGGAAAGCAGTAGCTCGGACAGGTTGCCCTGTTTTCCATAATTGGGTTGCTTACGGATCGTCCGCTAAGTGAACTCAAAGATTTGAAGGACGGCGGCACGGGTCATCCCACTAGGAGGTCTTCACGCAGGATCTATGTCATGCACTCAGCTTGCTGCTCACGCTGCCTTCCAGATTGGCTTCCATGCGCAATCTCACGGCCTGGCTGACGTGGTCCGCACCCAGCTTGCTCATCATCTTCGCGCGATGGATTTCGACCGTCCGCGGACTGATGGACATCTCGCTCGCGATAAGCTTGTTGCTGCAACCCTCAGCTAGCCAATCGAGCACCTCTCGCTCGCGGGTCGAAAGGACCGCAATGCGGTTGCGGGCCTCGATCATCCTGCGGCGGGCATCGGCAAAAGCGCCTGCCTCACTGTTGATACGCACGATAGCGTCGCCTAACCGTTCCTTTCGCAGGGGCAGACTGAGATAATCCAGGGCTCCCGCCTTGACCGCATCCACGACGTTTCTAGGACGCGGGGAAGGGTAGGTGCCAATCACCGGGAGCCAGATGCCTCGTTGGGCGAGAACCCGGAGAAAACGCGCCACGCCTCCGCGATCCGGGTTATCGTATGCGAGCACAATTCCATCTCGTGGATTGTATAAAAGGAATTCTGTTTCGTCAGAATAGACCTCGCAATGGTAGCCCAGATCGAAGGCAAGAGTTGCCTGCTCAGCTCTCGATCGGCTGGTTCCGCCAACCACATGTAGCTCTTGTTTTTTCTCCATAATCGGGAAGGTGACGCAAATAGCCTCGTGGAGGTATCGCAACTGCTTCCAGATTGGATGCATAGGCAGCCGAAATCCCATTCCCACGCCGGAATTGCATCCAATTTGAACCAAATCGGTCTGTCTGCGAACTTGCTACTACCGGTACCTGCGTGACGTGAGTTCGGACCACCAAGGTGCTAGCAAAAATGACCATCAAAAGGGCGGATCAGTCGACCGTCGACATGCCATCAATCAAACGTGAGGAGGGCGTGACCCAGCCCACGTTGTTCCTGGAGCCTAATCACGCTCATCGTCATTTTCATGGCGAGGGACTAGGGAGAGATTCACGATGGGGCGGCGAAGCTATCGCCGGGCAAAATAGCGAATTTTCTGTGCCGCGACATCGAGGACTTGCAGGCGGGTTAGGTACCTCTCGACAATGGCTGGATCTTCGCTGAAGGCGTCTGCCAATGCGACTAGCATATCAGCGACGCTCTCGAGTTCTTCTCGCATGGGAACCGTCTGTGGGACTGGATTCGGGCACGCGCCCTGATGTCCGCCGGTGGACGAAGCACGTGCTTCCGCAACCTGGGCATTCACCGCTGCTTGGTCACGCACTCCAGAAGGCAACCAAGCAGCCACCTGAATTGGACGGTCAAACTGAAGTCCGGCCCTGTCAGCGATTTTTCGGACGACTTTTCCGCTTGCAGTAAGGTCGCCCCTTCGAAGTGTTATCCGCTCACCTATCCCCGGAAGCTCAGGCCCCTCCACCAAGGCGCCAAGATCTGAGAGATTACGGACCCGAACAGGGGCTGAGACACCGGGAGATGCGATGGACGCTACCACGAAGAGGTTCCTTCGCACGTGTGCCCGTCTCGATTGGGAAGCGTCCATCATGGTCGCGTGATATCGGACCATGGTGAATCTCGGATTCCAGTTGGACAACGTGATCCTACGTAGTGTTACGTCTCCTTGGCCTTGCTGCCGCCAGATGACCCATCTTTTCAGGATAAGAGACGGCGTGAGTGGAATCCCGTACTAGGCTTACGGCGATGTGTGCTGGTATGGCGAGGCTTCAATTGGCCTCTGGTTCCCTCGACAACGAGTCGCATTGCTTGGCAACCGGCAGAACACAGCTTTTGGCGATAGGTCGGGACATGCAACTGAGCGAAGCGCAAATTCCTTTCACGGACGATGAAATCAAAGAGGCCGTGCTGGACAACTTGCGTTCGTGCCATTCCGGAGGCCCCTTAGGCCCACCCGTGCGGATTGTTCCCGAAAGCCTTTGCCTGGAAATCGAGCAAATCTTGATGTTCGGGAATTTGCATGCTCGCGGCTCGGATCGCGCTCACTAGCTCGCGAGGCGGTGGTCTGATGTTGACTAGATTTTCATCAAACTTCGGTTATGGCTTTTCGGCGATGAATGAGGGTCCGCCTGCGCAGAATCCAGCCGAACTGGTCACGCTTTTGACCGAGGTCGAGGCTGCGTTGGAAAAGGCCGATGCCCTCTCGCTCCACTTGGTCGCAATCGACCTGTCTCATGCTCGCGAACGGTTGCGCGAGAAAATTGGGTGCGCATCGCAATAGCTCTTCGCACCATACCGTCGCATTCAGCTATCCAGACCTTTCTGAGTTAGCGAATTTCGTATAGTGAGAACGGATGCAGAGATATCGCAGAAGCTCTGGGAATGTTGCTCTCACTGAAAAGCAGTGCGAGGCAATTCAACTAGTTGCGGAGGGTTACACTTCAAAGGAAGTGGCGCGGATCCTCTCTATCTCTCCCAAGATGGTTGACCGCCGCATTGATGCAGTTCGTCAGAAACTCGGCGGCGTCAGTCGCGGCGAGGCTGCTCGCATATACCGAGCCAACTACAGTGAGGGGGATAATTCCCCCGGTGGAGCAATCCCCCTAACGCGTCCTGAAGGATTGGATGCACTCGATGCGAGCCGCGAGGACGCAGAGGTCTTCTCATTCGCAGATGTCGGTTCCCATGCAGAGTTCTTCGAAGCTGCGCCTTGGGATTACCCAAACGTCTCTCCGGTGCCGAAGTTTGAGTTGGCTCGATTTGGAATCGGCGCGCGACTGGCGATGATGGGTGGAGGGGCTCTACTCATTGCCGTGGTCCTCCTGGTTCTCATCGGGGTAGCCAATGGGCTGAATGAGATGATCGTCTCGTAGTCCAGATCTTCGGCCCACTTTGAGCCGGAGAAATTTGATGTCCCTTACTCTCTCAGCTGCGAGCGCTCGCATCGCGCGTGAAATTGTTGCCACGGAGGTTGCTTTCGCCGAGGCCACCACCGCGACCGCGAATACCATCGCCACCGTATCAACTGCCAGTGTCGAGGTCAGCGGTGCGCCGAAGGGCGAAGCCCAAGTTGCCTTGCGGCATTTGCAGCGCGCTACTTCCAGGCTGATGGACGCGCAGGCAGACGTTCTGCGCGCTCACGCCAAGCTCCGGGAAATTGGACGGGAAATGATGGGCCCTGAAGAACCATGGTGCCCTGACGAGCAGGTTTTCACTGGTGCAGAGCTTGACGAAGAATTTCGTGCAGCTTGAATTGCAGATGACTCTGCGATCTGGCAGCGGAACCGTGCATGGTTCGATTTGCAATCCAATGCGCGCTTCTCTTGGTAGTGTGCTGGCTCGCATGGCGGCGCGGGGGATGGTCCGAAAGGCTCGTTACCACCGCGCTGTCAGCCCAACTTGTCGTCGACCAGCTTCTGCATATCGCGTTGGGGGCGAGGGGGTCCTATTGGGGCTTGCACCTCTGGCACTTCCCGCTGGATCTGGCGCTTTTCGCCGTCATATTGACGGCCGCGCTAAAGGCTGACCGGTGGTGGGTGATTTGGGCTGGTTCGGCACAATTCCTAGCGGTCCTCGGGCACATCCTTCGCGCAATCGACGACGCGATGTTCCCGATCACCTATGCGATTATGGAGCGTCTCCCTTTCTGGCTGGTGATCCTTCTGGCCGGGTACGGGACAATTACGCGAACTCCTGCGGAAGCCAGATCGAGTACCTCTCGACGCAGTTGAAGCCGATCGCGGGCGGAAGCGCGACCAAAATTGCCGAGCGCCTACTTCTTCGTTTCGGTTCTATAGGTGGGGTGATGGCGGCTCCGTCACTTGCCATATCTGAGTGCGCCGAGCCTGGTGAGACGTGGCACGAGAGCCTGATATCGACCCGAGCCTTGTTTCTCATGGGCCTTGAGGCAGGAGTGTCCCGCTCGAACCTGGATAGTAGTGATGCGAGATTCAGGCTTTGGCTCAGATCACAGTTTACAGGCCTCTCCGAAGAGCGACTGCTGGGCGTCTTCGGTGACGGTGCAGGGCGCTTTATAGCCTACAAGTGGCTGGCCCTGGGCGGCGAATCCATGGTGCAAGCATCGGCTCGGACGATCATCCAGTCCGCCTTCGACCTGAAGGCGAGGTCTGTCATCTTGGCCCATAATCATCCTTCCGGGAACGCAAGCGCAAGCGAAGACGACATTCGCTCGACCATCAATCTCCAGAGTTTGGCTCGGCCATTGGGGATTGAAATTCGTGACCACATCATTCTGGCTGATGCAAACGTCTGCAGCATGGCCGATCGGGGGATTCTGTGAAGAAGGAGAATGTTGCCGAGCTTCGGGACCTTGCAACTCGAATACTGGGCCTGACAGAGGAGCAAGGCGCTACCATCGAACTCTACAGGCAAGATGCCAAACCTATCCAAACCTTCGAATATTCAACCGATTTGATAGGGCACGATGAGCTTTGGCGTGCGGCGAGAAAGGCGCTGGCTCGAAAGAAAGCGCGGGCGGAATTCTTGCCTGCAGAAATGTCGACGGGAGCCTGTTGGACGATGCTGCTCGACCTGTTCGACAACGAGCGACGACAGAAGCAAGTTAGCATCACGAGCGTTTGCTCAGCGGCGATGGTTCCCACCACCACCGCGCTTAGATACCTAGGTCTCTTGTTCACCATGGGCCTCGTCGAAAGGCTCAATGACCCGAGTGACGCGCGACGGGTTCATGTTAGGCTGACCCGCCAAGGGGATGCCGCAGTGAAGCACACGTTGCAGCGCCAGATCGAGGTCGAGCGAAGGATCGACGAGGAGGGCCTCAAGGAGAACCACTTGCGCGGCTAGTCACGGAGAGGCGTTTGATGCCGCTTTCGACGGCTGGAACCTAGGTAGTTCCCCTGAGTGCCAACGGGCCTTCGTACACATACAATTCTGCCAAACCTTTGAAAAAGGTTGGCACGATTATGAAGCGATGGAGTTCAGCGCTAGTTTTGATGATGGCGCTTTGGGGCTTGCCACAACCGCTACCCTTGCGAGCTAATCAAGATTTTGCGGTCTCGCCTATCGGCGCGATTAACTGCCGCTCCGGGCTTACAAGATGGTACACGACTGGAACTCTGGTCGGCGACCAGAAGACTGTCCTCACGGTAGCTCATTTTGACACTTTCCGCAGGCGCAACGTTGATGTTGCCAAGGACCTACGCGATTGCCGTTTTACTCTCTACGACAGCTACGGAGTCCAATCTTTTAGCTCGAGGTTTGAACTCGTACAAAGGGGCGGCTCTCCCCAGACCAGACATTTGTCCAATGCAACCGACTGGGCAGTCCTCACACTTGATCACTCCGCACCTGAGGCCGTCACTCCATTGCAGGTCGCGACTGCCCCTGATTTTCCGAGCAGGAGCGAAGTCATGATAGTAGCTTCGTCGAAGTCAGGGCGAAGGGCCAACAAAAATACTCGAAGTTGCTTGGCATGGCCGCAGGCGGATAGATCGATAGTCCTGCAACACAGTTGTCCTACAAAAGGGGGCTGGAGCGGTGCCCCACTGTTGGTCCGAATTGATGGCGAGCTCCAAGCTGTAGGCGTGCACAGCGGAAGGTTAGGCAAGTTTGGACTGGCCGTGGGATTTAACGGTCGCTTGGGTGAACGCCTGCGCGCCGCGATTCCTCGCCAATCACCCCGGACTCTTGGGGCCGCTCCCTCTTTCCGCGGCGACTAGGCCCACACCAAACTGCGGGATCGCCAAACCTAACCATTCACTCGAAGACATTTCAGGCTTGGCCAGCAGTGCGTCACCACCACAATTGTTCACGTTGGCCCAGTCGATCCAATTTCGCCAAGTGTAGATTTTCCCGCTTTTGGCATCCCTGTAGACCTTGCCTACATGTATCCAGGCCTCAGGAGCATTACCCGCATCAAGATGAGCTTTGTATTCCGGGTAAATGCGTTCGCAGGTCCACAGCTCGGGAGGGTCTAAGGCGCCTTCTGTTGATGAACTAATAGTGCCGTCACGGGCAGCGCTAACCTCATCGCCGAACAGAAATCCGTAGGCTCCCACACCGATTGCTGCCATCGCGGGAAGGATTAGGCTCCAGACAAGCGACTTCGACAAAATTCTCTCCAGGCTGGACACTGACTAACGCCAAATTGCGCATATGAGAGTGAGTGGAAAAACTCAAGTTTTTCAATGAATAAGAACCAGGATTTTTCCATCCTACCTAAACCCGAGGACCAGGGCTTCTCGTATCGTTAATGCACCTGTGCGCACTCTTCCGGATTGTGGATTACCAGCCAGCTAGTACGTTCTGAATGGGCGCGGGATTGCCGTTCCTTGGGATCTCGCGCTCAACGAAATCAAAGTAGGTTTGGCAGATATGTCTGATGAGTTAGACTTGCTCGGATTCCTCTATGCATATTGGTGTCTGGCCGCTGCCTTCGCGCTTTGGTGCCTTCGATTTCCGAGTTGCTTGGAGCAGAAGCAAGTTGAGTAATTCTAACTGACTTAAGAACGCCTCGCGGATCAGAGCTTCGAAGATGCGGTTCTGTTGGTGAACCTGCTATCAGCGTCGCGAGCCAGGCAAAGCTATCAGACGGCATGCACTTATGCATCACGTCGAACTTTTCCAACGAAGGGAAATAAGGCGCAAAAGTTAGCAAGCGCCATCGTCTCCAATCGGGTCGTTAGTCGCCAGTCTGCTCGTAGCACATTGATAGCTCGACGAAGCTGTTACGCATGGGACGAAAAGCAGACTTCGGCCGAGGGCTATGGTACTCTGTATGAGCAGTCTTGGTCGGGGAAGGAGACTACGTGTTAATAGCGCTTGCATTATCGCTTCTCGCGTCTGTCGGGCTGGTAGATGTCCATCGGCATGCAGCCTGGCCTGAAGACGATCACAACGAAGTTCGCGATAAGCAGCTGGAGGAGATGGCAACGAGCAAAGTGACTTCGGCCGTTGTTGCAGTGACTACTCCAGAAGAAGTCGATCGCTGGCAGAAGCCCAGCGTAATCGTTGGGGTTTCCCTCGCCTGTCCTCGCAACCTCTCAGAACCCCGTTACAAGTGCTTTCCAAGGACCGAGGGCTGGGCTGATGTGGCTTGGCTGGAAGAGCAGATTTCCTCGGGCAAGGTCCGTGCGCTGCACGAGCTCGGTCCAAGCTACTACGGAATCTCTCCGGCCAATCCGCGTCTCGAACCATATTGGTTACTGGCGGAAAAGTTCGACATTCCGGTCGGCATTCACACCCAGCGCGGACCACGGCCTGGCGGTCGCTTTAGTACGCGATCGGACCCAAATTGTTGTCCGGACTTCGATCCTGAGATGGGCAACCCTGAGCTCTTGCGACCGGTACTTACCAGGCATCCAAACCTCAGGATCTGGCTGCAGCACGTAGGTTCAGGGAGTGCGGATTACGGCACGTTCTGGCCTGAGACACTCGCTCTCTTGCGCGATTACCCGAACGTTTACGTCGATCTATCCATCACCAATGGCGCAATGCCGGTGGAACAGTACGAGGAAGCGCTGAAAACGCTGATTAGAGCGGGCTTTGGTGACAGGATCATGTTCGGGAGCGACAACCTTCCAATCCAGCCCATTCTCGCAAGGCTCGATAGCTTCGATTGGCTAGACGAAAAGCAAAAAAACTCGATGCTACGTGAGAATGCCGAAAGATTCTTCCGGATAAAAATGTAAATTTATCAACCGTGTGGTTGAATTTCGGCCTGCTCGCAGCACAGCTCTAGCTCAGCAATGTTGACACGAAGTGATTTGGACCCAAGCACACAGAATTTGGGCGATACTGACTTTGATTTGAGTTTAGGCTACCGGAAAGCGAAATGAATGACGTGTTCTAGAACATGTCTAGGATTCACTCGGGGGCTAGAATATTGCCAGTCAGTTTGATCGATCAACTCACCCATATTCTACACCTTATCTTAGGATTCGGTGCTGCCGGAGGGGCGGTGATTGCGTTGGCCGCCAGCAAGGGCGGCCGAGCGCATCGTTACGCAGGATGGACGTTTGCAATTGCCATGACAGTCGCCGCTTCAACCGCATGGACGTTTATGATCGCACGTCCCCTGCCCTTGGCCATGGTGCAAGCCACGTTGACTTTCTATGGTCTCGGGATGGCGCTGCTCGCAGTCAATCCTCAATGGCGAGGGGCGAGAGTCTACGAATGGGCGTTGTTTGTGCTGCTGATAGTCGTAATTGCCGGAATGATCGCGACCTCGGTCAATCTGATTCGCGTTGGTGGACCGGTGCCCTTTGTCGCTCCACTTTTCATGGCCGCAATCTTCCTCTTCTTCCTGGTGCTGGATTGGCGCTACTTTCGCCTCGAACGTGTTTCGCGTTTTCAGAGGCTGCGAAGACATTCACTGAACATGTCTCTGACCCTGTCCTTCACGGTCAGCGCGCCCCTGATCACATTTGCAAATGAACTTGGACTACCTGTTCCTGCCATCGTCTTCGGGTCGTTCCTTGTCGTCCCGCTGGTATATTACGTTTTCACTCCGCAGGCTGCCCGCGCAGCTGCTGCAAAAGCGTCAGCAACCTGACTTTTACGTGGCGAGGTGGCTGCCGAGACATCCTGCTATTGGTCCGCTTTCGGGTCGTTAGCAGCCCATCCGCTCCTGGCACATCGTTAGAGCGGCAAATCGGTCACGAACTGGGTGATGAGCGGACGTCTACTCTCTAGCCGGAACTCTCAGGGCACATGCACTGACGCCAACTGCAATTGGCCAGTTTTCTCGTCTAGCTTTGCGTGGAGGGCGAGGTCGCTCACAGGCTCTTGCTCGGTTGTTAGGTCCACAAGAAATTGCCAATATCCGTCCATCCAGCGATAGAACGAGCGCTCCCAAGTTGCGTCATTCAATGGTGCTAGGTCATCCCCGTAGGAGCGGACGCTTTCCCGAAAGAAATCAGCCAAAGTTACGTCGACTGGCGCAACACCCTCAATCGCATTGTCGCACAGTTGAAAATCACCTTCCGCGAAGGAGTTTGCGATCTGACGAAACATTGACCGCCACGGCTCAGGGACAAGATGCTCAGCATCGTCCTTTGCGAGAGAAATCGATCTCATACGCGCATGACTACATTTGCCCTTCGATGTCCGCAATCGGGTCGATAGCTGTCAGTCCGCTTGCGGGTGCCACAAGAGTTAGAGCCGAAATTAGGCTAACGACCCGAAAACTGCCGTACAGCCCAGGCATCGTTCGACGTCTGAAAGTGGGCCGGAAGCAGACCGTCGGCTTTTGTACAACTAACCCAGCTAAGCAGACTGGAGAGGTGGGTGATAAAGGTGAGCCGAACGCATCGAATTAAGTGCGTTTTGCGCGAGGTCGACGTAGTTTGGGAAAGCGATTGGCAAGAAGCACGAAGCCGGAGACCGCAATGATGGTCCCGCCAATGCCGAACAATAGCAACCACCAGCTATTGATCCGATGCCTCTCGTTCCAGTCCATAATGTGGAGCCCCCAGATGAAATCGAAGAAGCGCCAGGTGTCGCTTCTCGCAGCCAGTAGGGCGCCATTAGAGGCGTCAATATAGAGGCGCGTTGCATCCGGGTCACCGAATTGCACTTGCCACGCCGGGAAAGGACCGCTGAATTCGGTGCCGACAGGCTTGCCGACCGGTGTCGCCGCCTCAATGCCAGTCTTCGGCCCTGACCAGGCATTCAAGGCAATTGCCTCTGCAGTCTCGCGCGGTAGGGGAGAGAGGACCCGTCCGGTGGAAGGGTCATGAAGGCTTGTGCTGCCATCCGAGCGGCGCAGCTCCACCATCGGTCTAGCATTGACCATTTTTGTCGTGACCGAGACCAGATCTCCGCCATTCGACGCCCATGCAGGCAGTGCCGCGTCAGAGCTCAATGGCGCAGGCTCGCGCGAGATGACATGCTCGGAGCGTACGTGTTCGAGCTTCAGATACGACATGAGCGTGCCGGTGGCCATCCACAACAGAGCTTGCACGCCTACGAAGACGGCTAGCCATTTGTGGACTTTGCTACCAAAGATATGCAGTCGAAGCTTACGCGATCGTTGAATTGCCATGTTGAAATCGACTGCCTGATCAGTTCGGGCGGAGTGCACGAGACGAGGAGTGATACTGGACGATTTTCCAAGCCCCATCCTTGTGGGTCAGGACCGACGTGGCGACCCCGTCACGCTCGATCACGCGGCCGTCCTTTAGGGCAATCCTGTATCGATAGGTTTCATGGCCAAACGCTGCATGACCGATCACCCGGACACTCACCGTCGGATTGGTGAATGTGAACTCGGTGATTTCGCCCAGTTCGGGGCCGAGATGATGCTCCATGTACTGCGCAAAGGAGCCCTCAGCTTTGCCGTTCTCGAACACCATGGAATCGTCTGCGAACAGCGCTCTCATGGCGGCCTCGTCTCGCGCGACCAGGGCACCTCGGTAAGCGACGAGCGTGGCTTCCGCATCTTGCTCAAGCGCGTCCTGGACATCGCCGTGTGTGTCGTGTGCCGCATGATCAGCGTGATCGGCGTGCTGAGCTTGAGCCGCAACAGGCACTGCAGCGAGTGCAGCTGCAGCCGAAGCCGCAAAATAAACAAACTTCATTGTAATCCCCTCTTTAGAACCAGAATCGGACGCCGACGACGTAGTTCGTCACGCTGGGATCTTCCCCTGCGAGGCGCGCATAGTCGGCGCTCTGGCCAACTTTCCATTCCTGCTCCACCCCAATGTAAGGGGCGAACTCACGAGCGATTTCGTAACGCAGGCGCAGCCCCAGTTCGACAGAATCCAGACCAGCCCCAATGCCGAGTTCTGGAATATCCTGTGCAGAAAGGCTTACCTCAGCCCGCGGTTGGAGGAGAAGGCGCTGCGTAATGCGCTGGTCAAGCTCGGCTTCGATGCTTGCAGTCAGGTCGCCCTTGTTCGACAGGAAGGCGGCTGCATCGACTTCAAAGGTATAGGGTGCCAAACCCTGGACACCGATGACGGCATGGGTGCGCTCGGGACCAGTAAGATCCTGCCGAACGCCAACCTGAAGATCCCACCACGGTCCAATCGCGTGGCTCCAAAGTCCCTGTATCTCGGCGGACTCCACCTGTTCCCCGAAGGTGCCTTCACCCTCGCTCTTGAACCAGAATTTGTCGGTATCACCGCCGTAATAGCCCTGCACGTCCCAAAGATAGCCATCGCTATCTTCTCGCGCGCGATATTCAGCGCGGTCGCCCTGAAACCAGAACACTTTCTTGCCGCCGTTCTCGGTGCGGAGGGCATTGCGAGAGGCTCGCATGGCATCGACACCCCAGATCGCATCGGCAGCGCGAGGCGGACCCGATCCTGCCGCAGCCGGACGCGCCCCTTCCGGAATGGGTGTCATGTCCATCTCACCGTGCCCCATCGCACTGTGGTCCATGGGCGCCTGCTCGGGCAGCTGCGTCATTTCGTGGCCCATCGTGGAATGGTCCATGCCTTCCATCTTGGAATGATCCATGGTCGAGTGGTCCATACCCTGCTTCTGGCCATGGTCCATCTGAGAATGGTCCATACCGGTGTGGCCGTCGGCGTGACCGTCCTGAGCAGGTTCAGCCGTTTGCGCTTTGGGCGCGCACGCTCCCTCAGGTACCGGATGGCCCATGGCGCGGTGGCGTGCGGCCTCTTTTTCGCATTCGGTCTGGGCAGGTGATTGCTCGACAGGCATCGCGTGGCCCGAGTGATCTTGTGCGATAGCGGGGACGGCGGCGCTCGCGACGAGCATGATGACGAGCAGGCGCATCAGTCTTCTCCCACCCGCTTCACATCGGACTGGTTGCCCCGCGGCGCGACGGTCACGATCTGAAACATGCCAGAGTGCATGTGATAGAGCAGGTGGCAGTGGAAGGCCCAGTCGCCCTCCTCGTCGGCGGTCAGGTCAAAGGTGGCGCTGCCACCGGGCTGCACGATAACGGTATGCTTCTGCGGCTGGCGGTCGGCAGGCGCACCGTTGACCAGTTCGAAGAAGTGCCCGTGCAAATGGATCGGGTGCGCCATCATGGTGTCATTGACCAGCTTCACCCGGACACGCTCATTGTAGGCGAAGCGGATCGGATCGTCGCTAACGGCACTGAACTTTTTCCCGTCGAACGACCACATGTAGCGCTCCATGTTGCCGGTCAGATGGATTTCCATCTGCCTGGAGGGGCGGCGCAAATCGTCATTGGGTTCGAGCGCAACGAGATCCTTGTAGGTCAGGACCTTGTGGGGAACCTTGTCGAGGCCAAGACCGGGATCACCCATGCGATCGACCGGGTTCATCGACACCATATCGATGCCGGGGCCGACCTTTACGTCCGGGGGCAACTTGGACGTGTCACGCATGTTCATACCGCTCATGTCCATCCCGCCCATCGGTTCGGCAGCGGCACCTTGCGATGACATGTCGTGGCCCATGGCTGAATGATCCATGCCTGCCATATCTCCGCCGTGGTCCATGCCGCCCGCGCCGTGGTTCATGCCCATGTCCGCCATCGTCAGCAGCGGCGGATCGCGCAGGGGCGGTACACTTGCCCGCGCACCGGGGCGGGATGCCAAAGTGGCCACAGCCATGCCTGATCGGTCCATGCTCTCGGCGACGATCGTCCGGGCTTCCCCAGTCGGCTCGACAACGATGTCGTAGGTCTCTGCGGTGCCGATCTGAAATTCTTCAACTTCGACCGGGCGCACGTTCTGACCGTCGGCGCCGACTATCCAGAACTTAACCCCGGGAATACGAACGTTGAAGAACGTCATGGCGCTGCCGTTGATGATGCGCAGCCGCACCCGTTCGCCGGGATTGAAGAGAAACTCCAAACCTTCTTCCGGTCCCCGCCCGTTGGCGAGATAGGTGTAGGTCGAGCCCGTTACGTCCAGGATATCGGTCGCCATCATGCGCATGCGCGCCCACATCCGGCGGTCCTCGCCCGACAGCGGATAGTCGTCGGTCCAGGTATTCTGCTGGTAATTGAAGTAGCCTTCGCCCTTCTTCAGCTTGTCCATGATCGTATGCGGATGGAGAGGGGTGAATTCGCTCAGCAACAGCACGTAATCGCGGTCGGCCTGGACCGGATCGGCTCCGGCGGGTTCGACCACGATCGGCCCGTAGTGCCCCGCCTGCTCCTGCAGCCCAGAGTGACTGTGCCACCAATAGGTGCCGCTCTGTCGCAGCGCGGGAATGTCATAGACAAATGTCTCACCCGGCTTGATCCCGGGGAAGCTGACGCCGGGTACGCCGTCGAACTGGAACGGAAGCAGCAGGCCGTGCCAGTGGACCGAGCTATCTTCATCGAGCGTGTTCGTGACCGCGAGCCGAACCGGCTGACCTTCCTTGAGGCGAACCAGCGGACCCGGCACGCTGCCGTTGACTGCGATCGCGTGTCCGCGACGCCCCTGCACGACGCGAGGCCCTTCGCCGATTGTCAGAGCGATGTCCCGGCCCGACACCTCGTCGAAACCGGGGCGGATTGATCCACCTCCGTGCAGATCGGTGCCGCGGGCCCACGCAGGCAGGGCCAATACACCTGCGCCCAGCGCTCCAGCCCCTAACAGTCGTCGACGTGAAACCAGCAATTCGGGCATGGGTCTTGCAACTCCTTCAGCCCTTGTCATATATACCCCCCAGGAGTATTGCAAGATACCCCGCGGGGTATTGCGGCAGATGGAGTGCTAAACGTGTCAGCAACCGATGGTTCCCGCATCGTCAATCGTCTTCGCAGGATCGAAGGCCAGGTGCGCGGCGTCGCGCAGATGATCGAAGACGATCGCTACTGTATCGACGTCCTCAATCAGGTTCAGGCAGTAAAGGCTGCACTGGGCCGGGCCGAGAGCGAGATTCTCAAGCGCCATGCTGCGTGCTGTGTGGCTGAAGCAATAGCCAGCGGTGACGCTGACGAGCAGAAGCAGAAGTTCGGCGAATTGGTCGACCTGTTCGAGAAGGCAAAGCGGTGACTTCCATTCTCCGCCTTTTCACCAGTCTGGCCTTCTTCCTCTCGGCAACGGTTGCGTTCTCACACGGTGACGAAAAGCACGGCGGGGAAGAGACGCGTCCAACGGCAAGCGAGGCCGCCCATGCTCAGCCCGGGCACGATATGGAGGCAATGGGAAGCGCCGCGACTTCGAATGAAACCGTCGAAAGCCACGATGACGAGCAGGTTCAGAGCGAAGGGATCATCGGCGTTCTCAAGAGCCTTCATCCGGCAACGGTCCACTTTCCGATAGCGCTCTTCCTGATGGCCGCACTTACCGAGCTGTTCGTCATGTCCCACCGCACGCCCGAACGTGAAGCGGCCGTAAGGATCATGATCTTTGGCGGCGCTGCGGGGGGTGTTGTCGCCGCCCTGTTCGGGTGGATACACACCGGCCTGTGGTTCGGCGGCGATACCGTCATGCAAGCCCACCGCTGGAACGGCATGCTGATCGCCGTCCTAGGCATTGCAGCAGCCTGGATTGCTTACCGCGCTTCAGGTTCGCGCGCTGCTCTTCGCTTTTTGCTGTTCTCGATTTCCGCATTGCTCATTGTTCAAGGCTTCATGGGTGGTGAGCTCGCCCACGGACTCAACCATCTTAAGCTCTAAAGGAACCTCTCATGCGTCCCGTTACCATCGCATTCGCTGGAAAGTTGCTTGTTGTGCCTACCTGCCTTTTGACGCTCGCGGGATGCGGTGACCCCGCCACGGCGGTCGACGATGTAGCACCGGCGGCTGAGACGGCGATCGCTTCTCCCGCTGCGACCGAGCACGAAGTTGCAGGTACGGCCGAAATTGATGAGCCGGTTGCCGCTCCTACCCAAACTGCTTCGCCAAGTTCTGCGCCCACTGCTTCAGCCCGCAAGGCTAGCCCTGCCCCTGCGGCGACACCTGCACCTACCCCGACAGCGACGGCCGCTGCGGATCCGCATGCCGGGCACGACATGTCGAACATGTCGGAAGAGGACATGAAAGCCATGGGACACGACTGATGAGCTCGAATGGAAACAAGACCCGCCGCCCCTTTCTGCCCGTGTTCGGCACTGCCCTTCTCGTAGCATGCACAGGCGCAGCTCAGGCTGCGAACTTCACCATGTACCGCGATCCCAGTTGCGGATGCTGCGAAGCCTGGGCAGCGCATATCCGCCACGGTGAAAAGCACGAGGTCGAGACGGTCGATCACCCCGACATGGCGTCGGTGAAGGCTGAACACGGCGTGCCAGATGACTTGCGTTCGTGTCATACGATGACCGCGGACGGCTATGTGATAGAAGGACACGTGCCTGCTGCCGCCGTCGAGCGCTTGCTCGCGGAAAGGCCCGACTGGGTCGAAGGTCTGGCGGTCGCAGGTATGCCGCTTGGTTCGCCAGGTATGGAAGCCGGGGGAAGGACCCAGCCTTATGAGGTCATCGCTTTCGGCAATGGCCGCCGTGAGGTTTTCGCGTCCTATCCCTGATCTCGATCACACACTCCTGCCACGCAGAGGAGGCCGACTATGAGCTGTTGCGATACGCACCACACGGAGGATGCGAGAGGGGAAGGCAGCGCGATCGATCCCGTCTGCGGCATGAGTGTTACGATCGAGGGCGCCACACATGTCGCCGAGCACGATGGTGCGACCCACTACTTCTGTTCGGCGCGGTGCAAGGACAAGTTCGTAGCCGACCCGCAGCACTATCTGTCGGGCGCGCATCTCACGCAGGTCGAGGACGTTCCCGAAGGGACGATCTACACCTGTCCCATGCATCCCGAGATCCGCCAGGTGGGGCCGGGAAACTGCCCCATCTGCGGTATGGCGCTGGAGCCGGAGACGGTCAGCCTGGAGGATGGACCCGATCCCGAACTCGTCGACATGACGCGCCGCTTTTGGGTCAGCACGCTCTTCACCTTGCCGTTGTTCATCTACGCGATGAGCGATATGGTATCCGGGATCAGCTTCGACCGGCTAATTGGGCCGGCAAGTGCGCAATGGGCCCAACTGTTTCTCGCTACACCGGTCGTGCTGTGGGGTGGCTGGCCTTTCTTCGTGCGGGCTTGGCAATCCATCAAGACCCGCAATCTCAACATGTTCACACTGATCGGTTTCGGTGTGGCGATTGCGTACCTTTTCAGCCTCGTCGCGACGCTCCTGCCCCACATATTCCCGCCCGCCTTCCGCGATCACTCTGGCCACGTCGGCGTCTATTACGAGGCGGCGGCGGTCATCACCACACTTGTACTACTCGGCCAGGTGCTTGAACTCAGGGCGCGCGGCTCGACATCGAGCGCGCTGCGTGCGCTCCTTGAACTCGCGCCGCCAACAGCGGTCAAGATATTCGGGACCGGCGACGAGCGCGAAGTGTCGCTCGACCATTTGGCGAGCGGTGACCTGCTCCGCGTCCGCCCGGGTGATAAGGTACCGGTCGATGGCGAGGTGGCCGAGGGCGCGAGCACAATCGACGAATCCATGATCAGTGGTGAGCCCTTGCCGGTTTCCAAGAAAGTCGGCGACCAGGTGATCGGCGGAACGGTCAACCAGACTGGTGGCTTCGTGATGCGCGCGGGCGCAGTTGGTAAGGACACGATGCTATCCAAGATCGTCCAGATGGTCGCTGAGGCGCAGCGCAGCCGGGCACCGATCCAGCGCTTGGCCGACCAGGTCGCGGCCTGGTTCGTGCCTGCAGTGGTCGTCATAGCGGTTATTACTTTCATTGTCTGGGCAATCTGGGGGCCTTTTCCGGCGCTGGCCTATGCACTGGTCAACGCGATTGCGGTGCTCATCATCGCCTGTCCTTGCGCGCTAGGACTAGCCACGCCGATGTCGATCATGACCGGCACCGGCAAGGGCGCCCAGCACGGCATCCTCATTCGCAACGCTGAGGCGCTCGAGACGCTTGAGAAGATCGACACGCTAGTGGTCGACAAGACCGGCACGCTAACCATGGGCAAGCCCGATCTAGTCGCGGTGACGCCTCGCGATGGTCTTGATGAAACGGATTTCCTTGCGGCCGTCGCAGCGGTCGAAGCAGGAAGCGAACATCCTCTCGCCCACGCCATCGTTGAGGGAGCGAAGGCACGAGGAGCGACATTTCAGGCTGCGTCGGATCTCTCTTCCACCACCGGTGAGGGAGTCGAGGCGCGTGTTGGATCTCGCAAGGTCGCTATCGGCAACGAGAAACTCATGCATCGGCTGGGTATCGAGGATCTGGAATGGCTCGGCTCGGCAGAGGCCGGCCGCGCACAAGGCCAGACGGTGATGTTCGTCGCCATTGATGGCGCCCCGGCGGGACTTATCGCGGTCGCCGACCCGATCAAGTCAACCAGCGCTGCCGCCATCCGGGCGCTGCACGAGCGCGAAATCGACGTAGTTATGCTCACAGGTGATAGCCGCGCCACTGCCGAAGCTGTCGCACGCCAGATCGGTATCGACGAGGTCGAGGCCAACGTTTCGCCGGAAGACAAGCATCGCAAGATTGAGGCTCTTAAGGCTTCAGGCAAGCGCGTTGCGATGGCTGGGGATGGCATCAACGACGCACCTGCGCTGGCGGCTGCGGACGTCGGCATCGCGATGGGCACCGGTACCGATGTCGCAATCGAGAGTGCCGGTGTGACTCTGGTCCGCGGCGACCTCACCGGTGTGCTCCAAGCCATCGTCCTGTCGCGCGCCACTATGCGCAACATCCGCCAGAACCTGGTGTTCGCCTTTGGATACAACACGCTGGGTATCCCTGTGGCAGCTGGCGTGCTGTTCCCCGCCTTCGGCCTCCTTCTCAATCCGATGATCGCGGCCGCGGCGATGAGCCTCTCATCGGTCTCGGTCATAGCCAATGCCTTGCGGCTGCGTGGGCTAAAGCTTCCGATATTATCCGAAGGTCAGAAATGATCGCGGCAACGGCAATCGGAATAGCAATTTTCCTGGTGTCACTGACCTTGCACTTGGCCATCTTGCGAGTTGCGAAGAGGGTGTCGCCTCCGGGTATGACCCAGCTGGCTTGAGACTGACCGGAGGATCTCCACTCGTTCTCATCAGCCACCTGCTGGTTGGTGTGCTGTTTGCAGTTGGATTTGCCAGGGCGGCGTCGGCTTGGTCTTGGCGGGTTCGCCAAGGAACCGGCCATGTCGGCCATGGATTACTATTACTTCGCCCTGATCACCGTGACGACGGTGGGCTTGGGCGACATCTATCCGACCGATCACCTGAGGGTGATTGCGGGCATTGCGTCGCTCACAGGTTTCATCCTGATCAGCTGCACTGCCCAGTACGTATATAAAACGATGAGCCACCAGGAGGATTGAATGGCCCATAACCAGCACCCGGATCACCAGCAGCACCACGGCGGTGGGGGCAATTACTGGCGCTTCATGGCGATGGTGGCGACTTCGACCGCGCTCATGTTTGGCCTGATGTATCTCAACACGTACGAGCTCGATCACGTATTCTGGAGTGAGACGCGCTTCTGGATGACCTTCGTAATGGGTGGCATGATGATGATCGTCATGCTTCTCTTCATGTGGGGCATGTACAAGGACAAGACCAAGAACTTCATCATACTGGGCGTCGGCGCGTTGACCTTCGCGGTGGCACTCTGGCTCGTTCGCAGTCAGGCGGCCGTCAACGATGAAGAATATATGGCAGCGATGATCCCGCATCATTCCATCGCCGTTCTGACCAGTTCGCGAGCAGAGATCACCGATCCGCGTGTTCGCAAGCTCGCAGATTCAATCATCGAAGCGCAGGTCAAGGAAATCGCCGAGATGAAGATGCTGATCGAAGACATCGAGACAAATGGTGAGATGGGCGATGGCACCCCTCTCCCTGCACGGACTACCGACCTGACCCCGGAAATTTTGGAAGAGGCCGAAAAAGCGCTCGAGCGACCGGTTGAGCCTGGTATTCGTGACGAGGTCACTTTGGGGGAATAACACTCTTCTAGCCCGGGCTGGACAGATCAGTGACCGTCATCCCGACGACCGGCAGCTTTTGGAGGCAATCCGCAGGTTCGTGAATGACCGATATGGGGGCGCGCATTGCCGACCGACCGATTTTGGGCCGGTAGCTGACTGTCTTCTTTTTAGCGTCCGCGCATTAGAAGCGGACCCCCTTCAATTGCTCGACCCAACCTGCGAAAGTTGAGCTCGCAGTCGCATTGAATGGGGAGGAACCTGCTTTCAAAATATTGCGTCCTCCGTTTCACGGCTTGCAAAACCAGGCGCCGGCACGCTCGGATTAGGTCGATTGCGGACCAACAGCCCAGCAATGGAGCCTGTTTGTGTGACCACCCCAATGCATTATTGCAATCGATTGCAGTATCCACTAGGCGATCTGTTGAAAGGGAGACAGGCGATCATGGCAGCAGCAAAACCACGGCTGAGCGTCGCGCAGATATTGCAGATGAACCTGGGCTTCCTCGGGCTGCAATTCAGCTTCGGGTTACAGCAGGCGAACATGGCGCCGATCTGGGCCTATCTCGGCGCGGAAGAGAAGAATTTCGCCTTCCTGAGCATTGCGGGCCCGCTGGCCGGATTCCTGATCCAGCCCATTATCGGCTCGATGAGCGATCGGACCAATTCGCGTTGGGGCAGGCGCACTCCCTACTTTCTCATCGGCGCAGTGCTGTGCTGTTTCGGGCTGTTTTTCCTGCCCCTTTCGGCAAGCATTGTGATGGCCTTCTCGCTGCTGATGATCCTCGACGTTGGCAACAACGTGACCATGGAACCCTATCGCGCTTATGTGAATGACAGGCTTAACCCCGAACAGCGCAGTTTTGGCTTTTTGAGCCAGAGCGCCTTCACCGGGCTCGCGCAATTCCTTGCCTATTTGAGCCCCACCATTCTCGTGGCGCTGTTTGGACTAAGCCGCGCAGCAGCTGGTAACGGTCAGATACCGACGTTTACGTTGGTGTCGTTCTGGATCGGAGCATTCCTCTCAATTTCGACGATCTTGTGGTCGATCACGCGCGTCCCGGAATTACCGTTGACGGAAGAAGAGAGGGCTCGGATCGCCGCGAAACCGAAGACTGTCGCGTCCACCTTCGGAGAGATCTTCTCGGCCATGCGTGAAATGCCTGCGGCAATGAAGGGCCTCATGCTGATGAGTCTATTCCAGTGGTACGGCATGTGGGGGTACTGGAACTACATTACCAACTCGATCAGTCGCTCGGTTTACGGCACGGCGGATGCGAATACAGCGGCTTACAACTCCGCAGTGCTCACCAACGGTCAGATCGGCGCATTCTACAACCTGATCGCTTTTCTCTCGGCACTGGTAATGGCGCGTTACGCGCGGAAAATAGGTGCAGGCCGTCTGCATGCACTAGCGCTTGTGGTGGGCGGCATTGCCATGCTCGCAATCCCGCAAATCGGTGACAAGACCTGGCTGTTCGTCGCCGCGGTAGGTGTCGGCCTCGCCTGGGGAAGCATCATGGGCAACCCGTACATCATCCTGGCGGATACGATCCCCCCCCGAGCGCACAGGAGTCTACATGGGCATTTTCAACATGTTCATCACTGCACCCATGCTGCTTTTCGCATTCACTGTCGGCTTTTTCTACGAGCCGGTCCTCGGGGGCGATGCACGCAATGTCATTACGATGTCAGGCGTGTGCCTGATCCTGGCCGCGCTTGCCGTCTATCGCATCAAAGAGGGCCGAGCGACGCCTGCAACCCCTGCAACCGCTATCTGATCGCGAGGCGCTGCAGAAGATCCGAGCAGACGCGTTCGTTCCGGAATCCAACCAAAAGATCGAGCCAAGACTCCCATGGAAAGCCATTGTCGCGTGACCGAAACCAACCACAATGGACGTGCATCAGGCCATTGGCAGGCCGACCACGTCGCAGCAATCGGCAGCCGGCCGATGCCGGAGATACCTGTGATCGGGCGAGCCGATGCGAGGCCTGCCATCGACCACCTGCACCTGTGGGACCTTTGGCCGATCGAAACCTTCGACGGTAGTATCGTGCGTGTCGATGGCGCGGAACTGTGGGTCATAATGTCAGCGCCCAGATCGCTCCATCCGGACGACCGCCACCATGTCGCACGCTTGCGGCTCACGAAGATTGGCAAGGATGGCTGGAGCGATTTGGGTGACCTGTTGCCGGAAGGCGTGAACCCTGGCGCGCGTGAATGGGCGGGATCGACCATTTACGATCCCGAGACCGGCAGGCTGATCCTCTTCTACACTGCAGCGGGCCGGCAGGGCGACACCAGGACGAGCTACGAGCAGCGGCTGTTCCAGGTTGAAGGTCGCTTGATCGTGGAGAGCGGTGCCGTCCGAACGGGCGACTGGACGACACCGTTCGAGAACATCATCAGTGATGACCTGAACTATGTCGTGGCTAAACAGGCCGACGGCAAGCCGGGCTTCATCAAGGCCTTCCGCGACCCGGCACATTTCCGAGATCCGGCGGACGGAGCGTCCTATTTGCTGTTCACCGCGTCGCTCAAGCAGTCGGCGAGCGATTTCAATGGCGCCATCGGGATCGCCAGGGCGAGCGAGCCGGACCTGCGGTCGTGGGAATTGTTGCCCCCCCTGATTTCCGCGGACGGCCTCAACAACGAGCTTGAAAGGCCCGTCATGCGGTTCGTTGACGGCCACTACTATGTTTTCTGGTCGACCCAGCGCCGCGTCTTTGCGCCTGATGGGCCGAGCGGTCCGAACGGGCTTTACGGCATGGTCGCGGAATCGCTGTTCGGGCCCTACCGCCCAATCAATGGAACGGGACTCGTCGCCTGCAATCCGGTAGCGGAGCCGTTCCAGGCCTACAGCTGGTGGGTCACGAAGAATCTGGAAGTCATCGGCTTCGTCGACAATTGGGGCCTCGAGGGGCGCAGCCTGGAAGACCAACCGGAACTGGTGAGCAGTCAGTTCGGCGGGACGCCTACCCCCCGCTTCCGCTTGCAGCTGGACGGCGAGAAGAGTGAGATTAGGCCGCTATGACGATTCCCATGTATGGATTGGTCGAGGCGGGCGGAACGAAGTTCGTGCTTGGGATCGCCTCTGGCAAGGATGATGTGCACGAAACCGTTCGCATTCCAACGACAACCCCCGACGAGACAATCGGTGCGATGGTGGACTGGTTTTCTGCGCGTGGTCCGTTGGCGGCTGTGGGCGTCGCGAGCTTCGGTCCGATCGACCTGGATCCGGCTTCTGCCCGATATGGGTACATCACCGAAACACCCAAGCCGCATTGGAGCGGCACCGATCTGGTTGGTCCCCTAAAAGTGGGGCTGAAATGCCCGGTAGCGCTCGATACGGACGTGAACGCCGCAGCACTCGCCGAATACCTCTGGGGCGTTGCGCAAGGGTGCCGCACCTCGCTCTACTTCACCATCGGCACCGGGATCGGTGGCGGCGCAGTGATCGAGGGCAAAACGCTTCGCGGACTCAGCCATCCGGAGATGGGTCATATCAGGCTGACGCGTCATCCGAACGATCTAGAGTTCGCTGGCACTTGCCCGTTTCACGGCGATTGCCTCGAAGGACTTGCAAGCGGTCCCGCTATCATTGCGCGCTGGGGCAAGTCGTTGTCCGACCTTCCTGCCGATCATGAAGCGCATGACATAATTGCGCATTATCTGGCTCAGCTGGTTGTCTCGATGCAGGCAGTGTTTGAGCCCGGACGGATCAGCCTTGGCGGCGGCGTCATGGGGACTGCGGGACTGATCGATCGCGTACACAACATGGCAGCTCGGCTCGGGGCAGGCTATTTCAAGAGCTGTGCAGAGGACATCGTTACATTGCCCGGCCTGGGCGATCGATCCGGTTTGCTCGGTGCGCTGGCACTAGCGATGGGCGCAGAAAGCTAGGTCGAGGTCCTGACGACGAGTTTGGGCGCCATGATCGCCGAGCCCGTCTCCTCGCCTGCGATGCGCCGCATCAGCAGTTCCACCAGAGTATTGGCTCCCGCAGTCAGATCCTGCTTGACGGTGGAAAGGCGGGGTACGGTGTGTTCCGCGATGGGAAGGTCGTCATAGCCGATTACCTTGACGTCGCCGGGTACTGCAATGCCCATTTCCGACAGGGCGCGCAGAGCGGACATGGCGATCACATCCGAAGCTGCGACGATACCGTCAGGACGCTGAAGTTCGTCGGCGAGGAACTCACTGATGTTCGCATCATCAACACCCGCTGCCAAGTGGACGGGAAACACGCTTGGGTCATCGCCGAGGCCAGCTCTGGCCAAGGCCCTGCGACAGCCCTGAAGGCGCTGCTTGATTTCGCGTGCGGTGGGATCTCCGAAGAACGCGATCCGCTTGCACCCGCGCGCAATCAGGTGGCTTGCCGCAAGATCGCCGCCGGCAACATTGTCCGAACCGACCGAGCAATGCACCTGTCCTAGTTCGTGGCCACCCCAGACCACAAGCGGTCGATAGCGCTCGGCGACTTTGTCCAGTGCTGCCGCCTGGTCCGACTGGCCGATGACGATCATGCCATCGACGCGCCCTGAGTCGGTGAAACGGTCGAGCCAATCCTCGTCGGTCGGAATGACCCGCGACAGCATGAGGTCGTAGCCGCGCTCGGTCAGGGCATCCGCGAGCAGGCCGAGCATCGTGATGAAGAACGGATCGGAAATATGCTGGCCGGTATCGTGGCCAAGAGGAATGACCACGCCGATAGCACCGGTCTTCTGGATGCGAAGGTTGCGCGCCATGACGTTCGGGCGAAAGCCATGTTGACGTGCGAGTGCCTTGATCCTCGCTCGGGTCTTCTCGTTGACAAGGTCGCTATCGGCCAGCGCGCGCGAAACCGTGCCCGCGGAAACACCCGCAAGCCGGGCGAGGTCGCTGATGTTCCTGACCTTGGGTTCTGCATTCATGCGTGGCTGCCTCGCCGAGAAGTGACATTAGTGCAACAAAAATACGCTACGATGCTAGCCCATCTTTGCCAAATTACAATCGATTGCAATTTTTTCTTGCAATCGATTGTTGGGCTGGTATCGGCAACCATGAGGCGGGGGCGCTCGCCTGAAAACAATGGATGGTTCAAGGAAGAGGAAAAATGAAGAAATCCACTCTCAGGGGTTGCGCGTCCGTTTTGGCTCTCGCTCTCGCGCCGGTGTCTGGCGTCGCCTTTGCCCAGGACGAGGCGGCTGCCGAAAGCGATGCAGCAGACGAAAATGTCATCGTCGTTACCGGCGTGATCTCGTCGGCCGGCAAGAACAAGATCGACACCTCGATCTCTGTATCGTCACTTGGCACGCAGGCAATCGAAGACGCCAATCCTGCGAACCTCGCAGAAGTGTTCCGGCAGCTTCCTGGCATCCGTTCGGAAAGTTCGTCGGGCGGCGGCAACTCCAACATCAACGTCCGAGGCATTCCCATCTCGACGGGAGGTGCGAAATTCCTCTCGATGCAGGAAGACGGGCTTCCGATCGTCCTTTTCGGCGATCTCCTGTTCGCCCCGGCTGACGGCTTCTTCAAGGCCGACAGCACGTTGGCCCGCGTCGAATCCGTCCGTGGCGGTACAGCCTCGACGCTCACCACCAACGGCCCTGGTGGTATCATCAACCTGATCGGTAAGACTGGTCGTGAGGGCGGCGGTTCGGTCGCCTTTGGCATCGGTGTCGACCATCGCGATTACCGCGTCGACGTGGAATATGGTGCCGATCTCGCAGACGATCTCTACTTCCACGTCGGTGGGCATTTCCAGCAGGGCGGCGACTACCGTGACACTGGCTATGATCCGGTTTCAGGTGGGCAGGTCCGTCTGAGCCTTACCAAGGAATTCGATGCCGGCTACGTCCGGCTGACCGGCAAGATCATCGACAAGAAAGATCAGGCCTACTTCCCGCAGCTGGTTTCGCGGACTGGCGATGCGAACAGCGGCGTGGTTGGCACCAACCTGGGCAATTTCGATGCCGCCAACAACAGCCTCTACAGCAACCTTACGCGCAACGGTCTTGCCGTCGATGGTCGCAATCAGCTTGAGCCCTATGATTCTGCCGATGGCCTCCACAACAAGGTGAAGTCGATAGGCCTCGAAACGAACTTCGAGCTCGGCGGCGGCATCACCCTCGCGACCAAGTCGCGGTATCAGGATATCTCCGGCAAGTTCCTCGGTTTCTTCACCTACGGCGCGCTCGATGCGGCGGCTCTTGCGGGTTCGACCTACTACAATGGCCCCAATGCAGGACAGGCGGTCACTGCTGCCAACTTGCCCAACGGTCTCGCGTCCGACGTCGCCGTGTTCGATGTCAACATCGACGACCTGAGCAATTTCGCCAACGATGTCCGCTTGTCCAAGACCCTTGAGATGGGCGGCGATTCCACGCTCGATCTGGCCGTTGGTCACTTCTTCATGCACCAGAACTTCGTTCAGGATTGGCACTGGTCGCGGATCGTGACCACGACCGAGAACGACGCGGCGCTCATCGCAACGCCGGGCTCGATCGACGGGATTGCTGGTGTCAACCAGGCCTTCGGCTGGGACGGCTCCAACCGCAACTACGATCTCGAAGCGGAAACGAGCTCGCCGTTCGCGGCATTGGCGTTCAAGACCGGCGACCTGAGCCTCGATGCGAGCGTTCGCTACGACAGCATGCGCCAGAACGGAATCCGCACTTCGGCTTCCGGCGCGCCTTTCGACGTGAATGGCGACGGGGTCATTACCGGCACGGAAGCCACCGTTTCCCAGAACAACGGGACTGTCGATGCCCGCGCTGACCTGAAAGCTGACAACTTCGCCTGGTCGCTGGGTGCGAACTACCTGATCGGCGACAGTTTCTCGGTATTCGGCCGGGCCTCGAGCGGTGCGTCGTTCAACTTCGATCGTGCTCTCGACTTCGGTGTCCGCGACGCCAGCGGTGCCTTGCTCCCGGGAGCTGAAGGTGCCTATGTCGACAAGGTCAAGCAGTACGAAGTCGGCTTCAAGGCACAAGGCCTCGATGTGGGCGGTGGCGACCTCGACTTCTACGGGACGGCATTCCTGTCCAAGACCGAAGAATCGAACATCACCATTACGCCGCCGACGGGTCAGATCCGCAAGTATGATGCGAAGGGCCTCGAACTCGAGACCTACTACAGGAACGGAGCGTTCAACTTGTACGCGACGGCGACCTATACCGATGCGCAAATAACCGATGCTCGTGACTCCGCCGGCGTAGTCAATGCGGCGCTGGTCGGAAACAGGCCGCAGCGTCAGGCCAAGCTTATCTGGGCAGTAACGCCTAGCCTCGACTTTGACCGCTTCCGGCTTTCTGCCAGCTGGATCGGTACGTCGGACAGCTTTGCCAATGATGCCAATACCCTCACGCAGAAGGGCTATTCGGTGGTCCATCTGACCGGCGCGGTGAACCTGACCGACAATCTGGAGTTCTCGCTCAACGTGAACAATCTGTTCGACAAGGCCGGGATCACGGAATCGGCGAATGATGGACGCGAGTCTCTATATGGTGCTGCTCCCAACACCGTAACGATCGGTCGCTCCATCCAGGGTCGCACGATCTCCGCTGGTGTTCGGTTCGAATTCTAAGCGGAACCGGACCGGACAATAGGGGGCGCCCGCTTGGTGCGGGCGCCCCTCTTCTTTTGTGCGTGTTGCGTGTCGCCGCACCAGTGTCGAAACCAGGTTCATAGCTTCTGTAGTGCCTCGAAATAGGCAACGGTCGGAACCGTATCGCGCAGAACGAAGTCGCGCAGCTTCGACCTCCGCTGCGAAAGCTCGGCCATCATACCCGTTGCATAGTCCGCCGGTCCAGAAATCGGCTCACCGCCACCATTCCAGCCCATGCCATACAACACGAATTTGTAGTTGGTCGCCGAGAAGCATTGGGTCGTGCGGTCGAAATCGTAAATACTCGGCACTGCCGCCTTCCAAGCATCCAGGTTTGCCAGCAAGGACCGCGAGATCGTCTTGGGATCGCAATTGTCGCGCCAGAACGCCGTGTCGCGGCGGTTCGACAGGCAGTAATGCAGCTTCAGAAAATCAGCGATATTGTCGTAGTGATTGTGCAGGACCCGGTTGTAGTGCCCTTGCACTTGCGCCCCGGCGAGATAGCGAGGGATGAATTCCAGCATCGCCCAATTGGCCATTTCGATCAGGTAGATACCGGTCGATTCCAGCGGCTCCAGGAAACCACTCGACAGCCCAATGGCAACGGTGTTCCCGCGCCATTGCTGGTCATGGTAGCCGATGCGCATATCGAGCCTACGCGTCTCGAGAGTTTCCGTCGGCCGGCCGACATAGGCAGCCAGTTCCGCTCTCGCGGCATCGTCATCAATGTAGCGCGAGCTATAGACATGACCGATCCCGCGGCGGTCCTGCAGTGCGATATCCCAGATCCAGCCCGCACTTTGCGCGGTCGATTTGGTGTAGCCCAGAACATCACGGAGGCTTTCGTTCTCCACCCGTGTCACAACGGCGCGATCAACGAACAGTACGTCTGACAGGCTATTGAACCGGTTCGACTTGTCCGAATTGATCAGCCGGGCTGCAAAGCCGGTGCAATCAACAAAAATGTCCGCTGGAATCCGTTTCTCGTTGTCGAGATGGACGGCAGCGATACCCTTTTCGTTTCGTTCGACCTCGACGACCTTCTGTACGACGTGGCGAACGCCGCGTTGCTTGCAAAGGTCCTTCAGGAACTGCGCCAGCATTCCCGCATCGAGATGGTAAGCGTAAGCAAGCGCACCGTCATATGGCTTGTCGGCGAAACCCTTTGGGGCTCGTCCGCTTTTTGAAATCTCGGACTGTACTGAAAACTGCTCAGCGTAGGCGGTGCGCTGTTCCTCCGGCAATTGCAGCCATTGCCAGGTCGCGTCCTTGCCCGCGACCATGACCTGGTCCCCAAAGGGATGGAAATAACTACTGCCACCCGCAATCTTCGGATCATCGCGCCAATTGATGAACTCGATACCCTGCTTGAAGGTAGCATTGCAGTTTTTCAGGAAGACATGCTCTTCAATTCCGCACGCCGCCAAAGTCTGGCGGATGGAAGGAATGGTGGCCTCGCCCACGCCGACAGTTGGTATGTCCTCCGCCTCGATCACGGAAATCGCTACGGGGCGGTTCAGTGTATGGGGCAACTGGTTCTGCAAGAAGGCGGCCGTTAGCCATCCAGCGGTGCCCCCGCCGACGATGACGATCGCAACCTCTGAAGTTGGTTCAACTCCGTTCATTCATTCACCAACCTCTCTCGACCAAGTTCGGCCTGATTGCACAGTGCTCGGCTTTGTCAGATATGACGCCGGCGAGGAACTACATCCTCTTGCTCAATCGACGGGGGGACTTTCGGCGACCGACCCTCCGGCTTCAAGCTTCATTTTGCATTGCCGATTAGGTGGGCTGTCCATTTCCATTATGGACGTGCCGCCAAGCGAACGGCAGCTGTTGCGCGAGAAACACAATGGATCAAATGACCGGTTACGGGGCGCAAAGCCGACCTTCATTCTCTGGCCAAATTCCATTCGACTTCGCCCACAAAGGAAGCATTGGTTCTGCCCGTGAGTCGCGGCCGCCAGAGGCCGCCGCCCCGACGCAGTACGCGAGCCGGGGCCTTGGGTGGTGGGAGCGGCATGGTGCTGCTCTAACCAAGGAGAACCACCCATGACCAACCAGGAGCAGGCCAATAAGATCGCGCCTGCGAAGCGCGAGACCAAGATCGATACAGTTATTGCGCTGCTGAAGCGCAAGCAGGGCGCAACGCTCGACGAGATGGTGAAGGCGACCGCCTGGCTGCCGCACTCGGCTCGGGCGGCACTGACTGGCCTCAAGAAGAAGGGCTACTCGATCGAACGCGATAAGCGCGGCGAGGTATCCTGCTATCGCATCATGACGGGCGCGTGATCATGGCGGAACTGGCAGACGACCTTGCTGCTCTCGCGACCCTGCCCAAGGTCCTCCTTGGCGACCGGTGGGTAAAGCTCACCGGTCGCCCCGCTCCAAAGGCGAGCGCGAAGATGCTGCGGCTCGCGCTGGCCTATGAGTTGCAGGCAAAGAAGGGGAAAGGGCTGTCACGCAAGCTGCGGCAGCGCCTCGACCAAGCTGCTGCTGGCAAGTCCAGCACGCAGAATATCCGGCCTGGTATGCGCCTCGCCCGCGAGTACGGCGGCAAGCTCCACTTGGTCGTGATCGGCGAGAACGGAGAGATCATCTGGAACGAGCGGCAATGGCGATCCCTGAGCGAGGTCGCCCGCGCTATAACGGGAACGCGCTGGTCGGGTCCGGCCTTCTTCGGCCTGAGGAAGAAGGCCAAGGCCGCATGACCAAGGTCCGCTGCGCAATCTACACCCGCAAGTCGAGCGAGGAGGGGCTGGAGCAGGACTTCAACTCGCTCGACGCGCAACGCGAGGCCTGCGCCGCCTACATCATCAGCCAGGCCTCGGAAGGTTGGTCGCAGCTTCCCGAGGTTTACGATGATGGAGGCATCTCGGGCGGAACATTGGATCGTCCCGCACTTCAGCGGCTGCTGGCAGATATCGACGCTGGCAAGATCGACATCGTCGTCGTCTACAAGGTTGACCGGCTGACACGCTCGCTGCTCGACTTTGCCAAGCTGGTGGAAGCAATGGATACAGCCGAGGTCAGCTTCGTCTCGGTGACCCAGTCGTTCAACACGACCAGCAGCATGGGACGGTTGACGCTCAACATGCTGCTGTCGTTCGCGCAGTTCGAGCGCGAGGTCACCGCCGAGCGCATTCGCGACAAGATCACCGCATCGAAGGCCAAGGGCATGTGGATGGGCGGGGTCGTCCCGCTGGGCTACAAGGCAAGCGGCAGAACGCTGGCGATTGATGAGGACCATGTCCGGCTGATCCGGAGCATCTTCACCCGCTATCTCGACATGGGCAATGTGCGACAGCTTACCCAGCAACTGGCTGAGGAAGCTACCCTTGTGCCAGAACGCGTGACCGCCACCGGCCGGAGGTTGGGAGGCCGTCCATTTACCAGGGGCCAGATCTACAAGATCCTCTCCAACCCCATCTATATCGGCAAGATCGGCCACAAGGGCGAGATCTATGAGGGCCAGCACGAGGCCATCATTGATATGGAGACATGGGAAGCAGTGCAGCAGAAGCTCGCGGCAAACACGCAAGGACACCGGCAGGTGCGATCAGCAAGAGCGCCAAGTCTGCTGGCCGGCAAGGTGTTCGACCACTCCGGCGCGCCGCTGGTCGCGAGCCACGCGACCAAGGGAAAGACGCGCTATCGCTATTATATCGGTCAAGACGGAGAAGCAGATCGGGATAGCGGGACACCCAACCTCCGGATCCCTGCGGTCGAGTTGGAGAAGGTCGTGTGCGAAGGCCTTGCGGAGGAGATCGAACGACCACTGGGACTGCTCGCGCGAACAGGCATCGAACTGGCTGCCGATACTTTTGGCGGCCTTGGTGAGAGAGCTGCCAAGCTCGCGGAGAGCCTAAGGAAGCGCGAGCGCAATGCCGTAGGACGCTGCATCGCGATGGTTCGCGTTGGGCCGACTCAGCTCACGGTGGAAATATCGCTGATCGGGGTGACCGATTTGTTGGCGATCAATCATCGTCCCGATCAGCGACGCAATCCTGCCATTGCAATCGAGGCCACCCTCAAACGCAGCGGTCGCGCAGTGCGCCTAGTCCAGGACGGCTTGATTGCATCGACCGCTGGCGAACCGCAAGAGCATCTGCTCAAGCTGATCCATCGCGCTCGCAGCTGGTGGCAAGAGATGTCAGATCGACGGCTGTCGGTGTCGGCACTTGCGCAAGAGCACGAGGTGACCAGCTCTTACGCTTCGCGTGTGTGCAGGCTTAACTTCCTCGCACCAAAGATCGTCGAGGCGATCGTAACGGGCCACCAGCCGGTCGATCTTGATGCCAAGAAGCTGCTCGGGCTTAGCGACCTGCCACTGTGCTGGGAGGCGCAGACAAAACTGCTGCTCGGTCGATAGATTCGGTCGGATATGCTTCCAGTGGGCGCTAGGAAACTGGCGCCCACACCCGTTCCGGCACGCGACCAGCCCTCGCCAATCCGGTACCCCGGAACGGCGTAGCAGAGAATGTTGGCGAGAATTGCGCCTTTGTCGATGACGCGCCTGTCTCCGGAAGACCATATTGGAGGCAGAAAGGCGCAGAACCGGGCCACTACCGTGAAACAGAAAAATCTATCTCTGACAGTGACTTATGCGTGGCGGAGACGGAGGGATTCGAACCCTCGGTACCCAGTTCGAGTACGGTTCCTTAGCAGGGAACTGGTTTCAGCCACTCACCCACGTCTCCGGAACTTCGCAGCGGCGCCGGGCCGTGTGCGAGGGGCGCGCTATAGCCACGGCTCCGGCCCGCTTCAAGGCCTGATTGCGGCGATCTGCGCATCGCACGAAGGACTCGCTTCGACGCAATTTCGATTCGGTTCATCGCCGTTTCATTGCCGCGCTGCTGAAAGAGGATTCTTCTTGTCGCGCAGCTGCCTGCGCTTCGGCGCGGGCAGGGAGGGAACCATGAAAAAAGCCGTTACCGTTACTCGCCGTCTTGCCATCGCTTTCGCAGCGCTCGGCATGGCCGCTTCGCCGCTCGCCGCACAGGTCGAGACGATCGATCCCGATACCGCCATCGATGCCGATCTGGTCAAGCAGCCTGCCGCGACCGGAGCCGATGCAGGCGTCACTTACACTGCCGAGCCCGATCCGGCGGCTCCCACCGACAGCTATCCCGAGCAGCCGACATGGAGCGAGCAGGGCGCGGAAGCTGCTGCAACCACTGCGGTGGAAACCCCTCCGGTCGAAAACAGCGCGACCACCTACAAGGAAGATGACCTTATCGGTGCCGCCGAGGGTGTGTTCGGCAAGGGCGCCAAGGGCGTCGCAGACATGATCCAGAAGCTGCTCAAGGATCAGGGCGAACCCAACGCCTACATCGTCGGACGCGAAGCAAGCGGCGCCTTCATCGTCGGTGCGCGATACGGTTCGGGCACGCTGTTCCACAAGGTCGAAGGCGAGCGTCCCGTTTACTGGACCGGCCCGTCGATCGGCTTCGATGCCGGGGCCAATGCCGGCAGCACTTTCGTCCTCGTCTATAACCTGTGGGACAGCGAGGAACTCTACGAGCGCTTCCCGGCGGGCGAGGGTCAGGCCTATTTCGTCGGCGGCCTTACCGCCAGCTACCTGCGCAAGGGCGATGTGGTGCTCATCCCGATCCGCGTTGGGGCGGGCCTGCGCCTCGGCGTAAATGCCGGTTACATGAAGTTTTCCAAGAAGCAGCGCTGGCTGCCGTTCTGAGGACGAGAAAGGAGCCCTTCGGGTCGTATAATCAAAATTCACGAAGGCTCCGGGGCCGCGACGGGATTTCCTGTTGCGGCCCCAACCATATCGGGCAATGAGGCGCGCATGCTCGACCGACTTCAAGCCCAGGCCCCCGACGCGCTTCTCGCGCTCATCAAGATGCATGCGCAGGACCCGCGCGAGGACAAGATCGACCTCGGCGTGGGCGTCTATCGTACCAACGAGGGCGCGACCCCTGTCTTCCGCTCGATCAAGAAGGCGGAGCAGAAGCTGATCGACGAGCAGGATTCCAAATCCTACCTCGGGCCTGAAGGCGACACCGGCTTTACCGCCGCGCTGATGCCGTACATTTTCGGTGAGGACGCCACGATGGGCGGGCGCATCGAAGGGATGCAGACCCCCGGCGGGACCGGCGCCGTCCGCCTGGCGGTGGCGCTGGCCAAGGCTGCCGGAGTGACCCGCGTCCACATGGGCGTGCCGAGCTGGCCCAACCATGCGCAGATCCTTGCCGATGTCGGCGTCGAGACCGTGCCCTTCACCCATGCGAAGTCCGACGGTTCGGCCGATCTCGAGGCAGTGCTGGCGGCGATCCATGGCGCCGGGCCGAACGATGCCGTCCTGCTCCACGGCTGCTGCCACAACCCGACGGGTGTCGACTACACGCTCGACCAGTGGGACGCGATCGCGGCCGCCTTCGCCGAGACCGGCGTGCTGCCGCTACTCGACATCGCCTACCACGGGCTGGGCCAAGGTCTCGACGAGGACGTCGCTGGTATCCGCAAGGTGCTGGCTGCCGTGCCAGAGGCCCTGATCGCCTATAGCTGCGACAAGAACTTCGGCCTGTACCGCGACCGTGTGGGCGCGTTCTACATGATGGCGAAGGATGCCTCCCAGCTTCCGGCCATCGTCTCCAACGCCAACGCCCTTGCCCGCGCGAACTGGTCCATGCCGCCCGACCACGGTGGCGCGGCAGTGCGCAACGTGCTGCGCGATCCGGCAATGACCAAGGAGTGGCTCGAGGAACTCGACGACATGCGCGCCCGCATGCGCCGTGTCCGCGCTCGCCTTGCTGCCGCCGACAATGAGGCTCCCGGCCTTAACCTTGCCGCGCTCGGCGATCAGAACGGCCTCTTTGCCATGCTGCCGCTCGACAAGGACCAGATCGCCAGGCTGCGCGAGGATCACGGCATCTACATGGCCGGGTCCGGGCGCATCAACGTGGCCGGGCTTCACGCGGGCAACACCGAGAAGTTCATCGCCGCGCTGGCGGATGTGACGAAGGGCTAGGCCGCGATGGATCGCCAGCCGACGCTCGAGACAGAACGGCTGACGATCCGCCCGATGACCGAGGCGGATCGCGAACCGCTCTACGCCATCGCGTCCGACCCGATGATCTGGGAGCAACATCCCATCCACGACCGCTGGAAGCGTGAGGTGTTCGACGCCTTCTTCGACGAGGGGATGGAGAGCGGCGGCGCGCTGGCAATCGTGCGCAAGAGTGACGGGCAAATCCTCGGATCGTCACAGTACAAGGGTTTCGATCCCGATGACGGCGGTTCGATCGAGGTCGGCTGGACCTATCTCGATCGTTCCTGCTGGGGGAAGGGCATCAATCCCGAAATGAAGCGGGCGATGCTGGCGCACGCCTTTCAGGACCTTGCCACCGTCCGCTTCCGTGTCGGCGACACCAACTACCGATCGCGCAATGCTCTCGAGGCCATCGGGGCCGTGCGGACCGAACGCTACGAACTGGCCAAGTACCAGGGCAAGCGCATCGTCCACCTCGTTTACGAGATTTCGCGCGATGACTTCGAAAACGGGCCGCTGATGCGCAGCTGAGCTGGGGTTTCCGCGCTCCGCGCCCTTGGTCCGTCTACCGAACCCACCCGAAGGTATAGTTGTCGCCTATTCGAAAGAGGTAGCCCGGTGCTTAGTGGGTGCATGCCTTGCACCCTGCCGGGAAATGCTGTCCTTACGCCGTGTGCTTTACCCCGGGGAAATCAGGGGTCGCTCTCGTGGTTGAACACTCCCTCTGGCCGTCGGTCAGCGGGGAAGCAGGGTCGCTACGGAAGGGGGAGACCCATGAAGAAGCATCTCGTATTCGGCCTCGCACTGGCCATTTCGACACCCGCAGCAGCCCAACTCACACCCTACGAGGACTATACGGTCAGCGACAGCGTCTCGACCGTGGCCACCGTCAAGGTGAAGGAGAACATGATCGAGGATTACCTCCAGGGTATCCGCGATACCTGGGTTGCCAGCAACGAAGTCGCGAAGAAGCTGGGGCAGTTGGAAAGCTACGCGGTCTACGTCAGCGACCTGCCGAGCAGCGGCGACTTCAACGTGATCCTCGTGACCCGTTTCGCAAACACTGCCGATCTGGCGCCAAACAAGGCACGGTATGAAGCCTTCATGAAGGCATGGGGTGCCGCCAACGAGGCGAACAACCGGCAGGTGACCACCACTGTTTATCCGAACATCCGCTCCATCGTCGGTGAGTACATGGTGCGCGAAGTGACCTTCCTGCCCAAGAAATAGGTCGTTCTTCGACCAATCCGCGGGGAGCATGCGCCAATGCGGCGCGTGCTCCCCGAATTCCAAGTACACGAAAAGCAGGGAAGAAGCTTTGTCGGCCTCGATACTTGCCAAGCCCACGCCATTGCGGAATACGACTTGCGGGTCGCTTCCGAATGCAGTCGGGGGCTTCTTCCTACGCCTGAAATCTTCATCTCCTACGCGCGCGGCGATGCCCCGATCGCACGGCAGTTCGCGGACGCTCTCGTCGCCGAAGGTCTCGATGTCTGGTGGGACGATGCCTTGCAGGCCGGCGAAGTCTTCGATGAACGGATCGAAACGGCCCTGCGTGCAGCGAAGGCTGTTGTCGTGCTCTGGTCGCCGCTCTCGGTTTCCTCCCGCTGGGTGAGGGCCGAGGCAACATTGGCGGATCGCAAGGGTACTCTTGTCCCCGTCCTCATCGAGGCTTGCGAGCGGCCGATCATCTTCGAGCTCGTCCAGACGGCCGACTTGATCGGTTGGCGCGGGACCAGGCACGATGCGCGCTGGCAAGGCCTGGTGCGACAGGTTCGCGACTTTATCGGCACGGATCGCCACGCGCCTTCATCCTCACCAAAGCTGGCTGACCCGCAGCTCGACCGACAGTCGATCGTGGTGCTGCCGTTCAACAACGTCAGCCGCGACCAGGAGCAGGAGTACTTCGCCGACGGCATAGCCGAGGACATCATCAACGACCTCGGCAAGGTTTCGGCACTCTCGGTCATCGCGCGGAGCACCGCCTTTACCTTCAAGGGGCAAACGGTCGATGTGGCGCAGGTTGCACGGCAACTGAATGTGACCCATGTGCTCGAGGGGAGCGTGCGCAAGGCGGGAAATCGCGTGCGGGTCAATGTCCAGCTGATCGACGGGGCGAGCGGGGCACAGGTCTGGTCCGAACGCTATGACCGCGATCTCGACGACATCTTCGAACTGCAGGACGAACTTTCGCAGGCAATCGTCAGCGCGCTCAAGGTCCAGTTCCAGCCTGGCGAACGCGATGCCATCAGTGAACGCGCGACGCAGAATGTCGAACTGTATGATCTCTACATGCGGGCGAGGGCGGCAGGTAATGCGGCCATATCCGGGGCGCAGTATGTGGCGGCTCTGGAAATGTATCGCGAAGTGCTCGCCAAGGATCCCAATTTCTATCCTGCGCTTGGGGGGCTTACCCTGATGCTGCAGCAAACATCGGTCTTCGCACTGACCCCCGAGGTCCGGAGCAATTTCCAGATCGAGCAATTCGTCGCGATGGCGGAGAACCTGCCGGCGGATTCGAGTGAAGCACACCTGATCCGCGCGGTTCACTATCGTTGGCAGCGCAAGTGGGAGCTTGCCCTGGAGGAGTTCGACCAGGCGCTCGCAACCGCTCCGGTCTATTCGTCGGAAATCGCCTCACTCAAGGGCACGTGCCTGTTCTGTGTCGGACGGGTTGCGGAAGCAATCGAGGTGGCCGAGGCAGCGAGGCGGGCCGACCCGATGGCGGGCTACAACTCGCTCCTGCTCCAGATGCTCTACCTCGTCTCGGGGCGCAGGGCGGAAGGTGACGCGGAATATGAGAGGTCAAAGACATTCCCCGTCAATCGTGCTGTTTGCGAACATGCCGCCCTGTTCCGCATGTGGGGCCATGCCGACAAGGAGGCGCTACTCGCTCAGGCGCAGCGGCATCTGAAGTATGCCATGGTCGCCGTTCCGTATCGCGTTGCGCTGTATGAGGTCCTCGATGACCGTGAAAAGACGCTCGATATTCTGAGGACGGCGATGGCCGAGCCCGCTTCGCATAGCAGCACGGTTTCCTTCCTGCTGAGCTACCATGCAGGCGATTTCGGCGCGACCGACCTCGCATTGCAGGGTCTGGAACGCGGGCTGTCAATCGATGCGGCGATGGACTACGCCGTCTGGTGGTCGAGCCACCGCGGGACCCGCAAGGACCCGCGTTTCAAGGAACTCGTCCGCAAATTCGGCTACTACGACTACTGGCGCAGGACCGGCGAATGGGGCGATTTCGCCCGCCCCGTTGGCGACGACGATTTCGAGATAATCGCCTAGCCGGCCAGCGCCTGCATCCGCTTGAGGTAGCGCGCCAGCACGTCGATCTCGAGGTTGACCCGGTCACCTTCTGCCAGCTGGCCAAGGGTCGTCACCTCGGCAGTGTGCGGGATGATGTTCACCGCGAAGTCGCAAGTGCCGTCGCTGCGGTCGCGCACATCGTTCACGGTCAGCGAAACGCCATCGACGGTGATCGATCCCTTTGGTGCCACGAAAGGCGCAAGCTCGCGGCTGATGCGGAAGGCGAGCTTTCTCGATCCTCCCTCGTCGCGCGCCAGAACAACCTGCCCGACGCCGTCGACGTGCCCTGTGACAAGGTGCCCGCCGAGTTCGTCGCCGAGCTTCAATGCGGTCTCTAGATTGAGCTTCGCCCCTTCGCTCCACATGCCGGGGCGCGTGCAGCTGACCGTTTCGCCGGACACATCGAAGACGACGCGGGCGTCACCTTTCGTGCCTCCCAATGCGACGACCGTCAGGCAGACGCCCGAGCAGGCAATCGAAGCGCCGATATCGATCGCGTCGGGATCGAAAGGGCAGGCGACGGTGACGCGCAGGTCGCCGCGCTGCTCGGCGCTTTCGATGGTTCCGATGGCGGTGACGATACCGGTGAACATGCGGGTCTTCTCTCCTGTCAGCGCGTGCGGCTGTAGGCTTCGTATGTGTCGCTGCCAAGCTGGCGGCGTTCGACAAGGGTCCAGCGGCCATGCGCGTCTGCCAGCCGGTCGAGACCGATCTCGCCCAGGGCTTGCCGACCATGGCCGATGACGATGGGTGCGCGGTAGAGCTCTATGCGATCGACGAGATCCTCAGCGAGAAAACTCGCGGCAGTCATGCCGCCGCCTTCGAGGTAGAGATACTGAACCCCTTCCAGTTCGGTGATCTGGCCCGGAGCATTGATTACCTTTACCCCGTCAGGCGGTACGCCACGGGTTAGCAAGACCCGCTGGGGACTGCGGCTCTCGATGCCTGGCAGTCGCACGTCGAGGCGGGGCTTGTCCGAACGCCAGGTGCCTCCCCCGACGAGTATGGCATCGGTCATGGCGCGGCGCGAGTGGAC
This sequence comes from Qipengyuania sp. RANM35, assembly GCF_041021145.2. Classification (NCBI taxonomy): domain Bacteria; kingdom Pseudomonadati; phylum Pseudomonadota; class Alphaproteobacteria; order Sphingomonadales; family Erythrobacteraceae; genus Qipengyuania; species Qipengyuania sp. RANM35. The sequence continues at coordinate 1,930,868 of NZ_CM196433.1, read as the reverse complement.
ATGGGCGCGGGCCCCTTCGCCGGTGATCCACTGGCTCTCGCCCGAAGTGGTCGCGATGCAGCCGTCGAGCGATGTGGCGAGCTTAAGCGTGACATGCGGACGGCCAAATTCAGCGCGGGTGAGATAACCTGCAAGGCTGGCGCGAGCCTCGTCGCAGGGATGCACCTCGGCGACAATGCCTGCCGCACGAAGGTGAGCAAAGCCGCTGCCTGCCGTTCGTGGATCAGGGTCTTCGACCCCGGCAACAACACGTGCGAGACCGGATTGTGCGAGAAGGTGCGAGCACGCGGGTCCACGTTGCGATTGATGGGCGCACGGCTCGAGCGTGACATAGGCAGTTGCCCCCCGTGCGGATTCGCCTGCCTGTCCCAAGGCGACTGCTTCGGCATGCGGGCGGCCACCGTCACCGGTCCATCCCCTGCCAACGACCTTGTCACCGCTGACTATGATGCATCCGACTGCCGGGTTGGGGCGGCTGAGCGGGCGAGCGCGTGCAGCCAGCCTTGCTGCCGCAGCCAGCCAGCGCGCGTCACTCAGGCTTGTCGCCAACCGTCCTGCTCGCCTGATAAAGTTCCTTCTGCCGGGCTTCGGCAGCTGCGGCCTCTCGAGCATTGTCGACCTTGGCTTGCGCGGCCATGGAGTCGACATCGACGCCGGTCGCCCGGCCGAGCGCCTTGTATGCATCGACCTTCTTCTCGCGCAGCTTTGCGAGTTCGGCCTCTCTGGCATCCTTGCGCTTCTGGTTTTCGAGGTTGGTGCGGCGGATTTCCTCGTCACTTCGTCCTTCCGCGAAGGTCGAAATGAAGACCACCCTCGGCTTGTCCGGCGGGACGAAAACCGATTCCTGCATGAACGACCAGAGCAGGCCGAAGGTCAGTGCAAACGACATAAAGAGGAACGTCCAGCGGTAAGGCCGTGGTTCGCGGATGTATTCCCACAAGTCGGATGCACCCGACTTCACATTGAATCTGCTGACCATGCGCATGGGGGCTAGATAGGGCGCTTTGCCCGTTCGCGCCAGTGGGGCGCTCAGTCGAAGCTGGCGTAGAGCGTGCGGCCGTTGCGGCTTAGCCAGCCATTGGCAAGATCGATGTCGCCTTCGAACAGTCGGTCGAGCAGGGCGTGGAAGGCGGGGGAATGGTCGAAATGGACGAGGTGGGCGACCTCGTGCGCGACCACGGAGCGGCGCACCGCGTCGGGGGCCTGTACCAGCCGCCAGTTGAGTCGAAGGATGCCTTCGCTCGAACAACTTCCCCAGCGTCGCTTTGCCCGGGTCAGGCGTACTTGGGCAGTGTCGAGGTCGGCCCTCGCACAATAATGCCTCGCATCCTCGGCGAAGAGCCGCAGGGCTTCGCTCTCCAGCCAGCGGTGGAGGCGCTTCGAGAGGGTTTCCTGCGGGCCGCCCACCACCAATGCCTCGTCCGTCAGCACCGGCCTGCGAGGTGCGTCGCTGCGCCAGTCGATGACGATCTCGCGGCCGCGGTGCAGCAGCCTGCCTTCGTTTACCGGATCGCGTTTTGCGGGCACTTTGGCCAATTGCTGTTCGAGCCATGCCGCGCGTGAGCGAGCGAACGCAACCGCCTCGGCGGAGCGACACCAATGGGGCAGGGTAATCCGGATCGCGCTGCCGTCGGGTGCGAGGCGCAGGGTCAGTCGCTTGGCGCGCCGGTTGCGTGTGAGTTCGACCGGCAGGAGCTTGCCCGCGATCTCGACCACCGGGTCTTCGGGCTCGCGGCGCATCCAGTCGATCATGCCGGCGCCTCGCCGTGCTCGCCACAATCGTCCTCTTCGTCCCAATCCTCGGGGTCTTCCCATTCGACGATATGGTGTTCGAGCGGGCCGGCCATGTCTTCCGCTATAACCCGGCCGGCGACCGATACGCCGGCACGCACCACGTCCTCGCGGTCACCCGAAATCAGGTAGTGCCAGCGCGGCAGCAGGTCGCCATCTGCGCGCAGGCGATAGGCGCAGGTCGGCGGCAGCCAAGAGACGCTGTCGACGATCTTGAGCGTCAGGCGGAGGCAGTCGGGGACGAAGGCCTTGCGGTGCTTGTAGTCGGTGCAGCGGGCAGTCTGCGTGTCGAGCAGCTTGCAGGCGACATTCGTTTGCTCGATCTCGCCGGTGTCCTCGTATTCGACCTTGTGCAGGCAGCATCGCCCGCATCCGTCACACAGCGCTTCCCATTCGTCATTGTTGAGCGCCGAGAGCGGCAGCTCCCAGAAACGTTCCCTTAATGCACCCATTTTTCCAGTTCCGCTGCGACCGCTTCGGCGCCTTCATCGGTCGGCAGAGTCGCAATCGGTTCGCCCTTGGGTCCGAACAGAAGGGTGACATTGGTGTGGTTCACGAGATAGCCGCCGCCAGGTGCGGGTTCGCCCTTCGAGAAGCTTGCGGCGAACTTCGCGGCAACCTCGGTCAATGTCTTCTCGTCACCCGTCAGCCCGATCAGACGCGGGTGAAAGTTGTCCGTAAATTCGCGCAGCACCTCAGGCGTGTCGCGTTGGGTGTCGACGCCGACGAAGAATGGCTGGACCCTGGCGCCGAGGTCGGGGTGCGCCTTCTCGAATTGCTTGAGGCCCGCCATGGCGCGTTGGGTATCGACCGGACAGACATCGGGACAGAACGTATAGCCGAAGTAGATCGTCCGGTACTTGCCCTGGAAATCGTTCCAGCTGAGAGGCTTTCCATCCTCGGCGGTCAGCGTGAAATCACCGCCAAGCGCCGCGCCTTCCAATGGAGGGCGTTCGGCGGGAACCTTGTCGCCGCACCCACCCAGCATGGTGATTGCAGCGAGTGGCAGGGCGAAACTCAGGCTTTTCAGACGAGGCATGGCATAGCGGTTCATGGTCTGCTAACCGCCACTCTTCAAGGGTGGCTCCCCTACAGGATTGCGGAAAAACGACAGGGATTCGATACGTGGTACGGCGCGCACTTCAGGCAGCTTTCGGCATTGCGGCACTGGCTCTGGTGGCCTCGCCGGTCTTCGCACAATCCAAGCGCGAGGGGTATGAGTTCCTCGAAGCGGTAAAGGATCGCGATGGCGACAAGGCGCTCGAAATGCTCAACCAGCCCGGCAACGTGCTGGTGAATACCCGCGACATCACCAGTGGCGAGACTGCGCTGCACATCGTCACCCAGCGTCGCGATCCGGTGTGGCTGCGTTTCCTGCTGGGCAAGGGCGCAAATCCGAACATCGAGTCCAGGGACGGCACGAGTCCGCTCGAAGTCGCCGCCCAGCTCGGTTTTACCGAGGGGATCGAGATCCTGCTCGACAAGGGTGCGCACGTCGATCCGACGAACAGTGCGGGGGAGACCCCGCTGATTTCCGCAGTGCACCGCCGCGATACGGCCATGATCCGTATGCTTATCGCCAAAGGCGCCGATCCCTCGCGGCCCGACAATTCCGGGCGCTCGGCCAGCGACTATGCCAAGCTGATGGGGAATCGCTCGCAGGTGCTCGACGAAATCGAAAAGGCCGTAAGCGAACGTGGTGCCCCGGCCCAGACCTACGGTCCGAAATAGCCATGGAAGTTGCCGACCTGACCCTCGACGAACTGCGCCTCGTTCTTGCGCCGGCAATTGCCGATGCGGCCATTTTCGACGGTTGGAGCGACGCGGCGCTCGAGGCAGCTGCAAATCAGGTCGGCGCCGATCATGACGTGGCGCGGCTCGCGTTCAAGGACGATGGTGCCTTGGGCATGATCACCGCCTGGATCGACACGATCGACCTGGCAATGGAGGTGGAATTGCCGGCCACCCGGCTCGCGCAAATGAAAATCCGTGAGCGCATCCGCAACCTAGTGCAATTCCGTCTTGATGCCGTGGCCGGTCGCGAGGAAGCGTTGCGACGTGCACTCGCCATCATGGCCATGCCGCAGAATGCAGCGAAATCGCTGAAAACCGGATGGAATAGCGCCGACATCATGTGGCGCCTCGCAGGCGACACGGCGACCGACTACAACCACTACACCAAGCGCGCGATCCTCGCCTCGATATACGGGGCGACCCTGGCCGTGTTCGTCGACGACGAAAGCGAGGACAAGGCAGAGACTCGCGCCTTTCTCGATCGCCGGATTGAAGGCGTGATGAAGTTCGAGAAGGTGAAGGCCAAGTGGCTCAACCCTGAGCGCGAGCATTTCAGCATGTCGCGCTTTCTCGGCCGTTTGCGCTATCCTGCTCGCTGATCCGCCCACTTTGACAGGCATCAAGGACTAGCGGACGCGCTGTGTCTAGTGCGACCGCATGACGCCACCCGCTATTGATAATCGGTTGCAACAACGCCTCGCTTCTGGCAGCGGCAGGTACATGACGCTCGACTCCTGCGAACACGAGAAATCTGCCCGGATCGTCTCCGTCGACTGGGACGCGCTTGCTTCCGATGAAGGCAAACGACTCAAGGCGCTCGGCGTCGACGAAGGGGCCGAGATAGCCGTCATCCATCGCGGGATTTTCGGCACGCGTGATCCTCTCGCCATCCGCATCGGGCGCATGACCATCGCCCTGCGCCGCAGCCATGCGCTTGCGATCGAGGTGGAGCCGGTATGACCCGCAAGCGGACCGCTGCCCTCGTGGGCAACCCCAACGCGGGCAAGAGCGCGCTGTTCAACGCGCTGACCGGCGCACGCCAGAAGATCGCCAACTACCCCGGCGTCACCGTCGAGCGGAAGGCCGGCCGCGTGATGTTGCCGAGCGGCGAGCCGGTTGAACTCATCGATCTGCCGGGCTCCTACAGCTTCGATGCCGCGAGTCCCGACGAGGAGGTCACGCGCAAGGTCGTCCACGGAGAGTTCGAGGGTGAGGCGCAGCCGGATGTCATCATCCTCGTCGTCGATGCGGCCAATCTCGAGCAGCACCTCGTCTTTGCGCAGGAAGTGCTCGAACTCGGCCGCCCGACTGTCGTCGCGCTCAACATGATCGACCTCGCGGAGCGCGACGGGCTGACGCTCGATCCCGCGGCGCTTTCCGCAGCACTTGGCGTGCCGGTCGTCTCCACCGTGGCGGTACGCCGCCGCGGCCTCGCGGAACTGGCCGCCGCAATCGCCGAAGCGGAAACCCATGCCGACGAGGAAGCGCATCGCCAGTGGCACCTGACGCTGCCCGAACGCCGACTGTCGGCAAAGCACATGGCGCGTGCCGCTATCCTTTCGAAGTCGACCCGGCACACGATCGAGAACGGTGTCGACCGGGTCCTGCTCAATCCCTGGATCGGGCCGGTCATCCTGTTTGCGTTACTGTTCGTGATCTTCCAGGCGGTGTTTGCCTGGGCGACGCCATTCGCGGATGCACTCGAGGCTGGTGTCGCGAGCCTTTCGCAGGGAGTGTCCGACAGCGTGCCTTCCGGTTTCCTGCGCGATTTCCTTACCGAAGGTGTCCTGGCAGGGGTCGGCTCGGTGGTCGTCTTCCTGCCGCAGATCGTGATCCTGTTCTTCTTCATCCTGGTGATGGAAGCGAGCGGCTATATGGCCCGCGCGGCGTTCCTGATGGACCGTCTCATGGCTGGGGTGGGCCTGTCGGGGAAGAGCTTCATCCCGCTGCTATCCAGCTTCGCCTGCGCCATCCCGGGAATCATGGCGACCCGCAGCATTCCCGATGCGAAGGACCGGCTGACGACCATCCTGGTGGCGCCGCTGATGACCTGCTCGGCGCGCCTCCCGGTCTATGCCGTGATCATTGCCGCCGTCATTCCCGATACCCGCGTCGGGCCGGGCATCGGTCTGCAGGGCCTCGTATTATTCGCACTCTATCTTGCCGGGATAGTCGGCGCGATGGTCGTGGCGCTGGTACTTCGCAGCACGGTGACAAGAGGCGCAGCAAGCGGTTTCATCATGGAAATGCCGCGCTACCAGATGCCGCGGATCAAGGACCTTGCGATCGGCCTGTGGCAGCGCGCCTGGGTTTTCCTGCGTCGCGCGGGCACGATCATCTTTACGGTGACCATCGTCCTTTGGCTGATGCTGAGCTTCCCCAAGGCCGCGCCGGGAGAGAGCCAGATGGATGCCAGCATTGCGGGCAAGATTGCCGATGTGATGTATCCGGTGCTGGAGCCGATCGGCTTCAATCGCGAGATCAGCCTGGCGCTCATCCCCGCCATGGCGGCGCGCGAAGTCGCCGTTTCTGCCCTTGCGACGACCTACGCGGTCGACGCCGAGGACGAGGATGTTGCTGCGGCCGGCGTGACGGACAAGATCGCCGCCTTGTGGAGCCTTCCGACAGCGCTTGCCTTCCTCGCCTGGTTCGTCTTCGCCCCGCAGTGCATCTCGACCATCGCGGTCGCCCGGCGCGAGACAAACGGGTGGAAATGGCCCGCCTTCATGGTTGGCTATCTTTTCCTGCTCGCCTACCTCTTCGCGGGAATCACTTACTGGAGCGCCACAGCGCTCGGACTTTAATGCGAAGGGAAGAAGGATGGCCGGGTCACTCAACAAGGTAATGCTGATCGGGAACCTCGGCGCCGATCCGGAAATCCGCAGCTTCCAGAATGGTGGCAAGGTCGCCAACCTGCGCATCGCGACCAGCGAGACGTGGAAGGATCGCAACACCGGGGAGCGCCAGGAACGGACCGAGTGGCACACGGTGGCGATCTTCTCCGAAGGGCTCGTCGGCGTGGTCGAACGCTTCCTGCGCAAGGGCTCCAAGGTCTACATCGAAGGCTCGCTCCAGACCCGCAAGTGGCAGGACCAGAACGGCCAGGACCGCTATTCGACCGAGGTCGTCATTCGCGGCATGAACGGCACGCTGACCATGCTCGATGGGCCCCAAGGCGGTTCAGGGGGCGGTTCGGGCGGCGGCCAGCGTGGCGGCGGCTCGTGGGACCAGGGCGGCGGCTCGCAGCAGAGCGGCGGCAGCGACAACTGGCGCAGCGGTGGCGGCCAAGGTTCGGGTGGCTCGGGCGGCGGCTCGAACTACGACGATCTCGACGACGACATTCCGTTCTGAGGTCCAGCTAGCCCAGGCCGCCAACTCTCGCCGCGATCGAGAACCACTCGGGCGAACTCCACAGGTGATCTGTTATCAAGGCTGCGGGAACAGCCAGAGCAATCCAGATCCAGTATGCCCTGTGGATTCGTCCAAGACGGAAAAGATCCCAGATGAACATCGGCGCTATGACCGCGAGCGGATAGAGTTCGACGGTCATCGTGCCTTCCGGCATGGATTGGGGCAGAAACTCCATTCGATCGAGCGCTGCGGGCATCGGGACCAGTGTCGCAAGGAACATCAGGCGCTTGTGCATCCCTGAATCACGCTTGCGGAACCAAAGGCCAAGACTGGCGAGGATCGCGAAAAGTATGCCCGCGCGGATCTGGAGCAGCATGATGTTGTTGACCACGGGCACGAGATCGGACTGAAGCTGCGCGGCGACATTGGCCGGAGCATTGGCAATCATTTCCGCCAGCTGGCTTCGCCTCACCGGTACCAAGAGGAATCCGGCGATGACCATCGATGGCAGCAGGAAGAGACCTGCTACGCCAGTCTGCATGTGCCATTTCCGCCTGCCCGTGGCCATCAGTGTCGACTGGACGAGCAACAGGGTGATCCAAGATCCCATCAACACGGCATGGGCGTGAAGGATTGGTGGGAACGGTGGCAATTCGCCAGCATTGACTGCGGCGATCCTTCGTATCGAGTCGGGAATGAAGCCGACCAATACCAGTGTGAACATCAGCCCGGCAGTGAAGACATAAATCCAGCGGTCAACGGCCGCCTTCCAATCACTTGCTGTCGGCGCGACCGATCCATTTTCTGCTGATATCGGATGTGCAGTAGCCATTGGTCCCTCCCCCAAGGGCGACCCGATAACTGTCACATTACCATCCGACAGGGCTTCTACAAAGACCTAGTCCTTGCGGAGCGCCGCCAGCGCCTCGGCCAGCGGGCCGCTTGGCGTGTCCTCGTCGCTGACGATTCCGGCGGATTCGCGTGCCTCGTCCGCGCCGGGGCCTTCACGATAGGGGTCGATGGCCAGCGCCAGCGTCTGGGCGATGGCTTCGCCAAGGTCGAAGGTCTCGCCCTCGTATTCGATCTCGTCGAGGTCTTCGCTGTCGAGCTCGATTTCCTCGTCGGGTGCGTAGTCCGGTGTCGAGCCGGCGGGCACGAAGCGCAAGGCGAGCGGCTCTTCGACTTCATAGGTGAAATCGTCCCGCGTGATCGCACAGGGCTGCTCGATAACCGCCTTGAGCCTGCCGTTCGCCAGCACGGCACCCTCCTTGGTGTCAAAACCTACCGTTGCGGTCAGTGCCTTGATCGAGGTCACGCCAAAGCGCCGGGCCAGAGCGGCGCGCTCGGCCTCATTGGCTTCGATAACCTGTTCCCCACCGGGAAGGGCCCGTGGCTTCACCAGTCGCGAAAGTTCGAGTTCGCTCATTGGGCAATCTCCCCGGCCTGCAATTGCTCCACGCTCGTGCGGGCAAGGCGGGCATGCAATGCGGCCATGCGCTGGACCAGCGCCTCGGCCTCGTCCGGCTGGGCCATGGTCACGTTGCGGCGCACCGCATCGACCAGCACCTTGGGATCGGCGCGCAGTCCTTCGCGATAGGCGCCGATGCGGCCGTTCATGCTGGCCATCAGCGTGGATATCTTCTTGCCGACGGTGGGATCGCCGATGCCCGCCTCGCGCAGTTGGCCTTCCATGTCTTCGACGAAGAGCTCGGTCAGGCGGGCAGTGGCTGGACCGTGGTCGCCTTCGTTCTCCAGCCGCAGCATGACCAGGGCGAGCACGAGGGTGATCATGTCGTAACGCCCCTCCACCGAATCGGCGACGCCGCACATGCGGTACCAGTCGGGATCGCGGGCCTCGGCTACGGTGCGGTGCCACAGCTTGCGCCACTCCTCGCGCGGGTCGGGGCCGAGGTTCAGCAGGCGGGAAAGGAAGGACATAGTTTCTCCGTTCAGCGGCAATTCAACCGCGATCCCCAAGCGAGAGGCACAGGCACGTTGCATGCACATCCGCTTTCGGACTAAGGCGTGGCCCGAGCATATAGGGAGATGGCCGCCTGCGGCCAAGCGCCCGGAAAACGGAGACTTGCTGTTCCCATGAACAGGACGAAAATTCTCGGGATCGCGGCCATAGCGCTGGCCGGCGTCGCGACCACCGGCTGCAGTTCAATCCGCGAAACCCGCGGCTACGTCGTCGATCCCGTTCTCTATGCTTCGATCCAGCCCGGCATCGACAACGAGGCTTCGGTAACCGGCACTCTCGGGCGCCCGACCTTCACCAGTCAGTTCGGCGAACCGACGTGGTACTATGTGTCGAGCACAACCGGTCGCAAGCCCTTCGTCCGTCCCCGGATCAAGCAGCACCAGGTGCTCGCCGTGAAGTTCGACGGTGCGGGCAATGTCATCGCGGCTGAGCGCACCGGTATCGAACAGGTCGCGAATATCTCGCCCGACGGCGACAAGACGCCGACCCTGGGTCGCGAGCGTGGCTTCCTCGAAGACCTGTTCGGCAATATCGGTGCGGTCGGCGCTCCCGGAGCTCCGGGCGCTGGTGGCCAGCCGGGCCAGTAATCGCGCCCCTTGCTTGACCCCTGCCGTGCGGTCCCCATATCGCGCGGCATGACATCGAACAACGAGAGCCACGGCCTGGTGCAGTGGCATTCCACCACCATCATCGGCGTCAAGCGCGGCGATACCACTGTCATCGCAGGTGACGGTCAGGTGTCGATGGGCAACACGGTGATGAAGCCCAATGCGAAGAAGGTCCGCCGCATCGGCGAAGGCGGCAAGGTTGTCGCCGGGTTCGCCGGGGCCACCGCCGACGCCTTCACCCTGTTCGAGCGGCTGGAGAAGAAGCTCGAGCAGTACAACGGCCAGCTACTGCGTGCCGCGGTCGAGCTGACGAAGGACTGGCGCATGGACAAGTACCTGCGCAATCTCGAGGCGCTGATGATCGTCGCGGACAAGGAGAACCTTCTCGTCCTCACTGGAAATGGCGACGTGCTCGAACCCGAGGGCGGCATCGCCGCGATCGGCAGCGGCGGGATGTACGCCCTCTCCGCCGCCCGGGCGCTGGTCGACTACGAAACCGACCCTGAGACCATCGCGCGCAAGGCCATGGCCGTTGCCGCCGACGTCTGCGTCTTCACGAACAACAATCTGACCGTCGAGACGGTCTGACCTTCCGGAATCCCATGATCGACAATCTTACCCCCAAGGCGATCGTCGCCGCGCTCGACGAGCACATCATCGGCCAGAAGGACGCCAAGCGCGCGGTCGCCGTCGCACTGCGCAATCGCTGGCGCCGCCAGCGCCTCGGTGCCGAATTGCGAGACGAGGTGACGCCTAAGAACATCCTGATGATCGGCCCCACCGGCTGCGGCAAGACCGAGATCAGTCGCCGCCTTGCCAAGCTGGCCGAAGCTCCTTTCGTAAAGGTCGAGGCGACCAAGTTCACCGAAGTGGGCTACGTCGGCCGCGATGTCGAGCAGATCGCCCGCGACCTCGCCGAAGAAGCTATCCGGCTGGAAAAGGAACGCCGCCGCGACGCCGTGCGCGAAGCCGCAAGCCAGGCCGCTATGGAACGCCTGCTCAACGCCCTCGTCGGCGAGAATGCCAGCGAGGCGACGCGCGAGGCCTTCCGCCAGCGCATCGTCGAGAACGCGATGAACGAGACCGAGGTCGAGGTCGAGATCAAGGATCAGCCATCGAACGCGATGGAGATCCCCGGCATGCCTGGCAATGTTGGGATGATCGACCTGTCAGACATGCTCGGCAAGGCGATGGGCCGTTCCAACATGAAGCGGCGCAAGCTCAAGGTGCCCGACGCGTGGGACCGGCTGGTCGAGGAAGAGGCCGAGAAGCGCATGGACCAGGAAGACGTTGCCCGCGTCGCCCTGGAGAATGCCGAGACCAACGGGATCGTCTTCCTCGACGAGATCGACAAGATCGCGGTCAGCGACGTGCGTGGCGGATCGGTCAGCCGTGAAGGTGTCCAGCGTGACCTGCTGCCGCTGATCGAGGGCACCACGGTGGCAACCAAGTACGGCCCGATGAAGACCGACCACGTGCTTTTCATTGCTTCGGGCGCGTTCCACGTCGCCAAGCCTTCGGACATGCTGCCCGAACTCCAGGGCCGCCTGCCGATCCGCGTTGAACTGCGCGCACTGACGGAGGAGGACTTCGTTCGGATCCTCAAGGAAACCCGGGCCAATCTGGTGGACCAGTACAAGGCCCTGATCGGGACCGAGGACGTCACGCTCGACATCACCGAGGATGCAATCGCCGAAGTGGCGCGCATCGCCGCGCAGGTGAACGAAAGTGTCGAGAACATCGGCGCCCGTCGCCTGCAGACGGTGATGGAGCGCCTGCTCGAGGACATCAGCTTCGAGGCCGAAGAGCACACGGGCGAGACCGTGAAGGTCGATGCAGCCTACGTGCGCGAGCGCCTGTCCGACCTCGCGGGCGATACCGACCTCAGCAAGTACATTCTCTGATGGAGCGGGTGCGCGATACGGCGGCGATGATCGCCGGCATGGCGCCCCGCCTCGATCCCCGCACCTATCGTTTCGTCCTCGTCACGCCCGATGCCGCGCCGCAATTGCTCGGCGCGGCAATCGCGACGTTTCGCGAGGACGAAGGCGTGACCGCAATCGTAGCGGCCGAGGTTGCCTCTGAATTGGGGATCGAAGGTCCCGATTTTGCCCGCATCACCCTGTTGGTGCATTCGGACCTCGAAGGCGTCGGCCTCACCGCAGCGGTCGCCGGTGCGCTCGCCAAAGCAGGGATCGCCTGCAACATGGTCGCCGCCTTTCACCACGACCATGCGTTCGTTCCGGCTGATCGGGCGCAAGAGGCGCTGGAGATTCTCCAACGCCTCTCGGAGCAGTCAGTGTCCTCCTAGGCCGTTGCGGGTTCTGCCAGCGCAGCCTCGCTCGAACCTTTTCCGCCGGTCACCCTGGCAAAGGTTTCGGCATATTTGGGGTGCTCGGTGCCCATGAGCTTGTCCCACCAGGTGAAATAGAGGCCGTAATTGGTGTTGAAGCCACCGGCGTGATGCAGGTCGTGGTGGGTCGTCGTGTTGATCCAGCTCGTGAACGGCGTGGACAGCCACCAGCGCGGGTGCAGCTCGAACCCCGCATGGCCCATGGCGTTGCGGGTGATCTGGAACAGCAGCCAGGTCAGCATGACGCTGCCCGGGGTCGGGACGATTGCCAGCCACAGCGGCACGAACAGCGCCATGACGAGTGCCTCGGGAATGGCGAAGCTATAGGCCGCCCACGGCGTAGGCGTGATCGAGCGGTGGTGCGCGCGGTGGAAGACCCGGAACAGCTTGCGATGGTGCATCGTGCGGTGGGCCCAATAAAAATAGGTGTCGTGGGCAAGAACCATCGCCGCCGTCAGTCCGAGATATTGCAGCCAGCTGTCGGCGCGCTCGAAACGGTGAAGGACGCCGCTTTCGACACCCCACAGCACAAATGCCCCGACTACCGAATAGACCATCACCGACTGGACCGACTGCAGGAACTCGCGTCGGCGATCGCCCCATGTCGCCTCGCGTTGCTGGATCCGGCGCGAGGCGAGCGTCGTGCGACGCATGCCCCATACGATCGCACTCACCAAGAGAGCAGCGACAAGGTAGCGGTTGAAGTCGAAGAGAAAGAACTGGAAGCCGCGTTCCAGCAGGATATCGAGCGGCTTGATCCCGGTATGCATGGCGTGTCCTTTACGGTTGGCCTTTGAATGACCAACCAGTGGCGCTGTTCGCCGGAACCTTCCTCCCGATTACTGAAACTGGCTAGCCGATTCCGGAATCGGCGAGTGCCGTTTTGCGCCATTCGCTCGGCGTGACCCCTTCCGCCTCGCGGAAAGCGCGGTTGAATGGCCCAAGCGATCCGAACCCCGCGTCCAAGGCTATTGTAATGATCGGAACTTCACGCTGAGCGGGGTCCGCCAGCGCCTCCCGCACTTCGGCGAGGCGGTAGCCGTTCAGGAACTGCGCGAAATTGCGGTGACCGAGCGTTCCGTTGATTGCCCGGCGCAGGCGATATTCGGGTTCTCCAACTTGCGCGGCGAGCGAGGCGATAGTCAGCCCGTCGAGCCGGTGGGCCTTTTCCCGCTCCATATGCTCGCGCAGCTTTGCGACCAGATCTCTCTCTGCAAGATCCACCTCTGCCGCGTGAGGAGCGGTACGCGCGGGCGGTCCGAAGAGGTCGTCCCGATCAAACCCGAACATCGCTGCACAAAAGAGAATGGTAATGAGGGCGATCAACATCTCGATGACCGATCGCGCGCTCTGCACAAGGACCTCCTGTTGTACCAGCACCTCGATCACGTTCACGACCAGCATGAACGCACCGACCGTGGCCACGAGCCGCCAGCGGATGCGGCGTCGCGCTTCGACGAGGTCATCCGAGCGCCCTTTCCACGCTACCCATAGTCCGGCGAGGCCAAAGCCAATCATGCTCAACCGGAGCAAGATGGCCGCTGCCATGACGGGCGGGGTCCAGTCGAAGCCGGCTGCATAGAGGATCGAGACGCAAACTACCGGTATTGCCAGGGCCGCCCAGCTTGTGGGGCCGATGCGCTTTTCGTCGTCGAACCAGGCACGCGTGAATAGCCAGAACCAGCCGGTCGCCGTGACCGAGGCGATGTCGAGCATCATGCGTAGCGGCTGGGGCACGACCGCCATGGGCACCGTGGCGAGGATATGAGCGACGATGGTGACGTTCATCACCACGGCAATGCGCGCTGCCAGGACCTTGCGCTGGTCGCGGACCAGCAACCAGGTCCACAGAACGAACAATGCGATCGCCGCGCCCCGGAACATCAGGTCGAAGCTGGCGAACAGGGTCATGCTGCTTCTTCGCCCTGTTCAGCCTCGGCCTGCTGGCGCGCCCACATCTCCGCATAAAGGCCATCGCGGCGCAGGAGTTCGAGGTGGCTGCCGCTTTCCGCCAACCGACCGTGATCGAGCACGAGGATGCGGTCGGCATCGGCTATGGTCGATAGTCGGTGCGCAATCGCCAGCGTGGTGCGGTGCTCGGACACGCGCCGCAGCGTGCGCAGGATTTCCTGCTCGGTGCGGCTGTCGAGCGCGCTGGTTGCCTCATCAAGCAACAGGATCGGCGGATCCTTCACAAGTGTCCGGGCGATTGCAACGCGCTGCTTCTCGCCGCCCGAGAGTTTCAGTCCGCGCTCGCCGACCTCGGTGTCAAAGCCCTCGGGAAGACGCTCGATCAGCGGCATGATCGCCGCCGCCTTCGCGGCAATCTCGATATCTTCGCGCGTGGCGTCGTCGCGGCCGTAGGCGATATTGTAGCCGATAGTGTCGTTGAACAGCACGCTGTCCTGCGGAACGATGCCGATCTTGTCGCGCAAGGATGCCTGGGTGACTCTGGCGATATCCTGCCCGTCGATCAGGATACGGCCCGACCGAGGGTCATAGAAGCGGAACAGCAACCGTCCGATCGTGCTCTTGCCAGCACCGGAGGGTCCGACGATGGCGACGTGGTTTCCGGCCGGGACTTCGAAGCTGAGGCCATGGAGGATGGTACGTTCGGGCTCGTAACCGAAGACGACATCCTCGAAGGCCAGGGTCGGGCGATTGATCACCAGCGCCGGCGCACCGGGCACATCCTTAACTTCCGCTTCGGTGTCGATAAGGCGGAACATCGCGCCCATGTCGATCATGCCCTGGCGCACCGTACGATAGACCATGCCGAGCATGTCGAGCGGGCGGAAGAGCTGGGTGAGGTAGGTGTTCACGAAGACGAGATCGCCGGTCGTCAGCTGGCCCTTGCTCCAGCCCCAGACGGTGAAGGCCATGGCGCCGCCCATCAGCAGGTTCATGATCAGTGCTTGGCTGATGTTGAGCAAGCCGAGCGAGTTCTCGGACTTGATCGCCGCTTCGGCAAATTCGCGCGCTGCCTCGCCATAGCGCGCACGCTCGCGGTCTTCGGCCGAGAAGTACTTCACGGTCTCGTAATTGAGCAGGCTGTCGACCGAACGGGCGAGGGCGGTCCCGTCGAGGTCGTTCATCCTGCGCCGCAATTCGTTGCGCCATTCGGTTATCGTGCGGGTGATGAAAATATAGGCGGCCACGGTCACGCCGGTGGCTGCAACCAGTTCCCAGCCGAAGTTGAGGTAGAAGATCACGCCGACCGCAATCAGTTCGATGGCGGTCGGGGCGATATTGAAGAGCAGGAAATAGAGCATCACGTCGATGCTCTTCGTCCCGCGCTCGATCGTCTTGGTCACCTCGCCGGTCCGGCGGGAAAGATGGAAGCGAAGTGATAGCTGGTGGAGCCGGGCGAAGGTGTCCTCGGCCAGTTGCCGCGTCGCTTCCTGTCCCACACGCTCGAAAGCGATGTTGCGGAGGTTGTCGAACAGCACACCGGCAAAGCGGCCACCGGCATAGGCAATGACGAAGGCCATCGCGACCATGGCCGCCTCGTTGGCGGGCGTGGTCATGGCATCGACCGCGCGCTTGTAGACATAGGGCAGGGTAAGGGTGGTGGCCTTGGCCGCGATCACCAGCAACATGGCCCCGACGATGCGGCGCTTCAGCTGGGCATTATCTTCCGGCCAAAGGTAGGGCAGGAAGCGGCGGATTACCGGCCAGCCTTCGCCCTCGATCGGCTTTTCTTCTGTGTCGGTCTCAGGCGGCATCGCGCACCCATCTGGGGCGTGCGAGCGCGCTAGGCAAGCAAAGCGATGAATTCAGGTGCCGAACCGCCTGATCGAAGTGATCGCAGCACGGCCATTGGCAGAATCGCTGGGAATGTCGAACAGGATGCGCCGGGTCGGGAAATCGATGGCCACGCGATTGAATACGCTGAGGTTGTTGACGCCCAGCACCAGTGCCGGCTTGTCCTCCAACCCAAGCGCGGCGAAGATGGGGCTGTCGGTAATCGCGATCGGGACTTCGGTCAGTACGACATCGGAGATCTGCAGGGTGCGCACCAGCACGGATTTGCTCGAGAGTTCGGTGCCCAGCACGTCGATCGTTTTCACATCCTCGCCCTTGCGACCGCGCAGGCGCGCCATCAGCGCCGGATTGGCGATCGTGTTCTGCGCGCCGGTGTCGATGATGACCGATGTCTTGACCCCGTTCACGCGGGCGTCGGTGATGATCATCTGGCCAAGTTTCGGCCGCGCCCGCACGACGATTTCGTAGCCGTAGTTCCCGCCCAGGCTGTCGGCGTCAGCGACCTGCATCCGTCGTTCGCGGAAATCGATCAGCACGCGCATGTCCTGCAGGCTGTCGAGCCCGAGTATGCCGTCGGCACCGATATGGCTGGCGTGGAGCAGCGGGGCGACCAGACCGCTGACCGAACGGTTGGCGAATTCGAGATCGTCGAGCTCTATCGTCTCGACTTCTTGCGATCCGCCCATGGCCACGAGCGTTGCCGTGCCGCTGCGCCGCAGGGCGAGGTCGTCGACCATTTCGTGCGTGACAACCGTGGCCTGCGCACCTGTATCGATAAGGAAGCGATAGGGGCCTGCGCCATCGACGGTGACAGGCACCGTCATGCGTTCGTATCGATCTTTCTGGAGTGCCGCCTCGTCGACCGTGGGAGCGGGCGCTGCACGGTCCTGCGCCGCCGCCGGTAGTGCGGCGAACAAGGCAAGGACGAGACCGGCTTTGAGCGGAACCATGGCACACTCGATTGCGAAGCTGCCGGTCAATTGCCGGCAAGAGGCAAGTCTACCACGGTGGCGATGGGCGGGCAATTCGGCGGGCGCTGACGTCCCGTGCGCTCAACGACTGCGGACCAGCGCGACAAGTTCCGTCAAACGCTCGCGCGAGAAAAGCAGGAGCCACCCTATATATACAGCACCACCCACGGCGACGAGCAAAGCAAGCCGGGCGACGGGCACTTCGATGGCGAGGTTCCGGTCGAAGATCGTTACCGCCAGCACCATCGCCACGCCCGCCAGCGCAGTCGGCAGTACAGCGCGCGCTATCTGACCAAGAGTTACTCCGATCGCGCTGGCCGAGCTCGCCGCAGTAATCGCAGTCATCATTGGGTAAGCGACCAGCCAGGCGGTCGCGATTCCGAGGATGCCCCCTTGCACGCCAATCAGGAAGGCGATCGGCATCAGAAATGCGCCGATGGCCGAGTTGCGCAGAGCTATTCCGGGTCGCCCGACGGCATTCGTCGCGGGGGCGAAGAGGACCTGTAACGTCATCCATGGGATGGCGAAGCCGAGGACTTGCAGGATCGGCGCCACGCCGAGCCATTTCTCGCCCAGCAGCACTTCGACGAGCGGCTCTGCCGTCGAAGCGAGTCCAAGGCAGAAGGGGATCGAGAGCAGCATGATCGCGCGCACCGAGGTCAGGAACCCACCTGCCAGGGCGTCGCTGTCCTGCTGGATGCGGGCGAAGGCAGAAAAGGCGACTTCGTTGAGGGGCGGGACGACCTTGTTGACGAAGATCTGCGAGAGGAACAGCGAGGTGCTGTAGAGGCCAACCGTGTGCGCGTCGAAAGCGCGACCCACGATCACGACGTCGGACTGTGTCTGGAAGAAGTAGAACAGGCTCGATAGCGCGATCGCACCGCCATACCCGGCCATGGCACCCGCCCCGCGAAAATCGAAGCTCGGCCACATGAGTGCCCGGGCAGCGATTGCCATGCCGAGCCCGCGGCAGGTGAAGCTGGCGAGCGGCGCGATGACGAGCGTCCATACGCCGAGGCCGGCAAGTGCCCCGCCAAGCGCGACGAGCGCCCCGACCAGTGCCGCGAAAAGATTGACCTGCGCCTGCTTCTTGAAATCCATCTCGCGTGAGAGGACGGCATAGCCCAGCGCCAGGAACGGGTTGGTGAGGAAGACCAGCGACAGCGCTCTCAGGATGTCCGTCACTTTCGGCTGGCCATAATAATCGGCGACCAAGGGCGCGGCCAGGAACTGGATGGCGGCAAGCGCGAGGTTCACTATCAGCAGCATGCCGAAGAGCTGGCGCAGCTCGTACCGGCTCACTCCTTCTCTCTGCACCAGCGCATTGGCCAGCCCGTAGCCGTTGAGCAGGGTAAGCAGGGCAAGGACTGCCGCGGCCATCGCATAGAGGCCATAGTCAGCCGGATCGAGCAGGCGCAGGACAAGGAAAGTCGAGGCCCAGGAAATGACCTGGCCGAGAATCTGCGAGCCCGACCGCCAGATGACGGCGTTTCGTACCAGCGCTCGAAAACCGGCGCCATGGGTCTGCGTCGCGCTCATCCCGGCCCGTTACTGCCGCGCGCCAGAGTACGCAGGAAGCTGGCGAAGCTTTCGGTATTCCCACGGCTATGCGATCGGCGACGCCATTGGAGGGTGGGGCGTGCGAGCCCGGGCCAGATCGACCAAACCCGCTTGATCACCATCCACATGGGTCCGTTGAGGTCGCCGTGTTCGTTGATCCCGGCGATACCTCCCTGCGTGTCGCCATCGATCACCTGGTCCACCGCATGTTCGAAGGCGAGTGCGCGACGATTGCGGTCAATCATGTTGTGGGCGACGCCGGCCTCACCGCGACCTGCCAACTGGGTCAGGGCTTTCTCATAGACGCGGATGTTGCCAAGCAGCATTCGCTCGGCACTGGCCGAGGCCGAACTGGCGCGCACGCGGTATTCGCCCAGGACTTCGTCGACGTAATGCGCATGACCACCGAGCAGCATGAGCCGGACCCACAGGTCGAGGTCTTCGGCATGGGTCATGTCTTCATCGAAGCCGCCGACGGTCTCGAAGTCCGCACGGCGAAAGGTCGTGCCTATATATATGCCGAAGCTCCGGTCGAGAACGTCGGCCAGGGAGCCGCGCGTGCCATCGAGCGAACCTTGTTTCGAGGTAAAGCATAGCCGCGGCTTGGCCACCGCCCCGAAGATGAGTGCGTTGCAGGTGACCAACCGGGCATCCGGGTCGCCATCGAGTACGGCGAGGGTCCGGGAAAGATACTCGGGAGTGAAACGATCGTCGCCGTCGAGCAGCGCTATATAGGGTGCGCTTGTCTGTGCGACCGCGCGGTTACGAGCCGCGGACACGCCGCGATTGTCTGTGGCGAGGAAACGAATCCGGGGATCCGCAAGATAGGGGGCTACTGCGCCCGCGACATCGTCAGGTGCGCCGTCATCGATAACGACACACTCCCAATCGGCGAGCGACTGGGCGAGGAGCGAATCCAGCGCCTCGTGCAACAGGTGCGCAACGCCATAGGCAGGCACGATCACCGCCACGCGGGCGGGGAGGGGCGATGGGCTCGTCATCATTGCGCACGCGTATACGCGCACGATTCTAAATATCGCACTAGCTTTTGGCCGGCTGGTCGATGTGTAGGTCGGGAATCGGTGACGAGAATCAGCTGGCGCAACCTGCACTCGCAGATTCGCAGCGGATTCGAGCGCGTGAATCGGGTCTTCGAGGGGGTGAATCGCGGTGCGTGGGCGACATCGTCGGGGGCTGCGGTTGAACGTTACCGCAGTCACCAGCCTCTGGAGCATATATGCGGGCTCTGAAACCCGCAGAAATCTGCGGTTTTTGAAAAAAGGCGCAATAAAATTGCAAAAGTGTGTTGACCGAATCCCGACCCGCGCCTAGATGGCCTCCACCGACGCGGCGCTGGCGGCTTCCACCGCCCACTGCATCGGTCGCCAAGCACTAACGGATAGCCGGCTCCCCCGGTGTAAATCGGGGAACCAATCGCTGTCCGCTATGACTGTCTTCGGCGGCTCTTTGACATTGTTGGTTTTTGATGAAGGGACATGTGGGCGACGGCGCCCGGTCCGGGGACCTCAAGGCTCCGGTAACCGGTTAACTCAAGCCGATCGCCACATCCGATCGCGGGCTCCACGCCTGCCCGGATGGCAAGCATGTTCATTCGTATCCATTACGTTTGACAGTGCAGGTATCGGCTCCTTGATACTCTGGCTAGTCGGGCTGGCGGGTTATCCCGTGCTTGATTGGTTAGTTTCACAAACTTGAGAGTTTGATCCTGGCTCAGAACGAACGCTGGCGGCATGCCTAACACATGCAAGTCGAACGAAGGCTTCGGCCTTAGTGGCGCACGGGTGCGTAACGCGTGGGAACCTGCCCTTAGGTTCGGAATAACAGTTAGAAATGACTGCTAATACCGGATAATGTCTTCGGACCAAAGATTTATCGCCTTTGGATGGGCCCGCGTAAGATTAGGTAGTTGGTGGGGTAAAGGCCTACCAAGCCGACGATCTTTAGCTGGTCTGAGAGGATGATCAGCCACACTGGGACTGAGACACGGCCCAGACTCCTACGGGAGGCAGCAGTGGGGAATATTGGACAATGGGCGAAAGCCTGATCCAGCAATGCCGCGTGAGTGATGAAGGCCTTAGGGTTGTAAAGCTCTTTTACCAGGGATGATAATGACAGTACCTGGAGAATAAGCTCCGGCTAACTCCGTGCCAGCAGCCGCGGTAATACGGAGGGAGCTAGCGTTGTTCGGAATTACTGGGCGTAAAGCGCACGTAGGCGGCTTTTTAAGTCAGGGGTGAAATCCCGGGGCTCAACCCCGGAACTGCCTTTGAAACTGGAGAGCTAGAATCCTGGAGAGGTTAGTGGAATTCCGAGTGTAGAGGTGAAATTCGTAGATATTCGGAAGAACACCAGTGGCGAAGGCGACTAACTGGACAGGTATTGACGCTGAGGTGCGAAAGCGTGGGGAGCAAACAGGATTAGATACCCTGGTAGTCCACGCCGTAAACGATGATAACTAGCTGTCCGGGTTCATGGAACTTGGGTGGCGCAGCTAACGCATTAAGTTATCCGCCTGGGGAGTACGGTCGCAAGATTAAAACTCAAAGGAATTGACGGGGGCCTGCACAAGCGGTGGAGCATGTGGTTTAATTCGAAGCAACGCGCAGAACCTTACCAGCCTTTGACATCCTAGGACGACTTCTGGAGACAGATTTCTTCCCTTCGGGGACCTAGTGACAGGTGCTGCATGGCTGTCGTCAGCTCGTGTCGTGAGATGTTGGGTTAAGTCCCGCAACGAGCGCAACCCTCGTCCTTAGTTGCCATCATTTAGTTGGGCACTTTAAGGAAACTGCCGGTGATAAGCCGGAGGAAGGTGGGGATGACGTCAAGTCCTCATGGCCCTTACAGGCTGGGCTACACACGTGCTACAATGGCATCTACAGTGGGCAGCTATCCCGCGAGGGTGAGCTAATCTCCAAAAGATGTCTCAGTTCGGATTGTTCTCTGCAACTCGAGAGCATGAAGGCGGAATCGCTAGTAATCGCGGATCAGCATGCCGCGGTGAATACGTTCCCAGGCCTTGTACACACCGCCCGTCACACCATGGGAGTTGGATTCACCCGAAGGCGGTGCGCTAACCTTTTAGGAGGCAGCCGACCACGGTGGGTTCAGCGACTGGGGTGAAGTCGTAACAAGGTAGCCGTAGGGGAACCTGCGGCTGGATCACCTCCTTTCTAAGGATTGTCTCGAAAGCGCCTGGCCTTGAGCCGGGAAGAGCTTCGCGACTTCCAAAGAACATTGCCGTCGTCCTCATGTCCTTTCATCAATCGGATACAGCAACAGGTCCTGCCTGCTGCTGTTTGCCTGAGCTGGCTTTGCCGCCCGCGGCCATTTGGCCAGCGTGGCTGGCATGGGCCTGTAGCTCAGTTGGTTAGAGCGCACCCCTGATAAGGGTGAGGTCAGAGGTTCAAATCCTCTCAGGCCCACCATATTTGCCAGGTTAAGGGGCCTTAGCTCAGCTGGGAGAGCGGTTGCTTTGCAAGCATCAGGTCATCGGTTCGATCCCGATAGGCTCCACCAGGCATTTCAATCCGATAGATGAAACGAAAGCGGATCTCGCTCCGGCGAGTAGGCGACATTGGTCGCCGTCTTTGACATTGTGAATGGGTTTTTAAATCGATGCCGTGGCGCATGGATTGTATCGGGAGGCTTCTGCCGATCGGGCAATCGATGCATCACAAACAAGATCAATCAAATTGATTTATCTGGCTGAGATATTCCTCCGCATCATCTTCAAGCGACTGACTTTTATGCAGGTCTGTCGTTGATGGTGTGGATTCTCAAGCGTGAGGTAAGAGCATTTGGTGGATGCCTTGGCATGTGCAGGCGATGAAGGACGTGGCACGCTGCGATAAGCGTCGGGGAGTTGTGAGCAAACTTTGATCCGGCGATTTCCGAATGGGGAAACCCACCCTCACCATTTCCTTTCGATCTAGCTTCGGCTGGCTCGGAAAGAGGTGGATAGGGTATCACCGAACTGAATATATAGGTTTGGTGAAGCGAACCCAGGGAACTGAAACATCTCAGTACCTGGAGGAAAAGACATCAACAGAGATTCCCGTAGTAGTGGCGAGCGAACCGGGACCAGGCCAATGCTTCTTCGTTAATTAGCGGAACACTTTGGAAAGAGTGGCCATAGCGGGTGACAGCCCCGTACGTAAAAATGATCGAAGAAGATTCGAGTAGGGCGGGACACGTGAAATCCTGTCTGAACATGGGGGGACCACCCTCCAAGCCTAAATACTCGCACATGACCGATAGCGAACACAGTACCGTGAGGGAAAGGTGAAAAGCACCCCGATTAGGGGAGTGAAACAGTACCTGAAACCGGATGCTTACAAGCAGTTGGAGCCCCATAGGGGGTGACAGCGTACCTCTTGCATAATGGGTCAGTGACTTAATTTATCGAGCAAGCTTAAGCCGTTAGGTGTAGGCGCAGCGAAAGCGAGTCTGAATAGGGCGACTGAGTTCGATGAATTAGACCCGAACCCCGGCGATCTAGGCATGGCCAGGTTGAAGGTGCGGTAACACGCACTGGAGGACCGAACCGGTGAATGTTGAAAAATTCTCGGATGAGCTGTGTTTAGGGGTGAAAGGCCAATCAAGCCGGGAAATAGCTGGTTCTCCGCGAAATCTATTGAGGTAGAGCGTCGGACGTATGCCGATGGGGGTAGAGCACTGGATGGGCTAGGGCTGCGCGAGCGGTACCAAACCTAACCAAACTCCGAATACCATCGAGTCTTATCCGGCAGACAGACGGCGGGTGCTAAGGTCCGTCGTCAAAAGGGAAACAGCCCTAACCTACAGCTAAGGTCCCCAAGTCATATCTAAGTGGGAAAGCATGTGGGAATCCCAAAACAACCAGGAGGTTGGCTTAGAAGCAGCCATCCTTTAAAGAAAGCGTAACAGCTCACTGGTCTAAATAAGGGTTCCTGCGGCGAAGATGTAACGGGGCTAAAGATATGCACCGAAGCTTAGGGTTGCAGTTTACTGCAGCGGTAGCGGAGCGTTCCGTAAGCGAGTGAAGCGGGAGGGTAACCGACCGTGGACGTATCGGAAGTGCGAATGCTGACATGAGTAGCGACAAACAGGGTGAGATACCCTGTCGCCGAAAGACCAAGGGTTCCTACGCAATGCTAATCAGCGTAGGGTGAGCCGGCCCCTAAGACGAGCCCGAAGGGGGTAGTCGATGGGAACCACGTTAATATTCGTGGGCCTGGAGATGTGTGACGGATCGCGGAAGTTGTTCTCTCTTATTGGATTGAGAGGGCAGCCAAGTGGTTCCAGGAAATAGCCTCTCCGTATAGACCGTACCCGAAACCGACACAGGTGGTCAGGTAGAGTATACCAAGGCGCTTGAGAGAAGTATCCTGAAGGAACTCGGCAAATTGCCTCCGTACCTTCGGAAGAAGGAGGCCCTCTTTCTGCGCAAGCAGTTGGAGGGGGCACAGGCCAGGGGGTAGCGACTGTTTAGCAAAAACACAGCACTCTGCTAAGTCGGCTTCAAGACGACGTATAGGGTGTGACGCCTGCCCGGTGCTCGAAGGTTAAGAGGAGGAGTGCAAGCTCCGAATTGAAGCCCGAGTAAACGGCGGCCGTAACTATAACGGTCCTAAGGTAGCGAAATTCCTTGTCGGGTAAGTTCCGACCTGCACGAATGGCGTAACGACTTCCCCACTGTCTCCAGGATATGCTCAGCGAAATTGAATTCTCCGTGAAGATGCGGAGTACCCGCGGTTAGACGGAAAGACCCCGTGCACCTTTACTGCAGCTTCAGAGTGGCATTAGGAAAGAGTTGTGTAGCATAGGTGGGAGGCTTTGAAGCATTGGCGCCAGCCGATGTGGAGCCATAGGTGAAATACCACCCTGCTGTTTTCTGATGTCTAACCTCGCACCGTTAGCCGGTGTAGGGACCCTCTGTGGCGGGTAGTTTGACTGGGGCGGTCGCCTCCTAAAGAGTAACGGAGGCGCGCGATGGTAGGCTCAGGACGGTTGGAAACCGTCTGCAAGAGTGCAATGGCATAAGCCTGCCTGACTGCGAGACTGACGAGTCGAGCAGAGACGAAAGTCGGTCATAGTGATCCGGTGGTCCCTCGTGGAAGGGCCATCGCTCAACGGATAAAAGGTACGCCGGGGATAACAGGCTGATGATTCCCAAGAGCTCATATCGACGGAATCGTTTGGCACCTCGATGTCGGCTCATCACATCCTGGGGCTGGAGCAGGTCCCAAGGGTTTGGCTGTTCGCCAATTAAAGTGGTACGTGAGCTGGGTTCAGAACGTCGCGAGACAGTTTGGTCCCTATCTGCCGTGGGCGTCGATTGTTGAAAGGAGTTGCCCCTAGTACGAGAGGACCGGGGTGAACGTACCTCTGGTGTACCTGTCATCCTGCCAAGGGTGCCGCAGGGTAGCTATGTACGGACGGGATAACCGCTGAAAGCATCTAAGCGGGAAGCCTCCCTTAAGATAAGCAATCTTCGAACCGTCGTAGACCACGACGTTGATAGGCTGGGTGTGGAAGCGCAGTAATGCGTGGAGCTAACCAGTCCTAATAGTTCTTTTCGCGCTTGTAGGATCCATACCATCAACGACAGCCCTGAGCTGTCCGCGATCTGGAGGAAACTTCGGCCGGATACGCCCGAAAGGGGCATCGATTTAAACCCGTCCGCCTGCTTTATTGCTTGGTGGCTATAGCGTCTGTGACCCACCCGATCCCATCTCGAACTCGGCCGTGAAACCGGACAGCGCCGATGGTACTAGTGCCTAAGCACTGGAAGAGTAGGTCGTCGCCAGGCATTACAGCAGGCGGGTAGGTAAAAACCCATTCACATGTTTCAAAAGCCGCTGCCGGTGCAAACCGCGCGGCGGCTTTTGTGTCTCTGGCCGTGAGGCCTCGACACAACGGTGCCGCGGGGTGGAGCAGCCCGGTAGCTCGTCAGGCTCATAACCTGAAGGTCGTTGGTTCAAATCCAACCCCCGCAACCACCGTCTCCCTGAAAATTTCAGGCCTAATCTACCCCACTGTCTTCAGTGGGGTTTTGTCGTGCTTTTCCTGAGGCATGTTTTTTCATGCCGTGACTTTGTCTGGCGATTTGGTCGGCCTTTTTTAGCCGCAAACGAGGTATCGATCAGAACAAGATGGACAGTCCGGAGCGGGCGGAACGGTAGAGTCTAATGGAAAGCCCACCATCGGCTGTCTGTTGCGTGACCTGCCCACAAGCGATTGATCACTGTCCCCCGCCTGGTATTCCGTTGACACAAGAGTGCCCGCAATTGCCCGAATTACTGGTGGGCAATTGCTGCCATGTCTTACCTAGCGAAATAACTGGCATCGGTTTTGGCGCGTGATAGGCTCACCCGTGATGGGTTGGTCCAACTGGTCAGGCAGCGTGAACGCAGATGGGGAGGTCCACTTCCCACGGACCGAGGAAGAGCTCGGCGCGCTGGTGCGGACGGCGCGAACCGTCAGGCCCACCGGTGCGGGACATTCATTCATGCCGCTTTGCGCCAGTGACGACGTCATCGTCAGCCTCGCCCAGCTGGAATCTCGCCTGACCATCGCCTCCGACAGGAAGACCGCCCGGATCCCCGCAGGCTGGAGCATCAAGCGCCTGACGCAGGAGCTCTGGAACGATGGGCTGGCGCTGGCAAACCAGGGCGACGTCAATCCGCAGTCGCTTGCCGGTGCGATGGCAACTGGAACCCACGGAACGGGCAGGGAACTGGGCAATCTCGCCACATTTGCCCGCGGCTTCCGTCTTGTCAGGGCGGACGGCACCGTAACCTGGTGCGATGCGAATACAGAGAGTGACCTGTTCGAAGCCCAGCGCCTATCGCTGGGGATGTTCGGCATTGCGACGGAAATCGAGTGCGACGTGGTCCCAGCCTATCACCTGGCCGAACGGATCGAGAAGCTACCTTGGGGCGAGGTGCGCGAGAAGTATTTCGAGCTGGCAACCGAACTGCGCCATGTCGAGTTCTGGCTCTTTCCGCATGCCGACACGGTCATCCTCAAGACGCTGGAGCCATGTGATCCCTGCGACCCGCCGCCGACGACGACGGACATGGAAGAGGACAGTTTCCGTCGCCTGCTCAACATCGGCGCGATTGTTCCCCCGCTTGTGCCCACCCTGCAACGCCTGATCATGCGATCGAACATGAACGGGCGGCGCAGAGGACCCGCGCACACGATCTTTCCTTCCGACCGCACAATTCCCTTCGAGGAAATGGAGTACGAGATGCCCCAGGCGGTCGGGCTGGAAACGCTGGAAGAAGTTGTCATCTGGATCCGCAAGAAGCGGCTGCCGGTTTCATTCCCCTTCGAGTTTCGCATCGTCGCTGCCGATGACATCTGGATGAGCCCGATGAATGCGGGTCCGGTCGCGGCGATATCGATGCACCAGTATGCCAAGATGCCATGGCGCAATCTGTTTGCGGATGCAGAGGCAATCTTCCGCGCCCATGGAGGAAGGCCGCACTGGGCAAAGCGCCATACGCTGAGGCGTGACGAAGTCGGTGCGCTCTATCCCATGGCAGAGCGCTACCGCGAGGTGCGCCGGACGGTCGATCCTGACGGCAAGTTTCTCAACCCGCACCTCGAAGAATTGTTCGGCTGATGGACGACCGCGAACTGCATGAGCACCTGATAGGCCAGCAGGGATCGCGGGCCGCGCTCAACACGCCTGTGCTGGTGCTCGATCTCGACCTGCTCGAGCGCAACATCGCCGCGATGCAGGCAAAGGCGACGGACAAGGGAGTGGCGCTGCGCCCGCATGCCAAGACGCACAAGAGCGTCGACATCGCGCACCGGCAGATTGCCGCCGGCGCGGTGGGGGTGTGCTGCGCCAAGATCGGCGAGGCCGAGGTGATGGTCGACGCGGGGGTGGCAGGCGTGCTGATCACCTCACCCGTGGCTGCGCCTGCCGCAATCGAACGTCTGGCGAACCTTGCCATCCACTCAGAAGGACTGATGGCGACAGTCGACCACCCGCAGGTCGCCTGGGCTATCGACGAGGCACTGGCCCGCAGCGATGCGAGTCTCGATGTGGTGATCGATATCGATCCCGGTATTCGCCGCACCGGCGTCGCATCGGTCGAAGCGGCCGTCGAATTGGCGCGAACGATCGCCGATTGCGGGCGGCTGCGCCTGCGCGGCGTGCAGTTCTATTGTGGCATGCAGCAGCATATCGAGGATTTTCCTGCCCGCCGGGCCGCCATCGAGGAGCGCACGAGTTACCTCCAAGGCGTCTTGGGTGCGCTGTCCGAAGCTGGCTTTCCGCCCGAGATCGTCACCGGTTCCGGCACCGGTACCCACGCCATCGACCTTGCGCTGGGGGTGTTCACCGAACTCCAGACCGGATCCTATGTCTTCATGGATACGCAGTATCTCGACTGCGACCTCGACGGCAGCGGGAAGGCTCCCTTCGAGACCTCGCTTGCGGTCGACGCGCGCGTGGTCAGCGCCAATCACAGCGCCCTGGTCACGATCGATTCCGGCTTCAAGTCGCTGTCGACCGACGGCGGATCGCCGCGGGTCGGCAAGGGTGCGTCGCCCGATACGGTCTTCGCCTTCATGGGCGACGAACATGGCGCGCTGGTGGGCCCGGATATCGGCACTCGCCTTCGCCCGGGGGATCCTGTCAGCCTGGTGGTGCCCCACTGCGACCCGACCGTGAATCTCTACGACCACTACCACGTGGTCCAAGGCGACACGCTCGTCGACATCTGGCCGGTCAGCGCGCGCGGACGGGCGCGCTAGTCTTCGAGCCCGATCAGACTCCGCTGTCTCGGCGGGGTTTGGTCGTTTCCGTTGATTCTTTGCGTGCTCAGTTGTCGCGAAACGCGGCGGGCAGGATGCCGTGCTTTCCTAGTTTGTCGTAAAGCGTTTTGCGCGGGATCGAGAGCGCACGTTGCACTTCACCAACGTTGCCTCCGGTTTTTGCGAGGGCATCCTCGAGAACCGTCCTTTCAAAGGCGGCTAGCATGTCCCGGAGGCTGGAGCCCGTTGCTTGCGCTTCCCCGGTGTCCGCCATTCGAGTCAGACCGAGTACGAGGTTTTGCGCGTACATGCGCAGTTCGCGAAAATTGCCAGGCCACGAGTGTGTCAGCAGGTGATGCCACTCCGCTTCTGTCACCGCTTCGGCTTCGCGCTCGAACTCACGTTCGAATTCCGAGACAAAGCGGCGAAACGTGGATGGGATATCTTCTCGCATTTCGCCAAGGGAGGGCAATGCGATGGTGATGCCCGTCAGCCTTTCCGCGAGAGGGTTGCCCGCCAATACTGATCCGTCACGGGCCGTAGCGATAATGCGAAGGTCGACACTGCGCGGATTGGCCGCGCCCAGGGCCAGAAAACTTCGATTGTCGACGAGGCCGGCGAGACGTGCCTGCGCGGCGAACGGGATCTGGTCGATGTCTTCCAAGACAAGGGTGCCCCCGTTGGCACGTTCAATCATCCCCGATCGCGAAAGCGCCACAGAGGGGTCTCGACCATATAGCAGCAAGTCTGCCTCGGCGTTAGCGAACAAGCCGGGGTCGACGGTTACGAAGGCGCGCCCAGAACGGGCGCTTCGTTCATGGATTTGCCGGGCTCTATGGCTCTTGCCTGACCCGGGACCACCCCGCAGCAAAAGGTCCGCGTCGGTTCGTGCCACTTCATCCGTGATTGCTTCAAGCCGCCGTGCTGCAGCGGATTGCACCGAAGTCGCCCTGCTGGTTTCTCCGTCCAGCTGGGCACGCAACTTGCGGTTCTCGAGGACCAGGGCACGCTGTCGCAGCGCCTGCCTGACCGCATGGGCAAGACGGGCGATCGAGTAAGGCTTGGTAAAAAAGTCTGCAGCACCGTCGCGCATGGCGCCGACGGCCATCTCGATGTCGCCGTGCGCCGTCGTGAAGATGACTTGCAGTCCGGAATCGATCGCCCGCAGTCGTTGAAAGAACTCAAGCCCATCAAGCTTGGGAAGCCTGACGTCGCTGACGACCACGCCGGGAAAGTCAGGAGTGAGCAATCGCAACGGTGTTTCCGCTTCCGCGAAGGCGACAACCGCAAACCCTTCGAGCTCGAGTGCCTGAGTGGCGCTTGCGCGCAGCGCGTCATCATCCTCCACCAGGAGCACCTGTATCAGCAGGTCTGTCACAGCGACCTCGGTATGATCATGGTGAAGCAGGTTCTGTTGGCGCGCGGAGCAAAAATCAGGTCTCCGCCGAGATCACGCATGATGTCGCGCGAAATGACCAGGCCCAAGCCAAGACCATCTTGTTTCGTCGTAGCAAAGGGGTGGAAGAGCTTTTCCTTCTGCCGCTCGTCGATCCCACTGCCTTCATCCAGGACGTGGAGGCGCACATCACGCTCGGCAATAGTGAGTTCGATAGATACCCGTGCCTCGGGGCCGCTCGCATCGAGTGCATTCTGGAGCAGGTTGACCAGGACCTGCTCCAGCCGGACGTGTTCGGCGGCCACTTCGACGTCAAGAAGTTCCGCAGGGGGGAGCAATATTCCCGCCTCACGCGAAACAATGCGATCATGTAGCAGCAGCAAAGCCCCTTCGATGATCTCGCGGATCGCAGCGACGCGCGGCTCGGCGGGATTCCGCCGGCTGAATCTTCGCAACTCGCCCGTAATCCGCCCAATCCGGTCAGCAAGCCGGGTAATCTCGCGAAAGTTTGCCGCAGCCTCTTCAGAGCGACCGGAGGTGACGAGCTTTTCTCCGGTTTCGGCGAAAAGGCGGAGCGCTGCAACGGGCTGCCCGATCTCATGGTTCACACCGGCGGATATCTGACCCAGCGTCGCCAGCCGGTTCGCTTGCGAGAGCTGGTCGCGCAGGATGGCCGTCCTTTCTGCGACCACTGCCGCCTCCCTCGTCCGGTGACGACGCCGGACAAGCAAGGCGGCAATGGCAAGGGCACCAAGCGCAGCCAGTGCAAGGACGAAGGCCAATCTCCCGGTCGCCACGGCCGCAGCGATGCGTGGGCTTGGGTCGACGAAAAGGTGGAGGTCCCAACCCGCGGGAGAAATTGTCTGCTGTGCTTCGACCAGGGGGACTTGGACAATCTCCCCGCCGCGGTCGCGCCGGTCGATTTCCAGAGCTGGTAGCTTGCTCAGCCCGAATTGCTTGAGATCGAGATCGAGGTCGCGTTCCTTGGCCTCATTACCGGGAAGGATATGGAACCGCCAAGACGGATCGCTTGCAAGAAGGACGACGCCATCGGCGTCGGTCACGTAGACGCCGCGTGTCGTGCGCCGCCAACTGTCTTCCGTGGCATCGAATTCGACCTTAACGGCGACAATGCCCGAGGGTTTTCCGGCCGGACCGATGCGGCTGGCGATATAGAGACCCGGCTTTCGGCTCACGGTGCCCAAGGCGAATTGGGTCGCCGACCCGCGTTCGATCGCCCGCTTGAAATAGTCGCGGAACGCGTAGTTGGAACCTACGAAGCTGGTCGGAAGATTCCAATTGCTCGCGGCAAGCGTACGTCCGTCGCGCTCCATGACATAGATTGCTGCGGCATCGGACTGGGTCGCCAGGGTTTCCAGCCTTCGGTTGAGCGATGCCGCCTCGCCAAGGTCGCCTTCCACGAGGGCCTTCACCTGCGGGTCTCTCGTAAGAGCCATAGGCAGCAGGCTGAATTTATCGAGTTCGCTGTTGAGGCTGGCAGCAAGGATCGCGGCTTCGTTGCGCGCCGCGTTCGCTTCTTCGCCCACAGCCCGGCTCCGCATCGCCGAGTCCGTGACCCAGAGGCCACCCCAAATGACAGTCGCGACTCCGGCCAAGAGTGCCGCCCAACGCGTGACCTGGATGAGTTTCGTCTTGCCCCCCATGGATATGCAATGTGCGGAAATCCGCACAATTAGCAATCGTCATGTGCGGTTTTCCGCACAGACAGCTCGATTGGTCAGCATAAGTATCTGAAAATACGTTGATGATAGTTCGGCCTCGGCAAGGTTGCCGATTCCTCTGCCAGCATTGCACAATCTTCCCGAGAACGCGCCCAGACGCGAACACAGGGAGGGAAACTTGGTCGCAAGCCACGGTGCAGCGGCAGCTGCGCAAATGCCGCAAGGTCGCACGCCAATTTACAAGCGTCTCTATGCCCAGGTCGTTGCGGCGATCATCGTCGGCGCGCTTGCTGGGCATTTCTTCCCGGAGTTCGGCGCATCCCTGAAACCGCTTGGTGATGCTTTCATCAATCTCGTGAAGATGATCATCGCGCCCGTCATTTTCGTCACCGTCGCAACCGGCATCGCGGGCATGAAGGACATGTCCTCGGTCGGCAGCGTTGCGTGGAAGGCGTTCGCCTATTTCCTGTTTTTCTCGACCCTCGCGCTGATCGTGGGCCTTGTCGTTGCGAACGT
The DNA here is from genome assembly GCF_041021145.2 of Qipengyuania sp. RANM35. Classification (NCBI taxonomy): domain Bacteria; kingdom Pseudomonadati; phylum Pseudomonadota; class Alphaproteobacteria; order Sphingomonadales; family Erythrobacteraceae; genus Qipengyuania; species Qipengyuania sp. RANM35. The sequence continues at coordinate 1,899,323 of NZ_CM196433.1, read as the reverse complement.
GGTGCAGCCGGGCGCAGGACTGAACATCGATCCCGCAACGCTCGATACGGAGGCCGTCGCGAACTACGCGAGCACGGCCGAGGAGACGACGATCTCGGGCTTTCTGCTCGGCATCATACCCACGACCTTTTTCAGCGCCGTCACCAGCGGGTCGATCCTCCAGGTGCTCCTGGTCGCCATACTCAGCGGCGTTGCCATCGCCGCGACGCGCCCGCACAGCGACCTGGTGTACGACGTGCTGGGCTCGTTCAGCCAGGTCATCTTCAAGCTGGTGCACATGCTCATGAAGCTGGCGCCGATCGGGGCCTTCGGTGCCATTGCGTTCACCATCGGCGAGTTCGGCATCGGCTCGCTTGCAAGCCTCGCCGCGCTCGTGGGCACTTTCTACCTGACTTCGCTTGTCTTCGTACTCGTCGTGCTGGGCACCATGGCGTGGGCGACAGGCTTCTCCATTTTCGCACTGATCAAATATCTGCGCGAAGAGCTGCTGCTCGTTCTGGGTACCTCGTCGTCGGAAGCGGCATTGCCGAGCCTGATGGAGAAGATGGAGATTGCCGGTTGTCGGAAGACGGTGGTCGGTTTGGTGGTGCCCACGGGGTATTCCTTCAATCTCGACGGCACGAACATCTACATGACTCTTGCAGCGCTGTTCATTGCGCAGGCGGTGGGCATCGACCTGTCGCTGGGCGAACAGGTCGCACTGGTTCTCGTCGCGATGATCAGTTCGAAGGGAGCGGCCGGTGTGACAGGCGCTGGTTTTGTCATCCTCGCCGCTACCCTTTCGGTCGTGCCCTCGGTTCCGGTGGCGGGCATGGCCCTCATCCTCGGCATCGACCGCTTCATGAGCGAGTGTCGGGCCCTCACGAATTTCATCGGAAACGCAGTGGCCACCATTGTCGTCGCGCGCTGGGAAAACGCGCTGGATCGCGAAAGACTCGTCGCGGCCTTGGCCGGCAATCCGATGCCTCTCCCGGAACAGGATATCGAAAGGCACGAGCGGAGCGGACCGCATAGCGAAGCGATCGACGCCAAGCTCGGGGGGCTCGCGTGATCGGAAGGCGCCAATTCCTCTCTGGCGTCACCGTCGCAGGGTGCGTGGCGGGGGTAGCTCTGACCCCCGCCCGCATCTTCGCGCACGAAGTCGAGGACATCCCTCTCTGGCCCGGCTCGCCTCCGGGGCGGGGTCAGGTGAGGGGACCCGAGAAGATCGGTGGTGAGGGTGCCGGATACGGTGCGGTCTCCAACATTTCGACCCCACGGATGAGAGTTTACCGTCCGAACCATTCCAACGGCCGAGCCGTGCTCGTTTGTGGCGGTGGAGGCTATTTCCGCATCCAATTGTGGAAGGAAAGCACGCCGATCGCGCTCTGGCTGCAGAACCGCGGCTACACAGTGTTCGAGCTCCTTTACCGCCTTCCCAACGACGGCTGGGAAGCATCGGCCCCGTTTGCGGATGCCCAGCGCGCAATGAAGATCATCCGCGCGCGCGCCGCGGACTTCGGCATTCGACCCGACGCGATCGGTATCATGGGCTTTTCCGCTGGAGGTCACCTCGCAGGCTTCACCGCCCTCCAGCCTTCGCGCGCGCTATATTCTGGAGCTGATCGATTCGAGCAGGCAAGCGCACGTCCGGACTTTGCCGCCCTGCTTTTTCCTGTCGTCTCGCTTCGCAAGCCGTTCGACACCACGCGGACACGCAAGGAGATCATCGGCGAGAAGCCGACGCGCGAGGCCGAAGACGCCTGGTCGCTCGATACCTACGCGACCAAGGATGCGCCGCCGACCATCATTTTTTCGGCGGCCGACGACCCGATCACGCCGCCCGCACACGGCATTTCCCTGTTCCAGGCATTGCGCGCCAAGGGGGCGCCAGCGGAACTTCATATCTTCGGCGAGGGAGGTCACGGTTGGGGCCTGGGAACGCCGGATCAGACATTGAGCCAGTGGCCCGAACTGTTCGCCGCGTGGCTTGAAACGCAACTGAGAAAGAATGTTCGGGAGGAAGAACAATGAACATCGCGACCATGAGGAAACTCGTCCTGTTGTCGGGCACCAGCCTGCTGGCATCGGCAACGATCGCCAGTGCGCAGGAAGTGCCGGCACCGGCAGCGGCAGCGGATGAAACGGAAGAACCCACGATCCTCGTTACCGGCACGCGCATCCAGGGCGCGCAGATAAACGACGTCCTGCCCGTGACCGTACTCGACGAAGAAGCGATCGCGAACACCGGCGCGTCATCGGGTGACGAGCTGTTCCGGGCCATCCCGCAGGCGGGTACGGTGGCCTTCAACGAGCAGAACGCAACCACCCAGAACAGCGCACGCGGCGACGTCGGCTCGATCAACCTGCGTGATCTGGGGACCGGAAACACGCTCCTCCTCATCAACGGGCGGCGCATGACACTGCACCCGGGCTTCCAGACCGAGTTGCTCGTGCCTGTCGTCAGCTCCGACACCAATGAGATCGCGCCCGGTAGCGTGAGGCGGATCGAGGTCCTCCGCGATGGTGCATCCGCCATTTATGGTGCCGACGCGGTCGCGGGTGTGGTCAACACCGTGCTCAAGGGCGACATGACCGGTGGTTTTGTCGAGGGCGACTACCGCATGTCCGACGGCACCAGCCTCTACAGCTATCGGCTGAGCGGTGGCTATGGGTTCGATTTCGGCGGCGGTCGGGGCAATATCACCGTCTATGGCGGCTATTTCTACGAAAACGGCATGCCGACCTCGGAACGGTATTACGCTGCGGACGAGAACCGCCTACCCCTGGTGGTGGGCACCGACTTCGAAGGCGACGCCTCGTTCAACAATCGCAACACGTTCGGCCCGTTCGGTCAGTTCGATATCCAGGCACCGTCCAGCCGCACTCCGATTGGGGACGACGATTTCTACCTGCAACCCGATTACTTCCCCAATTGCAGGCTCGATTTCGGCAATGGCATTTGCGCCCGCAACGGGACGACGCCCACGTCCGACGTACGCTACAACCAGAATTATGATGGCACGCTGATCAGCGAAAAGAAGCGCTACAACGCGATGGCGCTGCTGAGCTACGACCTCACCGATAACATCGAAGCCTATTTCGAGGGCAGCTACTACCGCTCGGAAAGCCGGCGCAACAACGAGGCCTCCGCCATCCTGGGCGCCACGCCGTTTCGCATTTCGCGGAATGCCTACTGGAACCCCTTCGGCCCGGTCGGCAGCCCCAATCGCCTTACCGATCCCCGTATTACCATCGCCGCGGGCGGGGCCGACATCGACCTCGAGCGTTATCGTTTCGTCGATATCGGCAGTCGTGATGTCACGGTGGACAAGGATGTCTTTCGCCTCGTCGGCGGGTTCCGCGGGAATTTCGGGTCGTGGGACTTTGACACCGGCTTCCTCTACTCGGAGGCGGACGTAGTCGACCTTGCGCGTAACCGTGTGTCCATGACGTTGGCCCAGGCGGCGATCAATCGCACCACACCGGACGCCTACAATCCCTTCAACGGCGGTTGCCTGGGCGATCCGGGTGAAGGCGATTGCACGCCCAACTCGCAGGCGACCATGGACTCGATGCGTATCGACGTCTTCCGCAAGGGCGGCACTAGCCTTGCCCTTGCGGACTTCAAGGTCAGCCGCGATGACCTGTTCTCGCTGCCCGGCGGCAATCTCGGCGTTGCCGCAGGCGTCGAATGGCGTCGCGAGACGTTCTACGACGATCGCGATCCGCGTCTCGACGGCACCATTACCTTTACCGACAGCATCACGGGCGAGTTCATCGGCAGCGACGTCGTGGGTACCAGTCCGTCGCCGGACACCAGCGGCAAGCGCAATGTCTATTCGGCCTATGCCGAGGTGTTCGTTCCGCTGGTCGGACCAGACATGAACATTCCGCTGGTCGAGGAACTTAACGTCCAGGTGGCCGGTCGCATCGAGCGGTTCACCGACATCAAGGAAACCGCGATGGTCCCGCGTATTGCGGCATCGTGGACTACCGTGCCCGGGGTCACTTTCCGCGGCGCATGGTCGGAAGGGTTCCGTGCGCCGAACCTCGTGCAGGTGAACGACGAGGGCACTACGCGCGTCAATACGCGCGACGATCTCGTCTTCTGCCAGGCGCAGGTCGAGAAGGGGACGCTGACGAACCTTGGTGCATGCCCGGGCGCCAGCACGGTCAGCTTCCGTTCGGGCACCGAAAACCTCGTTCCCGAAGATAGCGAGAGCATCAATCTCGGTGTCGTGCTCGAGCCGGGTTTCCTTCCCGGCCTGACTCTCACTGCCGATTACTGGCGTGTCGAGCAACGTGGACTGGTCGGTACCTTTGGCGACGACAATGCGATCGCGCTCGATCTCTTGCGCCGCCTCAATGGCAGCACCAATCCCAATGTCATCCGCGAAACGCCGACGGCCGAGGACGTCGCGCTGTTCAACGGGACCAGCCTTGCCCCGGCCGGCGAGATCATCCGCGTTCTCGACCCCTATCTCAACCTCGACAGCCGCGTTTCGAAGGGATGGGACTTCGGTCTCTTCTACCGCGTGCCGGACTTCGGTCTCGGCAAGTTCCGTCTGCGTTTCAATGCCGCGCGGCTGGAAAGCTTCGTGCAGTCGGCAGGCCCCGACAGCCAGGAGCTCCTTGCCGGCATCGCAGATGGCAGCTTGCCGGCAGACGTTACGGTTGGCGGTCTCGGCGAACTGCTCGAGATCGAGGGTCGTCCGAAGTGGCGCTTCAGCGGTTCGATCAACTGGGACAGGGGCCCAGTCGATGTGGGTCTCTTCGCCAACTATGTCGGTGAAGTCTGGGATACGAGTGTGACGCGTGACGTGCTGCTCGATACCGACGATCCGAACGGCAACTTCTACCGCGTCGACGACCAGATCACGTTCAACCTTTCGATCTCCTATTCGATCAAGAACGACACGCCCCTCGATGGAACGAGGCTGCGGTTCGCGATCAACAATCTCTTCGACAAGGATCCGCCGCTGGCAGATGAGCAGTTCGGCTATTACAGCGAACTGCACAGTGCACGCGGACGGGTATTCCATGTCGAATTGCGCAAGGAGTTCTGATCGGGACGACAGGGCAGGGCGGGCGCTGCTGGGGGTAGCGCTCGCTCTTGCCATCGGCGGTTGCGCGCCATCGCTTGTTGCTCCCGAGGGACTGCCGGTGGCGCGCGATGCCTGCGCAACCGCATCGGTTACGATTGCTTTCGATTTCGAGGGAGCATCGCAATCGCGCTGCGTAATCGAAGGAGAGCGATCCTTCGCGGTACTGGTGAGCCCCGAACACGCCCCCCCGATCAATCCCAGTCCCTGGTATGCCTTCCGCTACGAAGCGAAGGCAGGCGACCCGGTGACGGTCCGGCTGGATTACCTTGAAGGCAAGCACCGCTATCGCCCAAAGGTCGCAAGTTCGGAGGGTTCCGTGGTGATTGAGCCCGCGGTTTCTGCCGATGGGAAGAGCGCCACCTTCGAACTGCCCGCCGGTGTCGGTACCGTAAGCGGCCAGGAGCTTTTCACTTCATCCCGGTATGCCGGCCTTGCGTCCAGGCTCGCCGCCACCGGAGTGGCGCACAGCGAGGCTATCGGTCTTAGTCGCGATGGTCGGCCAGTAGAGGCGATCCGTCTGGGCGATGAAAACGCCGCCCGCGTAGTCCTGCTCCTCGGGCGAGCCCATCCTCCCGAGGTCAGTGGCGCCGTTGCAATGGAGGCCTTCGTCGAGGAGATCGGCAGTCTTTTCGCGAACGGAAGTATCGATGGAGCGCGTTTCCAGTTCATCGTCATCCCGTTGCTCAATCCGGATGGTGTTGCGCGGGGGCATTGGCGGGCAAATCTGGGGGGGCGTGACCTCAATCGCGATTGGGGAGATTTTACCCAGCCCGAAACCCGTTCGGTAGGCGATCTGCTGAACGGACTTGGCGAAGGCCGCAGCCCGGTGCTGATGGTCGACTTCCATTCAACCAGGGAAAACCTGTTCTACGTCCAGGGCGAGGACGAGACCGATGCCGCAGAGGAGCGTTTCCTCTCAGCATGGCTCGGGTCACGAACGGAAAGCATCGCAGGCTACCCGTTCACCATCGAGCGAAGGAACGCCAATCCGGGCTCTGGAACATCGAAAAACTGGTTCCATGAGACCTACGACATTCCGGCCTACACGTATGAAGTCGGCGACGAGACCGACAGCACTGCTACGTCCCAGGCGGCGAGAGAGCTCGCTCGAGGGCTGGTTCCAGCTCTCGAGGAACTCGCGGCCGCGCGCTAGATCGTCGCTCCACCGTCGACCACGATGGTCTGGCCGGTAGTCCAGCGGGCTGCTGGCGACGCAAGGTAGACCGCAGCGCCCGCAATATCATCGGGTTCCCCGATGCGGCGCATCGCGAGCGCCCGCTCAGTCGCCGCCAGGGCCTCCGGATTATCCCACAGGGCCTTGGCGAAATCGGTCTTCACCAGGCCGGGGGCGATCCCGTTGACGCGGATGCCATGCTTCCCGTTCTCTGCGGCGTAATTGCGAACCAGTTGGAAGTCGGCCGCCTTCGATATGCAGTAGGCCCCAATGGTCGTCGATGCGCGCAGCCCGCCGATCGAACTGATCACTACGATCGCGCCGTCTCCCTTGGTGCGCATGTCGGGCAGGGCAAGCTGGATGAGCCAGTGGTTCGAGATGACATTGTTGTCGAGGATCTTGCGGAACTGTTCGTCGGCAATTCCGTCCATCGAACCATAGTAGGGATTGCTGGCGGCATTGCAGACGAGGATATCGACCGGCCCGAGTGCTGCCTTCGTCTGTGCGAAAAGGTCCTCGAGCTGGGCTTTCTCCGAGATACTGGCAGCAATGGCGACAGCAGTGCCATCACCATGAACCGAATTGATTGCAGCGGCCACTTCTTCGCAGGCGTCCTGCTTGCGGCTCGAGATGACGACCCGCGCGCCCTGTGCGGCGAGACCTTCGGCGATTGCGCGGCCGATACCGCGGCTCGACCCGGTGACAACGGCGATTTTGCCTGTGAGATCGAATGATGACATCGTGCTTCTCCTATTGAGGGCAAAGGAAAAGGGCCCGAAGCGTGAACTCCGGGCCCTTTCTTACCTGGATCGCGTCGATCAGAACTTCGTGCGAAGGCCGATGCGATAGTTGCGTCCGATCCCGTTACCGATGAAGGGGTTGTAGCCGAGCGGCAGGTAAGCCTGAGCCGGCTCTTCATCGAAGATGTTGAGGACCGCTGCGGTCAGCTGCACTTCAGCGAAGGTGATGGGGAGCGTGTAGTTCGCCACCAGGTCATGCTGCGTATAGCTCCCGCTGTTCTTGCCGTAGTTGCTGCCAGCCGGGACACCGGAGATGGCGAAGCAGGGGTCGGCCTTGCAGCGTTCGTCGAACACGCTGTCGATATAGTTCACCGAGTAGCGCAGGTTCAGCCCGCTGGTGTTGAGGTTGACGTAACCGTTGCCACGCCATTCCGGCAGCGTGCCAGGGTCGCGGAAGTAGTTGCCGAAACCGACGGCGTCGTATGACGGTGTGACGAGGATGTCGTTCACGAAGAAGTCGTCGGTCGTGTACTCGATGTTCCAGGTCGCGTTGCCGCCGATCGAGATGACGCCGAAGCCGGCATCTATGTCGTAATTGGCAGCAAAGTCGATGCCACGAACCTTCACGTCCGGACCATTGACGTACTGGGTGCGAACGCGAGCGATATCGAGCCCCGTAGTCGTCCCCTGGGTACAGGCGTTGCCCGAGAAGGTGATCAGGTCGACCAGTTCGCTCGAACAATCGACCGCTGCGGTACCGCTGGTCTGTCCGTTGCCTACGTAGCTGGCAATGGCATCGGCCGGGGTAATGACGATCTGGTCCTTGAAGTCATAGGTCCAGAAGTCGGCGCTGAAGGTCAGCCCACCGGTGTTGACGATAAAGCCGAGGTTGTAGGTAAGCGCGGTCTCCGGCTTGAGATCGGGATTACCGTAAATGTCGACCGACTTGTAGTTGCCGCCGGTCGCGGTCAGTCCCTGCAGCGCCGTCACGAAGTTCGGATCGACGTTGCTGGCCAGAGGGCCGCGGAAGGTGGTGCCGATCGAGCCGCGCAGCGTCAGCCAGTCGGTTGCCTCGAAACGGACAGCCGCCTTCGGATTGATCGTCGAGCCGATGGGATCGCCGTAATCTTCGTAGCGGATGGCTGCAGTCAGCTCGAGATTGTCGAGAATGGGCAACTGCAACTCGGTGAAGAGTGCGTAGACACTCTGGTCCAGCTTCGTCGGGCGGGTGCCGCCGAGGAAGATGAACGGACCCACGCCTTCAGTCGGTGTGCCGACGCAGCTCGTATCGCCTTCACGGAAGCAGGGGTTGATGTTGAGGTTCGACGTGTCGTCGAGCGGACGGCTGATGAAGTTGTTCTTACGGTACTGGGCACCGACTGCGAAGGCGACTTCACCGCCGGGCAGTTCGAAGCCCGTGCCACCAGAAAGGACGGCATCGGCAATCCACTGTTCTTCACGCTGGAAGGTGCCGTTCGGAACCTGCAGCCATGCGACCAGGTCGGGATCGTTCTCGAAACCGGGCTGGTAGTAGGGGTTGGCGATATCCAGCGTCGGGTTCGAAGGTCCGGCAAGGACGAACGGGTTGAACCACTGGCAGCCGTTGGCCCCTGCGGTGGTGCCGGTACAATCTGCACCGCCGAAACCGTTGAGCGCGGCCTGCAGGCGCGAACCGATGATGCCCGGGGCATAGGCCGTACGGGCCGAGCGCCAGTAGGTGCCGTCGAGGTCGAGCACCAGGTTGTCGCCGATGTCGAATTCGAAACCGGTGTTGACGCGCCATGCGTTGTTCTTTGCAAGACCCTGGCCAGCGCCGCGTTCTTCATCACGCGGATTGCCGATGAAGCCGAACGGGCGGTAGTAGACGTTGGTCACGCGGAAGAGCGTGCCATTGGCACCACCCGACTGCGGCAGGCCCTGCTGCGTCAGGAATGCGGCTACCGCCGGGTTGTTGACCGAGGTCGTGAAGGCACTGACGAAGCCGGAACCGTTCGGACCCTGCGTCGGCGGGAAAGCCGGCGAATAGTTCAGGCTCTCGAGATCGGTCTTGGCCCAGAGGGCGCTAGCATGCCAGCGCGCCTTGTCGGACAGGTCCGCATCGGCCTGCGCGTAGACCTGGTAGCGGTCCTCGTCTTCGGTGATGTTGTCGAACGGAATATAGGTGAAGCGACAGACCGGCGGGGTGTTGAAGCCGCCGAGCTCGTTACAGCCCTTGTCCTGCGAGAGGATCGTGTTGACGCCGGTAGAACCGATATACGTCACGGCAAACAGGCCCGGGGTGGCAAGTGCCGAATAGCCGGACGCGTTCTGGTCATACGGCTGGCTGGTATAGGAACGAGCCGTGGTCGAGAGTTCGGACCTGTGCTGCCAGCCGGCACCGACGAGCAGGTTCACATCGCCGAAGTTCTTACCGACCAGCGCGCTGATGTTATAGTTGCCGTCGGAACCGTCGATGAAGGTCCAGTCACCGGCAACTTCCACACCGTCGAAGTTCTTGCGGGTGATGAAGTTGGCAACACCGGCAATCGCGTCGGAGCCATAGGTGGCTGCTGCGCCGTCCTTGAGGATTTCGACCTGCTGCAGGGCGAACATCGGAATGAAGTTCGTGTCGCTGAAACCGTCGCCCGGAGCCTGGATCGTACGCTTGCCGTTGACGAGGACGAGGGTGCGCGTTGCGCCAAGGCCGCGAAGGTTGATCGAGCCATTGCCCTGGAACCCCTGTGCAGCGGTCGAGAACTGGTTGGTATCGCCGAGGACGGAGCCTACCGACGGCAATTCCTTGATCAGTTCGAGCGGCGAGGAGATGCCCTTGTTCTGGAGCTCTTCGTTGGACAGCACGTCAACCGGAAGAGCAGCATCTTCGGGTGTGCCGCGGATATAGGAACCGGTGACGACGATGCGGTCTTCGGTGGCTGCGGTATCCTCGTCTTCTCCGCCCTGGTCCTGTGCAAAGGCCGGCGACGCCAGCAGCGTGGAAACGGCCAGCGCACCGATGGCGCAGGTGTGACGCAATCCAAACTTCCTCATCAGTATCTCCTCTCCTCCGGGCTTGCCCTTCTGAGCACATACCCTCTCGTCGAAATTGAACTGGTGTCCTTGTTTTATGTCAAGGGATAACGGATAAATGTACCCTTCAAAACGTCGATTGCCGTACCGTCGTTTCGAAAATGTCGCACTTGGGGCAAGTTCTAGAACTTGCCCCCGCCTTCGGCCCTGCCTTTCAGATAATCGCTGACCGGCAGGCCGTACTTTTCCAGACCGGCGACGACTGTATCGAGGCCGATGGTTTCGGCCCAGTGCATCGGGCCGCCCGTGTAAAGGGGCCAGCCGTAGCCGTTGATCCAGACGACATCGATGTCGCTCGAACGCTGGGCCATTCCTTCCTCAAGGATTTTCGCGCCTTCGTTGACCATGGGGTAGAGCAGTCGTTCCCGGATTTCATCCTTGCTGATCTCGCGCTGCGCCTTGCCTTCCTTGGTGGCGAAATCGGCGATGATCGCCTTCACCTCGTCCGACGGGGTCCGGTTGCGGGACTCGTCATAGTCGTAGAATCCCTTGCCGTTCTTCTGGCCGAAGCGGCCCGCCGCGCAGAGTGCCTCGCGGATTGTGGTGACCTTGGTCGGATCACGGTGCCAGCCGATATCGATGCCGGCGAGATCGCCCATCTGGAACGGACCCATCGGAAAGCCGAATTCCAGCAGCACGTCGTCGACGTCCCAATAGTTGGCGCCTTCCATGATCAACGCATTAGCCTGTTCCTGGCGCTTCGAGAGCATGCGGTTGCCGATAAAGCCGGGGCAGACGCCCGACACGGCGGCGACCTTGCCGATGGTCTTGGCAAGCTTCATCACCGTCGCCAGGACATCGTGCCGGGTCTCCTTGCCGCGCACGACCTCCAGCAGCTTCATGACATTGGCGGGCGAGAAAAAGTGCATGCCGAGCACGTAGCCCGGCCGCTTGGTTGCGGTGGCGATCTCGTCGACGTCGAGGTAGCTGGTGTTCGACGCCAGGATGGCGCCCTGCTTCACCACTTCGTCGAGCTTGGCGAAGACCTGCTTCTTGACGTCCATGTTCTCGTAGACCGCCTCGATCACGAGGTCGCAATCGGCAAGATCGTCGTAGGAAAGCGTCGGTGTCAGCAGGCCCATGGCGTTTTCGACCTGTTCGGTGGTCATGCGCCCGCGCTTGGCGGTGTTCTCATAGTTCCTGCGCATTGTCCCGGTGCCGCGCTCAAGCGCATCCTGGGCCATTTCGAGGATCGTCACCGGGATACCTGCGGAAAGGAAATTCATCGATATGCCGCCACCCATGGTGCCGGCCCCGATGACGCCGACCTTCCTGATCGGGATCAGCGGCGTGTCCCTGGGCACATCGTCGATCTTGTTGGCGGCACGCTCGGCGAAGAAATAATGACGCATTGCCGCGCTCTGCGTGCCGGTCATGAGCTTCATGAACAGCTCGCGTTCCTTCTTTACCCCATCGGCGTAGGGCAGCTGCCCCGCGGCCTTGACCGCCTCGATCGCGGCATTGGGCGCGTCGAAGCCGCGGATCTGGCGGGCCTGCGAGGCGCGGAAGCGGTCGAACAGGTCGGGGTCGCGGACACCGTCTTCATTGGCCGTACCTTCCGAGGCGCGCGGGACCGGCTGGCCGATCTTCGACCGTGCGAACGCGATCGCGTCGGATTCCAGCGTGCCTTCCCCAACGATTTCGTCGAGCAGGCCTATCTCCTTGGCCTTCTTCGCCGAGATGGGATTGCCGCCGACGACCATCGGCAGAGCAGCCTCGGCGCCGACTAGCCGCGGCAGGCGCTGGGTTCCTGCCGCGCCGGGAATAAGGCCAAGCTTGACTTCGGGGAGACCCATTTTCGCGGAGGGCACGGCGACGCGGTAATGGCAGGCGAGGGCAACCTCGCACCCGCCGCCAAGCGCGGTGCCGTGAATCGCAGCGACCACAGGCTTGTCGCTGGCTTCCATCGCGTCGAGCGTTTCGGGAAGGTTCGGTCCGACCGGCGGCTTGCCGAATTCGGTGATGTCGGCGCCCGCGAAGAAGGTCTGCCCGTCGCAGCGAATGACGACGGCCTTGATGCTGTCGTCGGCAAGTGCCTCGCCGATGGCATCCTTGAGCCCGGCGCGCACCGCCTGGCCCAGTGCGTTTACCGGCGGATTGTCGGAAATGACGACAAGCACATCGTCGTGGCGTTCGGTGCGGATGGGCGAGGTCATTGCGTTCTCCTCAGGCGTAGCTGTCGGTGAGGGCGGAATAGATCAGCGTCTTGAGCTGACGGCGGATGGGATAGGTGGACGAGGGGTAGACCTGCGTCATGAAAACCATCGTGATACGCTCGACAGGATCGACGAAGAAGGCGGTCGAATAGGCACCGCCCCAATAGAACTCGCCCATGCTGGACGGCATCAGCGTCTTCGCCGGGTCGATCACCATGGCGAAACCGAGTCCGAAGCCGGTCCCGGCATTGTTCGCTTCGGAGAACAGGCTGCTCGACATCTCGGTAAGGTCGGCATTGTTCGGCAGGTGGTTGGTGCGCATCAGGCGCACGGTCTTGGGGCTGAGAATTCGTGCGCCGTCGAGCTCGCCACCGTTCAGGAGCATGGCCGAGAAGCGGTGATAGTCGGCGATCGTGCCGATGAGGCCGCCGCCGCCGCTGTCGAAAGTTGCGGGATTGACCAGCTTGCTGGTGGCGCCCGCGCTGATCATGCGAGGCGACTGGCCCGGGCGGTAGGCATAGGCATCGACGAGACGCTCGATGTCGTCCGAATTCACACCGAAGCGCGTGTCGTTCATGCCAAGTGGTGCGAAGATGTTCTTTTCGAAATACTCGCCCAGGCGCATCCCGCTGATGCGCTCGACAGCAATGCCCAGCACGTCGGTCGAAACCGAGTAGTTCCATCCCTGTCCGGGGGCGAACTCGAGCGGCAGCTTCGACAGCTTGTCGATGAAGCCGTCGCTGTCGAGGTGATCGCGGGCGAAGTCGAAATTGATCTCGCGGTAGACCGCATCGATGTTGTTGCGGTTCTGCAGTCCGTAGGTGAGGCCCGACATGTGGGTCAGGAGGTCGACGAAGCGGATCGGGTGGGCCGGCGCACCCGGAGCGAAGGGGATGGAGCCGCCGCCACCTGCATAGATCTTGAGGTCGGCGAATTCAGGAAACACGCGCGTCACCGGCTCTTCCAGGGCCACCTTGCACTGTTCGACCAACTGCATGAAGGCGACCGAAGTAATCGGCTTGGTCATGCTCGCGATGCGGAACAGCGCGTCATCGCGAAGTTCGCGCTTGTCGTCGCCCATGGTACCAAGGCGGGTGTAGTGCACCGGAACTCCATTGCGCGCCACGACCAGCTGGGCATTGGGCAGGCGACCCGATTCGATATAGGTGCTGGCCAGGAATTCGGGGATTCGCGCCAGTCGTGCACCGTCGAATCCCAGCGTTTCCGCACCTGCCAGCTCGAACATCAGTATCTCCCTCTCCGCGCATACCTATGCTTCGGTTTTGCACGAATAGCGATTTCATCTGTTCTTGCCACCCTCATACCTTACCTTCGAAGCCCGCTTGCGCAGAATGCCGGTTGAAGGTTAGACCGAGCATTGGAGAGGGAGTCGCCGCGCAGACGGCGGCCAAAGAGGATTATTGATGAACGACCTCGCACGCGCGATCGGCTGGACGCCGCCCGAAGGCTGGCCGGCCATGACCCGCGATGAATGCCATGCCCGGCTAACCGCCCCCGGCGCACGCTTCGAAATGGAAACGATCGACATTCGCGGCGTGCCAACGCGCGTATGGAAGAATGCCCCTGCCAACCTGCGCGTCATCGCCATGGCGGGCCGGGCGCATGGCGAGAGACTGTTCACGATCTACGAGGATGAACGCGTAACCTACGACGCGTGGTTCCGCGCTGTCGCCAGGCTCGCCGCTGAATTCCAGTCCCGGGGTGTGGCGAAGGGCGACCGGGTTGCACTTGCCATGCGCAACCTGCCCGAATGGCCCGTGGCTTTCTTTGCCGCTGCGGTCATCGGGGCGATCTGCGTGCCCCTCAATGCCTGGTGGACGGGGCCGGAGCTCGCTTTTGGCCTGGCAAATTCGGGCGCGAAGCTCCTTGTCTGCGATGAAGAGCGGTGGGAGCGTATCGCCCCGCATAAAAGCGAGCTTCCGGACCTCGAAATCACCTTCGTATCTCGCGCAACCACGGCCCCTGAGGGGACGGAGAGGCTCGAGGACGTCATCGGCAGGCCCAACGACTACTCTGCATTGACCGAAGCAGAACTGCCGGATGTCGATATCGCGCCCGACGACGAGGTCACGATCTTTTACACCAGCGGCACCACCGGGCAGCCCAAGGGAGCGCTGGGGACCCATCGCAATCTCGCTACCAATATCCTCTCCAGCGGCTGGAGCATTGCAGTGGCAGCGCTACGCCGCGGCGAGGAACCGCCCGCACCGGTCCAGAGAGTGGGCCTGACGGTTATCCCCCTGTTCCACGTCACCGCATGCTCGGCTGGCCTGATGGGCTCGATCGCAGCCGGCCACACCATGGTTTTCATGCACAAGTGGGACCCGGTTAAGGCATTCCAGCTCATCGAGCGCGAGAAGATCAACTCGACCGGCGGGGTTCCGACGATCGCCTGGCAGCTGATCGAACATCCCGAACGCAAGAATTACGACCTCTCGAGCCTCGAGGCGATATCCTACGGCGGCGCGCCTTCGGCCCCCGAACTGGTACGCAAGATCTACGAGACCTTCGGTGCGCTGCCCGGCAATGGCTGGGGTATGACCGAGACCATGGCGACGGTCACCGGCAACAATTCCGAGGACTATTTCAATCGCCCGACGAGTTGCGGCCCGCCGGTCGCCGTGGCCGACCTCAAGATCATGTCCGAGGACGGCTCGACCGAAATGCCCGTCGGCGAAGTGGGCGAACTCTGGGCGCGAGGCCCGATGATCGTGAAGGGATACTGGAACCGTCCCGAAGCGACGGCCGAAACATTCATCGACGGCTGGGTCCGCACCGGCGACCTCGCGCGGCTGGACGAGGAGGGCTTCTGCTACATCGTCGACCGGGCCAAGGACATGATCATCCGCGGGGGTGAGAATATCTACTCCTCCGAGGTCGAGAACGTGCTCTACGATCACCCGGCCGTCACCGATGCGGCGCTTATCGGCATACCCCATCCGACTTTGGGAGAGGAACCGGCGGCTGTCGTTCACCTCGCACCCGGTACCTCGGCAAGCGAGGAGGAACTGCGCGCCTGGGTCGCCGAGCGACTGGCAAGGTTCAAGGTGCCGGTGAAAATCGCCTTCGTCGAGGACACGCTTCCGCGAAACGCAAACGGCAAGATCCTCAAGAAGGATCTGGGGTCCTTCTTCCCATGAGTAAACCCGCAGCAACCCGGAAGTTCGGTGAAAAACGCGAGGCGATAATTCATGCGGCCGCCGTGCAGATCAACGAAGTGGGGGTGCAGGCAACCACACTTGCGGAAGTTGCCAAGGCCATCGGTCTGAATGCCACCAGCGTCACCTATTACTTCCCGCGCAAGGAAGGATTGGTCGTTGCTGTTTACGAACAGACGCTTTCATTGATGGAGCAGATGGCGAACGACGCGCTGGCGCAGCCGGACCCGTCGTCGCGCCTAAAGCATTTCATCGCCTCGCACGTCGCCTTGCGAAAGCGCATTCGGGCGGGCGAGAGGGGGCTGACGACCGCGTTGTCGGAAATCCGCACGCTCGATGCAGATGTGCAGGAACCGCTGATGGCGCATTACCTGCGCGTGGTGGACATCGTCCGCCGTTTCTTCGGCGCATGGCGCGACAGCGACGAGCGCGCCCTTTTCTCTGCACGCGCGCACATACTGCTGGAGGCCGTAATGTGGTGGCCGATCTGGTCGCTGCGCTACTCGGTGCTCGACTTCAAGCGGATTGAATCACGCTTCTTTGATATCCTTGCAAACGGCCTTCCTGCCGAAAAAGGCAGGTTCGAACCGCAGCAACTCATCGGCAACTGGCGCACGCACGACGATGCCGATGCCGGCCAGAACGAAGCCTTCCTGCGGGCAGCGACAGTGATGATCAACAAGCTGGGCTATCGCGGGGCCTCGGTCAATCGCATCGCCGAAAGCCTTAACGTCACGAAGGGCAGCTTTTACCACCACCACGATGCCAAGGATGACCTAGTCCTCGCCTGCTTCCAGAAGAGCTACGATCGCATGTCCGCCGTACAGATCGGGGGTCTGGGGATCGGAACCGATTACTGGACCAGACTTTCAAGCGTGCTGGCGGAGCTGGTCGACCTGCAGTTCTTCGACCCTACACCACTGTTACGGACAACCGCGCTGCAGGCGCTCGACGCAGATCACAAGGTGGATGTGGTGACCCGCTCGAACCGGCTGGCACGCCGCTTTGCCGGTATGCTCATCGACGGCATCGCCGACGGTTCGGTCAGGCCAATCGATCCATTGGTGGCAGGTCAGGTGATCATGTCGACGGTGAACTCGGCGTATGAGGCGCGGCACTGGGCGGAACGTTTCGGTGAACCCGAAGTCGCGATCAGGACATACTTGTCGGCTTTGTCGGAAGGGATGCTCGCGCCTTCACGCTAGCTCGCGCGGCTCCTTCACGCGCAGCAGCATGATCGCCAGTGAAGCGACGAGCGATGCCGAAGCTGCCACGATCAGCGGAGCATAGCCCATCGCCGCGATCGCGAGGCCGGCAAGGACCGGCCCGATTGACGAAACACCCCCTTCGACCGTGGTGAGCAGGGCGAGCCGCATCGGCACGTCTTCGTGCTCACCGAACTCGAGCACCAGGGTTATCGCCGCCATCATCCAGCCGGAGAAACCGATGCCGAGCATGACGAACGCCCCATGAAGGATCCAGCCGTCGCCGAGCACCAGCAACATCATGCCGGTTATACTTGCAATCAACGCTCCTACGTAGACGATGCGGAAGCCATAGCGGTCGCCCAGCGCGCCCCAGGCAAGGTTCGAGAGTGTGTCCGCAGCCAGGAAGGCCAGCGAAAGCGATCCGATCAGCGCACCGCTGAGGCCGAGGCGGTCGCCGACATAGAGCGTCCAGAAAGGCAGGCCGACCCGCGCGATAGCGGCGAGGGCATGTGCGACGAGGAAACCGCGAAAGCCCTTGTGTGTGAGGAGTTCCCCGAACTGCCCCAGCCTTTCGCGCAAGGGCATTACCGGGCGCAGGCGAGGAGCATCGGGTTCGCGAATGCCGAACTTTAACGCGACCAGCCCGACCGAAGTCAGCAGGAAGGCGAGCAGGAAGGTGGTGGCGTATCCGTTGCCGAGCCAGCGCTGCTCGATGAAATAGTGGCCGGCGAGCCAGGCGAGACCTGCGGCAATCAGCCCGCCGATCATGTTGCGGATTCCCTGCAGGCGGCCGCGCCGCGCGATCGGGATGACCTTCGCCATGAGCATCTGGAAGGCCACGCGCTGCGCGCCCGAGAAGAAGCCAAGCAGCAGGAATGAAAGCAGGGTGACGGCCAGCAGCGTCGTTCCCTGAAGCGTCCAGGCGGCAATCGCCAGCACGAGGATCATCACCCGCATGAGCGAACCCACCCCGATGGCATAGGGCAGGATGCGGCTGCGGCTCTCCACCCGAGCGCCCGACAGGATCGGCGAAATCGTTCCGCCAAGCTGGAGTAGGGCGGTTCCCAGCCCAACCGCTGCGGGGCTTCCGGTCAAAAGATAGAGATAGGCAGGTATGATCGTGGGAGCATAGATCAGGCGAAAGCCCGTCATGCCGAAGACGCCGTGCGTCAGCGTGGCGGAATAGTTCCGCCTGAGGTGCTTCTCCACGTAACGATGATGGCGCTCCCAGGCGGCATCGCCACCGGAGAGCGCCTCAAGTTCCTCGCCCGCGGGGGCGAGCGCGTCGCTCAATAGCCGCCCAGCGTCGCGAAGCGGTCCTTGAGCCAGCTGGTCGAGCCGAAGCTCGCCTCGAGCACGCGAGCGCGCTTCAGATAGAAGCCGACGTCGTATTCGTCGGTCATGCCGATGCCGCCGTGCAGCTGGATGCCCTGGTTGCTCATGGTGTGCAGGACCCGGTTGGCCTCGGCCTTGGCGATGGTCGCCGCGCGGGCCACACCAAAGCCGCTGTCGACTGCCTGCAGGCCCGCTTCGACCGCGCTGCGCATCTGCGCAAGGTCGGCGAAGAGGTCGGCCATGCGATGCTGCAGCGCCTGGAAGCTGGCGAGCACCTGGTTGAACTGGACGCGCTGCTTCAGGTAGTCGAGCGTCACGTCGAAGACCTGTTGTGCCATGCCGAGCATTTCCGCCGCAGTGAGTACGCGAGCGCGATCAAGGACGTCGTCGAGCAGGTTGTCGCCGCCTCCAGCGAGCTTGTCGGCCGTCGCACCGGCGAAGGTCACGTCGGCGTGGCTGCGCTGGTCGGTGAGCTTGCGCGTCGTCAACGAAACGCCATCGCCCTTTTCGACAAGGTAGAGCCCGTCCTTCGCCGCGACCACGAAGAGGTCGGCGCCGTGGGCCTCGTGCACGAAAGCCTTGGTGCCGCTGATCTTGCCGCCCGAAACGGCGGTCTCGATCTTCGCCGGATCGTGCGTAGCGCCCTCGTCGACCGCGAGCGTTGCAATCGCCTCGCCGCTGGCAAGCCGGGGCAGCCACTTGGCTTTCTGCTCGTCATTGCCGCCAAGGACGATCGCGGTCGCCGCGATCGTGCTCATCAGCAGCGGGCTGGCGGTCAGCGTCTTGCCGAGTTCCTCGATCACGAGGCCGGCCGACATGAAGCCGAAGTCCGAACCGCCGTGCTCTTCGGGGATGATCACCCCGGTCCAGCCCATCTGGCCCATCGTCGACCATGCGTTGCGATCGAAGGCTTCCGGGGCGCCACTGGCGCGGACCTTGCGGAATTCGGTAACCGGGCTTTCGTTGACGGCCCATTCGCGCGCCATGTCGCGCAGCATTTCCTGTTCTTCGTTGAGAACTGCCATTGTCCGTGCTCCCCTCTCTTACTGGTGGTCGAGCATGCCGAGCACGCGCTTGGCGATGATGTTGTTCTGGATTTCGGTCGAGCCGCCGTAGATCGTCGTCGCCTTGCCGAAGAGCCAGGCGCGGACCGTTTCGAGCTCGCCGGTCGAGAAGCCGTCGCCTTCCCAACCAAGACCTTGCAGGCCGCGAATGTCGATCAGCAGCTCGCTGCGTTCCTGGCTGAGCTTGGTGCCGACCTTCTTGAGCACCGAGCTGATCTCGGAGACCCCGCCGGCTGCCTTGCTTTCCTCCATCGCGCGGCGCGCGGTGAGGAGGAAGCTGTTCCAGCGGATTTCGAAGTCGGCGATCTTGTCGCGCAACACCTTGTCCTCCAGTTCGCCGTCGGCGTCGGTGGCGCAATACTTCTTGGCAATGTCGCCAAGGCTCGCACCCATCATCCCGGCAAGGCGTCCGCCACCCGAGATATTCGTGCGCTCGTGCTGAAGCAGGCGCTTGCCGATGGTCCAGCCCTGTCCTTCCTCGCCGACGAGGTTCTCCTTCGGCACCTTCACGTCGGTGAAGAAGGTCTCGCAGAACGGGCTCATGCCGCTGATCATCTGGATCGGACGGACTTCCACGCCCGGCGAGTCCATGTCGATCAGCATGAAGCTGATGCCGTGGTGCTTGTCGCTCTTGTCGGTACGGACGATCGCGAAGCATTTGTCCGCCCACTGGCCGCCGCTGGTCCAGGTCTTCTGGCCGTTGACGAGATAGTGGTCGCCTTTGTCCTCGGCGAAGGTCTGCAGGTTGGCGAGGTCGGACCCGGCATTGGGTTCCGAATAGCCCTGGCACCAGCGGATCTCGCCGCGACAGATCGGCGGGATGTGCTCGCGCTTCTGCGCCTCGTTGCCGTATTCGAGCAGGGTGGGACCGAACATCATCACGCCCATGCCGCCGATGGGGTTGTAGGCACCCGCACGCGCGAGTTCCTCGTCGATGATACGCGCCTGCTTCTTGTCGAGGCCGCCCCCGCCATATTCCTTGGGCCAGGTGGGCGTGCCCCATCCCTTGGCACCCATCGCCTCGCGCCATGCTTTCTGCGCGGCATTTTCGTCGGTGGGGCCGTCGACACCGGCAAGCGCGTTCGCCTTGCCCTTCAGTTCGGCGGGGAAATTGTCGGCGATGAACTGGCGCACTTCCTCGCGGAATGCATCATTGTCGCTCCGGGTTTCGGCTTCGAGCTGGGTGGCCATGGCTCAGGTCTCTCCTCTTTGCGGCGACTCCCATACCGCAATTTTTGGAGGGACTGAAATACGCTAGGGAAGGGCGGCTTCGGAAGCGTCCTCAAGCGTCCAGTTTGGCCACCTCGGCAAGGACTCGCTCGGCCCATTCGGGACGGCAGATGAGCAAGTCCGGCATGTAGGTGTCGGCCTGATTGTAGACCAGCGGGCTGCCATCGACGCGGCTGGCGTGGAGACCGTGGGCGAGGGCGACGGCAACCGGCGCGGCGCTGTCCCATTCGTACTGGCCACCAGTGTGGAGGTATATTTCAGCCTCACCGCGCACAACCGCCATCGCCTTGGCCCCGGCCGAGCCCATCTCGACGATCTGGCCTCCGATTGCTTCTGCGACCGCGAGCGCTTCCCTGGCCGGACGTGTGCGGCTGACGACCATTCGCGGGTGTTCGGCTGCCGGGGGCAATGTGCCACGTGTGTCGCTGCGCAGGACGCAATCAAGGCCTGGCAGGGCGACGGCCCCGACCTCGGGCTTGCCATCGACGCAGAGCGCGACATGGACCGCCCAGTCGGTCCGTTCCTCACCGTACTCCCTCGTGCCGTCGACCGGATCGACAATCCACACGCGACTGCACGACAGGCGCTCCTCGGTGTCCTTGCTCTCTTCCGAGAGCAGACCGTCCTCGGGGCGCTGTTCGCGCAGGGCATGGCAGAGGAACTCGTTGGCCGTCTGGTCGCCCGCCCGGCCCAGCGCCTTGCCGTGGAACATCCCGCTGGCACGCACCTCGATGAGGATGCGGCCTGCCACCTCTGCCAGGTGCGCAGCGAGTTCGGCGTCGGTCATCGTGAGTCCAGCAAAAGCATCGGGGGTCCGCATGGCAGGCTGAAGCCGCCTTGCGAACCCCCGAATTTTCGCCAGCCTGGAATTAAGCGGGATTGCGGGCGAAGATACCGAAACCTGCGATGATGGCATAGCAGATGGCCGGCAGGATCATGGCCGTGGCCAGGCTGCCGCTGGCATCGGCCAGCATGCCGGTGAACAGCGGAATCACTGCACCACCGAAGATGGCGATGTTGATGATGCCCGAACCGTCGGCAGCCTTGGTTCCCAGCTTCTCGCAGGCGAGCGAGAAGATGGTCGGGAACATGATCGAGTTCATCAGGCCGATCGCCAACAGGCAGTAGCCCGAAGTCGCGCCGGTGGTGTTGGTCGAAATGGCGAGGAGCGTGATTGCGCCAGCCGCCACCGTCGCAAGGATCAGGCCGGGGCTGAAGACACGCAGCAGGCCCGAACCGATGAGGCGCCCGACGAGTGCGCCGCCCCAGTAGTAGGCGATCATCTTGCCTGCGGCCTGCTCTTCGAGGCCCATCACCCCTTCCTGCATGAGGTAGTTCACGATGAGCGAGCCAATGGCGACTTCCGCACCGACGTAGAGGAAGATGCAGAGTGCGCCGTAACCGAAGCGCGGACGCTTCAGCAGGGCGAAGCCGCCGGAGAGCGAGCTCTGCTCATGCTTCTCGCCCTGCAGGCGATTGCGGAAGCTCCAGACCACTGCAGCGATTACGGCGAGCGCAATGGCGAGGCCGATGTAGGTGTTGACGATCGCCTGGCTTTCGGCGGTGCGATAGGCATCGAGCTCGGCGCCCGAGAGCTCGGCCGCAGTCACGCCAGCGAGTCCGCCGAGGATCAGGGTCGAGCCGACGCGCGGGAAGATGGTTGTGCCGAGGCTGTTGAACGCCTGCGCGAAGGTCAGGCGGCTGTGCACCGTCTTCTGCGGTCCGAGCAGGCTGATCAGCGGGTTGGTGACGACCTGCACCACGACCACGCCGCTGGCGAGCACGAACAGGGCAAAGAGGAAAAGGCCGTAGGTCGCGGTCTGGCTTGCCGGGATGAATAGCAGGCAGCCGGCCATCATGGTCAGCAAGCCGACCACTGCGCCACGCATGTAGCCGATCCGCTTGACCAGCTGTGCACCCGGGATGCCGATCACCAGATAGGCGGTGAAGAAGCAGAACTGGATAAGCATCGCCTGCGTGTAGTTGAGCGTGAAGAGCTCCTTCAGCTTAGGCAGGATGACGTCATTGAGCGAGGTGATACCGCCGAAGATGAAGAACAGCGCGAAGACGAAATAGTTGAGGCCGGGCGCGTTGATCTGCGCGCCCTCGTCCTCGATCGGGTTGGAATCGGTGCTGGTCGCGACCCCTGGTGCAATTGCCATGTTATTATCCTCCCAAGCCCGGCCTTAGAACGGTCCGGTGCAGTCCATTTGCGCAGCCTGCGGCACGACGCCGATCGTTTCCAGTTCGAATACGAATGCGCCTGCGCTGGCGATTTCGACACCGGATATCGCGCCGTCGGCGATGCAGGCCAGCGGAATCTCGACATCGCGCATACCCTTGCCCTCGACCAGTTTCATGGTCGGTGTGAGGTCGAGCGGTCCCTTGGCCTTGTCGCCCAGCGCCTTCAGCGTGATTGCTGAGGCAGGTGCCTTGGCGACCGAGACGCGCATCGTGAGTGCGGCGGTCTGGGGCAATTCCTGTGCATCCCAACGCAGTTGCAGCGATGCCGGAGCCGTCCAGGTCAGGCGGCGGGCGTCTTCCTGGGCCGCGATGTCGAAGGCTGTCGCCTTGAAACCCGGTCCCGAGCCGACAAGGTTCACGAGACCCGTATCGCCAGTGAATGCCCAGATGCCCGACTGCAACCCGCGATCGTAGACAGCGAAACCGTCCCCGCGAGAACCACCGGAGAGAGAGCAAGTGGTGGCAAGCGCGGGGACGGTGGGCTTGGCGGTGTAGGAGCCGCCGAAGCCGAGCGGGAATAGTGTTTCTGCCCCGGGCTCGCATCCGGCGGGCCAGGCAAAGGATAGCGTGCCAGTGAAATCGCGCTTGGTGCGGCCATTCCTATCGGCGACGAGCACTTCCGCTATGCCGCTACCGGCCTGCGATCCGGGAAGCCACGCGGCGACGAAGGCGTCTGATGCGTCCATCTCCGGGCCGACGAACAGGGGGCGTCCGGAGAGGAAGACCGAGACCACCGGAATACCCTTGGCCTTCAGCGCCTCGATCGTGGCGAGGCCTTCGCCGGTGAAGTCGAGATGCGGGCGATCGCCCTGGAATTCGGCATAGGGAGTCTCGCCGAAGACGACGATGGCGACGTCCGGCTTTTGCGAATAGCTCCCGTCCTTCGACAGCGCAGCTTGTCCGCCAGCGTCCCTGACCGCCTGCGAAAGGCCTTCCCAGATGGTTTGTCCGTTGGGAAAATCCGCCTTGGTGACGTCGGTGCCCTGCCAGCCGATGGTCCACCCACCCGACTGCATGGCCATGTCATCGGCACCAGGGCCGGTAACCAGTACCTTGGCGCCTGGCTTGACCGGAAGCGCAGAACCTTCGTTCTTCAGCAGGACCAGCGATTTTGCCACTGCTTCACGGGCAACGGCGAGGTGCGCAGGCGAACCGATGACCGACAGATTGCCGCGGGTGTCGGGCTGGCCGTCCATCAGGCCGAGCTTGAACTTGACGCGCAGGATGCGGCGGATGGCGTCCTCGAGCCGATCCATCGGGATCTCGCCCGCCTCGGCGCGCTTCAGCGTGTTCTCGTACAGGCCCTTCCAGCTGTCGGGTGCCATGTAAAGATCGAGGCCGGCTTCGAGCGCCTGCGGGCAGTCCGTCGGTTCGCACCCCGGTACCTGGCCGTGCGCGTTCCAGTCACCCACAACGAGGCCCTCAAACCCCATCCGGCCCTTGAGTGCGTCGGTCAGCAGGGACTTGTTGCCGTGGTGCTTGGCGCCATTCCAGCTCGAGAAGCTGGCCATGACTGTCAGCGTGCCGGCATCGATTGCCGGAGGATAGCCGGCATTGTGAATGCGAACGAGTTCCTCTTCCGAAATCCGCGCGTCGCCCTGGTCCTGGCCCTTTTCGGTCCCCCCGTCGGCGAGGAAGTGCTTGGCTGTCGCGGCAACCTTGTCGTCAGCCAGCGGCTTGCCCGCGGCCAGCGGTCCCTGGAGGTTGCGGACCATCTCCGCACTGTATGCCGCGACGATGGCCGGATTCGAGCTGTAGCCTTCATAGGCACGCCCCCAGCGCCCGTCCTGCGGCACGGCGAGGGTGGGAGCGAATGTCCATTCGATGCCCGAACCGGCGATTTCGGCAGCGGTTACCGCACCGATGCGGCCGATCAGTTCGGGATCGTGCGTGGCGCCAAGGCCGACATTGTGGGGGAAGACCGTCGCGCCGGGGATATTGTTGTGACCGTGGACTGCGTCGACGCCGAACAGGATCGGGATCGCCACGCCGTCCGTACGCGGCTCCATCGAAACCTTGCGAAATGCGCGGACTAGCGCGTCCCATTCCGCAGCCGAAGCCCGATCGTTGCCGTTCGGACCGCTGTTGCCGCCCGCGAGTATCGAACCAAGCGGGTATTTCCGCAAATCGTGCGGCTGGATCGCTGAGATGTCGGCCTGGATGACCTGTCCGACCTTCTGTGCCAGCGTCATCTTCGCGATCAATGCGTCGATGGCCGTCTCGGTAGCTGCGTCGGTGATCGCGGCGGGGCTGCGCGCCTCTGGCCAATTGGCCGCATAGGCGACCGGAGTGTGGTTTTCCGCAGGGGGCGGGGCACTCGCAATGGTGGTCGGAACCGGACTGCATCCGGCCACTGCCAGACCTGCCGCAGATGCCAACAGCCAAACCTTCATCACACTTCCCCTCCGCGCTCCCGATTCACCGTTGGGAACGTTCTCAAAGAGAGGTGACATGCGAAAGCGCCGAGGTCAAGCGGCGAGATTGCGTGATTGCTCAGCGATTTGGGACGGAAGACCGCCGGGATCTACCCGCGTTTCGGCGCAGCAGTCGATCCGCGGATGACAAGGTCGCCTTCGATGACGACCGGAGTGTCCGAAACATAGTCCCGACCTTCGTCGATCAGCAACTCCACTGCGCGTGCAGCGGTGGCCGCGATGGGCTGGTCGAGTGCGGTCAGGGGCGGGCTGGTGAAGCGGACAAGCGGCGTGTTGTCGAAGCTGATCAACGATAGGTCGTCGGGGACGGTCAAGCCGCGTTCCTTGGCAACCTCGAGCGCCGCCAGGGTCATCTGGTCGCTGCTGGCGATAATGGCTGTCGGCGGATCGGGCAGGTCCAGGAGTGCACGGGCCGCGCGAACCCCGCTCTCGAACCCGAAGTCGCCCCGCTGGCAGAGTCCTTCGTGTTCCAGTCCGGCATTCTCCATCGCTTCGCGCCAACCGTCGATACGCCAATCCGCGAGGCTGTATTCCTCGGATCCAGCGATGAACCCGATACGCCTGTGACCGAGACCGGCGAGGTGCTCGGTCGCGAGTTTTGCCAGGTGTTCATCACCCATGGTCAAGGCTATTCCGTGTCCCGGTTCCTTGGAGCCGATCCGCGCGAAGGGGATGTGCTTCTTCGCGAGCAAGCCGGTGATGAGCGGGTTCTCCGAGTGGGGCGGAGTAACGATCACGCCGTCCGGTTGAAGCGCCGCGATGGCCGCGCCGAGCTCGCGTTCGACATGGTCGGAATGGGTGTCGATCAACTCCACCAACATGCGATAGCCGCGCTCGGCACAGGTCAGCATTCCGCCCAGCAGCATCTGGTCGACCCAGTCGGTTCCCTGACGGGATTGCCAGTCGGCGATGGTGCGCTCGCGGTCATTGATGGCGAGGATTAGGTATGATCGCGACCCGCTCATCCGTTGGGCGGCGATCGACGGGACATAGCCAAGCTTGTCGATGCTGGCCTGCACCCGCTCTTTCATCTCGGGGCGGACGTTGGGTTCGTTGTTGATGACGCGGCTTACCGTCTGCAGGGACACGCCTGCATCGGCTGCTACGTGCTTGATGGTGACCGCCTGGCGACGCCGTGCCATCGAAATCAAACCCCCCTAGCCAAGTGTCGGCCCTTATTTCGCAGTTGCGAGATACACATCTTGGCCAAGGGGCAAAGCGAAATCAACGCGGCACCACCAAGGACCGGAACTGTCGACGCCAGTTGTTCCAATGAAAAGCGGGCCCCGCCAAGATGACGGGGCCCGCATTCTTTCGATCCCTCTCGCAGCTCTTTTAGAAGGAGAAGCGTGCGATGAAGGTATAGCGACGGTCGTTGCGGAACGCGGCGCTGAGCACCCTAGTGCCGTTGTAATCGACCAGGGTCGACAGCTTGGTCACCTCGTCGAGCAGGTTCACGCCCTGGACGCCGAGCTTGATGTTCTCGTTGACGCTATAGAACAGCGAGGCATCCAGCTGGCCGCCGGCTTCCTGGAATGTCGGCGAGAACGGGAAGAGGTCATCGCGTGGCGTCACCAGGAAGGCACTGCGCCAGTTGTAGGCGGCGCGAGCCGAGATCGGACCCTTTTCGTAGAACACAGTCGCGTTGACGGTGTGCTTCGAAGTACCCGAGTTCGGCGTTTCTCCCACGAAGGCACCGCCGTTCAGCGGGCCGCCACTCGAGTTCACCGAAGGCGAACCGATGCTGGAGATGTTCGGAGTGATGAAGTCCGAAGCATCGACATAGGTATACGACAGCTGTGCGCCCAGACCGCTCAGCAGGCCCGGCAGGAAGTCGTAGGTCTGCTGGTAGGCCAGCTCGACACCCTTCAGCGTGCCCGACAGGTCGTTCGCCGGACCCGAGATGATCACGTCCTGCGACAGG
Organism: Qipengyuania sp. RANM35; assembly: GCF_041021145.2. NCBI lineage: Bacteria > Pseudomonadati > Pseudomonadota > Alphaproteobacteria > Sphingomonadales > Erythrobacteraceae > Qipengyuania > Qipengyuania sp. RANM35. The sequence continues at coordinate 1,872,481 of NZ_CM196433.1, read as the reverse complement.
CCGCTCGGCGAGGTGTAGTTCACCAGGCCGGTACCGGTCTGGATGATCCCGGTGATGTCCTTGACGAAGAATGCTGCGGTAAGCGAGCCGACGGCGGAGAAATACCATTCCGCGCTCACATCGTAGTTCCACGACTCGATCGGTCGCAGGCCGCGGTTACCGGTCGAGACGGAGAGCAGCGGACCGCTATCCACGCGACCACTGAAGCCCAGCACGCCACCGGCGTTGAACAGGTTCAGGTCCGGACGCGAGATGCCCTTCGACACGGCGCCGCGAAGCACCAGGCCCTTGCCGGTGTCGAGACGGATGTTGAAGGCCGGGAGCCAGTGGTCGAACTTGATATCGCGGGTGTCGCGGATCAGTTCGCCCGTATGCAGCGAAGCGAACTCGGCCTGACGTGCCCCGGTGAGGCCGCAATACAGGCGCTGCTGTCCCGGCGGGAGCGGCGATGCACACAGGGCATCGATTTCCGATACCTGCACGACGCCATCGCCGTTGCCGCCGTTCGCGATCGAGTCGAACTGGCCGGGGTCGGGGAAGGCGAGCAGCGAGTTGTTACCGACCTTGGTCCGGACATAACGCAGGCCGATGTTACCCGCGATCGACCAGCCGTTGTCCATGTCGAGACCGTAGTCGAGACGAGCATAGGCCGCCGAAGTAATTTCGGTCACATCGGAGATTTCGGCCGGGCAGAACGGATCGCACTGGACGGTCGTGCCGTCGAGCAGCGTGCGGGTACGGCCATTGACACCCAGGTTGAAACGCTCGGGCGACAGGGCGAAGTTGGTGATTTGCTCCCACTCCTGGTCCGTCACGCCATCGAGGTAATCCTGCAGGAAATCGTCGCCGCCGTAGAAGTAGGCTGCACCATCCTGGATCGGGGTCGCCGCCTGGCCGCGCTGGAAGTTGTCGCCGAACGGCGAACGCAGCTGCGAATAGTTCGGGAACTCGTCGGTGAACGCGCCGCCGGCGATGGCGAATTCCTGGCCAGGCAGACCGGTGTAGAAGCGGCCCGGAGTGAAGCCCGACCAATCGGGCACATAGGGACCGGGGCCCGAGAAGCAGCCCGGGCCTTCACCCCAGGGCAAGCATCCGCCGCGACCGGCCCAGGGAGCCGAAAGGTTGCCCCAAGTGCTGAAGTTGGTGTTGCGGTTGACGCGGTCGCGGGCGGCCCAACGGGCACCGAAGGCCGCCTTGCGGAAGAAGCCGTCGTCGCTGACGTCGTATTCGAAATCGCCCGCGAGGCTGAACAGCTCGCCATTGTTCTTCTCGCGGCTGTCGAGGCCGAACCAGTAGTAGGTGTAGTACCCGCTCGAGAAATAATCTGCGGGCGCGCCGACCGGAGCGAGGAACTGGACCTCCGGCGTATCGCCGGTGAGGTCGATGCCGATGTCGGCCCAGGTGCTCATCGCGCCAAAGACGGAGTCGCGGTTGAGCTTCGAGTTGACGTACTGCATCTCGACCTTGCCGCGGAAGCGGTCGGTGAATTCCATTTCCGTGTCGAGCGAGATGTCCTGAGTGACAGAATCGGTGTCACGCAGGAAGCGCAGCGAATCCATCGGGATGCCGCCGAGACCGAACGGCGTTGCATAGGCGTTGCCGACGTTCTGGGTCAGGATGCCGCTCTGGAAGTGGCCGTTGCTGTCGAACTGGTACTCGGTACCGGGACGAGGGGTGTTGGTGGACACGCCGTCGTCGATGCGGCCGATCAGAGCGAATTCTTCGGTGAAGAAGCTCGTCTTCGAACGCAGGTATTCGAGGGTCATCTTCAGACCGCCATCCAGCGTTTCGAACTGGGCGACGCCCGAGAATGCCTCGCGATCGCGGTCGAGCGTGGTCGAGCGGACGCCCGCGTACTGCGGGACCAGAACCGAGTTTGCCGGCGGGAACTCGTCCGGCGTGAAGTTGGGCTCGTCGTTGAAGCCGCCCGAGTTGATCGGATAGACGCGATAGCAACCCCCGCTGAGGTCGGCCGGGCGATAGCACGAATCGATCACCTGCGTAGCATCGGTGCGGCTCTTGAGCTTCGAGTTCGAGTAGCTGAATTGGAGGCCGAAGGTACCGGCGCCGGTCTCGAACGTGTCCGAACCGAGGATGTTGAAGGTCGGCGACCACTTTTCGCGCAGGTCACCATAGTTGGCTTCGACCGAACCTGCGACGTGGAAGCCGGGGTTGTCGAGCGGCTTGCGGGTGACGAGGTTCACCATGCCCGCGATATGACCTTCGATCATATCCGCCGTGCTGTTCTTGTAGACTTCGACGCGGCCGACCAGTTCGGGCGAGACGTCTTCGAAGCTCAGGACGCGGCCGCCGTTTGCGGAGAAAATGTCGCGACCGTTGAGTTCGGAACGGGTGTAGGGAAGGCCGCGGATGATCACGCCCGTGCCTTCGACCGAGAAACGCGTCGGGTCGGACGTCTTCTCGAAGCGACCGATGTTGACGCCCGGAACGCGTTGCAGCGTTTCGGCGACCGAACGGTCGGGAAGAGCGCCGATGTCTTCTGCCGTGATGACGTCGACGACCGTGTCGGCCTTTTCCTTGATGCTCTGCGCAGTCAGCAGCGACTGGCGATAGCCGCTGACGACGATCACATTGCCATCAGCCGGCGCCTCGGTCGTGGTTTCCTCATCCGTATCGTCCGCCTGTTGGGCAAACGCGGGCTGGGCCGCGACTAGCGCAAGGCCCGATGCAGTGGTGAGTGCGGCGATGCGGCGCGAGCGCGCGGCAACTCCAAGAGCTTTCCGAGACATGTTTCCTCCCTGGTCCCAAGACGCAACATCAGGACGAATCCTGTGCCTTGATTGTTACATACCGAGGGTTGTGAGCGTTCACAAGACCGAATATGAACGTTCACAACGACCGTTGCCGACTGGCAACATATGGCGATCGGTGCCATGGAGAGATGCATGACTATTGAACGTATTGTCATACTCGGCGGAGGGACTGCCGGATGGATGGCGGCCGCAGCGCTGTCGCGGATCCGGGACGGGCGCAATGTCGATATCAAGCTCGTCGAATCGGAGGAAATCGGGACGGTCGGCGTCGGCGAGGCGACGATTCCGCCTTTCGTCGAATTCCAGCGTGCGCTCGAGATCGACGAACGGGAGATGATGGCGGCCACCCAGGCGACATTCAAACTGGGAATCCAGTTCTCCAACTGGGGCCAGGTCGGCGAAAGCTATCTCCACCCTTTCGGCAATTACGGATACGAGCTGGGCGGCATCAACTTCCACCAGGTCTGGCACACGATGCGCCAGCGCGGCGACAGGCGACCGCTGCAGGCCTTCAATCTCGAAACCATGGCGGCCTATTTCGGCAAGTTCTCGCGGACCGAGGACTACAATCGCGACGACCTGCCGCCGATGAATTACGCCTACCACATCGACGCCACCGCCTATGCGCGCTTCCTGCGCAAATATGCCGAGATGCGCGGTGTGGTGCGTAAGGAAGGCAAGGTGCAGGATGTCGCGCTCGATCCCGAGAGCGGCGACGTCACCGGCTTTACGCTACACAGCGGGGAAACGATTGAGGGCGATCTCTTCATCGACTGCACCGGCTTTCGCGGCGTCCTCATCGAACAGGCCCTCGGGACGGGTTACGAGGACTGGACGCATTACCTTCCGTGCGACCGCGCAGTGGCGCTGCCCTGCAATCGTGACGATGGATCGCCGCCGCCGCCCTTCACCAAGGCGACTGCGCACTCGGCCGGCTGGCAGTGGCAGGTCCCGCTGCAGCATCGTAACGGCAACGGCCACGTCTATTGCAGCCAGTACATGGAGGCCGACGAGGCGCACGACATACTGGTCCGGAACATGGCCGGAAAGCCGACGGCCGACCCCAATTTCCTCCGCTTCGTGACGGGACGGCGGAAGAAGTTCTGGAACCGGAACGTGGTTGCGCTCGGCCTTGCGTCGGGTTTCATGGAGCCGCTGGAATCGACTTCCATCCACCTCATCAACACCGGGGTGAACAAGCTGATCGCGATCCTTTCGCTTGAAGGCATAACGGAGGCGCAGAGGAGCACCTACAACCGCCTCGCCACAAAGGAATACGAGAGGATCCGCGACTTCCTCATCCTCCACTACAAGGCGACGAGGCGCGACGACTCCGAGTTCTGGAACTACTGCCGCACCATGGCTGTACCCGATACGCTCACCGAGAAGATCGAGGTCTTCAAGTCGAACGGGCAGATCTTCCGCGAAGAGGACGAGCTGTTCACCACCACCAGCTGGGCGGCGGTGATGATGGGGCAGGGCATTTCCATGGGTGGCACCAGTCCGATGGCGGAAGGTGTCGCCAACGGCGTTGCCAAGGAAATGGACGAGATGGAAAAGTCCATCCGCTGGCTGGTCGATCGGATGCCGGGCCACGGGCAATACGTTTCGCGCTATTGCCCCGCGCCAGCCGCTGCTTGACCCTTGCCGCGGTAGTCTTGCTCACCTAGCGAGGCGGCAATGTTCGATGCCACCTCCTTTCGCGATGCCCTGGGCAGTTTCGTCACCGGTGTGACGATCGTGACCGCGCGCGATGCGGAAGGAAAACCGTTCGGACTTACGGCCAACAGCTTCAATTCGGTCAGCCTCGATCCGCCGATGGTTCTGTGGAGCTTGTCGCTCAAGTCCGGGACCCTGCCTGTCTTCCGAGATGCCGAGAGCTGGGCAGTCCATGTGCTGGCTGCAGACCAGCAGGCCATGTCCGACCGTTTTGCGCGGGCGGGCGCCGACAAGTTCGAAAGTCTCGACGTTGCCGATGGTGCAGAGGGGGCTCCGCTGATCGAGGGCTATGCCGCGCGCTTTGGCTGCCGCGCGCGCTTCGAATACGAGGGCGGGGACCACGCCATATTTCTTGGCGAGGTGGTCGATTTCGACCGCCGGGACGCCGAACCGCTGATCTACCATGGCGGACGCTATGGCCGCGTTATGCGAGCGCCAACCGGCGAAGATCTGGAACGCGAAGGCCTTGCCGAACGGATCGATGACAGGCTTTCCCTTACGGCGAGCGGCGCCGAGCTGCTCGCCGCGCTCGAACAGGTCGCGAAGCGCTAGACTCTCTTCAAGCCTCTCGATACCGGTTGCGAAACGCAACCAAGGGAGAGAGGCTGCCATGAAGACCCGCATCACCGAACTTTTCGGCATCGAGCATCCCATCATCCAGGGCGGCATGCATTATGTCGGCTTTGCCGAGATGGCGGCCGCAGTGTCCAATGCCGGCGGCCTCGGCATCATCACCGGCCTCACCCAGGGCACCCCCGAAAAGCTCGCCAACGAGATCGCGCGCTGCAAGGACATGACCGACAAGCCCTTCGGCGTGAACCTGACATTCCTGCCGACCGTCAATGCGCCCGACTATCCGGGGCTGGTGCGCGTGATCATCGAAAGCGGGGTCAAGGCGGTCGAGACGGCAGGCAACAACCCGGCGCAGGTGCTGCCCTATTTCAAGGATGCAGGGGTCAAGGTGATCCACAAGTGCACCAGTGTCCGCCACTCGCTGAAGGCGCAGTCGATCGGCTGCGATGCCGTAAGCGTGGACGGTTTCGAATGTGGCGGCCATCCGGGAGAGGACGATATCCCGAACATGATCCTGCTGCCCCGCGCGGCGGATGAACTCGAAATTCCCTTCGTCGCCAGTGGCGGCATGGCCGATGCCCGCAGCCTCGTCGCCAGCCTCGCCATGGGTGCGGACGGGATGAACATGGGCACCCGCTTCATCGCCACCAAGGAAGCGCCGGTGCACGAGAACGTGAAGAAGGCGATCGTCGCCGCTTCCGAACTCGACACCCGCCTCGTCATGCGCCCGCTGCGCAATACCGAGCGCGTCATGACCAATGCCGCGGTCGAACGCCTGCTCGAAAAGGAACGAGCCCTCGGCCCCAACCTCAAGTTCGAGGATATCATCGAGGAGGTCGCAGGCGTCTATCCCCGTATCATGATGGAAGGCGACATGGACGCAGGCGCCTGGTCCTGCGGCATGGTTGCCGGCCTCATCCATGACATTCCCACCTGCAAGGAACTGATCGACCGGATCATAAGCGAAGCCGAGGAAATCATCCGCGGCCGCCTCACCGGTCTCCTGAACTGAGGACTGACCTGACCATGCTCGATACCAGCCAGCGCTTCGCCTACAACGAGGATCACGAGGCCTTCCGCGACACCGTGCGCAAGGTCTTTGCCGAACACATGACACCCTATCTCGACCAGCACGAAGCCGACGGCATCGTGCCGCGCTCGGCGTGGAAGGCGTTGGGCGAGGCGGGGATGCTGTGCCCCACCGTCAAGGAAGAGAACGGCGGCCTTGGCCTCGATTTCGGCTTCAACTGCGTCCTGTGCGAGGAGCTCTCCTACCTCGGCAGTTCGGCCGGCTTCACGCTGCAGAACGACATCACCGCCAATTACATCGAGCGCCTCGGCACCGACGAGCAGCGCGCGAAATATCTTCCGGGCATGGTCTCGGGCGACGTCATCTCGGCCATCGCCATGACCGAGCCGGGCGCGGGCAGTGACTTGCAGGGCATTCGCACCACGGCGGTGAAGGACGGCAACCACTTGGTGGTGAACGGGTCGAAGACCTACATCACCAATGGCCAGAACGCCGACGTCATCATCGTCGTCGCCAAGACCGACCCGACACAGGGCGCCAAGGGCACGACGCTGGTGCTGGTTGATGCCGACACGCCTGGCTTCGAGCGCGGGCGCAACCTCGACAAGATCGGGCAGCATTCGGCCGATACCTCGGAACTGTTCTTCAACGAGTGCCGCGTCCCGATGACCAACATCCTCGGCGGTGAAGGACGGGGCTTCATCCACCTGATGGAGGAACTGCCTCAGGAACGCCTCGGCATCGCCGTGGGCGCGCAGGCCGCCGCGCAGCGCGCCTTCGACGAGGCGGTGAAGTTCACCAAGGATCGCAAGGCGTTCGGCAAGACGGTGTTCGAATTCCAGAACACCAAGTTCGTCCTCGCCGATCTCAAGGCGAAGCTCCAGGTCGGCTGGGCGCACTTAGACTGGGCGATCAAGAAGCACCTCGCAGGCGAGCTCACCACCGACGAGGCGAGCGCGGCCAAGCTGTGGCACACCGACCTCCAGTGGGAGGCGTGCGACAAGGCGCTCCAGCTGCATGGCGGGGCGGGCTACATGAACGAATACGCCATCGCCCGCCTGTGGCGCGACGCGCGCGTGACGCGCATTTTCGGCGGTACGAATGAGATCATGAAGGAAGTGATCAGCCGCTCGATCTGAGGAGAATCCGATTGTCCGATCCGCTCGACTATTCCGGCAAGACCGTCCTCGTTGTCGGGGGCACGAGCGGCATCGGCAATGGGATCGCCCACGGCTTTCGCCAACACGGCGCCAAGGTTCACGTCACCGGAACGCGCGCTTCAGCGAACGACTACAGTGTAGATGAAGGTAGCGATCTTGTAGACCTTGTCTTCCATAATGTGGACGTTTCGCAGCCTGGCGCATTCGAAAAGCTCGCCCTGCCCGAAACCCTGGATGTGGTCGTGCTGTGCCAGGGCACCGTCCGCTATCGCCGCGAGGAATTCGAGCGGGCGGGTTGGGACGCGGTCATGGAGGTCAACCTCAACTCGCTGATGGATTGTTCCCGTGCCGTGCGCCCCAAGCTGGCCGAGAATGGCGGTTCGCTGATCATCGTCAGTTCGGTCGGGGCTTATCATGCCATGATCGGCAACCCCGCCTATGCTGCGAGCAAGGCGGGCGCGGTCAGCCTGGTGGGCAGCCTTGCGCAGGCGTGGGCGGGCGAGGGCATCCGTGTCAACGGCATCGCCCCGGGCCTCGTCCCGACCAAGCTCACCAAAGTCACGACCGAGAACGAGCAGCGTGCCGCCGGTGCGGTGGCGCGCATCCCGGCGGGGCGCATGGGCACGCCGGCGGACATGGCGGGCGCGGCGCTGTTCCTCGCTTCGCCGCTGGCGGATTACGTCGTCGGCCAGACCATCCGCGTTGATGGTGGCATGACGCTCTCTTAGGAGAAGACTGATGGAATACGTCAATCTAGGCCCCAGCGGCCTCAAGGTCTCGCGCCTGTGCCTCGGCTGCATGAGCTATGGCGACACTACGCGTGGCTGGCACGGCGACTGGGTGCTCGACGAGGGGCAGTCGCGCCCCTTCATCCGCGAGGCGGTCGAGGCCGGGATCAACTTCTTCGACACCGCCAACATGTATTCGATGGGCGCATCGGAAGAGGTCATGGGCAAGCTCCTCCCCGAGTTCGCCAGGCGTGACGAGATCGTGCTGGCGACCAAGGCCTTCCTCCCCTGGCGGCAGGCGCCGAACACCGGCGGCAATTCCCGCAAGAGCCTGTTCCAGGCGATCGACGACAGCCTTGCGAGGCTGGAGATGGACTACGTCGACCTGTTCCAGATCCACCGCTGGGACGATGCGACGCCGATCGAGGAAACGATGGAGGCGCTGCACGACATCGTGAAGGCGGGCAAGGCGCGCTACATCGGCGCGTCGTCGATGGCCGCATGGCAATTCGCCAAGGCACAGGAGGTCGCACGCGCGAACGGCTGGACCCGCTTCATATCGATGCAGAACCACGTCAACCTGCTCTATCGCGAGGAAGAGCGCGAGATGATCCCCCTCTGCCATGACCAGGGCGTAGGCCTGATCCCGTGGAGCCCACTCGCCCGCGGCAAGCTCGCGCGGGGCTGGGACGAGACGACGGTGCGCAGCGAGACCGACGGCTTCGGCAAGCTGCTCTATCGCCAGCAGGAAGATGCCGATCGCGCCATCATCGATGCGGTCGGTGCGATCGCTGCGGAACGCGGGGTATCGCGCGCAACGGTGGGGCTGGCGTGGCATTTCGCCAAGGGCATCACCGCCCCGATCATCGGCGCGACCAAGGAAGGGCATATCGCTGCCGCAGTCGCCGCCATGGACCTCGGCCTGACGGACGAGGAAGTCGCGAGGCTCGAGGCGCCATATGTGCCGAAGAACCCGGTAGGCATCGCCTCGACAGCACCGCGCAACTGGACGCTCAGCCGCGTCCACGAATAGAAAATCGCCCAATTCGGCCCGAGTGTTACAATCCGGGCAAACGGGTCACAAACGAGTCACATGACTGCGCCATCGCTCACCCGACAGGGTGGGATACGAACCGCGTGCAAGCCATAAACATTTTCCTGACTGACCGCCTCGGTGAAGAGATCACCGACTTCATGCATGGCGAGACGCGCTATGCCTTTGCGCGGCTGTACCCCGACGGTCCGCACCGGCTGGTCGAAGGGCCGGTCTGTGCCTTCGTCGACTGGGTGATGGAGGACCTCTCCGGCCTCGAGATGTGTCGCCGCCTGCGTGCCGACAAGCGCACTGCAGAGGCGCATATCACCATCGTGCTCGACGAGGACGATGCCGAGGACAAGCGTCGGGCATTGAAGGCCGGGGCGGACGACTACATCCTTGGCCCCATCGACCGCACTGCCGTGCTCGACCGCGTGATGGCGCTGCAATGGGGCGGGGCGCAGACGAGCGTTTCGGAAATCCTCGAGCTGGGCGAACTCACCATCGACGCTGCCGCGCTCCAGGCGCGCTGGGCGGGGCGGGCGCTGGATTTGAGGCCCAACGAATTCCGCCTGCTGCGCTTCTTCGCCCAGAACCCCGACCGCGTGCTGACCCGCGCCGACCTCATCGCCGCCCTCGGCAAGCAGGAGCCGCCGATCGACGAGCGCACGGTCGACGTGTGGATCGGCCGCCTGCGCAGGGCGCTAAGGGCGATGGGCGCGGGCGACCGCGTGCGCACGGTGCGGTCGCTGGGATACGTCTACGACTCGCATTGAGGAGCGCGACTTGATTCGTCAGAACCTCGTGGCCCCTGCCATTGAGGCCCGGCGTTAGAGGGGGAAGGGGCGCGCCTCGATTGGTCAAATCCGACCTAGATCGGGCCAGTCGGTATCGCCTCGCCACACTGATCTGAAGGCCCGTTCTGCCGCCATCTGTTCCAGACGGTTTCGAAGTTTTCCTTCGGTCTGGGCGAGGCCATAGAGAGCCAGGGCGCTGTTGGGGGCGTCGAAGAGCGCAGCACGGAAGGCGCTCTTCGCCTCGGCAAAGCGGCCCGCCTTGTAGAATGCTGCGCCGAGCGACTGATCGACCGGATAATACCAGAACGGAGGCTCATTGTAGGGGATTTGCTTCTGCATTTCTCGAGCCTTGGAGAAATGCGCGATCGCTTGTTCGAATTGCGATTGTGCGAGTGCCTTTCGCCCTTTCGCCACTTCCATCGCGAGGTCGATGATCAGCGGAGCGGGAAAGCCGTTTGCTTCCATCGTCTTCGCGCTGTCTGAACGCGCCAGTTGCTGCATGGCATCGAGCTCTGCAGTGAAATCGCCGAGCCCGGGCTTGAGCGCGATAGCAACTGCACGAGCATAATGGCGCATGGCCTCGACGTATTCGAGTGGATGCGGCTTGCGCGTGAGAGCGATCACCGCTTCCGGCGAGGAATATTGCGCAAAGGCGAAATATGGCGCGGCGTAGATCGCCTGGACCCAATAGAGCTCTCGCCCTGTCTCGACATCGAGAATGCTTTGAAGCTTTGCGGTCTGGTTCACGACCGTCGGAACGTCGCCCATGGCCTGGGCCGAGGTCAGCAAGAAGTGCACGTTGTGTGGATAGTATCCGAAGCGCACGAGGCCATCGTCGCCGACTTCGCGAAGGTAAGCTTCGTCCGCTGCGGCTGCCTTGATGTTGGCCTCTATTGAATCCTGGTATCGGCCGAGGCGGTAATAGATGTGGGCCGGCATGTGCACCAGGTGACCGAGCGCCTTCGGACTGTTCGCCCGCAATCTATCTGCAGCTGCCTCCGCCTTTGCCGGCTGTGGCAGTTCAAGCAGGTGGATGTACAGATGCGATGCCTGGGGATGCTTCGGATTGCGTGCCATGACCTTTTCGATCAGTCCGACCGCTTCGGCGATGAACTGGACGGGCTGGCCTTCGTCGCTCCAGTAGTTCCAAGGGCTGGTATTCATCGCCGCTTCCGCAGCAAGTACGGCGAGGTCGTCGCTTTCTGGGTAATTTGCGGCAATCCGCAGCATGGCTTGCGCATACCCCCGGTCGAGTGCGCCGCGATCGGCATCGGGGGCCGCCGAATATCGCACCGCCTGCGCCTCAATCAGAGCCTTCGTGAAGTCGTTGGACGAGGCAGACAGTTGCTGAGCCCTGGCGAGGGCGGCGAGGGCAGAGGAGTTTTGCGCATCGCTCATAGCGGCATTGATATTGGGACCGTTTGCCATGGCTTCGCCCCACCAGCATTCCGCGCAATCCGGAGCCAGCTCCTGGGCACGTTTGAACGAACGGATGGCGGCTTCGTGATTGAAGCCATAAGCAAAGGCGAGGCCCTGATCGAAATAGCGTCGGGCCTGTGGGTCCATCTTCGAGGCGGGAAAATCCGAGCGGCCGATCCCCGAATACAATCCTATCGATGCGGTGCCAAAACCACGCTCTTCGGCCAGCGATTGGGCCAGGCGAAGCCGCGCATCGAGAACCTCACTGGATCCGTTTCCAGCCCTGCAGGCGTTCCTGCCGGGCGCGGTGGGATCGAGGGCGGCGAAAGCCTCCCGTGATAGTGCGGTCTCCGCAATTGTCGCCGACGCTCCGCCAGAGGCAAGAGTGGCAAGCAAGACGGCGAAAAGTCTGGAGGTGTGCTGCATCGCGAGTCTCCCTCAACGCAGAAGGCGACCAGGCCAAAATCCTACCATGCGGTGGCGTTCGAATCCAGATTCTTCCGCAGCAGATTTGGGGCGGATCAAACAGCAGGACTACGTGCAAGGGAAAGCGTAACAACGAAGGGCCGCCCTTGCGGACGGCCCTTCTCTCATGAAGCCTGGTGGGATCAGAACTCGATCGAAACCGATGCGCTGACGCTGCGGCCGACGTCGTAGCTGTTGATCTCGATCCGGTTGTCGCCGTTGTCCTGGTATTCGAAGTGGTCGCGACCGGTGAGGTTGCGGGCTTCGAACTTCAGTTCCACATCGGTCCCGAAAAGTTCGACGCCCTGGCGGTAGACGAAGTCGAGGCGCAGGCCCGGATCCTCGAGGATGTCCGGCAGGCCCGAGGTGCCGCGGCTGGTCACGCGCTTGCTCGCATAGCTGACGAGGAAGGTTGCCTGGCTGACCTTGTCGAGATCCTCGATGCCCAGCTGGACGTTGACCAGGTGATCCGACTGTCCCGTGAGCGGCACGCCGTCGCGGAAGTAGTTCGTCGCCGGCTGCGGGGCCGAGGGGAAGACGAAAGCAGTGTCGTTCGCCGTCACCTTCAGCTTCGACTGGGTGTAGGTGTAGTTGAGCACGGCGACGAAGCGCTTGCTCTCCCACCAGTCACCAAGGTCGAACAGGTCCTTGTTCCACTGCATCTCGAACTCGGTGCCGTAGAGCTGTGCGGCAGGGGCGTTGGCGAAGCCCGAGGCCTGCTCGTTGTCCGAGAAGCTCGAGAAGACCTCGATCGGCTTGCTGATGTCCTTGTAGAACCCGGCAAGGCTGACGCGGCTGCCCGAACCCCAGTAGTATTCGAGGCGTGCCTCGTAATTGGTCAGGCGGCTATCGACCAGCAGCGGGTTGCCGTTGAAGCGGCGGTTGGTTTCCGGATCGTAATAGGTCTGGAAGATCAGCTCGCGGAACTGCGGACGGGCGATGGTCTTCGACGCGTTGAAACGCGCCTGCAGGCTGTCGGCGATTTCCCAGGTGAGGGTCGCCGCGGGCAGCCAGTAGTCGTTGGCCAGCAGCGTGTTGTTCGACGAACCGCTGGGGTTGCCGTCGAGGCCGAGCGGGACGACTTCCTGCGTCGCGTCCTCGTAACGCACGCCGACGTCGAGCGAGAGCCCTTCGATCGGCGCGACCTGCGCCTTCACGTAACCGGCCTTGATCTCCAGCCCCGCCTCGAACGCGGGGTCCGAACCGGTGGTGTCGAAGATCGTGTAGCTGAACGGTCCGAGGCCGGCAGCCTGCTGTGCTGAAGGATCGAAGCCGAGGTCGATCAGTGCACCACCGAGGAGTGCATCGGGGCGGAAAGCGCCGAAGACGTCGGGATAGGCACCGGTAGCGCGAATGTCGAACTCGCGGCGTTCGGAAAGGCGGCTGGTGTCGGTATAGGCACCGCCGACCGTGACGCCGAGCCAGTCGGTCGCCTGGTAGCTGAGGTCAAGACCGCCGTAATAGAGGTCTTCGGTCAGGTCCGAGAAGGCGACGATCGCGCCGCCGCGCTGCGGATCGAGCGTATTGAGGAACAGGTCGCCATAGGGATCGGCGGCATTGTTCGAGCGCGAGTAGCGGAAGGTCCACTCGTAAGGCGCCTCGCGCTGCGTCTGGGCATAGCCGCCGCGCAGGTCGACCGAGAGGTCGCCGAACTTCATTTCGCCGGTGAACTGCGTGTCGATCAGCTGGCGCTCGTACCATGCGGTGTTCTGCGTCAGGTCGGTATCGCCGTTCTGGAAGTCCTCGCTCTGTTCGAGCGAGGCCTGCTTGAGCGAGTCGCGGATGTAGAGGTTGGTCAGGCGGAAGCGGTGCTCGCCGACCTCGAGACCGAAGCCGAGCATGGCGTTGACCAGCACGCGGTTGTCGGTGACGAAATCGCGCGCATCGGTGTCGAGCGACAGGTCGGTGCTCGCGGCGGTCTGCTGCGTGATGTAGCGGTTGCGCCACTTGTTGCTGATCGAGGCGGTGGCGATGACCCCCAGGCGGCCGTCGCCGAACACGTCGAACGCGGTGCCGGCAGTGATGCCGCCGGAGAAGTTGACCGGCAGGTCGCTGATCTTCTGCAAGAGGACGAGGTTGGGATCGCCCAGTTCCTTGAGGATCGCCTGCTTGTCGACATCGGGGTCCTCGATGTTGAGGCCGCTGTCGAGGAAACTCTGGAGGGCAGGGCGCACGTCGCGGCTGCCGTCGTCGAAGCCGAACCAGTCGTAGTCCGAACCGAAATAGGTGTAGCCGGGGCCGAAGGTCGTCTCGCCGTCGCCGCTGATGCCGGCGCTGATCTTGACGAAAGCCTCGTCGGGCACCGCGCGGGTCGTGAGGTTGATCACGCCGCCGCCGAACTCGCCCGGGAAGTTTGCCGAATAGGTCTTCTGCACGAGGCTCGAGGCCACGATGCTGGTCGGGAAGATGTCGAGCGGGACCACGCGGCTGAGCGGCTCGGGCGAGGGTAGCGGCAGGCCGTTGAGCAGCGCCAGCGAGTAGCGATCGCCGAGACCGCGGACGTAGACGAGGCCGTTGCCGACGGTGGACAGGCCGGTGACGCGGGTCAGCGCGCCGGCGATGTCGCCTTCACCGGTCCGCGCGATGGCGGCGGTGTCGAGTACCGAGACGACCTGCGTCGAGGCGCGGGTGATGTCCTGCCGGCGGCGGCCGGTGACGACGATGGCGCCGCCCGGGACCGAGACTTCAGGCTGCTCGTAGGCTTCCTCGTCCTGCGCGGTGTCCTCGACACCTTCGGCCTGGTCCGCAAGCGCGGCGTCGGTCGCGGCGTCTTCCTCGGGCGGAACGCCTTCGGCGCCGGTGTCGGGTGCGGCGTCCTGTGCAAAGGCGATGCCGGGAGCGCAAAGCGCGGTGGTGAACAGGAGCAGCGCGGAGAGCCGCTTGCCGGTCGACATGTCGAAAGACCCCCTCATGATCAGGTCTGTGAAACTCGGGTCGGGCGCTAGGCCCGCTTAAAATGGAATGAGGCTGCGGGACGCGTCCGTGGAGCGCGCCCCGCAGCCTTCATGCAGGTCAGGAGTAGACCGGCAGGGTGGTGCACTCGGTCACCGAGCCGAAGCCGGCGGTGGGCGAGTTGCAGGTCCAACCTTCGACCCAGGTCGCGTTGCCGGCGTAGACGGCACCGATCGAGGTCGGGAGCACGAAGAAGCTGGAGAGCGAGGTGGGATCGAACACCGGAACGGCGGTTTCGTTGGCGCCGTTGAGGTAGGTCATGGTCAGCGTGTTGGTGAAGTTGGCATTGTTGTTGGTGCCGGCTTCATAGCGGGTCTGGATCGCCGCGGCGGTGACGCCGCCCGAGCTGTCGCGGAAGTCGGTCGCGCAATCCATCACGAAGCTGTCGAACTGGACCGGACCGGCCTCGTCGAGGCCGGCATCGGCCGCACGGCTCAGCGTGTTGGTGCCATCGACGCGCAGGCACGGGGTTGCACCCGACTTGTCGACAATGATCGAGTTCATGATGCGATAGTCGGTCGAACCGCGCAGGCGGATTGCCTGGTCCTTCACGCCGCTGTTGGCGATGAAGGTCGCGTTCGAGATGCGCGTGTTCTGGCGCGGCGTGTTTTCTTCGAGGGCGTTGGTCGAGTCTGCCTCGATCATCGTGTCGCCGGTGTTCGGACGCTGGACCACGAGGACGAACTGCATGTTGGTCTTCACGCCGGTGTCGGTGTCGAGACCGTCGTCTTCCGCGCCGACCACGATGAGGTTGGCAACGTTGAACTGGCCGCCGAAGAATTCGACGCCGTCATCCGAGCTGTTGTAGCTCATGATGTGGTGCAGGGTGGTGCCCGATCCGACGCCGCCGGTGGTCAGCGACTGGAGCTCGCTGTCGCCCGAAAGGACGAAGCCCGAGTAGCGGATCTGGACATAGGACATGCTGCCCGAGTTGTCGTTCGCCGTCGCGCCGCCGAACAGGGCCGGCTGCGCCGCGCCTTCGACCTGGCGTTCGCAGGCCGTGGTGCCCGGCGTCGCGCCCGGGGCGATACAATCGGTGACCGGAGCGCGGCCCGAGAGGACGACGCCGCCCCACTGGCCCGACGAGTTGCTGGTGTTGAGACCCTGCACGTTGTCGCGGCTGGTGAAGATGATCGGACGGCTGGCAGTGCCATTAGCCGCGATCGTGTTGCCGCGGTTGACGTTGAGGAAGCTCGAACCCGAGGCGTAGATGATTGCGCCCGGCTCGATCGTCAGCTTGACCTTGGTGTCGGCCGCAGTGGCGGTAGGGCCACCATCGGTGCCCACGTCGACGCGGCCGTTCATGCGATAAAGTACGCCCTTGATGTAGGGCAGGGTCGAGCTGGCGTTGAAACGCGCGGGCATGGTGCAGATGCGGTATTCGCCAGTCGGACCGGAAATAGTGCCACCATCGGTCAGGCCCTGCGGGTCCGAGATGGTCGGACAACCGGCTGCCGGGGTCACCAGGGCCGAAGTCGGCGTCGGGGTCGGCGTGGGGGTTGGCGTGGCCGGCGGGTTGTTGATGGTGATGTTGCCGCCGGTGCCCGGCGAAACGATTTCGTCGGCGCCACAGCTGGCAAGGGCCAGTGCGCTGCAGCCAAGAACGAGCGAACGATGAAGATTGGTCACGGGTAACGGTCCCCTCAAAAAACCGGGTGAATCGGAAGCGCGAATTCGTTGATCGCGACTCGCCCGCTAGGCTCCGTTCGTGACAGTTTTTGTCGGTTCGTGACCGTTATGTTGCAGTTTCAACAGGATTCCCCGGCAAGCTGCAAAAATGCCCGCTTGACCCGTTCGACGAGGCCCCACGTTTCAGAAATATGACAATGTTACGGTTTTGTTGCAGTTGCTGGTGGCGACCGATATTCCTCTCCTCAACGAACAAAGGGAGAGTTCTGATGGCAATCGTTGCAACACTGGCGATGGCGCTGATGGCACAGGGTCCGGTCGACGCAGTCGTCGCTCCGGAAACGACCTATGACGTCGGTTTCGAGCAGCTCGTCGCAGGCCGCGACCATGAGGCTGTCGATGCGATCGAGAATTGCAAGGAACTGGCCCAGGACGATCCTGCCCGCCTCATCAACCACGGCATCGCGCTCGCCCGGCTGGGTCGCTACGATGAAGCACGAGCCGATTTCGAGGCGGCTGCGACGGCCAGCAACAGCGTGGAACTCGAAACCGCCAACGGCGAATTCAGGGATTCGCGCCATCTGGCCCGCCGCGCGCTGGCCATGCTCGATAGCGGTGATTTCGCCACCTATTACGCGCTCTCCATGCGCTAAACCTGATTATTTGCCGAGGGTTCACCGATGGCCCGCGTTTCTATCTGGAAACGCGGGCTTTTTCGTATTCGCCCGGATTCCCCGTAAATGCGGATTTCCGGCATATTCAGCTTCCTGTCACTCGCTTGTCATGTAGTATGGCCAACGGGACCGGACGGAGGGTGCAATGATTCTCGCACGCTTGGCGTTCGCTATGGGTCTGTCCTGTGCAACGCTGGCCGCCTTTCCTGCAAAGGCGGATGTCATGGAGATAGATGCTGACGGAGCACGCTGGATAGCCGGCGGGAGCCCCGCGACGACGCACGTCGACATGACAGCTATCGAATCCGAGGCCTTTGGCGAGGTACCGGCAGACGTCTTCGTCCCCGACTTCGCGGTTGCCGACCCGGCGATCCAGTCGCGCATGGTTCCCGCTGCCTACCAGGCCAAGGTCGCCGAACTTTCTGCCCGCTTCGACCTCAGCCCGACACTGATCGAGGCGCTGGTCTGGCAGGAGAGCCGCTGGCGCGCTTCGGCCGTCTCGCCGGTGGGCGCACGCGGACTTGCCCAGCTCATGCCAGGCACGGCGCGCGACCTCGGCGTCAATGCAGACGATCCTTTCGCCAACCTGGAAGGCGGGGCGCGCTATCTGCGCGAACAGCTCGACCGGTTCGACGGCGATCTCGAAAAGGCGCTCGCCGCCTACAATGCCGGACCCGGCCGTGTCGAAAAGGCCGGCGGCATTCCGCGCATCCGCGAAACACAGCTTTACGTGGCCTCGATCATGGGCCGCCTTGCCGACCACTCACGGGAGTAAATTCACTTGAAGCGTTCGATTTCGATTCCGGCCGTGATGGCCCTGCTTGCAACCCCGTCTGCCGCTTTCGCGCAGGCCGCCGATCCCGCCGGTTCGGGCCCGATCGTTGCCGCGCTCGGCTGGTTGCAGGGCACGCTGCTGGGCAATGTCGCCACCGCGGTTGCAGTGATGGCGGTCGCCGCCGTCGGCTTCATGATGCTGACCGGCCGCCTCAACTGGCGCTTCGGCGCGACCGTGATCATCGGCGTCTTCATCCTGTTCGGTGCAGCCTCGATCGTCGCCGGTATCCAGGGCGTCGCGGCGGGCTGACCATGACGAACCTCGTCCGCCATCCCGTCCACCGTGCACTCACCCGCCCGCAGATGTTCGCGGGGGTGACATATAACTATTTCATCATCAACGGGATGGTGACGACCGAGATATTCCTGATCACCGGCAGCTGGCTCGCCTTGCTGGCGGCCGGTGTGATGCATGGCATCGGCTATTTCGCCTGCCTGCGCGAACCGCGCATCTTCGACCTCTGGATCACCAAGGTTTCGAAGTGCCCGCGCGTCGCGAACTACAAGCGCTGGGGGTGCAATTCCTATGCAGCCTGAGCGGGAAGGGTCTTTGTAATGAGCAAGTGGAAGGGAGCAGCGGCCTGGAGCGCGAAAGAAGCGCGCGCGGGCGACCGGCTGCCCTATGCGCGCCTGGTCGACGAGAGCACGCTGCTGCTGCGCGACGGGTCGGTGATGACCGCGATCCAGGTCCCCGGGCTGTTGTTCGAGACCGAGGACAGCGAGGCGCTGAACGCCCACGCGGCGACGCGCGAGGTGGTGCTGCGCTCCACGCTCGACGCGCGTTTCGTGCTCTACCACCACGTCATCCGTCGCCGCGTTTCGGTGGAGCTGGAATCTCAGTTCCCCGATCCCATCAGCCGCCACATCGACGCGCGCTGGCGCGAGCGGCTGGGCTCTGGCCAGCTCTTCGTCAACGACCAGTTCATTACCCTGATTCGTCGTCCCGCACGCGGCAAGGCGGGCCTGGTCGAGCGTGTCAGCAAGGGCTGGAAGAAGAAGGGCCGCCCGCAGCTGGAGGCTGATCCCAAGGACCTGCGCTCCTTGCGCGCCGCCTCGCAAGGGCTGGTCGCCGCGCTGCAGGCCTATGGCGCCACGCCGCTGACCGACTATGTCGGACCGCAGGGCAATACCAATTCGGAAATGCTCGAACTGCTCTCGGCGCTCTACAATGGCGAGATGCGTCCGGTGCGCAAGCCCGCCGACGATGTCGATGTGGGCCACATGCTGCCCTATCGCCGGGTCAGCTTCGGCCTCGACGCGATCGAGCTGCGCGGTTCGGGCTCGCCCGATTTCGCCGCCATCCTCGGCCTCAAGGATTATCCCGAAGCGACCTCGCCCGGCCTGCTCGACAGCCTGCTGCGCCTGCCGTTCGAAATGGTGGTGAGCGAAAGCTACGCCCCGACCGAGCGCCAGACCGCGCGCGAGCGGATGGATCTTGCGATCCGCCGTCTCAAGTCCGCCGACGAGGAAGCTGCTGCAGAACGTGCCGACATGATGGCCGCGCGCGATGCGCTGGGTAACGGGGCCGTCGGTTTCGGCGACCACCACCTGACCGTAATGGTCAAGGAACGCGACCTCGGCCGGCTCGACGATGCCATGGCCGCATGCGCCGCCGCGCTCGCCGATACCGGCGCGATCGCGGTGCGCGAGGACACCAATCTCGAACCCGCCTTCTGGGGCCAGTTCCCCGGCAACGAGGGCTACCTCGTCCGCCGCGCGCTGATTTCCAGCGCCAACATGGCGAGCTTCGGTTCGCTCCACGGCTTCGCGCTCGGCCAGGCGCAGGGCAACCATTGGGGCGAGGCGGTGACGCTGCTTGAAACCACCAGCGCGACCCCGTTCTTCTTCAACTTCCACCACGGCGACCTGGGCAATTTCTCGGTCATCGGACCCTCGGGCTCGGGCAAGACCGTGGTGATGAACTTCCTCGCCGCGCAGGCGCAGAAGTTCAGCCCCCGCACCATCCTGTTCGACAAGGATCGCGGCGCCGAGCTGTTCGTGCGCGGCATCGGTGGGCGCTATGACAGCATCCGCGCGGGCGAGCCGACCGGCTTCAACCCGCTCGCGCTGCCCGACACCCCGACCAACCGCGCCTTCCTGCGCGACTGGCTGGGCGTGCTGCTCAAGGCCAACGGTCCCGAGGAAGAGCAGACCATCGCGGGTGCGGTCGACGCGGCCTATGCCAACGACCCGTCGCTGCGCCGCCTGCGCAATTTCCGCGAACTCCTGTCCGGTAGCCGCCGCCCGCAGCCGGGCGATTTGTCCGACCGCCTCGGCGCGTGGATCGGTGAGGGCGAGCATGCGTGGATGTTCGACAATGCCGAGGACCGGCTCGACCTGACCGCGCGCGTGCTCGGCTTCGACATGACCGCGCTGCTCGAGAACCCGCGCCTGCGCACGCCGACGATGATGTACCTCTTCCACCGCATCGAGGAGCGTCTCGACGGCAAGCCGACGATGATCCTGATCGACGAAGGCTGGAAGGCACTGGACGACGAGGTCTTCGCCGCACGCATCCGCGACTGGCTCAAGACGCTGAGAAAGCGCAATGCGCTGGTCGGCTTCGCGACGCAGAGCGCCCGTGACGCGCTGGAAAGCCGCATCTCGACCGCGCTGGTCGAGCAGACTGCGACCATGGTCTTCATGCCCAACTCCCGCGCGCGCCCTGAGGATTACTGCGATGGCTTCGGCCTCACCGAGCACGAGCTTGCGCTGATCCGCACGCTGCCTGCGCACAGCCGCTGCTTCCTCGTCCGCCAGCCCGATGCGAGCGTCGTGGTGCGCCTCGATCTCTCGGGTGCGCCCGAGGTCCTGACGCTGCTGTCGGGCCGCGAGAGCACGGTGCGCCGCCTCGACCTGCTGCGCGATGCGCTGGGCGATGCGCCTGCCGACTGGTTCCCCGCGCTTACCGGCACCGCATGGCCGGGCGGGGCGAACGACATCGAGGAGGCGGGGGTCGAAACCCTCGGCCTTGCCGCAGAATGACCAGCGCCAACTGCCAGCAGGCGGCCCAGGAGGTCGGCAACGGCGTCGCTGCCGCGCTGAAGGGCGTGGATTGCGTCGCGGGCGAGGCTTCGGCCGCCGCCTTCGGTCGCCTGTTCGCCCCCGGCGGTCAGCTCGGCACGGTGCTGACCATCGTCCTCACGCTCTATGTCGCAATGTTCGGCTTCGCGTTGCTGACCGGCCGCACCAATGTCGGCGTCCGTTCGCTGGTGCCGCGCATGGCGACGCTGGGCATCGTGCTGATGTTCGCGACCAGCTGGCTCGCCTACCAGAGCTTCGTGTGGAACCTCGCCATCGGCACGCCCGACTACCTCGCGGGCATCCTCACCGGAACGCGCGGCAGCGCGACGCAGGTCTTCGCGCAGAAGATCGACGTCGTCTTCCTCGCGATCCAGGAAGCGAGCGGGGGGAACGAGGAGTTTTCCGCCTTCTCGCCCGAAGGGATGATGTGGCTCGGTGCCATGCTGTTCATGCTCGGCACCGTCGGCCTGCTGGTAACGACCAAGATCGCCCTGGGCGTGCTGGTCGCGCTGGGTCCGATCTTCGTCGTGATGGCGCTGTTCAACGGCACGCGCGGCCTGTTCACCGGCTGGGTGAAGGGCCTCGTCATGTGTGCTCTGGCGCCGCTTTTCGCGGTACTCGGCGGCAGCGTGATGCTCGAACTGGCCGTGCCGATCCTCGGCCAGCTGACCGCCACGCCGGGGCAGGTGAACCCGCAGGCGGCGATGGGCTTCTTCATGGTCGGCGCGGTGCATGTCGCGCTGATGGTGCTGGTGCTCAAGGTTGCCGGTGCCATGGTGTCGGGATGGACCGTCTTCGGCCTCACATCGAGCAAGGAAGAGAAGTCCGGCTCTTCGGCCCCGGCCGTGGCCACCGCGGCCCCTTCCGCCGCGCTGGCCCAGGCCCAGGCCGCCAACCAGGCCAGTTCCGCCGCGCGCCGGATCGACGTATCCGCCATCCCGACCGCCGCCGCCGCCAATGACGGCGCGGGCGGTTCGACGACGCGCACCACCAAGGTTTTCGCCACCGCTTCAGGCAGCGGTCAGGTGACACCGCTCAATTCGGGCCCGTCGCGGGCAATGGGGATCGGCAGCCGCTTCAAGCCCGCCCCGCCCAAGGCCCTCGACCGTACTGTGGAGAAACGCTGATGAACCGCGCGATCATATCCGCGCTCGCCCTTGGGCTGCTGGCGACGCCGGCGCTGGCCAAGGACCCCCGCCTCGTCGAGGTGATGTACGACGACATGCGCATCGTGCGCGTCGACGGGAAGGTGGCCGTGCAGGCCTCGATCGTGTTCGGCGAGGACGAGTCGATCGAGAACGTCGCCATCGGTGACAGCCAGGCATGGCAGGTGACGCCGAACAAGCGCGCCAACATCCTGTTCGTGAAGCCGCTGGAAGCGCGTGCTGCGACCAACATGACGGTCATCACCAACAAGCACACCTACCTGTTCGACCTGATCGCCAGTCCGACCGCGAAGCCGCTCTACGTGCTGCGCTTCAACTATCCGCCGGAGCCCGAAAAGCCCAAGGAACAGCTCGCGGCCAATGCGCCGGCAAGCCAGCCCGATGCACCTGCCCAGCAGATCATGACGGTCGACCCGTCGGACCTCAACTTTGCCTGGAATGCCTCGGGCGATCCCGGCCTGCTGCCGGAAAATACCTTCGACGACGGCACTGCGACCTTCCTGACCTGGCCGGAAGGCAAGGAAGTGCCCGCGATCCTCGTCACCAATTCCGACGGGGTCGAAGGCCCCGTCAACTTCACCGTGCGCGGCGATACCATCGTGGTCGATGGCGTTCCGCGGACCATCGTGCTGCGGTCCGGCAAGGATCGCGCACTGCTCGTCAACACCGGGCCGGAGCGGGCTGCCGCGCCGTCCCAATCGCGCGGGTCTGCCGCGCTCGCCTCACGAGGAGGTAACTGATGCGTCTCGCCATGCGCCTGCTCGAAAAGAAGTCGGGCCAGACCCAAGTCGCCAACGATATCGACCCGCGTGACGAGGCCGATGCCGAGGTGATCGACCTTGCCCAGCGCAACGCCTTCCCGGCGGTCGCGCGTCCGGGCGGCAAGTCGGATGCCATGGGCCTCGTCGCGGGCATCGCGATCGTGGCCGGCCTTGGCGCGGTGACGCTGTGGAGCATGAATGCCGCCCGTGTCGCCCCGCCGCAGGGTGTCGGCGGTCAGCAGGTCCAGCAGCCGGTCGAAACCGTCCCCATGGTCCCCGCAGAGGCGATCACCCAGGTCGGCCAGGTTCCGGTTCCGCAGGCGCCGCCCGCAGTCCTCCCGGACCCGGCTCCGCAGGCTGTCTATGCCGCGCAGCCGCAGCCGATGGCCAATCGCTATGCGAGCCCGACGGTCGTCTTCGATTCCACCAATGGTCCTGCGACCGTTGCCCTGGCCCAGCCCGCTGCGGGCGGTGAGGCAGTGGCCGCCACCGGCAATTCGGCCAGCGACTTTGCCAGCCGCGTCGGCGGAGTGGGCGGCGCGCCCGCGCAGGCCCGCGCCATGGTCAATCCCTCGACCACGGTCACCCAGGGCACGCTGATTCCCGCGATCCTCGAAACCGCGATCGACACCAACGTACCGGGCTTCGTCCGCGCGGTAGTGAGCCAGGACGTGCGCAGTTTCGACGGTACGAAGGTGCTTGTCCCGCGTTCGAGCCGCCTGATCGGCCAGTACCAGTCGGGCATGCAGAACGGCCAGCGCCGCGCCTATGTCATCTGGACCCGCCTGATCCGCCCGGATGGCGCGTCGGTGAACCTTGCCTCGCCCGCTATCGGGTTCGACGGCACGACCGGCCTCGAAGGCAAGGTTTCGGGCGCCGGCTTCTTCAAGCGCTTCGGTTCGGCCATGTTGCTGTCGGTCGTCGGCGGCCTCGGTTCCGTCATCAGCGGCGGGGCGGGCGGCGTCCTTGTCGGCGGTGCCAGCCAGTCGGCGGCCTCGACCGCGGCACAGCAAGACGGGCAACGCAGCCCGACCGTGCGCGTCCGCCAGGGTGAGCCGATCCGCATCTTCACCGCGCGCGATCTCGACTTCTCCTCGGTCAGCTGAGGCGCGACACCGCGTGAGCGCAGATATCCATCCCTTCCTCCCGGACGAGCATCCGGACGACGACGCGCCGCCGGTCGACCTCCATGGGGAGCGTAGCGTTTATCTCGACGCCTATCTCGCGCCTTTCCGCGAATGGCTGGAGCGCGACACGGTCACCGAAATCCTGGTCAACCGGCCGGGTGAGGTATGGGTCGAGGATGCGGCACATCCGGGAATGCAAAAAGTCCTGCGGCCCGAGATCGACGACCGGCTGGTCCAGCGCCTCGCCGAACAGGTCGCGCGGGTCAGCCACCAGGGTATCAACCGCGAACACCCGCTGCTCGGCGCCACGCTGCCCGACGGCGCGCGCGTCCAGTTCTGCGGACCGCCTGCCGCGCGCAAGCACTGGGCCATGGCGATCCGTCGCCATCGCCGCCTCGACCTGCCGCTCGACGCCTATGACACCGGCCCGCTGGCGCCGCTGCAGCAGGGCGACATGCCCGATCCGCAGGCCCAGCCTGTCGCTTTCCTGCGCGAGGCGATCCGCCAGCGCCGCACCATCCTCGTTTCCGGCGGTACCAGCACCGGCAAGACCACCTTCCTCAACGCCATGCTGGGAGAGATCCCGCGGCACGAGCGCGTCGTGCTGGTCGAGGATACGCCAGAATTGAAGCTGCCGGGCGAAAACGGCGTCGGTCTGGTCGCGGTGAAGGGCGAGCTGGGCGAGGCCAAGGTCACGGCCAACGAACTGTTGCAGGCGGCCCTGCGCCTGCGGCCCGATCGTATCGTGCTGGGCGAGCTGCGCGGCGCGGAAAGCGTCAGCTTCCTGCGCGCCATCAATACCGGCCACCCGGGCAGTTTCTCGACCATCCACGCCAACAGCCTGCGCGGCGCGCTCGAGCAGCTTTCGCTCATGGTCATGCAGACCGGAATCGGTCTCACCCGCAGCGATACAATCGCTTATGCGGCAAGCGTCATCGACGTTCTTGTGCAGTTGGGGCGCGACGGAAACGGCAAACGCGGCATTTCCCAGATCGCGTTGAGCAGTTCCCTGGTCTGAACCATCGTCCCCGTTTCCGGGACTGCGTGCGGCCATGCCGTAACGTCAGGCAGGTTTCCAAGTGGGGACTTTGGATAACACTCGCAAAAAACTATAGGGGTTTCGCGCAATTATCCTGCGCACACACTTGCGTGCATACGAATGTATGATAGCTTTCGTCCCCTAGGCTGCACAGACGGCCAGTGGAGAGGAGAGGGTTTATGAGAGTGAGGGCTGCCTTGCTTGCGGGGATTTGCGCGAGCGCAATGTCGTTCCCTGCTTATGCTCAGGATACCGGTGGCGATGAAGATACGCCCACCGTCAATCAAAACGTCATCATCGTTACCGCTCAGCGTCAGAACCAGAGCCTGCAGGAAGTTCCGATCGCCGTTAGCGCGTTCGACTCTGCCGCTCTCGAAGCGCAGCAGATCGAAAACGCCAGCGACCTTCAGCTGACCCTGCCGAACGTCTCGTTCACGAAGAGCAACTTCACCAGCTCCTCCTTCACTATCCGCGGCATCGGCGACCTTTGCGTCGGTACCTCTTGCGATAGCGCCACCGCTATCCACGCAAATGGCTCCCCTCTGTTCGGCACGCGCCTGTTCGAAACCGAGTATTTCGACCTTGAACGCGTCGAAGTTCTGCGTGGTCCCCAGGGCACCCTGTTCGGCCGCAACGCAACCTCGGGCGTTGTCAACGTCGTCACCCACAAGCCTGAACTCGGCGAATTCGGCGCTTCCGGCGAGTTCGAATACGGCAACTACAATGGCATCAAGGCCAAGGGGATGGTCAACGTTCCTGTCGGCGATACCATCGCTGCCCGGGTCGCCGGCTTCTACCTGAAGCGTGACGGCTACACGACCAACCTGTTCAACAACGAAGATATCGACGGTCGCGAGATGTATGCTGTGCGCGGCTCGCTGCGTTTCGAACCGGGTCCGGACACGACTTTCGATCTCATGGGATATTATTTCCGTGAAGACGACAATCGCATGCGCATCCAGAAGCAGCTATGCCAACGCGACGAAACCGGCATTCTCGGCTGTCTCAACAACCGGCGCGACTTCGACAAGACCAACTCGAACTCGACCTTTACCGGTACTTTGGGATCGTCGGAATTTCTGGCAATCAACGGCATTCCGGGCAGCTTCGGCCTCAACAGCCTGTATGGCCCGGATGCTTATGCGAATTTCGTCGAACCGGCCAGCTATCGCCAGGTCAATACGCAGTTCACGCCGGAATATTTCGCTGATGAATTGCAGGTTCAGGCGCATCTCGAACAGGGCCTCGGCTCCATCAACCTCGGCCTTACCGGTGTTTACCAGGAAACCTCCGTTAACTCGCGGCAGGACTACAACAACGGCGTCGGCGTAATCCCGCAGGCAGCGACTGCCTTCGCCACGCTGAACACCTTTGCCAACCCCCTGGCTGTCGGTGCGACGGTGGCGTCTTACTTCCAGCCAATCGTGGACGCTTTGTTCGACGGCTCCAATCTGTGCGTATCGGATACGCGTGACGATGGTTTGGGTGCTTTCGAAGGGGCCAGGATTTGTACGCCAAGCGGAACGCAGTTTGACCGCTCGTCGTCCAATGGCAAGTCGTGGTCGGTGGAAGCGATCATTTCGTCGGATTTCGACGGACCGTTCAACTTCCTCCTCGGCGGCATCTACGCCAATGCCAAGGCCTATGACACCGACTATTACGTCAATGCTTTCGCGATCGACTATATCACCAGTGTCCTTGGTTCGTTCACTTCGCTGGGCCGCGGTCTTCCGCCGAGCTACCTCGCGACGTCGTACTATCGCAACAATACCAAGAACTTCGAGCTGAAGAGCTACGGCATCTTCGGCGAGGCCTACTTCGATCTGTCGGACAGCATCAAGATCACTGCTGGTCTGCGTTACAACAACGACAAGAAGAGTCTGGATGCACGCACTACGCTTGCCTCCTTCCTCAATCCGTACAGCAACAATGGCGATCCGTTCGATTCGCCGTATGTCGGGAGCTTCGACGCCGACCCGGGTCTCGCGGGTAACCAGCTCCTGCAGTCGCGCAAGGTCGGCTTCGACGAAATCACCGGTCGCTTCGTGATCGACTGGAAGATCTCGCCGGACAGCCTCATCTATGCGTCGTACTCGCGTGGCTACAAGTCGGGCGGTATCAACCCGCCGCTGTCGCCGGTGTTCGCCGTTAGCGAAAGCTTCGGTCCGGAAAACATCAATGCCTACGAAATCGGTATCAAGAATACCTTTGCCAACGGCGCTTTCCAGCTCAACGCTACCGCTTTCTACTACGACTACACCGGTCTCCAGCTAAGCCGCATTATCGCCCGTACCTCGGTCAACGACCAGATCGATGCCAAGGTCTGGGGTATCGAGCTCGAAAGCATCATGGCGCCTTCGCCGGACTGGCTGGTGAACATGAACTTCAGCTACCTCAACGCCGAGGTTGCAGGGGATCAGTACTTCTCCAACCCGCGTGATCCGGGTGGCGGCGATGCAAATGCAGTGATCATCAAGGACATCACCAACGGCGCACTCTGCGCAGTCACCGGTGGTGCTCCGGGTGGTCCGGATGCCTTCGTCAATGCCGTTAACCCGGCACTTGGCCTCCAGGGTGTCGAAGAGTTCGCTGCGGACGGCAACATCGCGTCTGCAGGGGCCTTCAGCATCTGCAACGTGCTGACCGCACAGGCTGCAGCAATTGGTGCGGCCTTCGGCGGTATCCAGGTGCTGAGCCCGGGTGTCGAAGTCAACCTGAAGGGCAACAAGCTGCCGCAGGCTCCGGAGATGAAGGCTTCGGCCGGCGTCCAGTACACGGCCCACTTCGATAATGGCATGACCCTGGTACCGCGCGTGGACGTCGCCTTCACCGGCGAGCAGTATGGCAACGTCTTCAACGGCCGCGTCAACCGCATCGAACCGTTCTTCCAGGCGAACGCCTCGATCCAGCTAAACGGTTCGGATGACCGCTGGTTCGTCCGCGGCTTCGTCCAGAACATCTTCAACGATGACTCGGTAACCGGTCTCTACGTCACTGACGCATCGTCGGGCCTGTTCACCAACGTCTTCACTCTCGACCCGCGTCGCTACGGCATCGCGGTGGGTGCGAAGTTCTGATCTGACCCGGACAAAGGGGGAGGAGGGGCGGCCTGCGGGTCGCCCCTTTTTCTATGTCCTCGATACGTGAGAAACTCAGTCGCGCGTGTCGGTGCTGGCGAAGGGCGAGAAGTCGGTGTCGGTATCGAACACCTCCACGCCTTCGGCCTTCTTCAGTCCGCCCACTACGGCATAGGTAACCGGCGTCAGCAGCGCTTCCCATGCGGTCTTGATGACCCATTGCGACAGGACGACCTGCCACAGCTGCTCGATTGGCCAGCCGGCCAGCCCATAGAAGGCGAGCGGATAGAAGATCAGGCTGTCGAGACCCTGGCCCACGATCGTCGAACCGATAGTGCGCATCCACAGGTGGCGCCCCTGGCTCCACACCTTCATCTTGGCGAGCACGAAGCTGTTGGCGAACTCGCCGACCCAGAAGGCGGTCATCGAGGCAAGCACGATGCGCCAGCTGTTGCCGAACACGAACTCGTAAGACTCCTGCCCCGGCCACCCCGCTGCCGGCGGCAGCTTGACCACCACCCACGCCATGAAGGCCATGAAGGCGAGTGCCGCGAAACCGGCCCAGATCACCCGCCGCGCGCGGGCATAGCCGTAAACCTCGGTCAGCACGTCGCCGATGATGTAGCTCACCGGGAAGAACAATACGCCCGCGCCGAACGACCATTCACCGATGCCCGGCAGGTTGACGTAGCTTGGCTTGGATGCCCCGATGAGGTTCGACAGCAGCAGGATCGTGACGAATGCCGCCATGACGAGGTCGTAATAGCGGAACCGCGGAGCTTCCGAGGCGGGGCGGGGCGTGGGGCTGTTTTCCATGGCAAAGGTGATTAGAGCCGATTGGCCCCGCGCGAAAGCGGCGTTATGGCAGCCGCAGCGCGCGCCCGTAGTTCAACTGGATAGAGCACGAGCCTTCTAAGCTTGGAGTTGCAGGTTCGAGTCCTGCCGGGCGCGCCAATTCCCCCCAAGCGCGCGGTAAGTCAGCCCCGCGCTACCGACTCCAGCGGTTCGCCGGTGACGGGATAGCCATGCTCCTCGCCGATATGCAGCCACGACTTCCCGTCGGTCTCTCCGATGAAGGGCGTGATGGTACGCACAGGGATCGCCTCGGCCTGGGCCCTGGCTTCCTCGAAGCTCCCGAAGAGCGCCAGTCGCTCGAGGTTGCGGCGGGTCGGGAAGATGACCTTGATCTCCTCCCGCTCGGCGGCGTCGAGTGCACCCTGCGCGGTCGTCCAGAAGAGATGTGTGTTCTCCGACAAATCGGCTTCGATCTCGACCGCCCCGGTGCCGAGATCGGCAAGGTAAAAGCGTGTATCGTAGACGCGGGGAATGCGTTCGTTCTTGGGAAACCAGCGGGCGAAAGGCGTGAGCTGGTCGAGATCGAGTTCCCAGCCGAAATGGTCGAGGACGGGAGCAAGCTGGCCGGTCTGTTGCAGGAACTCGCGCGCGGCGCGTGCCTTGGCGGCATCGATGTCGCCCTTGAGCCCGATGGCCAGCCCGGTTTCCTCAAGCGTCTCGCGCACCACCGCAACCTGGTGCGCGGCCTCGTCGGGGTCGAGCGGTCCGCCGATCATGGCGCCGAGCTCGAAATCGGCCGGATCGACACGGCCGCCGGGGAAGACCGCCATGCCGCCGGCGAAGACCATGTTGCGCGAGCGGATGGTCATGAGGATTTCCGGCGGCCCATCGACCTCGCCCTTGCGAAAGATGACGACAGTGGCGGCTGGAATGCCATCAGGCGAGGTGTTGACGGTGTCGCTCATTCTTCACTTGTTACCCGAGGGCGGCGGCTTGCCAAGGCAAACCGGAGGCATGTCGGGATTTTTTACATGAAGCTTTGGCGTGAAGCGGGCGTTAACCACTGCATCGCCCGCTAGCCCGTGCTTCGCAGAGTTTGGCACGGCGCCTGCATATTAGCCGGTGTCCCTAAGAAGTCTTCCTCGGGGCGCGCCTGTCCCTGGTTTTGGCAGCGCCCCTTTGAGTACAAAAAGGCCCGCCTGGTTGTCCCACCAGGCGGGCCTTTCCCGTTTCAGTTTTGGCGCGGCGTCAGCCTTCGGCCTTTGCAACCTGCTTGTCAGCCATCATCTGCTGGAGTTCGCCGGCTTCGAACATTTCCATCATGATGTCGCTGCCGCCGACGAATTCGCCCTTGATGTAGAGCTGGGGAATGGTCGGCCAGTCGGAAAAGCTCTTGATGCCTTGGCGGATTTCCATGTCCTGCAGGACGTCGACGCTGTCATAGGCGACGCCGCAATGGTCGAGAATAGCCACGGCCCGACTGGAAAAGCCGCACTGCGGGAACAGCGGGGTGCCCTTCATGAACAGGACCACGTCGTTGCTGCCGACGATATCGGCGATGCGCTGGTTAGTATCGGACATAAGAGGTCCGTCCTTCGTCAAGAAATTGCGTTGCGAGAGATCAGGTGGGGGCTTGGGTGGTCAGTTGCAAGGCGTGCAGTTCGCCGCCCATGCGTCCGCCCAGCGCGTCATAAACCAGCTTGTGCTGCTGGACGCGGCTCTTGCCCGCGAATTGCGGCGCGGTGACCTTGGCTGCCCAATGGTCGTTGTCGCCCGCAAGGTCGCGCATCTCGACCACCGCGCCGGGAAGCGCAGTTTCGATCAGCGCGACGATATCGGCTGCGGCCATCGGCATGGGTTCAGCGCTGGTCCGTCATAAACTGGCGGCGGGCCTCGACGGCGCACTCTTCCAGTTTGGAGCGAATGTCTTCCTCGCTGACATCGCAGTCGGCAGCGGTCAGGTCGCCGAGGAGCTTGCGGATGACGTCCTCGTCACCGGCTTCCTCGAAATCGGCCTGGACGACAGCCTTCTTGTAGGCGTCGGTCTCTTCTTCGGTGAGACCCATCAGACTTGCGGCCCATTCGCCGACCAGGCGATTGCGGCGTGCGGCGATCTTGAAGGCGTTTTCCTCGTCGAAGGCGAACTTGGCTTCCTCGCCGCGCTCGCGATCCTTGAAATCGGTCATGATTGTCCTCTCGGGATGGGAATGTCGGGGGCCGGAATAGGCGCGGCCCCCCAAGCCCGCAAGGGCGCTTGTTCGTTCACCGCCGCAAGGGCGTTATTCCATCACCACCACGAGTTTCCCGATCGCCCCGCGGTTCTCGAGCTTGGCGATGGCTTCGTGCGCGCGCTCGATCGGATAGGTTTCGCTGACGAGCGGGTCGATCTTGCCGGCCTTCCACAGGTCGAACAGTTCCTCGATGTTCTTCTGGTTGCGCTCCGGCTCGCGGGCCGTGAACGCGCCCCAGAAGACGCCGCGAATGTCGCAACTCTTGAGGAGGGTGAGGTTGAGCGGCATCTTCGCGATGCCGGCTGGGAAGCCGACCACCAGGAAGCGACCTTCCCATGCGATTGCGCGCAGGGCGGGTTCGGAATAGTCGCCGCCGACGATGTCGTAGACGATGTCAGCGCCATTGGGGCCGACAGCCTCCTTGAAGGCGTTGGCGAGATCTTTCGACGTAT
The DNA here is from genome assembly GCF_041021145.2 of Qipengyuania sp. RANM35. NCBI lineage: Bacteria > Pseudomonadati > Pseudomonadota > Alphaproteobacteria > Sphingomonadales > Erythrobacteraceae > Qipengyuania > Qipengyuania sp. RANM35. Next base: position 1,841,019 of record NZ_CM196433.1, on the reverse strand, counting down.
CCTTGTCGAACGGCGCGCGCGGGTAGATCACGACTGCGTCCGCGCCGTGCTGCTTCGCGACTTCGCCCTTTTCCTCGGTCGAGACGGCGGCAACCACGCGGCAGCCCCAGGCCTTGGCGAGTTCGACCGCCGAGAGACCAACGCCGCCCGCTGCGCCGAGCACGAGGACGGTGTCGCCTTCCTTGATGTCGCCGCGATCCTTGAGACCGTGGATGTTGGTGCCGTAGGTCATCAGCAGCGCGCTGGCTTTCACCAGGTCGACGCCTTCAGGTACCTTGAACAGGCGTGCCGCGGCGACCGCAACCTTCTCCTGCAGGCCGCCATTGCCGACGCCGCACATGACCTTGTCGCCGACCTGCCAGCCGGTCACGCCTTCGCCCAGCGCCTCGATCGTGCCCGAGATCTCGCCGCCCGGCGCGAAGGGACGCGGCGGCTTGAACTGGTACATGTCGCGGATGATCAGCGTGTCGGGGAAGTTGATCGCGCAGGCGGCGACCTTGACCAGCACCTCGCCCTTGCCGGGGGTGGGTTCGGCAATGTCCTCGACGACGAGGGTTTCTGGGCCACCGGTTTCCTTCGACAGGACTGCCTTCATGCTGCTTCTCTCTCACTCTTCTGGGGGTTGTCGAGCCAGGGCAGGGCCTGGCCGCGCGTCTCTTCGTGTGTCGTGATTGCGCCCTCGCTGGCAAGCGTCAGGCCGATCTCGTCGAGGCCTTCGATTAGGCACCGCTTGCGGAACGGGTCGATCTCGAAGGTGAACCGGTCCTGGAAGGGCGTGGTGACGACCTGGTTCTCAAGATCGATGCTGATCGGTTGATCCTGTGCAACTTCAAGCAGGCGGTCGACCTGTTCCTGCGGAAGGGCAACCGTGAGGATGCCGTTCTTGAAGGCGTTGCCCGAAAAGATGTCCGAAAAGCTCGGCGCGATCACTGCGGTGATCCCAAGGTCGAGCATGGCCCATGCGGCGTGTTCGCGGCTCGATCCGCAGCCGAAATTGTCGCCCGCGATGAGGATCGGCGCGCCGGCGAAATCCTCCACGTCGAAGGGATTGCCGGGTGTCTGACGGATGCTCTCGAACGCACCCCTGCCGAGCCCCTCACGGCTGACCGTCTTGAGCCAGTGCGCGGGGATGATCACGTCGGTGTCGATGTTCTTGAGGCCGAGCGGGATGGCGCGGCCTTCGACGGTCGAGACGGGTTTCATTACTTCGCTGACTCCGGGAATTCTGGCAGGCGGACGAGGTGCCGCGGATCGTGCTGGATGACGATCGTGGCATTAAGATTGTCGGCCATCTGGTTGAAGCGCTCGAACGATGCGAGCGTATCGGCGCGGTCGGTATTGAACTGCGGTACTCCGCGGTTCGTGATCTGCTCTTCGAAATGGTAGAGGTCGCCGGTCAGCATGACCGGCCCCGACCGGGGCAGCTTCACCACCAGCGACTTGTGGCCCGGAGTGTGGCCGGGCATCGCGACGATGGTCACCGATCCGTCGCCGAAGACGTCATGATCGGCCACGATCCGCCGGACCTTGCCTGTCGCTCCTTCGCCGAGGAATGGGGCGAACTGTGCGCGTGTCGCATCCATCTTGCCCGAAGTGATCGCCTCGGCATCGGCAGCGCCGATCAGCAATTCGGCAGCGGGGAAGTCCTGCACCTGTCCGATATGGTCGTCATGATAATGGCTGACACCGACGAATGTGATGTCGCTGGACTTGATGCCGACGCGCGCCAATTGCTCGGGAATGGTCGCCGACAGGCTTACCGTGAAGACCCAATTGGTCATGCTGTTGCCCTTGAGGGCGGCGGGAAAGCCTGTGTCCCAGAGCAGGTAGCGATTGCCATTGCGGATGACGTAGCAACTGTCCGTCAGCGTCCGCTTCTCGCCATCGTAGAGATGCGTGTCGGAGAAGGGGCCCGCGTCGCTCAGCTCGATCTTCCCGCAGTCGAGCCGCCACATTTCGATGTCGGGTACATCCTTGGCCGAGGCGGGCAGGGCGGTGCAGGCCAGCAAGCCGGCTGCGATCACGCTCGATTTTCTCATGCGTCTCTCCCCTGCGGCATGAAACCTCAGTCGGTTTCGGGATTTTCCCCCGAAGGTATCGGCCCGGGCTGGGTCGGTCCCTTCTTCTTTTCCTTGCGTTTGTTCGCGTAGAGCAGAGCGGCGGCGACAGCGGCGGAACCGATGGCGCCCGCGATGGCGGCCTTGCCGGTGAGTTTCTTGGTCATGCGACCCTCATGCTGGCGTGCTCTTCGCATTGCAAGGGGCGAGCTTGCGCACATCGGTGAGCCGCCCGGTGACAGCAGCCGCAGCGGCCATCGCCGGGCTGACAAGATGGGTCCGCGCGCCTGGGCCCTGCCGCCCGACGAAGTTGCGGTTGCTGGTCGATGCACAGCGTTCGCCCGGCGGAACCTTGTCGGGGTTCATCGCAAGGCAGGCCGAACATCCCGGTTCGCGCCATTCGAAACCGGCCTCGGTGAAGATGCGGTCGAGCCCCTCTTCCTCCGCCTGTCGCTTGACGAGGCCCGATCCGGGCACGGCAATCGCCCAGCGCACATTGGGTGCCTTGCGCCGACCGCGCAGCACTTCGGCAGCAGAGCGCAGGTCCTCGATCCGGCTGTTGGTGCAACTGCCGATAAAGATGTTCTGGACCTCGATATCCTCGATCGGAGTGCCCGGTTCGAGACCCATGTAGTCGAGGCTCTTGCGTGCAGCGTCCTGCTTCGAAGGGCTGGCAAAACTCTCGGGTGCGGGGACACTGCCGCCGACGGCGACGACATCCTCGGGGCTGGTGCCCCAGCTGACCGTCGGCTCCACCGTGCTTGCATCGATGACGACGGACTTGTCGAATTGCGCTCCGTCGTCTGTGTGCAGCGTCTTCCACCACGTAACCGCGCGGTCCCAGGCCTCGCCCTTCGGCGCATAGGGGCGGCCGCGGAGGTAGGCGAAAACGGTCTCATCCGGCGCGATCAGGCCGGCGCGCGCACCGCCTTCGATGCTCATGTTGCACACGGTCAAGCGGCCCTCGACGCTCATCTCCTCGAATACCTTGCCGCGGTATTCGATGACGTGACCGGTACCGCCCGCGGTGCCGATGACGCCGATGATGTGGAGGATCAGATCCTTGGGCGTGACGCCGGGGCCGAGATCGCCCTCGACGCGCACCTCCATGCTTTTCGACTGGCGCAATTGCAGCGTTTGCGTGGCGAGAACGTGCTCGACCTCGCTGGTGCCGATACCGAAGGCGAGCGCGCCGATGCCGCCATGCGCGGCGGTGTGGCTGTCGCCGCAGACGATGGTCGCGCCGGGAAGGGAGAAGCCCTGTTCCGGGCCGACGACGTGGACGATTCCCTGTTCGGGCGCGGTCGCATCGATATACTCGATGCCAAATGCGGGGGCGTTGCGTTCGAGCGCGGCGAGCTGTTCAGCGCTCTGCGGATCGGCGATCGGCAGGCGCGAGCCGTCGGTCGCGAGGCGCGGCGTGGTCGGAAGGTTGTGGTCGGGCACCGCCAGCGTCAGGTCGGGGCGGCGCACCTTGCGGCCCGCGGCGCGCAGGGCGTCGAATGCCTGCGGGCTGGTGACTTCGTGGACGAGATGCCGGTCGATGTAGACAAGGCAGGTGCCATCGTCGCGCCTCTCGACCACGTGCGAATCCCAGATCTTCTCGTAAAGCGTGCGCGGTTTGCTGGCCATGCGGGCAGGTTGGGCCACGATTTGCGCTCGCGCAAAAAGGCAAATCCAGAGTCTTCCAAACTTAACCTTTCTCTGCTTTATTGACATGAATGTCAGCAAAGCCTTTCGCCTTTCCGATCAAAGTGATTCCCTCCGACATCGATTTCATGGGGCACGTGAACAACGCGCGCTACCTGAACTGGGTGCAGGACGCGGTGCTGGCACATTGGCGCAAGCTCGCCCCGCCACAGGCTGTCGCCGAGCGCGCCTGGGTCGCGATCAAGCACGAGATCACCTATCGCCGTCCGGCCTTCCTGGATGACGACGTGATCGCCAACACGGTGCTCGAAAAGATCCAGGGTGCGAGCGCGTTTTATTCGACCGTGATCGAGCGCGGTGGCGAGGTGCTGGCCGAGGTCAAGTCGCGCTGGTGCTGCATAGATGCCGAGACCCTGCGTCCGGCACGGATCAGCGAGGAAGTGGCTCGGTTCTTTTTCCCGGGCCGCGAATAGCCTATACCCGGTTGCGTCATGGACGCCGTTCTGCCCGCCATCATCGTCATTGCCACCGTCTTCGCGATGGAATGGGTCGCGTGGGGCTCGCACAAGTACATCATGCACGGCTTCGGCTGGGGCTGGCACCGCGACCATCACGAGCCGCACGACAAGCTGCTCGAGAAGAACGACCTCTATGCGATCGTCGGTGCAGCGATGAGCATCTCCATGTTCGCCGTCGGCAGCCCGATGATCATGGGTGCTGACGCATGGTGGCCAGGCACGTGGATCGGTCTGGGCATCCTGTTCTACGGCATCATCTACACGCTCGTTCACGACGGGCTGGTCCACCAGCGCTATTTCCGCTGGGTCCCGAAGAAGGGCTACGCCAAGCGGCTGGTCCAGGCGCACAAGCTGCACCATGCGACCATCGGCAAGGAAGGCGGGGTGAGCTTCGGCTTCGTCTTCGCCCGTGACCCGGCCAAGCTGAAGGCTGAACTCAAGCGCCAGCGCGAGGCGGGGATTGCCGTTGTGCGTGAAAGCGGGATGATCTAGCTCTCGCGAAGGTCGCGTTTCCCTTGGGGAGGGACGTCAATGACCTCATCATGCAGACTTGTATTGACGTTGGGCGTGGCGGGATTCGCCGCCACATGCGCGCTCGCGCATCCCGGCCTGACCGACGACAAGGTGGTACAACACACCGCGCATCATGCCATGGGTGATGCGGCCACCGCCTTTCTCGCCACTCTCGACGATGACCAGCGCAAGCTGCTCGTGACCACGCTAGACGACGAGGCCGCGCGCACCGACTGGAGCAATCTTCCCTCCTCAATGTATCCGCGCACCGGCCTGCCGCTGTCCGCACTCGACGACCGCCAGAGGATCGCCTTCCACAACCTGATGGCGGCTGCCATGAGCGGGCAGGGCTACGCCGAGGCGACCACGATCATGTGGATCGACGATTTGCTCCGGGGGATAGAGAGCGAGCGGCTCGCCAAGGGTGAAGTGCCCGAGGACCGGCGCGCCCAGGCGGAAGCGGTCATGCAATCGCGCGGTTCCGGCAATTACTGGCTAAGGTTTTTCGGCGAACCGGCGTCGGCGCGTTGGGGGTGGATGATCAATGGACACCATTTTGCTGCCAGCTTCACCGTGGTCGACGGTCGCATCGCATTCACGCCGCTCTTCCTCGGTTCCAACCCGCAGATCGTTCAGAGCGGACCCTACGCAGGTTGGCGTGTGCTTGATCACGAAATGGTCGACGGGTTCGCGCTGTTTGCCTCGCTGGACGCAGTCCAGCGTGCAACCGCTCTGGTCGGTCCGGAAGTGACCGCCGACATCTTCACCGGCAAGGGTGCCAAGGATGCGCCTCGGGCTGCGCTGGGACTGTCGGCAGATCACATGACGCCAGACCAACGCGAGCGCCTGATGGAGCTGATCGCGGACTTCGTGGGTTTCGCCAATAACGATGCTGCCAAGGCCCAGCTGGCGGCGGTTCGTGCCGATGGTCCTGCCAACATCCGCCTCGCTTGGTGGGGATCGCCCGACGACCGAGGCAAACGGTTCATGTACCGCATCGCCAGCCCCTCGATTCTGATCGAGTACACTCGCGAGGGCCAGCCGGACGGTTCGCCTTCCAACCATGTACATGCGATCGTGCGCGATCCACGCAATGACTATGGCGAGGACTGGTTGCGGCGGCACTACACCGAGGCGCCGCACCCCTGATCCTTACCTGGGCCTACTCGTTGCGCGTGGCGATCCAGCTGCCGCAGATCACGAGCACCGCCAGTGAGATATAATACCAGGGAGCGCCCAGCGTGTACCAGGTGAAGACTACGCCGGTTGTCATCGCCCCGATGGCCATGGTCTTGGCCCTGCGGCTGATCGCGCGGCGTTCGCGCCAGTCAAGGACCTGTGGCCCCCAGTGGGGGTGATCGAGGATTTTCTGTTCCCACTCGGGATTACTGCGAGCGAAGAAGTAGACCGCCAGGAGCAGGAACGGGACGGTCGGCATGATGGGCAGGAAAGCGCCGATCGCGCCAAGCCCGACGCTGATGATGCCCAATGCGCTATAGATCGGGCGCTTCATCCTAGCCGGCCGCAATCCGTGCGGCGTGTTCCTTGACCAGCGCAATCATGTTCGGGACACCTTGCGTCCGGTTGCTCGACAGCTGGTTCTTGAGGTCGAATGGTTCGAGCGCGCCGGTGATGTCCAGATCGGCCACTTCGGCTGCGGGGCGATCCTGGACCGCGGCAATGACCAGCGCGACGATGCCCTTGGTGATCGCGGCATTGCTGTCGGCAAGGAAATGAAGTTTCCCGGCATCGCCGGTCGGATAGACCCAGACCGCCGCGCTGCATCCGCGCACCAGCGTGGCATCGGTCTTGAGCGCGTCGGGCATCGCTTCGAGCTCGCGGCCGAGTTCGATCAACAGGCGATAGCGTTCATCGCCGTCGAGAAAGTCGTATTCTTCAACAATGTCGGAAAGGCTGCGCATGGGCGCCGCCTCTAGCGCCCGCGCGGAGCAAGGTAAATCGGGCAAGCGTCAGCCCGACAGGCCGCCGGGGCGGGTGAAGGCGTAATATATAACGTAGAACCAGCCGAAGAAGCCCTGGATGATGGCCCAGATGATCGACTGATGCAGGCTCCAGCTGATGGCCACTGCGATCGCGCTGCCGAGCCCGATGCCCGCCCGCGCAGCATCGGTCCTCGCGGCGCTCACAGGTCGACCCCGCTGGCAATCGCTTCGAGCTTGCGGATGCGCTCCTTCAGGTCCGCGATCTCGATACGCGCGGCGCCCATGGGCGAGCCTTCCTCGCGGGCGGGAGTGCCATCACGATCGAGTTCGCTGCGCTTGAGTTCCAGCCAGCCTGCCCATGCGCGGAGCAGGGCGCCCGCCACCACGACCAGGCCGATCAGCGAAGCTGCGGCGATGATGAAAACTGGTTCGAACATATCCTCATGTCCTCCTTGAACCTCTTCGAGCCTCAATCCGCCTGCTTGTCGCGCAGGGCCTCGATCTCGGCCGAAATCCTTTGTGTTTCGCGCGCGTCGAGCGTGTTGCCTTCCGTCGCGATCCGTTCGAGCACCTTGATGCGTTCGCGCAGGTCCTCGATCTCGCGCTGGGCCTCGTAGTTGCTGCCGATCGTCTCGCTTCCCAGGTGGTCGCGGGTGATCCCGGCGCGCGAGCGATGGCGCGACTTCACCATCTCGGTGAACGAGATGATCGCCACCATGATGACCACTGCCGTCCAGAAGCTCACAGTGCCTTCTCCCGTCCGCCGTTGCGGTCCTCGATTGCGTCGAGCGAGCGCAGTTCCTCGATCTGCGAGGCGAGCATGTGATTGCCGTCGGTCGCGATGCGTTCGAGCACGCGCAGACGCTCCTCGAACTTGCGATAGTCTGCATTGGCCTGCAGCGACTGGGCTGCCTTGGCCTCTTCCTTGCGCACTTCAAGTTCGAGCTTGCGCTCCTTGTGCGCATGTTCGCGCTTCATGATCACGTAACCGAGTCCGAAAGACATGGCCGTAATGACGATGATGAAGCTGAAAATGAGCTGCAGGTCGGGGTCCATCAGTTCACTCCCTCACGTTCGCGCAGGCGATCGATTTCGTGGGTCAGCTGGTAGCCGCTGTCGGTGACAATGCGTTCGACATTGCCGAGCCGGTCCTTGAGCGATCCGAGTTCCGCCCGCAGCTGGGCATTCTCCTGTGTCAGCAGGCGGACCCGTTCCTCGGACTCGGTGGTCTTGGGATAGATCGCTTTCCCCCAGCTGTTCTCCAGGGGGTAGCCGTTCTTCACCCGGATCCAGGTGTTCGCCACCCAGGCTACCGACATAATCAGGCTTCCTCCGACGAACATCGGGGCAAGGATTTCGAGGGTGGCGAGATCCATCACACCTTCTCCTTGCGCGCGACATCCAGCGGTACGCCCGCGTCACTGTCGGCATTGCTGCGCTCGTCGCGCAGAGCCTCGATCTCGGCCGCAACCGAGTAGCCCTTGTCTGTGACGATGCGTTCGAGCACCTGCATGCGCTTGTCGACCTTGCCCAGCAGGGCACGCAATTCGCCGTTCTCCGCGCGAAGTTGCTTGGCCTCGTCGCTGTCCTTGCGCTCGGTCTTGCCGCCCCACTCGTCTTCCAGCGAATAGCCGTGACGCGCTCGGATCCAATTGTTCGCAAGCCAGCCGAAGGTGCTGATCGCGATGATGGAAAGGACGAAAAAGGGTCCGCCGAAGTCCATCACACGTTTTCCCGGCGCGACATGGACAGCGGCACGCCAGCGTCCTGTTCGTCCACCCGGCGCTGGTCGCGCAGGGCCTCGATCTGCGTGGCGATGTCATAGCCGCGGTCGGTCACGATGCGTTCAAGGACACGGACGCGGTCTTCGAGTTCGCTGACACGGCTCGAATACTGCGCCGCCTTTTCGGCAGTGGCTTCGGCCGTGCTGTTGACGTTCATCTCGGCGATTTTCTGCTGGTGCTTGGCCCAGATCGCGACGATCGGGATCATCAGTGCCACGATCGGTATCAGTTCACCCATTTCTCAGTCCTCCCCAGGCGCTGTGCGATGTCGCTCAGCGCAGGCGTTCGATTTCGGCGGTCAGTCGCGGGTTGCTGCTGACGTAGAAGGTTTCGACTTCGGCCAGGCGGCGATCGACGTCCTTCATCTTGCCGCGTATTTCCCGGGCGGTGCGCTTCGGGTTCTGGCGCACGCGCTGCCAGTACTTGCTCTCGTCATGGTCGACGTAGAGGTGCGGCGGCTTCTTGCTCAGCAACAGGCCGGACAGGAAGTAGAAGGGAATTGTCGAACCACCGGACATGAAGGTCAGGCCGATTAGCCCAAGGCGGATCCAGAAGACATTGACCCCGGTGTAGTCCGCGATGCCCGAGCAAACGCCCATGAGCTTTGCATTCTGCTTGTCGCGATAAAGCGTGGTGCGGGGGCTGTTCACTTCATGGCTCCTTTCTTCTCGGCCATCATCTGCTCGAGTTCGCGCAGCTGCTGGTTGTCGGCTTCGCTGTCATGGACGAGGCGCGCCGGACGGAACTCGGGGTTGTCGCTGGCGACCAGGCGCTCGACCGTGTCCATGCGATCATCAAGGCGCTTGGCGAGGTTGTAGAGTTCCTCGAGCAGCACTTCGTCGTCGGTGGTAATGGTCGCTGCAGATTTCCACTTCGTGACGTAGTGCATGATGAGCCACGGCAGCGCGATAAAGAGTATCGGGACGATAATGATTTCGCTCGGAAAATCGCTCACGGGTCAGTCCTCCTTGTCGGCGCTGCCCATTCCGAGCGCCTTTTTCATCTGTTCGAGTTCGTCGTCGATCGCATCCTGGCCTTCGAGCGCGGCGATTTCGTCCGCGAGGCTCGGCTGGCCACTGCCATCGGCAATCTTGAGGGCGTCGGCACGGCCTTCGGCGTAGTCGACGCGGCGTTCGAGCTGGTCGAAGCGGCTTAGCGCCTCGTCCACGCGCTCGTTGGTCATCAGGCTGCGCAGCTTGACGCGGTTCTCGGCGCTTTCGAGGCGGGCAGCGATCGCCGTCTGGCGGCTGCGGGCTTCGCGCAGGCGGTTCTGCAGCTTCTGGATGTCCTGCTCATAGGCGCGCAGTGCATCGTCGAGCACGGCGATTTCCTGCTTCAGCTGTTCCGACATGTCGGCAGCCTTCTTGCGCTCGACCAGGGCGGCGCGGGCCAGGTCCTCGCGGTCCTTCGAAAGGGCCAGCTGGGCCTTCTCCGACCAGTCGGCCTGGAGCTTGTCGAGCTTGACCGTGTGGCGGTGCATTTCCTTCTGGTCGGCGATCGTGCGAGCGGCACTGGCGCGGACCTCGACCAGCGTCTCCTCCATTTCGAGGATGATCATGCGGATCATCTTCTGGGGGTCGTCCGCCTTGTCGAGCATGTCGTTGAAGTTGGCGGCGATGATATCGCGGGTACGGCTGAAAATGCCCATCAAAGGTGCTCCACTGGAGAAAAAGTCCGATCCTGCGCTGCGCCCACCGTCGCGGGTCGGAGTCGGCGAGCGGCGCAACCGTTCTACCTCTTCCTCGATCCGCGACAAGCGGGGGCGGGCCGAAGCGCCATCGGCATCAAAGCCGCGGGGACTGTCGGGGGAGCGGCGCTCCGGCCCAAGGGGATCATGGTCGGGAGGCAGGGTCATGCGATCTCGACCTGTTCGTAGGCGGCCAGCGCCGGGTTCGGCGCGGTCACGGCGATCTGCGAGCTCAGAACCGCGAAAGTGATCATCGCGGCGATGCTGGCAATTGCGGCTTGTCCGAGCTGGCTGCGGAAGAAGCTGCGGTTGTACATCTTGGGGTCCTCCCTGATGCCCGCCGATGAACCGGAGGGCGAATTTGCTGTTGTGGGATATTCAGCAAAGGGCGTGCCAAACTCTCAAAACAACGCAATTCCGCCACTCCGGAAATTATTCGACAAACAGCATATTGGTTCCGATTGCCAACCCTTGGTAATTTTCACTATCTCTTGGGCATGGATCGGGAAGGTCAGTTTATCGGGCAGTCGGCCGAGTTCTTCGACGCGGTGGAGCGCGCCAGTCGCGCGGCTCCGATGCGCCGCCCGGTTCTGGTTATCGGAGAGCGTGGCACCGGCAAGGAACTGATCGCTGAACGCCTGCATCGCTTGTCTACCCGTTGGGACGAACCGCTCGTCACATTGAACTGCGCCGCGCTGCCCGAAACGCTGATCGAGGCCGAGCTGTTCGGGCATGAGGCGGGGGCCTTCACCGGTGCTACCAGACAGCGCGCCGGGAGGTTCGAGGAAGCCGACAAGGGCACTTTGTTTCTCGACGAACTGGGCACTCTTTCCATGGGAGCCCAGGAACGATTGTTGCGTGCCGTCGAATATGGCGAAGTCACGCGCATTGGATCGAGCAGGCCGATACGGGTCGATGTCCGCATCGTGGCGGCGACAAACGAAGACCTGCCCGCCAAGGCCGCACGAGGCGAATTTCGTGCCGACCTGCTCGACCGGCTGAGCTTCGAGGTCATTACCCTGCCACCATTGCGCGTTCGCGAAGGCGATGTCGAAGTGCTTGCCGATTACTTCGGACGCAGGATGGCGGCGGAGTTGGGTTGGGAAGGCTGGCCGGGTTTTGCCGCTCATGTCGCGGACCAGATGGAAAAACATGACTGGCCCGGTAACGTCCGCGAATTGCGCAATGTCGTTGAACGCGCGGTCTATCGCTGGGACGACTGGGAACAGCCGATCGGACATGTCCAGTTCGATCCGTTCGAAAGCCCATGGAAGCCGGTCAATGCGCCTGCGGCTGCGCAGGGCGCCGCTTCACCCGTTCCCAGGGCCAGCGTCCCGTCGACCGATTTCGAGGCCATCGATGACCTGCGGACGGCAGTCGATGCACATGAGCGCGCAATCGTCGAGCACGCATTGGGTAAGCATCGCTGGAACCAGCGCCAGACCGCCAAGGCTCTCGGACTCAGCTATGACCAGCTGCGTCACTGCATCAAGAAACATGGCCTGACCGACGGCGAATGAGATCTGCCGTTTTGGATGTCCCGAAACGGGACTTTCCCTTACGGAACAGGCAACTTGCTATCGTTGGCCAATCCGAGCATGATCCGGCCGTCTCATATGGAGGGTCTGGGATGAAACCGAACAAGTTGTTTATCGCCGCCGGGACCGCAACTGCAGCGGTTGCCGCAGTTTTTGCAGGGCCGAGCCTCGCTAACCATTCGTGGAGCAACTACCACTGGTCGACGACCGATGGCGTTGCGCGGCCCGACGTGGTCGACAACACGGTCGGGTCCTGGCCTGCGCGTGTTGCCATCGCCATGGGTGACTGGAACAGCTCCGCACATATCGAGAGCGGCACGTCAGCCGGTACGGCAAACGCCAAGCGCTGCCCCATGGCTTCGGGGACAATCCAGGTATGCAATTCGGCATATGGCCAGACGGGCTGGCTGGGTATTGCCTCGATCAGTCTTTCGGGCGGCCACATTGTCGCCGGCTCGACCAAGCTGAACGACACCTATTTCTCTTATCCGCAGTACAACACGGAAACCTGGAAGCAGCTCGTGACCTGTCAGGAGATCGGCCACGATTACGGCCTCGGCCACCAGAACGAGGATTTCTCCACCGATCTGACGACGTCGTGCATGGAATACACCAGCAATCCGAGCGGTAACGAACACCCTGACAAGCATGACTACGATCAACTCGCACTGATCTATAGTCACTCCGAAGGTGGTGGTTCGACTTCGTCGAGTGGCGGAAGCAGCGGTGGTCCGGGCAAAGGCGGCGGCAAGGGCAAGCCCCTTGGTATCGAGCCTGGCGATAGTCCTGCCCAGTGGGGGAAAGCCATCGGCAAGGATGCGGCAGGGCGGCCCAACGAGTTCGTGCGCAATTTCAACGGCTACACTGTCATTACCCATGTCACGTGGGCTCCGCACGTTAAGGTGCCGGCAGCACGCGATTAGGCCGAACTTCGACTTTGGAAAACGAGGGGGCCGGTGCGAACCGGGCCCCTTTCCTTTTGCGGTTGCAAATTCGGGGACTCGCGCCTATCTGACCGCCATCCCGACATTGTCGCGACAAAGGAGGGGCTGGCGCCGCAAGGGGCCGGCACCAAACCCCGTTGCTGCAATGTCGACCCGACCGGAGATCGAATGAGCGATATCGCACGCCTGACCGAAGTGATCGAGCCCGAAGCCAATGCGCTGGGTTTCGACCTCGTGCGCGTGAAAATGATGCCGTCCGAAGCCGGCGATGGCGGGCAGGCGCTCCAGATCATGGCCGAGGACCCGGCGACGGGCCAGCTGATCATCGACCAGTGTGCCGCACTCTCGCGCCGCGTCTCCGACCGGATCGACGCGCTCGAGGAAGCGGGTGAGATGCTGATCGAAGGCGCCTACCACCTCGAAGTTTCGAGCCCCGGCATCGACCGTCCGCTGACCCGCGCGAAGGATTTCGCCAACTGGGCAGGGCACGAGACCAAGATTGCGATGGACAAGTCCTGGGATGGCCAGCGCAACTTGCGCGGGACCCTTGAGGGCATCGCCAATGGTCCTGGGGGCGACACCGTCACCATCACCGATCGCAAGGCGGGCAAAGTGTCCGTCCCCCGCGAAATGATCCATTCGGCCCAGCTCGTCTTGACCGACGCGCTGATCGCCGCCACCCAGCCGCTCGACACGAGCGGTGCCGACGATTTCGTCGAAACTGAAGAAGAGGCAGACGACTGATGGCCAGTGCCATTTCCGCCAACAAGGCCGAACTCCTCGCGATCGCCAATTCGGTCGCGTCGGAAAAGATGATCGACAAGTCCATCGTCATCGAGGCGATGGAAGAGGCGATCCAGAAGGCCGCGCGCGCCCGCTACGGTGCCGAGAACGACATTCGCGCCAAGCTGGACCCGCAGACCGGTGACCTGCGCCTGTGGCGCGTCGTCGAGGTCGTCGAGGACGTCGAGGACTACTTCAAGCAGGTCGACCTCAAGCAGGCTGCCAAGCTCGACAAGGATGCCAAGCTGGGTGACTTCATCGTCGACCCGCTGCCCCCGGTCGATCTCGGCCGCATCGACGCGCAGTCGGCCAAGCAGGTGATCTTCCAGAAGGTCCGCGATGCCGAACGCGAGCGCCAGTACGAGGAATTCAAGGACCGCGCGGGCGAAGTCATCACCGGCGTGATCAAGTCGGTCGAATTCGGCCACGTGATCGTCAACCTCGGCCGCGCCGAAGGCGTCATTCGCCGCGACCAGCAGATCCCGCGCGAAGCCGCCCGGACCGGCGAGCGTGTTCGCGCGCTGATCACCAAGGTCGAGCGCAACAACCGTGGCCCGCAGATCTTCCTCAGCCGCGCACACCCCGACTTCATGAAGAAGCTGTTCGCGCAGGAAGTGCCCGAAATTTACGACGGCATCATCGAGATCAAGGCAGCCGCCCGCGACCCGGGCAGCCGTGCCAAGATCGGCGTCATCAGCCACGACAGCAGCATCGACCCGGTCGGCGCCTGCGTCGGCATGAAGGGCAGCCGCGTCCAGGCCGTCGTTCAGGAACTGCAGGGCGAGAAGATCGACATCATCCCCTGGTCGGAAGATCAGGCGACCTTCATCGTCAACGCGCTCCAGCCCGCCACCGTCAGCCGCGTCGTCCTCGACGAGGAAGATGGTCGCATCGAAGTCGTCGTTCCCGACGACCAGCTGTCGCTCGCCATCGGCCGTCGCGGCCAGAACGTGCGCCTCGCGAGCCAGCTCACTGCCAACCAGATCGACATCATGACCGAGGAAGAAGCCTCGGAGAAGCGCCAGAAGGAATTCGCCGAGCGCTCCAAGATGTTCGAGGAAGAGCTCGATGTCGACGAAACGCTTTCTCAGCTGCTCGTCGCCGAAGGCTTCGCCGAGCTGGAAGAGGTCGCCTATGTCGAACTCGACGAACTGGCCGGCATCGAAGGTTTCGACGAGGAACTGGCGCAGGAACTCCAGAGCCGTGCGCTCGAAGCCATTGAGCGCCAGGAGGCCGCGCATCGCGAGGCCCGCCGCGAACTTGGTGTCGAGGATGACCTCGCCGAACTGCCGCATCTTACGGAGGCCATGCTGGTCACCCTGGGCAAGGCAGGCATCAAGACCCTCGACGATCTTGCCGACCTGGCGACCGACGAACTCATCGCCAAGAAGCGCGAAGCCCCGCGTCGTCGCAACAACACCGATGGCCCGCCGATGCGGCGTCCCTCGGTGCGCGAGCAGGACAAGGGCGGCGTTCTCGGCGAATATGGCCTGAGCGAAGAGCAGGGCAACGAGATCATCATGGCAGCCCGTGCGCACTGGTTCGAAGACGAAGACGTCTCCGGGCCTGACACCCAGGAGGCCGCCGATGCGGACTCCACCCAATGAGCGCCTGACGCCGGACATCGCTGACACACCACGGGCACGGACTGCTTCCGAGCCCGAACGGCGCTGCGTCATCTCGGGAGAGACTGCCCCGCGCGAGATACTCGTCCGGCTGGCGGTCTCGCCGGATGGCCTCGTGCTGCCCGATGCGCAGGAGAAGGCACCCGGACGCGGCGCGTGGATCGGTGTTGACCGTGCCGGGCTGGAGCAGGCGATTGCCAGCGGCAAGCTCAAGGGCGGACTGTCGCGTGCCTTCAAGACGGGCGAGCTCGACATCCCGGAGAACCTACCCCAGCTGGTCGAGGATGCGCTGACCCGCGTGTTTCTTGACCGCCTTGGTCTCGAAATGCGCGTTGGCCACCTTATCTTGGGGACCCAGCGGATTGCCGAACATGCCCGTGGCGGCGCTCTGGCTTTGCTGTGCCATGCTAGTGACGCGAGCGAGGACGGACGCAAGAAGCTCGACCAGGCCTGGCGCGTCGGGCGCGAGACCGAAGGTTCGGGCGAGCGGGGGCTCGAACTGCCTCTGGACCGGAACGCTTTGTCTGTGGCATTGGGCCGCGACAATGTCGTCCATCTGGCGCTTGCCGATGATGCCGCGGCTGATCGGGTGCTCAAGCCCTTGACGCGCCTCATGCATTTTCTCGGGCAGGACCTGCCCGCCGCAGATGGGCGCGCAATCGCGCGCGCCGAATGACGATTTGAACGATACGAAGAAGAGAAACGAGCGATAATGAGCGACGACGAAAACAAACCTGCCCGCAAGCCCCTCGGCCTCAAGAGGTCGGTGGATGCTGGCGAGGTCAAGCAGACCTTCAGCCACGGCCGCACCAACAAGGTGGTGGTCGAGGTGAAGCAGCGCCGTCGCCTGGTCGGCAAGCCCGGTGAGGTCGCGCCCCCGCCGCCTCCGCCGCCTCCGCCGCCCCCGCCGCCTCCGGCAGCTGCAAAGCCTGCCCCGAAGAAGGCCGCTCCTTCGGGTGAAACGCCGCAGGAGCGCGTCGCTCGCCTCCAGCGCGAAGCCGAAGAAGCTCGCCTCGCGACCCTCGCCGAGCAGACCGCTCGCGAAGCCGAAGAAGCTCGCCTTGCTGCCGAAGACGAGAAGAAGCGCGCAGAGGAAAATCGCAAGGCTGAGGAAGAAGCCGCCAAGCGCGCTGCCGAAGAGGCCAAGGCCGCGCCGGCAGAGGAGCCCGAAGGCGAGCAGGAAGTCTCCGAAGACGGCACTCCCACGCCCGCACCGCGCCGCTTCACGCCGGTCGCCCGGCCGGAACCCAAGAAGCCCGAAAAGAAGAAGAAGGACGAAAAGCGCCCCGCTCCGGAGTCGGACGAGCGCGCCGACAAGCGTCGTTCGGGCAAGCTGACCGTCAATCGTGCCCTCAACGAGGACGAAGGTCGTCGTGCCCGTTCGCTCGCCGCGCTCAAGCGCGCACGTGAGAAGGAACGCCGTATGCAGGGCGGTCCTCAGAAGGCGCGCGAAAAGCAGGTTCGCGACGTTGTCGTCCCGGAGGCGATCACCGTCGGCGAGCTGGCCAAGCGCATGGGCGAGAAGGGCGCTGACCTGGTGAAGGAGCTCTTCAACCTCGACATGATGGTCACCGTTAACCAGACCATCGATCAGGACACTGCAGAGCTGCTCGTCGAGCAGTTCGGCCACAACATCCAGAAGGTTTCCGAAGCCGACGTCGACATCGACACGACCGAGGACCAGGATCCGGAAGAAACGCTGAAGCCGCGTCCGCCGGTCGTGACCATCATGGGCCACGTCGACCACGGCAAGACCTCGCTGCTCGACGCTCTTCGCGGTGCGAACGTGGTCAAGGGCGAGGCTGGTGGCATTACCCAACACATCGGAAGCTACCAGGTTAAGACCAAGGGCGGTGACACCATCACCTTCCTCGACACGCCGGGCCACGCCGCGTTTACCGAAATGCGCCAGCGCGGTGCCAACGTGACCGATATCGTGGTGCTTGTGGTGGCCGCAGACGACGGCATCATGCCGCAGACGATCGAGGCCATCAATCATACCAAGGCTGCTGGCGTCCCGATGATCGTGGCCATCAACAAGATGGACAAGCCGGAAGCCGATCCGAACAACATCCGCACCCGCCTGCTCGAGCACGAGGTCATCGTGGAATCGATGTCGGGCGATGTGCAGGACGTGGAGATCTCGGCCAAGGCCAAGACCGGGCTCGACGAACTGCTCGAGAAGATTGCCCTGCAGGCCGAGCTGCTGGAACTCAAAGCTCGCCCCGACCGCATGGCCGAGGCGACCGTGATCGAGGCGCAGCTCGACAAGGGCCGCGGACCGGTTGCTACCGTGCTGATCACCCGTGGTACGCTGAAGCGTGGCGACACCTTCGTCGTCGGCACCGAGAGCGGTCGCGTGCGTGCGATCATCGACGACAAGGGCAAGCAGATCAAGGAAGCTGGCCCCTCCATGCCGGTCGAGGTCCTCGGCCTCGGCGGCGTGCCGCGCGCCGGTGACCAGCTGACCGTCGTCGAGAACGAGCAGCGTGCACGCGAAGTCGCTGCCTATCGCCAGGAAAAGGCGACCGAAAAGCGCACGGCGCTCGCCCCGACCAGCTTCGACACGATGTTCAATAACCTCGCATCCAACGTGATCGAATTCCCGGTCGTGGTGAAGGCCGACGTCCAGGGTTCGGTCGAGGCGATCGTGACTGCGCTCCACAACCTCTCGAACGACGAGATCAAGGTGCGTGTGCTGCACGCCGGTGTCGGTGCGATTACCGAAAGCGACGTTACTCTCGCTTCGGCTTCCAAGGCCCCGATCATCGGCTTCAACGTCCGTCCCAACGCCAAGGCTCGCGAGCTGGTGAAGCGCGACGGCGTCGAGATGAAGTACTACGATGTCATCTATCACCTGACCGAGGAAATCGCGAAGGAGATGGCAGGCGAGCTGGGTCCCGAGCGGATCGAGCACGTGGTCGGCCGCGCCCAGGTCAAGGAAGTCTTCCGTTCGGGCAAGCGCGACAAGGCCGCCGGCCTGCTGGTCGAGGAAGGCGTCATCCGCAAGGGCCTCCATGCCCGTCTCACGCGCGACGACGTCATCGTCTCGGCGACGACCATCGCCTCGCTGCGCCGCTTCAAGGACGACGTCGACGAAGTTCGCGCGGGCCTCGAATGTGGTGTGGTCCTCGCCGACACGAACGACATCCAGCCGGGCGACCAGCTCGAAGTCTTCGAGGTCGAGGAGCGTGAGCGCACCCTTTGAGCGCGACCGAGCACGCCCTGGGGCACGCCCATGCCGAACTGATGGGCGTGCAGTTCGTCAGCTTCGACAGGGAGCGCGAGGAAATTACCTTGCGCTTCCACGCCCCTGACAGCTTTATCACCCCGCGCGGGTCCGTGCAGGGCGGCCTCGTCGCGGGCTTTCTCGACGAGGTGATGGGCTGGGCGCATGTCTGGGCGACCGACCAGGAAGAAGCACCGCTCAATCTAGAGATTTCGATGAGCCTGCTGAAGCCGGTCCTCAAGGGCCCGATCGTCGGCAAGGGCCGCGTCGTCCGGCGCGGTCGCAAGGTCATTTTCCTCGAAGGCGAACTTTTCGACGAGGCGGGCAACCTGCTCGCCAGGTCGACCAGCACCGCTATCCCCACACCAAGGCCGGTCGTCGAGCCGCGCTGATGGGGCGCGTGGTAGCTTTCCTCGGCAGCATCAATGTCGGCGGAAACCGGATCAAGATGGTCGATCTCGTCGCCGCACTGAACGATGCCGGGTTCGAAGACGTCTCGACCGTCGCCGCCAGCGGCAATGTGATCCTGCCTGACCTGCACGATCCCGCAATGTTGGAAATGCGTCTCGAAAGCGTGGTCCAGCAACGCTTCGGGTTCAAATCCTGCGCCATGGTCCGCAGCGCGGACGAAATCCGGTCCGCGATCCTCGACAATCCCTTTCACGGTACCGGTCCGCAACACGGTTCGGACAAGATGGTCCATTCCATCTTCCTTAGTCAGCAGCCCGACCCGTCGGCGGTCGACGCATTAATCGAGGAGCACCGGACGAAAGGCAGCGAGCGGCTGGCCCTTGGCAGCAATCGCGTGCTCTTCCTCGACTATGTGCACGGAGTGGGTGTATCGGACCTGTCGAACAAGCTTCTCGAGCGACGACTGGGGTGCAAGGGCAGCGCACGCAACATGACCTCGCTCAAACGCATACTCGCAAAGATGGAAGAACCCGCCTGATGGCCCGTCACCAGCACTCCACCCCCGAACAGCAATCGGTCCGCGTCCTCAAGGTGGGCGAGCGGGTGCGCCACATTCTGTCCGAACTGCTGGCCCGCGGCGAGGCGCACGACGATATCCTGCGCGCGCATCATATCTCGGTGACTGAGGTTCGCATGACGCCGGACCTGCGCAATGCGAAAGCCTATGTGAAGCCGCTTCTCGGCAAGGACGAGGCGGTGGTTCTCAAGGCGCTGCGGACCAATACGGCTTTCTTCCAGAAGGAAGTCGCCCAGCGCCTCGGCCTGAAGTTCGCCCCCAAGCTGAATTTCCAGCCCGACGAAAGCTTCGACGAGGCCGACCGGATCGAACGGCTATTGTCCGATCCCAAGGTCACGCGGGACCTCGACGAAGAGGAATGATCTGCTAGCCTTCCCGCAAGAAGCGGGGAGGGGCGGATGGACTATTCTCGGATTGCCTGCGACCGGCCGCGCGATGGCGTGGCCCGGATCACGCTTGCCCGGCCCGACAAGGCGAATGCGCAAGACAAGGCGATGCTCTACCAGCTCGACCATGCGCTGGCGCAGGCTGCGCGCGACGATGGTGTGCGCTGTATCGTGCTTGCTGCTGAGGGAGACCACTTTTCGTCCGGCCACGACCTGCGCGACGATTCCTCGCTGTCGGATCATGATCCGGTAACCCTGTGGAGCGGTTTCGACGACGCCGGGCAGGCCGGGCAGATGGCTTCGGAGCACGAGATGTACCTCGGCCTGTGCCGTCGCTGGCGCGACCTGCCGAAGCCCGTGGTCGTTCAGGTCCAGGGCAAGTGCATGGCCGGCGGGTTGATGCTGGTCTGGCCCTTCGACATCATCATCGCCAGCGACGATGCGCGCTTTTCCGACCCTACCGTGGCCTTCGGCGTCAACGGGGTCGAATACTTCGCCCACGTCTGGGAGCTCGGCCACCGCAAGGCGCGCGAGTTACTTTTCGTCGGCGGTGAGATGACGGCGGAGGAGTGCCGCCAACTCGGCATGGTCAACCACGTGGTCCAGCGCGCGAGGCTTGAGGATTTCACGCTCGACATGGCTGCTCGTATTGCGCGCCGCCCGCTCATCGGCCTGCGGCTTGCCAAGCTGGCCTGCAACCAGAGCCTCGACGCGCAAGGCTATTCCACCGCCTTGCAGGCGGCGATGGGCTGGCAGCAGGTCGGCCATGCGAATGCGCGGCTGGTCCATGGAATGCCCGTCCACCCCAGCGGGGCCGAAACGATCCGGCGTGAAGCCAAGGGGGAGGGCTGAGCTTGGCAGGCGACTGGGTTATGCGGCCCTTCCGTACCGGCGACATGGGCATCATCGCTGCGCGGCAGGCGATCCTCTACGAACAGGAGAATGGTTGGGGGACGAGGCTCGAGGCGATCATTCTCGACATCGCTGCGCGCTTCCTGCGCGAGTTCGATCCTGCGAAAGAGCAATGCTGGGTCGCCGAGCGTGACGGGCGCATCCTGGGATCGGTCTTCATGGTGAAGGAGCCCGGCGAACCGGAAACCGCGCGGTTGCGTCTCCTTTATGTCGAACCCGAGGCGAGGGGGCTGGGTATCGGCAATGCGCTGGTTGCCGAGTGCACAAGGTTCGCGCGCGAGTCTGGCTACAATCGGATCGTGCTGTGGACCCATGCCGTGCTCGAAAGCGCACGCCGCATCTACGCCGCCGAGGGGTATCGGATCATCGCTTCGGAAACCCAGGAGGAATTCGGCAGGCCAGAAGTCAGCGAGACCTGGCTGCTTGACCTCGCAAAGCTCAGCCCGGTGTCATCCGCGTCCTGATCCTGATGTCGACCTTGCGGCCGACAATCAGCGAATAGGAGGTCATGCCGAAATCACGGCGGTCGATGGTGGTCGTTGCCGTCAGCGCAAGCGCTTCGCCGGCCCCGGCTTTCGAGGGCGGTGTATCGAATGCGACGTCCAGTGTCACCGGCTTGGTGAGCCCGCGCGCGGTGAGATTGCCGGACACGCGTCCATTGCGTTCGTCCTTCATCGCCATGCCCTTGCCGCTGAACTGCACGGTCGGGTACTTCTCTACCCAGAAGAACTTCGGCCCCCGGAGGCGCGAAAGGGTCACCTTGTCTGGAGCCTCGAGCGCACGAGCGTCGAGCGTTACTTCGAGCGACATATCCGCCGGATCGCCTGCGGGCAGCAGGGCGGTGCCGCTGACCTTGGGAAACTTGGCTGTCTTGCTGGCGAGGCCGAAGAACGCGACCTTTGCAGAGACATCGCTGGCATCGCTCTGCAGCGAATAACGCTGCGTTGCAGGAGCTGCGGCGAGGCAAGCGAGGGCGAGGGCTGCGACCGGCATTAAGCGCATTTTCTCTCTCCGTGCCCCGAAGCGATTGTCGGCCTTTTTCAGCGGCGCGTCAAACCTTGGGATTGCCGATCACGTCACCCTCCCGAAGCTTTGCGCTGGCCGCTAGGCTCATGCTCATGGCCAAGCTCTACTTCTACTACGCCAGCATGAATGCCGGTAAATCTTCGACCCTGTTGCAGGCGGATTTCAACTATCGCGAGCGTGGGATGCGAACCATGCTCTGGACTGCGAAGCTCGATACCAGAAGCGAGGGAATGGTCCGCAGTCGCATTGGGCTGGAGGCGGATTCTCACCGCTACGTTCCGGAAACCGACCTATGGGCGGAGGTTGCCGCCGCAAACAGAGTCCAGCCTATCGACTGCGTGCTGGTGGATGAGGCGCAATTCCTTACCAAGGCGCAAGTCTGGCAGCTTGCACGGCTATCGGACGAGGCAGGGATCCCCGTTGTGTGTTATGGCCTGAGAACCGATTTCCAGGGCGAGCTTTTTCCCGGTTCGGCGGCGCTGCTGGGAATTGCGGACAAGCTCGTTGAACTGAAAGGCGTGTGCCACTGCGGACGGAAGGCGACGATGAACCTGCGCGTCGATGCCGATGGCAAGGCTGTGAAGGCCGGCGAGCAGACTGAAATCGGCGGTAACGACCGATACGTAGCCCTATGCCGCAAGCATTTCGTGGAAGCGCTGGCGGGTTAGCCCTCGGCACCCTATCTAGCGCCACATGACCGATACCATCCTCATGGCACTGATCCTCATTCCGTGCCTGATCATTGCCATAGTCTTCCACGAGGTCGCGCACGGCTGGACCGCTCTCGCGCTTGGCGACCCGACTGCCAAGGAACAGCGGCGCTTGTCGCTGAACCCGCTCCGTCATGTCGACCCGGTTGGCACGCTGCTGGTACCCGGTGCGCTGGCACTGTTCGGCGGGCCGGTTTTCGGCTGGGCCAAGCCTGTGCCGGTCAATGCGCGGCGCCTCAACAACCCGCGTTACGGAATGATGGTTGTGGCCGCAGCGGGGCCCGCGACGAATATCCTGCTGGCCTTCATCGGGGCCGTAATCACCGGCGTAGCATGGGGCGTCAGCGGCTCGGACCTGCCCGACTGGGCGATGACCGCATTCGCCAGCTTCATCATGATCAACGCCTTCCTCGCGTTCTTCAACCTGTTGCCGCTCCCGCCGTTCGACGGGTCGCACATCGTGGGCGGGCTGCTGCCTCGCAGCATGGCCGTGCAATGGCAGAAGCTGCAGCAACTGGGCATGCTGCTGATCATCGTCCTGATCGCCGCCACTTGGGCTTTTCCGAATAGTGGGATTATCGAGCACGTGGTCTTGCCGCCGGTGCAGTGGATCGTCGAACGGTTCTTCGGTCTTGCCGACGGCATCGCCAACGCCATCCGCGGATGAGCGACGCGAAACCTGCACCCCACGGCTGGCTGATCCTCGACAAGCCGCGCGGGCTTGGCTCGACACAGGCCGTCGGCATGGTCAAGCGCGTCTTGCGACAGGGCGGCTACGCAAAGTCCAAGGTCGGCCACGGCGGTACGCTCGATCCGCTGGCCGAGGGCGTCCTGCCGATCGCGTTGGGAGAGGCGACCAAGCTGGCCGGGCGGATGCTCGATTCCGACAAGATCTACGACTTCACGATCCGCTTCGGCGAGGAGACCGACACGCTCGACACCGAGGGCGAAGTCGTCGGGCGGTCGGAAAAACTGCCGTCTCCTGCCGAAGTTGTGGCCATCCTCTCGCAGTTCACGGGGCCTATCGAGCAGGCGCCGCCGGTCTATTCGGCGATCAAGATCGATGGGAAACGTGCCTATGACCGCGCGCGGGCTGGCGAGGAGGTGGAGATGAAATTGCGGCCGGTCACGATCCATGCGCTCGATGTCGTCGACGACTCCACCCCCGGCGAGACGACCCTGCGCGCCCATGTCTCGAAGGGCACGTACATCCGTTCGCTGGCACGGGATATCGCACATGCGGTTGGAAGCCTCGGACACGTCACCTATCTCAGGCGCATAAAGGCCGGTCCCTTCCTCGAAAATGGGGCGATTCCGCTGGACAAACTGGAGGAAGTCGCTAAGGGCGCGCCGATTGAATACCTACTCCTGCCGCTCGAGGCGGGGCTGGACGACATCCCGGCCTTGCAACTCGATCCCGACAGCGCGCAGGCGGTCCGCCAGGGCCGGGTATTGTCGGAACTGCCCCATACCGACGGGCTCTATCTTGCGAGGCTGGGCCAGACCCCGGTGGCGTTGATGGAACTCAGCGGTGGCTCGGCCAAGGTCGTGCGGGGCTTCAATATCCCAGATGTCGCGGAGTGAATTGAATGTCGGTTACCGCCGAAAAGAAACAAGAGATCATCAAGGACAACGCCGTCGCCAAGGGCGACACCGGTTCGCCGGAAGTCCAGGTCGCGATCCTCACCGAACGCATCCGTAACCTCACGGGCCACTTCAAGGATCACCACAAGGACAACCACTCGCGCCGTGGCCTCCTGATGATGGTCAACAAGCGCCGCAACCTGCTCGCATACCTGAAGAAGAAGGATGTTGAGCGGTACAATGCGCTGATCGCGAAGCTGGGTCTTCGCAAGTAAGAGTTTCCGGAGGGGCGGCTCACAAGGCCGCCCCTTCGTCTATCCGGGAGGATCGCACGAAAAGTGGACCCGGTTTTCGGGTTCGCGATCCGACCACAAATCCGCTCCCGTGCAATCCGGCTGGGAGCGGACCAAGGGGCGCAGATAGCCCCGCACCGGACCGGGACGGCATACCCGGCACTGCAGGCCCCACGACGCAATGTGGCGCGTGGGTTCGAAAAGGAAAATCAATGTTCGACACGAAAACCGTATCGATGGAGTGGGGCGGAAAAACCCTCACCCTCGAAACCGGCCGCATTGCCCGTCAGGCCGACGGCGCTGTTCTGGCCACCTATGGCGAAACCGTGGTGCTGTGCGCCGTGACCGCCGCCAAGAACGTGAAGGAAGGGCAGGACTTCTTCCCGCTCACCGTTCACTATCAGGAAAAGTTCTTTGCCTCGGGCCGCATCCCCGGTGGCTTCTTCAAGCGTGAGCGCGGCGCGACGGAAAAGGAAACGCTGGTTTCCCGCCTTATCGACCGTCCGGTCCGCCCGCTGTTCCCCGAAGGTTTCTACAACGAAATCAACGTCATTGCACAGGTCCTGTCGTTCGACGGCGAGTGCGAACCCGATGTGCTGGCGATGATCGCCGCCTCGGCTGCCCTGACGATCTCGGGTGTGCCCTTCATGGGCCCGATCGGCGCCTGCCGCGTTGGCTACAAGGACGGCGAATACACGCTGAACCCGAAGCAGGACGTCGCAATCGCCGAAGGCGAACTCGATCTCGTCGTTGCCGCCACCGGCAATGCCGTGATGATGGTTGAATCCGAAGCCAAGGAGCTTTCGGAAGAGGTCATGCTCGGCGCGGTCATCTTCGCGCACGAAGAGTGCAAGAAGGTCGTCAACCTGATCGTCGACCTGGCCGAGAAGGCTGCCAAGGAACCTTGGGAAGTCGCGGTCAACGACAATTCGGCGATCAAGGACCAGCTCAAGAAGCTCATCGGTGACGACGTTGCCGCTGCCTACAAGCTGACCGACAAGTCGGCCCGCTCGGCCGCCCTCAATGCGGCTCGCGACAAGGCCAAGGAAGCTTTCGCCGGCGAAGACGCCCAGACCCAGATGGTCGCCATCAAGACCATGAAGAAGGTCGAAGCCGATATCGTGCGCGGTGCGATCCTCAAGGACGGCACTCGCATCGACGGCCGCAAGGTCGATCAGGTCCGCCCGATCGAAGCCATGGTCGGCTTCCTCCCGCGTACCCACGGTTCGGCCCTGTTCACCCGCGGTGAAACGCAGTCGATCTGCACCACCACGCTGGGCACCAAGGATTCCGAGCAGATGATCGACGGCCTCGAAGGCCTGAGCTACTCGAACTTCATGCTGCACTACAACTTCCCGCCCTATTCGGTCGGTGAAGTGGGCCGTTTCGGCGCTCCTTCGCGTCGCGACACGGGCCACGGCAAGCTTGCCTGGCGTGCGCTGCAGGCTGTTCTGCCGAGCAAGGAAGACTTCCCCTACACCATCCGCGTGGTCTCGGACATCACCGAGTCCAACGGTTCTTCCTCGATGGCCACCGTCTGCGGTGGCGCGCTGTCGATGATGGATGCAGGCGTTCCGATCACCCGTCCGGTCTCCGGCATCGCGATGGGCCTGATCCTCGAAGGCGACGACTTCACCGTGCTGTCCGACATCCTGGGTGACGAAGATCACCTGGGCGACATGGACTTCAAGGTGGCCGGGACCAGCGAAGGCATCACCACGATGCAGATGGACATCAAGGTCGCGGGCATCACGCGCGAGATCTTCCAGGCTGCTCTGGAGCAGGCGAAGGGTGGCCGCGCGCACATCCTCGGCGAAATGACCAAGGCCCTTGGTTCGGCTCGTACCGAGCTTTCGGCTCACGCACCGCGCATCGAAACGATGCAGATCGACAAGTCGAAGATTCGCGACGTCATCGGTACCGGCGGCAAGGTGATCCGCGAGATCGTCGCCGAGACCGGCGCCAAGGTCGACATCGACGACGAAGGCCTGATCAAGATCAGCTCGTCCGACCTGTCGCAGATCGAGGCTGCCAAGGCCTGGATCCAGGGCATCGTGGAAGAGCCGGAAGTCGGCAAGATCTACAACGGCAAGGTCGTCAACATCGTCGACTTCGGTGCCTTCGTGAACTTCATGGGCGGCAAGGACGGCCTCGTCCACGTCAGCGAAATGAAGAACGAGCGCGTCGAGAAGCCGACCGACGTCGTGTCGGAAGGCCAGGAAGTTAAGGTCAAGGTCCTTGAGATCGACAACCGTGGCAAGGTTCGCCTGTCGATGCGCGTCGTCGACCAGGAAACCGGCGAAGAGCTGGAGGACACCCGTCCCCCGCGCGAACCCCGTGAGCCCCGTGGCGATCGTGGTCCTCGTGGCGACCGTGGCGGCGACCGTCGTGGTGGTCGCGGGCCCCGTGGCGACCGCGGTGACCGTGGCCCCCGTCGTGACCGCGACAGCGGTGGCGAAGCCCACGTTCCCGACTTCCTGAAGGACTAAGCCCCTTCTGAGGTTATAGAGAGGGGCCGCGGGTTCGCCTGCGGCCCCTTTTCTTTGGAGATTGCAGATGCTTCCGCGCGAGACCCTCGCCACTGCCCAGATTCCCGATGGGGAGACGCTGACCCTGATCAGCCATGGACGCGACTTCATCATCATGCTCGGCCGTGACGAGCTGATGGGCACGCGTATGCAGTTTTCCGAGGAGCAGCTCGCGATCCTCACCCTGGCGGAGCTCGAGACCAAAAAGCCGCGCGTCCTCATCGGCGGTTATGGCATGGGCTTCACCTTCCGCGCCGCACTCGACAAGCTGCCCGAGGGCGGTTCGGTGACGGTGGCCGAGATCGTGCCCGAGATTCTCGAGTGGGCGAGGGGGCCGCTGGCGCATCTCACCGGCGACACGCTCGATGATCCTCGCGGCGAAGTGGTAATCTGCGATGTCGCCGCCCTGATCGACGACGCGAACGACGGCACGACCGAAAAGTACGACGCCATTCTGCTCGACGTCGATAACGGCCCCGATGGCATCGTGCGCGATGCCAACTATCGCATCTACAGCAAAACCGGGCTGGGCAAGGCACGCGACGCACTGCGTCCCGGCGGCATCCTTGCCGTTTGGTCGGCTGCCCCAGACCACAAGTTCACTGTCCGTCTCAAGGAGAGCGGCTTCGACGTCGAAGTGCGCGAAGTGCGCGCGCGGCCCAACAACAAGGGACCGCGCCACACTATCTGGTTTGCCAGGAAGGGCTAGCCGACCTTGATCCGCGGCATGCCCATGAAGTCGCGCTTGCCCAGGGGCACGCCTTTCATGCGCAGGATGTCGTAGAATGTCGTCGCGTGGAAATAGACGTTCGGCTGGCTGAAGCTCATCAGGAAGTTCTGGCCGGTGAAGTCCATGAGCCTTTTGCCGCCGAGCACAAAGCCGATGGTTGAGTCCGCCACGGTCTCGAGCTGTTCCGGTGTCACCGCTGCCAATTCGTCGAGTGTCTTCTTGACCATCGCCCGCATTGCATCCCAGCTTTGCGGCAACTCGGTGAAATCGGGCGAGAATTCGCCAGTCGGCAAGAGGCTGATGACGTAGGCCGAATGCACCCAGCAGCTGCGGATGTGCCACGGCAAGTTCCACATGTCGTCGATCAGGCGACAACCCATCATCTCTTCTTCGGAGATGCCATTGTCCTTGGCGAAGGCCTCGCCCTTGTCGATCATGCCGGGCAGTGCGCCGATCGCCTGCTGGCAGTTGGGAACGAAGGCTTCGTACAAACTCAGGGCCATGTCTCTCTCCTTTGGGGGCAAGAAAAAGCCCGGCAATCTCGCGACCGCCGGGCTTTCTCGAAATCGATTTAGCGAACCCGCGGTCCGCCGAAGGGCAGCGGCGGAGGTGGACGGCGTGCGCCACGCGGGAGCTGTGCCTGGTAGGCACGGCCGCAATGTTCGACACAATAGGGGAAGCCAGGGTTCACCTGTTCACCGCAGAAGTGGAAATCAGGTTCGCCCGGATGGCCCATCGGCCAGCGGCAGACCTTGTCACTGAGGTCGAGCAGGCTGGTCTTGTCGGCAATCGACGGGTCGGGCTTGGCCGGAACCAGTCGCCGCGGCGGTGCGGGCGGGATCGGGGCCTGCTGGTCGCCCGGACCCTGGCGCAGGAAGCCGCCCGGTCCGACCGAAACGATTTTCGGCAGGTCAGGGGTCTTGTTTGGGAGCGGCTGTGAGGGAACCGCGGCATCCGCGCGCGCGGGCTGCTTCGCGACCGGTTTGGCCGGTGCAGCGGCAGAGGCAGCCGAGGGCCGCGGCGCGGGCTTTGCCGCAGGCGCCTTGGCCACCGGTTTGGCGGCGGGCTTGGGCTTGGCCGCCTTCGTCTCGTTTGCCTTCACCGGCGAAGGGCGCGACTTGAGGCCCAGCCGGTGCGCCTTGCCGATCACCGCATTGCGGCTGACCCCGCCGAGTTCGTCGGCGATCTGGCTGGCGGTCGACCCGCTCTCCCACATCTTCTTGAGTGTTGCGATCCGTTCGTCGGTCCAGCTCATCAGCAATCCTGTATCTCGATTCGTGACGCCGCGGCTTGCCAGCCGGAGCGCTTGGCCGTAGTCGCGCCTCCATGGCCGATCAAGCCCCGACCCTGCCGCCAAGCGGCGAACGACCGGACGCCTCGTTCACTGAGGTGGATGCCGGAGGGGGAGGGCGATTTCCGCCGCGGGGACGTCCGGTGATCAATGGGATCAACCGGATCGGCCTGTGGAGCCTCTATATTAAGGAGGTCCGCCGTTTTCTCAAGGTCCAGACGCAGACAATCTGGGCTCCGGCGGTCACCACGCTGCTGTTTCTTGTGATTTTCTCTGTCGCGCTGGGACGCGGCGATCGCGAAGTGCTGGGAGTGAACTTCCCGACATTCGTCGCGCCTGGCCTGATTGCCATGGCAATGATGCAGAACGGCTTCGCCAATTCTTCCTTTTCGCTGCTCTCGGGCAAGATCCAGGGGACGATCATCGACCTTCTGATGCCCCCGCTCTCCGAAGGCGAACTGATGACCGGCATCGTCGGTGCGGCGGTGACCCGCTCGCTTGCAGTCGGCTTCGTGGTGGCGCTCGCCATGTTGCTCTATCCCGGCGTGAGCCTGGCGATGGCGCACCCGTGGGCGGTCGCCTGGTTCGGGTTGATGGGCGCCGGCATGCTGGCGATTCTCGGCCTCATGGCGTCGATCTGGGCGGAGAAATTCGACCACAACGCGGCCGTGACAAATTTCGTCATCGCGCCGCTTTCGATGCTCTCGGGCACATTCTACGTAATCGAGAACCTCCACGGCGTCTTCCAAGTGATCAGCCGCGCGAACCCGTTCTTCTACGTCATTTCCGGCTTCCGCTATGGCTTCCTTGGCCAGAGCGACATCGGTGATGCCACGCATGTTGCCTGGGCGGCCCTTGGCCTTCTGGCATTCAACGCCCTGCTGGCAGCGATCGCCTACCGCCTGTTGAAGTCGGGCTGGAAGATAAAGAGCTGACGCCCGAGTTCAGTGCGTCAGGCTGCGGCGCATGCGATAGCGCCCGTTCTCGAACTGCTGGAAATAGGCATGGACGTCCGGATGTTCGACCGGACCGCCAAGCGAGTCGTTGAGCAGGTTCTGCTGGCTGACGTAGGCGACATAAGTGTTGTCGTCGCTCTCGGCGAGGAGGTGGTAGAACGGCTGGTTTCGATCCGGCCGGATATCCTCCGGGATCGAGTTGTACCATTCTTCGCTGTTGGCGAAGACCGGGTCGATATCGAAGATGACCCCGCGGAAATCGAACACCTTGTGTTTGACGACGTCGCCAATCGCAAAGCGTGACTTTACGCGGCGCGGCGCCTCGATGGTGCGACCCGCCTGGGCGGAGAAAAACAGGGCTCTTTCCATGATTGGGTAGAATATGGTGCGCTGCGGCAAGGAAACAAGCCGTGACCTTTCGGCCATCCCCCGATTTCGCATGCAAAAGGGCTTGGCAAGGGCAGGGGGCTCGGCTAATCGGCGCCCTCGCTTCGACCGGGGCCACGGCCCGCAAGCGCACCCTACTTGAGCGGAGAGGTGGCAGAGTGGTCGAATGCGCCGCACTCGAAATGCGGTATACGGGCAACCGTATCGAGGGTTCGAATCCCTCCCTCTCCGCCATTCATCCCAAATCTTCGTCGCCAGCAACGCCTGGCCCGCCATCACTCGGATGCCAGCCATTCTCCGGCCTCCTGCTTCGATGTAACGCGTGCAACACCCTGTTGCAGGGTTTGTATTGCGTTATTCCAAGGTCCAATGTCGTGGCGATGCGCAGCATGCGACACATTGCTGCAGGTGAGGGATTTTCTCGAGGGAAGGATTACGATGGCATTTCGCGCACTTCTGGCCGGTTCCGCACTGGCGCTTACTCTCGCCGCGTGTTCGGGTGGCAGTGACGATGTTGCCGAAGTGCCAGCCGACGACACGACGATGGCATCGCCGGTCGATGCGCCTGCTGTAGAGGAAACAGCAGCTCCTGTAGAAGAAGGTGCGGCTCCTGAAGCTGCTGCTGAAGCCGAGGTCGCAAAGGAGGACACGCCAAAGGCGGTCGAAACGGCCAAGCCTGCTGCCGGACCGACCAAGGCCGCTGTTGCACAGGCTGCGGCAGTCGTCGCCGCCGTTCCGCCCCCAGCATTCGGCCGGTGCGCCGTTTGCCACACTGCCAACAAGGGGGGCGAGGACAAGCTTGGCCCGAACCTTTGGGGTGCGTACGGGGCGAAGGCGGGGCAGGGGAGCTTTTCCTACTCCGATGCGCTCAAGAATTCGGGCCTTACCTTCGACGAGGCGACGCTTCATTCGTGGCTGGAAAACCCGCGTGCGCTGGTGCCGGGCAATCGCATGAGCTTTCCGGGTATCAAGGACGCCGCGAAACGCCAGGAAATCATCGACTACCTGAAGAAGCAACGTTGAGGACGGCATGAGAAAGGGCCGGCTCCGCGGCGCGGACCGGCCCTGTCATGTGTCCTACGCCGTGCGATAGATCGTCGGCTGGATGTCGGTGAACTTGGGCACGTCACCCATGACTTCTGCCGTGCCAGCCGACCCGAGTGCCGCGTCGATCGCGTCGCTGCTGGAGAAATTGAGCACAACCATCGCGACATTGGGCTGCTCGCCATCGGCTGGCCAGTAGACGTCCGCGCCCGTCATGCCGTGGCTGCCCCAATGCTTTTCGACCAGCGGGATATGCGTGTCGCGGTAATAGTCCGCGTCGAACTTGGCCCCTTCCTTGGCGGGGTAACTCACAACCAGGCTTGCCATATACTCTCTCCTTCAATTGCTGGTCTTGTCATGATGCGATGACGGCAATGCGGCGGCAATTCTTCTGCTCGCTGAGAGGATAGATGGAGTCGCTTCCTGCGGCCATCACAGGATCACCTTCACACCCGCCCAGACAGTTCGCGGTGTGCCGAGGTCGATCGAACCGCCTTGGTTGCGGGTGACAATGGTCTCGTCGGTCAGGTTCTCGCCCCGAAGCACCAGCGCGACCTGCCGGAAGAGCGGCACCTGCGCAAAGGCATCGAGCGTCGTCGCAGAAGGCAGCACGTCGGTTTCGAGATCGTCCTCGAACTGCGCGCCGACATATCGCAGGGTGGCCGAGAGCAGCCAGTTGCCCGCAGGGCGATAGGCAATGGTCGCACCGGCCACCCACTTCGGGGTTTGTGCCGGACGATTTCCGTCCAGCGCCGCGGCAAAGCCGGAACCCTGCGCTTCGGCATCGGTATAGGCGACCGCGCCGTCGAGGCTGAACTTGCCCAGCTCCAGCGCTGCGCTCGCCTCGACGCCGCGTGAATGGATGGCGTCGATGTTCTGGCGCTCGCGCAAGTTGTTGGCGATCGTCACATTGGCGATGGCGTGCTTCACCTTGTTGTCGAACGCAGTGAAGGCGATGCGGACGCCGTCCGCCGGAGCGATGTCGACACCGGCCTCGAAGCCTTCCAGCCGCTCGTTCGCCAGATCGGCATTGGCGCGCGTGGTGACGGGAAAGACGACGAAGGGGCGGTAAAGCTCGTTGAGCGTCGGCAGGCGCAGCCCGCTGTAGGCTGCGGCGCGCAGGCTGGCGATGTCGCCGAGCCGGTACAGAACACCGCCACGGAAGGACGCATCCCAGCCCGACCTGTCGGGGTAGACGAGATCGCTCGTGACCACGCCCGATCCGTTGCGTTCGACAAAGAAGCCGTCGCGGATGGTAAATCGATCAAGCCGTGCACCCGCGGTCAAGGTGAGAGCGCCGAGCGAGAAGTCGTTCTCGGCAAAGAAACCGAGGTCGGTATTGGTCCCGCCCGCGTTCCGCCTTGCCGTCACCGCGCCACTGAGTGCGCTCAGCGCAGTCTCGAAGAGCTCGCCATCGGACTTGCGATAGTCGACCCCGAGGCGAAGGACATTGTTGTCCCCCGTTGGCGGCCGAAGTTCGATCTTGCCGCCAAGCCCCGTGGCCGGCGTATTGCTCTGGTCGAGGACGGGGACGAACCGCGTCGAAGAGATGACCACATTGGTGAAATTGCGCGCCTGCACATAGCCGAGCACGTCGAACTGCCAGTCGCCGCGACCGACCAGTCGCAGGCTGGCGTCCTGCCCCTCCATGCTGCTGTCGCCGCCGTCGAAGCGCAAGGTCCGCTCGTCACGATAGACGAGGCCACGTGCCTGCAGCTCGACCGTGTCATTGAACGGGGCAACGCCGCGGACCTGGATCGAGTACCCGTCATAGGCGGCGCGCGCGCTTGCCGGTACGCGCTGGTCTTCCGGCGTGGTCCAGAACCCCTTGCCGCGGTCCCAGCGGGCCGAAATCGAACCGAACCCGGCGCCAAGCCGCGATGCGGCGGTTGCGCTCGCTTCGGTTTCACCCCTGTCATTGGCGAGCAATTGGCCAGCGAAACTTCCCAACGCATCGGCATCGGCGCTGGTGAGTTCGATCGTTCCCGCGAGCGCTCCGGCCCCGAACGGGCCCGAACCGCCGCCCCGGGTCACCCGCACCCGGGCAAGGCGTTCGGGCGCGATGGCACTAAAGGGAATGTAGCCGAAGAACGGATCGGTCATCGGCACCCCGTCGAGCAGCACCTGAGCGCGGCTCGATGCGTTGCCGCCGAGGGCGCGCAAGGTCGCGCCCTGGGCGGAAGGATTGGCCGAACGGCTGTCCGAACGCCGGAACTGCTGGAAACCGGCGACCGATGAAAGTGCATCCTCGATCCGTCCGGACGCTGTCGAAACGAGATCCTCTCGCTCGATAATCTGCGTGTCGTAAGCGGGGGTCGCCGGAGTGTCCTCGAGCCCCTCGCCGGTCACCACGATGACGCGTTGCTGGTCGTCATCGGCCTCGTCGGCTTGGGCAATTGTCGGGAGGAATGCAGTGAAAACCGCTGCTGCGCCCGCCATCCAGTATGTTTTTCCGTGTTCCCGCATCGACCCCAACATAGTGCTATTCTCGGACAAAGAGAGCCGGCGGATGTCGAGAGACGCCCGCCGGCTCCAGGGAGAGATCATACAGAGCCCTTGGCTCCGGCCAAGAGTGGAGGACGACTGTCCTCCACTCTTAAGTCGGAAGCGAGGCAACATGGTGAGCGTATCGGTCGCTACCGCCATTGACCTTTTCAGGAAGGCACCGCCAATGTGGCGACGAAGATTGTCTCTGGGGCACTGATCGATGACGGACTGGATAAGCCTGGCGCACGACGCTTGCGGAGCGGCAAAGAATTTTGCCGCGGCGGCGCGTGTTGCGACCCTTGCGGTGGTGCAAGGTGCGGATGAGGGCCGGATCGAGGCGGCACTTGTCGAGCGCCACCAACGCCGCGTGCATGGCTTTGCCTGGATCGGAACGACCGTGGCAGCACTCGAGGCCACTGCGGACTGGGCCTCACGTTCGCGCAAGGCGGGACGGTTCGGCGCGATCGAGGAACTGGTACTGCGGATCGGCTTTGGCGAATACCTCAACCAGCTCGCCGCTTCGGTCCCGATGAGCCAGAACGAATTCGTCCGGCCGGCCGAACTCGGCGTCGCCGAGGCTGCCGATACCCTGAGGGCGTCACCTGCTGTCGCACAGTTCATGGCGGCAGGAAACACGGCGGAAAACCGCGCGGATCTGGCCGCACTGCTGGCCGACGGCGGTCGTCCGGACGAGACCTTCGACGACGAGACGCTGGACATGATCCGCGAGCAGTTTCGCAGCTTCACCGCCGACAGGATCGCTCCCAACGCGCACAAATGGCATCTCGCCGACGCCTTGATCCCGATCGAGGTGGTCGAGGAAATGGCTGCGCTCGGGGTGTTCGGCGTCTGCATTGCCGAAGAGTTCGGAGGCCTCGGCCTTGGCAAGACCGCCATGTGCCTCGTCTCGGAAGAACTGTCGCGCGGCTGGATATGCGCGGGATCGCTGGGCACCCGCTCGGAGATCGCCGGTGAACTGATCGGGGAGAACGGCACGACCGAACAGAAGGCGAAATACCTGCCGAGGATTGCCGACGGTTCGATCCTGCCCACTGCCGTATTCACCGAACCCGACACCGGCTCCGACCTTGCATCGGTGCGCACACGAGCGCGAAGGTCCGATGACGGAAGCTGGCGCATCGACGGGGCGAAGAACTGGATAACCCACGCGGCCCGTGCCGACCTGATGACGGTCCTGTGCCGCACCGACGCGGACACGCCCGGGTATGGCGGCCTGTCCATGCTTTTGGCCGAAAAGACGCGTGGCACCGATGGGAATCCGTTCCCCGATCCCGGCATCGACGGCAGCGAGATCGAGGTGCTCGGTTATCGCGGGATGAAGGAATACGCGATCGGCTTCGACGGCTTCGCCGTGGGCCATGACGGCCTGCTGGGCGGGGCGGAAGGGCAGGGCTTCAAGCAGCTCATGCGCACCTTCGAGGGTGCCCGCATCCAGACTGCGGCGCGCGCCATCGGGGTGGCGTGGAATGCCTTCGACCTCGGCATGGCCTATGCGCTCGATCGCAAGCAGTTCGGCAAGCCGCTGATCGGCTTCCCGCGAGTCTCCGACAAGCTGGCACTGATGGCCGCAGAACTGGTGATGGCGCGGGAGCTGACCTATTCCGCCGCGCGCCACAAGGACAAGGGCGAGCGGTGTGACATCGAGGCGGGGATGGCCAAGTTGCTGGCGGCGCGGGTCGCCTGGAGCAATGCCGACAACGCGCTGCAGATCCATGGCGGCAACGGCTACGCGCTGGAATACGAGATCAGCCGGGTGCTGTGCGACGCCCGCATTCTCAATATTTTCGAAGGTGCCGGCGAAATCCAGGCGCAGGTGATCGGACGGGGGCTACTGGCAGGGCAGGGCTAGGCTGCGGGCCGCCGGCGCAAGTCCTGCCATATCAATCTACTTCGTCGGCTTAATTTCGATCGCGAACCCGCCGGCGCGAGCCATCCGCAGGTCGATCACGCTGTCGGATGTGACCTTCTGCGTGATCACGTCCATCGCATGGCGATCGCTGCCGAGACCGTCGGCCGTGGCGCCATCGCGCCAGATCGTCGCCGCGTAGCGCTTGCCCTTGTCGAGGAAGGCGAGAGGCAATTTGACCGCGCGTTCCTTGTCGTCGGTGACGCCGCCCACATACCAGGCGTGCGAGTTGCGATCCTGCCGGGCAATGACTGCGTACCCTCCCACTGCACCGTCGATCAGCTTGCTCTCGCTCCAGTCGGCGGGGACCCGTTTCACGAAGTCGAGCGCCTTGGGCCATTTCGCGAGATTTTCCGGTAGGTCGGCGGCCATCTGGATCGGCGAGTAGATCGCCACGTAATAGGCCAGCTGGCGGGCGAGAGTGCTCGGGATATCGGGCGCTGTCGCGCCCCGGCCTTCGAGCGAGAAGACGCCGGGGGTATAGTCCATGGGACCGGCGAGCAGGCGCGTGAAGATCAGCTCGGGGACATGATCCGGGGTGTTTTTCGGCACGCCCCAGGCGTCGTATTCCGCGCCGCGCGCGCCCTCGCGGGCGACCCAGTTGGGATAGGTGCGACGCAGGCCCGTATCCTTCACCGGCTCGTGCGGATTGACCGCGATGTGGTGCTTGGCCGCTGTCTCGACGACCTTGATGTGGTGGCGGACATTTTCCTGACCGTCGTGCCAGACCAACAGGTCCTTGCCCTCGGCATCGCGCGTGATGATGCCGCCCGCGTCGGCGACATAGCCGGTCTTGACGGCATCGACGCCCAGCTTCTCGTAGAGCGCCATCGCGTCTTCCAGCTGGTCTTCGTAGACCGCGATGTTCCCACCGGTCTCGTGATGCCCGATCATGTGCACGCCCTTCTTGCGGGCGTAATCGGTCACTGCCTTGAGGTCGAAGTCGGGATAGGCTTCGGTAAAGCTGAATTCGCGACCATTGCCGAACCAGGTGCCGTCCCAGCCCTTGTTCCAGCCTTCGATCAGCACGCCGCGAAAGCCATTCGCTGCCGCGAAGTCGATGTACTTCTTGGCATTTTCCGTGGTTGCACCATGCTTTGGACCGCTGGCCCAGCTGGTCTTGTCGAGATGCATCTCCCACCAGATACCGATGTACTTGTGCGGCTTGAACCAGCTCACATCACCGAGCTTGTTGGGTTCATTGAGATTGAGGATCAGGCTGCTTTCGAAGAGCCCTGCCGGACCGTCGGCGATCTGGATCGTCCGCCAGGGGGTGGTGAAGGCACCTTCGCGAACGACCTTGGCGCCTTGCGGCGAAGGGGCGAGCAGGGCGCGCAGCCGCGTGCCCTCCATGCGCTTCAGCCACATGCCCGAATAGTCGATCAGTGCGGCCTCGTGGAAGGACAGGTGTGTGCCGTTCGCCAGCACCATCGTCACGGGCGTATGCACCGTCGAAAGCGCCGAGATCGGAGTTCGCGAATAGAGGTATTCGTACCGGTTCCAGTCGCCGGCCGGGATCGACCATGCGGTGCCGTCGCTGGCGATGTTGAACTCGGTCAGCTCCTCGGCGATGCGGCGGACCGGTTGCGCATCGCTCTGGGGAAATTCGTAGCGAAAGCCCATTCCGTCGTCGAAAACGCGCAACCGCACGGTTACCTCGCGAGCAGTCGCGTCCTTCTGGCGGAAGGTGAGGGCGATCTCGTTATGGCGGTCGGCCACCCACTGGCGTTCGCCCCAAGGCTGCTCCCAACGCGTATCGATGGCGTCGGCGGTCGCAGCAACGACTTCGAAGTTGCGGCGCATCGGGTCGGCATCGGTAAACGTGAAGCCGAGGGTCGACTTGGCGATCACGGGGGTGCCGTCACGGACGACCTCGTAGAAAGGGATGCCCTCGCCGTCGGTGTCGAGTGTAACCACGGTACGACCGTCGGGCGAGGACACCGTCTCCGCCTGCGCAGCCGCGGCCGGGAGGAAGGTGGCCGCGATGAAAAGCAGGCAAAGACGGATCACGTTAAAGCTCCAGGATAAGGGCGGCGAATGGGGGCAGGGCATCGACCGACGCCCCGTTTTCGGCAGCAAGAACCCTGCCGGTTGCAGCAAACGTCAGGGTCTCGCGGCCGAGGTTGAACAGGCAGCGGATACGCTGGCTGCCGACCGCCCGAACCAGTTCGAGGAGGTCGCCCTCGGCACGGCAGCTTTCGACTGCGCCGTGATGGAGGGCCGGGTTCGCATTGCGCAGGGCAATCGCTGCGCGCGTGGCTTTCAGGAGTGAACCGTCGTCGGCTTCCTGCGCCTCGACCGAGCGCACGCGGTTCTCTTCACCCACCGGAAGCCAGGGCTCTTGCGATCCGAAGCTGGCATCGACGGCACCAGTCCACGGCATCGGGGTGCGCGCTCCGTCGCGGCTGAGTGTCAGCGGCCAGTTCGCAATGGCTTCGGGATCGTGGAGTTGCTCGAAGGGGATGTCGACCTGCGTCAGCCCCAGTTCCTCGCCCTGGTAGAGGATGATGTTGCCGCGCAAGGAGGCCAGCAACAGGATCTTCATCCGTGCCGCCGCGTCACGTTCGTCCTCGTTCCACCAACGGCTGATAGCGCGGGGGGCATCGTGGTTTTCGAAGGCCCAGCTCGGCCAGCCGACGCCATCTTCGTCCGGCCACTGCGCAAGGGCGCCGCAGACGAGTCCGGGCGTCAACCTGTCGGCATAGAGGAAGTTGAATCCGTAAGCGGAGTTCAGATGGGTCTCGCCTTCGGTGAAGGCCTTCATTTCGGCTTCGGCCTCGTCCCCGCCGACTTCAGCGACCGTGAAAACCGCCTCGTATTTGTCGGTTAGCGCACGAATGCGTTCGATGAAGCCGGGAATTGCCGGATGGCTCTGGTTGAATTTCTTCAGCTGGAAATCGAACGGACGGGTGCGCGGCTTGTCGCTGGCAGGTGCGGGCGGATTGTCGCGCAATTCGGGATCGTGCATCGCGAAGTTGAGCGCATCGATGCGGAAGCCGTCCACTCCCCGATCCAGCCAGAAGCGCATGACATCCAGCACCGCGTCCTGAGCCTCGCGATTGTGCAGGTTGAGTTGCGGCTGCGAATTCAGGAAATTGTGCATGTAGTACTGGCCGCGTCGGGCGTCCCACGTCCACGCGGGACCCCCGAACACGGATTGCCAGTTAGACGGAGGCGACCCGTCGGGCTTGGCGTCTGCCCAGACATACCAGTCATTCTTCGGATTGGTTCTGTCGGAGCGGCTTTCGGCGAACCATGGATGTTCGTCGGAAGTGTGCGAATAGACCTGATCGATCAGCACCCTGAGCCCGAGCTCATGGGCGCGCGCGACCAGCGCATCGAAATCTTCAAGGGTGCCGAAAATCGGATCGACATCGCAATAGTCGGCGACGTCATACCCGAAGTCCTTCATCGGCGAGACGAAGAAAGGCGAAATCCAGATCGCGTCGATGCCGAGCGTGGCGATGTGCGGTAGTCGCTGGGTGATGCCGGGCAGGTCGCCAATACCGTCGCCGTTCGAGTCCATGTAGCTGCGCGGATAGATCTGGTAGATCGCCGCTCCCTTCCACCACGGGCGCGTGCCGACCTCGGCGTTTTCCATCGAAAGGGCGGAAAAGCGGTTCACTCGGCCGTCTCCGATACCCGGCAAAGTGCCCAACCGAAGGCAGGCAGGTTGAAGGCCGCACTTCCCGGAGCAGTCACTGCCGCCGGGCAGCTGCCAGACAAGCTTTCGAAGGCTCGAGCATCATATCCGAGCGTAACGTTCGCGCTGCGGGGCGCATTGCCGGTGTTGAACACTGCAAGGTATTCGTCGCCGTTCACCGGATCGAAGCGACTGACTGCAAAAATCCCCGGGGTCTGCTCGTAGTGGCGAACCACCTGTTTCCCGCGGGTGAGGGCGGGATGGGCACGACGGATCAGCGAGAATTCGCGGATTAGGCGAAACAGCGGGTGACTCTCGTCGAAATTGCTCTCGGCCGTCGTCGCGTTGGTGCCGATCAGGTCGTTGTCGTTATAGACCGCAGTCTTGCTCGGCATCATGTCTTCGCGCGCGAGCTGGTCGCCCCCGTCGCCGACGAAACCCTGCTCGTCGCCGTAGTAGATCACCGGCGCGCCGCGCAGGCTCAGCATCATGGCATGACCGAGCATGACCCGCCGGAGCAATTCGTCCTGCGAAATCCCGGGCTTGTCAGCTTTGAGCAGTGTCGAGAAGCGACCCATGTCGTGGTTGCCAAGGAAGGTCGGGAGATTGCGCGCAGCATCTTCACCGCCTTCATAGAGCACGTCGCCATCGAACATGTGCGCCAGGACCACCGTGCCCCTGTCGCGGCCCAGCAGTTCGCGCATCGCAGCCTGGAAGGCGAAGTCGAGTACGGCCGGAAGTTTGTCGCGGCGAGTGTACTCGGCAATGTATCCGTTATCGGGCACGTCCTTGTAGACCTCGCCGAACATGGTGAAGTTCGGAATGCCGTTCTCGTGCGCTACCTTCTCGATCGCGGGGACGAAGGTCTGCCAGAAGCCGGGATCGACGTGGCGCGCAGTATCGATGCGGAAGCCGTCGATGCCGAAATCGCGCACCCAGCCGGAGAAAATCTCGATCATCCCGGACCGTACTCGCGGGTGTTCGGTGAACAGGTCGTCGAGGCCCGAGAAGTCGCCGAAGCGGCTGTCCTCTCCGGTGAAGGAGCTGTTGCCGCGGTTGTGGTAGTAGATCGGGTCGTTGAGCCAGGCGGGGACCTTCACGTTCTTTTCTGCTGCCGGGACGACCGGGCGATAGGCGTAATTGGGGTTGGTCAGCTTGGCGAAGTTCGCATCGCTGCTGTCCTCGTCGCCCATGAAGCCGGGATTGATCGGCGTACCCTCCGCCTTGCCAGCGGTCGAATAGGGGTAGTCGCCCTTGCTGCGGTATTCGAAATTGGTCTCGTCACCGTCCGCATAGGTGATGACGTCCGCCGTGTGGTTGGTGATGATGTCCATGTAGACCTTCATCCCCTTCGCATGCGCCGCATCGACGAAAGCCTTGAATTCCGCGCGCGTGCCGAAGTGACCGTCGGGCCGGGTAAAATCGGTGACCCAATAGCCATGGTATCCGGCGCTCTCGTCTCCCTTGGGACCCTGCACCGGCTTGTTCTGGAAGATCGGCGCGAACCAGATTGCAGTGACGCCCAGCTTCTCGAGATAGTCGAGGCGCGAGGTCAGTCCCTTGAGGTCGCCGCCGTGGTAAAAGCCCTTCGCGGTCGGATCGTACCCGGTTGCCAGACGGTCACCCTTGAAGTCGCCCTTGTCGTTGGTCCTGTCGCCGTTCTCGAAGCGGTCGGGAAGGACGAAGTAGACGATCTCTTCCGATGGCGTGCGGTCCCGCAGGCTCGGCGCCGCGATGGTCGGGGCAGCCTGTGCATGAGCACATCCTGCCAGGCCAAGGGCCAGAAGGGGGAGGACGAAACGGATCATGCGGGAACTCCAGGCGCCTGCGCTGCGCATGTTGCGGCGATGAACTCGGCGTGGGTGGGCAAACGGGCGGCATTGTTGGCCACGATCGTGCGAATGTCGCGGAGGAACCCGGCAAGCTCCTCCTTCGTAAGAGCATCGGCCAGGGGGTGATAGGTTTCCGGCACGATGTTCTGGCCATTCAGGACCTGGAACCAGCCCACTTCGACAAACAGCTCTTCCTGCTCGCGGAAGATGCGACCGGTCGCACGGAAGAGGTCGATCTTGTCGCGCAGCGTATCCGGCACATCCATTTCGCGGCAGCGGGTCCAGAAGGCCTCGTCGCGCTGGTTGGCGTGGTAGTGGAGGATGATGAAGTCGCGGATGCGCTCGTAATCGTATTCGATACGGCGGTTGTAGGCATCGACATTGGCCTGCCGGAATTCCCGGTCCGGGAAATGCGAGATCAGCTTGGCGATACCGTTCTGGATCAGGTGGATGCTGGTCGATTCCAGCGGTTCGATGAAACCCGAGGACAGGCCGAGTGCGATGACGTTCGCATTCCACGCCTTGCGACGCATCCCGGTCTTGAACGGGATTGTGCGCGGGTCTGCCAGCGGCTTGCCTTCGACGGTCTTGAGCAGCAGGGCAGTCGCCTCGTCCTCGCTCATGTACTCGGTTGAGAAGACATGGCCGTTGCCCGTGCGATGCTGCAGCGGGATCCGCCATTGCCATCCTGCAGGGTGCGCGATCGACTGGGTGTAGGGGCGGGGAGGGCCGACGTTCTCGGTCGGAACCGCAATGGCACGATCGCAAAGCAGCCAGTGCGTCCAGTCCACGTAGCCCGTCTCCAGCTCCTGCTCGATCAGCAATCCGCGGAAACCCGAACAGTCGATGAAAAGCTCGCCCTCGATCTCTTCGCCGGAATCGAGCGTGATCGAACGGATGTGGCCGTTCTCGGGATTGCGTGAAACGCCCGTGATCATGCCTTCGGTCCGGGTCGCGCCGTTCTTCTCGGCGAGGCCGCGCAGGAACTTGGCGTAAAGGCCGGCATCGAAATGGAAGGCGTAGGAAATGCCATCCAGATGGGTGTTGGGGATACGCGGAACACGGGCGAAGCGCAGGTTGCGGGCCGCTTCCTCGTTAAAGGAATAGTGGCCGATGGGCTCGCTCACGCCCTCTTCGCGACCGCGCAGCCAGTATTGCCAGAATTCGATCAGGTCGAGGCTTTGTCCGAGCTGGCCGAAGACGTGCATGTAGCTTTCGCCCACGCGGCCCCAGTCGATGAACTCGATGCCCAGCTTGAAGCTGCCCTGGGTGGCGCGGATGAATTCGTTCTCGTCGATCCCGACGAGGCCGTTGAACAGGCGGATTGCCGGAATGGTGGCTTCGCCGACGCCGACGGTGCCGATTTGCTCGCTTTCGACAAGGCGAATGCGCAACTGTTCGCCCATCGTTGCCGACAGTGCCGCGGCGGCCATCCACCCCGCGGTCCCTCCGCCCACGATGACGACGTCGCGGATGCGACTATCGTTCACTTTCCTGCTCCCGGCCGTGGCGGCACATGTTGGCACCGCGTCGGAAAAAATGGCGGGCCCGGAGTGGTCCGGACCCGCCGCGTTGCATCAGAACTTGTAGGTGATGCCGGCCATGAAGTTACGGCCGTAGTTCTGGTAATCGCGCACCTGGCGGATGTCGTTGTTGTAGTAGGTGATGAAGGGCTCATTGGTCAGGTTGCTGCCCTGAAGCACAACACCGAGTCCTTCAAGCATGCCATCCTGGAAGGTGTAACCGATCTGGGCGTCGATCACAGTCTCGGAGCGGGCCATCACGCGATCACGCGCCAGGCTGAGGCCAGAGACTTCTGCCAGGAACTTCGAGCGATAACGGGCCGAGGCACGTGCCTGGAAACCGTTCTTTTCGAAGTAGACCGTGCCGTTGAGCACCCACTTCGACAGGCCCGGCATCGAGATCGGAGCCGCTCCGCCCTCACGTACCCGGCTGTGGGTGTAGGAACCGCTGCCGAGGACGCCGAAACCGTCAAGCGAGGACGAGAAGGTTCCGAAGGGAAGGGAGAACGAGCCTTCGAGACCTTGCAGCCTGCCGCCACGGCCGTTCTTCCACTGGGAAACGATGCCGTAGTTGAAGGTCGGCGTGACGTTGCCCGGCGTCGGATAGCCGGTGAAGTCGAAGATGTCGTTCTGGCGATAGATCCAGTTGTCGAGATACTTGTAGAACCCGCCGAGCGAGACGTAACCGCCGCGACCGAAGTACTTTTCGACGGCGACGTCGACGGTATTGGCAAGCAGCGGACGCAGCTTCGAATTGCCGACGGTACCCGACCAGGGCGAGTTGTTGATGCCGGCACCTGGAATGTTGTTGGCGGCGTTGAAGCCGTAGCCGACGCCCGGATTGAGCTGATCCATGCGGGCACGTGCCAGCATGCGGGCCGCGCCGAAGCGGAGGTAGGCTTCGGGAGCGAACTCGAACGAGATGTTCATGCTCGGCAGGACGTGCGTATACTTGTCGCCATCCGTGATCGGCGTGGCAATGGTGCCGCCGCCGGGATTGAACGCAGCATAACCATCTGCGCTCTGATCGGTGTGGACGACCTGCACGCCGGCATTGCCGCGAACCGGGCCACTGTTGAAGTTCGCCTGCACGAAGCCGGTCAGGACCTTTTCATTGACCACATAGCTGTTGGTCAGGCGGCCCGGCGTCCACAGTGCTTCGCTGGTGAGATCGTAGTTGCCGTCGTTGTAGAAGCGCCAGCTGTCGAAGGCGACCATGCCCGGGATACCGATGAAACCGAGCGATACGGGATCAAACAGGTATTCCGACGGAACCGGCGTGTCGGCCGGATAGTCGCTGTGCGTGAGCACGAAGCCTTCGTCGATCAGCTGCTTGCGGCGGTCCGAATAGTTCGCACCGACGGTGACGGTTTCGACGAAGCTGTCGAGCGACTGGATCGCCTGGAGACGGATCGACTGCAGACGGTCCTTGATGCGCGGACGGTTGACGAAGCCGTCCTGGCAGTTCGGGACCGTGCCGCCGCAGCTGTTCCAGCCCTGCGGGTCGGTAATGACGAAGAGGTCCGGATCCGAGTAGTCGATGGTCGGATCGAAGGTGATGACGCCACCGTCCGCCGGCATGGTGAAGCCGAGATTGTCGGTTGCGCCGACACCGCCGCCACGCCCGGTGCCGAGGTAGATTTCGAGGTTCTCTTCGGTCTTCTTCAGCTTCGAATAGCTGACGTCGAGTTCGAACTTCAGCGTGTCGCTGGCGGCGAATTCGGTGTTGAGGCCGCCGGCGAAGATTTCCGACTTACGGTGCACGACGTCGTTGCGCATGACCGCTTCGACACCGTTGAACTGGCCCGAGGTAACGAGGCCGCCGCTTTCGGTATAACCCGGCTGAAGCGAAGCCGCCGACCACTGCAGCGGAAGCTCGATGCCGCGCAGGCGCTGGTCGTCGTTGAACTTCGACCAGTAACCGTCGAGCGTCGCGTGGAACTTGTCGTTGGGTTCGTACTCGAGCACGCCCATCAGGCCGTCGCGCTTGAGCTTGTTCGACTTAACGTAGGGCTTTGCACCGCCGATGACCTGGGTGTCGGCATCGAGGTTGGGGTAGCCCCAGGCGTTCCAGCGCTCTTCCTGCGTCGGCGACTGCATGCGGGCATAGCCGATGGCCCAGCCGAGCGTGCCGTCAGCGTTCTGGTCCACGTAGGAGAAGTTGGCGCGATAGCCCTTGTCCGAAATATCGGGATTGAGTTTGCCGAGGTCGTTGAGCTCGCCGCGCACGCCGATGACCAGCTGGCGCTTTGCGTAGCTCAGTGGACGGACCGTCTGCATGTCGATGGTGCCGCCCAGCGCTTGGCCGATCAGCATTGCATCCGGCGTCTTGTA
This sequence comes from Qipengyuania sp. RANM35, assembly GCF_041021145.2. Lineage (NCBI taxonomy): Bacteria > Pseudomonadati > Pseudomonadota > Alphaproteobacteria > Sphingomonadales > Erythrobacteraceae > Qipengyuania > Qipengyuania sp. RANM35. Next base: position 1,796,167 of record NZ_CM196433.1, on the reverse strand, counting down.
GACGACGGCGCCGTTCAGCAATTCCGAAGGGTACTGGTCGAGTTCGACGCCGCGGTTGTTGTTGGCGCTGACCTGTTCGCGGCCATTCAGCAGCGTGGTCGTGAAGTCGGGAGCGAGACCGCGGATCGAGACGACGTTTGCGCGACCGTCGAGGCGCTGCGTGGCAAGGCCGGGCAGGCGAGAGAGCGATTCGGCGATCGAGAGGTCGGGCAGCTTGCCGAGATCTTCAGCGCTGACCACTTCGACGATCGAGGTGTTGTCCTTCTTCTTCTCGACCGATGTGTCGATCGAGGCGCGGAAACCGGTGACGAGGATGACGTTGTCGTCTTCGCTTGTCGACGGGTTCGCGTCGGCGTCCTGCGCGAAGGCAGGTGTGGCCAGCGACGCCAGTGCGATGGTGACGGCGCCCATGCTGATGCCGCCGGCAAGATGCTTGCGAAATGCCATTACTTTGCTCTCCCAATTGGCCCGATCCTCAAGGGCAGTCCCCGGGCCGAATCCAAATCCCACAGGAGGCTTTCCGCCCCCCTGTTCATCGTCTGGATATGTTGGAGTGCCGCCTTCCCGATAGATGGCATACGTATACGCATTTGATGTGCCGGGCGGTGGAGTCGCCGAAATGTCACACGCCGGAACAGGCCGGGACGACCACGTTTCGCACGATTGCCAGTGACTTGCAGCCTCCCTAATGTCCCCTTCCAAGGCCTGGTAGGAAAGGCCGGGAGGAGAGTGATGGGTCGAAAGCCGACGGGTCGGCCGACCAGCTTCGATATTGCCTATGCGGCGGGTGTTTCGCAGCCCACCGTCAGCCGTGCCCTGCGCGGCGACCGCTCGGTCAGCAAGTCGACCCGCGAGAAGATCCAGAAGATCGCGCGTGACCTCAAATACACTGTCGACAAGAACGCTTCCTCGCTGCGATCGCAGCGGTCGAACACGATCGCCCTGCTGTTTTTCGAGGACCCGACGCCCGACGCCAGCATGATCAACCCGTTCTTCCTGGCCATGCTTGGCTCGATCACGCGGGCGTGTGCCGATCGCGGGTTGGACCTGCTGATTTCCTTCCAGCGGATGGAGGACGACTGGCACGTCCGCTACCAGGACAGCCACCGCGCCGACGGGCTGATCCTTCTCGGGTACGGCGACTACACCGTCTATCGCGAACGGCTGGACCAGCTGAAGGCGCAGGGCACGCACTATGCGCGTTGGGGTTCGGTATCGAGCGACACCAGCGGGGTCACGGTCGGCACCGACAATGTCGAGGCGGGCCGGCTTGCCGGGCGCCATCTCATCGAAAACGGGCGCACCCGGATCGCCTTCCTTGGCGACGCCGACGAGCACTATCCGGAGTTCGCCGGACGCTATGCGGGCTTGTGCGATGCCCTGAAGTCCGCCGGTATCGAGCACGACCCGGCGCTCCAGTTCGATGCCCTGACCACCGAAGAGGCGGGACATGCGGCAGCGAAGAAGCTGATCGCCAGTGGCGCCGCATTCGATGCGATCTTCGCCGCCAGCGATCTAATCGCGATCGGCGCGATGCGCGCGCTGGCGGAAGCCGGGAGGCGGGTTCCGCAGGACGTTGCCGTGGTCGGCTTCGACGACATTCCATCGGCCAGCCTGACCACCCCACCGCTGACCACCGTGATGCAGGATATTCGCGGGGCCGGCGAAGCGCTGGTCGAAACCCTGCTCGCCCAACTGGAAGGCGGCGAATTGCCGCTTCGCAAGCTGCCCGGACGGCTCATCGTCCGGGGATCCAGCGCCGCGGTCTAGCGCGCTTCACATTCGTATACGTCCTTGTTGCCACTGGCTCTTCGTGCGAGCCATGTCCGATTGATTGAGGACGGGCCGAAGACCCGTCGGGGATGAGGGACTGAAATGGAACAAACGCTGCGCGAAAAGCCGCGCCAGGGCTTTGCCGGGCTATGGAACATCAGCTTCGGCTTTTTCGGCATCCAGATCGGCTTTGCGCTGCAGAATGCGAACATGAGCCGCGTCTTCCAGACGCTGGGTTCCTCGATCGACGACCTCCCCGCACTATGGGTCGCCGCACCGCTGACCGGCCTGCTGGTCCAGCCGATCATCGGCCACCTTTCGGACCGCACCTGGAACCGGCTAGGGCGGCGCCGGCCCTACTTCCTGACCGGTGCGGTGCTCTCGGCGCTTGCCCTGCTGCTGATGCCCTTCGCTCCGACGATGGGCGCGCCGCTACTGTTCGCCGCAGCGATGCTGTGGATGCTCGATGCCAGCCTCAACATTTCGATGGAGCCGTTCCGCGCCTTCGTGGGCGATATGCTTCGCGCCGACCAGCACGCGGCGGGTTATGCCGTGCAGACGGCCTTCATCGGCGCCGGCGCGGTCGTCGGCTCGATCTTTCCCTGGTTCCTCGAACAGCTCGGGGTGAGCAACCTCGCAGCTGACGGCGCGCTGCCGGACACCGTGAAATGGAGCTTCTGGGGCGGCGGCATCGCCCTCTTCGCGGCAGTCATGTGGACCATCCTGACGACGCGCGAATACAGTCCGGAAGAGCAGGCGGCCTTCGGCGGAGCCGAGGAGGCTGTCGACGAAGGCGTGACGCTGCGAGCGCTCGCAGCAAAGAGCTACGTATCGGCAATGGTCTGGATCGTGGCAGGCGTCCTCGTCGCCTTGGCGGTCGAGGCCCTGGCGCTCGAGAAGGAGGTCTTTCTCCTGGGCGGATTGCTGGCCCTTTACGGGGTCCTCAGCGCGCTCGCCATTTCCATGGCGAAGCAGGGCCGCGCAGCGAACATGCTGTCGAGCATCGTCGGCGACTTTTCCGGCATGCCCGACGTGATGAAACGCCTCGCGCTCGTGCAGTTCTTCAGCTGGTCGGCGCTGTTCATCATGTGGATCAACACCACCCCGGTGGTGACCCAGTATGTCTTCGGCAGCAGCGACACGGCCAGCGCCGTCTATAATGAAGGCGCGAACTGGGTGAATGTCCTCTTCACCGTCTACAACGGCGTGGCCGCCATCGCCGCACTTGCCTTGCTGCCGTGGCTGAGCCGCAAGTTCGGTCAGGTGATGACGCATTCGATCTGCCTCACGCTGGGCGCCATCGGCTTCCTGATGTTCTTCCTGGTCCGTGATGCGCAGGTCCTGCTGCTGGCCGAAGTCGGGATCGGCATTGCCTGGGCGAGCATCCTCGCCATGCCCTATGCGATCCTCGCCAGTAACCTGCCGCAGGCCAAACTCGGCATTTACATGGGCCTGTTCAATATCTTCATCGTGGTCCCGCAGTTGCTCGTGGCCACGGTGATGGGCAGCATCATGAATGCCTTCTTCCCGGGCGAGCCGGTGTGGACGATGCTCTTCGCTGCGGCGTCGTGGCTGGTTGCTGCAGTCGCCATGCAGCGCGTCAAGGCCGTGCTCTGATGGGGCGCGCGTCGAGTTGGGCGCTGGTCGCCGCGCTCGCCGGCTTCCTCTTCGGCTTCGACACTGCAGTCATTTCCGGGGCCGAGCAGGCCGTCCAGCGTGTCTGGTCGATGAGCGATGCGGTCCATGGACTTGCCATTTCGGCGGCGCTCTGGGGCACAGTCATCGGTGCCTTGATGGGCGGCTGGCCCGCCGACCGTTTTGGCCGCAAGCAGACGCTCATATGGATCGGCGTGCTCTATGCGGTCTCGGCGATCGGTTCGGCACTGGCCTGGGACCCGGTCAGCTTCATGATCTTCCGCTTGATTGGTGGCGTCGGGGTTGGCGCCAGTTCGGTCGCCGCACCCGCATATATTGCCGAGATCGCCCCGCGCGAACAGCGCGGCCGCCTAGTCGCACTGTTCCAGTTCATGATCGTCCTCGGCATCCTTGTCGCATTCGCTTCCAACTGGATGCTCGGGGGGATGGGGGACAGCGATTGGCGCTGGATGCTTGGTGCGGAAACTTTGCCGGCCATTGCTTACCTGCTGGCCACGCTGTTCATTCCCGAAAGTCCGCGATGGCTCTGCGTAAATCGCGACGAAGTGGACAAGGCACGCACCATCCTCGCCGCCATCAATCCGGCAACGGTTGACGAGACGCTGGCTGCGATACGGGCCGAGGCAAGCGAGGATGCACGCTCGATCAGCTGGGGCCGGTTTTTCGACGGGCATTTGCGACGCCCGATCATGCTCGCCTTCCTGATCGCCTTCTTCAACCAGCTCTCCGGCATCAATGCGATCATCTATTACGCACCACGCATCTTCGAGATGAGCGGCGCCGCGGCTTCGACTGCGCTGCTCGCGACCGTCGGCATCGGGGTGATCAATCTTGCCTTCACCTTCGTCGGGCTCGCGCTCATCGACCGGGCCGGACGCAAGGCGCTGATGTATCTCGGCAGTGTCGGCTACATCCTGTCGCTGTCGATGACCGCCTACGGCTTTGCGAGCGGACAGTTTGCCCTGGTTCTGCCTTTCATCTTCGCCTTCATCGCGGCTCATGCGGTGGGGCAGGGCGCAGTCATCTGGGTCTATATCTCCGAGATCTTCCCGAGCGCCGCGCGCGCCAAGGGGCAAAGCCTGGGAGCGGGTACGCATTGGGTATTCGCTGCCGGCCTCACTCTGGTCATGCCTGCGGTGCTGGCGAGCGTTTCACCCGTGACGATCTTCCTCACCTTTGCCGGAATGATGGTCCTCCAACTGCTCTGGGTACGTTTCGCAATGGTCGAGACCCGGGGCCGCGCGCTCGAGGATGTTGCAGCGCAACTCGTCAATTGGAACCGGAGTTCTTCTTCATGAAACGTCTTCTGACAGCCGCCGCTGCCGTCGCGCTCCTTGGCGGCACCGCCTATGCGATGAAGGAAAGCCCGGCGGAGCCCGCTGCGAACGATTGGGAGCCGCACAGCAAGGTCACGCTCACCCACCCCGACTGGTCGCGCAAGGCGGTACTCTACCAGATCAACACCCGGCAGTTCACGCCGGAAGGCACCTTCAAGGCCGCACAGGAACAATTGCCTCGGCTGAAGGAACTGGGTGTCGATATCCTGTGGCTTATGCCGATCCACCCGATCGGCAAGGAGAACCGCAAGGGCGGCCTCGGCAGCCCCTACTCGGTGCAGGACTATTACGAGGTGAACCCCGAATTCGGGACCAAGGCGGACCTCAAGGCCTTCGTCGACGAGGCACACCGGCAGGGCTTCCATGTCATCCTCGACCTCGTGGCCAACCATACTGCGTGGGACAACCAGATGGCGAAGGACCACCCCGACTGGTACGAGAAGGACTGGAAGGGCGATTTCCGTCCCACCCCGTGGTGGGACTGGTCAGACATCATCGACCTCGACTGGTCCAAGCCGGGCGTGCGCGAGCATGTCGGCGGGGCAATGGAAATGTGGGTGCGCGACTTCGGGATCGACGGCTATCGCGCCGACGTCGCCGGTTACGTCCCGCTTGATTTCTGGGAGAAGATGCGCGGGCGGCTCGACGCTATCCGGCCGGTCTTCATGCTCGGCGAGGTCCAGCAAACCGCGTTCCACTTCGCTGCCTTCGACGCGACCTACGGCTGGGATTGGCATGTCACATCGAAGAAGGTCGCGCATGGCGAAGGCGATGCAACCAGTTTCTACGGCTTTTACGCCGAGAACGAGAGCCTGTGGCCGCGCGAGGCGATGCGCCTGACCTATATCGAGAACCACGACAGCAATGCGTGGGAAGGGACGATGAAGGAGAACTACGGCCCCGCGCTCGACGCGATGACCGTATTGTCCTTTACTGGCCAGGGCCTGCCCCTGGTGCACAACGGGATGGAAGCCTGCAATGCCAAGCGGCTCGCGTTCTTCGAGAAGGATTCGATCGACTGGAGCCAGGGTGAGGGCTGCGAATACGGAGCCCTGCTGAAAGACCTCATCGCCTTCCGCAAAGCCAACGCGGTGCTCGATAACGGGCAATGGGGCGGCGTGATGCAGAAGGTCGATACCGACAAGCCGCAGCAGGTCTTCGCCTGGGCACGGCGCGACGAATGTGGGAAGGTGCTCGCCTTCTTCAATTTCTCGAGCCAACCGGTGACATTCGAAGTCACCAGCAAGCTTGCCGACGGAACCTATCGCGAGTTCCGTGGCGGGAATGGGGTCAAGGTGGCCGCTGGCGACAGCGTGACGCTGGCGCCTTGGGCTTATCGCCTGCTCGCGGCCACCTCGGCCAGGTAACGCTTACTCGACGAAGCCGTCGACGCGTTCGATGATGACCGCGGGTGCCATGCCGCCCGCGGCACACATGGTCACGAGGCCGTAACGGCCACCCGAACGCTCGAGTTCGTCGAGGGCGGTGCCAATCAGGATCGAACCGGTTGCGCCGATCGGGTGGCCCAGCGCCATCGCGCCGCCGTTGATGTTGACCTTCTCGCGATCGAGGTCGAGGTCGCGGATGAACTTCTCAGCGACGACCGAGAACGCCTCGTTGATTTCCCAGACATCGATGTCGTCTTTCGACAGGCCAGCCTTCTCGAGCACCTTCTTGGCTGCCGGGACAGGCGCATTGAGCATCAGCGTCGGGCAATCGCCCTGGTTGGCATAGGCGACGATGCGGCCACGCGGCTTGAGGCCGTGTTCCCTGGCATATTCGTCCGAGGTGATCAGCAGCGCCGCAGCCCCATCGACCACCCCCGAGCTGTTGCCGGCATGGTGGAAGTGCTCGATCTGCAGGTCGGGATACTTGCGGTTGATTTGCTTGCGGAAGGTCGTGCCGCCGATTTCGAAATCGGCAAGCTTGCCAAAGCTGGGCTGGAGTGCGGCCAGGCCCTCTGCCGTCGTTTCCGGACGCGGGAATTCCTCATGATCCAGGGCAACCGAACCATCCTCGTTGTAGACCGGCACGACCGACTTGGCGAAGCGGCCTTCGTCGATGGCGCGCTTGGCCCGCTGCTGGCTCACGAGTGCGAGTGCATCGAGATCCTCGCGGCTGATGCCTTCCATGCTCGCGATCGCATCGCCACACACGCCCTGGTGGCTCTGCGGGTGAAGCACGTCGAGAGCCTCGTTTCCGGCACCCATCATGCGCGGAGGCAAGCCGGCATTGGCCTGTTCGGCGGCATAGGCCGTGGTGTAGCTCATCATCTCGGTACCACCCGCGATGACGCAGTCTTCCATGCCCGACATGACCGTTGCTGCGGCAAGGTTCACCGAGGTGATGCCGCCGCCGCAGAAGCGGTCGAGCGTCGTACCGCTGGCGCTGATGTCATAGCCTGCAGCGAGCGCGGACATGCGACCGAGGTCGCCGCCCTGCTTGCCGTTCTGGCTGCTGGTCGACCAGATGATGTCGTCGACGGTCGTCGTATCGAGGTGGTTCCGCTCCCGGAGTGCCTTCAGCACGGTGGCTGCCAGATGCTGGGGATGAAGGTGCGAAAGCGCGCCTTTGCCGGGCTTGCCGATGCCCCTGGGGGTACGGACGGCGTCGATGATATAGGCTTCGGCCATGGCAGTTCCTCTCAGCTCTGATAACGGTTGACGTTTGCGTAAACGTAGCCCAGCAATGGCGCAAGGCAAGTTTCAATTTGCAATGGGAGAGAGCCGCGTGAGCGAAGAAGTCCTGACGAGCGAAGAAGACGGCATCCTTGTCGTCACCATCAACCGCCCGGAAGCCAAGAATGCGATGACCAAGGCGGCTGCGGAAGGCATCGCGGCAGCGATGGATCGCCTCGACAGCGACGACAATCTGCGGGTCGGCATTCTGACCGGCGCTGGTGGCACTTTCTGTTCGGGCATGGATCTCAAGGGCTTCCTGCGCGGCGAATCGCCCAGCATCGAAGGGCGCGGTTTCGGTGGCATCGTGCAGAAGCCGCCAGTGAAGCCACTGATCGCCGCGGTCGAAGGCTATGCCCTGGCGGGCGGGCTCGAACTGATGATCGCATGCGACTTGGTGGTGGCCCATTCCGGCGCCAAGTTCGGCATTCCCGAAGTAAAGCGCGGGCTCGTCGCCGCAGCCGGTGGCGTGATGATGCTGCCGGACCAGATTCCCGAGCGAGTCGCCATGGAACTAGCCCTTACCGGTGATTTCATCTCCGCTGCGCGGGCCTACGAACTGGGGCTGATCAACCGCGTGACCGATGGCTCGGCGCTCGACGGGGCGAAGGAACTTGCCGCAAGCATCGTGGCCAACGGCCCGCTCGCAGTCCGTGTCTCCAAGCAGATCGTCAAGGAATCGCGCGGCTGGCCGATGGAGGAACGCTACACACGTCAGGGCCAGCTGATCGCACCGGTCTTCGTCAGCCATGATGCCCGTGAAGGCGCGGCGGCGTTTGCCGAGAAGCGCAAGCCGAACTGGACCGGCAAGTAAGCGAAAGAATACGAGAGAGGACCCCCGAGAAATGCCAGCAATCGACGTGCCGCAGCCCGAGTTCATGAACGACGAGGAGATTTCGATCTTCGCCGACGCCGTGGGCAAGTTCTACCAGCAGCATGCGCCTGAAAAGCGCGTCCTCCAATGGCGCGAGAACGGGCAGGTTGAACGCGATTTCTGGCGTGAGGCGGGCCAGGCCGGACTGCTCGGCGTGTCGGTTCCGGTCGAATACGGCGGCCACGGCGGCGATTTCCGCCACGACATGGTGGTCATCGACCAGCAGGGCAAGCACGGGGTCGAAGGCTTCGCCGCCTCACTGCACAACACCGTGATCCTGCCCTACCTCGTACGTCACGGGACCGAGGAGCAGAAGAAGAAATACCTGCCCAAACTCGTCTCCGGCGAGCTGGTCAGCGCCATCGCCATGACCGAACCGGGCGTGGGTTCCGACCTCCAGAGCATCACCACAACCGCGCTGAAGGACGGCAACGGCTACCGCATCAACGGAGCCAAGACGTACATCTCGAACGGCCAGACCGCCGACTTCATCGTCGTCGTCGCCAAGACCGATCCCAACGAGCGGGCCAAGGGCATTTCGCTGATGCTGCTCGAAACCGAAGGGGCGGAAGGCTTCCAGCGCGGCAAGAAGCTCGACAAGATCGGTCTCGACGCTGCCGACACGTCCGAACTGTTCTTCGACGATGTCTTCGTGCCGGCGGAAAACGTTCTCGGCGGGGTCGAGGGCAAGGGCTTCTACCAGCTGATGGGGGAACTGCCGCAGGAACGCCTGATCATCGCCATGGGCGCGATGAACGGGATCGAGAAGGCGCTCGAGGTCACGCTGGACTACGTCAAGAGCCGCAAGGCCTTCGGCCAGACCATCTGGGATTTCCAGAATACCCAGTTCGTGCTCGCCGACCTCAAGGCGCGCGGCACTGCGGCGCGCGTCTTCGTCAACGACTGCATTGCCCGCCACCTGAAGGGCGAACTCGACGTCGCAACCGCCTGCATGGCCAAGTACTGGGTCACAGAACTGCAAGGCGAGGTTGTCGACAAGTGCCTGCAGTTCCACGGCGGCGCCGGCTACATTAACGATTATCCGATCGCACGGATGTATCGTGACAGCCGCATCACCCGCATCTTCGGCGGCTCGAACGAAGTCATGAAGATGGTGATCGCCCGCTCGATGTAGGCGAAAGCGGTGGATAGGCCGCGCCTGCAGGTTCGCTGTATGCGCGGCGCGATCTAAACCGGTTCCCGAAGGAGCCGGGACGAGCCATGACGGGTCTGCAGAAGCGCCTGCCGCAAACGCGCCACGGCTGGGTCGTGGCCGCCTATGTCGCCATCGCCATGGTCCTGGGCGGAGGCGGATCGCCGAGTGCAGCGGCCGAAATCCTCGTCCAGATCGGCTTTGCGGCATGCGTCATCGCATGGGTATTCTGGGCCGGCGAGACCCGGCGACCACCGAAACAGGTCGTCTGGATTGCGGCGCTCATTGTCGGACTGCCGATCCTTCAGCTGGTCCCTCTGCCGCCGTCCTTGTGGAAGGCCTTGCCCGGTCGCGAATTGGTCGCCGAATCGCTCGAACTGGTTGGCGCGGAGTCGCGCTGGCAGCCGCTGTCAGTTGCGCCCTTCAACACATTGGCCAGCCTGCTCGCGTTGATCCCTGTCGCCGGGGCGATGCTCGCTGTCTCGACCCTTAGGTCGGCCGACCGGCGTGCCGTTACCCTCCTCATCGGGCTGCTCGCCCTTGCCGGATCAGCACTTGGGGTATTGCAGATGGCAGGCGGGCCAGGTGCGTTCCGACTCTACGAGGTTAGCCACGATTTCTGGCTCACGGCCTTCCATGCCAGCCGGAATTCGGCTGCCGATGCACTTCTCACCGGATCGCTCGCGCTTACCGCATGGGTGGCAACGACAACTGGAAGGCGGCCGCTTTTCCGCGGCGACCTTGGCCTGTTGCTATTGTTCCAGGCTTTCCTGTTGCTCGCCCTCGTCCTGACAGGATCGCGTGCAGATATCGGCCTGTTGCCGCTGGTCCTTTTGGTGGAGTTCCTCATGCTGCGCAGCGTGGGGCTAGCGCGACAGCTGTCCGCCGGCATGGCTGCTCTGGGGGGTCTCGTTGCGGCGGTCGCAGTGACAGCTACAACATTGTCCGGCAATCCCCGCATCGACGCCGTACTCGCTCGTTTCGATGCCTCGCGCGACTTCCGCAGCGAACTGTGGCAGGACACGGTCACCGCAATCGGTCACTACTGGCCCGCGGGCAGTGGGCTTGGGACCTTCACCCGCGTGTTTCTCCCGGTCGAGCGCGCGCAGGTCCTCGATGACCTGTTTCCCAATCGCGCGCACAACGATTTCCTCGAGTTCTTGCTCGAGGCAGGGGTGCTGGCTCCGCTTCTCCTCGCAGCGGTACTGGCGCTGATTCTGCCGCTCGCACGCAAGGCGTGGTCGCGTGGCGCCGCCGACCGTCCGATCGTCCTACTCTCTTTCGGTATTTTGATGGTGATAGGGCTCCACAGCCTCGTTGATTATCCGCTGAGAAACATGGCATTGGCGAGCCTTGCTGGGGTCGCGGTCGGCCTGCTGGGCGCATTGTCTCGCGTGTCCGGGGATCACCGCAGGATGGACGCGGAAAATGACGGTTCGCAGCTTGGGTTTACGCAGCATGCGTAGCATCGGTCTTCTCGCCGCATGCCTGGTCATGACTGCCTGCCAGCGCGGCAATGACTCCATCATCCCTGAGGGGGATGCGGGATATGCCGCGATTGCCATCGACGATTCCGACCGGCTGCCTAGCCGCTACGCACTTTCGCCAGGTGACGTCATTTCCGTTCGGGTCTTCGACGAGGCGGATCTCAGTGTCGAAGAGATTGCGCTCGACAACGCGGGTGTCGTCAGCCTGCCGTTGATCGGTGACGTACATGCAGCCGGATTGACTGCGACCGAGCTCGCCCACGCAGTCGAAGCGGCCTATGCCGCCGATTATGTACGCGACCCGCGCGTATCGGTGCTGGTCAAGAAGACCCAGGTTCGTACAATCGCGGTCGAAGGCGAGGTCGCGCTTCCCGGGGTCTATCCCTATGCGGAGGGTCAGACCTTGCTGACCGCACTGGCGCTTGCCCGCAGCCCTACGGAAAAAGCCCGGCTCGACGAAATCCTCATTTTCCGCACGTTAGATGGCGAGCGGATGGCAGGCCGCTTCGATGCACGTGCCATTCGCGGCGGCCGGATGCCCGACGTCCCTCTGCTACCGGGTGACACAGTGGTGGTCGGGTTCTCCAGCTCGCGTGGGGCATTCCTCGATGCCATTAGGGCAATTCCCGTGATCGGCATCTTCAGGCCCTGGCCATGAGCGCAGAGCCGGCTATCCCTGCGGCGCGCTATCAGGCGGCTTACCTGGCTGCGGGCGAGAACCCGATCAGCGCGAATATCCGCCACGCCGTTGCCGCGCTCCGGCGCCATTTGTGGATGGCCCTTGCGATCATTGGCGCGGCGATCATCTTGGCGCTGATATCGACGTTGCTGGACACGCCTCGCTATACCGCCGAAACCAGCGTGCAGATCAACGACCAGAGCGACGAGGTGCTTGGCTCCAAGTTCGAGACCGGCACTGTCTCGCCGGTAACGTCCGACTGGGACATCGACCGCTTCCTCAATACCCAGCTCGACGTGCTGCGTAGCCGCGGTCTTGCCGAGCGGGTAGCCGATCGGCTCGATGTAGCGGGCAACGAGCAGTTCTTTTCCGCGATGGAAGTCCCGCCATCGGCTCTCACCGGCGATCAGGCGCAGGACCGCGCGCTGGCCGTGGAGCTCCTGCGCGACAATCTTGAAGTGGAGCTTCCCCGCGCCACCCGCGTCGCGAGCATCTCGTTCACTTCGACCGATGCAACAATGAGCGCTTCCGTCGCCAACGCCTTTGCCGAAGAGTTCATCCAGGCGAACCTGCAACGCCGCTTCGACAGCACCTCCTATGCCCGTGACTTCGTGGCCGATCAGCTCGAAGAGGCGCGTGCCGATCTCGAGGATTCGGAGCGCGAGCTCAACGATTACGCCAAGAGCGTGGGCCTCATCCGCACGCGTGATGCGCTCACTCCCGACGGACGCGATGCGCTGACCGGCACAGTGACCACGTCCAGCCTCGTGCAGCTCAATGATGCCGCGATCCAGGCCAAGGCGGCGCGGATCGAGGCGCAGGCGCGCTGGCAGGCGATCCAGGGTTCCCCGTTGCTTGCGTCCCAACCGGTGCTTGCCAATCCGACTGTGCAGGCGCTGATGACCAAGCGGGCCGAGATCCAGAGCGAACTCCAGGTCGCGAGGGATCGTTACCTCGACAACCATCCTGCGATCAGCAGGCTGGAAGGCGATCTGCAGGCGGTCAGTCGCCAGCTTGAGAGCACGGCGCGGCAGGTGCGGGAATCAATCCACGCCGAATATCGCGCTGCGCAGAGCGCGCAGGACCAGCTGGATGGTCAGGTGAAACGTGCTCGTGGAGACAGTCTTGCCGAACAGGACCAGTCGGTTCGCTACAACGTTCTCGCCCGTCAGGCGGATACGGCGCGCTCTATCTACGACGGCTTGCTCCAGCGCTATCGCGAATTGAATGCGTCGGCCGGTATTGCATCGAGCAACATCGCGATCATCGACCGCGCGGAGGCGCCGACCGACCCGTCTTCGCCCAATGTGCCGCGCAACCTTGCGTTAGGCCTTTTGCTGGGGCTCGGCCTTGCCGGTGTCGCGGTATTCCTGCGCGATCAGCTCGACGACGTGATCCACACGCCTGAAGACGTCGAGGACAAGCTCGAAATGCCGCTCCTGGGCGTGGTCCCGCGTACCGAGGATACGTCACCTCTCGAAGCGCTGGACAATCCCAAGTCGCCAATCGCCGAGGCGTACAATTCGCTGCGCGGTGCCTTGCTCTATTCGACCCCGCAAGGGCTGCCCAAGGTGCTTGTCGTCACCAGTGCCCAGGCGCACGAAGGCAAGAGCACCTCGAGCCTCGCCATCGCCATGGGCTTTGCCCGCATCGGTCTGAAGCCGCTGCTGATCGATGCCGATTTGCGCCGTCCGGCCCTCGACAAGCTGCTTGGGCTTCGGCTCGAACGGGGGCTTACAGACCTGCTTGTTACGCAGGACGATCCCAAGACCGCGATCGTGAAGATCAAGGATCGCAAGATCGACCTTCTCCCGACCGGCCCGCTTCCGCCGAGCCCTTCGGAAATGCTTTCCTCGCCGCGGATGGCGCAGTTGCTGGAAAGCTTCGCCGATACCTACGACGTGGTCATCCTCGACAGCCCGCCGGTCCTCGGTCTCGCCGATGCGCCAATGCTGGCCGCGATTGCGGACGGCACCATCTTCGTTGTCGAGGCGGAACGCGGACGCAGTGGTTCGCTGAAGGCGGCGCTGCGGCGCTTGCGGTCGATGAAACCGGTCCTGCTCGGTGCAGTGCTGGCAAAGTTCGATCCGACGAAGTCGGGTAATCGCTACTCGGCCTATTATGGCTACGATTACTACCAGTACGCCACCGGCGAGCGGCGTAACGAGGCCTGATCGTGGGGCGCCGGCACCTGGCTACAGGGGTAGGCGTCCTGGCATTCGCCTTCCTCGCGCTGGTGAGCGGTTTCGACCGGATGAGCGAGCAGCGCCCCTCGTTCGGGCGATTCGTCCCTCAGGCATTCGCAGCGACCTCATCCCGACGTGCTGCGGCTGATTTTCTCCTCGAACCTGATGTGCAGGCGGCGCGAGGTGCGGCAGCCGCTGCAATAACGAAGGATCCTCTCGAAGCGAGATCTCTGGGATTTCTCGGCACTGCTCTGCTTCAGTCGGGCCAGGTCTTGCCCGCGCATCGCGCCTTCCTCCAGGCCGCGAAGCTGAGCAAGCGCGAGCCGCTTTCCCAACTCTATTTCTTCGAACAGGAGCTGTCCGTGGGCTCCTATGCGCGGGCAGCTGCCCGGCTCGATGCATTCTTGCGCAGCGTCGCCAATCGGGACGTGGCACAGGTGATGCTCGCAATGTTCGAGGAAAGGGCAGGCAACGGGGCCTACCTCACCCAACGGCTGGCCGATAGTCCGCGATGGGCCGATGCCTATCTCAGGGCCGAAGGGGCTGACCCCGAAAGGTTGCGCAAGCGTGCGACATTCCTCGCGCGCAGCGATGTTTCGCTCGACGCTATCGGTTGCGACGCGGTTCTTCCGATGATCCGCGAACTGGGCCGGCTCAATTTCCGTACCGAGGCGGACAGTGTTACGCGAAGGCATTGCCCCGACAGGGCGCCGGAAGGTGACATTGCCGATGCGGAGTTCGAAGCTTTTGGCGACGATACGGCTCCCCTCGGCTGGCGGCGCTATCGCAGCGGCGATGTTCGGGTGACACGCCTTGCAGGAGATGAAGCGCGTATCGAACTTGAGAACCGGTCGAGTGTCACGCGACTGGTGCTGTCGCAGCCGGTGTCGCTGGCGCCTGGCAGCTATGTGATCCGGGCCAAGGTCGACGGTCCGGGAGGGCAGGACCTCGTGGCCTCGCTAAACTGTACCACCCCTTCGCGTCCGCGGACGCAGCGCCAGAGGATAGATCGCGATGGTCAGACGTTGACCGCCGTGACCTGCGCCGATGCAGTTCTTGGCTTGTGGTTGCGACCGGGGTCGGGACGGGTGGTGGTCGACCGGATCGAGCTTTCGCCGCTCAACCCCTGATCAGGGCGGCATAGGTCGCTTCCCACTGCGCCAGCACGGCGTCCCTCCCGAAGGACTCGTCTGCAAGCTTTTGCGCAGCGCGCGACATGGCCCGCCATTGGGTCTCCGTCATTGCGAATGCTTCGACCAGTTTCGCGGCAATTCCCTCTGGTTCGGTGGAACAGGCAATTGCCGCACCTTCCGCATAACCCCCGGGCAGGTGGCATGCCTCGGTCATGATGGTCGGTGTCCCTGCCGCCCAGGCCTCGAGCACGGTTACGGGCAGGCCCTCACTTTTCGTCGGCAAGACGAAGAAACGGGCCATGTCGAACAACGCGGCCTTTTGCGATTCGAACACCGTGCCGACGAAATCGATCGAGTCCTCGCCGGCAACAAATGCGCGGTTGAGCGCATCGATGCTGGCATCGTCGCCCCATCCCGCAATGGTCAGATGGGCGTCTTGCGGAAGGTGAGGGCGGGCAAGGCGCCAGGCTTCGATCAAGGCACCGATGTTCTTCTTTTCGTGGATACGGCCAAGGTAGATTGCGCTGGCCGAGGGCATCGAAGTCCGGTTGGGGCCTAGTGGAGGAGCCATGTTGGGAATGGTCGACACCGGCATGCCCGGCACCTCGCGCAGGCTATCATGCGCTTCGGCTTCGGTGAGGGCGTGGAACGCGTTGGCCGAGCGCCACGCCCGATGCTCCCACAGCATTCGCGCGGGCAGCTTCTTCCAGCGGTTTCGCCGGGTGATCCACGGGTCGAGCATTCCGTGCGGGCTGAGCAACATCGGCTTGCCGGTCCTGCGCGCCCACTTGCCCGCAGCGTGGCTGGGGAATTGCCAGATGCCGTGGAGGTGCAGCAGGTCGAGCTTCGCATCGGCCAGAACGCCGTCGAGTTCGGGGGAGTAGGCGAGGGCCTTGGGGCCGGTCCTGCGCGCCAGACGCACCTCGAATTCATCGAGACGGTGACGGTCCTTCTCGTGCGCCTCGTCTTCGACTGCAATCACGACAGGGATTGCGCCAAGCGAGCGGAGCAGATCCGCTTGCGCAATGACAGCCTCGAATATCCCGCCATTCGCCCGGCTCGCCCAGGCCGACAGCAGCCCGATGCGCTTGCCGGCCAAAGACGGTTCGGGGGGCGAGGGCGTACTCAGGCCTGCACCACCTTCTGTTCGATCGCACCGAAGATCGAGTGATGGTGGGCATCCTTCATCTCGACGCGGACGACGTCGCCCGGCTTCATGAAGGGCGTGCTCGGCTTGCCCGTAGCAATGGTCTCGATCATGCGGATCTCGGCGATGCAGCTGTAACCGAGACCGCCTTCGCTGACCGGCTTGCCCGGGTCGCCATCGGGACCCTGGTTCGACACAGTGCCCGACCCGATGATGGTGCCTGCGGACAGGCGCCGGGTCTTGGCAGCGTGAGCGACGAGTTGCGCCAGGTTGAAGGTCGCATCCTTGCCGGCTTCGGCACGCCCGAAAGCCTCGCCATTGTAGTCGACCATCAGCGGCAGGTGGATGAGGCTGTCGCGCCAGTCGTCGCCCAATTCGTCGGGTGTTACCGCGACCGGGCTGAACGCACTGGCAGGCTTGGACTGAAAGAAGCCGAAACCCTTCGCGAGTTCGTCCGGGATCAGGCCGCGCAGCGAAACGTCGTTGACCAGCATGACCAGCTTGATGTGATCGGCGGCAGCCTCCGCCGAGACGCCCATCGGGACGTCGTCGGTGATGACCGCGACCTCGCCTTCCATGTCGCAGCCCCAGGCGATGTCGCCCAGCGGGATGTCCTCGCGCGGCCCAAGGAAGGCATCGCTGCCACCCTGGTACATCAGCGGGTCGTGATAGAAGCTCTCCGGCACTTCGGCACCGCGCGCCTTACGCACCAGTTCGACGTGATTGATGTAGGCCGAGCCGTCGGCCCACTGATAGGCGCGCGGCAGCGGCGACATTGCCTCACGCTCGTGGAAGCGCTCGCACGGCACCGCCTGGTGCTCCACATCGCGATAGAGCGCTTCGAGGTTGGGCGACACGCGCTCCCAATTGTCGAGCGCGTATTGCAGCGTGGGCGCGATATAGCCTGCGGCGCAGCATCGGGTCAGGTCTTTCGAGACCACCACCAGCTTACCGTCACGGGTTCCGTCGTTGAGCGTGGCGAGTTTCATGGCGTCAGTCTCCTTGCGGTCCCTTGTAGTCGGGACTGTCTATCTGGCTGTCCGGATATGCGCGCCGGAATTCGTCGCGCGCGAGGCAGGCCGCCTCGATCCGGGTGATGTGGGGGTGGGCGCTGAGATCGAAGGACAGCTTCCGCGCGTTGAACACCTGCGGCAACAGGACGACTTCGAACAGGCCGGGACGATCCATCAGGAAGTCCCCTGTTCCCATCTGGGCAAGCTTCACCTCGACCGGGTCGAGCGTTCTGGCGAGCCAATGGCGGTACCATTCGTCGGTTTCCTGCTCGCTATGGCCCATCGCGCCGCGCAGGTGCTTCAATACCTGGAGGTTGTTCAGCGCGTGGATTTCGGTCGCGATGGCATAGGCCAGTTCGCGCACGGTGTAGCGATCCTCGACCGAGGCGGGCAGCAGCGGATTTTCCGGATAGGCTTCGTCCAGCCATTCGAGGATGGCCATCGACTGCGCCCGGTCGCGTCCGTCGGCTTCGAGCATCGGCACGCCGCCGAACGGATTGCGCGCCACGAATTCCGGCGCCTTCTGTCCGTCGGTGCGCAGGTCGACCGGGATGACCTCGTAATCGAGCCCCTTGAGGTTGAGGGCGATGCGCAGGCGATAGCTGGTCGAACTGCGGAAGTAGGCGAAGAGGCGCATCATGATGCCGCTCCTACAGGATGGAACACATGGAACACGGTCCTGGGAATAAGGACGCAGGGCACCCGAAATGCCGCAAAACCGAGGCTTTCAGCGGGTTGCGAACCGATCATGTGTCCTTCTTGGCACCATGCCGAAAAGTAGGAAAGGGCTTCAGAACGCCGCAATCCCCGTCACCGCGCGACCCAGGATTAGCGCATGGACGTCATGCGTGCCTTCGTAGGTGTTGACCGTCTCCAGGTTCACCATGTGGCGGATGACCTGATACTCTTCCGAGATGCCGTTGCCGCCGTGCATGTCGCGGGCCTTGCGCGCGATATCGAGCGCCTTGCCGACATTGTTCCGCTTGACGATGGAGATCATCTCCGGGGCGAACTTGCCTTCGTCCATCAGGCGCCCGACGCGCAAGGACGACTGCAGGCCGAGCGAGATTTCGGTCATCATGTCCGCCAGCTTCAATTGGTAGAGCTGCTTGGAGGCCAGCGGCACGCCGAACTGGTGACGGTCGAGGCCGTACTGCCGGGCAGCGTGCATGCAGAATTCGGCCGCGCCGAGCGCGCCCCAACTGATGCCATAGCGGGCACGGTTGAGGCAGCCGAACGGACCCTTGAGGCCCTGGACCTCGGGCAGTAGCGCGTCCTCGCCCACTTCGACCTCGTCCATGACGATCATGCCGGTGGTCGATGCTCGCAGGCTGATCTTGCCCTTGATCTTGGGGGCGGAAAGGCCCTTCATGCCCTTTTCGAGGATGAAGCCGCGAATGCCGCCGCCATGCGCCTCGCTCTTCGCCCAGACGACGAAGACATCGGCGAAGGGAGAATTCGAAATCCACGTCTTCGAACCGGAAATGACGTAGCCGCCGTCGACCTTCTTCGCGACGGTCTTCATGCCTGCCGGGTCCGATCCTGCATCGGGCTCGGTCAGGCCGAAGCAACCGATCAGCTTGCCGCTGGCGAGACCGGGCAGGTATTTCTTCTTCTGCTCTTCCGACCCGTATTCGCTGATCGGGAACATGACGAGGCTCGACTGGACCGAGGCCATCGAGCGGTACCCCGAGTCGACACGCTCGATTTCACGCGCAATCAGGCCATAAGCCACATAGCTGGCGCCGGCGCCGCCGTATTCCGGGTCGATCGTCGCGCCGAGGAGACCGGCTTCACCCATCATGGGGAAGAGTTCGGGATCGTCGATTTCCTTCGAAAATCCTTCGATCACGCGGGGTTGCAGTTCGCCCTGTGCGAAGGCGTGGGCTGCGTCGCGGATCATCCGCTCTTCCTCGGTCAACTGCTCGTCGAGGTTGAAGGGATCTTCCCAGGCGAAGGGCACCATTCCGGCCATGTGGTCTCCTTTGTTACGGTCCCGCCACTGGCAGGCTTGCCCGCCTTCCGCAAGGGGGCGTCAGGCCTGTTGCGGACCCTTGTTGGTGAACAGCGTGTACCGGCTCTCGTCGCATATTCCCGTGACCCATTCTTCGTCGACCTTGAGCCAGGCATGGAAGCGCGGGACGCCGGCGTCGTCGCGCATCGTGCCGATATAAAGCTGCGAAGGAATCCCGCGCCGCTCCAGCATACGCCGCGCAGCCAGCGCCTGGGGCAGGCACTGCGGGGACCCCGGCATATTTCGCAGAGCCCGCGACACGGCGAGCCGGATACGGCGCACTGTGGCGATGTCGGTGCCCTTGGGAGGCTTTGCCGGATCGGACGGCGCTCCGGTGCCGAAATGCGAGCGCCAGTGCCGCGGAGGGACGGCGCGCACGAGCCATTGGGCCCAGGCGATCCGTCCCATCGCCTCAATCGTGGCGACGCGGTCAGCCGCGTCGAGCGCAATCAGGGTCTGCAGCTTCGGCACATGGCGAGATTACCATGCGCCGTCGCAAATCCAATCAGTTGATGAGGGGCAGCGCCTTGCGGCAGTCCTCTGCGCATTCGCGGCACATCTGCGCACAAAGCTGGCAATGCGGATTGTCATGCCCTTCGCACTCGGCGGCGCAGGTCTCGCAAGCCTTGATGCAGGCTTCCACCTGGGCGCGCAGGACATCGATATTCTGGGCCGTACGGCGTACTGCGAGACGGGCGGTTGCAGCACAGACGTCGGCGCAGTCGAGGCAGTTGCGGATGCACTGCGCCATGTCCATGTCCTCGGCCACGCAGGCGTCGGCGCAGGAGGTGCAGAAGAGCGAGCACAGCATTGCGTGGCGGGCAGCAAGGACGAGTTCCTCGGTCTCATCCTGCACCTGCGGATGGGCGGCGATCATTTTCGGGAGCGACATGAAAATTCCTTTCGGGATTGGTGGGTTACCTGCCCAACCGATCCCGAACGGCGCCGGTTCCGAAATTCTCCGTCAGTGCTGGTGGAGGGCCTGCTGTACGCTGGCGATGACATCGGCCGGGGGGCAAGGCTTGGCAAGTGCTTGGGCCGAGGGATAGCGCTGGGCAACCTCGCCGGGGGTCAGCTGGCCCGAGTGGAAGATGACGGGCACGTTCTCGGCCATCATCTGCTCTGCCAGCGGATAGACGATGCCGTCGCCGAGCTGGACGTCGAGGATCGCGACGTCGGGCTTGTTCTTCTGAAAGGCGAGCATGGCGGACGAAATGTCGTCGTAGGGGCCTTCGACTTCGTAGCCGGCTTCGGCCACCGTGTCGCAAAGATCGTAACCCACAATGAGCTCGTCTTCGGCGACGAGAACACGCAATTGCTGTCCCATCCTTGCTCTCCAAACAGGCGACGACCCTGAGGGAACAACATCGCTTCCGAAGGATTGTTCCCGCCTTAATCGAGCTTGCCGTACTTTCCTGCAAAACCGGCTTCGTCGCCCTCTGCGAGCAGTTTCGCCTGGCCCACCCAGTCGTCACGGCGGATACGCCCCTGGAAGCGACCGAGCTGGGCATCGACCCGCTCGATCTCGGCGTCGTCCCAGGCGGCGATTTGCGCAAATCCGGTGATCCCCATCTCGCCCAGCGTGGTGGCCAGCTTGGGACCCAGGCCCTTGATCCGGGTGAGGTCGTCGCCCGTCGACGGTGCCGGAGTCGCGGCTTTCGGTGCCGGGTCGACGGTTGCCGCGGGGGCGCTGTCGATCAGCGCACGGTTTCGTTCGGCAGGTGCTGCGCCCTCGTCGAGCACGTCATGCAAAGTGCCGGTCACGCGTGTCTTGCGATTGGCGCGGAAGACGTACCAGGCGATGACAAGCCCGACGACCAGCGCGAGCACGATCGCGGGCCAGTAGGTTTGCAGCAGTTCGGTCATTCGCCATCCCTTTCGGTGTCGCTACGGCCCCACAGGACCCAGCCAATTCCTATTCCGGCCCCATATCCTGCAAGCATCAGGGCGACCAGTTCGAACCAGACAGGCATCTCAACGCGCTCCCGGGGTATCGACAGGCGTGGGGGTCAACGGCTCGGTCCGTATCACGGCAAATTCGATGCGCCGATTGGCAGGATCTTCGGGCGTCAGGCCGTCAACCGGTTCCGAGGAACCGACCCCGCGCGCCCTGAGCCCGTCGCGGGGAATGCCCCGGCCGACGAGCGCCTCGCGCACGGCGCGGGCACGCTCCATGCTGAGAGCGATATTGCCCGCCTCGTTCCCGATCCTGTCTGTATGCCCCGTGATGGAGATTATCGAACCGAGGCACGGACGCAGGGCATCGGCGACCTCGTCCAGAAGCTTGCGGCTCGAAGGGTCGAGCGAACTCGACGCTTCCTCGAACCTGATGGATCGCGTGCGCAACAGACCGGCGACGTCATCCTGGCAATGGAGCGGTTCGTATTTCAGCTTCGCGCTCTCGGCACGCGCCGTCCCATCGGCCCATGCCACGCCGCCAACTCCCGGGACAGCGGCAACGGCATGGGCGACGCGGGCACGGGTGTCGTCATCGAGCCTGCGACCGCCCTTGAGCCACGGATGGCGTGTCGGCGAGCCATTCCGGTCGACGAAATCCGCCTCGACGCCGCGGCCGCCGGCTTCGTCGATGGCTGCCTTGGCTTTCGCCTGGAGCGGAGCGACGAAATCGTCTGCCGTCGGCAATGCAACGGCATAGCCTATGGCGGCGATCAGGACGGCGCCGGAAAAGATCGCAAGGGGAGGGCGGATGCGCATGGCGGGGTTCCTAGCCGAGCCTGACCTGCCGTGCCAACCGGGCGCGGCTCAGCTTTCCTCGACCGCTTCCTTGCTGCGGCTGCGCTTGAACAGGACGCGGTCCTCAGGTCCGAAGCCGCGCCGCCAGATGACCCAGCCGTAGACGCCGAGGATCGCGGGAATGCCGAAGGCCAGCTCGGCCCATTCGGGCAGCTTGGTGGCGATGAAGCCGACGACCACGGCGGGTGCCGCAGCCCAGACCAGTGCCCAGCGGAAATTGTTGATCGACTGGCCGAGGATTTTCGACAGGAGGATCGCTTTGACGAGGCTCGCCGTGCCAAGCGCAAGGGCGAGCGCAATTGCGGCAGCGGCCGCCTTGAAAGGCTCGCCATAGCCGCCTGCCACCATTGCCTCGATCAGAACGACGGTGAGCACGCCCTGCAGCACGATGGTGCCGATCGAGATCCACAGGTTCTTGACCCGCGCGACATAGATGAGGACCGCTTCGGAAACCACGGCCGTAGCGGCCACGACTTCGGCTGCGAGCAAGAAGGCCAGCGCACCCGTTCCGCCGACGAATTCGGGACCGACGAGCCCCATGACAGCCTCGCCCGGCACGCCCAGCGCGAGGGCAATGCCGGCCTGCATCGCGACGATCCAGAAACCGACCTGGCAGACCTGCTTGGCGATGGCTTCGTAGTTCTTGGTTTTGAGGTTCTTGGTGATGACTGGCCCGAGGATCGGCTCGAAGCTGGTCTTGAGCTTTTGCGGCAGGCTCGCGACTTGCTGGGCGATGTAGTAGACACCGACGGCGGCAGGCGCCGCGAAGAGGCCGAGGATGAAGATGTCGAGCCTGCGCGTCCCCCACTCGATTGCATCGGCAGTGGCCAGCGGAAGCGCCCTCGCTGTCATCCGCGCCATGTACGACGGATGAGGTCGCCATGCGCGCGGTGGGCCGTAGCTGCGGAAGAAGGACCACAGTCCTGTCAGCAGGCCTGCGTAAATCGACACGAGGTATGCCAGCGCGAGACCGGATTCGCTCGTCGCCGGAATGAAATAGAACACCCCGGCCATGATAGAGATCGTCCACGGCTCGACCACCGCGCGTGCGCGCACGGTTGTCGCGATGTCGTAGCGATAGGCCTGCGCCGCGAGCACGATTTCCGTCAGCGCGTATCCCGGGATGGCCAGCACGACCAGGCGGTCGAGTTCGGTAAACTGGCCCGAGGGAAACAAGGGGGCAGGGACCAGCCAGAAGAAGGCAGCCGCGACCGCCGAGAACATGACCGCCAGCAGCATGCCGTCATAGACGAGGTTGGCAGGGTGGGCGTCCTCTCCTTCGGTCAGTCGTTGGGCCAGCCCGCGCTTCTCGCCCATCGCGCAGATCATCGCTGCGAGTTCGACCACGACCAGGGCAGAAGCAAAGCGACCGAGCGCGTCGGGGCCATAAAGGCGCCCGGCGATGAACAGGAACGGCAGGCGCGCAAGCAGGCGCAGGAGGAAACCGATGAAGTTCTGGCGTCCGCCCTTTGCGAGTGCGGTCAGGTCCTCGTCGGAATGGTCGGCGCTCATCCGGCGTTTTCCTGCTCGGCGCGCAAGGGCCGCGAAAGCAGGGCCGAGACCGTAGCGCGCGGGTCGTTGCCCTTGATGAGGCCGTAAACGGCGGTGACGATCGGCATGGCGACACCATGGCGTGCGGCGAGTTCGACGAGCACGGGTGCGGTATGCGCGCCTTCGGCCACCGTCCTGCGATCGGCCATCAGCTCTTCTGCGCTGTGACCCTCTCCCAGTGCCTTGCCGAGCGAGAAATTGCGGCTCGAGGTCGAGGAACAGGTAAGGACGAGATCGCCGAGGCCGCAGAGGCCCGCTAAGGTCTCGACCCGGGCCCCAAGTGCCTCACCAAAACGCAGCATCTCGGCATATCCGCGTGCGATCAGGGCAGCGCGGGCATTCTGGCCAAGGCCGAGGCCATCGACCACTCCGCAGGCGATGGCGAGGACGTTCTTGACCGACCCGCCAATTTCCGCCCCGGTGACGTCGTCGGAGAAGTATGGTCTGAAGGTCGGGCGCGCGATGACCGGCGACAGACGCTCCCATTGATCCTCGCCCCCGCCACAGGCCAGCGTAACCGCGGTTGGCAATCCGGCAGCGACCTCATGCGCGAATGTCGGGCCCGACAGGACTGCGATCGCGCTTCCGGGCGCAGCGTCGGCTGCAACGTGGTTCATCAGTCGTCCGGTGCCCGCCTCGATCCCCTTGGAGCACAGCACGAGGTCGCGCGGGTGTCGGGGCATTGCGCCCAGCACGCTGCCCATGTGCTGCGCCGGAGTGACCACCAGGAGCGTGTCCAGCGCTGCCATTTCCGCGAGGTCGTTGGTCGCCTTCACCCCGGGTGACAGGTCTGCGGAGGGCAGGAAGATCGAGTTGGTGTGCTGCGCGTTGATTTCGGTGACGAGTTCTTCCTCGCGCGCCCACAGCAGCACCTCGCGCCCGTCGCTCGCCAGCATCTGCGCGAGCGCCGTCCCCCATGCGCCCGCACCGAGGACGCCGACGCTCATGCCTTCACTCCGGCACCGCGAACGGGTGCGGCGTCGGGATCGAGCGGCCAGCGCGGGCGGGCCGAGATATCGAGCGGGGCGGGGGAGAATTCCGGCAGCGCAAGGCGCTCGACCCCGGCCCAGGCAATCATCGCGGCGTTGTCGGTGCACAGCTTGGGCGGCGGCGCGGCGAAACGCATGCCGTGGTCTGCCGCCACCTGCTCCAGTGCTGCGCGAACCGTCGCATTCGCGGCCACGCCGCCCGCGACGACCAGCGTGTCGATATCGTCGGTTTCCGCTAGTGCGACCCTCAACCGGTCGATGACGCAATCGACCGCTGCCTGCTGGAAGCTGGCAGCGATGTCGGCGATTTCGAATTGGCCGCTTTCGTGCGCGCGGAGGACGGCGCTCTTCAATCCTGCGAAAGAAAAATGGGGCTCGCCGCTGCCGACCATCGGGCGCGGCAGGGGAACCGCCGAGGGATCGCCCTCCATTGCCTTGCGCTCGACTGCGGGGCCGCCCGGAAAACCGAGGCCGAGGATTTTGGCGGTCTTGTCGAACGCTTCGCCCAGCGCATCGTCGATCGTGGTGGCAAGGCGCTTGTAGCGTCCGACGCCGTCGACCCGCAGGATCTGGCAGTGGCCGCCCGACGCCAGCAGCAGGACATATGGGAAGCCGATGCTGGCGTCGGCCAGGCGCGGGCTCAGGGCATGGCCTTCGAGATGGTTGATCGCAATCAGTGGCGTGTCGCTCGCCATGGCGAGCGCCTTGGCGCTGACGAGACCGACCATGACTCCGCCGATGAGACCCGGGCCGGCGGTCGCGGCAATCGCGTCGCAATCGGCGAGGGTAATACCCGCATCTGCAAGAACGCCTTCGATCATCGGAGCGAGGCGCTCTGCATGAGCGCGCGCGGCGATTTCCGGGACGACACCGCCATAGGGCGCGTGTTCCGCGTCCTGCGAAGCGATGCGCTGTGCCACGATGCGGCGATCACCGTCGACCAGCGCGGCTGCGGTTTCGTCGCAGGAACTTTCTATGCCGAGAACCAGTGTCATCAGTGGCTTCCCCTTAGCGCCCCTGCTCGCTAGGGCAAGCAAACCCGATGCCAGTCTCACCGATCATTCGTCTTGGAACCAGGCGTTCGCCGCTTGCCCTGGCGCAGGCGCACGAGGCCCGTGCGCGCCTGTGCGCGGCCCACGACTGGGACGAATCCGCCGTCGAACTGGTCCCGGTCGTAGCAAGCGGCGATAGGATACAAGACCGCCCGCTCGCCGAAATCGGCGGCAAGGCCCTGTGGACCCGCGAACTCGATCAGTGGCTGGTGGATGGCCGGATAGACATCGCCGTCCATTCGATGAAGGACGTCGAGACCATCAGGCCAGCAGAGATCGCGATCGCTGCCATCCTGCCACGCGCGGACAAGGCGGACCGCCTGCTCGGCGCGCCCTCGATTGCCGGGATTCCGCAGGGCGCGCGCGTCGGCACCAGCGCACCGCGCCGGGCGGCGCAATTGCTTCATGTGCGCCCCGATCTGGAGGTCGTGCCCATTCGTGGCAATGTCGCCACGCGGATTGCGAAGCTCGAAGCGGGCGAGGCCCATGCCACATTCCTGGCAGCAGCTGGGCTCGACCGGCTGGGGGAGGACGAAGTCGGCGTCAGGCTCGACCCCGAAGACTGGCTGCCGGCCCCGGCACAGGCAGCCATCGGGATCGAGTGCAGGAGCGACGATGCGAAGGTGCGCGACCTCCTGGCCGCCATCGATCATGCCGACAGCCATGCCGAAATCCGCGCCGAACGGCGCTTGCTCGAAGGCTTGGGTGGCGGCTGCAGCAGCCCGATCGCGGCCCTGACGCAGCGCGATGGCAACCGGCTGCACCTGCGTGCGGCGATCTACAGCGCAGACGGAAGCGTCAGGGTCGAGGAAGCCGCGACCTTCGATGATGGCGACAATAATGCGCCACTCGAACTCGCCCGGAAGCTGCTCGGGTCTGCGCCTCCCGAGGTTGTCCGCCTGTTCGACGGATTGGCGTGAAGCCGCTGTTCGTCTTCAGGCCGGAGCCGGGCTGGTCGATTACCGCCGAAACGGCGCGGGCAATGGGCCTCGACGTACAGGGCGCACCGCTCTCGGTCGTCGAACCTGTCGAGTGGCACATCACCGATCCGGACGAATTCGACGGACTGCTCGTGGGCAGCGCGAACGTGTGGCGCCATGCGGGTGCGGAACTGGAAAGGCTCGATCGCCTTCCGGTGCATGCCGTCGGCGAGACCACAGCCGAGACGGCGCGCGCCGCAGGCTTCCTTGTCGCGAGCACGGGGTGGGGCGGACTCCAGCAGCTGGTCGACCAGCTTGGCGGACGCGAGCTCCGGCTACTCAGGCTCGCCGGGGAAGACCGCGTACCGCTGGACCTACCCGAAGGGATCAGGGTGGAGACGCAGGTGGTCTACCGCACCGTGCCCGAACCTCTTCCTCCAGAAGCAATGACGGCCTTGCGCGGGGGCGGTGTGGCGATGCTCCATTCCGCCAGCGCTGCACAGCGGCTGTGCGAGGAGTTCGATAGGAATTCGCTCGACCGCTCGCAGGTCGACCTCATCGCCATCGGCCCGCGCGTGGCCGCGGCCTGTGGCGAAGGCTGGCGATCCATCCACATCGCAGCCGCCCCGACCGATGCCGACATGCTGGCATTGGCGGAATCTTTATGCCAGAACTGAGCCTTGGAGAGGGTCGCATCCTGATGGCGGATGTCGGGGTCGCAGAACGGATACTATGAACGATTTTTCCAGCAGCAGGCGCACGGGGCCTTCGGGGCGGCCCGTACTGATGGCTGTGCTTGCCTCATTCGTGCTCGGCGGGACACTCGTCGGTTACGCAGTCTACAAGCTCAACGGCAGCGGTTCGTCCGTGGAAATCACGGCTGATGCTCCAGAGCAGGTCGCGGCGAGTCCAACCACCGACCCGTCACCTACGCCCAGTGCGACGGCCAGTCAGGCCGCTGCCCAGAAGGCAGTCGAGAGAGTGGCCGAGCAGCAGGGCGGGATCGACCAGCGCCTTGCCGCTGCCGAACAGCGCCTCGCGAGGCTCGATCTGCAGGCTCAGGCCGCCGCCGGCAATGCCGCGCGCGCCGAGGGACTGCTCATCGCCTTTGCCACCCGTCGCGCGATCGAGAAGGGCGCCGAACTCGGTTACCTCGCCGACCAGCTGCGCCTGCGCTTCGGCGATGCCATGCCCAACGCGGTCGACACGCTGATCCGATCGAGCCGCAATCCGGTGACGCTGGACCAGCTCACTGCACGCCTCGAAGGCCTTGCGCCGCGTCTCGCGGAACCGACGAACAAGGGCGGTTTCGCGCGATTTCGCGAGGAGCTCGGCAGCCTCTTCGTGGTGCGTCGTGAGAGCGCCCCGTCGCCGCAGCCGCAACGCCGGCTCGAACGGGCGCGGATGTTCCTCGAAAGCGGGCGGACCGAAGCGGCGATTGCCGAAGTGCGCAATCTGCCGGGTGCCGAGAGTGCCGATGGCTGGATTCGCGATGCCGAGCGTTACGCTGCGGCCCAGCAGGCGCTCGACCTGATCGAGACCGCCGCCGTGCTCGAACCGCGCCGCCTGCGCGATGGGGCAGGCAACCGTATCTCGCAGCCGAGCCTCGCCGAAAACTAGGCTTTCAGCATTTCCGGCAGGCGCCCCGATACACCGCGCGCCTCGTCCATGAAGAAGCGCTTGAGCCAGCCCGAACGCTGCACTCCGGCCATGCCGAACCGGCGCACGGCACTGGCCGCCTTGCCGGGGACGCCGAACAGGCGCGTCAGGCCGTCGGTTGCGCCCATGACCATCAGGGAATCGAGCGCGCGCCATTCCTCGTATTTCTTGAGCACCTGCGCATCGCCGAGGTCGAGGCCGAGCCGGAGCGCCTCCTCGAGCACCTCCACCAGCGCGCCCACATCGCGCAGGCCAAGGTTTAACCCCTGACCGGCAATCGGGTGCATCCCGTGCGCGCTGTCGCCGATCAGGGCGAGGCGGTGTTCGACGATGCGCGCTGTGTGCTGGAAGCTGAGCGGCCAGGACGATCGCTGGCTGTTGAGCGTCAGATCACCGAGGATATCGCCCATTCGCTTCCGCACTTCGGCAAGGAAGGCACGGTCGGACAGCTTGAGCACGCCCGCTGCATCCTTCTCGTCCACCGTCCACACCAACGCACTGCGATGCTGGCCGTTCGGTCCGTCGAGCATGGGCAGCAGGGCGAAAGGACCGTCGGGATAGAAGATTTCCCACGCGACATTCTCGTGCGACTTGGAATGGTCGAGGCCGACGATAAGCGCGCGGTGGCTGTAGTCCCAGGTGGCCATCTTGAAGCCCGCCTCTTCACGCGAAGGCGAGCCGCGTCCTTCCGCACCCACCATCAGCGTCGCGTCGAGCACCGTGCCGTCTGCCAGCCTTGCCGAGACTCCGAATTCGCCGCGCTGGCGATCGACCACGGTCACCGGCGCGTGCCAGGCGATGAGCGGTTCCTTGGCCGCCGCCTCGTGCAATGCGAGTCGCAGCTGGCGGTTGGCGAACATGCGTCCGAGCGTGCCTTCGTGCGGCTCGGGCCGGAAATCGATCCGGCCCGGCTTCATCTGGTCCATGACCGCGATGGCGGCGATATCGCAGCCGTGCGGTTCGAGCGCGTCTTCGAGACCGATATTGCGGAACAGGCGCCAGCTTGCCGTCGATATGGCCGAGGCCCGTCCGTCGAAGCCTTCCGCGGTCAGTTCGGACGGGTCGGCACGGTCGACGACGTGGCTCGACAATCCCTTCTTCGCGGCGGCGAGCGCCAGGGTCATTCCCACCAGGCCACCGCCCAGGATCAGCAGGTCACGCTTGTCTGTCATCGGCGGCATCCCTAGAGCGAGCGGCGTGATCGAAGCAAGGATATTGGAGCGCGTCGCCGCACTGTTCATGCTGCTGGCGCTGGCCTTCGCCGCGCCCGTCAATGCCCAGGGTATCGGCAGCGACAGGATATCGGTCGAACTCGTGGCTGATGGTCAGCCCCGACCGGGGCAGGAATGGACGCTGGCGCTGCATTTCACGCCGTCATCCCCCGAATGGCATGGATACTGGTCCAACCCCGGCGATGCGGGGCTGGGCATGGATCTCAAGTGGCAACTGCCCGATGGCTGGAAGGCCGGGGAACCGCAGTATCCCCTGCCGCAGCGGCTGGTGGTCGGTGACCTGATGAACCATATCTACGAAGGGCCGTTTACGGTCCTCGTTCCCATCACGGTTCCGCGACAGGCAGCGCTGGGCAACACCGCGCCGATATCGGTCGTCGCGAGCTACCTCGCCTGCACCGACAAGATCTGCGTACCCCAGGAAGCGCAGTTGACCCTCGATCCCGCCAAACTGGCGAGGGACCCGCGCTTCGGCAAATGGCGGGCCGCGATCGTTCCGCCGCTGGGATCGGAAGCAGGCTTCGAGTTCAAGGGCGATCGCCTCAGGATCGGCATTCCGCTCCCCGCAGTGAGCGATCTGGCGGGCGAACCGCACCTCTTCATCGCCACCGGTGATATCGGGCAGGGCCAGCAGGTCATCTACACGGGGACCCAGACCTTCATCCGCGAGGGGGACCTTCTGGTCGTCGAGGTGCCGCTGGCGTCAATCGCCATTCCTGACACCGTCGAGTTCGAAGCGACACCGCGCCCGCCAAGGATCGAAGGCATTCTCGACCTCGGCAACGGTACCGGCGTCCGGTTCTCGGCCATGCCTACCGATGTGCCACTCGAAGGCGTAAAGCCGGTCCGCGGCGGGCCGCAGCCGGTGCTGTGGCAATTGCTACTGGCAGCACTCGTCGGCGGGATGCTGCTCAACGTCATGCCGTGTGTCTTCCCGATCCTCAGCCTGAAGGCGCTGACCCTGGCAAAGGCCGGGGGCGATGAGCATGCGGCGCGGCACGATGCGCTCGCTTATGCAGCAGGGGTTGTGCTGGCATGCGCGGGATTGGGGCTGGCGATCCTAGCACTGCGCTCTGCGGGCGAGCAGGTCGGTTGGGCGTTCCAGTTGCAGAACCCGGTCGTGGTGGTGGGCCTTTTCCTCCTGGCACTGGCACTGACCGCGAATTTTCTTGGCGTCTTCGAGGTGCCGGGTTTCGCCATTTCGGGCGGCAAACCATCGCGCGGCAGTTCGTTTGCGACGGGCCTCCTGGCGGCATTCGTCGCGACACCGTGCACCGGACCCTTCATGGCGCTCGCACTGGGTGCCGCGCTGGTGATCCCGCCACTCGACGGCCTGCTCGTCTTCGTCGCGCTCGGCATCGGGCTTGCGCTGCCGTTCCTCCTTGTCGGTTTCGTGCCTGCCATCCGCGCGCGCTTGCCCAGGCCCGGACCATGGATGGAGAAATTCCGGCGCTGGATGGCGCTGCCGATGGGGTTGACGGTGCTGGCGCTGGGTTGGCTCATCTGGCGCATCGGCGGGGCTGGTTTCCTGTTCATGACCCTGTTGCTGGGGATGGTCCTGCTACTCTGGCTCACATTGGCCGGGCGATTGCAAGCACAAGGCAGGTCGGGCCCGGTCTTTGCAGTGCTGGCCCTCTTCATGGGCGCAGCCCTGGCATTCCTCCCGCAGCCGCAAGCTCAGGTACGAGCCGCCGAGGGCCTGCTCAAGCCGGTCGCCTTCAGCGATGAGGCGCTCGCGCAGGCGCGCGCAACGGGGCGGCCGGTGTTCCTGTGGTTCACCGCCGACTGGTGCGTGACCTGCAAGGTCAACGAGAGCGTCGCGATCGAACGCGAGGACACGAAGGAGTCTTTCGACAAGGCCGGGGTCATTGCGATCCGCGCCGACTGGACGCGGCCGGACGAGGAGATTTCGCGCATGCTGACCCAGCAGGGCGTCGCAGGCGTCCCGCTCTACCTGTGGTATGCGCCCGGCCAGGATGCGGAGCAGCTGCCGCAGGTGCTTACGCCGGATCTGCTGGCAGAGAAGGCGCGGGCTTCGCGATAGCGCGGCAGGCTTCGACCAGCTCGCCCGGTAAGTTGCTGGGATTGAGGATGAGGCTTCCGGCGCCGGGCACCGTCGCCTCGACCTCGCGCGCACCCGTCAGGACATCGAGCAGGGGGTCTTCCGCTGCGACGGCACCCTTCCACAACCATGCGCCCTTATGTTCCACCGCGTCGATCTTGAGGCGCGAAACATGGCCATTGCCGATAAGTGCGAGGATGGCCTTGGCATGGGCGTCGGCCGCGGCGAACCGCGTGTAGGCGAGCAGCGGGATGCCTTGTGTCGTCTCGCATTCGAGCGCCATCAGCGGCCGTCCGCCCGGCTTGCCATACAATAACCGTTGCGGCTTGCCCGAGGGTGCCCAGATGGCACCTTCGCTATCGGGAGAGGGCGCAGGTTCCGAAGGCCCGCTCGCATCGCCGGCAATGCGCGAGCGTTCGACATACTCGTCCGACGCGGGCGGTTTGCAGGCGGCGGCCAGAAGCAGCGGCAGAAGAGCGAGAGAGCGACGCATTCCCGCGCTATGGCACAGGCGCGCGCGCATTCAACTGCCCTGCGACGACTGTCCTCAGCGCGATCGGATGAATGCCCTGATATCGCGCGAAAGCTTGGCCCGATCCTCGTCGCGGACGTACATCATATGTCCCGCGTCGTAGTAATGGAACTCGATCCGGTCCTGCGGAAATCCCGTGCGGCTGAGTGCATACTCGGCAGCGAAAAACGGCGTGGCGAAATCGTACCAGCCCTGCCCGACATAGATGCGCAGGCCCGAATTCTCGCGCAGCGCGCGGCCGAGATAGGGGGCGACGCTGAGATAGGCATCGCTGTCGCGCCCGCCATTGAGGCGCCAGTCCCATTCGCTTACCCCACCAATCGTCACATACTGTCGCTCGGTCTTGTAGCCGATGGTGTCCCGCATGTAGGCGTTGGCCGCGGCAGTATAGCCGCCGTCGATGCCGTAGAAGCTCGGATCGTTGTCAGGGTATTCTCCGGCATTGTCGTAGTCCTTGCCGGTGTAGCGCGAATCGAGCCGTCCCACGGTCTGGCCACGGTCACGCAGCAATTCCTTGTAGAACCTGCCCGATGTCACTCGCAGGTCTGCGCTTTCGAGATAGGTTTCGCTGAGACCCGTGAAGCGGGCGAGTTCGCCGCGAATTGCAGCGCGTTCGTTCGCGCTGGCCTTCTGCCCCTTGAGCAGGAAGGCGGCGTAAGGTCCGATGGCGAACTGGCGTGCTTCCTCAACGAATTGCTCGACCGAGGGGGCGCTCGCCTTGCCGTGATAGAGTGCGGTCGCGGCGAAGGAGGGAAGGGTGGTGATATAGCCCAGCTCGGCCCCTTCGGTTTCCGCCCCGGCGGCGAAATCGAGCACGGTCGAAATCAGGATCACCCCATTGAGCGAGACGTCGTTGTATCCTCCCTCCAGCTCGTTGACGACCGCCGCACTGCGGGTCGTGCCATAACTCTCGCCGCCAAGGTATTTGGGACTGTTCCAGCGTCCGTTCTCGCTGAGCCATTGGCGGATGACCTGTGCGACCGATTTCGCATCCTGCGTTACGCCCCAGTAATCCTTGGGGTCGGTGTCGCCGATCGTGTGGCTCCATCCGGTGCCCACCGGGTCGATGAACACGAGGTCGGTCACGTCGAGCAGTGAATCGGGATTGTCGAGGATCGGATAGGGCGGCCCGCCGTCGTCCCTGGCATTTGACGGGATGGCGACGCGTTTCGGCCCGAAAGCTCCCATCTGCAGCCAGAGCGAACCTGAGCCCGGCCCCCCGTTGAACAGGAAGGTGACCGGGCGGTTCGGGTCGCGCGGCTCGGCGACATATGCGGTAGTGACGATCGCAGCCTTGGCTGTGCCCTTGTCGTCCTTGAGCACCTGCTCCGAAACCGTCGCGGTGTAACTCACGGAACGCCCGCCGAAAGTCCCGCTGAAGCGCTTGGACGCACTGTTTGCTTCGTAGGGGGCAGCGGCAGGTTTCTCGCTCGCGTCCTTGTCGGCGGCATGGGCGGGGCTGAGGGCGAGGGCCGAGCTTGCGGCAAGCAGGGCGAGGATCCGGGCAGTCATGCGCTCTCCTATGGCAGGGTCGGCAATGCAGGCAAGATCGCGAGGATCAGCGCGGCTTGCGGAAGCGATAGACGAAGCGGTCGGTCTTTCCGCGAACGGACGGATCGAAAACCAGCTTGGTATGGTCGTCTTCCGGGTTGGCCAGAACGTCGCTTTGAGCCTCCAACACGAAGCCGGCGGCCTCGAAATCTGCGCGAACCACCGCCGGATCGATACGGTGGACTGCATCGACGACCGCCCGGGTATCGCCGGGTAGGCCGACATGGTCGATCACACCGACGATCCCGCCCGGCTTCATCCCGGCATAGAGCGCGCGGACATAGGCCTTGGGGTCGGTGAACGGGATCTTGTACTGTTCGCTCGTCCAGTAAAGGTCGTGGTAGGAGTCGTTGACGATCGCGAAATCGAGCGAACTGGCGGGCGGGGCAAAGGCATCGAACGGGTGACGCGCCATCTCCACTGCAGGAGTGCGGGCGATTAGTTCGGCCCAGGCCGCCTTGCTCTTGTCGTCGTTGTAGAACTGGTCGGGCTGGTAGGCGATCACCTTGCCGTTCTCGCCAACGACATGGCCCATGATCTCTGCCCAATAGCCGGTTGCGGTGAACAGGTCTGCGGCGACCATGCCGGGCTCGAGACCGAGGAATGCGAGGACTTCGGCGGGCTTGCGGCCTTCGTCCATCTTGCGCGCGTTTTCGGGCCGGTCGGAAGCCGCGACGGCGCTGGCTATGGCGGCAGTATCGACTGCAGGCGTCGGATCGACGGCGGTCGTGGCGCAGGCGGACAGGACGAGCGCGACGGGTGCCATCGCGAACAGGAACCTAGGTGTCATGACAGTTCTCCCCTGGCGCAGGGCATCGCGTGACGTGCCCGATGAGGCAAGGACTATCGGACGAACGCCGTTGCGGGGCGACAAACTGCTCTAGGGCTTGCCGCCCATGCGTTTGTATCTTGTCTTGCCGTAACGGGTCTTGTGCGTCCCTGGTTTGCCTTCGTTGGAGCGTCCGACCATCGGCGCGCGCTTTTCGCCATCGCCGAGGCCCAGTTCGTCGTTCTCGAGCCGGCGGATCTCGTCGCGCAGGCGTCCGGCTTCCTCGAATTCGAGATCGGCTGCGGCAGCGCGCATGCGCTTTTCGAGATCCTCGATATAGGCGCGCAGATTGTGGCCCACGAGGTTGTTGCGCTCGTCATCCCCGGTGTCGACGGTGACGCCGTCCTGCGACGCGGTATGCGCGACGATGTCCGCGATCTGGCGCTTGATCGTCTGCGGCGTGATGCCGTGTTCCTCGTTGTACTCGCGCTGCTTTTCGCGGCGGCGCTCGGTCTCCGCCATCGCGCGTTCCATGCTGCCGGTGATGCGGTCGGCGTAGAGGATCACCCGCCCGTCGATATTGCGCGCGGCGCGGCCGATGGTCTGGATGAGCGAGGTTTCGGAACGCAAGAAGCCTTCCTTGTCGGCATCGAGGATGCAGACCAGCCCGCATTCGGGAATGTCCAGGCCTTCGCGCAACAGGTTGATGCCGACCAGCACGTCATAGACGCCGAGGCGCAGGTCGCGGATCAGTTCGATGCGCTCCAGCGTCTCGACGTCGGAATGCATGTAGCGCACGCGCACGCCCGCTTCGTGCATGAACTCGGTGAGGTCTTCGGCCATCCGCTTGGTCAGCGTGGTGACGAGCGTGCGGTAGCCCATCTTGGCGGTCTTCTTGCATTCCTCGATGCAGTCTTGGACCTGGTCCTCGACCGGCTTGATCTCGACCGGCGGGTCGATGAGGCCGGTGGGGCGGATGACCTGCTCGGCGAAGACGCCTCCCGACTGGTCGAGCTCCCATGGGCCGGGCGTGGCGGATACCGCGATCGTCTGCGGGCGCATCGCGTCCCATTCGTTGAAGCGCAGGGGGCGGTTGTCGATGCAGCTCGGCAGGCGGAACCCGTATTCGGCGAGCGTGATCTTGCGCCGGTGGTCGCCGCGCGCCATCGCGCCGACCTGGGGCACGGTCTGGTGGCTCTCGTCGACGAACAGCAGCGCGTTCTCGGGCAGGTATTCGAACAGCGTCGGCGGCGGCTCGCCGGGCAGGCGGCCGGTGAGAAAGCGGCTGTAATTCTCGATCCCCGCGCATGAGCCGGTGGCGGCGATCATCTCGAGGTCGAAATTGGTGCGCTGTTCCAGCCGCTGCGCTTCGAGCAGGCGGCCTTCCTCGTGCAGTTCCTTGAGCCGCTCTTCGAGCTCGAACTTGATCGCCGCCATGGCCTGCTTCATCGTCGGGCCGGGCGTGACATAGTGCGAATTGGCGTAGATGCGCACCTTGTCGAGGCTTGCACCCTTCTTGCCGGTCAGCGGGTCGAACTCGCTTATTTCCTCTATCTCGTCGCCGAAGAAAGACACACGCCAGGCCATGTCCTCGTAGTGCGAAGGGAAGATTTCCAGGCTGTCGCCGCGGACGCGGAAATTGCCGCGCTGGAAGGCGGCATCGTTGCGCTTGTACTGCAGCGCGACGAGCTTGCGGATGATCTCGCGCTGGTCCTGCGTGTCGCCCTTCTTCAGGTCGAAGATCATCGCCGAATAGGTCTCGACCGAGCCGATGCCATACAGGCAAGATACCGAGGCAACGATGATCACGTCATCGCGTTCGAGCAGCGCGCGAGTGGCCGAGTGCCGCATCCGGTCGATCGCCTCGTTCACCGAGCTTTCCTTCTCGATGTAGGTGTCGGACCGGGGCACATAGGCTTCGGGTTGGTAGTAGTCGTAGTAGCTGACGAAATACTCGACCGCGTTCTCGGGAAAGAAGCTCTTGAATTCGCCATACAACTGCGCGGCGAGAATCTTGTTCGGCGCGAGGATCAGCGCCGGTCGCTGCAATTCCTCAATGACCTTGGCCATGGTGAAGGTCTTGCCCGACCCGGTGACGCCGAGCAGGGTCTGGGTTTGCTCCCCTTCCTTCGCTGCCGCCACGAGTTCGGCGATGGCGGTCGGCTGGTCGCCGGCGGGTTCGTAATCGGAGACGAGCTTGAACTTGCGCCCGCCCATCGACTTGTCGGGGCGAACCGGCTTGTGCGGGACGAATTCCCCCGTGGTATCGGGTTCTTCTAGTCCGCGCCGGATAACGAGTTCTGCCATGCGCGCACATATGGGGAACAAAAGTCGCTGCTGCAACTTCGCTTGCGCCGCGCCATCGCACTGTTAGCTTGGAACTGACCTTAGGGGAGATATCTGATGCGTCGCTTTGTCCTGCTTGCCTTTGCCACTGCCACGGTTGCTGCCTGCGGGAGTCCCGATGCCGACGGCGATGGCACTATCACGATGGAAGAGGCGGCGGCCAAGTCCAAGGACATGGTGAAGCCGGAACCGGGCAAGTACCGCGCCACGGTCGAGATGGTGAATGTCGAGGTGCCGGGAGCGCCGAAGCAGTTTCAGGACATGATGAAGCAGATGATCTCGGTCGGTCCGCAAACGCACGAATACTGCCTCACCAAGGAGGAGGCGGAGAAGGGCTTCGAGGAGATGGCCCGCCAGGCGCAGAAAAACGAGGACTGCAGCTTCGAGAAGTTCGATGCGGATGGCGGTACGATCGACGCGGTCATGACTTGCTCGCGACCCGAACATGGAATGGCGCGCATGACGATGCAGGGTACGGGCACCTCGACCTCGTCGAACATGACAATGACGATGGATGCCAAGACTCCCGACGGCAAAACCATGAAGATGACCATGAAATCGAACCAGGAGCGGATCGGTAACTGCGACGGTTGAATGACCAGATGATTTTCGGGAGCCTTTGACCGGCTCCGTGCATTATTACGCGGTGATGGCAACATTACCGTTCCGAGACACGACTTTCATCGACCGCGAGGAACTGGCCCGGCGCTTGTCGCTGGCAGCCGAGCCTTGCCCCGACGATGCGCGCGGCCCCCGTTGGCAATTGCTGCTGCGCGAATTCCTGTGGCCGCTGGAGCCACTGCGTCGCAAGCTGGGCAAGCCGCTTGAAATCACACCCGCCAGAACGCCGAAGACTGTCATGCTCCTGCCGGGCTTCGGGGCCCACCCGATCCGGATGCGCTGGATGGCGCGGAAGCTGGAGCAGGCCGGGCATGTCGCCAAGAAATGGGGTCTGGGTTACAATCTGGGCGCCACAGCAGACCGTTTTGCGCGCGTGGAAGAACGGCTTCTGGACCTGTTCGGCCGGGACCGTGAACCCATCATCCTCGTCGGCTGGTCGCTCGGAGGCATCATGGCCCGCGAGCTGGCCAAGAAGCACCCGGAGAAAGTTGCCAAGGTCATCACCATGGGCTCGCCCTTCTCGGGTAGCCCGCGCGCCAACAACGGCTGGCGTGCCTACCAGGCCATTGCCGGCCACCGCGTGGACGAACCGGAGATCGATACCGTCCTGTCGGAGAAGCCGCCTGTCGAGACGGTGGCCATCTGGAGCCCGCGCGACGGGGTGGTGCACCCGCGTTGCGCTTGCGGCAAACCCGGCGAACGCGACCGCGCGATAGCGGTTCGCTGCTCGCATATGGGCCTCGTCATGACGAATGAAGCCATAGCGGTGGTGCTTTCGGAACTTGACCGCGCCTGAATGCTTGTGTTCCTGTAAGTCACCGGCGGGTTCTCCTCCGGTCGAATCCCCGGGGGACAATGAGCGCAAGCGCGGGAAATTTCGACGAGATGCACAATGCCGACGGCACCGTGCGCGAAGCCTATGCCTCCTATTGCAGCTGGTTCGATGAGCAGAAGACCGCCCTGCTGAAGCGCAAGCACGGCGAGGCAGAGACCAATTTCCGCAAGACCGGCATCACTTTCAATGTCTATGGCGAGGACGAGGCCGAGGAACGGCTGATCCCCTTCGACATGGTGCCCCGGGTGATCACGGCCGCCGAATGGCGCAAGCTCACCCGCGGGATCGAGCAGCGTGTTTCTGCTCTCAACGCCTTTATGCACGATCTCTACCACCGGCAGGAGATCATCCGCGCGGGTCGCATTCCGGAACGGCTGTTCCGCGACAATGCCGCATGGCTGCCAAACATGGTCGGCTTCACCCCTCCCGGAGGGGTCTATACCCATATCGTCGGCATCGACCTTGTCCGTACCGGTCCGGACGAATTTTTCGTGCTGGAGGACAATGCCCGCACGCCATCGGGCGTCAGCTACATGCTCGAGAACCGCGAAACGATGATGGCGATGTTCCCCGAGCTGTTCATGCGCATGCCGGTGGAGGCGGTTTCGGATTATCCGCGGCGCCTTGCGAAGAGCCTCGCCGCCTGCGCTCCCAAATGTGCGCAGGACAAGCCAGTTGTCGCCGTGCTGACGCCGGGCATCTACAATTCCGCCTATTTCGAGCATGCCTTCCTTGCCGACCAGATGGGCGCAGAGCTGGTCGAGGGGAGCGACCTGCGCGTGGTCGATGGCCGCGTCGCAATGCGGACAACCGCGGGATACCAGCCGGTCGATGTGCTCTATCGCCGTGTCGACGACGACTTCCTCGACCCGCTGACTTTCAACGAGGACAGCGTGCTGGGCGTACCGGGCATCATGGACGTCTATCGCGCTAGCGGGATCACCATTGCCAATGCCCCCGGTACGGGTGTCGCCGACGACAAGGCGATCTATTCCTTCATGCCTGAAATCGTCGAGTTCTATACCGGCGAGAAGCCCCTCCTGCCCAATGTCGAGACACACCGTTGCGCCGACCCGGACGAACTCAAGTACGTCCTGGACAACCTCGCCGAACTGGTGGTGAAGGAAGTCCACGGATCGGGCGGATACGGCATGCTGATCGGCCCTACCTCGAGCAAGAAGGAGATCGAGGAGTTTCGCCGCAAGATCGTGGCGCATCCGGAGAACTACATCGCGCAGCCGACGCTTTCACTTTCCACCTGCCCGATCTTCACCAAGAAGGGGCTCGCCCCGCGGCATGTTGACTTGCGGCCGTTCGTCCTTGTTTCGCCCGACAAGATCGACATCACGCCCGGCGGCCTGACCCGGGTAGCGCTGAGAGAGGGTTCGCTCGTCGTCAACTCGAGCCAGGGAGGCGGCACCAAGGACACCTGGGTGCTGAAGGACTGATATGCTCGGGAGGACAGCAAACGGACTGTTCTGGATGTTCCGCTACCTCGAGCGGGCGGAGAACACTGCGCGCCTGCTCGATGCGGGCCTGCGCATGGCATTGACCCGCGATCTCGTGACGGCGGAGGAGGAGTGGCGGTCGGTCATCGCCACATCCGGCCAGCGCGCTGGCTACGAGGCGAAGCACGGTACCTATACGGGCATGCAGGCCTGGAACCACATCCTGCGCGACAAGGACAATCCGTCCTCGATCCTCGCCATGTTCGGGCTGGTCCGCCAGAATGCGCGGCTTGCTCGCAATGCGATCAGCGGCGAATTGTGGGAGGCGATCAACGAGAACTGGCTGGTGATGAAGGACCAGCTTGCCCGCCCGGTTGGCGAGAATCGCGTGCTCGACATCGTCGCGACGATCCGCCGCGCGGGTACCCTGGCCCATGGCGCCATGGCCGGTTCGATGCTGCGCGACGAAGGCTATCACTTTGCCCGCGCCGGGACCTTCCTCGAAAGGGCGGACAGCATCGCCCGCATCCTCGACATCAAGTACTACCTGCTGCTGCCGTCGCTATCCTATGTCGGGTCGAGCCTCGACACCGGCCAGTGGGACCAGGTGCTGCGCTCGGTTTCGGGCGACCGCGCGTTTCGCTGGCTCAATGCCGGCCAGATCGATGCGCGCGGGATCTGCGAGTTCCTGATCCTTGACGACCGTTTTCCGCGCAGCCTTGCCTTCTGTCACTCGGCCCTGCGCGAGACCTTGACGGCGCTCGCACGGCTGCACGGGCATGAAGGGCAGAGCAACGCCCTGATGCGCGATTCCGACACGCACCTGACCGGTCTGACCATCGAAGAGGTGTTCGACCAGGGGCTCCACGAATTCCTCGTCGAATTCGTATCGACCAACTCCGCCATCGCGAATGCGATCGCCGACGATTACCGGTTCCTCTCCTGATGCGCCTCTCGATCCGCCATACCACCCGCTACCGCTTCCACGCTCCTGTCGTACATGCCCTGCAGCGGCTGCGGCTGACGCCGAAGGAGACGCAGGGGCAGAGGATCATCGAATGGGACATGGAGTATCTGAATGCCCATCCCGAACTGACATTCGAGGACCAGCATCACAACACCGTCACCCTGATCGGGGTGGAGAGCGGCGCGCAGGAAGTAACCGTGACGTGCCGCGGCGTGGTTGAAACCAGCGACCAGGCCGGGGTTATCGGTCGCCATGCGGGCCACCTCCCCCTGTGGAGCTTCCAGTCGCAGACCGCGCGCACGAAGCCGGGTGGCGGGATGCGCAAGCTCATGAAACAGCTTACCGACGGGGGGACCGACCGGCTGGACATGCTCCATCGCCTGTCCTCGCGCATCCTCGAACAGGTAGAATACAAGACCGGGACAACCCATTCACGCACGACGGCTGAAGAGGCTTTCGCGCAGGGCAGCGGGGTCTGCCAGGACCATGCGCATATCTTCATCGGCATCGCCCGCGCGCTCGATGTGCCGGCGCGCTACGTCAGCGGATATTTGATGATGAACGACCGCATCGAGCAGGAGGCCGGCCACGCCTGGGCGGAAGCCTATGTCGGAGGTCTCGGCTGGGTCGGCTTCGACATT
Source organism: Qipengyuania sp. RANM35 (assembly GCF_041021145.2). Lineage (NCBI taxonomy): Bacteria > Pseudomonadati > Pseudomonadota > Alphaproteobacteria > Sphingomonadales > Erythrobacteraceae > Qipengyuania > Qipengyuania sp. RANM35. Next base: position 1,755,108 of record NZ_CM196433.1, on the reverse strand, counting down.
TCGAATGGCATCAGTCCTGATGCCCGATACGTGCGCGTCGCGACCGGACGCGATTATCGCGATGCCGCGCCGGTGACCGGCATCAGCTTCGGCGGGGCTTCTGCCGTGCTGGAGGTGGACGTCGCGGTCGAACAGCAGCAAGTGCAGCAATAGCTGCCGGAGATTCGGATCAATGACCTATTGTGTTGGAATGGTGCTCGACAAGGGCCTCGTCCTGATGAGCGACACGCGCACCAATTCGGGCGTCGACAACATTTCAGTGTTCCGCAAGATGTTCACCTGGACCGTTCCGGGCGAGCGGATCATTACCGTGATGACCGCCGGAAACCTCGCTTCGACCCAGGCGGTGATCAGCCTGCTGGAAGAACGCAGCAAGGAGCCCGGGGAGCGCGACAACGTCATTCTCGGCAGTCCGACCATGTTCCAGGTCGCGACCGAGATCGGGCGGCTCCTGCGCAGGGTCATCGGCGACCGGCAGGATGCCAACGGCGCGCGCGGACAGGGCAAGTTCACCGCTTCCATCATCGTCGCCGGCCAGATCGCTGGCATGGAGCCGCGCCTGTTCATGGTCTACCCCGAGGGCAACTTCATCGAGGCCAGCCACGACACGCCGTTTTTCCAGATTGGCGAAACCAAATACGGGCGCCCGATCATCATACGTGGCTACGACCGGCAGATGAGCCTCGAAGATGGGGTGAAGCTGCTGATGGTGAGTTTCGATTCGACGCTCAAGGCGAACCTTTCGGTCGGACTGCCGCTGGACCTGCAGGTGATCGAGCGCGACAGCTACGAACCATCACACCAGCATCGCGTGAATCATGACGATCCCTATTTCCAGGCCATCTCTTCAAGCTGGGGCGATGCACTCAAGAACGCCTTCCATTCCCTGCCGGATTACAGTTTCTATCGCGGGGACGATAAATAGGTCCAAATTGGATGACTTGAAAACCGGCGCGAATGCCCAAGTCTACGGGCAGTAGAACGACGTATACATCCGAATAGGTAGTGATCCGGATTTCGCAAATTTGCGTATTGCGTCATGCCTATGTCCATGGAAACACGACAAAACCTTCATATCGTCGGTGGATCAAGTCGTTCCCGGGCCGAACAGGCCTATCTCGGTTTCGACCTTGGTTACCATTGCGAAGTCTACGCCGACACTTCGGAGCTTCTCTCCTACAATCCGGTTCGCGGAGTCGTGCTTGCCTACGACGATCCGGATCGTGGGGGCGTTGCGCGTGTGCTGCGGGCACTGGCGGTCGATGGAAAATGGCTGCCGGTGGTCGGAACCTCGTTCGAACCCCGGCCTGGCCGGGTGGTTGAGGCCATAAAGGCAGGTGCACTCGACTATCTCAGCCTGCCCTTGCGTGAAGAACGACTGGGCGATGCCATTGCCCGCATCGGCTGCGAGGCCGACGCTTATGCCGAGGCGCGGCGGAAGATGGTCGAGGCGCGCAACCGCATTGCCGCCCTCTCCCCGCGCGAACGCGAAGTCCTCGACTGGCTGGCCGAAGGGTGCAGCAACAAGATGATTGCGCGCGAGCTTTCGATCAGCCCGCGCACGGTGGAAATCCACCGCGCCAACATGATGACGAAATTGGGGGCCGAACATCCCAGCCAGGCTGTCCGCCTGCGGATGGAAGCCCATCTGGAAGGCGGCGCCAGGATCGTCGCGGGATAGGGCGGCAACAGCCCTTCGGTTCGCTCAACGGCAGTAAGAGCTGCCACCGAATTCGAGGTGCAGGTGATCGTGGTGCGCCGCGTTGTAATCGGGGCCGAGCACGGTGCCGAAGCGCTTGCAGGCGCTCTGGTGGACGGTACGCAGGAATTCGCGTTCCTTTGGCGAGGCCGACCAGCCGTCCTTGACTGAAATGCGCCGACCGTCGGCCAGCACGAAAGCCGAGACATCGACAGCCTCTGCACGCGCGTGGGCCGACAGGCGCCCGGTGCCGGCAACATTGCGGCAGGAATAGCTGCCCATGGTCTCAAGGCGCCTGAGGGGGCTGCCCATGATCTGGCGAGCGGCGCGATCGACCCCGAAGCGCGCCCAGCTTGCCAGCGTATTGGCGGCGGGGCATGCGAGAGGGCCGAGGTTGGTGACCACGAACTGGCCATTGTCCCCGCCGATTCCATCGAGCTTTACGGCGTTCAGCGCGGAACAGCCGGCTCCGTAATACTTGTCCGGCAGCGGCGCGAAGCTGGATCCGGTCCTGCCCAGTTCGGACTGGCACTGGACCGTCTCGGGTCGCATCTGGGAGATCGTCGGCATGCCAGCTTCGGTGCTGACGCGCTTTGGAGCCCTGCTGTCAGGAACAGCGCCGCATCCCGCCACCGCGAGGAGGAGAGGAGAGAGCAGGGCGGGATGCAGTCGCATGGGGAGACTATCGCCAAACATGGTTAACAAGACGCTAACACGCGTCTCGCGCCCATGGTGTCAGGGAGCCTCGACCTGCTCCCACAATTCGATCTTCACGCCATCGGGGTCGAGCAGCCAGGCGAACTTGCCGTACCCCTCGTCGACACTGTCGAGCACGTCGACACCCTTTTCCCTGAGTTGTGCCACGAACACGTCGAGATCATCGACGCGCAGGTTGATCATGAAGCCACCCTTGCCGGGCTTGATATACTCGTCGTCCTTGAAGTGGCTGATCAGCGAGTAAGGCTGGTCCTTGGTCTCTTCCGACCAGTTGAGTTGCGGGCCGTAGTCGCCATCCACCCCCAGCGTGTCACGATACCATGCCCGCGTCGCCTCAGGGTCCTTCACGACGTAGAATACGCCGCCCAGTCCGGTAATCTTGGCCATGTCTCAGCTCCCTTGTGCTACGGCCTCCGCCTGCGTTGCCTTGCTTACCACGACGATTGCCAACCATGCAGCGATGAAGCCCGGCACGATTTCATAAAGGCCGCCATCGAAGCCGGGCATTGCGGCATTCCAGCCGAGCGCGATCCAAGCCCCCACCACTACTGCGCCGGTTATCAGGCCCGCGACGGCACCCGATCCGGTCATGCGGTCCCAGGTCAGCGACAGGACGATCAACGGGCCGAATGCTGCGCCGAATCCGGCCCAGGCGTTCGATACGAGCCCGAGAACCTCGCTGTCGGGGTTGCGCGCAATGAGGATCGCAACCAGCGCAACCAGCGCAACGCAGATCCGCCCGACGTTGACGCTCTCGCGCTCGCCCGCATCCTTGCGGAAGAACAGCTTGTAGAAATCCTCCGTCAGCGAGCTCGAGGCGACGAGCAGCTGCGAGCTGATCGTCGACATGATGGCCGCGAGAAGGGCGGCCAGCAGGAAACCGGTCACCAACGGGTGGAACAGTAGATTGGCGAGCACGATGAAAATCGTCTCCGGGTCGTCGACCACCAGGCCGTTGCGGTCGACATAGGCCCGTCCGGCCAGTCCGATGCCGATCGCTCCGATAAGCGCGACCCCCATCCATGCCATGCCGATATTGCGCGCTGTCGGCATGTCTTCGACGCTGCGCACCGCCATGAAGCGCACGATGATGTGTGGCTGGCCGAAATAGCCAAGGCCCCATGTCACAGCGCTGATGAAACCTAGGACAGTCAGTCCCTGCGTCAGGCTGAGGAAGCCGGGGACCTCTACCTGCTGAAGCGATCCGCCCGCGCTGCCTCCGGGTCCGAACATGATGACCAGCGGCATGATTACGAGCGCGGCGACCATGATCAGGCCCTGCACGAAATCGGTCAGGCTGACCGCTAGAAAACCGCCAACCATGGTGTAGGCGAGCACGACCAGCGCCGTTACCCAGATGCCGAGCATGTAGTCGCTCATGCCTGTGTTGCCGAACAATCCTGCGAAGCTGGTCTCGAACAGCTTGCCCCCTCCGACGAGGCCGGCGGCAGTATAGACCGAGAAAAAGACCACCACGATGAGCGCCGATACAAGCCGCAAGGCGACCGCCTTGTCCGGGAACCTGTTGGCGAGGAATTCGGGAATGGTCAGCGCATTGCCAAGTTCCTCGGTCTGCTGGCGCAGGCGCGGGGCGAGCACTATCCAGTTGACCAGCGCGCCGAAGAACAGGCCGATGCCGATCCAGGCTTCGACAAGGCCGCTGACATAGAGCGCACCGGGCAGGCCCAGCAGAAGCCATCCGCTCATGTCCGACGCCCCGGCCGAAAGCGCCGCGACTGCAGGGGAAAGACCCCGTCCGGCAAGGAGATACCCCTCACTCGTATCGGTCGAACGTTTCCACGCCCACAGCCCGATCGCGAGCATGAGGATGAAATAGAGTGCGAGGCTTATGATTGTTCCTGTCTGCATGCGCGCACGGCTAACAGGGCGGCGGGCCATTGGCCACAGCCAGCACCGAATTGACCGCAAGCCTTGCTGCTTGGCGCAGGGCCGGCAGAAGGGTAGCAAGGCTCCAACCACCATCGAGAGGAGCCGATGCCATGACCCAGCCCGCCCGTTTCACCGGCAAGACCGTGATCGTCACAGGATCCTCCATGGGAATAGGCGAGGCAATTGCGCGGCGCTTCCACGCAGAAGGCGCGAATGTCGTCCTCAATTCGCGGAAAGCGGAGGATTGCGAGAAAGTCGCAGCATCGCTTGGCGGCGAGCGGGTGCTTGTCGTGGCGGGCGACGTGTCCTCCTCCGCCTTTGCCAAGGAGATGGTCGAGAAGACTGTCGCGGCCTTCGGCGGCATCGATGTGCTGGTGAACAATGCCGGGGTGGGGCGCGCAGGACGGCTGTCGGACGCGTCGGACGAGTTCATCGACACCATCATCGACATCAATCTGAAGGGCATCCTCTACCTGACACGCGAGGCGTTCCCGCACCTGCTCGCCGCGAAGGGTAACATCATCAACATCTCGAGCGTTTCAGGCCTCGGGGGTGACTGGGGCCTGGGTGTCTACAACGCGTCGAAGGGCGGGGTGTGCAACCTCACCCGGGCGATGGCGCTGGAGTTCGGCAGCCAGGGCGTGCGTGCCAATGCCATCTGCCCGTCGATGACCCGTTCGGACATGACCACCGGCGTGACCGAGAACGAGGGCGCAATGAAGATGCTGCGCAACCGAATGCCGCTTGGACGCGCCGCCGAGCCGGACGAGATCGCCGGTCCGGTCCTGTTCCTCGCCAGCGATGATGCGGTGTTCGTGAACGGCGTGAACCTGCCGGTCGACGGCGGTATCACCGCATCGAACGGCCAGCCGAACTTCTTCGGCTGATTTCCGATACTTCCGTAAACCTGCTATGATTCCAGTACTGGATGTCGTGACAGGGAGGCATCAGTCCTGTGGAAGACCTGAACCATTTCGTTCACTCAGTGCTCGGTTTCGGCGCGGCCGCAGCGGCGCTGGTCGCATTGGCCACGAGTAAGGGCAGTACGTGGCATCGCCGCGCCGGTTGGGTGTTCGTCGGGGGAATGGCGGTAGCTGCAATCACTGCCTGGCTGTTCATGATCGCCCGCCCGCTTCCCTTGGCCATGGTGTCTGCCACGGTCACAATCTACGCCCTGAGCATGGCGCTGTTCGCCATAAACCCGCAATTGCGAGCGGCGCGTCGCTGGGAATGGCTGATGTTTACCGTGCTTGTGGCGGTGATGCTGGGAATGCTCGCGGTCTCGGCCAACCTGTATCGCGCCGGGTCCGGTCTTTTCATGGCGCCGCTTGCCATGTTCGCGATCTTCGCGATTTTCGTTTCGCTGGACTGGCGATACCTTAGGGCAGAAACGACAAGCCGCATCCAGCGGCTGCGTCGCCATGCGCTGTTCATGGCTTTGGCCGTGTCTCAGATGATCATGGCGCCCACGATCATCGTCGCACCTGATGTGGGCCTTCCCGTTCCGGTAATCGTGTTCGGGTCGCTGCTTTTTGTGCCGCTGATATTCTTCTGCTTTGCCCCCGCAGCGAGGCGTGCGGCGGCGCGAGATCACGCCACCGGCACTGCCTAGGCCTTAAGCCTGCGATGCGCGCTTGGCGCGCTTGCGCTCGTGCGGATCGAGGATCGCCTTGCGCAGGCGGATCGACTGCGGAGTGACCTCGACCATCTCGTCATCGTCGATGTAGGCGATGGCCTGTTCCAGCGTCATGACCTTGGGCGGAGTCAGGCGGATGGCGTCGTCCTTGCCAGTCGAACGGAAGTTCGTCAGCTGCTTCGACTTCATCGGGTTGACCTCGAGATCGTCGGGCTTGGCATTTTCGCCGATGATCATGCCTTCGTAGATCTTCGCGCCGCCGCCGATGAACAGGATGCCGCGTTCCTCCAGCGCGTTGAGCGCGTAGGGAACGGCCTCGCCCGGGACCATCGAGATCAGGACGCCGTTCTGGCGGCCTTCGATCGGACCCTTGTGCGCGTCATACTTCTCGAACAGGCGGTTCATGATGCCCGTACCGCGCGTGTCCGACAGGAACTCGCCGTGATAGCCGATCAGACCGCGCGACGGGGCGGAGAAGGTGATGCGGGTCTTGCCCTGGCCCGAGGGGCGCATCTCGGTCAGCTCGGCCTTGCGGCGCTGCATCTTCTCGACGACCGTGCCCGAGTGTTCGTCATCGACGTCGATGACAACGGTTTCGAACGGCTCCATGCGCTGGCCGTTCTCTTCGCGGAAGAGCACGCGCGGACGGCTGATGCCGAGTTCGAAGCCTTCGCGGCGCATCGTTTCGATGAGCACGCCGAGCTGGAGTTCGCCGCGCCCTGCGACTTCGAAGCTGTCCTTGTCCTCGCTCTCGGTGATGCGAATGGCGACATTGGTTTCGGCTTCGCGGAACAGGCGGTCGCGGATCATGCGACTGGTCACCTTGCTGCCTTCGCGCCCGGCAAGCGGGCTGTCGTTGACGGCGAAGCGCATGGCCAGCGTCGGCGGGTCGATTGGCTGCGCCTGGATCGGTTCGGTAACGCTGGGATCGGCGATGGTGTTCGCAACGGTCGCCTTTTCCAGGCCGGCGATAGCAATGATGTCACCCGCCTCGGCACGTTCGACCGGGACGCGTTCCAGCCCATCGAAGCTCAGCAGCTTGGTTGCGCGGCCGACTTCAATGACATTGCCTTCGGCATCGAGAGCGCGGATCGGGTCATTGATGTTGACCGTACCCGACTGGACCCGGCCGGTCAGCACGCGGCCCATGAAGTTGTCGCGGTCGAGCAGCGTCGCGAGGAAGCTGAACGGGCCGTTGGGGTCGAGACCCGGCGCAGGCACATGGTCGACGATCAGCTGGAACAGCGGGTTGAGGTCGCCGCTGCGCGCGGTCTCGTCGTCGCTGGCGTAGCCGTCACGGCCCGAAGCCCACAGGCTCGGGAAATCGAGCTGCTCGTCATTGGCGTCGAGGCTGGCGAAAAGGTCGAAGCATTCGTCGAGCACTTCCTGCGGGCGTGCGTCGGAACGGTCGATCTTGTTGACGACGACGATCGGACGCAGGCCCAGGGCGAGCGCCTTGCCGGTAACGAACTTGGTCTGCGGCATCGGGCCTTCGGCGGAATCGACCAGCAGGATGACGCCATCGACCATGCTCAGGATACGCTCCACCTCGGCGCCGAAGTCGGCGTGGCCCGGGGTATCGACGATGTTGATGCGCGTGCCGTTCCACTCGACGCTGGTGCACTTGGCGAGAATAGTGATCCCGCGTTCCTTTTCCAGGTCGTTCGAATCCATCGCGCGTTCCTCGACGCGCTGGTTTTCGCGGAAGGTTCCCGACTGACGAAAAAGTTGGTCGACGAGAGTGGTCTTGCCGTGGTCGACGTGAGCGATGATCGCCACGTTGCGCAGGTCGCGGGACATGGATTCTAGCTTTCTTTAAGGGTGCCGTAGCGGCAACGCGCGAGGGCGGGCTGCGTTTCGGGCGCGCCCCTAGCCTAGATGCTGCATTGCGGCAAGGTGCTGCTGTGTAACGCGAAAGGCACAGTCGGCGAATGCGTGTAGGGGAACCACGCTAACCCCTTGAGAGTGGCAGGATCTCTCAATATCTCGCGCTCGCTCGCGTGATTTTGGGGACTGCGCAGCAGACCGACTACACGTCTTGTGAGAAGAGGAACCTCCATGAAATTTACTGCCTTCGGCCGCACTGCGACCGTTCGTACCGTTATGCTTGCCGGCGCTGCGGCGCTGGTCCTTCCCTCCACCGTTGCGGCACAGGATGCCGACGACGACCAGGCTTCCGTTGCAGACACCGCCGAAGAACAGGCGGAAGCCCCCGACAGCAACGTCATCATCGTCACCGCGACCAAGCGCGAACAGACGCTGCAGGAAATCCCTGTCGCCGTCAGCGTGACCACTGCCGAAACCATCGAGCGCGCCCAGATCCGCGACCTCAAGGACCTGCAGACCCAGGTTCCCTCGCTCAAGGTTTCGCAGCTCCAGAGCTCGGCCAACACCAACTTCCTCATCCGCGGCTTCGGCAACGGCGCCAACAACGCCGGCATCGAGCCTTCGGTCGGCGTGTTCGTCGACGGCGTCTATCGCAGCCGCACCGCCTCGCAGATCACCGACCTTCCCGACGTCCAGCGCGTCGAGGTCCTGCGCGGGCCGCAGTCGACCCTGTTCGGCAAGAACGCCAGCGCCGGCGTTATCTCGATCGTCACCAAGGAACCGCAGTTCGAATTCGGCGGCTCTGCCGAACTTAGCTACGGAAACTACAATGCGATCGTCGCAAAGGGTCTCGTCACCGGCCCGATCACCGACGGCATCGCCTTCAGCCTCGCCGGCGGCATCAACAAGCGCGACGGTTACCTCGACGACCTCGGCACCGGCAACGAGAGCAATGGCCGCGACCGCTGGTTCACCCGTGGCCAGCTGCTGTTCGACAACGGCGGCCCGCTGAAGTTCCGCCTGATCGGCGACTTCGACAAGATCGACGAAACCTGCTGCGGTGTCGTCAACCTGCGCCGTTCGGCGGCCAGCAACGCGATCCTTGCCATCGGCGGCCAGATCCCGAACCCGGCCGATCCCTTCGCCGACGTGATCTACAACAACTTCGATTCCTCGAACGACATCGAGAACTGGGGTGTTTCGGGTCAGGCAGACTACGAGATCGGCGACTTCACGCTGACCTCGATCACTGCCTATCGTGAATCGCGCGCCATCACCAACCAGGACTCGGACTTCACCAGCGCCGACCTGATCGGTCGCAACTTCGCCGACGTCGGTCTCGAAACCTTCACCCAGGAACTGCGCCTCGCCGGTGAAATCGGCGATCGCATCAGCTTCCTGCTCGGCGGTTTCTACTTCAACGAAAGCATCGACCAGTCGAACGAGCTGTTCTTCGGCCAGGACTTCCGTGAATACGCGAACCTCCTGATCGCCGGTCCGGTCACCAGCCCGCCGAACGATTTCGCTGTCGACCAGCTCGAAGGCACGATCTCGGCTCTCACCGGCCAGAACTACCTCAACCAGTTCTTCATGCCGGGCCAGGGCCTCACTGAAGCCTACACGCTGAAGAACGAGGCAATCTCGGTTTTCGGCCAGGTCGATTTGGAAGTCGCCGACGGCCTCGTGCTGACGCTCGGCGGAAACTACACCGACGACAGCAAGCGCGTTTCGACCAATGTCGTTTCGTCCGACGTCTTCTCGAGCCTGAACCTCACCGGCATCGGTCGCACCGCGATCTTCGCCCAGGGCCTTGCCACCCAGGTTGGCAGCATCCTCAACCTCGGCCGTCCGGCGACGCAGGCGGAAATCGGTGGCTTCGCCGTTGCTCAGCCGGCGATCTACCAGCAGGTTGCTACCGCGGTTGGCAGCTTTGCCGATGCCAACGCCAGCAATCCGGCGGTCAACCCGCTGCTGGCCCTGCGTCCGTTGCAGTTCCTGCCGCCCTTCCTCAACATTCCCAACAGCGTGGAAGAGGGCAAGACCAGCGACAACGACTTCACCTGGACCGCACGCCTCGCTTATGACGTTTCGCCGTACCTGAACGTCTATGTGTCTTATGCGACCGGCTTCAAGGCGAGCTCGTTCAACCTGTCGCGTGACAGCCGTCCGCTGGCGTCGGATCTCGCGGCGATCCAGACTGCGGGTCTTGCCACGACCAACCTCACCACCGGTTCGCGCTTTGCGGGTCCGGAAAAGACCGAGGTCGCGGAACTGGGCCTGAAGGGCAACTGGGACATCTTCTCGGCCAACCTCACCTTCTTCAACCAGAAGATTAAAGGCTTCCAGTCGAACATCTTCACCGGCACGGGCTTTGCCCTTGCCAATGCGGGTGAGCAGGAGACCTTTGGTATCGAGTTCGACAGCGTTTCGCGCCTGTCGGATTCGTTCAGCGTGATGGCCGCCTTCACCTTCCTGCAGCCGAAGTACAACAGCTTCCCGAACAGCTCGATCGGCGACCTCTCGGGTCGCGACGTGGCCGGAATCTCGGAGTTCACGATGGCTCTGGGCGCCCAGTACAACAAGGAGATCAACTCCGCTGGCGACCGCATCATTCTGAACACCAACTTCTACCACGAAGCTCCGGTGCAGATCGCGGACGGCCTGCCGGGCTTCATCTCGGGTGGCCAGGATGCGGCTTTCGCCGCAGCCCGTCCGTTCCGCCGCCAGGTGGACGAACTGTCGGCCAGTGCGACCTATGCCTTCGGCATGGGCCTGGAGCTGACCGTGTGGGGCCGCAACCTGCTCGACGATCGTTATATCACCACGATCTTCGACTCGGTCGCGCAGTCGGGTTCGATCTCGGGCTACGCGAACCAGCCGCGCACCTATGGTGCATCGGTAAAGTACAAGTTCTAATACTTCCGGATCATCCGCAAAAACCGGGAAAGGGGGCCTTCGGGTCCCCTTTTCTTTTGCATGTCATGGACTTGCAGCTTCCGTCCCGGGTTGAAACGGTCCCGACGTGGTAGCCCGCGAGGCGGGATGAGATGTTATCAGGAGGTTGCGACCCGTCGGGCTGGTCTTCGCTCTACTGGTCGATATCCTGAACCCCGCGCCATCCTGGTTGCGGGGTTCATTTTTTCTAGAGCGCGCGCAGTGCCTGGGCGGGCTTGGCCCTGAGCAGGGGCAGCGACGCCCCGAGCGCGAAAACCAGCACAACCGCCAGCCCGAGACCGAGCACTGCAATGACTTGGGACCAGTCGGGCAGCCAGTCGAACTCGAACAATCGGGTGACGACCAGCCATGCTGCGAAGCTGCCGACGGCGAGAGCAACGATCGCGAGAGCCGCGGCGAGGATGCCGTACTCGATCAATTGCATGGCGAGGATCTGCCGCCGATCTGCGCCGAGGACCCGCATAACGACAGTGTCATAGGTTCGCGCAGCACGTGCGGCAGCTATCGCGCCCAGGAGCACGGCAAGCCCCGCGAACACGGCGACGCTGGCAGCAGCAAGCGTGGCCAACCCGACCTGGTCGAGGATCGTTCTTGCCTGACCCAGGACGCCGCCCACCTCGATCACCGAGGCCGACGGGAAACTGCGCACCAGTGACTGAAGCAGCGGGCCCGTGGGCGTGCCTTTCGACAGCTCGATCGTGGCGGCAAGATTGTGCGGCACGTCCTGCATCGCATTGGGGCTGAGCACGAAGACGTAATTGAAGCCCATGCTCTCCCAGTCGATCCGACGGAAACTGGTGATGCGCGCCTGTTTTTCGACGCCCAGGACGCCGAACGTCAGCATGTCGCCGATTTCGAGCCCGGCAGCCTCTGCGAAATCCTCGTCGATCGATACCTGCGGCTCACCCGCGTAGAATGGCCCCCACCACTTGCCCTTGGTGATGGTGTTCCCGGGCGGGACTCCGTCGGCATAGGTCAGGCCGCGCTCACCGCGCAGGGCCCAGGCACCTTCGGGCAGCTCCTCGAGGTCTGCTGTACGGGTCATGCGGTCTTCGGGTCCGAAGGCGAGCACCGACCCGCGCAGGGCCGGAACCGTTCGCCAGTTGGCCTTGGAGTCGGCCTGCTGGACCAGCCGTTCGAACTCGGTCACCTGCTCGCGAGGGATGTCGAGAACGAAGTAGTCGGGAGCCTTTTCGGGGACCCGCTTTGCGATATTGCCGTCGATTGCCGACTGGACCGCAGCGAGCAGGACGAAGGCGGAGAGGCCGAAACCGAGCGCGGTAACCAGGGCTCCGGTGGAGCTTCCGGGCCGGTGCAAATTGGCAAGGGCATTGCGCAGAATGGGATTGCGCGCGCGGGGAAACGAGGCCGCCAGCTTGCGAATGGCAAGGCCCAGCAGCGCCAGCAGGCCGAGGAGGACCGCAGCTCCGGCAAGAAAACCGCCCGAGAGCATGGGCTGCTCCGCGGTCAGCAAGGCGAGGGCAACGATGGCCGCGAGCCCGCCGCCCACTATCGCGAGCGCCGCCTTGTCCCCTGCCAGCGGCGACACGCGCGCACGCATCAGCGCCATGGCCGGGAAGCGACGTGCCCTCATTAGCGGTGGTGCCGCGAACACGAGCGCTACCAGCAGCCCGTAGGCAAGGGCGAGCAGGAGCGGTCCGGGTGCGAAGATGAAGCCGGTCGATACGGGCAGGAGACCCCGCAATGCACCCGCAAGCAGCGGCACGATGGCAATCCCTACGAGGATGCCTGCGATGCTACCGACAAGGGCAGCGGCGAACACCTGGAGCGCGTAAATCTTGCCGATGTCGCGACTGGTAGCGCCGAGTATCTTGAGCGTGGCGATCCCCTGCCGCCTGCCATCGAGGTAGGAACTGACGCCACCACCGATGCCGATCCCCGCGATCACCAGAGCGGCAAGGCCGACGAGGGTCAGGAATTCGCCCATCCGGTCGACGAAACGGTCGGTACCAGGTGCAGCCCTGTCGGCGGTGTCGATTTCGAAACCCGCGGTCGGGAAGCGCTTCTTCAAATCTTCGGCGACATCCTCGGGGGCCTGTGACCCTGCAAACCGGACGCGGGTCTTCGACTGGTACATCGAACCAGGCGCGATGAGGCCGGCGCGCATGGGCAGGTCCTCTGCGACGATGATCGTCGGCCCGAGCTGGAAGCCTTCGCCGAGACGGTCCGGCTCGTCCTTGATGATACCGCCGACCTTGATCGGCGCGGTGCCGATCGTGATCGTATCGCCGATCCCGGTTCCGAGCCGGTCGGCCGCGCCCTGCGACAGCCACGCCTCGTCGGCAGGGGGCGGGCCGACTGCTCGCCCGTCCGCCAGCACCAGCTTTCCGTACAAGGGATAGGCTTGGTCCACGGCCTTGAGCTCGATCGGCACGGCCTGTTCGCCTGCGCGGGCCATGGCCTGCATCCGAGTGCCGGAAGAAACTGTCCCAAATTGGGACAATGCGGCGCGCTCTTCGTCGGCAAGGCCGCGTTGCCATAGTTCGACCTGGAGGTCTCCGCCGAGGAACTGGCGACCGTTCGCCTCAAGCTCCTGCTCTATTGCCGCTGTCAGCGTGCCGATGGCCGCCAGTGCGCCGGTGCCGAGGAACAGGCAAACGAGCAGCAGGCGCAGGCCGCGGAAGCGCGCGTTGAGATCGCGCCGGGCGATGCGCCAGGCGGTTCCCCAGGTCATGCGGCAGTATCGCTGGCGATGCGTCCGTCGGCGAGCGTCAGCACGCGCTCGCAATGCTCGGCAAGCTCGGGATCGTGCGTGATGACCAGCAGGGTCGCTCCGGTTTCCGCACGGCGGGCAAACAGCAGTTCGACGATCTCGTGGCCGGTTGCTGCGTCGAGGTTTCCGGTCGGCTCGTCGGCGAAGATCAGCGCTGGGCGCGGCGCAATCGCGCGGGCGATGGCGACGCGCTGTTGTTCGCCGCCAGACAATTGTTGCGGATAGTGGTCGAGCCGGTGCCCCAGGCCGACTGCCTCGAGTTCGGCCTTGGCCCGCTCGCGCGCGTCGGTTTCGCCGGAGAGCTCCATCGGCGTCGCGACGTTTTCCAGCGCGGTCATGGTGGGAAGAAGATGGAAGGCCTGCAGCACGATGCCGATGCGGCCGCGCCGGGCGTGGGCGAGGGCATCTTCGTCGAGTGCAGCAAAGTCCTGCCCCGCGACCTGCAGGCTGCCCCCGCTGGCGCGTTCAAGGCCTGACAGCACCGCCATCAGCGAACTCTTGCCCGAGCCCGAGGGTCCCAGCAGGGCAACGGTCGAGCCGGTTTGGATGTCGAGGTCGATCCCGCGCAGGATCTCGACGGGCGCGGCGTCGGTACCGAGGGTGAGGGTGAGGTTGCGGGCGGAAATCGCGGCTTGTGGATTGGTCACGGCGCTGCGATGGCATAGGGCCATAGGTTGCACAAGGATACTCGCCGATGCGGCTCAGCCATTGGTCGATAGCATTGCTTGCCCCGGTCCTCGCCGCCTGTTCGCAGGCCGACACTGTTGTGGAACCGGCGGAGACGACCGCCCCTTCGGCCACCTCGCCCGAGCGTAAGGAGGTTGCGGGCCCTGAACGCCATATTCTCGCATTCGGGGACAGCCTGTTCGCCGGTTATGGAGTAGGCCTGACGCATTCCTACCCGACCAAGCTCGAATACGCCCTGCGCGACAAGGGTATCAACGCGATCGTCACCAATGCGGCGGTGTCTGGGGAGACGAGTGCTGCGGGCGCCAAGCGCTTTGCTTTCGCGCTCGATGCGCAGAAGGTGAAGCCGGATCTGATCATGCTCGAGCTGGGAGGCAACGACATGTTGCGCGGTCTCCAGCCCGCGGAAACGCGCGCCAATTTCGCCGCCATGCTGGGCGAAGCGAAGAAGCGCGGCATCCCGGTCCTGCTCATGGGGATGCGTGCGCCGCCGAACTATGGTCCTGAATATCAATCAGAATTCGACAGCCTGTATGGCGACCTCGCCAAGGAATACGGCGCCGCAATCGTGCCCTTCTGGCTCGAGGCGATCTACGAGAAGCCGCAGCTGTTCCAGGCCGACCGCATACACCCGACGATAGAGGGTATAGACCTTCTTGTAGAGGACACGCTGGATGAGGTGCAGGCCGCGCTGCCTCCGGTAAGCTAAAGGCGCTCGACCAGTCCATTTGTGACGCGCCAGGTTGCTGCATCGCCGGCGATGCTCTCGAAAGGCGCAATTTCGGTGCCGGTCATCCAGACTTGTGCGCCGCTCGCTTCCAACTGTTCGAAAAGGGCCGCGCGCCGGACCGGGTCGAGATGCGCGGCGACCTCGTCGAGAAGCAGGATGCTGGCACGGCCCTGCGCCGCGAGGCTGGCATGGGCGAGGGTGATGGCGACGAGCATTGCCTTCTGTTCGCCGGTCGAACTTTGCGCTGCGGGCATGCGCTTGGCGGCGTGGACGACGTCGAGTTCGTCGCGGTGCGGGCCGGATAGGGTGCGCTGCGCCGCGCGGTCGCGGCGGCGACCCTCGTAGAGCGCTTGCGACAAGCCGTCCGCGTGATCAGGCGCACCGGGCACATAGGTCAGGGCAGGGCGGGCGAAGGGTTCGGCCGGCATCTGCGCCAGTCGCACGGCCAGCGCTTCTACCAGCCGCGCGCGGCCAGCCATCAGTGCCGAGCCATGTTCGACCATTTGCGCCTCGATCGCGTCGAGCCATGCGCCGTCGGGCTCGCGCTGGTCGGCGAGCAGGCGGTTGCGTTCGCGCAGTGCGCCCTCGTAGCGCGAGACATGTGCCGCATGCATCGGGTCGAGCGCCAGCGCCATGCGGTCGACAAAGCGTCTGCGGTCGGCGGAAGGGCCCGTGAAAATGCCGTCCATCGCCGGGGTGAGCCAGGTCACGGCCAGCCATTCGCCCAGTCCGACAGCGCTGGCCTCCGCCCTGTTGATGCGCACGCGGCGGCGGCCGGGTTGGGCACTTTCGCTGTAGGTTCCGATGCGCAGGGGCTCGTCCCGCGAGAGGAGGTCGGCTCCCACGGCAAAGCCGTTCGTGGCCCCGCTGCGAACCATGTCCGCCAGCGCTGCCCGACGCAGGCCGCGCCCCGGCGCGAGCAGCGATAGCGCTTCGAGCAAATTGGTCTTCCCGGCTCCGTTCTCACCCACCAGCAGGTTGAAGCGCGCGGTGCCGTCAAGGCCCGTCGCGGCGTGGTTTCTGAAGTCGGAAAGCGAGATGCGGTCGAGCGCCATGGGGTGCCGAGGCGATAGCGTGCAAGGTCTTGCACCGCCACCCGAAAGGGCGAAATCCAAATGTTGGTGAAAATTCCCAACCTTTCGGATCGATGAACAAGCTGCAATCTCGCCGTTAAGGAAAGAATGGCGGATTTCTGCCGTTTTTCGAGTTTGGCACGGCCCATGCAATGTAGTTGGCATCCCCGGATGGTCCGGGAGAAAACATACCAAGGTTCAAGGAGTTACTGAAATGACCGCTTTTGATTATGCCAGCAACCGTGCTCTTGCCGCTGTCTTCGCTTTCGCCGTCTCGGCAGTTTGCATGGCCGCTGCAATCGTCCCCGCCAGCCCCGCTGTCTTCGTCGCCTGAAGCCAGCCGATCAAATCCAAGGAATAGGAAGGAAACAATGTTCAACTCGGAAAACAGCAGCAAGCTTTACGCCGCTGCCTTCTCGCTGGCCCTTTCGGCGATCTTCTTCGCCACGGCCATTGTCCCCGCCTCGCCGAACGGACTTCTGGCATGAACGACCTCAAGTTCCGCGAAAGCGACCACGCCGTCCGCCCGGCATCGAGCTTCCGCCTCGATCGCACCAACGGCAAGCTGATGGGCGTCTGCTCCGGCATCGCCCGCTACTTCGGCATCAACGCCACCTGGGTTCGGCTGGGTTTCGTTGCAGGTACGCTGCTCGGTTTCGGCAGCTTCATCCTGATCTACCTGGCGATCGCACTGATCGCAGACTGACCACGGCCCCGCGCCAACCGTCCCGGTTTTCGTGCCGGCCGTGGCTCACAAAAAAGAAAACCGGGAGGGGCCGTCGTGCCCCTCCTTTGATTCCACCCCCCGGTGAAAATCACATGGCCGAGATACCGCCATCGAGCTTCATCTCGGCGCCGGTCATGAAGCGGCTCTCGTCGCTAGCGAGATAGACCACCGCATTGGCGATATCGTTCGGCTCGCCGACGAACTTCAACGGGATCTGCCGCGCCAGCTTTTCCATCAGCACACCCTTGTCGAGATTGTGATTGCGCGCCGTCCCATCGAGGATCGGCGTGTCGACAAAGGTCGGGTGCACCGAATTGCAGCGGATCTGCATGTTGTTCTTCGCACAATGCAGCGCGATCGACTTGGTCAGCATCCACACCGCCGCCTTGGACGAATTGTAGGCTGGCATGGTGTCGCTGGCGATGAGGCCTGCGATGCTGGATATGTTGACGATCGATCCCGGTGCGTGCTGGCGCATCAGCGGCAGGGCCTTCTGGCAGCCGTGGAAGATCGAATCGACATTGACCGAGAAGCAGCGCTTCCAGTCTTCGAACTTGCAGGTCTCGATATTGCCGCCGACGCCGATCCCGGCATTGTTGACGAGCACGTTGAGCCCGCCGAGTTCTGCATCCGCCGCCTCGACCACACGCTCCCAGTCATCGGGGTTGGTGACGTCGTGCTGGATGCCATAGGCATGGCCCGCGCCCAGTTCCTCGACGATTTCGGCGGCAGTGGCTTCGGCGCCCGCGCCGTTGATGTCGGTGCAAAGGACACGCGCGCCTTCTTCGGCCAGCCTCTTCGCGTGGGCCCGGCCCAGTCCCTGCGCCGCGCCCGTCACTATTGCCAGCTTGCCCGCACACCTGCCTGCCATAACTCTACTCTCCTGCCAGTATCCCTTGTCCCAGCAGCATGAGCATGCGCACGTCGATCCCGCAACCATCGTTGCGCTTCGCGGCGATAAAGTCGGGCAAGGTATCGAGCGCGACGCGATGGACGGTGATGTTCTCGCCCTCGGTGCCGCCGCCTTCGCCGATGCGGGTGAGCCCGGTAGCGCGGACCAACGTGAAGCTTTCGGAGACCATGCCGGGCGAGGAATAGAAGCAGCCCATGTCCTCGAGCCTCTCGGCGCGGTAACCGGTCTCTTCCTCGAGCTCGCGGCCGGCAGCAGTCAGGTCTTCCTCGTCCTCGCCGCCTGCATCGTCGCCGATCAGTCCGGCGGGCAATTCCACGCAGTTGCGGCCCAGCGGAACGCGGAACTGCTCGACCAGAAGGACGTGGCCATCCTCCACGGCCAGGATCACAGCAGCGCGGATGTTGCGGCTGCGCCCGACATACTCCCAGCGGCCGCGCTTCTTGGCGACGACATACTTGCCTTCCCAGACGATCTCCTCGTCCGCGTCGTGGTCGGGGACCGCCATGATCAGACCTCGATCAGCCGGTCGGGAAGTTCGTTCACATCATCCTCGTGACGCGGGAATTCCTGGGCGAGGACCTTGCCGACATCGCGGATGCCGGCGGCGAGCCCTTCCGCCAGGTGGCCCTGTCGAATCTCGGACAGCATGTCGGCCATGGCCTCACCCCAGACCTCGGCCGGGACCTTGAGCGCGATGGGTTCGTCGGCGACGATTTCCGCCCGGTGCTCGCGCATGGAGAGGTAGACGAGCACACCGGTGCGGCCATGCGTGCGCCGCTCCGCACCGACCTTGAAGTGCTTGATCGCTGCATCGCGCACGCGGGCCTTCTTCACCGGGCCGGGGACGAGCAGGAACTTCAATGGCTGCCACAGCTGGATCGCCAGCGTGCCGAAGAACTTGAGCAGGCCGATGCCGATGATGATCGTCATCAGCTGGCCGGGCGTCCAGTCGTGGGTCCACCCGCCCATGAGCCAGTCGAGCTTCGGCAGGTAGAAACTCGGAAAATACGCAAATACGCTCATCGCGGTGAAGGCCACGGCGATCGCCCACCACAGGGCGACGTCGGTGTAGCCATCCGAGCGGTCGGCCAGGACGGTGACGATTTCGCCGCTGGTGTGCAGTTCCGCCTCGGCGACGGCCTTGGACACGATGTCGTGTTCGGCCTCGGTCAGATAGCCCATTTACCAGCCCCCCGAGGCGCCGCCGCCCCCAAAACTTCCGCCGCCGCCGGAGAAGCCGCCACCGCCTCCGCCGCCCCAGCCACCGCCTCCGCCCCAGTCGTCGGAATCGGTTATTCCGCGGGCGATGGCCTTTCCGGCCTCCCACAGGATGATGTCGCCGACCGCCCCGCCGAGGCCGCTGCGATAGCGCCTGCGCCGGCCGCGACCGAACGACGGCAGGATGAAGAAGACGAGAATGAAGATGAACCAGATGATCGCACCGACGGGCACGCCGCCTTCGCTTTGCCGCGCATCGACGCGCTCCTGCGCGACCTTGACGGCCTCTTCGGGCGGCAGTTCGAGCTGGGTGATGATCTGGTCCGCGCCCCAGGCAATGCCCCCTGAAAAGTCTCCGTCGCGGAAGTAGGGCTTCATGCCCTCGATATATTCGAAGGCGAGGCCGTCGGGGATGATCCCCTCCAGCCCATAGCCGACCTCGACGCGCATTTTCTTGTCGTTGGGAGCGACGACAAGCAGCGTGCCATCGTTTTTCTCAGCGCTGCCGATCCCCCAGTGACGGCCTAGCTGATAGCTGTAGTCAGCTATATCGTAGCCCTCGAGACTGTCGATGGTCACCACAACGAATTGCCGACCACCGCTTCTTGCTGCGTAGTCCAGCAGCTTCTGCTCCAGTTGTGCCTCCTCTTCAGGCTTCAGCACGTCCGCTTGATCTACGACCGGCGAATTGTTGAGTTCGGGGAAGTTCTGCGCAGCCAGAGGGGCCGCGAACAGGAGGGCAAGGAGGGTGAGGATAAGCTTCCTCATGCCGCCTTCTCCTGCGATGCGGGCCTGTTGTCGTTCGCCGGAAGCGATGGATACTGTTCCATATGGCGGACCAGTTCTGCGACACCGACGGTCACCCCAGCATCGAAATCTCCGTCCCGGAAATAGGGGGTCATCATGTCGATCACCTCCTTGCAGTAGATGTCGGTGAAAGTGCGCTCGATGCCCTTGCCGACCTCGATCCGTATCTTTCGTTCGTTCAGGGCGATCAGAATCTGCAATCCATCATTCCGCTTTGCGTCGCCCAGTTTCCATGCTCGAGCATACTCCAACGAGAAATCCTCAATTGGATACCCCTCGAGCGAAGCTACGGTCACTACGCCGACCTGCTGCCCGAACTGCTGCTCTGCCCGATCGAGTTGCGCTGTCAGTGCAGCCTCGGTTGACGGCGAGAGGACATTCGCCATGTCACGCACCCGACCGCCTTCCTCGCTGAAGTAGGGGAAGGTCGGTTCGGGTTCGGGCTGGCTGCATCCCATCGTCAGGACTCCCAGCAAGGCCAGGCAGAAGCGCAACACGCGCCGCTCAGTTGGCGACTGCGGCGGGGGCCTCGGTCGCACTGTTGTCGTTGGCTCCGGCGGCAGGTGCTGCAGGAGCGCCGCTGGCGCGCATGTCGAGCTTGGGAGCGACTTCCGCGCCTTCGCTTACGGCTTCGTAGGGCACCATCGGCTTGGCGCCGTGAATGATGTTCGCGCCGATCGTATCCGGGAAGGTACGGATGGTGGTGTTATACTTGCGCACCGCCTCGTTGTAGTCGCGGATGGCCACGCGGATGCGGTTCTCCTGACCTTCGATCTGGGTCATGAAGCGGCCGAAGTTCTCCTGGCTCTTGAGTTCAGGATAGCGCTCGACCGAGACGAGCAGGCGCGACAGCGCACCGCCGAGGGTATTCTGGGCCTGCTGGTACTGCGCCATCTTGGCCGGATCGTTAAGGTCCGCGCCGTCGAGCTTGATCTCGGGGCGGGTGGCGGCGGCACGGGCCGAAATCACGTCGTTGAGCGTCGCGCGCTCCTGCTCGGCCGAGGAGAGGACGATCTGCTCAAGGTTGGGGATGAGGTTGGCGCGTTCCTGGAACGCGGCCTCGACATCGGCCCACTTGGCCTTGGCAGCTTCTTCGTCACGAGGGACCGAATTGATGCCGCAGGCCGACAGCGCAAGGGCTGCGGCAGCGACGATCGTTGCGCGGAATGCGGCGAAGCGGGTCATGGGAGAGTGTCCTTCAATTACGCCTGGGGAGAGAGTGACTGTCTTATCAAGATAGCACGCCTATCGTGCACTTCAAGCTTAACCCGAACTTGTCGAAAACCGGTGGTCGTGTCAGGAAGTGCGCGGGTCGCAAGGGTTAAAGGGGACGTAGGGTGCTAAAAGAATTCAAGGAATTTATCGCGAAGGGCAACGTCATGGAATTGGCGGTTGCCGTGATCATCGGTGCCGCATTCGGCACCATCGTGACATCGCTAACCGACGAAGTGATCATGCCAGTCGTCGGAGCGATTTTCGGCGGGGCCGATTTCTCGAACTACTTCGTGCTCCTCTCGGCCCCGGCCGGATACGAAGGTTCGATGACCGACTATGCGGCGCTCAAGGAAGCTGGCGCGGCGATGATCGGTTACGGTGCTTTCCTGACCGCGGTGATCAACTTCATCATCCTCGCCTTCATCATCTTCCTGCTGGTCCGCTACACCAAGAAGGTGACTGCGGAATTCAGCCACAAGGAACCCGAGGCTCCGGCAGGTCCGACCGAGGTCGAACTGCTCGCCGAAATCCGCGACGAGCTGAAAAAGCGCGCCTGACGCGCGCCGCCAACGGCCGCTCACTTCACATTAAGACCGGCATCGCTATATAGGCGGTGCCGGTTTCGGCCGGCTATGGCGATAAACTGCGCCGTGTAATAGGTACAACGGACCCGGGGGCAGTACCCGGCGGCTCCACCATAACCCGCTGTAATTGGCGGTTTTTGACGGGGCCGAACCAGGATCGACGTGTGCTGAAAGACGGTGTTTTTGCCCGGGCTGAGTAACCCGCATAAGGCTCACAACACACAAGTGCCAACGATAACGAAGCACTCGCTCTCGCAGCGTAATCTGACGGGCTAACGCCCTGATCTTACAAAGCTAAAGCGCGGTTGGACCCACCGGGCAACAGAAGCGGATTCCGGGGCTCCGAGGGTAGCTAGCAACAGAAACCCTCACCTTACTTTTCACGCTCTTCGGACGGCATAGGAGGGGTGGAAAGCGGACGCACGCTAAATGCGATAGAGTGTCACGAAACGCGAACACTCCACATCCCATGACGTGTCCGCGTCGATGAGGGAGATTTCGGTGTCGTAGCGGGCGCATAGCTCCTGTGTAGCCTCTGCAGTCCGCACGATCGCCTCGGCAGATTTCTCAATATGCACCTTGGCATAGAGAATTCCGCAGTCCCATCCGTCCGTGTTCACCCATCCGCGAGCGTCCAGGGCTTCGGCAAGCTGGCGCAGCTTCTCAGGCATACCATCAAGGTAGAAAGTCAGCCACAGTTGGTCGCCTCTGAATTCGGCAGATGATTGGACCTCCGAGAAGTTCCTACGGATCTGTTCATCGAGAGAAGGTGGCTGGGACACGTCTCACTATATCACGCCAACGGCTCTTGTCCGCAATCAGGTCGCCATCGACCACTAGCTATCGGAAGACTCTTCCACCGCCTTCGCCGCTTCCTGCTCGTACCGGATCGCGTCGAGGATCTTTGCGCCGCCGAGGAACACTGCACCGGCTGTGGCTGCGAACAGCAGGTAGCCGCCGAACCCCGGATACTGCGTGGTGTAATGCGCACCGCGGGTCATGGCGCCCAAGGCCAGGGCGTAGATGATCAGATACGCTTCGAAGCGCGTCTTGATCACGAACAGCCTTTTGACCTTCTTCCACACGTTCCTGCGGTCTCCTTGTTTAACCTTTCGGACTGCAAATCCCGTGCCATCAACGATGTGCTGCGGGGTCCGGTGGTTAACGCAAGGAGAAGTGTAAGACCGCCCGACGAATGGTGTCCAGCGTGTTAACCACGCCGTCTCGGAATTAGGCAAGTTCGTCCAAGGACAGGACAGAAAGCAACGCCTCGCGCGCTTCAATCACTGTCTTTGCAAGGGCTTGGCTGCCGATATCGGACGGGTCGATCTGTTCGGGCCACATCTCTGCGATCACCGATTCGATGCGA
This sequence comes from Qipengyuania sp. RANM35, assembly GCF_041021145.2. NCBI lineage: Bacteria > Pseudomonadati > Pseudomonadota > Alphaproteobacteria > Sphingomonadales > Erythrobacteraceae > Qipengyuania > Qipengyuania sp. RANM35. The sequence continues at coordinate 1,732,327 of NZ_CM196433.1, read as the reverse complement.
TCCGCGCGCGCCTCGTCGAGCATGAAGCGGCCATCGACCGTGGCGGGATCGGCGACCACGCGCAGGCGCAGGCAGGCGGGACCGCCGCCATTGGCCATCGACTGGCGCACATCGACCGGAATGACCTGGCGGATCGGGCCGTTCGAGGCGATCATGCTCTCGCACCAGCCCCATACGGCGGTGTTGTCCTGGCACTCGCTCGGCACAACCAAGGCCATCTCGCCAGAGGGCAGGGTGAGCAGCTGCGCGTTGAAGAGATAGGACTTGATCGCATCGGCGAGGCTGACTGCGCTGTCGGGCACTTCGACCACTTCGAGCGCGGGGAAGGCGGCGCGGATCGCGTCATAGGCACCCTGCCGGTCGGCAAAGGCGCGCTCGTGGGTGAACAGCACGCGCTCGTTGGCGACGGAGACCACGTCATTGTGGAACGCGCCGGCCTCGATCGCCTCGGGGTTCTGCTCGATGAAGACGCAGGCCGCCGGGTCGAGGCCGTGGAGGCGCGCGACCGCACGACTGGCCTGCTCGTGCTGGCGAGCGGGAAAGCGCCCACCGGGGCGGCCATAGACGAAGACTTCGACGCCCTTCGATCCGTGGCCTTCACAAAAGCGCATGTGGTTGGCCGCGCCTTCGTCACCGAAGGTCGGCGGGATCGCGTCATGGACTGCGAAGTGGCGCTCATCGCCAAAGGCGATCTTCAGCTGCGCCTGCGTGTCGCGCCATTCCTGCGCGCGGTGGATCATGGTGACGAGGTTCGCAGGGGTCAGGTGGCAGCGCCCGTCCACCGTATCGGGGGCGGGGCTGACAGTCGCCGCATTGGCGGTCCACATCGAGCTGGCCGACCATGCGGCCGCGAGCAGGGCGCGGTCGTTTTGCGGATCGACTGCGAGTTCGCGCAGCAAGCCGTAGTTTGGACGCGGCAAGGGAAGCAGGTAGCCCTGCGCCAACCCGCGCTCCATATTGCCGCGCATCTTGGCGACGCCCTGCAGCGCCGCTGCGCGCGGATAGCTGGGGTCTCCCTTGTGGCTCGCGCTGGCGATATTGCCGAGGCTGAGGCCCGCGTAATTGTGCGACGGGCCGACGATGCCGTCGAAATTGATCTCGACGAGCTTGCTCATCGCGCCACGCTCCAGACTTCGTCGCCTTCGCCGACGCCAAGAGCCCTGGCGCAATTGGCGTCGATCGCGACCGTTCCGTCATCGCGCATTTCGCGCAGGCCATAGGCGCAGCGGAACTTGTCGAGATGCCCGGTGGCGATGAGGGCCTTCTCGCCGCTTTCGAGATCGGTCGACACAAGCTTCGCCGCCACTGCCTCGCGGATGCTTTTCACCTGGTCGGTGCGTGCAGTCATGGTCGGACCGCCGTCGAAAATGTCGACATAGCCTTCGGCAGCAAAGCCCTCGTTCTCGAGCATCCGCATCGCCGCACGTCCGGTCGGATGCGGCACGCCGATGACCTTGCGTGCCTCGCTGTTGAGCATGGCGACATAGACCGGGTGCTTGGGCATCAAGTCGGCGATGAACTGGTTGCCGTTGATCGCGTTGAAATAATCGGCTTCCTGAAAGCCCATGCCGAAGAAACGGCCCGCGACACCGTCCCAGAAGGGCGATCCGCCGCGGTCGTCGATCACGCCGCGCAGTTCGGCGAGGATACGGTCGGCAAAGCGCTTCCGGTGCATCGCGACGAAGAGGTAACGGCTGCGCGCGAGCAGCAGGCCGAGACCGCCTGCGCGGGCTGCGGGGTGGAGGAACAGCCCGCCGACTTCGGACGAACCTTCGAGATCGGTGACGAGGCTCAGCAGTTCGGCGCGCACGGTGCGGTCGAGTTCCTGGCTGTGCTGGGTCAACGTGTTGAGGCGATAGGAATAGAACGGCCACTGCTGGCCGACCATGCTCATCAGCTGGCAGGTGCCGCGCACCTCGCCGGTCTCGCTATCTTCCAGGATGAGGACGAACTGGTCGTCGCCGATGGTATCGTCGTCGCGTCCGAAAGCGGCCGCGGCCCGTTCCAGCTTGCGTGCGAGTGCGGCGCGGTCGGCGGGCAGGTTGGTGAAGCCGCCACCGGTCAGCTTGGCCATTTCGTAAAGGTGTTCGAGGTCGCCCGTATTGGCGGCACGAAGGCGGAAGGTCACAAATGGTCTCCGGTGGAAAGCCTCGTGAGGACGAGGGCGGACAGCGCCGCGCGCTCCCTCAGCGAAGGGACGATCATGAACTCGTCGGGTGAATGGATCGCACCGCCGCGCACACCCATGGTGTCGACCACGGGCACGCCGCAGGCGGCGATGTTGTTGCCGTCGCAGACACCGCCGCTGGGAATCCAGCCGATGGTCTGGCCCAGTGCTGCGCCGCAATCGCGGACAAGATCGAACAGGCGCTGCGCCTTTTCATCGACCGGCTTGGGCGGGCGGGTGACGCCGCCGTGGCGATGGACGCCGACCTCGTGCTGCGCCTTGATCGCGGCAAGGACGGCATCGAGCTGCGCGTCGAAGCGGTTCATCGCCTCGGTCGACTTGGGACGGATGTTGAAGCGCAGCACGGCAAGGTCGGGCACGACATTGTTTGCCGAGCCGCCCTCGATCTTGGCCGGGTTCACGGTGATGTCGTCGGTGGCCAGCGCAGCGATCCGCAGGACGAGGTCGGATGCGGCGACCACGGCATTGCGCCCCTCGTGCGGGTTGCGTCCAGCGTGTGCCGAGCGGCCGTGGATGGTGATCGAGTAATTGCCCGTGCCGCCGCGCGCGTGGGCCAGCGTCCCGTCGGGCAGGGCGGAGGGTTCGTAGGTCAGCGCGGCATATTTCCCGCGCGCGAGCTCCTCGATGAGGCCGCGGCTGGCGAGGCTGCCGGTTTCCTCGTCCGAATTGATCATCACATCATAGCCGACGCGGTCCGAACCCTCGACCGTCTCGAACAGCTTCAATGCGTGCAAGATGACGTCGAGCCCGCCCTTCATGTCCGCAGTGCCGGGGCCGTTGAGCGTGTCGTCGTCAAGCCAGCCGACCTGCTGGAAAGGGTGGTCGACGGGGAAAACCGTGTCCATGTGCCCGGTCAAAACGAAGCGTCGCTCTGCCTGGGGGCGTACCCGCAGGACCATGTGGCGGCCATGGGGCTTCTCGAACTCGTGGCCGTCCGCCGAAATCGCGGTGACGGGTGCGGGGTCGACCAGCTCGACCGCGCCGGGCAGGGCGGAGAAGGCATCGGCCAGCACGCCGGCCATCGTGTCGAGCCCGGCGATGTTGGCGGTGCCGGTGTTGATTGCCGCCCACTCCTGCACTTCGCGCAGCATGGCATCGCCGTCCACGGCGTCGAGCAGGGCTTGCGGGGCGCTATCCGGTTTCATCGGCAACGGTCTCTACGCTTCGCCGCGCCCGAGTCCACCCCTCGGCCATTTGGCGAGGTTGCAAAGCGGTGGATGCTTGGTATGGGGATGCCTCCTCCCCGGGACCGACATTGCCATTCGCTTACCCAACGAGGAGTTCCATGACCGAATATGTGACGCGCGCCGGTATCGAGACCGATCCGCAGCTGGCTGCCTTCATCGAAACCGAAGTGCTTGGGCCGCTGGGGCGCGACGTCGATGCCTTCTGGCAGGGATTCGCCGCTCTGCTGGGCGAGTTTGCCCCGCGCAATGCCGCGCTGCTGGCCAGGCGCGATGACCTCCAGGCGCAGATCGATGCATGGCACGTTGCGCGCAAGGGCCAGCCAATCGACCAGGGCGAGTACCAAGCCTTCCTGCGCGAGATCGGCTACCTCGTGCCCGAGCCGGGCGATTTCACCATCGGCACGCAGAACGTCGATGCGGAGATCGCGACCATGGCGGGGCCGCAGCTGGTGGTGCCGATCCTCAACGCGCGCTTCCTTTTGAATGCCGCCAACGCGCGCTGGGGCAGCCTCTACGATGCCTTCTATGGCACCGATGCGCTCGACGCACCGCCCGCGCGGCCCGGCGGCTATGACGAGGAGCGCGGCGCGGCGGTGATCGCTGCGGGCCGCAAGTTCCTCGACGAGGCGTTGCCGCTGGTCGGCCAGAGCTGGGCCGACATCGCCGACGAGCACGACGGCAAGCTCAAGGACGAGAGCCAGTATGTCGGCAAGACTGCGAAGGGCCTGCTGTTCCGCCAGAACGGCCTTCACATCGAGGTCCAGTTCGACCGCGAAAGCCCGATCGGCAAGACCGACAGGGCGGGCATCTCCGATATCGTCCTCGAAGCCGCGCTGACGACCATCGCGGACTGCGAGGATTCCGTCGCAGCTGTCGATGCCGAGGACAAGCTGCTCGCCTATTCGAACTGGCTCGGCGTCATTCGCGGCGACCTGTCGGAAAGCTTCGAGAAGGGCGGACGGACGCTGACCCGCACGCTGGCCGGCGACAAGGACTACACCGCGCCCGACGGCAGCGCGCACAGCCTGCCCGGCCGCAGCCTGATGTTCGTCCGCAATGTGGGACACCTGATGACCAATCCGGCGATGCGCTGGGATCTCAGGGAAATCCCCGAAGGCATCCTTGACGCGGTTATCACCAGCGCAATCGGCGCGCACGACGTTGCGGGCCTCGGCAAGTTCGGCAATTCGCGCCGCGGTTCGATCTACATCGTGAAGCCCAAGATGCACGGGCCGGAAGAGTGCGGTTTCACCAACGACCTGTTCGACGCGGTGGAGGACCTGCTCGGCCTGCCGCGCCACACGATCAAGGTCGGCGTGATGGACGAGGAGCGCCGCACTTCGGCCAACCTTGCCGCCTGCATCCATGCGGTGAAGGACCGCATCGTCTTCATCAACACCGGTTTCCTCGACCGCACGGGCGACGAGATCCACACCTCGATGCGGGCCGGTCCGATGCTGCGCAAGGGCGCGATGAAGACCAGCACTTGGCTCACCGCATATGAGAAGCGCAATGTCGGCATCGGCCTCAAGCACGGCCTTTCGGGCAAGGCGCAGATCGGCAAGGGCATGTGGGCCGCACCCGATCTGATGGGCCAGATGATGGTCGAGAAGATCGGCCACCTGCGCGCAGGCGCCAACACCGCCTGGGTTCCGTCACCCACCGCCGCTACGCTCCACGCGATTCACTATCACCGCGAGGACGTGTTCGCGATCCAGCAGGGCCTCGGCGACATCCCTCCGCTCGACAAGTTGCTCTCGATCCCGCTGGCCGACGGCGTGAACTGGTCGGCGGAGGAAATCCGCGAGGAACTCGACAACAATTGCCAGGGCCTGCTCGGCTACGTGGTGCGCTGGATCGACCAGGGCGTCGGCTGCTCAAAGGTGCCCGACATCAACGACGTCGGACTGATGGAAGACCGTGCGACGCTGCGCATTTCCAGCCAGCACATCGCCAACTGGCTGCTCCACGGGGTGATTTCCGAGGAGCAGGTGATGGAATCGCTGCGCCGCATGGCCGCCAAGGTGGACGGGCAGAACGCGGGCGACCCGTTCTACGAGCCGCTGCTGGCGAACGAGGACGGCGCCGCCTTCAGCGCGGCGAAGGACCTTATCTTCAAGGGTGTCGAGCAGCCGAGCGGCTACACCGAACCGCTGCTCCACGCCTGGCGGAGGCGCAAGAAGGCGGGGGGCTGACCCCCGCCGACCGGCGTTATTCGGGCATTCCCGACAGTCCGCTGGCCTTGCGCAGCGCGTCGCCCGAGAGGCGGTAGCCGTCGAGGAAGACGGTCTCCACCTTGCGCAGCTTGCCGATGTCCTGCGACACGTCGCCATCGACGAGGACGAGGTTGGCGACCTTGCCTTCGGTCACCGAGCCGAAATCCTTGTCCATGCCGGTCAGGCGGGCAGGGATGATCGTAGCGGTCTGCAGGGCCTCGGCGTTGGTCAGGCCGGCGTCCTCGTACAGTTCGAGTTCGCGCACGAGTTCGAGGCCCCAGCCATCGGTCCCGGCGACGATCGGTGCACCCGCCTTGTGCAGCTTCCCGACGAGCTGGACCATCTTGTCGAAACTCTTGCGGAAGTCATCGCGCGTGAGGCCGTCGAACAGCGGATATCCGGAAATCTTCCAGCTACGCGCAACGCCCGGAGGGGCGACCTTGGCGAAGGGCGCGTATTCGGGCGCAAGTTCGGACCCGTCGGAGGTCATCAGGGGCTCCCACACGGTTAGCGTCGGGTCGATATAGGTCCCGCGCTCGCCGAGCTCCTTGTAGAATTCCATCATCTCGGGCGAAGAGAGGTCGACGTCCTTGCCATACTTGGCGGGACCCTCGAGCCGCGCGGCAGTGTTCGACTTGTCGACCACCTCCTGCGGCATGGCCTGCATCATGATGAAGTTGATGTGCGTGACCTCGTCATAGCCTGCGCGAACCGCCTCGAGCGGCCGCATCCCGGCAGGGATATGGCCGTGGACGTGGAGGCCGAGCTTGTGTGCCTCTGCCGCAGCCGGTGCGATCCAGGCAGGCGTCATCGAAGTGTAGAACTTCACCCCCCACATTCCCGCATCCTTGATCTTGTGAACGGCCGCGATCGCTTCGTCGAGGGATGACACCGTGATCGAGCCCTGCGCAGCAAGCGGATCCTTGCGGTCGACGATGATCGAGGTTTCGCCTTCGGGTGCGAGCAATTCACCCGCGGCGCGGCGCGTCACCAGGCTGATCGTCTCGTCGATCTCCGAGCCGGGGCTACGATAGTTGGTCATTCCCGTCGCGACGTTCTGCAACAGGTTCCAGTCGTCGCCGCCGGTGTGGCGATGCGCATCCCACAGGCCCGGGACCAGCGTCTTGCCCTTGCCGTCGATGACGGTCGCAAGCTTGGAGGCCTTGACCGTTCCCGCGGCGCCGACCTTGGCGATCTTGCCGTCGGCGATCAGCACGGAACGACCGGTGAGGTAAGTGCCCGCGAGCGAATCGAACACGGTGACGTTGTCGACCAGGGTCGGCGTCTTGTTGGCCGGGGTCAGGAAGCTGTTGGCGACCTCCTTGACCATTGCGGCGGTCGCCTTGTCGGAGATGTCCTTGAGCTTGAGTGCATTGGCCTCGTATCCCGCAGGCAGCAGCGACATGCCTCCGGCGAAACCGAAGAAAGAGCCATCCGCCCTGATCCAGAAGGGCGAGGGCGAAAAGCCGTAGCCGGTGACAAAGGCAAGCTTGACCGTCTCGGTCCCGTTCGGACCCTCGACCTGCGCCTCGTCGCTGACCCTTGCGACGGCATGACCCGACGGAAGAAGGTCGATACCATTGCTCCCTGCCGCAAGCAGCGCGGCAAGGTCCTGCTCCCCCGCGAGCCATGGACCGCCGTAGGATGAGTAGCGCTTGCCCTCGATGTGCGCGTGGCCCTCGTCCACCGAGCTCTTCCAATGCGCGATGCCATCCGCATCGACAAAGAAGGTTTCGCTCGCATCACCGGTATCGGTGAAACCGCGAATGTCGATCTTGACCGGTGTTCCGTCGGGCCCGTTGACGATGGTCTGGTCCGTTTCAGTAATCCAGCCGCGCAGGTTCATCGACATGCGATAAGCGGTCGCACCCTCCGCCGTTTCCCAGGCCCAGATGTCACCATGCTTGCCGCCACTCGAGGTAATCGTGAAGTGGCGCGCGCCATCGGGCGCGACCATCAGGTCTTCCTTCTTGGCAGGCTCTGCCAGTGCGGCAGTCGAAAGGCTGGTGGTAACGGTGAACGCAAGCAGCGATGCCGCAAGGAATTTGCGCATGGACTCGACTCCCTCCCAATAGGACCGCCGAGGGAGTGGCACTGCAATGCAGCCTCCGCAATTACTTAAGCTACATGCTACCTCGCATTAGTCGCGGGCAAGCCCGTGATCGGGCCTCTCCTGACGCCGATTGGGAAACCATCGGCAATCCGTCGTGCCTCCATCATGGTCGCGGGAGCCATGGGCATTCACCTTCTCGGTCAAACGAGGAGAAGCGTGATGTCAAAGGGTTCAAGTATCTTGGCAAGCATCCTGGCCACCTGCCTGCTCGCTTCATGCGGGGGTGACGATGGTGCGCCGACTTCGGGTGGGGGTGGGACCAGTTCTACACCAACTCCCACCCCAACTCCCACCCCGACCCCGACACCGGTGGGAGCTACGGACAAGATCATTTACAATGCGACAGAGTCGATGCTGTTCGCCGACGCGGGACAATATTTCACCGATGGTGGCCTGCAGCTTGCGTTCGACGCACCGACGGGGACCTACCACGTCACCAATCCTGCTTCGACTTCCTTCGAGATCGTCCAGCGTAGCCCTAACTACGCACCCCAGGCCGGCAACCCCTGGGTGGTGTTCATCGTCGGGGGCTATCTGAGCCTCAATCTCAGGGTGTCGGGCGGATATTCGGATCCTGATCTGCGTTATCTCTATTCCAACCTCATAACCTGGAGTTTCGGATCATCTCCGTCCGTCGCACTCGGAACGACAGCTGTCGGCATGCCGGGGCCTGGACTTACGAGCGGCAGTGCGATCTACGAGGGCAGGTTCGAAGTCGAAAGCTCTCGTCAGGTGGTTTATGAAGGAACCCCTGTGCCGGACATGTTCGATGGCACTGTAGAGCTCGTCTTCGACGCATCGGCAAATACGGGGAGGCTGACCTTGGTCCCTTCGCCATCCGGTGACGCCGATCCGAATTCCGTCACTCCTGTTGACCTTGTCTGGAGCGCCGGGGCCTCGTTGTTCCACCAGCCAGACCCTGCAAGTTCCACCAGCCTGAATTATCCGGTGGCAGGACGGTTTACCGGACCGGCCGGACAAGAACTGATAGGCGGGGTGAGGTTCGAATATACCTCGAAGGCCGACGGCAAGACCTACGAGGCGAGGGGGGCCTTCGTAGCCAAGAAATGATCCGCTGGCCGGCTCAGCGCGACAGCGTGCGCGCAAGCTCGACGAACTCCGCCACGCTTACGGTTTCGGCGCGGCGCTGGGGGTCGATGCCCAGCGCCTCGGCAGCCTCGACTGCGCCGGGTACGCCCTTGAGGCTCTGGCGCAGCATTTTGCGACGCTGGCCGAAGGCGGCCTCGGTCAGGCGTTCGAGCACGCGGGCGCTGACGCCATCGGGCATGGCGTCCGGCTCGACATGGACGATGGCGCTCATGACCTTGGGCGGCGGGGTGAAGGCGCTGCGGTGGACCTTCATCGCCATCTTCGCCTTCGAACGCCACTGCGCGTGGACGGCAAGACGGCCATAGGCGGAGGTGTCGGGTGTGGCGACGATGCGCTGCGCGACCTCCTGCTGGAACATCAGCGTCAGGCTGGTCCACAGCGGCGGCCATTCCTCGCCCCCAAGCCACCGCACGAACAGCGCGGTGCCGACATTGTAGGGCAGGTTGGAGAGGACGGCGAAGGGCTCGCCGCCCATCAGCTCGCCATGGTCAAGTTTCAGGGCGTCGCCCTCGATCACGCGCAGCTGGCCGGGAAAGGCCTCGCCCAGTTCGGCCAGCGCGGGAAGGCAGCGCCGGTCCATCTCGATCGCGGTCACGCGCGCTCCGGCTCGGAGAAGGGCGCGGGTCAGGCCGCCCGGACCGGGTCCGACCTCGAGCACCTGACTGCCGGCAAGGTCGCCGGGGATTGCGGCGATACGGTCGAGCAATTGCTCGTCGAAAAGGAAGTTCTGGCCGAGCGCCTTGGACGCAGAGAGCCCGTGGCGCGCAATCACTTCGCGCAAGGGAGGGAGATCAGCCATGCGCGGCCCGTCGTGCGGCAATCTCGCCCGCCATCTTCAGGGCCGCAATCATCGCGCCGGGATCGGCGATGTTCCTGCCCGCGATGTCGAAAGCGGTGCCGTGGTCGGGGCTGGTCCGAACGATGGGCAGTCCCAGCGTCACGTTGACGCCCTCGTCGAAATCGAGCGCCTTGAGGGGCACGAGCGCCTGGTCGTGATACATCGCCAGCGCCACGTCGTAGGTCGCGCGGCCTCGCGGCGTGAAGATCGCGTCGGCAGGGTGGGGGCCTGTCACCGCGAAGCCCTCGTCGCGCAGCTGCGCTATGGCGGGTTCGATGATCTCGCGTTCCTCGGTGCCGAACTTGCCACCTTCGCCGGCGTGCGGATTGAGGCCGCAGATCGCGATGCGTGGCGCGGGGATGCCGAAATCGCGGCGCAGCGCATCGGCAACGATGCGGGCCTTGGCGTAGATCATGGAAGTAGTGAGGGAGCCGGGCACGTCGGCCAGCGCGCAGTGCACGGTGAGGGGCACTGCCTTGAGGCTCGGCCCAGCCAGCATCATCACCCCGTCATCGGCCGGCAAGCCGCAGGCGAAGGCGAGGAATTCGGTCTGGCCGGGAAATTCGAAGCCGACCTTGGCCAGCTGTGATTTTGCCACCGGCGCGGTAACGATGCCGCCGGCCTTGCCGAGCAAAGCCATGCGCGTGGCTTCCGCGAGCGACGACAACGCCAGTGCCGCGCCTTGCTCGTCGGGGAGGCCGGGCATGTACTCGCAATCGTCGACGCCCATGACCGGTATGCCGCGTGCGAAGGCTTCGCTCGCCTCGTCCGGCTCGTCGATCCGCACAACCGGGCAATCGAGCTTGCGGGAGCCTGCCGCAGCTTCGAGCAATCCCGCCCCGCCGACGACGAAGAAGGGCGCGAGGCTCTTTTCGGTGCGTCGCGCCCAGCTTGCGGCGATGATCTCGGGCCCGATCCCCGCCGGATCACCGATGGATACGGCGAGGGGAGCCACGGCCTGCGTCAATTGTACTCGATGTAAGCGTCGTTGCGCAGGTCGCGCAGGTAACGCTGGGCGCGCTTCTGGATACGCTCGTCCTCGAGCTGGCCCATCAGCGTGTCGAAGTCCGGACCCGCCGCCGACTTGGGATCGTCGCGACCGCAGAGCATGAGCACGCGGACGCTGTCGTCGATCGAGCCGAACGGCGGCGAAAGCTGGCCGACCTGCATCTGCAGCATGATCTGCTGGAGCTGTTCGGGCAGCGCGCGGACCGCGATCTGGTCGTTGGTCACTACCGTTGCACCAAGTGCGCCGGCGGCGTTTTCCGCATCACCACAACCGCGAACCTGGCCGATACCCTGAAGGAAGGTCTGGAGTTTGCTGTTGCGATCCGCGCCGGACATGCCCGGTTCGAAAGACAGCTGGATCTGCTTGAGCGAAAGCATCGCGTCGCGCGGGTCGGCCATCAGGACCTGACGCTTGTCGATGAGGACACCGATCCAGTAGCCGCCGGGAATCTCGATCGGACCAACCAGCTGGCCGGGGCTCATTTCTGCGGCCACCGCTTCAAGAGTTGCATTCTTGAGCTGTCCGAGCTGGATCCAGCCGAGGTCGCCGCCGACCGCCGCGGTCGACGCTTCGGAGAACTGGCGGGCATAGGCAACGAAGCTGCCGCCCTGGCGCAGCTGTTCGACGATCTTCTCGGCATTGGCCTTGACCTGCCCCGCGTTTTCAGGGGTCGCCGAAAGATAGATTTCGCCGAGACGATACTCGTCGGTACCGCGGCTGGCTTCGAGCCGCTGGATGAGTTCGTTCACCTCGTCGGTCGATACGTTGACGAAGGGCGCGACATTGCGACGCAGCAGGCGCTGCCAGGCGAGTTCGCCCTGGATCTGGCGCTTGAGCGAAGCGGGCGAGGACCCGATCGAGCGCAGGTATTCGTCCATCGCCTGCGGGCGCTGTTCGAAATTCTGCGCAGCGACGCGGGCATAGGTCTGGTCGATTTCGGCCTGCGGGATGTCCATTTCCTGCGCCTGCGCAGCCTGGATCTGCAGCGTTTCGTCGATCAGGTTACGCAGCACCTGCATCTTGACGCGCTCGAGTTCCTCGTCGGGAATGCCCTGCCGGTTGGCCGCCACGAGGAGCGCGGTGCGCTGGTCGACGTCGGTACCGGTGATCACGTAGCCGTTCACAACCGCGGTCGCCTTGCGGACGTTGGGATTGGCATTTCCGAGCACGCTGACATTTGCCGGAAGGTTCAGCGGGGCGTCAGCGCCAGCCGCTTCCTGGGCTGCGCCGGCGATGGGCGACAGCGCCAGACTGGTCGCCGCTGCGAACGAGAGGAACTTGGAAATCGAGTGTGCGCTCACGTGTGATACCCAGTTGCGATACGGCCAGCGTATCCGGATTGAGCCAGGCCTGTGCCGCTGCGCGGCTTAACCAAAGCTGATTGCCCCATAATTTCGGCGTGGCGGCGGATAGCGTGTTTGCGCTGGGCTGCCAACGGTTGCGCCTTAGCGAAATCCCAGATTTCGCAAACTGAAATATAGCTGGAAGGTGTTGCCGCGCCGGGCATCGCCCGAGTTCACGTAGTCGCGCCGCCAGGTCAGGCCCATTTCGAGACAATCGTCGGCATAGGCAATGCCGAGGCGGGTGCGGATCGGTTCGAAGCCGTCGGACTGCAGTGTCGGGTCCTCCTCGCGATCGGTCAGGTTGAACACGCCCGAACCGAACAGCGACCAGTAGTTGGCGAAGGCGACGCGCACAGCCCCGCGCAATTCCTCGCGGTCCTGCAAATCCTCGACCTGGGTAATGTCGCGGTTGAGGCGCAGGTAGCCGAGTTCGACGTAAGTGCGGCTGGTGCCGACCGTCGCGTCGACCTCGTTACGGCGGACCGCGAAATTGTCCTTGTCGAGCCGGAAGCGGTGGGTGAGCTTCACGAAGTCGCGATAACGCACTTCGGTGCGACCGACGAAGTCCGAAACCTGCTCAGATAGTCCCGTCCCATCGGGCAGGATGTCGCGATCGGTGTCGAAGCGATAGGACTGGCCCAGCGTCGTCTTCAGTTCCCAATCGGGAATGCGCAGCTGCCAGTCGAAGCCATAGGTGATCCGCGCCCCGTCCTCGACCCGGTCGTACCCGGGAAAACGGTTGAGCGCGAAGAGGTTCGAATCCTCGAGGTCGATCGCGCGGGCATCCTCGTTGGGAATGGCGAGGTTGCGGATCGGCGGGGTCGCGACCAGCTGCACGCGCGGAGTGAACACCTGCTCGCCACCGAACGCCTGCCCGACGAAGGGCCATTGGACGTCGACTGCAGCGAGCGCGACACCACGCGTCTGCCAGCCCGGATTGCCGCGATAGGACGCGGTGTCGGTCAGGTAGTTCTCGTCGGAATGGTAGACGTCGCCGCGCACGAGGCCGGTCAGGGTCACCACCTGGCCAAGTCCGGTGACGCGGCTGAGGTCCCACTGCGCCTTGGCAAAGGCACGCTGCGTGTCCTGTCCCGTGCTGCGCGCGATGGCGAGCGTATTCGCCTGCAATTCGACCTTGCCACCGAGAACCGGCTCGTCGAGGCGGTAACGGAAGTCGATGACGGGCAGGGCAACGGGCACCTCGCCCTGCGGCTGGTTGAGGCGCAGCGTCTGCGTTGCCCAGCCGGACAGCGAGAAATAGCTGTTGTCGACAATCCGCTCGGCATTGAACATCGAACGCAGGCGGTCGTCGCGACTGATGTCGTAACGGCGCAGGAAGGTCCGGTCGCTGGCCACGCGGATCGAGCTCGTCAGGCTCCATGACGGGGAGAACTGGAACTTGCCGTTGGTGAACAGGTAGCCGCGGAAGTCCTTGGACTGGGTCGGCGTGGTGCTGGCGATGCCGACACGCTCGCTATAGGTCGCGTAGCCGGAAATCTGGTAGGCGCCCTTGTCGGTCAGGTGACGCCACTGCGCCCCGACCATCGGCGGCGCCTCGCTATAGACATGCGCGTTGAGTGTCAGGTCCTTGTTGTTGCCGAGGCGGAGGTAATAGCTGCCGCTGACTTCGACGCCGTTGCTTTCGGAAAAGCGCAGGTCGGGAACGAGGAAGCCGGATACAGCACCGCCATCGGTTCGCACGGCCAGCCCGGGCAGAGGCAGGATGCGCATGCCGAAGAGCTCGAGGAAGGCGCCGCGGAAGGATATGCGTTGCTGGTCGGGATCGTAGATCACCCTTTCGGCGGTGATCCGCCAGCTCGGCTCCTTGGGACACCCGTCGGGCGTCACGACCTCGCAGCCCGAATAGACTGCCTGGCTGAGCGCCACGGTCCCGTCGCTCTCGCGAATCCCCTTGTTGGCGGCGAGGCGGCCGCCCTGGCGCAGGGCGAGAAGGAGGTTGTCCATCGCGCCCGCTTCGAATTCGTCGGTCAGTTCGATGCGGTCGGTGAAAAGCTGGTTGCCGTTCTCGTCGACGAAACGGACCCGCCCTTCGGCAAGGATGAGACCGGTTCGCCTGCTCCAACTGACCGAATCCGCGCGAAGCGAGCGGTCTTCGCTGCGCAGCACGACATTGCCGGTTGCAGTCACGATGTCCGCATCGGAATCGTAGGAGAGGATATCCGCCTCGAAGGCGATCTGCCGATTGCCTTCTGCGTCCACGCCCGGCCCGGTCGTGGCGGGCGGCGGATCGAGTTCGGGATATAGTGCCTGCAACGAAGGCTGGTCGCCCGGCTGGCCCTGCGGATCGACCACCGTGCCGAGATCGTCGGCAGCGTCCTGCGCGGCAAGCGGCGCGGCCATGGCGAGCGCCGAAGCCAGCGCGAGCGAACGCGCCGCCAGCCGGCTGGCTTCGAAAGCTGTCTCGGCGGGCGGGACCATGCCTTGCCTATCGCATCGGCCACGCCTAATCGCAATCGCCATCCTACGGGGCGTTCCGCAGGCCGGTCCGTCGCCACCAGCAAATTCTTCGGGAGAACCCATGCACATCCAGTTCAGCCAGACCCGTCCGCAATCGGCGCGCCTTCTTGCGCATGTCGTCGACAAGGGCAAGCTGCCATCGGATATAGAAAAATCGATCAGCGAAGGTGCCGCCGCAGCTCGCTTCAAGGGCAATGCAGGACAGCTCTTCGAAGGCTTCGTCGAACGTGACGGCAATGTCGTCCACCTCGCGCTGGCGGGCGCCGGCGACAAGAGCGACGAGGGCCGTCAGGCGAATCTGGAAAAGGCCGGCGCGGCGCTGACCGCCAAATACCAGTGCAGCGGTTACGGCGAGCTGCTGATCGACCTTGCGGGCAGCGGCCTTTCGGCAGGCGATACTGCGGCGGTCCTCCTCGGGCTGCGCCTGCGCAACTGGCGTTACGACATCTACCGCACCAAGATGAAGGACGAGCAGAAGGTCACGCTCGACACCGTCACCGTGGTCAATGCGCCCGAGGGTGCCGAAGCAGCCTGGGCGGAAATGTCCCACCTCGCGGCCGGTGTGGAATTTACTCGCGAACTCGTCACCGAGCCCGCCAACATCATCTACCCCGAAAGCTTCGTCGAACGCTGCCGCAAGCGGTTCGAAGGCACGGGCGCGGAGCTGATCGTGCTCGACGAATACCAGATGGAACAGCTCGGGATGGGCTCGCTCCTCGGGGTTGGCCTCGGCTCGGAGAAGGAATCGCGCATCCTCGCAATCCGCTGGAACGGCGGAAAGCCGGGTGAAGCGCCGACCGCGTTCGTGGGCAAGGGCGTCACCTTCGATACCGGCGGCATCAGCCTGAAGCCGGGGCCGGGCATGTGGGACATGAAGTGGGACATGGGCGGCGCAGGTGCCGTGGCCGGTGCCATGCTCGCCATCGTCGGGCGCAAGGCCAAGGCCAATGTCGTCGGCGTGATGGGCCTCGTCGAGAACATGCCCGACGGCAAGGCGCAGCGTCCGGGCGACGTCGTGACGTCCATGTCGGGCCAGACGATCGAGGTCCTCAATACCGACGCCGAAGGGCGCCTGGTCCTTGCCGATGCGCTGCACTGGACGCAGGAGGAGTTCCAGCCCTCGCGCGTCATCGATTTCGCCACGCTGACCGGCGCGATGATCATCGCGCTCGGCCATGAACATGGCGGCCTGTTCTCCAACAACGACAAGCTGGCCAAGGACCTGACCGAAGCGGGTCTCGCGACGGGTGACAAGCTGTGGCGGATGCCGCTTGGACCGGCCTACGACAAGCTGATCGACAGCCCGATCGCCGACATGAAGAACATCGGCGACAAGGGCGCCGGTTCGATCACAGCAGCCCAGTTCCTCCAGCGCTTCATCGCCGACGATACGGCCTGGGCGCACTGCGACATCGCGGGCATGGTCTGGTCGGACAAGCCGGGGCAGACCTGGGGCAAGGGCGCGACCGGCTATGGTGTGCGCCTGATGGACCGGCTGATCGCCGACACGGCCGAGAAGTAAGGACGAGGGAGGTCCCCCGATGGCGAAAATGCGCCGCAAGGGGGACCTGCCGACCAAGACCTGCGCCACCTGCGGCCTCGAGTTCGCCTGGCGCAAGAAGTGGGCGAAGGACTGGGACGAGGTGAAATACTGCTCCGAACGGTGTCGGCGGAACAAGGGCGTACCTGCGTGAGGGTCGACTTCTACCAGCTCAGCCGCGATCCGGTGGATCTGACCGTGGCCAAGCTTGCCCGCAAGGCGTTGCAGGCGGGTGAGCGGCTGGTGGTCGTGAGCAGCGACAGTTCTCAGCGCGAGGCCGTGTCCAGGGCGCTGTGGGAGCAGGGCGGTTCCGCCTTCCTTGCCCATGGCGATGCCGGCGAGCCGCACGAGGCACGCCAGCCGATCCTGCTATCCGATAGCTGTGTCGCACCCAACGAAGCGCGCATGGCGATCATCGCCGACGGCGCCTGGCGCGAGGAAGCTTCGGGTTTTGCGCGGGTCATGTTGCTGTTCGATCCGCAGGGACGCGATGCTGCTGCGCAATTGTGGCGCCGCTTTGCCGCAGACGAGGCGGTCGACAACCGAATATTCAAGCAGGATGCCAACGGTTCTTGGCGCGAAGGCGCCTAATTCCTACCTAAGTCCCCGATACAGGGGAGAATTTCTACAATGCGTCTTCTGCTTCTGGTCGGCCCTATGCTGCTGGCTGCCTGCAGTCCGGGTAACAAGGAAGCGGCGGACGCGGAAACCACCTCTAACGAGGTCGGCTCCTACGAAATGAGCGGCGGTGAAACCACCGCCCGCATCCGCGCGGAAGACGGTTCAATTACCTCCATGCGGTCCGGTTCCCAGGTTCCCGTTAGCCTGCCTGCGGGCTTTTCCGTCGCGCCCGGCTTCACAGTGCTCAACAACACCCATGTCGAGCGCGGCGACGCGCGCTACGTCCTGCTGACAATGGAGGGCGCGCAACCGGTTGCGCAGGTTGTCGGCTTCTATCGCAAGCAGGCCGAAGCTGCAGGCATCGAGGTCAATGTCGATGTGACAGCCGCTGATTCGACCACGATTGCGGGAAAAAGCCGCTCGGGGCTGGCCTTCTCGCTGATGGCCGGCCGTAGCGGCGACAAGACCACCGTGCAGCTGACCCTCAACAAGGGCATGGATTGATCGACGCAAGGCGGAGGCCTCTAGCCTCTTGCCCGCGCGCACGCGCGGCGCTAGGGGCGCGCGCAATCCAATTCCCCCAAATCCTGCAAGGACATTTCCCATGGCGGTCACCCGCACCTTTTCGATCATCAAGCCCGACGCCACCCGCCGCAACCTGACCGGTGCGGTTACGAAGATGCTGGAAGATGCCGGCCTGCGCGTCGTCGCATCGAAGCGCATCCACATGACCCGCGAACAGGCCGAAGGCTTCTACGCCGTCCACAGCGAGCGTCCCTTCTTCGGCGAACTGTGCGACTTCATGATGAGCGAGCCCGTCGTTGTGCAGGTTCTCGAAGGTGAAGACGCCGTGACCCGCAACCGCGACATCATGGGCGCAACCAACCCGGCCGACGCCGCCGAGGGCACCATCCGCAAGGCCTATGCCCTGTCGATCGGCGAGAACACCGTCCACGGTTCGGACAGCGAAGAGAACGCCAAGATCGAGATCGACTTCTTCTTCAAGCCCGAAGAAATCGTCGGCTGACCTGGATTGCGACGGAATACTCCGTCGCAAGCAGATAGAAATTTGAGGTTTTGGCGGGCCGGCTTCGTGGTAAGCACGGCCCGTCATGCTGTTTGGCGGATTCTTCGGGGGCCTGACGGGCAAGCGCAAGCGCACGCAGACCGTGCATCGCTTGGCTGCGGCGCTGAACACGCTCGACTATGACATCGTGCGTACGCTGGTAACGCCCGACATCAAGATCCGTGATGCAGCGAACCGGAGTATCGAAGGCGCCGATGCATTCATCGCTGCCGACCGACGCTTCCGTGAGGATACTCACAGACCCCAGGTCCGTTTCGACCAGATTACCGAGCATGACGACTGGTTGCTCGTGTCCGGCAAGTTGGAAAGCGCGCTTCCTGAACTCGATGGACCGGTGCTCTTGCGCATACGGTTCGAAGGGTCGCAAATGGCCGAAATCGAGATCACCCGGGCCGAACCACAGTTGAGCGTGACCAAGTACGACCGGATGATTCGTCGCTAGACATTCCCGGCCGGTCAGCGGCGCATTCCGCCGGATTTTGCGTCCCACCCAGATTGCTGTATGAGTTTGCGAACAGGTCGCAAGAACTTGGGTCGCGCCTCTGAGGGGAGGACACCATGGGACGGTACCTGATCATGGCGATGGCGATCGCCATCTATTTCGCATTCTTCGGCACATTCCTCTATCTGATCGGCTTTGTCGGCGGGTTCGAGTTCATGCCGACACACGTCAACAAGGGCATCGCAGCAAGCCCGGCGACGGCGGCGTTGGTCGACCTTGCCCTGATCGCCTTGTTCGGCATCCAGCATTCGGTAATGGCACGACCCGGGTTCAAGGCCGGATGGACAAGGATCATCCCGGCCCCGCTGGAACGCAGCCTTTATTGCCTTGCGACGGTGGTCGTACTCGTCCTGATATTCGCTTTCTGGCACCCGATCGCCGGGACGGTGTGGTCGATCACCAATGAGACCGGGCGCATGATCATGTTCGCCCTGTTCTTCCTTGGCTGGGGCGTGCTGTTCATCTCGACCTGGCTGCTCAACCATTTCGAACTCTTCGGCTTGCAGCAGGCGTGGCAGAACATGATGGGCACGCATGCCAGCCCGCCGCGGATGCGCACGCCCCTGTTTTACAAGATGGTGCGGCACCCGCTCTACACCGGGTTCTTCATCGCCTTCTGGGCGACGCCCGACATGACTTTCGGACACCTGCTGTTTGCGGTGGCGATGACGATCTACATCCTGATCGGCATCGCTCACGAAGAGCGCGATCTCGTCGATGTTTTCGGCGACGATTACATTGCCTATCGCCGGACGGTCGGAGCCTTCATTCCCGGGATCGGCAAGAAGGCCTGATCTTCAGGCGAAACTCTCGATCTGCGAGCGATGTGCATGATGCGGGTCGCTCGCGGATCTTTCGTGCTCCAGCGCCATTGCGTCTAGCGACGCTTCGGGCAGGTCGAGGCCGAGGTCCATGTGGAGGTGCCGCATGGCGGCGCGCCAGTCGGCACCCAACTGGTCGAAATCGACGTGAGCCACCGGGCCGCCAAATCCTGCGAGTGCTGCGCTCATCCGTTCTTCGCGCAGTGCCAGCTTGCGCCGCCATTCGGCCTCGAGCGCGTCCAGATCGGCATGGTCGGTCTGGAATGCCATCTGGCTGGCGACCATCGATACCGAGCTGCGCAGGACTGCATCGCCGCAACGGCGGGTCACGACCACCCGCGCATCGGGAAAGCGATGAAGCAGTGCTGGCAGGTCCTCGGCAAACTGCGGGCACTTGAGGACGCGGGGGCGCCCGCCATCACCCATGATGGCAGCATCGGTGCGCAGGATGCGGGCGAACTCGGCATAGACTGCGCCTGCGTCCCGTGCCTCGCTAAAGGCGACATAGGAGGGGATGCGCCACTGCGCCTCGAACGCGCACGCATCGAGCGCGCCGGAAAGCCAGCCGATCTCCTCGTCTACACGCGTCGCGCCGAAGGGGTGGAGCATGTCCAGCCAGGGATTGATCTTCCTCGCGATCGCAAGGCCCAGAGTGCTTTTGAGCGGACGCAGGTCCGGTGTGCGGGGCACGGGGTCGTGACTGTTGCAGAAACGCGTGCCGCAATTGCGCGGATCGGCGGCGAGCAGGCGGTGGACGCGTGTCGTCCCGGCGCGCATCTGGCCAACCACTATGATCGGAGGGGCAATCTCCGCAGAGGCGAGTTCGGGGGCCTCGGCCCAGAAGCGCCCCATCGCATGGCGCTTGCGGATGGCCGAAGTCAGCTGGCCATATGCCATGGTGTGGCCGAGGGGATTGAGCTGCGCCTCTGCCCGCAACGCCTGGCAGAGTCGCTCCAGTCGCTCGCGAAAATCGGCCACCTCGGCATCGCTGCGGAGCGAGACTTCATCACTTTTATTGAATCCCTTGGCACCGATCGACCAGAGGTAGTCGGGCTCGAGCGGCGGCTTCTCGGTAAGGCCGCGGTCCCAGATCGCCTCGACCGCGCGGCCTGCCCACACGGCAGCCTTCGAACGGGCGAAGGGATGCGGGCGCGGCGGTGCGTTCACTCGCGGCGGTCCCTGGACGCATTGAACTTCGCTAATGCCGCACGCATGCCGAAGAGGACGAGCATCACGCCGCCGACCACCAGAAGCGTCTCGGTAAGGCTGGCCTGTCCCTGGCGGCCCTCGATATCGTCGGCATTGAGGGCGATGATGACAAGGCCGATGGCCACGACGGTGTAGAAGATGAAGGAGCGACCCATCCGGCAACTCTAGAACGCATCGGCCGCGTCGAGAAGCCTGGTGAGGCGGGAAGGCGCGACTTGTCGCCAGCTTCGCTGCAGCCAGTCGGCGACATTGTCCCAATCGACGCCCTGCCGGTTGAGGATGATCCCGATCCACCCGCTCGCGCCGTAGTAGGCCGGCTTGTGATAGGCATGGGGCTGCGCTTCGACGAGGCCTTCGAGCTCGTCCATGCTGTCGCACTTCACCAGCAGCGAGATATGCGGCGTCCCGTGATGCTGGTCGGCGAAATAGGCGAAGAACTTTCCGGTCTTCTCGCTCCCGACACGGAAACCGGGCGAGCCATGGCTGGTCCGCTCGTGTGTTTCAGGCAGGGCGAGGGCAAGTTCGGTGACGCGTTGCAGCAGCCATTGCGGATCGCTTTCGCGCGACACGAAATCCGCCAGGACGCGCGGGTAAAGCTGGTGTTCGGCGATGCCCACGCGCTCGGCGAGTGAATCGGGCGTCTCATTTGCATGTATCGCGACCGCGATCTGGCCCAGCGTTTCGCCAGAATCGAGTTCTTCGGTGACGAGGTGGACCGTCGCCCCGGCATGGCTGTCGCCTGCGGCAATCGCCCTCGCATGGGTGTCGAGTCCCGGATATTTCGGCAGGAGCGAGGGGTGGATGTTGAGCATCCGACCGCTCCACCGCCGCACGAAACCGGGGCTGAGAATGCGCATGTAGCCCGCGAGCGCGATGACCTGTGCCCCGGCCTTCTTGGCTGCTGCCTCCATCGCGGCATCATGGTCTTCGCGGGTCATGCCCCTATGGGCGAGAGCGAAGGTTTCGACGCCTTCCGACCTGGCGAGCGCCAGTCCTTCGGCCGCCGGATTGTTGGAGGCGACGAGGACGATTTCATACGGGCTGCCGGGCAGGCGACTGGCGTAGAGCAGGGCGGCCATATTGGTGCCCTTGCCCGAAATGAAGACGGCAATTTTCGCCTTCTCAGGCATTATGGGTCGCCGACCAGTCCTCGCGCGCCGACCAGGTACCGGCCGATCCGCGCACTGTGCAGCCCTTCGCACCTTCGACGATCCGGCCCACCGCAAGGACGGTTTCGCCGGCGTCCTCCAGCCGGCTGCGGACCACTTCCGCATTGGCCGGATCGACCGCCAGCACCATGCCCACGCCGCAGTTGAAGGTCCGCGCCATCTCGGCCGGCTCGATATTTCCCTGCGCCTGCAGGAAGGCCATCAGTCCCGGCTGGTCCCACTGGTCGGCATCGACCTCGGCATGCGCGCCCTGGGGCAGCACGCGGGGGATATTCTCCAGCAGACCACCGCCAGTAATGTGGGCGAGTGCATCGACCAGCCCGTCGCGAACGACCGGGAGCAAGCTCTTTACGTAAATTTTTGTCGGCTCGATCAGCGCATCGACTAGCAGGCGATCCTGGTCGAACAGGGCAGGGCGGTCGAGCTTCCAGCCCTTGTCCGCGGCCAGCCTGCGGACCAGCGAATAACCGTTGGAGTGGACCCCCGAACTCGCAAGACCAAGAAGGATGTGCCCCGGCGCCACGCGCGCACCCGTCAGCTGCTCGCCGCGTTCGACTGCGCCGACACAGAAGCCGGCAAGGTCGTAATCGCCGGCAGCATACATGCCCGGCATTTCTGCCGTCTCGCCGCCGATAAGCGCGCATCCGGCCATCCTGCAGCCCTCGGCAATGCCCGCGATCACCCGTTCGGCAATGCCGTTCTCGAGCTTGCCGGTGGCGAAATAGTCGAGGAAGAACAGCGGCTCCGCGCCTTGCACGATGAGGTCGTTGACGCACATGGCGACGAGGTCGATCCCGACCGTGTCGTGGCGACCGGTGTCGATAGCGAGCTTGAGCTTGGTGCCCACGCCGTCGTTGCCCGCAACCAGCAGCGGGTCCTTGTAGCCCGCAGCCTTCGGATCGAAAAAGCCGCCGAAACCGCCGATCTCGCCATCCGCACCGGGGCGCATGGTCGCCTTGACCAGCGGGCCGATCGCCTTGACCAGTGCATTGCCTGCCTCGATCGAGACACCCGCCTGCTCGTAGGTGTAGGAGGGCGTATTGTTGCGGGGTTCGTCGCTCATGCGCTCCGCCTTACGCATTCGCGCTTGGATTTCCAGTTTCCTTTCGGCAAAAGGCCCGCTGTTTCCCCGATGGACCACGCCATTTCCCTCCAGCCCGCCCTGCGCCGCCCGATTCTCGCCATTCTCGGGATCGCCTTGCTTTGCGCGCTTGCCCTTGCGGTAGTCGCGCAGGTTGGCGGCGAGCGCGGCATTGCGCCCGTTGCTGCGTCGCGCGACATCCAGGTTTCGGGCATCGAGGTGGACGAGACGGCAAAGACCGGCTCGGAAGCGCGCGAAAAGGCCTGGGCGAAGGCGGCGCAGCTGGCATGGGCCAAGATCAAGGGTCCCAAGCTCCCCGATTCGCAAGTCTCCGGTCTCGTCTCTTCCATCGTGATCGAGCGCGAGCGGCTTGGCCCCCATCGCTATATCGCCACGCTCGGCGTCATTTTCGACCGCACCCGCGCAAGCCGCTACCTCGGCAGCGAGGGGGAGGCGGTGCGTTCCGCTCCGATGCTGCTGCTTCCGGTGACGATCTCGTCGGGCACGGCAACCATGTACGAGCAGCGCACCCCCTGGCAGCGCGCCTGGGCGGAGTTCCAGGCCGGATCGAGTCGCATCGATTATGTCCGCCCGACCGGTGCAGGCGGGGATTCGCTGCTGCTGACTTACGGCCAGACAGGGCGGCGCAGCCGTATCTGGTGGCGCGGGGTACTCGACCAGTTTGGAGCCGCAGACGTTCTCGTGCCCATCGCCAAGTTGCGCTACACCTATCCCGGCGGACCCGTCGAAGGCACGTTCACCGCGCGCATGGGTCCGGACAACGAGTTCCTCGAGACCTTCAAGCTCAAGGCAGCCAATCCAGACAAGCTGCCCGAAATGCTCGGTCAGGCCGTCGTCCGCTTCGACACGATCTACGAACTGGCACTGGCCGACGGGAAGCTCAAGCCCGATCCGACACTGAACCTCGGCTCGCCCGACCTCGATCCGGCTATCCAGCGCCTCGTCGAACTCGGTCGTGCCCTGCTTGCGCAGGACCGTGCCTCCGCTGAACCGCGCCAGTCCGACCAGGCCACCAGCGAAAGCGGCGATGCCATCACTGCCGCGCCGATCCGCACGCCCCCGCCCGAGGGATCGGTGGCGCTCTATACAGTGCAGGTTGCAACGCCCGATGCAGCGGCGTTCGACGGCGCGATCTCGGCAATCCGCGGTACTTCGGGTGTTCGCAGCGCCGGTGTGCGCAGCACCGCCATCGGTGGTACCTCGGTGGTCACGGTCAGCTACTCCGGCTCGATCTCCGAACTGGCCGACGCGCTGCGGGCGCGCGGCTTCACCGTCCGCCAGGGCAGCGCCGCGCTCGCCATCAGCCGCTGAGGCGCGGCGCATGTCGCAGATCGCACTCCCGCTTTCGCTGTCCGGCTCTGGCGAGACCGGCGTCATCGTCGTCGGTTCCGGCAACCGGGCGGTTGCCGATGCGCTCGCCGCACCCGAGACGTGGCCCTATCGGACCGCGGTGCTCATGGGACCATCGCGCTCGGGCAAATCGCTGATGGCGAGATGGTTTGAGAAGTCGGGACTGGGCGATGCCATCGACGGCGCCGACGGGCTGCTGCAGGACGAGATATTCCACCGCTGGAACCGCGCGCAGGAAAGCGGCACGCCGCTGTTGCTGGTCGTGAACGGTGAGCGGTGGGACATAACCCTGCCCGACCTCGCCAGTCGCATGGGCGCAGCGCTGCAACTCGAAATCCAGCCACCCGATGACGAGATGGCCGCCGACCTCATGCTCGCCCTCGCTGCCCAGCGCGGCCTTGCCCTGGGCGAGGGCGCGCCTGCCTATCTCGTCCCGCGGATGGAGCGCAGCTATGCGGCAATCGAACGCGTGGTTGGCGAAATCGACCGGCTCAGCCTTGAACGCATGGCTCCCGCAACCCTATCTATCTGGCGGGACGCGCTCGAAGCGGTGCAGGGCCCGGAGCAGGGTCGCTTGCTTTAACAGCCGCTTGGTGGGAGAATAGGGTCAATGTTGGAACGGCTTGTCGCCTATCTCGACAGCGTCAAGGCACGCGATCCGGCGCCCCGTTCGCGCTGGGAAATCCTCACTTATCCGGGCGTCTGGGCCTTGGGCTATCACCGCATCGCGCACTGGCTGTTCGAGGCGGAACTGTTCTTCCTCGCCCGCCTGGTGAACCATTTCAGTCGCATGCTGACGGCGATCGACATCCACCCGGGTGCGAAGATCGGGAAGAACTTCTTCATCGACCACGGCTTCTCCGTGATTGGCGAGACGGCCGAGATCGGCGACAATGTCACGATCTACCAGTGCGTCACCCTGGGCGGCACCAACCCGACCAACGGCAAGGGCGGCAAGCGCCACCCCACGATCGAGGACGATGTCATCATCGGTTCGGGCGCGCAGGTCATCGGACCCATTACCGTGCACCGCCGCGCGCGCATCGGGGCCAACGCGGTCGTCCTCGACGAGGTGCCCGAAGGAGCGACCATGATCAGCCTCAAGGCCCGCAGCACGCTCGTGCCGGCAGAGGAATGGGTGAAGGAATTCCTTCCCTACGGTACGCCGTGCGACGATCCGTGCGAAAGTGCCAAGGAGCTGGGCCGCGACTGCGTCGACAAGCTCGAAAGCGAGATCAAGGCCCTGCGCGCGGAGATTGCCGAACTCAGGGCAGAGCGTGAACCTGTGATGCGGAGCGGGACTGACGATTGATGAACTACCTCGGTGACACCGTCATCGCATTTCCCGGTCGGCAACCGCTGCAGATCGGCTTCACTCGCGAGGAACTGACCCGCATCCTCGATCTCTAT
The DNA here is from genome assembly GCF_041021145.2 of Qipengyuania sp. RANM35. Classification (NCBI taxonomy): domain Bacteria; kingdom Pseudomonadati; phylum Pseudomonadota; class Alphaproteobacteria; order Sphingomonadales; family Erythrobacteraceae; genus Qipengyuania; species Qipengyuania sp. RANM35. The sequence goes on along the minus strand of NZ_CM196433.1, from coordinate 1,707,034 downwards.
GGGCGCATGGTCGCTGCCGGACAGTGGCGCGATTACGCGATGGACTTCGCGAAGGACGCCGCCAGCTTTGCTGCTTTCCGCCGCACCGCCGAACGCCCGCAGGCGCGGATCGAGAAACGTCCCGCACTGCGCGGCAAGCAGGGCATGTGGACGCTGTTCGGAGAACATGGGCAGGTGCTCAAGCGCGGCCACGAACTGGCCGGCGTTATCGCACCTGTAGAACGACGCCTGATGAAGGCCGTCGACGACTAGCCTGTAAGTCGCTCGCGCAGGAAGAACGCAGTCGTGATTATCGAGGGGAAGATGAACCCCTTCAGATAGGACAGCGGGTGTCGCCCGGCGACGAAGTCGGCCTGCACGAAGCCGAAGTGCGCGTAATATTGCGTGGCGATGAGCGCGGCGATGCTCGCCCACATGGTCCAGATTGCGCCGCGCACCCCCAGCACGACACAGGTCAGGCTTGTCGCGATTGCCAGGCGGAGCACCAGGTGGATGGCATTGTAGCCGCTATCGCTGCTCAGGCCGCGACCCGCGAGAACGTCGTAGATCATCGTCAGGTGGTAGAAGACCAGCAGGCCGGCAGGCACCAGTATGACGATGCGCAGGATCGGGGAAAGCCAGGCTGGCGAACCCGTGGCGAGATTGTCCATCATCGATTTCTCCTGGAAGAGAAAAGGGCCCGCGCCTGAGCGCGAGCCCTTCCTCCCGTCAAATTGTCGATCAGGCCGTGGCCGGAAGGCGGCCACGCATGTCGCCCGGCAATGCCGTGACGACCGCACGGCGGATCGGTGTCCACAGCGCGCTCAGCGTCAGCAGGGCCGACCCGATGACCAGTGCCGTGAGCGCGAAATTCAGCTCCACTGCCCCGAACTGGCGGAACAGGAAGGTGAGCGCGATCAGCACGTAGGCGAGGGCCGATACGAGCAGGGCCCGCCGGTCGACAGCCAGGGCCACGAAGGCGAAGGCGACATAGACCGCGATCACGGCCAGAGCCGCGCCGACGCCGATATTGTCGCCCTCGGTCACGCCGATGAGGGCGAAGACCGGGTGGGCGATCATCGGGGCAGCGAGGAGGTGGAGCCAGAAGGCTACGTCGCTGCGCCGGGTCGACCGCTGCGTATCGCTCATGTCCCAGCGCATGGCGAAGGCAAAGATCACCAGGCCCGCAATGAAGGTCAGGCTGAGGACGATGGTGTCGAGGTTGCTGTTCTTGGGCCCGATTGCAGCCACGATGAGCAGTATCGCCGTACCGGCCAGCGCTGCCGTTCCGGCGGCGATGGTGATCGGAACCATGAAGCGGCGCCAATGGACCCATGCGGCGCCTGCAGTGACGAGCGCCGCTGCTGCGAGGAGGATGACGCCCAGCGTTTCCTTGGTGGAATCCCCGGTGGCCACCAGTCCGGTGATGAGCCCCGCCTGTGCCACCATGACGCCGCCCACGAAGGCGAGCAGCAGGATGATGCTTGGCAAGGCCATGCGGCGCTTCAACGTAAAGAATTCGGCGAGCATCCAGGACGTGCCAGCCACCAGTGCGGCGGCAAGGCACATGGCGATGCCTTCGGCCATCTGGCGCTGCGGGCCGGTCTGTTTCCACCATTCGGCATCCCATTCCGCCCCGGAAAAGACCGGCTTCGGATAAATGGCACCGCCGATAGCCTGTCCGATCGCGCCCATCGCCAGCAGCATGATGACCACGCCGATGGAGACGAAAACGTCGTTGAAGCCGGTGATCAGGCGGAAATGTTCGGCATCTGCCGGGACGGCATCGCGCTGCGCGGCGACATGGGCACGCAGAGCATCGGCTGCCTCGGCGCTGATTGCACCGGCGGAAACCGCGGAATTGAGGTCTTCCTGGCTGTACATCAGCCTATCCTCCCCTGTTGTTGATCGGGCAGGCTTACGCGAGGTGTATTACTTAGTCAATACGGCTCGCCGGTCAGCCCCTGACGATGTTCACCCTCGGGCGGCTCGGTACAGGCTCAGTCAATTGCTCCGGCTCGACGGTCGGCAGGTATTCCACCTGCGCCGCAGTGATCTTGGCGGTCAGGCGGGCGAAGAGGAAGGCCGAGCCAAGCAGCAGCAGGATAGCGAAGCTCAGCAGTGCGAACTCCATCCACAAAGGGGTCATGATGATCATGTTCGTCCCCAGGTCGAGCGTGAACTTGACCAACAGCGCACTGAAAACGAGCAGACCGACGATGACGGCTGTCCACCAGGCAGTCACATCTTCCACCGTCGAGTGGGCGAAATCTTCCGGCTCGCCATGGCTGCGGTTGTACAATTCGCGCATCGCCTCGAACGGCAGGATCAGGTTTACCAGCGGGATGAGATAGGCGGCGACGGCCTTGCCGGGACCATATTTCGAACGAATGCCGGCTTGCGCAATGTTGGCGTGGGCCCGCCACACCCAGAACATTGCTGCAATCAGGAAGGCAAGGGCAGCAAGGCCCATGACGACGAAGGCTATTCCCGCAGCGGACGTCCTTTCGGGGTCCTGCGGGACCGTGAGGAAGCGGCCTTCGCCAATAAAGGCGCTGCTGCTCTTGTTGTATTCGGCATAGGGATCGTTTCGCTGGCGGTAATACCCATAGAAGGCCGAAGCCTCGCGTGCTTGCTGCTCGACCTTGGCAATGCGGTCGTATTCCTGCTTCACCGCCATTCCGCCAAGCCCGATCTGGACCGCGCCTGCCAGGATCAGCACGACGGCAAAAATGGTGATGGCAATGGACGCACCGCGCAAGGTGCGCAGGTTCGACGCGTTATTCATGGACGACCCCCAAAGAAAAACCCCGCACCATCATGCAATGGCGCGGGGCTTTCTTCAATCGGTTCGGGTCGGGTTTACCCCCGCGTGCTGGTCGGCACGCCGTCGCCGAGGACCTTCTGCATGGCGGTCAGGATCGCGCCCGACTGCTCGCTGCCCGACATCGGCGCCTTGAGGTTCGAGAACTCGCTGATCTTGTCCCAGTGCGCGGCGAAACCTTCGACCGTACGCTCGGCCTCGGGCAGCCAGACGGCGTCGTTCATCACGGTCCAGGCCGAGTGATAGCCACCGGCGCCCGCGCCGACGATGGCATTGGTCGGCGCATCCTCGCTGACGAGGAAGAGCGCGGCCGGGACCACGTTGACCGGGTCGAACAGCTTGAACGCCTGTTCGGGGAACAGGTCTTCGGTCATGCGCGTGCCGGCGACCGGCGAGAGCGTGTTGACCTTGATGTTGTACTTCGCGCCTTCGAGCTGGAGCGTCTTGGTGAGGCCTGCGAGGCCGAGCTTGGCGGCACCGTAGTTCGCCTGTCCGAAGTTGCCGAACAGGCCGGTCGACGAAGCAGTCATCAGGATGCGGCCATAGGCCTGCTCGCGGAAGGTTTCCCAGCACGCCTTGGTGACCATGGCCGAACCGGTCAGGTGCACCTTGACCACGAATTCGAAATCGTCCGGGGTCATCTTGGCGAAGGTCTTGTCGCGCAGGACGCCCGCGTTGTTAATGAGGATGTGCACGCCGCCCCACTTCTGCTTGGCGTCAGCGACCATCTTTTCCATCTGCTCGAACTCGGTAACCGAGCCGCCGTTCGACACGGCTTCGCCGCCCATGGCCTCGATTTCCTCGACGACCTTGAGCGCCATGTCCGAATGGCCGGTACCGTCGCGTGCGCCGCCGAGGTCGTTGACCACGACCTTCGCGCCGCGGCGGGCGAGTTCAAGCGCGTATTCGCGGCCCAGGCCCCCGCCGGCACCGGTGACGATGGCTACCTTGTCCTTGAAGTCGATGCTCATGGGGCTGCTCCTGCTTTGTCGTTTACGTAAGGGTCAATTCGGCGCGCGGAGTGGCATTTTCCGCCGGTCCTTGCAACCGTATGCGCGGCGTATCGCCATGCCGTAGGGGCAGGGCGCCCCGGCGAGACGCCTAGAGCCGCTCGAGAGCCGGGATGAGCTCGGCGAGCGAATCGATATGCGTGTCCGCCCCGAGCTCTGGCCCCGGCTTGTCGCAATAGCCATAGGCTGCCGCTACCACCGGCACGTCGGCCGCACGGGCCGCCATGACATCGTAGGAGGAATCGCCGACGAAGACGAGGCTCCCCCCGCCGCCGCGCTTCTGCGCTTCGAAGATCGGGTCAGGCGCGGGCTTGGCACGGCCCTTGCCCATGGTGTCACCGCCGATGATGGCAACGAAATGGTTGGCAAGGCCCAGCGTGGTCAGGATCTGGCGCGCAAAGCTTTCGAACTTGTTGGTCACCACCGCCATCGCTACCCCGCGACGGCCCAGTTCGGCGAGCGCGTCCGCCGCATGCGGATAGGGCCTGGTGTGGACCGCATTGTGCTCCGCGTAGTAGGCGAGCATTTCCTTGTAGAGCCTGCGGAACTCCTCGTCCGGCATGCCGCCCTGCTCGTCGACTGCCTTCTGCAGCATGATCTTGGCCCCGCCGCCGATGAGGTCGCTGGCATGGTCTGCCGGGACCGGCGCGAAGCCGCCGAGGCCGAGCGCGTGGTTGACCGCTGCGCCGAGATCGCGGTGCGTCTCCAGCAGCGTGCCATCGAGGTCGAAGCCGACAATGTCGAAGCGAATTGAGCTCATCAGCGGTGTGGGTGGCGGATGGTTCTTCAAACCGCAAGGGTTTGGTGGCATGGCCCTTCCCATGAGCCAGAGCAGAGACTTCGCCGCCGTCATCCTCGCCGCAGGTAAGGGCACCCGCATGAAGAGCGGGCTGCACAAGGTGCTGCACCGGATCGCCGGGCGAGCGATGATCGATCACCTGATGGCCTCGGTCGACAGCCTCGCGCCGAGCCACAAGGTCGTGGTCGTGGGGGCTGGGCGCGAACAGCTCGAAACCGCGCTGGGCGTGCGGGCGAAGACCTGCCTCCAGGAACCGCAGCTGGGCACCGGGCACGCGGTGCAGCAGGCGCAGGCGCAGCTGGGCGATTTCGCGGGAGACGTATTGGTCATGTACGGCGACGTGCCCTTCGTCCGGACCGCGACGATGCAGGCGATGCTCGACCGCCTGCATGGCGATGACAACCCGGCCGCGGTGGTTCTCGCCTTCGAGCCCGAGGACGCGCTCGCCTATGGCCGCGTGATTGCCGATGATGCGGGCCGGATCTCGAAGATGGTCGAGTTCAAGGATGCCGACGAGGCCGAGCGGGCGTGCCGCCTGTGCAACTCCGGCCTCCTTGCCGCCCGCGCGGCGGATCTGTGGGCCCTGCTCGACCGCGTCGGCAACGACAATGCGGCGGGCGAGTACTACCTGCCCGACATCGTCAACATCGCCATCGCCGACGGGCGCACCTGCGCCGCGGTGACGACGGAAACGCCCGACGAGGTTGCCGGAATCAACTCCCGCGGCGAACTCGCCGCTGCCGAAGCGCAGTGGCAGCAATTGCGGCGTGAGGAAGCGATGGAAGCGGGGGTCACCCTGCGCGCGCCGGAGACGGTCTTCTTCAGCTACGACACCGAGATCGCCGCCGACGTCATCATCGAACCCAATGTCGTCTTCGGTCCCGGCGTGACAATCGCCAGCGGGGCGACAATCCGCGCCTTCAGCCATCTCGAAGGGGCGAGCGTGGGCGAGGGATGCGAAGTCGGCCCCTATGCCCGCCTGCGCCCGGGAGCAGTGCTGGAGAAGGGCAGCAAGGTCGGCAATTTCGTCGAGATGAAGAAGGCCGTGCTGGGCGAAGGCGCCAAGGCCAATCACCTCACTTACCTCGGCGATGCGGAAATCGGTGCGGGCGCCAACATCGGCGCGGGCACGATCACCTGCAATTACGACGGCTATTTCAAGTACAAGACCGTGATCGGCGAACGCGCCTTCATCGGTTCCAACAGCGCCCTTATCGCCCCCGTCACCATCGGTGCCGACGCCATCGTCGCAGCCGGCAGTGCGGTCAGCCGCGACGTCGCCCCGGGCGACCTGCGTATGGTCCGCGCCGAACAGGCGGTAAAGCCGGGCTGGGCCGACCGCTTCCACGACACGATGAAAAAGAAGAAGGCGGCGGAGAAGAAGGCGTAGCGCGATGGAGATGCCACTCCACGCCCTTCTTGCTGGTGCCTGGGTCGGATGTGTTCTGGTCGAGGCTCTGTTCGAGCGGGCACTCTTGGGTCAGGGGCGGGACAAGGAGCTGATCCTCGCCCGGCTGCACTGGAAAGTTGACCTGTTTATCGAAGGGCCCTTGCTGGCCTCGGTGGCAGTCACCGGACTGCTGATTGTCCGTCCGATCTTTGCTGCCCAAGCGGTTGATGTGCTGCTCCAAGCCAAGCTGGTTTTCGCGGCCCTCGCCATCCTTGCCAATATCTGGTGCATCAGGTTGGTGAAGGTCCGGCTCAATTATGCGGAAGCAGGCGAATGGGAGGCATTCGAGCGGGTCGACAACAGCCAGCACCGATGGGGAGCCTTGGTCCTGGTTGGACTGCTGGGCTCAGCAATACTCGGGCTGGTTCGGTGAAGGCTTGAGCGAGGGCCGCACCACCTGCTGGCTGTGCGAGCGTCCCATCGGAAGCCTCGTGCAGTATCATCATCCAGTGCCCAAGGCGAAGAAGGGGCGCTTTACCGTTCCGGTCCATCCCATCTGCCACAAGGCGATCCACGCGAACTTCACCAATGCCGAACTCGCCCGCATCGGCGAGGACCGCGAGGCCATGCTGGCCAATGATGCAATCGCGAAATTCGTCCGTTGGGTGGTCGACAAGCCGCCCGATTTCCACGCACCGACGCGCTAGTCGGGCCTCTGCCAGACGGTAATATCGCGCTGGAGGATTCGGCGCGTGGCGAGCCTGCGATAGTGCGCTGCTAATTCATCCTCCACCAGCCGGGCGACTTGCTCGTTGGGCTCCGTCACCGGGAAATCGGCAGTCACGATAACCGGTGGGCGCGTAGCGAGGATGCGCTGGACTTCCGCCACCTGCTCGACCTCCAGCGCATTGTGTTCGCGCCAGTTGTTGAGGTGGTCGGGATATGCCCAACGGGTCGGTACGCAGCTGCCCGACGCGCGATATAAAGCTACGGGGCCGTCATGGATCCAAAGGCACTGGCGCTCTTGGTCGACTTGGGGCGCGATCACCGAAACAAGATCGACGAACGAGCCGCGATTTTCGCGAGTCATCTGGAAGTTCTCGATCGGGAACGTCATGAAAATCCACAGCCACCAAACTAGCGAGTAGGGCAAAATTAGCCACCGTGATCCTTGAGAGACCAAAGGTGCAGCTACTAGCAACGTCCCCGCCACAGCCATTGCGAGGTAGTAGCGCAACACCATCGCTGGCAGGAAAACCCCTATCATGAGGGAACTCCCAAAACCGAGAAGAGCGAGATAGCGCGGATTTCTCAGTATGTCCTTTTGCTGGCTTGCAGTGATCAGGCCACACGCGGCTGGCGCAAGTAAGATGAGCGTCGCTCGCTCGATCATGCCGTACCATCGGCTAAGACCGTCGCGCTCGAAAATTGAAACAAAATTGGCGAACCAGAATGTCTGAAACGCGCCGGTCGCTGCATATGCGAGTCCGACGAGAAGCGTCGGAAGGAGGCCGATCGCGACGAACACCACGGCAAGCCGAAGGAGGCGTATCGGGCCTGCCCCGTTGAGACGCAGATACCACAGGGACTGCAGACCAAGGAATAGGCAGGCGGGAAGCACGGTATACTTGATCTGGAGCGCCAGTCCGCAGAGCAACATTGCCAATGCCAGGCGAGCCGGTCGCGCGCGATCCCTTTCGCCAAGGACAATGATGAAGGCGCCAAGCAGGAAAGGCATGAAGATAGCCTCGCTCTGCCCGGAATGGTTGCCCCACACGGACATACCCACCGGGTACAGCAGGGCGAGCATGATCCCGCCCACCTGGCCCGTGATCGGCAGTATGAGTTTACGGATTTGCCATGCGCCAAGCAGAACCAAGCCGCTTGCAAGAAGCTGATAGGCCAACGGACCCGGCCCGCCGAGGAAATGGGCTAGGGCATAGAGCGCGAACAGACCGAAAGGTTTGCGGTCCCATGTTTCGACGTAGGGCAAATGCCCCTCGAGCAGGCCTCGCCCGATGTGGGAGTAGACCTGTTCGTCATAGTCCGCGACCGGATCACCGAACCACATCGCCCGGAGCGCAAGTACGAAGATGGCGAGCGCAAGGAATGACCATACCGCGGAGCTGCGCGCTGAGCCGAAAGCTTCCCACTTCATGATGTGAGGGCTAGCCGAGGATAGTCGCACACGCGACTGAATTCGTTACCGAAGTGAGAGCCGGGATGCTGCCTACATCCCGGCCCGGGTTCTCGCCTCAATCCGCTAGCTGCTGGAACAGGTAGACGAACTGGAGCGCCTGCAATTGCGCGCGCTGTTCGTTGTCCACGCCGCCCGAGTGGCCGCCGGTGGTTTCCTCGTAATAGTAATAGGGCTGGCCGAGCGCCTTGAGTTTCGCCGCACCCTTGCGCGCGTGCGCCGGATGCGTGCGGTCGTCCGCGGTCGAGGCCCACAGGAACGGGGTGGGGTAGTCCACGCCTTCGACAATGTGCTGGTAAGGCGAATAAGGCTCGATCCACGCGCGCTCTTCAGGATTGCGCGGGTCGCCATATTCTCCGGTCCATGATGCCCCGCGCCCGATCAGGTGGAAGCGCAGCATGTCGAACAGCGGGATCTGCACGATCGCGGCGTTGAACAGGTCGGGGCGCTGGGTCAGCGCCGTGCCGACCAGCAGCCCGCCTTGCGAGCCACCCTGTATCCCGAGATGTTCCGGACTGGTGATCTTGCGCGCGACAAGGTCGTCGCCCACAGCCTGGAAATCGTCCCAGGTGCGCTGCTTGTTCTCGCGCATCGCGCTTTGGTGCCACTTCGGCCCGAACTCGCCGCCGCCGCGCAGATTGGTGAGCACATAGGCTCCGCCATTCTCGAGCCACAGCTTGCCGGTGGCGCCGAGATAGCTCGGCAGCATCGAGATCTGATAGCCGCCATAGCCGTACATCAGCGTTGGCGTGGTCCCGTCCATCTTCATCCCCGCCGGTTTGACGAGAAAATAGGGGATCTTGGTGCCGTCCTTGCTGGTCGCCTCGAACTGCTCGACGCTCATGCCTTCGGGATCGAAATAGGAGGGCGAGGTCTTGAGCACCGCCGGGGCCGTGGAGCCATCGGTGTAGTAGAGCGTCGTCGGCTGTAGGAAGCCCGAGACTGTGTACATGATCTGCTCGGTCTTGTCGGAGCTCGCCGCTATGCCCACGGTGGCATTGTCGGGCAGGGCAACCTGCTGCTGGACCCACTTGCCGTCCTCGAAATCGATCTTGAGGACCTTGCCCACGACATTGTCGAGCAGGCCGATGTAGAGCGAGCTCGCGGTATTGGCCCCGCCGCTCTTGGTCTGGCGATCACCCGGTGCCCAGACGAGCGTCTTGGCCGCGCCGTTCGGATCGGATTTCCAAGCGTTGAGGTCCATCGCGACGATGCTGTCGGCAGGGAAGGTCTGGCCATCGACGGTCCAGTCGACATCGGTCGAGTAAAGCACATGGCCATCGACGATGCCGTAGGGGCTGGCCTTGGACGGGATGTCGAGCTTCAGCCACTTGCCGTCCTTCTCGACGTAGTATTCGCGGTCATGGAAGCTCACGCCGCGATAGGCGATGCGGCCGTGGATCACGTCCTCGCTGTCACGCAGGAGGTAGACCCCGGCCGAAACGTCGGTCGGCTCGCCGCGGTAGATTTCCTCGGCGTTGACGATGTCGGTGCCGCGCTTCCACAGGCGGGTGGTGAAGGGATATTCGCTCTCGGTCAGCGTCCCTTCGCCGAAGTCGCGGCCGACCAGCAAAGTGTCCTTGTCGAGCCATGAAACGCCACCCTGGCTCTTGTTCGCGAGCGTGAACCCGTCCTCGACCCAGGTCTTGGTCGCCGTGTCGAATTCGCGCAGGATCGTCGCGTCCTCGCCGCCATCCGACAGCGCGATCATGCACAGGTTCATGTCGGGCGGCAGGCAGCTCGAGCCCTTGTAGACCCACTCCTTGCCCTCCGCAGCGGCCAGCGCATCGATGTCGAGCACGGTTTCCCATTCGGGATGTTCGGTGCTGTAGCTTTCGATCGTGGTGCGACGCAGCAGCCCCTTCGGGTTCTGCTTGTCCTGCCAGAAATTGTAGAGCCCGTCGGGGCGGAAGCTGACGAAGGGAATGCGGTCCTGGCTATCGAAAATTGCCAGGGCTTCGGCCTTCAGCTGGGCGAAGCGCGGGTCCTTGGTCAGCATGCCGAGCGTGCGCTCGTTCTCGGCCTTGACCCATTCCATCGCCTTGTCGCTGCGCGCTTCTTCCAGCCAGATGAAGGGGTCCTGCTCGGGACCGGGAATGCCGTCGTCCTGAGCGTTCGCGGGGGTAGAAGTCGCCAGCGTCATGGCGGCGGCCATGGCGAGCATGGATACGAGTTTCAAGTGCAGTCTCCCAATGCATTCAATGCAATGGCGATTGGCCTAGCATGCCGAGGCCCCCTGTGGCCAACCGCTCGATGAGGAGGCGACTCGCGTGGACGAAGGGTCAGTGCGGCGCTGTGTCGCGCCGGGCCCAGACGCGGATCTTGCGCTTGTGCAGCTCCTCCATGGCAATCTCGACATAGTCGTGTTTGACAGTTGTCCAGACCAGAGCCTTGGCTTCTTCATTTTGTGGGGTGAATGCCGTGTCGGCGGTGACGATGACAGGGGGGCGGTTCGAAAGGATCCGCGCGACCTCGCCCATCTGCGAAACGCCCAGCGAATTGCGCTCGAATGCGTTGTTGAGATGATCGGGGTAGATGAAGCGCGTGGGCAGGCAAGAAGCGCTCATGCGATAAAGCGCGGTGGGACCGTCGAAGATGTAGAGGCAATTGTTCTCGCTCAACCTCGGTTTGATCGCCGCTGCAAGGCTGGTCATCTTCTCGCGATGCTCGTCGGCCTTCTCGTACTTCCCCGGCAGGAATTGGAGGTAGCCGAATGCGATCAAAGCCAGCATCAGGGGAATTGGGCCGATTGCGCCCTTGCGGTCGAGAATGGGCAGGCTGGTAAGCGCAACGACAGGAGCAAGTGACGCGTAGTAATAAAGGTAGACAGTCGCGGGCAGGTAAATCGTGCAAACGGTCGCAACCAGCCAGAGTACGAAGAACCGGTAGTTGCGCTGGTCTCGCGGTGGCGAAAGGCGAAAGGCCGCATAGAATCCGAGTGCTAGCAAGCCGAAGACTGGCAACAGGAAGGCCAAGTGCCCTGACGCGATGCGTCCTGACTCGGCCGGAAGGCGCTCGAAAAACGATACGAAGTTGGCGAACGCGAACGCGTCCCAATGCCCGGCAACCCCATATGCCAGCCCGATCAAAAATGTCGGGAGGATTCCGAGTGCCGCGAAGCTGACAGCTTGACCAACAAGTGCTGACCCCTGTTTCCCCATACGGAACTGCCCCCACAGGGCCCACAAGCCGAAGAAGATGCACTGGGGCAGGACGGTGTACTTCACCTGCAGTGCGATCCCGCCGATCAGCATCGCGACAAGGGATCGTTGCACAGCGCGCGGGTGCAGGGGATCGATGACCAGCAGCGCCATGGCCAGCATCATCGGCAGGAAAAAAGCTTCTGCCTGGGCCGAGTGGCTCCCGTAGATCGAGAGCAGGAAGACATAGAGGACCCCCGAGCCCATTGCCGTGATCGGGTCGACCAGCTTCCTCGCCAACCGGTAGGTCATCCAAGCCCCACCGACGGTGAACAACGCCGCCAGCACCTGGTAGGCAACGGGTCCCGGCCCGCCAATCAGGTGGGCGAGGGCAAACAAAGCGAACAGGCCGATCGGCTTGCGGTCCCACAGGTCTACGTAAGGGAGCGCGCCGTGGGTCATCTCGAGCCCGATCAGCGAGTAGAGCTGCTCGTCGATGTCGGCATTGGGATCGCCGAACCATGCTGCGCGGACGGCGAAGGTCACGAGTGCAAGCACGGCGAGCACGGCGATCTCGCCATACCTGCCGCGCCTTTCGGTCTGCACTGAGCCTGCCTGAACCGCTGTCATTGCAGGGTGATGCCCTTGCTAGGTGCCAGTCGCCAAGGCGAGGTGGCGGGTTTTCACCTGTTGCGGAAAGGACGGGCGATGAAACGAAAAAGGGCGGCCCCGCAGGACCGCCCTTTCGAATTTCACGAGCTGCGGAAGGATCAGCCTTCGACGTGCTCCGCCAGGACCGTCAGGCCCTTTTCCGAAACCTCGGCGAAGCCGCCGCGGACTTCGATGGTCTCGGGCGCGCCGCCTTCGGTCTTGTAGACCTGCACGGCACCGTCGCGGATCGTCGACATGAAGGGCGCGTGGCCCTCGAGCACGCCGAATTCGCCTTCCGTGCCGGGGACGACCACCATGTGGACTTCCTCGGAGCGGACCAGCTTCGCAGGGGTCACGAGTTCGAAATGCAGAGCCATTGTCAGTTTCCGTCAGATGCAGTCAGGATTCGCGCGTGGACGACAAGGTTGGAGGTCGGTTTGACCGCACGATCGTCGATGAAATCCAAGACATAGTAAGAATCGTTTTCGAGCGGCGTCACATAGCGGGTCAGATCAGAACCCTGTTGCTTCGCGTGCTCGGCGAGTTGTGAGTCCGTCCTCGTGCCTTCCAGTACGAAGGGGATGAAGTCCCGAATGCCCTTGAATGCATTCTCCGCCCCGTCTCCGCCCATCATGACCGCACAAAACTTCCGGTCGTCGGTAATGCCAAGCTTGGCAATACCGTCATTCAGCTTTGCCTCGACGCTCCGCAGATTGCCGAGGTCCGGAACATGCTCGATCTGGGGATTGTCAGTAAATCCCATGGCGCCGAGTTCCTGGTTGATCGCGCCCATGTCCACGTCGGTCAGGACGGCGGGGCAGATCGTGGTCAAGGCGTAGTATCCGCGGCTGGCCAGCGTTGGTGCATTTTCCAGCATCGGAGCGACTTCATCGCCGGAGTAGTCGTTCATCGACTGCCCGAGGGCGGGGACCGGAGCGAAGCCGAGGGCCGCTATCGCGACCCAGGTACCTGCCCGAACCCCGCCCCGAGCCATGTGCTTACGCTTCCTCGGCCAGCTTCTTCGCCTTGGCGACCGCCTGGTCGATACCGCCGACCATGTAGAAGGCGGCTTCCGGCAGGTGGTCGTATTCGCCGTCGACGACAGCCTTGAACGACTTCACCGTGTCTTCGAGCTGGACGAACACGCCCGGGATGTTGGTGAACACCTCGGCGACGTGGAACGGCTGCGAGAGGAAGCGCTGGATCTTGCGGGCGCGGGCCACGGTCAGCTTATCTTCTTCCGACAGTTCGTCCATGCCGAGAATGGCGATGATGTCCTGCAGGCTCTTGTACTTCTGCAGCGTTTCCTGGACGCGGCGAGCGGTCTCGTAGTGCTCGGCACCGACGACGCGCGGTTCGAGAACGCGGCTGGTCGAGTCGAGCGGGTCCACCGCCGGGTAGATGCCGAGCTCCGAAATGGCGCGCGACAGCGTGGTCGTTGCGTCCAAGTGGGCGAACGAAGTTGCCGGAGCCGGGTCGGTAAGGTCGTCGGCGGGAACGTAAATGGCCTGGACCGAGGTAATCGAACCCTTGGTGGTCGAGGTGATGCGTTCCTGCAGGTTGCCCATGTCGGTCGACAGGGTCGGCTGGTAGCCCACGGCCGAAGGAATACGGCCAAGCAGTGCCGACACTTCCGAACCCGCCTGGGTGAAGCGGAAGATGTTGTCGACGAAGAACAGCACGTCCTGGCCTTCGACGTCGCGGAAGTATTCCGCCATGGTCAGGCCCGACAGGGCGACGCGGGCGCGGGCGCCCGGGGGCTCGTTCATCTGGCCGAAGACGAGGGCCACCTTCGAACCTTCCGAAATCGCCTCGCCGGCCTCGTTCTTGGCGATAACGCCGGCGTCGAGGAATTCGTGATAGAGGTCGTTGCCCTCGCGGGTACGCTCACCGACGCCCGCGAACACGGACACGCCGCCGTGGCCCTTGGCGATGTTGTTGATGAGTTCCTGGATGAGCACGGTCTTGCCGACGCCGGCGCCGCCGAACAGGCCGATCTTGCCGCCCTTGGCATAGGGGGCGAGGAGGTCGATGACCTTGATGCCCGTGACGAGAATGGCCGCTTCGGTCGACTGGTCGATGAACAGCGGGGCCTCGGCGTGGATCGGGCTGCTGGTTTCGGCACCGATCGGGCCGCGCTCGTCGATCGGCTGGCCGACGACATTCATGATGCGGCCAAGCGTCTTCGGGCCGACGGGGACCGAAATCTGCGCGCCGGTGTTCACGACTTCCTGGCCGCGAACGAGACCGTCGGTGCCGTCCATTGCGATGGTGCGGACGGTGTTTTCACCGAGGTGCTGCGCGACTTCGAGGACCAGCGTGTTGTCGCCGTTCTTCGTTTCGAGCGCGGTCAGGATCGCCGGCAGTTCGCCGTCGAACTGTACGTCGACGACGGCGCCGATGACCTGGCTGATGGTGCCGTTGGGGCTCTGGTTAAGCTTGGGTGCGGTGGCCATGATGTGTGTGTCCTACTGGATCAGGAGGCTTTGTGGTGGGCGCCATGCTCGGCGCAAACGGTCGCGGCGTCGGCCAGCATCCATGCGGTGCTGTCCTCGTTCGCGGTGATGGTCGCCTTGTGGCGCAGGTAGGTGTCTTCGCCGAGGCCGTATTCGCATACGACGTCCTTCGAACCCATGCCGGCGCGCTTGCACACGGCGGTGTTCACCGGCTCGGCACCTTCACATGCTTCGCCGAAGAGCTTGCTGAAGGTTTCCTGGTCCGGCGCGGGCAGGGTGTTGACCGGCTCGGGAGCGGCCGCAACCGTCTCGGCAGCTGCCGGAGCTTCTTCGGCCTGCTGGCCGCAGGCGGCGAGGGCGAGAACGGGGAGAAGGAGGGCGATTTTCTTCACGTGAGGGTCCTTACAGTGCTTCCGCACCGGCAATGATTTCGATCAGTTCGGTGGTAATCGCGGCCTGGCGGCTGCGGTTGTACTGGATCGTCAGCTTGTTGATGAGGTCGCCGGCGTTGCGCGTGGCATTGTCCATGGCGGTCATCGATGCACCCTGTTCGGATGCCTCGCGTTCGATCAGCGCACCGAAGACCTGGGTCTTGACGTAGCGCGGCAGCAGTTCTTCGAGGATTTCCTCTTCGCCCGGCTCGTATTCGACCACGGCGTCGCCAACGGCTGCGGTATCGGCCGCAGGCGAGGGGACGGGGATCAGCTGGTCGACCGTCGGTTCCTGCGCCAGGGCCGACTGGAAGATCGGGTAGACGAGGTGGGCGACATCGAATTCGCCCTTTTCGAAACGTGCGATCAGGTCGTCTGCGATGGCTTCGGCTTCCTCGAAACCGGGCTGGCGCACGGCGGAAGTGTCGAACCAGTGGTCGATCCGCTCGGCATAGTCGCGCTTGATCGGGGCACGGCCCTTCTTGCCGATGAGGTAGAAGTGCACTTCCTTGCCCTCGGCGATCAGCTTGGCGGCCTTCTGCTTGGCAGCCTTGACGATGTTCGAGTTGAGGCCGCCGCACAGGCCCTTGTCGGTGTTCACGACCACCAGCAGGTGGCGCTTGTCCGAACCGGTGCCCTTGAGCAGCTTCGGCGCGCTGTCGCCGCTCACCTTGGAGGCGAGCGAGGCCATCACGCCCGACAGCCGTTCGGCATAGGGGCGTGCGGCTTCGGCGGCAGCCTGCGCACGGCGCAGCTTGGCCGCAGCGACCATCTGCTTGGCCTTGGTGATCTTCTGGGTCGACTTGACCGAGTTGATCCGGCCCTTGAGTTCTTTCAGCGAGGCCATGACGGCTCCCTAGCTAGTCTCTTGGGTCTCAGGCGAACTGCTTGGCGAAAGCCTGAAGCGCGTCGACGACCTTGTTCTTCACATCGTCCTCGAACTTGCCGGTGTCGCGGATTTCCTTGAGCACGGCGGCGTGTTCGGTGCGCATGAAGGACAGCATCTGCTCTTCATAGGCGGTGACGCGGTCGGTCGGGATCGCGTCGAGGTAGCCGTTGGTACCTGCGAAGATCGAAACGACCTGCTCTTCCACCGGCATCGGGTTGAACTGGCGCTGCTTGAGCAGCTCGGTCAGGCGAGCACCGCGGTTGAGCAGCTTTTGCGTTGCGGCGTCGAGGTCCGAGCCGAACTGCGCGAAGGCGGCCATTTCGCGATACTGGGCGAGGTCGAGCTTCATCGAGCCGGCGACCTTCTTCATCGCCTTGGTCTGGGCGGCACCGCCCACACGCGACACCGACAGGCCGACGTTAATCGCCGGACGGATGCCCTGGTAGAAGAGGTCGGTTTCAAGGAAGATCTGGCCGTCGGTGATCGAGATCACGTTGGTCGGAATGTAGGCCGACACGTCGCCCGCCTGGGTTTCGATGATCGGCAGTGCGGTCAGCGAACCGCCGCCGTTTTCGTCCGACATCTTCGCCGCGCGCTCGAGCAGGCGGCTGTGGAGGTAGAACACGTCGCCGGGGTAGGCTTCACGGCCCGGCGGGCGGCGGAGCAGCAGCGACATCTGGCGGTAGGCGACGGCCTGCTTCGAAAGGTCGTCGTACACGATCACGGCGTGCATGCCGTTGTCGCGGAAGAATTCACCCATCGCGGCACCGGTGTAGGGTGCGAGGTACTGCAGCGGAGCGGGCTCCGAAGCGGTAGCGGCGACGACGATCGAGTATTCCATCGCGCCGTTTTCTTCGAGCGCGCGGACGATCTGTGCGACGGTCGAGCGCTTCTGGCCGACGGCGACGTAGATGCAGTAGAGCTTCTTGCTCTCGTCGCTGCCCTGGTTCGCTTCCTTCTGGTTGATGAAGGTGTCGATCGCGACGGCGGTCTTGCCGGTCTGGCGGTCACCGATGATCAGCTCGCGCTGGCCACGGCCAACGGGGACGAGGGCGTCGATGGCCTTGAGGCCCGACTGGACGGGTTCCGAAACCGACTGGCGCGGGATGATGCCCGGCGCCTTCGATTCGACGCGTGCGCGCTTCTCGGCGACGATCGGGCCCTTGCCGTCGATCGGGTTGCCGAGTGCGTCGACGACGCGGCCGAGCAGGCCCTTGCCGACGGGAACGTCCACGATGGTGCCGGTGCGCTTGACGCTGTCGCCTTCCTTGATGGTGGCGTCCGAACCGAAGATCACCGCGCCGACGTTGTCGGCTTCGAGGTTGAGGGCCATGCCCTGCATGCCGTTGGAGAATTCGATCATCTCGCCAGCCTGCACGCTGTCGAGGCCGTGGATGCGGGCAATACCGTCACCCACCGACAGCACGGAACCGACTTCGCTCACCTCGGCTTCGGTGCCGAAGTTGGCGATCTGGTCCTTGATGACCTTGGAGATTTCTGCGGCGCGGATATCCATGTTTCTAGTCCTTTAAGCCTTCATGGCCTGGGCGAGAGAATTGAGACGGGTGCGGATCGAGGCGTCGATGCGCTTCGAACCGATGGTGACGACAAGGCCGCCGAGGAGATCGGGGTCGACCTTGGTGGTAAGCTTTACAGTGCGGCCCTCGCGCGCGGTCAGCTTGGCCTTGAGCTGGTCGAGCTGCGCGTCGGTGAGGGCATGGGCGCTGGTGACTTCGGCGGCGACTTCGCCGCGCTGGGCGGCGGCGATGGCGCGGAAGGCGCGGATCACGGCCGGCAGCTGCGACAGGCGGCGGTTCTGCGCCAGCACGCCGAGGAAGTTTTGCGAAAGGGCCGAAAGGCCGAGAACCTTGGCCACACCTGCCAGCGCCTGTTCCGCAGCAGCGCGCGAAACCTTGGGGTTGGTGGTGAGCAGCGAAAGCTCGTTCGATTCGGCGAGAGCAGCCTCGATCTTCTCGAGATCCGATTCGACCGCGGTAACGGTCCCGTTCTCGGATGCGAGATCGAACAGGGCCGATGCATAGCGGCCTGCCAGGCTAGCCTGAATACCGGCGGAAATATCCACGCGCTTGAGGTCCTCTTGGGTCCGGAAGAAAAGTCTGTGCAACCGCACCGATAGGCAGGCGAAACAGAGTCGCCCCGGCAGGGTCGGCGCGCGCCTAGCAAAGGGTCTTCGCACTTGCAACCCGAGTCAGCCCCGGAAAGATTGGACTTTGGGTCGGACAGGCATAGACTGTCGCCCAAGCACGTGCGGTCGCAAGGGAGAGATGCGATGGAAATGGTGCCGCTGGCCCCCAAATGCGGGGTCGAATTTTCTGGTGTCCGCCTGGCCGAGGCCGAAGGCGCGGCGATGGATGCGATCAAGCGTGCTATCTACGAGCACGGCGTGGCCGTTTTCCGCGACCAGCACGATTTCACTCCCGAGGCACATATCCTCTTCGCCCAGCGCTGGGGCGGTATCGACATCAACAATTATTTCCCGCTGACCGAAGAGCATCCCGAAATCGCCATCGTCAGGAAGCGTGAGGACCAGACCACCAATATCGGCGGCGGCTGGCACACCGACCATTCCTATGACCAGGTGCCCGCGATGGGCTCGGTGCTGGTCGCACGCCATCTTCCGCCTTCTGGCGGCGACACCATGTGGGCGCACATGGGCGAGGCGTATGACGCGCTGCCCGACGATCTCAAGGCCGAGATCGAGGGGCTGCAGGCCTACCACACCGCCGATCACATCTATGAAGAGGGCGGCCTTTACGCCAAGACCGACATGGGCAGCGAGTTGCGCGGCCAGTCACTGAAGACCGGCGCCACCCATCCCGTCGTCATCCGCCACCCGCAGACGGGCCGCAAGCTGCTCTACGTCAACAGCGCCTTCACCTGGAACATCGTCGGCAAGACGCGCGAGGAAAGCATGCCGCTGCTCCAGCGCCTCTATGCGGCGGCGACCGCCGCGGACAACACTTGCCGGCTGGAATGGAAGCCCGGCACGGTGGCGATCTGGGACAACCGCACGACCTGGCACTATGCGCTCAACGATTACCAGGGATACGCCCGCGAAATGCACCGCATCACGCTGAGCGGGGAGGCGCTGGCGGCTTAATCCCGCGGACTGCACTCATAGACCAGCCGCTCGTTCGGCTGCTGGGGTAGCTGGCTGGTAACTTCGCCCTGCAGGTCGCCGAGGGTGCCCGCCGCCCCTTCGACGCCGCATTGGGGTGCGCTGTACTTGCCGCGCGCGATACGTGCTTCTTCCATCGCGCTGCGCGACAGGAGGTAACGTTCGACGCGATAGATCTTGCGGTCGGGATCGAAGCTGTTGACCGAGACCGCGTCTTCCGAGTTGGGCACGAAGATGCGGGACCAGGTGCCGCCGGAGAATCCGTACTGGGTGCGCTCGTTGACGCAGCCGCCGCTGGTCCAGTCGAAGTCGACGTCCTCGGTGTCCGAGTTGGTGATGCGGCTGCGTTCCGGGATGAGGACGCACTTCAGCGCCATGTCGCCGGTCTCTGGCGCTTCATTGCCGTGGTCGGGTGCATCCTCCTGCATGGCGGCGGCCAC
The DNA here is from genome assembly GCF_041021145.2 of Qipengyuania sp. RANM35. Lineage (NCBI taxonomy): Bacteria > Pseudomonadati > Pseudomonadota > Alphaproteobacteria > Sphingomonadales > Erythrobacteraceae > Qipengyuania > Qipengyuania sp. RANM35. Next base: position 1,687,689 of record NZ_CM196433.1, on the reverse strand, counting down.
GCGCCGGTCGATTTCGTCGAGGCCCGGGCGCGTCAGATAGGCGGCCAGCGCAGCCAGCGTCACAACCGCCGCAGCCCCGCCAACGATGCGCAGGCGCTTCTCATCGCGCGGTTCGGCGTTCCACAGCGAAAGCGCCCACTGGCCGAGCCCGAAGGCGACAAGGAGCAGGACGAAAGACAGGAAGACGCGATCCTCGCGGTCGGTGATGACCCCCTGTTCCGCTTCCAGCATGGCCCGCTCGCGCTTGGTGCGCAGTTCTTCGGTCTGCTGCTCGAGGTCCTGCCGCGCGACCATTTGCTCGCGCTCCATCCGCTGGCGTTCCGCTTCGTCGAGGTCGGCCATCGAGCGACAGGGCAGGTCGTTCACCCGTGGCGTGACGCCATTGGCCTTGAGGAAGGGGATCAGTTCGCGGTTCGACACGGCAAAGAAGAACTCTGCATCGCCGCCATCGTTGTCGGAGCCGAAGCTGTTGACGCCCAGCACGCGCCCGCAATTGTCGAGCAGCGGGCCGCCCGAATTGCCGCGCGCGATGGGGGCGGTGTGGAGGATCGAATCGAACTGCTTGCTGGGCCGCGCTCCCGAAACGAAGCCACGGCTCTTCACCGGCGGCTGGCTGCGGAAGAGGTCTGCCAGCGAAAGTCCCTGCGCGCGGTCGACGTTCATCGGATAGCCGACGCTGGTCACGTCGCCGCTGTCGGGCGGCGCTCCACCGGCCAGCGCGAGTTGCGGCAAGCGGAGCGATCCGGTGATACGGACGAGCGCGAGATCGTTCTTCGTCGAGGTGGTGATCAGCTGGCCGTAAACCGCCTCGCCCCCACCGCTGGGAATAATGCCGATCCGCAGCTCGTTGTCGCGCATCGCATCGCGCACGACGTGTGCGTTGGTCACGATCTTGTCGGCTGTCACGGCAAAGCCCGTGCCATGACTGACAGGGTAAAGCTCATCCCCGTCCTGCCCGATGATGACAACGCGCACCACGCCCCGCGCGGCAGCGTCGATATCCGCCGGATCGGCCAGCGCCATCGCAGGAGCAAGGAGCGCTAGCAGCGCGGCGAACAAGGTGAAGATGCGTCCCATCCGCGACCACTTTTGGCCGTCATCGGCTTTGACCGCAAGACACGGGATGCGCGCTCCGCACAGTACGGCCAGAACGAGGTCAAAGGAGTATTGGACAATGAATTACGTTATCGAAGGCCTCGATCCCGCGCCGTTCGCCCCCTTGTTCGGCATGCCGGATGACGCGCTCGCCGAAATGGGTGTGGTGCGGATGCGGGCCGACGAGGCTCCGGGGTTCCCGTGCCGTGTAACTCTCGACGAAGTGCCGGTCGGTGACACCTTGCTCCTGCTCAACCACGAATCGCGCATGGGCGATACGCCCTTCCGCGCGAGCCACGCGATCTTCGTGTCCGAAGGCTGTGCAGCACCGGCCCGCTACTGCGACGAACTGCCGCCGGTGATGCTGACCCGCTGGATGTCGTTGCGCGGCTTCGACGCAGACGGGATGATGGTCGATGCCCGGCTCACTGCTCCGGGAGAAGCGAACGCGGGATTGCGCGAGCTGTTTGCAGACCCCAGAATAGTCGAGATCGACGCGCACAATGCGGTGCGCGGTTGTTTCGCCGCGCGCGCCAGGAGGGCATGATGGCATCCGTCCCCAATGACGATACCGCATGGGCTGCCGTGCTGCGCCGCGACCGGGCTTTCGACGGACGCTTCGTCACCGGCGTGCTGACCACGGGCATCTATTGCCGCCCGTCCTGCGCGGCGCGCCATCCCCTGCGCGAGAACGTGCGTTTCTACGCCAGTGGCGCGGAAGCGCGGGCGACCGGCCTCAGGGCTTGCAAGCGCTGCATGCCCGACGACGTCTCTCGCGACGAGGCTGCGGTGCTGGCGGCGATCGACGAGATCAAGCAGGCCGAAGACGCGCCATCGCTGACGGCGCTTGCGGACATCGCCGGCTATTCCCCGACGCATTTCCAGCGCGTGTTCAAGCGCGCGACGGGACTCTCGCCCGCAGCCTATGCCCGCGCCTTGCGCGAGGAGCGGGCGCGCGACGCTTTGAGTGCTGGCGAAAGCGTCACGAATGCGATCTACGACGCGGGCTACGGTTCGGCCTCGCGTTTCTACGAGGATACGAAAGGACGGTTGGGCATGACGGCAAGCGCATGGCGCGATGGCGGGGCCGGGGTGACGATCCACTGGGCAGTGGTGAAGACCTCGCTCGGCCCGATGCTGGTCGGCGCCACCGACAAGGGGGTCTGCCGCCTCTCCTTCAACGAAGACGATAGCGAACTGGCCCGCCGCTTCCCCAAGGCCGAACTGGTCGAGGGCGGAAAGGATTTCGAGCGGCTGCTTGCCGACGTCGTCGCCAGCGTCGAGGCACCGGGTGACTTCGCCCATATCCCGCTCGACGTGAAAGGCACCGCCTTCCAGGAAGCCTGCTGGAAAGCGCTGCGCGACATTCCCGCGGGCGAGACGCGGACCTATGCCGATATTGCGGCGGCGGCAGGCAATCCCAAGGCGGTGCGTGCCGCCGGGAGCGCCAATGCCCGCAACAATGTCGCCGTGCTGATCCCCTGCCACCGCGTGATCCGCACCGGAGGTGACCTCGGCGGCTACGCCTACGGCCTCGATATCAAGCGCGAACTTCTCGCGCGGGAGAAGAACTGAGATGAGTAACAAGGTAGACCAGTTCCGCGCCATGCACGTGCCGGGCAATCCGCTCGTGCTCTACAATATCTGGGACGCCGGTTCGACGAAGGCCGTGGCCGAAGCGGGGGCGCAGGCAATTGCGACTGGCAGTTATGGCGTCGCCGAGGCGCAGGGCTTCCATGACGGCGAAACCCTGCCGCTGGAAATCGTGCTCGAAAATCTGCAGCGCATCCTTTCGGTCACCGACCTACCGGTTACCATCGACATGGAAGCGGGCTATGGCGACACGCCCGACGAGGTGCGAGCATCGGTTGCCAAGGCCTTCGAACTCGGGGCCGTCGGGATCAACATGGAAGACCGCCTGCCGGGCGAAACGGCTCTGTTACCGGTGGCGGACGCAGCCGCGCGCATTGCGGCAGCCGCATCGACCGGCATCCATGTCAACGCCCGCACCGACGTCTATCGCGGCAAGGACCCGGCGGACTATTCGCAGGCATTGATCGACGAGGTCCTCGAACGCGGCCGCGCCTATGCCGAAGCCGGGGCGGGCAGCCTCTTCGTGCCCTTCCTCGGCGACCATGCGACGATCCGGGCTATCTGCGAAGGATCGCCGCTGCCGGTCAATGTCCTCTGGGCGCCCGGGCGCGGCACGACGGCCGAACTCGCGGCACTGGGCGTCGCGCGCATCAGCTATGGCCACGGCCCCTGGGCGGCGACGATGAACTGGCTCAAGGAACAGGCACAGGCGGTCTACGCGGAGGGCTAACGCGCCCAGCCTTCCGCCGCCGGTCCGAGCGTGTCGAGGAAGGCCTCGGCACTCTCGAGATATTCGCGCTGCTTGGTCTCGCCCATCCGGTCCCAAGTTGCGTAGATACGCCCGATGCGCGGATTCTTCTCGAACCGCTCGCGGTGGCGCGCCATGAAGTGCCAGTAGAGCGGGTTGAAAGGACACGCGCCTTCGCCCGTCTTCTGGCTGACTTTGTATCGACAGCCCGAACAGTAGTTGGACATCTTGTTGATGTAGTTGCCGCTGGCCGCATAGGGCTTGGACGCCAGCTTCCCGCCGTCGGCGTAGAGGATCATGGCGGCGACATTGGGCAGTTCTACCCAGTCATAGGCATCGGCGTAGACGACCAGGAACCAGTCCTCGACCGCCTGTGGTTCCATCCCTGCGAGCAGCGCGAAATTGCCGAGCACCATCAGCCGCTGGATGTGGTGCGCATGGGCATTGTCGCCGGTCGAGCGAATGCAGTCGGCAAGGCAGGCCATGTCGGTCTTGCCGGTCCAGTAGAACTCGGGGAGCGGGCGGGTGGCCTTGAGCGCATTGGCTTCGGCGAGGCCGGGCATCTGGTTGAAGTAGAAGCCGCGCACATATTCGCGCCATCCGATGATCTGGCGGATGAACCCCTCGACCGAATTGAGCGGAGCCTTCCCGTCACGGTAAGCCTGCTCGGCTCGGCGGCACAGCTCCAACGGGTCGAGCAGGCCGAGATTGATGCTGGTCGAGAGCATCGAATGGAACAGATCGTCCTGCCCGGCGATCATCGCATCCTGGTAAGGGCCAAAGCATTCGATCCGCTCCGCAAAAAAAGCGTCGGCGGCGCGTGCGGCATCGTCACGGGTGACCGGCCATTCGAAGCGATCGAGCGAGCCGAAATGGTCGCCGAAGCGCGATTGGACGAGGTCGATGACCTCGCGCGTGATGCCGTCGGGCTCGAATTTCGGGCGCTCGGGTGCTGCCAGGCCTTCTTTCGGCGGCTTGCGGTTCTCGCTGTCGTAATTCCACTGGCCACCGGCTGGCTCATTATCGTCCATCAGCAGGCCGGTCTTGCGCCGCATCTCGCGGTAGAAGAACTCCATGCGGAGTTCCTTGCGATCCTTTGCCCAGTCGTCGAACTCGGCCTGCGAACAGACGAAGCGGTCGTCGCGCAGGATTTCCACCTCGCAGGCGAACTTGTCCGCCCACTGATCCATGTCCTGCCGAACGCGCCATTCCCCCGCCTCGACCACGCTGACGAGGCGCGGGTCGTGCCGTTCGATGGCCCGGGCCACCTCGCCCGTGAAGCTGCCCGCATTGTCCGGGTCGTCGAGCCTGACATAGTCGACGGTCCAACCGGCTTCGCGCAACTCTTCTGCGAAGTGACGCATGGCCGAGAAGACGAGGACGATCTTCTGCTTGTGGTGTTTGACGTAAGTTGCCTCGTCCCACACCTCCATCATCAGGATGACGGTATCGTCCTTGTTCCGCCCGCGCAGGCTGGCAAGCGTGCGCGTCAGCTGGTCACCAAGAATTGGAACGAGAACGGGGCCGGACATTGCGCCATCAATGCGCCGGCCCCGGCTTGGTGCCTCAGAGCGTGGCGATTTCTTCCTTCGCTGCGGCAAGGCCCGCCGCAATCGCATCGGGACCGTACCCTGCCTTCTCGACCCGGACGAAGTGAAGATCTTCCACCCCGATGAAGCCGAAGAAGGTCGTCAGCAGGCTCTCCTGGTTCTCGGCCATCTGATCGGTCGAATACTCGCCGCCGCGCGCCGAGGCGACCACCACCTTGCGTTCGCCTGCGAGGCCTTTGGGTCCTTCAGCCGAATAGCTGAAGGTCACGCCGGGTACGCCCAGCCGGTCGAGCCATGCCTTGAGCTGCGAGGGGATCGAGAAATTGTACATCGGCGCCCCGATGATCACGACGTCGGAGGCGAGGAATTCGTCGAGCACGGCGCGCTGGTCGGGATAAGCGGCAGCGACGGCCTCCTCGTGCGTTTCGGGCGGCGTGCGGATCGCCCTGGTGGTGATCGGGTCGATATGTGCCAGCGGGTCGGCCACGAGGTCGCGGGTCACGACCTTCGCATCGGGATGCTTGGCGGTGAAATGGGCGAGCAGCTCGTCGGTCAGCTTGCGGCTGATGGACTGGTCGCCGGTCGTCGAACTGTCGATGCGAAGGATTTGCATATGCGGGACTCCATAGTTACTATTGATAACCTGGAGGCCATATGGAAACTGCACCCCGACCCGCGCAAGAAGGCACTTTCCTGTCCGATAGGGACACCGGTGTTACCCTTGAAGTTCACGACACGCCGCAGTGCACGGCGGTGAACGACATCCTCGCCCGCGTCGGCGACAAATGGTCGGTGCGCGTGGTCATGGGCCTTGCGGATGGATCGCGCCGTTTCAATGAATTGCGCCGCGACATTCCCGGGATCTCGCAGCGCATGTTGACCCGCACGCTGCGCGGACTGGAGCGGGACGGGCTGGTCAATCGCACCGTTACGCCCAGCGTTCCGCCGCGTGTCGATTATGCGCTGACGGCACTGGGTCGCTCGCTGTGCGACCCCGTGGCGCGGCTGGGCAATTGGGCGATTGCCAATATCGGCAAGGTCGAGGCGGCACGCGCCGTGTTCGACAGCGAGCAGGACTAGACGAAACTATAGGGATCGACGTCCACCGCGACGCGCACGCCGGGCGGGTGGTCGACCTGCCTCAGCCAGCCGCGAATGACGTCCTGCAACTGCACCGATCGCCGCGAATTGATGAGGAAACGATAGCGATAGCGTCCGCGTAGCAGCGCCATCGGGGCAGGGGCGGGGCCGAGGATCTGGCAATCATCCACCTGCGGCCGGAAGGCGCCCAGCCGATTGGCAGCCTCGCGGGCTTCCGCATCGTCTTCGGAAGAGATGATGATCGCCGCCCAGCGGCCGAAGGGCGGCGCGCCGGCATGACGACGTCCCTCGGTCTCGGCGGAGTAGAAGGCGTCGCGGTCACCAGCGGCGAGTGCGGCGATAACGCTGGCTTCAGGGTGGCGCGTCTGGATCAGCACTTCACCCGGCTTTGAGCCGCGACCCGCGCGTCCGGCAACCTGTGCAACCTGCTGGTAGGTCCGCTCGCCTGCCCGCAGGTCCCCGCCTTCGAGGCCGAGGTCGGCATCGACCACCCCGACGAGGGTCAGCTCGGGGAAATGGAACCCCTTGGTTACCAGTTGCGTGCCGACAATGACGTCGATCTCGCCCGCCCCCACCAGCGCGATGAACTCCGCCGCCTTGCCGGGTGAGTTGAGCGTGTCGGAGGTCGCCACGAAGACCCGCGCATCGGGCAGGCGCTCGGCTACCTCGTCGGCGATGCGTTCGACCCCCGGCCCGCACGCGACGAGGCAATCGGGCTCGCCGCATTCGGGACAGGCATTGGGGCTGGGCGTCTCGTGCCCGCAATGATGGCAGGCAAGACGGCGCGAGAAGCGGTGCTCGACCAGCCAGGCGCTGCAATTGGGGCACTGGAAGCGGAAGCCGCAATTGCGGCACAGCGTCAGCGGTGCATAGCCGCGGCGATTGAGGAACAGCAGCGACTGCTCGCCCCTGGCCAGCCGTTCCTCGATCCCGTCGACCAGTCGCTGGGCGAGCCACATGCCGTGCGGCGGCTTCTCCTGCGTCAGGTCGATGGTGTCGATCGCGGGCAGCTCGGCACCGCCAAAACGGCTCGGCAGGTCAATCTTGGTGTAGATCCCGCTTTCGGCCATCTGCAGGCTCTCGAGCGCGGGCGTGGCGCTGGCGAGGACCACCGGCACCTTCTCGAAATGCGCACGCATCACCGCGACGTCGCGCGCGTTGTAGCGCACGCCATCCTCCTGCTTGAAACTAACTTCGTGCGCCTCGTCGACGACGATGAGGCCGAGCTTGCGGAACGGAAGGAACAGCGCCGAGCGCGCGCCGACCACGACCTGCGCACTCCCGCTGGCAACCGCACGATAGGCGCGCCGGCGCTCGGTCGATTTTAATGAGGAGTGCCACAGCACCGGCGCTGCGCCGAAACGCTCCTCGAAGCGGTGGAGGAAATTCTCGGTCAGCGCGATTTCGGGAAGCAGCACGAGCACCTGCCGCCCCATCCGCAATGCCTCTGCGACAGGTTCGAAATAGGTCTCGGTCTTGCCCGATCCGGTCACGCCGTCGAGCAGGAAGGGCGCGAATTCGCCCTTGCGTACCGCCTCTGCAAAGGTGGCCGAGGCTTCGGCCTGTTGGGGGCTGAGCTCGACATGGGCGAAGTCGGGCCGCGCCTCGTCGTAGGGGCGGTCGCAATCGACCTCGACCGGTTCGAGAACGCCCTGGTTGACGAGACCGCGCAGCACGCCTTCGGAGACGCCCGCAAGGCCTGCCAGTTCGCGGATGTTGGCCTGCTCGCCCTCCAGCGCCTCCATGGCGGCGAGGCGTTGCGGGGTCAGCCGCTCGGGCATGCCGCCGGTGAGGCGATACTCGGTCATTGTCGCCGGACCCTTGAGCGCACCCCCCGAACTCAGCGCCATGCGCGCGACACCGGCCATGGAGGCGACGTAGTAGTCGGCCGTCCATTCGATCAGCCGCCGCAAGGGCGCGGACAGGGGCGGAACCGGAAGCACATCGCGCAAGGGACGCAGCTTTTCTGCCGGAACCTCGGTCCCGGGCAGCCGTTCAGCCTCCCATACGATCCCGATCACGGTGCGCGGGCCCAGCGGGCATTCGACCACCGAACCGGGCTCGACCTCCATGCCGTCGGGCACGCGGTAATCCAGCGGGCCGAGTGCGGCATTGAGGACGAGGCAACGAACGCGGTTCATGGTCCCGCCATATGGGCGGCGGCACGATGGCCACACAAGGGTGGGAACCAAGAGGACTGACGATATGACCCAATTTCTCGAACAACCCACCGGTCGCAGGGCCTTTCTTGGCGGACTGACGCTGGGCGGCGCGGCACTCGCGCTCCCGTCATGCGCCGGCCTGCCCGGTTTCAGCATGGTCGACGCGGTGCAGCGCATTCTCTTCCTGTCGAGCGAACGCGCCTTTGGCCGCATGCTCCAGTCCGATGGCTTCTGGGACAGCCAGGTTGCGCAGCTGGGCCTCGGCAATCTCCTCGGCACGCGTGGCGACGTATTGAGCCGGATCCTCACCTCGAGCCTGTTCAAGAACCGACTGGAAGGTGCCTTTGCCGATATCGCTTACGAAGGTGCAGAACGTGCCGCGCCGCTGGTGACCGAGGCAGTGCGCACGATCGGTATCCAGAACGCCATCGACCTTGTTCGCGGCGGGCCTACCGCTGCCACTTCTTTCCTGCGAGGTTCGATGGGCAAATCATTGGTCGAGGCGATGGTGCCGGAGCTCGGTGATGCGATGCGCGTTGCCAGCGATCCGCTGGTGGGCGAGCTTCTACGTGGCCTCACCGGCGTCGACCTTGCCGGTGCCACCACTCGCTTTGCCAACAACATCGACAACACCATCTGGCACCAGATGGGGGTCGAGGAAGCGGCGATCCGCGCCAATCCGCGCGAGACCAATGACCCGCTGATCATCGGCGTCTTCGGCGTCGGCGGCGCGGGCTACTAGAAGCTCCAGCCGCCCGTCAACATGGGTGCGTGGATGACGCGCGTCGGCAATTCGTCGCGCGCCGGGGCTACGATCAGCGTGTAGCCGAACCCGGCGTGGAGATGCTCGCCGATGTCCTGCCGCACGGTTGCGACCGTGCGCCACTGGTCGCGGGCCGGCAAGGTATCGCGCCGCTCGGATCGGACCGAATCGATCCATTCCTCCGCGACGCTGAGGCTGGTGTGCTCGGCAAGGTTGACCTTGTACTTCACCTGCACGCGCTCGCGCAGGCCCAGCCGGTCCACACCGCCGCCGGTGATTTCTTCGAGGCGAAAGCGCAGCGAGAGGTCACCCTGCGAAAGTTCGACCTGCTGGAACGGGCGGAACGAGTCCGGCCCGACGACATAGGTCAACCCGCCGCCCACGCTCAGCGCGCTCGACAATTCACGGTCGAGCGCCGCGCGCAGCACGACCTGGTCTTCTCCCCTTGTGGCGTCGCGAAAGCGGGGCATGACGAGGAAAGTCAGGTCGGTCCGCGCATCGAGCGGCGTCGATGCGTCGAACATCAGCCACAGCTGCGTTTCATCGTCCGCCGCATGTGCCGCACAAGGTTGCCATGCGGCGAGCATGGCGGCAAAGCAGGCACTGATCCTAAGTCTGGTTCTTCCCATGCCGATCGCATAGGGGCGGGCGCAGACTTCGCCTATCCGGATTCGGGAGCCATCATGAAATTCTTCGTCGACACCGCAGACATCGCCGACATCAAGGAGCTGGCTGAGACCGGCCTCCTCGACGGCGTCACCACCAATCCCTCGCTGATCGCCAAGTCGGGCCGGGACTTCATGGAAGTGACGAAGGAAATCTGCGGCATCGTCGACGGTCCGGTCAGCGCCGAAGTCGTCGCGCTCGACCACGAGACGATGATGAAGGAAGCCGAGACGCTGCGGAAGATCGCCGACAACGTTTGCATCAAGGTTCCGCTGACGATCGACGGGCTCAAGACCTGCAAGAAGCTCACCAATGACGGGACCATGGTCAACGTCACCCTGTGCTTCAGCGCCAACCAGGCGCTACTCGCGGCCAAGGCCGGTGCGACCTTCATCTCGCCCTTCGTCGGCCGGCATGACGACAACGGTTTCGACGGCATGGCGCTGATCGAGGATATCGTCACGATCTACAGCAATTACGGCTTCGAGACCGAGGTGCTGGTCGCTTCGATCCGCAATCCCGTCCACGTGCTCCAGAGCGCGCTGATCGGCGCCGACGTCGCGACCATGCCGCCGGCGGTCATCAAGGGGCTGTTCAAGCACATCCTGACCGACAAGGGCATCGAAGGCTTCCTCGCCGACTGGGCCAAGACCGGCCAAACCATTCCCACGGCATGACCATCCCGACTAGCTGATGGCCGAACAAACGCCTCTCGACCTGTTCAAGCAGGCGCTGACCGGCGCGTCGCGTGCGCTTGCGCACGAGCCGGAGGTCGAGGTGGCGTGGAGCGCGGATGCACCGAGCCAGGCGGGCAAGAACTTCCGCGTGCCGTTGCCGGGCCGCAACTTGCCGCGCGAGCAGGCGACCGAGGCGCGCGGTTTTGCCGACAGCTTCGCGCTGAAGCTGCGCCATCACAACGAGCGGCTCCATGCATCGGGCGCACCTCCCGAACCGATCGCACGGGCCTGTTACGACGCAATCGAGCAGGTTCGCTACGAGGCAATCGGGGCGACCAACTACGCAGGTATCCGCGACAACCTGCATTCGGCAGTCGAGATGCGCACGGCGTCCGATCCCATCGCGCGCGCCGATGATCCCACGCAGGTGCCGCTGCCGACCGCCCTGTCCCTGATGCTGCGCGAGGCACTGACCGGCGAGGCGATCCCCGATCGGGCAAAGGCCGGCGTCGAGATGGTCCGCAAGGACATCCTCGCCAAGATCGGCACCGATATGGAGGATCTTGCGGGCGCGCTCGACAACCAGCGCGCCTTTCAGGATCTGGCGCTCGACATGTTGCGGCATCTCGAGCTGACGCTGCCCGACAATCCCGATGCCACCGATGCCGACGACAGCCCGGACGAGGACGGCGAGACGCCTGACGACCAGGAAAGCGGCGAGGACGAACAGGAAGGCGCCGCCGAACCGCAGGCGAGCGACGCCCGCGCCGAGGTCAGCGATGGCGAGGCCGACGGCGACTCCGACCGCGAGGTCGAGGGTGAGCAGGAAATGTCCGATGGCGACCCGGACGACGAGGGCGAAGAGGGCATGCAGCCCGTCCGTCCCAACCGCCCCTGGACCGATTTGCCCGAAAGCTTCGACTACAGGGCCTATACCGAGAAGTTCGACGAAGTGGTCGAGGCGGGCGAGCTGTGCGATGCCGAGGAACTCGATCGCCTGCGCGCCTATCTCGACAGCCAGCTGGCAGGCCTGCAGGGCATCGTTACGCGGCTCGCGAACCGCCTCCAGCGCCGCCTCATGGCCCAGCAAAACCGCAGCTGGGATTTCGACCAGGAAGAAGGCCTGCTCGATGCCGCGCGCCTCACCCGCGTGGTCATCAGCCCCGGCCATGCGCTGAGCTACAAGATCGAACGCGATACCGAATTCAAGGACACGGTCGTCACCCTCCTGATCGACAATTCCGGCTCGATGCGCGGCCGCCCGATCAGCATCGCCGCGATCAGTGCCGACATCCTTGCGCGCACGTTGGAGCGTTGCGGCGTGAAGACCGAAATCCTCGGCTTCACCACCCGTGCGTGGAAGGGCGGGCAGAGTCGCGAGGCGTGGCTCGCCGACGGACGCCCGGCCAATCCCGGCCGCCTCAACGATTTGCGCCACATCCTCTACAAGAAGGCCGACGAGCCGTGGCGCCGCGCGCGCCGCAATCTCGGCCTGATGATGCGCGAAGGCCTGCTCAAGGAAAACATCGACGGCGAGGCGCTGCTCTGGGCACACGCCCGCCTGCTCGCTCGGCCGGAAGATCGCCGCATCCTGATGGTGATTTCCGACGGCGCGCCGGTCGACGACAGTACGCTGTCGGTCAACCAGGCGGGCTATCTCGAAAGCCACCTTCGCAAGGTCATCGACTGGATCGAACGCCAGTCGCCTGTGCAGTTGGCCGCCATCGGCATCGGCCACGACGTGACCCGTTACTACAAGCGCTCTGTAACGATCATGGATGTCGAACAATTGGGCGGCACGATTATCGAGCAATTGGCCGATCTTTTCGACGTCGATTAGTCCGCTTTCCCGCTTGCATGCAAAAACTGCAGTGATAATTACCCCGCGACAGGGAAACGGGGTTCGCTATCAAATGAAAACGGGTGATGTCGGCCTTTGGGCCGTCGCCGCTGCCGCCTTGGGCGGTTTGGTCGCTCCTGCGATGGCGCAGGACGTGGACGCAGAGGTCGTCGCAACAGAAGCGGTGGTCGAAACCCAGCAGGAACCAGCGCCCGCTGCCGTTGCAGCGGAGATGGTCACCATTCCCAAGCTGACCTCGATTGTTATCGAGATCCTCGACCCGCTCGGCAGCAAGACCAGCAAGTCGCTCGATAGCTACCGCATCCGGCTCGCGGAACCGATCGTGATCGAGGGCGTGGAACTGGTCCCCGCCGGTGCGGAAGGGCAAGGCGAAGTCGTCCATGCCAAGAAGGCAGGCGGCATGGGTGCGGCGGGCGAACTGGTTCTCGCCGCACGCTGGCTCGACATCGGCGGCACGCAGATGCGGCTGCGCAGCATGGAACTGATCGAGCGGGGCGAGGGCAGGGATCGCACAGGCACCGTCAACGCCATCAATGTCGCCTCGGCCGCCTCGCCGCTGCCCATCGGGCTGATCGGCTACTTCATTGGCGGCGGCAATATCGACATCCCGGCAGGGGCACTGGCCTCCGCCAAGCTGGCTGCGGACTTCCAGGTCCCCAAGCCTGCCGTCCCGGCAACTGCCGATCCGGCGGATATGCAGCCGGCCCAAGAGCTTTCCGGTCCCGAGGGGGGAACGGACGTTACCGAAGAAGGAAAACCAGAATGAAGATCGCAAAGACGCTGGCGGCCTCGCTGCTGCTGGCCGGCATTTCCGCGCCGGTCGTCGCCAAGGACAAGGAGCCGGTGGAACCCATCGTCCTCCCGACCGCACCTGCCGGCATGGGCCAGATCGTGTTCTTCCGCCCCGGCGGCGCGGGCTTCGCGCTCGGCTGCTCGGTTAACGAAAACGGCGAGAAGGTTAGCTCGCTTGGCGCAGGCAAGTACTTCGTCATGCAAACCACGCCGGGCCGTCACGAATTCACCGTGAAGAGCGAAGCCAAGGACGTGCTCGCGCTCGAGGTCGAGGAAGGCGAAACCCAGTACGCCAAGTGCAAGATCAAGATGGGCATCATCGTCGGTCGTCCCGACCTCGCGCCCGCCACCGAGGACGAGTTCCGCAAGGGCAAGTTCAAGATGGTCGACGCCGAGGACATGGGTCCGGCACCGGGCGCCGTGCGCCCCGAGGGCGAAGTCGCCGTCGAAGCGGAAGCCGCCACCGAGTAATCGGCCGCGCATCGCTGCAATTTCCAGCGCGCCGGGGCGGGAGTGCTTGCACTTCTTTCCCGGCGCGTTAGCGTTCGGGCGATGAACATGACCGTCAGCGAAGCCGTCCAGTCCCGCCGCTCGGTGCGGGCCTTTCTCGACAAGCCGGTGGAGCGTGAGACGCTGGCGCGCATCCTCGAAAAGGCGCAGCGCTCGCCCTCGGGCGGCAATACCCAGCCATGGCACGGGATCGTCCTCACCGGCGAGCCGATGCAGAAGCTCTTCGCTCGCGTAGCGCAGGACCTGCCAAAGGGGCGGGAGGCTTTCGCTCCGGAATATCACGTCTATCCGCCGGAACTCGACGGTGCCTACGAACTGCGTCGCAGGGGTGTGGGCGAGGACATGTACGGCGCGCTCGAAATCTCCCGCGAGGAGAAGGGCAAGCGGCTGATGTGGTTCGCCAACAACTTCCGCGCCTTCGGGGCACCCGTCCTGATGTTGGTCCACACGCCGAATTACATGGGCCCGCCACAATGGTCGGACATCGGCATGTGGCTGCAGACCATCGGCCTGCTGTGCCGCGAGGAAGGGCTCGACACCTGCTTCCAGGAGGCTTGGGCGGTCTACAGCCCGCAGATCCGCGAGATGGTCGACATTCCCGATGATCATATCTTCTTCTGCGGCGTAGCCATCGGTCACCGCGATCCGGATGCGCCCGTGAACAACTTCTCCGTCGCCCGCGCGCCGATCGAAGAATCCGTGCGATGGGAGGGTTGGCAGTAGCGCGGCGGCAACCTATGCGCCGCGCATGACCGACGTGCCGCTCAAGCTGTTCAACTCGCTCACGCGCGAGCTGGAAACCTTCACCCCCGTCCACCCGGGCGAGGCGCGCGTCTATTCCTGCGGGCCGACGGTCTACAATTACCAGCACATTGGCAACATGCGCGCCTACGTGTTCTCCGACACGCTCGGCCGCGTGCTGCGCTGGAAGGGGTACGACCTCACCCACGTCATCAACATCACCGATGTCGGCCACCTCACCTCCGATGCTGACGAGGGCGAGGACAAGATGGAGAAGATGGCGGCCAAGGCGGGCAGGTCCGCCTGGGACATCGCCAAATTCTACCAGGAAGACTTCGAGAACGACCTGGCCCGCCTCAACATCACCGGCAAGCAGCACCCGCGTGCGACCGAATATGTCGAGGCGATGATCGCGTGGGGCGAGCGTATCGCCGACAAGCACTGCTACGAGCTCGACAGCGGGCTCTATTTCGATGTCTCGACGGTGGCCGACTACGGCCGCCTCGCACGCGCCGTCACGGACGAGGGCGAGGGCCGGATCGAAACCGTCGAGGGCAAGCGCAATGCCGCAGACTTCGCTATCTGGCGCAAGACGCCCGAGGGTGAGACGCGCCAGATGGAGTGGGACAGCCCATGGGGCCGCGGCGCACCCGGCTGGCATCTCGAATGCTCGGTCATGGGCGAGGCACTGCTCGGCTTCCCTTTCGACATCCACACCGGCGGCATCGACCACCGCGAAATCCACCACCCGAACGAGATCGCGCAGAACCAGGCCTATTGCTGCACCAATGGTCTCGACAATGCCGAGAACAGCGGCGCGCGGATCTGGATGCACAACAACTTCCTCGTCGAGCGCAGCGGCAAGATGAGCAAGAGCGCGGGCGAATTCCTGCGCCTGCAGCTGCTGGTCGACAAGGGCTACCACCCGCTCGCCTATCGCCTGATGTGCCTGCAGGCACATTACCGCAGCGAGCTGGAGTTCAGCTGGGAAGGGCTGGGCGCTGCTCTGACGCGGCTGAAGCGGATGGTCATGGCGGTCAAGCGTCTGAGCGACGAGACCCCCGGCGATCCTTCGCATCCCAAGTTCGCGCCCATGCGCGAGAAATTCGACGCTGCGGTCTCGGAGGATCTGAACACCGCCATCGCGCTTGTCGCCCTCGAGGAAGCACTGGCGGTCAAGAAGGTCGATGGCGGGGTCAAGCGCGCAGTGATCGAGGACATGGACCGTGTACTCGGCCTCGACCTGTTCACACTGACCCGCGAGGATTTGCGGATCAGGCCCGTCGCTGCGCAGATCGACGAAGCCGAGATCGAGGCCGAACTGATCCGTCGCAAGGAAGCGCGCGCGGCCAAGGATTTTGCCACCAGTGATGCCATCCGTGAAAGCCTCGCGGCCAAGGGCGTCGAGGTGATGGATGGCGACCCGCTCGGCTGGGAATGGAAGCTCTAGCCATGGCCGATCCCCGGACCCTCCTCTGGCAGCATCTCAAGGACGCGCCGCGGGGTCTGGCATTCGTCCGCGACTTCGAGGGGCCGGACTTCACGCTGCATTTCTACTGCGTGGCGGCGCACCTGGCGATCGAGGTCGAGGACGACCCGTTCCGCAAGCGTCCGGCGGATTCCCGCGAGCAATGGCAGGAACAGCATCGCGTCGACGTGATGCAGGTCCCGCCGAGCCATGTCCTGCGCAATGCCTCGGAAGTCGCCGAGGCAATCCTCGACATTGCCGGTCCGCGCAAGGTCCGGTTCGAGGCCTCGGCCGGGTGAGGCTCTGGCGGCTCACCCGTGCGCCCTTCGTGGCGCTAGACGGGGCTGGGCCGCAGCGACATGGGGCGCGCTACTCCTCGCCCGGCAGGCCCGTGGTGAACTTCGCTTCCGAAGCTGGTCTCGCGGTGCTGGTGGCGCTGCGCTATCTGCCGGAAGACAGGGCCGAGCGTGCGACCGACTATCTCCTTGGCTGGACCGATGTGGAAGCCGAACCGCTCGGCGTGCCAGATGGCGATGGCGAGGACGCCATTCGCGCCTGGGTCGACGACTGGCTGGAGACCGGAAGATCGCTCCTCGCGTCCATCCCCTCGCGCGTCCTGCCCGAAGGCGATATCGTGATGATGAACCCGCGCCATCCCGATGCGGTTGCGATCGCGCCGCTGAAGACGCGAGCGTTCGATTTCGACGCCTGCCTGCACCGCCCGCCCATGCTCGACACCTACCGGAGCCTCTCATGACCAAAGCCGTCCTCTCCGCCCTCATCCGCCCGCTGGTCGAACCGCGCCTGCCCGAGTGGATCGAGCCGCTTTGGTTCATGAGCAAGGAGCAAGCGCTGGAATTCGCGCCCGAGGCGGAGATCGGCTGGTTCGACCTCAACGAGAAGGAACCGATGGTCGAGATCGCCAAGGCGGCGACCAATCTCAAGTGGATGAACTCGATCTACGCGGGTCTCGATTTCATGCCGCTCGACCTGCTCAAGGAACGCGGCGTGGTGGTGACCAATGGCGTCGGCATCAACGCGATCACCATTGCCGAATATGTCGTCATGCTGATGCTGGCCCATGCCAAGGGCTATCGCGAAGTGGTCCGCGCGCAGGAGCGTCACGAGTGGCTGCTCGACAGTCCGGGCAAGCGCGAACTGTCGGGCGAGCGTGTCCTGCTGCTCGGCATGGGAGCCATCGGATCGCTCATCAAGACGCGGCTCGAGGCCTTCGACATGAAGGTGATCCCGGTGCGCCGTTCGGGCAGTGATGGGGCGCTGCGCCCCGGCGAGTGGCGCGAGAAGCTGGGCGAGTTCGACTGGGTCGTGCTGGCGGTCCCCTCGACGCCGGAAACCCGCCACATGATCGGCGAGATCGAACTTGCCGCGATGCGCCCGAATGCCGTTCTAGTGAACATCGCCCGCGGCGACGTGGTCGACCAGGATGCTCTGGTTTCGGCGCTGGAAAAGAAGTCGATCGAAGCTGCCCTGCTCGACGTCACCGATCCGGAACCGCTGCCCGCCGACCACCCCTTGTGGGATCTCGACAATGCGCAGGTCACCATGCACCTGTCGGGCCGCGCGCAGACCAAGATGTTCCAGCGCAGCGCCGACCGCTTCGTCGAGAATCTCGAACGCTGGCAGAAGGGCGAGCCGGTCTGGCCGCAGCTCGACCTCGACCTCGGTTACTGATGGCTCAGGGGCGGGGGACGATCGTCAACTTATAGGGAATGTAGAGCAGGACCTCGCCCGGTCCGGCCTTTGCCCATTGGACGGGCATGTTCAGTCCCTCGACCTCGACGGCGTAGCCTTGGCCCATGCGTGATGCCATGGCGTTGGCATCTTCGGCGATCGCACTCGCTATGGCGGGGCGGTAGCCGTCCGGCCCGACGATAGAGAGTGAGCTGTCGCCCCATTCGTCCATCTGCGCGCGACCGACTTCGGGAACGGATTCGATGTACCGGGCAATCTGCGCCTGCGCCGACTCGCCGCTCTGCGTGCCAGCTAGTTTCGCCTTCACCAGAAAGACTACGCGTTCGCTGTCCGGACGGTTGTCGGACTGGAGCGTGATCTCCTCGGCATTCTGCGCAGTCAGTCGGGTCAGCACGTAGTCGCCATAGGCCAGCTCGACCCCGGCCTTGTCGGCCCGCCTTATCGCATCAGCGAGCATGGTGCGGATTTCCTTGCTCCGCTGCTTCGGGGCGCGCGTATCGCCGCGAATTGCCACTGTCTGGACAAGGAAGTCTGCCGGCCGGCGCAAACCGACCGCAGGCATGTCGTCCGAGTAGTCATCCTGCTCGATCCGCGTGGCAGTGACCATGATCTCCTGGTTTTCGAGGTCCTGTGCGAACGCGGGGACAGCGACGGCCCCGAGAATGGCAGCCAGGAGCAGTCGGCGCATTACGTTTCTCCCCGTTTGCCCGCCAGTTATCGGCGGTTTAACAGGGAATATTCGCTCAGCCGTCCTCCAGCAACAGGAGTTCGCATTGCACGACGAGGCGAGGCGAGGGCAGCAGGCGATGCTCCACCTCGACAATGTTCGCATCGGCCACAAGCTGGCCGGGGATTGCGAACTCGTGATCGGGCAGGGCAGCGACGAAGCGTTCGCCTGACGCCACGGCGGCATCACCGGCGAACAGGATCGCGAAGCTGTGGCGCGCGCCGGCAAAGGTAATACTGGCCCAGGGGCGCTCTGAGTGGGTCAGCACCTGGCCCTGATGATCGCCGAGGACGGCCAGTGCGGTGCGTAGGCGGTCAGTGGTCGAGCGGCGCGGGCGGACGGGGGCCTTGCGGCGGATGGGGGCCTCAACCGACATGGGCGACCTCCTTGCTGGCAGCCTCGGCGGCGGCATCGAAACCGGCCATGAAGCCGATGATGCGCTGTTCGGTGCGGTCGCGCGGCTCGCGGCCCATGCGCAGGTCGAGGACGAATCGCGGGTCGTGCGCGGCAAGGCGACCGAATTTCGTGGCCGCCATTTCGTGCTGGCGAAGGAATTTCTCGACGGAACGGATCAGCATCTGTTGCTCCCCAATTGACTGAACTGACTGGCGAATCGCGCCATTTGTTCCAGTTATGTTCCAAATGAAATCCTACTTGTCTAGGAAAAATCCTATGGTATAGGAAAAAACATGGAAGACATCTCACGCAGCGAACAACATGCCCGGGGGCGATTGCAGGACCTGGCGCGCAGGAGCGGCGCCAGCCTCGCAGGCCTGTCGCGCATGATCGGTCGCAATCCGGCCTATCTCCAGCAATATGTGACGCGTGGTAGCCCGCGCCATCTCGACGAGCCGGACCTGCGCAAGATTGCTGAATTTCTTGGAGTTTCGACCCGTCTCATCGAAACGCGCCGGTTCGACGATACCCGCCTCGACGCGCCTACGCAGCGCCGCGCCGCCCTGGCCGAGTATGCCGCTGCCGGGATCGATGACTGGGTCGAAGTGCAGCGCCTCCCGCTCGATGCATCGGCAGGGCCGGGGGCGTTTTCTGCGGAGGAAATTTCCTTCGACAGCTTCCGATTTTCGCGCCGCTGGTTGCGTGAGATGGGGCTCGAAGGTGCCGACCTCACCGCGATCCGCGTCGAAGGCGACAGCATGGAGCCGCTGTTGCGGAGTGGCGACGAAATCTTCGTCGACCGCAACAAGCGCGCGGGCGAGGGCGTCCACGTCGTGCGCATCGGTGACGCGCTCCACGTCAAGCAGGTCCAGGCGCGCGGCCCGGGCCACATCGCTCTGATCAGCGCCAACGACGCCTACGCCCCCATCGAACTTGCGCGCGATGAGGTCGAGGTTATCGGTCGGGTTGTATGGAAGGGCGGGCGCGTCTGAACAACCTTATCGGGTTGCCACACTTTTGAACGATTCCCATCCTACAACGCCGCCGCCGACAGATAAAAGTATCGGCGGGCCGCTGGGTCGCATCTTCGACAAGGGAGGGTGCATCATGGCGATTAATCGAAAAATCTGGACTGCTTCACTCTTGCTGGTGATCTCGTCTCCCGGTTTCGCGGGCGAGATAACCGGGAACGGCAAGATCACGCCGATCGAATCTGGAGGAGTGGCTTCATCTATATGTGCCTACAGTGGGCGGAACGACACGCCCGGCCTGGACGGTTTTGGGGAGGTCCAGGCTTACGGGATGCTGGTCAAGGCATTCGGCGGTTTCGATCCTGGTTTCAGTCATCATCCGGGCGTTGCTTGCCGGGGCTGAAGGACCGGAGATACTGAAGGGCGTGCGCGGCGCTTGTGTCGCGCGCGCCTTTTCGCCATTTCTGAATTCATGACCGAAACCCCCGCGACCCCGCCCATGAAAGCCGGCATCATCCCGGTTACTCCGCTGCAGCAGAATTGCTCGCTGATCTGGTGCACCAAGACCAACAGAGGCGCGCTGATCGATCCGGGCGGCGATCTCGACCGGTTGAAGGCGGCACTGAAGCAGACCGGGGTGGAACTCGAAAAGATTCTCATCACCCATGGTCACATCGACCACTGCGGCGAGGCGGGGATTCTTGCCAAGGAGCTCGACGTGCCGATCGAAGGGCCGCACGAGGCGGATCGCTTCTGGATCAGCCGCCTTGATGAGGATGGGGCAAAGTACGGCGTCAACGGGCAGGTATTCGAGCCTGATCGCTGGCTGCAGGACGGTGACAAGGTCACGGTGGGCGAGCTGGAGCTCGAGGTCATCCATTGTCCCGGACACACGCCAGGGCACGTGGTCTTCTTCCACCGCCCTAGCAAGTTTGCCGTCGTCGGCGACGTGCTCTTCCAGGGCAGCATCGGGCGGACCGATTTTCCGATGGGCAACCACCAGGACCTGATCGATGCGATCACCCAGAAGCTCTGGCCGCTGGGCAATGACGTGACCTTCATTCCCGGCCATGGCCCGACGAGCACCTTCGGGCGCGAGCGCCAGACCAATGCCTTTGTGAGCGATTACGCTCTCCAGTAAGGCGGGAAGGGCCGGAGCATTGTGCCCCGGCCCGAAGAATTCACATTACGCCGAGGACGATCAGGACGGCCACGACCGAGAGGCCGAGCTGCGTCAGCATGGTGATCATGATCCCGATCGAACGACCCTTGCCGAGCGATCCGCCGTCCATGCCGAAGGCGTGGGCAAGCCTGCCCAGCATGTAGATCGCAACTACCCAGGAAAGCCACGGATTGCCGCGACCGGCCAGTTCTATGGCTGCGACCAGGACGAGGACGAAGGCGGTGTTCTCGACGAAATTGAGCTGGGCGCGCATGCGGGCGGTCAGCGGACCGCCGGCGTCGTCACCGATTGAAACCTTGTGCTTCACGCGCATCTGGCCGACCCGGATACCGAGCCAAATGTTGATGACTGCGGCAGCGGCTGCGGCGGTAAGCGTAACTGGCAGGACTACGGCCATGCGATCCCTCCCTCTTTTCTCGTTTCGGACCCGCCGCGTTGCTACGACGGGGAAGGGAAGCAGGCAATCGCGACAGGGGCTTCCCGCCGCTTGCATCCCCCGCAAAAATCGGTATAGCGCGCGCCTTCACCGCCACGGTCGGGAATATTCGGGTTCACGCGCTCTTGTGCGTTGCCGGACCTTCCCCTAGGGCGGCCACCGAAATTGACTGTAATTGTTTGAGGAACAGGTGCCGCCATGGCCGTCCCCAAGAGGAAAGTATCGCCCCACCGTCGCGGCAACCGCCGTGCGCATGATTCGCTGAAGGTCGAAGCCCATCACGAGTGCTCGAACTGCGGTGAACTCAAGCGTCCGCACAACCTGTGCCCGCATTGCGGCCACTACAACGGTCGCGAAATCATCGCCGTCGGTCTTTAAGACCGCAAGCAGAACCGGAGTTAGCGCATGAGCCTGCCGCGTATCGCTGTTGATGCGATGGGCGGCGATGAAGGCGTGCGCGTGATGGTCGAGGGCGCGGCGCTTGCCCGTCGCCGCCACGACAAGTTCAAATTCCTGCTGGTGGGTGACGAGACGCGCATCAAGGCCGCGCTCGAGAATCACCCTGGCATGTCCGGCGCGTCGGAAATCCTCCACTGCGAGGATGTGATCGCCGGCGACGAAAAGCCCTCCAGGGCGCTGCGCCGCGCCAAGACCACCAGCATGGGCCTCGCCGTCGATGCGGTGAAGCAGGGGCTGGCGGGTGCGGCAGTCTCCGCCGGCAACACCGGCGCTCTCATGGCAATCTCGAAGCTCGCATTGCGCACCATGCCCGGACTCGACCGTCCCGCCCTGGCTGCACTGCTGCCCACGCTCGGCGACAACGATGTCATCATGCTCGACCTGGGCGCGAACCGCGAATGCGATGCGCGCAACCTCGTCCAGTTCGCCATCATGGGTGCCGCCTACTCGCGCATCGTGACCGGCAAGGAACGTCCGCGTACCCGCCTGCTCAATATCGGCACCGAGGAAACCAAGGGCACCGAGGACATCCAGCAGGCCGCCGAAATCCTTCGCGCCGCGACCAGCCTCGACATGGACTTCGAAGGCTATGTCGAAGCGGACAAGATCAACCGTGGCGACTGCGACGTGGTCGTGTGCGATGGTTTCTCCGGCAACATCGCGCTGAAGGCGATCGAGGGCACCGCGCGCTTCGTGACCGACCTGCTGCGCCGTGCCTTCACCAGTTCGACCCGTTCGAAGATCGGATTTCTCGTCTCGCGCCCCGCAACCGAGCTGCTGCGCCACCACCTCGACCCCAACAACCACAATGGCGCGGTCTTCCTCGGCCTCAACGGTGTCGTGGTGAAGAGCCACGGCAGCGCCAATGCCAAGGGCGTGGCCAACGCGGTCGAAGTCGCCGCGCGCCTGCTCGAAGATGATATCCTCAACCGCATCCGCCACGACCTGGGCGAAGTCAGCGACGGGCTGGCAGCCAAGTGATCCGCTCGGTCATCAAGGGCACCGGCTCGGCGCTTCCGGCTAAGTGCGTTACCAATGCCGAACTCGCTGCCCGCGTGGACACTTCCGACGAGTGGATCGTCGAGCGCACCGGCATCCGCCAGCGCTACATCGCCGACGAGACCGAGACCACGTCGAGCCTCGCCACTGCGGCAGCGCGTGAGGCGCTGGCCGCGGCTGGAATCGAAGCTGGCGAGATCGGCCTCATCGTCCTTGCCACTGCGACACCTGACCACACCTTCCCCGCAACCGCGACTCAGGTGCAGGCCGCGCTCGGCTGCGGCGGCGGGATCGCATTTGACGTGCAGGCGGTGTGTTCGGGCTTCCTCTATGCCCTGACCACGGCAGACGCGATGCTGCGTACCGGCATGGCGAAGAAGGCTCTGGTGATCGGCGCAGAGACATTCAGTCGCATTCTCGATTGGGAAGATCGCACCACCTGCGTCCTCTTCGGAGACGGAGCGGGCGCTGTCGTGCTCGAGGCGCAGGACGTTGGCGCAGTTGGTGTTGGGGACGGCCCCGGCATCCTCGCCAGCCGCCTCCATGCCGACGGTGCGCACAAGGACATGCTCTACGTCGACGGCGGCCCTTCGACCACGCAGACCGTCGGCCACCTGCGCATGCGTGGCCGCGAAGTCTTCCGCCATGCCGTGGTGAACCTTGCCGAGGTTCTTGGCGAAGTGCTTGACGAGGCTGGCTTTACGGCGGCAGACATCGACTGGGTCGTGCCGCATCAGGCCAATGCCCGGATCCTGGATGCGACTGCGCGCAAGCTGGACCTGCCGGCCGAAAAGGTGATCGTCACGGTCGACCGCCACGCCAATACTTCTGCGGCTTCGGTCCCACTCGCGCTCGACGTCGCAGTGCGCGACGGGCGCATCAAGCAGGGCGATCTCGTCATGTTCGAAGCCATGGGTGGCGGCTTCACCTGGGGTGCTTCGCTCGCCCGCATGTGACCATCGGTCGAAAAAACGCCGGGCGCGTTTGCCAGAATCGCTCCAACCCCCTATATTGCTTGGTGAAGTTTACGACAGGGCCGCTTCTTCACTCAGGGTCGCATCTCAGGGGAAGGGAATTATGGACATGATGCGCTCGGTGGGCACATTGACCAGGGCAGACCTGGCCGAAACGATCAACCGCAAGATGGGTCTTAGTCGGGCGGAATCGCTCGAGATGGTCGAGACCATTCTTGCCAAGATGTGCGACGCGCTGGCCAACGGTGAAAACGTCAAGATTTCGGGCTTCGGCAGCTTCGTGCTGCGCGACAAGAAGGAACGAATCGGCCGCAATCCCAAGACCGGGGTCGAGGTGCCGATCACGCCGCGCCGCGTGATGACCTTCCGCGCCAGCCAACTGCTCAAGGAACGCATAGCCAACGGCTGAGGCCGCAAGAGGGTAGGGCGCCATGGCGACATTCGACGACGGCAAGGAAACCGGCGCATTGCGCACCATCGGCGAAGTCGCCAAGGCGACCGGCATCAAGCCCCACGTCCTGCGTTACTGGGAACAGCAGTTTCCCATGCTCAAGCCGCTCACCCGCAGCGGCGGGCGCCGCTACTACCGGCCCGAGGACGTCACGCTGGTCGAGCGGATCGACCGGCTGGTCAATCGCGAAGGCTACACGCTGAAAGGGGCCAAGGCGGCGCTGCGAGGCGTACCCGACCCGCAGGCGGCCGCGCAGGCGACATCGCCGGCCCCGTCCACCGACGGCGACGTGCTTCAGCGTCTCAAGGCCATTCGCGAGGACCTGCGCGCCGCGCTCGCGGCCTGATCCTATTCCGACGGGATGAGCGTGAGTTCGGTCTGACGGCCATCGAGGAAGTGTACCTCCTTGCCGTCGAAAAAGGCGTCTTCTTCGGACCGGAAATCGACCTTCTGGCCGCCCCATTCGGGCACGGCATTGTAGCTCGTGAGCTCGATCGACCAGGTCGTGTTCGGCCGGATGGCATAGGTGCCGCGCGGATCGTCCTTCTGGTTGTCCCAAAATCCGATTGCAGTTCCCGCCCCGTGACCGTGGAAGCCGATCGGGTGCGAATAGATCGACGGATCGAGCCCTTCCGCCAGCGCCTTCGCCCGTGCCCGCGCCAGCACCTCGTTACCGGACAAACCGACCGCGAAGGATTGTCGCAACAGGTCCTGTACGCGGTTGGTTGCCTTGAGGCCCGCGCGTAGACCGGCAGGCGCCTCGGTCTCGCCGGGTTTCAGGACATAGGCGAGGTGCTGGGTGTCGGTATTGAGGCGCATGTAGGTGATGCCGAAGTCGGTCCACAGAAGGTCGCCCGGCTGGATAACCTCGTCACCTTCGATCATGCCCTCGACGCCCTGTCGCTGGATGCCGATCGAGGGGTGAAACCAGGTATCGATGCCGAGCCCGGCCAGGCGGTCGCGGTACCACCACTGGACCTCCTCTGCCGTGGTCTTGCCCGGCGTGATGACTTTCCGCGAAAATGCCTCGCCGATCACCGCATGGGCGAGGCGGACGATGCCCGGGTAGATTTCCAGCTCGCGCGGCGTGCGGCTCTCCAGCCAGCGCAGCGACAATGTTTCGCCGGGGACAATCCGCTCCTCGAACCCGGTGGGGAGCGCAGCCGTCATCGCCTTGTACTGGCTCAGGGTCATGCCGTCGCCGAAGGCGGTCAGGTCGGAAGTGTTGATCGCGATCCGTTTCGGATCGCGGGCGGCGATGATCTCGGCCACTGCCTTCCACTGGTCGGGCTGTTTCGCCGGATCCCAGGCGGCAGCGAAGAGGTTGCCCAAGCCATAGCGGCTGACCGTAAGCCGCTCGACCGCCTTGTTGTCGCCCGGGTCATAGAACACCAGGATCGTGCGCCGCCGGGCACTCATGCTTTCCGCATCGAGCATGGTGGCGACCACCGGCTCCTCGAAATATTCGCGTGCCATCAGGATCCACATGTCGATGCCCTGTTCGCGCATGATCGCAGGGATGACCGTCTCCATCCGTTCGGCGAGGATGTCATCGACAACTGCCGCCCGGTCGCGTTGCGAGAGGACGACGGGCAGGTCAGGGTGCGCCTGCTCAGTGTCGGTCATCGGCAGGATAGGAGGTTGGAGATTCTCCGCCGAGGCTGGGGTGGAGAGTCCCGCCATCACCGCCAAGGCCATCGAGTAACCGGAGAATTTCAGCATCCTGATCCCATCAAATCG
Source organism: Qipengyuania sp. RANM35 (assembly GCF_041021145.2). Lineage (NCBI taxonomy): Bacteria > Pseudomonadati > Pseudomonadota > Alphaproteobacteria > Sphingomonadales > Erythrobacteraceae > Qipengyuania > Qipengyuania sp. RANM35. Next base: position 1,661,913 of record NZ_CM196433.1, on the reverse strand, counting down.
TTTCGGTCCGGCGTCCATCCCTATCGGAAAAACGATCACGCGACAGCAGCGCCGAACAATTTCCCGACGAGCGCGGTGACGACCATGGCCATCGCGCCCCAGAACACCACGCGCAGGACCGAAGGCACCAGCGGTGCGCCGCCTGCCTTCGCCCCCAGCGTGCCGAGGATCGCAAGGCAGATCAGCGAAGCGATTGCGACCGCCATGACTATGGACTGCAGCGGTGCGAACGGCACCACGAGAAGTGGTGCCGCCGCGCCGGCGGTGAAGGTGAGGGCCGACGCGATGGCTGCCTGCAGCGGACGCGCCGTGCTCGCCTCCGAAATGCCCAGTTCGTCGCGGGCGTGCGCGCCGAGCGCATCGTGGTCCATCATCTGGCGAGCGACTTCTTTTGCCGTCGCGGCATCGACACCGCGAGCCTCATAGACTGCGGCCAGCTCCGCGTGTTCGAACTCCGAGTCCGTCGCGAGTTCGTTCTTTTCGCGGGCGAGGTCCGCCTTTTCCGTGTCTGCCTGCGAACTCACGGAAACATACTCGCCCGCCGCCATCGACATGGCCCCGGCAAAGAGAGAGGCCATTCCCGCGACGAGGATTTCGCTGCGCCCCGCACTGGCCGCCGCGACACCCACGATCAGGCTCGCCGTCGAGACGATGCCGTCGTTGGCCCCCATGACGGCGGCGCGAAGCCAGCCGATGCGCGATGTCGCGTGGCTTTCGGTATGGGTCTTGAGTCTGGTCACGGACCGGTCCTCCCTGGCTGCAGGACGAGCGGCGAAACTACTCCGCCGCCAGCAATTCCTCCGCGCCGCCAAGATCAACGCTGACGAGGCGGCTTACGCCTTTTTCGATCATGGTCACGCCGAAGAGGCGGTGCATGCGGCTCATGGTCACGGCATTGTGCGTGACGATCAGGTAACGCGTATCGGTTTCTTTCACCATCGCGTCGAGCAGGTCGCAGAAGCGGTCGATGTTGGCATCGTCGAGCGGGGCGTCGACTTCGTCGAGGACGCAGATCGGCGCGGGGTTGGTGAGGAACAGGGCGAAGATCAGCGCGGTGGCGGTCAGCGCCTGCTCGCCGCCGGAAAGCAGGGTGAGCGACTGGAGGCGCTTGCCAGGCGGCTGGGCGAAAATCTCGAGGCCGGCCTCCAGCGGATCGTCGCTGTCGATCAGTGCGAGATGCGCCTCGCCGCCTTCGAAAAGCCGGGTGAATAGGCGCTGGAAATGGGCGTTGACCTGCTCGAACGCGGCGCGCAGTCGCTCGCGGCCTTCGCGGTTCAGATTGCCGATAGAGCCGCGCAACCGGCTGACCGCTTCGCGCAGCTCGGCCTGTTCCTCGGCATTGGCGCCGTGCTCGCCTTCGATCCGCTCGAGCTCCTCGGCGGCAACGAGGTTGACCGGGCCGATCCGCTCGCGGCTGGCGGTGAGGCGGTCCATTTCCTCGCTCTCGGCCTCGGCATTGGCGATCTTCGCTTCTTCGAAGCCGAAGCGTTCGGCCAGGAGCGGGGGCGGGCACTGGAAGCGCTCGCCCGAGATCCGCGCCATTTCGATCCGGCGGCCGTCCTGGCTCTCGGCCCGTGCGGCAAGGCCGGCGCGGGTTTCGCGCGCTTCGGCCAGCGCCTCGTTGGCGGCGTTGAAGGTGCGGTCGGCGGCCTGCGCTGCTTCGCTCGCAGCAGCGACAGCGGCTTCGGCCTCGGCGAGTTCGCGGCCGAGGCGCTCGCGCACCTGGTCGCCCTGTTCGATCTCGCGCATCAGGCCTTCGGGCTTGGCGGCAGTGACGGCGCGTTCCTGCTCGATTTCCTCGGCGCGGATTTCCATTTCCGACAGCCGCCGCGCGGCATCGCCGCTGCGCGCCTGCCAGTTGGCCATGTCGCTCCGCTGGGCCGAGGCACGCTCGCGCGCGACGGCGAGCGCCTGGTCATGCGCGGCAAGTTCGGCGGCCCGGGCCTGCAGGGTGCTGCGCGCAGCCTCGTTCTTCGCCCGCGCGGCATCGAGCGCGGCGCGGCCCGCAGCAGGATCGGGGAGCGCATCGCGCTTGGCGGTCGAGGCTGCGAACTCGGCGCGGGCGGCAGATATGGTCTCGCCATGCTCGGCCTCGCTGCGGGCCAGTTCCTCCAGCCTTGCGGCAAGCCGTTCGCGGGCTGCCTCGGCCTGGTCGAGCGCGCGCAGGGCTTGGCGCTCCGCATCGGCTGCGCCCGCCAGCTCGCGTTCGACAGCGATCAGGTCGCGCTGGAGCTGGGACAGCTGTTCGGTCGCGGAATCGAGCGCTTCATTCGCATGTTCGGTCGCTTCGCGCAGCTGCGGCATCCGGGCATCAAGTTCGGCAAAGCGGTTGTCGGCCTCGAGCCGCGCAGCCTCTGCCGAACCTTCACCACGAACCACGAGCCCGTCCCACCGCCGCAGTGCCCCCGCCATGGTGACAAGCGAATGCCCGGGCGCAAGCGCGCGCCCGTCATCATTCTCGGCAACGTGAACCAGCGCCAGCCGCGCCCGCAATTCCTCGGGGCAGGTCTCGACATGCGAAGCTAGGCTGTCCGCTACCGGGGCAGGTGCCGTGGCTCCGGTCCAGTACCGCCCCTCGGCATCGCCCTCCGGCGCTCCGAGAAGGGCCTTGCCGTCACGGCCGAGCGCGGCGGCCACCGCCCGCTCATAGCCCTTGGCGGCGCGCACGCCGTCGATCGCCTGCTTGCGACCGTTGCGCTTCTCCGCGGCGCGTTCGCGCGCTTCGCGGTCGCGCTTCAGGGCATCCCATTCGCGCTGGACGCCGGAGAGTTCGGCCTTCGCTTCGGCCAGTGCCGAGGTCGCCTCGTCCCGTGCCGCCTGCAGCTCCGCCTTGCGCGTCTGCATTGTCTCGAGAGCAGAGCGCTGCCGGGTCAGTTCAGCCGTCGCAGCCGCAACCGCCGCCTTCGCCGCAGTCACATCTGCTTCGGGGTTTTCGCCCGCCAGAGCAGCGCGCTGCTCGGTCATCCGCCGACCTTCGGCTTCCGCGCGATCGACCCGTGTCTGTGCCTGCGCGATCTCCGCCTCGGCAACGCGCCATTCGGCCTCGACCCCGGCATTGTCGGCAGTCGCCTTGGCGAGCGCGAGTTCGGCAGCGCGGCTGGCGCTTTCGGCATCGGCATAGGCGCGCTCCAACGCCGGGCGCTTCTGTTCATCGCCGGCGAGTGCCTGCTCGCTCGCGGCGAGTTCGCGTTCGAGGCGCGACAGAGCTTCGGCGGCGTCCTTGGTCAGGCGGTCCGCATCGCCGCGGTCGGTTTCGAGACGGGCCTTCTGGCGGTCGAGATCGGCAAGGCGCTGTTCGGCAGCTTCGAGTTGGGTCGTCAGCGCGGCCATGCGGTGACCGTGGGCGCTGGCATCGTCGCGACGGTCGGCCTGCTCCTCGCGTGCTTCGGCGAGGGCCTCAGCGGCCTCGCGTTGCGCCTTCTGCGCCTCGTTCGCTTCCCTTTGCGCTTTGTCCACGCGGGCATTGGCCTGCTGCGCTGCCTGCTTGGCTTCCTCGGCCGCCTTGGCCGCATCGCGCCAGCGGGCGAAGACCAGGCGCGCCTCGGCTGATTTGATCTCGTCGGAAAGCTTGATGTAGCGCTCGGCCTGCTTTGCCTGCCGTCGCAGAGAGGCGATCTGGCTGTCGAGCCCCGCCATGATGTCCTCGAGCCGTTCGAGATTGGCCTCGGTCTGCCTCAGCTTGCCTTCAGCGTCACGGCGACGGACGTGGAGGCCGGCAATCCCTGCGGCCTCTTCGAGCATCATGCGCCGCTCGGTCGGCTTGGCCGCAATGACCTGGGCGATCTTTCCCTGGCTCACGAGGGCAGGGCTGTGCGCCCCTGTCGCCGCATCGGCGAAGATGAGTGCGATGTCCTTGGCACGGACGTCGCGGCCATTGAGGCGATAGGCCGAGCCGGCACCGCGTTCGATCCGGCGGACGACCTCCAGTTCGTCATCCTCGTCGGTCGCGCCCTGCAGCACCACCTCCGCAAAATCGCGCGGCGGGCGGCTCTGTGTTCCGGCGAAGATGACGTCTTCCATCCCGCCCGAGCGCATGGACTTGGGCGAGTTCTCGCCCATGACCCAGCGGATTGCTTCGAGCAGGTTCGACTTGCCGCAGCCGTTCGGGCCGACCACGCCGGTCAGCCCGGGCTCGATGAACAGGGTGGCAGGCTCGACGAAGCTCTTGAAGCCGCTCAGCTTGAGCTTCGAGATCTTCATCGCCGCCGTATCCCCCCTACGCCGGCCTTACCTGGCGCCGGCGCGCTGGAGGATGGGTTCGAGCGCTGCCCAGGTGTTGGCGTCGACACGCGTGCCGTTCAGTTCGAAGGTGGGCGTGCCACCGACATTGAATTCCTGCGAATAACGCTGAGTCAGGGCAGCGGCTGCTTCCATCGATTTGCCATCGGCAAGGCACTGGCGAGCCTGGTCTTCACTGACGCCGCGGGCGGCGAAGAAGTCGAGATAGCCAAGGACCTCTGCTGCGCGAACGAACCGCTGTTCGAGCGGCAGGCTCATCGCGGCCTCGAATGCCTGACCATTGGCCTGGACGGGAGCCATGATGGCGTCGTGGTTGCCCCAGACCTGGTCGGCGAGCGGAACGACTGCGGTCACCGGACCGCACTTGGTCAGGCGTCCGAGCAGCAGGTCGATCGGGCCATGAATGGCGAACTGGCGCAGTTCGAAGCTGACGCGGCCGGAATTGACGTAGTCGTTGAGCAGTTCTTCCGAACCCTCGACCGAGAAGCGCGCACAGGTCGGGCAGGTCACCGAACCGTATTCGATGAGCTTGAGCGGCGCATTGGGATTGCCGACCAGCGTGCCGCCGTCGGGCGTCTCGACCGCCTGGTCGATCCACTGGGTCCCGGCAGGGGCAGGAATGACCGCAATCGCTTCGCCCTTCAGCGCTTCTGTATCTTCGGCGGTGCCTCCACAGGCAGCGAGTGCGAGAGCCAGCGGAGCGGCAATGGCGAAACGGAGGGTCTTGGTCATCGGAATCCTCATGTCTGGACGAGAGAGGCTAAATCAGCCCCAAGGATGATGGGAAGGCAGGAGGCGGGGTATCCACAGGGCTTTCCCCCGAAAACCCGCCTCCGAACGGATCAGAGCGCGCTGTCGAGCTTGGGTCGCAGGTCGGCCCAGGAATGCGTGCCGTCAAGCAGCTGGCCGTCGAGGACGAAGCTGGGCGTGCCCTTGAGGTCCCAGGTAGCGATGTCGGCGCGCGAGAGATCGGCCATCTGACTGGCCTTCGCCTCGTCGGTCAGGCACTTGTCGACCTCGGCCCGGCCATAGCCCCGCGATTCCATGATTTCGTAGAAATCGAGATCGCTGGCGATTGCCTGCAGCCGCGCGCCGAGCGTTCCGAACTGCCATCGCGCACGCTGCGCCTGCGTCGTCACTCGGGCCTTTTCCATCCACTCGGGATGCTTGGTCATGAAGGCCTGGTGGTTGAGCGGGAATTTCTTCGCGCTCCCGCAATGGGTCAGCATGGCTGCGGTCAGGTCTACGGGGTCGCGCAGCAAGTGGCGGATTTCGTAGCTCATCCGTCCGGTTGGCACATAGACCAGCTTGATCGCCCCATCGCCTTCCTGCGCAAAGTGTGCACAGTGCGAGCAGGTGTAGCTCATGAACTCGACCAGCTTGGTCTTGGCATCCGGATTGCCGAGCAGGTGGCCGCCATTGGTTTCGGTCACCATGGCAGTCCAGTTGCCCTTCAGGGCAGCAGGCTTGTCCTGCGCACTGGCGCCAAGTGCCAGCGATCCTGCGGCGGCAATCACCAGGGCTTTGAGAAATCCGTTTTTCGTCTTCACGTGTCGTCCTGTCCCTCGTCCTGCGAACCAAGGCTGCGCGCCAGCGATTCGAGCACCGTGCGCAATTCGGGATCGCCGATATCGCGCAGACTGTCGCCCAATTCCATCGGAATCGGCTTGAGCGACGGCGGCGCCTTGGGGCGTTCCCTGCCCGGAGGCGGCTTAACCTCGCCTTGCCGCAGCTTTATCCGCGCAACCGCGCGGTAGCCGAAGAAGCGGTTCACCCGGTCGGTGATCTCGGGAAGGATCTGCTGCACCAGCGGCGCATGGGCGGGCAGTACCACCAGGTGCATGATCCCATCCGACTTCTCGCCGGGGGGGAAGCGGATCATCTCCGGCGCACAAACCCTGGCGTGGGTCTCGCCGACGATCTCGGGCCAGCGGCTTACTACCGAGCTCTGGACGAAGCCGAAGCGGCGGAATGCGCTGCGGCCAATCTGGGGCATGAGATCCGAAATCGGCTTGGCCGCGCCGCCGCGTTCGCGCTTGTATTCGCGCCCTGCCGCTCCGCTGCCCGAGGCCTTGCCTCCGCGCCCAGCAGGCGGTTTGCTCTTGTCGCTTCCCATGATGTGCAGCGCCATGCCATAGGCCGCGCGTGGCCGCCACCGTCTCCGAAAATTTGCTCGACTGGTACGACGCACACGCCCGCGACCTGCCGTGGCGCGCGCGACCGGGTCAGCCTGCGCCCGATCCCTATCGCGTCTGGTTGTCGGAGGTCATGTTGCAGCAGACCACCGTCGCGGCAGTGAAACCGTATTTCGAATCCTTCACCCAGCGCTGGCCAAGTGTCGATGCGCTGGCCTCTGCGCCGGAAGAGGACGTCATGGCGGCATGGGCGGGGCTGGGATATTACTCGCGCGCCCGCAACCTGGTGAAATGCGCGCGAACAGTCAGCGCATTGGGCGGCTTTCCCGACACGGAGGTTGAATTGCGCAAGCTGCCGGGGCTGGGCGACTATACCGCCGCCTCCTTGGCCGCGATCGCATTCGGAAGGCGGGCGGTCGTCGTCGATGCCAATGTCGAGCGGGTGGTGGCGCGTCTGTTTGCCATCGCAGAACCGCTGCCCGTTGCGCGCAAGACCATCCGCTCAAGAGCCGACGAAATCACTCCGGGCACGCGCGCGGGCGACTTTGCGCAAGCGATGATGGACCTTGGTGCAACCATCTGCACCGCACGCGATCCAAAGTGTTTGCTGTGCCCACTCTCAAGCGCATGCGAAGCGCGCGGGAATGGCGATCCGGCGCGGCTGCCGGTCAAGGCTCCGAAGAAGGCCCGTCCTGTCCGCCAGGGTCGCGCATACTGGATCGAGCGCGACGGAGCGGTGTGGCTCGTCCGCCGCGAAGGCGAAGGGATGCTCGGCGGCATGCGCGCGCTACCCGACGATGGGTGGAGCGCGAGGGGGGATGGTGTCGCGGAACACTCCGGCGAACTACTGGGTATGGTCCGCCACGGCTTCACCCATTTCGAGATCGAGCTCGCGATCCATGCGGTCGACATTCCGCTTGGTGATGGCGAATGGTGGCCGCTCGACCGGCTCGACGAAGCGGGCCTGCCGACGCTCTTCGCCAAGGCCGCGCGGCTGGCGCTGGCTAGATAATTCCGCCGCCAAGGCTCAGGCGGATTGCCGCGACGAGCAGGACGATCAGGCAGAAATTGCGTCCGCCCTTGCTCGACGAGAGCTGGCCTAGGATCACACCGATCGCGATCAGCGGGAGGGCGAGCCAGTTGGCCCAGCCAAGCAGCGGGATGGTCGCCGGGATCACGATCACCAGCGAAACGAGGCCGAAGATGAAGGAAAGGATGTTGAGCATGTGTCTTATATGGATAGGACACACAGGCAATGCAATACCCAGGCGCGACGGTTTCATTTCGCAATTGACCGTTCAGGATCGCTCACGCACATAACCGCCGCACCCGGATCAAGAGGAAATCCATGGCATACCGCGAATTCGAGACCTCCGAGTTTTCCCGTCGCTCGCTGCTGCGCGGCGGCGCATACCTTGCTGCCGGTTCGGCGCTGGCCGGCGTACCGTTCGGCCGGATCGCCATGGCCCGCGACACGGTGTCGTCCTGGCCTGCGGTTTCCGGCCTCGTTTCGAAGTATGCCGGTGAACGCAAGGTCGCCAACATGGTCGCGACGCTGGGCTGGGGGCAGCGGCAGGCTCAGACGATCGCGCAGGGCACGCTGGCCATCGGCGGCGAAGCCAAGGCCGGGCCTGACAGCCTTTATCGCATCTATTCGATGACCAAGCCGATCACCGGCATGGGCGCGATGATCCTGATCGACGAGGGCAAGCTCGGCCTCGACCAGCCGATTGCCGACCTCATTCCCGCCTATGCCAATATGATGGTGCAGAAGACCTACGACGGGTCGATCACCCACCTCGTTCCAGCCGAACGACCGATCACGGTCCGCATGCTGATGACGCACACTGCGGGTCTCGGCTACGGCATCGTCCAGAAAGGCGAAATCAAGACCTATTACGAGGAACACGGACTGATCCCCGGACAGGTCAGCCGGCTGCCGATCCCGGGCCTCGGTCGCGCCAAGGCCGTGACCGGCCTCGATGTTTTCGCCGAGCGCCTGGCCAAGGCGCCGCTGGTCCTGCAGCCGGGCACCAAGTGGAGCTATTCGGTCGGGCTCGACCTGCTGGGGCGGGTTATAGAAGTCGCTTCGGGCCAGAAATTCGATGCCTTCCTCAAGGAGCGCATCTTCGATCCGGCCGGAATGGACAGCACCTGGTTTACCGTTCCCGAAAGCGAAGTCAGCCGCTTCACCACCAACTATGGCATCATGAATGGCATGCCTTTGCCGCTCGACCCCGCGGCTGCCTCGATCTACCTCGACACGCCCCCGTTCCCGATGGGCGGGGCAGGGCTCGTTTCGAGCCCACGCGACTACGACCGCTTCCTCCAGATGCTGCTCGGCTACGGCGTGATCGACGGCAAGCGCGTCATGAGCGAGGCCGCGGTACGTGTCGGCACGTCCAACCTGCTTCCCGAAACCGCCACGACCAAGGGTACCTGGGTCGAAGGGCAGGGCTTCGGCGCAGGCGGCCGTTCGTCCGACGGGTCCTACGGCTGGGGTGGTGCCGCGGGCACGGTGGCCTTCGTCAACTACTCCGCCGGCCTGCGTGCGAACCTGATGACGCAGTATATGCCTTCCGAGGCATACCCGATCCACGAAGCCTTCCCCAAGGCGGTGCTGGAAGACCTCACCGCAATGAAGGGCATGTGAGCGGCCCGGTGCTGAGCTTCACGGGATCCCGGCTGGACCGCGCCGACCACGTCCGCGCCGACCCTGAACGGCTTGCGGGCTACATGAACTGGAAGGCGCGCGTGCTCGCGCTCGATGGTCTCATGCCCTCACTCGACGATGACGGCGGCCTGTCGTGGGTCACGCTGGCGGACGTGCCCGAGGACGCGGAGCTGTGCTTCCTTGGCCTCGACGACGGCAAGGCCTGTTTCGCCGCGGTCCCGCCCAGAGGGGACGCCAGCCCGCGCATGGCCAACCCCGCACTGTGGTCGCTGATGGCGACCCTGCGTCCCGATGATCTTGCGCTCTATGGCGGCGCTCGCAGCCTCATCGACTGGCATGCACGGCATCGCTTCTGCGCCCAGTGCGGCGGCGATACCAGGCTCGCCAAGGGCGGCTGGCAGCGCAATTGCGAGGCCTGCGGCGCGCAGCATTTCCCGCGCACCGACCCGGTGACGATCATGCTGGTCGAGTACGACGGCAAGCTGATGCTCGGGCGCGGCCTCGGCTGGCCCGAGGGGCGCTTTTCCGCCCTCGCTGGTTTCGTCGAGCCGGGCGAAAGTATCGAGGAGGCCGTGGCGCGCGAAGTGCTAGAAGAGGCGGGCGTAAAGGTTCGCGACGTGACCTATATCGCCAGCCAGCCCTGGCCTTTCCCCAGCCAGCTGATGATCGGCTGCCACAGCCATGCCGACAGCGACGAGCTGGAAATCGATACCACCGAAATGGCCGAGGTCGTCTTCTTCACGCATGACGAGGTCAAGGCGGCGCTTGCCGGAAACGGCCCCTTCGTCGCCCCGCCGACACATGCTATAGCGCATCACCTGATGCATTGGTGGGTGAGGAAATGAGCGAACCGAGACGCCTGCGGATCGATATCTGGTCCGATGTCATGTGCCCCTGGTGCCTGGTCGGCTGGGGCGGACTGCAGAAGGGTCTCGAGCTGCTCGACGGGGAAATCGAGGCGGACATCCGCTGGCACGCCTTCGAGCTCAACCCCGACATGCCACCCGGGGGCGAGGAAAGCACCGCTCACATTGCGCGCAAGTACGGCTCGACCCCCGAACAGTCGCGCGCCGTCCAGGGCCGGATGCGCGAGGCGGCGCAAGGTGCCGGGGTCTCGCTGGAATACGAAGGGTCGGAGCCTGCGCCGGAACGCTGGATGTGGAACACCTTCCTCGCCCACAAGCTGCTGACCTGGGCGGGCGAGGAGTTCGGGCCGGAGAAGCAGACCGAGCTCAAGCTCGCGCTGTTCAGGGCGCACTTCAACGAGCGCCGAAAGATTGGCGAGCGTGGCGTCCTGCTCGATGTCGCGACGGGTGTAGGTCTCGATCGATCCGCCGCCGAGGCAGCGCTCGACAGCGAGGAACTGGCGCACAAGGTCCGCGCCGAGGAACGTGCCGCCTGGGACATGAACATCACCGGCGTCCCGGCGATGATCATCGAGAACAAGTACATGATCCCCGGTGCCCAGCCGGCCGAGGCCTATGCCAACGCGTTGCGCCGCGTCGCGGAGAAGGTCCCCGCGTGAGCGAGTGGCTGCCCGCCACCGCGGTGGTCACGGGCGGTGCGTCGGGCATCGGCCTCGCCATCGCCCGCAAGCTCTCAGCGATGGGTGTTGTCCTCCTGCTGGCCGATCTGCCGGGCGAGAGACTGGCCGCCGCCGGGTCGGAGCTTTCCTGCGCCACATTCGCTTGCAACGTCGCCAAGGCGGAAGAAGTGGACCGGCTGGCCGAAGTCGCTTTCGAGCGACTGGGCCGGGTTGAACTGCTGCTCAACAATGCCGGTGTCGGCGGACCTCGCGGCAAGCAATGGGAAGTGAGCAGCGATGATGCCCGCGCCCATTTCGACATCAACTTCTGGGGAATCTGGAACGTTTGCCAGGCTTTCGCCGGGCGCATGTCACGGCAGGAGGCAGATTCCGCCATCTACAACACAGGTAGCGAAAACAGTTTCTTCTGCGCCGTGCCGCAGACCGCTGCCTACATTGCCGCCAAGCACGCCGTCCTTGGCCTGACCGAGAGCCTGCGTGAGGATCTTCCCGAGAATGTCCATGCGGGTCTGCTGATCCCCGGGTGGGTCTTTACTGCCATCGGAGACGAGCGGGTGATGCGCAACGGAATGGATGTCGACGAGTTCGCATCGATCGTGGTTCCCCAGATCCTCGCCCGCCGCCGTTTCGTGGTCAGCCACCGCTCGAACGTGAAACGCATCGACGAGCGCATCGACGAACTGCGCAACAGCTATGCAGCGTTCGGCGTCGACGACGACATGGACGTCCGCGACGTGATCGCACGGTTGCGCGGATCATAATCCGCGCCTGACGCAAAATTCCAATTTCCTTTGCCTGCTCTGATTTACCGGAGATTTGGGGCGCAAGGAAATGGGGGGATTTCATGCGCTGCTTGCTTCTGCCGGTTCTGGCGCCGCTGCTGGGCCTCGCTTCGCCTGCTTCAGCGGGAGATGGTGGCAAGATAGCTTTCCTGAATGTCGATGTCGTCGACGTGGCGAGCGGGCAGATTATCGAAGACCGGACCGTCCTTGTCGAGGACGGGCTGGTAGCGACCATCGGAGACCAAGACACTGCGTTGCCACCGGATGTGCGGCGCATTGACGCGACAAGCAAATTCCTCGCGCCGGGCCTTGCCGACATGCACACGCACACTTGGTACGAGGACGTGCAACTCCCCCTCGACCTTGCTTTCGGTGTCACCACCATTCGCGAGATGGCAGGTTCGCAATCCACGCTCGACGCGCGCAGGAAAATCGAGGCGGGCGAGATGTTGGGGCCGCGTATAATAACCGCCGGACCCATCGTTGATGGAGACCCGCCCATCTGGCCAGGCAGCGCCGTGCTGGCTGATCCCGCGAATGCGCGTGAAATCGTCGCTGAGCAAAAGGCCGCCGGATACGACTTCATCAAGACCTATGACGAGCTGTCGCCCGAAGCGTTCGCCGCCCTGGTCGAAGCCGCTCGTGAAGCAGGTATGCCGATCGCCGGACATGTTCCCCTGGCCGTACCGATTGCAGATGCGGCGAAGGCAGGCATGAAGTCCTTCGAACACATCGGGGCGAAGTACGAGAGCGAAATTCTTCGTCCTGAGATCGACCGCAAGATGATGAATTGGCAAAGCGAGCGCTTCGACCTTGGCGCACAGCTGCTCGCCGGCACTCTTTCGCTCGACGCCATTTACGATTGGGACAAGGTCCGCTCCTTCGCGCGTACGATGGCCGCGGCCGGGGTCGCCGCGACACCCACACTCGCAGTCGATTTCGGATTTCTGCAGACCGCGTCGGAAAAGGAAGCGCGGCTGCAACGCCCTTCCTCGCGCTTCTCCTCTGAAAAGATGCGGGCCAACTGGCGCGAAGACCGCTGGATGAAGGAGTTAGGGTGGGATGACACTGGCATTACCCGGCTGGCTGCCTTCCTCGGTGGAGAACAGCGCATTGCTGCCATCCTCTACGAAGAAGGCGTCCTGATCCTTGCAGGAACCGACACGGGGAACCCGTTCATGGTGCATGGCTATTCGATCCACGAGGAACTGGAGGAGCTGCGCGATGCGGGGCTCGGCAATCTCGGGGCGATCCGGGCTGCAACGATCAATCCGGCAACGTTCCTAGGCGAGGAGGGGCAGTGGGGCGAGGTTCGCCTAGGTGCGCGGGCAGATCTGGTACTGCTGGCTGCCAACCCGTTGGATGACGTTTCGAATTACTACCGGATCGACGGCGTAGTGGCGCGCGGACACTGGCTGGACGCCAGCGAAATCATCCGTATGCGCGAGGATGGGCTGAAGGCCTATGCGGCGATCCCGCCGGACCCGCCGGCGGAAGAGGCGCCAAAAGAAGAGGCCAAGGACTAGATCAGCCCCAGCCGCTCCAGCTTGCCCGCCAGCTGGCCCGGCAGCGCATCGCCGATGTCCTCACCCTCGGCGAGATCGCGCGGCGGATCACCCTTGAGATAGCGCCAGCCCTGGTGGGCCCGCTTGGGGCGGGGGTGGACACGGACCAACTCGGGCTTGAGGTCGATCGACCAGCGCCCGTCGGGCAGTTCGCTGAAACCGGTGATCTCGCTGCGTGCGACGATGCTGTGCTGATGGATCCAGAACAGCGATCCGCCGACGCACTCCTGCCACCGCGTCGGGCGATAGCGGGTAGTGAGGTTCGGGCTGCGCCGCTGCGCATACCAGCTCGCGATATCCTCATAGCTTTGCGCGCCGAAGGCGATCTTGGTCAGGTGAAGCGGCATGGGTCGGGAGATAGGCCATCGGGCGGGAGTTGAAAGGGCTTTCCTACAATCTTCCTACAGGCGCAGGCTATGTCGATGACTGGTACACACGCCCCACAATTCCTGCATTCCTGCGGTTTCGAGCCTCCTTCGCAGGCCCGGAGAAAGTTTCTCCAAGACCCTGTTCCATGTGTTCCATCCTGTTGGAACTCAGGCGACGATCCCGCTGGCAACGGCAAGGCCGAGGAAGGCGAAGAAGCCCATCGAATCGGTAATCATCGTCACGAACACGCTGCTGGCCACAGCGGGGTCCTGGTCGAGCCGGTCGAAGGCCACCGGCACCAGCACGCCGGCCGAACCCGCGATCACGACATTGATGGTCATGGCGAGCGCGATGACCGCGCCGAGCTGGGGCGTGAATATCAGCGCCGTCGCCACGCCGACCAGCAGCGCCACGGTCACGCCGTTGAGCAGCGCGACGCGCATCTCGCGCCAGAGGATGCGGCGGGTGTTCGATCGGGTCAGCTGGTTGGTGGCGATGGCGCGCACGGTCACCGCCATGGTCTGCGTGCCCGCATTGCCGCCAATACTGGCGACGATCGGCATGAGTACCGCAAGCGCCACCAGCTTCTCGATCGCGGCACCGAATGCAGCGATGATCAGCGATGCGACCAGCGCAGTGCCGAGGTTGGCGACCAGCCAGCGAACGCGGCTCGAATAGGCTTCGCGGATCGGCTCGTTGATGTCGCCTTCGCCGGCACCCGACATGAGCAGGGCGTCTTCGCCCGCTTCTTCGGAGATGATGTGCACGACGTCGTCGACCGTCATCTGGCCTACCAGACGCCCACTGTCGTCCACCACGGCTGCGCTGATGAGCGCATACTTCTGGAACATCAGCGCCACTTCTTCCTGGTCGAGCATCGCCGGGATCAGCGTCTGGTCACGCTTCATCACGTCGCCCAGAGGGATCGAGCGCGGGGTGCGCAGGATCCACGAAAGCTGGCAGGTGCCGACCGGGTGGTGACGCTCGTCGACGACGAAGACCTCGAGGAACTCGGCCGGAAGGTCGCGCCCGTCGCGCAGGAAATCGATGAGGTCGCCCACCGTCATCGCCTCTGGCACGGCGACGAACTCGCGGCTCATCAGGCGGCCTGCGGTCTCCTCGGGGTAGGCGAGGGCCGACTGGATGGCGATGCGGTCTTCGGCGTCGAGTTCGGCGAGGACCGCCTGCTGGTCTTCCTCGTCGAGGTCTTCGATCAGCTGGACGGCGTCGTCGGTGTCGAGCTGTTCGGCAATCTGCGCCACCGCCTCGGCGGGCAGCGCCTCCATCATGTCCTCGCGGACGTAGTCGTTGAGTTCGGCGATCACGTCGCCGCTCATCAGGTCGGTGATCGCTGCCGCCAGCGGTGCGCGGTCGTCCTTGGTGACGAGTTCGAAAAGGTCGGCGATGTCGGCCGGGTGGAGCGGTTCGACGAGATCGTAGACCGCCTGCTCGTCACCTTCCTCCAGGGCATCCTCGACCGCGCGGACGAACTCGGGCTTGAGCGTGTTCTCTTCGTCCATCCGCTCGTCGTCGATGCGGTCGTCCGGGCGCGCCTCTTCAGCCGGCGCGTCTGCCAGCATCACGTCTTCGTCTTCGAGGCGGGTCTCGTCGGACATGCGATGCGGTCTAGGCAGACGGGGAGGGATTGCAAGCAGAGGGTGACACGCCGTGCACAATCCCTATGTAGGCGCGCAACAACCCACAGGAGATACTACCCATGGCCGACACGCTGACCTTCACCCTCGACACCGGCGACGGCGAACACAAGGACGTGGTGATCAAGCTGCGCCCCGATCTCGCTCCGGGTCACGTCGAGCGCATAACCACGCTCGCCAACGAAGGCTTCTACGACGGCGTGGTCTTCCACCGCGTGATCCCCGGCTTCATGGCGCAGGGCGGCGATCCGACCGGTACCGGCATGGGCGGCAGCGACAAGCCCGACCTCAAGGCCGAGTTCAACAGCGAACCGCATGTCCGCGGCACCTGCTCGATGGCCCGCACCCAGGTGCCCGACAGCGCCAACAGCCAGTTCTTCATCTGCTTCGACGATGCCGGTTTCCTCGACCGCCAGTACACCGTCTGGGGCCAGGTCGAGAGCGGCATGGAACACGTCGACGCGCTCCCCAAGGGCGAGCCGCCGCGCCAGCCGGGCAAGATCGTGAAGGCGACGGTTGGGTAAGGACACCCGAGATCACCTGGATTGGAAGGGCGGCCGCGTGCCGCCCTTCGCATTGTAGGACCCTACCGTTTTCGCTATGTGCGCCCGCCAACCATGAAACCGACCACCGCCCCCCGAGCGACCCCACGCACTTACAGGGTCAAGAGCTTCGGCTGCCAGATGAACGTCTATGACGGCGAGCGCATGGCAGAGATGCTTGCCGAGCGCGGCATCGCGCCTGCGCCCGAGGGGGAGGAAGCCGACCTTGTCGTGCTCAATACCTGCCACATTCGCGAGAAGGCGGCGGAGAAGGTCTATTCGGACATCGGCCGCCTGCAGAAGGCGGACGGAACCAAGCCGCTGATTGCGGTCGCGGGCTGTGTTGCGCAGGCCGAGGGTGAGGAGATCATGGCGCGCGCTCCGGCGGTCAGCATGGTCGTGGGACCGCAGGCCTATCACCGCCTTCCCGAGATGCTCGACAAGGCGGTGCAAGGCGAGCGCGCGACCGACACCGACATGCCCGCGATCGCCAAATTCGCCGCGCTGCCCGAGCGCAGGAAGATCGGCCCGACTGCATTCCTGACAGTGCAGGAAGGCTGCGACAAGTTCTGCACCTATTGCGTGGTGCCCTATACCCGGGGCGCGGAAATCTCGCGCCCTTACAGCGATCTGGTCACCGAAGCGCGCAAGCTGGTCGAAGCGGGGGCGAAGGAGATCACCCTCCTTGGCCAGAACGTCTCGGCGTGGTCGGGCGAGAATGACAAGGGGCAGGGGGTTGGCCTCGCGGGCCTGATCCGCGATCTTGCCGAGGTCGATGGCCTTGCGCGCATCCGCTACACCACCAGCCATCCGGCCGACATGGATGACGCGCTGATCGCCGCGCATGGCGAGATCGACAAGCTCATGCCCTTCCTCCACTTGCCCGTGCAGGCGGGCAGCGACCGTGTGCTCAAGGCGATGAACCGGAGCCACACCGTCGAGAGCTACCTCAAGTTGCTCGAACGATTCCGCGACGCGCGTCCCGATATCGCGCTGTCGGGTGACTTCATCGTCGGCTTTCCCGGCGAGACCGATGCCGAGTTCGAAGAGACGTTGAAGGTTGTCGACGCGGTCGGCTATGCGCAGGCCTTCAGCTTCAAGTATAGCCCGCGCCCCGGCACCCCCGCCGCGACGATGGACGGCCAGATCGCCAAGGAGGTGATGGACGAGCGCCTCCAGCGCCTCCAGGCCGCGCTCAACCGCGACCAGCACGCCTTCAACGCTGCGAGCGTGGGCAGGACCTGTCAGGTTCTCGTCGAGCGCAAGGGCAAGTATCCCGGCCAGTGGCTCGGCAAGTCGCCCTGGCTACAGAGCGTGTGGTTCGAGGGGGCCGCCGCTATCGGCGATCTCGTCGAGGTTGAGCTGGTCGAAGCGGGTCCGAACTCGCTTGCCGGAGCCCTTCGCAAAAAGGCCGCGCTACTCGCCTGAAGGCTTCTCGCCTTCCAGCTTGGTCATCACCGGTTCCTCGGCGATGAGTTCGGTCCCGATCTTGTCCGTCACTTCCGCTGGCGCGACCGTCGGGTTGGACGGGTAGGCCTTGCCGTCGAACTTCAGCAAGGCATTGCCGGGAGCGCCGCCGCCGCCACCAATCGCGACAGTGATGTCCTTCCAGCCATTGCTGCTCGTGTCCATCACCGTGATGGGCGTGCGCGAAACGCTGATTTCGCCGACCTTCTCCCACATCGGACCTGCCGGGGTCAGGATGAGCGTGTTGCAACCGCCCGTGCCGCAGAAATAGGGCGTTACCAGATAGACGATCGCCTCGTCCGCTCCGTCACTATTCAGGTCGCTCCAGGCGAGCGCGTACTGCATCGGTGACGCATCCGGATATTCCTGCAGCAGGAAGTGCTTGATGTCCTCTTCGGCATTGGCCGGGGCAGGTGATACGGCCTCGCTCGATTCTGTTGCACTCTCGTCAGGCGCGGGTGAAGGAGAGCCGCCGCAGGCGGCAAGAGCAGTAACTGCGAACGGCAGGAAGAATGAGCGCATCTGTTTGCTCCTTTGGACTTGCAGGCCAATCATGCTCCGACGCATCGAAGGTTGCAACTCGGTGACTTTCCACTGCCACGTGATGGCACCCAACTTGCCTCTGGTGCGTTGAAGCCTAGACTCCGAGTCGCAAACGAAAGGAGCCCATGGCCCGCAAACCTGCCCGGGAGGCGCTACCCGCCTTCTCACCATCGCCAAGCCCGCAACGTGAAATTCGCCGGGCACAGGTCGATATAAGCTTCGACAACCAGAGCCTGCTCGGCGCGCTCTTCGGACAGTTCGATGCGAACCTGGTGCAGGTGGAAAACCGGCTCGGCGTCTTCATCTCCGCCCGCGGCAACCAGCTGCACATCGAAGGGCCCGAGGACAGCGTCG
Source organism: Qipengyuania sp. RANM35 (assembly GCF_041021145.2). Taxonomy (NCBI): domain Bacteria; kingdom Pseudomonadati; phylum Pseudomonadota; class Alphaproteobacteria; order Sphingomonadales; family Erythrobacteraceae; genus Qipengyuania; species Qipengyuania sp. RANM35. Next base: position 1,644,042 of record NZ_CM196433.1, on the reverse strand, counting down.
CCCGCGCGCGTGACGTGCTCAAGGCGATGTACGACCGCCTTGCCATCGGGCAGGACCTCGATGCTGGCGCGATCGAGGCGGTAATCGCCATGTCGGATGAACCGACCTTCGACGGCATTGTCGACGCGGACATCAAGGGTCCGCCGATCATGATCCGCACGCGGCGCAAGACCATCGTGCCGCGCAGCGCCATGCAGGCGACCTACATGCGCAGCCTGGTGCGCGACGACATCATCTTCGCGCTTGGCCCGGCGGGTACCGGCAAGACCTATCTCGCCGTGGCGCAGGCGGTGGCGCAGCTCATCACCGGCAGCGTCCAGCGCCTGATCCTCTCGCGTCCGGCGGTGGAAGCTGGCGAGAAGCTCGGCTTCCTGCCCGGCGACATGAAGGACAAGGTCGATCCCTACCTGCGCCCGCTTTACGACGCGCTCTACGACTGCATGCCGCCCGAACAGGTCGAGCGGCGGCTGGCCTCTGGCGAGATCGAGATCGCGCCCATCGCCTTCATGCGCGGCCGCACGCTGGCCGATGCCTTCGTCATCCTCGACGAAGCGCAGAACACCACCCGCGAGCAGATGAAGATGTTCCTCACCCGCTTTGGCCAGAACAGCCGCATGGTCGTCTGCGGCGACCCGCGCCAGGTCGACATCCCCGGCGGCGACCGCATGAGCGGCCTTGCCGACGCGGTCGAGAAGCTGGAGGGCGTAGAGGGTTTCGGCACCATCCGCTTCACCGCCGCAGACGTCGTTCGCCACCCGATTGTGGGCCGGATCGTCGAGGCGTACGAGGGACCCGCGTCCTGAGGTGGAACTCGACATCGAGATAGATGACTGGCCGTCTGGCACCGACTGGGCCGGACTCGCGGAGCGGGTTGCTCTTGCTGCTGCGGAGGTGGAATCCGCCTTGGGCAATCCTCGCCTGAGCGCCAGCCTGCTCTTCACCAGCGATGCCGAGGTTCACGATCTCAACCGCGAATGGCGGGACAAGGACAAGCCGACAAACGTGCTGTCCTTCCCCATGTTGGATCGGGAAGAGTTGCTCGGTCTCGCTCCCGAAGGGCCGCCGGAAATGCTAGGCGATCTGGCTCTTGCCTATGAAACCTGTGCGAATGAAGCGCTCGATAAGGGTGTTCCGCTCGCCGAACATGCCGCCCACCTGATCGTGCATGGCCTGCTTCACCTTGCCGGCCATGATCATGTGGACTCCGACGAGCAGGCCGAGGCGATGGAGGCGCTTGAAATCGCGGCGCTTGCAAAACTGGGCATCGCCGACCCATATGGGGACCGCAACTGACTGGAGCGCTTTGTTAGGGCCATGCCCGATTCGCCATCACCCGCGGGAGACGCGGACAGTAGAAGCGGGCTGTGGCTCGCAATCCGGAAATTGTTCGATCCCGACGCTGGCGAGCGGTCCCTCCGCGCGCAGCTGGAAGAAGCGATCGACGAGCACGAGGGCGAGAACGGCCATGCCGCGCCCCAGAACAGCGGCACCGGCGACCTGTCGCAGGTCGAACGCCAGATGCTGCGCAACCTGCTGCATTTCTCCGAGCATGATGCCGACGACGTCGCCGTACCGCGCGGCGAGATCGTGGCGATGAACGCCGATGCCAGCTGGGACGAACTCGTCGCGACCTTCGCCGAACACGGCCATTCGCGCATGCCGGTCTATCGCGACCAGCTCGATTCCGTGATTGGCATGGTCCACATCAAGGATATTTTCCCGTTCCTGGCGACGGGCGATACTCCGCCGGCCGACTGGACGGTGCTCATGCGCCAGCCGCTGTATGTGCCGCAGACGCGCAACGCGCTCGACGTGCTCGCCGACATGCGCCAGCAACGCATCCACCTTGCCATCGTGGTCGACGAATTTTCGGGTACCGACGGCCTCATCACGATCGAGGATCTGGTCGAGGAAATCGTCGGCGATATCGAGGACGAGCATGATGACGCACCCGAGGAATGGATCGTTCCCATCGGGGCAGGCATGTGGGATTGCGACGCCCGCGCAGAGCTCGACGATGTCGCCGAAAAGGTCGACCCGGCGCTCGCCGAGGTCGAGGAGTCGGTCGACACGCTTGGCGGCCTCGCCTTCGTCCTTGCGGAACAGGTGCCGGAAGTAGGTGCCATCCTTGAACACAAGAGTGGCTGGCGGATCGAGGTCACCGACGGTGACGAGACCCACGTAACGCGCCTGCGTCTCCACCAGCCGGAAGAGGCGCTCGACGTCAAGTAATCGACGCTTGCAGAAAATCGTACATTGAGGGTCGACAGGCGGGCTTGCGAGCAATAGTCCGCAAGCCGCATGGCAACCCGTCGTCTTCCTCCATTGCGCGCCCTCGAAGCCTTTGTCCGCACTGTCCGGCTCGGCTCGGCACGCGCGGCGGCCGACGAACTTGGGCTTAGCCCTTCGGCGCTCTCGCGTCGGATCGGCAACCTTGAAGATTTCGTCGGCAAGAAGCTGTTCACCCGCGCCCGCCAGTCGATGCAGCTGACCGATGACGGACATGCCTTTTACGAGGCGGTCAACCCGCAGCTCGAGGCTCTGGCCCGGGCAGTGGAGAGCCAGTCGGAAAACCTCTCACTCCTGCGCCTGCATCTTGGCGTGCTGCCTCTGTTCGGAACCCAGCGACTGTTTCCGCGGCTCGGCGAGCTCCGCGCGCGGCATCCTCTCCTGCACATCGACATCGACACGGGTCCGCATCTCGAAGACCGGGTGGGCGATGTCCTCGATGCCGCCATAATCCTGTCACGCGGACCGGAACGAGGACTTCACGCTGTTCGGCTTGACTACAACAAGGTCCACGCAATCTGCAGTCGCGAGATGAAGGAGAAGCTGGGCGACGCGCCGACGGCGGAGCTGCTCGCGAAGCAGACCTTCCTGGTGCACAACGAACTGCCCGAAAGCTTTTCCGCCTGGAAGGCCGAACTTGAAATGCCGGATCTCGAACCGGCCGCCATCGACCATTTCGACTCCGGCCAGATCATGCTTGAGGCCGCAGCCCAAGGTCTCGGCATCGCTATCATGCACGACGATCACCTTCGCCGTGCGCACGACAACCGGCTGGCGCAGGTTTACGACATCGAGGTCGAAAGCCCCTACAGCTACTGGTTTGTGTGCAAGCCTACTGCGCTCGAAGAACGGCCAGTGAGACTATTCCACGACTGGCTGGTCGGCGCGGGTCTCTAGCTTTCGGTCGTGTCGACCGCCTTGGGGCGATAGCGCACAGCATCGACTACATGCTCGAAATCGCGCAAGGGCTTGCCCAGCGTCGCGACCAGTGCCGCTTCGATTTCCTCGCGCGCCTTCGACGCAATCGCCTTGCGTCCGCGGTGATCCTCGGGGCTGAAGGGTTCGAGGAAGGTTATGGTCAAGCGGAATGTTCCTCGTCGCGCCATGATCCGCTTGGCATTGTTGACCCCGGTTTCCTCCCCGATCCAGCCGATTTCCTCGGCGACCGGGCCGTAGTCGAGCATCACCGGCTGGACCATCACGCCTGGCGGAGGCGGTTCGAGGACCGACAGCATGGACGATTTGAACGGCAATAGGGAATGACCATCCGTCACCGTTCCTTCGGGAAACACGGTGACCGACCAGTTGTCCTGCAGCGCCTCCTTCAGCGCGTTGATCTGTTCGGCAACCCCCATGCGGTTTTCACGCTTGACGAAGACAGTCCGGTTAAGGCGGCAAAGCCAGCCGATGACCGGTACTTCGGAAAGCTCCTGCTTGGCGACAAATGCCGTGCCGCTGGCACCGGCCAGTGCCAAGATGTCGATCCATGAGATATGGTTCGAGATGAAGAAGACATCGCGCCGCAGCGGCGTCCCGACGGTGCGCACCCTTGCACCAACAATGCGCGCCGCAAAACGCAGGAACCACATGGGAAAGGGGGAGCCATAGGCGAAAACACGATATAGGTAGTGGAGCGGAACAAGCACGACCAAGACAGCGACTATGGCGAACATGCGCAGTCCGAAGCGCACCCAGCCCATTGGCGATAGCACGGTCGGCTCACCGCGCGCGGCCGCAAGTCGCTTCTCGGTGTAGCGCGCGAGGCGCCGCTCAGCCTTCGCGGTCGAGGCGGACGCCATAGAGCTCAAGCCGGTGGTCGACGAGGCGGTAGCCGAGTTTTTCGGCGATCTGCTTCTGAAGCGCCTCAATCTCGGGGTCGACGAATTCGATGACCTTTCCGGTTTCCACGTCGATCAGGTGATCGTGATGCGCTTCGGGCGCGGCTTCATAGCGGGCACGCCCGTCACCGAAATCGTGGCGGTCGAGGATGCCTGCCTCTTCGAACAGGCGCACGGTGCGGTAAACGGTCGCAATCGAAATGCCTGAATCGATCTTGTTCGCGCGTTCGTGCAGCATCTCGACGTCCGGGTGGTCTTCGCTTTCGGACAGTACGCGGGCGATTACTCGCCGCTGCTCGGTGATGCGCAGCCCCCTGTCCGCGCACAACTGCTCAAGATCGATCTTCTGGTGCAATGATGCTTCCCGAATGAAAAACGCCCCGTACCCTTATCGGGCCGGGGCGTCTTCCTCAAGGCGAACCGAAGGGCCTTATGCGGCCTTTTTCTTGCGACCGCGCTTCTGGCCGGGTTTGCGGCCAAGTCCGATTTTCACCGCCAAGTCACGGCGGGTTGCCGCATAGTCGGGTGCTACCATCGGATAGTCGGACGAAAGGTTCCAGCGTGCGCGATACTCTTCCGGGGTCATGTTGTGCTCGGTTGAAAGATGTCGCTTGAGCATTTTCATCTTTTTACCGCAGTCGAGACAGACGATGTGATCTTTCTTCACTGAAGAACGAACCGAAACGGCGGGGTCGGGCGTCTCGACAGTGACAGTCGAATTGCCGCCAAGACCCGCAAGGGCCGAATAGACATTGGAAATCAGGGCAGGCACCTCGTCTACCGAGACGCTGTTGTTGCTCACGTGTGCCGCGACGATATCAGAAGTGAGCGTAATGAGCGTCTCCGCCATGTCCGTCTCGAAATTATCCATCGAGTCTTAATCCTCTTCACACAGAATTATTGGTGCGACCCCGGTTTCTGCATGAGATTGTATAAAATCGACAAGACTTAGTAAACACCAATATCCATTGATATTTTTGGCGCAAATCTACAACTTTCGTGTCGCGTGGTTACAATTTCCGCCCGAAAGTGATGGCATCGAGGCTCTCGCCATCGGCTGTCCGGTAGTAGGCGCGGCGCCTTCCGATGGGTTCGAATCCGCAGGACGAGTAAAGACTCGCTGCAGGATTATTGTCGCGCATCTCGAGGAAAACCTGGTCGGCTCCATTGGCGCGCGCAGTGCGGAAAAACCACTCGATCAACGCCTTGCCGATACCCCTTTGGCGAAATTCGGGGCGCACACCAACCAGCAGGAGTTCTTCTTCGCCCGGTGCCCGCCGGGCGAGGATGAAGCCGGCAGCTTTTGCATCGCCTTCAAGGGGTTGCTGTTCCTCATCCATCAGGAGGGCATAGGTGTGGGGCAGCGTCAACGAACTCTCGACCTGGCTACGGGTCCAGGCTTCGCGCCAGTGCGGATCGAAGGCGGTCCCCATGACGGCCATCAACTGGTCGATCTCGCTCACGACCCGGGCAGCTTCGCGTCTGGGCTCCGCCCGTAAAGCGGACTGAGCAGCGGGGTAAATTGTCCTGGATCAATTTGTAATAGATGTCGTGCGTCCGGAAGTATTTCAGAAATTTCGTAAGTGTTTCCGGTTGAATCGCGTAGTGCTGAGGCGCGATTGCCGACAATGAGGGGTTGCAGAACCGCATTCGCAGCGTCTTCCGGGGGCAGCGAGCGGACTTTGTCCATAGCCTCTCCGCGACTGTCGAAGTTCTGAACGAAGAATTCGCCATGACCTCCGTTCATGCAGACTGTGGCGCCGCGACCCGCCATCGCCGCCACAAGCGCCAATGTGGGATAGCCCAGCACCTCTGCACCCCACGCGATCGCCAGCGCCCGCGCGGTTGCGAGGCCGATGCGGACACCGGTGAAGCTGCCGGGGCCAAGCGACACGCGGATCGCGTCGGCGCGCCCCTTTCCTGGCAGTTCCGCGATCATCGGTACCAGACGCTCGGCATGGCCGCGACCGAGCACTTCGTGGCGCGCGTCGAGGAGCTGGCCGTCCTCGAACAGTGCCACCGAACAGGCTTCTGTCGCCGTTTCTATCGCGAGAATACGCATCGCCCCGCCCTGCCCGAGTGGACGGCGCGCTTCAAGTCAGTCGATGCGGTTGAACTTGTCGAAATCGGGCCGCGGGCTGCGATCAAAGATGCTTGCCGGATCACCATAGCCGATCGAGCAGATGAAGTTGCTGCGATGGCGCGGCTCGTCGGCGAAGAAGGCCTTGTCGACCGCTGCATTGTCGAAGCCGGACATAGGCCCGCAGTCGAGGCCGACCGCGCGTGCGGCCAGCATAAGGTATGCGCCCTGGAGTGAGGAATTGCGGAAAGCACCGGTCTTGCGGCCTTCCTCGTCGCCTTCGAACCAGCTCTTGGCGTCGGTGTGCGGGAACAGCCAGGGCAGCTCTTCGTGGAAATCGATGTCGTAGCCTATGATCGCCGTGACGGGAGCGGCAAGGATCTTGGCCTTGTTTCCTTCCGAGGCGAGGTCTGCGAGCTTCTGTTTTGCCTCGTCGGACTTGACCCACACGATCCGCGAGGGCTGCATGTTGGCCGAGGTCGGCGCCATCTTCATCAGCTCGTAGATCGCGTGGATCTGCTCGTCGCTTACCGGCTTGTCGAGCCAGTCGTTGTAGCTGCGCGCATCGCGGAATAGCTGGTCGAGCGCGGAATCCGGAAGGGTATTGTCGTGGTACTGCGTGGTCATGAAGGTCCTCGGGCGGGAAGGGGAGGTCAGGCGGCGCGGACTTCAACGACCTCGGGGACGTAGTGTTTCAGCAGCCCTTCGATGCCGTGCTTGAGCGTCGCGGTCGAGGAGGGGCAGCCCGAACAGGCACCTTGCATCTGCAGGTAGACGATCCCGTCGCGGAATCCGCGATACTGGATATCGCCGCCGTCGCCGGCCACGGCCGGACGCACGCGCGTTTCGAGCAGTTCGTTGATCTGCGCGACGATGTCGGCGTCTTCTTCGCGCTCTTCCACCAGCATTTCGCTGTCGGCAGGGACCGAGATTCCGCCGGCGGTGCCGGGGGCGAAAAGCGGGGCTTCGGATACGTAGTGATCGAGCAGGATCGCGAGCACTTGCGGTTTCATTTCCGACCAGCTGGCGCCCGGAGCGATGGTAACCGAGATGAAATTGCTGCCGAAAAACACGTTGGTGACTTCGCCGGTGTCAAAAATGGCCTGCGCCAGCGGACTGGCTTCGGCTGCTTCCGGAGTGGAGAATTCGCGCGTTCCGCTGCCCATGACCTCCTGGCCGGGCAGGAACTTCAGGCTCGCCGGGTTCGGCGTCGTTTCGGTCTCGATGAACATGGACTGCGATGTAGGAGCGGGCAGGGCACCGGACAAGCAAAGAAGCGTTTGTTCAATGTTCACTGTCCCTTCACTTCAACGGACCCTATAACTCCCGTCATGGCTATTCTAACGCGCGCCGTCCGGCGTCTCGCGCTCGTCCTTCCCCTCGCGCTGCTCGCCCCGCAGGCGATTCACGCGCAGGACCCTGCGCCGGCAACTCCGGCCTACCTGACCAAGGAAGGGCAGACGCCGTGGATTTACGAGGGCAGCGACGTCCCTCGCGACGAGGAGTGGATTTTCGGCAAGCTGCCCAACGGCGTTCGTTACGCCGTGCGCAAGAACGGGGTTCCGCCCGACCAGGTCTCCATCCGCGTGCGCATCGATGCCGGCTCGCTCTACGAGGACGATAGCGAACGCGGCTTCGCCCACCTGCTCGAACACTTGCTGTTCCGCGAAAGCCAGTACCTCGGACCGGCGATGGCGATCCCGACATGGCAGCGTCTCGGCGCAACCTTCGGCAGCGACACCAACGCCGAAACCAGCCCGACGCACACGGTCTACAAGCTCGACCTGCCCAATATCGATGCGAAGAAGCTGGCGGAGAGCATGAAGATCCTTTCGGGCATGGTGCGCGCGCCCGTGCTGTCCGATGCCAATGTGAAAGCCGAAGTGCCCATCGTCCTTGCGGAAAAGCGCGAGCGCGGGGGACCTCAGCAGCGCGCGGCGGAAAAGACCCGCGAGACCCTGTTCGCCGGCCAGCAGCTTGCCGACCGGCTGCCGATCGGGATCGACGAGACGCTCAATGCCGCGACCGGCGCGACGGTGAGTGCATTCTACAAGCGGTGGTATCGACCGGAAAACACGGTCATCGTTGCAGTCGGCGATATCGATCCGATGCAACTTGCCGCAGAGGTCGAAAAGTATTTCGGCGACTGGAAGGGCTCTGGTCCGTCGCGCCCCGCACCTGATTTCGGCGATCCGAAGGCACCCAAGGGCGCGGATCCGGCCAATCCGGTTGGCGAAGTGGCTGCGATCGTGGAGCCCGGCACGCAGCGCAATTTCACCTATGCGATCATGCGGCCGTGGCGTCCGGTACAGGATACCATCGCCTATAACGAAGGGCTGCTGCGCGACACGCTTGCCCAGGCGCTGATCAACCGCCGCCTCGAGGCGCGGGCGCGTGCAGGGGGCGACTACCTGTTCGCGCAGGTCCAGCAGGACGATGTGAGCCGGTCCACCGATGCGACCTTCGTGGCTTTCGCTCCGCTCACCGGAGACTGGAAGGCTGCACTGGCAGATGTACGCGCGGTCATTGCCGACGCGTTGATCAATCCGCCGACGCAGGAAGAGATCGACCGCGAGGTTGCGGAGTTTGCCTCGATCTTTGCGAGCTCGGTCGAACAACGTCGCGTCATGGCGGGTGCGAAGCTTGCCGATGACATCGTCAATGCAGTCGACATACGCGAAACCGTTGCCGCGCCGGAGACGGTCCTGACAGTTTTCGAATCGATGAAGAAGACACTTACTCCGCAGCAGCTTCTCGATCATACGCGTCAGCTCTTCTCGGGGAGTGTCATCCGCGCCGCTTACCTCACGCCCGAAACGGGCGAGGCAAGCGAGGCTGCAATCCGTGACGCACTCAAGGCTCCGATCGAGGCGGCTTCGGACGCGCGGATCGCAGCGCAGGAAATATCGTTCGCAGACCTGCCTGCCATCGGTGCACCGGGCACGATCACCCAGCAGGGTGCTCTCGGCGTGCTCGACATCGAGCGGGTCGATTTCGCCAACGGTGTGCGGACCATCCTCTGGGCCAACGATGCCGAACCGGGACGCGTGTCCGTGAAAGTTCGCTTCGGCGGTGGCTGGCGTTCGATCGGACCTGACGACGCCGCCTACGCGACTCTTGGACAGATGGCGCTGGTCGAAGCGGGCGTGGGTGAACTCGGGCAGGAAGAGCTCGACCGGATCACGACCGGGCGCCGCATGGGTTTCGACTTTGCGATCGGCGACGGGGTTTTCACCTTCTTCGGCCAGACCCGCGGTCAGGACCTTGCCGATCAGCTCTATCTCTTCGCCGCCAAGCTCGCCATGCCGCGCTGGGACGCGAACCCGATCGTGCGTGCGCAGGCAGGCGCGAGGCTCGCATACGAAAGCTATGCTGGCACTCCGGCCGGCGTCATCAATCGCGACCTCGAATACCTGCTGCGCGCAGGCGATCCGCGCTACAAGACGCCCGATCCGGAGATGCTCGCCAAGGCCACTCCCGAAGGCTTCCGCAAGATGTGGGAGCCCCTGTTGAAGCAGGGGCCGGTCGAAGTACTGGTCTTCGGCGATTTCAACCGCGACGAAGCAATTGCGGCGCTGACCAAGACGTTCGGCGCACTGCCGCCGCGCGAACCGCTGCCAGCCGCCGTGCTTTCCAACAAAGCGACCTTCCCGAAGTCGGGCGAAACGGTCGTCCTTCATCACATGGGCGAAGCCAACCAGGCTGCGGCCGCCATAGCGTGGCCAGGCGGGGCCGGGGTGGAGAACCTGCGCGAATCGCGCCAGCTCGAAATCCTCACCCAGCTGTTCAACAACCGCTTGCTCGACGCCATGCGTGAGCGGGCGGGCGCCAGCTATGCGCCGGTGGTGAACAACCAGTGGCCGACCGACGTCGACAGCGGTGGCCGCATCACCGCCTTCGCCCAGCTCCGGCCCGAGGACGTTCCGGCGTTTTTCCAGGCAGCCGACAAGATTGCCCGGGACCTTGCCACCACGCCGCCAGCCACCGACGAGCTCCAGCGCGTGACCGAACCGCTGCTGCAGTACCTCAACCGCGTTTCGACCGGGAACCTCTTCTGGCTCTACCAACTCGAGGGATCGACCCAGGAACCCATGCGCATCGCCCTGCTGCGCTCGCTCCTCGTCGATTTCACCGAGACCACGCCCGAGAAGATGCAGGCGCTGGCACAGAAGTATTTCGGGACGGCGGGCTGGCGCCTTGCCGTGATCCCCGAAGGTCAGAAGCTGGCGACACGGGTTACGGCGACGCCGGCGGAAGCCGGACGCTGATCCGAGCACGGCAATCGGCTTTTTGGGCTGGCCAAGCAAAAGCTGCTTGCTCCATTATGCCTGCTCGTCTGCTGTGAGCGGGCAAATCGGCGCGAATTCCCGCGCCACAACTGGAATTGGTAATGGCGACGAACTGGGCACCCGATAGCTGGAAGGAATTCGAGGCAAGGCACTTGCCCGAATATCCCGACGCAGGCGCGCTCGATGCCGCCACCTCGACACTCGAAACGCATCCGCCGCTGGTCTTCGCCGGCGAGGCGCGCGCGCTGAAGGCCGACCTTGCCGAGGTGGCCGAGGGCAAGGCGTTCCTGCTGCAGGGCGGCGATTGCGCCGAAAGCTTCGCCGAATTCCACCCGAACAACATCCGCGACACCTTCCGCGTGCTGCTGCAGATGGCGGTCGTCATGACCTTCGCCAGCAAGAAGCCGGTGGTGAAGGTCGGGCGCATGGCTGGCCAGTTCGCCAAGCCGCGTAGCTCGCCCACGGAAACGCAGGGCGATGTCACCCTGCCGAGCTACCTCGGCGACAATATCAACGGCATCGACTTCGACCCCGACCAGCGCATCCCTGATCCGCAGCGCATGGTGCGCGCCTATTCGCAGGCCGCCGCCACGCTGAACCTGCTCCGCGCCTTTGCCAACGGCGGCTACGCGAACCTGCGGCAGGTCCACCAGTGGACGCTCGAGTTCATGGGCCGTAGCCCTTGGGCGGACAAGTTCAGCGACGTTGCTGACCGCATCGGCGAGGCGCTCGACTTCATGGAAGCCTGCGGGATCAGCCCCGAGACGCTACCGCAGCTTCGCGGCACCAGCTTCTACACTAGTCACGAGGCGCTGCTGCTCCCCTACGAACAGGCGCTGACCCGTCGCGACAGCCTGACCGGCGACTGGTACGACACCAGCGCGCACATGGTCTGGATCGGCGACCGCACCCGGTTCGACGGCAGTGCGCATATCGAATTCTGCCGCGGCATTGGCAATCCGCTCGGCATGAAGTGCGGGCCGAGCCTCGAGACCGACGCGCTGCTGCGCCTGCTCGACACGCTCAATCCGGCGCGCGAAGCGGGACGCATCACGCTGATCAGCCGCTTTGGCCACGACAAGGTCGAGGATGGCTTGCCGCGGCTCGTGCGCGCAGTGAAGCGCGAAGGCCACCCGGTGGTCTGGAGCTGCGACCCGATGCACGGCAATGTCGTCAAGTCGGACAGCGGTTACAAGACGCGACCGTTCGACCGCATATTGAGCGAGGTGAAGGGTTTCTTCGCCGTACACCGTGCGGAAGGCACACATCCGGGCGGTGTCCATGTCGAAATGACCGGCCAGGACGTGACCGAGTGCGTGGGCGGTGCGGTTGCGATTACCGACGAAGCCCTCGCGGACCGTTACCACACGCATTGCGACCCGCGCCTCAATGCGGCGCAGTCGCTCGAATTGGCCTTTCTCATCGCCGAGATGTTGAACGAGGAACAATCTGTCCGCCGCGCCGACGCGGCCTAGGGGATTCTACCGAGGCCGGCTTGCGAGCCGTGTTTTGACCTAGAAGTCTATGCGGGCCTCCCAACCCCCGGAGGTTCGATTGCGCTTGCGCCGGCTTTGCATAACGGGACTGTTCAGCCTCTGGGCAATTTTCGTCCTGCCGGCGACGATGGCGCTCGCCCGGGATCAGCGTCACGCACTTCCGCTGCTGATGGTCGCGACCGCTCTGCCGATCGGCGTCATGTTGCTCCGTCACTTCGCGCTGTCGTCGCGTCTCTACCGTCGGAACCGGGAACTGCAGGAAAAGGTCACCCAGCTCCAGCTGGCCGAACAGCTTGCCGGTGTCGGTCGCTGGAGTGTCGACATCGCCACCCGGCGTCATCGCTGGTCCGAGGAAGTCTGCACCATCGTTGGCGTGCCGCCGGGCACTCCGCCGACCGAAGAGCTGCTCGCGGGATTGCTGGTCGACGGACTGAAGCAAATGGAGACCACCTTCTATTCCCACCGCACCGATCGCGAGCCCTTTATCGTCGAATTCGAGGTGGAAAATCCGCTCCGTGGAACGCGAATCCTGCGCGCCAGGGCCAGCAACTCCTTCTCGGCCGAGGGAGCGCGCGAACAGGTATTCATGGTCGTCCAGGATGCGACCTACGAATACCTCCGCGTCGCGGCCGCGGAACGCGAACGTGCCGAAGCTGTCGCGCGCGAGGAAGAGGCACAGCTCCTCGCCAACACGGATGTTCTTACCGGCTTGGCCAATCGCCGCGCCGCCATGGCGACGCTAGATCGCGCAATAATGACTGCGCGGCGGTGCAGGGGGGAATTGGGTCTGATCGTCTTCGACATTGACCATTTCAAACAGGTCAACGACGAGTATGGCCACACCATCGGCGATCGTGTGCTCGCCGAAGTGGGTCGGATTGCGGCCCGGAACGCGCGCGACGGGCAGCTTGCCGCGAGAATCGGGGGCGAGGAATTCCTGATGATTCTCGCTGGGGCGCCGGAACTCGCCGTGACTGGTGCGGCCGAGCGTTTGCGATTGGCGATCGAAGCCGGGACGAGCATGGCTCCGCTGCCGAACGTCACGGTCAGCGTGGGGCAGGCTATGCTCGGGCCGGGCGACACGAGCCTGACTTTGTTCGCCCGTGCGGATGAGGCGCTGTATGCGGCAAAAAGGGGCGGACGCAATCGCGTCGCGCTCGCAGCATGATGTATCAAATGATTGATTGACGAAAGAATTTTCGCGGAAGCCTTTAAACCGTCACCGATATGCGCCATCATCGCAAATGGTTGCCGCGACCTGGCAGCCGTTGCGCCGAGGGGGACCCCATGCCCCATCCTGAGCAAGTCCCTGCTTTCGCCGACGCGCCACTCAAGGCGCGCTACCGCGCCGTGCGCGCGATGTCCGAAGCACTCGTCGCCCCGCTGTCCGAAGCCGATGCCACCATCCAGTCGATGGAAGATGCGTCTCCCGCCAAGTGGCACCTGGCGCATGTCACGTGGTTCTGGGAAACCTTCCTGCTTCGCGACCACTTGGCCGGCTATGCGCTGTTCGACGAGCGCTGGCCCTTTGTTTTCAACTCATATTACGAGGCGGAGGGGGAGCGGATCGCGCGCTTCTCGCGCGGGATGCTGTCCCGCCCGACGCTGGCGCAAGTGCTCAAGTGGCGCGCCCATGTCGACGCGGCGATGGAGTCGCTTTTCGATCGTGAGGAGTTGCAGCCGCTGATCGAACTCGGTCTTGCGCACGAACAACAACACCAGGAACTGCTGCTCACCGACATCAAGCATGCGCTCTTCCAGAACCCGCTCGATGTGGCGATGTGGGAGGACACCGGAGCCGTGGCAGAGGTCCGGTGCGACGGATGGTTCGGACACCCGGGCGGGGTGGCGCGGATTGGTCACCAGGAACCTGGCTTCGCCTTCGACAATGAGGGACCCGCACATCGCGTCCTGCTCGAACCTTTTGCCCTGTCCTCTCGTCTCGTGACGAATGCGGAGTGGGCGGAGTTCATAGCCGACGGCGGCTACGAGACACCGACCCTTTGGCTTTCCGATGGTTGGGCTTGGGTTCGCCGCGAAAATATCTGCGCGCCGCTCTACTGGCGGGAGGAAGAGCACTTCACCCATTCCGGCTGGCATCCTCGCCATGCCGAAGCACCGGTCACACACATTTCCTATTTCGAGGCGGACGCCTTCGCGACCTGGTCCGGTAACCGTCTTCCCACCGAATTCGAATGGGAAGCCATCGCCCGCGGGCAGGAAGGGGAGGAACAGGCGCATGATCCTGGCGGCGGCAACCAGCTCGACAGGGCCGCACCGCCATTGCCTGTGGGCAGTTCCGGGCTGTTTGGCGACTGCTGGCAATTTACCCGCTCGGCCTACCTGCCTTACCCGCGCTTCAAGCCTGCCGGGGGTGCCGTGGGCGAATACAACGGCAAGTTCATGAGCGGCCAGTTCGTCCTAAAGGGCGCCAGCTGCGCCACCGCCCGCGGCCATTCGCGCCCGAGCTATCGCAACTTCTTTTATCCGCACCAGCGCTGGCAGTTCACCGGCCTGCGGTTGGCGAGGGACGTGTGATGCGGACCGAACAAGGCATTGCCATCGTCGACCGTGACGAGGACGGCGTCGACCGCGCATTCCGCGCAGATGTCCTCGCCGGCCTGCGCCAGCAGCAGAAGGCTGTGCCCGCTCGCTGGTTTTACGACGAGGTGGGTTCGCAGCTATTCGAACAGATCACCGGGCTCGAAGAATACTACCCGACGCGTGCCGAGACCGAAATCCTCCAAGCTCGAGGAACCGAGTTTGCCGATCTCATCGGGCCCGATCGAGCAGTGGTGGAGTTCGGCTCGGGTAGTTCGGTCAAGACGCCGCTTTTGCTCGAGACAATCGAGCCCGCTGCTTACGTCCCCCTCGATATCTCGGGCGATTTCCTGCGCGAGAGCGCCGCCGCGCTTGGCGAGAAGTTCCCCGGCCTGCCGGTTTATCCGGTGGAGGCGGATTTCATGCGCCGCGTCACCTTGCCCGACGATGTCGCGCCGCTGAAGAAGCTAGGGTTTTTCCCCGGCTCCACCATCGGCAACATGGTTCCGCGGACGGCTGTCGACCTGTTGCGGTCGATGCGCGCCACGCTGGGCGCCGACGATGGCGAGGCACCGCTGCTGCTGATTGGGATGGACCTGGTAAAGGACGCCTCAACCCTCGAGGCAGCCTACGACGATTCACAAGGCGTAACGGCCGCATTCAACCTGAACCTCGTCCATCGCATCAATCGGGAGCTCGACGGCACGATCCCCGTCGATGCCTTCGCCCACGTTGCGCGCTGGAACGATGATTTCGCACGCATCGAAATGCATCTCGAAGCAAAGCGCGACATCGCCTTCGAAGTGTCCGGGCGGCGCTTCTTCATGAGGAAGGGCGAAACCATCCATACGGAGAACAGTCACAAGTTCACCCGGCGTAGCGCGAACATACTGTTGCTGGCCGGCGGCTGGACACCGTTGGAACGCTGGCTCGACAAGGGCGAACGGTTCTCGCTGATCCTTGCCCGTGCGACCGAACACCGCGACGCGCCCTGACATTCATGGACGCGCCAGACCCGGCTTCCTATATCTTCGCCATGGACATCGGACCCGTTTTCTCTGCCGCCGCGGACACGCTGAGAGCAATACCGCGCTCCGAATTGCTGATGGCAGCCGTTGCGGCGATGGTCATCGGCTGGATAGGCGCTCTCGTCGCAAAGCGAACCGCGCTTGGTGGTATCTTGAAGACGGCAAGTTCCGTGGCGTTGGGCGCCATACTGCTAACGGTGGTACTCCAGCTCTCCCGCTTCGATCCCCGTTTCGATGTCGCCGTTCCGCAGATCGGCCTGCCGGAACAGGTCGTGGCCGGCGGCGAGACCCGAATCCCGATTTCTCCCGACGGCCATTATTGGGTCCGGGCCCAAGTCAACGGCGTTCCGGGCAACTTCATGATCGACACCGGGGCTACCCTGACCGCGATTTCCGAGCCGCTTGCCGAGCGTGCCGGACTTGAACCGCGCAGGGGAGGGATACCCATCATACTGGGTACCGCCAACGGCACAGTGCAGGCCTATGTTTCGACGGTAGAGAGTCTCACCTTCGGCAACATCAACGCCAGTGGTACGGATGCCGCAGTTGCGGCGAACTTCGGCGACTTCAATGTTATCGGGATGAATGTGCTTGCACGACTGGGGGCATGGCGGGTCGAGGAGGGGACGCTGATCCTCGTGCCCAAGGCTGCTGATCGGATCGATTGATCCTCAGACGGCGCGGGTGACGAAGCCGTCTTCCCGCCCGCGACCTGAATTGTATTCCATGACCTCGCGGAGTTCACGGTGGGCAGGGCGTCCCTCGCGCGAATGCAGCACCAGCTTCACCGTGTGGAGCAGAAACCTTCGGTCGAAGGGTTTGCGGACATACGCCTGCGCGCCGCCGTACATTGCCGCGGCTTCGTCCTCGGCGCCCTGTATCGCGGTAAACATAATGACGGGCAGGTCATAGTTGCGCGCCGATTGGCGCACTTCACGCAGCACCTGCCGTCCACTCATCCCCGGCATGTCCTGGTCCAGCAGCAGCAGGTCGGGCCTGCGCCACTTGAGCAACTGCAGCACCTTGTCGCCATCCGTCACCCATCCGCAGGCGTGACCCGCCTCTATCAGGATGTTGGCGGCGAGCTCGGCCACGATTTCATCGTCGTCGACGATCAGGATATGCGCCATGGGCAATACTCCGGTCTTTCGATATTCCAGTGGCTTACCTGCGGAGGGTTCGTTCCGCCTATCCGGTTGGCTACGTAATATTGCGCGCTAGGTCGGCGCGCAGACATTGCGGGCGGCCCGCACGAGTGCCACTTGTCTCCCGATGATTCGCGATCCTTTCCTCGTCACTCAAGGCATTCACAACTTCCGCGACTATGGCGGTTGGGAGACGCGTGGGCGTGAGCGGGTGAAGAGCGGGCTGCTGTTCCGCTCCGGCCAGCACGTCGATGCGACCGATGAAGACCTCAAGGCGATAGCGGAACTCGACATTCGCACGGTCATCGACTTGCGCGGCACGTCGGAGCGTGAACGCAATCCGTGTCGGCGGGTCGAAGGCTTCGACGGCGAAGTGCTGTTCTATGATGGCGAAACCACTTCCAGCCCACCGCATATGGATGTCGAACCGGGCGCCACTGCATCGGATTTCGCCCGCCAGCGGATGATCGCCGTCTACACGCGCATGCCCCACAATCCCGCGATGATCGACATGTTCGGACGTTACCTTAACGTTTTGGCTGAACGGGACGGTGCGAGCCTTGTCCATTGCTTTGCCGGCAAGGACCGCACCGGCATCGCGGCGAGCATGCTGCTCCACATCCTTGGCGTGCCTGAGGAATTGCAGCGCGAAGAATTCCTGCGCACCAACAAGAGCCCGACGTTCGATGTCCTCGTCCAGCAGTCATTGCCGGGTATCGAGGAACGCCTCGGCCGCAAGCTGGAAGTGGAACAGGTCCGCGACCTCCTGGAAGTGCGCACCGAATACCTCGACACCTTCCATGCAGAGGTGCGCCGCGACTATGGCGACTTCGACAGGTACCTGACCGATGTCATAGGTGTGGATGAACCGCTGCGCGAACGGCTCAAGGACCGGTTCCTCGCGTGACTCTGGGTGCGCGGCTTCCCATATAGCCGAACGCACCGAAATTCTGACCTTACGAGACTAGATATGGCTACCCACCGCACAAAGATGCTCATCATCGGCTCCGGCCCCGCTGGATATTCCGCCGCCATCTATGGCGCGCGCGCGATGATGGAGCCGATCGTGGTGCAGGGCCTGCAGCCCGGCGGCCAGCTGACCATTACCACCGATGTCGAGAACTATCCCGGCTTCGCCGACGTCATCCAGGGCCCATGGCTGATGGAGCAGATGCAGAAGCAGGCCGAACATGTCGGCACGAGGATGATGTGGGACACGATCGTCGACGTCGACCTCGCAAACGGCTCGCCTTTCAAGGCCATTGGCGACAGCGGCGATGAATACATCGCCGATGTGCTGGTCATTGCTACCGGTGCGCAGGCCAAGTGGCTCGGTGTCCCGGGAGAAATGGAACTCGGTGGTAAGGGCGTCTCTGCCTGCGCGACCTGCGACGGGTTCTTCTATCGCGGCAAGAAGGTCGCGGTGATCGGCGGCGGCAATACTGCGGTCGAGGAAGCGCTCTACCTCACCAACCATTCGGACGACGTGACGCTGATCCACCGCCGTGACGAGCTGCGGGCCGAAAAGATCCTGCAGGAACGCCTGTTCAAGCATCCCAAGATCAAGGTCCTGTGGAACAAGACCGTCGACAGTTTCGAGGCTGGCGCGACGGGAACCCTTGGCTACCTTAACCTGCGCGACACGGTCACGGGCGAGACTTCCCAGTTCGAAGCGGACGGAGCCTTCGTGGCGATTGGCCACGCCCCGTCGACCGAGCTGTTCAAGGGCAAGCTGCCGCTCGACGAAAGCGGTTACCTGCTGACCGAGCCGGGCTCACCGAAGACCGCCATCCCGGGCGTGTTCGCGGCCGGCGACGTTACCGACCATGTCTATCGCCAGGCCGTTACGGCCGCGGGCATGGGCTGCATGGCCGCGCTCGACGCAGAGCGTTTTCTCGCGGGCCTGGAAATCGATGCCGACGGCCACGCTCAGAAAGTTGAAAGCGTGGCCGCCGAGTAAACGCCTCGAGGTGCGTCAGAACACCGCGATGGCGGCGTGAAGCACCAGAGCCATCAGCACCAGGCTGGACAGCGCGAACAACACGAACCGCACGAGTACGCGATTGGCGGTCGCCTGGACCAGCGAGTGCGCGACGCGCAGGCCGACGTAAATCCACGCCAGCAGGGCATTCAGCCCTTCGCCCTGACCGATGATCGCGAGCACGATCGCGATGGCATAGAAAACCGTCGGCGCTTCGTGCAGGTGATTGTAGTTGTCGGCCTTCCAGCTCACGCTGTCGGGAAGTTCCGCGCGCAGGCTGGCACCGGTTGAACCAACCATCTTGGTACCATCGATGCCCGCCTT
This sequence comes from Qipengyuania sp. RANM35, assembly GCF_041021145.2. NCBI lineage: Bacteria > Pseudomonadati > Pseudomonadota > Alphaproteobacteria > Sphingomonadales > Erythrobacteraceae > Qipengyuania > Qipengyuania sp. RANM35. The sequence continues at coordinate 1,625,031 of NZ_CM196433.1, read as the reverse complement.
GCTCATCGCCGGGATGCGGGTGAGATACATCCACCACCACATGATCATCGTCCAGCCGGCGAGTGCGACGACGGGTTGCAGGATTGCTGACTGGATCATGCGAGAGCTCCCGGATCGGCGAAGACGGTCAGCATGACCGCCCGGTAGGCGAGGTAGACCAAAGCGAAGGTGGACAGCAGGAACAGCATGAAGCGGATCGCGACCACGTTGACGGTTGCCTGCCAGATCGAGTGGATGATCCTCAGGGCTACATAGATCCATGCGGCTAGCGTATCGACAGCGCCTGCACCCATCAGAGCGATAATCACGACCGCCGGGTAGAAGATGGTCGGCTGTTCCATCAGGTGGGCGTAATTGTGCGACTTCCACTGCACGCTGTCGGGCAGGACGCCTTCGAGGTCTTGGCCGCGACCGCCCGGCTTGGCCTTGGAGATGTCCATGCCGCTCTTCGACATGGCCGGAAAGCGCGTTCCCGCGGTCCAGAACAGCATGACGAGCGACCACGCAATGAGCACCGCTGCGGGTGCCAGCATCTGGGCTTGCATTGTTTTTTCCCCTCCTATCCGACCCTTGGCAGGAATCTGCGATGGAGCGGGGGGATTGTCAAACGCAACCTATCCGCTGGCGAGCGTCTGCGCGAAGCTCTGCATGTCGGTATTGCCGCCGGTCAGCATGATGACAGTATCGGCATCGACCGGCACCTTGCCGGACAGAGCCGCCGCCAGTGCTGCAGCGCCGCCCGGTTCCACGACCAGGCGAAGGTTGCGGAACGCGAAACGCTGGGCTTCGCGCACTTCGTCGTCGGTCACCGCCACCCCGGGCTCCGCACGGCCAAGCAGGACGGTAAGGTTGATGTCCTTTGTGGCGTCGGGCTGTAGGGCATCGCAGATGGTCTTGGGCGGATCGGCGGCAACGCGGACGATCTCGCCCGCAGCAAGAGACTGGCCGACCATGTCCCAGCCTTCCGGCTCGACGGGATGGATTGCACTGGTCGGGCAGGCGAGGGCGAGGCCTGCCGCAAGGCCACCCCCACCGCAGCACGCGATGAACCGTGAGGGTGTGCGACCGAGCTGCTTTTCTGCCTCGATTCCGGCACTCCCCTGTCCCTCGATTACCCAGGCATCGGCAAATGCATGGACCAGTGTCGCACCGCTTTCCCCGATGAGCCGCGCGGCAACTTCGTCGCGGTCCTCGCCCGGCCTTTCATAGAGCACGACTTCGGCACCAAGCGCGCGGGTCGCATCGAGTTTCACCTGTGGCGCGTTACGCGGCATGACGATGGTGGCTGGTATCCCCAGACGCCGCGCGGCCCAGGCCACACCTTGCGCATGGTTGCCGGAGGACACGGCAACCACACCACGCTCCCGTTCCTCCTCCGACAGCGCGGACAGGCGATGCCACGCCCCCCTGATCTTGAACGCGCCCACGGGCTGCAGCACCTCAGCCTTGGCCCAGCATTGCACGCCGCCGATGTCGACCGGCATTAGCGGCGTCGGCGGCAGGATCGCAGCAATCTTTTCATAGGCCTCGGCGACGCCTTCGCGGGTCGGCTTGCGTGAAGAGTCTCGGATCATTTGGCGCGCTTAGCGCATTTCGCTAGGGGAGCGCCAAGATTCGAATTCGGAGAAGTGAAACATGTCGACAGTCCTCGTGATCGGTGCCGGTGGCGTCAGCTCGGTCTGCGTCCACAAGATGGCGATGAACAAGGATATCTTCGGGGACATCCATCTCGCCAGCCGCACGCGTTCCAAGTGCGACGCGATTGCCGCCAGCGTGAAAGAGCGCACCGGCGTGGATGTCGCCACCTACGAGATCGATGCCGAGGAAGTCCCGGCGATGATCAACCTGATCAAGAAGATCGGCCCCAGCCTCGTCGTCAACCTGGCGCTGCCGTACCAGGACCTGCCGATCATGGATGCCTGCCTTGCTGCCGGCGTCGACTACCTCGACACGGCCAATTACGAACCGAAGGACGAGGCAAAGTTCGAATACAGCTGGCAGTGGGCATACCATGATCGCTTCAAGGAAGCGGGGATCATGGCGCTGCTCGGCTCGGGCTTCGACCCGGGCGTCACCAGCATCTTCACCATGTGGCTCAAGAAGCACAAGCTGAAGACGATCCGCACGCTCGACATTCTCGATTGCAATGGCGGCGACCACGGGCAGGCCTTCGCCACCAACTTCAACCCCGAAATCAACATTCGCGAAGTGACCGCACCTGCGCGCCACTGGGAGAACGGCGAGTTCGTCGAGACCCCGGCAATGGGCAAGCGCGTCGAGTTCGACTTCGAGGCCGTCGGCCCCAAGAACATGTACATGATGTACCATGAGGAGCTGGAGAGCCTCGCCAAGTTCAATCCGGAGATGGAGCGCGCGCGCTTCTGGATGACATTCGGCGACGAGTACATCAAGCACCTCACCGTGCTCCAGAACGTCGGCATGACCAGCATCGAGCCGATGAAGTACAAGGGCGTAGAGATCATCCCGCTCCAGTTCCTCGCCGCGGTGCTGCCCAAGCCCGAAACGCTGGGCGAAACGACCAAGGGCAACACCAACATCGGCTGCATCGCCACCGGCGAGGCGCTCGACGGGTCGGGCGAGAAGACGTTCTACATCAAGAACATCTGCAGCCATGAGGCCGCTTACGAAGAGACCGGCAACCAGGCGGTCAGCTACACCACCGGCGTTCCGGCGATGATCGGCAGCGCAATGGTGGTGCAGGGCATCTGGAAGGGCGAGGGTGTGTTCAACGTCGAGGAAATGGATCCCGATCCGTTCATGGACATGCTCAACCGGCATGGCCTGCCGTGGACTGTCGAGGAACTCGACGGACCGGTCGAGTTCTGATGCGGCGCATGTGGGCCGCTACCGCGATTCTGACGCTCGCGGCCTGCAACCAGGCTCCTCCCAAGGAGGAGGTGCCCAAGCTCGCGGTCGATGCCGGCTGGCCGACGATCCCCGCCGATGCCAAGTTCGGCGAAGTCAGCGCGGTCGATGTCGACAAGGAAGGAAACATCTTCGTCCTGCATCGCGCCGGGCGGGTGTGGGAGGAACCCTTCCCCGCAGAACCCATCGCCGAACCGACGGTCTTCATGTTCTCGCCGGAAGGAAAGCTTCTGGCTCGCTGGGGCGCGGGTTTGTTCGTCATGCCCCACGGCATTTCCATCGACGCCGATGACAAGGTCTGGATCACAGATGTCGGACGCGAGCAGGTATTCCGCTTCAGCCACGACGGGCAGCAGGAGCTCGTGATCGGCGAACGCGGAGTCAGCAAGCAGGACGCGACACATTTCGGCCGACCCGCGGACGTGGCGTTTCTGGGGGACAATGTGCTCGTTGCCGATGGTTATGTGAACACCCGCATTGCCGAGTTCGACCGCGAGGGGCACTTCATCAGGGACTGGGGCGACTTCAATATCGCCCACGCGGTCGCGGTGGATGACAGGCACATTTACGTCGCTGACCGCGAGAACGGGCGCATCCAGATCTACTCCTTCGACGGGAAACTGGTCGAGAGCCGCGTCTCGTCTGGCGGCAACCACACCTATTCGATTAAGCCGCTTGGCAACGGTCGACTCCTGGCGGTCGAGGGCCGGGACGGAGCGGATCGCAAGGGTGCTGTCATCCGCATCTACGCCCCCGACGGGGCGATCGAGCGTTCCTTTGATGTCGGCTTGCCGGGTGTGGATGCGAGCCTTGGCCATGACCTCGCGGTCGGAGCGGACGGCAAGGCCTACGTCACCGACGTGCCCGGCGGTCGCGTGGCTCGTTTCTCTCTGCCGTAGTGAACTCGCAGCACCTGCTTGACGATTTTATCAAGTGATATAATTTGAATCGGGAAAGGAGCCGCCATGGCTACGCTCGCACTCGATTCCGACTTTGCGCCCAAAAACAATCCGCTGCCCGCCGAGGTGCTGGCGCAGCGCGATGACATTCCGCGCATCTATGGCAACGTGGACTTCGCCGTCATGCCCGAGCGGTTCTCCATCGATCTGGCGGACAAAGTGGAAATGCCTCCGCGATTCCTCTCGCGCCGGGCGGAACTGCTTGCGGACGAAGACTGCCTCGAGACGATCAGGGCCTACACCATGACGGGTGACCGGACGGCCGACGCCTATGCCGCGCTGATGCCCGAGTTCGGGTTCCGCCGTCTCGTCGACATGCTCGACCTCGCATGCGACGAAGGGCTCGAGGCTGTCGAGGACGCACCTGCAGAGCTGTGCGCATTCATCGGCGCAATGGAAGAAAAGCCCGATTGGCTCGACATGGAGATGGTGGAGCAAGGTGCCCGGCAGGAGCGCAATGCCCACGTCCACCTGACACCCTTCGTGCTGCGCGGTGCTTTCATCGCGACCTTCATGAACAAGTACAGCGCGCTCCCCATGGCGCTCACCGGCACGCTTTCGAACAACACCGCCGCGCGCCGTGCGTACGAGACGGGCAGCTTCTTCACCTCCACGTTGATGCCCGGTGCCCTGAGGCGCGATGGCGCGGGCTTCAAGGCGGCGGCCAAGGTTCGCCTGATGCATTCGATGGTGCGGGCCAACATCATGCGAAGCGGCAATTGGGACGTCTCGGTGTTCGGCATACCGATACCCCAGGTCGACCAGATGCCCGCTGGGTTGATCGGCACCTATCTGATGGCACGCGAAGTGCTCGACAGCGGGCGCGAGACATTCACGCCCGAAGAACGCGCCAAGGTTGAACTGGCGCGCTACCGTTGCTTCCTCCTCGGCCTGCCCGAAGACCTGCTGAGCGACACACCGCGAGGGATCGAGAAGCTTTGGCTTACCCGCCAGGCGACCTTGCGCGCGGAATTCGACCCGGAGACCTGCGGTGCCCTGCTGCGCGCAACAATGGCGGCGGAAATGACGCAGGGCCGAGGTCCAATGGCCGGGGTCAGGCGGTGGATGGAGGGCGGCTTTTCCAAGCTCTTCTTCATCGAACATTTCATGGGCGGCGACCGGGCGCTGGCCGCCAGCGTGGGCGTGACCATGAGCGCGATCGACAAGCTCGCCGCACTGACGGCAGTGGCCTTCGTCCATGGCCGGATCCGGTGGTTCAAACTGCTCGATGCAATTCCGGCCACACGAGAATGGGCGGACCGTCGCCTGGTTCGCAAATTGGCCAGGCTGCTCAAGACCTACGGCCATGCCGACTTCATCACCGACGCGAGCAAGTACAAACCATCGGTCTGAATTCTTTGAGGGACCTCTGGAGCTAAACTCGCTCTTGGCCTATCCCGCGGACATGGCTCAGACCGAACCTGCCAGCCGCGGTGCCTATGCAAAGAGTGCGGACACGCGGCGTGCCATCCTTGATGCGGCAATCGTGGCTTTCGGGGAGAGCGGGCTTGACGGGGCCAGCACGCGCACGATCGCTGCCGCTGCCGGGGTCAACCAGCCAGCCCTGAACTATCACTTCGGGTCCAAGGATGCGCTCTACGTCGAATGTGCAAGGGCCATTGTCGAGCGGTTCGCAGCAGGAACCGCATCGGCTTCGGGTCCGGCAATCGCTCTACTGGGGAGTGGTGGAAGGGTTGATCCCGATCTTGCCCTTGTTCGCCTGCGCCAGCTGATGGACGCGCTGGTCGATACGCTTGTCGCCAACGAGGATGCCGCGATCTGGGCAGGCTTCGTTGCGCGCGAGATGAACGCCCCGGGCGATGCCTTCGCGATCCTCTACGACAGCCTGTGGCAGCCGGGCACGGAATTGGCGGCGCGCCTGATCGCTGCGGCACGCGGCTATGCCGATCCGGGGGATGACGAACGACTGGACGCCCTGATGCTGATTTCGAACCTCATCGCCTTCACAAACGGCAGGCGCGTGTCGAAATCGATAATGAAATGGCGGGACATCGGGCCTGAGCAACTCGTCGCCGTCCGCCGATCGATTTCTCGCCAGGTCGATGCACTGGTGGCACAAGGGAACTGACGGTCAGAAGACGCTGGTCCGGTCCTCGGGGACGGGAATGCATGAGGGGAAGGGAAGAACCATGGCAACGACAAGACGCGGTTTTATTGGTGGAGCCGCAGTCGCGGCATCGGTTGTAGCCAGCCCTTCGATCGCCGCGCCGCGTGCCTCGGGCAAGGTCCGCGGACCCTTCGTTCTCACGACCTGGGACTTCGGACCCGGCGCCAATGAGGCGGCCTGGCCGATCCTCGCCGGTGGCGGGTCTTCGATCGATGCGGTCGAGCGCTCGATCAACCACGTCGAACTGCTGCCCGACGAATACTGGGTCGGCTACGGCGGCGTGCCCAATGAGGTCGGTGAAACCACGCTCGACGCGACGATCTTCTGGGGGCCGCGCCACGATTTCGGCGGTGTAGGCTGCCTCAAGCGGGTCAAGAAGGCGATCTCGGTCGCACGCAAGGTGATGGAGGAAACGCAGCACTCGCTGATCGTCGGCGACGATGCGACGCGCTTTGCGGTGCGCATGGGGTTTGAAGAGACATCGCTCACCAATCTGCGCTCGCAGGAGGCATGGGAGAAGTGGGCGGCCAAGGGCGAGCGCACCGATGCTTTCCTGCCCGAGCCGTTTGCCGAGGATCATTTGCCGGGGCACGACACGGTCGGCTCGATCTCTGTCGATGCGGCCGGAAACCTGTGCGTCGGCTGCTCGACCAACGGACGCGAGTTCAAGATACCGGGCCGCGTCGGCGATTCCCCGATCCCCGGCGCGGGTGCCTATGGCGACCAGGCCGTTGGCGGAGCGGTCGCGACCGGTAATGGCGACGTGATGATGCGCTTCCTGCCAACCTATCACACGGTCGAGCTGATGCGGCAGGGCATGCCGCCCGATATCGCCGCCGCGACAGCGCTGAAGCGGATTACCGACAAGGGCTACAAGTTCGGCGGAGGCATTGCGGCAATCGCGATCGACGGCACGCACGGTGGGGCGCAGGTCGGCTGGGACGATGCCGGGTTCAGCTATTCGGTACGCAGCGCATCCGGGAACGAACAAATCTGGGTCTCGCCCAAGCCCGCCTGAGCGGCTAGGGGGCGGCCATGGAAACCAGAGCCGGCGACCCGGGCGCCTTCGCGCACTTCGACCTCAATCGCGTCAGCAGCCCCGCTTTCGTGGTGGACGCTGCAAAGCTTCGCGCAAACTGCCAGGTGCTGGCCGACATCCGCGACGCGGCGGACATTAAGGTGCTGGCCGCATTGAAGGCCTTCTCCATGTGGTCGACCGCGCCGATCATCGGCGAATACCTCGACGGTGTGTGCACCTCGGGCCTGTGGGAGGCGAGGCTGGCCAGCGAGTTCTACGACGGCGAGATCGCGACCTATTCGGCTGCCTACAAGCCGGAGGAACTGGACGAGGTTTGCCGACTGTCGGACCACGTCATCTTCAACTCGCCGGGCCAACTCGAACGCGCATCGCTCATCCTCGAGAATGCACGCGCGAGCGGGCAGGACTTCGATATCGGCCTGCGCGTCAATCCGCTTAGCCCCCAGGGCGAAGTCCCGCGCTACGATCCCTCGAGCCCGGGCAGTCGCCTCGGCTTCCCGATCGACCAGCTGACGCCGGAAATCATGGCGCAGGTCGACGGCATCCACTTCCACAATCTCTGCGAACAGGATTTCGAGCCGCTCCTGGCAACGTGGGACGTGGTCTTCGACGCGCTCGAGCCATGGTTCGGGCAGTTGAAGTGGATCAACATGGGCGGCGGTCACCACATCACCCGCGCCGACTACCAGCGCGAGGAACTGGTCGAGTTCCTCAAGGACGCGAAGGACGATACCGGCGCGGAAATTTACCTCGAACCGGGTGAAGCTGTGGCGCTCGACGCGGGCATCCTCGTCGGCACCATCCTCGATACCGGGTGGAACGGCCTGCCGGTGGCGGTCTCCGACGTGTCGGCGACCTGCCATATGCCCGACGTGATCGAGGCACCTTACCGCCCGGCGATGCTTGGCGAGTTGCAGGATCCTGACGTCACCCCGACCCGCATCGGTGGCCCCTCCTGCCTCGCTGGCGATGTCATCGGCGACTATCGCATTCCGGGCGGGGCCGAGGTCGGCAACCGTTTCGCCTTCCTCGACCAGGCCCACTACTCGATGGTCAAGACCAACACTTTCAACGGTGTGCAGCTGCCTTCGATCTACCTCTGGGACAGCGACACCGACCAGCTCGAGCTGGTGAAGGAGTTCGGCTACGAGACCTTCCGCGACCGGTTGAGCTGAGCACGCAACTTCAGTTCTTCAAAAAGCGGTTCAGCCAAGCATTCCAGCGTTCCATGCGGTCTCGATAGAAGCTGGGTCGGCGTATCGTGTGGAATTCGCCGGGATAGATCACCAGCTGCGTGTCGATCCCACGGTGGCGCAGCGCCTGGTACATCTGCTCGCTCGCGATGGTGGGGACGTTTACGTCTTCCTTGCCGACCAGGAACAGCGTCGGGGTCTTGATGCGCTGGTTTTCGAAGAAGGGATAGCTGACCCGCAGCCACCCTTGGAGGTTTTCCCAGGGCGCGCCCAACTCCGCGATATATTCGCGCAGGTACTGGTCATGCCCGAAGCCGGTGATCACGTTGGAGATCGACGCGCCGCTGACTGCAGCCTTGAAGCGCGTGTCGCTGGCGATGACGTAATTCGTCAGCATCCCGCCATAGGACCAGCCGCTCACTCCAAGGCGATCGGGATCGGCGATCCCTTCTGCCACCGCGTGATCGACTGCCGCGAGCACGTCGGCCACGTCGACCGAGCCCCACGCCGCGTCGATGCCCAGGGCGAATTGCTCGCCGCGTCCGGTGCTGCCCCGCGGATTGGGGGCAAGGACGACGTATCCTGCGGCGAGCTGCCAGAGGATTTCTGCGTCCCAGCCATAATTGAACTGCGCGGTGGGCCCGCCATGCAGATTGAGCACCGTTGCGTGACGCTGACCCTCGCGATGTCCGATCGGGATGTAGACGAAGCCCGAAATTCGGGTGCCGTCTGCACTGGCAAAGCTCGACTTGCGGACCGATCCGAATTCCAGGTCTTTGAGCCAGCTGTCATTTCGCCTGCTCAGCTGGGTGAACCGGCCATCGGCAAAGGCATAGACTTCTGCCGGAGCAAAGCTTGATGTCCGGAGCAGTGCCATCCTGCCCTTCGCGACCGCGCTGGGCGAGGCGAGGACGTATTCGCCCTCGGCGAGCCTCGTTATCTCGCCGCCGGACGCGGGGACCTGTGCGAGGTACTCCTTGCCGTCGTCCTCGACGATGAAACGCACGGCGCGGCTGTTCTCGGTCCACACGGGCGAAAAGATGTTGCGATCGAGCTCGCCCGTAAGGATTGTCGGAGGGCCTCCCTCCGCATCGACGACTGCGAGCGGGCTCACACCGTACCAGATGGTTTCGGGCTCGCCGCTGCGGACATAGGCGATGCGCCTGCCGTCCGGGCTCCAAGCGGGAGGGGAGGTGGGACTGTCCGCGCCCTTGAAGGTGGTCAACTGCCGCGGCGTTGCGCCGAGGGCCGCCACGCGGGCAACGAAGATATCGGTATTGGTGGTTCGGTCCGGATCGTCCTGCCTGTTAGAGACGAAGGCGATATGGCTGCCGTCGGGGGAAAAGGCGGGTAGCCGCTCATCGAAATCGCCATCGGTCAGCCGCCGGGCGGTCTTGTTTCGCAGGTCGTAATGAAACAAGCGCGAGCGGCGGTTGTCGAGAAAGCCGGTATTGTCTTCCTTGTACCAATAGCGGTCGATGACGATCGGCCTCGGGCGGGTCTTTTCCTCGTCGGTCGCTCCCACCGGCTCGGGCTTGGGATCGGTCACGACGAGCACGATCGATCGACCATCGGGCGCCCAGGCGTAGTCGCTGACCGAACCTTTCATGCCCTCGATCGGCATCGCCTCGCCGCCTGCCATGGGCAGCAACCACAGCCGGTCCGGTGCATCATCCTTGCCTCCGCGCGACGAAAGGAATGCCACGTAGCTCCCGTCAGGACTGAAACGGGGCGTGGAAGCGCTTTCTCCCTTGCGCCCGGTGAGACGTCTTTCGCCCGACCCATCGGTCGCAGCAATCCAGATGTCGCTCGAATTTCTGTCCTGCTCGATGTCGGGTGTTGAAACCGAGTAGACCACCTGGGTGCCATCGGGCGAGATCGAGGGATCGGACACGGTGGCGACCATTAGCAGGTCGGCCGGCTCTACCGGCCTTGTCGAGGCCTGTGTGGGCTGTATCGCGGCAAGCGCAACGGCGGTTAGAATTGCTGGTTTTCGCAAGGTGCGCCTCCCCCAAATCTGAAAGATCGATAGTGCTCCCGCCGGGGGTAAAGTCAATTCGTCGCGCGATCGGGGAGCCATGGCGTGCGGGACGCGGCCCGTCGCATCTCGCGGCCGATGTGCCCTGCGTCGGGGTTGCGCATTTTTCGCGCGTATTCACTTGCGTTTCATGCCCCACGATTTATATGCGCCGCTCCCGCTGCCCCAAGGGGACTTCCTAACCGCAAGGCAGCTTGTCGTTTCATGGTCCGCAAGGACTGTTTAGGGGGTCCCTTGAGTTGCAGCATTTCCCTGACGCACGGTCTGTAGTTCGCGCTCTCGCGCCCGACGAACCCGTCATTCTCAATCGTCCGCACGCCGCCGCGCGCGCCGCCCGCTTCTTCGTCGAGAAGTTTCCGGGTCGCTCGCTCTATGCGGTGAAGGCGAATCCCTCGCCCGACCTGCTCCAGATCCTCTGGGACAACGGCGTGACGCATTACGACGTCGCCTCGATCGCCGAGGTGCGTCTGGTTCGCGCGACGCTCCCCGAAGCGACGCTGTGCTTCATGCACCCGGTCAAGGCGCCCAGCGCCATCCGCGAGGCCTATCACCAGCACGGCGTGCGCACCTTCAGCCTCGATTCGGTCGAAGAGCTGGCGAAGATCGTCGATGCCTGCCGTGACGCTGCGGGCGAACCAGCGCAGGACCTGCGCCTTTGCATCCGCCTGCGCGTGTCTAGCGAATATTCCGAACTCAGCCTCGCTTCCAAGTTTGGTTGCGACCTGACCGAAGCGCCCGCGCTGCTGCAGGAAACCCGCCAGCATGCCGACTGGCTCGGCGTCTGCTTCCACGTCGGAAGCCAGGCGATGACCCCCTTCGCCTATGTCCAGGCGCTGGAGCGCGTGCGCGCCGCGATTGCCGAGGCTTCGGTGGTCATCGACATGGTCGATGTCGGCGGCGGCTTCCCGAGTGTCTATCCGGGCATGGAACCTCCGCCGCTGGAGGATTATTTCCAGGTCATCCACCAGCACTTCTACAACCTGCCGATCGCCTACAACGCCGAACTCTGGTGCGAGCCGGGTCGTGCGCTGTGCGCCGAGTATTCCTCGCTGATCGTCAAGGTCGAGAAGCGCCGCGGTGACGAACTCTACATCAATGACGGCGCCTATGGCGCGCTGTTCGATGCCGCGCACGTGGACTGGAAGTTTCCGGTCCGCGCGCTCGAGGATGACCTCATCAAGCCGGAGATGGACTTCGCCTTCTACGGCCCGACCTGCGACGATGCCGATTACATGCAGGGCCCGTTCCCGCTGCCCGAGGACATCCAGGCCGGCGACTATTTCGAGATCGGCATGCTCGGCGCATACGGTGCCGCGATGAAGACCGACTTCAACGGCTTCGGCGCGGCCGAGCGGATCATCGTCACCGACGAGCCCATGGCGAGCCTCTACGACGGCAGCCGCACCCGTCCGGAAGCGGACAATGTGGTGAGCCTTCGCTGAAGCGGCGAAGACCCGAAACGGACAACGACCCCCGGCAGGCCACCGCCCGCCGGGGGTTTTTTCTTGCATCGCCACTCTCCGCTCATGATGGTGCCCTCCGGACAGGGGAGAGAGCCAGCCAATGATCGAATTCTTCACCGCGCCTGCGCCAAACGGGTGGAAGGTCGCGATCATGCTGGAGGAGTGCGGGCTCGCCTATGAACCGCGCTGGGTGAACCTTGCCGCCGGAGACCAGCACACCGAGGAATATCTCGCGATCAATCCCAACGGGCGGATTCCGGCAATCATCGATCATGCGCCCGGTGACGGGGGCGATCCGGTCACCGTGTTCGAATCCGGCGCGGTGCTGCTCTATCTCGGCGAAAAGTCGGGGCAGTTCCTTCCCACCGACCTGCGCGGCATGTCGCGGGTGCGGCAGTGGCTGTTCTGGCAGGTCGGCCACCTTGGCCCTACATTGGGGCAACACGGACACTTCCACCTCTACGCGGAGGAGAAGCTCCCCTACGCCATCGAGCGTTTCCACCGCGAGACGCTGCGCGTTTACGGCGTGATGGATCGCCAATTGGGGCAGGAAGAATACATCGCGGGGCCGGACTACACGGTCGCGGACATGGCCTGTTTCCCGTGGGTGCGGACGTGGAAGGCGCAAGGAGTTCCGCTCGACGAATTCCCGCACGTGAAGCGCTGGTACGACACGCTGAAGGCTCGCGAAGGCCTGCGGCGCGGAGTGGCGCTCGGCAGCGACATGCGAAGGCAGGGTGAAATGAGCGAGGAGGAGCGACGCAACCTCTTCGGAACGGGGAAGGCGAAACTGCTATGAGCGTGGATGTCGAATTCTTTTTCGACCTGTCGAGCCCGTGGACGCGGCTCGCCTTCGCCAACATCCGATCGAAGCTCGAAGGTCTCGACTATGCGATCACATGGCGTCCGTTCCTGGTCGGCGGAGTCTTCAATGCGGTCAATCCGGCCGTTTACGAAAGCCGCAAGCCGGAGAATGCGGCGCGGCTGGCACGCAGCTTCGTCTGGCTTAAGCAATGGGCGCGGCTTGCCGGGGTGGAGATGAATTTCCCTTCCGAACATCATCCGGTCAAATCGGTCCACGCCATGCGTTTCTGCTGCGCACTGGAAGACGACCAGGAGGCGCTTGAACGCTTCGCCCACGCGGCATTCGAGGCCTATTTCACCGGCATGCGCAATCTCGACGATCCCAAAGTGCTGGTCGCCATAGCCGACGAGGCGGGCTTCGACGGGTCGGCGCTGGCAGAACAGTCGACCGACCCTGAAATCAAGGAGCGCCTGCGCGTCAACACCGACGAAGCAATCCATCGCGGCGCCTTCGGCTCCCCGACGATCTTCGTGGGCGAGGAGAACATGTATTTCGGCAACGACCAGCTGCCGCTTGTGCGGCAGAAGGTCGAACAATTGTCCTAGCCGCCGATGCGGTAGAGGATTTGCGCGCCGGCGCCGATATCGGGGCTGCCGTCGGCGAGTCCGGTATAGGCATAGCCTTGCAGCCTGAGCCTATCGTTGAGCTTCTGGGTCAGCGATCCGGTGATCTCGCTTCGGTCGGGCGAGGTGGCGAGCGATCCTTCGCGCCAGTCGTAGTCGAGGCCGAAGGTGCTGTTGCCGGAAGCAAGGTAGAGCCCTCCGCCCGCCTGCCAGACGTCCGCGAGCGGATAGGCGTCGCTCGAACCGTTGAAACGACGTCCGCCGCGCACCGATGCGCTCAACGGACCGAAGGCATGCAGCAATTCGCCCTGAAGAGTGAAATCGGTGGTGCCGGTTCCGAGGAACTTCGCTTCCGAAGCGGTCGGAAACTTCACCTTGCCCGTCGTGTCGAACCAGGTGCTCTCGCCGATCGGCATTGAATAGGTAGCCGACAGGACGGCATCGCCGAGCCCTGAGCGCGAAGACACAACGGGATTGGCAGTCCCGCCACCGCCATTGCCGTTTCCGTTTCCATTGCCCGGCCCGCGCACCCCTCCGTCACCAGGAATGACGCCTTCCGGGCCTGTGACATCGACATAGGGCAGTGTCAGCTTGACGTCGAAATTGCCGCGCTGGACCTTCACCGAGAAAGGTACGGCAAGCATGTCGGTGTCGACGGTGTCGCCATAGTCGCCGCTCGAATAGTCGATCCCGGTGCTGAACTGGACATAGTCATCGGCCGCTGCCTGCGTGGCGTACGCAAGCGCAATGGCGGTTATCGCTGCCGCGGTGGTGATCCTCATGGTCGTGTGTCCCTTTGACAGGAAGCCCTGCCTCCGCACGCGCGGGGCAGGGCTTCGTATTTCATCGTCGATGTTAGCCGCCGCGGCCGGGCTTTTCCGGCTTTTCCGGCTTCTCGGGCTTTTCGGGACGTTCGGGGCGCTCGGCCTTTTCGACGCGGGCGCTGCGTTCGGGACGTTCGGCACGTTCATGGGTCACGACGGCATGCTCGCCATCGGCCTTGGCGATGGTGTGGACATTGCCCGAGGGGGTTTCGACCGTCTGCGAACGACCGATCACGACAGTTTCCATGACCGGATTGCCGGCTTCGTCGAGGACGGGATTGCCCTCTTCGTCGAGCACTGCGCGATCTTCGGTCAGGTCGCCGCGGGTGACGATAGCACCGTTGCCGGCAGGTTCTTCAACTTCGGTACCTGTGTCGGTGCCCGTGTCCTGGGCGATTGCAGTCTGACCGGCAATGCCGAGTGCGAGTACGGCGGCCAGTGCCACCGGGGTAGTATATTTCATGAGGCGACCTCCAGACGCGAGTCCTGCCAATTAGCGGCTCAGTGCTCGTGATCGGAAGTTGGGCTTAATTTCGGGTCATCAAGCAAGGTTGTTGTGACAGGGCGCTTTGTCTTCACGGTGAGCGCACATTCGAGGGTGCTGGCGCACTCCGAGAGTTAATGCCTTCACCCGTACTGGGCGCGGTGCTTGTCCAGGATAGGCTTCACACGACCCAATGCTTCGCCCACCAGGTCTGGGAAACTGCCCGAGGAAATTTCCAGCACGGCATTGTGAGCGGCAGCGATGCGGCGGGCGTCGGACCAGCGGGTTCCCAGATCGATCGCCCATTCGCGGAATTCGTCCGCTGCTCCGGCCCGCTTTTCCAGCGCCTTGGCCAGGGTGGGGTGGAAACCCAGCCGCCCGGTGATGGGCAGGAGCGAAAGCGGGAAGCCCTTCCTGAGGTAGTTGAACGTGTCGTCAACGTGAATTGTGCCGCTTTCCCGGTGCAGCGCCAGCACGGAGGAGAAATGTACGCTCTCGTCGTCGCAGACCAGTGGAACGCCCTGCGGCACCGAGAAGTCGAAGTCGGCGCCGAACCGCTCGGCCAGAGCCGCATCTTCGCACTTGGTCTCCTGCCACGACAGCTGCGGGAATTTCGCCAGGTGGCGCGCCGTGCCGTAGAGATCGGCATGCGGGTAGGCCTTGTGCATCCACTCGCAATGGACCGTGTGGAAGGGATGGAGGTTGAGGATGGCCTTCACCTTTGCCCCGCCATCGGTAAGCGCGTCGATCTCCTCCCGAATGGGATCGGTGAGCGTATAGCTGTCGAGAAAGACGAAATCGCCATCTGCCAGCTTCACGAGCGCGCATTGCGTGCCGACGTCGAGCATGCCGCCGATGCGGAATTCGCCGCGGACGGTCCAGAAATTCTCCGCAAGACGGACGAGGGTGTCGCTCATGCCAGTGTCTCCCTGTTGCGGATGATGAACCCGCGAGCGGGCAATACTATCCCTCGAACCCCACGAAACGTGCCGCTTCCTCCACGCTCTTGCGCGTGCTGACCACGGCATTGGCGGGGAAGCTTTCGTCGGGCCAGCCCATGGCGACGGCCTTCATGATGATCTGGTCGTCGGGGATGCCGGCATGTTCGCGCACGACCGGGCTTTGCATGATGCCTTGCGAGTTGATGACGCAGCCGAGGCCACGGCTCCATGCGGCATTGACGAGGGCGGTCGTCACTGCACCGCAGTCGAACTTGCTGTCGTCGCCGTCGTCGAGCACGCGGTCGTAGGTGATGATGACACAGACCGGCGCGTCGAACTGGCGAAAGCCGCGCAAGACCCAGTCCTGCCGCCGTTCCTTGTCGTCACGCTCGATACCCATGGCGCCGAACAGCTGCTTGGCGACGTAAATCTGCCGTTCGCGATGGACACCCTCGAAGGCGCTACCGCGCCGGAACTCGCGGCTGTCGGGCACTCCGGCGAGGATGTTCTCGGTGTTGCCCTTGCGGATCTTGTCGAGCGGTTCGCCAGTGATGACGTGGAAATGCCACGGCTGCGTGTTCATGGAAGAAGGCGCGCGCATGGCGATCTCGAGCACTTCCTCGATCACCTCGCGCGGGACTGGCTTGTCGAGATAGCCGCGGATCGAACGCCGCCCGCGCACCACCTCCGCAAACGTCATGTCCGGATTGCCGCTCATCCACTCTCTCCTCGTATCTGGAGGGGAGGATTAGCGCGGCATTTGGCTTGCGCAAAATACGCTACGTCAAGCGCGCTCTTACGGGGTGAAATAGGGCCGGTCGCCGGCGATCGTGACTCGCTCCATCACGCGCCGTGCGGGGAAATAGTCGCTCACCGCAAGGTGCTGGCAGACGCGATTGTCCCAGAAGGCGATGGAGTTTTCGCGCCAGCGAAAGCGGCACTGGATCTCGACGTCCATGGCGGTGGCGTAAAGGTGCTGGAGCAGCCAGTCGCTTTCGGTTTTCGAGAGGCCCTCGATGTGGCTGGTGAAGCCGGTGTTGACGTAGATCGCGCGCTCGCCGGTCTCGGGGTGCGTGCGGATCACCGGGTGCCGCATCGGCGGATATTTCTCGTGCAGTTCCTCGACCGACTTTCCGAGCCGCTTTGCGAAGACGCGTGCGATGTCGTGTACGGCGGTGAGGCCTTCGCAGAACCGCTGCATCTGTTCGGACAGGCGCTCGTAGGCGAGGTGCATGTTGGCGAAAAGCGTGTCGCCACCGACAGGCGGGACTTCGCGCGCATAAAGGATCGAACCGAGCGAGGGGCATTCGCGCCAGGTAACGTCGGAGTGCCAGTTGTTCTCGCTCCCGCGGCTGTCCGGCCCATGGGCGATGCGCAGCACTTCCGGATTGGCCTGGCTCTTGGGAGTGGCGGGGTGGATTTCCAGTTCGCCGAAATGGCGCGCGAAGGCGATGTGCTGTTCCTGCGTCAGTTGCTGGTCGCGGAAGAAGATCACCCCGTACCTGAGCAGCGCCGCGCGAATTTCCGGAATACGTTCGGCGATGTCGTCCGCGCCAAGGTCGACGCCGTAAATCTCCGCCCCGATGGCAGGCGTCATCGGCTGGACATCGAGTGCCCCGGTATCAAGCCCGCTCTTGTCGATCACTGTCGCCATGTGCCTCTCCCTCTCGAGGAGAGGCTATCATGCAAGGCAGGGGCATGCGAGTCCCTCGGACATGCAATCGCCCGGGCCGATAGACTGGCGGGAGAGTAAGTGCGGCCCGGGAGCGCCCTCAGCCCTTCCTCAGGGGCTGAGCAAGGTCACGCCGCCATAGGTGACGTCGCTGTTGTCGGGTCGCCGTTCTGTCATCTTGAAGGAGACCGCCATCGTCGCCCCCTGCGGTCCGAAGAACCAGCCGCCGAAATTGCCGACGACTAAGCCGCCGGAGGTCGAGACGATCCCGGAAAATGACTGCTTCGATCCGTCTATCGTCGTACTTCCGGTGTAGGTTCCAAGGTCGGTCACCGTGTCCGAAACCGTACCGGCAACCACTTCCTGGCCCTTCAGGTTGAGGGTAAAAGAAATCTGTCCGTTCGCCGGATTTGCAGTCGCGGTCATCGTCGTGGGACTGGTGGAATAAGTGTGGACCGGTCCCATTCCGAGGGTACCTGCGTTTTCCACGAGCCTGAGAATGCCGGTCGCTACCGCTTTGCTATAGGACTTGGTAGCTGACGGAACATCGCTCAGCACTGTCGGAACCCCGAAAGCGCATCCGATGCTGACGAACCCGACGCCGGTGGGTGAGCTTAAAGTCGCAAGCCGTACATAATCCTGGGCCACTCCGGCGATTGTAACCACGGAAACACCGAAGCGCTGCGTGTTCCCGCTCGCATCGGTCTTCTTGTAGCGCTCGGTCCCGGCAGGGGCGGCAGGGTCGCGGTCGGCTTGGGTGAAGGACAGGCTGAATGGCGGGTTGAAGCCCATCTGCTGGACCGTGATGTCGTAACTCGGACCCGAGCGGTCGGAATTGATCGCGATCCCTTCACCGAAACCGGTGGCGCCATTCGTAAAGGTCTGGCCGTTGAAGATTTCTTCGCCGCCACAGGTCGATGCAAAAGCCTGCTGTCCCATAAGGTCGGCGAACTTGTTATAGGTTACCGGTGATGGCGTTGGCGTGGGGGTCCCACCGCCACTGCTGCTGCCGCCACCGCCTGTGGGTGGCGGTGAGCTGCCGTCTCCCCCGCCACACGCGCAGAGGGCAAGCGCAAGGGCGAGGGTGGATGCCTTGGAAAATTTCATGGAGACGACCCTTCCCTCATGGGCAGTCCCGGCCGCCCTTCCAAAACGACGTCGCCGATTCTTGAATGTCGTGCAACTGTGTTCGCTATTGTGACGGAAGTACTTACGGAAAAATGCGCAGTAGAGGTTGAGTGATCAACGGATCGCTCTTGGCAAACAGGCCCCGCTTTCAGGAGCGATAAAGACCCTGCAGTCGAAATAGACGACTTCCGGATTGCCTGAACGTGCGGGCAAGTAACTGAAACGCAAGGCTCTGCGCGCATCTTCGCCCAGGGGCAATCGCGCGGGAATTGCGGTTGCATCGTCCCAGCCATAGACCTGGCAATAGCGGTCGCCCGGGCAAAGCGTGCGCGCCTTCTCGACCAGTGCACCAGGCGCATCTCCGCCTGACACCAGCACAAAATGTACTCCGGGAGCAGGCGAATCGGGGGTACTCGGCCTCGTTACAGCCAAACTCGGGTCGCGCGGGATATCCGAAGCCGTGATGCTTCGGACGGCCGTGCCCTGTTGCGCCAGACGGGGAAGCAGGTCTTCTGGGCGTTCGACTTCCTGTGCGGTTTCCCGGAGCGCCAGGGGGTCCGGCTCGCCGCCGCTGTAACGTGCCGAAAGCGCCTGCGGCATCCCCCATGCGCCGCGCCAGCGGAAGAAGAGGTGAGGTCCGACTTCGGCGATCTTGTCGAGCGAACCGGACCAATAGGGATAGACATAGTTCGCATGGTAGTGGGTGGCGCTGCCAACCTTTGTGTCGACGTAGCCGCCCAGGGCCTCCTGCGCCCGTTCGCGAGCCGAGCGCCACATGGATTCGGAATAGGTCCGGTTGAGCGATCCGTCGCAGGTGAAGGTGAACTGGCAGCCTGTGGGGCGCTCGGAGCCTTCGAACACGACCCCGCAGACGGTCTTTGCAAAGGCCGGGTGGCGTACACGGTTGAGGACGACTTGCATCACGGCGCGTTGGTCCTCGTCGCCGCTACCTGCCTCGGCCATGGCGGCGAGGGCAAGGCAGTCACGCGCCCGTTGGCGGTCGATGCCGTTGCCGCGAAACGCGAACGGTTTGGCAGGCGGCGGCGCGTCGTCGGCGAAAGGCACGGACTCGTTTCGCGCCTTGGCATCGTCGGGGGCGAGCGCGGAGACGATGGTGCCGACGTCATCGCCGGTTGCGGGCAGTGTGTCGATAAGGCTGGTTTCGGCCCGTTCGCGCGCTATTTTCGCCGTCGCATCTGGATGCCCGAACATGGCGAGCAGCGCAAAGGTCGCCAACAAGAGGGCGACCACCCCGAGCAGGGGCGCATTTTCGCGAAAAGTCGTAGCGTTCCTACCGAACATCGCGGTTAGATAGGACTGAGCGAGGCCCGTTACACCCCTCGGCGAACGTCACTCGCAGAGCTTGCCCGACTTTTCGCAGAAGGCCGCGCGTACCTCGCCCTTGTAGTCGAGCCCTGCAAGTTCCTGCATGACCGAACCGACGATCATCGGCATCACCTCGCGGCGATGCGCTGCAGCGGGCGAGCGTTCGAAGCTGGCGATGGCATCGAGATCTTCGAGAGTCAGGACTACTGCCATCGCCTGCGCTTCAGCCTCGATCGCGCGCTTGCCGATCTCATCCGCCTTCTCGCGTCCGATGGTGCGCAAGTCATCCTGTTCTTCAGCAGCAAGATCGGGCGCATCGGCAATGATTTGCTCGACCTCCGCAGCGGTCTGCAGCGGACCCAGCGTCGCCAGCAGCGAATGGCCGGCGATCTCGCGTGCGAGTGCCAGCTTTGCGTCATCGTTTGCTGCGAGGGGAGCTGCCAGCACCAGGATCGGCAGCGCCAATGTCACGAGCTTCACGCCGCCTTCTGCAGCTGCAGTTCGACGCGGCCCCAGATTTCAACCAGCGCAGCGACGAGTTCGTCCATCATCGCAGGCGTGTGGGCTGGGCCCGGGGTGAAGCGCAGGCGCTCGGTTCCACGCGGCACGGTCGGAAAGTTGATCGGCTGCACATAGACGCCGTATTCGGCGAGCAGGATGTCGCTGATCTTCTTCGCGCGCACCGGATCGCCGACCATGACGGGCACGATGTGCGTGACGCTGTCCATCACCGGCAGGCCCGCATCGCGCATCTTCTGCTTGAGGGTGGCGGCTGCGGCCTGCTGGCCTTCGCGTTCCTCGCTCGAGGACTTGAGGTGGCGGACTGCGGCGAGCACGCCTGCGACCAGCACCGGGGAGAGCGAGGTTGTGAAGATGAAGCCCGGGGCATAGCTGCGGATGCAGTCGATGATGCGGGTGTCGGCAGCGATGTAGCCGCCCATAACGCCGAACGCCTTGCCCAGCGTGCCTTCGATGATGTCGATGCGGTGCGCGGCCTCGTCACGCTCCGAAATGCCACCACCGCGCTTGCCATACATGCCGACCGCGTGGACCTCGTCGATGTAGGTCAGCGCATTGTACTTCTCGGCGAGGTCACAGATCGCGTGGATCGGGGCAACGTCGCCGTCCATCGAATAGACGCTCTCGAAAGCGATCAGCTTGGGCGTATCCGGGTCTTCGGCGGCGAGCAGTTCTTCGAGGTGCTCGACATCGTTGTGGCGCCACACCCGCTTCTCGCAACCTGCGTTGCGGATGCCGGCGATCATGCTGGCGTGGTTGAGCTCGTCCGAGAAGATGACACAGCCCGGCAGCAGCTTGGCCAGCGTCGAGAGCGTCGCATCGTTCGAGACATAGCCGCTGGTGAACAGCAGCGCGCCTTCCTTGCCGTGCAGGTCGGCCAGTTCCTGCTCGAGCTGGATGTGATAATGGGTGTTGCCGCCGATGTTGCGCGTACCGCCCGAACCCGCGCCGACGTCGTGCAGCGCCTCTTCCATGGCTGCGATGACCTTGGGGTGCTGGCCCATGGCGAGATAGTCGTTCGAACACCAGACGGTGACCGGCTTGGGTCCGTTGTGTCCGGCGAAGCAGCGTGCGTTCGGGAACGCGCCCTTGTTGCGCAGGATATCTATGAAGACGCGATAGCGGCCTTCCTCGTGAAGGCGGTCGATAGCCTGGTCGAAAATCTGGTCGTAGTTCACGCGGGGTCCGCCCGTCTCAACACCGCCCGTCCGCGGCCTGGAATGGCTCTGCCCATAGGGCGGAAAACCGCGGAATTCCACCGCGATCTTTGCGAATGGTTCTTAAGTATTAGGCGGGTGGAAGTCGGGGAGGGGTGCCCCGCCGTCGCTGCGGAAGAAGTCCTGTCGCAGGCTTTCGACGAAAGATGCGAATTCCTGCCTGACCTCCAGCCACATCGCCCTCTCGTCGTCGCAATCAGCCGGTATCGTCTCGAAAAGGATCTCCAGCGCGGCGTCGACCAGGCCAAGGTACCAGCGCGGAGGGATGAGCATGGTGTCGTTGTGATGGACGATTGCCGTCCCATGATCGATCCGTGCTGTGGGCGGGGATTCGACCCATTGCAGGAGCAGGAAGAGCGCCTCCGTCGCCATTCGCGCTTCGAGCTCGTGCGTAAGTCCGAGGCCATGGTGCTCGAACGAGGCGCGGGCGTCGGGATGCCGGCGATAATAGGCGTCGATCACCTCCCCGGTCACGTCGCCGCGCTCGTCTGCCAGACGCTGCAGGCTGCGTTCCGCGAGCGTGACGCGATCTTCCGCCATTGCCCTAGAACTTCTCCAGCCGCTGGATACCGTACCGGGCGAAGGTAGGTCCGAGGCGATGGAAATCGGCAAGGTCGCCGGTGGTCACGGCCCGGTCCGGACCATCCCGCTCGAACGACTGGCCTTGGGTGAGATAGGCGACACGCCGGGCGATGCCCTCGGCCCCGTGAACGAACCTTACGTCACGGCCGATTGCCTGCCTCAATTCGTCCTCGAGCAGCGGGAAGTGCGTGCACGCGAGGACCAGCGTGTCGATCGAATCCGCGCCGTCCTGCGCCAGCAGCCCTGCAATTTCGCGAGCCACTGCGTCGACGCTCACGTCCTCGCCGCGCAGCTTGGCTTCGGCCAACGGGACAAGTCCGTTCGCGCCGTGGCGCAGCAAGCGTTTGCCGCCCGCAAACTCGCGCTCGAGATTGTCGACATAGGCCTGGCGAATGGTCGCCTCGGTCCCGAGCAGGCCGAAGGTACCGGTTGTCGTCAATGAAGCGGCGGGCTTGATGGCCGGGACAGTCCCGACGATGGGAATTTCGAGCACGTCGCGCACCATGCCGAGCGCAATGGTGCTGGCCGTATTGCAGGCGATGCAAATCAGGCGCGGTTGCCAGCGTTCGGCCATGCGCCCGAGCAGACCGGCAACGCGCGCGGCGATTTCCGCCTCGCTCTTGGTGCCATAGGGCAGGCCGGCCATGTCGGCGGCATAGATGACCGGCGCCTCGGGCAGGGCTTTCCGCAGCTCGGCCAGCACGGTGAGGCCGCCGACTCCGGAATCGAACAGCAGGATTGGTGCGGATGCGTTCACAACGGTCCTTTTCCACCGTGCCGGTGCTTGTCGAACTACACCGGATCACTCTAGATGCTGCGCTAGTAGATAGTGCGGGCATTCAGCAAGCTTGCGCGGAAATTGCGGGGTGAATTGTGCCGACGGACCTGACCATCACGACGCTCTATGCCGCGCTGCTCGGCTATGCCTTCGGCTCGATCCCATTCGGCCTGATCATCGCCAAACTGGGCGGGAAGGGCGACATCCGCTCGATCGGCAGCGGCAATATCGGCGCAACCAATGTGCTGCGCACCGGCAGCAAGGGGCTGGCTGCCGCGACATTGCTGCTCGACCTTGCCAAGGGGCTGATCCCGGTCCTCATTGCCAAGCAATTGTTCTGGGAGGACATGGGCTGGACCGCGCTGTTCGCCGTACTCGGGCATTGCTTCCCCGTGTGGCTGGGCTTCAAGGGTGGCAAGGGCGTGGCGACCAAT
This sequence comes from Qipengyuania sp. RANM35, assembly GCF_041021145.2. Classification (NCBI taxonomy): domain Bacteria; kingdom Pseudomonadati; phylum Pseudomonadota; class Alphaproteobacteria; order Sphingomonadales; family Erythrobacteraceae; genus Qipengyuania; species Qipengyuania sp. RANM35. The sequence goes on along the minus strand of NZ_CM196433.1, from coordinate 1,601,992 downwards.
GCCGGCGTATCCTTTGGCCTCGCCGTGCCGCTCGGACTGACCTACGCCGTGGTGTGGATCGGGATGCTGGCAATCACGCGCATCAGCTCGCTTGCGGGCATGAGCGCGGTGGTCGCCGCAGCCGTTGCCGCATTCCTCATCGGCCAGCCAACCTTTGCCAAGGTAATGGCGATCATCGCCGTGTTGGTGATCTGGCTGCATCGTGAAAACATCAAGCGGCTGATGGCAGGCACCGAACCCAGGGTCGGCGGATCGAAGGCCAAGCCCGAAGAGTGAACGCTCCGGCGCATCCGGTACTGACGCAGGAGGAGGCGTTTGCGCGCATCCGCCTGTTGCGCTCGCCCAATATCGGGCCGGTCAGCTACGCCATGTTGCTGCAGCGCTTCGGCAATGCCGGTGCGGCGATCGAGGCGTTGCCGGAGCTTTCGGCGCGGGGAGGGCGGCAGTATCGTCCCGCCAGGGTCGAAGCGATCGAGCGCGAAGTCGAGGCGGTGCGCGCGGCGGGTGCGAAGTATTTGTTCCACGACCAACCCTCCTATCCGGCCCTGCTCGGCGAGATCGACGGTGCACCGCCGATCCTGACCTGGCGCGGGGATGTGTCGCTGCTCGGTCAGCCCTGCGTCGCGATGGTCGGCGCACGTAATTCGAGCGCGGCCGCGGTCAAGCTGGCCCGCGATTTCGGCGCGGCGCGGGCGGAAGCGGGCTTCACGGTCGTGTCCGGCCTCGCCCGGGGCATCGACGGGGCGGCGCACGAGGGCGCGTTTCCGCGCACCGTCGGCGTGATCGCCAGCGGGATCGACATCGCCTACCCGCCGCAGCACACCGATCTGCAGGAACGGATCGCGGCCGAGGGCTTGCTCATTGCCGAACAGCCACCCGGCACTGAACCGCGCGGCAGCCACTTCCCCAGTCGAAATCGCATCATTGCCGGCCTGTCGCTCGGCACGCTGGTGGTCGAGGCAGCGGTGAAATCGGGCTCGCTCATCACTGCGCGATTGGCGGGGGAGGCAGGGCGCGAGGTTATGGCCATACCGGGCAGCCCGCTCGAACCGCGCAGCCATGGCTGCAACCACCTCATCCGCGAAGGAGCTGTGCTGGTGAACTCGCCCGAGGATGTTGTCGAACTGCTGTCGGGTTTCGATGGAACGCCGCGCTCACGCTTCCGGGAAGCGGCATCGGCGTTCGACTTCGAACCGGAAGAACTGGCTAACGCCGAACCCGCCGACGTGGCTTCACTCCTGACTACTGCCCCGGTCGGCATCGACGAACTCATCAGGCAGTCGGGCGAAAGTACTGCCTCGGTTCAGCTTGCATTGCTGGAACTCGAAATAGCAGGTCGGCTCGAGCGTCATGCTGGCGGGCGGGTGTCCCTGATCGCGTAATCCCAATTTGGGACAATTGTACATATTCGACATCGATGACCCCTCTGTGACGCATTGATGCAATGCGAATCGCCTTCGCAGGCGCAACAGGGCACCGCGCAGAGGCCCCCCGCCGTCTCGTAACCCGGTCGCAACCATCGCCAGTTTTCATAGCGGGCGCGCCCCCGGCGCTCTCGCGACGGGCCGCCTTCGTACCTCCTGTACGGGCGGCCCGTTCCATAACGGCTTCCTGACGAAAGTCGCTTCCTTCCAAGGCCTTGTCGCTCGAATCCGGTAATTGATGGTCCGGCGCTTCTGCGCCGGATCCAAATGGGGGAATGCATGAAGAGAATTATTGCGGCCGGCGCGCTCGCGCTGGCGCTGTCGGCACCTGTCGCTATCGAGGCGAAGGAGAAGCCACCGATCGAGGTAAAGGACAAGGGCGCACTGCAGGGGGCATCGCAGATTGCGGTCGTTGCCTTCAACATAGGCTTCATTTTCGAATCCATCGACGCCACGGCTGCGACGGGCGGGATGCTCGGAGCATTTGGCGGCACGACCAAGGCCAAGAGTGAACTTGTCGGTGTCACGCCCGAGATGATGCAGCAGATCGCCGACGCGGCATATGGCGACTTCGTTTCCCGGTTGTCGGCGGCTGGCTTTGCCGTTGCCGACCCTTCGGCCGTTTTCAATGACGCCGGTTTCGCCAAGGTGAAGGGTGTCGACACCCCGGCAGAAATCAACATTGCTCTCGAGAAGAAGAGCAAAGGCAAGGCGGTTTACTACAAGCCCAGCCAGCTTCCGATCCAGGTGCTGGTTCCGGGCGATTTTACCGGAAGCGGCATGAGCAGCATGGGCTTGAACATGACCGCCGGCCAGAACAGCTACCAGTTGGCAACCTATGCCAAGGGCGCGGCTACTCCGGTAATCGACGTCACGTACCTCATCGACTTCTCCGACCAGAAGCGGCCCGGTGCGTTCAGCTTCGGAGGCCTCAAGGTCAATGCCAACCTGTCCGTGGTCCCGGGCTTCTCGCAGGTCACCGTTATCGGCGCAAATGGCAAGACCAACACCGTTTCCTTCGGCCAGCCCGTGTCGGTCGATGGCGACTTCATCGAAGTTGCCGATGCCAGTAGCGGGACCGAAAAAACCACGCAGGCAGCGGCTAATGTCGCGGGCGGCGTAGCCGCTGCCCTCGGCTTTGGCGGCTTGCGCTTCGGCAAGACGCGCAAGTTCCAGTTCACCGCCAAGCTGGGCAATTACGAGGAAGGGGCGGGCAAGGCGGCCAGCCTTGCCAACGAAATGGTCGTGGGGGCACTCCAGGCCCAACAATGACGGAATGGAGGGCGGGATAGGCCCGGGGATGGCCCACCTTGTTCCCGCCCTCGCGCGAATGCATGACCTCGTGGATAGCCGGCAACTTCATGCCGCTTGACCGCTGCGACCTTCGCGAAGCAAAAGCTGCGCGGGGGAGGCCATATGACGCCAGAGGAACAGTTCGCCAGCCGGGTCTATCGCTGGGCGGCAATCTACGGCTTTCCCGTCCTGCTGCTCGCCTACTTCCAGCCCGTACCCGATCCGTGGCACCTTGCGCATCTCGGATTTGCCGGCACAGCACTGGTCTTCCAAGGCGTGTTTCTCGTCATCGCCCGCGATCCGCGTCGCTTCCAGCCGCTCATGCCGGTAACCTTCTTCGAGAAACTGTGCTTCGGCATACCGGCGGTTGCCTTCGCTCTCACCGGGCAGAACGAACCGATGACCGGCATCTTCGGCGCGATCGACCTGGTGCTCTTTGCGCTGTTCTTCGTGGCATGGCGCAAGATGGTGCGCTCCACGACTTGACGCGGCCGAATCCCCGGCCCCATTTTCGCGCGTACGTACACGTACACACGTAAGGGACTGCATCTTACCCCATGCAACTGGTCATCGTTGAATCGCCCGCCAAGGCGAAAACTATCGAGAAATACCTGGGTTCGGACTTCAAGGTCCTGGCCTCCTACGGCCACGTGCGCGACCTGCCGCCCAAGGACGGCAGCGTTCGTCCGGACGAGGATTTCGCGATGGACTGGGAGCTCTATCGCGACAAGCAAAGCCGCTTCAAGGATATCGCCGACAATGCCAAGAAGGCCGACCGCCTGATCCTCGCCACCGACCCCGACCGCGAGGGAGAGGCGATTTCTTGGCATGTTCGCGAACTGCTACAGAAGAGGAAGGCGCTTCCCGACAAGGTCGAGCGCGTGACCTTCAACGCGATCACCAAGCAGGCGGTGACCGACGCCATGAAGTCACCGCGCGAGCTCGACCAGCCGCTGATCGACGCGTACCTCGCGCGCCGGGCGCTCGACTATCTCTACGGCTTCACGCTGAGCCCGGTACTGTGGCGACGCCTGCCCGGGGCCAAGAGCGCGGGCCGCGTGCAATCGGTGGCGCTGCGCTTGATCGTCGACCGCGAGATCGAGATCGAGCATTTCCGTGCAGAAGAATACTGGTCGGTCATCGCCAAGCTCCAGCATGACGGGACAGAGTTCGACGCGCGCCTGGTCAAGTTCGACGGCGACAAGCTCGACAAGATGACGTTCGGCAACGAGGGCAGTGCCATGGCCGCGAAGAAGGCGGTCGAGGCGTCCAGCTTCACGGTCGAGGAGGTCGAGACCAAGCCCTTCAAGCGCAATCCGGCGCCGCCGTTCACCACTTCGACGCTGCAACAAGAGGCGGCGCGCAAGCTGGGTTTCTCGGCCAGCCACACCATGCGCCTGGCGCAGTCGCTCTACGAAGCGGGCGCGATCACCTACATGCGTACCGACGGGGTGAGCATGGACGGCAGCGCCATTGCCGCCTGTCGCAAGGCCGTGGCCGACCGTTACGGTGGCCACGCGCTCCCTGACAGTCCGCGGATGTACAAGACCAAAGCGAAGAACGCGCAGGAAGCGCACGAGGCCATCCGCCCGACCGACTTCAACCGCGACCGCGCAGGATCGGGTGACGAGGGCAAGCTCTACGACCTCATTTTCAAGCGTGCGATGGCGAGTCAGATGGCCGCCGCCAGCCTCGAGCGGACGACCGTCACGCTGCGCGATCCGACCGGCCGCCACGAGCTGCGCGCCAGCGGCCAGGTGGTGAAGTATCCCGGCTTCCTTGCCGTCTATCAGGAAGGCCGCGACGACCCCGAGGACGACGAGGACGGCCTGCTCCCGACGCTCGCCAAGGGCGATGCGCCGCTCAAGAAGGGCGTCGAGGCCAACCAGCACTTCACCCAGCCGCCGCCGCGTTTCTCCGAAGCCAGCCTCGTCAAGCGGCTGGAGGAACTCGGCATCGGCCGTCCCTCGACCTATGCCAGCACGATCCAGACGCTGCGCGACCGCAATTATGTCCGGATGGAAAAGAACCGCTTTTTCGCCGAGGAAAGCGGGCGCCTGCTGACGGCCTTCCTCGAACGTTTCTTCGAGCGTTACGTCGCCTTCGACTTCACTGCCGGGATGGAGGAGGAACTCGACACCGTTTCCGACGGGCGCGAGGACTGGAAGGCGCTGCTCGCCGAGTTCTGGAAGGACTTCAAGCCCAAGACCGAAGAGGTAATGGAGAAGAAGCCCTCGGAAGTGACCGAGGAACTCGACGACTTCCTCGCCGACTACCTCTTCCCCGAACGTGCCGACGGCAAGGACCCGCGCCATTGCCCGCTGTGCGAGGTTGAGGGGCGCGAGAACGGCAGGCTGGCCCTGCGTGGCGGCAAATTCGGCGCCTTCGTCGCCTGTGCCAATTACCCCGAGTGCAAGTATACCCGCCAGTTTGCCAAGCCGGGCGGCGCGGACGGTGACGGGGGCGAGGACGCGGTGCTCGGCAACGATCCTGAGACCGGCCTGCCGGTCGAGCGCAAGAGCGGCCGCTTCGGTCCCTACGTCCAGCTGGGCGAGGGCAAGGAGGCCAAGCGCGCGAGCATTCCCAAGGACCTCGACGACTTCGACCTTGAGTGGGCGCTGAAGCTGTTGAGCCTGCCGCGCATCGTCGGGGCGCATCCCGAAACGGGTCTGGAAATCGAAGCAAATATAGGACGTTACGGTCCCTATCTGCGCCATGACGGAAAGTACGGCAAGCTGTCGGGCACGCGCGAAGTGTTCGATGTCGGCATGAACCGTGCGGTCGATATTCTTGCCCAGGCCGCCAATCGCGGCGGGGCAGGCGGGCGCGCCAAGGCCGAGCCGATCAAGACCCTCGGCGCGCACCCGACCAGCGGCGGCGAGATGAAGGTCATGCCGGGCCGCTACGGCCCCTATGTCACCGACGGCACGACCAATGCGACGATCCCCAAGGACGTGAAGCCCGAGGACCTGACCGAAGCGCAGGCAATCGAACTGATCGACGCTCGTGCTGCCAAGGGCCCGACCAAGAAAAAGGGCCGCAAGGCTCCGGCCAAGAAGAAGGCTGCTCCGAAGAAGAAGGCAGCCGCGAAGAAGGCAGCCAGCTGATGGCCAAGGAACATTTCGAGCGCCACAAGCAGCCCTGGACCAGCGACGAGGCCGGTCAGCTGCGCACGCTGGCAGCCAAGGGCAAAGGGCTGAAGGAAATCGCCAAGGCGCTCAATCGCAGCGAGGAATCGACCAAGGACTTCGCCAAGAAGAACAAGATCGGAATTGCCAAGAAGCGTTAGCCTGGCCTCACAGCAGCCATGCAATCGGCAGCTTGGAGAGGGCCCAGATCAAGAACCGCCCAAGCGCACTGGTGCCTGGTTCGGTCCGGTACTCTCGTGATTGCCCCTTGATCGAGGCTGTCCAAATGAGTTCACCATCGTCCCGGGCACTAATCTTGTAGGCGCCACCCGGCAGTCGCTTGTCCAGGCGCGCGACAAGTTCTCCCGCAAGTTCAGGGGATTCGATCACGAAGCCCATTTCGCAATTGAGCAGGGCGCTGCGGGGATCGAAGTTGAAGGAGCCGACGAACAACTGCTGCGCGTCGACCGCAAACGTCTTGGCATGCAGGCTCTCGCCACCGCCGCTGAAGCGAGAAGTGCCGAACTGCTTCATTTCGAGCCGCGCGTCTTCGCCGAGCGGGCGGAGTTCGAACAACTGAACGCCGGCAGCGACGAGCGGCTTGCGGCTTGGGACATATCCCGCATGCACGACGGGAACGTCGGTCACGCTCACGCTGTTCGTGACGACCCGCGTCGTCACGCCACTTCGGGCGAGCGAGGAGAGCCATTCCGTGCCTCGCGAGGCGGGCACAAAATAGCCCGAGATCATGTCGAACCGTTTTCGTGCACCGGTGATGATCGGCGCGAGGCGCGCCACGAGCAACTCGTCCTCGCGGACACGTCCTTCAGCCTTGCGCGGATCATCTGCGAGCAATTCAACGGCCGCCCAGGTGAAGCCACCTTCGGCAAAGCTTGTCTCGAGCTCGGCATAAGCGGCAGCGGTGGCGCTGGCATATGCCTGAGCCAGCGGGCTATCGGCGAATTGGGGGTTGCGCCACCGTTCGGTTCTTTCTGGCTCCACGCCCCCGAGGATAAGCTCGGCGGGATACGCCGCATCGCTCGTCCAGTAACGCTGGAACTCCGCTGAGACTTCCGGGACAATCGCTCCAAAGGTGAGGGCATCGAGGTCGATGAACAGCCCTTCGCTCGCCGCACCGAAATAGACATCGCCGACATTGCGCCCGCCGACCACGGTAATGGCATTGTCGACCGTCAGCGACTTGTTGTGCATCCGGCGGTTGAGGCGCGGAAAGTCGAAGAGGTAATTGGCGAGCCGCGGCCTACGGATCGTCATCGGGTTGAAAATGCGCACATCGATGAGCGGGTGGGTCACAACCGATGCCCACATCGGATCGAGTCCGGCGGTGGGATTGTCGTCGATCAGCACGCGAACGCGCACTCCGCGATCCGCAGCCTTGACGATCTCGGAGAGGAGCAGCGAGCCGGAAAGGTCGTCTTCCCAGATGTAATACTGGGCATCGATCGTTTGTTCCGCCCTGCGCACCATCGCGATGCGCATGGCGAAGGCATCCAGTCCGGTCGTTAGCAGCATGACCGCCGATTTGCCCGGATTGCCGTTGGCGAGGGGCGCGAGACGGTCTACAAGGGAGCTGTCGGACCTTGTGACCGATGCGTCCTGTGGAAAGCGATCCCGGGCCGGCAAGGGATTGGCAAACTTGAGCGTCAGCCCCAGCACCGCAAGTGCGGCCAAAATCAAGACCAGGACAAGCGCCATTCTCGTGAGCTTCGATTTCCCTCGCCTGTGCGGACCGTCGCTGGTTACCACTATCCCGCTCTCCCACTAGAGCCGCAAGTACCCTACCACCAAACTCCCCGCCAGTACCGCCATGCTCGCGCCGAGGGCCAGTGCTGCGGGTCGCGCGGCGCCTTTGCCATAGGCGAGGGTGGTACCGAGCTTCACGGTCATGTTGGCAAGGATAGTCCCGCCGATTGCCAGCGCGGCGAGGTGAGGGGCGATGGTGCCCGGCTCCAGTCCCCCGGCGGTGATGATCGCCGCATCGACATCCATCGTGCCCATGACCAGCAGCAGGACCGCTATGCCCTGTTCGCCGAAGGTCCCCTCGGCCCAGCGCGCGACGACGGCAGCGACCGCGACGAAGGCGACGAAGGTGAAGGCGGGAAGCAGGGCAATCGGGTTGCCCGGCGGGGCCGCGCCGGTGCTGTGCGGCGCCCGGCGATAGAGCCACCAGCTGACAGCGAAACCCGTCACGAGTGCCGGAGCCACGATGATCACGAAGGGCACCAGCAGGCTCGTCGCGAGGATCGCGACCAGCACGATCACCCGCAGGTACATGACTGCCGTGGCCAGCGCGATACCCGCATTCTCCGCCCCGCCACCTTCTCCTGCGCCAAGCTTCTGCGAGAAGGAATACGTCACCGCCGTCGAGCTGTAGGCCCCGCCGATGATGGCGGTCGCGATGGTCCCGCGCTTCGCCCCGAACACCCGGTTGGCGGCGTATCCGGCGAAGGAGAAGCCGGTGACGACGATCACCACCAGCCACAGCGCGTGTGGATCCCAGGCGTCGTAGGGGCCGAAACGTCCGTTGGGCAGGAAGGGATAGACCGCCGCCGCGATCACGGCGTAGCGGGCGAGCGCCTTGATGTCCTCCTCGTCGAGCAGGTGGATCAGCCGATGCGTCTCGCTCCGCAGCGCCAGGACGAAAGTCGCCACTGCCGCGCCCGCTACTGCAAGAGCCGGCTGGCCAATACCTGCGAGAAAACCGAGAACGATCGTCACCATCGCCGCGACGGCGGTGGTAGCATCTGCGCGCCCGCTGGACTGCATATCGCGCCAGTATCCGAGGGCTGTAACGCCAGCAAGGCCGGCGACGATCAAACCGGCAACGAGCGAGTAGCCAAGTGACTGCAGCAGGCCTGCCACGCCTGAACCGAGTCCGAGCAGTGTAAAGGTCCTGATTCCGGCAACTCGCGACCCGTCGGCAGCTGAACGCAACTTCCAGCCGCGCTCGATGCCAATCAGCAGGCCGACGGCAAACGCCGCGCCGAGCGTCAGGGACGTGGGGCCGAGGCTAATTGAGGCCCCTCCCATTTAGCGCACCCAGTCGAGGCCCATTTCCTCGAACATTTCCTTGTCCTCGGTCCAGCGCTCGTCGGTCTTCACATGAAGGAAGAGGTGGACCTTCTGGCCCAGTACTTCGGACAGTTCCTTGCGCGCCGCCTCGCCGATGGCCTTGATTTTCGAACCGCCCTTGCCGAGCACGATGGCGCGCTGGTTGTCGCGGGTGACGACGATCTGCTGGTGGATCTCGACGCTGCCATCCTTGCGCTGGATGTACTTCTCGGGCCGCACCGCACTGTCGTAGGGAAGTTCCTCGTGCAGCTGCTTGTAGAGCTGTTCGCGGGTGATCTCGGTGGCAAGCAGGCGCTCGCTGGCGTCGCTGACCTGGTCCTCGGGATAGTGCCAGGGACCCTCGGGCATCATTGCGGCAAGCGCGGCCTTCATCTCGGGCACGCCGTCGCCGGTAAGGGCGGAGACGAAGAACACCTCGGCGAAGTCGACTTTTTTACCCAGTTCCTGCGCCAGTGCGAGGAGCGGCTCCTTCTTGGCCACATCGACCTTGTTGAGGACGAGAATCTTGCGCTCGGGCCGGCCGGCAATCTGTTCGACCAGCGGTTCGAGTTCGTGCCGGCGCTGCTTGACCGGGTCGACCAGCAGCAGGACCGCATCGGCAGCTTCCGCGCCTTCCCACGCCGCGCTGACCATGGCGCGGTCGAGGCGGCGCTTGGGCGCGAAAATGCCCGGCGTGTCGACCAGGATCATCTGCGTGTCGCCTTCGAGGGCAATGCCCATCATCCGCGCCCGCGTCGTCTGCGCCTTGGCACTGGTGATGGCCACCTTCTGGCCGACGAGCTGGTTCACCAGCGTCGACTTGCCCGCATTGGGGGCACCGAGCACGGCCACGACGCCGCACCTTGTGGTTGCGCTATCGCTCACCCGTATTTCTCCATGAATTCCTTGGCTGCGGCCTTCTCAGCTTCGCCCTTGCTGCTTGCAGTCCCTTCCGCCTCGCCGACGCGGTGAACGCGTACGCGCACCGTGAAGGTCATCGCGTGGTCGGGGCCCGAACGGTCGATGATCTCGTATTCGGGCGGCTTGCGCTGGTTACCCGCGGCCCATTCCTGCAATGCGCTCTTGGGATGCTTGGCCTTGCCGGCTCCGCTTTCGAGTGCGGGCCGGAACAGCAGTTCGACGACCTCGCGGGAGGCTTCGAAACCGTTGTCGAGATACTGCGCGCCGAGCAGGCTTTCGACAACGTCGCCCAGGATGTTGTCACTGTTGCGGCCGCCATCGGCATGGGCCTGCTTCGAGATGCGGATATGTGCCGGCAGGCCGATGCCGCGGGCGACTTCGGCGCACATCTCGCGGCTGACGATGGCATTGAGGCGCTGTGCGAGCTTGCCCTCGGGCGCGGTGCTCTGGCGATAGAGCCAGTTGGCGATCGAGAGGCCGAGAACACGATCGCCGAGGAACTCCAGCCGCTCGTAATCGCGCTTTTCGCCCATGCTGCCGTGGGTCAGCGCGGCGAGCCACATTTCCTCGTCACGCACGGTGAAGCCGGTCGCTTCAAGCCATGCGCGGGTATCGTCGGACATGCCCCTGCTCATATGCCGTGCCCGATCCGGTCCCAGCGCGCGGCGGTGAACCATGTCCAGGGGAGCAACCATTCGGCGCTGCCATCGGTGGAGAACAGCACCACGCTGGCGCGTGCGACCAGCGCGTTCTGGTCGACCAGCCCCACGCCGCCCCCGGGAACTGCAGGAAAGCGGCTGTCCATCGAGTTGTCGCGGTTGTCGCCCATCATGAATACCTGCCCCTCAGGCACGACGACAGGGCCGAAATCGTCCTGGATGGTAGCACCGAAGTCGAGCACCTGGATTTTCTTGCCACCCGGCAGCGTCTCCTCGAAGCGGGAATAGCGGCAGGCTTCGTTGCCGCTCGGGTAGCGCATTAGTTGTCCGCGCGGGTGGCAGCGGGTGTTTGCGCTTACCGGCATCAGGAAGTCGGCGATCTTCCTCTTAGGGACCATCTCGCCGTTGATGACCAGCACGCCGTTGCGCATCGCGATCGTATCTCCGGGAAGGCCAATGGCCCGCTTGACGTATTCGGTGCCGTCGACCGGGTGCTTGAACACCACCACGTCGCCGCGGGTAGGCAGGCTTCCGAATACGCGGTCCCTGGGGCCCGGAATCCCCAGGGGCAGCGAATTCTCGTTGTAGCCATAGGGCCACTTGGCCGCGATCAGGTAGTCGCCGGTCTGCAGGCCGGGCAACATGCTCTCGCTGGGAATGGTGAAGAAGCTGAACAGGAACGTGCGGAAAATCAGCACCGCGAGCACGAGTTTGGTGCAGAACCACAGGAAGCTGCCCCAGCTTTCCTGCTCCTTGCGCTCGCCGCCCTCGACGGCATTCGTATCCATCACCTGATCTGTCATGCGGGGTTCTCAATCATCGCCGAGTTCCCTAGTCGCGGCAGTCGGCACACGAAAGGATTTTTGCGCGATGACCACCCCGACCGAGCTCTGGCACAAACTGGCATCCCTGCCGCGCCCGACGCTGGGAGAACTGTTCAGCGCCCAGCGTGACGGCGGCGAGGGCGCCGACGAGCCTGCGGGTGCAGAACGCGTCGCCATGCTCTCCGGCCGGATCGAACTGGGCGACGGGGGCATCCTGTTTGACTGGTCCAAGACCCACCTCGACCGCGACGTCATTGCCGCCTTCGAGGAACTGGCCGAGGCGATGGATTTCGGCGGAATGCGCGCCAAGCTGTTTGCCGGAGAGGTCGTGAATCCGACCGAGGGCCGTGCCGCCGACCATGCGACGCTGCGCGGAACGGGCGATCCCGCCAAGGTCGAGGAAGCCGCGGCTCTGATCGACCGCATGGGCATGCTGGTCGAAGCTATCCATGCGGGCGCACTGGGCGAGATAGAGCACCTGATCCACATCGGTATCGGTGGCAGTGCTCTGGGCCCTGCGCTGGGGGTCGATGCGTTGAGCCGCGACCTCAGCTATTGCGACGTCCATGTCGTCTCGAACATCGACGGCGTCGCGCTGGAGCAGGCGTTCGCTGCCTGCGATCCGGCCAAGACGCTGGTTGCGGTGGCAAGCAAGACCTTCACCACGATCGAGACCATGACCAACGCTGAAAGCGCGCTGAAGTGGCTGCGCGACAATGGCGTTTCGGACCCGGGCGGGCGCGTGATCGCGCTGACCGCGTCACCCGAAAAGGCAGTCGAATGGGGTGTCGATGAAACCCGCATCCTGCCGTTCCAGGAAAGTGTCGGCGGCCGCTATTCGATCTGGTCGAGCATCGGCTTCCCGATCGCAATGGCGGTCGGCATGGACGATTTCCGCGCGATGCTTGCAGGCGCGAGGGCAATCGACGAGCATTTCCGCGATACCGACGGGGCGGCCAACCTCGTTTTGCGCGCGGCATTTGCCGATCTCTATTATTCGCGCGTGCGCGGATGCCAGACCCGCGCCGTGTTCGCCTATGACGAGCGGCTGGGCCTCTTCCCGGATTACCTCCAGCAGCTCGAGATGGAATCCAATGGCAAGCGTGTTACTGCCGAGATGCAGCCGGTCGAAGGTCCGACGGCACCGATCACCTGGGGCGGAGTCGGCACCGATGCGCAGCACGCGGTGTTCCAGCTGCTCCACCAGGGTACCCACCTGATTCCGGTCGACTTCATAGCCAGCATAGCGCCCGGCGACGACCTTGACGCCGCACACCACCGCATCCTGCTGATGAACTGTTTTGCGCAGGGTGCGGCACTGATGGCGGGCAAGGCGGGCGAGGACCCGGCGCGCAACTACCCTGGCGATCGGCCCTCCGCGACAATGCTGTGCGACGACCTCGACGCGGCGACCCTGGGCGCGCTGATTGCCTTCCACGAACACCGCACCTTCGCCAACGCCGTGCTGATGGGCATCAACCCCTTCGACCAGTTCGGCGTCGAACTGGGCAAGCAGATGGCCAAGGCGATCGAGAAGGGCGGAGAACAGTTCGACGCCAGCACCGACGCTCTGCTCAAGGCAGCTGGGTTGGGTTAGGTCGATTTTTTCATTCCAGTTCGGCGTAGTCGTGATAATTGGAAGCAATCGATGAACGAGCTTGCTGACCAATCATTCCGCGATGCGCACTTTGCCGCGATCGTCGCCAACTCGACCGACGCCATCGTTTCCAAGGATCTCAATGGCGTGGTCATCTCTTGGAACGCTGCGGCCGAGCGGCTGTTTGGCTGGACCGCGGAAGAAATGATCGGCGAAAGCATCCGGCGCATCATTCCGCCCGACCGCCAGGATGAGGAAAACGCCATCCTTGCTCGGGTCCGGGCAGGCGAACTGGTGAAGAAGTTCGAGACCCTCCGGCAAACCAAGGCGGGAATTGTCATTCCCATCGCAGTTACGGTCTCACCGATCCGGGATGCCACCGGTGCGGTGGTGGGCGCGTCCAAGATCGCGCACGACCTGCGTGAACACAGCACGCTCCGCCAGGAACTGCGCGAAAGCCAGCAACAGTTCGTGGCGCTGGCCCAATACATACCGCAGCTTGCCTGGATGGCGGACAGCAAGGGCTGGATCTTCTGGTACAACCAGCGTTGGTACGATTACACCGGTACCACACTCGAGCAGATGCAGGGGTGGGGCTGGAAGAATGTCCACCACCCCGATCACGTCGATCGCGTAGTCGAGCGGATCCAGCACGCATGGGATACGGGTGAAGACTGGGAGGACACATTCCCGCTAAGGGGTGCCGATGGCGAATTTCGCTGGTTCCTGTCGCGCGCCAACCCGCTCAAGGACGATGAAGGAAACGTCCTGCTGTGGTGCGGGACCAATACCGACATCACCGAGCAACGCGAAGCGAGCGAGCGCATCACCTTGCTCATGCGCGAGGTGAACCACCGTGCGCGCAATATGCTCTCCACCGTTCAGGCGATCGTCAATCGCACGGCATCGGCCAGTGACAGCGAGCTTGCCGATGCATTGCTTCGTCGCATCGCGGCTCTCTCGGCCAACCAGAACCTGCTCAACGAAGGAGATTGGGTCGGGGCGGTCGTCGCGGACATTGTTGCTTCGCAGATACTGCATGTCGGGGACATAGCAGAAGGACGCATCCACACGGGTCCCCGTGACCGGGTGATGCTGAAGCCCGGCCCTGCCGAGGCGCTGGGCCTCGCCATCCATGAACTCGCTACGAACGCCGCGAAATACGGGGCGCTCGCAAACGACACGGGCGAGATCGATGTTACCTGGGGCTTCGAAGGCGAAGGCGAAGACAGGCGCTTTGTCATGGAGTGGCGCGAGCGAGGTGGGCCGCCGGTTGAAAAGCCCGAGCGCAAGGGCTTCGGCACCACCATTATCGAACGTAATCCCGCCTTCGCCATGCGTGCCGACGTGACGCTGGACTTCGATCCCGCCGGCCTCGTGTGGCGGATATCCGCACCGTATGACAGTGCGATAGCGCCGGACCTGTCCGACACCTCTCAACCCGAAGCGGATTGACTTTTTGCACTGCAGCATCCACATGGCCGTAATCGAAGCGCGCTAGCCAGCGTGAAGCGGCGATGTGGAGACATCCATCGCCCCGGCCGCGCCTCGGTCCAGTTTTTCAAGGACTTCCCTTTTCACGCGGGTGGTTTTCAACCCCGCGACCGCGCCCGGACTCCGCCCTGGAGCCGCGAGCGCGCCGCATTCGATGCGAGTACACATGACTCAGTTTTCAGATCTCGGGCTGTCGCAGCCCGTCCTCCAGGCCCTCGATCTCAAGGGCTACGACACGCCCACTCCGATCCAGGAGCAGGCCATTCCTCCCGTCCTCGCGGGCCGCGACCTCATGGGCATCGCCCAGACCGGCACCGGCAAGACGGCCGCCTTCATGCTGCCCTCCATCGACCGCCTGCGCGAGGCGGAGAAGCAGACCCCGTTCAAGTCCTGCCGCATGCTGGTGCTTGCGCCGACCCGCGAACTGGCCGGGCAGATTGCCCAGTCGGCCAAGGACTACGGCGCGCTCGCCGGACTCAAGGTGCAGTCGATCGTCGGCGGCACTTCGGTCAACAAGGACCGCAACAAGCTCCACCGCGGCACCGATATCCTCGTGGCCACGCCGGGCCGCCTGCTCGACCTGATCGACCAGAAGGCATTTGCCCTCAACGGCGTCGAAATCCTCGTCCTCGACGAAGCCGACCAGATGCTCGACCTCGGTTTTATTCACGCCCTGAAGCGCATCAGCCAGCTGGTGCCGAAGGAGCGCCAGACGCTGTTCTTCAGCGCCACCATGCCCAAGTCGATCAAGGACCTTGCCGCGCAATACTGCCAGTCGCCGGTCCACGTCTCGGTGACGCCCGAGAGCACCACGGCGGAGCGCATCGAGCAGTATCTCTTCATGGTCCAGCAGGACGAGAAGCAGACCCTGATCGAGATGATCCTCAAGGGTCGCCACCGCGTGCCGGGCGAGTTCGAGCGCGTGCTCGTCTTCACCCGCACCAAGCACGGTGCCGACCGCGTGGTGAAGAAGCTCGGCCAGGTCGGCGTGCGCGCCAATGCCATCCACGGCAACAAGAGCCAGCCGCAGCGCGAGCGCGCGCTGGGCGAATTCCGCAGCGGCACCACGCCTGTGCTGGTTGCGACCGACGTTGCTGCGCGCGGGATCGACATTCCGGGCGTCAGCCACGTCATCAACTACGAGCTGCCCAACGTGCCTGAACAGTACGTCCACCGCATCGGACGCACCGCGCGCGCCGGGCGTGACGGCATCGCCATCGCCTTCTGTGCCGAGGACGAGCGCGACTACCTCAAGGACATTCGCAAGAAGACCGACGCCGAGTTCGAGCGCCTGCCGCTGCCGGACAATTTCCGTGCCGTGGTCGAGGGCGTCGGGCCGACCAAGCGCGAGCAGAAGCCCAAGCTCGCTCGCCCGAACGTCCGCCCCACCGGCGATGCAGCGGCAAGGAAGCCGAAGCCCAAGAACAAGCACCCCAACCGTGCCGGCGCACCCAAGCGCGATGGCGCAAGCGGGGGCGGGGCACCCGGCGGTCGTCCGCAGGGCAAGCGACCCGGCGGGGGCGGCAATCGCCGTCGGCGTTCGGGGGCCCGTCGCCAAGCCTGATCGTTTGGCTGCTGGACACTGGATCGGCTTGGGCGCATGAGCGCGTCCAAGTCGCATTGCTTGGAGCACCAGACGATGGAACCGGCCTTCAAGCCCAAGATTACCCCGATTGACCGTATCCAGGAAAACCTCGTCGCTCGTATCGAACGGCGCGCCTTGAACTGGCTGTGTGCACGCCTGCCGCGCCGCGTATCGCCCGACATGCTGACTGCCTTCGGGATGCTTGGCGCTCTGATGGTTTTTTCCGGTTATCTCGGCAGCAATCTGGACCGCGACTGGCTGTGGCTGTCGGTGGCCGGATATGTCGTGCACTGGTTCGGGGATTCGCTCGATGGCAGCCTCGCCCGCTTCCGCAAGATCGAACGGCCGCGGTACGGCTACTTCCTCGATCATAGCTGCGACGGGTTGGCGACCACACTGCTGGTGGTCGGCATCGGGTTAAGCCCTTTCGTCCAGCTTGAAGTCGCTTTGGTGGCCCTTGCAGGGTACCTGCTGATGTCGATCCACGCCTTCCTGTCTGTGCGCGTGCTCGGGGAATTGCGGTTGTCCTACATGAATGCCGGACCGACAGAACTGCGGCTCATTCTCATTGCCCTGACCCTGGCCATGTATGGATTTGGTCGGGAACACCCGATCATCTCGCAGTTGAACGGTTTCGACCTGTTCGTAGGTGGCGTGGGACTGGTGCTGGTTGCACTTTTCGTCGTCCAGACGCTGCAAGTGGCGAGACGCCTCGCGGTTGAGGAACCATCGCGAAACTAGACCCGGCCTGTAACTCCTGCCTTGGCAAAAGCGTATCGCATCGCGATATCGCGGTCCGCGAACCAAGGAGTGCTCCATGTCCGACAGCTATGATTTCGACCTCTTCACCATCGGCGCGGGGTCGGGCGGGGTGCGGGCCAGCCGCGTTTCCGCCGCGCATGGGGCGAAGGTCGCGATTGCCGAGGAATTCCGGGTCGGCGGGACCTGCGTCATTCGCGGCTGCGTGCCCAAGAAGATGCTCGTCTACGGTGCGCATTTCGCCGAGGACCTCAAGGACGCGCGCAATTTCGGCTGGAAGACCGAGACCTGCGACTTCGATTGGATCACCCTGCGCGACAACGTCCTGAAGGATGTCGACCGGCTCGAGGGTGCCTATACCGACACGCTCGAGAACCACGATGTCACCATCTTCCACGAACGTGCCGAGATCACCGGCGGGCACGAAATCACGCTGGCGAGCGGGAAGAAGGTCACCGCGAAATACATCCTCATCGCTACCGGTGCCCGACCGCAGATTCCTGATGTCGAGGGGGCGGAGCATGCGATTACCTCCAATGAGGCATTCCATCTCGACGCGCTGCCCAAGCGTATCATCATCGCCGGCGGTGGTTATATCGCCAACGAGTTCGCGGGCATCTTCAACGAGTTCGGTAGCAAGGTGACGCTGGTCAACCGGAGCGACAAGCTGCTGCGCGGCTACGATCAGGCGCTGATCGACCGCCTGCTGCAGATCTCGGTGATGAAGGGCATAGATTTCAAGTTCAACACGGTGTTCGAGTATATCAAGCCATGCAAGGACGGCGGCTTCTTCGTGAAGCTGTCCGATTGCGACGAAGAGCATGTCGACCAGGTCATGTTCGCCACCGGCCGCGTTCCCAATATCGAAGGACTGGGGCTCGAAAAGGCGGGTGTGGAGCTGGGCGACAAGGGCGAGATCAAGGTCGACCGCTTCAGCAAGACCAACATCGATCACATCTATGCCGTCGGCGACGTGACCGACCGTGTCCAGCTGACCCCGGTTGCCATTCGCGAAGGCCAGGCCTTTGCCGACACCATCTTTGGCAAGGGCGACCCGGTGGCGGTCGACCACTCCTGTATCCCCAGCGCCGTCTTCAGCCATCCGCCAATCGCCGCGGTCGGGATGACCGAGGGTGAGGCCAAGAACAAGCTCGGCAGCGTCAAGGTCTACCAGTCCGATTTCCGCCCGATGAAGAACGTGCTGGCGGGCCGTAACGAGCGCAGCCTGATGAAAATGGTCTGCGACGGCGAGAGCGGGAAGATCGTCGGCATACACATGATTGCGCCTGATGCGGCGGAAATGATGCAGGCGGCGGCCATCGCGGTGAAGGCCGGTCTGACCAAGGCAGATTTCGACGCGACTACCGCGATCCACCCGACGATGGCGGAAGAACTGGTTCTCATGCGCTAGGCGCACGCCGGGCCGCCAGGGCGAATTGCACGGATTTCGCAGCCCGGCGGATTGCGCAGGCTCTGTTGGTGAATATGCTTCGAAGAGGAAGGGGCACGGCTGTGTGTTCCCGGCAACGTCGAGGCATTGCCATGGACCGATTCTTCACATCCTTTGCATCCCGCACCGCCGTGGCAACCGGGCAGCCTTCCGCCTTCGTCATCGCGGTGACTGTCATTGCCGCCTGGGTTCTCAGCGGGCCGTACTTCGGCTGGTCGGACACATGGCAGCTGGTGGTGAACACAGGCACGACCATCGCCACCTTCCTGATGGTCTTCCTGATCCAGAATTCGCAGAACCGCGACGCAGCCGCGATCCAGGCCAAGCTCGACGAGCTGATCCGGTCGGTCCACGATGCGCGCAACGAGTTTGTCGGGATCGAGCACCTGACCGATCGCGAGATCGAGGAAATCAGGACGGAGCTGGAGCGCGAAGTGGCGACGCAGCTACCCGGGCGCAGGCGTCACGAGACGATCAAGCGGATGCTCCAGAGGCGCTAGTCGTGGAACCTCGATCGATTCAGTCGAGAGCGCCGAGCAGGTGCTCCATCCGGTCGCGGGAATAGTCGTCGAGTGACCGGTACTGTTCACGCAGTGGCGCGTCGGACGACCAGTTCTGCAGCATCAGCCACGCGCTCTTTTCGACCTGGCTGAGCCCCGCAGGGCAGGGCAGGACCTTTTCGATTTCGGCAGCTCGCTGACCACCCAGCCGCTGCCGCAGGGCGTCTCTCAGGACGGCACGAGAATCGGCAGTGACGAGCATGTGGCCGATTCTGCCGCGGAATTCGCTGAGCACAATCAGCGGCTGATAGCTGTCACATTGATGACGCAAACCGCTCCGGCGAAAGGGATGCTTCGTCCACGCCGACGACGCGCAACTCCTCCGGCCATTCGCTACCCGTGGCGACGGCTTCCACCGCCAGTGCCATTGCGGGCGAGGTCTGGAGGCCGAAACCACCTTGTCCTGCGAGCCAGAAGAAGCCCGGTGCATCGGGATGGAAACCCGCCACCGGCCTGCGGTCTGGCACGAAACTTCTGAGGCCCGCCCACTTGCTTGCAAGGCGGCGGATTTGCAGCGTCGTCGCTTCTTCAACGCGCCACGCGGCGAGGGCGACATCCTCTTCCTCCGGTTGCGCGTCGCAGGGTTCGGTCGGGTTCTCGTCCATCGGACAGGCAAGCAAGCGGGCACGTCCCTCCGGTTCGATATAGAAGCCCGGGCCGACCGTCTTGGTGAAAGGCCATGCCGAAACGTCGAGGCCCTCGGGTGCGTCGAAGGTAATGACCGTGCGGCGCAGGGGTGAAATGCCGATCGGCGCGACCCCGGCCATCGTCGCCACCTCGTCTACCCAGGCACCTGCTGCATTGATCACCACGCGGGCGGACCAGGCGCCTTGTGCGGTCTCGACAAGCCAACGCCCGCCCTCATGGCGCAGTGAGGACACGGCAGCACCAGTCGCAAGTCTTCCGCCAGCCGCCGACAAGGACTTGCGGTGCCCTTCGAGCATCGCGTGAGCATCGAGCTTTCGCCCCGTGCGATCGAGCACGGCGCCGATGATCCCGCCTTCACCTTCGCGCAGGACGGGGACCAGAGTTCTTGCCTCTGCCACGCTAAGTCGCTCGACCGTCGCACTCCATTCGCGATAGTTCGCCTCGACCCGGTCGAGGGCGGCCTCCTGTCCTTCCAGCGCGATGAACAGGGCGGGGTGGATGTGCGCCGCCGGCTCCTCGAAGAACGGCATGCTGGCGGCGGTCAGGGCGCGGACGACAGGTGCATCCATGTCGAAATGGGCAAAGGCTGCACTGCGGCCGGAGGAATGGACGCCCGGTGCGCCTTCCATTTCGCACACCACGACCGAGCCGTGGCCGACGAGCCTCGCGGCGGCGGACATGCCGGCGATACCGGCACCGACGACTATGAAATCGACCTGTTCCATCGAAACTCCGTTGCCCGCTGCAACCCGCACTCGTAGGTAGCACGCAAAGGGGAGAAAGTATGGCAGGTACCGTACTCGTTACCGGGGGCACCGGCTATATCGGCGGCGAAGTCATCGACCAGCTTCTGGCCAAGGGCTACACCGTTCACACCACCGTTAGGAACAAGGCGAAAAGCGAACCCAAGCTCAAGCAGCGGTGGGCGACGGCGGGTGACCGGCTCAAGGTCTTCCAGGCAGATTTGATGAGCGACGAGGGCTGGGCGGAAGCAGTGAAGGGCTGCAACGCGGTGGCGCATGTTGCCTCGCCATTCCCGATCGGAGTGCCGAAGGACAAGGACGAGTTGGTCGTCCCAGCACGCGAAGGCACCCTGCGGGCGCTGCGCTTCGCCAATTCGGTCGGCATCAAGCGTTTCGTCCAGACCAGTTCCGCCGCTGCAATCGCCTATGGCCATCCGGCGAAGGACCACTTCGACCATACGGACTGGACCAATCTCGATGCAGGCGTCCCGCCCTATATCGAGAGCAAGACTGTCGCCGAACGCGCCGCGCGCGACTGGGTCGCCGCGAATGCACCCGACATAGTGTTCTGCTCGGTCAATCCCGTCGCTGTCTTCGGACCGGTCTATGACGATGACGTTTCGACCAGCATCCAGATCGTCAAGAAGGTCATCGACGGGTCGATACCGCTCATTCCCAACATGGGCATTTGCGTGACCGACGTTCGCGATGTCGCCGAAGCGCACGTCCGCGCGATCGAGGCCCCGGCGGAACAGGTCGCCGGCGAGCGCTTCCCGACCTCTGAAAAGTTCATGTGGATCCGCGAGATGGCGGATACGGTGCGTCAGCGCACTCCCGAATATGCGAAGAAGGTGCCTTCCAGGCCCATGCCCGATTTCATGGTGAAGCTGCTGGCGCCGTTCATGCCCGAGATGAAACAGATCAAGGGAGAGCTCGGCAATGTCCGCGATGTTTCGGGCAAGCACACCGAGGAAGTGCTCGGCTTCAAATTCATCTCCGCGGAACAGACCATCGAGGACACCGTTCGCAGCCTTGTTGCGAAAGGACTGGTGAAAGCCTGATGGACATCAACGGAAAACGCATCCTCGTTACCGGGGGCACGGCGGGCATCGGCGAACAGCTGGCGCGCCAGCTGAAGGATCGCGGAGCCGAAGTGATCGTGACCGGTCGTTCGATCAAGCGGCTCGACGCCATGCGCAAGGCCGGATTCGAGGCGATCGAGGCCGACCTTTCCACGCCCCTGGGTGCCGATCGCATCCTGCAGGCGCTGGGAACCCGCGAGCTCGACGTGCTGGTCAACAACGCCGGGCAGGGGGTCGACCACGACTTTCGCGAAGCTGCGCCCGATGTCGACGATGCGGACGACTGCATCTACGCCAATCTCAACACGCCCATCCGGCTGATCACCGCGCTCGTTCCGCGCCTGCGCGAGAGGCCGCAGGCGGCCATCGTCAATGTGACCAGCGGCCTTGCCATCGCGCCGCGTGCCGGCGGGCCAGTCTACTGCGCGACCAAGGCAGCGCTGCGCAGCTACACGCAGGCCATCCGTGCGCAGCTTGCGGGCACGCGCGTGACCGTTATCGAGGCGCTGCCTCCGGTAGTGGACACGCAGCTCACCGCCGGACGCGGCGGCAACAAGATGTCGGCCGCCGACTGTGCCACCGCCATTCGCGAAGGGATCGAGAAGGACCGCGAAGAAGTGAATGTGGGCATGGTCAAGGTGTTGAAGGCCGTCCACTCCGCTTCGCCAGCGCTGGCGCGAAAGGTGATGCTGCGCTTCTGAACCGCACCCTTTCGGGACTAAACGAGAGGGTGCATTGCGCCGGGGCGCTTCGCTCGCCAAAACGCGGTTAACGATTCGCCAATCTGGGGAGATTGCATGAACATGCTGGCTTCGCGCGGGCAGCTGCGCGCTAGTTTCATCCGCTGGGCCCTGTTCACGGTGCCGCTGATCGTGCTGCTTGGCTTTCTCGCCGGGATGGTCGGAAGTCCCGCGTCCGAGTGGTTCCAGTCGCTTGCGAAGCCCGACATCTACCCCGAGCCCAAGTGGTTCGGCATCGTCTGGACAATCCTCTACATCATGATCGGCCTGTCGGTGGCCTTCGTTGCCTCCGCCTGGGGCGCGCGTGGTCGTACCGCGGCGTTGATCGCTTTCGCCGTCCATTTTCTCCTCAACCTCGCCTGGTCGCCAACCTTCTTCGGCGCGCACCAGATCACGCTCGCCCTGGGCATCCTCGCGGCCATCGTGGTCACGCTGCTCGTCGTGATGGTGCTGTTCTGGAAGGTCCGCCGCGTCGCCGCGCTGCTGCTCGTGCCCTACCTTGCCTGGGTCTGCTTCGCGACGCTGCTCAACTACGAGTTCCTCAAGCTCAATCCCGACGCCGATGGCGCGAGCGGGGGAAGCCAGGTGGAGCGTGTGCGCATCGGGAATTGATGTCGCGCGTGCCTGCGCCTAGATAGCCGCCATGCAAAGCCAGAACCCGCTGATCGCCGATTTTGTCAAACTCGCCAACTCGGCCGCCGGTACGCTTGCCGGCATGGGCCGCGAGGCACGCGATGCCGCGCGCGAGCGGGCCAAGGAGACCTTCGGCGGGATGGATTTCGTCAGCCGCGAGGAATTCGACGCGGTCAAGATGATGGCCAGCAAGGCACGGGAAGAGGCCGACAAGCTGGCCGATCGCGTTGCGGCGCTCGAGGCGCGTCTCGACAAGCAGGCCTGAGGCCTCGATCACCCGAAATACCCTGATCCCAGGTGCTTGCGCTCACCCGTAGGGAGGCGCAAGAACGCGCTCGGCCGCCGTTCCGGCGCTTGGGAGGGGGATGAGATGCATCGTATCGCCAAATCCGCAGTTTCCGCGATCGTACTGGCGGTCGCTGCCACTGGTGCAGGTCTGCAGGCGCAAGACCTGCCGACGCGGGCATTCACCGGCAACGACCTGTTCAAGCTCGAAGGTGCGGCGGACCCGCAGATAAGCCCTGACGGGAGCCAGATCGTCTATGTCCGCATGACGGGCGACGTCATGAAGGACACTTACAGGCCCTCGTTGTGGCTGGTCGATGTGAAGAGCGGCGCGCAGCGCCCGCTCGCGGCGGATGGCGGGGCGAACTTCTCCCCGCGCTGGTCCCCCGATGGCAAGCGCATCGCCTATGTATCCGCCGGCAGCGACGGCGCGCAGATTCACGTCATGTGGCTCGACAGCGGCACCAGTGCGCGCGTGACCGGGCTCCCTGACGGTCCCGGCTCGATCGCGTGGTCGCCCGACGGGCGGCAAATCGCCTACAGCATGCGCGTGCCCGGCGAGGGGGCGACCCTTGGCAAGGCTCCGGACAAGCCAGAGGGCGCCGAGTGGGCCAAGCCGCTGACCATCATCGACAAGGTCACCTACCGTTTCGACGATGCCGGTTATGCCAAGCCGGGCTTCGACCAGGTCTTCGTCGTTAGTGCAGATGGCGGGGCATCGCGCCGGGTCACGAGCGGGAAATGGGATGCAGGCGGGCCACTGTCCTGGTCGCCCGACAGTCGTGCGATCCTGTTCACCGGCAACCGCGTGGAAGATTGGGAGCGCGCCGGACGCGAATCCGAAATCTATCGCGTCGACCTTGCCTCGGGTGGGATCACCGCCGTCACCAATCGCGTCGGCCCGGACTTTGCGCCAAGGCTGTCGCCCGATGGCCGCAAGATTGCCTATCTCGGGTTCGACGACAGTGTGAAGGCATACGAGGACACCCAGCTTTATGTGATGGACGCCGACGGGTCCAATCCGCGGTCGCTCACGGCCAGCCTCAACCGCTCGATCAACGATTTCGCCTGGTCCGACAGCGGCGCGATCTATGCGGTCTATGCCGACGAGGGCGTGACCAAGCTCGCCCGCATCGGGCTCGACGGGAAGCGCAATGTCGTGGCCGAAGGGTTGCAACCCGGCGCGATCTCCGACCGTCCCTATGCCGCCGGCGAGTTCAGCGTGAGCCGGAACGGCACTCTCGCCTACACCGGCACCGCGATCGACCGGCCCGGCGACCTCATCGTGCAGGCCGCGGGAGGCAAGGCACGCCAGCTGACCCGCCTCAACGCAACCTGGCTTCAGGGCAAGGACATCGCGCCGATGCGCAAGCTGGCGGTGAAGGCCCCCGATGGGCTTGCCATCGACGCCTGGCTTATCGAACCGCCGCATCGCAGGCCCGGGGAGCGGGTGCCGATGATCCTCGAGATCCACGGCGGGCCCAATGCCGAATACGGCCCCGGTTTCTCGACCGATTACCAGCTCTATGCGGCGGCGGGATACGCGGTGCTCTACACCAACCCGCGCGGTTCGACCTCTTACGGGGCGGATTTCGCCAACCTCATCGACAAGAACTATCCGGGTCCCGACTATGACGACCTGATGGCGGCTGTGGATGCAGCGATTGCGGACGGCGTGGCGGATCCGGACAACCTGTTCGTCACCGGCGGTTCGGGCGGCGGGGTGCTGACCAGCTGGACCGTGGGCAAGACCGATCGTTTCGCGGCGGCGGCGACGCAGAAACCGGTGATCAACTGGACCAGCGAGTCGCTCACGGCCGACCTTGCCACCTTTGCCCCGCGCTACTGGTTCGGGGCGATGCCGTGGGAACAGCCGATGGAATACTGGCGGCGCAGCCCGCTTTCGCTGGTGGGCAACGTCAAGACCCCGACGATGGTCGTGGTGGGCGAGGACGACTACCGAACCCCGGCATCCGAGAGCGAGCAGTATTACGCCGCGCTCCAGCTACGCGGTGTTCCCACGACGCTGGTGATCGTCCCCGAAGCGAGCCACCATGGCATTGCCGGCCGTCCGAGCC
Source organism: Qipengyuania sp. RANM35 (assembly GCF_041021145.2). Lineage (NCBI taxonomy): Bacteria > Pseudomonadati > Pseudomonadota > Alphaproteobacteria > Sphingomonadales > Erythrobacteraceae > Qipengyuania > Qipengyuania sp. RANM35. Next base: position 1,577,017 of record NZ_CM196433.1, on the reverse strand, counting down.
AGAGTGCAGCCAAGGCATCGGCGATCATCACCTGGTTCGACCGCTACCGTAAGGGCAAGACGCCGGCCAATTGAGGTTTTGCGTTCGGGATTGCGGGGCTTAGGGGGAAGGGCATGCAGTTGTCCGCCCCCGCCATCCTCGTCGCCGCGCGCCCGCATGGCGAGACTGCAGTTATCGCGCGGATGCTGACCGAGGAGAGCGGGCTTGTCGCGGCTTATGTCGCGGGCGGTCGGGGCAGGGTGCTGCGGCCGGTGGTCATTCCCGGCAATGTGGTCGCTGCCGATATTCGTGCGAAGTCCGACAGCCAGCTGCCCTTTGCCCGTCTTGAACTGGTCAGAAGCCGGGGGCCGTGGCTGTCCGAGCCGCTACCCGCTGCCGCCATCGCCTGGGCGACCGCACTGACCGCCTCGGCCCTGCCCGAGCGCAACCCCTATCCCACCCTTTATGCAGCACTGGGTGGATTGCTCGACGCGATCTGTTCATCCGATTCCGCACGGCAATGGGTAGAGGCGCTGGTTGCCTACGAGGCGCTGTTATTGCGCGAGCTTGGCTATGGCGGCGAACGGCCTGCGATAGCGGACCTTGGGCAGGCCTTGGAAATTCTCGACCGGCAGGAGGGTCTGATCGCCCGATACCTGCTTGCCGACACGCGTACCGACGTTCTAGCCGCAAGACAGCTCCTGAGGCAGCGGCTGGCACGGATGATTGAATGAAGATTGCAGTATTACCCGGCGACGGGATCGGACCCGAAGTCACCGCGCAGGCGCTGCGCGTTCTCGATGCGCTTTCGCTGCCCGGCCTGACCTTGTTCGAAGGCGATGTCGGTGCCGTCGCCTATCGCCGCCACGGTCACCCGCTTCCTGCCGAAACGCTGGAAATGGCGCGTGCGGCCGACGCCGTGCTGTTCGGCGCGGTAGGCGACTTCTCTTGTGACGATCTTCCCCGCCACCTGCGTCCCGAACAGGCTATCCTCGGCCTGCGTGCCGAGCTGACCCTGTTCGCCAACCTGCGTCCCGCGGCAGGGTTTCCGGGCCTCGAAGACCTTTCCCCGCTCAAGCCTGAGATTGCCCGCGGCATCGACCTCCTCGTCGTGCGCGAGCTTAACGGCGACGTCTATTTCGGCGACAAGGGCGAACGCGACAGCGCAGGGGGCCGCGAGGGCTGGGACGCCATGTCCTACAACGAGGCCGAAGTGCGTCGCATTGCCCACACCGCCTTCCGCGCCGCGCAGAAGCGGCGGAAAAAGCTGACCAGCGTCGACAAGGCCAATGTCCTCGAAACCAGTCGTATCTGGCGCGAGACGGTGATCGAAATTGCCACCGAGTACCCCGATGTCGAGCTTGAGCACATGTATGTCGACAATGCCGCGATGCAGATGTGCCGTTCACCCGGGCAGTTCGACACTATCGTCACCGGCAACCTCTTCGGCGACATATTGTCCGACCAGGCGAGTGCGGTGGTCGGTTCGATCGGCCTGCTCGCCAGTGCCAGCCTGGGAGAGCGCCAGACCGAATTCGGCACTTTCGGCCTTTACGAACCGATCCACGGCAGCGCGCCCGACATCGCCGGGCAGGGCAAGGCCAACCCGGTCGCCGCCGTACTCAGCCTCGCCATGCTACTGCGCCATTCGCTGGGGCGCGAGGAGGAGGCCAACCGCGTCGAGCGTGCCGTGGCGCAGGTATTGGCCTCCGAAACCCGCGGCGGAGACCTGGGCGGGACGGCCTCGACCAGCGAAATCGGCGATGCGATTGTTAGCACCCTGCTAACCATATCTTGAGAATTGCCCCCTAATCGGGGCAAGCAATGGATATGACACCCGAAAGCCAGCCGTCCGTGGTCCGTGAACGCCGTGCAGGTTCCACGCCGCTCGAACTTGCCATCATCCTGCCGACGCTCAACGAGCGCGACAATCTTGAGCCGCTGGTCGAGCGGATCGAGGGTGCGCTGGGCCATGGCGGATGGGAAGTGCTGATCGTCGACGACAATTCGGCCGACGGCACCGCCGACGAGGCGCGCCGCATCGCCCAGACCGACCCGCGCGTGCGGGTGATCCAGCGCATCGGCCGCCGCGGGCTTTCGAGCGCCGCCATCGAAGGTTTTTGCGCCACTGCCGCGCCCTACGTCGCGGTGATGGACGCCGACCACCAGCACGATCCCAAGCTGCTCGTCGACATGCTCGCCTGTGTCAGGTCGGGCGAGGCGGATGTCGCCGTCGCCAGCCGCTTCGCCGACGGCGCGAGCATGGAGGAGTGGGGCCGCCCCGACCGCGAGAAGCTGTCCTCGGTCGCCAATACGCTCGCCCGCAAGCTGACGGGTGTCGAACTGTCCGACCCGATGAGCGGCTTCTTCCTGCTGCCTGCAGCGACCGCGCGCAAGCTGGTGCCCGGCCTGTCGGGTATCGGCTTCAAGATCCTGCTCGACCTTCTCGCCACATCCGATACGCCGCTCAAGGTGAAGGACTTCCCGATGAATTTCTCCGCCCGCCGTTCCGGCGAATCGAAGCTCGACCGCGCCATTGCGCTCGATTTCCTCGCCGGCCTCTACGACAAGAGTTTCGGCAAGGTCATTCCAACCCGCTTTGCGCTGTTCGGCACCGTCGGTGTCATCGGCGTCGGCGTGCACATGGCGATCCTCTATGCCTTCCTGCTGCTCGGCGGGGCAAATTTCAGCTGGAGCCAGGCCGTCGCAACCTTCGGGGCGATGAGCTTCAACTTCTGGCTCAACAACTTCCTGACCTATCGCGACAAGCGCCTGACCGAAGCGAAGAAGGTCTTCTTCGGCTGGGTCAGCTTCATCGTTGCCTGCTCGATCGGCGCCTTCGCCAATGTCGCCGTGGCGACCACGCTGCACGACCGCGGCATGCACACGGTCTTTGCCGCCCTTGTCGGCATCGGCATCGGTTCGGTGTGGAACTACGCCTTGTCGAGCCGCTTCGTCTGGGGCCGTTACTGAGGCTCAGCGCCAGCTGGCAAGCCAGGTCCAGACGGCAAAGCTGTTCGGCCCTTCGAGCGGCGCGGCGCTGAGGATCGGATAGAACCAGGCGAACACCAGCACGCTGCCGATCACGGGTGCAAGCGCAAGCTTGCGCCTGCCCTTCTGCCACAGCGCGTCGCATGCCAGCGCCAGCGCGGCGAGCAGCGCCATGCTGGGCAGGGTGTAGTGGTAATAGAACTGCACCGCCTTCGCCGCGAAGATCCAGAAACCGAGGCTGGACACATAGACCAGCACCGCCCCCAATGCCGCGTGGTTGCGTCGCAGCAGTGCTGCCCACAGACACCACAGCAGCGCCGGAAGTCCGAGCAGCATGGTCAGCGGATTGCCGATCAGGATGATGCCGCGCTGGATGCCATCGACCGGTTCGTAAAGGTACCAGATCGCGCGCCAGTTGATGACCCACTCGGGCCAGGTCGACTGGTAGGGGTGCGGGCTCAGCACCTGTTCCTGCAGGTCGAGCATGAACCTGTGATGGAAGACCAGTCCTTCGGTAATCGGATTGATCTTGAACCAGAAGCCAGGTGCGAAGGTCGCCGCATAGACCAGCACTGGCACCGCGCCGAGCCAGAGCGCGGCCTCGACCAGCGTGATCCCCGGGACGGGCGCTCCGCGGCGGCTTAGGAGCAGGCGGCGACGGCCGGCCGTGAACCGAGCGACGAGGAAGACGAGGCCGGGCAGCATGGCCACCACCACCGCGTTCCACTTCGAACCCATGGCAAGGCCCAGCGCGACCCCCATTATCGCGAGCCGCCAGCGCCCCTGTTCGGGCTGGCGCATCGCGGCGGCGAACTGCCAGGCAGCCACGCTCAGGAAGGCGAGATAGAAGATGTCGAGCATCGCGATGCGCGCGTGCACGAACAGGTGGAAGCCGCTCGCCAGCAGCACGCCGTAGGCGATGGTGGCGAAGCGGCTGGTCGTGCCGAACCACATTGCACGCATGTTGGCGAACAGGGCGAGCGCGCCGAACAGGGTGGGGATGAGGCGCCAGCCCCACGGATTGTCGCCGAACAGCCAGATGCCCGCGGCGATCAGCTCCTTGCCGACCAGCGGGTGCTCGCGATTGGTGAATTCGCCCAGCGCCAGCAGCTCGCGCGCGGCGGGAAGGTAGTGGACCTCGTCGAAATAGGGTTTGGTGACCGCGGTCAAGAACGGCAGGCAGAGCAGCCAGAATGCCAGCGTGATCGCGGCACTCCAGCCAAGGGGATCGCGGGTTTGCTGGGGCGCGCGGCTCATCGCGAACGGCCTAGAAAATGGCCACGCGCGCTGCAAGCCGCTTAAGAAGCGGCGGCCTGCTTCTCCAGCCAGAACAGCCGCGCGGCCATGGCCAGCAGGCCAATGCTGGCGGTGAGTGCGACGAAGATAATCCACGGCAGCACGTTCATGCCCGCAGCCCGCGCACGCGGCACGATGAAGAACAGCGCCAGGGTGACCGCGATCAGCAAGTCCCACCAGACCTGCACGCCCCACAGGCTGGTCGTGTGATTGGCCCAGACCAGCAGCACACCTTCCTTGAACACGGTGATCGCGGTGAAGCCGGCGAACGCGCCCGCAAACATCGCGGCAATCAGCGCGTTGCCGCCCGACAGGCGCCCGGAAGCGATAAGACCGAGAGCGATCAGGACGGCGGCGAGGCCGCCCGCAGCGAGAATTTCGTAAGGCGACATGCGGCCCCCAGGAATGATTTGTCGTTCCGCTATATCCAGATCGCGCCAAACTGCGAGCGTTATCGGCGAAGCGGGGCTTGCCGTGCTGCAAGGCCGTGCCGCTTGCCGCGCGGGCTTGCCGTGCTATCCCGCATGCCATGAAAAAGACCACCGGAATGGATCGCTCGCTTACTTCGAAATGGCGCCCCGCGACGCAGGCCGTGCGCGGTGGCACCTGGCGTAGCGAGCACGGCGAGACCAGCGAGGCGCTGTTCCTCAGCTCGGGCTACACCTACGACAGTGCGCAGATCGTCGCCGACCGCTTTGCGGGCGAGGCCGAGGGCATGACCTATTCGCGCCTGCAGAACCCCACAGTGGCGATGCTGGAGGAGCGCATCGCGCTGATGGAGGGGGCCGAGGCCTGCCGCGCGCAGGCGACCGGCATGGCCGCCATGACCACGGCTCTGTTGTGCCAGCTTTCGGCGGGCGACCACATCGTCGGCGCACGGGCCGCTTTCGGTTCGTGCCGCTGGCTGCTCGACAGCCTGCTGCCGCGTTTCGGCATCGAGACATCCGTCGTCGACAGCGCCGACAATGCCGCGTGGGAAGCCGCGATCCGGCCGAACACCAAGGTGTTCTTCTTCGAGACTCCGGCCAACCCGACACTCGACGTGGTCGACCTCGAACATGTCTGCGGAATCGCCAAGGCGCACGGAATCACCACCGTGGTCGACAACGCCTTCGCCACCAGCGCGCTGCAACGCCCCATGGACTATGGCGCCGACGTCGTTGCCTATAGCGCGACAAAGCTGATGGACGGGCAGGGCAGGGTGCTTGCTGGCGCCGTCTGCGGATCGCAGCAATGGATCGACGAGGTCCTGCTGCCCTTCCAGCGCAACACGGGTCCCAACCTGTCGCCCTTCAACGCGTGGGTGGTTCTCAAGGGGCTGGAGACACTCGACATGCGCGCCCGCCGCCAGAGCGAGAATGCGGTCGCGCTGGGCAGGGCGATCGAGGCGCGCGTGCCGAAGATGCTCCACCCGGGGCTCCCCAGTCACCCGCGCCACGACATCGCCACGCGCCAGATGGCTGCGACCGGCCCGATCTTCGCCTTCGACGTGGGCGACCGCGCGACCGCCTTTGCCGTTCTCGACGCGCTCGAGCTGGTCGATATCTCGAACAACATCGGCGACTCCCGCAGCCTGATGTGCCACCCGGCCAGCACCACGCACGCCGGGATGACGCAGGAAGCGCGCGACGAAATGGGCGTGACCGAAGGCTTGCTGCGCATCAATGTCGGGCTCGAGGATGTCGACGACGTCAAGGAAGATCTCGACCAGGCGCTTGCGAGGGCCGGACTATGACCAAGACTGTCGAATACATCTTCGATTTCGCCGGACCCAACGGCTACCTCGCGTGGTATCCGCTCAAGGAGATCGTCGAGCGGACCGGCGCGACGCTGGTGGTCACACCGGTTCTTCTGGGCGGGATGCACAAGCTGACCGGCAATTCGCCGCCGATGATGCGTGACGCCGATGTGAAGGGGAAGGTCGCCTACGCTTCTCTGGAGTTCAACCGCTTCCTCGACCGCCACGGGATGACGCGCTTCACCATTCCCAAAGCCTTTCCGTTCAATTCGATCCTGCTGCAGCGCGTCCTCGTGGCGGCTGCGGACGAAGAGGAGCGGCAAGCCCTCATCGACGCTCTGCTGCCTGCCGTGTGGGAACGCGGGCTCGATTGCGGCGATGTCGATGCCGTGGCGGCGGAACTCGCGGCGGCGGGCTTCGACGCGCAGCGCCTGCTCGAAGCGACCCAGGATCCAGAGGTGAAACAACGCCTGATCGACAACACCGAAGGTGCGGTCGAACGCGGCACTTTCGGCATCCCGACCTATTTCGTCGGCGAGGAAATGTGGTTCGGCAAGGAACGCCTCGCCCAGCTCGAGGAGTATCTCGGCGGCGGGAAACCCTGATTTTCGAGGCCGTCGTTGCGGCCGGCGGTCCGAAGAGCGTTCAGCTCTGGAGGTAGACCTTCTTGGTCTGCGTCAGCACGATCGGCGGGATCGGTGCGAAGGGGATGATCGGCTTCATCGTGATCGTCATCGTCATCTCGCCCGTGGCCACGTTGTTCACCGTGCCGCGGTTGAAGGTCAGCTTGGTGATGCCGTTGTGATCGACGCCGATCAGCGTGTCCTTGGTCCGCTTGATGACCTGGTCGGTCGTCGCCGTAGGCTTGACCTTTGCAAGGCGCAGACCCTCGCCCATGGCATTGCGCATCGCGCCGTTGGCGTTGAGGACGAGGCCGAATTGCAGCACGCCGATGATCATGGCGACGAGGATCGGCAGGGCGAGGCCGAATTCGAGGCCGATCGAACCACGGTTGTCGGAAAGGAAGCGCTTCATCACTGGAGCCTCACTACGCTGTCGCCGATGACCGTGATCGGCGTGTAGGTTGCGGAGCCACCGGTGAACATGGCGCCGACGATGCGCCAGTTGAACCCGGTAGAAACCTGCTTCTTGATCGACACGGTGGCAAAGCGCCGGGTCACCTGGCCGCTGCTGCACATGTTGGTGAACTTGTTCTGCACCACGCCATCGCATTCGCAGGTCAGGGTCACGGTTACATCGCTCGAAGGCACTCCCGAAGCAGCGACGGCCTCCGACACGAGGTAGGCGGTATTGCCGTTGGGCGGGCGCTTGCCGAGTGCAAGGTCGGTGGTGCGCTGTGCCGCCTGTTCGAGGTCGACGCGCGTGGCGATGACCTTGCTCATGTCGATCATGCCGAGGAACATCAGTGCCAGCAGCGGCGCCACCAGCGCCAGTTCGACGAACCCGATGCCGCTCTGGTCACGTAGCAGGCGCTGGACGAAGGCGTAGATCATCGCTCCTACTCCACTACCCGGACGACCTTGGCCTTGCCGGCCCACGGGTCGATGTCGACGTTGCAGTTGTTCTCGATGTTGTTGGTTCCGCCGAAACGCACCCGCTCGGAAATCAGCAGCAGGCACTGCGCGTTCTGCGTCGCGTCGCCGTTATAGGTGACGTCGCCCTTGGGCATGTAGATGATGCCTTCGATATCGATGTCCGCACCCCCGTTGAAGGTGTGCGTCGCCGAACCCATCGGGTCCTGGTAGAACAGGATGCCCGCCCACTTCGAGTTTTCCGCCGAGGTAGGCGCCCTGAGGTCGAGCTTGGCATCGCCGTTGATCGAGACCGTGGCGACTGTGTTGGAATTCTTGCCCGTCAGGATGATGGTCACGCCGCCATCGCCGAACAGCGAGATATTGGCACCAGAGTTCACCTGGAACGTGCCGCTCTTAATGATGTAGACGCCGCCGTGCATCCGCACCGTGCCCTGCAGCTTCATGCCGTTGCAATAGACCCCACCATAGGCCTGGACGTTCTGGCTCGGTGAGACGGAGTAGTTGGTGTAATTGCAGGACGCGCTCGAATAGCTGAGGTCGCGGCCCGCCAAGGGGTCGCTGACCGGCAGGCCATAAGGGATGATCGCCGCATCAGCAGGCAGGTTGCCGGTTGAATAGTCGATACCGCCCACGCTCAAGATCAGGCCTGAATCGAGGAAGGCGCTGCCGCCGACGTCGACCGACACGTCCACCGGCGAGTTCGAAGCAACCGGGCAGTCGAGCGAGACGTCTGCACTACCGAAGACTTCCACGCCCGTGCCCGAAGTCGCGAGGGCGAGTACGCAGGGGTCACCCACAGCGACGGCCGTGGCGACCGCCCGGGTACGGATGGTGGGTGCGGTGGCGAGGAACACGCTGGAGAAGGGCAGCTTGCGGCTGGTGGTCGCGATGACCTCGACCGCGCCGGTATCGCCGGCATAGGCGCCGCTGGTCGGCGGAATGCGGATGGCTTCGACGGTGTAGGCCGTGTTCGCCGTGCGGGCGATCTCGCTGCGGGCGGAGGAATCGTAGTCGCGGCCGAAGCTGAGCGCGATGGCACCGGCGGTGGCCCCGGTATCGACCGTCTGCTGCATCTGGCGCTTCCACAGGTACCATTGCACGGTGTCGACGCCGATACCGGCGGCACCGATCAGCCCGGTCAGCGCGGCACCAGCCATCAGCAGCAGGTTGCCGCGTTCGTCGCCCCTGAGTCGCTTCAGCATCCTGGCGATACCTGCGATCATGCCCTGTTCCCCGTTTGCGAAATGGTAGCCATTCTGCCGGGGAGGCTAGTCCGCATGCGGTTAGCGGATTGTCAGCCCTTGCGGTAAACCGATCTTAACCATGTCGGGCAGGGCGCGATAAATATCGTTGCGGGGGAAATCCCGCTTGCACGCCTTGCACGAGGGGCGCGCGATACTAGTTTAGGGGTGTGATCAAGGAGCTTTTCCAGCATGCCGCCACGACCGACGGGATTACCGTCAGGGTCGCGGTGAACTTCCTTCCCGAGCAGAGCCAGCCCAAGGCAGGCAAGTGGTTCTGGGTCTATCACATCCGTATCGAGAATGGCTCGCACGAACGCGTGCAACTGATGACGCGCCACTGGCGGATCACCGACGGACGCGGGATGGTCAGCCATGTCGACGGCGACGGTGTGGTCGGCGAACAGCCTGTCCTCAAGCCCGGCCAGAGCCACGATTACGTCAGCGGCTGTCCGCTGGAAACGCCGCACGGTTCGATGGAAGGCTTCTACACCTTCCACGCCGAAGACGGCTCACCGCTCGAGGTGCGCATTCCCTTCTTCCCGCTGGCGGCACCCGCGACCGCGGACTGAGCACGCACCGGGCCGCGCGATAGCCGGCTTGCGGTCTGTCGCGGCAATTCCAACAGGATCAGACGCTCTCGGCCGGGCGCTGGAGAACCTGCATCGGCTTGCCCGCAATCGCCGTGCGGGCCACGGCCGCAGCCCACAGCACCGGGTGAGGTGCGGCTGCGAAGGCCCCCGGGGTGGTATCCATGAAGCGGCGGAAATCGCGGATGAAATGGGCCTGGTCGACATATTGGTGATCGAGCGTATCGATCCACGCCAGCGACGGGTCGAGCATGAACTGCGAGAGGCTTCGCAGGAACCGCTGGCGGCGCAGCAGCAGCTTGGGACTGAAGCCGAACGCCGCAAGCGACAGCCGTTCGAGCGCCCGCACCCCTGTGCCCGCCCGCTCGGCAAACGCATCGACCGTGGTCACTTCGGGATCGAGCAGGGCGTCATGGGCCTTCAGGATGGTCTCTTCCCTGCGCGCCGGGCGTTTGAGCATCGCCAGCAGATGTGCATCGAAGCGCGCCGCTATGCTGGTGAAATCGTCTCCGTCCGCGGCGCAATCGAGCAAGGGAGCGAATGCCGCGAATGGGCTTTCGCGCCCGATGACCTCCCACCGGTCGGCAAACTCGGCTGCGCGAATGCCGACCAGTTGCGCCCAGCCAAGCGGGAGCAGGCTGATCGTCCAGTAACGGCCCGGTGCAAGCGAGAAGTGGGTCGAATGGCTGGTCGGACCGATCGCGCAGATCGGATTGCATGGCTGCAACGGTCCGGGGCCTGTGCAGGCGGCCATGTCGCCACCCGCGGTCAGGCGGATATTGGGCCATTCGGGATAGACCTGGTCGAACACCGTCGGCGAACCCGGAGCGACGACGGTTTGCGAATAGGTGGAAATGTAACGCCGCAAGGGGCTCGCCGGCAGCGCGTAGCTGACGGAGACACCCGGTTTCAGACTGGCGCCATGATCGGAAACTGCGCTTTCTCCATTGGCGAACGACACGGGGGGCTTGCTGCGAGGCCGCTGCCCTTAGCCTAGAAAAATGATTGGCGCACAAGATGTTTCCGCCACGCGATGGCCAGTCGGCACCAGACCTCCGCAGCGGATCTTTGCAGTCGGCCAGGCAGGCAGGTTTCCGCCTACTCCAGTTCACCCACCTTAATCTTGGGTTCGAGGCCGAGCCAGTCGGCGAGCATCGTCAATTCCTGCTCGACCGGACCCGCTGCCAGCGCGGCGTGGCTGGCTGCGAGTTCGAGGACCAGCTTGCGCTTCTTGCGCCGCAACCTGCTGTTCGAAAGCGATTCCCGCGTCCCCCCGCCGAGCCTCTGGGCCAGGCGCAGGCCGAGGCCCCAGGTCATGCCTTCGCGCAGGTCGTCATCGCTGGCGAGGACGCGCAGGCGGTCGGGCAGCTCGGTCCGGCCGAGTGCGCCGACAAGCGCGGCGCAGATCATCGCCCTGCCACGCGGGCTAAGATCGATCCAGCGTTTGTCGAGCGACCATTCGATCGCGCAATTAAGGCGGAGATTAGGCTCCACACGGCGCAGCGAAGCGGCAAGCTGCGCAGCGGCGATACGCTTTCTCTCGTCCCCCGGCTTGGCATTCTCTACGAGATCGGCGGTCCATGCGGAGACGAGCGTGGCGTCGGTCACATGGACGTCGCGCGCGCTGGCAAATGCGGAAATGCCCGCGAGCAGCGGATCGCGCGACTGCTGCAGCGGCTCGAGCCGCGAATAGAGCAGCCCCTCGCGAATACCCCAGCTCGAGAACACCAGGCAATCGGGCTCGAATTCGGCAAGTAACGGGCGCAGCAGGGCAGCCGCATCGGGCAGGTAACCGGCGCGCATTTCGCTGATGCCGCCGATGTCCATCAAGTCCACCGGATTGGCCCTGACCAGCTCCGCCGCCATCCGGTCCGCATCTTCGACCGAAAGGACGAAGCCGTGCGGGTCGGTCAGCGGATAGTCGATCTCGCGCATGGCGTAGGAGGCAAGCGCACGCCAGGTGCCGCCGATCATGTAGAGCGGCCCCTCGTGGTGTGCCGCCCAGCCGACTTCGCCGAGCGTTTCGTGAAGGTGCGCCTCGAAATCGCCTGCCGCGCGCATCTTGGGCAAGCGCAGCGTGCCGTAAGGCAGCGAATTTGCGCGATGGCATTCGTTGCCGTGAATCGACACCAGTTCGAGGCTGCCGCCGCCAAGGTCGGCCACGACGCCATGCGCACCCGGGAAGGCGCCCAGCGCGCCCATGGCCGAAGCGCAGGCCTCCTCTTCGCCCGAAAGCAGGCGGGGATGAAGGCCGAGGGCCGCCACCCGGTCGAGGAATTCGCGCCCGTTCTCCGCGTCGCGCGCCGCGGCGGTGGCTACCGTCTGCACGTCCCCGATCCCGAGGTCCTCGATAATCAGCGCATATCGGGCAAGCGCCGCCAGTGCCTCCTGCGCTGCCTCTTCGGGAATGCGGCCGGTTTCGGATAGGTCGCGGCCAAGACGGGCGGCGACCTTTTCGTTCCACACGGTTTCGGGCGCGCGTGCGGTACCCTCGTAGATGACGAGGCGGACCGTGTTGGAGCCGATGTCGATTACTGCACGGGGCGGCGGGGGTGGCCTGCGGCGAGCGCCGCGACGCAGGTTCACTTGCGTTTGCCCTTGAGCGTCAGTCGCGGAACGTCCGATGCCGAGCTGGCCTTGCCGCGACCCGACAGCGAGGGATTGGCCATGAAATATTCGTGGCAGTTGAACCCGCCGACATCGACGCGCATGCGCCGGTACTCGCCATCCGGATCGAGCCGCCAGCTGCGCTCGGTATCGAGGATATTGGCCAGCATCACCTGGTCGAGCAGCTGGTCGTGGACGGTCTTGTTGGTCACCGGGACCATAACCTCCACGCGGTGTTCGAGGTTCCGGCTCATGGCATCGGCACTGGTGATATAGACCGAGGCGCGCTTGCTGGGCAGGTTGTAGCCATTGGCGAACACCCACATGCGACTGTGTTCGAGGAAGCGGCCGATTATCGACTTGACCTCGATATTGTCCGAGAGGCCCGGGACGCCCGCACGCAGCGAACAGATCCCGCGCACCACCAGCGTGACCGGCACCCCGGCAGTGCTGGCTTCGTAAAGCTTGTCGATCACCCCCTTGTTCGTGATCGCGTTCATCTTCGCCCAGATTCCCGCCGGCTGGCCCGCCTTGGCATTGGCGATCTCGTGGTCGATCAGGCGGTAGAGCTTGTCCTGCAGCCCGATGGGCGAGATCGACAGCTTCTCGAGCTCGGTCGGCTCGATGTATCCGGTGACGAAGTTGAACAGCTTGGCCGCATCGCGCCCCAGCGCAGGATCGGCGGTGAAGAAGCTGAAGTCGGTGTAGATGCGCGCGTTGACCGGGTGGTAGTTGCCCGTGCCGAAGTGGCAGTAGGTGCGGTAACCGTCTTCCTCGCGCCGCACGACGAGGCTGACCTTGGCATGGGTCTTCCATTCGGTGAAGCCGTAGATCACCTGCACGCCCGCGCGTTCAAGCTCGTTCGCCCAGTGGATGTTGCGTTCTTCGTCGAAGCGGGCCTTCAATTCGACAACGGCAGTCACGGCTTTGCCGTTTTCCGCCGCCGCGATCAGTGCGGCAATGACCGGCGACTGGTCGCCCGCGCGGTAAAGCGTCTGCTTGATCGAGACGACTGCCGGATCGACTGCAGCCTGGCGCAGGAAATCGACCACCACCTCGAAGCTTTCGTAGGGGTGGTGGATGACGAGGTCCTTCTCGCGAATGGCCGAGAAACAGTCGCCGTCATGCGCCAGCACGCGCTCGGGATAACGCGGGCTGAAGGGCTCGAACTTGAGGTCGGGGCGAGGCTCGGCGGTAATCGCGGCGAGGTCGGAGAGGCCGAGCATGCCCGGCGTCTTGACGATCATCGCCGCATCGATGTCGAACTGTTCGCGCAGCAGCGCCTCGGAAATCTCGTCGCATTCATCGTCGAGTTCGAGCAGCACGACATGGCCACGGCGGCGGCGCTGGATGGCGGTACGGAAGAAGCGAACGAGGTCCTCGGCCTCGTCCTCGACCTCGATATCGCTGTCGCGCAGCACGCGGAACAGGCTATCGCCGAGGATCTTGAAGCCGGGGAACAGCAGCCCGGCAAAGCGCACGATCAGCTGTTCGATGGAGATGTAGATCGCCCGGCTGCTTCCACTCTCGCCGGGCACGCGCACGAAACGCGGCGCGCCGCTGGGGATCAGCACCATCTCGACGAGGTCGGTCTGGCGCTTGCCGCGCTTCAGCCGGAAGATGACCCCCATTCCCATGTTGGCCACGAAGGGAAATGGGTGGCTGGGATCGATTGCCTGCGGGGTGATGATCGGCAGGATGTCGTTCTCGAAATACTCTTCCAGCCAGGTCAGCTGGTCCTGTTCGAGATCGTCGATCGTGGCGATCCAGATATCCTCGACCGCAAGCAGTTGGCGCAGGTCGTCGAGGATGCCCTGCTGGCGCTGGACCAATTCGAGCACTTCGGCGCGGATCGCCTCGAGTTGCTGGCGCGGGTCGCGCCCGTCGATGCCCAGCGTCTCCAGCCCGCGGGTCGCCTGGCCTTCCAGCCCGGCGATGCGGATCATCGTGAACTCGTCGAGGTTGCTCGCCGAAATCGACAGGAAACGCAGCCGCTCGAGCAGGGGAAAGGCGGCATTCTCCGCCTCTGCCAGCACGCGCCGGTTGAACGACAGCCAGCTGAGCTCACGATTGACGTAGCGGCCCTCGGGCGTGTCGAGGCGCGGGGCCTCCTCGATGGGCTGCTGGTCGTTCATCGCTTTTGGAATCCGTACCATGCGCACTGTTTGCCGCATGTTACGCTGGCGTGACAACCGTATTCGCGAGCCAAGCATCTTGTGCCGCAACGCAGCATCGCCTAACTCGCGCTTCCGATGAAGCGTACGCACCTGCCTCTGAACGCCCTGCGCGTATACGATGCCGCCGCGCGGCACCTTTCGTTCACCCGTGCGGCGGACGAGCTGGCGGTCACGCCTGCCGCCGTGGGGCAGCAGATTCGCGCGCTCGAGGATCACCTCGGCACGGTGCTGTTCCGCCGCACCAGCAAGGGACTGGAACTGACGCAGGAAGGCGCCGCCGGGCTCGATGCGCTGCGCGAAGGTTTCCTCAAGTTCGAGGAGAGCGTGTCCGCCATGCAGGCGGGGCAGGCTTCCGACAGCTACACCATCGCCTGCCCGCGCGAATTCTACGCGCAGTGGCTCGCGCCGCGTCTCGCCGAATTCGGCAAGGCCAATCCCGAGATCAAGTTCACCTTCGTGGCGGACGAGAACGCCGATTTCACCGAGGCGAACCTCGATTGCGCGATCCGCCTCGTCGACGGGCCGGGCGATCTGCAGGGCGTCGAGCTCGATGCCGCGCGCCGCGTGACCGTGGCCGCGCCGGGTTCGCCCGACAAGTGGATCGACTGGGGCCTGCCGCTGCAGCAGGACACGCCGGCACACATCACCGTGTCGAACGCCGGACAGGCACTGTCCTCCGCGATGGCAGGGCTGGGCAAGGCGATCCTGCCCGAACTGCTGGCCAAGGACGCGGTCGAAGCGGGCAAGCTCGAAGTGCTCGAAGGCCCGACCACCGGGACGCGCGCCTACTGGCTTGTCGCCCCCACGCCGCAGTGGCGGACCAAGAAGGTCAAGGCGCTGGTCGGTTTCCTTACTTCCTAGTTTTTCGCACCCGCCTCCGCGGGTGCGTCCTCGCTAGACGTGCAGCAAGCTGCACCCGCTGCGGGCGGCCGGTCGGCCTTGCCTCGCCTGCGGCTCGGTTATTTCACCCCCTCGAAATGCGCGAAGACGTCGGCGAGGCCGGGCGGGTCGGTTTCGGCGCGTAGCAGGTCGAGCGCCTGCGCGATCTCCAGCCGGTATTCGAGCGTCGGCCCGTCGCTGGCGACCACTTCCGCACCCAGCCGCTTGATGAACTCGATCGCCGCGCGGTTCTCGTAGAGCACGTGCGCGGCAAGGTGGTCCATCCCGTCGTCCTCCGCATCGAGCAGCAGCGTCGCCGTCAGCAGCCGTCCGACGCCGAGGCCGTGGTAGTCGTCGACCACGCCAATCGAGAACTCGGCCACCTGTGCCTCGGGGTCGGGGCGCATGGCGTGGACCACGCCCATTGCGGGCTGCGCGGGGTCGGAAAGGTCGATCGCACCCCAGGCGAGGTGAAGCACGCCGTCCGCGTCGAGGAGGCGCTCGATCACCCAGTCGGGCGGGGTCCTGGCGCCGGAGAAGAAGCGCAAATAGCGCGAGCGGGGCGAGAGCCGCGCAATCCCTTCGCGCAGGCGCTGCTCGTCCGCCAGCTCGACCGTGCGCAGGCACACCGGCCGCCCGTCCTCCAGCCGCGTCGTGATCGACGCCTCGCCGCAGGCACCGCGCCAGCGCAGCTCGTTTCCGGCCATGTCACCTCCTGCGCAGCGCGACCCGCGAACCCACCCTAGCTTGCAATTTCCCATCGGGCGAGGCGATAACCCTCCGAAGGCCAGCAAGGGGGAGGGTGGCGCAGATGGACTTCATGAAGATCCTCAAGAGCCTCGAACAGGCGCTCTACGAGGTGATGGTGTGGCTGGTGTTCTACCCGCTCACCATGTGGAAGGTGATCACCCGCCCGGGCGAGATGATGGCCTATGCCGACGAGGAACTCGATGACGCGGACGAGGACCGCTATTCCGACCGCCTCAGCCCGCCGATCTTCCTCGCCATCACGCTGGGCATTTCGCATGCGCTGGAGCTGTCGACCGGGCTCAACTCCGACCAGAAGGGGCTGCTGGCGGACGACCAGAACCTCCTCGCCTTCCGCATGTTCATCTACAGCGTCTATCCGCTGGTGCTGACGGTGCGGCTGCTGAGGAAGCAGGGCATTGCGCTCGACCGAAAGACGATGCTGCCGCCGTTCTACGCCCAGTGCTACGTCGCCGCGCCGTGGGCAGCGGTCGCCGGCATCGCGCCGGTGGTGGCATTCTCCGCGCAGGGGCGCACGGGGGAGGCGCTGCTGACCGCGCTCGGCGTGATGTTCGTCGCCTTCATCTGGTACATGGTGCTGCAGACCCGCTGGTTCGCAAAAAGCCTGGGCGTGGGCTTGTGGAGCGGTTTCCGCAACGCGCTGCTGACCTTTGCCGAGGCGACCTTCCTCGTCCTCCTCGCGACGACGCTGGTGCAGAAGTTCTAGGCCCGCCTACCAGGCGATCTTCGCGATGAGGTCTTCGAGGCTCCAGCTTTCGAGCGCGTAGAGCAGGCGCTCGCGCGCGCGGCTAGCTGCGCTGCTGCGCGTGGTATTCGGCCAGCACTTCCTCGCGAATGCGCTCGTAGGTCGACTGCCCCGGCACGATATCGCGCGCGTCGATGCGGTAGCGCCCGCGATAGGCGAGGACGAAGCACAGCAGCGAATTGGCGCGCAAATTGTACAGCCCGCCGTTGATCGCCCGCTCCATCGCGCAATCCTCCAGCCGCTGGACCCCGTAGGCGAGCGCCGCGTCCCAGGCCTCGGCAAACCCTTCCGCCCCGGGCCGCGCACGCAGCTTGTAGAGCGCCTCGAGCGACTTGCCGACCGCAAGCGCCGCCTGCTTGACGATGCCCGTCGCAGCCAGCTCCGCGACGAAGCGCCGCTGCACATCGGGCGTGATCGAATTGCGCCGGGGAGCGGCGTGGAGATAGGGCGCGAAAGCGAGGAGCGGGTCGTCCTCGTCAGGCGGTTCGGCGGTGAAAGCGACGGCGGAGGTGGCCTGGCGGGCGATCTTGCGGGTGGGGGCGGGGTGGTCTGACAAAAGCGGAACCTCTCAAACTGGCGAAATCAACCGAGCCGCAGGCGAGGCAAGGGCGACCGCCCGCCGGCCGGTTAGGCCGAAGCCAAGCCGCACGGACGTGCGGCGCCCGGCGTTTGAGGGACGAAAACAAAAAACTCCGGAGTAGGAAAATGCTTTCTACTTATAATCCAAATTTCGGATACTATATGATTTAGTTATGTCACACGCTGGTAAACATGATTGTCAAATTGAGCTTATCCCGCGACCGAGGCAAGGCAGGCCGAAATATTGGTGCCTCTCGCACGAAGCTTCGGCGACCGCACGATATGGCGGAAAAATGGATCGTTGTGAGGGAGCGTACCGTACGATCCCTTCCACCAACAAACTGCGTCTTGACCCATCTAAATTTCAAGGTGGCGTCGCACTTTGGGGAGCTGTTGAGCCAGTAATCAATACCAGCAAACGCAGGGTTGAAAGCGGAATTCACGTCCACGCCCGCCTGGAAGCAGGGGCTAAGAAGAAGGCGATCGATCGAAATTTTGATGCTGTCGAGTTGGTTGTTCGCGAAAACCTCCTCGAAGACAGAAAATCCGTGATGATCACGAGGGATACGGCAGTCGCCTACTATCTTTGCCGTTTTCTCGATCAGCCACTCGACTCTCTATTTTGCCCGCATTGCGGAACCCCACATCTGGATTCTGACTGGTTTGCTGTGAAACCTCATCGTGTCCACCTGTGTCATAAATGTAATCAGTTGTTCCGAGCCGGTCGAAAATCGATCTCGAACCCTCTTGCCGCTGCGCAGATGAGTCTTGGTTTGCCACAGTCTCGGAAGCCACGAAGGGCAAAGAAAACACTGATAGTCGACTCTGCCGATTTCCCTGGCGGGTTTCAGATTTGGGCATCAAATCCCGCGATCCTTTGGACCTCAAAATTGCGTGAGGAGGAAGGCATCCATGTTCACGCTTGGAAGGACAAAGCGAAGCCCGCTGAAGACGATACGTTCGCTGAGGTTGTAATTGACGGCATTCAATTGAACGAAACGCAATTGCGGACCTTTATGGCACAGCAATCACTGTATTACCTTCGTGGAAAGGTTCATTCGATCAATTGCCCGTATTGTACCGAGCCGCATTTTGACGAAGGGGTTGCTGCATTCCGGCCAACGCTCGAAAAAACCTGCACTAACTGCCATGGGCAATTTTCGTTTCCGAACAGGCGAAAGTTGTTCGTTAGCAATCCCTTTGTTGACACTGTGTCTGCGTTGACTCATCAGGGGTAGATGCCTGACTATATATACATCACCGGTACCGGTACCGATCCGGGTGCCCATGGCAATCTGAACGATCCCTTGTTTGGCGACGCCGCAAGCCTAGGGGCGTGCATGCCGAATATTCGGCGCTTCGTGGATATTGGGGATCATATTTTCGTTGTGTCTGGGTCATCCCACGGCGTGCAGCAATATGTTGTTGGCGGTATGGAGGTCGCAGAGAAAATATCGGCCATCGAGGCCTATCAGCGATTCCCTGCCAACAGGCTGCACATAGGCCAAGATGGTCTGCTGAAGGGCAACATCATCATCAACTCAGATGGTTCGCAACACCCGCTTGATAGGCATGACCCTGCCACCTTTGAGAATCGGATCAAGAACTTCGTGGTCGGTAAAAACCCTGTCTCGCTGGATACTCAGAAGGAAGTCGAACTCGGTAGACAGCACACCCTAGAAAAGCTGTCGGACATTTTCGGCAAGAAGGGGAACCGTCCTATCGACATCATGGGGCGCTGGGCTAAGCTCGAAAGTGAACAATCTGCGGACTTGTTGGATTGGCTCAAGGGCTTGAAAGACCGCGCATCGGCCTAACCGATGGCTGTAGTTAACGCTCTTCACCGGACTGGGTTTTCTTCAGAGCAGATTGCTGAGCGTACTTCTCTATCCAGGGCACGGATAGCTGAGTTGTTGAACGGCGCTGTTCCGTCGATGAGAGAGCTCAGAGCATTAGCGGCTGGCTTGCAACTGCCACTATCGTACTTTTCGGCAGCGGAGAGCGAAAGATCTGAACAACTCCGCATGCAATTTCGGGCCACTGCCCAAAGTAAGGAAGGGGTCGACCATTCAGTTCGCAAGGTCGAGGCATTCGTAACTTCGGCATTGAAACTGCTGCCTGTCAGAAATTTTGGTCCCGAATTGGCGAACTTCGAGAATATTTTCTCGGGAGCGGATGATGTCAGATTCCACTTAGGATATGATGATCCATTCATGCCGATGTTTGATCTTCCGCAACGAGTCGCACGACAAGATGGAATAGTTCTATCTTTGCTCAATAAATCTCGGTTTGAAGGTGTGTCCCTTATTGAAGGTAATTATCTATTTATTTTTGTATCGCCGCGATTTTCTCCGCGAATGCTATTTACTCTTGCTCACGAAATTGGGCATGCTGTTAACGGAGATTTTGCTGCGGGAGAACCAATCTTCGATCTGCCAAGCGCAATTGGAAATATACGCAAGAGTAAGACTCGAGAGCGATTGGCTGACAAATTTGCTTCAGATTTTTTATTACCTGAACTCGCGTTGGCTAAGTTTTTACGGTCGCTACGTCGGCAACTGGGAATCATGCAACACGAGAAACTTGGCGACATCGAAATATTGTACTTAGCTATTTTCTTCGGCCTAAGTTTTGATGCCGCCGCGATGCGATGCGAGAATTTAGGCTTGCTACCTGAAGGAGGAGCATTTTCCCTCTCAAACCATATAAAGAAAAATCATGGGTCTCCTGAGAAGCGAGCAGCATCGTTAGGTTTGCCTAAGAGGCAACCCATTGAGTTTCCCCGCCTCAGTGGACTGCTCCTGAGCAAAATTGAAGAGGCACTTTCGCTTGGCGACGTGTCCTCAGGCTGGGTGTCTGAGAACTTCGACATTTCAATTTCACAACTTCTCGATCTGCACCGCCAACGGCGTTCTAACTCTTGATTTTCCCTGACACATGTTCCCTGATAAATTTGGGGAATTCTGGCCTACTCGAAGCCAGCCTTATAGGCTGGGACGACGGAATTGCAGTCGGGCCTATTGTGTTAGGAGAATGCAATCCACCGCTTGTTGGGCAATTGTCTGACCTGGAGGCTCACGGCGCAATTGAATTTTTCGGGGACGACGGATTCCCTGCTGAAAGGTTTCTTCAAATTCAGGAGGAAAGGCTTCTTGGTGCTGGCGAAACTGAGTGCATTACGCTGGCAGAGCATGCCATCGGTTCGATATGCTGTGACGATGCAAAAGGTCGGCGAGTAGGCCGTGAAGTTCTGGGAGCTGCTCAGGTTACAGGCAGTATCGGTCTCCTGAAGCACTTGGTAAATGCGGGGGAATGTAGCCCGGGAGAGGCCCATGATGCGTACTTGCGAATGATCGAAGGTGGCGGGTTCCTTCCTGTTCTGGAGCCGGATTTCTTCGAGTTACCTTGACCTCCCCCCATCACCCCACTATGTGCGCGCCCATCCGGCGTAGGATTCGTCCAACTCCGGTCAGATAGAGCTGAACATTGCCGGTCATGACCCGGGGGCCTGTCGCTGATGCGATGAGGCTCTTTTCTATTGAAGCTCCCCATGCTGGACCCCCGCCTTCGCGGGGGTGACGGGAAGGGGCGCTCGGGGCAGCCGTCAAAGTAACCCGGTGGCCGTGGCCGATGGGTGGAGCGTTTCAGGCTCGCGCGCAAAATGTCCGCTTCGCGGATGTTTTGGTTCGCTGGTTCCCCGCCTGCGCGGGGATGACGGCAGCGCGAACCCTCACACTCCTCACCCTTCGGTATCAGTGTCACCACCAACCGGTGAAGTGAGTAATCATGCCGACGATCAACCAGCTGGTCCGCAAGGGCCGCACCCCGCAGAAGGCCAAGAGCAAGGTCCCTGCGATGGAGCAGAACCCGCAGAAGCGTGGCGTTTGCACCCGCGTCTATACGACGACCCCGAAGAAGCCGAACTCGGCTCTGCGCAAGGTGGCCAAGGTTCGCCTGACCAACCAGCGCGAAGTCATCTCCTACATCCCCGGCGAAGGCCACAACCTGCAGGAACACAGCGTCGTGCTGATCCGCGGCGGCCGTGTGCGCGACCTTCCCGGCGTGCGTTACCACGTCCTTCGCGGCGTGCTCGACACGCAGGGTGTCAAGGACCGCAAGCAGAGCCGTTCGAAGTACGGCGCGAAGCGTCCGAAGTAAGAACGCATCTCAGGAGATATAGAAGATGTCACGTCGTCGTCGTCCCGAGAAGCGGGAAATCCTGCCTGACCCGAAGTTCGGTGATCAGGTCCTTTCGAAGTTCATGAACAACCTCATGTATGACGGCAAGAAGGCCGTCGCCGAAGGTATCGTCTACACCGCGCTCGACACCGTCGAAGCCAAGGCCAAGGCGAACCCGGTCGAGCTGTTCCATGCTGCTCTCGACAACATCAAGCCGCAGGTCGAAGTGCGCAGCCGCCGCGTCGGTGGTGCGACCTACCAGGTGCCGGTCGAGGTGCGCCCCGAGCGTGCCCAGGCGCTGGCCATCCGCTGGCTGATCACCGCCGCGCGCGGTCGTCCGGAAACCACCATGGCCGCACGCCTGTCGGGCGAGCTGATGGACGCTGCCAACAACCGCGGCAACGCCGTCAAGAAGCGCGAAGACACGCACCGCATGGCGGACGCGAACCGCGCCTTCTCGCACTACCGCTGGTAAGGCGTTCCGTTTTGGAGGCCGGGGGAGGGCGCTGCTCTCTCCCGGGTCTTCAAGCGGTCACATTAATCCCTACATGGGGCGCGAGCTAGCTCACCCCCGAACCCGAGGAATTCCACATGGCCCGCGAGTATCCGCTGGAGCGTTACCGCAATATCGGCATCATGGCCCACATCGATGCCGGCAAGACCACCACGACCGAACGTATCCTCTACTACACCGGCAAGTCCTACAAGATCGGCGAAGTCCACGATGGCGCCGCCACCATGGACTGGATGGAGCAGGAGCAGGAACGCGGCATCACCATCACGTCGGCCGCGACGACCACTTTCTGGACCGCCGAGGATCCGACCATGGATCCGCGTTCGAACCCGGAAGACCTTCGCGCCAACCAGCCGAAGCACCGGATCAACATCATCGACACCCCCGGGCACGTCGACTTCACCATCGAAGTCGAACGCTCGCTGCGCGTGCTCGACGGTGCGGTCGCGGTCTTTGACGGCGTCGCCGGCGTCGAACCGCAGTCCGAAACCGTCTGGCGCCAGGCCGACAAGTACGGCGTTCCGCGGATGTGCTTCATCAACAAGCTCGACCGCACCGGCGCCGACTTCTACTACTGCGTCCAGTCGATCATCGACCGCCTCGGCGCCAAGCCGCTGGTGCTCTATCTCCCGATCGGTTCGGAGAGCAACCTCAAGGGCGTCGTCGACCTCGTCAACATGCGCGGCATCGTCTGGCAGGCCGAAGACCTCGGCGCGAAGTACGAGTTCGTCGACATTCCGGAAGACCTGGCCGACAAGGCTGCCGAATACCGCGAGCAGCTGGTCGAAACCGCCGTCGAACTCGATGACGACGTCATGGAAGCCTATCTCGAAGGCAACGAGCCCGATGCAGCGACGCTGAAGAAGCTGATCCGCAAGGGTACCATGGACCGTGCGTTCGTGCCCGTGCTGTGCGGCTCGGCGTTCAAGAACAAGGGCGTTCAGCCCCTGCTCGACGCCGTCGTCGACTACATGCCGAGCCCGCTCGACGTTCCCGCGATCAAGGGCGTCCTGCCCGACAGCGACAAGGAAGAAACCCGTCCGTCGAGCGACGACGAGCCTTTCGCTGCGCTGGCGTTCAAGATCATGAACGACCCGTTCGTCGGCTCGCTGACCTTCACCCGCATCTATTCGGGCAAGCTCTCCAAGGGCTCGGTCCTGAACTCGGTGAAGGACAAGAAGGAAAAGATCGGCCGCATGCTGCTGATGCACTCGAACAACCGCGAGGACATCGAAGAAGCATTCGCCGGCGACATCGTCGCTCTGGCGGGCATGAAGGACACGACCACCGGCGACACGCTGTGTGATCCGGCCAAGCCGATCATCCTCGAGCGCATGGAATTCCCCGAGCCGGTCATCGAACTGTCGGTGGAACCCAAGACCAAGGCCGACCAGGAAAAGATGGGCGTTGCCCTCAACCGCCTGGCCGCCGAGGATCCGAGCTTCCGCGTTTCGACCGACCACGAAAGCGGTCAGACGATCATCAAGGGCATGGGCGAGCTTCACCTCGACATCCTCGTCGATCGCATGAAGCGCGAGTTCAAGGTCGAAGCCAATGTCGGTGCACCGCAGGTGGCCTATCGCGAGTATCTCGCGCGTCCGGTCGACGTGGACTACACCCACAAGAAGCAGTCGGGCGGTTCGGGCCAGTTCGGTCGCGTCAAGGTCAAGGTCACCCCGGGTGAGCGCGGCCAGGGTTTCGTCTTCGAAGACGAGATCAAGGGCGGCAACATTCCGAAGGAATACATCCCGGCGATCGAAAAGGGTTTCCGCGAGCAGGCCGAGAGCGGCTACCTCGTCGGCTTCCCGATCATCGACTTCACCGTCACCCTGTATGACGGTGCGTACCACGACGTCGACTCGAGCGCGATCGCGTTCGAAATCGCCGGTCGCGGTGCGATGCGCGAAGTTGCCGAGAAGTCCGGCATCAAGCTGCTCGAACCGATCATGAAGGTCGAGGTCGTGACTCCCGAGGATTACCTCGGCGACGTCATCGGCGACCTCAACAGCCGTCGTGGCCAGATCCAGGGTACCGATACCCGCGGCAACGCCCAGGCGGTCGAGGCCAATGTGCCTCTGGCCAACATGTTCGGCTACGTGAACGAACTGCGTTCCTTCACCCAGGGACGTGCGCAGTACACGATGCAGTTCAGCCACTATGACGAGGTCCCGGCGAACGTCGCGGCCGAAGTCAAGGAGAAGCTTGCCTAAGGCAGCTTCAAGGTCTAGGGGCGGCGCCTGATTCCGTCAGGCACCGCCCGCACCACGGAAATTCAACTCTTCAGACAGAGGTAAATTGAGAAATGGCGAAGGAAAAATTCCAGCGGAACAAGCCGCACTGCAACATCGGCACCATCGGTCACGTCGACCATGGCAAGACCACGCTGACGGCGGCGATCACCAAGGTGATGGCTGAAGAGCACGGCGGTTCGGCGGTCGATTTCGCAAACATCGACAAGGCTCCCGAAGAGCGCGAGCGCGGCATCACCATCTCGACCGCACACGTCGAGTACGAAACCGCTGCGCGCCACTATGCGCACGTCGACTGCCCGGGTCACGCCGACTACGTCAAGAACATGATCACCGGTGCTGCCCAGATGGACGGCGCGATCCTGGTCGTGAACGCAGCCGACGGCCCGATGCCGCAGACCCGCGAGCACATCCTGCTTGCCCGTCAGGTCGGCGTTCCGGCTCTCGTCGTGTACATGAACAAGGTCGACCAGGTTGACGACGAGGAAATCCTCGAGCTCGTCGAACTGGAAGTCCGCGAACTGCTCTCGAGCTACGACTTCGACGGCGACAACATCGCCATCGTCAAGGGTTCGGCTCTCGCCGCTCTCGAAGGTCGTGACGACGAAATCGGCAAGAACTCGATCATCGAGCTCATGAACGCCGTTGACGAGCACATCCCGCAGCCGGAGCGTCCGGTCGACAAGCCGTTCCTGATGCCGATCGAAGACGTGTTCTCGATCTCGGGCCGTGGCACCGTCGTCACCGGCCGTGTCGAAACCGGTATCGTGAACGTTGGCGACGAAGTCGAAATCGTCGGCATCAAGGACACCCAGAAGACCACCGTCACCGGCGTGGAAATGTTCCGCAAGCTGCTCGACCGTGGTGAAGCTGGCGACAACATCGGCGCCCTCATTCGCGGCATCGGCCGTGAAGACGTCGAGCGTGGCCAGGTCCTCTGCAAGCCCGGTTCGGTTAGCCCGCACACCGAGTTCAGCGCAGAAGTCTACGTCCTGTCGAAGGACGAAGGCGGCCGTCACACGCCGTTCTTCGCTAACTACCGTCCGCAGTTCTACTTCCGCACCACCGACGTGACCGGCGAAGTGATCCTTCCCGAAGGCACCGAAATGGTGATGCCGGGCGACAACGTGACTATCTCGGTCAAGCTGATCGCTCCGATCGCCATGGACGAAGGTCTGCGCTTCGCAATCCGCGAAGGCGGCCGCACCGTCGGCTCGGGCGTTGTTGCTTCGATCACGAAGTAAGCTTCGCGCAAGCGATTGAAAAACGTTGGCCCGCTCCTCAGATAGAGGGGCGGGCCTTCGCTTTTAATGAAGGCATTGGACGGCCCGCGCGCACGGTTCGTCTGACCCGTTTCCACTCGGCGAAAAGCTGTTGGATTTGGGGGTTGCCAGATGGGGGTCTCCTCCGTATATGCGCGCCCACAGACGGGGATTCGTCCCTGTCGCAAGAATTCAAGGGAAGGTCGCCCGTACCGGGAAACCGGGGTCAAGCAGGGCGGGCCTTTCTTTTTTTGCGGGTTGGAAACGGCCCGTTTGGCTCTTTCGCATCGGTATAGGTAATGGAAGCTCAGAATATTCGCATTCGCCTCAAGGCGTTCGACCACCGCGTTCTCGACCAGGCAACTGGCGAAATCGCCGAAACCGCACGTCGCACCGGCGCCCTTATTCGTGGCCCCATTCCCATGCCGACGCGTATCGAGAAGTTCACCGTGAACCGCGGCCCGCACATCGACAAGAAGTCGCGCGAGCAGTTCGAGGTGCGCACCTTCAAGCGTCTGCTCGACATCGTGCAGCCGAACGCCCAGACCGTCGACGCGCTGATGAAGCTCGACCTCGCAGCTGGCGTGAACGTCGAGATCAAGCTGGCCTAAGCCGCTGATCCGGTCCCCGGCAGGACCTTAAACCGGCCGGAAGTTCTGGGGCCCTCGATTGCCCCGCTGGTCCGTAGGACCGGCAAGACATCGGGATACCGCCGGATCTGATCCGGGTCTGCGTCCCCCGTCTCGCTCCCGCAGCCTTCACTGGCGAGGGGGCAATCAGCCCGGACGGGGCGACGCATCACAAATTGGGCTGGCAAGCACTTGGGGATGGGCCCCACGTGCCTCTGTTTAGGAGTTTGACGATGCGCACAGGCGTTATCGCAAAGAAAGTCGGGATGACCCGCCTCTTCCAGGAGGACGGTCGGCACGTGCCGGTCACCGTTCTCGCGTTGGAGAATTGTCAGGTTACCGCTCACCGTACCGAAGATCGCGATGGCTATTTCGCAGTCCAGGTCGGCTCGGGCGAAGCCAAGCAGAAGAACGTCAACAAGCCGCAGCGCGAAGCTTTCGCGAAGGCTGGCGTTTCGCTGAAGATGAAGGTCGCCGAATTCCGCGTCGAGACCGAAGAGGCTCTGCTTCCGGTTGGTGCGCGCATTTCGGCCGAGCACTTCGTTGCTGGCCAGAAGGTCGACATTACCGGTCACACGCAGGGCAAGGGCTTCGCCGGCGCCATGAAGCGTTGGGGCTTCGGCGGTATGCGCGCCACCCACGGTGTCTCGATCAGCCACCGTGCACACGGTTCGACGGGTAACCGCCAGGATCCGGGTCGCGTGTTCAAGGGCAAGAAGATGGCCGGCCACATGGGCGACCGTCAGCGCACCCAGCAGAACCTCGAGATCGTCCGCACCGACGCCGATCGCGGCCTCCTTTTCGTCAAGGGCTCGGTCCCGGGTGCGAAGAACGGCTGGCTGCTGGTCAAGGACGCGGTCAAGATCGACCACGCCGACCTGCCGTTCCCGGGTGTGATGTATCGCAACCAGGACGAGTTCGCTTCGGAAGAAGCTGCTGCCGGCATGGTCGAGAGCGCAGCCGAGCATGAAGTCGGCACCGAAATTTCCGCCGAGCAGCAGGAAGCCCTGCTGCAATCTCAGGAAGCTGGTGCGGACACCGAAACCACCACCGATACGCCCGCAGCCGACACCGGCTCGGACGAAAACAAGGAGGGCTGATCCGTGAAGGTGAAGGTCCAGAAAATCGACGGCAAGGCTGCTGGCG
Source organism: Qipengyuania sp. RANM35 (assembly GCF_041021145.2). NCBI lineage: Bacteria > Pseudomonadati > Pseudomonadota > Alphaproteobacteria > Sphingomonadales > Erythrobacteraceae > Qipengyuania > Qipengyuania sp. RANM35. The sequence goes on along the minus strand of NZ_CM196433.1, from coordinate 1,549,892 downwards.
ACGTCGAGCTGAACGATGCCGTTTTCGGCGTCGAGCCGCGCGCCGACATCCTGCACCGCGTCGTTACGTGGCAGCTCGAAAACCGCCGCGGAACTGCCCGCCCGACGCGCGAGCGTTCGGACGTTGCCCGCACCGGCAAGAAGTGGGGTCGCCAGAAGGGCGGCGGCACGGCTCGCCACGGTGACCGCGCCGCGCCGATCTTCATCGGCGGCGGCAAGGCCCACGGTGCCCGCAAGCGCGACTTCAACCAGTCGCTGAACAAGAAGGTCCGCGCCCTGGGTCTCAAGATGGCCCTGTCGAGCAAGGCGAAGGACGGCCTCGTCGTCGTCGACAGCCTCGAGCTCAAGGACGCCAAGACCAAGGCGCTGGTCGCCACCTTCGGCAAGAACGGCTGGAGCGGCAAGGTGCTGGTGATCGACGGTGAGAGCGTCAACGACGGTTTCGCCAAGGCTGCCCGCAACATCCCCGGCGTCAACGTGCTGCCGGCAGTGGGCGCCAACGTCTACGACATCCTGAAGCATGACACGCTCGTCCTCACCAAGGACGCGGTCGAGAAGCTGGAGGCCCGTTTCAATGGCTAAGAAGCAGGAAATCGACGCGCGTCACTACGACGTGATCCTTGCGCCGCACATCACCGAGAAGGCTACGCTGGCTTCGGAGAACAACGCGGTTGTCTTCAAGGTCGCCAACGACGCCACCAAGCCGCAGATCAAGGAAGCCATCGAGGCGATCTTCGGTGTCGGCGTGACCGGCGTGAACACGATCGTGGCCAAGGGCAAGACCAAGCGCTGGAAGGGCAAGACCTACAAGCGCACGGACATGAAGAAGGCCATCGTCACCCTGAAGGACGGCGATTCCATCGACGTCACCAGCGGTATCTGAGGGGCTAGAGAGAAATGGCACTCAAGAACTACAAACCCACGAGCCCGGGCCGTCGCGGCCTGATCCTCGTCGACAAGTCGGGCCTCTACAAGGGCAAGCCGGTCAAGTCGCTCGTCGAAGGCAAGCGCAAGACCGGTGGTCGCAACAATAAGGGTCATGTCACCTCGCGCGGCATGGCTGGCGGCCACAAGCAGAAGTACCGCTACGTCGACTTCAAGCGTCGCAAGTGGGACGTCGAAGGCACTGTCGAACGGCTCGAGTACGATCCGAACCGCACCGCCTTCATCGCCCTGGTGAAGTACGAGGACGGCGAACTGGCCTACATCCTGGCGCCGCAGCGCCTGGCCGTCGGTGACAAGGTGATCGCAGCCGAGAAGGCCGACACCAAGCCCGGCAACGCCATGCTGCTCGGCCAGATGCCGGTCGGCACCATCTGCCACAACGTGGAGATGAAGCCGGGCAAGGGCGGCCAGATCGCCCGCGCCGCCGGTTCCTACGTCCAGCTGGTCGGTCGTGACCGCGGCATGGTCATCGTGCGCCTCAACAGCGGCGAGCAGCGTTACCTGCGCGCCGACTGCATGGGCACCGTTGGCGCCGTGTCGAACCCCGACAACCAGAACCAGAACATGGGCAAGGCCGGTCGTCGTCGCTGGATGGGCAAGAAGCCGCTCACCCGCGGTGTCGCCAAGAACCCGGTCGACCACCCGCACGGTGGTGGTGAAGGCCGCACCAGCGGTGGCCGTCACCCGGTTACCCCGTGGGGCAAGCCGACCAAGGGCGCCCGTACCCGCAACAACAAGCAGACGGACAAGATGATCATCCGTTCGCGCCACGCCAAGAAGAAGAGGTAATCCGACATGGCTCGTTCCGTCTGGAAAGGTCCGTTCGTCGAGCTCAGCCTTCTCAAGAAGGCGGAGGACGCACAGGACAATGGTGGTCGTGCACCGATCAAGACCTGGTCGCGTCGTTCGACGATCCTGCCGCAGTTCGTTGGGCTCACGTTCAACGTCTACAACGGCCACAAGTTCATCCCCGTGTCCGTTTCGGAAGAAATGGTCGGCCACAAGCTCGGCGAGTTCGCTCCTACGCGCACTTTCCCGGGTCACGCTGCCGACAAGAAGGGTAAGCGCTGATGAGCAAGCAGAAAGCACCCCGCCGCGTTGCGGATAACGAGGCGCTGGCCGTCGGTACCACGATCCGTGGTTCGGCGCAGAAGCTCAACCTCGTCGCCGCCCTGATCCGTGGCAAGAAGGCCGAAGAGGCCATGAACATCCTCGCCTTCTCGAAGCGGGCGATGGCGCGTGACGCCAGCAAGGTTCTCGCTTCGGCGATCGCCAATGCGGAAAACAACCACAACCTCGACGTCGATGCACTCGTCGTTGCGGAAGCGTCGGTCGGCAAGTCGATCACCATGAAGCGCTTCCACACGCGCGGCCGTGGCAAGTCCACGCGCATCCTCAAGCCGTTCAGCCGGCTGCGTATCGTGGTTCGCGAGCAGGAAGAGGCGTAAGATGGGCCATAAGAGCAATCCGATCGGTCTGCGCCTGCAGATCAACCGCACCTGGGACAGCCGCTGGTACGCCGAAGGGCGCGACTACGCCAAGCTGCTCAAGGAAGACATCGAGATCCGCAAGTTCATCGTCGAGAACCTGACCCAGGCGGCGATTTCGAAGGTGGTGATCGAGCGTCCGGCCAAGCTGTGCCGCGTGTCGATATACGCTGCCCGCCCCGGTGTCATCATCGGCAAGAAGGGCGCGGACATCGAGAAGCTGCGTTCGCAGCTGTCGAAGATGACCGACAGCGAAGTGAAGCTGAACATCGTCGAAATCCGCAAGCCGGAAATCGATGCCAAGCTCGTCGCCCAGGGCATCGCCGACCAGCTGGTCCGCCGTGTCGCCTTTCGTCGCGCCATGAAGCGCGCCGTGCAGTCGGCTCTCCGCCTCGGTGCGGAAGGCATCAAGATCACCTGCGGCGGCCGTCTCGGCGGTGCGGAAATCGCCCGTGTGGAATGGTATCGCGAAGGTCGCGTTCCGCTGCACACGCTGCGTGCCAACGTCGACTACGCTGAAGCCGAAGCTCTGACCGCTTATGGCATCATCGGCATCAAGTGCTGGATCTTCAAGGGCGAGATCCTCGCCCACGATCCGACCGCACAGGACCGCCTGATGATGGAAGCCCAGACTTCCGGCGTCCGCCCGGCTCGCTGATTGCAGGATTAGGAAAGAACCATGCTGCAACCGAAGAAAACCAAGTACCGCAAGGCGTTCAAGGGCAAGATCCATGGCAACGCCAAGGGCGGCACCACGCTCAACTTCGGGTCGTACGGCCTGAAGGCGATGGAGCCCGAGCGGATCACCGCGCGCCAGATCGAGGCCGCTCGTCGTGCGATCACTCGCCACATCAAGCGTCAGGGACGCCTGTGGATCCGCGTGTTCCCCGACGTGCCGGTGTCGAAGAAGCCTGCCGAAGTCCGTCAGGGTAAGGGCAAGGGCTCGATCGAATACTGGGCAGCTCGCGTGAAGCCGGGCCGCATCCTGTTCGAACTCGACGGCGTTGCCGGCCCGCTGGCCGCCGAAGCGTTCGAGCGCGCAGCGATGAAGCTGCCGATCAAGACCAAGGTCGTTGCCCGCCTGGGCGACACCTCGCACCTGGGAGGCGAATGATGGCCAAGATTGAAGACCTGCGCCAGAAGTCGGACGACCAGCTGGCCGAGGAACTGACCACGCTCAAGCGCGAGCAGTTCAACCTCCGCTTCCAGGCGGCCACGAACCAGCTCGAGGCTCCGGCCCGCATTCGCGAAGTGCGTCGTTCGATCGCCAAGATCAAGACGCTGCAGACCGAGCGCGCCGCCAGCGCCGCAGCCAAGGCTTAAGGAGTAGACCATGCCCAAGCGTATCCTGATCGGGACCGTCACCTCCGACAAGACCGACAAGACCGTGACCGTGCTCGTCGAGCGCAAGGTGAAGCACCCGCTCTACGGGAAGATCATCCGTCGCTCGAAGAAGTACCATGCCCATGACGAGAAGAACGAGTACCAGCTCGGTGACGTCGTGCGCATCGAAGAAACCAAGCCGATCTCCAAGACCAAGACCTGGCAGGTGATCGATCGCGTTACCGCAGGTGGCACGCAGGCTGTCGAGGCTGACCTCGACGTCGCAGCCGCAGGTAACTGAGCAGTTAGACGTAAGGAACTGCCGGACTGGTTCCGGCAAGCCAGTGAGAAGGAACCGGATCGATGATCCAGATGCAATCCAATCTCGACGTCGCGGACAACAGCGGCGCAAAGCGCGTCCAGTGCATCAAGGTACTGGGCGGGTCGAAGCGCCGGACTGCTTCCGTGGGCGACGTGATCGTGGTTTCCGTCAAGGAAGCCCAGCCGCGCACCAAGGTGAAGAAGGGCGATGTCCATCGCGCCGTCATCGTGCGCACGAAGAAGGACGTCCGTCGTCCCGACGGCAGCGTTATCCGCTTCGACAGCAACGCCGCGGTTCTCGTCAACAAGAACGAGGAACCGATCGGTACCCGTATCTTCGGACCCGTCGTGCGCGAACTGCGCGGCCGCGGCTTCATGAAGATCATCTCGCTTGCTCCGGAGGTGCTGTAATGGCCGCCGCAAAGATCAAGAAGGGTGACAGCGTCGTCGTCCTGTCCGGCAAGGACAAGGGCAAGACCGGCACCGTCGCGAAGGTCATGCCGAAGGACGGCAAGGTCGTCGTCGAAGGCGTGAACGTCGCTGCCCGTCACCGCAAGCCGACCCAGCAGAACCCGCAGGGTGGCATCGATCGCTTCGAAGCGCCGATGCACATCTCGAAGGTCGCGCTGGCCGATCCCAAGTCCGGCAAGCCCACCCGCGTCCGCTTCGAAACCTCGAAGGACGGCAAGAAGGTGCGCGTTGCCGTCAAGTCCGGGGAGACCATCGATGGCTGATTATACCCCCCGCATGCGCAAGCGCTACGACGACGTGATCGTCAAGGCGATGACCGAGAAGTTCGGTTACAAGAATGCCATGGAAGTTCCGAAGCTGGAGAAGGTCACGCTCAACATGGGCGTCGGCGAAGCCAGCCAGGACAAGAAGAAGGTCCAGACGGCCGCCGAGGAAATGGCTCTGATCGCTGGTCAGAAGCCGGTCATCACCAAGGCCAAGAAGTCGATCGCGCAGTTCAAGCTGCGTGAAGGCATGCCGATCGGTTGCAAGGTCACCCTGCGCCGTGAACGCATGTACGAATTCATGGACCGTCTCGTCACCGTCGCAATGCCCCGCATCCGCGACTTCCGTGGCCTGAACCCCAAGTCGTTCGACGGCCGTGGCAACTACGCCATGGGTCTGAAGGAACAGATCGTCTTCCCCGAAATCTCCTACGACAAGATCGAGAAGGTCCGGGGCATGGACATCATCGTAACCACCACGGCGAAGACCGACGAAGAAGCGCGCGAGCTGCTCCGTCTGTTCGGTTTCCCGTTCCCGGCCGAAGCGTCGGAAGAGAAGGAAGCGGCGTGAGCCGCTAATAGAGGAACTTAAGTCCAATGGCGAAACTGAGTTCGATCAACAAGAACGAGCGTCGCAAGAAGCTCGTCAAGCAGTATGCGGACAAGTACGCGAAGCTGAAGGCTATCGCTGACGACAAGAATGCCGACGAGACCGAGCGCCTGATGGCCCGCCTCAAGATGGCTGAATTGCCGCGCAATGCGAACCCGACGCGTGTTCGCAACCGCTGCTCCACCACCGGCCGCCCGCGCGGCTACTACCGCAAGTTCGGGCTTTGCCGCGTCGAACTGCGCGACCTCGGCAACAAGGGCCTGATTCCGGGCCTGACCAAGTCGAGCTGGTGAGGTAAAGACAGATGGCTATGACCGATCCCCTGGGTGATATGCTCACCCGTATCCGCAACGGCCAGCGCGCGAAGAAGGACAGCGTCCTTTCGCCCGCCAGCAAGCTGCGTGCGAACGTCCTCGAAGTGCTCCAGCGTGAAGGCTACATCCGTGGCTTCAGCGACGACACCTCGGGCAAGCACCCGCAGCTGCGGATCGAACTGAAGTATTTCGAGGGCGAACCTGCGATCAAGCATGTCGCTCGCGTCTCCAAGCCTGGCCGCCGCGTCTACTCGGGTTCGAAGGAACTCCCGGTTGTGCGCAATGGCCTTGGCATCACCATCGTCTCGACGCCGAAGGGCGTGCTTTCCGACGCGGAAGCCCGTTCGCAGAACGTCGGCGGCGAAGTGCTGGCGGAGGTGTTCTGATGAGCCGCATCGGCAAGAAGCCGGTAGCGATCCCGAGCGGGGTCACTGCCGCCATCGATAACGGCATGCTCAACGTGAAGGGTCCCAAGGGCACCCTTTCGATGGGTCTGTCGGACCTGGTCGAGTACAAGCTCGAAGACGGCGAAATCGCAGTCAAGCCGGCGAACGACACCAAGGCTGCCCGCAGCCACTGGGGCATGCAGCGCACGCTCGTGTCGAACCTCGTCGAAGGCGTGACCGACGGTTTCACCAAGGTCCTCGAGATCACCGGCGTCGGCTACCGTGCCAATGCGCAGGGCAAGAAGCTCAAGCTTCAGCTCGGCTATTCGCACGACGTCGACCTCGACGTTCCCGAAGGTCTCGAAGTGAAGACCCCCGACCAGACCACCGTGGAGATTTCCGGCATCGACAAGCAGGCCGTTGGCCAGTTTGCCGCCGAAGTCCGCCGCTGGCGCAAGCCCGAACCCTACAAGGGCAAGGGCATCAAGTACCGCGGCGAATACATCTTCCGCAAGGAAGGGAAGAAGAAGTAAGATGGCAAAGCTTTCCCTCTTCGAACGCCGCCGCCGCCGCGTCCGTACCGCTCTCAAGAGCGTTTCGGGCGGCAAGCCGCGCCTTTCGGTCCACCGCACCGGCAAGCACATCTACGCGCAGATCATCGACGACGCCGCGGGCAAGACCCTCGCCGCCGCCTCGACGCTCGGTGCGAAGAACTCGGGTGCCAATGTCGACGCCGCCAAGCAGGTTGGTAGCGACATCGCCGCCGCAGCCAAGAAGGCCGGTGTGACCACCGTCGTGTTCGATCGCGGCGGCTTCCTGTTCCATGGCCGCGTCAAGGCGCTGGCCGACGCCGCTCGCGAAGGCGGGCTGGAGTTCTGATGATGGCTGACGAAAACAAGAACGAAGAAACCGTGGCTGCCGAGACCGAGCACGCGGTGACCAACGAGCAGCCGGCAATCGCCGACACGCCGTCCGAAGCTGCCGACAACCAGTCGGCTGCCCAGGGCGACGAAGGCCAGCCGCAGGAACGCCAGGGCCGTGGCCGTGGTCGCGGTGGCGAGCGTGGCGAAGGCCGCGGTCGCGGTCGCGGTCGTGATGACCGTCGCGGCAAGCGCGAGGAAGAAGACGACGGCATCATCGAGAAGCTCGTCCACATCAACCGCGTCAGCAAGACGGTGAAGGGCGGCAAGCGCTTCGGTTTCGCTGCGCTGGTCGTCGTGGGTGACGGCTCGGGTCGCGTCGGCTTCGGCCACGGCAAGGCCCGCGAAGTGCCGGAAGCCATCTCGAAGGCGACTGCCTCGGCGCGCAAGAAGATGATCCGCGTTCCGCTGAAGGAGGGCCGTACCCTCCATCACGACGGCAACGGTCGCTTCGGTGCCGGCAAGGTCACCGTCCGCACCGCGCCTCCAGGTACCGGCATCATCGCCGGTGGTCCGATGCGCGCCGTGTTCGAGAGCCTCGGCGTTGCCGACGTGGTGACCAAGTCGGTCGGCACCTCGAACCCCTACAACATGATCCGCGCCACCTTCGATGCGCTGCAGGACCAGACTTCGCCGAAGTCGGTGGCCCAGCGTCGCGGCAAGAAGGTTGCCGACCTCCTGGGTCGCGGCGGGGCATCGGAGGCCGAGGCTGAAGCCGACGCCGCCGCTATCGCGGAGTAAGATCGATGGCCAAGAACAGCACCATCAAGATCAAGCAGGTCGGTTCGCCGATCCGCCGTCCGGAAAGCCAGCGCAAGATCCTCATCGGTCTTGGGCTGAACAAGATGCACAAGATCGTCGAGCGCCAGGACACCCCCGAGGTGCGTGGCGCGATCGCGAAGATCCCGCATCTCGTCCAGATCGTCGACTGATCTGCGACAGCACAATTGACGGAGGCGGCCTGCTGCGATAGCGGGCCGCTTCCATTTTTCAGCGCGAACTAAAGCGAAAGCGAGTGCACACTATGAAACTGAACGATCTCCGCGACAACGAAGGCGCCCGTAAGTCCCGCATCCGCGTGGGCCGTGGCATCGGCTCGGGCAAGGGCAAGACCGGCGGCCGTGGCCAGAAGGGCCAGAAGAGCCGTTCGGGCGTCGCCATCAAGGGCTTCGAAGGCGGCCAGATGCCGCTTCACATGCGCCTGCCGAAGCGTGGCTTTAACAACCTCTTCGCCAAGGACTATGCCGAAGTGAACCTGGGCATGGTCCAGAAGTTCATCGACGCCAAGAAGCTCGACACCAAGAAGACCCTCGACCACGAAGCGCTGCAGGCTGCCGGCCTCGCACGTGGTGGCAAGGACGGCGTCCGCCTGCTCGGCAAGGGCGAACTGAAGACCAAGGTCACCTTCAAGGTTGCCGGCGCGTCGAAGGGCGCGATCGAGGCAGTCGAAAAGGCTGGCGGCAAGGTCGAGATCATCGAGAAGGCCCAGCCCGAGCACGAGAAAAAGGCTGCTCGCGCCGAAGCCAACAAGGCCAAGAAGGCCAAGTAACCGACAAAAAAGCGGGGGGCGGGGTTCGACATTCCGCCCCCCTCTCCCTATCTGTCCGGTCAGCGCCGGGACGGGCCGGCGACAAGCTAGGATCGAATACGACCAATGGCATCACGCGCCGACAATATCGCGAGCAACCTCAGCCTCGCCAATTTCTCGAAAGCCACCGAGCTCAAGAACCGTATCTGGTTCACCATCGGCGCGCTGATCGTCTTCCGCTTCCTGAGCTTCGTGCCGCTGCCGGGCGTTAATCCGCTCATCCTCAGCGACCTGTATGATCAGACGCGCGGTGGCATCCTCGACCTGTTCAACACTTTTTCGGGCGGCAGCCTTGAGCGCATGAGTCTCATCGCGCTCGGCGTCATGCCCTACATTACGGCCTCGATCGTGGTGCAGCTGGCGGCTGCACTGCATCCGAGTCTCGCCGCGCTGAAGAAAGAGGGCGGGGCAGGGCGCCAGAAGCTCAACCAGTATACCCGCTACGGCACGGTCTTCCTGTGCGCGATCCAGGGCTGGTTCCTTGCATCCGGCCTTGAAAGCTACGGTGCGCAAAGCGGCCTTCAGGCCGTCGTCGAACCGGGCCTGATGTTCCGTGTAGGTGCCGTCATCAGCCTTGTCGGCGGGACCATGTTCCTCCTCTGGCTGGGTGAACAGATCACCAGTCGCGGCATCGGCAACGGCGTGTCGCTGATCATCATGGCCGGTATCGTCGCCCAGTTCCCGACATTCGTCAGCAACATGGGCAAGGGCTATTCGGAAGGTTCGATTTCGACCGGTACGATCGTCGGCTTCATCGTTATGGCGGTGCTGCTGATCCTTGGCATCTGCTTCTTCGAGCGCGCCCAACGGCGCCTTCTCATCCAGTATCCCAAGCGCGCGACGCAGCGCGGAATGATGCAGGCCGACCGTTCGCACCTGCCGCTCAAGCTCAATACTGCAGGTGTCATCCCGCCGATCTTCGCCAGCTCGCTGCTCCTGCTGCCGCTGACGATCACCCAGTTCGCGGGCAATTCCGTGGACACCGATACGACCTTTGGCTCGATCCTCCAGACCGTGCTGCAGTACCTCCAGCATGGCCAGCCGCTGTACATGGCGCTCTACGCCATCGGCATCATCTTCTTCTGCTTCTTCTACACGGCGATCGTCTTCAATCCCGAAGAGACGTCGGAGAACTTGAAGAAGAATGGCGGCTTCATCCCGGGCATCCGTCCGGGCAAGCGGACCGAGGAGTACCTCGACTACGTGCTGACGCGTATCACCGTGATCGGCGCGATCTACCTGACCATCGTCTGCGTCATTCCCGAATGGGGCATCGCGCAGACGGGCGTGCCGCTGTTCCTCGGCGGGACCAGCCTGCTGATCGTGGTCAACGTCACGGTCGACACGATCAGCCAGATCCAGTCGCACCTGCTGGCGCATCAGTATGGCGATCTCATCAAAAAGGCCAAGTTGAAGGGGCGCCTGCGTTAAGGCATCAACGCAGGTGAAGGGGATTTAACGCGATGGACATTATCCTTCTTGGCCCTCCGGGCGCTGGAAAGGGCACGCAGGCACAACGCCTCGAGGAGCATCACGGGATGCGCCAGCTGTCGACCGGCGACATGCTTCGCGCGGCAGTGAAGGCAGGGACCCCGGTCGGCATCAAGGCGAAGGCGATCATGGATCGCGGCGACCTCGTTTCGGACGACATCGTGAGCGAGCTTATCGATGCGGAACTGACCGCGATGGGGCCAGACACGGGCGCTATTTTCGACGGCTATCCCCGCACCGAGGCCCAGGCCGAGATGCTTGACGGTATCCTCTCAAGGCATGGCCGCAAGCTCGACCATGTGATCGAACTGGAAGTGAACGAAGACGCGCTCGTCGAGCGCATCACCGGTCGGTTTACCTGCGCCAATTGTGGCGAAGGCTATCACGATACGTTCAAGCAACCCGAGAAGCCCGGTGTTTGCGACAAGTGCGGATCGACCGAATTCAAGCGTCGCCCCGACGACAACGAAGAGACCGTCCGCAATCGAATGGCGGTCTATCGCAACGAAACCGCGCCGATCCTGCCCGGCTACGAAGCGCGCGGCATCGTCAGCCGTGTCGATGGCATGGCCGCTATCGGTGAAGTGACGCACGCGATCGACGCGATCCTCTCGCGCTGATCCGAGCCGACCTTTTCAAGCCTGCGTCCATCGCTTAGGACCTCGATCCAGAGGGGAGTGAGGGATGCACCGTTTCGCCACCGCCATAGCGCTGTTTTCTGCCGCACCTGTGGCAGCCGAAGTCGTTGAAACTCGCGCAGATGGATTCGTGACCCGTGACACGGTTACGGTCGCGGCTACAAGCATGAAGACCTGGCTGGCACTGACCAAGCCGGGTGATTGGTGGACTGACGCCCATACCTGGTCGGGCGATGCCTCAAACATGACTCTGGTACCGCAGGCCGGGGGCTGCTTCTGCGAAAAGGTGCCTGGCGAGGACCGCAAGGATGGTTTCTCGCTCGACGGCAGTGTCCAGCACATGACCGTCATCCAGTCTTATCCGCTCAAGGTCCTGCGCATGCGCGGCGGGCTTGGCCCGCTGCAGGGTGAACCTGCCACCGGGGTCCTCACCATCACACTGAAAGAGGTCGAAGGGGGCACCCGGGTGCTGTGGGAATACAATGTCGGTGGCCCCATGCGCTACAAGATCGACGAGATCTCGAAGGCGGTTGACGGCGTGATGACGCAGCAACTGCGGGCGCTTGGCGATCACCTCGGGCCGCTAGATACCGCCGAGGACCGGGAGCCCGCGGCTACCGAGAACCCTTCTCCTGACAGCCTGGAGGCGGAAATCGACAGCCTAGGGCAGGATTGATTGAACAGCTGCAGCATTTGCGCGGTTGTCGTTCAATTGGCCGCGAGGACTTTTGACCTCGCCTCGCGGCTGGTGTAACAGGCTTGAAACACGAGGCGAGCCGCCCATATCGGCGGTTCGTCGTGTCGCGTGCGCAAGGCGGTTGACGCCCAAGGCGAATCCTCCTAAGCGCGCCTTTCATTCGACACTTGCGGTGAGTCCGGCAGGCGATAGCCAATGTGCGCGCCAACCGGGCTTTTTGCGTTAGCATGCCGCCTGCGCCGAGTGGATTGAGCGATGAGATAGGGGTGCCGGCCTTCCGGTACGTCCCTGTGGAGCATGGAGAAGTAAGTGGCTCGTATTGCCGGGGTAAACATCCCCACCAACAAGCGCGTTATCATCGCGCTGACCTATATTCACGGTATCGGCCGTACCACGGCCCTCGAGATCGCCGACAAGCTCGGTATCGACCACGCTCGCCGCGTGCAGGACCTTTCCGATGAGGAAGTGCTGCGCATCCGCGAGACGATCGACGCCGACTACACTGTCGAAGGCGACCTGCGCCGCAACACCGCGATGAACATCAAGCGCCTGATGGACCTCAAGTCCTTCCGCGGCCTTCGTCATCGTGCCGGCCTGCCCGTCCGCGGCCAGCGCACCCACACCAACGCCCGCACCCGCAAGGGTAAGGCCAAGCCGATCGCCGGCAAGAAGAAGTAAGCTTCGGGGCTTTGTCCCGAACGCTTTTCCCTTCTTGAGAGAATGTAAGGAAAGAACACCATGGCACGCGAACCCGGCCGTATCAGGCGCCGCGACAAGAAGAACATTTCTTCGGGCGTTGCGCACATCAACGCCAGCTTCAACAACACCATGATCACCATCACCGACGCTCAGGGCAATGCTATCAGCTGGTCCAGCGCCGGCATGATGGGCTTCAAGGGCAGCCGCAAGTCGACTCCCTATGCCGCGCAGGTTGCTGCCGACGACGCGGGCCGCAAGGCCGCCGAACACGGCGTTCGCACCCTCGAGGTCGAAGTGAAGGGCCCGGGCTCGGGTCGTGAGAGCGCGCTGCGCGGTCTTGCGGCGGTGGGCTTCACCATCACCTCGATCCGCGACGTGACGCCGATCCCGCACAACGGGGTCCGTCCTTCAAAGCGTCGTCGCGTCTGATCCGTACCTGCCTGGCGGCTCGCTAGCGGGCCGCCGACACCCTCCACGGACCGGGCGCTCTTGCCAAAGAGCTCCGGTCCCGCCCGCATCCGAACCAGGGGATTTTCATGTCCGTCAACATCAAGAACTGGCAGGAACTCAAGAAACCCAATAGCCTTGATATCAAGGATTCCGGCGACAAGGCCCGCAAGGCTACCTTCGTTGCTGAACCGCTCGAGCGTGGCTTCGGCCTGACGCTCGGCAATGCCCTGCGCCGCGTGCTCCTGAGCTCGCTCCAAGGTGCCGCGATCACCTCGATCAAGATCGAAGGCGTGCTGCACGAATTCTCGTCGCTCGCCGGTGTCCGCGAAGACGTCACCGACATCGTCCTTAACGTGAAGCAGATCGCGCTGAAGATGGAAGGCGAAGGCATGAAGCGCCTGCAGCTTTCCGCCACCGGCCCTGCCGAAGTGAAGGCCGGCGACATCGCCGTCTCGGGCGATATCGAGGTGATGAACAAGGATCTCGTGATCTGCCACCTCGACGAAGGTGCGACGCTCAACATGGAGCTGACCGCCGACACCGGTAAGGGCTATCGCCCGGCCGTGATGAACCGTCCCGTGGACGCTCCGATCGGCCTGATCCCGGTCGACTCGCTCTATTCGCCGGTTCGCCAGGTGAGCTACAAGGTCGAGAACGCGCGCGTTGGCCAGGAACTGGACTACGACAAGCTCTCGCTGACCGTCGAAACCGACGGCACCGTGGCTCCGGAAGATGCCGTGGCGTATGCCGCACGTATCCTCCAGGACCAGCTGACGCTGTTCGTCCACTTCGAGGACGGCATCCCGCAGGCACCTTCGGCCATGATCGGCCAGGCTGCGGAGCCGCAGGAAAGCGACACCAACCAGCTCAATCGTTACCTTCTCAAGAAGGTCGACGAACTGGAACTTTCGGTGCGTTCGGCCAACTGCCTCAAGAACGACAACATCATCTACATCGGCGACCTGGTCCAGAAGACCGAGGCCGAGATGCTCCGTACGCCGAACTTCGGCCGCAAGTCGCTCAACGAGATCAAGGAAGTCCTGAGCTCGATGGGCCTGCGCCTCGGCATGGACATCCCCGGCTGGCCGCCCGAGAACATCGAGGAAATGGCCAAGAAGCTCGAACAGGAGCTGCTGGGCTAATCAAGGTACCGGCGGCGCACCTCCCGCAAGGGGAAGCGCCGCCAGCACTGGGCTACCTGAAACGGGCCCTTTTCGAACGAAGGAAGTATTGAAATGCGTCACAAACTTTCCGGCCGCAAGCTGCAGCGCAAGACCGGCCACCGCAACGCCATGTTCCGCAACATGGCTGCCGCGCTGATCAAGCACGAGCAGATCATGACCACCGCCCCCAAGGCGAAGGAACTGCGTCCCTATGTCGAAAAGCTGATCACGCTGGCAAAGCGTGGCGGTCTTTCGAACCGTCGCCTCGCACAGGGCCGCCTGCAGGACGAAACCCAGCTCAAGAAGCTGTTCGACGTCCTGGCCGAGCGTTATTCGGACCGTGACGGCGGCTACACCCGCATCATCAAGGCCGGCATCCGCGCTGGCGACGCCGCTCCGATGGCCGTCATCGAGCTCGTCGATCGCGACGTCGATGCCAAGGGCCAGGATTCGGGTCCGGTGATGAACGAGGAAGAGTTCGAAGACGCCTGAGGCGCCTTCGTAGCAAGACAAGCGGGGCCGGAAGGGAAACCTTCCGGCCCTTTTGTTTTGTCCGTGCAGGGCAGTAAAGTTCAGATAAAATGCTTCCAATATTAACAGAGCCCTTACCGATCACAGCTCCGCGCGGAGGCTTCGAAGAGGGGCATTCGGAGCGCCTTCTTGGGTAAGCATCGGATTCTAAGAACAAAATGACATTCATAAAAATTGCCAAAATGCTGAACAAGGGCTGTCGCCCGGGTTCAGCGTGACCTCAGAGCGAATCACCTAGAAGAGGCTCAACCGAGGCAGTCCCGCCACGGTGCTTTCGAGGAGAGCCTCACATGACCAAGAACCTGAAGACCTTTGCGAAGGGTGGGATCGCAACGGCAGCCGTCGGCGCAATGGCGCTTGCGGGTGCTACGCCTGCCTACGCCGGCCACCGCGACAATGACGGGATCTCCGTCGGCGACGTGATCGCCGGGGCCGTGATCATCGGCGGCATCGCCGCTGTTGCCAGTGCCGCCAGCAAGAACCGTGGTTACGGCTATGACGACTATCGTTATGGCGACCGCGACTACCGTTACAACGACCGCGATTATCGCGGTGACCGCTGGTCGAGCCGCGGGAATCCGCGCGCTGCCGTGGAACGCTGCGTCAATGCGGCTCGCCAGGATGCCCGTCGCTATGGTTATAACTACGCCCAGGTCACCGACATCAACGACGTCAAGGACACCCGCTACGGCTGGCGCGTAAAGGGTCGCATCATGGTCGACGGCAATTATCGCGGCGGACGCTATGACCGTTACGGCTATCGCGACAACTACAACCGCTACAACCGGTGGAACGACCGCGATAGTGGCAAGTTCACCTGCTACATCGAGCGTGGTCGCGTGACCGACGTCGATTTCAAGGGAATTCGCGGTCTCGGCTAAGCGACGAACCGTGCAATGACCACCACGGGCGGTTCAGGCTCCATGCAGCCTGGACCGCCTATTTTTTTTGCCATCGTATCATCCGCGCGTCTTGGTGGGGGCGGGCACTCTGGGGTAATCGGGCCATGACCAAGGTCTTCAAGCTTTCCGCCGCACCGGCAATCCTTGCCGCTCTCTCGCTCACCGCAACTCCCGTTCTCGCCGCCGATCTTCCGGCACCGGTCCCGGCCGTGTCGGTAGACGCTCCGATGGCTTGGGCCCCGGGTGAGGACGTCGTTCACAACCACTGGTACCGCTATCGTCGCAATCGCGTCGATGGTGGCGACATCCTGGCCGGCGTGCTGATCCTTGGCGGGATCGCCGCGATCGCCAGTGCAGCAAAGAATTCGCAGGACCGCCGCTATCGCGACCGCGACTATCCGCGTCCCTATCCCGATCAGCGCCGTGGCGACTGGAATTCGGGCTACGACGACACGCGCGGTATCGATCGCGCGATCAACACCTGCGTCGACGAGGTCGAACGCAATGCCCGCATCGAGACCGTCGATACGGTGAATCGCAACGCGCGCGGGTGGGAAGTGACCGGCACTCTCTACAATCGCGATGGATGGACCTGCTCGATCGGCCAGGACGGCCGGATCGAAGCGATCGACTATGGTCGCGGTCGCGAGGATCGCAACTACCAGGGCAGCAACGACGACGATCGGGGCGACCAGTCCTGGGAAGAACGCGACGAGGAGGATCGCGGCGACCAGGCCAGTGACGATAGCCAGTACGGCGATGATTACTATGCCGCCGCACGGGCGCGTACGGATGCACAGGGTGGGACGGACGCCACCTATCCCGGAGGTCCCTCGGCTGGGGCCCCGGTCGATGCCGACATCGAGTTCGGCACTGGCTATCAGGGCAAGGGCGCCTAGTCCCTGCCGTAGGCCGGGAGCGCGAGCTTCCACCTGATTGCGGCGAGGCGCAGGCCGAAACCTGAGCCCGTCGCCAGCACCCATGTGAGCTCTCGCGGTATCCCGATCGTTTCGCCGAGCACGGTGACGCTCGCCGATAGTGCCGCCGCTGTGACATAGAGTTCCGGCTTCATCAGGATTGACGGGCGACCCGCGATAACGTCGCGGATGATCCCGCCGGCGCAGCCTGTGATGATCCCCATCAACAGCGCGGGGATCGGAGGCACGCCGTATTCAAGCGCCTTTGCCGTGCCGAGCACCGCATACGCAGCCAGCCCCAGGCCATCCGCGATCGAGAGAAATGTTCCTTCCCACCAGCGCGTTGGTGTGAACCAGGCAAAGAGCGCGACGCCGAGACAGATTGCGGCCACCCAGGCGTCGTGGATCCAGAATACCGGTGCCCCTATGAGGAGGTCACGGATCGTACCTCCGCCAACGCCGGTCACCAGCGCGAAGAACGACAGCGTGACCATGGTCTGCTTCTCGCGCGCTGCAACGAGGGCACCGGTCAAAGCAAATATCGCCACGCCTGCGAGGTCGAGCCAGTCGAGGACCGGCGTCAGGACCTCGCTGTTCATGCCGCGACGCGCGCCTTGCGGCGGCGGAACATCAGGATGCAGCCAAGCAGGGCGCCGAGCACGGACAGGACTGCGAAGAGGATCAGGATCGGATGGTGCGTATCCTCGCGCGTCTGCAGGTCCATGATGTGAAGGCCCCAAACGAAATCGAACGTTCGCCACCAGCGCGTGCGGACCGCCTCGATCTCGCCGGTTTCCGTCCCGACATAGACATGGGTGCCATCGGCGAGCCGCACCTGCCAGACGGGTAGGGGGCGCCGGAAATCGAGCGGCACGTCGTCGGCCGCAAACCTGCTGGTGCCGGTAACCTTGTCGCCGCCAATGATCTCTTGCGCGACAAGCAGGCGCGCCTCGACCTCGGAAACCTGACCCATCCGGCGTCCGTCGGCGGCGAAGCGGTCGCTTGTTCCGTCGAGGTAGGCGATCCGGGTGATCGTCTCGCCGCGCTCGACGCGTGTCGTCACCGAACTGACCGGCTTGGTGCTTCCCGAAGGCAGCGATATTGCGATGCGGGTGTCTGCAGGCAACGCGGCCGGGGCGGCTTCCTTGCGAAGATGGTTGCCGCGCACTTCCTCGATCGGCTTGGCGACCATGACGAGACCCGTGACCGTCCACATCAGGACGGGCACGCCGACCAGCCAGCCAAGCCAGATGTGCCACTTCGCAAATTTGAGCATCATGCGCTGTTGCGCCATGCGGTCCCCGTCCTTTTCATTGACCCCCGAAGGCGTTCTGCTTTGGCCGAGCAGGCTCAGCCGTGCAACAGCTTCCCGATGGCGCCCGCGGTGGCGATGCAATCGAGGTCGGACCAGCGCGGCCCCATGACCTGCATGCCGCACGGCAAGCCGTCGGTGGACCCGACCGGGACGACGGTGGAAGGAAGGTTGGGATAGGTAGCGATGCCTGCCCAGGCCAGCGCGTCGGCAAAGGCGGAATCCTTGCCGTTGATCATGATGCGGCGCTGGTTGATCGGTGTTGCGTCGTGCTTGTAGGCGAGGAAGGGCAACGGCGGCGCGAGGACGAAATCGTACTCGGCGAAAAGGTCGCCCCACGCGTATTCGCAGCGAGCCTGCCGGTCGAGCAGGAGGTAGTAGTCGACCAGCGACATCTCCTTGCCGCCGGGTGCCGGACGACCGCGTGCCATGGCGACGTTGAGCAGGCGCAGGTAATCAGCATGCAACTCGGCCAGATCGGGAAGCAGCGCACTCGTGCGGTCGATTGTGGCCCCGGCCTTCGCCAGTTCTGCCAGAGCTTCCTCGATGGGCACCCGCACGGAAGCGTCGACTTCGCTGACCGGATGCTCGAGCACGGCGAGGAAGCGGCACTCCGACAAAGGCTTCTCTCGCCGGACGAGCGGTCGCGCAGTGGTGATCTCGAGCAGGGCGGTGAGGTCTTCGGCCGACCGGGCAAGGGGACCGACGACCGAAAGCGGGCCCTCGTGCACGTCGAGGCCGCCTGCCGCCGGATGCGTATGGCCCCGCCTGCTGACGAGGCCGAAACTGGTCTTGTGGCCATAGATGCCATTGAAATGCGCCGGGTTGCGGATCGAGCTGCCGATGTCGCTGCCGTATTCGCATGGCACCATTCCGCTAGCGACCGCTGCTGCCGAACCGCCGCTCGATCCGCCAGCCACCCGGTCATGATCGTGCGGATTGTTGGTGCGGCCGTAGACGGGGTTGTTGCTCTGCAGGTCGGCGAGGTCTGGAGGAACGTTGGTCTTGCCAAGGATGATCGCACCGGCGCCCTTCAGCAGGCGCACGACCTCCGCATCCTTGTCGACGATATTATCGGCATACTGTTCGTGACCGAATGTCGTCGGCAAACCCGCGACATTGAAGCTCTCCTTGACGGTCATGGGCACACCGAACAGCGGTTCGTCCGCTTGAGGCTGGCGCTTGCCAAGCGCCTTGGCCGCATCGCGCGCGCGATCGAAATCGGTGACCACGACTGCATTGATATGCGCATCGTGATGTTCGATGCGCGCGATCGCCGCTTCGACCGCTTCGATAGGCGACATGGATCCATTGCGGATCGCTGCGGCGGTTTCGAGTGCGCCCGGCTGCTTGGTCAGTTTCGGATAAGCCATCGTATCTCCCTCTCGCCCGCCTTGTCGGACAAGGTCGGTCGCCGGTCAATCGGCTGCTTGCGCGGGACACTTCGGACCCGCATGGCGTTGGACAGCCAGAGACAAAGTCCCGGAGGAGATTCACATGCGTCGCGCCATCCTGCCCCTTCTGCTCGCGAGTGCTGCCTGCGCCCCGGTTGCCACCGAGACCAAGGTCGCAAGCACTGAAGAGCCCGCTGCCCATGAAGGCTACGACATGGCGGCGCAGTACGCGAAGCTGGCCGAGATCCGCATGACGCCCGACACCATTTACCTCACGCCCGAGGAACGCGATGTGGTGAACATGCTGATCGAAGCATCGGGCTACATGGACAAAATCTACCTGCGCCAGCGCTACGCCGACAATCCGCAGGTTCGCGCGGCGATTGCCAACAGCAAGCGCGGCGACCGCGACATGCTGCTTGCCATGTTCGACCGCTATTTCGGCGCGTGGGACGATCTTGCCGAATTTCACCCGTTCTGGGGAACTACTCAGCTGCCCGAAGGGGCTGGTTTTTACCCGACCGACCTGACGCGCGAGGAGTTCGGTGCCTACCTTGCCGCTCATCCCGAGCAGAAGGAAGCGCTGCTCAGTCCCTATACGGTGGTCAAGCGCGACGGTGACCGGCTGGTCGCCGTGCCTTATTCCGTCGAGTACCGCGAATTCCTCGTTCCGGCCGCGCGCTTGCTCGAACAGGCCTCGCAACGCACCTCGAACCCCAGCCTCAAGAAGTTCCTCTCGCTGCGGGCGGCAAGCTTCCTCACCGACGACTATTTCGAGAGCGAGATGGCTTGGATGGATTTGAAGGACACGCCCATCGAAGTCGCGATTGGCCCCTACGAAGTCTACACCGACCGCCTCTACGGCACCAAGACCGCCTTCGAGAGCTTCGTTACCCTGCGCAATCCCGAGGAAAGCGCCGCGCTCGACAAGTACAAGCACTACCTGCGCGACATGGAAGGCAACCTCCCGATCGAGGACCAGTACAAGAACTTCCAGCGCGGCTTCGAAAGCCCCATCGCGGTGGCCGACCAGGTCCACGGCGGCGGCGACAATGTCCCCGGCGTGCAAACCATCGCCTTCAACCTGCCCAATGACGAGCGCGTGCGTGAGGCAAAAGGCGCGAAGAAGGTCATCCTCGCCAATGTTCTCGGCGCTAAATACGAGCGCATTCTCGATCCCATCGGCGATGTCGTGCTGAAGCCCGACCAGGCGAAGCTGGTGGCGAAGAAGTACATGGAACTCGAAACGCTGTTCCACGAGCTGTCGCACAGCCTCGGGCCGGGCACGATCACCAAGAACGGCCGCCAGACAACGGTGAACGAGGAGCTGAAGGAGCAGTACTCGGCGCTCGAGGAGAGCAAGGCCGACGTTATGGGCGTGTGGAACATCCTTTTCATGATGGAGAAGGGCGAGCTGCCCAAGGCGGAGAAGCAGCAACTGCTCGCTACCTATTTCGCGGGCATCTTCCGGGCGATGCGCTTCGGCATCGACGAGGCTCACGGCAAGGGCGCAGCGCTGCAGTACGGCTACCTCAAGGAGAAGGGTGCGTTCGCCTGGGATGGCGATAGCAATCGTTACGTCGTCGACTATGCACAGCTCGAAAGCGGGCTGGAAGACCTGCTCCACGACCAGCTCATGCTGCAGGCGCATGGCGATTACGAAGGGACCAAGGCCTTCTTCGCGCGCTATGCCATGCTCGATGCGGCGGCGAAGGCCAGGTTTGCCGCCATGGGCGACATCCCGGTCGACATTCGGCCCCTTTACCCCGACGGCGTCTGACGGGCGAGGGAGAGTGCCACGCCGAAGCCGATGATCGGCGCAGCGCCATAGCCGATGAGGACGCTGGGGTAGTTGGACACCAGCGCGGCAAGCGAGAAGCCGAACAGGGCGCCTGCGAGCGCATGCCGTTCGGTTTTGGGCGCGTGAAGAGCGTGGACCATTGTGAAGAAACCGCCGAGCAGGGCGGCGAGCAGTCCCAGTCCGAGCAAGGGTGCATCGAGCCCGAGCTGGATGAGCACGCGCTCGACAAAGGGCTGTGCCGGCAGTTCGCCGCGAAATCCGGCGATAAGGCTGGCGAGGAACGCCACTCCCGCCACCGGGACCAGCCGCCAGTCGCGGGTAGCGTTGTAGAGACCGGCAGCGGTGAACATGACGGCGTAGCCGGTGGCGGCGTCCGGCTGGACGAAGGCCGCGAACAGCGCGGTGAGCAGGATCGGCGGGGCGTAATCCGGCTCGCGCGCAGCGAACACCGCGATGGTCGGCAGGACGAGCGATCCCGCGTGGAGCTGGAACGGGCCCAGCGGTAGCCAGCGAGCAATGCCGTTGAGATATGGCCCCGTTGCCAGTGGCACTGCGAGGACGACAAGGAGCGCGATCAGTATCACGCGACGGAGGCGCTGGGATGGCTCGGCTGCGGGCAGCATGATCGCCGACCACCCGATCGCGAGGGCCGTAGCGTTGACCACCGGATAGCTTGCAGGTGCCCCTCCGAACCAGAGGTAGGCGATACCGGCAAGGACCGGCAGGCCAAGTGCGAAGAGCGCCGGATACCGCGCCGATGCCGTTCCTGTCGGGTGCATCGGCGCGGGTTCCATGATCAGATGTGGATCGGGATCAGATGTGGATCGGCTTGCCCTGGACCGCCATCGCCGCTTCCTTGATCGCTTCGGAATGCGTCGGGTGGGCGTGGCAGGTGTAGGCGATATCCTCGCTGGTGGCGCCGAATTCCATGGCCTGCGCCGCCTGCGCGATCATCGTGCCGGCGACCGATGCGATGGCCCAGACGCCGAGCACGCGGTCGCTCTCGGCATCGGCGATGACTTTCACGAAACCGTCGGGCTCATGGTTGGTCTTGGCGCGGCTGTTGGCCATCATCGGGAACTTGCCGACCTTGACGCGTGCCTTGTCGCCCAGCTTCTCGATCGCCTCTTCCTGCGTCAGGCCGACACCGGCGAACTCGGGCCAGGTGTAGACGACGCCAGGGATGACATCGTGGTTCACGATGCCCGTCTGCCCGGCGATGTTCTCGGCACAGGCGATGCCTTCGTCCTCTGCCTTGTGCGCGAGCATCGGGCCGGGGACCACGTCGCCAATGGCCCAGACGCCGTCGACCGCAGTGCGGAAGTCGTGATCGGTTTCGATCTGGCCGCGCTTGTTGAGTTCGAGGCCGATGTTTTCGAGGCCCAGGCCCGAGGTGTTCGGACGACGTCCGATGGACACGAGCACGCAGTCGGCTTCCAGCGTCGTTGCCTCGCCGCCAGCGGCAGGTTCGAGCGTCAGCGTGGCCTTCTTGCCCTTGACGGTGCAGCCGGTGACCTTGGTCGACAGGCGCAGCTCCATGCCCTGCTTCTTGAAGATCTTGGCCGCTTCCTTGCGCACTTCACCGTCCATGCCCGGGAGCAGCTGGTCGAGATATTCGACCACGATCACCTCTGCCCCGAGACGACGCCAGACCGAACCGAGTTCGAGCCCGATCACGCCGCCACCGATGACGACCATTGTCTTCGGAACAGCCTTGAGTTCGAGCGCGCCGGTGGAATCGACCACCACCTGCTTGTCGTTGTCGACCTCGACGCCGGGCAGGGGAGTGACCGAGGAGCCGGTGGCAATGATCACGTTCTTCGCGGTGACCGTCTCGTCGCCTACCTTGACCGTATGAGCATCCTGGAAGGTGGCGTGGCCCTTCTTCCAGTCGACCTTGTTCTTCTTGAACAGGAACTCGATGCCGCCGGTCAGCTGCTTCACCGCATCGCGGCGCTGGCCATGCATCGCGTCGAGATTGAGCTTGGGCGAAACCTCGATGCCCATGTGCGCCATCGTGCCGTTGGCTGCGGCGTCGAAATACTCCGATGCATGCAGCATCGCCTTCGACGGGATGCAGCCGACGTTGAGGCAGGTGCCGCCCAGCGTCTCGCGGCTCTCCGCACAGGCGGTTTTCAGACCCAGCTGTGCCGCGCGGATCGCGGCAACGTAACCGCCGGGACCGGCGCCGATGACGAGGACGTCGTAGTCGTATTCAGCCATGATTTCTTCCTCAGAGGTCGATCAGCATCCGCGTGGGATCTTCGATCGCTTCCTTGATGATCTTGAGTGCGGTGACCGCCTCGCGGCCGTCGATCAGGCGATGGTCGTAGGACAGCGCGATGTACATCATCGGGCGGATCACGATCTCGCCGTTGCGCACGACCGGGCGGTCTTCGATGCGGTGGAGGCCGAGGACGGCGCTCTGCGGCGGATTGATGATCGGGGTCGACATCAGGCCGCCGAACACACCGCCATTGGAGATGGTGAAGGTGCCGCCCTTCATGTCTTCCATGGTGAGCGTGCCTTCCTTGGCGCGCTTGCCGAAGTCGGCGATGTCCTTCTCGATCTGGGCGAAGGACTTGCTGTCAGCATCGCGCACGACCGGCACGACGAGGCCGTTGGGGGCCGAGACCGCGACCGAGATGTCGACGTAATCGTGGTAGACGATCTCGTCGCCATCGATCTGCGCGTTGACGCCGGGGATGTCCTTCAGCGCCAGGCAGGCAGCCTTGGCGAAGAAGCTCATGAAGCCCAGCTTGATGTCGTGCTTCTTGGCGAACAGGTCTTTGTACCGTTCGCGTGCGGCCATTACTTCCGACATGTCGACGTCGTTGAAGGTGGTCAGCAGGGCGGCGGTTTCCTGCGCGCTCTTGAGACGC
This sequence comes from Qipengyuania sp. RANM35, assembly GCF_041021145.2. Lineage (NCBI taxonomy): Bacteria > Pseudomonadati > Pseudomonadota > Alphaproteobacteria > Sphingomonadales > Erythrobacteraceae > Qipengyuania > Qipengyuania sp. RANM35. The sequence continues at coordinate 1,526,388 of NZ_CM196433.1, read as the reverse complement.
TTGGCGATGGTCTGGCGCATGCGCGTCATCTTGACCCGCTCCTCGCGACGCTCGCCGCTGGCGGCAACCGCGGCCGGACCGGTGGTGTCGGCCGGAGCGGTCGCAGGTGTGCTCGACTTGGCCTGCGCAGCGGCGACGACGTCTTCCTTGGTCAGACGACCGTCCTTGCCGGTACCCTTGATCGTCGAGGGATCGACGCCGTGTTCGAGCACTGCCCGGCGAACGGCAGGCGACAGCGTCTGGGCGCTGTCGGAAGCGGCTTCCTTCGCCTGTGCAGGCGCGGGGGCGGGGGCAGGCGAAGGGGCCGGGGCCTCGCGCGGTTCGATTGCGGTGGTTTCGCCTGCCGCGACGCCGTCGCTTACGACCGCGATGACTGCGCCGACCTCGACCGTGTCGCCGACGGCGACCTTGATCTCGGTGATCGTGCCCGCGACGGGCGAAGGGGCTTCGACCGCAACCTTGTCGGTCTCGAGGCTGACGATGGGCTCGTCCACCTTCACCGTGTCGCCGACCTTCTTGAGAAGTTCGCCGATGGTCGCTTCGGTGACCGATTCACCCAGCGTGGGGACTTTGACTTCGGTGGCCATGATATCGTTATTCCTTCCGGGGCCTCGATCAGTTGCAGGTGGTGCTGGCGGCGGAGTTGTCGCCGTCGTTCAGGCCGAGCGCGATGTTGACCAGCGCTTCCTGCTGGACCTGGTGGCGGCTGGCGTAGCCGGTGGCGGGTGATGCAGCGACTTCGCGACCGGCATAGCAGGGACGCATGCCCTTCTTGCCTGCCGCGTCGGCAGCTTCCTCGATCAGGCGGTCGACGAAGAACCAGGCGCCATTGTTCTTCGGCTCTTCCTGGCACCAGACGATCTTCTCGAGGTTCTTCATCTTCTTGAGGCGCGCCGCGAGCGGTTCGCCGGGGAAGGGGTAGAGCTGCTCGATACGGACAACCGACACGTCATCGAGGCCCGCTTCGTCACGGCGCTGCATGAGGTCGTAGGCGACCTTGCCGCTGCACAGCACGAGGCGCTTCACCTTGGCGTCGGCAATGTCCTTCATGTCCGACTTGATCCGCATGAAATGCGTATCGCCCATGAACTCGGCTGCATCCGACTTGGCGAGCGGATGACGCAGCAGGCTCTTCGGGGTCATGATGACCATGGGCTTGCGGAAGTTGCGCAGCATCTGGCGGCGAAGCACGTGGAAGTAGTTCGCCGGCGTGGTGATGTTGCATACCTGGATATTGTCGTTGGCGCACAGCTGGAGGAAGCGTTCGAGACGCGCCGAGCTGTGTTCCGGACCCTGGCCCTCGTAACCGTGCGGCAGCAGCAGGACGAGGCCGTTGGCGCGCAGCCACTTGGCTTCACCCGCAGCGATGAACTGGTCGATCATGATCTGCGCACCGTTGGCGAAATCGCCGAACTGCGCTTCCCACATCACCAGGCTCTTGGGATCGGCCATTGCGAAGCCGTATTCGAAGCCGAGCACGCCATATTCGGACAGCGGGCTGTCGTAGACCTCGAACTTGCCGTGCGGCAGCTGGCAAAGCGGGATGTACTTGCGCTCGGTGTTCTGGTCGACCCAGACCGCATGACGCTGGCTGAAGGTACCGCGTCCCGAATCCTGGCCCGACAGGCGCACGCCGAAACCTTCAGTGACGAGGCTGCCGAAGGCGAGCGCTTCCGCCGTTGCCCAGTCGAACCCGGAACCGCTGGCGAACATGTCCTCCTTGGCCTTGAGCACGCGGCCCAGGGTCTTGTGGATGGTCAGGTCGTCAGGGACGGTCGTGAGCGTGCGGCCAAGGCTGTCGAACAGCTTCTTGGGGATCGCTGTCTCGACGTTACGGCGCGCGTTTTCGGGATCGGCAGGCTTGTTCATGCCGGCCCAGCGCCCGCCGAACCAGTCGGCGACGTCAGGCTTGTATTCCTTGGCGGCGGCGAACTCCTGCTCGAGGTGCTCGTTGAACTCGTCGCACAGCTTGTCGGCATCGCCCGGCGCAATCACACCCTCTGCCTCCAGGCGGGCGGCGTAGATCTTGCTGACCTTGGGATGTTCGCGAATGCGGTCGTACATCAGCGGCTGGGTGAACTTGGGCTCGTCGCCCTCGTTGTGGCCGAAGCGGCGATAGCACCACATGTCGATCACGATGTCGCGGCCGAAGACCTGGCGGTATTCGATGGCCAGCTTGCAGGCGAAGGTCACCGCTTCCGGATCGTCGCCGTTGACGTGCAGGATCGGTGCCTGGACGCCCTTGGCGACGTCGCTCGGGTAGGGCGAGGAGCGCGCGAACTTCGGGCTCGTGGTGAAGCCGATCTGGTTGTTGATGACGAAGTGCAGGCAGCCACCGGTGTTGTAGCCGCGCACGCCCGAGAAGCCGAGGCACTCCCACACGATACCCTGGCCTGCGAAGGCCGCGTCGCCGTGGAGGAGGACGGGGAGGACCTGCTCGTGCTTCTTGAGGTCATCACGAATGGCCTGCTGCGCGCGCGCCTTGCCGAGCACGACGGGGTTCACCGCCTCGAGGTGCGAGGGGTTGGGCACGAGGCTCATGTGCACGTCGATACCGTCGAAGCTGCGGTCGGTGCTGGTGCCGAGGTGGTACTTCACGTCGCCCGAACCGCCGACGTCGTCGGGGTTGGCGCTGCCGCCGGAGAATTCGTGGAAGATGACCTTGTAGGGCTTGCCCATCACGTTCGCGAGGACGTTCAGGCGGCCGCGGTGGGCCATGCCGTAGATGATCTCGCGCACGCCGAGCTGGCCGCCGTACTTGATCACCGCCTCGAGCGCGGGGATCATCGATTCACCGCCGTCGAGGCCGAAACGCTTGGTGCCGACGTATTTCTTGCCGAGGAAAGCTTCGTACTGCTCGCCGCGGATGACCGAGGCGAGGATGGCGCGCTTGCCCTCGGGCGTGAACTGGATTGTGTCCTCGGGCGTCTCGAACTTGTCCTGGAGGAAGCGGCGCTCCTCGGTGTCCGAGATGTGCATGTATTCGAGGCCGACATTGCCGCAATAGGTGCTGCGCAGCGCCTCGTAGAGATCGCGGACCTTGACCCATTCGAAGCCAAACACACCGCCGACATAGACTTCGCGGTCGAGCTGGTTCTCGAACCCGTGCCATTCGAGCGTCAGATCCTCGGGGACGTCGTGGTGCGACAGGCCCAGCGGATCGAGGTTCGCCGCAAGGTGGCCGCGAACGCGATAGAGCCGGACGAGGAGCATCGCGCGGATGGAATCGTCCGCCGCCTGTTCCACGGCCTTGGCATCGAGAGCCTTGCCTGCCTTTTCGGCCGCCTGCGCGACCGCGATGCGCATCTGCGTCGGGTCGAGCGCGGCAGTCAGGTCCGCGCCGCTATCGACGACGTCGGACAGCCAGCTACGGCTGCTGCCCCAGCTCGGGCCCGGTTGCGGACCTTCCTGGTTGCCCAGCTCGGGCAGGAAATCGTGGCTTTCGTTACCCATCCGGGTCACCTTTCGCGCCGACGCTTGTGTCGGCTCCTATCTGGCAATGCCTCGACGGTGCGGAAGGCTCCCGGGGAGGAGACAGCCTGTCCGCAATCGTCGGTCAGGCGAGTTCCTTCAACAGCGCGTCGAGCGTGGTGCCGAGTTCGCTGGGCGAGGGCGAAACGCGGATGCCCGCCTTCTCCATCGCAGCGATCTTGTCTTCCGCGCCGCCCTGGCCGCCCGAAACGATGGCGCCCGCGTGGCCCATGCGGCGGCCCGGAGGGGCGGTACGCCCGGCGATGAAGCCGACCATCGGCTTCTTGACACCCTGCTTTGCCTTGTGAGCGATGAATTCAGCGGCTTCTTCCTCGGCGCTGCCGCCGATTTCGCCGATCATGATGATCGACTTGGTTTCGTCATCCTTGAGGAAGAGGTCGAGCACGTCGATGAAGTTGGTGCCGTTGACCGGGTCGCCGCCGATGCCGACCGCGGTGGTCTGGCCAAGGCCGACCATGGTGGTCTGGTGCACGGCTTCGTAGGTCAGCGTGCCCGAACGCGACACGACGCCGACCGAACCCTTCTGGAAGATGCTGCCGGGCATGATGCCGATCTTGCACTCGCCCGGGGTCAGGACGCCCGGGCAGTTGGGGCCGATGAGGCGCGACTTCGAACCCGACAGCGCGCGCTTCACGCGAACCATGTCGAGCACCGGAATGCCTTCGGTGATGCAGACGATCAGTTCGACTTCGGCATCGATTGCTTCGAGGATCGAATCCGCGGCGAACGGCGGCGGCACGTAGATGCACGATGCGGTCGCACCGGTTGCAGCCTTTGCTTCGGCGACCGTGTCATAGACCGGCAGGTCGATGTGGGTGGTGCCGCCCTTGCCGGGAGTCACGCCCGCAACCATCTGCGTGCCATAGGCGAGCGCCTGCTGCGTGTGGAAGGTGCCGGTGTCGCCCGTCATCCCCTGAGTGATGACCTTGGTGTTCTTGTCTACGAGGATGCTCACGAGGGCCTCTCCTTGGATTTGATTTCTAGGGGTGCTCAGGCGAGCGAGTTGTCGAGGCCCTTGCAGGCCACCAGCAGTTCCTCGACCGCGTCGGTCGAGACCTTGAGGTTGGCCTTTTCCTCGTCCGACAGGGCGATTTCGACCACGTCCTCGATGCCGTTCGCGCCGATCACGGCGGGCACGCCGACATAGAGGCCGTCGAGGCCGTACTTGCCGTCGACATAGGCCGCGACGGGGAGGATGCGCTTCTGGTCGCCGAGATAGGCTTCGGCCATCGCGATCGCGCTGGTGGCGGGGGCGTAGTAGGCCGAGCCGGTCTTGAGCAGGCCGACGATCTCGCCGCCGCCCGAGCGGGTGCGCTGGACGATCTCGTCGATGCGGCTTTCAGCGACGCCCTTGATTTTGGCGTAGTCCTTGACCGGGATGCCGTTGATCGTGGTGTAGCTGGTGACAGGGACCATGGTGTCGCCGTGGCCGCCGAGGACGAAGGCATTCACGTCCTTCACCGAAACGCCGAATTCCCAGGCAAGGAAGGTCGCGAAGCGCGCACTGTCGAGGACGCCGGCCATGCCGACGACCTTGTTGTGCGGCAGGCCGCTGAATTCGCGCAGCGCCCAGACCATCGCGTCGAGCGGGTTGGTGATGCAGATCACGAAAGCGTCGGGGCAGTTGTTCTTGATGCCTTCGCCGACCGCCTTCATCACGGAAAGGTTGATGCCGAGCAGGTCGTCGCGGCTCATGCCCGGCTTGCGCGGCACGCCGGCGGTGACGATCACCACGTCGGCACCGGCGATGTCGGCATAGTCGTTGGTTCCGGTGATCTTGGCGTCGAAGCCTTCCACCGGGCCGCACTGCGACAGGTCGAGCGCCTTGCCCTGCGGGATGCCCTCGGCGATGTCGAACAGGACGATGTCGCCCATTTCCTTCTTCGCGGCGAGGTGGGCGAGTGTGCCACCAATCATGCCGGAGCCGATGAGGGCGATCTTCTTGCGAGCCATAGGGGGAAGGGTCCTTGTTCCTGCCGCGGGACCAGTCGTGAAACCCGGACCGAAATGGGCCATACCGAAATGTCCCGCGAAGGCGGCACGGCACCCGGTCGATTGCGAGTGCGACCTAGGCCTCTGGGGTGGGGTTTGCAACCTTCAATTGGACGCTACGTCCAACTATCTTTGCAAATGGTTCGCAATTGCAATAACGCTGGGTTTGCGCGGCCTGAACGGGCCTGTTTCCGAAGTATATTATGTCTAACCCGCGCGGCGGCGGAAGAGTTCCTCGGGCGCGGTCTCGCGCTCTTCGGCCAGGAGCAGGGCAGCCTGGTAGGCCGGGACCGCGCGGCTGAAATGGTAGCCTTGTCCGTGGGTGCAACCTGCCTCGCGAACTGCCCGTACCTGGTCAATGGTTTCAAGGCCCTCGGCGACGATCTCCATCCCCAGCGACTTGCCCATTTGCGAAACGGCCCGGATGATGGCGTCGCTCTTGCGACCTGCCTGCGAGCCGGAGACGAAGCTGCGGTCGACCTTGATCTTCGAGAAGGGCCACTGGTTGATGTAGCCGAGGGACGAGTACCCTGTTCCGAAGTCGTCGAGTGCGAAGCGGACGCCCATGCCCGACAGCTCCTCGATGAACATGGCGATGTTGGGACTGTCCTCGAGGAACAGGCCCTCGGTGACCTCCAGTTCGAGCCTTTCGGGCGGCAGACCCGCCTCGCGGAAGGCGCTCATGATCCCGAGAGCCGCGCCGGGGACTTTGAGCTGAAGCGGCGAGAGGTTGACCGCCACGCGAACCTCCTCCGGCCAGCTCGTCGCGACGCTGGCTGCCTGTGCAGTCAACCAGTTGCCCAGTGTCACTATGGCACCCGACTCTTCGGCGATGGGAATGAATTCGTCGGGCGAAATCTCGCCGCGTTCGGGATGGAACCAGCGCACGAGCGCTTCGAAGCAGCGGATCCGTCCGGTTTCCAGCTCGACAATCGGCTGGAAATAGACCGCCAGCTCGTTCTCGCGCAGTGCCCGACGCAATTCGGTTTCGATTTCCCGCCGGTGTGCGATGTCCCGGGCCATCGAGTGATCGAAGAACCGGATCTGGCGGCTTCCGTCCGCCTTGGCTTCGAACAGGGCGAGGTCGGCGCGCTTCAGCAATATATCGGCAGAGATCCCGTCGTCGGGAAGCATGGCAATGCCGATCGAACCGCCCATCTCGATCCGCTCGCCATCGATACGGATGGGGCGCACGAGTTCGGCGAGCATCTGTTCCGAAAGCTTTTCCGCCGTCTTTCGTTTGGCGACCGGGCAGACGACCACAAACTCATCCCCGGCAAATCGGGCAACGATACCGCGGGCATCGACAAGGCGAGTGAGCCGCTCGCCTGTCTCGCGCAGGACCTTGTCGCCTGCCTGGTGGCCCTTGAGTTCGTTCACATCCTTGAAGCGGTCGAGGTCGACCCAGAAGATCGCTACTTGCGCACGTTCATCTGCCGTCGCGAGAATTTCCACCAGCCGCCGGTCGAGCCCGGCCCGGTTGTACAGACCTGTAACGTGGTCGGTCAGGGCGAGGCGTTCCATGTTGCTCGCCAGTTGCGCGCTGCGTTCTGCGGCATTGATCGACTGGCGCAGGGTGCGAAAGACCGAGGAAGTCACCCCGTACATGGCCGGGAAGAGCAACACGATGTTGATCGCCATGAATGCGCCCATCCGGCTGTGCGTCGCGATCATCGCGAAGAAGATCGGAATCGATACGAGCGATAGCTGCGCCATCGCCAGCTTCGGTCGGGCGCCGTTGTGTGCGCAGACGCCGACGCCATAACCAATGGCGTTGGCAATCATCAGTACCTGCGCCAACGCTGGCAGGTCGAGCTGGACGCTTGCGCCTGCGATCAGGCCCAAGACCAGAGCATACGCATAGGCGCCGACCGTGTAGGCAGTCTCGACCCTGAAGATGGAGATGTCGCCGGGGTGGTGGCGCAAGTGGTTCGCATTTACCACGCGCAGGATGGCAATCGAACTCAGCAGGAAGGAAAGGGAGTAGAAGGTCGACTTGTCGGTGAAAAATGCGACGGCTGCGCTGGCGAGAACGCCGTTCAGCGCCCCGAACATCAAAGCTGTCGGCCGGGCATATAGCGTGTCGACAAGGACGCGGCGCGTCTTGTCGGACATCTGTTCCCCCTTCGCTCCCGACGAGAGGAAACTGCGCAACCCGGAAGAAATCGAACGTTCCCCCATGTTCAGGCGACCTACGGGTAAACTCTCAGTTTTCGGTTAACGCACGGGGCCGAAGTGCCAATACAAGCGGCGACTTCCCGGCTGCGATCAATAGATGAGCGAGTTGGCGCGGTTGACGCGACGCTCTACCTTTGCGGCAAGACCGCGGTCGAGCGCACGACAGACGCCAAGCCACCAGGCGAAAGCTTCCGCATCGCCGTCGTGAAAGGCCTCTTCGGCGTGCTGGCCGGCCGCCTCCGCAGCTCCCATGCCGTGCTCGGCAAAATGCTTGAGTGCAGCCCGCATCACATGATCGAAAGAGGTCGCTTCGGCGGCAAGCTGTGCAGCACTGCCGTTATCGTTGGCGGCCCTCGCAAGAGCTTTTCGCGCCAGGGCACGGGCTATCGGCGAATGTGCGGTCGACCGGGCGGCGGCGAAATGGACGGGCATGCAGGCGGCTCCTGGAAACTCATGGCCATTGCTATTGGCCTTCGCGCCTGCCTAGCCGCATTGCGACTAAGCATCTGTTCCGCAGCATGGTTTTGAAAAGGTAAAACTCCCGCTCGACGTAAGAGTTAGTCGGACTTCCCGGCCTTGGCCGGATCGCGCAGCCAGCGTCCGCTGTTGGCGTATTCGGCTTTCACCCGTCCGGATTGGGGCAGCTTGTCGGTGGGCTGGGCAGCAGGCGCTGCAACATTCGTCGGGGCAGCTGCGCCGACAGGGGCATCGGCTTGTCCATCGACGCCGAGTGCCGAATTGGGAGGTGGCACCGATGCACGCGCAGCCGGTGAAGACGAAGCTTCCGTGGTGCGCGCGTTAGAAGCCGCCAAGGGCTCGACACCGACATAGGCATTCGTGAAGGCGCCCGCTTTCCCGGCGCCGCCCTTCCAGCGATAGAAACGGTGCGCACCTATGCTGCCGACATAGTCGAGGCTGGCCGCCCAATAGGGGTTAACGTAGTTCGTGTGGTAGTGCGTGGCGAGGCCGACCGGCTTGAACACGTAACCGGCCAACGCCGCCAGCGCGATCGACTGTGCGCGGGCCCAGCCCTGGCGCGAGGGTCGGCGGTCGAGCGAGCCGTCGCAGGTGAAGGTAAACTGGCAACCGGTCTTGCGCTCCGACCCCTGGAAGACGACCCCGCAGACGCTGGCCGGGTAGGCCGGATGCGCAACGCGGTTGAGGACGACCTGCGCGACCGCTTCCTGGCCTTCGTAGCTTTCGCTCGCTGCCTCGTAATAGACAGCCATGGACAGGCACTGGAGTGCCCGTGCCTTGTCGAGCCCGCTCCCAGCGGCGCGGAAGGCCTGTGCGGCTGCGCCGGCCCCATGGCTGTCGGTGAACTGGACGGTTTCCAGCGTTCCTTCCTCGCGGCGCATGTCCGAAAGGTCGGCGGCGAGGATGGGCGCGTCCTCGAGATAATAGAAGGCCGAACCGGGGAAACTCTCGCCTGCCGTTTCGAAAGGCATGGGCGACAACGGCACGCGTTCCTCGACGAGACCGAAAGCGCTGCCGATCGATTCCCACTTTCCCTGCGCGGCATAGGTGGGAAGGGCGATTGCGGCGGCGAGGACACCGGCGCGAATTGCGAACTGGCGGCGGCCATGGCGGGATTGATCGCGGCGACGGGCGCGCGGACGCGGGGCGCGCGAAGCACCCTCGATCTGCCATTCGTCCTCTCGCGTCTGGTAGTTCAACCCGTCTGCCTTCTGCCTGGCCCATAGCGCATGGGCACGCGCGCCGGGAATCATCCCGCCGTACCGTGTCCCGCATTAACGCAGATTGCTTAACGAAGCCCGTCTCTTGTGCAGCGCAACAGCGCGGTGTAGTGGCGGCACCGCGTCATGGGTTGGCCTGTTCGCGCAGGCCCGAAGAGGGAAGAGGGTGAAATGCCCTCGCTGCCCCCGCAACTGTGACCGGGGAGCGATCCCGCCAAATGCCACTGGACCTCGCGTCCGGGAAGGCGGCGGGAGGGCGATGATCCGGGAGCCAGGAGACCTGCCTGTGCGCGTCGTTCGGCCGCGGGCGGGGTGTACCGATGGCAAACGTGGATGCGAGCAATCGAAGCTCCCTCCCGTCATGAGCGACGTTCGCTTTTGACAGGAGGTTTTGTGTACAAATATCTGTTTTTGTTGAGTACCGTTTTGATCTCCGTGCCCGTCGCGGCACAGGATGATCCGCTGACGCCCGAAGTCGAGCCTGTAGGCCCGCGGCTGCTCGAAAGTCCGCTTCCGGTGACCGTGGAAGAGGTTGCAATCACCGTAACCGGCAACGGGATTGGCACCGCGATTGGCAACACCGGACAGTCGGTCACAATCATCGACCGCGATGAGATCGACGCGGTCCAGGGCGCCGACGCCACCCGTGTCCTCCAGCGCACCCCCGGCATGTCGCTGACCCGCAATGGCGGTATCGGTGGCTTCTCCGGCGTCAGCCTGCGCGGCGCGAATTCGGAACAGTTACTCGTCCTGGTTGACGGCGTGCGCGTTGCCGATCCGGCCTCGCCCTCGGGCGGGTTCGACTTCGGCAACCTCCTGCTCGGCACGGCGGGCAAGTTCGATATCCAGCGCGGGTCCAACAGCACGATCTGGGGCTCGGACGCCATCGGCGGGGTGGTCGACGTGACCACACGAGGCACCGGCGGTCTTGCCGGCAATTTCGAATACGGCAGCCGCGACACGCTGTTCGCCAGCGCGGCGGGCGGCGTGAGCGACGACGCCTATTTCGTCGGCCTTACCGGATCGTGGTTCCGCACCGATGGCTTCTCCGCCGCAGCTTCGGGCAGCGAACGCGACGGTTTTGAGCAGGTCGCGCTGGGAGGCTCGCTCTTTTACGACGTCACGCCCGGACTCGAAGTTTTTGCCCACGCCAACTGGAGCGAAGGCAAGCTCGACATCGACGGCTTCCCGCCGCCCGACTACGCGCTTGCCGATACGCTGGAGACGCAGGAGACCCGCCGCCACTGGGGCGATGTCGGCTTCACCTGGAGCACCAACGACCTGACCCTGCGCGGTGCCTACAGCCTGGCGGACACGGAGCGCGACAATTTCGACGATGCTGGCGCGGAAAGCTTTGCCAGCGACGGCCATTCCGAGCGCGTCCAGCTACGCGGCGAATACCGCGCCATCGGTCCGGTTACCGTCTCCTTCGGTGCGGAGCAGGAATGGACCGATTTCGTCACCAGCTTCGACACGGCGGCCAAGACCAACATTTTCGGTGCATATGCCCAGGTCGGGGTCGAATTGGGCCGCTTCGCCGCGCATGTCGGATCGCGCATCGACGACCATGAACTTTTCGGTACCAATGGCAGCTATGGCGCGGACCTCTCCTACGGCTTCGGCGAGGACTGGCGGGTCAAGGCAAGCCTTGGCGAAGGTTTCAAGGCACCCACGCTGTTCCAGCTGCTGTCCTTCTACGGCAATGCCGACCTCCAGCCGGAGGAAAGCACCAGCTTCGACCTCGGCGTCGAGAAGGGCGAGCGAGGGCGCGGGACACATCTCGCGCTGACCGGCTTCCGCCGCGACAGCAAGGACCTTATCGGTTTCGCCTTCAGTGACGCGCGGCCATTTGGCTTCTACGACAACACCGCCCGCGCGCGCGCTCAGGGGATCGAGGCCGAAGCTGGTTTCGACCTTGCTGAGGGGCTGCGGTTATCGGGCATCTATTCCTTCGTCGATACCGAGGACCGCACCAGCGGAAACGACCTCGCACGTCGCCCGAAACACTTCGGCACCATCTTTGCCGACTACGAGGCGCCCTTCGGCCTCAAGCTCGGCGCGGACCTGCGGATTGTCGGCAAGAGCTACGACGATGCCGGGAATTTCACCCGCCTTGGCGGTTACGAGGTTCTCGACCTGCGCGCGGCAATGCCGGTGAGCGAGGCGTTCGAGGTCTATGGCCGGGTCGAGAACGTCTTCGACACCGACTACCAGACCGCCGCCGGATATGCCTCGACCCCGCGCGGCGTCTTTGCCGGGGTGAGGGCCAAGCTGTGATCCGCCTGCTGCCCGCGCTGGCCCTGCTGCTCGCAGGCTGCGCGGGCAGCGGCACTTCCGGCGTGCGGGGCGATGCGCGCCCGACGATCGTCAGTCTCAATCCCTGCACCGACGCTATCCTCGCCGAAGTAACGGCGCCTGGGCAGTTGCTGGCGATCTCGCATTACAGCAAGGACCCGCAGGCGAGTTCTATGGGCGCCACGGTGGCAGCGCGCTTCGCGGCCACCGGCGGGACGGTCGAGGAAGTTCTTGCGCTCGATCCGGACGTGGTCGTGGCCTCCAGTTTCATCCCACCGACCGCGCGGGCGGCATTCGAGGATCTGGGCATCAGGGTCGTGACCTTCGGCGGCACCGCGACGGTCGATGAAAGCGAGGCACAGGTGCGCGACCTGGCCAGGCTGGCGGGTGACCCTGCGGCCGGTGAGCGGCTGGTGGCCCGGATCGAAACCGCGCTTGCCGAGACGCAGGCTTCGGGTGCTGCTGTCGAGGCGGCGCTGTGGCAGCCCGACGGCATCGTACCGGGCGAGAGCTCGCTGGTGGGCGATCTCCTCCGCCGTACGGGCTTTTCGTCCTATTCCGCCGCGCGCACCATGGCGCAGGCCGACTACCTCTCGCTCGAACAGGTGGTCGCCGATCCGCCGCAGGTCCTGCTGGTTGCCGGGAGCGAGGTCGGGCAACGGCATCCGGTTCTGGAGCACCTGCCCCGGATGCGGCGCGAAGCCTTCGACACGCGCCTCCTCTATTGCGGGGGCCCGACAATCATCCGCGCGGCACGGCGGCTCGCGGAAATCAGGAAGAGCGTGTCGTGAACCGCGCCGTCGCCATTCTCCTCGGGCTGCTTCTGCTCGCCATCCCGCTGTCGCTCCTTGCAGGGCGGGTGTGGCTCGATCCGGCGAGCACACCGAATGCGGTAATTATCCTCGCAGAACTGCGCCTGCCACGGGCCGTTCTCGCGATCGTGGTGGGAGCCGGGCTCGGCGCAAGCGGCGCGGCGATGCAGGGATACCTGCGCAATCCATTGGCCGATCCCGGTCTCTTCGGCATAGCACCCGGTGCTGCACTGGGTGCGGTCGCGGCACTGTGGTTCGGCTATGCCGCCTCGCCATTCCTGCTTCCGTTGTTCGCGCTGTTGGGAGCGGGGGGAGCGATGGCGTTGCTCGCCGCGATTGCCGGACGTACCGGAGGGATTGCGCTGTTCACCCTCGCGGGCCTGATGGTGGCGAGCCTTGCGGGCGCGCTGACTGCGTTGGCGATCAGCATGGCGCCCAATGCCTTTGCCATGAGCGAGATCGTGATGTGGCTCAACGGCGCGCTGACCGACCGCAGCTGGCGCGAAGTGTGGCTGGCCGCCCCGCTGGTGGCGCTGGGCATCGCCCTGTTGTGGCGCAGCGGCAAGCCGTTCGATGCGCTGACCTTGGGCGAGCCGGTCGCGCGCTCGCTCGGCGTCGATACGCGCAAGCTGCTGTGGCTGCTCATTGCCGGGATCGGCCTGACCGTCGGCGCGAGCGTGGCGGTGAGCGGCATTATAGGCTTTGTCGGACTGATCGTTCCCCATCTCGTGCGTCCGCTGACCGACCGCCGGCCTTCGCAACTGGTCCTGCCGAGCGCACTCGCGGGCGCGCTGCTGGTGCTCGTCGCCGACAGCGTGGTGCGCGTCCTGCCGCTGGTGACCGAACTGCGGCTCGGCATCGCGCTCAGCCTGCTCGGTGCGCCGTTTTTCCTCTGGCTCCTGATCCGGATGAGGAGGGGACTAGCATGAACCTTGCGGCGAAAAGCGTGAAGGTCGAGGGGCGACTTCATGACGTCTCCCTGAGCCTCGAGCCGGGCACGATCACCGCGATCTGCGGGCCGAACGGGGCGGGCAAGTCGACCCTGCTGGAGACGCTTGCCGGTCTGCTCGGTCCCGATGCGGGCGAGGTCATGCTGGGCGAAGATGCCCTGCGCACTCTCCATCCGCGCGAGCGGGCGCGGCGTATCGGCTACCTTCCGCAGGCGCATGAGATTGCGTGGGACGTGCCCGTGCGCAGTCTCGTCGAACTCGGTCGGATGCCGCATGGCGACAAGCTTGCGGAGCCGGTCGATGCGGCGCTCACTACGCTCGACATCGCGCACCTCGCCGAACGCCGCGCCCAGTCGCTTTCGGGCGGCGAGACAGCGCGAGTCCTGCTGGCGCGTGTCCTGGCCGGTGAGCCGCAATGGATTCTCGCCGACGAGCCGCTGGCCGCACTCGACCTTGCCCACCAGCTGTCGCTGATGCGTTACCTCAGGCAGGCAGCGAACACTGGTACCGGCGTTGTCCTGGTACTCCACGACCTAGCCCACGCGATGAACCATGCCGACCTTGTCGTCGTGCTCGACCGGGGCGGGTTGGCCGCCGTTGGTACCCCGGCAGACGCGCTTTCCGAGGATATAGTCGCCCGCGTCTGGGGCGTCTCCGGAAACTGGGTCGGCGAACAGCGCCACCGCGCCTTCATCGCGCGCTGAGACAAAAAAGGGGCCGGACCGAAGTCCGACCCCCTCGTGGCTCTCCTCTCCGGAGAACTGGCTGTTACTTCGGCTCCGTGACCAAGCCACGCGCCTCGAGCATCGGGGTCACGTCGGGATTACGTCCGGCGAAGTTCCGGAACATCTCGAAGTAATCCATCGTCCCGCCCTGGCTGATCACCGTTGCGCGGTAGTGGTCGCCATTGGCGCGAGTGAGGCCGCCATTGTCCATGAACCACTTGCGGCTGTCGCGGTCGAGCATCTCGGTCCACAGGTAGCTGTAGTAGCCCGCCGAATAGCCCGAGGGGCTGGAGAAGATGTGGTTGAAATAGGTGCTGCGGTAGCGCGGCGGCACCAGGTCGATTTCGAGACCGAGGTCTTCCAGCGACTTGCGTTCGAAGGCGTCGACCTTCTCCGGCGTGTCGATGGCAGCAGCCTCCGCAGGCGACAACGCGCTCCACTTCATGTCGAGCAGTGCAGCCGCGACGACCTCGCCGAAGTCGTATCCCTGGTTGAACTTCGAGGCTTCTTCAATCTTGTCGATCATCGACTGCGGGATGGGTGCGCCGGTCTTGTAGTGCTTGGCGTAGTTGGCCAGCACTTCGGGATAGGTCGCCCACACCTCGTTCACCTGGCTCGGGTACTCGACGAAGTCGCGGGCCGTCGCCGTGCCCGACAGGCTCGGGTACATCTGGTTGGCGAAGAAGCCGTGCAGGGCGTGGCCGAATTCGTGGAACATGGTGTTCACGTTGTCGAAGCTGACCAGCTGGACCTCTCCCTCGGGCGCCTTGGGAATGTTGAGCACGTTGTAGATGACCGGCTTGTTGTTCCACAGCTTGCTTTGGTCGACAAAGTTGCTCATCCACGCGCCGCCGCGCTTGGACGGGCGCTGGAACGGGTCGAAGTAGAACACGCCCAGTTCCGATCCGTCGCGGTCGAAGACGGTGTAGGTCCACACGTCGGGGTGGTAGACGGGCAGGTCTGTGCGGCGTTCGAAACGCAGGCCGTAAAGCTTGCCCGCGGCGTAGAACACGCCGTCTTCCAGCACCTTGTCCATCTGGAAGTATTCGCTCATCGCGTCTTCATCGAGCGAGTAGCGTTCCGCCTTCACCTTGTTGGCATAGCGGTACCAGTCCCACGGCTTGACGGTGTAGTTGCCGCCATCCTTCTTGATCGCGGCGTTGAGCACTTCCGCCTCGCGACGCTGGGTCGCGGCGAGGGCAGGGACCATCTGCTCCATGAAGTCGAGCGCGGTCTTGGGCTTTTCCGCCATGCGGTCCCACATGGCATAGGTCGCCCAGTCCGGTTCGCCGAACAGCGCGGCCTTTTCGGCACGCAGCTTGGCAATCTTCGCCAGCATCATCCGCGTGTCCTTGGCGCGCTGGCCGTCGGCACGGTGGAACGAGAGCTGGAACAGCTTCTCGCGCGTGGCGCGGTTGGTCAGCGTGGGCAGCAGCGGCTGCTGGGTGGTGTTCTGCAGCGCAATGGCGAACTTGCCCGGATGCCCCTTTTCGGTGGCGAGATCGGCGGCAGCCTTGATGTCGGCATCCGAGAGACCGGCGAGTTCGGCCTTGGTGTCGACGATGAGCGGCTGGTCGGCCATTGCCGAGCGGGCAGCAAGGCCGAACTCGGTCGTGACTTCGGAAAGCTCGGTGTTGATTGCCTTCACGCGCTCGCGCTGCGCGTCGGTGAGCAGGGCGCCCGCATGGACCATGCCCTCGTAAGTGTCTTCGAGCAGCTTGGCGTCTTCGCGCGTCATGCTCATCGCAGCGCGGTTGTCGTAGACTGCCTTCACACGGGCGAAGAGCGCGGGGTTGAGCGTAATCGAGTCACCGTGCGCGGTCAGCTTGGGGCTGATCTCGGTGTTGATCGCATCGAGCCGGTCGGTGGTGTTCGAACCGGTGAGCGCGAAGAAGACGGTTGCCACGCGGCCCAGCATCTGGCCGGACTTTTCGAGCGCGACGATGGTGTTCTCGAAAGTGGGCGCTTCGGGGTTGTCGATGATCGCCTGGATCTCGGCCGAATGGATCGCCATGCCCTGTTCGAAGGCGGGGACGTAGTCGTCTTCGGAAATCTTGGTGAAGTCCGGCGCCTTGAATGGCAGCGTGCTGTCGGAGGCGAAATAGCCGGTGCCTTCGGGGATCGATGCCTGGGCCATGGTTTCGACTTCTCCGCCCGGAGTGGTGGTGCAGCCTGCAAGCAGCGCGGCGGCGGCAACAGTGGCCAGAATGTGGGCCTTCATGGGGTCTCCCTGGAAAGTTGGCGCACTGGTCGTACCAGGCGCAATTGGCGACATTTATCGGACGCGCTTGGAAAGCATTGCGGGCCGCAGTGCAAGAAGCCCCACGTCGCCGGTCGGCGCGACTCTACGGTTTATCGAACGGTGCAGTCTTGGTGGGGTTCCGCCGAGCGCCTCATGCCAGCGGGTAGCGGACCACCGGTTCGTAGCGCGCTCCGCCAGGATCGAGGTGGCTTTCGTACAGGCGGAAGTCGTCGACCATCCATTCGCCGAAGCGCAGATCGCCGGTGCGCGCGAGGAATTGCGCCAGCGGACCGGCTGAAGCGTTCAGCCGCGCGAGCGTGATGTGGGGTACGAACTTGCGCGTTTCGGGGGCGAAGCCGACCTGCTGGCACACGCGCTCGATGCGCGCCTGTAGGCGTTGGAGGGGTTCGCTGGGTTGGACGCCTGCCCATAGTGTGTGGGCCGTTCCCTTGCGCTCGAAGATCCCCGATCCGCGGACGGAGAGGGCGAAGGGTGGAGCCGAGATGGTGGCAAGGGCGCTCGCGAGGTCGTTGGCTCGATGGTGGTTGGTTTCACCGAGGAAGCGAAGCGTCAGGTGCAACTGCCCATCGTCCTGCCACCGCGCACGCTCGACCCCCTGCATGGCATCGAGCAAGGAACTGCGAATGGCTTGCGGCGGACGGATGGCGATGAAGAGGCGCGGAACCATTGGCGCTCATTGCGCCACGAAGCAGACCCGCGGCAAGCCCGCCCGTTAGCGCGAGGCGATGTCGGTTTTCGACAGAATGTGCGAGGCAAGCACCCGGTCTGTCAGTGACGGCCTTACTCCGAAAGCTGCCCGGGCCGCTTCCCGCGCTCTCTCCAGGTCGCCGAGGTGCTGGCGCTCGCTCTGTCTGAGTTCGTCTGCAGCCCGCGTTTCAGGAGGCGTTGCCTTGCCTTTCCAGTCTACGCGTTCGAGCGGGCGGTCGAGCTGTTCGAGCAACAGGCGCAGATTATGGCTTGGCGTAGCAGACGCAATTGCACCGCCGTTTCCGATCCCCTCGCTGGGGTGACTTTCGTGCTGTGCGTCCATGGAAACTCAGGGGGCCTTCGATTGTGATTGCTCGGTGTGCGGCCGCGTGCAGTTCGAATTTGAAATCTGCGGAACAATGCGGACCGGAAATCAAACGCGCTGTTAGGCTGTCGGGGTCCCCCACCCATCGCGAGCGCGGCTCGCCCTGCGGGATTTTGCGTGGATCAGGCCGCCCGGCGGACGCGATTGCGGCCCTTGTCCTTGGCTTCGTAACAAGCAATGTCCGAGCGTAGCAGCGCGTCGTCGAGGTTCTCGCCTCGGCGCCACTCTGCAATCCCTATCGAAGCAGTCACCTGCAGTCGGGCGTAGGCGGTGAGGGAAGGTCCGACCGCGGCAATCGCGCAGCGCAATCGCTCGGCGACCTCGTTGGCTTCATCGGCATCTACACCTTCCAGAATGACGAGGAACTCCTCGCCCCCCAGTCGGAATGCCTCTTGTTCGCCGCGATCGGCAAGCTGGGCGGTGGCCGATCGGATGGCGTCCGAAGCTGCGATCAGGACGTGGTCGCCTGCCGCATGGCCGAACCGGTCGTTGATTGCCTTGAACCGGTCGAGGTCGATCGTAAGCAGGTGCCGGTTGGCCGCGTGGCTCTCGGGTGAACGCTCTTCGAAGAGGCGACGGCGGTTGAACAACCCCGTCAGGGGATCGCGCCAGTTGAGGAATTCGGCATGGGCGAGCGCTTCTTCAAGCTCTTCGGTCAGCTTGCGGTTCTCGACCGTGGTCCGCGCTGCGGCCTCGATATGGCGACCGGCGTTGGCGGCATAGACCCTGACGCCCAGCACAAAGGCTGTCGCGACGAAAATGAACAGCTGGTCGTAGCGTTCGGGGTGAGTGAGGATGATACCTGTCGCAACCAGCCAGAACGATCCCAGCATTCCGTCACGTGGTGCCGGGAAAGCGGCCAGCGTAACGGAGATCAGGGTCACCACCACCAGGACGACCACCTGAAGGGTGACGGCTGATGCGACCGTAGCGCCCAGGGGCGCGGGCCACAGCATCAGAGCAAGGGTCGCGCCGGTCGTCACCATGGCGGCGAACAGTACGTGTTCCGCATGTCCCAGCGGCTTGCGCTGCTCGATCAGCTTTTCCAGCCGTGTTGCTGCCCAGCGGGTAAACACGAAGGAAGCAATGCGCGCGAGCATGAACAGCGAAAGGAGGATCGAAGGCGGCATGGTCGCGACGGTGACCAGCAGCATCGTGACGCCGAGCAGGCTGGCGGTCAGAGCGTGCCTTTCGCGCGCGAGCATGTCGAGCACCGCCTCGCGTCGCACTTCCAGCGCGTCGCGGGCGGTGTCCGGCTCATTCTCACGCAGTTCGGCGGTCGACAACTCGCGTCTCTTCCGATGCTCCTGTTCAAGCTCGGGCGAATAGCGCGAAAATGTTAATATTTGGGCAGCGCAGCAAGGCTGAAACGGCGCATTACAGGCGGTTTGACCCGCCTGTAATGCTTACCGAGTAGAGCTGGCCTACCGAATCCGGCTGCTTACCAGATGCGCGCGCGATCTTCGGGTGCGATATACATGTCGTCGTCGGGACTGATGCCGAAGGCTTCGTACCAGGCATCGACATTGCGCAGCGGGGCGATGGTGCGATAGCGCGCCGGGCTGTGCGGATCGGTGGTGACCTGGTTGCGCAGGGCATCCTCGCGCGCCTTGGCCCGCCACACCTGGGCATAAGCGAGGAAGAAGCGCTGGTCGCCGGTCAGCCCGTCGATCACCGGGGCTTCCTGCCCGTTCAGCGACTTGTGATAGGCATCGAGCGCCACCAGCACGCCGGCAAGGTCGGCAATGTTCTCGCCCATGGTCAGGTCGGGATTGATGAAGGCGCCTGGGACGACTTCGAACTTGGCGTACTGGTCGCCGAACTTCTTGGCCTCGACCTTGAAACGCTCGTTGTCCTCGGCGGTCCACCAGTCGCGCACTGCGCCGTTGGCGTCGATCTTGCGGCCCTGGTCGTCGAAGCCGTGGCTGATCTCGTGGCCGATCACCACGCCGATCGCGCCATAGTTGACCGCAGGGTCGGCATAAGCGTCGAAGAACGGCGGCTGGAGGATGCCCGCGGGGAAGACCATCTTGTTCTCGAGCCCGCCGTTGTAGGCGTTCACGGTCTGCGGGTTCATGCCCCATTTGCTGCGATCGACCGGCTTTCCGAGGTCGCTCATGGCATAGTCGGCGTTGAACTTCGTCGCCGCGACAATGTTGTCGTAGAGGCTGGTGGAGTTGATCGTCAGCTGCGAGTAATCGCGGAACTCCTTGGGATAGCCGACCATCACGTCCATCTTCTGGAGCTTCTCGATGGCGGCGGCCTTGGTATCGCTGCTCATCCATTCATTGCCGCGGATGCGGTCGGCCATGGCGAGCTTCAGGTTGCCGACCAGCTCGTCCATGCGGGTCTTGGCGATCTTGGGGAAGTATTCCGCGACATAGGCCTCGCCGACCAGTTCGCCGAGCTGGCCGTCGATCAGGTCGACCGCCCGCTTCCAGCGCGCACGCTGCTCGCTGACGCCCGACAGCGTGCTGGTGAAGGCGAACTTGCTGTCGACCATCTTCTTGTTGAGATAGGGCGACGCCTGGTCCGAAATCCGCGCCTTCTGCCACAGCTTAAGCGTGTCGAGGTCGGTCTTTTCATACAGCGCGGCGATGGCCTTCACCGCAGTGTTGTCGGTGACGATGATGCGCTCTTGTTCGGGGATATTGTTCCCCTCGAAGAATGCACCCCAGTCGACACCGGGGGCATAGGCGGCGAGCTCGGCAGTCGACATCGGATTGTTGATCTTGTCGATGTCGCGGGTCTTCTCATTGTCCCAATTGAGCTCGGCAAGGTAGGTCTCGAAGGTCATAACCCGGCTTGCCGCAGCGCGCGGCTCGGCAACGCCGATGGCGCGGAAGGTCCGTTCGAGATAGTCGAGATAGGCGCCACGCTGGCTCGCGAACTTGGCGTCGAAGTAATAGTCCTTCTCGGGAAGCCCAAGCCCGGCAGAACCGAGCCACAGCGTGTTCATCGTCGGGTCGTCGGGGTCGGCATAGGGACCGCTGCCGAACAGCGTGCCGCCGAACTTCTCGTAGGTCGAACCCATGAAGCGGGCGAATTCGACCTTGTCGCCGATCTCGTCGACCTTGGCGAGGTCACGCTTGAGCGGGGCGATCCCGGCCTTCTCGATCGCTTTCTCGTCCATGAAGGTCTTGTAAAGCGCGCCGTGCTGCGTACCGGCGGGCGCCTCGGTGATGAGCCCGTTGACCTGGCTCGTTACGTCCTCTCGAAGGTTGTAGAACGATCCGACCGAAGGACGATCGCCCGGGATCTCGGTGCGGTCGATCCACGCCCCGCTGGCGTAACGCTCGAAGTCGTCGCCCGGGTCGGCGTTGAGGTCGCGGGTGGTGAGATCGAGGCCGTATTCGCCGATCTTGGCCTGGCCCGTGACGACGATCACGTCGGCCGAGGCACCATCCGCCGTGGCACTCGGCTCGGCGTGCGCGGAAACGGCAGGAAGGGCAAATGCGAGGCCGAGCGCGAGCGCCGAAGTGGCCTTCGCCCGAGCGAGAATGCGATTGCGATACATGGAATGGTCCCCTGACAATACAGTGGTCGACGGCTATCACCGCTGCCTGGAGCGCGGCATTCGTTGGTCGGCGAACGACAGGGGATTGTCGGCGGATGTCGGACCACGTCCGCCCAGCGACTTGGAGGTGTGCCTCCTCTTACACGCGGACTTGCAAGGCGGGCCCCAGACCCCACATGGCGGGGGCTCGTTTTCGTCGGGACGGAGGCGCGACGGGCACGGTTTGGTGCACAAGCCTTGCGGCGCCTTGACCAACGCGAACAATTCAGGAACAAACCTACTTCATGGCACTCACCACAATCTCCGTCCGCGGCGCGCGCGAGCACAACCTCAAGGGCATCGACATCGACCTGCCGCGCGATGCGCTGATCGTGATCACCGGCCTTAGCGGCTCGGGCAAGTCGAGCCTCGCCTTCGACACGATCTATGCCGAGGGACAGCGGCGTTATGTCGAGAGCCTGAGCGCATATGCGCGCCAGTTCCTGGAGATGATGCAGAAGCCCGATGTCGAGCATATCGACGGCCTCAGCCCCGCGATCAGCATCGAGCAGAAGACCACCAGCCGCAACCCACGCTCGACCGTGGCCACGGTGACCGAGATCTACGACTACATGCGCCTGCTTTGGGCACGCGTGGGCGTGCCCTATTCGCCCGCCACCGGCCTGCCGATCGAGGCGCAGACCGTGTCCAACATGGTCGACCGGGTGATGGCGCTGCCCGAGGGCACACGGCTCTACCTGCTCGCGCCGGTAGTGCGCGGGCGCAAGGGTGAATACCGCAAGGAACTGGCCGAGTGGCAGAAAGCCGGCTTCACCCGCGTGCGCATCGACGGCGAAATGTACCCGATCGAGGAAGCGCCCGCGCTCGACAAGAAATACAAGCACGACATCGAGGTGGTGGTCGACCGTATCGCGGTGAAGGAAGGCATCGAGACGCGGCTGGCGGACTCGTTCGAACAGGCGCTCAAGCTCGCCGAGGGGCTGGCCTATGTCGACCTCGCGGATGGAGTGGTGCCGGGGCGCGAGGCTGAAGAGCAGGGCGGGGCGATGAAGGGCGCTGGCCTGCCCGCCAACCGCATCGTCTTCTCCGAGAAGTTCGCCTGTCCGGTCTCCGGCTTCACCATCGAGGAGGTCGAACCGCGGCTGTTCTCGTTCAACGCGCCGCAGGGGGCCTGCCCGACCTGCGACGGGATCGGCGAGAAGCAGCTGTTCGACCCGCAGCTGGTCGTGCCGAACGAGGCGCTCAGCCTCAAGAAGGGCGCGGTAGTGCCCTGGGCCAAGTCGAACCCGCCGAGCCCCTATTACATGCAGGTCCTCGCCTCCCTCGCCAAGGAATACGAGTTCAGCCTCGAAACCCCGTGGGAGGATTTCGACCGCGAGATCCGCGAC
The DNA here is from genome assembly GCF_041021145.2 of Qipengyuania sp. RANM35. Taxonomy (NCBI): domain Bacteria; kingdom Pseudomonadati; phylum Pseudomonadota; class Alphaproteobacteria; order Sphingomonadales; family Erythrobacteraceae; genus Qipengyuania; species Qipengyuania sp. RANM35. The sequence goes on along the minus strand of NZ_CM196433.1, from coordinate 1,504,007 downwards.
ATCATCCTGTTCGGCACGAAGGGCAGGGCGATCCCGCTGACCTTCAAGGACGGGCGCAAGGAATACACCGTGCGCAAGCCGTTCGAGGGCGTCATCGGCAACCTCAACCGCCGCATGCTGCAGACCGAGAGCGCGTGGATGCGCGAGGAGCTGGCCAAGTTCCAGACCGCGCAGCCGTGCGAGACCTGCAACGGCAAGCGCCTCAACGAGAAGGCGCTGGCGGTGAAGATCGCGGGCACGGACATCGCTACCCCGACCAAGATGAGCGTGTCGGATGCCAAGGCATATTTCCTCGCGCTGCCCGACCAGCTGACCGACACGCAGCAGCAGATCGCCAAGGCGATCCTCAAGGAGATCAACGAGCGGCTGGGCTTCCTCGACAATGTCGGGCTCGACTACCTCAACCTCGACCGGACCAGCGGCACGCTGTCAGGGGGCGAGAGCCAGCGCATCCGCCTCGCCTCGCAGATCGGCAGCGGGCTGTCGGGCGTGCTCTACGTCCTCGACGAGCCCAGCATCGGCCTCCACCAGCGCGACAACGACCGGCTGCTGGAAACGCTCAAGCGCCTGCGCGATCTCGGCAACACGGTCATCGTTGTCGAGCATGACGAGGACGCCATCCGCGCCGCCGACCATGTGGTCGACCTCGGCCCGGGTGCGGGCGTCCACGGGGGCGAGGTGGTCGCCGAAGGCACGCTGAAGCAGGTGCTCAAGTCGAAGAAGTCGCTCACTGCCGCCTATCTCAACGGCACGCGCGAAATCGAGGTGCCAAGCAAGCGCCGCAAGGGCAACGGCCACAAGCTCACCGTCCATGGCGCGCGGGCGAACAACCTCAACGACGTCACCGCCTCGATCCCGCTCGGCACCTTCACCTGCATCACCGGCGTGTCGGGCAGCGGCAAGTCGTCCTTCACCATCGACACGCTCTACGCCTCCGCCGCGCGCCAGCTGAACGGGGCGCGGGTGGTCGCGGGCGCGCACGACAAGGTCACCGGCCTGGAATATTGCGACAAGGTGATCGAGATCGACCAGTCGCCCATCGGCCGCACCCCGCGCTCCAACCCGGCGACCTACACCGGCGCCTTCACCCAGATCCGCGACTGGTTCGCCGGCCTCCCCGAAAGCCAGGCCCGCGGCTACAAGCCCGGGCGCTTCAGCTTCAACGTCAAGGGCGGCCGGTGCGAGGCGTGCCAGGGCGACGGGCTGATCAAGATCGAGATGCACTTCCTCCCCGACGTCTACGTCACCTGCGAGGAATGCCACGGCAAACGCTACAACCGCGAAACGCTGGAGGTGAAGTTCAAGGGCCACTCCATCGCCGACGTGCTCGACATGACGATCGAGGACGCGGAGGAGTTCTTCAAGGCCGTCCCCCCGATCCGCGACAAGATGCACATGCTGAACGAGGTCGGCCTCGGCTACGTCAAGGTCGGCCAGCAGGCGACGACGCTGTCAGGGGGCGAGGCGCAGCGGGTGAAGCTCGCCAAGGAGCTCAGCCGCCGCAGCACCGGGCAGACGCTCTACATCCTCGACGAGCCGACCACGGGCCTCCATTTCGAGGATGTCCGCAAGCTCCTCGAAGTGCTCCACCGGCTGGTCGACCAGGGCAATTCGGTGGTGGTGATCGAACACAATCTCGACGTCATCAAGACCGCCGACTGGATCCTCGACCTCGGCCCCGAAGGCGGCGTGCGCGGTGGCGAGATCGTGGCCGAAGGGACGCCGGAAGCCGTGGCACGCGAGCCGCGGAGCTTTACGGGCCAGTACCTCGCGCCGATGCTGGAGCGGGTTAGCGAGGCGGCGGAGTAGGCTTTTGGTTTACTGTACAATTTTCACTGGCTAGTGCTGGATCCAATATTGCGATCTTGCAGAAAAGCGGGGAGTTCAGATGGGTGAAGAAGTGTTTTCGATCGACGGGTTCGATCCGTTGGCGACGGACTATGGAGCCACTGAGAATGAGGCACTTTTGAACGATGCCAACCGCCGAATAGTACAGAACATTCTGAAATCTTATACCGGCTATTATGATCTTTTCGCGGAGACCATTCAAAACTCACTCGACGCTATGGAGTCTAAGCAACGCTTGCTTGATGATAACAGTTATAAGCCCAAGCTTTGGATCACGATCGATATCAAGAACGAGTCCGTTCGTGTGGTCGACAACGGGACCGGCATGTCGATGGATGAATTTCGGTTTTTCTTGAAACCGAACGTGAGCTTCAAGGATCCAAAGGGTAATCGCGGACAGAAGGGCGTCGGCGCAACTTTTCTTGCCTACGGATTTTCAGTATTAAGAACTCACACAAGATCTAAGGGCGGCGACATTGCGGCGATCCTTCGGAACGGGAGGCAGTGGGCCCAAGATCACGGCGGCACCATCCCCAGGCCTGCATTTGAGGCGGAAGACTTCCGCGTTCCTGAGTTATCTCCAGGGGAGACGGGGACTGCGGTGGAGGTGATTCTTAGCGGACTTTCAGGTGAACGTCCGCGAGATCTAAGCTGGCAAGGTGCTAGAAATGCAAAGCAGTGGTACGATGTACTTCGTATCAAGAGTCCGCTGGGAGGTGTGTATCTCCATTCCTCGAAATTCTTTCCCAGGGTTTGGCTTAAGGTAGTCGATCTGGATGGATCGGAATCCATTCATGAGGCCGAGCAGCCAGAATACTTTTACCCTCATGAGATGGAGGACATTAAAGTTGCCACCGTCAAAGATGTCGAGGCTTCTCTCCAGAAAATTCAGGGCAGTGCGGAGCAACGCTTTGCAAAGCTCGGAAGTGAATTCAAGCGATTAGACTGCCTTTGGGAAATCTACGACAAACAAAACCTGGTGGACGCTGAAGGCTGGTTCGCTTCCGCACTCGACGATGAAGATCGGTCTTTGATCGAACGCCATAATGTCGTGATCTACGCTGCATTCCTCCGCTCAGCGAAGATGTGGGCAACATTCAACGACGACGAGCTAAAGCTTCGCAAGGGGCAACGGATTATCCATGGTGGCTTACAAATGGCATCCGACTTTATGGTGCAGGGTGACCTCTCGATAATTCCCCTCACAAGCACAATCGGTTACCAAGCAAATACCCATGTAGTCGCGCACTTCACAGATGGTAGCCCTGATATGGGCCGAAAAGTCTTCCAGCCTGAACTTAAGGAGTTGGCTGACAAGATTGCGGTAAGATGCGTGACGATTTTCAAGCGTTACCTCCAACACTTGAAGCCTGACACCGGCGCAACCGGTGGCGCGCCTGACCGAGACTTGCATGAGTGGAAGAAGGCCCAGGAAGAGTATCGCAACAAAAGTGGGCTAAGTTTAAGCTTTGAGGGAGGCAAAATAGCCATCCTTTCTAAACCACAGCAAGAACAAGATGTGATTGCGCTATTCCATGAACTAATCGGACGAGGAGCGCTGTATGGCTATGAGTTTTTTGCTACGTCTCAGCATGATCGATACGATTCCCTATTTCAGTTGAATTATACAGATGAGGACAGGGCAAAGTTCTCGAAAGCGAATAACCTTTTGGGAGTAGACTCGAGTTTGGGATTTCCATATTTGTCAGAGCCAAGAGTTCTTGAATATAAATTTGACTTGGATGCACTTGTTCGAGAGTTTGCAAGTGAAGTTAAATATCCAAGCCACATAAATCTGGTCGTTTGTTGGAAAGCTGAGAAACAGTGGAGGGAAAAATATTATTTGAATTCTCTACTTGTCGGAGATGAAGGCGGCGCTCGATTGTCATTTGGGGCCACTCATCAAGCCTTTCCTGACTCCGGTGGGTCACAACCTGACTTCGAAGTAATAATTCTAGAAGACCTTCTCAACTTTATCACCGATCCGGAAGGCGAAATCGCGAGGCAAAAAATTCGGTATAAGGACTGAGAGTAGCCCTGTCCTACACCCCAATCCCCGCATAACTAACCCGGTTCACTCCACTCCATGAGGTGAACCATGAACGCCCTCGTCACCGTAACCACTGCCCCCCACACCATCTTCACTCCGCGCGCGCAGGGGGAGTTTCTCGAGAGCCTCCAGCTCAATGGCAATGTCCGGCTCGCCTGCCGCGCGGCGCGGGTTTCGGCGCAGACAGCCTATCGCGCGCGGCGGCGCTCTGTGGCCCTTGCGCGGGCGTGGGATGCGGCGCTGCTCGCGGCGCGAGACCATGCCGAGGAAGTGCTCGCCGACCGGGCCCTGAACGGGGTGGAGGAGGCGGTGTTCTACCACGGCGAGGAGGTCGCGCGGCGCCGCCGCTATGACAGCCGCCTGCTGCTCGCGCATCTCGTCCGGCTCGACCGCATGGCCGAGCGGCCCGAGGTCCAGGCCGCGCTTGCGCTGCTCGACGGGCAGATCGAGGGGCTGGCGCGCGGCGAGGAACTGTCCGATCCTGCCCCTGCCGCCTGCCCTCACGCGGAGAGGGGGGAAAAACGCCAGGACCGTGTTCCACCTGTTCCATCCTGTAGGGATTGCGGGGGCGATTGCGACATTCCCCATGCCGATCTGGGGCCGGACGATTGCCAGTGGTACCCGAACCGCGTGGCGCGGATGGAGGAGGCGCGGCCCGACCTTGCGGACACGCCCGACGAACTCGCCCGCGAACTGGCCGGGAAGCGGGGCGAGGACTGGGAGGAATGCGCCGACGCGATCGAGGGCTTCCAGCTCGAGGCCTTCGAGGCCGGCGGGCACGAATGGTGGCTGGTCACCGACGAGCCGGAAATGCTCGACTCGATCCTCCACGACTATTGCGAGGAGGATGAGGGGAGTTAGGGCCTTTCGACCAGGTCCTTGGCTTCCTTGAGGCCGAGGCCGGTCCGCTTGCGCACCAGCTTGATCGCCTCGATCTTGCGCCCCGCCGCCAGTGCCGCGGCCACATCGGGATCGGCGAGCGCCTTGTGCGCTTCGGCGGGGCTGACGGGGGTGCTGCGCCGCTGGCGCTCGATCATGTCGCCGCCGCCGCGCCTGCGGGCCGCGAGGACGAAGACGAGCAGCAGCACGCCGCCGAGGAACAGGAAGGGCAGGGGGATGTACATGGGGCGAGGCTACACAAGCCCCGCGTGCCTGTCAGCCCGCGCTGCGCTCGGTCGACGCCCTAGTCGACCAGCGCGAGTTCGACCGTGCCGTGGCCGCGGGCGACCAGGCCCAGCTCGGTGGCGGCGGCGCGGCTCACGTCGATCACGCGACCGCCGTGGAAGGGGCCGCGATCGTTGATGCGGACCACCACCGACTTGCCGTTCGACGGGTTGGTAACCCGCACGCGCGAACCGAAGGGCAGGGTGCGGTGCGCAGCGGTCATCTCGTTCATGCGGAAGACTTCGCCACTGGCGGTGCGCCGACCGTCGAATGCGCGGCCGTAAAAGGATGCGGTGCCGCTGCCGAGCGGGGTGCCGGCGGTTTCGGTGACCGGCTCGATGCTGTCGATGTCGACCGCACCGGAGGTGGCCACGGGGGCAGGGGGCAGCGTTTCGAACTGGGCGAAGCTGGACGCAAAGGCGACATCGGCCGCGACAGCCGCCGCCACGCCATCGCGGTCGGCCGAGTGGCCCGCGGTTGTCGGCAAGGCCGTTGCAGCAATGAAAAGCAGCGTGCGTATCGCGCGTTTGGCCATGATCTGGACCTCCCGTTCGGTTCCGGCGGCTATACCGGAGGGGGTCCCGGGAGTCCTTAACAGGAGGGGTTCCTGCCCCATTTGCGCCACAGTTCGTCGTGGTTCGGGGAACGGCGATCCGTTTTCCTACAGTATCTTGGGGGTGCTACCGAGTCGCGATACGAGTGGTTGGAGGCCGCAGCGCTTTCACATTGCCGGCAGCAAGTAAGGCTTTGCCATGCGATATGTGGCCGTACGGAAACTTGCTTCCCGCATAGCAAATGGGGCCGGCATTGCTGCCGACCCCACTCTCACCGATGCGTGGTCTTGTCTCCGAAGAGGCAGGAACTTGGCATCCGATGTTTCCCCGTCCGTCGCATCCGAAGATCCGTCTTCCGGTTCTGTCACCGGCGCTCGCACCGGCATCCGGCTCCACCCTCCAGTCTACCCGGTCAAGTGCGCCAGGTCCGAAGACCCTCGCTTCTGTCCCAGGCCGGCCTTCAACAGGCGGCTCCGCAGCAAGACCTTCCGTATTGGCCGAAGCCTCGAGCGGTTGCGTCACTCTCTGGTCCGAAGACCTTCCTGCGACACCTCCATCGGCGTCCGGCCGGGTTGGCCATGCTCGTGCTGGAATGACTTCACGGTTCCGTCATCGACCCGCCTTGTCTCCGGCCGAAGCCTTCGCCACGAGGGTCTCTTGATCCGTGCGGACAGCTTCCGTCACGTCTTTCCGGTCTGGAATTCTTCCTAACTTTCAGATCGTTAGATCTTCCGGTTCGGTTGGCTTCCTCGCCGTTCCGATGAGTTAAAGCTGCTCCTCGCGGACCGATTCTGCAATCGCGCAAGAGTATAGTTTTCCACTTTCCCCGCTTTTCCCTGTGGAGGGGGGTGGATAACTCAACGGTTCATCGCAAAAATAATCCAAATGCAATGCTGCAGGCGCAATATTGCGATGCACAACCCATGTTGCAGCGCAATTACCTGTCGCGCTTGGCAAGCAGGCGCAAGCGGAGCGCGTTCAGCTTGATGAAGCCTTCGGCGTCCTTCTGGTCGTATGCGCCGGCGTCATCCTCGAAGGTCACGTGCGCTTCCGAATAGAGCGAATTGGGCGATTTGCGGCCGACGACGCTCGCCAGACCTTTGTACAACTTCAGCCGGACGGTCCCGCTGACCTTTTCCTGGCTGAGGTCGATCGCCGCCTGCAGCATCTCGCGCTCCGGGCTGAACCAAAAACCGTTGTAGATGAGCTCGGCATACTTGGGCATGAGCTCGTCCTTGAGATGCGCCGCCCCGCGGTCGAGGGTGATCTGCTCGATCCCGCGATGGGCGCGGGCATAGATCTCGCCGCCGGGTGTCTCGTACATCCCGCGGCTCTTCATGCCGACGAAGCGGTTTTCGACGAGATCGAGACGGCCGATGCCGTGCTTGCGGCCGAGCTCGTTGAGAGCCGTCAGCAGGGTCGCCGGGCTCATCGCCTCGCCATTCAGGGCAACGCCGTCACCCTTTTCGAAATCGATCGTGATGTATTCGGGCGTGTCGGGCGCGCTCTCAGGGTGATCGGTGCGCGAATAGACGTAGTCGGGCGTCTCCTCCCACGGGTCCTCGAGGACCTTGCCCTCCGACGAGGTGTGGAGGAGGTTCGCGTCGGTTGAGAACGGACTCTCGCCACGCTTGTCCTTGGGAACGGCGATCTGGTGCGCTTCAGCCCAGGCGATGAGGGCGGTGCGGCTGGTGAGGTTCCACTCGCGCCACGGGGCGATCACGCGAATATTTGGATCGAGCGCATAGGCCGACAGCTCGAAGCGTACCTGGTCGTTGCCTTTGCCGGTTGCGCCATGGGCGATGGCATCGGCACCGGTCTCGTGCGCGATCTCGACGAGGCGCTTGGAAATCAGCGGGCGGGCGATCGACGTGCCAAGGAGGTAGTCGCCTTCATAGCGGGCGTTGGCGCGCATCATCGGGAAGACGAAATCGCGCACGAACTCCTCGCGCAGGTCCTCGATGAAGATGTGATTGTCAGGAATGCCCATGGCCTTGGCCTTGGCGCGCGCCGGTTCGATCTCTTCGCCCTGACCGAGGTCGGCGGTGAAGGTCACGACTTCGAGACCTCGCTCCACGCTCAGCCACTTGGCGATGACGGAGGTATCGAGGCCACCGGAATAGGCGAGGACGACGCGTTTGATATCGGACATTGGGCTACCTTGGCTTTGACGAGCGCGCGGCTAGCAGGGGCGGGCGGGCGCGGCAATGGAGAAGGGGCAGGGGCAAGGCAAGCGCGGCTATCGACTCCCTCCGCATATATGCTAATATTCGCATATTCTAATAAGGAGAGGGTGATGGGGAAAATTTCGAAGGGGATCGCTTTTGCGGTCCTGGCAATGGGCGTGGCTGCTCCGGCGGTGGCTGGCGATCCCACTGGCAACTACCAGCGCAAGAACGGTGACAAGGTTCACGTCTGGGTGGCCGAAGACAAGCTCTATTGCCGGATTACCGAGGGCAAGAAGAAGGACTTCGAGATGTGCCACGGCATGTCACCGCAGGGCGAGGCCTGGTTTGGCAAGAAGATGAAGCACCCCGGCATGCCGGGCTTCATGACCTTCAATGGCACCGTCACCCATGATGCGAAGAGTATCAAGATCAAGGGGTGCGCCATGGGCAAGTCCATGTGTGACAGCGAGGTCTGGACCAAGCTGGACTAGGAACAGACCGCACCTTCCCGCGGCGCTCACTACCTGATCCGTCCGCAAACAGGCGCGGCGGGCTCGGCCAGCTATATGGGCCGGAGGCTCGCTTCTGCACCCGCAATGTAATCGCGTGTGAGCGGGATGGCATGGCGGCTACGCACGTACTGGATCTGGTAGTTCCCCATCGAGCCCCATTCGAAAGCTGCTGTCGCCCCGGCGAGGTAGAAGGTCCACATGCGATAGAAACGCTCGTCGTACATGGCGAGGATGGCGTCGCGGTTGGCCTCGCAATTGGCGTACCAGGCGCGCAGCGTCCGGGCGTAGTGCAGGCGCAATGTCTCTATGTCGGAGTGGATCAGGCGGCTCTTCTCGCTGGCGGCCAAGGTTTCGGACAGTGCCGGGATGTAGCCGCCCGGGAAGATGTACTTGCGGGTAAAGGCATCGGTCGTCCCCGGTCCTCCGAAGCGCCCGATCGTGTGGAGTAACATCACGCCATCGTCGGCGAGCAGGTTCGCGCAACAGCGGAAGAATGTCTCGAACTGCGGTCGCCCGACATGCTCGAACATGCCGACCGACACGATCCGGTCGAAGCGCTGTCCCCGCGCCGGGACGTCGCGATAGTCGACCAGATCGAATGTGACGCGATCGGCGACGCCCGCCGACACGGCGCGTTCCCGAGCGAGGGCGAGCTGCTCCTGCGAGAGCGTGATACCGGTGACACGCACGTCGAACTTGCTCGCGAGATAGATCGCCATCCCGCCCCATCCGCAGCCAATGTCGAGCACGTTCTGCCCGTCGGCAAGCGCAAGCTTTGCGGCAATATGCGCAAGCTTGGCCTCCTGTGCTTCGCATAGTGTGGTCACACCTTCTGGCCAGTAGGCACAGGAATACTGCATGTGCTCGGGATCGAGCATGAGGCGGTAGAGGGCGTTGCCGATATCGTAGTGGTGCGAAACGTTGCGGCGCGATCCGATCCTGTTGTTGACCGACTCAATTGCGAATGCCGCGCGGTTTTTGAGGCGCTGAGCCAATCTCGGCGCGCGAAGAACCCCGCCGCGCTCCCACGGCTTGTTCGACCGCAGCAATTGGACCAGATCCATGATCCCGCCGCGCTCGATTACGAGGCGACCGTCCATGAATGCCTCACCCGCACCGATGCGGGGATCGAGCAGGATGTCACGCGGCACCTTGGCATCGGTGAAGGCAATGGCGATATCGGGAAAACCATCTGATGACTTGCCGAATGTGCGCTCGTCCCCGTCAGCAAAGCGCACTGAAAGGGTGCCTTCGCGCACCGTCGATTCAAGAAACCGGGCAACGAGGCGCTTGCTCATGCTATGCTCGCAATCCTTTCACCTGCCGGAGCTGTAATCGATGGCCGAAGCCAAGACTGTCGTCACAAGGATCGAACCTGCTGACTTCATCTCGCAGGTAGGGCCGGAGCGCAAGCGCGAGGAGGCCCAGGTGCTCGATCAGATTTTCCGCGATGCGACAGGCGAGAAACCCCAGATGTGGGGGCCAAGCATCATCGGATACGGATCCTACCAGTACCGGTATGAAAGCGGGCATGGAGGGACCATGTGCCGTCAGGGCTTCAGCCCGCGCAAGGCCAAGCATTCGCTCTATGTCCTGCGTTGCGGGGACGAAACCGAAGCGGCGGCTTTCGCCCCGTTGCTCGCGAAACTGGGCAAACATTCGATGGGCAAGGCCTGCCTCTATGTGAACAAGCTCGACGACATCGATCTCGAAGTGCTCGAGGAGATGATCCGGCTGGCATGGAAGCGGTCCTGCGACTCCTTCCCTGAATAGGCCCTAGATTCCGGCGTACCATTGGTAGCCGGACCGGTCTTCCCAGAACCCGCCTTGCCCCTCGCCGATGCCTTCGAGGCTCGCGACAGCTTCGATTGCGGTGAGGTATTTCGCCTGCTTGTAGCCGAGTTGTCGTTCGATCCGCATGCGAAACGGCGCACCGTTTCGGACTGGCAGTGGTTCACCATTGAGCTGGTGGGCAACGATCGTTTGCGGATGGAAAGCATCGACCAGGTCAATGCTCTCGTAATAGCTCGTGCCCTTGTATTCGTCGGCACAGTGGAAGACGATGAAGCGGGCCTCCGGCTTCAACTTTGCGGCTTCCAGCAACAGGGAGAGCAGCGGTCCGGTCCATTCGCCGATCGCGCTCCAGCCCTCGACACAATCGTGGCGCGTTACCTGCGTGCGCTGGGGAAGCTTGCGGACATTGTCGAGCGACAGGCTGAGCGGCGTTTCCACCAGTCCGCGGATCTCGAGCCGCCAGTCACGAAAGCCATTGGCAGCATGGCGCGGATATTCGCCGTTCTGCGGATCGGTCGAGCCATTCCCGCGGAAGAACGGGGACACGGCGCTGCGCGGATACTCGGGTGCGAGCGCCTTGCGGTCGATCAGCAGGCGGTGTGCACCCCGATGCCACTTCTCCGCAGCGGAAAGAAGCTTTGCCCCCGTATCGGTTTCCGCCACCTTGTTGCAGCCGGCAACCCAGAGCGCACCGAGGCCGGCGAGGACACTCCTACGCTTCATCGATGCGTCCTCCGGTGAGCATGTCCCTGATCTGGTGGATCGGCCCTGAAAGGACGACCAGCGCGATATGGACGAAGAAGAAACCGCAAGTGGCGAAGGCGAAGATGAAGTGCAGGCTCCGTGCCGACTGGCGACCTCCGAACAGGTTGATGAGCCAGCCGAACGCCGGGCCCATTCCGGGGCTGATAGAAATGCCGGTGAAGATCATCATGGGCAGGAAAATGCCGAGAACCGCCCCGTAAGCGAGCTTCTGGAGGAAGTTGTACTTGCCTCCGGCATGGCTGAAATCGAGCTTCAGGTGCTGGACTATGTCATCGAGGATGGCTTGCGGACGCCATTCGCTGCGGGCGGTGGCGATGTCGCGCACGAAGTGCCTGCTCACGAGCATGGCGACCCACATGAACAGCAGGCCCAAGGCGAAAGGCCAGGCCATGAGGATATGCCAGTCACGCGCCACGGCCAGGCTGTAGTGGCCGGGGATGGTCATCCAGTCGGGAAAACGCGGCACGTCGAACCACGCTTGCCGGGCATCGAAACCCCAGTCGCCCCAATACAGGTGCCGATGGGCGTTGGAAATGGTCAGGCCGGACATGAAGAGGACGACGACGCATAGGGCATTGAGCCAATGCCACAGGCGCGTGCTGAGCGAATGCCGCTTCATGAAGCAGCTCCCTCACGCGCGAGATAGATCACGTCGCGGGGCTGGCGCAGCAGGTGCTGGCCGCTGTCGAGATAAAGTGTCTGTCCGCTCTTAAGGCTGCCCTCGGCCAGGAACAGTGCCGCGTCGGCGACTTCTTCCTTTGCCGTCTTGCGGGCAAGCAGGTTCATCCGGTGGGAAAGTTCGGTCTCTTCCTCGCGCTGGTCGTGGCTGGCGAGGATGGCACCGGGGGCGAGGGCATAGACCCGATCCTCGGGACGGCACGCTCCCATCGCCAGCATTGGCACTGTGGCCGCAAGGGCATGCTTGCTCATGGTGTAGCTGAAGAAGTCGGGGTTGGGGTTGGCGATCTTCTGGTCGGTGACATGGATTACGCGCCTCCCCAAGCGAGCCTGTGCTCCAGCAAGATAGGCCTGGGCCATTCGTGCGGGGGTACGGGCATTGACCTGCATTGCCCGCTCGTTCGTGGCAGGGTCGAGTTCGGTTACATTGTCGAACTCGAATATTGCGGCGCAATTGATGAAAGCCCGCCAGTCCGGAATGCGCCCGGTCAGCGATGCGATCATGGCGACTGCCGCGTCGCCGTCGGCCAGATCGCAACCGACCGTTTCGGCATGGGCTAGAGTTTCGGCGAGCGCCTCCGCGGCGTGCCGGGAGCGGCCGTAGTGGATGACGACGTGCCAACCCGCGGCTGCGAAACGCTGGACAATGGCCTTGCCGAGACGGTGCGCCCCTCCGGTAACCAGAACGCTCGGCCTGTCGCTGCTCATGCGCGAACCATAGCCGAGGCGTCGCCAAAAGAAAGCGCGCCGCTACCGGCTTTCGGTGGCGGCGCGCTCTTGCGATCCGAAGGGCCCTGGACCCTCGTCGTTAGCGGCAGCTCAGGCTGCCACGGTCGATTTCGCGACCGACGATGGCACCGACTGCGCCACCGAGAATGGCGCCGAGCGTCTTGTCGCCACGACCCGCAAGCTCATGGCCTGCAAGGGCACCGACGCCAGCGCCGATCACCAGACCGGTGGTGCCATTGTCGCGGCGGCAGTAGTAGCGGCCATCGCGTCCGCGCCACATGTAGTCGTCCCGGCTGATGCGGCGCGGCGTGACGTAGTAGCCGCGGCTGTCGTACATGGCGCGGTCCTTGGCACGCTTGCCGTGCGCGGGGGTCCATGGTGGCGGGTCGGCGGCGGCCGGGGTTGCGGTGGCGAGGCCGGTAAGGGCCATGGTGCCGGCGGCGAATGCGAGTGCGATCTTCTTCATCGTTCTACCTCATCTGCGATGTGTCGGTTCCTTGAACCCACAATGCGCGAGGCTGCAGAACCGCGGATGAACAAGCGCGCTTAACTCCAAATTAGCGATAAAACGAGGCATCTGGCGGGACGAATGGACGCCTTCAGGCGAACTTCGCCTCCGCTTTCTTGCGCCAAACGGGGCCGAGGGCCGGGAGCGCAATGAATTCTTCAATTTCCGCGCGGTCGGGCACCCGTTTCGGCTCGAACAACAAGGCAAACGCCCGTTCGACAGTCCACTCCGGCGCGCCACTTTCGACCCGCTCGAAGATATCGCCCGCCTCAGCCTCACCTCCCTCGAGCACCCGATAATACCACCCGCAACGACCGTTCGCGACGATGCGCTTCACCATGTCGGGTTGCTCGAAGTGGCGGGCGAGGGTGCTGCAGGGCTGGCGGCCCATGCTGACTTCCAGCAGCGCGCTGCCGACCCTGAAGCGATCGCCGATGAGGATGTCGCTCTCCGTGAGGCCCGCCACATGCAGGTTCTCACCGAAGGCGCCCGGAGTTCCAAGCCTCGCCACCGCGGGTAGCTCGGTGCGCCAATAGCCGTAGTGGTCCGCCGGATAGTGGTGCACTGCCATATGCTCGCCGCCGTGATGCTTGCGGTCCACCTGCGCGTCGCCGTCGAGGCCCATACGACCGATGCGAATTTGACCCGTGCGTTCCTGCTTGTCGATCGCACTCAGCTTGCCGTCAGGCAGCGGGCTCGGCGTGCCGGTGCAAAGGGCGAGGAGTCTGGCACTCATTCCGAAATCAGGGTCCTACAGGATGGAACACATGGAACACGGTCCAGCATATTAATATCTCTCCCTCGCCAAACTGGCGGAAATCCGAGGTTTTCGACGATCGGATGCGCGCAATGACAATCTTTCAGCACAGGTCTGAAATGTAGGAAAGGCCTGTCCGACGAGCGTTCTCAAACGATGCGCTGCACCGTCAGGGCGAGCCAGTCGCGCTGCGTCCCGTCACGCCCGCTCCCGGGATAACGCTCGCGTTCGACGAACGTGAATCCGGCGTTCCGATATGCGTCTTCAAGCCACTCGGGCGATGGCAGGTTGGTCCAGCGGCCCAACAGGTCACGCCCTTCATCGGGATGCGCTTCGTCGCACAGCTTGTAATTGGCGAAATGGAGACCATTGGGGCGGAGCGCCCGGTGGATGGCGACGAGGACCCCCGGAAGGGCGGCGCGGGGAAGGTGGAGCAGGCTCGCATGCGCCCAGACGGCGTCATACGCAGCCTCCACTGCCAACTCGTCGAAACGCATCTGGCGTGCCGGCACTGCGCGCAGGTCCCTGGCCTTGCTGACCATGGCCGCCGTGCCGTCGGTAGCATCCACGATGAAACCGCAGCCCAGCATATGCGCGGCGTCGCGGCCGCCTCCACAACCCAGCTCGAGGATTTCCGAGCCTGGAGCGAGACGTGCGAGAAATCCATCCAGATGGTGGCTGCGGCCTTGCGGCCCGCGAGCTGTGTAGTCAGGCGCCTCGCGTTCGTACCAAGCGAGCGTCGCCTCGTCGGTCATCAGGAAGCGGCAGCCTCGGCAGCCTCGCGATCGCGCTGGGCTCGGCTCTTCTTCTCGGCGGCGGTCTTCAGCTGGCCGCAGGCGGCATCGATGTCGCGACCGCGCGGGGTGCGGACAGGCGCGCTGATCCCGTGCTCGAAGATGATCTCGGAGAAACGCTTCACCCGCTCGGGCGTCGAGCATTCATAAGGCGCGCCGGGCCACGGGTTGAACGGGATCAAATTGACCTTGGCGGGCAACTTGTACTGCTTGATCAGGCGCACGAGTTCGCGCGCGTGTTCGTCGCTGTCATTCTTGTCCTTGAGCATCACGTATTCGAAAGTGATGCGACGGGCATTGCTGGCGCCGGGATAGTCGGCGCAGGCCTGCAGCAGTTCCTCGATGCCGTATTTCTTGTTGATCGGGACGATCTCGTCGCGGATTTCCTTGGTCACCGCGTGGAGCGAGACGGCAAGATTGACGCCGATTTCCTCGCCACACTTTTCCATCATCGGCACGACGCCGCTGGTGGAAAGCGTGATGCGACGCTTGGACAAAGCCAGTCCGTCGCCGTCCATCACGAGGCGCAGCGCGTCGCGGACATTGTCGAAATTGTACAGCGGCTCGCCCATGCCCATCATGACGATGTTGGTCAGCAGGCGCCCGTCGGCGGTGTACTCCGCCTCGTCCGCATCATCGGCAAAATCCATCTTGCCCTTGGGCCATTCGCCCAGGGCGTCGCGCGCCAGCATGACCTGCCCGACGATCTCGCCGGGCGTCAGGTTGCGCACCAGCTTCATCGTGCCCGTGTGGCAGAACCGGCAGTTGAGCGTGCAGCCCACCTGGCTCGACACGCACAGCGTGCCGCGATCGGCATCGGGGATGAACACCATTTCGAAATCGTGGCCGTCATCGGTCTGGAGCAGCCATTTGCGCGTGCCGTCGACCGAGTGCTGGGCCTCGATCACAATGGGACGACCGACGACGAAGCGCTCGGCCAGCCAGGGGCGCATGGTCTTGGCGATATCGGTCATCGCCTCGAAATCGGTGACGCCGCGATGGTAGAGCCAGTGGTATACCTGCTTGGCGCGCAGCTTTGCCTGCTTCGGTTCCAACCCGGCGGTCTCGAACAATTCCCGGATCCGCTCCTTCGGCAGACCAAGCAGGTCAATGCGACCGTCGGCGCGCGGCGTGATGTCACGCGCGACGGGAACCGGGTCCACCTGCCCGGGGATGCTCATGAGGTGCGTATCGGCCATGGGAAGCGCGCATATAGTGGCAGGGCGCCATAAAAGAAAGCACGGGCGTGCGGGCGCGCGTGAATGACCGGCTTTCGGTGAAGTTCCCGGGATTCGACCAGCCCGGTCAACGGTTCATCGACGTTTTCGGGTTCGCGTCAATTCGTCGCCCGAACTGAACCACTCATCGCATCAGATGTGTCTAAAAAACAACGATTTTATGTTGTGCCCTGTTCAGGAAACCAACCGCATCGATGCCCCGTTCTGAAGGTCCACGCGGTGCCGGACGGCCCGCGGAACCATAAACGGAGCAATACCATGAACAAGGCAACCGCCTTCCTCGCCGCCGCCTCGATCGCGGCCATTTCGACCCCTGCCTTTGCCCAAAGCACCGACAGCCAGTTCGACGGCTTTCGCGCACAGGGCGTTGCCGGCTACGACATGCTTTCGGCCGGCAGCAGCATCGATGACGACAGCACTGTCGACAACGACCAGTCGATCGAAGGCTTCGTCTACGGCGCCAACGTTGGCTACGACTTCGATATCGGCAACGCCGTGATCGGCGTCGAAGCCGAGCTCACCAAGAGCACGGCGGAGACCGAATTCGCCGATGGCGACTGGGAAGGCTTCGGCTACGGCCGCGTCGATGCCGGACGTGATCTCTTCCTCGGCGTGCGTGCTGGCGTGAAGGCTGCACCGGACCTGCTGGTCTATGCCAAGGGCGGCTACACCAACATGAAGCTCAACCTGCTTTCGAACGATGGCACGACCGAGTTCAACCAGGACCTCGATCTCGACGGCTGGCGCGCAGGTGCGGGCGTTGAATATGCCATCAATCCGAGCACCTTCATCAATGTCGAGTATCGTTATTCGAACTATCAGAAGGGCGAAGTCGACTTCAGCGGCAGCGTTCCCGACAGCAACCGCTTCGACGTTGATCTCGACCGCCACCAGATCATGGCCGGCGTAGGCGTCCGCTTCTAATCGGGCGGATCAGGAAATCGGGCCGGGAGCGCACGTCGCTTCCGGCCCGTTTTCTATTTGAGGCGGGCGCAGCCGAGCGTCGCGGCGTCGATCGCGCTTGCCGCGCCGGCCAATGAATAGTTGTCGGTGAACCGACGGCCGCTGCGATCGGTCGACCTGATCTTCATCCGCGGGGACGAGCGCATTCCGGCAAGGATGGCTGCGTCCATGGTCCGGTCCTCCGCCCAGGCATCGGCCCCGCCGCCCGTCAGGCGAAAACTTTTCCGGCCCAAAATGAGACTTACGGCAGCCTTGTCGGCGATCTGGCGGGATAGGCGAAAGTGGACTTGCCCGCGAAGCTTGCGGCGAGGCCAGGTTCCTACCGAGGCGAAAGGCTCGAACTCGCGCTTCGCCTTGCTATCGGTTGCAACGGCGATCGCATAGCAGCGTGGAACAGAAGGGTCGCGAAACGCGCCCCAGTCCGAAAAAACGCCGAGGCTATCCTTCGCTGCCAGTGGCGCTGCGAGGCATATCAGGGCAAGGGCAATCGTCTTACGCATAGTCGATGGCGATCACTTCCCATTCCTTGTGCCCGCCGGGAAGCCGCACGCTGCGCAAATCCCCGACCGCGGCACCTTTCAGCGCGCGGGCGAGGGGGGAGGACCACCCGATGCGACCGATACCGGCATCCTGCTCGTCATCTCCGACGAGGGTGACCACCTTCTCGTTGTCGTCCTCGTCGGCGAGGGTGACAGTTGCACCGAAGAAGGCACGGTTCTTGTCGGGTTGCTCACCCGGTTCGATGACGCGCGCCGCCTTCATCCTGCGGGCAAGGTAAGCGAGTTCGCGGTCGATCTCCCGCATGCGCTTGCGACCATAGAGATAATCGCCGTTCTCGCTGCGGTCGCCATTGCCCGCCGCCCAGCTGACGATCTCGACGATCTCCGGGCGTTCCTTTCCCAGGAGATGATCGTAGCGTGCCTTCATGGCGGCATAACCGGCGGGCGTTATGGGGTTTGTCGGCGCGGACATGCTGCCGCCCCTAGCCGAGGTCAGCGCAGGAAGTCACTCACCGAACGCGCACGCTTGTACGGCGTGCGCTCGGGATAGAGCGTCTCGTACATCGAAGCGTTCTCGACCACGCGCTGGACGTAGTTCTTGGTCTCGTAGATCGGGATCTTCTCGATCCATTCGATCCAGCTGATCGACCCGGTGCGCGGATCGCCGTTCGCACGCAGCCACTTGTTCACGTTGCCGGGGCCCGCATTGTAGGCCGCTATAGCGAGCGGGTAACTGCCGTTGTAGTACGAGACCATGCGCTGGATGTAATTGTTGCCCAGCGTGATGTTGTAGGCGGGGTCGTCTGTGAGGGAGGCGGACATGTAGTTCATGCCTGCCTTGCCAGCTTCCTCGCGCGCCGTGCCCGGCATGAGCTGCATGAGCCCGCGGGCGCCTGCGTGGCTGATCGCGTTCTGGGCGAACTGGCTTTCCTGCCGCGCAATGGCATGGACCAGGGTGAAGTCCGCTCCCTGCGGCAGCTGGAGCGTGGGGAAGCCCTGGACGATAAACTGGTCATGCCCGTTGCCCCCCGCCGCATCGGCAAGGATCACCGCAAGGTCCCGCCTGCCGATATCGCGGGCGAGTTCGGCAATGAGAGCATGTTCCTCTGGCGTATCTGCCTGCGAGGCGAGTTCGCGATAGAACCAGATGCCCGTGCGCCACGGTGCCCCGCGGGCGACTTCGCGCACGGCCGCGACGAGCGGCATGCGGTTGAATTCCGCGCGCTGTTCGGGGGTCGGCAAGGCAACCCCGGCCTTCGCCAGGTTGGGGAAGGGGCGACCGAGCTCCTCGAGCGCGAGATGGCCGTAGAACCTGTCGGGATAGGCCGCGGCCATTTCGAAATAGCGGTTGGCCTCGGCCATGTCGCCGGCACGTTTCGAAGCGCGACCGGCCCAGTAGAAACCCTTCGACCGGGTCTGGGCCGTCTGCGCTGCCGCGCCATAGCGATAGAAAAGCGGCGCAGCGCGTTTGCCATCGCCAAGATTCCAGAGTGCGCTCGTCCCGCCGAGCCACATCAACGAAGTGTAGTCGTCACGCAGCCGGAACGACATCTTGCTGACGTCCGCATCGGGCGCAAACAGGTCGTCGACCCGCGCTGCGATGCGCGCGGCAGGATCGGAACCGGCGGACTTGGCAACGCGGAGAGCCTCGCCGATGAAATCCTCAGGATCATGAGCAAGGCTGGTGAAGGCAGGTCGGTTGGCGAGCGTACTCACCGCCATAGGCATCTGACCTGAAGAGCGGTAATGGCGTGCGAGATTGTAGACGTATCCGGGATCGCTCTGCGCGTTGCCCGGGACCGTCAGGCCGATGTCCTGCGGCAGGCTGCCCTGCAACAGCGAGAGCCGCGCCATCGACATTTGCCTCTCGGATGCAGGCAAATTGACGATTTGTCGGGCCGCAGCCTCCTTGTCGCCCTGCCACAACAGGGCGTCCATGCGTGCGGCCTGGTCATCGGGCGTGAAACGCGCACCGAACAGGCCCTGCATGTAGGCTTCGGCAGGGCTGCTCATCGTGCCCCCACGCCAGGCGGCGCGCGCAATGTCGAAGGCCTCGGGGCGCTTCAAGCTCGCAAGAGCCAAGGCATAACGTGCCTTCGCGCCGTTGGAGATCGGGGGGTTGCGGTCGAAGAAGGCGACGAGCGCCTCCGGCGTCACGGCGTCACGATCGAGCGCGGCCTCGGCACGCGTCTGGAGAAGTTCCTGGCGCGGAAACCCGGGATATGTCGTGATGAAGCCGGCATACTCGTTGAACGACAGGTTTTGCTGGCCGACAAGGTATTCCCAGCGCGAAATCGCTCCGGCCATCCGGCCGCTGCTCTGGGCGACGAGGTTATTGCGGGCATTGTCCCAGGAATCCGGGTCTTCGGCGTGGGCGACAGAGGGGAAGGCGAGCGCGGCGCCGCCGAGCAATACGAAAGAAAATGCTGTCTTTAGTCCCATGCTGGACATAATGCCCCCCGGCTCCTTATCAGGCGCTGAATGAAATTTCCCGGTCGCGCGAATTCGTCCGACCATTCATGCAGGTAACGCAGGACTTCCGCAAATGTTCTCAGGCTCGATTCCGGCTCTGGCGACTCCTTTTCGCGACGGATCGTTTGACGAGGCCGCTTTTCGCAAGCTGGTCGACTGGCAAATCGAAAACGGCAGCAGCGCGCTGGTCGCCTGCGGCACCACCGGTGAAGCCTCGACCCTGTCGAATGCGGAGCATCACCGGGTCATCGAAGTTTGCATCGAGCAAGCTGCCGGTCGCGTGCCGGTGATCGCGGGTTGCGGTTCGAACGATACCAACAACGCGCTCCTGCACATGAATTTCTCCAAGAAGGCGGGGGCTGCCGCAGGCCTTCTGGTTGCGCCCTATTACAATCGCCCGAGCCAGGCGGGTCTGATCGCCCATTTCAGCTTCCTCGCCGAAAACAGCGACCTGCCGATGGTGCTCTACAATGTGCCCGCGCGCACGGTCACCGACATTCTCGACGAAACGGTGGTCGAACTGGTTACCAAGTACCCCAAGCGCATCGTTGCCATCAAGGATGCCAGCGGAGACCTGTCGCGCGTCGCCGACCACCGGATGGGTATCGGCCATGACTTCTGCCAGCTGTCGGGCAATGACGAGCTGTGGCTGCCGCATTCAGCTGCGGGTGGATCAGGCTGTATCTCGGTCACCGCTAATGTTGCACCCGCGCTGTGTGCCGAGTTCCACGCCGCCATTGCAGCCAACGATCTCGTCAAGGCTCGTGAGCTGAACGACAAGCTGTTTCCGCTGCATTATGCGATGTTCTCGGACGCCAGCCCGGCACCGGCAAAATATGCGCTCAGCCGGGTCCACGACTGGTTTTCCTGCGATGTGCGATTGCCGTTGGTCAACGCCAGCGAGTCCAGTCGAAAGGCGGTCGACGAGGCGCTGGTCCACGCGGGCCTGATGTAAACCGGTCAGACGCGACCCTCAAAGACGGTCGCCCGGATCGGCAGATCCTTCATCGCCGCCGTCTCGATCTCGAAGGGATCGTGATCCAGCACGACGAAATCGGCTTTCTTGCCCGCTGCAAGCGAACCGATCTCGCCATCCATGCCGATCACGCGCGCCGCTTCGATGGTGATAGCGCGCAGGGCCTTTTCGCGTGACAGGCGCTCTTGCGGGGCGCGGGCGACATCGTCGATCCCCATGCGTGTCTGGGCAATCCATGCGAGATAGAACGGATCGATGGGTGCCATGTTGAAATCGCTGTGCAGGCCCAGCGGGATCCCCGCGCGTTCAACCGATCCAAGGCGGTTCATCAGTGCTGCCCGGTCGGGGCCGAAGCCGCGCTTGGCATAGGCACCGCCAAGGACGCGGATGTAGTTGGGCTGGGCGGACACCATGGCCCCGAGCCGGGCAATCCGGGCAACCTGCTCCTCGGTGCAATAGCCTAGGTGCTCGACGACGATGTCCTGCGCCGGGCGCGGCGAGAGCTTGCCCAGGCCGTCGAGAACGACCTCGGCCCCTTCGTCCCCGTTGACGTGGATGTGCAGCGCGAAACCCGCCTGCCAGTATCGCTGCATCTGGTCGTGAAGCTTGTCCGGTTCGGTCAGCCACTTGCCCAGGTGACCGTCCGAGTAGCCCGGCGCGGCCATCTGCATATTCTGGGCGAAGAAGGCGCCATCGGCGAACAATTTCACGCGGCGCTTCAGGCTGACATTATCGCTGACGAACTTCGCCGTGCGATCCTTCATCCATGCCTCGATATCCTCGACCGCATCGATCTCTGCGGCGATGGGCATGAGGTTCACCCGCGCAGCTGGATTGCCGGTCGAGAATGCGCGGGCAATGAGGCCGGCTTCGGTATCGAAGCGAGCAAAAATACCTGTCGCAAGATCGCTGGTGGTGGTGACACCGCGCTCATGCATCATCTGGATCAGTCCGGCAAAACCCTGCTGGAGCGTTTGCGGCGCGAGGATCACCGGGCGCAATTTGGCCAGCGCGACCTGCAACGCCGTCTCCGAAAACATCCCGCGCGCAATGTCGCCATGCTCGGGCTGGGCACCTGCCGCGCTCAGTGCTGTGGCGAACGCGGCGGGGTCGGAGAGCCCCATCCACTCGAGTGCGGCGCTATTGGCGTAGATGTCGTGGAAGCTTCGCTGCCAGACCAGCAAAGGCCGATCGGGCGCGATTGCATCCAGCTCGGCGCGCCCGATGGGACCATGGAAAAGCTCGTGATGCCCCCAGACGATCAAGGGATTGAACGGGTTCGAGGCAACGACCTGGGCGAGGCGCGAGCGGAAGGCCTCCTGCGACTGGATGCCGGGCCACTTGCCCGATGGAAGTGTCCAGTCGTCGGGTGCCAGGAACGGCATGCCCAGCATGATTGCGGCCTGCATCGGGTGGATATGCGGATCGACAAGTCCCGGGAAGATGACCTTGTCGGCAAACCTGCGGTCGAGCGAAAACTGGCGACCGCCGGTCCAGGGGGCGAGGGCATCGAGGGACTCGCCAAGTCCCAGGATCATCCCTCCGGCCACGGCCATGAAACGCGACCTTGGCATGGATTGCGACATGGTCACGATCCGGCGGGCTTCGAACACGGTTATCGGCTCGCGCAACGCCGCGGTCATGCCTCCCGTTGCGGATATCAGCGGGAATGCTGCCAGCCCCGCCAGAATGCTGCGCCGGTCCGTCTTGCCGATAATCATCGCCTGTCTCCCCGATCGGAGCATTGACCGAAGAGAAAGGCTTCACAAGCCCTTTCGCTGCGCCGCGACCTTGCCTACATGGCGCCGCATCATGGCACGCCCGAAACCCGCAACCTTCGACAAGCAGAAGATCGTCGCCGACAACCGCAAGGTGCGCTTCGACTATACGATCGAGGACACGTTCGAAGCGGGCCTTGCGCTGCAGGGCACCGAGGTGAAAGCGCTGCGCGCGGGTGAGGCGAGCATCAAGGAAAGCTATGCCGAGGTCCGCGACGGGCAGGTCTGGCTGGTGAACGCCAACATTCCCGAATATTCGCACGGCAATCGCCTCAACCACGAACCGCGGCGACCGCGCAAGCTGCTGCTCCATGCGCGCGAGATCGAGAAGCTGTTCGGCGCGGTCGAGCGCAAGGGCATGACCCTCGTGCCGTTGTCGGTCTATTTCAACTCCACCGGACGGGCCAAGGTCGAACTGGCCCTGGCCAAGGGCAAGCAGGCGCACGACAAGCGACAGGCCACCAAGGATCGCGACTGGCAGCGCGACAAGGCCCGCCTGATGCGCGAGCGCGGCTGACCCAGACAGCCTCTGTCGAGCACAACGGTGAATTCATCGCACTTCGCTTTCGCGCGGCCCTTGCACTTGCCAGTGGGGCAGCGCATTTCGGGACCGTGTCAATGAGCAAGCCACAATCGAAGACGGCACTGTCGGACTGGTTCCGCAAGCGGATGCCGACGCGCGAGGAAATGGCGGAGAACAAGTATCTCCGGCCTATCGCGCACCGGTTCCTGTCGCCGGAGCTGTGGCGTTTCACCCGCCGCTCGGTGCCGCGCGGCGTGGCCCTCGGCATCTTTGCCGGGTTCATCGTGCCGGTCGGGCAGATATTCCTCGCCGCTTTCATGGCCCTGCCTGCGCGTGCGAACGTACCGCTTGCGGCATTGGTGACCTTCATCACCAATCCCTTCACTTTCCCCTTCTGGGCCGTGGTCGCCAACAAGGTCGGCGAGTTTATTCTGAAGGTCGATGCCGGCGTCACCGGCGGTGCGGCGCAAAGCGAGATCGCGAGCGGCCGCTGGGCTTGGTTCGTCGGCATGTTCGAAGGGGTCGGTGTGACGGTGCTGGTCACGATCTTCGGCTTCATCGTCCTGTCGATCGTCGGTGCTGCCATCGGCTACCTCGTTTCCGGGTTCATCTGGCGTTTCGTCGTCGCACGCAAACGCAGTCGCCGGTTGCGCAAGATGACCGAGCGCCTCGACCAGCGGCTTGCCGAGGGCGCCGAGTGATCGCCAAGGAAGAAAATCCCATCGGGCGCCTGCCGCCGCTGCCGCTGACACTCGGCATCTTCGCCGCGTGCCTGGTCTCGATTTCGCTGGTGTGGCTGATCGGGCAGGAGACGGTCGTTGCGGTTGCATATGGCGGCGCCCTTGTCGCAGTCCTGCTGACCCTGCTTCTCGTGGCCCGCCTCCGCTCCGCGCCGGTCGAACAGGAATCGACGCTGCCCGACTGGTCGGTCACTGCGGCTGCGATCGAGAACCGCCGTCGCGGCATCGCCATCACCGACCGGGCGAACCGCCTGACCTGTGCCAACGAGACTTTCGAAGCCTGGTTCGACAAGGCCGTCTCACCCCTCGAGCTGCCCTTTGCCGAAGATGGCCGCGCCGCGATGATGGCGGCCGCGCGCGAGGCCTGGCGCGACGGTTCGGCGCTAGTCGAACTGCTCGCAAGCGAAGAGGGCGACCGCCGCTTCAGCCTTGCCATCGATCGTGCGGGCAGGGCCGAGGACTACCTCGTCTGGCGCTTCGCCGAAATCGTCCAGGAACGCAGTTATGACGGCCTGAGCGAACGCGTGATGGGACCGTTCGGCGATGTCATGTCGCGCGCGGGGCTCGAGCTTGCGCTGGTTGCGCCGGACGGGATCGTTCAGGCCGCCACCTCCGGGCTTGCCGAAAGGGCGACGGGCAGCAGCGACAATTCGCTCGTCGGGATGGAGTTCGTGCAGCTCCTGCGTTCGGATGACCGCGACCGCATCTTCTTCGCGCGCGAGGGCCAGCAGGGTTCGCCCCAGACGCTCGTTCACGTTCCGCTCGACCTGCCCAACGCGCCGCGGGTCAGCGAGGCGGACCAGGCCCCTTCGCTGATGCTGCTAGTCGACAGCACCGTCGGGATCGGCGGCGGCGGCGAGGGCAGCGGCAAGGCCGCGATTCCCCAACTCGAAGCGCTCCTGTCGGCACTCCCCCTCGGGCTTGCACTGACCGATCGCGACGGCCGTTTCCTGTTCGCGAACAAGGCATTCCTGCGGGCAGTTGAGAAGGAAGGCGAGGGGCTTCCCCAGTTCCCCTCGGACCTCGTCGTGCGCGAAGACAAGGCAGCGATGTCGGATACCGTGCGCCGCTTCGCCAAAGGCGCGACCTCGAGCGGGGACATGGCGGTGCGTCTCGCCAGCAATGCCGAGGAACCGGTTTCGATCGGGCTCGCCGGCGTGCGCGGCCTTGGCGATGCGGCGGTCCTGTTGTCGATCACCGACTCCACCGAAGAGAAGCGCCTGCGCCGCCAGGTCGCGCAGGCCACCAAGATGCAGGCCGTGGGTCAGCTGGCGGGCGGCGTTGCACATGACTTCAACAACGTGCTCACCGCCATCATCGGCTATTGCGACCTGATGCTCCTGCGCCACACGCCGGGCGACAGCGACTACGACGACATCCAGCAGATCCGCGCCAACTCCAATCGTGCGGCTTCTCTGACGCGGCAACTGCTGGCCTTCAGCCGCCAGCAAACCCTGCGCCCGGTGGTCCTCCAGCTTCCCGACGTGGTCAGCGAAGTCAGCCAACTCCTGAAGCGCCTGATGGGCGAGAAGATCGAGTTCGTCGTGCGCCACGACCGCGAGCTCGGGCCGGTCCGCGCCGATCCGCAGCAGCTCGAGCAGGTCATCGTCAATCTCGCGGTCAATGCCCGCGACGCCATGCAGGCCCATGCGGCCAAGACCGGCAAGCAGGACTGGAAGGGCAGGCTGACGCTCGCAACAAGGCGCGTTTCGGCGCGCGACGTGCGCAAGATGGGCGTCGATATCATGCCCGCCGACGACTACACGGTGCTGATCGTGCAGGACACCGGCGGCGGCATCCCGTCGGAGCATCTCAACAAGATCTTCGAACCCTTCTTCACCACCAAGGAGCAGGGCAAGGGCACCGGCCTAGGCCTCTCGACCGTCTATGGTATCGTGAAGCAGTCGAATGGCTTCATCTTCGCCGACAATGTCCGCGGCGCGGATGGCAGCGCGGCTGGGGCGCGGTTCACCGTCTATCTTCCGGTCCACAAGGGTGCGATGCCGATTCCGGCCAAGCCCGTGGACGAGAGCGAGGACCAGCGCGCAAGCGACTGGTCGGCCGGCGGCAAGCTGCTGCTGGTTGAAGACGAGGACATGGTCCGCGCCGTCGCCGAACGCGCGCTTGTCCGGGCAGGGTACACTGTTGTCACCGCTTCGGATGGCGAGGAGGGTCTTGCCGCCATAGCCAACGGCAAGGAGGACTTCGACCTGATCGTCTCTGACGTAGTCATGCCTGCAATGGACGGCCCGGCGATGGCGCGCGCCATCCGGCGGGTGAAGCCCAAACTGCCGATCCTCTTCATGTCGGGCTATGCCGAAGAGACCTTGCGCAATGAAATTGACATCGAGAACATGCATTTCATTCCGAAGCCATTCAGCGTTCAGCAAATAAATGCCAAGGTTGCAGAAGTGCTGAGGGAACAAAAGTAAACCTCTCAACCTTCAGCTAAAAACCGCTCAAAGGGGATTGGGATGAAGGTTCGCGCATTTTCGCTTCTGGCCACCGCCGCACTACTCGTGCCGGCATCGCTGCCCGCCCAGACCACCGCCGAAAAGCTGGCTGACCCGGATGCCACTTCACAGGGCGACGTGTCGGTCACCATCTACAACAACGACCAGGCGCTGGTGCAGGATGTCCGCCAACTCGCCATCGGATCGGGACGCACGCGGATCGAATTTCCCGACGTTTCGGCCCGTATCCGGCCTGAGACTCTCAGTTTCTCCGCAGCGGGCGCAGGCATCGTCGAACAGAACTTCGACTTCGACCTGCTGACCCCGACCAAGCTGATGGAAAAGGCGATCGGCCAGACCGTCACGCTGATCAGGACCAATCCGGCGACCGGCGTCGAAACGCGTGAACGGGCCACAGTGCTGTCGACGGCGGGCGGCGTTGTCGTGAAGATTGGCGACCGTATCGAGGTCCTGCGCGACGACGGTCTTCCTGTCCGTACGATCTTCGACCGCGTGCCGCCGAACCTGCGCGCCCGGCCAACGCTGTCGGTGACGGTCGAGAGCGATCGCGCGGGAACGCGGCCCGCCTCGATCCGCTACCTGACGCCCGGCCTCGGCTGGAGCGCGGACTATGTCGCACTGTTCGACGAGGCCAAGGGCACGGTCGATATGCAGGGCTGGGTCACGTTGACGAACCAGACCGGCACGACCTTCCATGCGGCCGACACACTGCTGGTCGCGGGCAATCCTTCGGGAGCCAATCAGAATTATTACAACCGGCGCGGCTATCCTACTCCGCCACCGCCACCGCCCGGAATGGTCCAGCCGGGCACCGAGACTGCCAATCGCGAGCGCCTGGGCGATTTCTATCTCTATCCGTTGGCCGAGCGCACGACGATCGCCAATGCCCAGACGAAGCAGGTCAGCTTCCTCGACATCCAGGGCGTCCCCGCCAAGCGCCAGTATTCGCGCACGATCGGCTGGCTCGCCACCGACGACCGCGCATACAACGTGGCCAGCATGGTCGGTTTCAGTTCGAGCCGCGACCAGGGTCTGGGTGATGCCCTGCCGGCGGGAACGGTCCGCTTCTACCAGCGCGATGCGCAGGGTACGCCTCAGTTCATCGGCGAAAGCGCGATCGGCCATACGCCGATGGGCAGCCAGCTGTCGCTCCAGACCGGCGAAGCGTTCGACGTTTTCGTCCAGTCCGAGGTCATAAAGCGCGAAAAGATCACGTCGGACGAATATGAGAGGTCCGCGCGCTACCGCGTGATCGAGAATGGCGAGGTAGTTCGCCAGATCGAGAAGGACCGCGCGATCGATTACTGGCGCACGACCATGCGCTACACCATCACCAATGCGAAGCCCTCCGCGATCGAGGTCGACCTGACCCAGCAGGGTCTCGACCAGGGCTGGTGGACGCGCGACTATCGCGTCGTCTCTGAGGATGTGACGGGGCGGCAGGTCAACGCCGACATGCGCAAGTGGACCATCCCGGTCGCAGCCAACAGCAAGCGCGAGGTTACCGTAGTCTTCGAGACCCGTTACTGATCGGCGGGTCGCTGCGATGCGCATCCTCTTGAGTTTTCTGGCGCTGGCCTTGGCATGGCCCGTCGAGGCACGTGAGGCCGTCGACGCTTCGGCGCCGGAAAAGCTTTCGGTCACCGTCTACCGCAATCCCGACAGGGGCGAGGGCGAGGAGATGGACCGCGACTGGCCGCAAGGCTTCGCCATGATCAGCGAAGTGCGGACGGTGACGCTGCCGGCAGGCGAATCGACGATCCGTTTCACCGGTGTATCGGAAGGAATGGTGGCGGTTAGCGCCATCGTGACGGGCCTCCCCGGCGGAACGATCGAGAAGAACCGCAATGCGGATCTCCTTAGCCCCGCTGCTTTGGTCGACGGCACGCTTGGCAACCGCGTCACCATTACGCGCACCAATCCCGCGACGGGCAAGGCGCAGTCGGAAGATGCGATCGTGCGCACCCGCGCGGACGGGGGGCTGGTTCTCCAGACCGCGCAGGGGTTCGAGGCAGTCCGTTGTTCAGGATTGCCGGAGAGCCTCACCTTCAACCGCGTTCCGGTGGGGCTTTCGGCACAGCCGGTCTTCACCATCGACACCCGCAGTCCCGCGGGCGGAACGTACCAGGTGACCCTGACCTATATTTCGTGGGGCTTCGACTGGGAGGCCAATTACGTTGCGCGGCTGCGTGAAGGGATGGGCGAGGGCAAACTCAAGGTCGATCTCCTGTCGTGGCTCACGCTGCTCAACGATAACGACCAGAGCTTCGACAATGCCGAACTCATGGCCGTTGCCGGGAAGCTGAACATCGGGAGCGATTTCCAGGCGCTGGCCGATCCGCCGCAGGCACGGGCCTTGAGCCTGACATGTTATCCTTTCGGAAGCACGGCTGCCGGCTCCCCGATCTACGGCTTCCCGCCTCCGCCACCGCCACCGCCCCCTCCGGCAGCCGTGGCCTATGCGGATTCTGCCGAAATTGTCGTCACCGGTGCGCGCATTATGCAAAAGGCACTCGAGAGCCCTTCGCCGGTGTCGGTGGTCGCGGCGGAAGAGGTGCTGGGCGACCTCAAGCTTTACCGTGTTCCGGAACGCGTCGATGTATCGGCCAAGGGCCAGAAGCAGGTCGCCTTCCTCGACCGGAAAGGCGTGAAGGGGAAATTCCTCTACATCACCGATTGCGACCGGGGCGGGAACGACGGGTTCCACCCGGCTGCCATGCAGCTGCTTGCGCTGAACGAGAAGAAGGACGGGCTTGGCCAGTCGCTGCCGATGGGCGGCATGACGATCTACGAGCCGACCGAAATGGGCGACCTTCTCGTCGCCGAGACGCGCCTGCGCGACTATGCTTTGTCCCAAGAGGTCGAATTGGATCTGCCTGAGAGCAGTCAGGTGCAAGTTTCCTGCGGCGCCGTCGGCGAATGGAAGGAAGGCCGCAAGTCCTACCCCATGCGCGCGACCGTCGCCAATGCGAACGACGAGCCCATCACCATGCGCCTCAAGCTCGGTTGGGCCGCAGATGTCGAAGTGCAGGGGATGAAGGGCAGCCGGGTCAAGGACGGTTTTCGCATCGTCGAAGTGAAGGTCCCCGCCAACTCGCGCCGCACCTATGATTTTCGCCTGCGCGAGACCGGTTCCGACTAAGCTCTAGGCTTGTTGGAAAAAATTTCGTTCCACTCTTGTTCTTGTGGAACAAACACGGTACACCGCTTGGCAGTTGAAGAGTCGATCGCGGCTCTGGAATTGCGAAAGGGGTGATGTCATGGCGGCCAATCTGAAGCTCGTAGAAGGAAAGCAAGTGGACGCAGACCGTCAGAAGGCACTCGATGCCGCCCTCGCGCAAATCGATCGCGCGTTCGGCAAGGGTTCGGCGATGAAGCTGGGCCAGAAGGAAGCGATGAATGTGGAGGTCATCTCCACCGGTTCGCTGGGACTCGATATCGCGCTCGGCGTGGGCGGCCTGCCCAAGGGTCGCGTGATCGAGGTCTACGGCCCCGAAAGCTCGGGCAAGACCACGCTGGCGCTGCACGTCATCGCCGAAGCGCAGAAGAATGGCGGCACTGCTGCCTTCGTCGACGCTGAACATGCGCTCGACCCGGTCTACGCCAAGAAGCTCGGCGTCGACATCGACGAACTGATCGTGTCGCAGCCCGACACGGGCGAGCAGGCGCTCGAGATCACCGATACGCTGGTGCGTTCGAATGCGATCGACGTTCTGGTGGTCGACTCGGTCGCCGCGCTGGTGCCGCGTGCGGAAATCGAAGGCGAGATGGGCGACAGCCACGTCGGCCTTCAGGCTCGCCTCATGTCGCAGTCGCTGCGCAAGCTGACCGGCTCGATCAACCGTTCCAAGTGCATGGTGATCTTCATCAACCAGCTGCGCATGAAGATCGGCGTGATGTACGGCAATCCCGAGACGACAACTGGCGGTAACGCGCTCAAGTTCTACGCCTCGGTCCGCCTCGACATCCGTCGCACCGGCCAGATCAAGGATCGTGACGATATCATCGGCAACACCACCCGCGTGAAGGTCGTGAAGAACAAGGTCGCTCCGCCGTTCAAGCAGGTCGAATTCGACATCATGTACGGTGAAGGCATTTCGAAGATCGGCGAGATCCTCGACCTCGGGGTGAAGGCCGGAGTGGTCGAGAAGTCGGGTAGCTGGTTCAGCTACGACAGCGTCCGCATCGGCCAGGGCCGTGAGAACGCCAAGACCTTCCTGAAGGAAAATCCAGAGATGTGCGCCAAGTTGGAAGCCGCGATCCGCGGCCGCACCGACGAGGTGGCCGAGGAGATGATGACCGGTCCGGACGCGGACGAGGACTGATTCCCCTCAAGCGGGAGCGCCCCGGTCCTCCTCCCCCGGACCGGAGCCTCAGCCGGACTGTCCCCCGGTGCTCCCGAATGAACGGAAAGCCGGTGTGCGCCGCCCCCATGGCCGCACCGGCTTTTCCGTTTCCGGCGCTGGCAGGAGCGCTGGACCTCACCTAGTGTGACCCCCGAATCGTCCGCTGTGGGCCGATCGCCAGGGAGAGCACGATGACGATAAGGGTCCACCACCTCAACAACAGCCGGTCGCAGCGAATTCTCTGGCTGCTAGAGGAACTCGGCGCCGATTACGAGATCGTGCATTACCAGCGCGATGCGGTGACCAACCTAGCGCCGCCCGAACTCAAGGGTCCGCACGAACTCGGCAAATCGCCGCTCATCGAAGACGACGGCCTCCGTGTCGCCGAGAGCGGGGCGATCATCCAGTACCTTTGCGAGCGTCATGG
The DNA here is from genome assembly GCF_041021145.2 of Qipengyuania sp. RANM35. Taxonomy (NCBI): domain Bacteria; kingdom Pseudomonadati; phylum Pseudomonadota; class Alphaproteobacteria; order Sphingomonadales; family Erythrobacteraceae; genus Qipengyuania; species Qipengyuania sp. RANM35. The sequence goes on along the minus strand of NZ_CM196433.1, from coordinate 1,473,249 downwards.
AGGGGGCGGCTGGCTTCCGGCTGTCGATACGGAGGACCATGTCCGGCACCTCGAATGGATGCAGTTCGGCGAGAGCAGCTTCTTCGTGCCGGTCATGCTCAACATCATGGCCGGTCGGCTGGGGGAAGCTGCGGCGCCGATCATGCCGCGCATCCAGGAGCAGTTCGCCGCCCATGTCGACTTCATGGAGGCTGGCTTGAATGACTCGCTGCATTTCGTCGGCAACGACTGGACTGCCGCCGATATCCTGATGAGCTTCCCAGCCGAGATTGCGGTGATGCAGGGTTTGGGAGAAAGGGCACCGAAGTCGGCGGCCTTTGTCGATGCGATTCATTCGCGGCCCGCGTGGCAGCGTGCACGTGAGAGAGGCGGGCCCTATTTCGGTTGGTAAGGGGGCGGCCTGGCACGGTCTTGCAAATCGCCTCGCACGGTCACACAAGGCGCGCAATCCGCGCTTCGGGGCGCACCAATTGACGGCACGGAAATCCGGATGAAGATTGCAGTTTTCGGGCTCGGCTATGTCGGGCTGTCCAATGCGATAATGTTGTCGCAGCATAACGAAGTCGTCGGTTGCGACATTTCGGAAGATCGCGTTGCCATGCTGGCTGAAAGGCGCTCGCCGATCCAGGATGCGCTCGTCGAGGAATACCTGCTCCGCGACGATCTCGACCTGCGCTTCACGACCGATTTTGCCGATGCGATTTCGGGTGCGGAATTTGCCGTAGTCGCCGTGCCGACCAACTACGATGTCGAGAGCAACTTCTTCGACACATCGGCTGTCGACAGCGTCATCGAGGGTGTTCTCGCCGCTAACGACACTACCGTGATCGTCGTCAAGTCTACCGTCCCGGTCGGCTACGTTCGCCACGCACGCGAGAAGTTCTGGACCGACCGTGTGATCTTCAGCCCCGAATTCCTTCGCGAGGGCAAGGCGCTCTACGATAACCTGCACCCCTCGCGCATCATCGTCGGCGAGAGGTCTGAGCGTGCACAGCGGTTTGCCGACCTGTTGCTGCAGCCCGCGCTCGATGATGACGTGACGGTCCTGCTGACCGATGCCGACGAGGCAGAGGCAATCAAGCTGTTCGCCAATACCTACCTCGCCATGCGCGTTGCCTTCTTCAACGAACTCGACAGCTATGCGCTCTCGCGCGGTCTCGATACGCGCCAGATCATCGAAGGCGTCGGCCTCGATCCGCGGATCGGCAGTCACTACAACAACCCTTCCTTCGGTTACGGCGGTTACTGCCTGCCCAAGGACACCAAGCAGCTGCTGGCCAATTATTCCGAGGTGCCGCAGAACCTGATCCGCGCGATCGTCGATGCGAACCAGACCCGCAAGGATTACCTCGCGGACCAGATCATCGCCATGCATCCACGCAAGGTCGGCGTCTTCCGCCTGGTGATGAAGGCCGGTTCGGACAATTTCCGCCAGTCCTCGATTCAGGGCATCATGAAGCGCGTGAAGGCCAAGGGTATCGAAGTGATCGTGTACGAACCCGTGATGCAGGAAGATCACTTCTTCGGCAGCCGGGTCGAGCGCGACCTCGCGAAATTCAAGGTCGAGGTCGACGTCATCGTCGCAAATCGTCTCGATCCCGAACTGGAAGACGTTCGCGACAAGGTTTTCACGCGCGACCTGTTCGGCGCCGACTGATGAGCGAACCGCGCACCGCGCTGGTCACCGGCTCGGCGGGCTTTATCGGCTACCACACCTGTCGCCGACTGCTGGCCGACGGATTTCGCGTTGTTGGCGTGGATTCGCTGTCCGATTACTACGACCCTGAGCTGAAGCACCGTCGCCAGGCGGGCCTGTTGCAGAACCAGAAGTTCGCGGCGATCAACGAGGCGATCGAGACGCCAGGCCTGCTGCTGGACCTGTTCGAAGAGCACCGGCCCGATGTCGTCATCCACCTCGCCGCGCAGGCGGGCGTCCGCTATTCGATCGATAATCCGCGCAGCTACCTCGAGAGCAATCTGGTCGGCACGTTCGAACTGCTCGAGGCTGCACGCGCGTATCCGCCGCAGCACATGCTGCTCGCCTCCACGTCCTCGGCATACGGTGCGAATACAGAGATGCCTTATCGCGAGACGATGCGGACCGATCACCAGATGTCTTTCTACGCCGCCACGAAGAAGGCGACCGAGTCGATGGCGCACAGCTATGCGCACCTGTTCGACCTGCCGGTGACGATGTTCCGATTCTTCACCGTCTATGGCCCGTGGGGACGCCCCGACATGGCGCTCTTCAAGTTCACCAGGGCGATGCTTCAGGGTGAGCCGATCGACGTGTACAATCACGGCGAGATGATGCGCGACTTCACCTATATCGACGACCTTGTGGAGGCCATCCGCAGGCTGGTCGATGCGGCTCCGGTGCGTCCCGCTTCCCCAGAGGACATTGCGGAAGGCGATAGCCTGTCCCCGGTCGCACCATGGCGGGTGGTCAACATCGGCAATTCGCAGCCGGAGCAGCTTGGCGACATGATTGCGGCCGTTGAAGATGCTCTGGGCATCGAGGCGAAGCGTAATCTCATGCCGATGCAGGCAGGCGACGTGCCAGCCACGTGGGCGGACGCGGAATTGTTGCGTTCGCTGACCGGGTACGTTCCGTCGACCCATATCCGCGAGGGGGTTCGCAAATTCGTCGATTGGTACCGCGACTACTACCGGGAGTAACGACATGACCGACCACAGGGACTGGACCGGTAAGGTCGGCTCGATCTGGGCGCAGGAATGGCGCCGAACCGACCGCAGCTTTCGTGAACTGACCCCCATCCTGCTCGGTGCGATCGAAGGTCAAAGCTTCTCCTCGGTTGTCGATATTGGCTGCGGAGCCGGTGAAATCGCCTGTGCTCTTGCCGCTGATCATCCCGAAGTCCCGGTGACGGGCGTCGACATCGCGCCCGAATTGCTCGACGTGGCGCGCGAAAGGGGTGAGGGCCTCGCCAACCTGCGGTTTGTCCTTGGTGACGCAGCAGCAATCGAGATCGAAAGTTCTCCGCCTGTCGACCTGCTGGTTTCGCGACACGGCGTGATGTTCTTCAAGGACCCGGTTGCCGCCTTCGGACATTTGCGCGGGCAGGTCGCACCGGGATCGGCTCTGGTGTTTTCCTGTTTTCGCGAAAGAACCGAGAATTTCTGGGTCGAGGAAACCTTGTCGGCGCTACCGGTGATGCCGCCGGCTGCCGACCCCAACGAGCCGGGGCCCTTCGCCTTCGGTGACAGGAGCAGGGTCGAGACAATCCTTTCCACCTCTGGCTGGACGGACATTGCCTTTCACCCAATCGACTACCGCATGACCTTCGGCGAGGGCGAGGATGCTGTCGGGGACGCACGCGATTACCTGACACGGGTCGGGCCGACGGCGACGCCGATCGCACAATTGGAGGGGCCCGAAAGGGCGGCAACTCTCGACCGTCTCACCGACATCCTCGTCAAGCACGCCGCTCAGGGTAACGTTTCTCTTCCTGCTGCTGCCTGGATAGTCATCGCCCAGTCCCCCGGCTGATCGCCCACACGGCACAGTCTGACCGTCCTTTCCGGCTTGTCGGCGCGGGAGCGATTGCCTAACTGCGCCCTCATGACTTCGACCAACGACATTCGCCGCAGTTTCCTCGATTATTTCGCGTCCAATGACCACGCGGAAATCGCCAGCGCGCCGCTCGTGCCCTTCAGCGATCCGACGCTGATGTTCGTGAATGCCGGCATGGTCCCGTTCAAGAACGCCTTCACGGGGCTCGAAACCCCGCCCGCGCCGCGCGCGACCAGCTCGCAGAAGTGCGTCCGCGCCGGGGGCAAGCACAACGATCTCGACAATGTCGGCTACACCGCGCGGCACCACACCTTCTTCGAGATGCTCGGCAATTTCAGCTTTGGCGACTACTTCAAGGAGCAGGCGATCCACCATGCGTGGACCTTGCTGACGAAGGAGTGGGGGCTCGACGCGAACCGACTTACCGCGACCGTGTATCACACGGACGACGAGGCCTTCGACCTGTGGAAGAAGATTGCCGGTCTGCCCGAAGAACGGATCATCCGCATCCCGACCAAGGACAATTTCTGGGCCATGGGCTCGGACGGTCCCTGCGGACCGTGTTCGGAAATCTTCTACGACCACGGCGAGCATATCTGGGGCGGCCCTCCGGGATCGCCGGAAGAGGATGGCGATCGCTTCGTCGAGATCTGGAACCTCGTCTTCATGCAGTTCCAGCAGGAGGCCGACGAGATCGTTGCCGACCTGCCCAAGCCGAGCATCGACACGGGCATGGGGATCGAGCGTATCGCCGCGGTGATGCAGGGCGTGCACGACAACTACGATACCGACACGTTCAAGGCGTTGATCGGTGCGAGCGAGAGCCTCACCGGCGTTAAGGCCGAAGGCGCACAGCAGGCGAGCCATCGCGTCATTGCCGATCACCTGCGCTCGACCAGCTTCCTTTTGGCCGATGGCGTGCTGCCGTCCAACGAAGGCCGTGGGTACGTCCTGCGCCGCATCATGCGCCGCGCCATGCGCCATGCCCACCTGCTCGGCGCAAGCGAGCCGCTGATGCACCGCCTCGTGCCTGCTCTGGTGACCGAGATGGGCCAGGCCTATCCCGAGCTCGTCCGCGGCCAGGCGCTGATCCAGGAAGTGCTCGAGCGCGAGGAAACCCAGTTCCGCCGCACGCTCCAGAACGGCCTCAAGCTGCTCGACGAAGCTACCGCCGACATGGGCGAGGGCGGCACGCTTCCCGGCGAAACCGCTTTCAAGCTCTACGACACCTACGGCTTCCCCTACGACCTGACCGAGGATGCACTGCGCAACCGTGGTATCGGCGTCGACAAGGACGGGTTCGACGAGGCGATGGCGCAGCAGAAGGCTGCCGCGCGCGCCGCGTGGAAGGGCTCGGGCGAGGCAGCGAGCGAGGAAATCTGGTTCGACATCGCCGAACGCGAAGGCTCGACCGAGTTCACCGGCTATAGCTCGACCACGGGCGAGGCTGCAGTTGTCGCCATCGTGAAGGATGGCAAGGAAGTGCAGTCTGCCGCCGCGGGTGACGAGGTCGTCATCCTGACCAACCAGACGCCCTTCTACGGCGAAAGCGGTGGCCAGACGGGCGACGCCGGACGCATCTGGACGCCCGAGGGTCTGGAGATTGCGGTCAGCACGACCAACAAGCCGCTTGGCCGTCTTCATGCCCATGTCGGCAAGGTTGCAAAGGGCTCGGTCAAGGTAGGCGATGCCGTCCACCTCGTTATTGACGCCGACCGGCGCGACCGCATCCGCGCGAACCACTCGGCGACCCATCTTGTCCACGCCGCCCTGCGCAACCGCCTGGGCGGGCATGTGACGCAGAAGGGATCGCTGGTGGCGGACGACCGCTTCCGCTTCGACTTCTCGCACCCCAAGCCACTGTCCGAGGACGACATTGCGGCGGTCGAAGCCGAGGTGAATGCCGAAATCCGCGCCAATGAGTCGGTCGGCACGCGCCTGATGACTCCGGACGATGCCGTTGCCGCAGGCGCGCTCGCACTGTTCGGCGAGAAATACGGCGACGAGGTCCGTGTGCTCTCGATGGGCCGCAAGGGTGACGAAGGACGCAATTATTCGGTCGAACTATGCGGCGGCACCCACGTTCGTGCGACCGGCGATATTGGCGTCTTCAAGATCGTTTCGGAAAGCGCCGTCAGCTCGGGCGTGCGGCGCATCGAGGCCATGACTGGCGAGGCGGCTCGCCAGTGGCTGGTCGCACGCGACGAAGCAGTGCGGGCAATCGCCAGCGCTCTCAAGACTTCGCCCGACGAGGCGCCTGCTCGCGTTTCCGCGCTGGTCGAGGAACGTCGCCGCCTCGAAAAGGAACTTGCGGACGCAAAGCGTGCACTTGCGCTCGGCGGAGGCGGCGGAGCGGGAGATTCCGGCTCGGCCGACGAGGATATCGGCGGTGTGACCTTTTCCGGTCAGGTCATCGAAGGCCTCGATCCGCGCGAACTGCGCCCGCTGCTCGACGATGCCAAGAAGCGCATGGGCTCGGGCATCGCCGCGGTCTGCGCGGTCAATGATGGCAAGGGTGCCTTCGCTGTCGCCGTCACGGATGACCTGACCGGCCGGTTCAGCGCAGTTGATCTGGTTCGTGTCGGCGTCGAAGCACTGGGCGGGAAGGGCGGCGGCGGTCGCCCGGACATGGCGCAGGGCGGTGGCCCCGACGGCACGAAAGCGGCAGATGCGATCGCAGCGGTCAAGGATGCCTTGGCTAAGGCACCCGCCTAAGCTGCTGCGTCAGCCGTGCTCGACCTGAGCTTGGGCTTGTAGTCGAGCGCGCCTTCCTCCTCGATCTGCGCGCGGAATTCGTCGCGCTTCTCGTGGATCGAGGCAATGACCGGACCCATGGCGACGCCGATGTCGACCAGCACCGCTTCCGACAGCTGGAGCGAGCTTTCGAGCGTCTCCGGCACCGCATGGCTGGCGCCGGCGCGGTAGAGCGCTGCGGCATGTTCCACGTCGCGCGCGCGACACACGATCAGCAGGTCAGGGTGTTCGTTCCTCAGCTTGGTGACGAGCCGTTGGACAAGAACCGGTTCATCCATGGTCAGCACGACCGCAACGGCATGATCGATACCAAGCCGGGTCATCGCATCCCCCCGTGCAGCATCACCAAACACCGCGCGATAGCCTTCGCGCTTCGCGCTCTCGATCAGGTCGGGATCGGCATCTAGTGCGACATAGGGTTTCTTGTGGGCGGACAGCATCTGCGCGACGAGAAGACCGACCCGCCCTGCGCCGACGATGATTACGCGAGCTTCGCCTTCGTCCTCGGGCGGCAATTCCGGCACCGGTTCGACCCTTCTCGCGATGACCCGGCCAAGCAGGGCCAGAAGGGGGGTGACGGTCAGGCCGATGGCAGTGACGATTTGCCAGAACTGCGCGGTGCCGGGCTGGATGAGTAGCGCCGAACTTGCCGCGGCAAGCACGATCAGGGTGGTTTCGGACGGGCTTGCCATGAGGATGCCGGTTTCAGCGGCGGTGCTACGACGCGCACCCATGAGGCGCAGGAGGATTCCGGTCACCAGAGCCTTGAAAAGAAGGATGGTCACTACTGCTGCGATGATGGTGCCGAGGTTCTCCCAAATCGTTGCGACGTCAATGCTCATGCCGACGGTGATCAGGAAAATGCCGAGTGCAAGCCCTTTGAACGGATCCATGATGGCCTCGACCTCACCATGGTATTCGGTCTCGGCGATCAGCAGCCCTGCGATCAGCGCACCCACGATTGGTGACAATCCCACCGCAGCCGTGGCCAGGCTCGATCCGATTACTACCAGCATCGATGCGGCGAGGAACAGTTCGGGGCTCTTGGTCCGCGCTGCCTGACCGAAGAGGCGCGGAAGGGCGAAGCGTCCCAGCACCATCATAGCCGCGATGACGAGCCCCCCCTGCCACAGCGTGGTGAGGAGGCCTTCCCACCCTTCCGCATCGGCATTGGGGGCTATGGCACCCAGGACAAAGATGATCGGGACGATCATGATGTCTTCGAACAGCAGCATCGAAAGCGCTGCGCGTCCGACCGGCGAACTGGTTCCCGAAATGGGCAACACGATCGCAGTCGAAGAGAATGCCAGCGCGAAACCCAGAGCCAGCGCGCCAGTCCAATACTGGCCCATCATCGACAGGAACGTCGCCGCGCAGGTTCCTATCACCAGCAGTTCGAGCGCGCCCAATCCGAACACCAGTCTGCGCATTTCCCACAGACGGTTGAAGCTCAATTCCAGGCCGATGGTGAACAGGAGCAGGATAATCCCGAACTCTGCATAGATCTCGAGTGAGTCTGGATCGGATATCGTAATGTGGTTGAGCCACGGATGCTCGAAAACCAGCCGGCCGAGCCCATAGGGGCCGACAAGGATGCCGATCAGGATGAAGCCAATGACTGGCGTTATCCGGAAACGCGTGAAAACGGGGATGACGAGCCCTGCCGCGCCAAGAATGACGAGCGCGTCGGACAGGGCGGGGGAGGCAAGTTCGGCTGAGGCCATGGGAACTTGGTCTAGGCGGCTGCCCGGCCAAAGTCACCACATGGAGCGAACCCATCCATAGCTGAAGCAGAGGCGCGCAGCCGGATGCCGCGCGCCTCCACCTTCTTCATTCCCTAGAAGAACAGTTCCCCTGTCGGCAGTGCGTGGTTGTCTGCGATGTGCGGGGCGAGGATGCCTTCGCCAAGGCCATTGGGGACATCGCTGGATGTCAGGCCTGTGTCGAACGCCTTGGCGATGTCGCCGGCGGGCTCCGCGCCTGCCGGGAACCAGCCTGCCCAGGTGGAGGGGGCGAAGCCGTTGGCGGTGAGGTAGTCGATCACCTGCTGCTGGCTCTGGTAGTTGGCATAGCGGATGTTGCCGTCGGCATGCATGTAGGCATGGAGGTACGCCGTCCCGTCGGTCAGCGCGAAATAGACCTCCTGCAGCCCGTCGCCATCGTAGTCGTCGGCTCCCAGCACGCGGTTGATGTTCTCGATCTGGAGATCGTTCTGGAAGCGCCGCTGGCTGTCGTTGGCCGAGCCTGCGACGACCTGGCCCGCGGCAACCAGCGGATCGATATAGATGCCGGCAACGCGCGTCTCGCCGGCCCAGCCATGGTCGGCGAAGTAGACGAGGCCGTCGGGTGCGGTGCCGACAGTGGCGAAGCGGCCGATGGTGCGGTTGACGAGGATCTGGTCGACATCGCCGTCGCCGTTGACGTCCGCGCTGCCGATACGCAGCCATCCGCCATTGCCGCCCAGCGCATTGCCGTCGAAGTCGCGGATGTTGTTCATCGCGGACTGGTAGACGCTGCGGTCGGCGGTGTTGAAGTTGACCGAGACACCGGTGCCGGGAAGCAGGCGCAGCGTGGCATTGTCGAACTGGAGATACTCGACATTGCGCAGAGTGTCGGTGCCATCGGGCCCGGTCACCTGGAAGACACCGGTCGAGGTCTGGGTCACCGTATATGCCGACTGCAAACCGCGAACCACCGCAGTGTCCACGTTCGATCCGCCGTCAATCGAATCATTGCCGCCAAGACCGGTGAGGATGTTGCTCTCGCTCGAACCGATCAGGGTGTTGGCCACGAAATTGCCGGTGGCGTTGAATGCACCCTCCATGATGACGAGGGTTTCCACGGAGCTCGCGATCACCGCGTCGAAGCCATAAACTCGCATGGTGTCGTTGCCGCCGGTTGCGGTCTCGATGATCTCGTCACCGAAATGGTCGACGACATAAATATCATCGCCATTGCCACCTTCGAGCCGGTCCGCGCCGGTTCCGCCATCGAGGAGGTCGTTGCCATCGCCGCCGAACAACCAATCGATACCGGCATCCCCGTAAAGTGAGTCGTTGCCGTTTTCACCGTAGATATCGTCATCTCCGCCGCGGCCACGGAGCAAGTCGTTACCGTCGAAGCCGAGCAGCAGATTATTGCCACCGTCTCCGTACAGGGTGTCATTGTAAAGCGAACCACTCAGACCTTCGATTTCGGCCAGCGTATCGCTGCCTGCCCCGCCGGTTGCCTGCGCAGTCGTTATCGCAAGGTCCACGGTGACGCCCGAGGGGGCATCTTCGTAGCTTGCAATATCGAGCCCGGTTCCTCCGAAGAGGTTATCGTTGCCTGCACCGCCAATCAGCCAGTCGTCCCCGGCCAGGCCGTAGATCGTATCTGCGCCTCCACGTCCGTTGATGATGTCGTCACCAGGCGTACCGTTCAGCGTGTCTGGCCCCTCGGTGCCGAGATCCGGCAGGTCGATGGTCGCGTGGACGATGCCCTGGGCTGTGTTGTAGTAGAACCCTTCTCCGTCGGCGGAGACCACGATTTCGGCTCCCCATTGAAGGGTGGCGAAATTTACGCCGGATACGGCGATGCTGCCAACGAGAGCGTAATTGTAGGCGTCGACGACCACGACAGCCTGGTTCTGGCCATCAAGGAAGAAAATGCGCTGTCCGTCAGGGCTGAACGCCACACCTTGGGCATAGCCGAGCGAGGGATAGATGCTGGACAGGTCGCCAACATATTGCATCGTGCCGGTATACAGGTGCGCGCCGCCACCGGTGACGATGATGATACGGTCATCCGCAGTGACGCCGGACGCAGCTTCGATCCCCTCGGCGTAGCCATAGACGTTGTTCTCGTAGATGCCGTTGCTGGCCGTGCTCGAGCCGTTCGGAGCGATGAGGAAATATTCGGCGGACGACAATCCCAACTGGCCAAGCAGGACGACATTGGAATCGGGAATGGTCAGCAGCGACGCCGCGGAGCCGAGACCTGCATAATAGCTGCCGCTCAGAGTTCTGCTGCCATCAGCAAGTTCGACGGTCGACAACGGTGCCCAGCCGCTCCACCCGGGAAGGATGTTCTGCGACACCTGCAGCGTATCCGCGTCGCTCCAGGTGACGTCGGAGAAGGTGTAGTCGCTTCCGGTCACCGTATAGGTGTAGGCAGTGGCGGAAAACGTCCCCAGATCGACGACGTAGAGGCTCACATCGGCGGTATTGCTGGTCCAGTTCTGCGTCTGCTGGACGTTCTCGGCAATTTCTTCGACGATTGCGAGGCGCGACCCGTCAGGGGATAGAGAGATGGCACCAAGATCACTGCCCAGCTGTACCTGGTAGAGGAGGGCGCCGGTCTGTGAATCATAGACCCGGAGGTAACCGTCATTCCCCGCAACATAGATGATGGTTCCATCGGCGCTGAGGGTCCAGTCCTCGTCGCCCTGGGTCGAGATTAGTGTGGCTGGCATCGGCTGATTTCCACTCGTTTCGGGCCCTGTCCGGGCCATTGTTATTTTCTACGGGCAGCGATCACCGTGCCCCCCTGAAACTCGATTATCACAGCCAATTTAGTGGTCAATTCCAAGAATTGACCTTGTCCGATATTTGCACGTGCAAGTGCACGGCTTCCGTATCTGTTAGACGGAACCCTGCCTGTCAGCCAAATTCTGGAAAATTACTTCCGGGAAGCCCGAAAACCCTGCGAGCTTCCCTAGAAGAACAGTTCCCCTGTGGGCAGTGCGTGGTTGTCTGCGATGTGCGGGGTGAGGATGCCTTCGCCAAGGCCATTGGGGACATCGCTGGATGTCAGGCCTGTGTCGAATGCCTTGGCGATGTCGCCGGCGGGCTCCGCACCTGCCGGGAACCAGCCTGCCCAGGTGGAGGGGGCGAAGCCGTTGGCGGTGAGGTAGTCGATCACCTGCTGCTGGCTCTGGTAGTTGGCATAGCGGATGTTGCCGTCGGCATGCATGTAGGCATGGAGGTACGCCGTCCCGTCGGTCAGCGCGAAATAGACCTCCTGCAGCCCGTCGCCATCGTAGTCGTCGGCTCCCAGCACGCGGTTGATGTTCTCGATCTGGAGATCGTTCTGGAAGCGCCGCTGGCTGTCGTTGGCCGAGCCTGCGACGACCTGGCCCGCGGCAACCAGCGGATCGATGTAGATGCCGGCAACGCGCGTCTCGCCGGCCCAGCCATGGTCGGCGAAGTAGACGAGGCCGTCAGGTGCGGTGCCGACAGTGGCGAAGCGGCCGATGGTGCGGTTGACGAGGATCTGGTCGACATCGCCGTCGCCGTTGACGTCGGCGCTGCCGATACGCAGCCATCCGCCATTGCCGCCCAGCGCATTGCCGTCGAAGTCGCGGATGTTGTTCATCGCGGACTGGTAGACGCTGCGGTCGGCGGTGTTGAAGTTGACCGAGACGCCGGTGCCGGGAAGCAGGCGCAGCGTGGCATTGTCGAACTGGAGATACTCGACATTGCGCAGAGTGTCGGTGCCATCGGGCCCGGTCACCTGGAAGACACCGGTCGAGGTCTGGGTCACCGTATATGCCGACTGCAAACCGCGAACCACCGCAGTGTCCACGTTCGAACCGCCGTCAATCGAATCATTGCCGCCAAGACCGGTGAGACGATTGGCAACACCATTGCCGATTAGCTGATCGGAACCTGACCCACCGACCGCATTTTCGATCACCGTTCCGCGCGCAATTGTCATGTTGCCGACGCTGCCGCCAACGTTCGAATAGGTTTCCTGGTTCAGGTTGATGACCTGGGCTGTCGCAAAACTCGAATAGTTGAGAGTGTCGACGCCGCCGTGATCCACGATCGTGAATGCGAGCAAACGGCCCAACTGATCGGTAGCGGCATCACCCACACCGTAGACGTCACGTCCCGAAGTATTGCCGACACCGTAGACAGTGTCGCCGGTGCGGGTCGAGTTGGCTACGCCATAAGCTTCCTGGATCGCGACAATGTCCGCCGCGCGCGGGGTAACCGCGAAGACTCGAGTGAATCCCTGGGCCTGGAAGAACGTGTTCTCGGACTGATCGAAATACGACATCACGGTCGTGGCCCAGGAATCGTTCAGATAGCTGGCATCGCTCGTGTAATCGGCGGTGTTGTTGTAATTACCCGCATGGCCCAGGCCGAGCGCGTGGCCGATCTCGTGAAGGTAGGTCTGGAAGGAATAGCTGTCGAGCGTCGTGCCCGATGAAACCAGCCAGTCGGTCGAGATGTTGACCTGCGAGCTGATGATGAAACCGCCGGACGTCGTCGAAGTCGCGAAAGCACCGCTTTCGGTATCGTCGAACACTATCTGGCCACCGCTCGAGACCTCGGAGAAATTTATCCCGAGCACGTCGCTCCACAGCGTCAGGGCGGAGCGTGCGAGAAACTGACCGTCAGTAGTCAAAGCCGTGACATTGACGGTAATCGTGCCGCCGATGCCGACGTTGAAATGACGACCCGCGCCCTGTCCGCCCCAGTAGCCGTAGAGCAGCTGGTCGGCGATCTGGTCGTTCGAATACTCGCTGAGCGGCTCGGCAATGCCCGCAGACAGGTGGTATGTGCCTTGCTCTCCTTCGGCCCAGCCGGCCACGTCGATATAATACGTGCCTGAAGTTTGCGCGACGAAACGGATGCGCGAATATGTGCCGGAACTGTCGTCGTTGAAGGCAAGGACGCTGCCCGAAGCGGTCCGCAGGGTCAGTGTGGTATCGACATCGCTCGCTCCGCCGGTGGCGCTCGTGACGAATTCGTAGGTCTGCCCGGCCTGAAGAGTGACGGCATACCAGTCGTGGTCACCCGTTTGCTCAAGCGAGGCGCTGACAATCGCTCCATCAACGACGATCGACGAAGCGGTTGCGGCGGTGGATCCTGCCGCATCTGCAACCGGACGCGAGCTGGTGACGTAATAGTCGCCCGTGGCCGTGTCGTAACCGGTGACGTCGAGATAATAGGTCCCGCTGGTCGTGGCAGTGAAGGTGATCTCGGAATAGTACAGCCCGGCATCGGTATTGGCATCGTCATTGGTTGCGACGATTCCACCGGATGAATTGCGCAGGTTCAGGATACTGTCGACCAAGCCGCCGCCAGGGAGATAGGTCGAAAAGGTGTAGGTCTGGCCTGCCGTCAGGGTGATGCGAAACCAGTCGCTGTCACCCGGAGTGTCGATGGCGCTCGTCTGGTAGCTGCCGGGGCTGAGAGTCGCGGTAGTGAGCGTGCTGCCGGGGATGGTGTCCTCCGCGCCGGAAGTCCCGGTGCCCGGCTGGAACAGCTTGCCGCCATCATGGGCGAGGCATGCGGGGCAAACGCAACCTCCGGCATGGACGCTTTCGCCAGCCAGCGGATTGCCAGTATTGTCGAGGAAATCGAACGAGAACGTGTCGTCCCCATCGAAGGTTTCGTTCAACCTGAAAGTCTGCCCGTCCATCACTCGACCCTTACCCTAAACCCGTCGCTCGCAAGTGGCTCATCTCCGAAAGCCAAAGGAGCGCGGCTCCAACAGAACTACCTTTTGCCTTCCGGCGCATTCCGACACAATCGCAAGTTCGAAGTAACTCACGATGGCTGGACGATATCGTACCAAATCCCTGGCATTGCTTTTCTTAAAGTCGCTAGCCCAAGATTGGTTAAACCGATCTTCAACCCCTCGATGTGCCGGGAAGCCAGCGCAGAATCGCCAACTTCACCGGGACTTGGGCAATGTGACAGGTCCTTGATTAACCTTGCCTAACTGATGTCGAAGTCGTGAGCAGGGTCCAGCAAAGGACGACGAACCAGCCGATGGCCACCACTAGAAAGACGTAGAGGAGCGCGGTCGCAAGGCCTGCCACGATCGCAAGGAAGGCAGCAAAGGCGTAAAAATCCCGCATGGTGATGTAGGTCAACCAACGCCTGACGGCGGAGGGGCGCTGCCCGAAGCGCGTCTTGAGCGCATCGAAAGTCAGGTCGCCCCCGTCGCGTCGCGACTGGATGGCAAGGATGGCACTACCCAGAGCCAGGATGATACCGCCGGCAAGGCCTGCAAGACCGGCGGTCTCCTCGCCGGCAGTGAACAGGTTGAAACTGACGCCGCCGACAAAACAGAGGTTGGTTGCGGTATCGGTGAGACTGTCCATCATCGCACCGGCCGCCGAACTGCGGAAGGTGGCTCGCGCCATTTCGCCGTCCACTCCATCGACGATGGAAGACAGCTGGAACAATGCAGCGCCGAGCAGCAGCCCCTGCGAACCACCGCTGATCAGTGCAACGAACATCGCGATACCCAGCAGGCCTGCCGCGAAGGTCGCATGCCATGGGCGTGCCGCAGGAAACTTCAGGACGAGGCGGGTGATGAACTGCGAAATCGGTCGGTTAAGGTGTCGCGAGACGATGCCGTCGGTCGGCTTGCCGGTGCTGGCGACGATCCTGCGCCCGAGCACTTGCAGGGTCGGCACATCAGCATCCCCCGCATTTGGCGAAACCTCTCCCGCTGTCTGCAGCTTATTGCCGCCAATCAGTGGGCGTTCGCCGAGCCCGCACGAGTCGACCGCCAGCAATTCGAACCCCGGTGCGAGGCGATGTATCTCGCGCACGGTCAGTGGGGAGGGCGACCAGCCTCCGGGCACGGCGACAATTACTTGCCTGTTTTCCCCGCCATGGACTTTCGCGAGCTGCAAGACGGCCCTGGCTGTCGCAGGTACGCCTGCCACGAGACAGTTTGCCGCGCGCTCGGACGGGAAGGTTATCGCGGCAGGAGTGGGGGCTGACATCTTGGGTGTGATGGCTTGCAATTGTCGTAGGGGAATTGCATCGCCGTCTACCGACAAGTCCGCCAAGATCAAGCCGGGCAACCCGCCCACAGCAGGTAAGCAGATTCGTGCCCGCTTCCGATAACGCCAACCCTGGCAAGCAATTGCCGTCTTCTCCGGAAGGGCGGATCGTCGAGCTACAGAACCCGCTTGACCGCGCGCTGTACCATCCGGTCGCCGCGTATCTCGCACGGTCCCTTGCCCGCACGGTTGTCACTCCGAACATGGTTTCCGTCCTTGGCGGTTTGGCAATTGTTCTGGCCGGGATTGCCTACATCCAACCCGCCTGGCCGCTGGCAGCACTGGCCGGCTTGTGCCTGCACATGTCATGGCATGTCTTTGATGGAGCGGACGGCGATCTGGCACGGCGAACTGGCCGGGTCAGTGCGTCAGGAGAGATCATTGACGGGATTTGTGACTACGCCGGTCACACGGTCCTTTATGTCCTTCTGGCCGCTGCGGCTTCGCGGGAGGTTGGGCCGGTGGTCTGGGTCCTCGCGGTGGCCGCCGGCGTCAGTCGGGTAATCCAGGCCAATTTCTACGAAGTGCAACGCCGTCAATACGCGTATTGGGCATATGGTGTGGGGTGGCTGAGATCCGGCAACGAGGCTGCGGACACGAATTTTCTGGCCGTCGCGGCCCGGACGTACCTGCGCATCGCGAGCTTCTTCTCTCCACCGCAATCCGAGATCGACGACGCAGCGACCGACCCCTCGCGCGCCCAGATGCTGTCGCGGCTGGTGCGCGACTTCGGACCTCGCGCCTTCGCAGGAAGCAGCCTGCTCGGCGCCAACTATCGTACACTCGTCCTCGGTGTTTCGATGCTGTTAGGATCGCCCCTGTGGTTCTTCGCCTACGAAGCGGTGGTTCTCAATATCGTGATAGGCATCAGCCTGGCGCGTTCGCGAAGAACCCTGACGGCCCTCAATGCTGCGCTTCAATCTGGCTCGAGCACTGTGCGGTAGGCATCGAGGTTCGCGGCCGCGAAATTGCGCCAGTCGAGCATCCTTGCGCGGGCAATCCCGCGTTCCACCAGGCCTGAAGCGAGCGCCGGATCTGATGCGATCCGCCTTAGGGCACTGGCAATAGATGCCGTGTCTTCCGGGTCGACAAGCAGAGCCGCACCTGCGGCCACTTCGGGCATGGCGGAACGGTTGCTCGTGATGACGGGGCATCCGCAGGCCATGGCCTCGGCAATAGGCATGCCGAATCCTTCGCAAAGAGACGGGTGGAGCAGAGCCGTCGCGCCATTGTAGAGGGTGACGAGCGTGTCTTCGTCAACCGGTGCCAGGAAGTCGACCCGGTCAGCGATGCCGAGCTGGGTCGCCAGCTTCTGCAACCGGGAGGTCGATGCCCCCTGCCTCTGGACCAGGACGAGCCCAATCGACTGGTCGGACGAAAAGGCAGAGGCGAACGCTTCCAGGACACGCATGTGGTTCTTGTACGGTGCGTTCTGCCCGACAGTCAGCACATAGCGTGGGCGGGAGACGCCGATCCGGTCGATTTCTGCGGGATCGGTGGCTCGCCGGACGAAGCGTTCCGACACGCCCGGCAGCACTGCCCGGCATCGTGCGGCGAGGGCCGGTTCAAGATCGATCAGCGCGGTTCGTGTGGCCTCGCTTACGGTCAGGATGATGGTAGACCTCGCCATCGCATGCCTCATCCCGTGGCAGTAGAAGGCTTTCTCGGCCAGGCCCCACGGCTTCGGATTGCAGAGCTCCGGATCGGTCAACCACATCACGTCATGCACGGTTGTGATGCAAGGCATCCCCAGTCCCATGGGGAGAATGTTGGACGGGGCATGGAAAAGATCGATGTCGGAAAGGTCGGCAAGGTAGGGCAAGAACCACATGCTCGCCGGGCCGTTGGTCGCCCAGGGGACGACACGTTCGGTGACATTGGCGGCGTTGGAAAGGGAGCCGAACTTCGCCGGATGACGCAAGAAGAGAAATTGCAGGTCGGGGGCGAGTTGAGGCAAATGATCCACCAGTGCCTGGACCATCTCCCCAATCCCGCTGGGAGAGCCGTTGATGTATCGGCAGTCGAGGCAAACAGTCGGCATTCTGCGGTCACGCTTGCGTCAGAGGATGATCGCTCTGCAAGGACGAATTCAGGATAGGGTCAGGAAATCATGACCACGGGCATTTCGGCATGGTGCATTCGAGAATGATGTCTTCGGTCGTTGGTTTTTCGGACGATCAAGTCTAATGGGTAGGGCGCTGGGGTTGATCAGTTGTTGGCGTCGATTGCGGGAACTTTATCGTGATTCGTGACCCGTGGATTGATTTCTACTGTTTGGGCCAGTTTTGAAGATCGCTACTTCAAATCGCAACTAAGCGCGCTTCTAGAATAATATTTTGACCAGGATTGAATTTATGTCAGCGATTCGCGTCGCAATCGTCGGTGTCGGGAACTGCGCCAGTTCGCTGGTCCAGGGTGCGGCATATTATTCCCGGCAGGCATCGACCCGTGGTCTCATCCATGACTACGTCGGGGGTTACGGCGCCGATGACGTTCGGTTCGTTCTCGGCATCGACGTCGACCGGCGCAAGGTGGGCAAGGACCTTGCCGAGGCGATTTTCGCCGCTCCGAACAACACCAAGGTCTTCTGCGAAGACGTTCCGCTTACTGGAGCGCCTGTCATCCGAGGAAGGGTTCTCGATGGCATTGCAGAGCATATGACCACTGCAGGTGAACGCGGTTTCATCGTCGATGAGGGTGCCGACGCAACGCAGGCCGACATTGTTGCGGCGCTAAAGGCTTCGGGTACGCACATCATGCTCAACTTCCTTCCGGTAGGGTCTCAGGAAGCGAGCGAATTTTACATGGAATGCGCGCTCGAGGCCGGTGTTGCAGTGGTGAACTGCATCCCTGTGTTCATCGCCAGCGACCCCGAATGGGAATCCCGTTTTCGCGAGCGCGGCCTCCCTATCGTAGGGGATGACATCAAGGCGCAGATCGGCGCGACCATCGTCCACCGCACCCTGTCCAGCCTGTTCACCACCCGCGGGGTAACGGTCGAGCGGACGTACCAGCTCAACACGGGCGGAAACACGGACTTCATGAATATGCTCGATCGCCAACGGCTGACGAGCAAGAAGGAGTCGAAGACCGAAGCGGTTCAGGCTGCATTGGCTGAACGGCTGGCCGCGGAAAACATTCAGATCGGTCCCTCCGAGTATGTGCCTTGGCAGAAAGACAACAAGCTGTGCTTCCTGAGGCTCGAAGGGACGCAATGGGGCGATGTCCCGGTGGAACTCGAACTGCGCCTTTCGGTCGAAGACAGTCCCAATGCGGCGGCGTGCGTCATGGATGCCATCCGCTTCTGCAAGTTCGCCATGGACAATGGCGACAGCGGCGCGCTGATTGCGCCCAGCGCCTATTACTGCAAGCATCCCCCGCAGCAGATCGACGAGGACACGGCGGGCCGCATGCTGGACGATTACGTTTCGCGTTTCGCCCAGGCGGCGGAATGATCGCCTAGTCCGAACTGCCGGCGGGAAGTTACCGATGGACGCCCTGATACTTGCTGCCGGTTTCGGCAGTCGCCTGCGTGAGGTGGAGCCGTGCAAGCCGCTGACCCGGCTGCACAGCCTTTCGTTGCTGGAGATTGCGGTCCGTCAGCTTGCATCGGTCGGCGTCACCCGGGTGGTAGTAGCGACCGGCTATCTCGCGGACGAGATCGAGGCCGCGCTCCCGTCGATCGCAGAACTGGCCGGCATCGCGGTCGAAGCCCGGAGGGTGGAGGACTACAATCTTCCCAATGGTCATTCGGTTATGGCCGGCGCGGCCGGGTTCTCCGGCGAATTCTTGCTGGTGATGGCTGACCACTTGCTTTCCCGCCAAGTTCTTCAGGGCTTGGTGGATCGCGGCGTACCAGACCACGGCGTCGTACTCGCCATTGATCGGCGAGTGGATTCCCCGCTCGTGGATCCCGACGATGCTACTTGGGTCGAGACGGGCGACGACGGGCGGATACGGAAGATCGGGAAGTCGATCACCCGATATCATGCGGTGGACTGCGGTGCGTTCCTGGCCACCCCTGCGCTGCTGGCGGCAATCGCGTCGGCCATCGCCGGCGGCAAGGCCGGCTCGCTCTCCGATGGAATGCAGCGTCTTGCCGACGATGGTCGTGCATGGACGACCGATATTGACGGCGCATGGTGGATCGATGTCGATGATGCGCGTGCCCTCGAACTTGCAAGGCAGCAAGTGATGGAACATTGCCCGGAGCTGTTCGCATCGGACGAATATCAGGGATCGGTGCCGGCGTGAGCGATCGGATCCTTCTCGATGTGACTCGTGCGGTCAGCCGTCGCTGGCGAGGTAAGACCCCGAGCGGGCTCGATCGCGTAGCGGATGCCTATGCCAAGCATTTCGCCGCAAAGTCGCTGGCCGTGCTGCAGGTACGCGGCAGGCCCTTCGTCCTGGATGCAGGCAATTCGGAACGTTTGCTTGGTGCCCTCGACCAGCCCCGTCCCGAGTTTCGCAAAGTGGTCATGCGCATGATGGGCCGATTGCCCATTGGTACTGCCCCGGCTGCGGACTTAGCCGGTGCCCGATACCTCAATGTGAGTCACACGGACTTCGATTTGGCCGCGCACTGGCGCTGGGTCCGCCGTCACAGCTTGCGTCCGACCTATTTCCTGCATGACCTCATCCCCATCAGCAGTCCTGAAGTAACCACACCCCACAAGACTGCGAGACATCGGGGCAGGGTGATGCGTGCACTCTCAGGTGCCGAAGGGATCGTGGTCAATTCGCATACCACCGCGCAGGAACTGACACTGTTTGCCCGCAAGACGGGATCGAGGTTGGCGGCAACGCTGGTTGCCCCGCTTGCAGCCGAGCGGAGGCCCGTCACTTGCGGCCAGCCGCAGACGACGGGGCCGGTCTTCGTCTCGATCGGCACGGTAGAGAAGCGCAAGAACTACATGCTGCTGCTGGATGTCTGGTCGCGCCTTGTTCGGCGACTTGGGGTTGGCACGCCAAAATTGGTTATCGTGGGAAGCTGGGGACTGGGCGGTCACGCGGTGCGAAACCGCTTGATGCGGGATGCCGAGCTTGCACGCTTCGTAGAGGTTCGCAGCGGGCTCGGAGATGCGGAAGTTGCTCGTCTAGTGTCGTCTGCCCGCGCGGTGCTGTTGCCGTCACTGGCCGAAGGTTTCGGACTTCCGCTGATCGAGGCGCTGCAACAGGGCGTTCCGGTCATCGCCAGCGACCTGCCCAGTTTCATCGAATTCGGGCAAGGCATTCCAACCCTAATCGACCCGGCAAACGCGATTGCGTGGGAACAGGCGATCGTCGACTTCTGCGGCGAAAGCATCGAACGCGAGCGTCAACTTGCCTGCGTGGGTAACTTCACGTCTCCGACCTGGGCAGATCACTTTGCCTCTGTCGAAGGATGGCTGGCATCCGCGGCAAGGACCGAACCTTGCGCCAGGCGGGAATATGGCATCTACACAAGTGACCGCAGGTCAGGGGAACAGGGACGGGAAGTGCAGTGCTGAACAGGATGAAGTCCATCAATCCGCTGTTCCTGGCGGTAGTGGCACTGCCGACATTGCTGGCTTCGATCTACTTCGGCCTGCTGGCCGAGGATGTCTATGTTTCCGAATCCCGCTTTCTGGTGCGTAGCCCCAGCAAGCCCGACGTATCGCCACTGGGTGCAATCCTGAGTTCTGGCAGCCTCGCCGGGGCCACGGAAGAAAACAATGCGGTCAGGGAGTTTCTCGGCTCGCGTGCGGCACTTGCGGAGGTCGACCGTCAGGGCCTCGTCCGCAACGCATACAGTTCCCCCGCGATTTTCTTCATCGACCGGTTCGGGGGGCTCAATGGCAGCAGCTTCGAACAGCTCTACGACTACTACTCCGACAAGGTGTCGGTCGAGGAAGGCGATAGCGTGCCTGTCCTGCGACTTCGCGTTGAGGCCTTTGACGCGAAGGATGCGCAGCAGATAAACGAGAAGCTGCTGCAAGCTTCTGAAAAGCTTGTGAACGACCTGTCCAGGCGGGCACAGTCAGATGCAGTCCGGTTCTCCGAAAATGAAGTCAGCGAAGCGCGAGAGAAGGCTCGCAGCGCATCGCTCGCCCTGGCGCGCTTCCGCGACCAGCAAGGCATCATCGATCCGGAATTGCAGGCCAAGGTCGGGCTGCAGACTATTTCCCAATTGCAGGAGCAGCTGATCGCGACCCGGACCCAGCTGTTGCAGATGCGGACCTATACGCCGCAGGCGTCGCAGATCCCATTCCTCAGGACACAGGTTGCGGAACTGGAGCGAGAAATTGCGCGGCAGACCAAGCAGATCGCGGGTGGCGCGCGCTCGCTCTCATCGAGTGCGGCGCGATTCCAGGAACTTACTCTCGCATCGAAATTCGCCGAGCAACAGCTCGCGATCGCGCTCGCCTCGCAACAGGATGCGCAGGCCGATGCGCGGCGCAAGCGAGCCTATGTCGAGCGGATTTCGAACCCGTCGCTGCCAGACTACGCGATCTTTCCGCGCCGCATCCGCAACATCTTCGCTACGTTTGTCTTCGGGCTCCTCGCCTGGGGTGTGCTGTCCATGCTGATTGTCGGCATCAGGGAGCATCGCGACTGATGGCGACAAGCCCGCCCGCACCAGTTCCCCTGCGCCAGAGCCTGCAGATCAACGGGCGCGTGGTCGGTGCATTGCTGGTGCGCGAAATGCTGACCCGATACGGCAGGCACAATATCGGCTTCCTTTGGCTGTTCGTCGAACCGATGCTCTTCACTCTGGGTGTCACCGCCCTCTGGACTGCAACAAAGTCGGTGCACGGAAGCGATCTCCCGATCGTCGCATTCGCCCTGACCGGCTATTCCAGCGTCCTCCTGTGGCGCAACATGCCGGGTCGCTGCATCGGAGCGCTGTGGGCCAATCTTTCCTTGATGTACCACCGCAACATCAAGGTTCTGGACATCTACACGGCGCGCCTGCTGCTTGAATTCGGTGGAGCGACCATCTCGTTCGCTGTGCTCGCTATCGTCTTCATGGCGTTCGGCATACTTGCGCCTCCGGAAGACTTTCTGGGTGTAGCGGCCGGGTGGCTCCTGCTGGCATGGTTCGGCTGTGCGCTCGCAATTTTCCTCGGCGCCATGTCGCACCGGAGCGAGCTGGTCGACAAGTTGTGGCACCCTGCATCCTACCTGCTGTTCCCGCTCTCCGGGGCGGCATTCCTTGTCGATGCACTGCCGCTTGCTGCGCAGAAGGTCGTCCTCTGGATACCCACGGTGCATGGTGTCGAAATGGTCCGCGAAGGGTGGTTCGGATCACAGGCGCGCGCCCACTTTGACGTTGGCTACCTGCTAGTCTTCAACCTTTTGCTTTCGGTTGCCGGACTATTGATGGTGCGCTGGGTCGCGCGGCGTGTGGTGCCGGAATGATTTCGGTCCGCAATCTTCACAAGTCCTATCCCACACGCTTTGGCAACAAGGTGGTTCTGGACGGGATCGACTTCGATCTAGCGCCTGGTGAAAGACTGGGCATCCTGGGCCGCAATGGTGCCGGCAAGTCGACCTTGATCCGGCTGGTCAGCGGAGCTGAGAAACCGACGTCCGGATCGATCGTGCGGGACATGTCGGTGTCATGGCCACTCGCCTTTGGCGGCGCGTTCCAGCCGCAATTGACCGGCATCGACAACATCCGCTTCATTACCTCGATCTACAATCAGGACTTCGAGCGCAATCTCGCCTTCGTCGAGGAGTTCGCCGAACTCGGCCCCTATTTGCGGGAGCCGGTGCGCAGTTATTCTTCGGGCATGCGTGCGCGCCTGGCTTTCGCCATTTCGATGATCATCGAGTTCGACTGTTTCCTGATCGACGAAATCGGTGCGGTAGGTGATGCTCGGTTCCACGATCGCTGCAACCGCGAGCTGTTCGATGTTCGGGGCGACCGCGCCATGATCATCATTTCCCACGATGCAGGATACGTTCGCGAACACTGCAATCGCTGGGCAATCCTTCATGACGCCAAGCTTTCGCTGTTCGAGGAATTCGAGGACGCATACGAGACCTACAAGGAATTGATCGGGGCGGAAACGCACTCGCAGCCGGTTCCGGTCGACTTCACCAGTCGCGCATTGATGATTGCCTCTTCCCAGCATGCAGCGCTGACCGATGAGCGGTTTCGTGCTCTCGTTCAGCAGGGGGATTGGGCGCGCGACGAAAGGGACTGGCCGCGCGCGGCGGATCAGTATGGCAAGGCTCTGGCACTGTATCCATACCAACGCAGCTACTGGTCCCAGCTGGGCCACATGGAAAAAGAACAAGGCAACTTCGCTGAGGCGGAGATTGCCTACCGCACCGCTGTCGCTCTGGGTGAACCCTTGTCCGACGTCGACGAGCATGCGCAGTTCGTGATGGTTCAACAGGACTTTCATGGGGGCGAGGGGACTTTGCGCGTCCCGCAGCTTGGTCCTGCGGTCCTTCAGCCGCCCGCACGGCCCGACATCGAATTGCTTTCGTGGCTGTTCACGGGCGATCACAAACCCGACGCAGCGGTGGTGGGGCGTTCGATGCGAGAAGATGGCACGCTCGACGAAGTGGCCACAAACCTTGTCTCGGGCATTTCCTTCTCACCGGCACACTGGAAGCGTGATGCGCAGTTCGAGCCATTGCTGGAACGAGCGATTTGCCTTCTGGGAGATGGGCGCTCCGTCTTGGACCGCAGTTCGCTGGAGGACGGTGATGACCTGCCGGCGGCTATGTTTCGACTAGGCGCCTTCGAGCGCTGGCCTCTCACCAATGTGGCGATGTCCCGCCGCTATCCAGAGCTGGCCCACTCCAACGACAAAATGACAGCGTCTTCGCGCTCCAACTAAACAATGACTTCAAACCAGAAAAACATCCTCATAGACGGCTACAACCTCGGGCTCGAGAAGGGCACGGGCGTCGCGACCTACGCGCGCAATCTGAGCTACGAGATCCACGAACTCGGCCACAAGGTATCGGTGCTTTATGGCAACCGTGGCTCCTACAATCGCGATGAACTCCTGCATGAGATCGCCTTCTTCGACGGACCGGTCGAACAACCGCGCTTCCTCGAAATTTTCGAAAGGGCAAAGCAGGCGATACGCGGCCCACTAAGCTACTCGGCCAAGCAGGTTCCGATTACCGGCAAGGTCGTTTCACGAACCTTTGCTTCGCGCCTTCCCTATTTCGACGCGATCTACAATTCGAACGAAGTGTTCAAGAATGCTCAGGGCGCGTTCTGGATGTGGCAGCGTCCGGTCAACATCCGCATGCCCGAACAACCCGACCTTGCGCACTGGACCTATCCACTACCGGTTGCGATCAAGGGGCGACCGAACATTTACACGATGCACGATCTTGTGCCGTTGAAACTTCCCTACACGACTCTCGATAACAAGCGCCGTTACCTGAAGCTCATGCGCCTGCTCGGTCGTCGCGCGGACCACATCGTTACCGTCTCGGAGAACTCCAAGCGCGACCTTGTCGAGCTGGTCGGTATTCCCGAGGAGAAGATCACCAACACTTACCAGTCTGTCCAGATTCCCGCAAAATATCGCGACAAACCCGAAGAGCAGGTTGCCAGGGAGGTCGAAGGCGTGACCGGCTTCCCCCACAAAGGCTATTTCCTGTTCTGGGGCTCGCTGGAACCGAAGAAGAATATCGGTCGCATGATCGAGTCCTACCTCGCCAGTCAGGTGGAAACGCCGCTGGTCATTATCGGCGCGCAGGCATGGAAGGCCGAGCGGGAACTTGCTCTCCTCAACGAGGGCCGTGTAGAAATCTGGGACAACGGCAGCATGGCCGAAATCCGCGGCATCACAGGTCCGGAACGGCGGAGGGGCGCGCGCAAGCACATTATCCGGCTCGACTACGTGCCCTTCAGCCTTCTGGTCAGCCTGATACGCGGTGCAAAGGCGGCGCTTTTCCCATCGCTGTACGAGGGGTTTGGCCTGCCAGCGCTTGAAGCCATGCTGCTGGGGACGCCGGTGATCTGTTCGAACACGTCATCGTTGCCCGAGGTTGTCGGGGATGCCGCCATGACCGTCGATCCCTATGATCCGCAGGCTTTGACTGCCGCGATCAGGGCGATCGATGCGGATCGAGGCCTGCGCGAAGATCTCGCCCGGCGAGGTGTGGTTCAGGCAGCCGAGTATAGTCCGGCAAATTATCGCGATCGCCTTGAGGCGGTCTATTCGAGGTTCCTGTGATGCTACGTAAATCCTCAAACATTTCCGGAGCCGTCGCACTTTCGCTGCTCGCGATCACGACCGCCGGTTGCTCCGCATTCGGTGCTGCGGGACCTGGCACAGGCGCGGTCCGAAAGCTTGAGGGGACGAGTTACGCCAATGCGGATATCGCCGTTGTTGATCTCGACGTGGCTGCAGCCGATCGCCTGACGGAGCATCGTCGCGCTACGAGCTTCGCGCAGGTGTTTGCGGGCGATACGCGTATCACCCCGCTGATCGAAAGCGGAGACATCGTAGGCGTCACGATCTGGGAGGCACCGCCTGCGGTGCTATTCGGTAGCGTCGCGCCCGGAGGCGCAAACGGGGCGATGGCATCGCAAGGCTCGACCATCCCCGAACAGCCAGTCGACGAGCAGGGCAATATCGCCGTGCCCTTTGTCGGCAAGGTGGCAGTCGCAGGACGGTCTCCCGAAGACGTCCAGCTTGAAATCGCGCGGCGGCTGAGGGGTAGGGCGCATGATCCCCAGGTTCTGGTACGTATGCTGGGGAACCAGGCCAACAATGTGACGGTGCTCGGGAAGGTTGCGAGCACGAGGCGCGTTCCCCTTACCGCCAGCGGCGAACGTCTTCTCGACGTACTGGCCGCTGCCGGGGGTCCCACGGAAGATGTCGACAAGACCACCGTACGCCTGACGCGAGGAGCGACCGCTGCGACCATGCCGCTCGATGCGGTCATCCTCGACCCCGCGCAGAACGTGCCGCTTCGCGCGAACGACGTGCTGACGGTGATCCACCAGCCATACAGCTTCATTGCCCTCGGTGCGGTTGCCAAGAATGCCGAGGTGCCATTCGAAGGCTCGGGCCTGACGCTCGCCCAGGCGCTCGGTCGGATTGGCGGACTGCGCGATGACAGGGCTGACATTCGCGGCGTTTTCGTCTTCCGCTTCGAGGATCCCGATGTCCTGCCGGCGCAGGTGGCGGACGCCGGGCGACGCAATCCCGAGGGCAGGGTTCCGGTAGTTTACCGCCTCGACCTGTCCGACGCATCGAGCTTCTTCGTCGCGCAGGAATTCGCCATTCGCGACGACGATGTTCTCTACGTGTCGAGCGCTCCTGGTGCCGACCTGCAGAAGTTCCTCACGACCCTTTCCAGTGCTGCCTTGTCGACCATCGCAATCGGGAATTCGCTCTAGCCTCCACCGGGGCCGGTAGGTCCAAGGGGCTCGCGACGCGGGCGCGGTTTGCCTCTGTGCTTGCCGTCCTCGTCCCATTCGATGCGGTAGAGGTCAAAGCGACGGTCGGCGAGGTTGCGGACCGTACCCTCCGCACGAGCCCAGCTGAGATCGGCGAGGTTGATGTCGCTAATGGTGAGCGTCTCCACGTTCTCGGTCGCTTCGGCGGCAATCCCGTCGCGGGCGAAGGGAAAATCGCACGGCGTCAGGATGCAGCTCTGGGCGTACTGGATGTCCATGTTGCCGACATTGGGCAGGTTACCGACATTGCCGCTGAGGACGACGAAGCACTGGTTTTCGATCGCGCGAGCCTGACCGCAATAGCGCACACGCAGATACCCCTGGCGGCTGTCGGTGCAGAACGGCACGAATATGATGCGGGCACCTTCGTCCGCAAGGCGGCGACTGAGTTCCGGGAATTCGCTGTCATAGCATATCTGCACGCCAATCGGACCGCAGTCGGTCTGGATGACGTCGATCTTGTCCCCACCCTTGATGTTCCACCAGTATCGCTCGTTGGGCGTGGGATGGATCTTTTCCTGTTCGTGGACCGAACCGTCGCGCAGGCAGACGTAGGCGACATTATGGATGTCCCCATCGTCCATCCGGGTCGGGTGGCTCCCGGCGATGATATTGATGTTGAAGCGCATCGCCATGTCGGAGATGTCCTGCTTCAGGCGCGGAGTGTACTCGGAGAGACGCTCGATCGCCTCGACTGGCGAGAGTTCCTTTTCCTCGTAACTTAGCAGCATCAGGGTGAAGAGCTCGGGAAAGAGGATGAAGTCGCTCTCGTAATCGCTTGCGACATCGACGAAATATTCGATGGTGGAGAGGAACTCCGCGTAGTCCTTTACGGCGCGGGCCTGCAATTGGCAGGTGGCCACGCGAACTGCCTCCACTCCGCGGGGCAGGCGCTTCTTGGGCGGTTGGTCGGCTTCCACGTAGGGATTGCGCCATACCATCATCACGGCATTGGCTTCGGATGCCTTGTCCTCGGGCAGGTAGTTTTCGAGCACGCGTTCGGGCTCGAATCCGTTGGCCAGCTGGAAGCGCAGCACGGGGTCGTGGATCTTCCCGGCGACGACCTGGTCGAGGTAATCCTGTGGGCCGTCGACCTTGCGTTTGTGCCGGCGGTAATTTGGCATCCGGCCTGCAAAGATCACGCCCTTCAGGTCGTTCTCCTCTGCCAGGGCACGGCGTTCCTCGTACAGCCTGCGCCCGATGCGCACGCCGCGCACCTTCGGATCGACGCACATTTCGTAGCCATAGAGCCAGTCGCCGGTGGGGTCGTGGCGACTGCCGAAGCCATTGCCGGTAATCTCGTCCCAGTCGTGGTCCTGAAAGGCCAGCGTCTCGGCCACCTGCATCGTCGCGCAATAGCCGACCACTTCCTCGTCGAGCAGGGCGACGAAACAGCCTTCGCGGAAGTTGTTGATCTGCCCGCGTACCTCACCGTGGGTGTAGGCCGGCATGTCGTTGTAGACCCGCCGCACGAGGTTCGCGATGCCGGGAATGTCCCTGATGCGTGCATTGCGGATTTCCAGCCGCCGCTGGCCGAACTTCTCGCTCGCCTTGCGGCGGGTAGCAGGTTTCTTCTTCGCAGGTGTCTTGGCCAATTGCCCCTCGTTTCGTCCGGATAAAGAAAATCCGGGACCGGCGCTGGGCCGATCCCGGATATGTCAGCCTTGGTAAGGCAATGCGGGAAGGGGGAGGGTGTTCCTCAGGCCCAGCCAGCCATTTCCTTCTCGAGGTTCTGAACGATTGCCTCGAAGAACTGCTCGGTGGTCATCCAGCTCTGTTCGGGGCCGATGAGCAGCGCGAGGTCCTTGGTCATCTTCCCGCTCTCGACGGTCTTGATGCAGACCTTTTCGAGCGTCTCGGCGAACTTCACCACGTCGGGCGTGTTGTCGAACTTGCCGCGGTACATGAGGCCGCGGGTCCAGGCGAAGATCGAGGCGATCGGGTTGGTCGAGGTCGCCTTGCCCTGCTGGTGCTGGCGATAGTGGCGCGTGACCGTGCCGTGGGCGGCCTCCGCTTCCACGGTCTTGCCGTCCGGCGTCATCAGGACCGAAGTCATCAGGCCGAGCGAACCGAAGCCCTGCGCGACCGTGTCGGACTGTACGTCGCCGTCATAGTTCTTGCAGGCCCAGACGAACTTGCCGTTCCACTTGAGCGCCGATGCGACCATGTCGTCGATCAGGCGGTGTTCGTAGACAATGTTCTTTTCCTTGAACTTCTCTGCGAAGCCCTCGGTATCGAACACCTCCTGGAACAGGTCCTTGAAGCGCCCGTCGTAGGCCTTCATGATCGTGTTCTTGGTCGACAGATACACCGGCCAACCGAGGTTCAGGCCGTAGTTGAAGCTCGCACGGGCGAAGTCGCGGATCGAATCGTCGAGGTTGTACATCGCCATAGCGACGCCCGAACTCGGGAAGTCGAAGACCTCGAGATCGAGATTTTCGCCGTTCTCACCCTCGAACACCAGGCGCAGCTTGCCGGGGCCCGGGATCAGCGTGTCGGTTGCGCGATACTGGTCGCCGAATGCGTGGCGGCCGACGACGATCGGATCAGTCCAGCCGGGCACAAGGCGCGGC
The DNA here is from genome assembly GCF_041021145.2 of Qipengyuania sp. RANM35. Lineage (NCBI taxonomy): Bacteria > Pseudomonadati > Pseudomonadota > Alphaproteobacteria > Sphingomonadales > Erythrobacteraceae > Qipengyuania > Qipengyuania sp. RANM35. The sequence goes on along the minus strand of NZ_CM196433.1, from coordinate 1,444,186 downwards.
ACGTTGTCGATTACGATGGGTTCGCGGAAGACGACGCCGCCGAGGATGTTGCGGATCGTGCCGTTGGGCGACTTCCACATCTTCTTCAGGTTGAATTCCTCGACGCGGGCCTCGTCGGGAGTGATCGTGGCGCACTTAACGCCTACGCCATACTGCTTGATGGCATTTGCGGCATCGATGGTGATCTGGTCGTCCGTCTCGTCACGCTTCTCGACCGAGAGGTCGTAGTACTTCAGGTCGACATCGAGATAGGGCAGGATCAGCCGTTCGCGGATCCACTGCCAGATGATGCGGGTCATTTCGTCGCCGTCGAGTTCGACGACCGGGTTTGCCACCTTGATCTTCGCCATGGGTTTCCTGTCTTTTGCGAGATGAGTTGCGCGCGCCATAGCAGAGCCTTGCGAAGGGGCAAGGTTTGCGCGGGCGCGAATGGCAGCGAACGATTTTCCCGCTCAGCGTTCCGCTGAACGAAACACACCCGCAGCTTGGATGAAAGGCGCAAGTATCGCCTGCTTGTTCCAGCGCGTTTCGGCCCGGAGGCGTGCAGCGGCAGAAAAGCGGGAGTGGAGGGCCGGGTCGTCCATCAACGTGACGATGGCTGAAGCAAATGCATCAGCGTCGCGCGGCGGGGTTACCAGCCCGACGCCTTCGACTTCCTGCGACAGACCGGTTCCTTCGACCGCAGTTGCAACCACGGGCCTGCCGGATGCCAGCATGTTGGCCAGTTTCGATGGCAGCATGAGGTCGGCGGCCCGTTCTAGATGCGGCAAAAGGTGGATCGTTGCGAGGCCAAGCAGCTCCCCCAGTTCTGCACGCGGCTGGAGGTCGTGGAACTGCACGTTGGGGAGCGAACCTGATCGCTCTTCCAGGGCAGAACGGTCGGACCCATTGCCGCAGATTACGAAGGTCAGATCTTTGCGGTCCTTCAGGATCCTGGCTGCATCGATAATGAGGTCCAGCCCTTGTTTGTTCGCAATGTTGCCCGAGTAGAGCGCCACGTGAGGCGTTTCGACTGCCCAGCGTTCGCGATATGACGACGGGGCGCCCAGTGGGGAAATCTGGTCCAGGTCTGCCCAGTTGCGCATCTCGACAATGCGGTCCTGCGGGACATCATTCTGGGCCAGGCGCTTGCACATCTGGGAAGATATCGTGCTCACGGTATCGAACTTGCCAAATGTCCAGCGCTCGAAGCGCCTGGCCAGGCGAGCAATGAACCCGCTATCGCCCAGCAAGCCGGTCGCAAAGGCGGCCTGTACCTCGAAATCCTGCACGTGCAGCCAGCTTCTCGCCCCGCAAACCTTGGCTGCAACGAGTGCGATGGGAGCAGCGAGAAGCGATGGTGCGACCGTCATGACGATGTCGGGTCTGGTCCGTATCGCCGCCGTGATAGCGGGAAAGAAGGCCGAAAGGCCAAACGTCGCGTAGTGGACGATCCTCCTGAAGCCCGTGGGCTTCGAAGGGACGTAAATGGGGCATCGACAGATGCGAGCAGCGCCATGAGCTCCGGATTGCCAGCCAGCCTTGTATCCCGGCCAGGTATGCCACTGGGGATAATAAGGCTTGGCAGCTATGATAGTCGCTTCATGGCCATGGGCTAGCCAATGCTCGACCAATTGCGTGCTGTAATGGCCTACGCCGATTTCCTCGGGTGCGAAATTGAGGCCCAGAAACAGAAGACGCGTCACCGCGCAGCTCCCCTTTGGGCTACGCAAGTGTGCCGCGACTGGTTCAACGCAAGAATATGCGTTGAATTGCATTGCGTCTTCATATTGCCTTCACTGCTTCCCGAGGACCGCTTTTCTGTTGTCGAGCCGGGCACACGGCTTGTGCTGGGTGCCTGCCATCTGTAGTTCGGATGCCGGTCGCTACTCCTATTCTCCAGCCGGCAGCATTATGTCTCGCGTGCGCTGGCGATGGATTCCGGCCGACTAAACCAATCAGGATGCAGGCTCGGAAATTGCCGGATAGCTTCGAAAATAAAGTGCTCCGGGTGGCTCAGCGTGTGCAACTTACGCGCGACTATGATGGCACTGCGCCTTCCGGAAAACCCGTTTGTGGGCCTTTTCGGGGGAAAGTGCTGCACGCAGGCCGCATCGTCGCCTATTCGGATCGCTTCGCAGCCCCGTCTTTGACTAGGACGATGCATGGGCTAGTCGGGGCAGCGTACGAGTATCAACAATGCTGAGACAGAAACTCCCTGACAGTAAGCCGCGCACCTCGAAGGAGGATCTGCGGATTCGTTTGTACCTGTTCCAGGGCCTGGGGGATATTGCAGTCGTTCTGGGCAGCTTCTTGCTGGCCGGCGGGCTCTATATGGGCCAATGGCCCTCGCATTTCGCGCTCGCGATGAGCTATGCCTACATCCCGCTGTTTGTCATTATGTCGGTGTACCAGCGCAGCTATTCGATCCCCGCCCTGTATGACGTGAGGTATGCAGTCGGAAGGGCTACCTTGGCGCTCGTTACGTCCGCTCTCCTGTGTTTCGTGGTCATCTTCTACGCACAAGCGAACGAGAAATTCTCGCGCGTGATGTTCTCGATGGCACTGGTCTCGTCATGGATGGGCATCAGCGTTATCCGCTGGATTACCCACGAACTGATCGAGAAGTACTACAGCGGCGCCGCGAGCAATGTGCTGATCGTCCACGACGGCGGTCCGCACGTGGAGGTCAAAGGCGCGCAATATCTGTCCACCGAAGACCTGCCGGTCCACCTCGCCCGCTACGAACCCGAATCGCTGGACGTGTTCGGGCGCTTGTTTCGCACAATGGACCGGGTGATCGTCAGTTGTTCTGTGGAGCGCCGCCTCGACTGGGCTGAGATTCTCCGGGCTGCAGGAGTACGAGGCGAGGTTGTATCGCAGTCGCTCGAGGAGCTTGGTGCACTCGCGCTTGAGCGAGAGAATGGCTGGGTGAGCGTGGTCATTTCCACCGGACCGCTTGGCCTGCGCGACCGTTTCATCAAGCGGATCATGGATATCGCGATCACCATTCCTGCGCTGATCTTGCTGAGTCCCATCATGTTGATCGCTGCCGTCGCCATCAAGCTCGAGGACGGCGGTCCAATTTTCTTCGTGCAAGAGCGCATGGGCAGGTCGAATTGCCTATTCAAGATGCTCAAGTTCCGATCGATGTCGGTTGGCGATCTGGATGTTCGAGGCGATCGGTCGACGTCCCGCACCGACAGTCGCGTGACACGTGTCGGATCATTCATCAGGAAGACAAGTATTGATGAGCTCCCCCAGCTAATAAATGTCCTTCGGTCAGAAATGAGTATTGTCGGTCCGCGCCCTCACGCCTTGGGGTCTCAGGCCGGCGACAAGCTGTTTTGGGAAATTCACAGCGACTACTGGCAGCGACATTCGCTCAAGCCCGGCCTCACTGGCTTGGCGCAAGTCCGTGGATTCAGGGGCGCAACCGAAACGGAGGGGCATTTGACCGACCGTCTGACTGCGGATCTTGAATACATTCGAAACTGGTCGCCGATGGGGGATATCCGCATCATGCTTGCGACTGCGAGGGTGCTGATACATCCCAATGCATATTAGCATTTGCTATAAATGAAATTGTGGATTTCGTCTTATTCTAGAAACCTTTCGCCGACATTTGTGTTTGTGCAACACCCTGTGGGGAAATGTCAGTAACTCAGTTTTAACCTGTTGCGCTTCAATGGGATCGTTGCTACCCGCCCTAACGCAAGCGCAAGAAAACAAATTTAGGAGATTACCAATGAAGACCAGCCGCCTTCTGATTGGCCTCGGTGCTGCCGCTATGTCGATCGCACCGGTTGCTGCCCAGGCAGGTACCCGTGCATCGGATGCCGGTGCCGTCGCGGTCCAGCCGGTCAAGATGTCGACCGTTACTCGTTCGGCTCAGACTGCTGAAAAGAAGAACGAACTCGGCGGCCCCGGCCTCATCATCGCGATCCTGGCCGTTGCCGCGATCATCGCCGGCATCGTGATCGCTGCCGACGACGACAAGTCGCCGGGCGCGTAAGCTTCCGCGAAGTTTCGAAACCCGCCGACCGCGAGGTCGGCGGGTTTTTTGTTATCTTTTCGCAATGTCGGGGTGGCAGTGAAAAGACCGAAAAGCTCCACTAGGCTGGGGCGGATTCTGCCATTCATTGCAGAGCCGTCCTTGGTGATATTCCTCGTGGCCGTCCTCCTGGGCGGGGGTGGCAGCCGCTATGCGCTGTCCAATCTTTCCGTTCAGCTGGTTGCCATCGGGTACCTGGTGTTTGCCATCGACCGCGCGATGACGGGGTGGCGTGACTTGCGAACATCGCTGCGTGTCCTCGTGGCGTTTACCCTTTTATTGCCGCTCGTGCAGCTGATCCCTCTTCCTCCGGCTCTCTGGCAAGCCCTCCCGGGCGGTGAGACCGCATTGCGGTCGCGAGAACTCGTCGGTGCCTCCAGTCAGTGGTTCCCCTTAACGCAGGATAGGGCGCGAACCGTGCTCGCTTTCGCGGCACTTGTCCCTCCTTTCGCCATTGCTGTCCTGCGTCCGCGGGAAGACTTTTCGCAAATATTCGTGCGCATGATCGTTGGTCTCGGCGTACTCAATATTTCGCTTGGTGCAGTGCAGTTCGTGGCGGGTGCCAACATACCTTACGGCTACCCGATGGTTGAGACGGGTCGGATCTACGGCTTGTTCGCAAACCACAACACCAGCGGCCTGTTTTTCGTCGTGGCATTGTGCTCGCTCGCCGGGCTCGAAATCGATGCTGCGTCCAAACGTGTGCAGATGGCTTTGAAGATCGCCCTTGGCGGCTTGTTCGTCATTGGTGTGCTGTTGACGCAGTCGCGTTCGAGCGCAGCCTTGATGCTGATCCCGCTCCTGTATTTTGTTTTTGCGTTTCTGCGTGCAAGATCAAGGAGCGGTCGCTCGCTGAACTGGAAGGTTGTCGTTCCAGTCGTGGCATTCGCCCTGGTCGTCGCATGGTTCGGATTGACGCAGGAACGGCTCGGTCAGACCATGGAGCGCTTCGGCGATCTTCAGGATGAAAGGCCCGCAATCTGGCGGGATACCCTTGCCGCAATAACTGCCTATTTCCCTTTCGGGAGCGGGATGGGGTCATTCGACGAAGTATTCCAGTATTTCGAATCCCTGGAAACGCTGTCTCCCGCCTTCGCTCGTCGAGCGCACAATGACTACCTGGAACTCGGAGTTGAGGCTGGCATTGTGGGCTGGCTGCTGCTCGGAGGCTGGCTGGTTTGGGGTGCTTGGACGTGGCTGGCCCAGAAGTCGCGCGGACTTGATGGATCACAGGTAGCTGCGAGCCTCGCAATCCTGTCAATCGCAGGTCAATCGGCGATAGACTACCCGCTCCGCAATCAGGCCTTTTTGTGCCTTGCTGTCATTTTTGTCGTTATGCTAGCTGGCCGCTCGCTCAATAAGGGATCGGGTCATTGAAATTCCTTCGCGCTTTGGCAATTCTCTCGGGGACGCTCCTCGTTACAGGATGCTTTTCTCCCGCTGCGGATATGCCGCGAGGTGAAGCTGCATATCGGCTCATGCCGCCACCTGACACGGTCAATGGACCCCAAGTCTATCGTATCGGCGTCCTGGATGTCCTTTCGGTTCGCGTTTTCCAGGAAGAGGAACTCTCTTTCGAGACGCTGGCGGTCGATGCTGCCGGAACCATCAATTTCCCGCTGGTCGGTGAAGTGCAGGCAGCTGGTAAGACGCCTATCGAACTCAGTGACGAGCTCGAGGCTGGCCTCGGTTCGCGCTTCATCCGCAATCCCCAGGTCGTCGTAGGTGTCGTGTCGTCGGCAGGGCAGCGCGTGACCGTGGACGGAAGCGTCGCCGAACCTGGCGTCTACGAGATCGCCGGTAACTCCTCTCTACTTGAATCAATCGCGCGGGCGCAGGGTACGACCAATGTCGCTTCGGAGAAGGAAGTCATCATCTTCCGCATGATCGACGGGCAGCGCTACGGCGCTCTGTTCGATCTGCGCCAAATTCGCGAAGGCAAGGCGCCCGACCCGGAAGTTCTGGGTGGTGACAGGATTGTCGTCGGACTCTCGGGCGTGAAGAGTGCGTATCAGGACTTCCTGCGCGCCGCTCCGCTCCTCAACGTATTTACCAGGTTTTGATCGACATGGCAGCACGCCCCTTGGAACCCGCAACCGTCTACGGGGTACCGCCTCAAAACGAACCTGGCAGGGAATATGTCAGTTCGGGTGACGATGGTCGCATGGTCGAACTCGACCTGCACGCGATCTATTCCGCCGTCCGGCGGAACCTGCTGTGGATCGCCCTGATCATGGCCGCTTTTGTCGGTCTTGGTATTGTGGCGACCTTGTTGACCGTCCCGCAGTACGTCGCGACCTCCAGCGTTCTGGTCGAGCAAGAGACCGAGAAGATTATCGAGGAATCGACCAGTCCCGTGGGTTATCAGGACGCTGATCGCTTCCTTCGCACGCAGGCGGACATCATCGGATCGGTTGCTCTCGCCACCCGCGTGGTCGAGTCTGAGGGCCTCGCCGAGAATGCGAATTTCTTCACCGCGTTGGGCGCCGAATATCCGACCAATGAGAATGTCGATGCCGTCGATCTCGGGCCCGAGGGCCTGCCCGGCCTTCGTCGCTCTCTTGCCGCCGATCTCCTCCTGAACAATCTTGAGATTTCGCTCCCTACCCAGAGCAGGCTGATCGGCATCAGTTTTTCCAGTAGCGATCCCAATCTCTCCGCTTCGATCGCAAATGCGGTCGCCTCGAACTATCTCGAGAGCAATCTCGCGAGAAAGTTCGACAGCTCTGCCTATGCGCGTGAGTTCCTCGCGCAGCAGCTCAGCGATGCCCGCGACAAGGTTGAGAAGAGCGAGCGCGATCTCAACCAGTATTCGCGTGCAGCGGGCCTCATCCGTGTTTCTGGTCAGGGGCAGAACGCAGACAAGGAAACCACCCTGTCGGTGACCAATGATGCACTGGTCCAGTTGAACGCTGCATCTACTGCCGCCACAGCCGAACGCATTGCAGCTGAGAAGCGCTGGCAGAATGTCGCAGGTATCGCCCCGCTTTCGATCCCCGAAGTGCTTGCCAATTCCGCCGTGCAGCAGCTGCTGACGGAACGGGCCAGGGTCGCAGCGTCGCTTGCCGAAGAGCGTGTCAAACACCTCGAGGAGCATCCTAATGTGCAGGCGCTCGAAGCTCAATTGCGCGATGTCGACTCCCAAATCGCCTCGCTCGGCCAGTCGATCAAGCGGACGATCCGCCTAGATTACGAAACCGCTCGCGAACGCGAGGGTTCGATCCAGGGCAGGCTCGCTTCGACGCGCGGCGAAGCATTGGACGAGCAGGACCGCGGCGTGCAGTATAACCTGCTCAAACGCGTGGCAGAAACCGATCGCGCGCTCTACAACACGCTGTTGACGCGCTTCAATGAGTTGAGTGCCACCGCCGGCGCGGCCTCGAACAACGTCTCCATAGTCGACCTTGCGGAGGCTCCGCGCAAACCGGATTCACCGAAACCGCTGCTCAATATGCTGCTTTCTCTCCTCGGCGGGATGATCTTCAGCGGCCTCTTCGTCGCCGGGCGTGAATTGCTTGACGATACCGTCCGCACGCCGACCGATGTTGAAGAAAAGCTTGGTCTGCCATTGCTGGGCATGATCCCGATGGCGGAGGGTGAATTCATCGAGGATGATCTCGACGATCCGAAGTCCGGCGCAAGCGAGGCGTACCAGTCGCTGGTAACCAACCTGCGCTATTATTCGGCCGATGGCATTCCGAAGACGATCCTGGTCACCAGTTCGCAGCAGGGGGAGGGCAAGTCGACCACATCGCTGCAGTTGGCGCGCGAATTCGCAAAGCTGAACAAGCGTACTTTGCTGATCGACGCCGACCTTCGTCGACCGACGCTGCATCGTCGTCTCCCGGGACGTCGCGAAGTGGATGGCTTCACCTCCGTCCTTGCCGGCGAGAAGACCCCTGCCGAAGTTATCGTCCAGTCGGACCGGCCAAACCTCGATTTCATGACAGCACTCCCGATTCCGCCTGCACCTTCGGCACTTCTGGCAACGGCAGACATCAAGGGACTGATCGAACGGCTTGGCGAACATTATGATCACATCATTTTCGACGCGCCACCGGTACTCGGATTGTCGGATGCTCCGTCGATGGCGGCGCAGATCCACTCGGCGATCCTCGTTGTTGACTCGACGAAGGGCAAGCGCGGCGGGGTGAACTCCGCGCTTGGGCGTCTTGCCATGGTCAATTCGCGTCCGATGGGGGCGGTGCTCACCAAGTTCGATCCGCGTCAGGCGGGTAGCGCTTACAGCTACTATGGCTCGGGGTACTATTCGTACGAGCATAGCAGTTCGGACTGATGAGCAAGTTCGGCAACCCGCGTTTCGTTGTTGCCCTGCTGCTCGGCATTCTGATCGCAGGGGCTTTCACGGTCTTCCAGTTCGACAGGGCGGCGCGCGACAACACGCGCATGGTGCCGCTCGTGCCGCACGGTCTCGGAGGTTTTGCCGACGAAAGGCGCGCGGAACGGCTGCTGGCCGAAGACCCCGTTTCAGCGGGTGATGCGGTCTCCGACATTCTGCGCATTCGGCCAGTCGATGTCAGCCATCTTTCGCATTTTGCGCAGTGGGCCGCAGAGGCCGATCGCATGCAATTGGCGAGTGCAGCATTGTCCGAAGCGGCCAAGCGTGGGTGGCGTGGCCCGTACGTCCAGATAACTGTGCTGGGCAGTGCGCTGGCGGAAGGCAAATACGAGGAAGCGGTCAACCGTCTCGACGCCGTTTCGCGGACTGAGGCCGACCAAAGGATCATTTCCGCCGCGCTTGACGCGATGCTGCAATTCCCTGCCACCCATGCGGACCTTGCCAAGATGATTGGCGAGAGCGACTTCCTGGCACAATCGACGATTGCGCACGTCTACGTCTCACCGGCGAGCCGGCATACTTTGGGTGAACTCATCGCGACAATGTCCAATAGTTCCGATGCTCTTGGATGCGATGGTCGCGGAAGGATTGCCAGTGTCCTCCTTGTCAACGGCGATAGTCTAGGCTCCCAGCTGTGGCCCAAAGAGTGCTGGTCTCCTGGGTCGGAAGGCCTGGGCTTCGCTTATCCGGATCGCGAGTATGATCCTCGTGGTTGGATATTTCCCAGATCCGGCGGGATTTCGCTCCGCATGCTGGGTACGGGCGCTCTGACGATCGAGAACAGGAATTTTCTCCGTCGGCAAGCAGCCTCCAGATTTCTGACCTTCGCGCCTGGGCAGCACACAATTGTCATTTCGAGAAAGGATAGTGACTCTGCTTCGCTACCGGGTCGGAAACGCGCCGACGTGCTGACGCGAGTGTTTTGCCTGGAAGTTGAAGGCAAGGGCAGCAGGTTCCTCGCGGAAAAACAGAATGCGGGCGACTTTTCTTTCGAAGTTCCAGCCGATTGCAAGGTTCAGCACCTACGGGTGGAAGTGGAGCGTGGCCGCGTTGAGGGACTTAGGCTTGCCGTGCGGGACATGATGTGACCGTCACGCCCCAAATGCCGAATGACAGTATTGGCAACGTCGAAGGAATGCCCAGGCTCGCCGTACTGCTGGTATCGCATAACCGTCGAGATTCTACTGTGCGGGCGCTGCAAGCATTGCGGAATAGCGAGGGCTTCGAGATCGAAGTCGTGCTGTTCGACGATGCAAGTAGTGATGGCACCGATACGGCAGTACGTGAGGTGTGGCCGACTGCGCATATTGTGCATGGTGATGGCACGGCTTTTTGGAATGGTGGCCTCTATGCCGCCTGGAACGCATCGCTGGGGCTGGAGCCAGATGCATTTCTCTGGCTGAACGATGACGTAGTCCTCGATCCGACAGCTATCGAACAGCTCAGATCGGCATGGGACGATCAGCGCGAGCGCGGTCGCCATCACTTCATCCTGGTTGGGGCAACAAGAAACTCGGATGGGCTTCAGACCTACGGCGGCATTTCGGCTCGAGTATCGCCGACATCCATTGCGCTGGAACTCGCCGGCCTTGACGACAATCGGGTGGCCGTAGACACGTTCAACGGAAACATCGTTCTTGTCCCTGCCGAAGTGGTAGGAAAGATCGGAATCAATGAACCTGGGTATTTCCACAATCTCGGAGATATCGACTACGGGCTGCGCGCAACCGCAGCAGGAATCCCTATCCTGCAGTTGGCCGGATCGCTCGGTGTCTGCGAAGCCAATGTCGAGAAATCATCGAGAGGATATGGTTCGCCGCACCTCTCGGTTTTCCAGCAATGGCGAAAGGTGAATACGCATCACGGCCTTCCACCTCGCAGCTGGTGGCTTTACACGCGCCGGCATTCAGGTCGGTGGTGGCCGCTGCATTTCCTCTTGCCCTATCGCCACCTGCTCAAGTTCTGGCGGTTGGGAGGCGATGGCCCACGAGAGCAGTCGAATGGCAACTAGGTACTTGGCCTCCAAGATCCAGGGAATTCGCTGGAGGGTTCATTCCGCGATTGGCCGGGCATTTCTGCGGGCAATCGGTGTGGAACTGGGGCGAGCGGCGCGTTTCAGCGGCAAGATGCTCGTTTTCAGGCCGGGCCGCTCAAGAATAACGATCGGTGATCGCTTTGTCGGAGTTAGCCGAGCGGATTCCACCGCCTTGGGCGTATCGCGTCCGGTAATCCTGCGCTGCATGAATGAAGAGGCGGAGATCCGCATTGGCGATGATTGCGGAATGAGCGGGACCGTCATTTGCAGTGCCGTATCGGTCACTATTGGCCATCGTTGTCTGTTTGGAGCCGACGTGACCATCTTCGATACCGATTTCCATCCAAAAGAGGCAACTAATCGCCGCTACGCGAAGCCTGTATGGAATGAAATCTCCGCTCCTGTCGTCATTGGTGATGACGTGTTCGTCGGCACCCGCGCGATCATACAGAAGGGGGTAAGGATCGGTGACGGAGCGATAATTGCTGCTGGCAGCGTTGTGACCAAGGATGTGCCACCGGGAATGTCGGTTGGCGGTGCCCCGGCGGCACCAATTGGGGTTGTCGTTGGCCATGAATGACTTTGGCACCCCTCAGGCCACCGGCTCTTGGGTTGGAGCTGCGACCCCGCTGCCAGGCAAGAGCAGTCGAACCGTTACCATCTCCAGGATAGCACCTGTCCTTTTCGCGATCTGGGTGACATTGCTGTGCAACCTGTACATCGAGATGTCTTTCAGCCTTCAGTTATTTGAAATATATTCTTATAACGTGTGGCTGTCTGATATTACTCTCTTTTCGTGGGTATTTTCGGTCATTTGTTTGATAAACAGGATCAGCTTTCGGCAAAACATTAAGATTCTTATTTTCTTTTACATCGCGTTAGTTGCTATAACGCTTTTGCGTGGCTTATTGATCGATCCCCTGCAAGCTGCGTTCTGGGCGCGAAATCCCCTGGTCGTTCCCTTGGCAATGGCGTCTGCCTGCCTTGTGGGGCTGCGATATGAAGACCTCAGAAAAATCTCGAGAATTCTGATTGGCTTCGCCCTTATCTTGGCGACGCTCGCGATTCTCCGTAGTGGAATCTCGCCGGGATTCCCGTTCTACGCCGACACCTTGGGGCAGAACGAGGGGCGTCCGCTCTCCGCATCCGGCGGTATGCTGCTTGCACTGGCAGGGGCATTGGTTGCGGCCGGAATGATGAATGTCAGCCGTTGGACGGCGATCTTCCTGTTCCTGTTTCTTTTGGTCGGATTGATCTTGAGTGGTCAGGGAACCGCGCTGATTGCCTTTCTGGCGATGAGCGCTGCCATACTCATGCTGCAATCAATCTCAGCCCGTATCATTGCCCTCTTGTACCTGTTTGCCTTCAACGTGGCTGGGCTCTTCATCTTCCTTGTAATCGGTATCGAGAACATCCTTCCGGCGAACCTGACCACGTTCTTCGAACAACGCCTGATGAACCGTTCGACGCGTCAGTCGATCTGGGATGCATTCCAAGGGCTAATTCAAGATGCACCGATAACTATCAAGGCGATTGGATTTCCCGCAGGTCAAAGACCCTCGCTCACCTTCATCCTTCCCAATGGGCGATTGACCAGCTGGGACGCCAGTCTGCACAGTCAGTTCTTCGGTGCAATCGGTGACACCGGTTATCTGGGAATGCTCGCGCTGGCGTCAGCCATGATTTTGGTTGCCTATTCGCTGCTGTTCAAGCCGGCGCCCCAGAAGGATGGCGCAAAAGCAAATCTCGTGGCCGTCGTCTTCCTTATCGGGTGCCTGATCTCCGGCTATTCCTACGAGTGGAGGGATGTTCTTTCGATCCCACTCTTCATTGTTATCGCGGTTGCGCTTATGCAACGTGGAAGGCGATCTCCCCGATTTGCGATCAGCATTCGGCAAAGGTAGGGCGCTGCAAGGGAGGCGCGAATCTCACTTCTCGGCAAACTAAGGGCTCTCGCCAGAAATATGGGCCTTGAGGTCCAACGCGCGAACGAACTGACCGTGTGGCGAAAACGTCTTCCAGCAATTCTTGCGGGACAGAACATCGAGTATGTCGTCGACGTTGGTGCAAATGACGGCGAGTTTGCCAAATCCTTGTTCGATAACGGCTATCTCGGCCACGTCCTCTCAATCGAGCCACTCCCGATCGCATGGCATGCCCTTAAAGACATCGCGGCAAAATACGGTTCCGAGAGGTGGACGATTGCACCACGCATGGTGGTCGGAGCTGAAGCTGGTCAAGTGACCTTTTATGAAGCGGGAAACAGTGTCAGCAGTTCGATGCTGCCAATGCTGGATTCGCATGTCGAGGCTGCGCCGGGCAGTGCCGTGATCGGATCTATCGAAGTTTCGATGCAGACTCTTGACCAGTTGTTGTCGGCAGCTCCTGTCGATGAACCCATTCATCTGAAGCTCGATGTGCAGGGTGCCGAGCACCTCGTACTGCAGGGCGCTCGCGAAAGTCTTGCGAAGCGTATCCGGAGCGTCCAGCTTGAGATGAGCCTCATGCAGCTCTACGACGGCCAGAAATCGGCGGGAGAGCTTGACGAATTCCTTCGCTCTTGTGGATTCCAGCTATGGGACATTGTTCCCGGCTTCCGTGATGTGAGATCGTTGCGCTTACTGCAATACGACGGTCTATACATCAAAGGCTGACCGTTGGTCCGAACTCCACGATGATGGAAACCGAAAGCGACCGACGTGGTCAGAGATAACTTGCGCAAGAGTGGCATGGCCATATTGGACCCGCTGGTAACCAGTGGGGCCGTCTTCCTCGTGCAGGGCGCCATCCTGTTCACTGCGAGCAAGACCGAATTCGCCGTATTCAGCCTGGCCTATTCCTATGTAATCATGGGGCAGGTGTTGATGGCATCCCTGTTCGGCGCTCCCTTCATCACCGTCCTGACGCGCGGGCATTCGCAGGACGAACAGCGAGCTATGGGGAAGGGCTTCCTACGGCTCCAGTTGGGATTGACGGTAATTCCGGCGCTCGTTGGCGTTGCGCTGGCGATCTTGCTTGGTCTGCCTCCCATGATCGCGATTGCGAGTGCCGCAGCATTCGTGGTCCTTTCCTATCGGGATGCCTTGCGTAGCCTTCTGGTTTCCAGTCTTCAGGTAGCGGCCGCATTGAGAGTGGCGATTGTTTTCGCGATTGTGTGCGCATCAAGCCTTGCCGTCATCTATTTGACCGTAGGCCGGATCGATGCGCGGACGGGCTTGCTGGTGCTTGCCGTGTCGTCCGCAATTGGCGTTTCTGGCAGCATACTGGCAGCGGCAACGAGCGGGGCCACCATTACGGCGGACGCCAGACGAACACTGTTCGGCATGGCTGCTTGGTCTTTGCCAGGGTCGATCGTGATTTGGCTCCAAGGAAGCTTCTATCTGACTATTGTGGCCATCAGTATCGACCTTGCATCGGTCGGAGAGATTTCGGCGTCGCGCATGCTCATTATGCCGGTGATGATCATGAGCTCGGGAATAATGCGACTTCTGCAGGTGCGTTTCGCGGGGTTGTATCGCCAGGAAGGCGTTACATCGGCCACGAAGCTTGCCAGAAAGATTGCAATCATTGTCCTGGTCGTCGGGACTGTTGTCAGCGCCTTGGTCTTCCTCGCTGCCAGCAGAATTCCGGCCTCGGTGGTGCCGCAGGCGTATTCGGAAGTTCCGACACTTACAGGGGCCTGGGCACTTTTTGCGACGGCTAATATCGCTCGCGGTGCCTACTCGACGCTTTATCAGGCAATGGGCCACTACCGCGAAATATTCACACTCAACTTGCTTACCCTGCCGCCGATTCTGCTTGGAGTTGCTTTCGCCCCAGCGCATTTCGGCCTCTTGGCCGCCATCATTCCCATGGCTTTGGGTGAACTTGCTCTTCTTGCTCTGTTGGCCATGCGGATCAATCGACAGCCCTCCGGCGGCTGACGCAGTTTTCGCTTTCCTACAGTGTTCCCAGTTACCTAGGCGAGGCTTGGAACAAAGAGGAAACAGACCATGCCAAGTCAGCAATCCATAGTCGCTCCTGCAGGTTATGTGCCGCAGTTCGCCATCTCATTCGGCGAGGGTGAAGCAATCGGCGTTTCACGCGATCGTCCCTTGCCAATACAATCGCGGACGAGAGCGGCAGAGAGCGTGGTCGAGCGCGTGGCCCGCGAGGGTTCGCAGGCGACAAACACCTACTTCAAAGGCGATAACTCAGGGACTTCGTACGCCGTCGGTCAGGCGCTGGGTGTCTACACGCCTCCGCCCGGTCGCTCCACCTGGATTGAAGCGATCACCATCTGCTCGACCCGCGATGTTACCATCTGGATCCAACGTCTCGATGCACAATTGAATGCAAATGCCGCAGGTCCCGCTCTGCAGGCTGTGATGGTGGGGCCAACTTTTGGAGCGACGGCCGTCGTCCCGGTCAATGGGTTCCTTCGCGAGGGCGAGTCGCTGTCATACGTCTTGCGGACGGCAGTGCCGCAGAATGCCGGAGCTGACTTTTCGTTCTTCTGCGGAATGCAGGGTCGCCTCGTTTCGAACGACTTCTTCCATGAAGCCCCAAGAACGATGCTAGTGCTGGGTGACAGCATCAGCACGACGACAATAGGCGGCGGCAATGCCTATGGCGGCGACTTCTTCCATGCGCACCTCGCCACATCATTGCGCAGCGAGGGCAAGGACATCCGGCGGATAGTCAAGGGTGACGGCGGTTGGCGCGCCAAGCATGGAGCAACGGCGATGCGCCGTGGCAGCCTGAACGTCGGAGAACTCGATCTCCTTTTGGTCATGCTGGGCACCAACGATACGTCAATCAGCGAATTCACGGACAATCTAGCCGCGCTCGTGCAATGGAAGAAGAACCAGTATCCGGCCACGCCAATGGTTCTGCTCGCCCCGGCTCCGAGACTGGATGCGGCGGAAGCCACCTACCTTGTCCCCCTGCGTGCTGCTGCAGCTGGGCTGGTTACCCAGCTTGCCGACCCGTTGGTTCATCTTGTCGATTGCGGGAATGCCTTCACTGCAAACTCGGCAAATTTGCCGGACAACGTGCATCCATCAGCCGCAGCGCATGTCGCGATCGCAAACCACGTCCGCAGTGCGCTATTGGCCAACGGAGTATGGCAAGCTCTTTGAGTGTACTTAGATCAGGGCCTGGCGAGCGCTTCGAGGACTCCGTTCGCAAAGCGTTCCGCCATGGCCTCGATCGAGTAGCGATCAGCCAATTTACGCGCCTCGTCCTGCATTGATGCCAAACCGGCCTGATCGCGCAGCAGATCGATGACTGCAGCGGCATAGGCGGCGGGATCCTGCCAATCTGCAACGATCATCCCGTTAACACCGTCTTCGAGATAAGCGATTTCCGGACTGTGGTAGGGGAAGTCGGTCGTTATCGTGGGCAGACCCATCGTCGCCGCATCGAGGATCGCCAGTCCTACGAGACCAGGCATCAGGAAGATCTGGCCAAGGCTCATGAGGCCTACTTTTTCGGCTCCGAAACGAGGCCCGACGATTTTTATCCAGTCATTCCCTTCTGCGAGCCTTCTCAGCCTCGACAACTCCGGTCCGCCTCCGACGATTACCAATTCGAAGTCGTGGACACCGGCCCTGATACGCTTGGCCGCATCGATCAGGAAATCGAGCCTCTTATCCTCGTAGAGGCCTCCCACGAAGATACCGATATTTCGGCCATTGAGATCAAATTCGGATCGGATGCGATCGACATCGGATGCTGAAAGTCCGGCGGACAAGGTCTGCACTTCGGCTGTATCGACCGAGTTTTCGAATACCGTGATCTGGTCCGGCGGATAGCCGAGATCAATCAGGTGGCTCTTGGTCTGATGAGTGTAGGCAAACCACCAGTCCACCTTGTTTGCCCAAAAGCGTTTCCAGCGTTCGGCCCGGCTATTCGGATTGCGCGACTGGAAATTCCTGCCGTGACCGAAATACGCCACCTTTGCGGTTAGCAACCGACGCAAAGCTTGAAGCGGGTAATTGCTGAGAATGCGGTTTTCCTGCCCCACTATGAGCAGGTCAGCTGTGAGATCGGAAAACCCGGATTGCCACAGGAGCTTGCCTCTCGAACCGATGGCGTATGAGCGCATTCGCTGGGTCCAGGGCAGTTCGACGGTGTCCATCTTGGCAATTTCGTCACCGCGAGGCGTGCCTACTCGCAAGACATAGTCAACTTCGTGATGATGTAGGAGGTCCCGAACGCGTTCGTGGAACGCCACTCTGTAGTGTGTGAGGATCTCTGCCCGGAAGACGACACGTTTTCGTTTCAAGAGCCGGTCCTTCCCGGATCGAGTTTTCCCGCACGCTGGCGCGCATCGGAAATCGCTCCTCGATAGACTTGTTCGAGGACCTCCATAGTGTGCTCAGGAGCGAATTCTTCTTGGTAACGCAACACGGACTGGCCGATCATGCGGGAGAGCAGATCGTCATCGCTCAAAGAGTCGATCGCCGAGCACAGTTCGCGGCCATTACCCGGGTCGAACAGAAAGCCAGTTTGGGAATCCGTCACGATCTTGGTCAGTCCCCCGATCCGCGCGGCGATCACCGGGGTACCTGTTGCCATCGCTTCGACCGCAACTAGGCCGAACATCTCCGGACACAAGGAGGGAACGATAAGGGCTCTTGCCCGGCCGATGTTCGATAGCATCGCCTGATGGTCGAGATGTCCGAGAAAGGTCACGTTAGGAGGAGCAATACTCTCGAGCATTTGCCGGTCAGGTCCGTCACCAATGATCAGCAGCGGTTCCTGTCGGTCACGCCACGTCTGTACGAGGAAACCGGCACCCTTTTCGGGGGACAGGCGCCCGGCATAGACGAAATGGCTTCGCTCGGCGGGCGATGCTGGCGTCGTGGCGTGGATTGAGACGGGGTTCGCCTTGGCTACCATCCGTTTCGACGGAACGCCTGCCTTTTCGAAGATTGTTCGGGCTGCTTCGGTGAGGATGATGAAGCGATCGACCTTATTCTGCCAAGTGCCCAACGCCTTGTGAGTCTGGATCATTGCGGCAATTGCGGCCGAACCCATCCGAGAACCGCGATAGCAGCGATGAACGATGGCGGGCAGGGGAGACTGGCCGACGCACTGATCGCAATAGGTGCCATCCCTGAAGAGGGTGCCGTTCGCGCAGGCTATGCGGAAGTTGTGCAGGGTCAGCACGCTGGCGACACCATGTTCGAGTGTCGCGTCGAAAATCGCAGGGCTGAACTTCGGGAAAAAATTATGGACGTGAACTACGTCCGGGCGACAGGAGAGAATAGCGTCTGAGACCAGCTTCCTGCCCCGAAAACTGTAAGTGGCACCAAGACCATTGGCCAGCTTGCCGCCGAGACCGACGATGTCGTCATTCGAGAGTTGCAGGCGATGAACTTGATGACCTGCCTTCTCGAGTAAGGTCGTTTCGTCTTCGAAAACACGGTCCTCTCCGCCAGCAAGCTGGTAGCGATTGTGGACCGTAAGGACGGTCAGTTTGTCTTTCGATGCCGCGCTCAAGATTTCTTCGCCAGGCGTCGTAGGGCGAGGGACCAAAGAAACTTCGACCCGAACTTCAAATAGCGACGCGACAGGCGTTTCGGCTCCTGGGAGATGCGGTAAGCCCATTCGAGGCCGGTTTTCTGCATCCAAGGCGGCGCACGCCGTACTTCGCCGGAGTGGAAATCGAACGCTGCGCCCACCCCGATAAGGGTCTGTGGCAAGTGGCTGTAATTGCGCCACATCCAGACGTCCTGTTTGGGCGAAGAAAGTCCGACCCACACGATATCGGCTCCGCTATCACGAATGTGCCTTTGGATATCTTCTTGCTCGGCGGGTGTCATCGCTCGGAAGGGCGGCGTCGCGCAGCCGACAATGCGGACTCCGGGGAAGCGAGCGCGCATCCTGTCGGCAAGCTTTTCAGCCACGCCGTCCTTGCCGCCGAAGAAGAAGTGCCCCAGACTGTTTTCAGGTGACCGGCGCATCATCTCCTCGAAGAGATCAGGTCCGCAGACGCGTTCAACCTCAAGTCCTTGGCGGCGGCCGAGATAAACCAGGGGCATGCCGTCGGGCACGATCATCGATGCTTCGCGATGAAGTGGGCTGATCTCCTCGTCTTCCGATATCGCGACCAGGCTCGCCACATCCCTGACGCAGACGAAGCGCCCGATGGCGTCGGTCGACCATTGCTCGAGCAAGGTCGCGGCGCTGTCCATTGTAACGACCGAAACCGGTACGCCCAGGACATCGTAGCTCTCGGGTACTGACTTCATCGTGTCATGAACCTGGCCATTGAGCCCTGGATCAGACAACCTCGCGGACTTGCGATGTGTCAAGCAAGTCGCGAACGCCTTCATAGGTGGATGCGATTCCTTCGCTGAGGCTGATTTTGGGCGCCCACCCCAAATTGCGAAGACGAGTCGAATCCATAAGTTTTCGCGGCGTGCCGTCGGGCTTTGTCGCATCCCGTTCCACGCGCCCACTGAAGCCGACAATTTCGGCGACAAGTTCGGCAAGGCTGCCGATCGAGATTTCCTCTCCCGAACCGACGTTTACGTGTTCCTCGCCGGAGTAGTTCTGCAACAGGAAGACGCAGGCGTCGGCGAGATCGTCGACGTGGAGAAATTCGCGCAAAGGCGTACCGCTTCCCCAGATCATCATGCTCTCAGCGTCGTTCTGCTTTGCAGTGTGGGCCTTGCGGATCAGGGCAGGGAGTACATGACTGCTGTTGAGGTCGTAGTTGTCGCCCGGACCATAGAGATTTGTTGGCATCGCACTGATGAAGTCGCAGCCATGCTCGCGGCGATAAGCCTGGCACAGCTTGATCCCTGCAATCTTGGCGATCGCATACCATTCGTTGGTCGGTTCGAGCGGACCTGACAGCAGACTGTCTTCGGGAATCGGCTGGGGAGCCAGCTTGGGATAAATGCAGGACGAGCCGAGGAACAGGAGTTTGCCGACATCGGTCTTGCGCGCCGCCTCGATCGAATTGGCTGCGATCATAAGGTTGTCGTAGAGGAATTGCGCCGGATAGCTGTCGTTGGCGAGGATGCCGCCAACTTTTGCGGCTGCCACGATGACGGTATCGGGGCGATTTTCCGCGAACCACGCATCGACTGCTGCCTGGTTGCGGAGGTCAACCGAGCGGTCGGCAGTAAGGACTTCACACCCCTCGCTGGAGAGGCGACGCACCAGAGCCGAACCTACCATGCCTCCATGACCGGAAACATAGACCCGCTTGCCAGAGAGGTTGTAGGGTTGGCCCATCATGCGTCCTTGGCGATAGGGGCCGAACGCATGATTTCCAGGTCGGCGA
The DNA here is from genome assembly GCF_041021145.2 of Qipengyuania sp. RANM35. Lineage (NCBI taxonomy): Bacteria > Pseudomonadati > Pseudomonadota > Alphaproteobacteria > Sphingomonadales > Erythrobacteraceae > Qipengyuania > Qipengyuania sp. RANM35. Next base: position 1,424,475 of record NZ_CM196433.1, on the reverse strand, counting down.
GCACCATTTCGCGTGCCAATTCGCGGGGGCCGGTGTCGTGGGTCCAGCCCAGCTTCTCGCGCGCCTTGGTCGGGTCGCCGATGAGCAGGTCGACCTCGGTCGGGCGGAAATAGCGCGGATCGACTTCAACGAGCAGACGGCCATCGTCCTTGGCATAGCCCTTCTCGTCGATGCCTTCCCCGCGAAACTCGATGGGAATACCGGCATCTTCGAAAGCCCATCGTACGAATTCGCGCACTTCGGTGGTCACGCCTGTGGCGAGGACATAGTCGTCCGGCTCGTCCTGCTGGGCGATCAGCCACATGCCGCGGACATATTCCCGCGCATGGCCCCAGTCGCGCTTGGCGTCGAGATTGCCGAGATACAGGCGATCCTGACGGCCGAGGGCGATTGCTGCCGCGGCGCGGGTGATTTTGCGGGTGACGAAGGTCTCGCCGCGCAGCGGGCTTTCGTGGTTGAAAAGGATGCCGTTCGACGCGTGAATGCCGTAGGCCTCGCGGTAATTGACCGTGATCCAGTAGCCGTAGAGCTTTGCCGCGGCATAGGGACTGCGCGGATAAAAGGGCGTGGTTTCGCGTTGCGGGACTTCCTGCACGAGGCCGTAAAGCTCGCTCGTGGAGGCCTGATAGAAGCGGGTCTTCTTCTCAAGCTTCAGGATGCGGATGGCCTCGAGCAGGCGAAGAGTGCCGATCGCGTCGGCATTGGCGGTGTACTCGGGGGTTTCGAAACTGACCTGCACGTGACTCTGCGCGGCGAGGTTGTAGATTTCGTCCGGCTGGACCTCCTGCACGATCCGGATGAGGTTCGTCGCATCGGTCATGTCACCATAGTGGAGGATGAGCTGCGGATCGACGACATGGGGGTCTTCGTAAATGTCTTCGATACGACCGGTATTGAATGACGACGAGCGCCGCTTCACGCCGTGGACTTCATAACCCTTTTCAAGCAGCAGGCGCGCAAGATAGGCACCATCCTGGCCGGTAACGCCGGTAATCAAAGCTCTTTTCGTCACTTAAAATCTCATCGTCAGTTGGCTGGTGAGCGCGGGCGTGACGGCTTTCCGGTTGGTGTTTTCTTATCCGTAAACCGAAGATGCAACCCATCTGCTCGTTCAACCGACCCTATGGCTGCTGGTCTTCTCGCTGGCAACCGCAAGAAGAAGGATTTTGGGGGCGAAATTCAGGGTGTTGAGGTCATGAGAGCCATGGCTCTGCAAATCGCAATCTCCGGCTTGCGGAGTGGACCATTCTGTCGTCGATCAGATCGGGAAGTTGCTGATGGTGGGCGTACCAAGGTTCGAACTTGGGACCCCTACGATGTCAACATAGTGCTCTACCACTGAGCTATACGCCCACACCATCATGTGGCCCCGTCTGCGGGGCAGGGCGGCCCAATAGCGGCCACGTATCGGGCACGCAAGGCCTAAAACATCAAAGTCTGGCGGCCGTCCGTTCTTCCAGGACTCTTTCGACCTCTAGCACCAGGTCGCGCAGGTGGAAGGGCTTGGAAAGCACCTTCGCATGCGGTTGTTCGCGGCTGGCTTTCAGTGTCACCGCTGCAAAGCCGGTAATGAACATGACCTTGGTTTCGGGGCTGATCTCGTTGCATCGCTGGGCCAGTTCGATCCCATCCATCTCCGGCATCACGATGTCGGACAGTAGCAGGCTGTAGCTGGTGGATTCGAGCAGGGGCAGGGCAGCGGTACCGCGATCGACCGAATCGACGTCATATCCGGCATTTACGAGCGCACGCTCGAGGTAGACGCGCATGGCGTCATCGTCTTCTGCAAGAAGGATCCTGGGTACAGCGTTTCCGTTCATGCCTCCCCCCTTAACCTGGTTCGTTTAAGAAAACATATACTCGCCACCCGGAGCACATCGCTCAAGGGAAATTCCGAGCATGTCCCTCTTAGGAGCCAAACGGTGCGAAAAGGCGAAGCGGCGATTGACGAGATCGATCATCGCGGTGTCTGACGCGAAGATGGCGCGCGACACCCGCAACCAGCTTTACAGCTTCATCAGGGAAGGCGCCGCCGTCGGTCTCCTGCGCGCGGGGGCAGTTCTGGCGATGCTGGCCTTTGTCGCTTGCACGTCGAACTGGTTGCCGGCAGCTGACTTCGGAGTTCTGGCCCTGCTGGTGTCGTTCACGACATTGGCCGCAGGCTTTGGCGGCTTTGGCCAGGCGGAAATGATTATCCGGAGTGTCGCGCATCGGCGTGTCGATGGTGATGAAGCCCCCGAAATTGCAGTTCCCAACGAAGTTATTGGTCTCGTAACCTGGGTGTCGACAATTTTCGGGCTCGCAATCGCGGTCTACCTGAAATTTGCAGGGTACCCTGGCATTGTCTGTATCGCGGCTTTGCTGATGACGATCGGCCTCAGCGTCATGACCGCCCTGACCGGCGCTGCACGTATTTCCAACCGCTACGCGCTTGCCATGGCTCCCCGAGAAATCGTCTGGCGGGCGGTCGCGATTCTCGCGTTGGGCTCCTTGGCTGCATTGGGTAGGCGACCCGAGATTGGCGCGGCAGCCATTCTCGTCGGTTCGTCGATCATATTGTGCGCTCTCTGGCAGGCAAGGCGCCTGCAGGTGAAATGGAGTTCGCTCCTGAAGCCCTCAACCGATGCCTTGCAGAAGAGTTATCTCGTCTCCAGCGGCACGATTGCGGTTTCGATGCTGGCACTTGTCGCCATGAACACCGTAGACGTGATCGTGGTGGGGGAGCGTATCTCAGCGGATGCCGCAGCGGCCTATTTCCCTGCCAACCGGCTGGCGTTGCTTGCTTCATTCGCTTCCATGCCAATACAGCTGGTGGTCGAACAGCGCTTTGCTGCAGAACTTGCGACCAATGATCGCATGGCGATGCAGCGGACTGCCAATCAAGCGACCATGCTGCATTTCATCCTCTGCCTGTCGCTCGGACTCTGCGTTGTCGGTGGTTTCCCGTTCTACGAGGGTCTGTTTCCCACGGCCGACCTGCTCACTCTAAAATTGCTTGCGATCCTTGTGGCCGGGACAATCCTGAGCAGCCTGCTGGGCATGTCGGGTTCGATCCTGGTGATGGCCGGTCATCAGGTGGTGTTTGCAAAGACCACAATCATTGCAGCCATCTGTGCGACAGCTTTGCTTCTCGTAGCTGCCTCGGCCGGCAATCTCCTGATAATTGCTGCAGTCTTTGCCGGTGTCGAACTGACTCGAAAGGCGGTGCTTGCCGTGCATGCTTACCGTCTTACCGGCATTCTTCCCATTGCTAGACTACGGCTTTGACAGGTCGTCCCAAATCGGCGAACTTTCCTGCATGGACGGCACTGGTGACGAATTCTTCGCAAGCCTAGTTCCCGGGGGCGAAGTTCCCGGGACAGGTTTGCCGGCGTTCAGATCCAGTGACCTGCGGAAATGTGCTCTACCGATCGTCGTCGCAGCACCTCACGGAGGGCGGTCGTACCCGGCAAGTCTCCTCGCTGACATGCGCAACGAGTCCGTAAGGATCCGGCTGGAAGACAGATTTGTCGATCTCCTTGCGCTCGAAATAGCGCGGCAGACCGGAGCCGCGCTGCTCCTGGCAGAAGCCCCGCGGGCAATGATCGACCTCAATCGCGCGCCCGACGATGTCGACTGGGGAATGGTCAGCGGAAAACCGGCAGTGCGGACACGCAACTCTCTCGCCAACCGCCGCGCTCGATCCGGTCTTGGGCTCGTGCCGCGTCGTCTCCCCGCATTCGGGGAGATTTGGCGTTCTCCGATTTCGCACGAGGAGCTCGGACGTCGCATTTCGACGATCCACCAGCCTTATCACCGAGAACTCGGGAAAATGCTGGACCTTGTCCGCGACCAGTGGGGCGCTGCCCTGCTTGTCGACCTGCATTCCATGCCCCCACTGAAACCTCGGTTCAGCGAGGAGCGTGCGGCCGAGTTCGTGGTAGGCGATCGTTTCGGCGCATCGTGCAATGAGCGCCTCACCAGCATTAGCCTGCGTTACCTCGAAGACCAGAACCGCCCCGCAGCCAGGAACCGGCCATATTCCGGCGGTTACGTCCTTGATCGCCATGGCCATCCCCAACGCGGGGTGCATGCGCTCCAGCTCGAGGTGTGCCGATCAAGCTATCTTTGTTCGCGGCTCGATGGTCCCAGCATGCGTCTTCCCGCCCTCGCTAGGATGCTTTCGGGAATGGTACGAGGCCTGGCGCGCGAAGTTGCCGCGATAGGCGGTGCGTCACTCAGCCCGCTTGCAGCGGAATGAAAAAACCACCTCGTGCAGATCGCACGAGGTGGCCAAGGTTCAGGGAGGAAATGCACTTTCGTGCATCATGTCGGACAGGCCATGAGGGAAGCACTGCCGACACCTGAAATGTAAGATTGGTGCAGACCTGTTTCAAGCGGTCGGACGCAACGTCAACCGAGCCACAGGTCGCAGGTGGAACACGGATTATCGCGTGATCTGTCAGCCCTTGGGCTGGGCGACCAGGAGAAGCCCGTCCCCGCCGATTTCGACTGCAGCAATGTCATCGACGAACGAGCATTCTCCGACGCCCAGTTCCACCCCATCGACGCTTGCCCTTCCTTCGAAAGGTATGAGCAGGGCCTTTCCGATCCATTCGGCAATCGCGCCAATTTCGTTCGTGGCGACCGAAACAAGCCGGAAATGTTCGCTGTCGACCAGCTGCTTATCCTCTCCCAGTCGGCTGCGATATCGGGATGGATAGGGCTCTGTGATCGCGACCTGCATCGCAGCGTCGAGGTGAAGCTCGCGAGGCCGGCCATAATCGTAAAGACGGAACGTGATGTCGGTGTTCTGCTGGACCTCGATCAGGCAGACCCCGCCTCCAATGGCATGGACCGTTCCGGCGGGAATATAGAAGGCATCGCCACGTTCCACCGGATGCCACTCGAGCAAATCCACGATCGATCCGTCGAGAGCGGCAGAGCGCATGGCTTCGGGGCTTACCCGCTCGCGGAAACCGACTGCGATCGTTGCCCCATCTTCTGCGGCGGTGATTACCCAGCACTCGCTCTTCCCGGAGCGGCCCAAACCCATGGCCTGGGCCTGATCATCGCTGGGATGGGCCTGCACGGAAAGCCGTTCGGAAGCGAAAAGTGCCTTAACGAGCAGGCTTTGGAGCTCAGCTGGCGGATCGTACCAGACTTCTCCGATGCGCACATCCTGCGGCGCACCGAAGACAGGCGGGAGCCGATCGACGCCCCACACCTTCTCGACGAACTTGCGCTCCAGCTTCTGCATCAGTTGGACTTCTTCTTGCCGATCTCGCCGACCCGCTGGACCTTGCTGCGACTGGTGACGAGGATCGAATCCCTGTCGACCACAACGACCACATCGTCGAGGCCGATGACGGCGACGTAGGGACCATCGGTATCGATCATTGAGCCAGTGCCATCCACGATCTCGCCGTCTCCAACAACGACGTTGCCGGCATCGTCGGCTATGCGGCGGGCTGCAAGAGCATCCCAATTGCCAATGTCGGACCAGCCCATCGAAGCTTCGACCATCGCTGCACGATCAGTATTTTCCATGACCGCGTAGTCGACCGAGTCTCCCTCGATCGAAGCGAAAAGGTCAGGGTCCGGGTAGATGTTCCCGCCCTCGACACGCGCATTTGCAATGGCATCGGCGACTGCAGCGGCAAGGGCAGGGCGGTGCCGTTCAAGTTCGGAGAGGAACTTGCCTGCACGAAAGGCAAATATTCCCCCGTTCCAGGCATAGCCGCCGTCCGAGAGAAAGGCCTTCGCCCGCTCGAGGTCTGGCTTCTCGACAAAGCTATGTACGGCGAAGCCACCGCCAACCTGTTCGCCGCGACGTATATAGCCATAGCCCGTTTCAGGCGCGGACGCTTCGATGCCGAAGGACACCAGCCAGTCATCCGAAGCGAGTTCCGCTGCGGCAATGGCCGAGGCGATGAACGCCTCCGTATCCTCGATGTGGTGGTCACTGGGGCAAACCAGCATGACATCATCCGGTTTGATTGCGTGCGCTGCGAGCGCGATGGCAGGTGCCGTGTTGCGGCCCATCGGCTCGACGATGAAGCGCGTATCTGGTGCAATCTTTGCGGCCTGTTCGGTCGCAAAAGGCATATGGTCGGCGCCGACAACAATCACCGGCGCGGCGAAGACAGTGCGATCCGAGCATCGCGATAGTGCCTGCTCATACAGCGTTTGTTCGCCGAGAAGAGGAATGAAAGGCTTCGGTCGATGAGCGCGGCTACGCGGCCACAAACGTGTCCCACTACCGCCGCACAGGATGACCGGCACGATTTTTGCCATTACTTCCAATTCTCCTTTGACCCGGAACTGGTCTCCTCCCCTAGCGCCGGCAGGCACCAGTTGGAATCCCCAAAGGTCGGGAATTGGGAACTATTGCGAGGACCCGGCTCCCAGCATCGGAGAAAAACCTGTCCGCCAGTCCGCATCACCGTGGTCCCGAATTCGGGCATCGAGAAGGGCGATTTCGGCCTCTATGAACTCAACTCGTTCATCCCATCCGTCATGGGTCCGCTTGCGGAGCAGGCCACCGCCGTACTTGGGGCCCCACCGTCGCATGAAGGAAACCGCCGCTCGGGGATCGTAGCCGGCGTTGTGGAGCAGCCAGGGCATCAACCGGTCCGCGTCGCGTTCCGACAGCCTGATGTTCGACTGAGTCCTGCCGAGGCGATCGAGAGTGGCGACATGTGCCAGAAGGTTATGGGCAAGCTCGTGTGCCACTGCGGCAGCGAACTCGTCCTCCGAATAGCCGAAAGCAGGAAAGTTCTGTCCCAGCATTACGCGTTCGCCGTCGGCCTCTGCGGCTCGCGAATCGTCGAGCAATTCGAAACGCGATGTGCAGGCCGGGACACCGGAAATCGCATCAGTGCGCTCGTTGCCGTCTGTGTCGCGCCAAACAAGGCGAAGCTGGCCTGCGGAGAGCGATTGATCGAACTGTTCGCGTAATTGTGAAAGGCGCTTCCATCCTGGGCGGGAAGGCGGGAAGTTGTCTTCGATGCCAGCGTCGGCAAATGCAACAAGTGTATCGTTCTGCTTCAACCCGACGCGCTCGGCGGGTGAACCGCTTGCCACGGACTGCACGCCAATATCCCCGGAGAGTCCGAACAGGCGACGCACGGCGGCTGGATCGCCATAGCTCTTTGCATCGTGGAGGAGGAGGCCAGTAGAAAGCGACTGGCGTTCGCAATAACGAGCGTTGGCAGTGACCAGGCGATAGCCGGTCTTGAACAGTCTATCTTCGCGCTGCTGGAACAGCTCAAGGCTGCTGGCCTCCTTCGAACCGGGTTCTCCAGGCCTTCCAGCGCTTGTCGCGGGAGCACAGGAGGCAACCGCAAACGCAAAGAGGGCGCCCCGGAAAACCCGGAGCGCCCCCTTCGATTTCATTGCGTCACGCAGTGGGGATCGCATCGGTAGCGGCGTTGGCCTTCGGTGCGGTACCCTGCTGGACCTGGCGCGAGAAGATGATGCGCATCTGTTCGAGCGAGAACAGGTGGGCAAACAGCAGCGGCAGCAGGCCGTTCTCGTTCCACTTGCGCAGCTGGTCACCGCGCATGTTGCGAAGCTTTTCCTGATCGATCATCTGGAAACCACGGTAAACGAACGGCTGGGCATTGTCGCCCTGCTGGATAGCGACTTCGCCGTCCATGAGCAGGTCGTGCTCCTTGATTTCGTTCATGAAGTTCTGGGTCCGCTGGCCCGCCTGCTCGAAATTCTCGCAGAAATCGAGGACCATGCGGGTCGCTTCGGTCGGCTCCTTGCCGTCGAACAGGGCCTGGCCTTCGTCGAATTCGCCAACCGAGTCGGCTGTCGGATCAAAGCACAGCGACAGCTCGTCGGCGTCGGGACGCAGGCGTGCGAGCATGAAGGGATAGCGGCGAACGTAGGCCGGGATGTAGGTCGGCTCGAGGAGCTTTCCAGTCTCATCGACAAAGGTATTCACGCCTTCGTTGAGGCCCATCAGCGCCAGCGGAAGCGGACTGTCACCCGAGGAGAAGACGATCGGGAAGTGGCGCTGGGCCTGGATGAACTCGTCAACTGTCAACGGAATGGCATGCTGCTTTGCAAGCCACGGAGCCAGTTCCATAGCACGCGTGCGGAAATTGCTGTGATCATTGCTGTTGAGCGGCATGAGGTCGTTGTAGAACAAGGGCAGGTTCGGCTGCGGCGCGCTGGCCATGGAATCTCTCCAAAATCTTCGAATTGTACGCCGCGCCAAAGGCACGCGCGCGTGAAGCACGGCGCCTTAAGGTGTTGCGCCCTCTGGCGCAAGCGGCACGAGCTTGCCGGGGTTCAGCAATCCCTGTGGATCGAGCGCGTTCTTGATGGTGCGCATCATTGCCAGTGCGACGGGATTGCCGAGGCGACCAAGTTCGTCGCGCTTCATCTGGCCAATCCCGTGTTCGGCACTGATCGAGCCACCCCATTGGGTAACTCGGTCATGGACGAAAGCACTGATCTGCTTGCCGGTCGATGCCTCCCACTCGCCCCTGATTGCTCCTTTGGGGGCAAGGACATGAAAGTGAATGTTACCGTCGCCAAGATGACCGAACCCTACTGCAGTCGTACCGGGAAAGCGCGCCTCCACTTCGGGCCCGACCTGTTCGACGAACTTGGCCATGGTGGAAACGGGAACGGAGATATCATGCTGCATCGCGGGCCCAATGGCTCGCTCGGCTGGGGCGATCTCGTCGCGCAGCCTCCAGAACGCTTCAGCCTGCGCTTCGTTGGTGGCAATTGTCGCATCTTCGATCAGCCTGCGCTCCATTGCCATGGTGAGCAGGTTTTCCGCTGATTGGCGAAGCGCTTCGCCTTGTCCCGGTGCCGCAACCAGTTCCACGAGCGCAAACCATGAATGAGCACCTGCAAGGGGAGAACGAGCGGTGGGTACATGGGTCAGCACCGATTCAAGGCAATGAGCGGGAAGAACCTCGAAACCCTCAAGGCCTTCTCCGCCAAGCTCCTCTGCTAGAAGCAGAAATTCCCTCGCACCGCCGATGGAATCGAGGCCTGCCCAAAGGACCGTGCGCTCGCCAATTTCGGGCATGAGGCGCAGCGTTGCAGCCGTTACTATTCCGAGAGTTCCTTCCGACCCGATCAGCATTTGCTTGAGGTCGAAGCCGCGATTGTCCTTCTTGAGCGGTACGAGGCTCTCGAACACCGATCCATCTGCAAGGACTGCCTCGAGCCCTAGGACCTGTGCCCGCATCGTGCCGTGGCGAAGTACCTGCGTCCCGCCCGCATTGGTAGAGATCAGTCCACCTATCGTCGCGGATCCCTTTCCGCCGAGGGTTAGCGGGAAGCGGAGCCGGTTCCTCTCTGCGAGATCGTGCAGGTTTTGGAGGATTACACCTGCCTCGCACGTCACCTGCCGACCGGCCACGTCGAGGTCCCGTATCGCGTCCATTTTGCGCAGCGAAAGCAGAACTGCCGAACCTGTGTCATCGGGAGTGGCGCCGCCGGACATCCCACTGTTGCCGCCCTGGGGTACGATCGGCACCCCATGTTCGCCGCAAAGCCTGACAAAGGCCGAGACCTCTGCGGTCGAGGCAGGCGAGGCGAGACCCAGTGCCCTGCCGGAATAGCGGCCGCGCCAATCGGTAAGCCAGGGGCCCACAAGTTCGGGATCGGTGGTAAAGCCGCGCGCGCCGAGCAGTTCGGTGGCGGCTGCGATGAAGGCTTGGGGCTCGGACATTGCGGCCTCCTTGCCACACTTGCCGCACCATCCGCCAGCGTTTGACGAGAAAGCGGTTCCAATTAAGCCGTTATTCAAGCGAAACAGTTAGACAGGCCGCCAACCGCACTATCGACGCGGCCGAGGAGTAGTCCAGACCGCCTATGCCGCTGATGTCCGTCCTTCTTTCCGTGTTGCTGCCGTTCGGCGCTCCGGGATTGGAGCCTGTCGGGCAGGATGTGGTGCATCAGGCCGAAGAACGGGAAGGTGTCGTGCAGACCGGACCTATTTCCCGCCGTGCGCCGAACTGGATGAGCTTTTCGGGTACCTTGCCGGTGCCGGTGGCCAACCAGGTCCGGATCGAGGGGCAGATGATCCTGCGTATCAGTCCGCAACCGGGAACCGTGCGTCCGGACATGCTTACCGAATTCCAGACACGCCAGAAGGCACAACCGCCGCGCCTCGTTGAACGGCCGATGGGCCAGTGCATCGCGACGAACAATATCGTCGGAGTTTCGGACCGCGGAAGCCGGCTGGTCATGTATATGCGCGACCGCAGCATGGTTTCGGCGCGACTGGAGAAATCGTGCAGCCCGCGCGATTTCTATCTCGGCTTTTACATGGAGCGGAACAGTGACGGGCAACTCTGTGTCGATCGTGACAAGCTGATGAGCCGTGCGGGAGCGCAGTGCCAGGTGTCGCAGTTCAATCGATTGGTACTGGTCCAGTCCGACGACTAGGCTGGCTGGCACCCGTCAGGCGCGCATAACTTGACTTCCGGGCCCAAAAGGGCAAAGGGCGCGGCCAGTCGAAACCGCGCGCGCGCGGATCGTCTTCGACCCAAGTTCCAAGGACACATTCGAACCGCATGACCTTCGCCGATCTCGGCCTTTCACCAGACTTGCTCAAAGCGGTCGAAGAAGCCGGCTACACCGAGCCGACCGCCATCCAGCGTGAGGCGATTCCGCCTGTCCTGATGATGAAGGACATCATCGGTATTGCGCAGACGGGGACGGGCAAGACCGCCAGCTTCGTGCTGCCGATGATCGACATCATGGCGCATGGTCGTCGCCGGGCGATGATGCCGCGCTCGCTCATTCTCGAACCCACACGCGAACTGGCCGCGCAGGTGGCCGAGAATTTCGAGAAATACGGCAAGAACCACGATCTCAAGATGGCACTGCTGATCGGCGGCGTGCAGATGGGTGACCAGGTCAAGGCGCTGAACGAGGGCGTCGACGTCCTGATCGCGACCCCCGGCCGCCTAATGGATCTGTTCGAACGCGGCAAGATCCTGCTCAACGGCTGTGAGCTCCTGGTTATCGACGAAGCCGACCGCATGCTCGACATGGGCTTCATCCCGGACATCGAGTTCATTTGCGACAAGCTGCCCGAAACGCGCCAGACCATGCTCTTTTCGGCAACCATGCCGCCGCCGATCGAGAAGCTGGCGAAGAAGTTCCTCAACAATCCCAAGCGGATCGAGGTCAGCCGTGCTGCTTCGACCAACAAGGACATTACCGCGTTCAAGGTGCCGGTGAAGACCCGCCAGAAGCGCGAAACCTTGCGCTGGTTGCTTGACCACGACCATGTCGAGACGGCGATCATTTTCGCCAACCGCAAGACCACCGTGCGCGAACTCAACAAGAGCCTGCAGAGCCACGGTTATGCGAGTGCCGAAATCCATGGTGACATGGATCAGTCGAGCCGCCTCAAGGAACTGGCACGGTTCAAGGCGGGCGAGGTGAACATCCTCGTCGCGTCCGACGTTGCTGCACGCGGTCTCGACATCAAGGGAGTGAGCCACGTGTTCAACTTCGACACGCCGTGGCACCCGGACGATTACGTCCATCGCATCGGTCGCACGGGCCGCGCGGGTGCCAAGGGACGCGCCTTCACCTTCGTTGCGGAGGATGACGCGGAGGCGATCGCCAACGTCGAGAAGCTGACCGGTTCCGAAGTACCGGTATTCGGCAAGAAGGATGTCCGGGTCGAGCTCAAGGAGCCTTCACAGGACAATCGCGACGAAGCTGCCGACCAGGATAAACGCAAGGAAGAGCCGCGCGCCCGTTCGGACAGGGGCGGTCGCAAGTCACGCGATGAGCGCGCGCCGCGGTCGGTAAAGCCCAAGCGGGAAGACAAGCCAGAGCGCCAGCCGCGCCGCGAGCGTCAATTCGACGACGAGCCGACGGCACCGGGTGAATGGAACGGCCCGATGCCCGGATTCCTCGACGTTTCCGCGCTTTCCTGAGCCAGATCGAACGGTTCGCCGGGCCGGGATTGAGCCTTTGTTTACCAAGCTTGGTGCATGGTTGCACCGATGGGGCTTTTTCTCGACCTTTTGCGCAATGTGCTGCTGATCCTTGCCGCTCATGGGGTGGTTTTCGGACTTCTCGCGTTTGCGACCAAGCGGAAGGGCTTCATCAAGGCGGTTGGCGCGACGCGGGAAGAATTCTCGAAGAACCTCGCGCTCGCTATCTTCAATTCTGTCCTGCTGGCTCCGTTTTTCGAGGCACCGAGCGGGGCATTACATGCAACCATCGGGACAAATCCGACGCTCGCCAGCTTTTGGGAGGGGACCAGCGAAGTTCTCGTCCTCGCTGCGGCCGCGATTCTCATCGACTTCGCCGCCTACTGGCGTCACCGGCTCGAGCATGAGCCCGGCCTCTGGCGTTTCCATGCGACCCATCATTCCGACACCGCCATTCATTGGCTGACGGTTCATCGTAAGCACCCGGTCGGAAAGCTCCTGAGCGTACTGATCGATCTTCTGCCCGTGGTGGCACTGGGCTTCCCGCTATGGTCGATCGCTGCCGCACAAATGCTGCGCACCTTCTGGGGGTATCTCGCCCATGCGGATGTGCCGTGGACCTTCGGGCGTTTCGGCAAGATCATGATCTCGCCTGCCGCCCATCGCCTGCATCACATTCGTGACGAGCGACTGATGGGGACCAACTACTCCAACACCTTCGCCTTCCTCGACGTGATGTTCGGCACCTATCTCGACCCGACACCGCACGTGAATTGCGAGACGGGTATCGAAGAGGGGCCGCGCAGTTTCTGGGGTGAACTCGCTCGCCCGTGGGAGGCGCGATATCGCGACACCAAACCCAGCGGGCAGGTGGACGAAGCCGCCGCGTAAGCTGTCGCTGCCGGATTGTCGCTGCTACGACCTGCCCATGGGGCTGTGGGCAAAAATCTGGCGTGGGGGCGGGAGGCGCAATCCGCGCTTTCGCGACGAACTCGGTAACCTCGTCCCGGCTGGCCGCCTGCTGAGGAATGGGCCGCGAGCTATCTCGACCGGCCTCGGACGAAAGCTCTTGGGCAGGCGTCCTCCGCGCCCGTGGATTTCGTACGATGCCGCGAATGCCATAGCGGAGCATCTCGATCCTTCACGTTCGCGCGTCTTCGAGTTCGGATCGGGGATGTCGACCGCGTGGTATGCGGCGCGCGCAGCTTCTGTCGAGAGCGTCGAGAGCGATCCGCAGTGGTATGCGCAAGTCTCACGGCAACTGGCGGATTGCGACCGCGTTTCTCTGCGCCTTGCCAGCGACAAGGCCCAATATGTCACCATGCCGGGAGGTGCGACCTACGACCTCATCATGATCGATGGGTCCTGGCGTTGCGACTGCGCGAGGGAGGCGACCGAACATCTCGCGCCTGGCGGGGTCATCTACCTCGACAATGCCGACAAGCAGGGCGGAACCTCAGGAGATCTCGGAAAAGCGAGACGAATTCTCATCGAGTTCGCGGAAGAACGGGGCTTGTCCTGGACCGAAGTGACTGACTTCGCCCCGACGCAGTTCTTCGTCGAGCGAGGTCTGTGGATCGGGTCTAGTCCGCCGGCTTGACGAAGCTGTCGATCACTCGCTTCTCGCCTGCCTTCTCGAAGTCGATGGTCAGCTTGTTGCCTTCCTGATCCGTGACCGTGCCGTAACCGAACTTGTCGTGGAAGACGCGTGCACCGATGGCGATATCGGTGCGCGGCTTGGCGGCAAAACTCGCGGCGCTCTTGCCCGGTTCGGGAAGGCGTTTGGGAGTGGCATCGTAACCGGTGCTCAGGGCGCGCTGCCAGCCGGGGCCCCGCGCGGTGGAGCGGTCCGGACGGCTGGTGGAAACATGTGCGAAAGGATCTTCGTTCTCGGTCCAGTTCGCCCGCCAAAGGGAAGCGCCGCCAGCCATCGTGGTCTCGCGATTGACCGTGTCCTGCGGAAGCTCCTCGATGAACCGGCTCGGGATGGAGCTGGTCCACTGCCCGTAGATGCGGCGGTTTGCCGCGTGTAGGATGGTGCAGCGGCGTTTCGCGCGGGTTATCGCGACATAAGCGAGCCGCCGTTCTTCCTCGAGGCTGGCGAGCCCGCCTTCGTCGAGCGCGCGCTGGCTCGGGAAGACGCCTTCCTCCCAACCGGGCAAGAAGACATGGTCGAACTCCAGCCCCTTGGCGGCGTGCATGGTCATGATGGTGACCTTTTCGCCATCGTCGCGCGCATCGTTGTCCATCACCAGGCTGACGTGTTCGAGGAAGTCGGTGAGCGTTTCGTAATCTTCCATCGCCCGCGCGAGTTCGGACAGGTTTTCGAGCCGGCCAGCGCTTTCGGTGCTGCGATCCTTCTGCAGCATCTCCTCGTAACCGCTCTCGGTCACGACCATGCGAAGGAGTTCGGATGGGGTGACCTTGGTCGATTGGTCGCGCCAGTGCGCGAATTGTCCGAGCAGTCCGATAAGGGTGTTGCGCGCGCGGGGAGGCAGTTCGTCGCTGTCGGCAAGATCCAGGCTGGCAGCGGCGAGCGGCGCCTGGATCCGGCGCGCATGGCGGCGCATTGTTTCGAGCGCCTTGGCCCCGAGGCCGCGCTTGGGCTGGTTGTGGATGCGCTCGAATGCGAGGTCGTCCGCCGGTTGCTCGATCACGCGCAAATAGGCCAGCGCGTCGCGGATTTCGGCACGCTCGTAGAACCGGAAACCGCCGACGATACGGTAGTTGAGCCCGATCTGGATAAATCGGTCCTCGAACTCGCGGGTCTGGTATTGGGCGCGCACGAGGATCGCGATCTGGTCGAGCGGGGCACCCTCCGCCTCCAGCCGCTCGATTTCCTCTCCCACGCGGCGGGCTTCCTCCGGTCCGTCCCACACGCCGATGACGCGGACCTTCTCGCCTGCCGGCAGTTCGGTCCACAGCGTCTTGCCGAGCCGTTCGCTATTGGCGTTGATGAGACCTGAAGCCGCAGCAAGGATTTGCGGGGTGGAACGGTAATTCTGTTCGAGCTTGATTACCGCGGCTCCGGGAAAATCCTTTTCGAACCGCAGGATGTTGGCGACTTCTGCGCCGCGCCATGAATATATGGACTGGTCGTCGTCACCGACCACGCAGATGTTCTTCCGGCTCTGTGCGAGCAGGCGCAGCCACAAGTACTGGACCTGGTTGGTGTCCTGGTATTCGTCGACGAGGATGTATTTGAAGCGCTGCTGGTACTGCTCGAGCACGTCATGGTGGGTGCGGAAGATATTGAGCATATGGAGCAGGAGGTCGCCGAAATCGCAGGCGTTCAGTTCCTTCAGCCGGTCCTGGTACAGCTTGTAGAATTGTGCGCCGCGACCATTGGCATAGGCCTCGTTCTCGATCGCATCGAGGTCACCGGGGTTGAGACCACGGTTCTTCCACCTGTCGATCAGCCCCGCCAGTTGCTTGGCAGGCCAGCGCTTCTCGTCGAGGTCGTTCTGCTGGATGAGCTGCTTGAGGAGACGCAATTGGTCGTCGGTGTCGATGATCGTGTAATTGCTCTGCAACCCGACCAGTTCGGCGTGGCGGCGAAGCATGCGGGCGCCGATCGAATGGAAAGTGCCGAGCCAGGGCATGCCTTCAACCGCATCGCCGATGTGGCGTGCGACGCGTTCGCGCATCTCGCGTGCCGCCTTGTTGGTGAAGGTGACGCAAAGAATCTCGCTCGGCCACGCCCGTCGCATTGCGATGAGATGTGCAAGCCTTGCGGTAAGGGCAGCGGTCTTGCCCGTGCCCGCACCGGCCAGCATCAGTACCGGCCCCTCGGTAGTAAGAACCGCCTCTCGCTGGGGCTCGTTCAGGACAGCCGCATAGGCGGGAATCCGCTGGTCCTGGCCAGTTTCCGAAGGGGCGGGGAGGTCCGACATGATCACCGGAACAGCTAGTGAACGCGGACCCTGAGCGCAAGGGCGCACCGTGCAGGTCCCCGGAACCCTTGGCCACGCTCCGGCGTAGTGGAGGCAATGACAATTCTGGAGAGCTTACAATGAACAAGCTGTTTTTCGCTGGCGCTGCCGCGCTCGCCTTTACCGCTATCCCTGCCGCAGCGCAGGACGTGGCCGTCGATGCCCAGGGCAATGTCTATGTCCTGACCGAGGTCCAGCAGAGCGATTACGACGGCTGGCCGGTTGAACGCCAGACCGCTTATCTCGGCTGGCCCTATGGCGTGCAGGAATATTACTGGACGCTCACCCCGACCCAGCTCGATGGCTGGTGGGTGCTGACGGATCCGCAGCGCGTCAGCGTCTATGAAATGACGCCCGACCAGCGCGATATCGCCTGGACCCAGATTGCGGCGCAAATGAACAAGAGCACCACTGCCGCGGTCGCCACCACGGCCGCAGCTTCGGCCAGCACGATGCAGCCGCGCTTTGTCAGCAACGCCGTCGTGCAGACAACCCCTGCAGCGGACACTGCTGCAACCGGCGACGACCTGCCGGTCTGCACGCCGCAGCAGCAGGACAACTGCATCAACTCGTGGGAAAAGAACAAGACCGGTAACCGTCCGCTGAACTACTGGCCGGGTCGTCCGGCGAGCGAAATCAGCGCCGATCGCGGTACGCTGCCGGTCGACAAGCCGAACGACTAACCCGGTTACGTCCAGCGCGCGAAATTCCCATGGGGAGTTGTGCGCTGCGCTTGGAGGGGGCGGGGCCGCCGCGGCGGTCTCGCCCTTTTCGATTCTCAGGTGTCGAGGCGAAGAATTGTCAGCTTGGCCTTGCCAACCTTGCGCTCCGCTTCGACGCGCAGCGACTTCAGCGAAACCTCTTCGTTCGACCTTGTCTCGAGCGCGATCCATGTCGAAGCATCGATCCAGCCCAGCCGTAGCATTCGGTCGAGCGCGACAATTCCCGCTCCCGTTTCGTAGGGCGGATCGAGCAAGATTAGCTCGTGGGCCTTCTTGGCCGGGCCGAGCGACAGCACCGAGCCCTGTTGCACGGTCGCCCGCTGGCGCGCGCCGAGTGCGTCGATATTGGCACGTATGGCCCTGATCGCGGAAGCATCCTGCTCGACGAAAAGGCAGGATGCAGCGCCACGCGACAATGCCTCCAGTCCGAGCGCGCCCGAACCTGCAAACAGGTCGAGTACGTGCAGGTCCTCGAAACTTCCGAGCCTGCTCGCCAGTATATTGAAGAGGGTTTCGCGGGTGCGATCCGCCGTAGGACGCGTCAGGTCACCCGGAGGTGCGACGAGCTTTCGTCCTCGCCATTCGCCGGCGATAATCCTCACTTGCGGAAACCGCGCGCCAGTTCGCGCTTGAATGCCTCGACATCGCCACGCTTGATCTCTGTCGCCCGACCACGCGGGAGGTCGCCGATGTGGAACGGGCCATAGCCGATGCGCAGCAGGCGGTTCACCTCAAGCCCGAGGTGTTCGAGCACGCGGCGTACTTCGCGGTTCTTGCCTTCTCGCAGGGTCATTTCGATCCAGCGGTTCCGGCCCGATCCGCGCTCAAGGTTCGCTTCGATCTGCCCGTAACGGATGCCGTCGATTTCTACCCCTTCGATGAGATCGTCGAGCTGCTCCTGGGTCACGTCGCCGAAGGCGCGGGCGCGATAGGTGCGGGGGACGCCTGTGGCGGGCAATTCCATCGCGCGCTTTACCTCGCCGTCATTGGTCAGGAGCAGGAGACCCTCGGTGTTGTAGTCCAGGCGGCCCACCGGCATCACCCGCCCCGCGTCCTTGGGCAAGGCGTTGCGCAGGGCATCGTAGATCGTCGTGCGCCCCTTGGGATCGTATTCCGTGGTCAGCATTCCGGCTGGTTTGTGAAAAGCAAAAAGGCGGGTTTCCTGCGCCTTGCCAACCGGTTTCCCGTCGACAGTAACTCCGTTCAGGTCATTCAGCTTCACGGCAGGTGTGTCGAGCACCTTGCCATTGAGCGCGACACGGCCCTCGGCGATCATGCGCTCGATTTCGCGGCGACTGGCCACGCCCGCACGCGCGAGCAGCTTGGCGATGCGGTCGCCTTCTTCGGGAAGTCGGTTGTCGGACATGGCCGCGCGGTTAGGCCTTCAGTTGGCCGCGCGCAAGGCTTCCTCGACCGTCTCGTGAAACCGCCTGATGCCGCCCTCCATCGTCCCCAGCGTCAGGAACGGGATGGCACCGGTCGACAGGCCCTGCTGACCCAGCTCGGCGGCACGGAAGTCTTCGGAGGCGAAAACCCCGCCGTCGAGCAGTGCCCAGCTGCGCTCCCAATGGTCGCGCGCCTTGTCGGTTGCCGGGTGCTCGGGAATGAGCATGAAGTCCTCGACCAGTGTGTGGTCGTGCGACTGGGGCATCATCACCATGAGGTTGATGTAATCGGGACTGGGTATGACAAGCGCGCCGGGCAGCATCTGGTAGGCGAAGGTAACGACACGGCGCAGCTCGCCCATGTTCGCAAGGTCGACGCCCTCCATTTCTTCCAGCCTTCCGACCGCGCTGCGCGAATGCGGGCCGATCATGTCACCGCTGGTCGCACCGTCCTTGAAGAACGGCCCGATCGTCTTCGCGTGAAGGCGGGTGACGTGATAGCTCTCGAGGAAGGCATCCATGATGAGCTTCCAGTTGCCCGCGACCGAATGGGTCTTGCGACGGAACAGTACCTGTTCGCCCATGCCGAGCGCATCGAAGTCTTCGCCAAGCTTTTCCGCCAGCGCGAAGTCCGCCGTATCCTCACGCGGGCAGAACCAGATCAGGCCGCCGGTTTCCCGGGAAGGCAACTCGACCAGGCCGTAGCCGCCCTTGTCGAGATCAGGGAAGGTGTCGGGGCGGGGCAGGGCGAGAAGCCGCCCGTCCACCGAATAGGTCCACGCGTGGTAGGGGCAGACGAGTTTCTTGGCGCATTGCACCTCGCTGCCCTCGACCAGTCGCGTGCCGCGGTGGCGGCAGACGTTGAGGAAGACATGGACCTGACCCGACGCATCGCGAGTGATGAGGAGGGGACGGCCCGTGGCGTCGTGCGGCACTGCCATGCCCGGATCGGGCAACAGCGCCGAGGGGCACAGGATTTGCGGCAGGCGGTCGTAGATCGCCGCCTTCTCGCGTGCCCAGTATTCAGGATCGGTATAGACCTGCGCCGGCACGGTGCTCGCATCGGCGGCATCGCGCTTCCGGCCTTCGGCGATGTCGCGCGCGAGTGCGATCATTCCGTCGGTCGGGCGGCGCGAGGAATTTTTGGTGTCGACAGCGCTCATGACGCCAGTTCCTCTCGCTCTCTCTCGGGGCTAGTGTCGCAAAAAACCGGCGCAAACGGAAGGACGCTAGGGAATGGCTGAGGTCGCGGAGAAAAAGAAGATATCGGGCATGCGCGCGCTCGGCATGGCGCTGGGCAATCGCAAGACCGGCTTCATGCTGCTGTTCGGCTTTTCCAGCGGCCTGCCATTCGCCCTGTTTCTCGGCACGCTGTTCGCTTGGCTGACCGAGGCCGAGGTCGACCTGGAGACGATGGGCATCTTCTCGCTCATCGGCCTTGCCTATGCCTTCCAGTTCCTGTGGTCGCCGCTGATCGACAAGGTTGACCTCCCGCTGCTGCGCAAGCTGGGCAAGCGCAAGCAGTGGATCGTGCCGATGCAGCTGCTGCTCGGTGCGATCCTCGTGACGATGAGCCTGCTCGATCCGAAGAGCCAGCTCGGCATGTTCTCGCTCCTCGCGGGAATTGGTGCCTTCGCCAGCGCAACACAGGACATTGCAATCAATGCCTGGCGTATCGACGTGGCGGACGAGAAGGCGACGATCGACATCCTCTCCACCGTCTACCAGATGGGCTACCGCCTCTCCTCGCTTGTCGGTGGCGCACTCGGACTCATCATCGCGGCACGCATTGGCTGGCCCGAGACATACCTGATGATGGGCGCGATCCTGCTGGTGGCCGGAGCAATCTGCCTCATGGCTCCGAATGCCGACGGGGATGCTACCCAGACCAGTGCCGTCGGCGACGAGCAGGTTCGTGCGCTGCGCAAGGCCGGCGAGATCGAGCCGGCAATCCGCAATCGCGCGCTGGCGCTGGTCGGTCTGCTGTGGGCAGGCGCAATTGGCGTGGTGCTGGCCTTCATGATCATGTCGATGACCTATGCGCCCGAAGACCGCCCCAATCCGACCGACTTCACCTTGAATGTCGGCCCCTGGATTATTGTCGCCACGATCGTGCTGCCCGCACTCATCGCGGGCTGGCTTGCCTCACAACAGCGCAAGGGCATGCACCTGCTGGCGGAAGATGCTCCACCGGCTTCGGGTACAGCCTATGCACTCGATCACCTGTACCGCGCACTGGTCCTCCCGCTCGTCGAATTCGTCGGCAGGATGGGTTGGTCTCTGGTGCTCATCCTTGCAGTCGTGCTTACCTACCGCATCTGCGACGCGATCTGGGGCACCTTCGCCTATCCGTTCTATCTCGGTGAGTTGCAGTACACGAACGACGAGGTGGCCTTCGCGTCCAAGTTCTTCGGCGTCGGCGCCATCATCCTTGGCCTCGCCCTCGGCGGTTGGCTGCTGACCGTGGTTGGGCGGATGCCGACGCTGCTCCTCGGCGGGATCCTCGCTGCCCTGACGAACCTGCTCTACGCCGACCTCGCCGCAGGCGGAGCGAACATGGGCGCGCTGAGCCGGGCGATCGGTTTCACCGGGCTGGTCGAAAGCTTCCCGGGTGGCTCTGAGAAACTTGCCCGGCTGATGATCACCATCGGCTTCGAGAACCTTGCCATCGGCATCGCGGGGGCCGCCTATATCGCGTGGCTGTCCTCGATCGTCTCGAAGAAGTTCAGCGCCGTCCAGTATGCTCTTCTTTCGTCGCTGACCTTGCTCGTTGGCACGCTCGGGCGCGGGGCGCTGGGCGAGATGATCGAGAAGCAGGGCTTCTACGATGTCTTCGTCCTCACCACCTGGATTGGCCTGGGTGCTGCTGTGCTCGTCTGCATCGAGTGGTGGCGCGAAAGCCGGTCGAAGGCTGCCGCCGGGATAATCGCTCCGGAAGCCGGCGAGACCGGGCAGACCGGTTAAGCCATGTCTAACCATTTTCGCGTATGGGTCAGGAATGAGCGCGGTGCCGAACCCTTCGGATGATCACTCCAAGCGCGATTTCCTTCGGGTGGAAGTCGGGCTGGCCGCGCAACTCATCACCCTCGAAGGTGCTCCGAAGAGCGTTCGAATTCTCGATTTGTCACAAGGCGGCGCGCGCATCGGGGTGCCGGAGAGCATGTCCACAGTGGGCATTCGCGACTGCTTGCTGAGCTGGCTCAGCTTTGAGGCCTTCGGATCCGTCGGGCGGCGCACGGGTAACGAGATTGCCATCGTGTTCGACGAGCCATTGCGCCCGGTCGTGATCAAAAAGACGAAGGACCACTCGCCCTTCGTTGTCCGCAGTCTCTAGGCTCTAATCCGGGAACTCATCATTTAGCCGCAGGGCCTCGCCCGCGAGGTAGAGCGAACCTGCGACCAGGACAGGCAACTCGTCCCGGGGGAGCATCTCAAAAGCTTCGGGAAGGCTTCCGGCACTCTGCGCTTCGGGACCGAATACGCCGACGCTGTGCCACTCGTGTCCCGGAACCGGGACCACGGTTATGCTGGCAATCGACTTGCCGAGCGGTCCCACCAGCGAGCCAGGATCCTTGGCAGAGAGCATGCCGATGACGAGGTGGAGGCGCTGTCCCCGGAAATGGTTCGCAAGTGCCTGCCCGGCACTCGGATTGTGTCCTCCATCGAGCCACACTTCACGCCCTGCCGTAAGTGGGCCATCTTTCATTAGCTGCAGGCGAGCTGGCCATCGGGCCAAAGTCACCCCTTTGACCATCGCTTCATGGCCGACCGGAATGCGGCGTTGATTGTGCAGCATGGCGACGGCCAATCCGGCGTTACTCACCTGATGCGCACCGGACAGGGAAGGCAGGGGCAGGACTATCTGGGAGTCGGCATCGACCACAGCGAAGTTCTGTCCGTCCGCCAGGATCTGGAAATCCACGCCTTCCATGATGATCGGAGCGCCGACCCTTTCGGCAACTTCGAAGATGACCGCTGCAGCGCTTTGCGTGGGGCCGAGTGTAATCAGCGGCACACCTGATTTGGCGATGCCGGCCTTCTCGAACGCGATCCGCGCCATGGGTGCTTCCGGCACACCTTCTTCAGGTGCCAGAAGGAAGCGCTCGTGGTCGATACCAAGTGCTGCGATTCCGCATGCAGCGAGAACTTCGGGCTCGAGTACATTGGTCGCGTCGAAACGACCGCCAAGTCCGACCTCGACCACGCAGGCGTCCGCCGGCACGCGCGCGAATTCAGCGAATGCGGCGGCGATAGTGACCTCGAAGAAGCTGGGATTGAGGTCTTCCCCGGCATCCAGCACTTCCGCCAGCAATTCCGCGAGGCCTTCATCGGAAATGAGCTCGCCTGCGACCCGGATTCGTTCGTTGTAGCGGACGAGATGCGGGCTGATTGTGGCGTGGACCTTGCACCCTTGCGCCTCCAGCATTGCGCGCAGGAAGGCGCAGGTCGATCCCTTGCCGTTGGTCCCCGCGACATGGAACACGGGCGGCAGGCGTTTGTGCGGATCGCCAAGACGCGCGAGCAGGGCGCGGATAGTGTCGAGGCCCAGGCGCCCCTCGGGCACGGAAAGACGGCCCAGTCGGTCGAGCTGCTCCTGGACGGCAGGACTGTCGGAGCGGGCGAAATCCCGCATGGCGCGGATCAGGCGGCCTTGGCGGGTGCCAGGTAATCGATCAGCGTCGCCAGCGTGTCCTTCAGGTCATGGCGATGGACGACCATGTCGACCATGCCGTGCTTGTGCAGGTACTCGGCACGCTGGAACCCGTCGGGCAACTGCTCGCGGATGGTGTCCTGGATCACGCGCTGGCCGGCAAAACCGATGAGCGCACCCGGTTCGGCCAGGTGGACGTCGCCCAGCATGGCGTAGCTTGCCGTGACACCGCCGGTCGTCGGGTCGGTCAGCACCACGATGTAGGGCAGGCCCGCTTCCTTCAGGCGGCGCGTCATAACGGTCGCCTTTGGCATCTGCATGAGGCTGAGAATACCCTCCTGCATGCGCGCGCCACCGGCTGCGGTCACGACGATGTAGGGGCACTTGCGCTTCAGGGCGCGCTCGGCACCCTGGCAGAAGGCGGTGCCCACGGCCATGCCCATCGACCCACCCATGAAGCCGAAATCCTGCACCCCGACGACAGCGGGCATGCCCTCTATTTCACCGGAACCGACGAGGAAGGCATCCTTGTGCGGGCTGTTGGCACGGGCCTTCTTGAGGCGGTCGGTATACTTCGACGTGTCGCGGAACTTGAGCGGGTCTTCCTTCACATCGGGGATGGGGAGGACCTCGAAGCCTTCATCGAGAAGCTGGCTGAGGCGCTCGTCGGCACCGATGCGGCCATGGTGGTCGCAGCGCGGGCAGACGAAGGCGTTTTCCTCGTACTCCTGCGCGAAGACCATTTGCTGGCACCCGGGGCACTTGACCCACAGGTCCTTGTCGGTGCTGCGCTTGGACAGCGAGGTGATCGAATTGCGGACGCGGGTGAACCAGTTCATGGGTCAGCCCCTTGCCGCCGAATGCACCGCCTTGGCAAGACCTGCCGTGAGTTCGCGCAGCTTTGCCGGAGCATCATTGCCGTAACGTCCGACGATCTCGACAAGCGCCGAACCGACGACAACGCCATCGGCAACCCTGGCAATTTCGCCCGCCTGTTCAGGCGTGCGCACGCCGAAGCCGACCGCGACAGGCAGGTCGGTGGCGGCCTTGAGTCGTGCAACCGCGTCTTCGATGCTGGCCTGTGCGGCTTGCTGGAGGCCGGTGATGCCCGCGACCGAGACGTAGTAGAGGAAGCCGGAAGACCCCTCGAGCACCTGCGGCAGGCGCTTGGCATCGGTGGTAGGGGTGGCGAGGCGGATCGGGGAAATCCCCTTGTCGCGCAGCGCCGGACCGAGCGCGTCGTCCTCTTCCGGCGGGATATCGACGCAGATAACCCCGTCGATGCCCGCGTCGGTACACGCCTGTGCAAACCACTCGGGGCCACGCCGAACCATCGGGTTGGCATAGCCCATCAGCACCAGCGGGGTGTCAGGGTGCCGCTGGCGGAAATCGGTGGCGATGCGGAAAACGTCGGCGGTGGTCGTACCGGCACCAAGCGAGCGCAGGTTCGCCGACTGGATCGCGGGGCCATCGGCCATCGGATCGGTGAAGGGCATGCCCAGCTCGATCACATCCGCGCCGCCCGCGACCAGCGCGTCGAGATTGGCTGCGGTATCGCCGTCGCCTGCAGTGATGAAGCAGACAAGGGCGGGGTGTGACTTGGAGAAGGCAGCGGAAAATCGCGTCACATCTCCACTCCCAACTTGTCGGCCACGGTGAAGATGTCCTTGTCGCCGCGTCCACACAGGTTAGCGAGGATGATCGCGTCCTTGGGCATCGTCGGCGCTACCTTTGCCACCGCCGCGATGGCGTGGCTCGGTTCGAGCGCGGGGATGATGCCCTCGGTCCGGCAGAGCAGTTGGAATGCGTCGAGAGCCTCCTGGTCGGTGACGGCAGTATATTCGACGCGGCCCATGTCCTTGAGCCACGCGTGCTCGGGGCCGATGCCGGGATAGTCGAGGCCCGCGCTGATCGAGTGGCCTTCGGTGATCTGGCCGTCCTCGTCCTGCAGCAGATATGTCTTGTTGCCGTGGAGGATGCCGGGGAAGCCGCCGAGCAGGCTCGCCGCGTGCTGGTCGCCATCAAGGCCGTAGCCTGCCGCTTCGACCCCCAGCATGCGCACGTCGGGATCGTCGAGGAAGGGGTGGAACAGGCCGAGTGCGTTCGAACCGCCACCGATCGCCGCAACGAGCAGATCGGGCAGGCGGTCGATGCGGCTGAGCATCTGCGCACGGGCTTCCTTGCCGATCACGCTCTGGAAGTCGCGGACAAGCTCGGGATATGGGTGCGGGCCGGCGGCGGTGCCGATGATGTAGAAGGTGTCGTGGACGTTCGCGACCCAGTAACGCAGCGCCTCGTTCATCGCATCCTTGAGCGTGGCAGCCCCGGCGGTGACCGGAACGACCTCTGCGCCGAGCAGCTTCATGCGGAAGACATTGGGCTGCTGGCGGGCAACGTCGGTCGCACCCATGAAGATGGTGCAGGGCAGGCCGAAGCGCGCGCAGACCGTGGCCGTGGCGACGCCGTGCTGGCCCGCGCCGGTCTCGGCGATGATACGAGTCTTGCCCATGCGCAGCGCGAGCAGGATCTGCCCGATGCAATTGTTGATCTTGTGCGCGCCGGTGTGGTTGAGTTCGTCGCGCTTGAACCAGACCTGCGCACCGCCCAGTTCCTCAGTCAGACGTTCGGCGAAATAGAGCGGGCTCGGGCGGCCGACATAGTGTTCGAGCAGGTCGTCGAACTGGGCCTGGAATGCCGGATCAGCCTGCGCGGCGCGGTATTCGCGCTCGAGGTCGAGGATCAGCGGCATCAGCGTCTCGGCGACATAGCGCCCGCCGTAGTCGCCGAAGTGCCCGCGTTCGTCGGGCATGGTGCGGTAGGAATTGGCTTTGGTGTCCATCGGCCGTGGCGCTTCGCAAAAGCGTGTCGGCTTGTCCAGCAAGCAGTCGTCTGAACCGACAAAGGCAGGGTTCATCCAGTCGATCCTTTCACATTTGTTTATCAAATGGAAAGCTGATGTTCAGGAACTGTCACCTTCACGCAACAAGTAACAGTTCATGCGTTGCATTATTACATTTGTGTATTGCCGACCTAAGGCGGGGAAATCAAATTATGTGCACCAGACGGGAGCATTCCCGCTGTGAAAAACAAAGGATAAGAAGTTTATGCGTAAGATCGCTCTGCTTGGCGCCGTTGCAGTTGCAGCCGTCGCCGTCCCCGCGCAGGCCAATGAAAGCCGCGCCGAAGTCCGTGGCGGCATCGCCTGGGCCCAGGGTCAGGAAGAAGCAGTTCTCGGCGTTGCTGCCGGTCACGATTTCGACCTCGGCACCACCGCATTCTTCGGCGTCGAAGGTTCGGCCGACAAGATTCTCGTCGACGGTTCGGACATCGTCTGGGGCGCGACCGGTCGTCTGGGCGCCAAGGTCGGCACCGCCGGCAAGATCTACGGCACCGCTGGCTACAGCTTCGGTGACGGCGACGCCTTCCACGCCGGTGCCGGCTACCAGCACAAGCTGGGCTCGGCTGCCTACCTCAAGGTCGAGTACCGTCACTTCTTCGACGACGTCGTCGATGTGAACACCGCTGCCGTCGGCCTCGGTCTCACCTTCTGATTTTTCGTAAGATCGAACAGGGAAGGGCGGTCCTGCGGGGCCGCCCTTTTTCTATGCGGCTCGCACCGCCATGCAAAAGGCACGGATGAGGGCCGCATCCTTGACGCCCGGCGCGCTCTCGACGCCGCTCGCCGTGTCGACCAGCGGCGCTCCGGTCGCCGCGATCGCCTCGGCCACATTCTGCGGATCCAATCCACCAGCCAGGCCCCAGGGCAGAGGGGGAGTGACGGATGCGATCAGCGACCAGTCGAACGAATGACCCATTCCGCCGGGCAACGCGCTCCCCTTGGGAGTCTTTGCGTCCCAGAGCAGGAAATCGGCCGCATCGATGTGATTGACGGCCAGAGTGTCGAGGCGGGACTCGACTTCGACTACGGCCCACACCGGCAGGCCGAAACGCTCCCTGATCCGTAGTCGGCGCAAGGCTGTCGTCCGGTTGAGCTGGAGAGCGGCGAAATCGGCATGCGCGACTGCGGCCTCAATTTCCTCATCGGTCGGATCGACGAAGACGCCGACAAGCGGGATGCGACCACTCGCCGTCCTGCCCAGCAGGCCTGCTGTCTCCGCATCGGCGAAGCGGGGGCTAGGGGGATAGAAGTTCAGGCCGACATAGCTCGCGCCCGCGCCGATGGCTGCTTCGAGTGCCTCGGTCGTCGTCACGCCGCAAATCTTGACCTGGGCCGACACGATCAGGGGTTCTGGATGAGCCGCAGCAATGAGCAGTCCGGGTCGATCAGATAGGCGATTTCGAGGCCGCTCGCCTCCCGCTGGGGCGGGTGATACCGCGGAAAGCCTTGGCGGGTATTTGGTATCCCCGCGGCGACCACAGCTTCCATCAAGCCGGCAAGGTCGTCGACGCGCAGGCACGAGCCAAAGGAACTCGTCGCCGGATCGAAGTCGGACCAAGGGAAGAATTCGAGCTGCAGGTCGCCCCGACAAAGGATCATCCAGCCATTGTCGCGCCAGGTCCGCTCGAAGCCGAGCGCTGCGTAAAATTTCTCCGTCGCATCGAAATCGCGTGCGGGCAGGTTGGGCGTGGCGCGATCGGCCATTTTAGAGGGTCGCTTCGATCTCGCGCGCTGCCTTCGCCGGATCATCTGCCCGGCTGATCGGGCGTCCGATGACCAGCACGCTCGCACCATCGTCGCGTGCCTGGCGCGGGGTGACGACGCGCTTCTGGTCGCCGACGGCACTGCCTGCGGGGCGCAGGCCGGGGACTACGAAATAGCCGTCCTTCCATTGGTCGTGGACCGCCTTCACCTCGTGACCCGAGCAAACGATCCCGTCGAGGCCGGCATCGTGAGACAGTTCCGCAAGGCGCAGCACATGGTCATGGGCCGAACCGGACACGCCCGTCCGTTCGAGGTCGCGCTGGTCCATGCTGGTGAGCATGGTGACGCCGACAACCTTGGTATTCTCTCCAGCTGCGGCCTTGGCATCTTCCAACATCGCACGCCCGCCGCTGGCATGAACTGTCACGATCGAAGGTTCGAGCTGGTGGATGGCATACATCGCGCCGGCCACGGTGTTGGGTATGTCGTAGAGCTTGAGGTCGAGGAAGATCGGCAGCCCGATCTGGCCGATCATGTGAACGCCGTGCGCACCGTGGGCGCAGAAGAATTCGAGACCCAGCTTGATGCCGCCGACGTGGCCCTTGACCTTCTTCGCGAGGTCAATGCCATCGCGCAGGCGGGGAACGTCGAGGGCGAGATAGATCGGATTGCTCATAGGGGTTTGTCGGGTTCCGGTTCGACGGGATTGGCTGGTTCGCCGGTGGGGGTCGGCGTGGGGATGGGTTCCTTGGGTGTCGCAAGCCGCGTCGTCGCCGCTTCGAGAGCGTTGACGCGGCGGGTCATGCGCCACTTGTTCGCACGGTGGATCAGCCACATCGGCAAGAGGCCCAGGAGGAAAGAGATCACGACGAGCGCAGGCAGCTTGGTCTCGAGCACGAGGTTCGACCACAGCTGCACCTCGACCGGCTTCCAGTTGAAGAAGCTGAATGCCAGAAGTGCAAACAGCACCAGGACCCAGACGACCGTGCGGATGATCTGCATTGTTTCTCAAGCTCCCCTTTTGCCCTTTTGCGCCTTGCTAGGCCCGGGAAGCGCTCGCGTCTAGCCGAAGACCCGTGCGAAGATCGTGTCGACGTGCTTGAAGTGGTAATCGAGGTCGAACTTCTCCTCGAGTTCCTTTTCGGAAAGCGCGGCAGTCACTTCTTCGTCCTGCTTGAGCAGGTCGAGGAGCATCAGGCGACCATCCGATTCCCACACCTTCATCGCGTTGCGCTGGACCAGGCGATAGGCATCGTCGCGGGTCTTTCCGGCCTGTGTCAGCGCCAGCAGCACGCGCTGCGAATGGATAAGGCCGCCCATGCGATCCATGTTCGCCTGCATGCGCTCGGGGTAGACAAGCAGCTTGTCGACCACGTTGGTCAGGCGGGCGAGGGCGAAGTCGAGCGTGATCGTCGCATCGGGACCGATGAAGCGTTCGACCGAGGAGTGGCTGATGTCCCGCTCGTGCCACAGGGCGACGTTTTCCAGCGCGGGGAGAGCATAGGCGCGGATCATGCGCGCCTGCCCGGTGAGGTTTTCCGTCAGGATCGGGTTGCGCTTGTGCGGCATCGCCGACGAACCCTTCTGGCCGGGCGCGAAGTATTCCTCGGCCTCGAGCACTTCGGTGCGCTGGAGGTGGCGAATTTCTATGGCGAGGCGCTCGATCGACCCGGCGATTACCGCGAGGGTCGAAAAGTACATCGCGTGGCGGTCGCGCGGGATGACCTGCGTTGATACGGGTTCGACCGAGAGGCCCATCTTCCTGGCGACATATTCTTCGACCGAGGGGTCGATGTTGGCGAATGTCCCGACCGCGCCCGAAATCGCGCAGGTCGCGATTTCTGCGCGCGCGGCCTTGAGGCGCGCCTTGCAGCGGTCGAATTCGGCATAGGCCTGCGCCAGCTTGAGCCCGAAGGTCACCGGTTCGGCATGGATGCCGTGGCTGCGCCCGATGGTGGCGGTGTACTTGTGCTCCTCGGCCCGACGCTTGATGGCGGCGAGGAGATCGTCGAGATCTGCCAGCAGGATGTCGCTCGCCTGGGCCAGCTGCACGGCCAGCGTTGTGTCGAGCACGTCCGAGCTGGTCATGCCCTGGTGCATGAAGCGTGCCTCTGGGCCGACCTGTTCCGCGACCCAGTCGAGGAATGCGATGACGTCGTGCTTGAGGATCCGCTCTTTCTCGTCGATCGCCTCGACATCGATCTTCGGATTGGTCGCCCACCAATCCCACAAGGCCTTGCCCGCACTCGGCGGGACAACACCCAGCTCGCCCAGCTTCTCGGTCGCATGCGCCTCGATCTCGAACCAGATGCGATACTTCGCTTCCGGCTCCCAGATGGCGGTCATGTCGGGGCGGGCGTAGCGAGGGACCATGGTGCAGGGGACTCCGGAACGGGATGTGAGAGTTGGCGCTGCCGCTAGGCGCGGTGCCGCAAAATCGCAACCCGCTAGAGGGCAGCCATCCAGAGTGAACTCGTGCGCACGTGGCGACGAAATGCTCTCTACAAGCGACAAACCGATTGCAACTGCGCAGCTTGGGTATACGCTTCATGCAAAGTCTTGGGAGAGACGTTTGTGAGAGCCGGTTTCCTGATTGCGGTCGCGCCGCTTGCCTTCATTTCAGTACCCGCCCTTGCTGGTGAGGAAGTCAGGTTTGCGGAGGCCCCGGCGTGGGTGGCCCCGTTCGATTTCGACGCGGCCATGGCCAAGAAGCAGGAAGTCGTGGTCTTCGACCGCCAGCTGCGGCTCGAAGACGGCGTGGTCAGCCGTTACACCGATATCGCTTACGACGTGCGCAATACAGAAGTGCTCGCCCGCCTCGGTACGGTGCAGTTCGGCTGGCTTCCCGACAAGGGCGACCTGACGATCCATCGCCTGCAGATACTTCGCGACGGCAAGATCATCGACCTGGTGGCGCAGGGCGTGCGCCCCGAGATCATCCGCCGCGAGACCGAGCTCGAGCGGCGTACGGTGAACGGCGCGCTCACGGCATTGTTCAAGATTCCCGGCATCAAGGTCGGCGACGTGCTGCGATTCTCCAGCACTACCACCAGTCGCGATCAGGCGCTGGCTGGATCGATGCAGGCGACCGAGGCGCTGACTGCAGAACCCACACGCCTTGGTTTCGGGCGGTTGCGCATCTCATGGCCGGAATCGGCCCACATCGCTCACGCGACTCTTGGCGGGGCGCCGCAGCCCACCGTTACCAGGGCAAAGGGCTTCGAAACGATCGAAGTGATGCTACCTATCGCCCAGCCCATCGAGATGCCCACCGACGCGCCAGGGCGTTTCCAGCTGACACCGGCGATCATGGCGGGAAGCTTCGCCAGTTGGTCCGATGTGGCTGCCGTCATGGCTCCACACTACCGGACCGATGGTGCGATCGTACCGGGCTCGCCGCTGGCGAAGGAGGTTGCACGGATCCGGTCTGCCACCTCCGTACCCCTGGAACGAGTAGCGCTTGCCCTCCAGAGTGTGCAGGACGAGGTCAACTACCTCATGAACGGCATGGATGGCGGCAATTACCTGCCCCAGACGCCGGAAGAAACCTGGACCCTGCGTTACGGCGACTGCAAGGCCAAGACCCTGCTGCTGCTTGCCATGCTGCGCGAGCTGGGAGTCGATGCCGAGGCGGTGATGGTCAATGCCACCAATGGCGATGCGGTTTCGGCCTGGCAGCCGCTGCCCGGCGCTTTTGACCACGTCATCGTTCGCGCGAAGGTCGATGGCGAGGATTACTGGCTCGACGGTACAAGCGCAGGTGCGCGCCTCGACACGCTGCGCGAGGTGCCGAACTTCGTCTATGCCCTGCCGATCCGCGCAGACGGTGCGGAACTTGTGCGGATGGAACAGCGCTGGCCGACCGTGCCCGACCGTATCATGCGCATCACCTACGACTTCACTCGCGGTGTCGATCTTCCCGGACTCTATGAAATCGACGTGGAAACGCATGGCGTGCTCGGCGCGCAAATGCGGGCGAGGGCGAGCGAAAGCGATCCGAAAATCGCCATCGCCTATGCCCAGAAGTACATGGAGGAAGTGCTCGACAGCGTCGTCTACGATGCCGCTTTCTCTTACGATCCCTCAACCGGAACCGGAAGACTGAAGGCGAAGGGCATCCTGAGCGACTCGTTCAAGATCGACCAGGATGCCGCGACCTTCAAGATCTACACCGCGTCGACCAACTGGGCGTTCGACCCGGACCGCGCGAGGGCGGCATGGCGGAACGTGCCCTACAAGGTGGGAGGCCCGATGACCTCTGCAGAGGAAGCGGTCATCATCCTGCCTGAAGGCGGCGTCGGCGCGAGCGTGACGGGCACTGGCGATCTCGCGCCTCGGACGATAGCCGGCACCAGGTTCGAACGTTCGCTGTCCCTCGACAAGGGCGTGGTACGGGTGAAGGATTCGTCCAGCTTCGTGCCGGTCGAAATACCGGCCGCGGACATTCCTGCCGAGAAGGCTGCGATGCGCGCGCTGGCTAGCGCCGACCCCGAAGTGAAGATCGCTTCTCCGCGCCGCTATTGGGAACTTGACGACAAGGAAATCGCCCAGCGCGTTGCGAGTTTGCGGGAAGGGGCCGATGCGCTCGTCAAACTGATGCCGGACGAGAGCAACTACTACATGTTGCGCGGTGCCCTCTACACCATGGCGCGCGACTACGATGCGGCGCTTTCCGACATCGACAGGGCGATCGATATCGACGGTACTGCGCTGGCCTATTCCACACGCGCAGAAATCCTTACCGATGCCGGTCGTTATGACGAGGCGGTCCTCGCCGCCGAAACCGCCTACGACCTGACCGGCGACCTTGCTCACGGCACGGCGTATGCGAACGCCCTGTCGGTCGCCGGACGGCCCGACGAAGGGCTCGCGGTACTCGATGCTATCGACGTAAGTGGTGATGACCGTTCCTCGCTGGCGCAGGTATTCGCCGAGATCGCCGGTCCGACCGGACGTGTCGAGGAAGCCTGGAAGATGCTCGAGGAAGTGCTCAAGGATCGACCCGGCGATGAACTGGTCCTCAATTCGCAGTGCTGGTTCATGGGTACCTGGAATTACCGCGTGGCGGACGGTGAGCAGCTTTGCGACAAGGCGGTGAAGGCGGGCGGGTACAGCGCTGCCGCTCTCGATAGCCGAGCCCTGCTGTTCCATCGCCTGGGTCGCGAAGATGATGCGCTGGACGACCTCGAAGCAGCGCTGCGCAAGCAGCCCGAACAGGCAGCGAGCCTCTATTTGCGCGGCATCATCCGACTGGGGAAGGGCCAGGCCGATGGGAGGAAGGACATCGAGCATGCCCTGCGCCTGTCGCCCGACATTGCCATTCGCTACCAGCGCTACGGCATCTCACCGAAGCGTTAGACCAGCCCTTTCGCGCGGAGCGAAACGTGCCCGCTCCGCCCGACGATCACATGGTCGTGGACCGTGACGCCCAGCAGGCGCCCGGCTTCCGCGATCCGCTGGGTAATCTGAATGTCCGCGCGGCTGGGCTCGGGATTGCCACTGGGATGGTTGTGCACGAGGATCAGCGCGGTCGCTCCGATGTCCAGCGCCTTGCGGATGACCTCGCGCGGATGGATTGCCGCTTCATCGATAGTGCCATCGCCCACGTGGTGGTCGAGGATCAGCCGGTTCTGAGAGTTGAGATAGAGCACACGCACGCGTTCGACCGTGAGATGAGCCATGTCGACGGCCAGATAATCGAGGAGCGCCTGCCAGCTACCTAGCACGGGCTTGTCTTCCACCACACCCCGGGTCATCCGTCGCGCCGCAAGCGCAACGGCATGGAGCGCGGCGGAACTCGCTTCGCCCATTCCCCTGACCTGGCGCAGTGCCCCGGCTTCGGCATTGAGCACTGCCGAAAACGAACCGAAATGCGCGATCAGTGCCTTGGCGACTGGCTTGGTGTCGCCTTGCCGGATGGCCGAAAACAGAAGGAACTCCAGCAGCTCATAGTCGGCCAGCGCCTCGCTTCCGCCCTTCAGTAGGCGTTGACGAAGCCGTTCACGGTGGCCGGTCCCCGAATGGGCAGCCGAATTATTCGCATTGTCCGGCAACCAAACCCCCACACGATACGTTTCAGACACTTGATTGCCTTTCGTGCGCGGCTCGCGCAAGTGTGGGTTCAATGGAGAGGGACGCGGAAGACGGTCAATTTCTGGATGACGGCGGTGATGAAACTCGACCGCGCTCCCGCTTGCGCAAGAAGCGCTACGCGGTTCCCAGTGCGCTGCTCGCCGTACTTTTTGCCGCTCTCATAGTTGCTTGGTTTTCCCGCGAGAAAATCGCGAACAATATCATTGCCGACCAGCTCGAATCTTATGGACTTCCAGCAACTTACGAGATCGAGAAGATCGCCGGCACGAACCAGGTACTTTCGAATCTCGTTATCGGCGATCCGGCCGCCCCCGATTTCACTGCCGAAAGGGTGGTTGTACGATTGCGTTACCGGCTCGGCCTGCCCGAGATCGGCGCCGTCCTGCTCGTGAAGCCCAGGATCTATGGCACTTATCTGGACGGAAAACTCAGTTTCGGATCGCTCGACAAGGTGATCTTCGCCGAGAGCGACCAGCCCCCGGGACTTCCTGATCTGAACCTGACGATACGCGACGGGCGAGGCCTGATCGAAAGCGAATTCGGGCCGATGGGACTCAAGCTGGACGGCTCGGGTCGGCTCAACGGGGGTTTTTCGGGATTGTTGGCGGCGACTGCACCCAATTTGTCTACCCCAGATTGCAATGCCCGCGATGCTACCGCCTTCGGAAAGATCAGTGTCGCATCAGGGAGACCCAAGTTCCAGGGGCCCATCCGCCTCGGGACGTTGGTCTGTGATTCGGATGGGCTCTCTCTGTCCGACTATGCGGTGCAAATGAATGCGTCGCTCGACGATGCATTGGCCAATCCATCGCTGCAGGCGTCTATCGATGGCGGCAGGACCCGCTTCGGTGAATACGCCGCCGCTTCACTATCGGGAACAGTGAGGGCGCAGTTGCGTGATGTTGTGTCCACCGCACGCTATTCGCTGGCCGCTAGAGGTGCACAGTCGCCGCAGGCGCTCGCCGCAGTCCTCACCGCCGAAGGCCAGCTGAGGGCCTCCAAAGGCTTCGAGCGGATCGAGGTCGACAGTGCTGTCGAAGGCAATGGCATCCGGTTGGGTGAACAGTCGCTCGCTGCACTTCAAGGGCTGGCGCGCACCGGCAAGGACACGTTGCTGGCTCCGATCACGCGCAAATTGGCCAACGCCCTCGCCGCCGAGGCACGTGGCAGCGACCTGCAGGCGGACGTCCGGTTCCGCAAAGACGGCAGGCGCATTTCGTTCCTGGCTCCCCAGGCAGAACTTCGCGGTGGCAGCGGTGCCAGAATTCTCTCCTTGTCGCGGGTCGAGATAGCAAGCGGTGGCGACAAGCCTTCGCGGTTTGCCGGGAATATCGCAACCGGTGGGTCGAACCTTCCGCGACTGACTGGCCGGATGGAGCGGGCAAGCAACGGCAATTCGCTCTTTCGCCTCGCTATGGAGCGATATGAAGCCCAAGGATCGGCAATCGCAATCCCCCGACTGCTGGTCGACCAGGCAAGCGACGGGGCGCTTCGTTTCGCCGGCGAAATCGAGGCGAGCGGCCCTCTCCCAGGAGGTAGGGCGCGCAACCTACGTGTGCCTCTCGACGGCCGCTGGGCTCCTGGTGGAGCCGTGGCAATCTGGACCAGTTGCACTGATATCGGCTTCGACGAGCTGGAGCTGGCCAACCTGCGCTTCGACAAGCACCGATTGACCCTGTGCCCGCCGCGAGGCCGATCAATTTTCTACAATGGCGCCGACGGGATGCGGATCGCCGCCGGTGCGACGTCGCTGGATTTGTCGGGCTATGTCGGCGAAACGCCGATCAGACTGTCCTCGGGACCGGTCGGGTTCGCTTATCCTGGTGTAATGACGGCACGGCAGGTCGATGTTGCGCTTGGGCCGGCGGCTACCGCGAGCAGGTTTCGGATATCGGATCTCGATGCAAGGATCGGGGACAATATTGCCGGAAGCTTCACCGATGCGGATGTGACGCTGGCCGCGGTACCTCTCGATATCCGCGAAGCGTCGGGCCATTGGGACTACACCGCGGGCACGGTGACCATCGCCGACAGCGCATTCCGCCTGCTCGATCGCAATGAGCCTGACCGCTTCGAGCCGCTTGCTGCACGCGGGGCGGGGCTGACCTTGAAAGACAACATCATCCTCGCTCGCGCCGAATTGCGTCATCCGGCCACCGATCGTCTCGTCACGATTGCCGACATCAGGCACAACCTCGCGACCGGGGCGGGGCACGCCGATCTCGATGTCCCTGGCCTGGTATTCGACGAGAGGCTCCAGCCCGATCAGCTTACGCCTTTGGCATTGGGTGTCATTGCCAATGCTGATGGCACGGTCACCGGCAGGGGACGAATTGACTGGGCCGCCAACGGAAACGTTACCAGTTCTGGAACATTCGGCACCGAAGGCCTCGATTTCGCTGCTGCATTCGGCCCGGTGAAGGGCGCCAGCGGCACGATCGAATTCACCGATCTGCTCAATCTTACGACCGCTCCGAACCAGAAGCTGCGAGTTGCCTCGATCAACCCGGGTATTGAAGTCCTCGATGGCGAGATCGAGTTCGCATTGAGAGATGGAACCTTGCTCGCCGTTGCAGGCGGCAGCTGGCCCTTCATGGGTGGACGACTGCTCTTGCGCGATGTCGACTTCAACTTCGGCGTCAGTGAGGAGCGACGTTACATCTTCGAGATCGTCGGACTCGAGGCGGCGCAGTTCGTGGCCCAAATGGAACTGGAGAACATCTCTGCGACCGGCACCTTCGACGGGACGGTGCCAATTGTCTTCGATGCGAACGGCAACGGCAAGATTGATACCGGAGTCCTAATCTCCCGTCCACCGGGAGGGAACGTGTCCTATGTCGGCGAACTGACATACAAGGACCTGTCCCCCATTGCCAATTTCGCCTTCGATGCGCTCAAAAGTCTCAACTACGACCAGATGCGCGTAATCATGGAAGGTCCGCTTACGGGCGAGATCGTCACTCGCGTGCGATTCGACGGCGTGAGCCAGGGTGAGGGTGCCAAGTCCAACTTCGTGACCAAGCAGCTGGCCAAGCTGCCGCTCCAATTCCGGATCAACATCCGCGCGCAATTCTACCAGCTGCTGACCAGCATGAAGGCGCTTTACGATCCATCTGCCGTACGCGACCCGCGCGAGCTTGGCCTGTTGTCCGACGATGGCAAGCGCCTGCTGCGCCGCTCCGTGACCGGCGAAGAGGCCGAACCGAAAATCGAGCCGGAAGACGTAATTCCGGATGAACCCACCATTCAGGAGCAGGAAAGCGAGTAGGGGCTATGAAAACCGTTGAATTGACGGACCGCGCAAGCGCTGCGACAAACCCGGTCATGCAGGGGAGCAGGGCGATGCACGGTGCGAAACGGATGGCGGCGGCTACGCTCGCTCCGCTCGCGCTTGCCGGATGCATCACAGTGAATGCGCCCGAAGAGCCGATCGTGATCGAGCTCAACGTCAACATCCGCCAGGAAGTGATCTATCGCCTCGCTGAAGACGCGGGCAACACGATCGAAGAGAACGCGGATATTTTTTGATGGGTGACATAATGATCAAGCGAATTTCCAGGGCAGTGCTGGCCACCGCCGCGATCGCGACCGCTCTTGGCGGCATCGCGAGCCCCGCCTTTGCCCAGCGCGATCCGGCCTATGCCGCGGCTCGCGCCAGCGGCGAGGTAGGCGAAAAAATGGACGGCTATCTCGGCATTGTTGGCGCATCGAACGCCGAACTGCAGCGCATCGTCAACGACATCAACATCAAGCGCCGCGCGGTCTATTCGGAACGTGCCAAGGCAACCAACGCCACGCTTGAGGAATATGCGTTGACCGCAGGCTGCCAGGCGATCCTGGCCACCGCGCCGGGCGAAAAGTACCAGGCTCCGGACGGTAGCTGGGCGACCCGCGGCGCAGGCGCTCCACTGCGCGATTCGCGTTGTCCCTAAGTCAGGAAAGGTAACTTCCTAACCGCTTGCCCCGTCGCCCCAGTGGCGGCGGGGTTATACTTTGAGCCATAGAGGCGCGAAACAGGGGTCTGGCGTGTTGACTCGCCCATGCCCCCCTTCTAAGGGGGCGGCGCCCTCGGCGGGCAAGTCCGTGCCCGTGCCGCGCAACCCCCTTAAAAGGAGCAAGGCATGAGCAACGACGAGCCCGCACGGGAGCCCATCCAGGAGGATGCGCGGATCGATGCGCTGGAAAAGCGGCTTGAAGCCGCACAGCAGCGTGAAGAGGAGCGCAACCGCCCGCAGGCATCGGGTGCCGACGCGAATTATCGTAGCGGCAACCGTGTACTGGCGGATCTTCTTGGCGGGCTCCTCGGCGGATCGGTGATCGGATATGCCATCGGCTATTTTACCGGCACCAATCCCTGGGGTCTGTTGGTCGGCCTGTTCCTCGGGATCGTGGTCGCCTTCAGGAACATCATCCGTGCGGCTAATGTGCGCCCCGACAATCAGCCCTGACCGGGCTTTCGGGGCGCTGTTTACAGGATTTAGGGGTTAGCGAGACGTGGCAGTCGAAGCCAAAGTCGACCCGATGCACCAGTTCACGATCGAACCGATTGCCGGTTCGGCCAACTGGGAGCTCATGGGCTACAATATCGCCTTCACCAACAGCGCGTTGTGGATGCTGATCACCACCGTGGTGCTCTTCCTCTTCGTCGCCGGCGGCATGAAGCGCGAGCTCGTGCCCGGACGCTGGCAGATGATGGTCGAAACCTTCACCGGTTTCATCGACAACATGCTCGAAGCGAACATTGGCAAGGCAGGGCGCAAGTACGTACCGTACGTCTTCAGCCTGTTCATGTTCATCCTCTTCGCCAACCTCCTCGGCCTCATGCCGCTTGGTGTTATCGGCCTCCATCCCTTCACGTTTACCAGCCATTTCACCGTGACTGGCGTGCTGGCGATCCTGAGTTTCTCGATCGTCCTCCTGGTCGGCTTCTGGAAGCACGGTCTCCACTTCTTCAGCCTGTTCGTGCCTCACGGCACGCCGCTGCCCATGATCCCGGTGATTGCCCCCATCGAGTTCATTTCGTTCATGGTCCGTCCGTTCAGCCTCGGCCTGCGACTCTTCGTCGCCATGATGGCCGGTCACGTCCTGCTCGAAGTGCTGTCGAGCTTCGTGATCGACGGCACCAATGCCGGAGCTCTGTGGACCGGCGTGGTCGGTCTTCCGAGCTTCCTGCTCATGATCGGTATTTGCGCGCTGGAACTGCTGGTTGCCGGCATTCAGGCTTACGTTTTCGCTCTTCTGACGTCGCTGTACATCAACGACGCCGAGAACCTTCACTAAGTTTCGTCTCAATATATCTGATTTCCCAAAGGAGTTTGTCATGGAAGTAGAAGCTGCAAAGCTGGTTGGCGCCGGTCTCGCTGCAATCGGTGCCGGCATGGCCGCCATCGGTGTGGGTAACGTCTTCGGTTCGTTCCTCGAAAGCGCTCTGCGCAACCCGGGCGCTGCCGACGGCCAGCAGGGCCGCCTCTTCATCGGCTTCGCCGCTGCCGAACTTCTCGGCCTGCTGGCGTTCGTCGTTGCAATGATCCTGATCTTCGTCGCCTAATAGCGCCGATCAGTCATTCCGGTCGGTCGGGGTTCGTCCCGACCGGCCGCAAGATTACCCCGTACCCGCCTTTCGAGAGCTGACATGCCACAGATAGCACAGCTTGCCGAAACATGGTCCAGCCAGGTCTTCTGGTTGCTGGTCTTCTTCGGCATCACCTTTTTCGTCATCGGTCGGGGCATGGTCCCCAAGGTGATGGAGACGGTTGCCCAGCGTGATTCCCAGATCGCCGCCGACCTCGCCGCTGCCAAGGCCGCTCGCGATGCCGCCGACGAGCAGGAAGAGGCATGGCGGGTGCGCGAGAACGAGAACCGCGCAGCGGCCCAGGCGATTGTCGCCAAGGCCAAGAGCGACGCGGCTGCCTCGTCCGACAAGAAGCTCAAGGCTGCGCAGGCGCGTCTCGACAAGAAGCTTGAGGAAGCGGAAGCGCGTATCTCTGAAGCCCGCACAGCGGCGCTCGCCGAAGTGCAGGATGTGGCTGTCGAAGCCGCACAGGACATCGTCTCGCGCCTCGCAGGGGTGAAGGTGACCAAGCCTGCCGCGAGTAAGGCCGTCAAGGAGGCAATGACCCATGGCTGAAGCAACCGCCGCACCCGAGGTCTTCGCCACGGAAGCAGCCGAAGCCTTCGTCGAAGAAGGTCATGGCGGTGCGCCGACCCATGCCGAACCCGAACTGTTTGGCCTTGCACCATTCCAGGTGGTTTCGATCGCGATGTTCGTCCTGCTCCTGATCGCCTTCTTCGGCGCCAAGGTTCACAAGACCATCGCCGGCGGGCTCGACAGCAAGATCGCCGCGATCAAGGACCAGCTGGACGAAGCCAAGCAGCTCCGTGCGGAAGCCGAGGCGCTTCGCAACGAGTATGCCGCCAAGATCGCCGGTGCCGAGAAGGACGCCGAAGCCATGCTCGCCAACGCACAGCATGAGGCCGACGCCATCCTTGAGAAGGCCGAAGCCGACAGCAAGGCGATGGTCGAACGCCGCAAGCGCATGGCGGAAGACAAGATCGCTGCTGCAGAGCGTGAGGCGGTCGAGGACGTTCGCAATCGTGCCGTCAATGCTGCAACCGCAGCCAGCCGCAAGCTGATCGCCGAAAAGCATGACGCCGATGCCGATCGCTCGCTGGCGGACAAGGTCATCGCTGGAATCTGATCCGCGTTGATAGCCGAGAAATCGAGAGGGCGGTCCTGCGGGGCCGCCCTTTTCGATTCAAGGTTCCAATACGATCTTCCCGATGATCTCGCCGCGCTGCATGGCTTCGAAGGCCTCGCGCCAGCGGTCGAGCGGGAGGGTCCGGTCGACGTGCGGCGTAATGCGCCTTTCGCTCGCAAGTCGAGCAAGCTCCGCTGCGATACGCTTGCCCCGTTCGGGGAAGCGGCGGGCGTATTCCCCGGCCCGCACTCCGACCACCGAGAAACCCTTTATGAGCGGGATATTGACCGCAATCTCGGGTATGCGACCCGCGACGAAACCGATGATCAGCAACTTGCCGCCGAAGGTTACGCACCGGGTGCTCTCGTCGAACACGTCGCCGCCGACAGGGTCGTAGACGAGGTCACACAAGCGACTATCGGTAAGTTCCGCTACCTGTTCGCGAAACCGCCCGGTGTTGAGGATGGTCGCGTCCGGTTTCACAATGCTCTCTATTGGCCCGAGCTTATCCTGGCGGTGGGTGGCGGCAATGACCTTGGCGCCCAATGCCTTGGCGAGGTCGCACGCTGCGAGACCGACACCACCGCTGGCACCGTGAACCAGGACCGTTTGGCCAGGCTGCAACTGCCCAAGCTCGACCAGAGCCACGTACGCTGTGTGGTAGGCCGCTCCCATCGAGGCGGCTGCGGCAAATGAGAGGCGTTCGGGTATGGGGCGGAGCGAGGATGCGGGGAGGGCCACGAATTCGGCAAAGGCGCCGGTCTTGGCGCCACCCATGACGCGATCGCCAACTGCGAACGGGGATCCTTCCGGTGCCTCGACGACCTCGCCTGCCATTTCCAGGCCGGAAACGAAGGGCACCTCGGGTTTGAACTGGTATCCGCCCTGCGTCATCAGCAGGTCGGGAAAGTTGAGCGATGCCGCTCGCACCCTTACCAGGACCTCGCCTTCGCCGCATTCCGGTACGGGCAAATCGGCGAGCGCGACGCCTGAAAGGTCGTCCGACAGTCTGCTGACGAGAACGGCCTTCATCTCAGTCGAAAATCGTCATGTCGAGTGCTTCCGACTGGCCGAACCAGATGACGTATTTCGTGTGGTCATCGAGATCGTTGCCACTGAGGCCATGCGCGAAGATGGTCAGATCCCCACGCGCCTCGGAGGCCCAGGCAGCAAATTGCGCGAACTGTTCGGGACGCATCGAAAGCTGGCAGGATCCGCGCGGATGCGGTCCGACCGGTGCGGTGTGGAAATGTCCGACAGGTACATTGAATGTCTCGTGAGCCGCCTTGGCGAAGGCGCGCGCAGTCTCCAGCTCGGGCGGGTCGAAATAGATGTGTGCGTGATAGCCCCGGATCGCCATCGTCAGAAATTGTCCTTGGCGTGGCGCAGGGCTGCGAAAGTTTCTGCAGGACTGGTTCCGCCCCAGCGATCGCGCAGTTCTGCACTGTCGGCACGCAGGAAGGGATTGGTCAGCAGTTCGCGCGAGAGGACCGTGGGCACGGTCGGCTCGCCCTTGGCGCGCTTTTCCTCGACACGGGCGGCATAGAGACGAAGTTCCGCATTGTCGGGGTCAGCATGAAGGGCGAAGCGGGCATTCGATGCGGTGTATTCATGGGCGCAGTAAAGCAGGGTGTTGGGCGGCAATTGCCTGATGCGTTCGAGGCTGTGCCAGAATTGATCCGGCTGACCCTCGAACATCCGCCCGCAGCCAAGCGCGAATACGCTGTCACCAACGAACGCCAGGTCGGCGTCACCGACATGGTAGGCGATGTGGCCGTTGGTGTGGCCCGACACGTCGATCACGCGCGCCTGCCAATCGCCGAGCATCACTGCATCGCCATTGCTCACCACGCGGTCGATCGGCGCGATACGTTCGACTTCCTTGGGAGCGATGACCTTTGCTCCCGTCGCTTCGACAATTGCGGCATTCCCGCCGGCATGGTCGGGATGCCAGTGGGTATTCCAGATCTGGGTGATCTGCCACGCCTTCTCGCGCGCCTGCTTGAGATATTCGGCACCGTCGGGCGTATCGATTGCCGCGGTCTCACCGCTCTCGGGATCGTGGAGCAGGTAGCCGTAATTGTCGGACAGGCAGGGAAACTGGTGAACTTCGAGCATGGCGGTCTGCTGTCCTTCAGGGCGATGGATGCCTGAATGTAGGACGGGCGACCCAATGAGGAAAGGCCCGCCTGCGGGTCTCGCAAGCGGGCCTTCCTGATTACCTTCGAAAAGGTGGGAAGAACTTAGTCTTCCTTCTTCTTCAGCGCTTCGCCGAGGATGTCGCCGAGCGATGCACCCGAGTCCGACGAACCGAACTGTGCCACGGCTTCCTTTTCCTCGTGGATCTGGCGAGCCTTGATCGAGAAGTTGGGCTTCTTCGAACGGTCGAAACCGGTGACCATGGCGTCGACCTTCTGGCCGGGCTGGAAGCGGTCGGGACGCTGCTCGTCACGGTCGCGGCCGAGGTCCGAACGCTTGATGAAGCCGGTGGCGCCATCGTCGCCGACCTGCACTTCAAGACCGCCGTCGCGCACTTCGAGAACGGTCACGGTGACCACCTCGTTCTTGCGCAGCGAGCTGCCGGCGCCGGCTTCGGTCGGAGCACCCTTTTCGAGCTGCTTCATGCCGAGGCTGATGCGTTCCTTGTCGGTGTCGACGTCGAGAACGACGGCTTCGACCTGCTCGCCCTTGCGGTGCAGGGCGAGGGCGTCTTCACCCGATATGCCCCATGCGATGTCCGACATGTGAACCATGCCGTCGACGTCGCCATCGAGGCCGATGAACAGGCCGAATTCGGTCGCGTTCTTGACCTCGCCCGTGACCTTGG
The DNA here is from genome assembly GCF_041021145.2 of Qipengyuania sp. RANM35. Lineage (NCBI taxonomy): Bacteria > Pseudomonadati > Pseudomonadota > Alphaproteobacteria > Sphingomonadales > Erythrobacteraceae > Qipengyuania > Qipengyuania sp. RANM35. The sequence continues at coordinate 1,381,649 of NZ_CM196433.1, read as the reverse complement.
TGCCGACCGGGTGCTTCTCCGCGAACTCTTCCCACGGATTGCGCTGGGCCTGCTTGAGGCCGAGGCTGATGCGGCGCTTGTCGCTGTCGACCTCGAGGACCATGACTTCGACTTCCTGCGAGGTCGAGACGATCTTGCCCGGGTGGACGTTCTTCTTGGTCCAGCTCATTTCCGAAACGTGGACCAGGCCTTCGATGCCCGGCTCGATTTCGACGAAGGCACCGTATTCGGTGATGTTGGTGACGGTGCCCGTCATCTTCATGCCGATCGGATACTTCGCGGCGACGCCGTCCCACGGATCGCTTTCGAGCTGCTTCATGCCGAGGCTGATGCGCTGCGTGTCTTCGTTGATGCGGATGATCTGGACGGTCACGGTCTGGCCGATCTCGATCATTTCGCTCGGGTGGTTGACGCGCTTGTAGCTCATGTCGGTGACATGCAGCAGGCCGTCGATGCCGCCGAGGTCGACGAACGCACCGTAGTCGGTGATGTTCTTCACGACGCCGTCGATCACCTGGCCTTCGGTCAGGTCGTTGATCAGCTCGCTGCGCTGTTCGGCGCGGGTTTCTTCAAGCACGGCGCGACGCGAAACGACGATATTGCCGCGGCGACGGTCCATCTTGAGGATCTGGAAGGGCTGGGCCATGTCCATCAGCGGAGCGACGTCGCGCACCGGACGGATGTCGACCTGCGAACCGGGCAGGAAGGCGACGGCGCCATCGAGGTCGACGGTGAAGCCGCCCTTGACGCGGCCGAAGATGCGGCCTTCGACGCGCTTGCCTTCGCCGAACTCGCTTTCCAGCTTGTCCCAGGCGGCTTCGCGGCGGGCGCGGTCGCGCGACAGCATCGCTTCGCCGTCGGCATTCTCGACGCGGTCGACGAACACTTCGACTTCGTCACCGACTGCCGGTGCCGTGTCGCCTTCGCCGCGCATGAATTCCTTGATGTCGATGCGGCCTTCGCTCTTGAGGCCGACGTCGATCATTGCATAGCCGTTCTCGACGGCAGTGACGGTGCCCTTGACGACGCGACCCTCGAAGCCGCCGTCATCGGCGCCACCGAGCTGTTCGTCGAGCATCTTCGCGAAATCATCGCGAGTGGGATTGGCAGAAGTTGCCATATGGATAGTCCTTCGATCGTTTTGCTACCGGCCGCCGGTTTTCCCGGGGTCTTTCTCCGTCTGTCCGCACCATTGCGGGCCGTACGGGGCAAGAGGCCGATGCCGCGCGGGGCCGGATGCCGTCACGCGGGTCCTTCAATCCGGGGATTGGGAGAACGGGCGCGCGCCTAGGCGATGAAAGCGCGAAACGCAAGGAAATTGCATCGGACTTGCAGGGCGAGGCATGGCGAGGACGCGCCCTGTCACTGCGTCCCCGCCATTGCCCGTCGTTTTCTACCAGGCGTCGTACCCGCTGCGGCTCGTATTGTCGGCGCAAGCATCAAAGCGCGCCTGGAGCTTGGCCGGAGCTGAACTGGCGTCTGCTTGCGCATCGCGCCAGGCGTCCCAGGCTGCACCGAACTTGGCGGCGTTTGGCGTCTTTCCTATCCACCAGAAGGTCGCCTGGTCGGCGTCCTGGATCGGGGTGATGATCGTGGTCGAATAGCCGTAGCTCTTACCCCACGCGTTGAAGTCCTTCACGATGGCCATGTACTGGCCCATCGTGCACCCATTCTTCAACTTCTGGCCAATGACGTCCCAGTGTTCTGCATGCGCCGGAGTTGGCGCAAAGCTCAGCAGTACCGCTGCAATAAGCAACTTCTTCATAGGTGCTCTCCCTGCTTTGGGGCGGGACACCACATGTCGTGCTTGTCACGAATGCGCGTCGGCGCCCATGGGCGACCCTATCGCGACCTCATTCGGTGGCGGTCTTCTGCGCCTGTCGGGAGGTTTGTGCAATGCCCCTGAAGGCTATTTGGTTGTCAGCTGCTCGCGCTCACCCGCGACAATTGGCGATTGTGGAGCTTCGTCAACAACATGAGAGCAGCGAACGCTCCAACAAGGCACATGAGCATATCCCACTGGGTGTCCCAAGGGTCTCCCTGGGTGCCGAGAAACTCGTCCGCCCCGTGGCCTAGCGCCATTGCTGCACCGAACTCGATCAGTTCGTAGGAAGCACTCACGGCCAGGCAGCAGGCCATTACGAGGGCCGTCAGCAACCAGCCCGGTCGCAGGCCTCCCAGCCTGATGAGCAGCTCGCGCAGAACGATTGCCGGGACAAAACCCTGGATGAAATGTCCGAAGCGGTCATAGGGATTGCGCGCCAGGTCCAGCCAGTCCTGCACCGTAAAGCCGATCGGCACGCGGGCGTAGGTGTAAGCTCCGCCGAGCATCAGGACGAGGCCGTGGAAACCGATCAGGACCAGGGCTAACGTGGTCAGCTTAAAGCGCTTTCCGGTCAGCCATAGGATGGGCATGGCTATCAGTGCCGGGGCAACTTCCATCAACCAGGTGGCGCGGTCATAGGGCGACCACCCGGAGGCGAGGAGGGCGAGAGCCCAGACGGCGCTGAGCCCGATCAGTTTGGTCTGATAATCCTTGTTCAACGCACGCTCCCCTCCGTGGCCGCCGGACCGGATACTAATTGCCGCGCCCAACATGCGGCAAGTGGCGGACGGTCTCAGTCACCGGTGTAGAGCATGGCCACATTGCACCGCTCGTAGCGTGAACCGTAATCTGCCATGATCCCGGCGTCGTGCTCGAAGCCCAGCTTCTCATAGAGGTGGACGGCCGCGGCACACTTGCGATTGGTCAGGAGGTAGAGCTTTTCCGCGCCCAACTGGCGGGCGCGTTCAATCATGCCTTCCAGCAGGAACTCGCCTGCCTTGAGGCCACGGGCGCTTTCCCGGACGCCCATCTTGGTCAGTTCGAAAGATGTCGGGCCGGTTTTCTGCAAGGCGCAGGCGCCGACGATGCCGAGACCGGCTGCGTGGACGAACATGATGTCGCCGCCAGGGTCGATGATCCGTTCCTGCGGGTTTTCCAACACGTCGCGGTCTGTTTGTTCGAGAACGAACATCGCCTCGATCCACTCGGCGTTGATATCGTGGAATTCGTAGGCGAGGGTGGGGTCCCAGCCCAGTAGGGTCAGTCGGCCCGGTTCCGATTGCATGGCGCGTTCGGCGATCGAGGCTTCGGACAGCGACTCCTCGATAACGGCGAGCTGGCGAAGGAAATCGCCTTCGAGACGGTCCAGGATTTGTTCGGCGGCCATGCCGACACGCGGCCAGACGTCGGACGCGATCAGGTTGACGGTCCGTGTGCCTTCAGCGGTGAGGCCGATCATGCGGCTGCGCTGGTCGTCGCATTCGACATCGGCCACCATCCTGAGCTTCGCCAGCTGTCCGATGGTGCGGGTCATGCCCGGCTGGCTGGTGCCGCTGGCGTCTGCGAGCTGGCCGATGGTCTTCGGCCCCGTGCGCAGTGCAGCCATGGCTGCCATGTGACCCGGCTGGAGAGGGATGCCGGCATCGGCGATAACCTGCGCCGCGCTGGCCTGCATCCGCTCGCCAAGCCGCTTCAGCCTGCTGCCGAGGAAGGCTGGGCCCATCTGCGCAACGACGTCGACCATGCGAATCTCCATAACGTGTTATATAACAGGTTATGGAATTAGGGGCCGCATGGCAAGAGGCGGCTCAGGACTTAGTTGAGTGCTTTTTCTACCACACCAATCGCCGCAGCGACCGCCGCGTCGCGATCCAGTTTGCTGGTGTCGAGTACATGAGCGTCTGCTGCAGGAACGAGTGGGGCGACTGCTCGGTTGGTATCGCGTTCGTCCCGACGGCGCAGGTCGTCTTCGATTTCTGCGAGCGTCACTTTGACGCCGCGCTGCTGCATCTCGAGGAAACGCCGTTTCGCCCGCGCTGCCACGCTGGCGGTGACGAACAGCTTTACCTCGGCCTCCGGAGCGATGACCGTCCCGATATCGCGTCCGTCGAGAACGGCGCCACGTTCCTGCAGGGCGAACTGGCGCTGGCGTTCGTAGAGCGCCTGTCGCACAGATGGATGAACCGAAACCCGGCTTGCCAGACCTCCGGTTTCTTCGGTTCGCAAGTGGGGATCGTCGAGCAGGCTGTCGGGGAAACTGGTCGCCGCCAGTGCATCGCCTCCGTTGTCGGGGTCGCCGCCGTCGAGGAACACCTGCCGCCCGACCGCGCGATAGAGCAGGCCCGTATCGAGGTGCGGCAGGTCGAAGTGCGCGGCAAGCGCCTTGGCAATGGTGCCCTTGCCCGAGGCCGTGGGGCCATCGACCGCAATGATCATGCGGGGTTTCTCCGGGCGCGCATCGCCTTCACCAATCCGTAGATCGCAATCGCTGCCCAAAAACCCTCGAGTACCAGGCTCGGCAGGTTGGTGTGGACCAGCAGCGAAACCGTCAGCAAGGCCGCGCCTGCAAGGTTGGTCCCGTGAAGTACGAACGGGTTCGGGTTCGTCTTGGCCGTCATATACGCATAAGCGCCGATGATGCAGGCCATGCCGACGAAGCCGACGAGCGTGTAGATATCCATTTCGTTCACGCTGCCGCCTCGTCCAGCAAGGTCATGAAGTTCGGGAAACTCGTGGCGATTGGCTCGGTGCTATCGACCTCGACCCCGTCGCGGCTGGCTAGGCCCGCCACCGCCATGCTCATTGCGATGCGGTGGTCGAGATGGGTTTCGGTCGCCTTGTTGGCAGTGCCGCGCAAGGGTGCGCCGCCGCTGCCCTGGATGACCAGGCCGTCTTCAAGCTCCTCCAGCGGGACGCCTGCTCCGGTAAGGGCGGCGGCCATCGCCGACAGGCGATCGCTTTCCTTCACCCGCAGCTCCTCGAGCCCGCTGGTCACCGTCGTGCCTTCTGCCACCGCAGCGGCAACGAACAGCACGGGAAATTCGTCGACCATGCTCGGCACGACATCGGGATCGACTTCGATGCCCTTAAGCTGGGAATGGCACACACGAAGGTCTGCTACGGGTTCACCCCCGACTTCGCGCTCGTCGAGCTTTTCGATCTCCGCGCCCATCTGTGCCAGGACGCGGAAGATTCCATCGCGTGTCGGATTGAGGCCGACGTTCTCGATGACGAGATTGCTGCCGGGCACTATGCTGGCCGCCACTGCAAAGAAAGCGGCAGAGGATGGGTCGCCCGGTACGGTGATGTCGCAAGGGTGAAGGTCTGCGGGACCATGGATGCGGATGATCCGCTCGCCACCGGCTTCCTCGACCGTGAGTTCCGCCCCGAAGCCGCGCAGCATGCGCTCGGTGTGATCCCGGGTCGGCACGGGCTCGATGACCGTAGTGATGCCTGGCGTGTTCAACCCCGCCAGCAGCACTGCGCTCTTCACCTGTGCACTCGCCACGGGGAGGCGGTATTCGATAGGCACCGCCGGCTCCATTCCCTCCACCATCAGCGGCAGGCGACCGCCGGGGGAGGGCGTAAAGCTCGCTCCCATGGTGGAAAGCGGATCGATCACCCGCCCCATCGGCCGTTTCGACAGACTGGCATCACCGGTGAAGGCCACAGTGATGCCGTGGCTGGCGACAAGGCCCATAAGAAGGCGCGTAGAGGTGCCGGAATTGCCCATGTCGAGCGCCTGCTCCGGCTGGAGCAATCCGCCGACGCCGACACCGTCGACGATCCAGTCATCCCCATCGCGTCCGATCGTCGCACCCATGGCGCGCAGGGCCGCGGCGGTGGCAAGGACATCCTCGCCTTCGAGCAGGCCGGAAATACGGCTACGTCCGACAGCGAGCGCGCCGAACATGAGCGAGCGGTGGCTGATCGACTTGTCGCCCGGCACGCGAATGCGGCCGGTAAGAGGGCCAGAGGGTTGAAAGCGGTGTGAGGTCACATAATCTCTTGGTTGGCGTGGCTTTGCGCGCGAGCGCTTTGACAGCGCGAAAACAGTCTGGCAAGGCGCGCGCGCAGTTGATTCCCGGCCTCCGGGATCCCATCATCAACAATACGAATTCAAGCGCTCCGAAGCGGTATGTCACGGAGCAGAAAACCAAGGATTACACATGGTCAAACCGGAATGGGGCACGAAGCGTACCTGCCCGAAGTGCGGCACTCGCTTCTACGATCTGACGAAGGACGATCCCGTCACCTGCATCGAATGCGGTGAGGAATGGGATCCGGAGCCCGTACTCAAGTCGAAGCAGCCGATTCCCTTCGAAGAAGAGAAGAAGAAGGACATCGAGGCGGATAGCGATCTCGGTGGCGACGACGATGACGATCTGGACATCGACATCGACGAAGACGACGATTCGCCCGACAACGAAGTCGACCTCGGTGGCGACGACGACCTCGGCGTCGAGACCAAGTCGAAGGGCGACGACGACGATTCCGACGATAGCTAATTTTGCTGTTGCATTGCGGTGAGGGCCCTTATATTGGGCGCCTCCCGCAAGGGTGACACGCCTCCCAGGACGTGTCGCAGGAAATGGCTCGGGGCCTTAGCTCAGCTGGGAGAGCGCTACAATGGCATTGTAGAGGTCAGCGGTTCGATCCCGCTAGGCTCCACCATTTCACCCGGATTTGATGGTAGCAGGCCGTGGCGACGGCTGCGACCTGCTTCCATCACACCCGGGCATTAGTTTGGGATTACAGGGGCTTTTCCCCACGCTGGCCGACGAGTTCTCGTCCGCCGGCGTTTTTCGCGTTTTCCGGCATCCATTGCGGCGCCGGGGTTTGGAGTAGGCACGTGTTCGACAACCTGTCCGATCGTCTCGGCAATGTGTTCGACAAGCTGCGCGGGCGCGGTGCGCTCAGCGAGCAGGACGTGCGCGATGCCATGCGCGAGGTCCGCGTGGCACTGCTCGAAGCCGACGTCGCGCTGCCGGTCGTGCGCCGCTTCGTCGATGCGGTGACCGAAAAGGCGATCGGTTCGGAAGTCCTCAAGTCGGTCACGCCCGGCCAGCAGGTCGTCAAGATCGTCAGCGACGAACTGACCGAGATGCTCGGCGGCGACGAGCCTGCCGAACTGAATTTCGCCGCGCGCCCGCCGGTCGTCATCATGATGGTCGGTCTGCAGGGTTCGGGTAAGACGACCACGACTGCCAAGCTCGGCAAGCTGATCAAGGAAAAGCACGGCAAGAAGGCGATCATGGCGTCACTCGACGTCAATCGCCCGGCTGCGCAGGAACAGCTCAAGGTTCTCGGCGAGCAGGTCAACGTCGCCACCCTGCCGATCATTCCGGGCCAGCAGCCGGTCGATATCGCCCGCCGTGCGATGGAGAGCGCCAAGCTGCAGGCTGCCGACGTGCTGCTGCTCGACACTGCGGGCCGCCTCCACGTCGACGAAGCGCTAATGGCCGAGATGAAGGCGATCGCCAGCGTCTCCGCTCCGACCGAAGTGCTGCTGGTGGTCGACAGCCTGACCGGCCAGGACGCGGTCAACGTCGCGCAGAGCTTCACCGGCGAGGTGCCGCTGACCGGCGTCGTGCTGACCCGTATGGACGGCGATGCCCGCGGCGGTGCGGCGCTTTCGATGCGTTATGTCACCGGCAAGCCGATCAAGTTTGCCGGTACGGGCGAAAAGCTCGATGCGATCGAGGCATTCGATGCCAAGCGCGTTGCCGGTCGCATCCTCGGCATGGGCGATGTGGTTTCGCTGGTCGAAAAGGCCGCCGCGACGATCAAGCAGGACGAGGCCGAAGCGCTCGCCAAGAAGATGGCGCAGGGCAAGTTCGACCTTGACGACCTGCGCATGCAGCTTCGCCAGATGCAGCAAATGGGCGGCCTCGGCATGCTCGCAGGCATGATGCCCGGCATGAAGAAGGCCAAGGCGGCGATGGCGGCGAGCGGGATGGACGACAAGGTCCTCGTGCACATGGATGCCATCATCGGTTCGATGACTCCCAAGGAGCGCAAGCGCCCCGAACTGCTCAACGCCAAGCGCAAGAAGCGCGTGGCGGCCGGTTCGGGCACCGATGTGCAGTCGGTCAACAAGGTGCTGAAGATGCACCAGGAAATGGCGCGTGCCATGAAGCAGATCAAGAAGATGGGCGGTTTGAAGGGCCTCGGCGCCCTGTTCGGCAGGGGCGGCCTCGGCGCCGCCATGCCGGGCCTGGGCGGGCCGGGCGGCATGCCCGGTCTCGGCGGTCCTACGGGTGGACCGGGCGTGGACATGGACACGCTTCCCCCCGACCTCCAGGACTTGCTCAAGAAGAAATAAGTTTCAGATGTTTACATTCGAAAGGTAATATCAAATGGCAGTTGCAATCCGTCTTTCGCGCGGTGGCGCCAAGAAGCGTCCTTACTACCGTATCGTCGTCTCCGACACGCGCAGCCCGCGTGACGGCAAGTACCTCGAGCAGATCGGCACCTACAACCCGATGCTGCCGAAGGATTCGGGCGAGCGCGTGAAGCTCGACGAAGACCGCGCCCGTCACTGGCTCTCGGTTGGCGCCAAGCCGACCGACCGCGTCCACCGCTTCCTCGACGCCGCCGGCGTCCTCGAGCGTGCGCCGCGCAACAACCCGAAGAAGGGTGAACCGGGCGAAGCCGCCAAGGAACGCGCTGAAGAGAAGGCTGCCAAGGCTGCCGAAGCCGAGGAAGCCGCCAAGGCTGCCGAGGAAGAAGCCAACGCACCGGCTGAAGAAGCTGCCGCTGAAGAAGCCGTTGCTGAAGAAGCTCCGGTCGAAGAAGCTGCCGCTGAAGAAGCTGCCGCTGAAGAAGCTCCCGCTGAGGAAGCTCCCGCCGAGGAAGCTGCTGCTGAAGAGGCTCCGGCCGAAGACGCAGCCGAGGAAAAGGCCGAGTAAGCCTTTCCGATGTCGGACAAGCCCCTCACGCTGGCCGCCGTCACCGGTGCGCATGGCGTGGCGGGCGAAGTCCGCCTGAAGCTCTTGGGCGAGGGGTTCGATGCCCTGAAATCGCACAAGAGCTTCAACGCTGTCGGTTCGGGGGCCACGCTGACCCTCGTAAAGATCCGCAGCGACAACAAGGGCGGTGCCATCGCGCGCTTTGCCGAGGTGCCGGATCGCACCGCGGCGGAGCTGCTGCGCGGCACCGCCCTTTCCGTTTCCCGCCAAGAGCTTCCGGGGCTGGAGGAGGGGGAGTTCTACTTCTCCGACCTCCTCGATCTGCCTGTCGTCACAGATACGGGTGAGGATGTAGGACGGGTCTGCGCGGTCGAGAATTTCGGTGCCACCGACATTGTCGAAATCGAAAAGCCCGACGGCAAGAAGTTCATGGTTCCGCTGACCGAGCAGGCCGTGCCCGAGTGGGATGCGAGCCGGTTAGTGATTTCGGAGGCATTCTGGGATAGGTAGTCGGCGATGTCCGCCGTCGCCTCAGACCTCTGGCAGCGCCTCGCCGCCTACGAGATCGGCCCTCCCACCGCATCGCTGACCTTTGCCCAGCGTCTCGCGCGCGAGAACCGCTGGTCTTCCGCCTTCGCCGAACGCGTGATCCGCGAATACAAGCGCTTCTGCTATCTCGCCGTCACCGCCGGTCACGAGGTTACCCCGTCCGACGCGGTCGATCAGGCCTGGCACCTGCACCTCACGTACAGTCGCGACTATTGGGAACGCTTCTGCCCCGACGTGCTTGGCGCGCCGCTGCACCATGGCCCTACAGCGGGCGGCATGGTCGAGCGCAAGCGCTACTACGACCAGTACGCCGCGACGCTGAAGAGCTACGAGGAGGCTTTCGGCGAGCCTCCGCCACCCGATATCTGGCGCGATGCCAAAAGGCGCTTCTCCATCGACCCCAAGGCCTTCAGGGTAAACCCGCAGGATGTCATGATCCTGTCACGAAACTGGCTGATAATCATCCCCATGGCAGGGACCTTGCTCTTTGTCGGCGCCCTGCTGCTTGCAGGGAGTTAGACATGATCTCCGGCTTTTCCGCATATTCGGGCACCGAGTTCCTGGCGTTCTTCGCGACGCTGATGGCGATGGCGATCATCGCCGGATGGTGGTTGCCCAATTTCCTCCGTGCCGAGGGACGAGACCAAAGGGTCAGCGATCCCGGCGAACTCGCATTCGTCGCCGGTGGCCCCAAGCGCTATACCGAGGCCACTCTCGCCTGGTTGCTGGGCAGGGGCGAACTCGAGGACGGAAGCGAAAACAAGCTGCGGGTGGTGCGTCAGGGCGGGACCACTCCCGGCGAGCGGGCGCTGACGGCGAAGGTGGGCGAGTTCGGGATCACCGAGGCTTACACGACGCTCAAGCCATACCTGCAGGACATCAAGCAGAGCCTCGCAAGCCGCGAGCTTCTGATGTATAGCGGCAGCCGCTGGACGATGCGTTTCATCGGCACTGTGCCCTATCTCGTGGTCCTCGCAATCGGCTGGTACCGCAAGGAGGCGGGTCAGGCACTGGGCGAGCCGACCGGCTTTCTTTCGACACTGCTCTTCGTCACCCTGGCCCTCGCCGTGTGGCGGTTTGCCGTCCTCGATCCCCGTACGCGCGCAGGACAGCGGGCAGTAAAGGAAGTGCAGGACCAGTCGATCCGATTGAAGACCGCGCCCACGGATGGGGAACTCGGCCTCGGGGTCGCGCTGTTCGGGACCGCGATCCTTGCCGGCACGCCCTTCGCCCAACTCCATTCGATGCGCCAGGCGGCCAGCTCCGGTCCGGACGGTGGCTATTCCTCCGACAGCGGAAGCAGCAGCGACGGTGGAGGCGATGGAGGGTGCGGGGGCGGCTGCGGCGGCTGTGGCGGTTAGCGCCTGAGAGGTCGCTCTTCAGCCAAATGGTTGCGGATTGTCGTGGCTGCCACGCCTGCCTGACCCATCGCATGGCTGATCTGATCGAGGCCGATGACGACATCGCCTGCCGCGAAGAGTCCCGCCACGCTCGTTTCCATGTGATCGTCGACGATGATGCAGTCATCCTCGCTCACCTTCGCCCCGCATGACACGGCAAGGCCCGAGCGGACGACCGAACCGAGGGCGGGGTACATCGAATCGAAATGCATTCGGCCTTCGGCGGTGTCGAATGCGATCCGGCCGTTCTCGATAGCGAAGCCGCCACAAGGGCCGGCGACCGTTCCTATCCCGGCGGTTTCGAGCGCCTTCGAGCACTGCTCGGAAAGATCATGGTCGCCCCCCGGCGAGACCAGCGTCAGGTCGGCCGTATAGGTGCGGATGAACTGCGCCTCGGCGGTGCCATGGTCGCCCGTACCGATCACCGCGACCTTCTTGTCGGTCACCTCGTACCCGTCGCAGACAGGGCAATAACGGATGAGGCCGCGGCTCATCGCCTCGTCATGCAATTGTGCGTCGATGCCATCGGGGCGATTGTTGACGACACCCGTGGCGAGCAGGACGCTGCGTGCGCGAAATTCCAGGTCGTCGCAGGTGACGATGAAGACCTTCCCGTCCTTTTTGAGGTCGGTCACCCGTTTGGGTTCGCGCAAGGCGCCGTAACGTGCTGCCTGCTCACGCATCCTCTCGAGCAAGTCCTCACCATGGATGCCATCGGGAAACCCGGCGTGGTTGTGGCTCGTCGGAATCCAGCTTGCGCGGCTCGTCCCGCAGTCGAACAGGCGGATCGAGAGGTGGTAGCGGGCAAGGTATATCGCTGCGGTCAGGCCGGCCGGCCCTGCGCCAATGATGATGCAGTCGTCGATTTGGTCGCTCATGCGCGCTTGAACGCGCGGGATGGCAAAGCGTTGCGCGAGGCGCTAGGCGGCGGCGCATGAGTTTCGCCGCTACCATCCTGACCCTTTACCCTGAGATGTTCCCGGGGCCGCTCGGCATTTCGCTGGCCGGGAGGGCGTTGGAGCGCGGCGACTGGTCGTGCGAGGCGGTCCAGATCCGAGATTTCGCCAAGGACAAGCATCGCACCGTGGACGACACGCCGGCCGGAGGCGGGGCAGGGATGGTTCTCAAGCCCGACGTCATCGGTGCGGCGCTTGCGAGCGTTGCAGATGACCGACCGATACTCGCAATGACTCCGCGCGGGAAACCGATCACTCAGGCACGCATTCGCGAGATCGCTGCCGGTCCGGGCGTGACCATCCTGTGCGGTCGTTTCGAAGGCTTCGACGAGCGCATTTTCGAGGCTTTTCCGCAGTTGGAACAGGTGTCGCTGGCGGACATCGTCCTCTCGGGCGGAGAGCCCGCCGCGCTGGCGATTCTCGACGCTTGCATTCGCCTGCTTCCGGGGGTAATGGGCGCGCCCACAAGCGGGCACGAGGAGTCGTTCGAGGACGGCCTCCTGGAATACCCGCAATATACCCGACCTCAGGAATGGGAAGGGCGCACGATCCCTGAAGTGCTGCGATCGGGGGATCATGCGAAAATCGCTGCTTGGCGCAAGGCAAGGAGCGAGGAAGACACTCGGTTACGCAGGCCGGACCTTTGGGAGCGTTACAGTGACGCTCGGGACCGACCTGCCTCTGGCGCGCGGCGAAAAGACTAAGGATATGGTTCAATGAACCTCATTCAGCAGCTCGAGGCGGAAGCCATCGAGAACCTCGGGAAGGACATTCCCGAATTCCGCGCCGGTGACACCGTGCGCGTCGGCGTGAAGGTTGTCGAAGGCACCCGTGAGCGCGTCCAGAATTTCGAAGGCGTTGTCATTGCCCGCTCGAACCGCGGCATGGGCAGCAACTTCACTGTCCGCAAGATGAGCTTCGGTGAAGGCGTGGAGCGCGTGTTCCCGCTCTACTCGCCGATCGTCGACAGCATCACCGTGGTCCGTCGCGGCGTCGTGCGTCGCGCCAAGCTCTATTACCTGCGTGGCCGTACCGGCAAGCGCGCTCGTATCGCCGAGCGCAAGGTCAACGCGCCCAAGGCGTAATTCCTCCCTTCCGCAAGGACGGGAAAGTATAAAGGGCGGCTCCCTTGCGGGGGCCGCCCTTTTGCGTGGGGATCGTGAAGGAGCCGGTATTGGCTCCCCTTCGATGGTGCCGCCGCGGAACTAGTGAGCCGGAAACGCCCCGTGACGACAAGGCCTTTGTCGCAGCCGGATGTTAAGGGGATTTAAGGAAGCGCGCTTAAGGCGAAATTAGGCATGAATTCCCTCCGCCCGGCGCTTCGACTTGCCACTGGGGTCTCTCCTCGGCATCAGGCTTTGCCTGTCGCCAGGAGAGAAGCTTTGCGAAAACCGATCCTTGCCACCGTTCTGGCGCTGGGCACTTGCCTTGCCGCGCCGCTGGCTGCGCAATCCGTCACCAACAAGCAGGAAACCGCCCCCATGGAGCTGACCTTCGAACGCGTTTTTGCCTCGCCCTCGCTCGACGGGCCAGCGCCGCGCAAGGCTAAGCTGTCGCCCGACGGACGCTATCTGACCCTCCTGCGCAACCGGGCCGAGGACAAGGAGCGCTATGACCTGTGGGCTTATGACCGCGAGACCATGGCGTGGTCGATGCTGGTCGACAGCGAAAAACTGGGATCGGGCCGCGAACTCAGCGAAGACGAAAAGATGCAGCGCGAGCGCGCGCGCGTCGGCAACCTCAAGGGCATCATCGACTACCAGTGGACGTCCGACGGCAAGGGCATACTGGTGCCACTCGACGGCGACCTGATCCTCGCGCGGCTCGACGGCGAGATCGTCCGTCTGACCGACACCGAGGAGAGCGAACTCAATCCCGGGGTCAGCGACACCGGGCGCTATGTGTCATTCGTGCGCGACCGCCAGCTGTGGGTCGGCGAAATCGGCAAGGATGCGGTTCCAATTACCCCGAAGGAAGGTGAGGACATTCGCTGGGGCGAAGCGGAATTCGTCGCGCAAGAGGAAATGGCACGCCTGTCAGGTTACTGGTGGTCACCCGATGACAAGCGCATCGCTGTCGAACGCTTCGACGAGAGCATGGTCGGTGTCGTAACGCGCGCAGCAATCGGTGCGACGGGGACCAAGGTTTACGAGCAGCGCTATCCTGTCGCAGGCAGCGCCAACGCGGTGGTCGAACTCTATGTGATGAATCCAGACGGTCAGAACCGCGTGAAGGTCGACCTTGGCGACAATACTGACATCTACCTCGCGCGGGTCGATTGGGCGCCCGATGGCAGTGCAATCTATGTCCAGCGCCAGAACCGCGAGCAGACCGTTCTAGAAATGCTCAAGGTCGATCCGACGACGGGCAAAAGCAGCGTCCTGTTCGCCGAATACGCGGCGATGAAGGACTACTGGATCAACCTCAGCGACAACTACAAATGGCTCGAGGACGGATCATTGCTGTGGTGGTCGGAACGCGACGGCTACGGGCACCTGTACTTGTTCCGTAAAGGCAAGTGGACGCAGTTGACCAAGGGCGAGTGGGTCGTGACCGACCTTGTCGGGGTCGACCAGAAGAAGGGTCTGGCGTTCTTTCGCGGAACCAAGGACTCGGTGTTGGCGCCGCAGATCTACTCGATTCCCCTGACTGGCGGGAAACCGGCTCGGCTGACCGACCCGGCGTTCTCGAATGCAGCGAGCATGGACAAGAACGGGCAGACGCTGCTGGTCACGCGGTCGAACGACGACACTCCGCCGCAGAGCTTCCTGGCCGATCAGAATGGGCAGCACATTGCCTGGATCGAGGAGAATGCGCTCGACACCTCGCACCCCTATATCCCTTTCCTCGCGAGCCACAGGCCGGTGCAATATGGCACTGTTCCCGCCGCTGACGGCACCCCGCTCCATTGGGAGATGGTCACGCCCGAGATGGTGCCCGGCAAGCGCTACCCGGTCTATTTCTACCACTATGGCGGACCGGGGCCGCAGATCGTCAGCAAGGCATGGGACGGTGCGCTGCGGCAGGCGATAGTCGACAAGGGTTACATCTGGTTTGCGCTCGACAACCGCGGCAGCGCCAATCGCGGCGTCAGGTTCGAACAGCCGATCTATCGCGCCATGGGCGGGGTCGAGGTCGCCGACCAGAAGGCGGGGGCCGAGTACTTGAAGACGCTGCCCTTCGTCGATCCGGGCAAGATCGCGATCGATGGCTGGTCATACGGCGGCTACATGACGCTCAAGATGCTGGAGGCCGATCCAGGCCTCTACGCCGCAGGCATCAGCGGTGCCCCGGTGACCAAGTGGGAGCTCTATGACACCCATTACACCGAGCGTTACATGGGCATGCCGCAGAAGCATGCAGCGGCTTATGCCAAGTCCTCGGCGCTGGCGGATGCGGTCAAGATCACCGACCCACTGCTCGTCATTCATGGCATGGCCGACGACAATGTCGTGTTCGAAAACGCTACGGCGGTCATTGCCGAAATGCAGGCCGCCAACGTGCCGTTCGAAATGATGCTCTATCCCGGCTACACTCACCGCGTGTCGGGCGAGAAAATTTCGCCGCACCGCTACAACACTGTTTTCCGTTTCCTCGAGGCGCATGGGGTTACCCCGCCCGAGTAGCGCTTTCGTATGCGATAGCGCCTCTGCCATTGCGAAAGCGCCGGGAGACGCTATTTCCGCGTCTCCTTACCGATGGAGTGTTGAATTGGGCTATCGTGTTGCCGTGGTCGGCGCGACCGGGAATGTCGGACGCGAAATGATGATGGTGCTCGCCGAGCGCGAGTTTCCCTGTGACGAGGTGGCAGCTGTTGCCTCGAGCCGTTCGGTCGGCTCGGAAGTCGAATTCGGCGACACCGGCAAGATGCTCAAATGCCAGAACATCGAGCATTTCGACTGGAACGGGTGGGACATCGCCCTGTTCGCGGCGGGCAGCGGTCCGGCGAAGGAATACGCGCCCAAGGCTGCAGCGGCCGGCTGCGTGGTCATCGACAACAGCTCGCTGTTCCGCATGGACCCCGACGTGCCGCTGATCGTGCCGGAGGTGAATCCGGATGCGATCCACGACTACAAGAAGCGCAACATCATCGCGAACCCCAACTGCTCGACCGCGCAGCTGGTCGTCGCGCTGAAGCCGCTGCACGATGCGGCGACGATCAAGCGCGTGGTCGTCTCGACCTATCAGTCGGTTTCCGGCGCGGGCAAGGCGGGGATGGACGAGCTGTTCGAGCAGAGCCGGAACATCTTCGTCGGCGATCCGGTCGAACCGGTGAAGTTCACCAAGCAGATCGCCTTCAACGTCATTCCGCACATCGACGTCTTCCTCGACGATGGTTCGACCAAGGAAGAGTGGAAGATGGTGGTCGAGACAAAGAAAATCCTCGATCCCAAGATCAAGCTCACCGCCACCTGCGTGCGCGTGCCGGTGTTCGTTGGCCACTCCGAAGCCGTCAGCATCGAGTTCGAGAGCGAACTGGGCGCCGAACAGGCGATGGAAATCCTGCGCGAGGCGCCGGGCGTCATGCTCGTCGACAAGCGCGAGGATGGCGGATACGTCACCCCGATCGAAGCGGCAGGCGACAGCGCGACCTATGTTTCGCGAGTGCGCGAAGATCCAACGGTCGAGAACGGGCTCAACCTGTGGTGCGTCTCCGACAATTTGCGCAAAGGCGCGGCGCTGAACGCCGTGCAGATCGCCGAACTTCTCGGGCGCGAGTGCCTCAAGAAGGGCTGACGACCTGGCTGTCTACGATTTCACCTACGCGCTCCTGCGGGCTCCCTCACGGAGCGTGACGCAGGGGCTGCGTGACGGTGACCACGATGGCCCTGCCTATGACGATGTCTTGCGCGAGCATACGGCTTACGCAGCAGCGCTGCGCTCGTTAGGCCTTGCCGTCGAGATACTCGAGCCGCTCGAGGAATATCCGGACTCGATCTTCGTCGAGGACCCGGCACTGGTGTTCGGCGAAGGCGTGATCCTGCTCAATCCAGGAGCGCCGAGCAGGGCCGGCGAAGTCGCCGAGATCGCACCGACGCTCGAAAGACTTTTCCCGCAAGTCCTTCGTCTGGCTGAAGGCCATGTCGATGGTGGCGACGTGCTCGTTACGCCCGGCGAAGTTTTGATCGGCCTATCTGCGCGGACCGATCGCGCGGGAGCCGAGGCGCTGATCGCGGCTCTGGCGGAGCTGGGTCGAAGGGGAAGGGTGGTCGCAACGCCTGCCGGGGTGCTGCATTTCAAAACGGGTTGCGGGCTCATCGACGAGGAAACCGTTGCCGTCGTTGCCGAACTCGACGACGACGCCCTGTTCGGTGGCATGCGGCGGGTGATTGTCCCCGCCGAGGAAGCAGCGGGTGCGAACCTCCTCAGAGTGAGAGACACGGTCCTGGTGGGTGAAGAATTTCCCCGGATCAGAGATTTGGTCGAGGCGCACGGCGTGACCACCATGGCGCTCCCCGTTTCCGCAATCGGCAAGATCGACGCAGGCTTGTCATGCATGTCGCTGCGTTGGCTGGCGACTTGAATCCCGGAACGCTTTTCCCGCCCGTCGCTTGTGCAGGCATGAACAGAAAGGCCATCCTCCTCGCTCTGCCTCTGGCTCTTGCCGCATGCGGCAAATCGGAACCTGCGCCATCCCCCTCGGGGTCGGTTGAGACTGCCTCTCCCGCTGCGCAGCCCGCGTCTGACCGCTTGTCGGGTGCGAAGATCGTGTTGGATGCGAACGGACTAGGAGCGAAGGACGGCATTCCCCTTCGTTTTGGGGCTACGCGAACCGAAGTGGACGCTCTGGCGGCCAAGTCCTTCGGTGCAGAGGGCGAGAAATCGAGCAATGGCGAATGCGGCGCAGGCCCGATGGACTTCAGCCAGTACGGCCCGCTGCAAATCGCCTATCTCGACGGCAAGTTTGCAGGCTGGTTCCTGCGCACGGGCGAAGGCGTCGTGACCAGCGACGGAATCCGCCCCGGCATAACAATGGATGCGCTCAAGGGTGAACGCCAGGTCTGGGAAATCGAAAGCACCCTGCCGGGCGAGTTCGAATATACCACCGCAGACTACGGCACGATCATGGGTTTTGCCGAGGGCGGCAAGATCACCTCGCTCGCCGCCGGCGTAACCTGCTTCTTCCGCTGATCACTCACCGGGCGGAGGCAAGGGCGCTCCCATCGGCTTTGGTCGGCGCATTATGAAGGCAAGCGGGACAGCCGCCAGCGTGATCCACATCATCATCCAGAAATCGTCGATATAGGCGACCATCGCGGCCTGACGATTGGCTTCCAGGTCGAGCATGCGCAACGCCACTTCGCCGAGGTTCTGGTAGCGGTCGACCGTGCTCACATCGATCACGCTGGACACCGAAGCTCCCGTCACTTCGGATGCGATGTCGGCATGGGCAGTCTGCAGATTTCGCGCAAGCATGACGGTGGTCAGCGAGATGCCCGCCGATGCGCCGAGCGAGCGGAACAGATTGAGCAAGCTCGAACCGTCGGTCCGCAGGCGTGGTGGCAGGGTGCCAAACGCGCTGACATTGAGCGGGATGAAGACGAGCCCCATGCCGAGCCCCTGCACGAGACCCGACGCGACGATGTGAAGGCGATCAACGCCCAGCGACCACTGGGCCATCTCGTACAGAGAGATTGCGCAGATGATAAAGCCGGTCGCGACAACCGGACGGGGATCGAAGTTCCTTCGCATCGCCATTCCGGCAAACTGCATCGAGATGAGCACGCCGATCCCGCGCGGCATCAACACCAGTCCGGTATCGATCACGTCATAACCCATCAGCTGCTGCAGCATGGGCGGCAGAAGGGCCATTGTCGCGAACATGACGACTCCGATGGCAAGCATGAAGCCCATCGCAATGGCGAAGTTCCGATCGGCGAAAAGTGCCCGGTCGAAAAGCGGCATTTTAGCAGTGTTGAGGTGGATTACCGCCATCCAGGTCGCCGAGATGAATAGGAAGGTCCACATCCAGATTTCGTAACTGTCGTACCAGTCGAGCGTCTGTCCGCGATCGAGAAGCATCTGGAAACTGGCTAGCGCGATGCCGACGAACGCGAAGCCGGCGAGGTCGAAGGGGCGCTTTTCAATCTCCCGGTGAGGCAGGTACGCCATCAGGATTGCCAGGCTCAGGATACCGATGGGCAGGTTGACGTAGAACACCCAGCGCCAGTTTGCCTGCTCGGTCAGCCAACCACCCAACACTGGTCCCAGAATGGGGCCGATCATGATGCCCATGCCCCACAGGGCCATCATTTGAGCGTGTTTGCTGGGCTTGTTGGTGTCGAGCATGAACGCCTGGCTCAAAGGCGCGATAAACGCGCCCGAGATGCCCTGCAGGGCCCGGAACAGCACCATTTCCTCGAGGTTCTGCGCGATCCCGCACAGCATGGATGTGACGATGAACGCGAAAACCGACCCGATGAACAGCCGGCGTCCGCCGATGCGGTCCGACAGCCATCCGGTGATGGGCAGGGCCACGGCGCTGGCAACGATATAGCTCGTCAGCACCCAGGTGATTGTCTCGGTAGTCGCGCCCAGGCTGGTGCGCATGTGGGGGATCGCGACGTTCGCGATGGTCGTGTCGAGGATCTGGAGGAGAGAAGCTCCCATGATCCCGATCACGAGCACGCCTGGATTGTCGACGGGCAGCTGGGCCACGTCCGGCGCAGGGGCAGGGGCTGCCGGTGCGCCCGATCCCGAGGGGACGGCACGAGTTGCCATAGCTTAGTGCTTTTTGCCGTCGGTGAAGACGGTAACCTCGGTCGACAGGCCGGCGATAAGCGGGCGCGGGCTCGTCTCGTCGATGGCGATCCGCACGGGAACACGCTGGGTGACCTTGACCCAGTTACCCGTGGCGTTCTGCGCCGGGATGACGGAGAATTCGCTACCGGTGCCTGCACCGATCGAGGCGACGTGACCCTTCAGCTTGAGGCCCGGGTAGGCGTCGAACTCAACTTCGGCAGGCTGTCCCACCTGCATGTTGGCTAGGTCGGTTTCCTTGAAATTGGCTTCCACATAGCTGCTGCCGTCGGCGACCAGCGTCAGCACAGGCAGGCCCTGGACGACCTGTTGTCCGGCCTGGAGCCGGTCGGCTTGCGCGATACGGCCAGCAGCGGGGGCGCGAACCTCTGTCCGGCGTAGCTGGAGTTGGGCGACCGCCCGCTGCGCCTTGCCTGTGGCGACCTGCGGGTTTTCGCCCGGGACGGCCGATCCGGTTGCGAGCTTGGCGCCAGCGGCCTGCTGCCGCGCTTCGGCCTGGCGCAGTTGCTCGCGCGCCTGGTTGACCGCGTGCTGGGCCGCATCGTGTTCGGTCTTGGTCAGGAAGCCGCGTCTGAATAACTCGTCCTTGCGGCGGAAATTCGCTTGCGCAAACGCGATGTCCTCGCGTGCGGCCGCAATGTCTGCACCCGAGAGGTCGGCCGAATTCGACAGCGCGGTCACATTGGCCTGCGCAGTTGCGATGGCGGCATCGGCCTGCGCGATCTGGAGGCGATAAGGCTCGGGATCGATACGGAAAAGCAGGTCGCCAGCCTTAACGCTGTCGCCTTCCTTGACCATCACCTCGACAATCTCGCCGCCGACTTGCGAGCTGACCGATACCTTGTCCTGCTGGATATAGGCGTTGTCGGTGCTGACCTGGCCCTGCAGCGAAAACCAATAGAAGCCTCCCGCGACTAGCAGCACCAAGGGAACGCTGAGCATCAGGGCCAGGCGGCCCCATTTGCGCTTGGGCTTGTCGGTGGCAACATAGTCCTCGACGATGACCGTATTGGTCTCACCCTGGATCTGCGGATCGGCCTCAGCCATTTGCGACGTCCTTGAATTCACGTTCGGCCGACAGATTGGCCGAAACTTTCTCGAGCAGTTCGGCCAGCGTCTCGCGCTCGCCACTGGAAAGGCCCTCGGCCATGTCCTCGACCAGGCCGTTGACGATAACCCGCAAGGGCTCGACGATTTCCCGGCTTTTCGCAGTGAGGTGGAGCAGGCGAGCCCGCCGATCGGTCGGATCGGGCACGCGCTCGATCCACCCCGCTTCTTCCATGCGGTCTACGAGACGGGTGAGTGTGATGGGCTCGACCTCGATCCGTTCGGCATAGAAGGCCTGGTTATTGTCGGGGAATTTGAACAGGCTGAGCAGCAGGCGCGCCTGCACTGCGGTCAGGCCCAAGCTGCGCACACGTTCGTCGAACGTCTTGCGCAGCAGGCGACCGCTGTCAGACAGAAGATATCCGAGATTGGTTTCCATAGCGGCGCATATAATAAGCATGCTTACTATTGCAAGCAAGACTTCACGCGGCGATACGAATGCGCGAGGGAGGACTCGATGACGCTCACTGCCGATCTCTTTTTCAGCTTCAGATCGCCCTACAGCTACCTTTCGATCGGCAGGTACCGTGCCATGGCGGAGGAATATGACGTCGATATAGCGCTGCGTCCGGTCTATCCGCTAGCAGTGCGACAGCCCGATTTCTTCGAGCGCAATCACCCCAACTGGCTCGGTTACACCATGCGCGACATGATCCGTGTGGCGCAGTTCCACGCCATCCCCTTCGGTGCGCCGCGACCCGATCCGATCATTCAGAATGTGATGACGCGGGAAATTGCAGCCGAGCAGCCTTACATCCGTCGTGTCACGCGGATGGGGCAGGCGGCAGCGAGGCGGGGCAAGGGGCTCGTATTCGCAGCCGAGGCCGGGCGGATGATATGGGGTGGGCAAGAGAACTGGCACGAGGGTGACCATCTTGCGACGGCTTTGGAGCGCGCCGATCTCGATGCGACCGAAATCGAAGTCGAGGTCGCGAGCGAGGCCGAGGCGCTCGATGCGGAAATCGGGGCCAACCAGGCCGCGCTCGAAGCGGCAGGTCACTGGGGCGTACCGACCCTTGTCTTCGAGGGGGAGCCGTTCTTCGGACAGGATCGTATCGACATGGTCAAATGGCGCATGGAGCAGAGAGGTCTGGCAAGGCGATGAAAGGCGAAGTGACTGGCGGGTGCCTTTGCGGATCGGTGCGCTACACTTTGCGCGAAGGTTTCCGGCTCAACCCCTACGCCTGCCATTGCACCGACTGCCAGAGCCGCACCGGCTCGGCCTTCAGCGAACACATGCTGTTCGCACTCGGCGATCTAGAGATCTCCGGCGAACTCGATATCGGAGAATATGACCAGCCCAGTGGAGCGCATTCGCGCATTTTCGGCTGTGCCCGGTGCAAGTCGCGGATCTACGCAGTGAACGACAGTCGCGAAGGGATGGCCAGTTTGCGCTGCGGAACACTCGACTTGAGCGCTTCATTCACACCTTCCGCGCATGTCTGGGTGAAGAGCAAGCAGCCGTGGATCGGCCTGCCAGCCGATGCCAGGGTAATGGAAGAACAGCCGCGCAGCAGCGAGGACTGGATCAAGTTCGTGGGGGTAGCATGAGTTATTCAGGTGTGAAGGAAGGCGGCTGCCAGTGCGGCCGCGTCCGGTACAGAGTCGATGTCGAGGGTGCCGAGGCCTACCTCTGCCATTGCCGCATGTGCCAGAAGGCAACCGGCGGCTTCGCGGCGGCCTTCGTGCAGGTCGAAGACAATCACCTGACCTGGGAAAGCCAACCCGATTGGTACGACAGCAGTCCGATCGCACAGCGCCCGTTCTGCAAGCATTGCGGCACGCCGCTGGGCTTCCGCTTCAAGGACGGGAAGGGGCAGGACCTGACGGTGGGCAGCTTCGACGATCCCTCCGATTTCGTGCCGATTGCCCATGCCGGGGCCGAGGGCCTGCACGAGGCCTGGATCGACCTTCGCGCGCTCCCGAGACAACGTAGCGAAGACACCAAGAGTGTCGCCGACCGCTGGCACCAGGCAGGGCTCGAGGTTCCCGAATGAGAACCGAGCGCTTCGCCAGTTTCGACGGAGTCGAACTTGCCCTGCATCGACACGGGGCAGGCAGGCCATTCGTCCTGCTCCACGGCCTGTTCTCGAGTTCGGAAATGAACTGGATCAAGTGGAGGCACCACGAGACGATTGCAGCGCGCGGCTACGAAGTGCTGATGCTGGATTTCCGGGTGCACGGGGAGAGCGAGGTGCCGACCGATCCGGCCGCCTATCCGCAAAACGTTTTGGTGCGTGATGTCGTGGCATTGGTCGAGCATCTGGGATTGCAGGACTACGACCTCGGCGGCTTTTCGCTCGGTGCTCGCACGACGCTCCATGCCACGGCCAAGGACTTCCTCGAACCTGCTCGCGTCGTCATCGGTGGCATGGGGACCGCGGGGCTCGGCGAGTGGCAGAAGCGCGCGGGCTTTTTCCGCAGGGTTATCGATGAATTCGACAGCATCGAACAGGGCGATCCGGCCTATTTCTCCAAGATGTTCCTGAAGTCTCAGGGCGTCGACCGGGTCGCTGCACGCATGTTGCTCGACACCATGCCGGACCTCGACCTCGCCATGCTCGACAACATCACCGTACCCGCGCTGGTGGTCTGCGGCGAGGAAGACCGGGACAATGGCTCGGCGTCCGAACTGGCCGCGCTGCTTCCCGATGCCACATTCGTCGAGGTACCGGGCAATCACATGAGCAGCTGCACCAAGCCGGAAATGGGGCAGGCGATTGCCGATTGGCTGGGAGACGCCGCATGACACTGAAACGCGCCTTTCTCTGGACCTGGATCGGCGGACTGGTCCTGTTCGCCATCGTGATCGCGTTGAGCCTGCCGCTTGTCCTGACCGAGGTACCGGGCGGCATAGCCGACCATCAGGCCGCCGCGACGGCGGCAGAAGTCGATCGGATCCAGAATGCATGGCGCCTGGCCGGACTATGGAACCAGGCGGCGATCGCAATGATCGGGGACCTCGTCTTTATCGGCGTTTACGGCGTTGGCTGCATGCTCGGGGGAAGGCACTTCATGACCTCCTCCACGTCTCGGGTCCGCTCTCTGGGCATGGTCGCGCTCATGGCAGGTTTCCTCTTCCTCGCCACCGACTACACCGAAACGGTGGCGCAGTTCGTGCAGCTCGTCCAATTTGAAGGCGATGATGTGCTTGCAGGACTTGCTGCGACGGTGAGGCCAATCAAGATGGCCGCATGGATCATCGCGACCTTAGCTATCCTCCTGGCGCTCGCCCTCGACCGGAAATCGCGCCGCACCGCTTGATTAAGCTTGGCTGCAGGTGCAATCCGGTAGCCAATGAAACCAGTCGCAGATTTCCACCCGAGAGGATGACAATGAAACTCGCCCCCGTTGCGCTGTCCGCGCTCGCCATTTCGCTCGCCGCCTGTACAACTGCCAATGCGGAACCGGTCGAGAGCGTGCCGCTGGCGCCCGCCGCCGCATCCGCCGACCAATACCCGTTGACGCCGCAAGGTGCCGCCGACTGGGTGGCGATGGTCGAAAAGGAGCAGGGCAGGCTGATCGTCGAACAGGCACGCATCGACTGGATCAACGCCACTTACATCACCGACGATACCAACGCGCTTGCAGCCGATATCGGCGGCAGGGTCGCGGCCAAATCGGTCGACTATGCCCTCGAAGCGGCCAAGTTTGCCGAAGTGAAGGGGCTTGATCCCGACGTCGAGCGCAAGCTCAACATCCTGCGCACCGCAATCAATCTTCCCGCTCCCACCACCGAGGGTGCCGCAGAGCGTGCTGCCCAGCTCGCCGTCGGCCTCGGCGCGAAATACGGTGCAGGCAAGGGCACGCTCAACGGCAAGCCGATCAACGGGTCGGATATCGAGGCCGAGATGGGCAACCTCAACCACACCCCCGCGGAATACGCGGAGATGTGGGCCAGCTGGCACACCAATGTCGGTGCACCGATGAAGGGCGAGTACCAGGAGCTAGTGGGACTTTCGAACGCAGGGGCCAAGGAACTCGGCTTCTCCGACGTGGGTGCTATGTGGCGTTCCGGCTACGACATGACTCCCGAACAGTTTGCCGCCGAGACGGAGCGCATGTGGCAGGAAGTGAAGCCGCTCTACATGGCGCTGCACACCTACGTCCGCTGGAAGCTCAACGAGAAGTACGGCGACAAGGTCCAGCCCAAGACCGGCCCAATCCGCGCCGACCTCCTCGGCAACATGTGGGCGCAGGAATGGGGCAATATCTACCCGCTCGTCGCACCCAAGGGCGCAGGCGACGTCGGCTATGACATCACCGACCTTATCGCCAAGAAGGGTATGAACGAGATCGACATGGTCAAGGCGGGCGAGGGCTTCTTCTCCTCGCTCGGTTTCGCGCCGCTGCCGGACACGTTCTGGACCCGCAGCCAGTTTACCAAGCCCGCCGACCGCGAAGTGGTCTGCCACGCATCGGCCTGGGACATCGACAATGTCGACGACCTGCGCATCAAGATGTGCATAAAGCCCAACGCCGACGACTTCGTGACCATCCACCACGAGCTTGGCCACAACTACTACCAGCGCGCCTACAACGAGCAGCCATTCCTCTATCTCAACGGTGCCAATGACGGCTTCCACGAGGCAATCGGCGACACCATCGCGCTCTCGATCACGCCAGAATACCTCGTCCAGATCGGCATGCTCGACCGCAAGGACGTGCCGAGCGCGGACAAGGACATCGGCTTGCTGCTTCGCCAGGCGATGGATAAGGTCGCCTTCCTGCCCTTCGGCCTGCTGGTAGACCGTTGGCGCTGGGGCGTGTTCGACGGGTCGATTACACCTGCCGAATACAACACCGCGTGGCACGGTCTGAAGCTGCAGTACCAGGGCATCACTCCGCCGGTCGAGCGGCCTGCGGATGCCTTCGACGCAGGTGCCAAGTACCACATCCCCGGCAACGTCAGCTACACGCGCTACTTCCTTGCGCGCCTGCTGCAGTTCCAGTTCTACAAGGCTGCTTGCGACCAGGCGGGCTGGAAGGGCCCGCTCCACCGTTGTTCGTTCTACGGCAACAAGGAAGTCGGCAAGAACCTCAATGCGATGCTCGAAATGGGTGCAAGCAAGCCTTGGCCCGATGCGCTGGAGGCATTCACCGGCGAGCGCCAGATGAGCGGCAAGGCGATGGTGGAATACTTCGCCCCGCTCAAGAAGTGGCTTGACGAGCAGAACAAGGGCAAGCCGAGCGGTTGGTAATCCGACCGATCTTTGCCATGGGACCTCGACCCGGCAAGCGTAAGGCTTGCCGGGCGGGGGATTGCTGATGGCGAAGAACAAGGTTTTGCCGGTCGTGGGCTGGCGCGAACTGGTCCACCTGCCCGAACTGGGTCTGTCGGGCATCCCGGCCAAGATAGATACGGGCGCGCGAACCTCTTCGCTTCACGCAACGGTAATCGAAGAGTTCGAGCGAGACGGTCAGAAGTACGTGCGCTTCGCAGTCGACTTCCCGCAGCAGAAAGTGCGGCAGATCTGCGAAGCGGTGCATGTCGACATTCGCGGCATTACCAGTTCGAATGGCGGAACGCAGTACCGTTACGTCATCAAGACGCCGATGCGGATCGGCGATGCTGAGTTTCGCGCCGAGATCAGCCTCGCAAACCGCTCGGACATGAAATTTCCGATGCTTGTCGGGCGCTCGTCGCTAAGACGCAGGTTTGTAGTCGATTCGGGCTATTCCTGGCTGCAGACGCCGGAGCTGGAAACCAAAAAGGGTCACAAGCCATGAAGATCGCCATGCTGGCGCGAAATCCGAACCTGTATTCGCACCAGCGGCTGCTGGAGGCGGCGGAGCAGCGCGGACACCAGCTCGACATCCTCAACACGCTGCGATGCACGGTGAACATCGCCAGCCATCGCCCGACGGTCAGCTACAATGGCGAAACCGTGGCGAAGTACGATGCAGTCATCCCGCGTATCGGGGCTTCGATCACCAACTACGGTCTTGCGGTCCTGCGCCAGTTTGAAATGAGCGGCGTGTGGCCATTGAACGAGAGCGTTGCCATCGGCCGTAGCCGCGACAAGCTGCGCTCGATGCAGATCCTTGCCAAGCACGGCATCGGCCTGCCGCTGACGGCTTACGCAAACGACCCCAAGCAGGCAGAAGAAATCATCAAGGCGGTGAAGGGACCGCCGGTGGTGATCAAGCTGCTCGAAGGGACTCAGGGCATTGGTGTCGTCCTTGCCGAGACCATGAGCAGCGCAAAGTCGGTGATCGAGGCGTTCCGCGGTGCCAACGTCAACATCCTCGTCCAGGAATTCATCAAGGAAGCCGGCGGCACCGACATCCGTGCGCTCGTCATCGGCGGCAAGGTTGTCGCCGCGATGAAGCGCACCGGTGCAGCCGATGATTTCCGCAGCAACCTCCACCGTGGAGGCAGTGCCGAGCTGGTCAAGATCACACCTGCAGAGCGCTCGACCGCCGTCAGCGCTGCCAAGCGCATGGGCCTCAACGTCTGCGGCGTGGACATGCTTCGGTCAAATCACGGTCCGGTGATCATGGAGGTCAACAGCTCGCCCGGTCTCGAGGGCATCGAGAGTGCGACGGGCAAGGATATCGCCGGCATGATCATCGACTTCGTCGTCGCCAATGCCAAGGCAGGGAAGACCAAGACCAAAGGCAAGGGGTGACTGAGGATCCGGCCACCCTTCACACGACCACTCGCGAGGGCGTCAAACTCGCTTGGTGGGAGCGTGGAGAGCAATTCCGCGGCAGCGCCCCGACAATGGTATTCGCGCATGCAACCGGCTTCCACGGACGGGTGTTCGATGCCATCGCCGAGTTTTTTCCCAAGCGCCATATCCTTCAACTCGACATGCGCGGGCACGGCCGTTCGCAAAGTGTCCGAATTGAGCATTGGATCGAGTTCGCCCGCGACATTGCCGCCGTTTTGGCTGCAGCACGCGTAGGGGCTGCGGAAGGCATCGGCCATTCGATGGGCGCGCATTCCATCCTCCAATGCGCCGCTGACAATCCTGATCTGTTTTCCCGGCTCGTCCTGTTCGACCCTGTAGTCCTTCCGCCCGAGCTCTATGCGGGGGCCGGCTCGATCGAGGATCATCCGACTTCCCGACGCAAGAACCGGTTCTCCGGCGTCGAAGAAATGATCGACCGGTTTCGCAGTCGCGATCCATATGACCTGTTCGATGGGCGAGTTTTCGAAGATTACTGTCGCTTCGGACTGCTACCGGCAACAGATGGGGAAGGCATGGTGCTCGCATGCGCCCCGGAAACGGAGGCGAGCGTCTACATGACGAGCCGCAGCAATCCCGGAGTTCTCGATGCTGCGAGAAAGCTAGCCTGCCAGGCTCTCGTGGTGCGGGCGAAGCAACTGGGCATGCACGACTTCAAGTCTTCGCCGACCTGGCCCGGGCTGGCCGCTGCGATCCCCAATGGGCGCGACCTATATCGTCCGGACATGACGCATTTCCATCCGTTCCAGGATCCGTCCGATGCGGCACGGATCATCGGCGAATGGATGGAAGTGGACTGAACTAAGCGTTTCGCGCCATCAGTCCCCCATCCACCGGGATGACCGCACCGGTGATGTAGCTTGCAGCAGGTAGAACGAGAGAGAGGGTCATGTGCGCGACCTCCTCCGGATCGCCATATCTCTTCAAGGCAGTGCGACGCTTGGCGAAGATCACCTTGTGATCGTCAGGCACCTTGTCGGTCATCGCCGTGCTGATTGGGCCAGGACAGATGCAATTGACCGTGATTCCCTCGGGCCCGAGATCGACCGCCAGGCCACGGGTCAGCCCGGTCACGCCGGTCTTGGCAGCGACATAAGGAGTATCCCCGGGTGTCGCACCGAGACCTTCCGTCGAAGCGATATTGACGATCCGCGCCGCATCGCTCTTGCGCAGGTGGGGGAGGGCAGCGCGGACCATTCGCTGGTGGGCGGTGAGCATGACTGCAAGCGAACGAGCCCAGATTTCCTCGTAGGCATCGCCCTCGTCGAGGGGGCAGAAGCTGGAAACGCCGGCATTGTTGACGAGGATGTCGACCCCGCCGAAGTCTTCCGCGACCTGAGCAACTACACGCTTGATAGCGTCTGCGTCACCGACATCGAGCGCATAGGGCTTGGCTTTAGTCCCGCACTCACGCGCAACTTCCTGGCAGGCCGCTAGGTCGAGATCGGTCACCGCGACCTTGGCACCCTGTTCGGCGAACAGCCTTGCAGTTGCGCGCCCCATTCCGCTGGCGGCGCCGGTCACGATAGCGACACGCCCGGCAATCGATCGCGATCGGTTGGATGACTCGGTCATGCTTCTCCCCTTCGTTTCGGGGGCTAACATGCGTGCCGAGCGTGGGGGAAGCCTATTCCGCCGCCATCTTGAGCAGTTCGATTTCTTCGCGCAGGCGCTGGAGCTCCATCTCATAGAGGCGGGTGCAGTCGATCCGGTCAGGTTTGTTTCCCAGGGGGATCGTGACGCGCAGATAGACGAGACCTCTTTGGTCGCGATCCTGGTTATACAGCCGATAGGGACTTTCGCCTTGTTCTGGCGGACTGGCAGCGGACGCAGCGGCACCCATGTCGACGTAGGCCCCGTTGGAATTCATCGACTGCCTGCATCGGGTGCCGTTTGCCGTTTCGATGGAATCCTCCCCCCCTGTGCCATGTGGAGCAGGGGGAAGGTAGATGCCCTGGGTCTGCGCCAAAGCGGCCCCGGAGCTAGCGAGCAGTGCGCAGGCGCCGAGCGCCAAGGCGGGAACAAACGCGCGCATGGATGCTGACCTTTCCGGTTTCGACCTTTTCCGCACAAACACGGAATTGCACTTCCTCGCCCTGTGTGAGGGAGTGAATGATGACAAGGATACGTCGACTACTGCCAGCCGCGATCGCGGTTTCGGCGGGTAAGATGGAAACCCGTGACGCTTCGATGCCCGTGTCAGGTTCGACGTAGGCCCGAAACTTGCGTGCAGCGGGGTAGGGATTGGTAATCGTCAGGTAGAAGCCTTTGTCAGGCCCGGCCGTGACGCCGCTCTTCTGAAGCGGGCCAAGCCCGACCGCCCACACACAGGTCGAGCCGAGCAAGCTTGCCATCGCGAGCGCACATGCCAGAGGCCTCATCCCGAGCATGTCACGACCGTTGTGATGGTGTAATCACCCGCATCAAAGCCACCGGGGTCCGCCGCCCGTGCGTCCACCGTATAGATATCGGCGAGGTCTGAGGACGTGCTGAAACTTTCTGAACTCGTATATGTCTGCGCCGCCCCGTCGAGAGAGCTGTAGCTGATCTCTGGCGTCACCCCGGAGACATCGTTGGTGGACGTTATCGACGGGGCGGCGAAGGTGATGGTAGGGCTCCCGCCGAGAGCGGTCACTACGACCTGGGCTGGAGAACCACCTGAATTTTGGGAAGAAAGCTGAGTGTAGTCGCTGTTGGGGGCGAGTGCCCCGTCGGTAACCACGAAAGTGCACGACACTTGCAGGGAAGCGTCGAGGTTCACGGTCTCCGCTCGACTCGGTACGGCGAAGGTCGCGGCCGCTATCGCAGAGCCACACAGCAAGAACTGGAATTTCATGGCATTCTCCCGAATTTCCTCAACATGCCTAACGACAGGTTCGGAAATTCGGGCGAATGCGCCTCAGGTAAAAATACCTATGGCGAAACCATTCGGTCTTAACGGAACGGCGGCTCGTTGAAGGCGCGCAGCTTGCGGCTGTGGAGCCTCGGTCCCTCGTCACGCAGCAGGCGACAGGCGGTGACGCCGATTTCAAGGTGGGCCGCGATCGCTTCTTCGTAGAATTTGTTAGCCTGGCCGGGCAGCTTGATTTCGCCGTGAAGCGGTTTGTCAGAAACGCACAACAACGTGCCGTAGGGAACGCGGAAGCGGTACCCCTGGCCGGCGATGGTCGCGCTTTCCATGTCCACACCGACCGCGCGACTGAGGCTCATGCGGTGGGCCGACTGGGTATAGCGAAGCTCCCAGTTACGGTCGTCGGTGGTGACTACGGTGCCGGTGCGCATGCGCTTCTTGAGATCGGCACCATGTTCGCCCGACACCATTTCGGCGGCCTTGGCGAGAGCCTGCTGGACCTCGGCGATGGCGGGCAGGGGAATCTCCGGCGGAAGGACGGGATCGAGCACGTGGTCGTCACGCAGGTATGCATGCGCGAGCACATAGTCGCCGATCTTTTGGCTCGGGCGCAGGCCTCCGCAGTGGCCGATCATCAGCCAGGCCTCGGGGCGCAGTACGGCGAGGTGGTCGCAAATCGTCTTCGCGTTTGAAGGTCCGACGCCGATATTCACCAGCGTGATACCCTCGTGGTCGGGACCAACGAGGTGATAGGCCGGCATCTGGTGACGTCGCCACGCGGTATCGGACAACTGCTCGCGCGCGTTTTCGGTCTTCTCGGTCAGCAGTAGACCACCCGCGCCGGCCAGCGCAGTGTAACCGTTCTCGCCCAGCTGTGCGCCCGCCCAATCGACGAATTCGTCGACATAGCGGTGGTAGTTGGTGAACAGGATGAAGCGCTGGAAGTGCTCGGGCGCCGTTCCTGTATAGTGGGCAAGGCGTGCTAGGCTGAAATCGGTGCGGAGGCCATCGAACAGCGAAAGCGGGATGGCGTCGTCATCGCCACCAAGGATCATGCCGTCCGCCAACTCGTCACCGATGTCGGCAAGCTCGGTCGACGGGAAGTGGCGTGCGACCGAATTGGGATCGACCCCGACGAGGACCGAACTGGCCTCGCCATCGAGCACGTAGGGGAAGGGGATTTCCTGGCGCGAGGAGCCGACCTCGACCTCGACCTCGTAATTTTCCGAGATCAGTTCGAGCTGCTCCTTGAGATAGTCGCGAAACAGTGCCGGGCGGGTAACCGTGGTGGTGTAGAGCCCCGGCGCATTGAGGCGGCCGAAGGCACGGTTGCGGTCTTCCGGCTGCTCACCACCGCGAAAGCGCAGGCGCAGTTCGGGATAGGCATAGCTGCCATCAGCACGGCGCTCGGGTGCGGGAAGATCGCGGTTGCGACCGTAGGCGATGACATCCTCGCGCAGCCGAAGGACTGCGGCTTCGTAGACGGCCTCGAGCCGGTCGAGGATCTGGTCGATATTTTCCATGGGCGTTTACTCCTGCCTCTTGTGTTTATCGTTTTGGCCCCATGCCACATGGCAGGGGTATATTACAAAAAGGGCGCGACCCTTGCGGATCGCGCCCTCTTGTTCTCTTGAGAGAGTTTCGAAGCAGGCTCAGGCCTCTTCTTCGCTCTCGCCGCCTTCGAGCATGTCGGCGGGGATTTCGCCGGGCTCGAGCGTGGGATCGACGGCTTCGGTGAAACCGGCGCCGCCTTCGGCAGCCTGATCTTCTTCGAACATGGCAGCCATGACGTCGACGCCCTGGCGCTGCAGTTCAGCCTCGTCGTCCGAACGGGCGACATTGGCCTTGATCGTGATCGAGACTTCGGGGTGCAGGTCGACGCGAACATCGTGCATGCCGATGGTCTTGATCGGATGACCCATGATCACCTGCTTCTTGTCGATCTCGTGGCCCTGCTCGCCGAGAGCAAGGGCGATGTCACGGACATTGACCGAACCGTAGAGCTGGCCGGTGTTCGACGACGCGCGGATCAGGACGATCTCTGCGCCTTCGACCTTCTGGCCGGCCTTTTCGGCTTCGGTGCGGCGTTCCGCGTTTTCCTTTTCCAGGCGGTCGCGATTCGCTTCGAAGACCTTCTTGTTGGCTTCGTTGGCGCGCAGTGCCTTCTTCTGCGGGAGCAGGAAGTTGCGGGCATAGCCGTCCTTCACGGTGACGACGTCGCCGATGGTGCCGAGCTTCTCGATGCGTTCGAGGAGAATGATATCCATGTGCCTTCTCCTCTTACTTCACGATGTACGGCAGCAGGCCGATGTGGCGGGCGCGCTTGATGGCCTTGGCCAGTTCACGCTGCTTCTTCGCGCTGACGGCGGTGATGCGGCTCGGGACGATCTTGCCACGCTCGGACATGAAGCCCTGGAGGAGGCGAACATCCTTGTAGTCGATGGCGGGGGCGTTCTTGCCCGAGAACGGGCAGGACTTGCGGCGGCGGAAAAACGGGCGGGCCATCAGTCGCGCTCCTCACGGTTTTCGCGACGCTTCTTGTCGCGTTCGTTCTTGCGCATCATGACCGACGGGCCAGCTTCGTGCTCGTCGACGGCGATAGTCATGTAACGGATCACGTCTTCGTTGATGCGGGTCTGGCGCTCGAGTTCTGCAACGACGGAGCCGGGGCCCTCGATGTTGAGCAGAACGAAATGCGCCTTGCGGTTGCGGTCGATCTTGTAGGCGAGGTTCTTGAGGCCCCAGGTCTCCGTCTTGGTGACCTTGCCGTCGTTCTTCTCGACAATCTCGGTAGCCTGCGCTGCCAATGCATCGACCTGAGCCTGGCTCAGATCCTGGCGCGCAAGGAACACGTGCTCATAAAGAGCCATGTGGACTTCCTTTCACTTCGGGCCGATCGCTGGCTGATCCGCGGGATTGCGGGGCCCCTCCGGCTTTCTTCGAATCCCTGCCCGGAAGCGAGGGATGCGCGCACATAGCCGGATTTGCGGGGAATGCAAGGCTTGCGACCTTGGAACGGTGCGGGCAGGGCGGCATTGGGTGTGAAACGAAGGAGATTTGCGTGCCCGGTGGACTTGTCGCCCTGCTTGATGACGTGGCCGTGATCGCCCGTGCAGCCGCAGCATCTATCGACGATGTGGGCGTGGCCGCGTCCAAGGCCGGTTCGAAGGCCGCTGGTGTCGTCATCGATGATGCTGCCGTCACGCCGAACTACGTGACCGGTTTCACGCCCGATCGCGAATTGCCGATCATTGCCAAGATCACCCGGGGAAGCCTTTTCAACAAGCTGGTCATTCTCCTGCCGGCAGCCCTCCTGCTCAGCGCCTTCCTGCCGTGGGCCATAACTCCCATCCTAATGCTCGGCGGAGCCTATCTGAGCTATGAAGGGGCCGAGAAGGTCATGGAGTGGCTGACCGGCGAAGAGCACGGCGACACTCTGGAAGACCCGATCGAGGACATGGCCGTCTTCGAAAAGCAGCGGGTCAACGGCGCGATCCGAACCGATCTCATCCTTTCCGCCGAGATCATGGCGATTACGCTTTCGTCCGTCGCGGATGAATCGCTGATTGTTCGCGCGGGTGTGCTCGCGCTTGTGGGCGTTGCAATAACCTTCGGCATCTATGGCGCCGTCGCGCTGATCGTGAAAATGGACGATATCGGCCTGCACCTTGCCAAGAGCGAACGGCCGGCGACCGAACGCTTCGGATGCTGGCTGGTGCATGCCATGCCCAAGGTGCTCACTATCCTCTCTTTTGTCGGCACGATTGCGATGCTGTGGGTAGGCGGCGGAATCATCCTCCATGGCCTCGAAGAACTCGGCGTGCATGGTCCTGCAGACATTGCGCACAACATTCAGCATGCCGTCGAGATGGCGACAGGGGCTCTGGCAGGCGTGCTGGGCTGGCTTTCCTACGCCCTTGCCTCGGCTGTCGTCGGGCTGGTGCTTGGCTTCCTCATCGCCTTCCTCCTTCACAAGGTCCTTCGGCTAGGCCCGCACTCGCATGACTGAAGTACCGCTCCTTTATACCTGCGCACGTTCGCGCGGATTTCGCGCTACCTGGGCTGCGGAGGAAGCTGGTATCGAGATCGAGTTGAAACTCCTTCCGTTCCCGCCACGGTTCCAGGCGCCCGAATATCTGGAGATAAATCCTCTCGGCACGGTGCCCATGCTGGTCGACGGCGAGGCTCGCATGACCGAAAGCTGCGCGATCGCCCACTATCTTGCGACCAAGTGCGGGTACACCGATCTCGCAATTGCCCCGGGCGAGCCGGACTACGCGGCCTATTGCGATTTCACCTACCACGCCGACGCAACGATCACCTTTCCGCAGACAGTCTACATGCGGTTCGCCCTGTTCGAAAAGGATAAGGGTTGGGAAGAGGCTGGCCACGCCTATGCCAAGTGGTTCTGGAAGCGTTTGGTTAAGCTCGAACAGCGCCTCGAAACGCGCGATTATCTCTGCGCAGACCACTTCACGGTGGCCGACATATGTTGCGGCTATGCGCTGGTCCTGGCCGAGCGTGTCGGGCTTGATGAAGGCGTGCCGGACAGCCTCAAGGCTTACCGTGATCGCCTCAAGGCACGTGAAGGTTTCCGCCGTGCCTGGGATCGCGAGAGCGCGGGACCCGGCGCGATCTAGGACAGGCGCTGGAAGATATCGCGGGCGAAGTCGCTCAGCGTATCGTCGCGTGCGCCCATCACCACGATGCGGTCGCCCGGTGACGCGATGCTGACGATGCGATCGCCCACAGCCTTGCGGCTCGGGATGTAGTCGGCCCGGCCACCGGCTTCCTCGACCATGCGCACGATCCTCTCGCTCCCCTCGCTGCGATCGACCGTGCCACCGAAATAGACCGGGTCGCACAGGATCACGCGGTCATCGGGTTCGAGCTCGTGAGCAAAAGTCTCGGCAAGTTCGTGACCCATCTGGCGCAGCGGGCCATAGCCATGAGGCTGGAAGAAGGCGATGACGCGGCCCGGGTGCGCGCGCAGGGTCCGCAGCGTCGCGGCGCACTTCTCCGGATTGTGGCCGAAGTCGTCGATGACGGTAATTGCCGCAACAGTGGTCCCGACTATGTCGAACCGCCGCGCCAGGCCCTGGAAATCGGCCAAGGCCGCGACGGCGCTTGCCACCGGTATGCCGGCAGCCGCTGCTCCGGCAATCGCCGCGAGGGCGTTGGAAAGATTGTGCCTGCCGGGGAGGGCGAGGCGCAGGGCGTGTTCGCTACCGTCGTGGCGGTCCACCACGAGCGCCGCCTGCCGAACCGGTCCCTCGGCGATAGAGCCGGGCACGATACCGATCTGGGCCTTCTCTTGTTCGATCCCGAAAGTGATGACCTCTTTCGCACGCGGCAGCAGCGCCAGAGCTTCGGGATCGTCGGCATTGATTACCGCGATACGGCTGCGTTCGAGGTAGTCGCCGAAGAGCTGGCGCAATTCCTCCATGCTCTTGTGGTCGAGACTGACGTTGAGCAGCACACCGACCGCCGGACGATAAAGCGCGATGGACCCGTCGCTTTCGTCCACTTCGCTGACGTAGATCGACTGGCCGCCAACGACCGCACTGGCATAAGGCCGCTCCGGCGAGACGAAGTTCTTCATCACCGCGCCGTTCATGATCGTCGGCTCCCTCCCGCACGCATGCAGGATCCAGCCCAGCATGCCCGTCACGGTCGACTTGCCGCTGGTCCCGGCAATGGCGAGACCTGCTCCGCTGGTGTTGAACAGGATCGAATTCAGCTCCGCCCGGGTGAGGCGCAGGCACCCCAGTTCCCTGGCGCGCTGAACTTCGGGAACGGTATCTTCGATCGCGGCCGAGGCGACGAGAATCTGGTCCTTCGAAACAATTCCGCTGCCGTCCTGCGGGTGGAGAACCAGGCCCTGGTCCTGCATTGCCGCAAATTTGTCGGGCGTGCGACCCTGGTCGAAGCTGCGGTCGGATCCCTCAACCTTGCAACCGCGGCCTTGGAGTATCTGGGCGAGGGGCAGCATTCCCGATCCGCCGATGCCGCAGAAGAAGAACGGGCGGGCGAAAAGCTCCTCGGGCGTGGGCATGTCTGGAGTGCTATCGGTCATTGCGCGCACCGCTATGCAGTTGTCAGCATGAACACAAGCGGGCATGGGATGGCCCGTGCCAAGCGAGCTACGCTCTATCGCCATCTGTGCCCCCGCAACACCGCTCAAGCGGGTGTGGGCAGACGAGGTACTGGCGATTGCCGAGACCGAGTTTCCCAGCCTCGAACTTCATTTCCATGACCAGTGCTTCATCGAGGACGGGCATTTCGCCGGAAACGATGCTGTGCGTCTGTCCGCTCTGCTCGATTGTGCAGGCGACCCGCAATTTGATGCGATCTGGTTCGCCAAGGGCGGCTACGGCTCGAACCGCATCGCTGGCGAGTTTCTCGGTCGCATGGGCGAAGCGGCGCGGCGCAAGACCTATTTCGGCTATTCTGATCTCGGTACGCTGCTCGGCGGTCTCTATCGTGCCGGGATCGGCCATGCCGTACACTCGCCCATGCCGGTCGATATCATGCGCGAGGGCGGGGCGGACGCAATCCGTCGTGTGCTTCGCTGGTTTTCCGGTGATCGCGACGGTCTCGAGCCTGGACTGACCGGAGCTCCTGCCGCGGCGTTCAATCTCTATACGCTGGCCATGATGGCCGGCACCGAATTCATGCCCACTCTCGCAGGCCATGAGGTGCTGGTGGAAGAGGTCGGAGAGTATGAATACGCGATCGACCGGCTGTTCTTCCATGTGACCGCCCACCTGCGCGACGTAGCCGGTTTGCGCCTTGGCCAGGTCACGGCAGTCCCCGAAAACGACCGCCCATTCGGAGCAGGTGTCGAGGATATTGCCCGTTACTGGTGCGACAAGCGCGGCATCGAATATCTCGGTCGCGCCGAGATCGGACACACGTCTGCCAACAGGATCGTGCCCTTCGGACTTGAGGCGGACGCAGGCCGCCGCTAGGCGCGCCGCGCGTGAAGGAGAGAACAATGAACGCATTCATCTTCCCCGGCCAGGGAAGCCAGAAGGTCGGCATGGGCGTCGAGCTCGCCGAGGCCAGCGCCCACGCCCGCGAGGTTTTCGAGGAAGTCGACGAGGCATTGGGGCAGAAGCTCTCGGCCCTGATGAAGGACGGTCCCGAGGCCGATCTTACGATGACCGCCAATGCGCAGCCCGCGATCATGGCTAACTCCATCGCCACTTTGCGCGTGCTGGAGAAGGAATTCGGCGTGATCCTCGCCGACAAGGCCGAGTGTGTCGCGGGCCACTCGCTCGGCGAATACAGCGCACTTTGCGCCGCCGGAGCTTTCTCGCTCAGCGATGCCGCGAGGCTCCTTCGACTGCGCGGGACGGCGATGCAGGATGCAGTGCCGGTTGGCGTCGGCGCGATGGCGGCACTGCTCGGTGCGGACATCGAAAAGGCGACGGCACTGGCCGCTGCGGCGGCTCAGGGCCAGGTTTGCGAGGTCGCCAACGACAACGATCCGACGCAGGTCGTTATATCGGGTCATGTAGAGGCAATCGAGCGTGCTATAGAGCTCGCCAAGGATCACGGGATCAAGCGCGGCATCAAACTGCCCGTGTCGGCACCATTCCATTGTTCGCTGATGGAGCCGGCAGCGCGCCGCATGGAGGCTGCGCTCGGCGATGCCCCGCCACAGGCATTCTCCGTTCCCATTTTTGCCAACGTGACTGCCGCGCGCGTTACCGATGCGGGCGAGGAACAGAGGTTGCTGGTCGAGCAGGTGACCGGTCGTGTGCGCTGGCGCGAGAGCGTGCTGGCCATGCATGCGGCGGGGATCGATCGCTTCGTCGAACTCGGCGGCAAGGTCCTCGGCCCGATGGTCGGCCGGATCGCGCCCGACGCCGCGACGGTAAGCCTCGTCACGATGGAAGATCTCGAGAATTTCGCGAAGGAGCAGGGATAATGTTCAGCCTCGAAGGAAAGACCGCGCTCGTCACCGGCGCCAGCGGCGGTATCGGTTCCTCGATCGCCTATGCGCTGGCGAAGCAGGGGGCTCGCCTCGCACTCTCGGGCTCGAACGCGGCCAAGCTGCGCTCCTTCCGCGAACAGCTCAACGACGAGTTCGGGCATGACCATGTCGAGATCACTTGCGACCTGTCGAACACGACGCAAGTCGAGGAGCTGATCCCGGCGACCGTCGACACGCTCGGCAAGGTCGACATCCTCGTCAACAATGCCGGCATCACGCGCGACAACCTCGCCATGCGGATGAAGGACGAAGAGTGGGACGATGTGATCCGCATCAACCTCGAAGCGAGCTTTCGCCTGATGCGTGCCGCCGCCCGCCCGATGATGAAGGCGCGCCATGGGCGGATCATTTCGATCACCAGCGTGGTCGGGGCGACCGGCAATCCGGGCCAGATGAACTACACTGCCGCCAAGGCGGGCCTTACCGGCATGTCGAAGAGCCTGGCGCAGGAACTGGCGAGCCGCGGGATCACCGTGAACTGCGTCGCTCCCGGCTTCATCCGTACCGCCATGACCGACGCTCTGACCGACGACCAGAAGGCCGCGATCAATGCCCGCATCCCGATGGGGCGCATGGGTGAAGGCGACGAGATCGGTGCCGCCGTGGCCTATCTCGCCAGCGACGAAGCTGCCTATGTCACGGGTCAGACGCTGCACGTGAACGGCGGCATGGCGATGATCAGCTAAATCACCAGTTTTCCCCAAGGAAAGCAGGGGCAGGGCGCTGCAGCCTTGCCCCCTTTGGCGGCCTCGCTAGGGTGAATATCCGTATTCCGGCGCTCAGGGGGCGATTCCGGCCCCTTCTGCGCCCAGCAGGGACGAAAGAAGGACCATGAAGGCCACTATCGAACGCGCAACACTCCTGCGCTGTCTCTCACACGTGCAGTCGGTGGTGGAACGCCGCAACACGATCCCCATCCTGTCGAACGTGCTGATCGAGGCCGAAGGCGACAATTCGCTCAAGGTCATGGCGACCGACCTCGACCTCCAGGTGGTCGAGCACATGAGCGCCAGTGTCGAAAGCCCGGGTTCGATCACGGTTTCCGCGCACCTCCTGTTCGATATTGCCCGCAAGCTGCCCGAAGGCAGCCAGGTCAGCCTCGAAACGGCGGAAAATCGCATGGCCGTGAAGGCGGGACGCAGCCGCTTCAGCCTGCCGACCCTGCCGCGTGATGACTTCCCGGTGATCGTCGAAGGCGACCTGCCGACCAGCTTCGAAGTCCCTGCCAAGACGCTGGCCGAGCTGATCGACCGCACGCGTTTCGCAATCTCGAC
The DNA here is from genome assembly GCF_041021145.2 of Qipengyuania sp. RANM35. Taxonomy (NCBI): domain Bacteria; kingdom Pseudomonadati; phylum Pseudomonadota; class Alphaproteobacteria; order Sphingomonadales; family Erythrobacteraceae; genus Qipengyuania; species Qipengyuania sp. RANM35. The sequence continues at coordinate 1,342,318 of NZ_CM196433.1, read as the reverse complement.
CGAAGAGACTCGCTACTACCTCAACGGCATTTTCCTGCACGTGTCGGATGAGGACAAGCCGGTGCTCAAGGCCGCGGCGACCGACGGTCACCGTCTCGCCCGTTTCACCATTGCCCGTCCTGACGGCGCAGAGGGAATGCCCGACGTTATCGTGCCGCGCAAAGCCGTTGCGGAGCTGCGCAAGCTGCTCGAGGAAGCGATGGACGGCAATGTCCAGATCGACCTCTCGGCCAGCAAGGTCCGTTTCACCCTTGGCGGCGAGGGCGGTGTCGTTCTCACCAGCAAGCTGATCGACGGAACCTTCCCCGACTATTCGCGCGTCATTCCGACGGGTAACGACAAGCTCCTCAAGCTCGATCCGAAGAGTTTCTTCGAGGGTGTGGACCGCGTTGCGACCATCGCCACGGAGAAGACCCGCGCGGTCAAGATGGGCCTCGACCGGGACAAGGTAACGCTGACCGTGACTTCGCCCGACAATGGCGTCGCATCGGAAGAAGTGCCGGCAGAGTATTCGGCTGATGCTTTCGAGATCGGCTTCAATGCGACCTATCTCAAGGACATCCTCAACCAGATCGACAGCGATACGGTCGAGATCCACCTCGCCGATGCTGGCGCCCCGACGCTGATCCGCAAGAACGACGATTCGCCGGCGCTTTACGTCCTCATGCCGATGCGGGTCTGACCTCGGCGCGACCGCGCTTGCGCAGCAGGTCGAGCTTGCTGCGCAGGGGACGGTCGAGAAGGCGCTCCAGCGCTACACTTGCAATAACAAGGGCGGCGCAAGCAGTCAGTACCGCTACGTCGCCTGCGCCCGCCATCAGCGCAAGCAAGGGTACGTGGATGCAGTATAGCGGATAGGACGCATCGCCGAGGAAGGCCGCGATACGAAGCTGCGGGACTTCGACCTGGCTCGCCGCTGCGGTGAAAGCGGGGACGCCGAGGAGTACGAAAGCAAGCGCTGCCCGATTATCCGCTTCACCAACCAGCATGAAAACGCCGGCCAGAGGCAGGGCAAGGATCCAACCGAGCGTCGAAAGCCTGGCCGTGGTGCGGCTGATCGTCACTCGATGGACAATAACCCCGGCGCTGAACGCATAGCCGACACGTGCAAACCCGGCGCCAAAACTCACCCAGTCTGCACCGAGGTCGGCGAAACGCATTGGTGTCCCGGAATAACCTGCGAGGACCAATCCCGCAGCACCCGCGATCAGCGCGAGGGTCAATGTGTTCAACCGATGCAACACCAGCGCGAAGGCGATGTAGGCCACCATCTCGAAGAGCAGTGACCAAAGCGGCGGGTTGGCAGGGTAGAGCAATCCGTCCGACAGCCAGTTCGGCAGGAGAAAGAGCATCCCCGCGTGCCCGCCATGTATGGCTATGCCCAGCAATGCCCCCAGCGCCAGCATCGGCCAGAGGCGCACGATCCGGCGCTCTACGAACTCGCGCGCGCCCAACCCGTCGCGCAGGCGCATCTCGTAGGCGCGGCCAATGACGAAGCCGCTGAGGCAGAAGAACAGGTCCACGGCGAGATAGCCGCCCGGAACCTGGAACCCGACATCCTGCCGGACATGGAACAGCATCACGCCGATGGCGGCCAGCCCGCGCAGGGCGTCTATCGTGGCAAAGCGCTTGTCCGGATGCATTCCATGGGCCCCCGGCCGTCGGGATAGGCTTTCATGGTTAAGGAAGGCTTGCAGGCAGGCGCGGGGGCGCTAGCTTGGCAGCGCAAGGAGAGCCGAAATGCAGCAAGTCCACGTCGCCAAATCCGACCTCACCAATGCCGAGCTGGTCGATGCGGATGCAGGTCCTCTCGCAGATGGTGCCGTCCGCCTCGCCGTCGAGAGCTTTTCAGTCACCTCGAACAATGTGACCTATGCCGTCGTGGGGGACGGCTTCGGTTACTGGAACTTCTTTCCCGCGCCTGAGGGCAAGGGCATCGTGCCGATGTGGGGGCACGCCCGCGTCATCGAGAGCAATTGTCCCGATGTCGCGGTGGGCGAGCGCGTTTACGGCTATCTCCCCATGGCGAGCCATCTCGACGTGGTTCCCGGCAAAGTCACTGCGGGAGGGTTCGTCGACACAGCAGCGCATCGCCAGCCGATGAGCCCGATCTACAACCAGTATTCACGCCTTGCTGCCGACCCCGAACACGATCCCTCGCGCGAGGGCGAACGGATGATCTTCGGCCCGCTGTTCAAGACCGGCTTCCTGATCGAATACTTCATGCGGTCGGAAAACTGGTTCGGCGCAGACCAGCTGGTCATAACCAGCGCTTCGTCCAAGACGGCGATGGGATTGGCGAGCGTCGCCAAGCATCGTTCGCCTTCGGTGCGGCGGGTCGGCCTTACCTCGGCCGGCAATGTGGAGTTCGTGAAGGCGAGCGGCCTGTACGATGAAGTCCTGCCCTATGATGCGGTGGGCGATATTGCGGCACGCCCGAGCGTTTCGGTCGATTTTGCGGGCAGCTCCAACCTCTTGCGGGCGGTGCATTCACACCTCGGGGACAACCTCAAATACTCCTGCCTTGTCGGCGTGACCCATGTCGAGGAGCGGGGTGCTGGTACCGATGCCATTCCGGGACCGACGCCGACGCTGTTCTTCGCCCCCGACCATGCCGTCGCCCTGTTCAAGGAAGTCGGTCCGGAACAGGCCGGCCAGCTCATGGCGCAATGCTGGGCCGGTTTTCTTGGCGATTGCGGTAACAGCGTCACCATCGAACGCCACGCAGGACTAGAGGCAGCGCGCAAGGTCTTCGTCGACATGGTCGGCGGCGCGGTCGATCCCGCCAAGGGGATCGTGATCGAACCCTAGAGCGCGGGACGCCGGTCGAACCAGGGCTGGGCGGTTTCCAATTGCGTCGCGAGCTGGAGCAGCAGCGCTTCCTCGCCAACCCGCCCGACGAACTGCGTGCCCATCGGCAGGCCTTCCGGCGTCCACCACAAGGGCACGTTGATCGCCGGCTGGCCTGTGGCGTTCTGGATGGCCGTGAAGGGCACGTAGTCGGTCATGGCGCCGAAGCCCGTCTCTACATCTTCGCTGTCGAGCACAAAGGTGCCGTTCCGCGGGGGTGGAGCACCGAGGGTGGGTGTCAGCCAGATGTCGAAATTCGCATGCCAGGCAGCGACCGAGCGGGCCATCTGCTGCAACTGGAAGATCGCGCCCCATAGCTGCGGCGCGGATGTGGCCTTGCCGATTTCATAAAGACCCCGCGTCAGCCCTTCGAGATTGTCCGGGCCGGGGTTCTGGCCCGTCATTTGGCAGATGCCGTCGATCTGCATGGCCGCGCCGCTCGCCCAGATGGCGATAAAGGGCTCGAACAGGGCCTCACTGGTCACCGGGGGAGAAGCCTCTTCGACATGGTGACCCAGATCCTCGCACAGCCTCGCTGCGTGTTCGACGGCCGCGACGGCCTGCGGATCGAGCGGGCTTCCGCCACCCGGGCGAGTTCGCGCAAAACCGATGCGCAGGCGCGGGCAAGGCTGCTGCGATGCCGCCAGCCAGTTGGCGGGAGCCGCAGGCGCGGAATAGGGATCGCCGGGCGCAGGTCCTGCGGTCACGTCCAGCATGGCGGCGGTGTCGCGCACGCTCCTGCTGACGACATGTTCTGCCACGATGCCGCCCATGACGTCGCCGAGCATGGGTCCCAGAGGATTGCGCGCCCGGGTGGGTTTTAGGCCAATCAGGCCATTGCAGCTTGCCGGAATGCGGATCGAACCGCCGCCATCATTGGCATGTGCGACCGGGACCATGCCGCTTGCCACCGCGGCCCCCGATCCACCCGATGAGCCACCGGTCGAATGCTCTGCGCCCCAGGGGTTCTTCGCCGGGCCATAGAGCTTGCTCTCGGTCGTGCCGACGAGGCCGAACTCGGGCACGTTGGTCTTGCCGATGGGAACGAGCCCGCCAGCGAGGAAGCGCTCGACCAGCGTCGAGGTGAAAGGCATCGGCAAGGGCAGGCAGAGCCGCGATCCATTGCGCGTCGGCCAGCCTTCGAGGTCGCCAAGGATGTCCTTGAGGAGGAACGGAACACCCTTGAACGGCCCGTTCGGCAAGTTTCCTCGGGCACGGTCGCGGGCGCCGTCATAATCGCTGAAGACCACGGCATTGAGCTGCGGGTTCAGCCTCTCGATCTGCGCAATCGCCAGATCGACAAGCTCTACCGGCGCTACCTCACCCTTGGCGACGAGTTCGGCCATGCCGAGTGCGTCGAGGCGTTCATACTCGGCAGGCGACATCGGTTCTTCTCCCTAGATGGCGACCGCGATCTTCCCGAAATGGCCGCCGCTTTCCTGATGACGGAAGGCGTCGGCAAGGCGCTCGAGTTCGAAGGTGTCCGAAATTACCGGCTTTATGCCGTTCGCCTCGATCCCTGCGATCATGTCGAGTTGCTGCTGGCGGCTTCCCACCGTTAGTCCCTGCACGCGCAGGTTCTTGGCCATCAGGAGTGCGGTCTGCACCGGACCGGCAAACCCCGCCAGCACGCCTATCAAAGCTACGTGGCCACCCACGCGGGTCGCCAGCATCGACTGGTCGAGCGTGCCCGCACCGCCGATTTCGACCACGCAGTCCACGCCGCGTCCGCCAGTCAGTTCAAGGACCTTGGGGCCCCATGCCTCGACTTCGCGATAGTTGATGAGGTGGTCTGCACCCATGTCCTTGAGGCGCTCGAGCTTCTGGCCGCTCGAACTGGTCGCGATGACCGTTGCACCTGCAGCCTTGGCGAACTGCAGGGCGAAAATCGACACTCCGCCAGTGCCTTGGACAAGCACGGTGTCCCCCGGCTTGACCGCATTGTCGACGAACAGCGCCCGCCACGCCGTGAGGCCGGCGCAGGTCAGCGTCGCTGCCTCGGCATGGGTGTAGCCCTTGGGAACGCGAGTGAACCAGCTTGTCGGCGCGGTCATCGCCTCGCGCGCATAGCCGTCGATCCCGTCGCCCGGGACGCGGGTGAACGCGGTCGCCGGGGGGCGCCCGTCGAGCCAGTCCGGAAAGAAGGTGCTGACCACCGCATCACCGACCTTGTAGTCGGCCACCCCTTCGCCCACGGCGACGACCTCACCCGCACCATCAGACATCGGGATCCGGCCAAGTGCGGACGGGATCATGCCCTTGACGACGGCATAGTCGTGGAAGTTCAATGAACTCGCCTTCAGCGCGACCGTGATCTCGCCCGGCCCCGGATCGGGCGCATCGGCTACGTCGGCAAATTCGAGAGCTTCGAGAGTGGAAGGCGTCGCGCCGGTGCGGATCGCCTTCATTCGGCAGCCTCCGCCATCTCGACGCGTTGCGGGCCGCGGATCAAATTGCCAGGGGTCTCTCCGGTCCACTGACCCTCGCGGAAAGTAACCTTGCCGTTCTTGATCGTGGCGATATAGCCTTCTGCCTTCTGGAGCAGGCGCTTGCCACCGGCCGGAAGGTCGAAGGCAAGCCACGGCTTGCCGAGCTTGAGACGATCCATGTCGATGATGTTGAGATCGGCGAGATAGCCGGGCGCGATGACACCGCGGTCATCGAGACCATAAAGCCGCGCGGTATCCGAGCACTGGCGCTTGACCGCATTTTCCAGCGAGATGGTGCCGCGCGAACGATCGCGCACCCAGTGCTGGAGCATGAAGGTGGGCGACGCAGCATCGCAAATGGTGCCGCAGTGCGCGCCGCCGTCGGACAGCGAGTTCACCGTGTCGTCCGACTGCTGCAGGTCCATCAGGAAGTCGAGGTTGCCGTCGGCGTAATTGAGGATCGGCAGGTAGATGAACCCCTTGCCCTCGTCGCGGCACAGCAGGTCGTAAGCGTATTCGTCGCCGGAAACGCCCGCCTTTTCAGCGCGCGCAAGAACGCTCTCCTCTGCCGTCGGTTCGTAGTTGAAGTCCGGATCCATCTCGAACTGGTATCCCCAGCCACCGCACACGACCATGATCAGGCCGACGATGTCCGGGTTCACTTCGCTGAGATCGTTGGTTTCGGACAGCAGCTGTGCCTTGAAGGCCGGGTCGAGCAGCTTGGCGCGTTGTTCTTCCCACGGGAGTCCTTCGATCGCTTGCCAGCTCGGGCGGAAGCGGAACGGGTGCACTGTCCCCTGCCAGGCCATCACGATGCCGTTACCGCGAAGCGCGATTTGCGCGACGATGTTGGCGCCGTTGTCGTTTTCGGCGCGCATGCATTCGATCTGCTCTTCGAGCGGCATTTCCTTGGCGATGGACTGGAGGGCGGCAAAGGTAACGGGAAGGCCGGTTTCGCGGCTGAGTTTGCCCATCCAACCGAACTCGTCCCACTCGCGCATCATGTCACTGGCCATTTCGAAAACGCCATGGCCAGCGCGGCCCATGGCCCGACCGATGGCGACGAGCTCTTCCGCGGTGGCGGTGGTGCCGGGGACCACTTCTCCGTCGATGTCGCGGTGAAGCACGGTGCGCGAGGTGGAAAAGCCTAGCGCTCCGGCCCTTACACCGTCTTCGACGATGGCCGACATCTTGGCGATGTCATCCTCGGTCGGGATGGCACCGGGTTGTTCGCGGTCGCCCAGGACATAGGCGCGCACAGCGCCATGCGGGACGTGCGTACCGACATCGACGGTGCGCGGCAGGCGCTCGAGCTCATCGAGATATTCGGGGAAGGTTTCCCAGTTCCACGAGAGGCCCTCCGCAAGTGCGGTGCCGGGAATGTCCTCGACCCCTTCCATCAGCCCGATCAGCCATTCGTGCTTGTCTTTGTGCGCCGGGGCGAAGCCGACGCCGCAATTGCCCATGATGACCGTGGTCACGCCGTGCCAGCTCGACGGAGCCATTTCCTGGTCCCAGGTCGCCTGACCGTCGTAATGCGTGTGGACGTCGACGAAGCCGGGGGTGACAAGATGGCCGCCCGCATCGATCTCCTCCGCCGCATCTCCGGTCACCTTGCCGACTTGCGCGATCAGGCCGTCCTTGACCGCGATATCGCCCGAGAATCGTGCGCCCCCCGTTCCGTCTACAATGGTGGCGTTACGTACGATCAGGTCGAATGCGGGCATGGGGAAACTCCTCTCTCTCGAAAGGAAGGTCTCACAATGAAACCGATGAGTCCAGCTATCCCTTCGCTGCGCCTCGCGCGGGCATGGAAACGGTCAAAAGCACGGTCAATCCGATGACGAACAGCAGGGAAATCGATGCCATGCCGACACGCTGGCTGGTAAACCAGAGGGTGAAATACTGGACGAGAAGCGGCCCCATCCAGACCGTGATCGTGCCGGCAATTGCGAAGAGACCGAAGAATTCCCCACTCCGTCCGGGAGGAGCAAGGGCCACCAACATCGTCCTGCTCGATGCGATGCTGGCTGTCGCCGTAACCGCGACCACGCTGATAAGGCCGAGATAGGTCAGGTCGGAGAGGGTCTTGAAAACCAGTCCGTCCCAGACCTGGAAGTTGTCGATGAGGCCAAGGAAAAGGCTGTCCCGGGTAATGCTCAGCTGGAAGAGGCCGGTAACGACCATGGCCAGAATTTCGACCGCCAGCGCCCGCTTGACCCCGATCCGGTCTTCAAGCCATCCGCCGAAAATTCCACCGCCGAAGGCGCACGCACTGGCGAAAATGGCGTAGCACAGCATCTCGAGAAAACCCCAGCCGAGGAACAGCGCCACGTAGACTGCTCCCAGCGCAAGCAGGGCAGCCATGGCATCGGCATAGAACATGCGGGCGAGAAGGAACTTCATCAGCTCGCGATATTTCGATGCCTCGCGGACGGTTTGCCGGACGCTCCTGACCCCCTCGACCATCGCGGTACGCCAACTGGCGCCGGCAACGCCCGGATCGCGTGCATTGAGGAAGAAGGGGATCGAGAAAACTGCCAGCCAGACAGCGCAAATGGGGCCGACGAGGCGCGCATGTTCGAACTTGTCGAGGTCGATCCCGAACTGGGGCACGGGGAAGGGCCACGAAATTGTCGCAGGGAGAACGAACAGCACCGCAATCGCGATGAAAATCAGCGTCGCGGCAAGGTTTCCGAGGCCGAGGCCGAGGCCGGAAATCATCGCCAGCCGGTCGGGTGTTCCGGCGACGCTGAGCATCGAGTTGTGCGTCACTTCGGAATAGGTGAAGCTCACATAGGCGATGACCAGAAGCGCCATAATCGCAGGTGTCGACAGACCCTTACCCCCGGGCATGGCATACCACAGCAGCGCGGAGCAGATGACGATCGCTGTCACAGGCAAAGCGAGCACGATCTTTAGCCTGCCCCCGCGATCCAGTGCTGCGCCGAGAAACGGAGCAGTCAGGGCGGCTATCAGGCCTGCCCATTTCGTTACCGAGGCAATGGTCGCCTGTCCCTGCGCATTGGCCGTGTTCCGGGCGGTTTCGGGATCGAGACCGTCAAGGGCGCCGCTTGCCAGCAAGTCCGCGCCGATGATGTCGCGCGCGAAATACGGCGCGAAAATGTAGATGACGACGAGGATGTAGTAGGGGTTGCGCGCCCATTCGAAGAGAGCCCAGGCAAAGCCGGTCTTCCCCAGCGCGCCTCCGTCACCCGAAATGGGCCGCGCTACAGCGAGCGCGGGCGTATCGTCATTGATCGTTGCGTCCATCGGTCAGGTTTCTCTCTCCATGCCCGATGATCCGCCTTGGGCCGTCAGGCCGCCCGGCGACGCTCCGCATCGGTGTCGGGAGCGTCGAGGAAGTCCCTCAGTGCAGCCACGCTTTCGTCGGCGTGTGTCAGCAGGAACAGGTGACCACCGCCCTTGAATACCTCCAACCTGGCATTGGGTATGGCAGAGGCGAGAATGCGACCGTTGATGAGCGGGACGATCTGATCTTCGTCACCCATCATCACGAGCGTTTCCTTGCTCATGAAGGGCAGGGCGGGAAGGCTGGTCCAGCCGAGCATGGCCAGGAGCTGGTAGAAATAGCCGCGCGGGCTCGGCGGCTTGAGGCGCCCGATGTGGCTGTCCTTCTGGTGCTTGGCACCGTCCCGATCGACACCGCCGTAGAGCGTCTGGAAGTGCTCGTTCATGAACTTGGGGTCGATGTAGCGGCGCGGATTCGCCATTTTTGTCAGCGCTGCAGGATTGCCGGGGACCATCAGCATGCCAGCCGTCGTCGCTACGAGCACCAGCCGCCGGGTCACGCCCGGATGCTGCAGGGCGAAATGCTGCGCCATGGCACCGCCCCAGGAGACACCCATTACGTCGACGAGATCGAGGCCCAACTGGTCAAGGATTTGGCTTGCCGTCCAGCTCATCGTGAACGGATTGTAGGGCACGGTCGGATCGGGGCTTTCACCAGTTCCCGGCATGTCGAACATGACGAACCCTCGTTCGGGGAGCTGTTCGGCGAGAGGGGCAACCGCTTCGATATTCGCGCCAATCCCGTTGAAGAACAGGATCGGTGGGTGCTCCGACTTCTTGTCGAGCCGCCAGGTGGCCACTCTCAGTGTGCGACCGCCGGCCTCCATCATGCGGATCGTGGCGGTCATGGACTTGTCCTTGCGTGCGGTCACGTCGGGTGCCTTCGTAGCGATTTCAGCAGGGCTCCATAACGTAAAGACCGGGGGCGGGGTCCAGTGCCGGGAACTCCTTGTTCCCCGTTTTCGCAGGTGCCGCCTTCTTCGTTCCTGAACGGGCCTGCATCCAGTCCATCCAGTAGGGCCACCAGCTACCCGCCACTTCCTCGGTGCCCTTCAGCCATTCGTCGGCGGTTTCGGGCAGCTTTTTCTTGGCGTCGGACTGGATGTAGTACTTCGCCTTGGGGTTGCCGGGGGGGTTGAGGATCGCCTGCATGTGGCCGGAATGGCTGAGAACATAGGTCACGTCCTTCGAGCCGAACAGGCGGGTCGAGCGATAGGTGGCTTTCCACGGGGTGATATGGTCGGTGACGCCCCCAAGGATGAAGAGATCGCTCGTCACCTTGGACAGATCGACCTTGTGGTCGACCATTTCGACTTCGCCCTTCTTGGTGAAGGCGAGCGTCTCGAAGATCGTCAGGAAGTCACCCATCAGTGCGGCGGATAGGTTCGTCGCATCGGCATTCCAGAACAGCACGTCGAAGGCCGGCGGATCCTGTCCTAGCAGGTAGTTGTTGATGACGTAGTTCCAGATGAGGTCGTTCGGACGCAGCCAGGCGAAGCCGCGGGCAAGGTCATCGCCCTTGATAATGCCCTTCTTGGCGGCGCGCTGTTTGGCGAGCGCCAAGCCATTTTCGCTCACCAGCGAACCGGCCTCGATATCGTTTTGCATCGGATGCAGAACGCAGACCATGAGGGTCAGCGAACCGAGGAGGTCGTCACCGTCGGAAGCAAGCTTGCTCGCCACCATGGATGCGGTCTGACCACCCGAGCAGCCTGCCGAAACATTGACCTTCTTCGAACCCGTTATCTTGCTGACCGTCTCCATCGCGAGCCGGCACGAATTCACGTAGTCGGCCATGTCCCAATGGCCCTGTTCCTTTGACGGGTTCTTCCAGCTGATGACGAAGGTCTGGATGCCGTTGTCGAGTTGGTATTTCACCACCGATTTCTCGGGACTGAGATCGTTGATGTACATCTTGTTGATCTGCGGCGGGATCGTCAGCTGCGGGATCTCATACACCTCGTCGGTCGTCGGGGCGTAGTGGATGAGTTCCATCATCTCGGTGCGTAGGACCACGTCGCCCTTCGATGTCGCAACGTTTTCGCCGAGCTTGAAGGGCTTCTTGTCGACCTGGCTGACCATGCCCTTGTTGTGGACCATGTCGTCGTAAGCGTTCTTGAGGCCCTTGATCAGGCTGAGGCCGCCGCTCGTGATCGCCATCTTCTGGGCGGTCGGATTGCCCACGAGGGTGTTCGTCGGAGCGAGCCCATCGATGATGATATTGGAAATGAAGCGCGCCCGATCTTTCTCCAGCTCGTCGAGTTCGAGATCCTCCAGCCACTTCGCCGCACCCTTCTGGACGGCGAGATAGTACTGCATGCCGGCACGCATGAAGGGGTTGTACTGCCACGCGGGGTCCTGGAAGCGCTTGTCCTTGGGATTGGGCGCCAGATCGCTTTTGCCGGTCATGATCTTGATCATGTCCTGGCCCATCTCCTGGCCGTGCTTCATCAGTCGCTGCGGGTCTGAAGCCGTTTCACGAAGCATTACCGCGACGGCACCGAAAATGTCTTCTCGCGTGAGTCCGACGAGCGGGCCAAGAGCGCTGGTGTACTGGGCGGCTTCGTCTTCGAGCTTGGCCATTTCGCGGCTACCTCCGGTAGAAATCGGGATCTTAGATGCGACGTTTCAACGGGTAATGCTGCGGCACCGTTCCGATTGCAAGGCGAAGTCAATTGTCGCGTGCAGCAATCATGCTCTCGACGTCGACGAACTTCTCGCGAGGGGAACCGTGGCGGGCGGCGGCCTCTTCGGCCTGTTCGATCTTCTGCCAGTCTCGGAAGGTCACGACATCAATTCCGCGCGAGGTGGCAAGCTCATCGAAGCCCTCACGGCCACGCTTCCTTCCACCCGGGCCGATGTCCTGCTCAACCACGTCGATCACAGCGTATCCGTCAGGTCGGTTGGTACCGATCGTGCCGCTGGGGCCTCGCTTGGCCCATCCGACGCAATAAAGACCGGGTAGGATGCGCCCCTCGTCATTAGGAAAACGCCCTGCTCGCTCGTCGAAGGGGACGCCGTCGATCGGTGAACTGCGGTATCCGATGCAAGATACAACGAGATCGGCGGGGATAGTGTAGGTCTCGCCAGTTGAAATTGCGCGACCGGCTTCGACCTTCGTCCGCTCGACTTCGATTTCGCTTACCTTGCCACCTGTCCCGCGCAAGGAAACGGGGCTGGCAAAGAAATCGAACTCGATCGCGATCCGCTTTTCGCCATGGATACTTTCCGGGATCGCAGCAAAGTCGCGCAGCAGTGTGACCGATTTGCGCAAGCCGGGCTCGAGAATCGCATCGTCGTCGACGGGCGGTAGGTCAGCAGCATCGACATGCGGACTTGCCCGGTCGAGATGCATGAGCTCTCCCAACTCCTTCGGCGTCATCATGATCTGGTGCGGCCCGCGCCGACCGAGGATCGTGACCGTCTCGATGTTCGACCTGCACAGAGCTTCAAGCGCATGACTTACAATATCGGAGCCGTCGAATTCACAACGTTCTTTCGAAAGTATCCTTGCAACATCGAGCGCGACATTTCCCATGCCGATGACCACGGCGTTGCGTCCGGCCAGGTTGGGGTCGAGATCTGCGAATTGCGGATGCCCATTGTACCACCCGACAAAAGCGGCACTGCCGATGACATTCTCTAGGTCTGCGCCCTCGATATCTAGCTGACGATCATGCGGTGCACCGGTCGCGAAGACGATCGCATCATAGAGATCCTGAAGCTCTTTCACGGTCACATCCGTCCCGACCGCAACGTTGCCGACGAACCTGACATTGTCCGTGAGCGCGACCTTCTCGTAGCGCTTCGAAACCGCTTTGATCGACTGGTGATCGGGCGCAACGCCAGTACGGATCAGTCCATAAGGAACGGGCAGCCGGTCGAACACGTCCACCCGCACATCTTCGCCCCATTTCTTCACTGCCGCTTCGGCGGTGTAATAGCCCGCCGGACCCGAGCCGACGATTGCGATGTGACGCATCCAGGTCCTCTCCCCGAGAAGCAGTCAGGCACACAAGCACATGGCGGGCGCGGCTGGCAAGTGGGCGCGGTGGACAAGAGCCTTGAAGGTCATGGTTATGCGTTTGGAAAGGAATTCGGCCTAAGCGTCACGACATCTGAATCAATGAGCCGAATGGGATCGCCGGTTCAAATTTGAAAGAGATTGGGAATGGCAGGGTTCTTCGCGCGATCCAATCGCGCCAAAGTTCAGCAGGTCGAAAGTGCGGCGGTACAACCGATCGGAAGCGATACGCTTCGTCGCGTGGAATTGCTCGACAGTTTCGAAAACGCGGGACTTGGCTGGTTCTGGGCGACGGATGCGCAGGGTCGCCTGATCTACCTTTCTGAGAACGCCATGAACAAGCTCGGCTGCAAGGCCGAGGAAATAATCGGCACCCACCTTGCCAAATTGTTCACTCACGAGGTGGAAGAGCAGGGCGGACAGCAGCCGGAACGCCCGCTGAACTTTCTCCTCGGGGCAAGAAATTCGATTACCCAGTACCCGGTACGGCTTGCTTTGGGATCGAGCGAGATGTGGTGGGAAATTGCCGGCAAGCCGCAGTTTGACGACAACCAGGAATTCATCGGCTATCGTGGCAGCGCCAAGGACATTTCCTCGAGCTTCCAGAGCAGGCGCGATGCCGAGCGCATGGCACAATATGATTCGCTTACCGGCCTTGCCAATCGGCATCGCATGAACAAGCGCCTGGATGCGACCTTGCAGGCCTTTCGCAATTCAAAGCGCAGTTGCGCGTTGCTGATGCTCGACCTCGACCGCTTCAAGCAGGTCAACGATACGCTCGGTCACCCGGCGGGAGATGAATTGCTTCGCCAGGTTGCGGCGCGGTTAGAGAAAGTCGTCGGCGACAAGGGCGAAATCGGCCGCCTGGGTGGTGACGAATTCCAGGTCATTCTCCCAGACATGGACGACCGCGGCGATCTTGGCGAACTTTCGCAACGCATCATCCAGATGATCTCGCAGCCGTACCAAATCAACGGGTCGCGCGCGATAATCGGGACCTCTGTCGGCGTTGCGGTAGCGCCGTATGACGGGGTCGAATCCGACGAGCTGATCAAGGCGGCTGACCTTGCTCTTTATGCTGCAAAAGGTGGTGGCCGCGGGCAGTACCGCTTCTTCCACATCGACTTCACCGATGGTGCGAAGCACCGGCGCCAGATCGAAGAAGACCTGCGCGACGCGCTCGAAAACAACGAGCTGAAGATGCACTACCAGCCGATCGTCGATGCCAAGACGCACATGCTGAAATGCCTCGAGGCCCTGATGCGCTGGGAGCATCCTGAGCGTGGCTTTATCCCGCCGTCACAGTTCATCCCGGTCGCCGAAGACATCGGCACGATCAAGCATCTGGGCGAATGGGCCCTGTTGGAAACGTGCAAGCAGGCCAAGGAATGGCCGGTCGAACTGCGTGTGGCGGTGAACGTTTCCCCGATCCAGTTTGCGCGGGACGATTTCCCTGCGCTGGTGAAGTCGGTTCTGCTTGAATCGGGTCTCGAACCGCATCGCCTCGAGCTCGAAATCACCGAAAGCGTTTTCGTCGGTGACGCAGAGCGCACCCAATCCATGTTCGAGGAACTGAAGCGCATCGGCGTGCGACTGGCACTCGACGATTTTGGCACGGGATACAGCTCGCTCAGCTATTTGCAAAAGGCCCCCTTCGATAAGATCAAGATCGACCAGAGCTTCGTCCGTGGTGCTACCGAAAAGGGTAACAACAACCCGGCGATCATGAGCGCCATCGTGAGCCTTGCCGAATCCCTTGGCATGGAAACGGTCGCAGAGGGCGTCGAGACGAAGGACGAACTCAATCTCGTCACCGAGCGCGGCGCCAGCCATGTTCAGGGTTTCATCTTTTCGCAGGCGATACCGCACGAAGAACTGCTCGAGCGCCTTGAAAAGGGCGAGTTGCGCTACGAGCCGCGTGGACCCGAGCGGTTCAGGGCCGATCGCAAGTCGGTCTATCGCAAGATCAGCCTGTTCCACGATGATCACAAATACAATGTGACCCTCCGGAACCTTTCGAAGACCGGCGCCATGATCGAGGGCCTGCTGAACGTTCCCCTGGACACCAAGGTTGTGCTCAACCTTGGTGGCGGCCAGCTCGCGGTCGCCACGGTACGCCGCTCCGACAGCCATATGCAGGGGCTCGAATTCGAAACCCCGCTGATCAGCGATGGTGCCGATGGCTTGTGCACACGGCACAGGGTTTCGCCTTACCAGATTGAAGCGGCCGGCAAGCCGCTCGAGAAGCTTCCCGACGATCCCTACGAAATACTGATGGCCGAACTTCGCGCGACCGGAAGAGGCAAGTCCTTCCTGGAGGTGGATCTAAGCGCAAATCGTCGTCAAATGTGATGTGAGCCCCGTGCATTTCATCGCGGACGTTAGGGTAAAACTAACCATTCTCTACTAGTCCCGATTCATATCGACGCAGGATTTGGCGAGGCTGAACGAGCATGGGGGCTATGCCCTTCTCCGATTTCTTCAAGAGCAAGCGGGCTGGCGAAGCTTCCGTCGGTGCGTCACCGGCAGGCTTCGACAGTTCGGCTAAGGTTGCTGTTGTCGAGGAAATCGAGACCGCCGGCGCGTATGGCTTCTGGAAGACCGATAGCCAGGGGCGCATCGCCTATCTGAGCGGTTGGATCGTCGCTGCTCTAGGAGCCGATTTTTCCCATCTTGACGGACGTCCCTTCCAGCAGGCCTTCGTGCCCGTGGAAGGTGAGGCCGACGGCCGCTCGCTGGGTCTCAAGCTTGGGACGCGCAAGAGTTTCTCGAATCTCGCCGTTCAGGGCGGGGGCGAGGCAGGAAGTCTGGTGCTCCAGCTTTCGGGCCGCCCGCTGTACGATGAAGCCGGCAGTTTCCTTGGCTTCCGCGGCAGTGCTGTGGACGTGACCGAGGAATACCGCGCCGAAGAAGAAGCCAACCGCCTCGCCAAGTTCGATTCATTGACGGGTCTCGCCAACCGTCACCGGATGGAACAGCGCATCGATTCCACTCTCCACGCCTTCCGTAGCGCCAAGCGGGCGGCGGCGCTGATGATGCTCGACCTCGATCGCTTCAAGCAGGTCAATGACACGCTGGGCCATGCTGCCGGGGACCAACTGTTGCAGCAGGTCGCAGAACGCCTGCATGGTGCGATTGCTGGTCGCGGCGAAATCGGTCGCCTTGGTGGGGACGAGTTCCAGGTCCTGATCCCAGACCTCGATGATCGCGGGGAACTGGGTGAGATCGCAAAGAAGATCATCCAGATCGTATCGCAGCCTTACTCGGTGGAAGAGGGACGTTGCTCCATCGGCTGTTCGGTCGGCATTGCCGTCGCCCCCTACGACGGGGTCGAGCGCGACGAGCTAACCCGTGCTGCGGACCTTGCTCTCTATGCCTCGAAAAACGGTGGGCGCGGGCAGTTCCGCTTCTACGCCGCCGATCTCGAGCATGAAGCAACCCTGCGCAAGCGCATGGAGGAAGATCTCGCCGAGGCCATCGAGGCGGGGCATTTCACGCTCGAATACCAACCGGTTGTCTCACTGGCCGACAACCGTGTGGTCGCTCTCGAGGCCCAGTATTGCTGGGCCGACGAGGAGCGAGGGCGCGTCGAGGCCGACACCTTCCTGCCTATCGCCGAGGGCAGCCGCCTGATTGTTCCGATTGGCGAATGGGGCCTGCGGAAAGCCTGTGAGGATGCAGCCACCTGGCCTGAATCCCTGGTCGTGGCCATGCACATCAGCCCCGTGCAGTTCGATGCCAACGGCTTTGTCGAGACGGTAGAAAGCGTTCTTGAAAAGACCGGACTGGACCCGGCGCGCCTGGAACTTCGGCTTCCCGAGTCGGTTCTGCTCGGCGATGGCTCCAAGGTCGACAAGGCGATGGCCAGCCTCTTCAAGCTGGGCGTTCGATTGACGCTGGATCAGTTCGGAAGCGGGTTGTCATCGCTCAGCTACCTACGCCGCGCTCCGTTCAATGCGCTGCGCATCGGCGCCGACTTCTTCGAACCCGTCATGGGCAACGACCTCGGCGACATGGAACTCGTCCGCGCGGTTGTTGCGCTGGCAGGTGCGATGGGAATGGAAACGGTCGCCTCCGGCGTCCATGCCCTGGCCCTGATGCAGGAACTGAAGCGGCTTGGCGTCAACCAGGTTTGCGGTTTCGTCTATTCGGGCGCTCTTACCGCCGACGAAGTGGCGGAAGAGATCGCCAAGGGCGAGTGGAGGCTTGCCCCGACCGATACCGGAACTCAGCGTGCCGGTCGCCGCACAGTCTTCCGCAAGATCGGGGTCATCCACGAGGATCACTATTACGACGTTACGCTGCGCAATCTTTCACGCACGGGCGCGATGATCCAGGGGCTTGAGGACGTACCTGTCGGGACAATGTTCGTGCTCGACTTCGGACAGGGCCAGCTTGCAGTGTGCACGGTGCGCCGGACGATGGACGACACGCAGGGGCTCGAGTTCGAACAGGAACTGGTCGATGACGGGGCAGGGGGACTGTGCACCCGTCACCGCGTGAGCCCGTATGAGTTGGCAGCAGCTGGAGCACCGCTCCAGGCGCTGCCCCCGGGCAAGTACACTCTGGCGCAGGGGTTGGCCTCAGGTGGCTCATTCGCTCAGTTCAAGCTTTCGTCCAACGCGCCGAAACAGCAGGCTGCCTGAGCCTCTTATTGCTTGCTGACAGGTCGCTGCAGCGCCGCTAATGGGGCGGCGCAATGACTGACCTTTCCAAGATCCGCAACTTCTCCATCATCGCGCATATCGACCATGGCAAGTCGACGCTCGCCGACCGGCTGATCCAGCACACCGGCGGGCTGACCGAGCGCGAGATGTCCGAGCAAGTCCTTGATAACATGGACATCGAGAAGGAGCGCGGCATCACCATCAAGGCGCAGACCGTGCGCCTCGCCTACACCGCCCGCGATGGCGAGACCTATGAGCTCAACCTCATGGACACGCCCGGCCACGTCGACTTCGCGTACGAGGTCAGCCGCAGCCTCGCCGCATGCGAGGGCGCGCTGCTGGTGGTCGATGCCGCGCAAGGGGTCGAGGCGCAGACGCTCGCCAACGTCTACCAGTCGATCGAGCACGACCACGAGATCGTCCCGGTCATCAACAAGATCGACCTCCCCGCGGCCGAGCCCGAGAAGGTCAAGGCCGAGATCGAGGACATCATCGGCCTCGACGCGTCCGAAGCCGTGCTCACATCCGCGAAATCCGGCATCGGCATCGAGGAAACGCTCGAAGCCATCGTCGCCAAGATCCCCCCGCCCAAGGGCGACCGCGACGCGCCCCTGAAGGCCATGCTGGTCGACAGCTGGTACGACCCCTACCTCGGCGTGGTCATCCTCGTCCGCGTGATCGACGGCGTCATCAAGAAGGGCCTGCAGGTCAAGTTCATGCAGGGCGGCACCCAGCACCTCATCGACCGCGTCGGCGCCTTCACCCCCAAGCGCGTCGACCTGCCGGAAATCGGTCCGGGCGAGATCGGCTTCATCACCGCGCAGATCAAGGAAGTCGAACAGGCCCGCGTCGGCGACACCATCACCACGGTGAAGGGTGGGGCGACCGAGGCCCTGGCCGGCTACAAGGAAGTGCAGCCGGTGGTGTTCTGCGGCCTGTTCCCGGTCGACGCCGCCGATTTCGAGAAGCTGCGCGAGAGCATCGCCAAGCTGCGCCTCAACGACGCCAGCTTCAGCTTCGAGATGGAAAGCTCCGCCGCGCTGGGCTTCGGATTCCGCTGCGGCTTCCTCGGCCTGCTGCACCTGGAGATCATCCAGGAGCGCCTGAGCCGCGAATACGACCTCGACCTCATCACCACCGCGCCATCCGTGGAATACCGCATCCAGCTCGGCCACACGAAGAACGAGGATGCGAAGTCGATCATGCTGCACAACCCGGCCGACTGGCCGGACACCAACCGCATCGAGGTGATCGAGGAGCCGTGGATCAAGGCGGTGATCTACACGCCCGACGAATACCTCGGCTCGATCCTCAAGCTGTGCCAGGACCGTCGCGGCATCCAGACCGACCTCACCTATGTCGGTGGCCGCGCGCAGGTGACCTACGAGCTGCCGCTGAACGAGGTTGTGTTCGACTTCTATGACCGGCTGAAGAGCATCAGCCGCGGCTATGCCAGCTTCGATTACGAACAGATCGGCCTGCGCGAAGGCGACCTCGTGAAGATGAACATCCTCGTCAACAACGAGCCGGTCGACGCCCTGTCACTGATCGTCCACCGCTCCGTGGCGGAAGAGCGCGGCCGCGGCATGTGCGAGCGCCTCAAGGACCTCATCCCGCGCCACCTGTTCAAGATCCCGATCCAGGCCGCGATCGGCGGCAAGATCATTGCCCGCGAAACCATCGCCGCCCTGCGCAAGGACGTCACCGCCAAGTGCTACGGCGGCGACATCACGCGCAAGAAGAAGCTGCTGGAGAAGCAGAAGAAGGGCAAGGCGCGGATGCGCGAGTACGGCAATGTGAGCATTCCGCAGGAGGCGTTTATTGCTGCGCTGCGGATGGGGGAGGAGTGATTAGAACTCGTCTTCTAAGAGTTCTGCCATCCAATTTTTCTCGAACGCGCTTAACGCGTGAGACTGAAGGGTCGCCTCTCTGAGTCGGTACAATAATGTCTCGCGATTATCCCCGTTCCTATAGAATCTCTCAAGAATCTGAATCGGATATCCCTCCTCATCCAGATTTCGCAGCAATTCTGGACGAAACCACCGTGGCAGCTCGGCTAAGAAGAGAGAATAGTTGACGTCGTGCGACGACAATTTTCGGACAAACATTTCAACTACAGAAATTAGCTGTGGGAGCCCATACTCACAGCTTCGCAAAAACTTAAATACGTTGTCATAAGACGATGCATCGCCTTTGAAGCTGCTATCATAATCCAGCAAAAATTGTCTCAACGTCGGTTGAGCTCTTAAATTATGAATAAAATATGTAAGCTGCTTCGCACTAAAGGCACCGAAGGAACGCGGTTGTTTTACCGAACAAATCAAGTCGGACACAGCTTGTATGTCTGAATAGTCGCCACGACCGGACCAGAGCAGCGAGTTATCTCGACCGATTCTCTCGCGCACCTTTCCTCGGATATCAGCTGCGATGTCCAAACCAACAGTGGACGCTAGCCGCAATTCTGCCCCTTCCAGGCCCAAAGAGTCTTTGATAACCTCGAGGCGCTCGTCGACGGAAGAAGAGATATCCTCATCTTCAAGATGAACTACGTAATCGTCCGGTGCCGCTTCTTCGTCATCGAATAGGGTCGGAGCGACATTCATTTCTTCCGTTTCTGGAGCGGAATTAAACATAATCACTTTGCCAACGTGATGCTGACCGAGCCGTCCTGCCCGCCCCTTGATATTTGAGAAGGTAAAGAAATCGTAGGGCGAGCGATTTATATCCTTATCGAATATAAAAACTGATTTTGCAGCAGTATTTACGCCCTCAATAAGCGTAGATGTGCAAAAGAGGACGGGAAGTTCATTAGTATTGAACAAACTCACCATCTTATTTCCGATTGCCCTAGGGAGGCGACCGTGATGAACGCCAAATCCATATTCTACACTCTTCACGAGCGGATATTTTCCGCCAACGTTTGATCGTAGCCAATCGGCGAATTGGTCGCTTCGCTCTGATACCGCCATGAGTTCGGCGGCCCGTTGTGACAATTTATTCGCCCGATCTGGAGACGAAACAAAGACTAGCGATGGCCAGAACTTGTCCTCCGCCAAGCTGTCAAATAGTTGCTCCTCCTTGTCGTCGGACTTTGAAAGGTCGGTAGTGTCGACGGCGACGGTCGAAAATCTAGTTTTCAAAAAATCGAAATTCCATCTCCCCTCATGGGGAGTCGATACATTATCGATATTGGGACCGAGGAAGAAAAATTGCCTAGATCGATGCAATAACTTATAGACCGCAGCGTTTAAGGTCGCAGATCGCTCGTCTTTGCGGTTAGGGTCCAGTTTATAGAATTCGTCGACCACCGTAAGGTCGATATTTTGTAGGTCGGAGCGACTGATCAAGCGTTCCTGTGTTCCTAGGAAGATGACTTTCTCACTTTCAGGGACTTCGGAATGATGCATTACGATCGCATAATCGCGTCCGAAACGCCTCTTCAAGCGCCTTCTAAATTCATCGAGCAATGCAATTGTCGGTAGGACAATGGCTATCCTGTTGTACTTGTGGGTTGCGATGAGGGCGTCAATAATCAAGCTCTTTCCGAAACTGGTCGGAGCGCTCAATATGAGATTTCTGCCAGCTAAGAGAGTATTCAGTGCGGCTATCTGTTCTCGGTGGAAAGTGATGCCATCGAGGGAGCTCGCTGTTACGGCCTCTGATACCAAGCGATCATAAGGATCGGCACGCTCTTTATCGATATAGTTCCAGAGCCCGGTGGCTCGAGCCATTGCGCTGTAAGGCTCGTACAAATCATCAAGGTCTTGTGATCCGTAAATTATGTCAGCTAATCGAGGTACCACCGACAGGATTTCAGGATCGTCCTCGACCCCGCTTTGAAGTTCGTAAGAGACTTGCTGCATGATCGCGAAAATCTGCGCCTTCTTCTCAGGTGCTTCGCTCTCCTGAAGTGCCTTCCAATCGATTGATGCGATCGTCACGGATTCAACCCCTTCAATCGATCGTCAAAGGCTTTGGCGAGGCTCTTCTTGCACCCGAGGGGTACATAGAAGAGTGCCAGGCGTATGGATGATCCAAGGCCAGATTTCGCGAGTGACTGGGACAAGGCTTCGAGCTCCAACTTGATCGCGTCCCGGTAGGGCGGATCGATCACTTCTGCGCTTCCCGTTACATCACTATTCGATGTGATACAAATCGGGAACACCGCAGATTGGAAAAGCTTGTCTAGGGAAGTGTTGCTCGAAAAGAGAGATCGAATCTTCTCGTAGTGCGGGATATTCTTAGAAATTTGTGGCCCAAGTATCAACTTTTCGTTTTTCAAAAACCCTTGGTCGATATGTTTTCTGACTGACGCGATCGCATCTTTGAGTCCTGCATTACGGTCTTCATAAAATTTCGCCTCACCTAGCCATATCTCAGGAAAGCTGTCGGGATATCTCACATGAACACTGTCAAACGACTTCACGACTTCATTTGATGACGTGAGGTAGAATACCCTCGGGGTTATTGGAATCGTATCAAAGAATTCTCTGCATATAGCGTGAAGGGCAATTTCGCCAATTTCGCCTCTCTTCTTATAGTTTTCGCTCTTGTATACTCGCGCTGCGGCCTCACGCAGTCGCACGTACATGTTGCCGTGCGAAACGGCCAATTCGTCTTCTTTGAGTGCATAGTCTGCTAACCATTCAATGAAGTGGTCTGCAAGTTCGTTGCAACGCCAGGCTTTCAACTCGAATCCGGCACAATATGAAGAGCTGGGGAAGCCAAGCGCACTATCAGAGACAACCTCCTCCAAGAAATTCTCTGGTATGTTTTCGTAAACTTCCAAGATGATTTCTACCGCTAGGAAAAAGAAATCAGTGTAACCAGATAATTGCCAACTTCACATAGGGAAAAGAGTTATGCACAGTCACTAGTGGTCAATCACTCCCATCCCTCCTCCCTCAGCGACCGCCACTTCGGGTTCTCCTCCTCGGGCGCGGCCTTTGGGACGGATTTGCGGAAGTCGGGCGGGGGTAGGGGCATAGGCTCCTCCGCTGGCGCCGCTTTGCGCGGGCTGACGTACATCGGGTGCTCCGGGTCCTCGCTCGCGCGGTAGCCGTTCGCTTCGTCCTCGTCGCGCAGGCGGATGAACTCGGCATAGGCGGCCAGCGTGCGCGGGCTCATCGTCGCTTCCATCTGGCGGCGGAAGGCCTCGACCTTGCGTTCGATGCTGGCGCGCACCTCGGCGGGGGAGACTGCGGTCCTGGCCCGCTCGGCCGCGGCTTCCTCCTCCCACTCGCGCCGCAATTCCTTGCGCCAGCGCTTCCTGTGCCGTTCGAGGTCCATCTGGCCGACCGCGTTCATGCCTTTTGCGCGGCCTTCCGCGAACCGCTCGGGCGCGCGATTCCTCAGCATGAACATCAGCAGGCGGTCGTTGTAGGATATGCGCGTGCCGACGAGCTGGCCGTAGGAGTAGACGGGCACCTCCACCCCGTTCAATGCGCGGTCCATCGCGACGTCCTCGATCCGGCGCATCCCGAAGTCGAGCGCGGCCTCCCACGCGGCGGCGAATTCCTCGGCCCCTTCCTGGCGGCGCAGATGGTAGGCGCCGTGGGTGGAGCGGCCGACCTTGCGGCACGCGGCGGCGACGGAGCCGGTGTCCGCCAGCGCCTCGATAAAGGCGCGCTGGACCTGCGGTTTCCACCCGTTGCTGCGCTCCTTCAGGCGCGGGACGGGGGTGAAGGCGGGGAGGGTGGTGGCCGGTTTGCGAGGGGTGTCGGCGGGGTCCATGGGTGGCGCTCTCCAAGGGAAAAGGGCCGGGGCATGCCCCGACCCTTCACCGGTAGGAAAGCGCAATAGGAGAGGGTCCTTGCGCGTTCCTACAGGCCGCAGTTGTTGTACGGCGCGGTCTCGTCCACGCGGCCGGGCGTGCCCAGCGGACGGATCTGGACCGCGCTGTAGGTCGCGGTGCTCGATGCCGAGGCATTGCGGACGTAGTGCGGCCGGTTGGCAGGTTCGACGAAAGTTTCGCCGACGGAGTAGCTCTTGGTCGTGCATGTCTCCGCGTCGGTCCACAGGATCGTGCCCGACTGCACCGTGGCGATGACGATCCCGGTGTGGCTGTGCCAGCCGCTGTACCCGCCGCCCTGGACGGTCAGCTGGTCGAGGCCGACGGTGGAGTCCCCGTTGGTCATGACGTTGAGGTTCCACACCCCCGGCTTGACGCTGTTCTCGTTGGTCTTGCCGAGCTTCCCGGTCGAGATCGGGGCAGGCCCGAAACCCGAGCCCGGCGTGGCATAGGCCGGAGCAAGGCCCGAGGAGCTCAGTATCGCTCCCGAGAGAGCCAGGATCGTTGCAGTGCGCAGCGTACGGTGAAGACTTGCGGGGAGTACTCTCATGTCATCCTCCTTGATGTGTCGAAGCGACAGGCGGGCAGCATAGTTCGCGAGGACGGCGGAGGGCTTTGGGCAAGCCATTAAGAATTGCCGATTTGCTTATGAAATTCTGAAATTCGATCTATATTGCGGCGCGAAACCGGGACTTGGAGAAACCCGGATCCATGGCGCGCCGAGGGTCCACGCGCAGGTCAGGTTGCGAAGGCACCTGGGGAGGCCCTTGGGAATGGAGCACGTTCGGCTCGGCACCCGCATACTCCACCCCGACCGCCAGTTGCTGGCGGGCGACAAGCGTCTGCACCTGGGCAAGCGCGCGCTGCGCATCCTGAGCGTGCTGGCCGATGCTCGCGGCGAGGTCGTTACCAAGCGGGAACTCCTCGAAGCGGTCTGGCCCAACATCACCGTGGAGGAAAACGCGCTGCCGGTGCATGTCGTCGCGCTGCGCAAGGCGCTGGGACCCGAGGCTGTGCGGCTGGAGACGGTGCATGGCATCGGTTACCGCCTGGCAATCGACGAGCAGGTGGAGAGCCCTCCAGCTCCTGCGGCCAGACAGCCTGTAACCCTTCCGGCCCGACCGATCGCGTGGAGGATCGCCGCGCCACTTGCTGCGATCGTCATTGCGCTGGTCGTGCTCGGCTTCTCGATCATGGGGCAGGGAGAGCGTCCTATCGACATCGATGGCCCGGTCTATGTCGAGCGGCCGGAGGCCAGAGGCGGCAAGGAGGCGCAGCTGGTTGCGCTCGACATCGATGGCGCGATCAAGGATGCGATCAGTACTTCGGGCTTCGCGCTCGGCGGCCCCGACGCCGACGGCAATGTCCCGGACGATGCGACCAAGATCCTCCACACCACCCTGACGCGGTCAGGGGGCAACTACGCCGCCTATCTTTCGCTCGATGACGAGAGCAGCGGCAAGACCTTGTGGAGCCGCAGCTTCGAAGCCGATGCGAAGGATGGCCGGCGGCTGGCAGAACAGGCGGGCGCATCGGTCGCGCGGACGATTTATGCCATGCGCGAAGTCGCCCAGCAGCGCGGGCTGAGCTACGACGCGGCGACGATGGCGCTGCACCTGCGCGGTAGCGAGAGCCTGCGCAATCGCCAGCTCGACAATGACTCCGCCAGCGAGATCTTCCGCCAGGTAGTTGCGCGCTATCCCGATTCCGCACCCGCGCACGGCCTGCTCGCCGTTGCGCTCCACGTAGACACCATGGCGTCGGCCCCGGAGTTGCGGCGCGGCATCCTCGACGAAATCCGTCGCGAAGCGAACGCGGCCATCGCGATCGATCCAAAAGCGAGCGGGGCAGCCTATGATGCGCTGACGATGGTGCAGATGATCGAGAAACCGGACGATCTGACCGGATATGAAAGGTCGATCCTGCGAGGGATCGCAGCCGCGCCGGACTTCGCTTTCCTCCAGATGCGCGAATGCCGTTTCCTGTCCGAGATCGGTTTCGAGTACCGCGCTGCCGAATATTGCCGCCGGGCCACCGCGCTCCATCCCTATGCCGAGCCGATCCTGCACAGCTATGCCCGCGCCCTGGCAGCGAGCAACGATCCAAACCGGGCAGCGCAATTCATCGACCGCGCGGCCTACCTCTTTCCCGATCACGTCCATATCCAGCGTACCCGGTTCGAACTTGCCCTGTTCGGGGGAAGACGAGACCTCGCACGAAACATTCTCGACGATCCGGAAAGCCGTCCTGCCGAAATTGGTGAGGACCAGATGAATTTCTGGCGCGATTTCATCGGCAGTTACGGACAGCGGGACGGGCGGCAGGCTGAAGGGTTCGATCACCGAATTGTCGCGCTCGTCCACGATGGCGCGCTCTCGGTCGACTGGGCGGTGCTGGCGCTAACCTCGCTTGGCCGGACGCAGCGCGCTCTCGACCTGCTGACCGATCCTGCACTGGTCAGCCCGCAGAAATGGATGAATACGCAGGTCCTTTTCCAGCCTTTGTCCGAACCCTTGCGCAGTGATCCTAGGTTCTGGACCTTCGCAGCGAGGATGGGGCTCGTGCGCTACTGGCAGGAGAAGGGGGAGTGGCCGGACTTCTGCCGCCGGGAACTGACTGTGCAGGAATGCCGGACGCAGGCGAGGATTGCACAAGCCGCGCTCGCACCTGGGTGAAGGGCAGCGTCCCATCTTCAAAAACAAAGGCTTACGAAAACTGCTGCGCTTCGACCTTGCGCACCGCTTCGGTGCCCTGTTCGGCATGGAGCTTCATCTTCTCGACCGCATTGTTGCAACCCATCGCCATCATCATGACGTGCCGCTTGTACTTGGCGAGCGGCAGGGGTTCGGTGAACTGCGCGTGGACCAGCAGGGTCACGAGACAAGGACCGCCATCCTGCGGTTCGATTGTCCAGCGCTCTTCGGTCGAGACCATCTCGCCCTGCTTGGGCTCGGCCACGCTGCGGTAGGCGTAGGTTGTCAGGTCCACCGCTTCGGAGACGGTATTGAAGTAGGCGGCGTCGGGCATCTGCCTGATGACGAGCTTCCAGACCTCAGGCGATTGCGAGACCTGGGTCAGCGAATGGCCCAGCGCGCGCTTGGCATTGGTCGGACTGGCGAAATCGATCAGGCCGTAGATCCGCTCCGCCGGGGCATCGATCTCGATCTCGAAGTCGAAGGTGACGGGCCCCTCGGGCGCCATCTCCGGTTTGAACAGGTTCTTGAGCCAGCCGAACATATGCAACCTCCCGTGCCTGCGGTGAGGGTGCAGGCATGGCAAGTGCGGGTCAACACCGGGTTATCGCATCAGGGGCGAACCTGCCCGCTACCATGGACGAGGTATTTGAAGCTCGTCAGCTGTTCGAGGCCGACGGGGCCGCGAGCGTGCATCTTGCCGGTGGCGATGCCGATTTCCGCGCCCATGCCGAACTCGCCCCCGTCGGCGAACTGGGTCGAGGCATTGTGCATGACGATGGCGCTGTCGATTGCAGTCATGAAGCGGCGGGCGGCCTCGGCATTCTCGGCCATGATGGCGTCGGTATGGTGGCTCGAGTGTTCGTCCACCCAGGCGATGGCTTCATCAAGTCCGCCGACCACTTTCACCGAGGCGATGCTGTCGAGATATTCGGTATCCCAGTCGGCCTCGGTCGCGGGTCGGATGTGCGTGTCGATCGCGACAGCCTCGGCATCGCCGCGCAATTCGCAGTCGGCGCCCATGATGGCGGTCAGGCGCGGGATGAAGTCGGGCGCCACCGCGCGGTCGACGACGATGCTTTCCAGCGAACCGCACACGCCCGTGCGCCGCAGCTTGGCGTTGCGAATGACAGTGGCCGCCTCGTCGAGATCGGCGCTTTCGTGGACGTAGGTGTGGCAGTTACCGTCGAGGTGGAGGAGGGTTGGGACCCTGGCCTTGTCGCGCACCAGTTCGACGAGCCCGCGCCCGCCGCGCGGGATGACGAGGTCGATGTGCTCGACATCTTCCAGCAATGCCGCCACCGCCTCGCGGTCGGGCGTCTGGATCGCCTGCACGGCATCGGCAGATAGCCCGGCTGCCTCGAGCCCTGCCTGCATCGCGCCCACGATCACGCGGGTCGAATGGCGGCTTTCCGAACCGCCGCGCAGGATCACGGCATTGCCGCTCTTGAGGCATAGCGCGCTGGCGTCGGCACCGACATTCGGGCGGCTTTCGTAGATCATGCCGATCACGCCGATGGGCACGGCGACACGCTCGATGACGAGGCCGTTGGGCCGCTCCGTCGTCGCCAGCACGCGGCCGACGGGATCGGGCAGGGCGGCAATGTCCTCGAGAGCCCTCGCCATGTCCTCGATCCGCTCGGGAGTCAGGCGCAGGCGGTCGATGAAGCTGTCGGGCTTGCTGTCCTTGACGCTGTCGACATCGCGCGCATTGGCTTCGAGTAGCTCAGCCTCGCGGCTGCGCAGCGCAGCGGCAGCGGCAAGCAGCGCGCGGTTCTTCGCCTCGGTCGACGCGCCGGCAAGGCTGCGCGCGGCCTTGCGCGCGCGGCTGCCCAGTTCGTGGACGTGGATGCGGGGGTCTTGTGTCTGGTCAGTCATGTTATCAGCGCAATTCTACCGCACGATTGTATGCCGCTTGCAAGGTTTCGCGAAGTCGTTCCGTGAGCCCCGCGTCGCCGTTGAGGGCATCGAGCCCGGCGGCGGTCGTTCCGGCCTTGCTGGTGACCGAATTGCGCAGTTCCTCGAGATCGGGCGCATCCGGCTGCAGTGCCATCGCAATCGCGCCGTCCATCGTGCCGAGCACCATGGCTCGCGCATCCTCGGGCGGGAAGCCGAGAGCGATGGCGGCCTCGACATAGGCACGAGCGATTTCGAAGACGTAACCGGGGCCGGACCCGGACACCGCGGTGACGCGGTCGATCATGTCCTCGTTCTCCAGCACGACCGCTGTCCCCGTCCGCTTCATCATGGCAGTGGCGTGGGCGAGGGGGGCACCTTCCGCGCCCGGGCCTGCGAACAGCCCGCTCACGCCCTTGCCGACAGCGGAAGGAAGGTTGGGCATGACCCGCACCACCGGAGCGCCGCCCATCAGGCGCGAGAGGCGCTCGATCGAACAGCCCGCCGCGATCGACAGGACATAGCCGCCTTCGCCCAGCATCTCTGCATAGGCTGGCAGGATTTCATCCACCATCTGCGGCTTGATCGCGACGATCACGACGTTGAAGGCCTCGCCTGCGATTTCCGATGCGTCGCGGAGCAGCCGTGCGCCCTCGGGCGCGGTGTCGAGCGCCGGATCGACGATCGTGAAACGCTCGCCTCCGTGCATCCAGTGCGACACGAGTGCGCCGCCCATCTTGCCGCAGCCGATCATCAGGATGTTGGAGAAGGGAATTGTCGTTCGCCCGGATGTTGAGTGGAATGGCACGGGTGTTCGGGATCGCCCGGCCATCGGGCAAGCAATTTTTTTCTCACGCCCTTGAAACCGGATCGCTTCGCTCGCATTTAATCACTGCGGACCGGGCCCCTCTGGCGCGTGCGTTTTCGGACCACGCGTGATGTCGGACCGCATCGGACATGCCGATGCGAGCTGACGGGCCCTCTTCCCTCCCCCCCAAGCTCGAAAGCCCCGCATCGGCAGTCCGATCAACGCTAGCCCCCGTTGACGGAGACTACGATGACGGCCCGAGTATTCAGACTTACCCAGATCCACCAACGTATCGACGAGCGCCTGCGCTTGGAGTTGCGCAAGCGGCGTCCCGACTGGGCGGAGCTATCCCGGCTCAAGAAGATGAAACTGCGCGTGAAGGACGCGCTCCATCGGATCGCGAGGCGCGGGAAGACGGCCTGAAGGCGTCTTTCCGTCCCCGCTGCCGCGGCGGTGCGCTGCCCCCATCACGCGCCGCCGCGGTTTCCCGTGCCTGAGCGGCAAAGCGCTCGACTTTACCGGATAGCTCCATGATCGAATTCCTGACCGCCGACTGGCTCGGCACACCTGCCTGGTTCTGGGTGGCATTCCTGGCCATCGTCGCCATCCTCACCGCATTCGACCTCGGCGTCCTCCACAAGGAGGACCGCGAGATGGGTATCGCAGAGAGCCTGAAGCTGTCGGCGTTTTACATCGGTGTAGCCATGCTGTTCGGCGGCTGGGTCTGGCTCGAACGCGGCGGAGAGGCGGGCATGGCCTACTTCACCGGCTTCTTCATCGAGAAGGCACTGTCGATCGACAACGTCTTCGTGATCAGCCTGATCTTCACCTATTTCGCCATTCCCGCGAAATACCAGTACCGTGCGCTTCTCTGGGGCATCATGGCGGTGATCGTGTTGCGCGGCCTGATGATAGCCGGCGGTGCAGCGCTGCTGGCCGAGGCCTACTGGGTCCTCTACCTCTTCGCCGCATTTCTCGTGTTCACCGGCATCAAGATGTTTTTCGCCGGCGACCAGCCGATGGACGTCGGCAACAATGCGGCGGTGAAGTGGATATCGAGCCACATGCGGGTCACGCCGCAGCTGCACGACCAGCATTTCTTCGTGAAGGTTCCCGACGAGAAGACGGGCAAGCTGGTCCGCGCGGCAACACCCTTGTTCCTGGCGCTGGTGGTCATCAACCTCGCCGACCTCGTCTTCGCGGTCGACAGCGTGCCGGCGATCTTTGCGATCACCACCGACACCTTCATCGTCTACACCAGCAACATCTTCGCGATCCTCGGCCTGCGAGCACTCTATTTCGCGCTCGCGGCGATGGTGCACCGCTTCCACTACCTGAAGTACGCACTGGCCGCAGTGCTGGTGTTCATCGGATCGAAGATCTTCGTCAGCGATTTCCTGCTCGGCGGGGACAAGTTCCCCGCATGGATCAGCCTCGGCGTCACTGCTGCGCTAATCGCGACTGGCGTGGGCTATTCGCTGTGGAAGACGAAGGGACAGGCAGAGGCCGACTGGCCGGCACCGGCGCCTTAGGGCGCCGGGCTGGCATCAGGCAGCGGTGTTGCCGTTGCTCATCGTGGTGCCGATCTTGTTCATCGTCGTCGACAGCTCGTTGCCGACCGCCTGAAGCGAGGCAATGGCGGCGATCGCGATGAGCGCGACCAGCAGTCCGTATTCGATTGCGGTGGCACCGCTTTCGTCGCTTGCAAGGTTTCGTATCAGCTTCATGTCCGTCCCGACCTATGACTATGACGAATATGGGATAGCGACGCTGGGTTAGCCCGCGCTTGCCGCATGTGGTTAAGATGGGGTTACCGCCACGGCCGGTCGCGATGCAGGGGACAGAGCGGCGAACTTCACTTGGCGTTCAGCAGGGCGCTGGTTATAGGCTCGGCGCATGACGACGCCTTCGCATTCCAAGAGCAAGCTCTTTCTCGCCGCGGCCGTGGCCGGTGCCAGCCTTCTTACCGCCGGTTGTGCAAGTCGCGGGGGCGGAGATGACATCAAGAATACGGCCTATGTCGCGCGCGATGTCGAATCGCTCTACGCCGAAGCAAAGCGTCGCCTCGATCGCGGCCAGCCGAAGATCGCGGCCAGCCTGTTCGACGAGGTCGAGCGCCAGCATCCCTATTCGCCCTGGGCCCGCCGCGCCCAGCTGATGAGCGCCTTCAGCTACTACGTCGCGGCCGACTACAACAAGTCGATCGCCGCTTCGCAGCGCTTCCTGTCGATCCACCCGGGCAACAAGGATGCGCCTTACGCCTATTACCTGATCGCGCTCAGTTACTACGAGCAGATCAGCGATGTGCAGCGCGACCAGAAGATCACCGAGCAGGCGCTGACCGCGCTGAACGAGGTGAAGCGTCGCTTCCCCTCCACCGAGTATGCTTCCGACGCCCAGCTCAAGATCGACCTCGTGCAGGACCACCTGGCAGGCAAGGAGATGGAAATCGGTCGCTATTACGAGCGCTCGGGCAAGTGGATCGCGGCGCAGATCCGCTTCCAGAACGTTGTCGACAATTTCCAGACCACCAGCCACGCGGCCGAGGCGCTTTATCGCCTGACCGAAACCAGCCTCGCGCTCGGCATTCCCAACGAAGCGGTCAAGTATGCCGCCGTTCTTGGTGCGAACTATCCCGGCAGCGAGTGGTACGAGAAGGCCTACGACCTCGTGCGCAAGCACAACGCGGGCACCAGCGCGAGCTGATCGTCGCGCGGCTCACGCCGCAGCACTGGCGTCCGTGCTGTCGATTTCCTGCATTTCCGCCTGGGCATTGATTTCCCCGGCGAAGGCCAGGCGATTGCGGCCACGGCTCTTGGCCTCATAAAGCGCGCTGTCGGCCTTGCGATAGAGATTGCGCCAGGATTCCTCGCATTCGAGGCGTCCGAAAGCGATCCCGATGCTCGCCGTCACTTGCGCCCCGTGCGGCATGGCCGAGGTGCGGATGTCCTGCAGCAAGGCAAGGCCAGCGGGACCCGAAATCAGCTCCAGTGGCCCGAACAGGGCGAATTCCTCGCCTCCCATGCGGGCAGGCATGACACCCGGCGCAGCATGGCTGCCGATGATCTCCGCGATTTCGCAAAGCACCTGGTCACCGACTTCGTGCCCGAAGCGGTCGTTGATGTATTTGAAGTGGTCGATGTCGATCAGCATCAGTCCGCAATCGCTCTGGTCGAGAGACGGCGTCTGCACCAGCTCCAGCACTGCGCGGCGGTTGGCGAGGCCGGTCAGCGCATCCGTCTGAGCCTGGTGGCGCGCCTTGTCCTGCAGCGTCAGCAACTGGATCACGCGCGCCTGCTGGCTGTCGATCATCACCATCTGGAAAACGCCAGCCATCAACAGGCTCAGCGCGGCGGCGGCCTCGGCATGGGTGCCCATGAAAATCATCAGCAAGGCAATCGGAACGAGGTCGATGAAGAGGTTGGCGACCGAGCCCAGCTTCACGCCCGACAGGCAGAAGGCCGTCGCAAGCCCGCCCATCGCGAGGATGATCGGGAAATGCAGGCGAGCCTCGACCGGCGCGACCCACCAGCTGAGGATGCACCACGTGGTGCACAGGACCGCTCCGAAGACGGAGGACACCGAGGATTCGAACATGAACTTGCGCGCGCGCCAGGGCTTTTCGGCAAATTGCCAGTCGTTGCGCAGGACCACGATCGACATGGCGCAATATGCGGCCATGATGCCGGGCAGGACATAGCGCACCACCCAGTGCGCCTCCGGTGCTCCCGCGAACATGGCGATGAGCGAATTGACGAACATCGCCTTGAACAACCACGGCGCCTTGCGCTGCAATTCGTTCGCCGCGTGGACGAAGTAATCGTCCCGTATCGCTTCCGGGAGATCGGGAATCGCCCGTTCCAGCAGTCGGTCAGTCCAGCGGCTCATACCCAATGCCCTAGCGGCAAATCGCTAAATATCCGTCAACCAATGATTTATCCCTGTTGGCAGGAACGCACGGGACGCTGACATTCGCGCATCCAGTCACTACTATGGCGGATGATGCTCACCCGGCTTGCCATCAGGAACATCGTGCTGATCGAAGCGCTCGAGCTCGACTTCGGGCGCGGCCTCGGCGTGCTCACGGGTGAAACGGGTGCGGGCAAGTCGATCCTCCTCGATGCCCTGGGCCTCGTGCTCGGCAATCGCGCCGATAGCGGCCTCGTTCGCGCGGGCGAGGACAAGGCAAGCGTCACCGCCAGCTTCGAGTTTGCAGCCCTTCCTTCAGGCATTTCCGAACTGCTCGAGGATGCCGATATCGAGATCGAGGAGGGCGAACCGCTGATCCTGCGCCGCCAGCTGAAGGCGGACGGCGGCAGCAAGGCCTTCGTCAACGACCAGTCGGTCAGCGTCGCGCTGCTGCGCGAAATGGCCGCGCACCTTGTCGAACTGCACGGCCAGCACGACGATCGCGGCTTGGTGAACCCGCGCGGACACCGCGCGTTGCTCGACCGCTTTGCCGGGGCGGATGCCGCGCGCGTGGAGGACTACTGGCGCAAGTGGCGCGGCACCGAAGATGCGCTGGCACAGGCGCGCCAAGCGCTTGAGGATGCCCGCGCCGACCAGGACCTGCTGCTTGCGCACCTTGCAGAACTCACCGCGCTCGAACCGCAGGCGGGGGAGGAAGCGCGTCTCGCCGAGACCCGTGCGACCATGCAGAAGGGCGAAAAGCTGTCGGGCGACCTCGAGGAGCTGCGCCACATCTGGGAGGGTTCGGATTCGCCTCTGGCGGCCTTGCGCGTCGCCGCGCGCAGGCTCGACCGGATCGCGCCCGAACATCCCCTGCTGGCCGAGGCGCTGGCTGCACTCGACCGCGCGGTAATCGAAGCGGGCGAGGCCGAAGAAAAGCTGCAATCCGCAGCCGAGGCACTCGAACACGACCCGCAGGCTCTGGAAGCTGCAGAGACCCGGCTTTTCGACTTGCGCGCTCTGGCTCGCAAGCACCGCTGCGAAGTCGATGAACTGCCTACGAAGATGCGCGAGTTCCGCAAGGCACTGGAGTCGATCGAGGGTGGCGAGGCCGAACTCGACGCGCTCGAGGCTGCGGCCAAGGAGGCGAGCCAGCGTTACCGCGCCGAGGCCGAGGCGCTGCATGCCAACCGCGTGGCCGCCGCTTTGCGGCTGGATGAGGCAGTGGCGCGCGAGCTGGTGCCGCTGAAGCTCGATGCCGCACGTTTTCGCACTGCTGTCGCCGACCTGCCCGAGGACCGCTGGGGACCGCACGGCATGGACAGCGTCGAATTCCTCATCTCGACCAATCCCGGGGCCGATTTCGCGCCGCTCAACAAGATCGCCAGCGGCGGCGAGCTCTCGCGTTTCATCCTCGCGCTCAAGGTCGCGCTGGCAGAGCAGGGCGGGGCAGCAACGGTAATCTTCGACGAGATCGACCGCGGCGTCGGCGGCGCGGTGGCCAGCGCCATCGGTGAACGCCTCGCGCGGCTGGCAGCAGACGGGCAACTGCTCGCTGTCACGCACTCGCCGCAGGTCGCGGCCCGAGGGCGCACGCATTACATGATCGCCAAGTCCTCCGAAGGCACAGTGACCCGCACCGGCGTGGTCCTGCTCGACGATGCCGGTCGGCAGGAGGAGATCGCCCGGATGCTCAGCGGGGCGGAGGTCACGCCCGAAGCGCGGGCACAGGCGGACAGGTTGCTGGAAAAGGCCTGATTGCAGGCACTTGATCGCCGATGGTGCGTTACTTGGATGTGACGCGCGCCATAATCCGTATGTCGGCCCTCGGGCTTCTCGCCACGCTTTCCGCCTGCGCACCCTACCTGCCGCGATACGCCCCCGCCAACGAGGCCTTCGAGACAGGCTTCTACGAGAATATCGAGACACCGCGGCTGGCTTTGCTTGAATACCGGCTGGCCAAGTATTTCGCCTGGAAGGAGCGTCCCTACGAGGTAGTCTGCGCTTCCGAGGAAAGGCCGTCGGTGATCAACGGCAAGACTGAACGTGCACCGCTTGCCCCCGATGTCGAACTTGCGCTGATCAAACGATTCCCGGGTCTCTCGCCGCTGACCCGATGCAAGGAGCAGGGCAATGATGTCGTCGCGGTCGATACCGGCGTCCCGGCGGCAATCTTCGACGTCAACGAATTCACGTGCGAGGCGCCCGACAATTGTGTCGGCTGGGGTGGCTACTACGCGAACGGCCAGCACGGCTGGAGCTATTACCGCCTGAAGTTCGAGCGCGGCGAATGGCGGATCAAGCCGGAAGATCTCGGCATTGTGGTGACCTGAAAAGGCGGTTCAGCCTGCCCCCTGTTCCTCGCTCTGGCTGAGGTAGATCAGCGTCATCATCGCCATGCCGCCGAAAATCCAGGACCCGTCGAATGGCCCCTGTCCAAGCGGCATCTGCCAGAGCTGGTAGCCGGCGACGGCAACGCCCTGGAACAGGCCCCACCAGTTCACCACGGCGCAGCCCATGCCGATCTTCGCCCACTTCTTGCCTGCGATGAAGGAAGCTGCATCCGCGCGGCGCAGCGACCATAGCTTCCACCCGCCATAAAGCCCGAGACCCGCCGCAGCAGCTTCGAGCGAGAATACGAGCACCATCGCGATCGCAATGAGAAAGCCCGGCGGCACCGGGAGCAAGGTTACGGGGTAGGCTTCCTGGTCCGCATGACTGGTCGTGTAGACGAAGAAGTCATGGGCCTGCGGCAGGTTGGCGATATTGTGCGCAACATACAGCAGGGCCATCAGCCCCACGCATGCGCTCGTGACTGCCTTGAGAATACGGTCGGTCATCGGCTCCCCCTCTGGAGATTGCACGACCCGGCCAAGTGGCACTTTTCCCGGTGCCACGGCTCATGCATAGCTTGGCCATGGGAATCGACCAAATCGCACCTGTGGACATGACCGAGGCCGATGCCGCCAATGAGTTGATGCGGCTGGCAAAAGCCATCGCGCATCATGACCTGCTCTACCACGCCGAAGACTCACCCGAGATAAGCGATCAGGAGTACGATGCACTGGTGCGGCGCAATGCCGCGCTGGAGGCGGCTTTCCCGCATTTGGTCCGCGAGGACAGCCCTTCGCGCAAGGTCGGACATGCCATCGCCTCCTCGCCGCTGAGCAAGGTGACGCACGAGGTTCGCATGATGAGCCTCGACAACGGCTTCTCCGACGAGGAGATTGCCGAATGGGTGGCGCGCGTGCGGCGCTTCCTCGCGCTGGGCGAGGGCGATCCGATCGCCTTTACGGCAGAGGACAAGATCGACGGCCTCTCCTGCTCGCTACGCTACGAGAAAGGCGTCCTGGTGAGGGCCGCCACACGCGGCGACGGTCAGGTCGGTGAGGACGTCACTGCCAACGTCCAGCACATTGCCGATATCCCGAAAATGCTGCGCAGCAATCCGCCCGAAGTGTTCGAGGTGCGCGGCGAAGTCTACATGGAAAAACAGGCCTTTGCTGCGCTAAATGCTGCACAGCAAGAGATAGGCGGAAAGCTCTTCGCCAACCCGCGAAATGCTGCAGCGGGATCGCTGCGGCAGAAGGACGACAAGGTTACGGCGCAGCGCCCCTTGCGCTTCTGGGCGCATGGCTGGGGCGCAGCCAGTGAAGTGCCCGCCGACACGCAGCATGGCGTGGTCGGGAAGCTGCGCGAATGGGGCTTCCCCATTTCGCCGCACTTCACCGTGGTCGATAGTCTCGCGGGGTTGCTTGCTGCTTATGTCGCCATCGGCAAGTCGCGGCCCGACCTGCCCTATGAAATCGACGGCGTGGTCTACAAGGTCGACCGTCTGGACTACCAGCAACGGCTCGGTTTCGTCGCCAAGGCCCCGCGCTGGGCGCTGGCGCACAAGTTCCCGGCCGAGCGTGCGGAAACGACGCTCGAATCCATCGACATCCAGGTCGGGCGCACCGGCAAGCTCACTCCAGTGGGTCGCCTCGCACCCGTCCTCGTCGGCGGGGTGACTGTCACCAACGTCACGCTCCACAACCGCGACGAGATCGCCCGTCTCGGGGTCCGACCGGGCGACCGCGTGGTCGTGCAGCGCGCGGGCGACGTTATTCCACAGCTTGTGGATAACCTTACCCGCGAGGTGGATCGCGAACCCTTCGTCTTCCCCGACCATTGTCCCGAATGCGGCAGCGAAGCCGTGGCCGAGGAAGGCGAGGTCGATGTGCGCTGCACCGGGGGGCTCATCTGTCCGGCACAACGCACGGAAAGATTGAAGCATTTCGTCTCCCGTGGCGCCCTCGACATCGACGGGCTGGGGGAGAAGACCATCGACCAGTTCTTCGCCCTGGGATGGCTCGAAAGCCCGGCAGATATCTACCGCCTGAAGGATCGCCGCGAGGACATCCTGGCGCTCGACGGATGGCAGGAGCGATCTGTGGAAAAGCTTGTGGATAGCATCGAGGCGCGCCGCCAGCCCGACGCCGCCCGCCTGCTCTTCGGCCTCGGCATCCGCCACGTCGGTGCGGTGACTGCCCGTGACCTGATGAAGAACTTCCACGAGCTGCCCGCACTCCGCCAAGCGGCGCAGCAGGCGCATGACGGCGATGCCGATGCGCTGGCGGCTTTGACGTCGATCGACGGGATCGGTGGCGCGGTGGTGGAGGCGCTGGGTGACTTCTTCCACGAACCGCACAATGTCGCGGTGTGGGAGGACATTCTCTCCGAGGTCAGCCCGCCGCCCTATGTGGTCGAGACGAAGGAAAGCCCGGTCAGCGGCAAGACGGTCGTCTTCACCGGCAAGCTTGAAACCATGAGCCGCGACGAGGCCAAGGCGCAGGCCGAACGGCTGGGAGCCAAGGCCGCCGGATCGGTAAGCGCCAAGACCGATTTGCTGGTCGCAGGGCCGGGCGCCGGGAGCAAGCTCAAGAAGGCTGCCGAACTCGGCATCGAGGTGATAGACGAAGCGGGCTGGGCGGAGATCGTCAAGGCCGCAGGGTAGGGGGATGCCATGGGGAAGGCAGGATTGTTGGCGTTGCTCGTGCTGGCTTCGGCTGCCTGTTCGGAAGCCGAGCAAGAGGTCGAGCCGCTACCTCCCGAAGGCCTCCGCTTCGTGCAGCTTTCCGCAAACGAGGTCGAACATGGCGAAAGGCTCGCCAACGTCCTCGGCTGTACCGGATGCCACGATAAGAACCTGCAGGGCCACGACTGGAGTGACGAGCTTGGCGTGCTTTGGACCGCCAATCTCACGCGCAGCGCGGAAAAGCACAGTGACGCGGAACTTGTCGCTATGATCACAAAGGGACGCAGGCCGGGGCGAGACTTGCATGGCATGCCGAGCCATATTTTCACCCACCTTGCCCCTAAGGATCTCGCTGCAATAATAGCATTTGTGCGCAGCAAGCCGGTCGGCGGGTCCGTTCATCCCGATCCGACGATCGGACCCGAACTGCGAAAGATGATGGCGGACGGAACCTATAAGTCCTCAGCAGGGGAGGTGGCCGAGCAAGGCGACGCATGGCCTCCGGACATGGGGGCGGAACACGCCTATGCCCGGCACATCGTCCGTGCGACATGCGTGGAATGCCACAAGATGGACTTACGCGGGGATGATCCTGAAAAAGAGAAGCCGCCCTTCAGCGTCGATTTGCGGATAGTCGGCTCCTACGAGCCGGCGGATTTCCTCAAGCTAATGCATACAGGCAAAGCAGCAGGTGATCGCGAACTGGAAATGATGAGCGGGGTCGCAAGGGGACGCTTCAGCCATCTCACCGATGACGAGGTCGAGGCTATCAGGCTGTATCTGGTCGAAGTGGCGAGAAGAGACCCATGACCCTCTCCGAACTCCACCCTCAGGCGCTACGCATCGCGGGCCAGTTGCGTGCGCGGGGCGAGAAGATCGCCGTTGCCGACGGTGCGACCGGCGGCATGATCGCGGCTAGCCTGCTGACCGTGCCCGGCGCGCTCGACTTCTTTGTCGGGGGAGGGGTGGTCTATTCCTTCCGTGCACGCGACGTCCTGTTCGCCCTGCCGCGCGATGCCTATGCCGGAATGCGCGGCGCCAGCGCGGACTATGCCCTGCTCCAGGCCAATGCGATCCGCGACAATTTCGGAGCCGACTGGGGCATCGCCGAAAGCGGATCGGTCGGCGGCTCGACCCATCCCTCGGGTGCACCGGCAGGCCAGAGTTGCGTCGCCATCGTCGGGCCGGAGGGCCTGGAACGAACGTCCCTGACCCAGACCGGCAGCGATGATCGCATCGCCAACATGGAGGCCTTCACCCGCGCCGCGCTGGACTATCTCGAGGCGGTCCTTCGCAGTTGAATGACCTTCGCGTTGCATGTCGTTTCCTTCCTCGCAATGATTGGCGCTTGGCTATAGGCTCGGCCTGGGGGTCGCACTTGGGGGAGGTGCATCATGCGAAGGTTTTTCCGCGAACGGCGGGAAAAACGCGAAATTGCACAGGCAGTTGGTCGCGAAGGCAAGCGCCGCATCTTTTCCTGGATCCACGTCTTTCGCGGCGAAGCGGAAGCACTGATCCCGAATGACGAGACCAAGCTTGCGGCGGACATCGCCAAGGGCTGTTTTTCCTGCGTCGGCCAGTCGCATTCCTACAACGGCGTCCAGATCGTCCCCGGCATCAATGCGATGATGATGCCCGAAGGGGGGTTCAAGAACCTCTCCTATGATCCCGCGACCGGCATCGCCACGGTCGGGGCCTCGATTTCGGTCAGGACATGCAAGGAATTCCTGCTCACCCACGACCGCCGCCTGCTCAACTCGGGCAACTTCATGGCACAGACAGTGGTGGGTGCGCTGATGACCGGCACCCACGGTTTCGGCGAGCGCGCGGTGATGGCCGATGCGATCCATGCGCTGACCTTCCTCGACGGAAATGGCCAGCGTGTGCGGCTCCAGCGCGGTGACGCCGACTTCCCCTATGTCGCGCTGTCGTTCGGCACCATTGCCCCGATCATCGAGATCGAGATCGAGACCGTGCCCACCGAGGCATTCATTTCGAACAGTCACATCAACCGGCTGTCGAAACTGCGCGAATTGCAGCAGGGCACCATCGCATCGAACTGGTGCGTCCTGCCCTATTCGGACCCCGAGGACCCCATGATGATGCTACACGCACTGGCGCATTGTGCGGTTGCAGAGCGGGTGCCGGAGAAGAAGAGCGGCGGTGGCATCTTCGCACCCATCGCACGCTGGGTAATCGGGAATTACCAGACGCTCGACCGCTTCCTGCCCATGCTCCGCCGCCCGATGCAGCGGTTCCTCGACCGGCTGAATGTGAAGCAGCACACGCAGATCCAGACCGATCCGCGCGACCTCGACTATCTCTACGATCCCAAGCCGGGGCTTGCGAGCGAACGCGCGCCCGACATCCTCCACGGTATGTTCTCCACCACCTACACCGGCTATAATCTCGCCTTCTTCGTGCCGCTGGAGAAGGGGCCGGCAGTGGTGAAGTTCATCATGCGCGAGGCCGACGACCTCCGCGATCTGGGCTTCTTCCTCAAGGGCATCATCAGCGTGCGCGAGATAACCAGGACTTCGGATGTGAAGTTCGCCGCCAACCATCGCGAGCCGATGGCGGCCATCGACCTCTTCGCCGATCCGCGCGACTATGCCTGGCTGGAGCGGCTACAACGGCTGGTGCTGCAATACGAACCGGCAACGCGCCCGCATTTCGGCAAGAGTGCGCTGATGCCGGAGTTCCGCTCCTCACTCGGGCAGGACGACCTCGACCGGCTGATGGACATTCATCGCCAGCACTATCCCAAGGCGAACCTGATGTTCAGCGAGCGGGTGCGGGCCTTCCTCGATGTGGGCAAGCCGTTGCCGGGGGAAGCAGCGGCAGATGCCATGCTCGCCTAGGCGCCCGGCTGCGGCACCCACTTCATGACCCCGCCGGGGAACGGGGTCCACAGCCCCGTCCCGATCCCTGCCGACGCCAGCGTGTCGCTGGTCCACTGGTTGCACGTGTTGCCCAGGTGATAGGTGCCCGGCGCGTCGTAGAATACGTCGTAGACGTCATAGCCACGCAGCGGCGGCCTCTTGTCGCGGGGAAGGACCTGCCTTTCGATAGTGCGTACAAGACGGGCATATTGTGCGTGCGATATCCGCAGCACGCGTACGTCGCTGTCGGGCGCCGGACGGACATAATGCGCGACATGTAGCAATCCGTCGCCGCCGATTGCTGCGCCGATGGCAGTCATGGGACTGAGGTCGGCCCAGGTCGGTGTATCGAGGAAGACCTTGCGCTCGCCCCAGCTCACCGAGATGTGCGTGTACGGGCGATCCGCTGCCGGGATGTCGGTCGCGGGAAAGTCGGTGCTCCAGTCCTTTTCCGGCGTGAATACCGGCATGACGATCCCGGTGTGAATCCCGTTGGTCTCGATCATGATGTCCACGCCCTCGGCGGGCTGCGACCAGTCGCCGTTGCGCGGGACGGAGCTGCCGATCCATGCCGACAGCAGGAACAGCGCGACCACCACGAACAGCGCGAACACGCCCCATGCGCACCAGCGCAGGATCCGCTTCACCGAACGCGGCTCTTGCGCAGCCACAGGATCGACCAGTCGCCGTTGACGAGGCGCCGCGCGAGGCGGAAACCGCGCTGGCGATAGGCGCTGCGTACCCGGGCTTCCTGCGTTTCCAGCAATCCGGCGAGAAGGAGATTGCCGCCGGGTGGCACCGCTTCCGAAAACTCCTGCGCCAGCTCGACCAGCGGCCCGGCGAGGATGTTGGCGATGAACAGGTCGTAGGGGCCGCGCACCTTGAGCAGGGGATCGTCCATGCCATCGGCGATGACCATGGTCAGTTCGCCAGCATTCGCACCCAGCGCGACGCCGTTAAGGTCCGCATTCTCCTCCACCACGCCTGCGCAAACTGCATCGATGTCCGAAGCGGTTGCCCTGGCTCCCGGCCACAGGTGCATCGCGGCAAAGGCGAGCAGGCCCGTGCCGGTCCCGATGTCGGCGATATTGCGCGCAGCCACGCCCTCGCGCTTCATCAGGTCGAGCATGGCGAGGCAGCCGGCCGTGGTATTGTGCTGGCCGGTCCCGAAGGCCTGGCTCGCGGGGATGACGAAATCGACTGCGCGCACGTCAGGCGCATGGTCGCGCGTTCGGACATGGAAGCGCCCGGCGTAGATCGGCTCGACGTTCTTCTGGCTTTCGGTCACCCAGTCGGTGTCGGGCAACTGCTCGGCGAAGAGCGGCGGGGCCTTGCCTTCGAACAGCTTCCCCACGCGCCGCAGGTCGGCAAGGGTCGGCTTGCGGTCGAGATAGACCTCCAGCGTCCATTCCTCGGGCCGGTCGTCGGCAACTTCCATGCCGGTGACGACCCAATCCTCGGGCCAGTCGGGTATTTCCTCGTAAGCGACCAGCGCGTGACGCGCCTCGTCCTTCGAGCATTCTCCGACGATCTTCCAGGTGTCAGCCACCGGCGTTTTCCATGGCGAGACGCTTGTCGAGTGCCGCTTCCTGCTGGCGGGCATATGCCTCGCACTGGCCGTAGCCGCCGAATCCGCCGGCCTTGATCCGGTCGAGCATCTGGCTGCCCGACGGGTGCGGGGTGAAAAGTTCGTCACAGGGCAGGGCGGCGACCTTGGCGAAGCTGCGGCGGAAGGTCGCGACAAGGTCGGGGTGATCGGTGAAGCGATAATCGTCAGCCGACACCGCGGACAGGCTGTCGACGTAGGCTATCCGGCGGCACACCGGCGGCTCGTCGGGCAGCGAACAGGCGGTCCAGGTCCAGCTCAGCGCGCCCAGCGTGTGGCCAGGCGTTGCGTGGGCAGTGAGCCTGTTCTGCGAGGTCGACGGATCGGTGGTCAGAGCGACCACTTCGCCGTCAGCCATCACGCGGTCGACCTTGACGGAGCCCATGGCCGGATGGCCGGCATCGGCCTGCGGGTCTTCTGCCGAAGGCAAGCCGGTGCGGAATGTCTCCAGCGCGGCGGCACTGGCAACGACCTTTGCCCCGGTCGCGCTGACGAGCGCGCTGTGACCGCCGACATGGTCGAAATGTTCGTGGCTCATCAGGATGTAGCGGATGTCGTGCGGGTCCACGCCGATCTTGCGGATGTTTTCGAGGACATGCGCAGCCCCCTTGTCGGTGCCGCTGTCGATCAGGACGTGCCCGGCAGGATCGGCGATAAGGATCGAGGAGATCCCGCAGGTCCCGACATACCATGTGCCGCCAAGGATCTGGAAGGGCGGTGCCGGCTTGTCCCACTCGTCCCAGTCCTCGCAGGTCTCGGCAAAGGCTTGCGCACCGTTTCCGGCGAGGATGCGCTGGGGCATCTTCGCATTCTCGACAGCGGTCGCGAACCCGCTTCCGGCGTCGGCCAGTGCAGTGGCCGGAGCGGTCGCGCAGGCGGCAATTGCCAGAAGCGGTAGAAGCCTAGCGTACATAGCTTGCCCCATTGGCATCCAGCGTCGCGCCTGTCAGCGAGGGTGGGGCATCCAGTGCGCAGAATTCGACGAGCTTGCCGATTTCCTCCGGTGTCGCCACACGGCCGAGGGGGATGTCGGCGAGCAGGCCCGCGCCCCCGCGGCTGGCGAGATAGTCGCCGGCCATCGCCGTATCGGTGAACCCCGGCGTGATCGCGAAGCTGAGAATGCCGTCACCGGCATATTGCCGCGCGATGGTCTTGTGCATCGCCAGCATCCCGCCCTTGCTCGCCGCATAGTGCCAGTGCGCGGGAGAATCGCCACGGTGCCCGGCGCGGCTGGCGACATGGACGATTCGTCCTCCGACGCCGCGTTCCTGCCAGTGGCGAACGGCGAAGCGGCTCAACTGCGCCGCCGACGTAAGATTGATGCGCATGGTGTCCTCCCATGCGTCGAGCCATTCGATGTCCGAGGCATCGAGCGGGCTGGCGACGAACATGCCGGCGTTGTTCACCAGCACATCGATTTCACCACCGGCGCGGGCGAGGGCCGCTTCCCACAATTCCTGCGGTGCGCCGGGGTCCGAAAAGTCGGCGGGAACGGTGTCGACCGAATCGCTGCGGGTGGCCTGTCCGATGACTTTTGCGCCGCGCGCTTCGAGGCATTGTCTGGCTGCCGCGCCTATGCCGCGCGAGGAGCCGGTGAGAAGGATGCATGTCATGCATCATGCTATTCGAAAATTTGCAGCCTTTGTCGAGGCCGCCTGCCTTGCACGGCGCGCGCACTTCGCTAAGGGAAGGCCACCAAATCAACGCAACGGACGAGATATATGGCGAACCGGCCGATCGCACCGCACCTGCAAATCTGGAAATGGGGCCCGCACATGGCGGCCTCGATCCTTCACCGCATCACCGGAGACGGGATGGCCTTCGTCGGCCTCGGCGTGCTGCTGTGGTGGCTCGGCGCAATGGCCGGCGGGGCGGAAACCTATGCGACCTTCCAGGCCGCCATGGGATCACCGCTCGGCCTGATCGTGCTGGTCGGCCTGTCGTGGGCATTCTTCAGTCACATGATGACGGGCCTTCGCCACTTCGTCCTCGACATCGGTGCCGGTTACGAACTCGACACGAACAAGATGTGGTCGATGCTCGCACCGGCCATCGGCATCCTCCTCACCGCCGCCTTCTGGGCGGTCGTGCTTCTCAAGTGAGCCGCGAACATGGGTAACGGAACCTCCATCGGACGCGTGCGCGGGCTGGGCTCGGCGCACGAAGGCGCGCACCACTGGCTGGTCCAGCGCTTCACCGCCATCGGCAACCTCGTGCTGATGCTCTTTCTCGCCATCAGCCTCGCCATGCTGCCCGACTATTCGTTCGGCACCGTGAGCGGCTGGGCCTCGCAGACGCTGCCCGCGACCGCGCTGGCGTTGCTGGTGATTTCGGTCTTCTGGCACGCACGCCTCGGCCTGCAGGTGCTGATCGAGGACTATGTCCATGACGCCGGTACCAAGTTCGGCGTGCTTGCCCTTCTCAACCTTGCAACCATCGGCGGCGCTGCCTTCGGCATCGTGTCCATCGCGCGCCTCGCCCTTGGAG
Organism: Qipengyuania sp. RANM35; assembly: GCF_041021145.2. Classification (NCBI taxonomy): domain Bacteria; kingdom Pseudomonadati; phylum Pseudomonadota; class Alphaproteobacteria; order Sphingomonadales; family Erythrobacteraceae; genus Qipengyuania; species Qipengyuania sp. RANM35. The sequence goes on along the minus strand of NZ_CM196433.1, from coordinate 1,297,947 downwards.
GAGCCGCCTGATGGCCCGGAACGACACTTTCGAAATCGGCGGTCGCGCCTATCCAATCATCGACCACACCTATGACACGGTGGTCGTCGGCGCCGGCGGTTCGGGCCTGCGTGCCACCATGGGTTCGGCAGAGGCAGGGCTGAAGACGGCCTGCATCACCAAGGTCTTCCCGACCCGTTCGCACACCGTCGCCGCACAGGGCGGTATCGCTGCCTCGCTCGGCAACAACTCGCCCGACCACTGGTCGTGGCACATGTACGATACCGTCAAGGGTTCCGACTGGCTCGGCGACCAGGACGCGATCGAATACATGGTCCGTGAAGCCCCGCAGGCGGTCTACGAGCTCGAGCATGCCGGTGTGCCGTTCAGCCGCAACGATGACGGGACGATCTACCAGCGTCCGTTCGGCGGCCACATGCAGAACATGGGTGAAGGCCCGCCGGTCCAGCGCACCTGCGCTGCGGCCGACCGTACCGGCCACGCCATGCTCCACGCGCTCTACCAGCAGAGCCTGAAGTACGATGCGGACTTCTTCATCGAATATTTCGCGCTCGACCTGATCATGAAGGACGGTCCGGGCGGAAAGGAATGCGTCGGCGTCATCGCCATGTGCCTCGACGACGGCACCATCCACCGCTTCCGTTCGAAGGCGGTGGTGCTGGCGACCGGCGGCTATGGCCGCTGCTACTTCACCGCGACTTCGGCCCACACCTGCACCGGTGACGGTGGCGGCATGGTGCTGCGCGCAGGGCTCCCGCTGCAGGACATGGAGTTCGTCCAGTTCCACCCGACCGGCATTTACGGCGCGGGCGTGCTCATCACCGAAGGCGCGCGCGGCGAGGGCGGCTACCTGACCAACTCCGAAGGCGAGCGTTTCATGGAACGCTATGCCCCGAGCGCCAAGGACCTCGCATCGCGCGACGTCGTCTCGCGCTCGATGGCGCTGGAAATGCGCGAAGGCCGCGGTGTGGGTCCGGAAAAGGACCACATCTACCTTCACCTCGACCACATCGACCCCAAGATCCTCGCCGAACGCTTGCCCGGCATTACCGAGAGCGGCAAGATCTTCGCCGGTGTCGACCTGACGCGCCAGCCGCTGCCGGTGACGCCGACCGTCCACTACAACATGGGCGGCATCCCCTGTAACTTCCACGGCGAGGTGATGGCGGGCGATCCCAAGGATCCCGAAAAGACCGTCCCCGGCCTGTTCGCAGTGGGTGAGGCGGCCTGCGTGTCGGTCCATGGCGCGAACCGCCTCGGCTCGAACTCGCTGATCGACCTCGTGGTGTTCGGCCGCGCGACCGGCCACCGCCTCAAGGAAATCATCACCCCGGGCACCAGCCATGACGAGCTTCCGGCCGACAGCGCCGATCTCGCGCTGACCCGCCTCGACCACTTCCGCCATGCCGCGGGCGGCTCGCCCACCGCCGCAGTGCGCGCCGAAATGCAGAAGGCGATGACCCGCCACGCCGCCGTGTTCCGCGACAGCAAGCTGCTGTCCGAAGGCGTCGAAGCGCTCCAGTCGGTCAACAAGCGGATGCAGGACATCAACGTCACCGATCGCTCGCTGATCTGGAACAGCGACCTTATCGAGACGCTCGAACTCGACAACCTCATGGCGCAGGCAAACGTCACCATGGCGTCCGCCGAGAACCGCAAGGAAAGCCGCGGCGCCCACGCGCACGAGGACTTCCCGGATCGCGACGACAAGAACTGGATGAAGCACACCATCGCCTGGTTCGAAGGCTGGGGCGGCAACGGCGGCGGCGTCAGGATCGACTACCGCCCGGTGCACGAATACACGCTCACCGACGACATCGAGTACATCAAGCCGAAGAAGCGGGTGTATTGACCCGCAAGTCGCCAGCGCTGTTCCTGCAGCGCCTGGCGCGTCATCTTCGTGCGCAGGACTGGACCGCTGCGGCCATCGAGTTCGTGCTCGTGGTCGTCGGCGTGTTCATGGGCTTCCAGCTCACCCAGTGGAACGAGGACAGGGTCTCCCGCGCGCACGAGAAGACCCTCATGCGTAACGTCGCCCGCGATTTGCGTGACGATGTCGAGGAGATGGACGAGAATGTCCGCACCGCCTCGTCACGGATGGCTTCGCTCGATCACCTCCTGAGGCTCGCAGGCGACTGGAACCCGCCGAAGGAATTTCCATCCTCGCGCTTTTCGATTCAGGTCGAGCAGGTCGCCCCGTTCGACCCGAAGTCTGAATACCGCGTGGGCATCGAGGCCTTCATCCTCAGCTTCTACGACGGCAACCGCTTTGCCTATGAGGCGCTGATCAACAATGACGGCGTCAACGTCGTCCAGGACCAGGAGCGGCTGAGCGAGATCCAGAAATATTATGCCCTGGTCGACCAACTGCTGACGTTCGAGCAGTCGCTTGCGGAGAACCGTTTGCGGATGCTCGATGCGATGCAGGCAGAGGGCATTTCGGCGGTGGATGGCTCCAGTTTCGAGAAGGTCGCGCAAGTCGTGCGGCAACGACCCGCATTGCGCGCAGCGATCGAGAATTACTGGTTCTATGCCAACCGGCAGGTTTTCCTGACGAAGCAACTAAGCGCCAAAGCAAACCGGCTGGCTGACGAGATCGAGGCAGATTACCCGGGTTGACGTGCCAATCGCATTGACTCGCTGCGAGGTTCGCGGCCAACTCCTGCCATGCGTTTTCCCATACCCGCGCTGGCCCTTCTTGCCGGCATCGCCTCTCCCGCCGCAGCAGAGCTATCCGCCCCTGAGCAGGTCATGATGACCACCGTCGAGGGCGGGTTCGAGCGGGATGCCGAGTTCCTGACCCGGATTGCCTCGGTCAACAGCGGGACGCTCAACTTCGATGGCGTGAAGCAGGTTGCCGAGATGGTTGCGCCCGAGTTCGAGGCATTGGGCTTCACCACCGAATGGATCGACCAGTCGGCGGCCGGGCGGGCAGGGCACCTTTTCGCAAGGCACGAGGGCAAGGCGGGCACCACGCGGATGCTGCTGATCGCGCATCTCGACACCGTGTTCGAGCAGGACTCGCCCTTCCAGTCGGTAACGCGTGAGGGCAATATCCTCACCGGTCCCGGGGTCGAGGACGACAAGGGCGGTATCGTCGTCATCCTTGCGGCGCTGCGTGCGATGAAGGCGGCGGGCACCCTCGACGATGCCAATATCGTGGTCGCCATGACCGGTGACGAAGAGAGCGCCGGCAACCCCATTGCGACGGCGCGGGCGGACCTTGTGGCGGCAGCAAAGCAGGCCGACGTCGCACTCGATTTCGAGAGCCTCAACATCGAGGACGGCGTCGACATGGGTTCGATCGCCCGCCGCTCATCGAACAGCTGGACAGTCACCGCGACGGGCAAGGAAGGACATTCCAGCCAGATCTTCACGGACGGCGCAGGCTTCGGTGCGATCTACGAACTGGCGCGCATCCTCGACACCTTCCGCCGCGAATTGCGCGAGGAAGACCTGACCTACAACGTCGGGCTCATAGCGGGCGGTGCGCGCGCTTCGGTGACCGACAACAATTCCGCTGCCCGGGCCAACGGGAAGTCGAACATCATTGCCCCGGTTGCCGTTGCCAATGGCGATCTGCGCACGCTGACACCCGAACAGACCGACCGCGTGGTTGCGAAGATGCAGGCGATCGTGGCCGATCATCTTCCCGGTACGGGCGCCACGATCGAGTTCGATTTCCGCTATCCGCCGATGGGTCCGACCGATGGCAACCGCGCTCTCCTCGACCGGCTGAACGCGATTAATGCCGACATGGGATTGCCCGAAATGCCGATCTTGCCGCCCGCCAAGCGCGGGGCAGGTGACATCAACTTCGTCGCGTCCCATGTCGACGGGCTGATCGGTTTCGGGCCCTCCGGTTCGGGCAGCCACGCGCCGGGCGAGACCGTCGACCTGACGACTATCACACGCCAGGCGCAGCGTGCGGCAATCATGATGAGCAGGCTGGCCGAAGACGTCTATTGCCGTCCCGAGGACTAGGCTTCGGTCATCCTGTCCCACTGGAACGGGATTTCCTCCAGCGTTTGCGGGTCCCAGGAACTGCGGTTAACTTCGAGCAGGTTTCCGCCATAGACGTGGATTGCCACCAGCGGTTCGGCGAGCGGATTGGCGATTGCGTGGATGGCATCGACGGTGTTGGCGAGGACGCCCGGCGCCACGACCGAAACTTCGCGAACCTTCCTGAGACCCGTCTCCTCGTCCCTCTCGAAGAAGGAATTGTCTTCCCTGCCTGCCGCCACGCCAACCACCGACCACAGGCTGTGATTGTGCGGAGAAGTCGAGAAGCCCGCCGGGATTGCTCCGGCAAGCACCGTCAGTCGCTCGTCCTTGTGAATCACGAGGTCTCGAAGTTCGCGGCAATCGGACCTTCCGGCTGCTGCCGCGACGACTTCAGGATCGCGAACGATCTCTGCCATGACCCGCTCGGCGCTGGCCTGCGGATCGGGCGAGGCGACGGCATCGGTGAAGCGGCGAATGATGCTCTCGAGTGGCTGTTCCATGACGGTATCAGAACACAAAATCACGGTTTCGGCAAAAGCGCGCGCGAACAAGTGTTTGCTGCGTAAGGCCGGGCCCACTACGGGTCGTGCCGATGAAAACCCGCTTGCCCCTCCTTGCTCTGGCCGTGCTGGCCGCAGGGTGCTCGGCGCAGGTAGGTCGCCCCGCCACGGCGGACGGAGTGTCAGCCTTCTATGCCAAGGAAGTTACCGCGCGCGGCATTCCCATTCGTTCTTCGGCGAAGGTGCGCGACGAGGCGCTACTGGCCGCGCGTGACATGGTGGGATCGATGTTTTCGCACCGGCCCGAATTGGCAAAATGGCTTGCGAGGAACGACTACCGCGTCGCCATTATTGCGGTGGACGAGGCACTCCTCGACCTGCCCGAGAACGCGGAGTGGAAGAAGCCTGCCAAGGATGATCCCAGGCTGACGCGCTGCGAACTGAAGCACTACGATGCCCGCATCGGCGCGCTGAGCGACCGCCAGTACTGGGATAACCGCGCCCGCGGAATCGGCGGCGAGCGGACCGTCGGATCGGAAGAGGACGTGCTCGGCCTCCCGGTCAGCCGCTATTACGGCGAGACGATCTTCGTCCACGAGATGGGGCACAACGTTCTCTTCGCGATCGAGGCGGTTGATCCGGCCCTCTACGCCCGGGTGGAAGCAGCCTACGCCAATGCCCTGAAGACCGGCCTGTGGCTCAACGAATACACCACGACGACGCTGCAGGAATATTGGGCCGAGGGGACCCAGTTCTGGTTCGACTCGAACAAGCTCCAGGCATTCGACGGGCGTCGCATCCTTGGGCATGAGGACCTCGCGGCCTACGATCCGCAGCTCTATGCTGCGCTGGCGGACGCATACGGAACGAACCACAAGCTCAGGTCCGATCCGTTCTACCTCAGCGAACTCCGCGTCCCGAAGGGTCCGATCCCGAAGAATACCGCCGAGGAATGTTAGCTTTTCGCTTGGCATGACGGACGCCCTGACGCATCGTTCGCGACGGGGGAGGATTACCATGACAGATCGGCCAAGCGTTTGAGCGGGGACGTCACGGTTTCACGCCGCATGGGCCTCGGCCTCGCCACATTGCTGGTGGCGGGCAACCTGATAGGGTCGGGCATCTACCTGTTGCCGGCGACACTTGGCGCCATCGGCAGCATCAGCCTGTTCGGCTGGATCATCGCTGCGCTGGGGGCGCTGGTGCTGGGCGGGGTATTTGCCCTCATCATGGTCGTCCGCCCGAGCGAGGATGGCCTGGCCGACATGATCCGTGCGGGAATGGGGCCGTATTGGGGTTTCCAGAGCACGATCCTCTACTGGATTGGCTGCTGGCTCGCCAACATTGCCATCGCGCTCGCGGTGACGGGATACCTCAGCGTCTTCTTCCCGGTCATCGCCAGCCCGACATGGACGGCGGTGACGACTTCGGCGGTCATCTGGCTGCTCACGCTGGTATCGATCATGGGGCCGCGAGCGATCGGCAAGATGCATATCCTGACGCTCGGCATCGGTCTCATCCCGCTGCTGGCCGCAGGAACTCTCGGCTGGCTGTGGTTTGATCCAGACCTGTTTGCCGCATCATGGAACGTGTCGGGCGAGACGGGCGGCTCGGCGGTCTACGGTTCGCTGCTGTCGGTTTTCTGGGCATTTGTGGGTGTCGAGTGCGCCGCGATGGTCGCACGAACGGTCGAGAACCCCGCAAGAAATGTCCCACTGGCGACGATGGGCGGGGTGGGGTTGGCAGCGCTAATCTACATGTTCGCGTCGACCGCTATCTTCGGGCTGGTCCCTGCCGCGGAACTCTCTGCATCGTCAGCGCCTTTCGCGCTTGCCGTCGAGCGTATCCTGGGGGCAGCGGCAGCAGGTCTCGTAGCCATTTGCGCGATCATGAAGGCTTCAGGCACTTGCGGCGGGTGGATCTTCGTGACGGGCGAGACCACGCTGTGGTCCGCTTCGGCAGGCTTCCTTCCGCGCTGGCTGGCAAAGCCGGATGCGAGGGGTATCCCGGTCCGGGCACTGGTGGTCATGGCCGTTGTGATGACCATCGCTGTCTTTGCTACCGCTGCGCCGTCGTTGGCCGAGCAGTTCGAGACGCTCATCAACGCGGTCGTCGTCTTCACTCTGGTGACCTACGTTTACGCCGCGATCGCACTGGTCCGTTTCACCAAGGAAGCATCGCGCACGATCCGCGCCACTGCGATAGTCACGGCAGTGCTCGCGACTGCTTTCTCGATACTGCTGATCGCTTCCTCGGGCGAGACGCTCCTGCTGGTAACGGCAGCTATTGCGCTTTGCACCGTCCCCGCATGGTTCGTAGTGAAGCGGGGCGCCACGCCGGCCTAGTCGGCATCTACACGCCGCGCGGTAACGATCTTCACCGGTTCGGCCAGCATCTGGCCCTTCATCCAGCCGTCACCCTTGTCCGGGTCGGTCGGCATGGCGTGGATCGCCTCGACCACGTCCATCCCCTCGACGACGTGTCCGAAAGCGGCGAAGCCTGCCTGTCGGTCAGGATCGGCTTTGTCGGGATCGGCATCCATGCTCGGCAAGGCCCGCAGCAGGATGGAAAAATCGCCCGTCGCAGTTCCGGGCGCATAGCGCGCCATCGACAACGTCCCGCGCTTGTGCAGCACGCCGGTCTGGCTGGTCGGCTCGTGCGCAATGGGGGGAAGAGTACGGTCGGGATCGTATTGCGTCCCCGCCTGGATCAAGCCGTTAGGCTGCTCGTCCCAGTCAAGCCGCATTGCGCGGTAGAAGACGATGCCGTCGAAACGCTTCTCGTCGACATAGCGCAGGAAATTGGCGGCGGTAATCGGTGCACGTTCGGTTTCGATGGCCACGACGATGTCGCCCGCGGTTGTCGAGAGGATCACGCGATCAGTTCTCGGCTGCGGCGGCATCTCCGAGTCTTGCGCAGCGAGCGGAGTGGCGAAGAGGGCAAGAACGGCGAGAGCGCGTGCGATCCAAGTCATCGGTCCATCCTGAAACGTCGTTGGTCGACAAGCAAGCGGTTGGACGCTTCATTAATCCACGCTTCAGGTTTACATTCGTAGTCGTTACGCTTACAGGCGTAGTCGAAGAACCGCGCCTGAGGGAGTAGAGTGATGGCGAAGCGCAAGGAAGCGCCCGGAGAGAGGATCAGCGACGCCGAGTACGCGGTCATGGAAGTGCTGTGGGAGAAGAGCCCGCTCACTGCCGCGGACGTCTGCGACAAGATCTGTGCCGAGCGTGACTGGTCGATGCCCACCGTCAAGACGCTGCTGAGCCGCCTCGTTGCAAAGGAGGCGGTCGGCACCGAACCCCTGGGACGCAAGTTCCTCTACAGCCCACTCATCGAACGCGCCGACTATGTCGGTGGTGAATCGCTGCGACTGGTCGATCGCCTCTTCGGCGGCCGCGCAGCACCGCTCTTTGCCCAGCTCGCAGAGAACGAGGCGTTGAGCGAGAGGGACCTCGAGGAAATCGAGGCTCTCCTGAGGGAGATGCGCAAATGACCGAAGTGCTGAGGGAATACTTCGACTGGTTCCTGCTCGACACCTTGTTGTGGACCGGGGGCCTTATTGCCTTCGTGCTCCTGCTGCGGCGTCCTGTTGCGCGTCACCTCGGGCCGGGTGCAGCCTATTCGCTGTGGGCACTACCTGCCGTCAGGCTGCTGTTTCCGCCGGTTACCCTGCCGGCATGGATGGCGCCCCAGGTTACGGCCGATGCGGTCATTTCCGACGCCACCATGACGCCTGTCGCCGAGACGGGGGGATACACGCTGGCGTCGGTAGCCACGCTTCCCGAAGGCACGATGCACACGCTGCCCGATCCGACCGACTTCACCACGCCGCTCGTGCTGTTGTGGCTGGTGGGCGCCGTTATCTTCCTAGTGCGCCGGTTCTGGCTTTATGGAGAGCTTCGTCGCGAATTACTCGACGATGCGGTCCCTGTGGGCGAGTCCGGGAATATCCGGCTGGTCGAAACACCGGCCATATCAGGACCGCTCGCGTTCGGCGTGCTCGACAAGGTGGTCGCGCTCCCGGTCGGCTTCATGACCTCGCGCAATCGCCAGGCGCGTGACCTCGCCATTGCGCACGAACTGGAACACCACCGCGGTCGTGACCTGCTGGCCAATATCCTCGTGCAGCCGCTTTTTGCGCTGCACTGGTTCAATCCGCTTGGCTGGATGGGCTGGACCGCGCTGCGTCGCGACCAGGAAGCAGCATGCGATGCACGTGTCGTGGCGAGCCGCCCGCACGAGGAACGCGCCGCTTATGCCAGCGTAATCGCCGATTTTGCCCGTCGCCCGCAGGCCGCTCCGCGTCCTGCGCTCGCGGCACCGATGGCCTGTCCGGTTTTGGGGGACAAATCCATCATTCAACGACTGAGGAACCTGTCCATGACCGACGTTTCGAGGCGCCGCCGCATTGCCGGTCGCGCCGGCATCGCTGCCGCGCTCTTCGCGCTGCCGATGACCGCATCCATCTGTTACGCCACGGCTGCCGAGCCCGAGCCGCCGACGCCGCCCGAGGCTCCTGCCGCACCGCTTCCTCCCGAACCGCCGGCAGCGCCCGATGCTCCTGACGCGCCTGATGCGCCCGATTTCGAGCGCGACATGGCGGACCTCGATCGCGAGCTGGCGGATCTGGACCGCGAACTTGCCGACGTTGATCGCGAGGTGACCGAGACGCGCGATGAGAACGGTCGGGTGGAACGCCGAGTCATCGTCCGTCGCAATTCCGATTGGGACAAGGGCGAGAAGGGTGAAAAGGGTGACCGCCTTGTTGAACGCCGGATCATTCGTGCGGAAAACGAAAGGATGACCGCCGAAGAACGCGCAGAAATGCAGGCCGAACTTCGCGAAGCCATGGCCGAGATGCGCCGCGAGCTTGGCGAAAACGGCGAGATGCACCGCGAAATCCGCATGGCCATGGCCGAAGCCCGCGCTGCCTCTGCGGAAGCCGGTTCGCATGCTCCCCAGGTCAAGATTGCCTGCAAGGACAAGGAGAACATCGTGACAACCGGCAAGGACAAGCAGGGTCGCGAAACGATCTTTGTCTGCGAAGCCAATGCCGACCGCGTTGCGCTCAAGGCGATGAAGTCGGCGCGCAAGGCTATCGAAAGCGATCACAACCTTTCGCGGGAAGAGCGCGCCGAAGCCTTGCGCGCTCTGGACGAGGAAATCGCCCGCCAGTCGCGCTGATCAATTCCCTGCGCGCAAAACGAGAGCGGCCGCCGGTACTCCCGGCGGCCGCTTTTGGTTTTCTCGGGCTGAAACTCAGCCGATGTTGGTGATCGCGTCGCAGGCCTTGTCGTCACCCTGCAGGCCAAGGCGCAGAGCCTGGCTGCGCTGGGCGCTGGTACCGTGGGTGAAATTCTCGCTCGAGACGCGTCCGCCGGTCAGGCGATCATCGCCGATGGCGGCAGCGGCGGTCATACCCTCTTCGATGTCCCCGGGCTCGATGAGATTGCGGTTCTTGCCCGCCCAGACGCCAGCATAGCAGTCGGCCTGCAACTCCATCCGGACCTGCAGCTGGTTGGCCATCCGCGGGTTCTGTTGCTGCGCACTCTGGATCTGCCCCGCAATGCCGGTGATCTTCTGCACGTGATGCCCGTACTCATGCGCGATCACATAGTAGCGGGCGAAATCGCCACCAGCACCCAATTGGCGCTCGAGCGTGTCGTAAAAAGCAGTGTCGATGTAGATCGTCTCGTCGCCCGGGCAGTAGAACGGCCCCATCGAGGAACTGCCTGCACCGCATGCCGTGCGGACGCCGCCGCCGCCATATAGGTCGAGCGCGGGCTGCTTGAACTGGTTGCCGAAGCCCTGCTGCTGGAAGGCCTGCGCCCAGGTCCGGTTGAGCGAATCGAGCGCGTTGCAGGCCTCGGTGGCGTATTCGCTGCTGGTACAGATCGCCTGCTCGTCGGTGTTGGCGGGTCCAGCCTGTTGCGTCTGCTGGCCAACCTGATCGACCACGGCAGCGGTCTGGAAAGGATCGAGGCCGAAGATGAAATAGCCCAGCGCGGCTATGACTATCGTGCCGCAACCGAGGCCGCCTGCCTTGCCTACGCCGCCTCCGCCGCTCGAGCGGACATTGATATTTCCGGTGTCGAACGGATTGAGCCTCATCTGCTTCCCCCTTGGTCTGGGCTTGTTTCTTGCCCTTTATCGGGCCAACGCATGCCAAGACAACGCTCGGAGGTCCAAATGTTTCTCGAAGGAAAACGCGCTCTCGTAACCGGTTCGACATCGGGCATTGGCCTGGCGACGGCGCGGGCCCTGCGCGCCGAGGGTGCCGAAGTCGTGCTCAACGGTTTCGGTGATGCGACCGAGATTGCCAAATTGTGCGAGGAACTGGGCGCGACCCATTCCGGCGCCGACCTCACCGACGTCGCCCAGGTCGAGGCGATGATGGCCGAGGCGGGTGATATCGACATCCTCGTCAACAACGCCGGGATGCAGCACGTCGCACCGGTCGAGGAATTCCCCGTCGCCAAGTGGGACACGATCATCGCCCTCAACCTGACCGCCGCATTCCACACCACGCGCCTCGCGGTGCCGGCCATGAAGCGCAAGGGCTGGGGGCGGATCATCAACACGGCGAGCGCCCACTCGAAGGTCGCAAGCCCGTTCAAGAGCGCCTACAACGCGGCCAAGCACGGCCTCGACGGCTTCACCAAGACCATCGGCCTCGAGCTTGCCGAGTTCGGCATTACCGCCAACTGCATCAGCCCCGGCTATGTCTGGACCCCGCTGGTCGAAAACCAGATCCCCGACACGATGAAAGCGCGCAACATGACCCGCGAGCAGGTCATCAATGACGTGCTGCTGGTAAAGCAGGCGACGAAGAAGTTCGTCCAGCCCGCCGAAATCGGCGCGCTCGCAGTCTTCCTCTGCCGTGACGAGATGCAGAACGTGAACGGCGCCAACTGGAGCATCGACGGCGGCTGGACGGCGGAGTGATACGGACATTCGGCTTTGCGCTGTTTGCGCTCTCGGCCTGTACGTCACAGCCGGCGAGCGATACGAAGCCAGACTCGGAAAGAGCGGCTCACGTAGTCGAGAAGGACCCTACTGCCGAAATCCATTCCGGGTCTCCATGCCTCGGCACGTGGATTTCCCAAATCGACACCGGACCGGAACTGGTCATCGGGGTGTGGGACGATATCTATGATGGCGGCCAGCTGGCTCTTCACAGCGACGGCGACAAGCTTTTCACCGTGGGCTTCAAGGCGGAAGGAAATTCCGTGTCCTTTGCCTCTCCCGAAGGGGATCGCCGGTGGAGGATGACATGCGAACCCTCTGAGACGAGGGCTCAACTTGAAGACGACGAGACAGGCGAAAGCAGGTCTCTCTACCTCATGCCCGAAGGCAAGGTCGGCTAGCCCTAGCTATCCTTGGAAACCGTCGTTACATGGGCCGCCACGAATCTCCCGGCAGGAACCTTATTGTGGCAAATCTCGATATCCCCCTCGGCCTTACTTTCGACGACGTCCTGCTCGTGCCGGCGGAAAGCGATATCCTGCCTTCGATGGCCAACACCGCCACGCGTCTGACGCGCGAGATTTCGCTCAACATTCCGGTGATCTCGTCGGCGATGGACACCGTCACCGAAGCCGACATGGCGATCGCCATGGCGCAGCTTGGCGGCATCGGCGTGCTACACCGCAATTTCGAAGTGGCCGACCAGGCCGCGGCCGTGCGCGCGGTGAAGCGTTACGAGAGCGGCATGGTGGTCAATCCCATCACCATCCACCCCGATGCGACCCTTGGCGAAGCGCAGGAAATCATGGCCGCGAACCGCATCAGCGGGATTCCCGTGACCGATGCCTCGGGCAAGCTCTGCGGCATCCTCACCAACCGTGATGTCCGCTTTGCCGAGAATCCGCGCCAGCCGGTCAAGGAATTGATGACCACCGAGAACCTCGCCACCGTGCCGCTGGGTACGAGCCAGGAGGAGGCCCGTCGTCTTCTCCATGCGCGGCGGATCGAAAAGCTGCTGGTGGTTGACGGGGCGCAAAACTGCGTCGGCCTCATCACCGTCAAGGACATCGAGAAGGCAGTCGCCTATCCCGAGGCGACCAAGGATGCGCAGGGTCGACTGCGCGTTGCTGCTGCGACGACCGTGGGCGACAAGGGTTTCGAGCGTACCGAGGCGCTGATCGATGCAGGCGTGGACGTAGTCGTCATCGACACCGCGCACGGTCACAACAAGGACGTCGCGCGCGCAGTCGAACGGGTCAAGGCGCTGTCGAATTCGGTCCAGGTCATCGCCGGCAACGTAGCCACCGCCGAAGCCACCAAGGCGCTTATCGGCGCAGGCGCCGATGCGGTAAAGGTCGGCATCGGTCCGGGTTCGATCTGCACCACTCGCGTCGTCGCAGGTGTCGGCGTGCCGCAGCTGACTGCGATCATGGATTGCGCCGAAGAAGCTGAGAAGTCGGGCGTTCCTGTCATCGGCGATGGTGGCCTGCGCACCAGTGGCGATGCCGCCAAGGCTCTTGCGGCAGGTGCCTCGACGATCATGGTCGGGTCGATGCTGGCAGGGACCGAGGAAGCACCGGGCGAGACCTTCATCTACCAGGGCCGCAGCTACAAGAGCTATCGCGGCATGGGCAGCGTGGGCGCCATGGCGCGCGGCAGCGCCGACCGTTACTTCCAGGCCGACGTCAGCCAGCAGAAGCTGGTCCCTGAAGGTATCGAGGGGCAGGTGCCCTATAAGGGCCCGGCAGCGGCAGTGATCCACCAGCTCGTCGGCGGCATCAAGGCGGCCATGGGCTACACCGGAAGCGCGACGATCGCCGACCTCAAGACGCGCGGCAAGTTCGTCCGCATCACCAATGCCGGCCTTGCCGAGAGCCATGTCCATGACGTGTCGATCACGCGGGAAGCGCCCAACTATCCGACGCGCTAGGTCATGACTCCCGCCGCCCGGGTCCAGACCGCCATCGAACTGATCGACAAGGTGATCGCTTCGGCGCGTGCCAAGGGCGCACCTGCCGACCGCATCCTTGCCGACTGGTTCAAGGCCAACCGCTTCGCCGGGTCCAAGGACCGCCGCGCAATCCGCGACCTTGTGTTCGCCGCCATTCGCGCCTGTGGGCCGGTGCCGGAGACAGGCCGGGCGGCAATGCTGCGACTGGCCCAAGTGGACGGATCGATCCTGCCGCTGTTCGACGGCTCCAACTATGGCCCCAAGGTCATCGAAGAGAGTGAAGAAGCCGCTGCCGGAGGAACCGCCCCGGATTGGCTTGCAAGGGAACTCGCCGCCTCGGGCATCGAGTGCGAGGATGCAGAGGCAATGTTGGGCAGGGCGCCGCTCGATTTGCGCGTCAATACTCTCAAGGCCCAGCGTGCCACGCTCCAGCTTCCGGTTGCGGCGGAAACAACCGCCGCCCCCAACGGCCTGAGACTTCCGTCAGGCACTCCGGTCGAGCAGTGGGAAGAGTTCCGCGAGGGCAAGATCGAGGTGCAGGATACCGGATCGCAGCTTGCCTGTGTGGCCGTAGCCGCCCAGCCCGGCGAGACCGTGATCGACCTGTGTGCCGGCGGCGGGGGCAAGACGCTCGCGTTGTCAGCGGCGATGGACAATCTCGGGCGCGTCATTGCCTCGGACACGGACCGTTCGCGCCTGTCGCGGCTCATGCCGCGCGCCGAGCGGGCGGGGGCGGCGAATATCGAGACCCGCCTGCTCGATCCGGGCAAGGAACTCGATGCGCTGGCCGACCTCGAAGGCAGGGCCGATGCCGTGCTCGTCGATGCACCATGTTCGGGGACCGGCACCTGGCGCCGCAACCCGGAGGCGCGCTGGCGACTCGACGAGAAGGAACTCGCCCGACTGGTCGACATCCAGGCGCGCCTGCTCGACATCGCTGCGCGCCTCGTGCGTCCCGGGGGGCGTCTGGTATACATCACCTGCTCGCTGCTCGACGCCGAAGGGGCGGGGCAGTTCGATGCCTTCCTCTCGCGCAGCCCCGATTTTGCCCCACACGCCACCAGTCTTCCGCTCGGGGCACCGCGTGGGCAGGGAATTCGCCTCACGCCGAAAGCCGACGATACCGACGGTTTTTTCATCGCTTGTGCAGGAAGGGCATGATAGCCCTCTAAGCCATGGCCGATATGCCTGCCTCTGGACTGCATTCCCCGCTGGAGAAAATCATGCGTTTTGCCCCCGTTGCCGCCGCCCTTTCGCTGGCTCTCGCCATGACTGCGAGCGTTAGCAGCGGAGCGGAACGCGCGCCGGAGCCGCGCGCCGCAGCGTTGATCGCCAAGGGCAAGGCCGCGCTCGCCGCTGGTGATGTCCAGGGCGCGATCGACAGCTACGAAGCGGCGCTGGCAATGGATCCGGGATATACACCGCTGCTGCTGCGCCTTGCAGAGGCGGCTCGTGCCGATGGCTTGCAGGGCAAGGCGATCCGCTACTACCGTGAGGCACTGACCCGCGAGCCGCGCAATTTCGCTGCCATGGCAGGCGAGGGCGAGGCCTTGGTCGAACGCGGTGCGATGGACAAGGCGCGCGCCAACCTCGCCAAGCTCGAATCCTTGTGCGGCAAGGGCTGTGCGGAAACGACTGCGCTGACGGCACGCATCGCTGCCGGTCCGCCGGCCAAAGTCAAGACCGCCGAAGCGGTCCTGCCGGAAGCAAAGTCGCCGCAGTCGAACTGATCGTTCAGACCAGTTCGCGGAACGCTTCGACCACGGTGCGATAGACGCGCTTCTTGAACGGGACGATCAGCTCGGGAAGCTGGTCCGGTTCGACCCATTTCCAGTCGCAGAACTCGGGCGGATCATGCGCTTCGAGGTCGATATGATGGTCCTCGCCGGTAAAGCGGGCGAGGAACCAGACCTGCTCCTGCCCGCGATACTTGCCGCCCCACAATTTGCCGATGAGTTCTTCGGGCAGGTCGTAGCGGATGGCTTCCTCGGTCTGCTGGATGATGCTGACGTGTTCGGCGCGCGCGCCCGTCTCCTCGGCCAGCTCGCGCATGGCCGCATCACGCAGGTCCTCTCCCGGATCGACGCCCCCCTGCGGCATTTGCCACCAGTCGCCTTCCTTGTTGTCGATGCGGCGACCGACGAACACGAGGCCGGCGGAATTCACCAGCATCACGCCGACGCAGGGGCGGTAGGCGGTCGGTATGCTCATCCGTGCCTCGCAAGCATCATTTTCAACGCGGCAAAGACGTAATCGAGATCCTTCTGATAGCTCGGTACGGCCTGGCGCAGGTTGCTGAAGCTGTGCGTGCCGCCTTTGACCTCGATGAACACGTGATCGATGCCCGCATTGCTGAGCGCTGCGCCGTAATCGCGACCGGAGTCGCGGATCGGGTCGAGGCTGGCGGTCACCAGCACGGCAGGCGGGGTGCCCGCATGTTCGCCGAGGATAGGCATGGCCCGCCAGTCGTCCTTGTCGGGCTTGTAAGCCGCCTCGAAGAATTCCATGCCTGCTCTCGTCAGGACGAAGCCCTCGGCAAAGTCGACGACGCTTTGCGACTTCGCCCAGTCGCTGGCGAGCGGGAAGATCGGTACCTGAAGAATTACCGGAACCGCTGCCGCCTCGCGCATCAGCGCCTGGGTGACGACAATCGCTGCATTGCCCCCGGCGCTGTCGCCGATCGGGACCAGTCCGGTCGCCGGGCGCCCCAGTTCTCCAGGCGATCCGGCGATCCAGCGGGTCGCGGCGACGCAATCGTCGATCGCCGCGGGGAAGGGTGCCTCGGGCGCGCAGCGATAGTCGACCGCCACCACGGGCAGGTCCATCTGATAAGCGATTTCGGTGCACAGATTGTGATGGGTGTTGAGGTCGCCGATGACGAAACCACCACCGTGATAGAAGCAGATCACCGGTCCGGGGCCGCGGCTTTCGCGCGAGTCATAGAGGCGCAGCGGAATGTCGCCGGCAGGTCCAGGGCATGACAGGTCGCGGATTACGGCAAGGTCGCGTGCGGGCGCATCGGCCATGTCGTGGAGCGCCTGATAGCCGGCGCGAGCTTCTTCCAGAGAAACCTCGTCCAGCGGCGGGCCACCAGCTGCCTCGAGCAGCGCAAGGAAGGCGCGCACATCCTCGCGGACATAGGGTTCGGTGTCAGCCATGCATTCTCTCCCCGGCTTTGCGTTGCTTTTCGGGACTTAGCGTGTCGGCGGTGCTTTTCCACGCTCGATTTTCTCGCTAGCAGAGAAAAACTTGATTGCGAGAGAGGGGGGTGGGGCCTACCTGCCGCACCCCGAAGAGACGGGCGCCGCACCCGACGGCGCAAGACAAGGATATACCGGATGGCAACAGCCGCCACCAAGCCGCAGGATAGCGGCCTGCCCGAAACCCCCGAGACGGTAGTCGTACGCTTTGCGGGCGATTCCGGTGACGGCATGCAGCTCACGGGCGGGCAGTTCACGCTCTCCACGGCGCTGGCCGGCAATGATCTTGCGACCTTCCCCGACTTCCCGGCGGAAATCCGCGCGCCGCAGGGTACGCTGTTCGGGGTCTCCGCGTTCCAGATCAACTTTGGCAGCCGCCAGATCAACACGGCGGGCGATGCGCCCGATGTGCTGGTGGCCATGAACCCGGCGGCGCTCAAGGTGAACCTCGCGGCGTTGAAGCCCGGCGGCCTGATCATCGCCGACACGGGCGAATTCACCAAGCGCAACCTCGACAAGGCGAAATACGACACCAACCCGATCGAGGACGGCAGCCTTGCCAAGTGGCAGGTCCTTGCCTTCGACATCAGCGCGCAGACGATCGAGGCGGTGAAGCCCTACGGTCTCGGCAACAAGGACGCTCTGCGCTGCAAGAACATGTGGACCCTCGGCCTCGCGCTGTGGATGTTCGATCGCGACCGCGAGCCCTTGCACGAGTGGCTGCGCCAGAAGTTCCGCACCAAGCCCGACATTGCCGATGCCAATATCGCGGCACTCGATGCCGGCCACGCCTATGGCGAGACGGCCGAACTGAGCGGTCCGCTCAAGCAGGTCCATGTCGACCCCATGCCGTCCGCACCGGGCCTTTACCGGACCATCACGGGTGCCGAAGCGGTTTCGCTCGGTCTTGTGGCAGGCGCGCAGCTGGCAGAGCTGCCGATGTTCTTCGGCGGCTATCCGATTACTCCGGCTTCGGCGATCCTGCATCACCTGGCGCGGCTCAAGGAATTCGACGTCACCACCTTCCAGGCGGAAGACGAGATTGCCGCAATCTGCGCCGCTATCGGTGCGAGCTATGCGGGTAGCCTTGGCGTCACCTCCTCGTCCGGTCCCGGCATCGCGCTCAAGGGCGAGGCGATGGGCCTTGCGATCATGACCGAGCTGCCGCTGGTCATCGTGAATTCGCAGCGCGGTGGCCCCTCGACCGGCCTGCCGACCAAGACCGAGCAGAGCGACCTTTACCAGGCGGTCTATGGCCGCAATGGCGATGCGCCCATGCCGGTGATCGCCGCCCGCAGCCCGTCTGACGCCTTCGAAGTGGCGATCGAGGCCTGCCGCATTGCGGTCGAATACATGACTCCCGTCATGCTGCTGACCGACGGCTATATCGCCAATGCAGCCGAGCCCTGGAAGGTGCCGAACCCGGCCGATTATGCGCCGTTCCCGGCGAAGTTCCTCGAAGAGAAGAACGACGGTGACAATCTGCTGCCCTACAAGCGCGATGCGAAGGGGGCGCGCCCGTGGATCAAGCCCGGCACGCCCGGCCTGATGCATCGCATCGGCGGCATCGAAAAGCACGAGCTGACCGGCAATATCGATTATTCGCCCGACAACCACCAGCGCATGACCGACCTGCGCAAGGGCAAGGTCGATCACGTGAAGGTGCCCGACCAGGAGGTCTGCCTCGGCAACACTTCCGGCAAACTTGCCGTGGTCGGCTGGGGATCGACCTATGGTCCGATCCACCGCGCAGTCGATAATTGTCGCAATAAGGGACTCGATGTCAGCCACATCCATGTGCGCCACATCTGGCCGCTACCGGCCAACCTCGGCGACCTTCTGCGCGGTTTCGACAAGGTGCTCGTGCCCGAGATGAACACCGGCCAGTTCAAGACCGTGCTGCGTGACCAGTACCTGGTCGATGCCCAGCCGTTGACCAAGACGAGCGGCCAGCCATTCCAGATCGCCGAACTGGAAGCGGCGATCGCCAAATTCTTTGACGGCGTGGCCGGGAACGAGGGGGGCGAGGTTCCCGTCAATGACCAGCAATTGCCCAGTCCCAAAGCGGAGAACGACTAATGAACGCTCCCGTCAAAATCGAAACCACGCTCAAGGACTGGGAAACCGACCAGGAGGTCCGCTGGTGCCCCGGTTGCGGTGACTATGCTATCCTGAAGGCTGTGCAGCGCACGCTTCCCCAGCTGGGCTGCGATCCCGCGAAGACGGTGTTCATCAGCGGCATCGGCTGTTCCAGCCGCTTCCCCTATTACGTCGAGAGCTATGGCTTCCATACCATCCATGGCCGCGCACCGGCCTTTGCGACCGGAGCCAAGCTGGCAAATCCCGATCTGGACATCTGGCTGGTAACCGGCGATGGTGACGGATTGTCTATTGGTGGCAATCACTTGATGCACGTTCTTCGTCGTAATGTGAACATGCAGATCATGCTGTTCAATAACGAGATCTACGGCCTGACCAAGGGCCAGTACTCGCCCACCAGTCGCGAAGGGACGCGCTCGCCCTCGACCCCGCTCGGCAGCTACGACCACCCCGCACGTCCCGCGGCATTCGCCCTCGGCGCCGGTGCTCGTTTCGTCGGTCGCGGTTTCGATGTGTCGAAGAACCTGCCCGACGTGCTCAAGGCGGCCCACGCCCACCAGGGCGCAGCCTTTATCGAGATCTTCCAGAACTGCATCGTCTACAACAAGGACGTGTTCGACGATTTTGCTGCTCCCAAGGGGGCAGAGGATCGCCAGCTCTGGCTCGAGAACGGCCAGCCGATGCTTTTCGCGGGCGGCACCAAGGGCATTGCCCTGGACCGCGATGCATTGACGCTCAAGGTCGTCGATGTGGCGGACGGCAACTGGGAAGCAGCCGGTGTCATTGTTCACGACGTTACCAACCGCTCGGTCGCGCACATGCTGGTCGAAATGCCCTTTGGCGCATTTCCGATGGCTCTCGGGGTCCTCTACGACGACCCGCGTCCGACCTTCGAGGCAGCCGCGATGGAGGAAAAGGCCAAGGCAAGCGAAGGCAAAGAAGCAAACCTCGCCAAGCTGCTCGGCAAGGGCCAGACGTGGACGGTAAGCGGTACGGCACAGGACCCCGTGTGACGGAAGGGTAGTCCAGTCACATGGACAACCTGACACACAGCCTTGTCGGCGCGCTGATCGGACAGACGGGACTGAAGCGCAAGACCGGGCTGGCGATGCCCGCGCTGATCATCGGGGCCAATCTGCCCGATGTCGACGCAGCCTGTTTCCTCTGGCTGGACGGGGTCGAGCATCTCGGCTTTCGTCGCGGTATCACCCACGGGCCGCCGGCGCTGCTGCTTCTCCCGTTGGTTCTTGCTGGCCTGCTCTACGGCTTCGATCGCTGGCAGGCGAAGCGGGGAACCAGGCCGCCAGCGCGCCTGCCGGTGAGCTTCAAGTGGCTCTACTTGCTGGCCTTCATCGCGTGCCTGACCCATCCGGCGCTCGACTGGCTGAACGTCTATGGCATCCGCCTCCTGATGCCCTTTTCGGATCGCTGGTTCTATGGCGACACGCTTTTCATCATCGACATCTGGCTTTGGGCCCTGCTGGGTTTCGCCACATGGTTTTCGCTGAGGCGAGAGAAGCAGGGCGGCAACTGGGTGAGACCCGCGCGGGTCGCACTTACGGTCGCTTGCGGCTACATCCTCATCAACGGGTTCATCACACGCGACGCCGAGCGCATGCGGTTGATGGATGCGCACTATGCCCACACCATAGCCGCGCCGGTGCCTTTGTTTTTCTGGAAGCGCCAGCTGATCTTCCCGAACCAGGAGGGCAACCACTCGCTGATCGACAACTATTCCGGTCCGGGCGAGGGTCGCCTCAACGTGCGCCGGCTCGGCGGGGTCACGCTTGCCGATTGTCGACTATCGAACGCAGCGGAGCGGGATCCGCAGGTGAGGGCCTTTCTCGTGTGGTCCCGCGTGCCGTTCGTCGAATACCGTCGCGATGGGCTGTGGATACGCGATGCGCGTTTCGCTGATCCCAATATCGGCGACCGCTTCGCTGTTCGCCTGCCCGAAGGCACCTGCGACGTTTTCTTCCGCTAGTGTACTGCGGTCTCCAGCTTCTCGCCTGCGGGACTGTCGGCAACGGCCTTGGCCGGCTTGTAGAGCAGGGCGGCAGCGGTGAAAGCCCAGGCGGCTCCGCCCATCCAGCCGGCAGTGACGTCGCTCGGGAAATGGACACCCAACATGACCCGGCTCCATGCGATCATTGCGGAAAGCACCATCGCCGTGCCTATCATCGTATAGCGAACGGAATGGCGCTTGCTCATCGAGGCGAAGGCCAGCGCCATGCCAATATAGATCATTGCCGATGCGAAGCTGTGTCCGCTGGGAAAGCTGTTGCCGCCGGCTTCGGTCAGGTGGGGCACGATTTCGGGGCGATCGCGACCGATGAGCCACTTCATGAGGTTGTTCAGCATCCAGCCGAAGAATACCGTGCTGGCGAAGAGGACAGCCTCGCGCCGCAAGCGCAGGAACAGGAGAGCGACTACTGCGCCGATCGTGATGAGCGTGCTCAGCAATACCCCGCCGAGCGAGGTGATGTCGCGAACGGCTTCATGGATGAACGGTCCGCCGCGCGGGTGGAAGTCAGCACCAGTCCGGTAGAGATGCAGGCCCCAGTCATCGAAGGCACCGGTCATCCCGTGAGTGACCAGATAGACCATGGTTGCCCAGCCAATCCAGAGGATGGCGGCAGATACGAGAGCCTTTGTGCGATCGACGGTAAATCCGCGCTCTGGCAGGCGGACATGTTCGGCCGGAACCGGCTGGTTCTCTGCCACGACGAACTGGGAGCGGTGCATATCCATGACTGGGGGAACAAGCGCAGGTCCAATTGGGTTCCGCAGGCATGAGTTCACCACAGATTGTCTGGCTAAGGCGCGATCTCCGGCTGGCCGACCAACCAGCATTCCACGCCGCAGCCAAATCCGGCCCTGTCATTCCAGTCTACGTCCTCGATGACGAGCGTGCGGGCGACCATGCCTACGGCGGCGCCTCGCGCTGGTGGCTCCATTATTCTCTGGAAAGCCTGGGAGCGACGCTGGGCTCGCATCATTCACGGATCGTCCTTCGTCGCGGTGATGCACCGCAGGTCCTTGCCAGCCTGGCCGAGGAAACCGGGGCGACCTGCATCCACGCGCTCCGACACTACGAGCCGTGGTGGAAGGAGGCCGAGGACGAGCTGCGCGATGCCTTGCCCGACGGTCGCGAGCTTTGCCTTTATGACGGAAATTACCTCCTGCCTCCGGGTAGTGTCACCACCGGATCGGGCGATCCCTACAAGATCTACACTCCGTTTTCGAAGGCGATGCTCGAGCGTATGCCGCCCCGCGAGCCGTTGCCGGAGCCAGATACGATCCATTCTCCCGAGAGCTGGCCCGAAAGTGATGCTCTGGCGGACTGGAGCTTGCTCCCCACCCACCCCGACTGGGCGGGCGGGATGCGCGAGTTCTGGGAGGTTGGCGAAACGGCTGCGTGCGAAAGGCTGAACTGGTGGGCCGACGAAGTCGCTTCCTACGACAATGGTCGCAACCTTCCGTCCGAAGACATGACATCGCGTCTGTCGCCTCACTTGCACTGGGGCGAAATCAGTCCGGCGCAGGTGTGGCACAAGCTCAAGGACAAGCGCAGCGAGGGCTGGCACGTGTTTGCCAAGGAACTGATCTGGCGCGACTACGCGCAGAACGTCATCGACCAGTTCCCCGATTACCCGCGGGACAGTTACCGGACCTACGACGAGCGCAAGCTGTGGCGGAATCCCAAAATGGGACACCTCATCCAGTCCGATCTCGAACGCTGGCAGCGCGGCATGACCGGCTATCCGGTCGTCGATGCCGGCATGCGCCAGCTGTGGCAGACCGGGTGGATGCACAACCGCGTGCGGATGATCGCTGCCAGCTTCCTGGTGAAGCACCTCCTGATCGACTGGCGCTTCGGCGAACAGTGGTTCTGGGACACGCTGGTCGATGCCGATTACGGCAACAATGGCGTCAACTGGCAGTGGATTTCTGGCACCGGTGTCGACAGCAACATGTTCGTGCGGATCATGGCGCCACTGACGCAGAGCGAGAAGTTCGACTCCGCTGGCTACATTCGCGAATATGTGCCGGAACTCGCGAAACTTTCCGATGCCGAGATTCACGATCCGGCCGACAGCAGGCGGGGCGCCTATCCGAAGAAGATGATCGGCCACAAGGAGGCACGCGAAAGAGCGCTTGCGGCCTACGCCGAAGCGAAGGGTTAGCTTGCCTCGCGCCGCGCTGCGCGTAATAGCGGCGGCAATGGACATGCAGACCACCATCCGCGGCCGCGACCTCGTCGAGGGTTCACGCCGTTTTGCCCGCAAGCCGGGGTTTTTCGCGCGACTGGTCGCACCCGGCTTCGAGAAGATCCTCGGCAAGATCGATGCCGCGCTGGTTTCGGGGACGATTTACGGCGTCCTTCCCGACGGGACCGAGCGCAAACTCGGTGGACGCGCACCCGGCTTCGAATGTACGGTCGAACTGCGCAGCTACAATGCGTTGCTGCGCCTGGCGAGCAACGGCTCGGTCGGTTGGTACCAGGCGTGGGAAGCGGGAGAATGGTGGAGCCCCGACCCGGTGCCGCTCTTCGCGCTTTTCGTGCAGCATGCCGAGCGCCTGGGTGACACCGCGCGCGCAAAGGGGCCGTTCCGCCACGCCCTGCGCCTTGCCCACCTGTTCAACCGCAACACCCAGGAAGGATCGCAGAAGAACATTTCTGCGCACTATGACCTCGGCAACGACTTCTACGCGCCGTGGCTCGACCCGACGATGAGCTACTCTTCCGCGCTCGATGTGGCCGGGGACGGGCTCGAGGCGGCGCAGAAGCGCAAGTGGTGCGCGCTGGCGTCACGCATCGGTGATGCCGCCACGGTGCTCGAGATCGGCTGCGGCTGGGGCGGGCTTGCGGACGACCTTGCGGCACGAGGCAGTGACGTCACCGCCATCAGCCTGTCGGACGAACAACTGGCATGGGCGAGGGCGCACCACTCATCCTCGATCGATTTCCGCAAGCAGGATTATCGCGATACGTCCGGCCAGTTCGACGCCATTGTCAGCGTCGAGATGGTCGAGGCACTGGGACGCGAATACTGGCCGACCTTCATGGACTGCGTCTCGCGCAATTTGAAGCCGGGCGGTCGCGCGGCGATCCAGTACATATCCATGCGCGACGAGCTGTTCGACGAATATGCCAAGAGCGCCGATTTCATCCAGGCATACATCTTCCCGGGAGGCCTGCTGATCCGCACCAGCGAGTTCCGTCGGCTGGCCGAGGAGCGCGGGCTGGAATGGCGCGACCAGGCTGATTTCGGTCTCGACTATGCCGAGACGCTGAAGCTGTGGCGTCAGAAATTCGATGCGGCGGAAGAACAGGGACGCCTGCCGCACGGATTCGATGCGCGCTTCTGCGATCTCTGGCGCTATTACCTGATGTATTGCGAAGGCGGTTTCCGTGGTGGCGGCATCGACGTCCACCAGGTGACGATGGTCAAAGGGGGAGAGACAAGATGAAGCGATTGCTGCTTTCGATCAGCGTGCTGGCCTTGGCCGGCTGCGCAACGGCGAACGACCTTGCGCCATCCGCACATGTTGCGGCAGCGCCCGCGGTCACGCAGTCGGTCCCGGCGAATCCGGCGACCATGGATCCGAGCGACTCGATCCTGTTCTGGAGCGACGAGCGGCGTTCCGCAGCCTTCCGCAAGATGGAAGACTCCTTCCCGGGCCTCGAGGTTGCCGCGCCCCGTCATACCCGCACGCTGACGCGCGGTCCCGAACTGTCAGACGGGCTTAAGGCTGCCATCCGCGACTACATGGAGCGGACCAATGCATCGGGCATGATGGTGCTCGATCACGGGGTGGTGCGGTTCGAGGAATACCGTCTCGGCATGACGGCGGACGAACGCTGGACGAGCTTCTCCGTGGCCAAGAGCTTCACCTCGACCTTGCTCGGGGCAGCCATCGCCGATGGGAAGATCGGTTCCATCGACACCCCGGTTACCGACATCGTCCCGGAACTTGCCGGGACTGCCTACGATGGCGTCACCGTCGGCCAGATTGCGACGATGACATCCGGCGTGGCGTGGAACGAGGACTACACCGATCCCAACAGCGACGTCGCGAGGATGCTGGCCATCGAGCCGGTTGCGGGCGAGTCGCAAGCTGTAACCTTTGCGCGCACCCTGAAGCGCGAAGCTCCGGCGGGCAGCAAGTGGGTCTACAAGACGCTCGAGACCAACCTGCTCGGCCTCATCGTGGAGAAAGCTACGGGCAAGTCGCTCGCCGCCTATGCGGCGGAGAAGATCGTCGGGCCCGCAGGCTTTTCCGGGGGGATGTTCTGGATGCAGGACCTCACCGGCGGCAATATTGGTGGCTGCTGCCTTTCGGTCCGGCTTTCGGACTATGCCCGCTTCGGCCAGTTCGTGCTCGAAGGCGGCAATGGCGTGGTGCCCGATGGATGGTTCGCGAAGGCGGGCGGGCGCCAGGTCGATTTCGCTCCGCAGGCTCCTGGCTTCGGCTACGGCTACCAGTGGTGGACTTATCCCGGCGGGAACTTCGGTGCGCAGGGCATCTTCGGGCAGGCGATCACCATCGTCCCTTCCGAACAGGTTGTCGTCGCCATCATCAGCAATTGGCCCAAGGCGACTAGCAGCGGCGGGCGCGCCGATTTCCGCGAGCTCGTCGACGCGATCGTCAAGAACAAGTGATCTAGGGAGTGGTGGCGGCGTCCGCGAAGGGCACCGCCACCGACGACGACTTTCCGGACACGGTTCAGGCCGCGCCCTTCGGGTCGCCGCCAATGTGGTCGGTGTCGTCGCCTAGCTTGTCGAAAGCTGCCCGCTCAGTAGGGGCGGTAGTTGCCCGCGCCGGTGTAACGGGCGATGATATTGTCGTGCACGATCGGGCTCAGCAATTCGCTGAAGGCGCAACCGACCATGCAGTTCTCCCACCACACGACCTGCGCCTGGAGCGATTCAAGGCCGGGCAGGGTGAGCCAGCACAACTGGCCTTCGTGCATGCGATTGATCGCAGCCGCCGAAAAGCCGGAGATCGACAGATCGTGGACCACTGTCTGGAAGGCACGGCCACCAGAGGCGCGAAGCTGTCCCGGAATGGTCAGCTTCGTCCGCGGCGCGCAGCGATCCTCTTGCGCAGCTACCAGGTATCGGTCCTGTGTCTGATAGGTCATGTCGCGCCCTTCCGTCTCGTCTTCATTCCGGCTCATAAGTCACCTCGCGCACACGCGGTGTATCTGGCGGAATTTCGGCTTTTGACGTTACCAAAGGGTAAACGGCGCGGGTTAATTCACCCTTCCACGCGCTCTCGGTGGAAACCCGTGAAATCGTTAACAAGCAGCTCGACGATGCGATTTGCGACGGCTTCGGGGGGTTTGACCGTCTGCGGGTCCTCGCCGGGATAGGCCTTGGCTCGCATTGCCGTGCGAGTCGCACCCGGGTCGATCACGGCCACGCGTACCTTGGAAATCTTCTCGATTTCGGCGGCATAGCTTTCAAGGATATTGTCGAAAGCGGCCTTGGTCGAACCGTACGCTGCCCAATAGGCACGCGGAGCGGCACCGACGCTGCTGGTCAGCCCGATTACCCGCGCGCCGTCGGCGCGCTTCAGCAGCGGGTCGAAATTGGCGAGCAGCGACTGGGTTGCGAGGACGTTGATCGTGACGGCCTGGCTGAGCTGCTTGCCGTCGATCTGCGTAACCGATGTGAGGGTCGGCAGGTAAGCAGCGGAAATAACGAGGTAATCAAGCTTGTCCCAGCGACCGGAAAGTGCCGAAGCGAGGCGTGCAATCCCGTCCGGTTCGGCCAGGTCTACCGGGGCGATGGTCGAATTGCCGCCAGCGTCGTGGATTTCGTCCTCGACCGCCTCGAGCGCGCGGACATCGCGGCCAGTCAGGACTACGTGCACACCTTCGGCGGCAAGCGCCTTGGCCGTCGCCGCGCCGATGCCCTTGCTGGCCCCCGTGACGAGGGCGAGGCGTCCTTCAAGCCGCTTGGTCATTACTCGGCAGCCTCCACCGGCAGCACCAGCTGGTCCTGCCGTTCTTCACGCCGCGCGAGATCGGTCAGCGAGGTGGGATAGTCGCCGGTGAAGCAGGCATCGCAGAACTGCGGGCATTCACGCTTGCGCGGACCTTCGCCGACGGCGCGGTAAAGCCCGTCGATCGACACGAAGGCGAGGCTGTCCGCCTTGATGAATTCGCGCATCGGCTCGATGTCCATGCGTGCGGCGAGCAGCTTGCTGCGTTCTGGCGTGTCGACGCCATAGAAGCAGCTGTGCGCGGTCGGCGGGCTGGCGACGCGGAAGTGGACTTCCTTCGCACCTGCGTCACGCATCATCTCGACGATCTGCATCGAGGTGGTGCCGCGGACGATGGAGTCGTCGATCAGGACGATGCGCTTGCCTTCGACCATCGCACGATTGGCGTTGTGCTTGCGCTTTACCCCGGCATGGCGGGCGCCGTCCGAAGGCTGGATGAAAGTGCGTCCGACGTAGTGCGAACGGATGATGCCCAGTTCGAACGGGATGCCCGATTCCTGCGCATAGCCGATGGCGGCGGGGACACCGGAGTCGGGAACCGGAATGACGATGTCGGCATCGACCGGCTTCTCGCGCGCGAGCTCGGCACCGATGGCCTTGCGCGCCTCGTAGATGCTGCGACCGTCGAAGACCGAGTCGGGGCGGCTGAAATAGACGTGCTCGAAGATGCACGGGCGCGGCTTGTGCGATCCGAACGGGTGAAGCGAATCGACGTTGCCATCGAAGTCGACCTTGATGATCTCGCCCGGTTCGACCTGGCGGACGAACTCTGCGCCGACCACGTCGAAGGCGACTGTTTCTGAGGCAAACACGGTCGCATCGCCGATCCGGCCCATCTGCAGCGGACGGATGCCCAACGGGTCGCGGCAAGCGATCATGCCCTCTCGCGTCATTACGATCAGCGCATAGGCGCCTTCAAGCAGGCGCAGCGCATCGATCAGGCGATCCATGATCGTCGGGTAACGGCTCGTCGCGACGAGGTGGATGATCACCTCCGTGTCGCTGGTCGACTGGAAGATCGAACCGCGGCGCACGAGATCGTCGCGCAGTACGCCGGCATTCGAAATATTGCCGTTGTGCGCGACGGCGAAACCGCCGCTGGCAAGGTCGGCGTAGAGCGGCTGCACGTTGCGCAGACCCGCTCCACCGGTGGTCGAATAGCGGACATGGCCGGCAGCCATGAAGCCCGGGAGCTCGGCGATAGCCTCCTGGCTGGAGAAATTCTCCGCCACATGGCCGAGGCCGCGACGCGAATAGAATTCAGCACCGTCGAAGCTGGTAATGCCCGCGGCCTCCTGGCCACGGTGCTGCAGGGCGTGGAGGCCCAGCGCCGTAGCGGCAGCGGCATCGGCCGCATTGATTGCGCCGAACACGCCGCACTCTTCGCGCAGCTTGTCGCCATCCTCGTCGAGAAACGGGTGGGTAAAGTTCATCAAGGGCCTGTCCGCCGCCTGCATTCCGGATGCGCGCCCCAATGGCGATGTTACGCTCCGATTACAAGGGTGGTGCGACGAGGAGTCCCCCGTGAGGAACGATTTCATTGCGCCGAAAGGTTTGCCTGCCTAAAGCCGCGCCGAGCAAAACTCGAACCAAACGGGCTGCCTTGATCCTATCCCCTTTCGAATGGACGATCGCCAAACGTTACCTGCTTCCGGGCAGGGGCGAGGCCTTCATCGCGCTGGTCGCGGGCATTTCCATCGGCGTTGTCATGCTTTCCGTGGCCATGCTGGTCATCGTGATGAGCGTAATGAACGGCTTCCGCGCCGAACTGCTCGACAAGATCGTCGGCCTCAACGGCCATGCCATCGTCCAGGCCTATGGCGGACGCATGGATGACTGGGAAAACATCCTCAACGAGGTCAGGAAAACCCCCGGGGTCGTCGAAGCCAGCCCGCTGATCGAACAGCCGCTGATGACCACCTTCAACGGGCGGGTCGAAGGTATCCTGGCGCGCGGCAACACGATGGAAGATATTCGCAAGTTCCAGGACAAGCTGGTCAGCGGCAGCCTCGATCCGATCCAGCCGGGGGCCGGCAAGGTCGCGATTGGCGTCCGGCTCGCCGAGAACATCGGCGCACGCGTCGGTGACACGATCACCATCATCAACCCTCAAGGACGCCCGACCCCGTTCGGCACGGTGCCGCGCCAGGTGGGCTACGAGGTCGCTGCGATCTTTGAAGTGGGCGTATACGACTATGACGGCGCCTTCGTGATCATGCCGATGCAGGATGCGCAGACGCTGCTGCTGCTGGGCGACACTGTGGGCATGATCGAGGTCAAGGTCGCGGATCCCGACAAGGTCGGCGACATCCTCGAGCCGGTCCAGCGGGCCGTTCAAGGCAGGGCGGTCGTCGCCGACTGGAAGACCATCAATGCCACCCTGTTCGAGGCCCTGCAGGTCGAACGTGTCGCCATGGCCTTTGCCCTGAGCTTCATGGTCCTCGTCGCGGCGTTCAACATCCTTTCGAGCCTCGTCATGCTGGTGCGCGCCAAGACCCGCGACATCGCGATCATGCGCACCATGGGCGCAACCCGGCAAAGCCTGATGAAGATATTCGTCACCACCGGCTTCACCGTCGGTGCGATCGGGACGGTGGCCGGCCTGATCTTCGGCTTTGTCGTGCTGTTTTTCCGCCAGGGCATCGTGGAGATTATCGGCAAGGTAACCGGCCAGAACCTGTGGGATCCGCAGGTGCGCTTCCTGACCACGCTGCCATCCAAGACCGATCCCATCGAAGTGGCGATGATCGTGTTGCTTGCCTTGGTGCTAAGCTTCCTCGCCACGCTTTACCCGGCGTGGAAGGCGGCAAGCACCGATCCGGTTCAGGTGCTGCGCTATGAGTGAGACTGGCGTGAAACCTGTTGTCGAGCTCAAGGGGCTGACGCGCAGCTTCGAGCAAGGCGGGGTGCGGATCGACGTGCTGCGCGGTGTCGACCTGACCATCCGTCCGGGCGAGATCGTCGCGCTGCTTGGCCCCTCGGGCTCGGGCAAGTCGACCCTGCTGCAGGCTGTCGGCCTTCTCGAAGGTGGCTTCGGTGGCGAAATCGTCATTGCCGGGGAATCGGCCGAGAAGTCGGACTCCCACGCCCGCACCATGCTGCGGCGGAACCACCTCGGTTTCGTCTACCAGTTCCACCACTTGCTGCCCGATTTCGATGCGCGCGAGAACGTGATCCTTCCGCAACTCGTGGCAGACAAGCCGCGCGAGGAAGCCGAGGCGAGGGCGGAGCAGCTGCTCACCGCGCTTGGCCTCGGACATCGGATGGACCACCGGCCAAGCCAGCTATCGGGCGGCGAACAGCAGCGCGTGGCCGTAGCACGCGGGCTTGCCAACCGACCCAAGCTGGTGCTCGCCGACGAGCCGACCGGCAATCTCGACGAGGCCACCAGCGATCGCGTTCTGGCGGAATTCCTCGCTCTGGTGCGGGGAGAAGGCAGTGCGGCCCTGATCGCGACGCATAACGAGCGCCTGGCGCAGAAGATGGATCGTATCGTTCGATTGCACGAAGGTGTTCTGGAATAGGACCCTCATGCTATTTCGCTCGTTACGAGGCGAAGGAGGACCTGGATGACCGATCACCCAAGCACGTTCAACGCTACCGATTGCCACCGCGAGGGAATCCAGTGGGATGCCCGCGCATCGCTCCACCGCGAAGGTGCTGGCAGTGGGCTGTTCGAAGGCGCGAAGGGGTTGCGCAGCGGGTCGTTCGCCGAACTCGTTCACCACATAATGCTGATGCCCGAACGCGATCGTGACAGGTATTACATCGAGAAGCACGGGGACAGGGAATTCCACCTGCCCGAAATTCTCGCACTTGCTTCGCGGGACGACTTTCCCGCTTTGTAGAGAGCATTTCGCAGTCCATGGGTCGCTCGACCAAGGCATGACATGGACGACCTGCTTTGATTTCGTTTGCCGTCACAAGGAATAGCCCCGCATGACCACCATCGCCGATTTCTCCGTCGCCACGAACAAAGGCGAGGAACTCGACCTCAAGGAGAAGCTCGGCAAGGTGCTGCTCGTCGTGAACACGGCCAGCAAGTGCGGCTTCACTCCGCAATACGACGGGCTGGAAAAGCTTTTCCAGGACTACAAGGACAAGGGCTTCGAAGTGCTGGCCTTCCCCTGCAACCAGTTCGGCGGACAGGAGCCGGGCAATGCCGAGGAAATCGAGCAGTTCTGCAAGGTCAATTTCGGCCTCACCTTCCCGCTGATGGCAAAGGTCGACGTCAACGGCGCGGATGCCAGCCCGCTGTTCGACTGGATGAAGGGCGAAGCGCCCGGCCTGATGGGTTCGAAGGCGATCAAGTGGAACTTCACCAAGTTCCTCGTCGACCGCGAAGGTCATGTGGTGAGGCGCTATGGCCCGGCGGACGCGCCGAAGGCAATCGCCAAGGATATCGAGAAGCTGCTGTAACTCCGCCGGGTAGCTCGACGAAGGTCACGCCATGCTCGCCGATATCAACCAGTGGTTCCTTTCGCTCGGCGCGGATTACGGGGTGAACCCGTATATCTTCGGCGCGATTTACGTGGGAGCTATCCCGTTCTTCTTCGCCTCGATCGGTTGGCTGGTGAAGCGGGCGCGGGCAGGGCGATCGACTGTCGTACCGACCATGTGCGCGGGTTTCTGCTTCGTTTCCGCCTATCTCTACCTCGCCATCGCGGGGCGTAACATTCCGTTGTGGGTGTGGATCTTCCTCGGCGCGCTCGTGCTGTACGGCGCATGGTCGACGATCCGCGATACGCGGCGCAAAATTCGCGAAGGTCGCTGACTAGCCGAAATTGCTGGTGACGAAGTGGAAATCCAGTGGCAGACCTTGCCACCGGGGGTCGCATCGCGTGGAAAGGCGGGGTGCGTTGATGGAGGAATTGAGGGGGACGCTCGCTGCGCCAGTCGCGCAGAACGAGCGGATCGACGAGATCGATGTCCTGCGCGGGTTTGCGCTGTCCGGCGTGCTAATCGCGAATTTTGTCGGGTTCGCAGGTGGCGGCCTGATGGCAACCGACGCCCAGCTAGATGCACTTGCGACTGCAAGGATCGACCACATCGCCGATCTTGGTGTCGAGTGGCTGGTCGCCAATAAGGCCAATACCCTCTTTGCTACCCTGTTCGGCTTGGGGTTCTACATCCAGATTTCGCGCAACGGGGATCGTCCCGGTTTTACGCGTCGCTATTCGCGCAGGTTATTCTGGCTATTGGTTTTCGGGGTGCTCAATTTCCTGTTCCTGTGGGTCTGGGATATCCTCAATCTCTATGCGATTGGCGGTTTCCTGCTTCTGCTCGTGCGGAAATGGCGGACGAAACACTTGGTCGTTGTCGGCCTCGCCCTCGCGCTAATGTCCAATGCCATTCTCCAATACTTAGCCGAAACCGCAGGCGTCTCCTTGATGGATTGGGACCCTTATTCCGATGCCGCAGTCATCGAACGCCAGACGCTCAGCCTGGCCGGCGACTATCTCGGGCTGGTTGCGCATTTCTGGCGCTACACCTGGGATGAATGGTTTGCCGGAGGAATTTTCTTCGCTTGGATCGCCTATGCCGGCGGACGGATGATGCTTGGGGCAGCAATCGGGAGGTCCGGCATTGTTAGTGACTTGAAGTCGGCAACCCCGCTTCTGCGGAGACTTCGAAACATCCTTCTTCCTGCAGGTCTTCTGGCTTCGTTTGCGTTTGTCATGCTCGAGTCGGATGTGTTTCCGCTATCGAACGATGCAACTGATGCGCTTGTCGCGGTGCTAGAATCGCCGTGTGCGCTGCTCCTGGCGGCCGGATACGCCACCATGATCGTGGTCGCATGGCAGTCGCCAACCGGCAAAGCCCTGCTCACTCCCTTTCGGCCAGTCGGACAGATGGCGCTAACCAACTATCTGATGCAGGGCTTCGCCTACGGTTTCATATTGTTCGGCGTAGGTCCCGGACTGGCACTGGGTGGCAAGATCGGAATTTTCGCGGTGGTCCTCATCTGCCTCGCATTCTTCGCTTTCCAAATGGCGTTCAGCGCATGGTGGCTGGCGCGCTATCGCTTCGGCCCGATGGAGTGGTTGTGGCGCTGGCTGACCTATGGCGGGAGCGCCCCTGCGATGCGGCGGCTCGCCCCGGCCCAGGCGGCAACCTGAAGCCCACAGGGTTTTCCCAAACTAACCGAGTCCCGCCCTTGGCCCGGGGCGTCGGCATCCGCATATTGGGAGGATGCCGTTCAAGCCCTTCGTTCCCCTGCGCGTCCTGTCCGCCTATTCGATGCTCGAAGGGGCGATCGATCCCAAGGCGATGGCGAAGCTGGCGAAGGAACGCGGCTTTCCCGCCATGGCCATCTGTGACCGCAACGGCCTTTATGGTGCGGTCATGTTCGCCAATGCCTGCAAGGCGGAAGGCATCCAGCCTATCATTGGCACCCTGCTCGGCGTGGCGCGCGATGCGGAGGGCAAGCAGGTCGATTACCTCCCGCTCTTCGCCCAGGACGAGGCAGGTTACGACAATCTCTGCCATCTCGTAAGCCGGGCGCATCTCGACCGGCCGCTGGAATTCGACCCGCATGTGCGGATGCGCGATTTCGAAGGCCATACAGACGGCCTGATCGCACTGACCGGTGCGAGCGAGGGGGCGGTGACGCGGCTGCTCGCCGAAGGCCAGCAGGCCCACGCCGAGGCTGTCCTCGACCGTTTGCAGGGTTTCTTCCCCGGGCGCCTCTATATCGAACTCGCCCGTCGCGGGAACGAGGTGGAGGAGCGTGCCGAGGACGCACTGATCGACCTCGCCTACGCCCGCGACTTGCCGCTCGTCGCGACCAATCCGGCGAATTTTGCCGAGGCGCACATGCACAAGGCGCATGACGCCATGCTGTGCATTGCCGGGTCGACCCACGTAGATGCCGAAGACCGCCTGCGCTCCAATCCGGAGAGCTACGTCAAGACCTACCACATGATGGACGAGGCCTTCGCCGACCTGCCCGAGGCGGTCGAGAACACGCTCGTCATCGCCCAGCGCTGCGCTTACGCTCCACCCTATCGCAAGCCGATCCTGCCCAGCCTTGCCGGCGATCTCGAGGGCGAGGCCCGGATGCTGGAGGAGGATGCGCGCAGGGGCCTTGAAGCCCGTCTCGCCCTCTACGAGGATCTCCCCGAGGAAGAGCGTCAGGCCTACTTCGAGCGCCTCAAGTTCGAGGTCGATATCATCAACCAGATGGGCTTTCCCGGCTACTTCCTGATCGTTGCCGACTTCATCAAATGGGCCAAGGAACAGGATATTCCCGTGGGGCCGGGACGCGGTTCGGGTGCAGGCTCGCTGGTCGCCTGGGCGCTGACCATCACCGACCTCGACCCGATCAAGCTAGGGCTGCTGTTCGAGCGTTTCCTCAACCCCGAACGCGTTTCGATGCCGGACTTCGATATCGACTTCTGCGAAACGCGGCGCGGCGAGGTGATCCGCTACGTGCAGGCGAAGTACGGTCACGACCACGTCGCGCAGATCATCACTTTCGGCAAGCTCAAGGCCCGCGCCGTGCTGCGTGATACGGGCCGCATCCTCCAGATGAGCTATGGTCACGTCGACCGGCTGTGCAAGATGGTGCCCAACCATCCGACCGACCCCTGGACGCTGCCGCGCGCGCTCAACGGCGCGGCGGACTTCAAGCGCGAATACGACAACGACAACGAGGTGAAGCGCCTCGTCGACCTCGCGATGCAGCTCGAGGGCTTCCCGCGCAACAGCTCGACCCACGCGGCCGGCGTTGTAATCGGCGACCGGCCGCTGGCGCAGCTCGTCCCGCTGTACCGCGACCCGCGTTCGGACATGCCGGTGACGCAGTATGACATGAAGAATGTCGAGAGCAGCGGCCTAGTGAAGTTCGACTTCCTCGGACTGAAGACGCTTTCGGTGCTCAAGAAGGCGACCGACCTACTCAAGAAGCGGGACATCGCCATCGACCTGTCCACGCTGCCGCTGGACGACGCCAAGGTCTACGAGCTCATGAAGAGCGGCAACACCGTCGGGGTGTTCCAGCTGGAATCGGAAGGCATGCGGCGCACGCTGACCGCGGTGAAGCCGACAAACTTCGGCGACATCATCGCGCTCGTCTCGCTCTATCGCCCCGGCCCGATGGACAACATCCCGCTGTTCGGCAAGCGCAAGGCGGGCGAGGTGCCGATCGAATACCCCCATGCGAAGCTCGAAGGCATCCTTGCCGAAACCTACGGCATCTTCGTCTATCAGGAACAGGTCATGCAGGCCGCGCAGATACTTGCGGGGTATTCGCTCGGCGACGCTGACCTGCTGCGCCGTGCGATGGGCAAGAAGGTCCAGGCGGAGATGGATGCGCAGCGCCAGCGCTTCGTCGACGGGTGCAAGGAAGTGTCAGGCATTGAGAAGAACGAGGCGAATGCCCTGTTCGACTTGATCGACAAGTTCGCCGGCTACGGCTTCAACAAGTCGCACGCCGCCGCCTACGCGCTGCTTGCCTACCAGACCGCCTGGCTGAAGGCGCATTACCCGGAGGAGTTCTACGCCGCCTCGATGTGCTTCGACATGCACCAGTCGGAAAAGCTGGCGGTTTTCGTCGACGATGCGCGGCGCAGCGGAATCCGGATCCTGCCACCCTCGCTCAACCACTCGGAGGCCGAGTTCACTGTCGAACAGACAGACGAGGGTTATGCCGTCCGTTACGCGCTGGCGGGCATCCGCAATGTCGGCGAACGCGCGATGGAGGCGATTGTCGACGAGCGCGAAGGCTCGGGCCTCTACCAGAGCCTGCAGGACCTGTTCGAGCGCCTACCCAAGGGTGCCATGAATTCGCGCCAGCTGGAGGCGCTGGCCAGTGCCGGTGCGCTCGATGAATTCGAGCCGAACCGGGCGAAGGTCTTCGCCAATGCCGACATGCTGCTGGCTGTCGCCGATGCGGCCGAGCGCGAGCGGTCGAGCGGGCAGGCGGCGCTGTTCGGTGGCGAAGATGCGACGGAGGATACGCTGCGGCTCAAGGAAGTCGAACCGTGGAGCCGCGCCGACCAGATGGCACGCGAGAAGGAGAACTTCGGGTTCTACTTCGCCGAACACCCGGTCGAAGCATGGCGCACCGTTGCTTCGGCCCAAGGGGCGCGGTCCTATGCCTCGCTGATGGCGGGCGGGGCACCTCCGGGCGGACGCGCGGGCGCGGTCATGGCGGCGATGGTCGAGAAGGTGAACAAGGGCACGACACGCCGCGGGAAGCCGTTCATCCGGGCTGACTTCTCCGACAGCTCCGGCCAGTTCAGTGCCGCCTGCTTCGAGGAAGGGCTGGTCGAGAAATTCCTCGAATGGGCCGACAACCAGACCTGCGTGAAGCTCAATGTCGAGCTCGACAGCCCGAGCCCCGACGAGCCCCCACGGATCACCGTTCGCGGTGCAGTGCCACTATCCGAGGTCCGCGGGTCGACGCCCATGCTGCTGACACTCGACATCGCCGACACCGATGCTTTGATGCAGCTCGCAATTGAGCTCACCGCCGCGGGCGAGGGATGTGACGAGGTCCATGCCACCCTGCTTACCGGCGACGAACCCTCGCCGGTCATGAACCTCGGCCGGGCCTTCAATATCGACGGCGACCTCGCCGAACGCTTGGCAAGCGTGCACGGTCTTGCCAAGGTGCAGCTGACCGCGCGGCGAGGAGCGGGCCACCTGCGTCTCGTCGCCTGATTCTGCGCCCCATAAGAGGGCCAATGGGACGAGGAGAGAACATGCAGCTCGGAGCGATGCAGGACTGGACCATGCGGATCACGCATGTTGTCGACCACGCGGCACGCGAGGCGGGGACGCGCGAGATCGTCACCCGCTGGGCGGACGGCAGCGAAACCCGGACGAACTGGGCGGGTATCCGTCACGATGCGAAGCGGATGGCGCAGGCACTCCTCGCACTCGGCCTGAAGAAGGGGGACAAGGTCGCGAGCATGGCGATGAACCATTCGCGCCACCTCGTGAGTTGGTACGGCGTCGCCGGGATGGGCGGTGTTCTGCACACGGTGAACCCGAGGCTGTTCGACGACCAGCTCGACTACATCGTTAATCACGCCGAGGATAAAGTCCTGATCTACGATGCGGCCTTCCAGCCGATCGTCGATCGCATGAAGGACCGTTGGACCACGGTCGAACACTACATCTGCTTCGATTCGGGCCAGCATGCCCCTTCGTTCGAGGACTGGATCGGCGCGCAGGACGGCGACTTCGATTGGGTCCAGGGCGACGAGCGCGACCCGTGCATGATCTGCTACACCAGCGGCACCACGGGCAATCCCAAGGGCGTGCAGTACGAGCACCGCTCGACCTTGCTCCATGCGATGGCTGGCCTGCAGACCACGGCCTTCAACTTCGCGCCGTCATCGGTGATGCTGCCGGTCGTGCCTATGTTCCACGCCGCGAGCTGGGGCCTGCCCTATTCAGGCGGCATGGCAGGCATCAAGTTCGTCTTCAGCGCGGTCAATGACCCTGCGGTGCTGCACGAACTGATGATCCGCGAAGGCGTGACCGACAGCGCCGGCGTGCCGACCGTATGGCTCGCTCACTTCCAGTATTGCGATGCGCAGGGCATCGACCTGCCGCCGTTGAAGGCTGCGACCATCGGCGGCTCGGCTGCGCCGAAGTTCATGATCGAGCGGCTCATGAAGAACGGCACCCGCGTCCAACATGCCTGGGGCATGACCGAGACTTCGCCCATCGGCACCGTCGGCGGGCCGACTGCAGACTGGGATAGCCTCAGCTTCGACGAGAAAGTCGCCAAGACCATGAAGCAAGGCCGCCCGATCTTCGGCGTGGAACTGCGCATCGTCAGCCTCGACGACATGACCACCGAACTGCCGCGTGACGGCGAGACTTCGGGCGCGCTGCAGATCCGCGGGCCCTGGGTGCTCAAGCGCTACTTCAAGGCCGAGCATGACGCTGCCAATGCCGAGGGCTGGTTCGACACGGGCGACGTTGGCGTGATCCATCCCGACGGCACGCTGCAATTGACCGACCGGACCAAGGACGTGATCAAGTCTGGCGGCGAGTGGATTAGCTCGGTCGAGCTTGAAAACGCAGCCGTCGGCCACCCGGCAGTCGCCGAGGCCGCGTGCATCGGCATGCCGCATCCCAAGTGGGACGAGCGCCCGGTCCTTTTCGTCGTGAAGAAGGAGGGCATCGAGTGCACCGGTGCGGAGATCACCGAGTTCCTGACCGACAAGATCGCCAAGTGGTGGCTCCCCGATGCGGTCGAATTCGTCGACGACATCCCGCACACCGCAACCGGCAAGATCAGCAAGAAGGACCTGCGCGACCGCTTTGCGGACTACACGCTTGGCTGACCTGGAGATCAGGCCCGCGCATCCCGGTGACGCGCGGGCTATCAGTGCCATCTACGACTACCACGTCGCCCATGGCACTGCCTCCTTCGACAGCGAGGGGCCGAGTGAGGCCGAATGGGCGCAGAAGGTTGCGGACATCTCCGCGAAGGACTGGCCCTTCCTAGTCGCCGAGCGTGCAGGGGAGGTGCTTGGCTATGCCTATGCCACGCAATTCCGGCCTCGCGCTGCATACGCCCGGACCTGCGAGAACAGCATATACGTCGCCGACGAGGCGCGCGGGATGGGAATAGGCTCGCTCCTGCTCGGTAACCTCCTCGAGGCCTCGCGCGAATGCGGATTCAAGCAGATGATAGCCGTTATCGGAGGCGGGGAGCCCGCTTCGGTCGCGCTCCATGCCAAGCTCGGCTTCGTCCACGCCGGCCGGATGCGCGATGTCGGCTTCAAGTTTGGGCGGGTTCTCGATACCGTCTACATGCAATGCGACCTGACAGGAGAGGGATGGGACCATGACTGAGCGATACATCGACCCGAGTCCGGCCAATTTCGCCGCCTTCAAGGACCTTCCGCGCGACGAGCCGATCCACATGCTCAACCTGCTGCTTTATCGCAACCTCGCCGAATACCCCGAGGGGCATGAGCATCACGGCAATGGCTGGTCGGGTCGACGTGCTTATGAGGAATACGGCAAGACCAGCGGCCCGATCTTCCGTCGGGTCGGCGGCAGCATCGTGTGGCGGGGAGCATTCCAGACGATGGTAACCGGCCCTGCCGACAGGCGCTGGCACGACGGCTTCGTCGCGCAATATCCGAACAGCGCGGCGTTCTTCGAGATGATCAAGGATCCTGACTACCAGAGGGCAGTGGTGAACCGCACCGCCGCGCTGGTCGACAGTCGCCTGATCCGTTTCAAGCCCGGGTCGGCCGGGGAGGGCTTCTGACCCCGGTCTACTTCTTCCCTCTCTTCGCCTCTTCCGCGACGACGTAGAGATAATCCACATAAGCCATCGTGGCCTGATCGAGGCCGTAAACCTTGGGGTCGCTGCTTTCGATCAGGAACCACTCGTTCGGCGCATGCGCCCCGCCGCCACGTCCCAGGCCGAATTGTGATGCAGGCAGGTTGAGGGGAGCCCCGTTGAAAATTACGCCCGGCCAGCTTCCTGCATTGCGCGGTGTGATCGAGTACGGGATGCCGGTGCGTTCGAAGAGCGTCTTCTGCGCGCGGATCAGCGCGCTGTCTTCGTCGGTCTCGTTCGGGCCATAGCCGCCCGAGACAGTGACCTGCACGTCGTCGAAGCCACGCTTGGCAAGGTGGGCTTTGAGCTTGGACACGGCCTCATCCTTGGTCATCGCAGGTACGAGGCGGAATTCGAGCTTAGCTTCGGCACGCCCGGGCAGGACGGTCTTGCCGCCCGGTCCGGTATAGCCCGCAATCAGCCCCTGGATATTGACGGTCGGCTGAGAAACCAGACGTTCGAGGCTGGTCACATAGGGCTCGTCATCGATCCACCGGCCGACTCCAAGCAGCTTTTTCGCATCCTCTTCCGGGTTGCGCTTCGCACCTTCGGCAATCAGGTCCTTCTGGCGCTGGGTGAGGGGCTTCACGTTTTCAAACCATCCGTCGATCGCTGGCGTGTGCCCATCGTCTGCCACCAGTGTGTCGAGCGCCTTGACCAGCCGCCATGCCGGGCTTTCGATCCGCGCATGGTTGGAAGAGTGGATGTCGGTCTTCGGATAGCGGTCCGAGGTCTCTCCCCCGACCACAAGCTGGAACTCGATCGCCCCCTTTGCGCCCAGCGTGATGTTCGCGCTGCCATCCTTGCTCTGTGCCGCTGCGGGGATGAAAACGCCGATGGTCTTCGATAATGCTTCGCGGACCTGAGGTGCGGCAACCACCTGCGGGAAGTTCGTCGAGGCGACCTCCTCCTCGCCCTCGGCGACCAGGACGAGGTTTACGGGAAGCTTGCGGCCGCTCGCCTGGATGGCCTTTAGCGCTGCGAGAAAGGCCATTTCAGGCCCCTTCTGGTTCACCGCCCCGCGCCCGACCAGCGCCTTGCCTTCGCCTTCGCGCTCGACGATCGCTCCTTCGAGTGGGGGAGAATTCCATTCGGAAGGATCGAACTGCTTCACATCGTACATGAAATAGATGCCAAGGGTGGTCTTTGCCCCCGCATCGAGCGTCGCGAAAACACCCGGAACGCCGTCGGTGGGAATGATCTCGGCCTTCTGGAAGCCCGCGTCGAGCGCGAGCTGACGCATGTATTCCGCGCCTGCCGGCGTGTTCATCTTTTCCGCAGCAATGGTCGGCAGGGCGATCCAGTCCCGCAGGGCCTTGATCGTGGTGTCGCGCTGATTGGCCACGGTCTCGGCAATGGTCGCCCGATCAGGCGTTTCCGCCGATGCAGGGACTCCGGAAATTGCCAGCAATGCCAGCACGCTCAAGGATGTCTTCAGCCGCATTTGATATCTCTCCCGCCTGTCGTTCCGGTACGAGCCTAACAGGCGCAAGTCATTGCGCAATGCCTCTATAAAAGGCGCATCTGTCCGCCCACGGCCGGTGGTCTGAATTTCGTGCAGTCCAGTTCGAACTTCGCCTTGCCCAAACCGGCCCGCTTGCATGCAAGGCGGAAACGGGCACGGAAGAGATCGGCCCAAACACCGGTCGGCTTCATCCGGCTGAAGAAGTTTGGATCGTTGTCCTTCCCATCGCGGATCGACCTCACGATGCTCATCACCTTGTCCCCGCGCTCGGGGTAGTGGACAGACAGCCACTCGCGGAAGAGCGGGGCAACTTCATGCGGCAGGCGCAGGGGTATCCAGCCGCAGGAATCAACACCGAGAGCGGCCGCGCGCTGGACGATCTCCTCCATGAATACGTCCGTGATCGCCGGGATGACCGGGGCGACCGAACAGTGGCTTGGAACGCCAGCATCGACGAGTTTCTGTAAGGCTGCGAGACGCTTGGCCGGAGAAGCTGCGCGCGGTTCGAGCTTGCCGGACAGCTTGTGGTCCAGCGTTGTCACCGATATCGCCACAGCCACGAGGCGCAGTTTGGCCATTTCCTCGAGCAGGTCGAGATCTGCAACGACGCGATCCGACTTGGTCGTGATCGTGACCGGGTGTCGCGCATCCAGGCAAACCTCGAGGACGCTGCGTGTTATGCGATAACGGCTCTCGATAGGCTGGTACGGATCGGTGTTTGTGCCCATCGCTATGGGTTTGGGTCGGTACTTGGGCTTGGCGAGCGTCGCCCGGAGAATCTCGGCCGCATTCGGCTTGGCGAACAGCTTGGTCTCGAAATCGAGGCCAGGGGACAGGTCGTGGTAGGCATGGGTCGGCCTGGCGAAGCAATAGACGCAGCCATGCTCGCAACCACGATAGGCGTTGATCGAGCGATCGAAACCGATGTCGGGCGACTGGTTGAAGCTGAGGATCGTCTTGGGGCGTTCTTCGGTGACCTCAGTCTTCAGCTTTACGGGAGGACCACCTTCGAGATTGCCCAGCATCTCCATGTAGTCGCGCCAGTCGCCATCCACCTGGCGCGTAGCGAGGCCGAAGCGCGTCGGCACGTCAGCGCCTTGCGCGCCGCGTCCGGCAATGGCTGGGGCGAGTCGGCGTTCCACGCATGAGAACATACACGGAACAAAAGCGTTCGAACAGAGGTTACCGCTCTCGCAGGCGCGGCATCAGTTCGACGAAATTGCAGGGCCGATTGCGGCTGTCGAGCTGCTCGGCCAGGATCATGTCCCAGCCGTCCTTCACCGCGCCGTTCGAGCCGGGCAGGGCAAAGATATAGGTCCCGCGCGCCAGCACCGCGCAGGCGCGACTCTGGATCGTGCTGGTGCCGATGGTCTTGTAGCTGAGCCAGCGGAACAGTTCGCCGAAGCCGGGGATGTCCTTGCTCTTCACGCGGTCGAGCGCCTCGGGGGTAACGTCGCGCCCGGTCAGCCCGGTTCCGCCCGTGGTGATGACGCAATCGATCGCCTCGTCATCGATCAAGCGGTGGAGGTGCGCTGCAATCTGTTCGACGCTGTCGCGGCTGATCTCGCGCGCGGAAAGTTCGTGGCCGGCACTCCGTATGCGCTCGGCGAGGATGTCCCCTGAAGTGTCATCGGCCAAAGTGCGCGAATCCGAGATCGTCAGCAGGGCAATCCGGATCGGCTTGAAGGTGCGGCTTTCGTCGATTGCCATGGTCGGTAACCCCTATCTCGCCCGCGGAAACATGGGCCAATCGTTCTCGGCAAGTTCCTTGCGACTTGGCGCGGGTGCATCGGCTTGTCGCAGGTACATCCAATAATTGCGCATCACGATGGCGACGTAGCCGCGCGTCTCCCAATAGGGGATCGATTCCATGTAGAGCAGCGGATCGTTCTGGTCGCGGACCTCGCTCTCCCACCGGGAAACGGGCGTCGGTCCCGCATTATAGGCCGCCATGACCTTGGGCAGCTTTCCTTGCGTGTATCCTGCCGAACCCAGCGACTCGAGCGTGCGCTGGCCGAAGGCGAGGTTTACTGCGGGGTCCTTGAGATTTGCGCTCGCACTCATGTTGATCGAAGCGGCGTATTCACGCGCGGCGATAGGCCGGATCTGCATAAGGCCGATGGCGTTCGCCGGGCTGACGACGCTCTCGCGAAAGTTCGACTCCTGCAGCGCGTGGGCGAATGCCAGTGCCGGGTCGATGCGCCAGCCGCCAACGGGCGCACGGAAAGTGACCGGATAGCGTAGGCTGGGATGGGAGGCAGCGCCGCGCGGCGCATTGTAGGCCATGAAGTTCTGGGCACCGGTCAGACCCAATGCGCGTGCCAGGCGCGACAAGGCACCGAAGTCCGCCGGATCGCCTGTCCGCACCAGCCAGCGCAGCACCTCGTCGGCCTCGTCTCTCCTGCCGATTTCGGCGAGCATGACCGCCTGCCTCGCAGCATCCTCATCTCCCAGCCGACGCCAATCCTCCGGCGTCAGGTCGGGCGTCGCATGAGTTCCCGGCAAATCCCGGCCGAGTTGTTCGTGGGCGAGCATACCATACAGGGTTTCGGGATATCGCGTCGCGGCGCGCAGCTGCTCGGCCGCACGTTCCGGCTCGCGGCAGCGGGTGAGGGCGCGGCTCGCCCAGTAATTCGCCGCAGTCGCCAGCTCGGGATTGGTGGCGCTTCCGGCACTGCGCAGGAACGCCTTGGCCGCGTTCTCGCAATCGCCCAGCCGCCATGCGGAAAGGCCTGCAACCCAGTCTCCCTCGGCCAGCCAGGGACCGCTGCCGCCATCGCGCACGCTCTCCGCCTGTGCCCAGGCCTGCGCATCGCGGTTCTCGATGTAATAGCTCCAGGCTATGCGCTGGCGCCATTCGGCACGCGCGTCACC
Organism: Qipengyuania sp. RANM35; assembly: GCF_041021145.2. NCBI lineage: Bacteria > Pseudomonadati > Pseudomonadota > Alphaproteobacteria > Sphingomonadales > Erythrobacteraceae > Qipengyuania > Qipengyuania sp. RANM35. The sequence continues at coordinate 1,254,548 of NZ_CM196433.1, read as the reverse complement.
GGACAGGGTCGCATCGACGCCGTCGAGCAACAGCCGCGCACCATCGGGATCGTCATTGGTGATCCGCTCGAGGATAGCCTCGCCGACCGAGGCCGGCATCGTGCCATCCTGCACGCTAGACGGGCGGATGCGCTTGCTGAGGCCGGGCTGGCGCACCAGTTCGCGTTCGCGCGGGAGGTAAGGCGCATTCTCCAACCCGCGAGTCTGTCCGAGGCGCACGATCCCGGCTGCCTGCGGCAGGCGGCTGTAGCGCGAAAGCCAGTCCTGGATGCGGGGCAATTCGATGCGCGGGCTTTGCGGGTGGAGGTAGTAGCTCGCCAGCGCTGCACCGTGCAGCGGGCCTTCGCTGCGCTCGGTCAGCATCACCTCGACCCGGCTCCAGTTCTGGGTGTCGATAGCTTCGTAGAACGAGCCGTAGAACGCACGGTCTTCGTCCGACAAGAGGCGCGGGAGTGCCTGCTGGTGCGAGCGGGTGAAGTACTCGACACTGCTCTCCTGCACGGCAGCGGGCTGGGCAGCGAGCGGTGCGGCGAAGGTCAGGGCAATGATCGGGGGGAGGTATTTGAGAGTCATGCGGTCCAGTCGAGCCAGCGTTGCCACAACCGGGCGCGGCGGGCGGGGGAGCGGGCGATTTGCGAAAGTTCGGGAGCGGACAACAGCGGGATCATCGTGCCGCCGCACTCGATGGCCAGCGGTTCCTGCGCCTGTTCGGGAGCAATGCCGAACAAGGCCAGCTGTCCGCGACCCACGGCGAGCAGGCGCTGCGGCCGTGCCAGTGCGATATGGTGGCGCACGACCTCGCCGAGCCTTGCGCGCGAGAGTTCCTGCCAGTCGGGCAAGGCCATGGCCGAGGGGAGGGCGCTGGCAAGATAGGTCTCGTGCTCGGCCACGCCCATCGCTTTCAGCAGCGAAGCCAGCAATTGCCCGGCTCCACCCGTCAGCAGGCCCTCCGCATCATCCTGCTCGGGCTGGCCGACCAGGATCATCAACCTTGCTCCAGCAACTCCGCGCGGCGGAAGGCGCCTGTCGAGCGCGCCTTCGCCGAGAGAGGCCTCGGTCATCCACCATTCGCGAAAATTTTCCAGCGTGTCGGGCCACCCGGTCTGCGGCCCGCCCATTAGCGGACGATCTTCCTGTTCGAGAGCACGCTGGAGCGGGCTTTGGGGAGGAGGAGCGACCGCAATCGGTGGCGGCGGAGCCGCTACGGCATCTTCGGGCTCTGGCTTTGCCAGCCAGTCAGTGGCTTCTTCCGAAAAATCGCAGTCGACGCCTGCCTCGCGCCACCAGTCGAGCGCCCCCTCGATCGCGTCGAGGGGCGTGAAATCGCCGGTTTCGAGGGGGATTGCATCGCTCATCGGTTGGTCGCAGGTCTTGACCTCTAACGCGCCACCAATCAAGGCATCGAGACCGAATACGCGACGAAAAGAGAGTGACATGAGCGAACGCGAATCGATGCCCTGCGACGTGGTGATCATCGGCGGCGGCCCGGCGGGCCTCGCGGCGGCGATCCGGTTGAAGCAGATCAACGGCGAACTCGAAGTCGTCGTGCTCGAAAAGGGCAGCGAAATCGGCGCCCACATCCTCTCCGGCGCGGTGGTCGACCCCAAGGCGCTCGACGAGCTGCTGCCCGAATGGCGGACCATGGGTTGCCCGATGGCGGAGACGCCGGTGACCGACAACTGGCACTGGGTGCTCTCGGAAACCGGCAAGTCGGACATGCCGCACCTGATCATGCCGCCGTTCCTTTCGAACGATGGCAATTACACCGGCTCGCTTGGCAATCTGTGCCGCTGGCTGGCCGAACAGGCCGAGGGTCTGGGGGTCATGATCTTCCCTGGCTTCCCCGCTGCCGAAGTGCTTTTCGACGAGAACGGCGCGGTCACCGGCGTGGCGACGCAGGACATGGGCATCGCGGCCGATGGCAGCCACAAAGGCGACTACCAGCCCGGCATGGAGATCCACGCCAAGTACACGCTCTTCGCCGAAGGCGCGCGCGGCAACCTCACCAAGCAAATGAAGGCAAAGTACGACCTCGAGGCGGATTGCCAGCCGCAGGTCTACGGCATCGGGATCAAGGAACTGTGGGACATCGATCCCGCCAAGCACGAACAGGGCCGCGTGATCCACACGCAGGGCTGGCCGCTGAGCGAGACCGGCACCTGGGGCGGCGGGTTCCTCTATCACCAGGCGAACGGGCAGGTGGCCTTGGGCTTCGTGACCGCGCTCGACTACGCCAATCCCTATGTCTCGCCCTACCAGGAATTCCAGCGCTGGAAGCACCATCCGGAGATCGCCGCGATCCTCGAAGGTGGCAAGCGGGTCGCCTATGGCGCGCGCGCGATCAACGAGGGCGGCTGGCAGTCGGTGCCCAAGCTTGCCTTCCCGGGCGGCGCGCTGATCGGCTGTTCGGCCGGCTTCGTTAACGTGCCGCGCATCAAGGGCAGCCACACCGCGATGAAGAGCGGGATGCTCGCCGCCGAAAGCATTGCGGCAGCGGTCGCCGCAGGAAGCCAGCACAGCGAACTGATGGATTATGACGCTGCCGTCCGGTCGAGCTGGATCGCCAAGGAACTGAAGCTCGTCCAGAACGCGCAGCCCGCCGTCGCCAAGTGGGGCGAGGATCTCGGCACCGTGATCGCCGGGATCGATATGTGGATGCGTACGCTCAAGATCGGCCTGCCGATCACCATGAAGCACCACCGTGACTACACCACGCTCCAGCGTGCCGACCTGCACAAGCCGATCGATTATCCGAAACCCGACGGAAAGCTTAGCTTCGACCGCCTGACCAATGTCGCCTTCAGCTACACCAACCATGCCGAGGACCAGCCCGTCCACCTGCAGGTCAAGGACATGGAACTGCAGAAGGCGAGCGAGCTTGGCGTCTTCGCCGGACCTTCGACCCGTTATTGCCCGGCAGGCGTCTACGAATGGCTGGTCGACGAGGCGACGGGCGAGCCCAGGTACCAGATCAATTCGCAGAACTGCGTCCACTGCAAGACCTGCGACATCAAGGACCCCAACCAGAACATCAACTGGACCACGCCCGAAGGCGGCGGCGGGCCGAACTATCCGAATATGTGATCGCCAAGGTGGCGATCACCGAAACCGCCTACGCCAAGATCAACCTCGCGCTGCATGTCCGCAGGCGGCGGGAGGATGGCTATCACGAACTCGAGACGGTCTTTGCCTTCGTCGACAGGGGCGATGTCCTGCGCGCTACGCCATCTCCGCGCGACAGGTTGACGACCGTCGGTGAATTCGGCGGCGCACTTACCGATCCGTTCGACAACATCGTCATGCGCGCGCTTGGTGCCTTGCCGCGTTTCGAGGGAATGGACATCGCCCTCGAAAAGAACTTGCCTGTCGCAGCGGGATTGGGCGGGGGATCGGCGGACGCGGGGGCGATCTTCCGCATGGTCGAGATGTCACACGGCCTGCCCGACGACTGGCGCGAGCGGGCGGCGAAGCTTGGCGCCGACGTCCCGGCCTGTGTCGAGAGCCGCACCTGCATAGGGCGGGGGACGGGGACCGAACTCGAGCCTGCCGACGATAGCCTTTCAGGAACGCCGGTATTGCTGGTCAATCCGCGCGTGCCGCTCTCGACCGGGCCGGTGTTCCAGCACTGGGACGGTGAGGACCGGGGCGCACTGCCGGAGGGTGATGTGCGAACCGTTGCGCTCGAGGGACGCAACGATCTCGAGGCACCCGCCATTTCGCTATGCCCGCAGGTCGCGGGAGTCCTTGCCGCGCTGCACGGAACTTCGCCGTTTCTCGCCCGTATGTCAGGTTCTGGCGCGACCTGTTTCGCGCTGTTCGAAACCGAAACAGCGCGGGACGAGGGCGCGGCAAGCATCGCCGCCGAGCATCCGGGCTGGTGGCAGATGAAGGGCAAGCTCAGATGATCGATGGCAGGCCGTACCGGCAGGCAGGTGTCGGCGACCTGAGAACCGGTGGCGTGATTTGCGTCGCCGACCATGCCTCGAACCACGTCCCGGCCGGTGTCGAACTCGGCATCGATCGCTCGTTGCTGAACGATCACATCGCGATCGACATCGGCGTGGAGGGCGTTGCGGACCGGCTTGCGCGCCGCCACGGCCTGCCCGCACACATCGCCAGCGTCAGCCGCCTGGTCTGCGATTTCAACCGCGACGAGGACGATCCGGCCGCCGTCCCGACCACCAGCGACGGTCACCTGATCCCCGGCAATATCGGGGCGGATGTCGAAGCACGCCTCGACCGCTTTCACCGGCCCTATCACGACGCGCTCGCCGATTTCGTTGCCGCAGCACGACCCAGGCTCATCGTCGCGCTTCACAGCTTTACCCCCGCCCTGAAAACGAGTGACCAGGAACGACCTTGGGAGGTGGCCCTGCTCTACAACGAGGACGACCGGGCAGCGCGGCATGCCATCAGAATGCTCGGCCAGCAGGGGCTGAATGTCGGCGATAACGAGCCCTATTCGGGCAGGGACCTCAATGCGACGATGAACCGTCATGCCGAGGCAAACGGTATTCCATATTGTGCGATCGAAATCCGGCAGGACCAGATTGCGACCGAGGCCGGGCAGGCGCGCTGGGCCATGCTGCTGGCCGACGTAATGGGCCGCGTGGCGCTTGAAGTCTGAAAGGCAGGCTTGGCCCGCCTCGCGCAAATCCAGCGTTAGCACCCGGCTGTCTCTCTGCTAGGCTTCGTGCCAAGCCAAGAGAGATCCGTCATGCCCGCCTACCGTTCACGTACTACCACCCATGGCCGCAACATGGCCGGCGCACGCGGATTGTGGCGTGCGACAGGGATGAAAGACGGCGATTTCGGGAAGCCGATCATTGCGGTTGTGAACAGCTTTACACAGTTTGTCCCCGGACATGTCCACCTGAAGGACCTCGGCCAGCTGGTCGCGCGCGAGATCGAGGCGGCCGGCGGCGTGGCCAAGGAATTCAACACCATCGCGGTCGATGATGGCATCGCCATGGGCCACGACGGGATGCTCTATTCGCTGCCCAGTCGCGACCTCATCGCCGACAGTGTCGAGTACATGGTCAACGCCCACTGTGCCGATGCGATGGTGTGCATCTCCAATTGCGACAAGATCACCCCGGGAATGCTGATGGCTGCGCTGCGGCTCAATGTGCCCGCAGTCTTCGTCAGCGGCGGACCGATGGAAGCGGGGAAGGTCGTTCTCAAGGGCAAGGAGGTCGCGCTCGACCTCGTCGATGCCATGGTCGCCGCGGCGGACGAGGCATACAGCGACGAGGAAGTGACCGCCATCGAGCAGAACGCCTGCCCGACCTGCGGATCCTGCAGCGGCATGTTCACTGCCAACTCGATGAACTGCCTCACCGAAGCGCTGGGCTTGTCGCTGCCGGGCAATGGCTCGACGCTGGCGACCCACGCCGACCGCAAGGGCCTGTTCGAGCGCGCGGGGCGGCTCGTGGTGACGCTGGCCAAGCGCTATTACGAAGAGGAGGACGAGAGCGTCCTGCCGCGCTCCATCGCCAGCTTCGAGGCGTTCGAGAACGCGATGAGCCTCGACATCGCCATGGGCGGGTCGACCAACACCGTGCTCCACTTGCTCGCCGCTGCGCATGAAGCAGGCGTCGATTTCACCATGAAGGATATCGACCGGCTCAGCCGCCAGGTGCCTTGCCTGTCGAAGGTCGCGCCGGCGAAGAGCGACGTCCACATGGAGGACGTTCATCGCGCTGGCGGCATTATGGCGATCCTAGGAGAGCTGGAGAAAGCGGGACTGCTCCACACAGCGCTGCCGACCGTGCACAGCCCGACAATGGGCGATGCACTGGACGACTGGGACATCGGCCGGACACAGAACAACAAGGTGCGTGAATTCTTCTCCGCCGCGCCCGGCGGCGTACCGACACAGACCGCATTCAGCCAGTCGCGCCGCTGGGAGGAACTCGATCTCGACCGTGAGAACGGGGTGATCCGCAGCGCCGAACACGCCTTCAGCAAGGACGGCGGTCTCGCCGTGCTTTACGGGAATATCGCCCGCGACGGTTGCATCGTGAAGACGGCGGGCGTGGACGAGAGCATCCTGAATTTCTCCGGCCCGGCGAAGGTTTACGAGAGCCAGGACGATGCGGTGACCGCAATCCTCACGGGACAGGTTGTAGAGGGTGACGTAGTGGTCATTCGCTATGAGGGGCCGCGAGGCGGGCCTGGCATGCAGGAAATGCTCTACCCGACGAGCTACCTGAAGTCGAAGGGGCTAGGCGCGGCTTGCGCGCTGCTCACCGACGGGCGTTTTTCGGGCGGCACTTCCGGTCTTTCCATCGGTCACGTTTCGCCCGAGGCTGCCGAGGGCGGCGAGATCGGCCTGGTCGAGAGCGGCGATATCATCGAGATTTCGATTCCCGACCGAACCATCAACCTTGTGGTGTCTGACGAGGTCCTGGCCGAGCGTCGCGCTGCGCAGGACGCCAGGGGCTGGGCTCCTGCCAAGCAGCGCGAGCGTCGCGTGTCTCCGGCACTCGAAGCCTATGCCGCGATGACCACCTCTGCCGCGCGCGGGGCGATCCGCGACGTGTCGCAAATCAAGCGCTGAGGCTTGCCCCCGCCCGCTGTGCGTGGCAGCGGCGCGGGATGATCACGACGCGCTTGCCCTTTTCGCTGCTTCTCGCCGTGGGCGCGCTTGGCGGCTGCTCTGCCGAAGTGTCGCCGGATGTGGCGGAGCAGGGCGGCAGGCCGGTGGAATGCGCCTTGGGCAATGCTACGGACTTCGGACCAGGCTGCAGGTTGGTCGAGGTTGCCGACAAGGGGGCGACCTATTTCATCGTCCGCCATCCGGACGGGGGCTTCCGACGGCTTGAACTTGCCGAAACCGCGACGGGGTTCGTCGCCGGAGATGGTGCAGCCGCATCGATCAGCACTCGCGAGGGCGACTATGTCATCCTCTCTGTCGGGGGCGACCGGTACCGGTGGAAGGAATCCGTGCAGTGAGCGATCCAGTTCTTACCGTTGCCCAGATGCGGGCTGCCGAACAGGCCGCGATGGCTGGAGGCACCAACGAATGGGAGTTGATGCAGCGCGCCGGGCGCGGAGCTGCACAATGGGTAGCACGCATGGCTGCGGGCAGGTCGGTCACCGTGCTCTGTGGCCCGGGCAACAACGGCGGCGACGGTTACGTGATAGCCGAGGAACTCCGCAGACAGGGTAACCACGTCAGGGTGGTCGCGCCGCTTGGTCCAGGAACCGCAACCGCAAGTACTGCTGCCGAGGCCTATCAGGGTGAGCGCCAGGAGATGGCGACTAGGTTCGGCGATCCGGTCGTGGTGGATTGCCTGTTTGGTTACGGACTGTCGCGCGAGGTTTCGGGCGAGTTCGCGAAATTGCTTGAACTCCTTGGGACTAGTGATTGTTTCAAAATAGCAATCGACGTCCCCAGCAGCGTCGAAAGCGACACCGGAAAGCTGCTTGGGCCCATGGTCGAATACAACCTGACCCTGGCACTAGGGGCATGGAAGCAGGCGCATTTCCTGATGCCCGCGAGTGCGCACATGGGGGCCTTGCGATGCGTGCCCATCGGGCTGGCAATCGACGAGGCTGTCAGCGTGGAATCGCAAAGGCCACGCATTGCCGCACCATCGACCGACGATCACAAATATCGGCGCGGGCTGCTTTCCATCATAGCAGGCACAATGCCCGGTGCGCCCCTCCTGGCGGCCGAGGCGGCGATGCGGGCGGGGGCAGGGTATGTGAAGCTGCTCAGCAATCACTCGCACCCCGATGCACCGGCCGAACTTGTCGTCACTGAACAGGTGAATGAAACGCTCGATGATGCGCGGAACAGTGCCTTGCTGTTCGGTCCGGGCGCCGGGCGTGACGACGCTGCGAGGGATATCCTCGCCCAGGTTCTCGAGCGCCGCCTGCCGACTGTCCTCGATGCCGATGCCCTGCACCTGCTCGACCCCGACATGGTCGAAGGATCCGACGTCACGAAGCTGTGCATCACTCCGCATGAAGGCGAGCTGGCGCGGTTATGCGATGCCTTTGGAGTCACGGCGGACAGCAAGCTCGATCGTGCACGCGGCCTGCACGACGTCACCGGACTGACCGTGCTTGCCAAGGGACCGGACACGATCCTCGTCGGTGACGGCGCGACGCGTTTCCTTCCGCGCGGTCCGAGCTGGCTCTCGGTCGCGGGTACGGGCGATGTCCTCGCCGGCATAGTGGCGTCACGACTGGCCGGGCACGGCGATCCGCTGCGCGCTTGCGAGGAGGGTGTGTGGCTGCACCACGAAGCTGCACGACTGGCGTCACCGGCTTTCACTGCCGGCGATCTTGCGCGAGCGGTCAAACCGGCCATGGCGTCATTCCTGTGAGCGAAGAAGTCATCCGCATTGCCGCCAAGGGCGATGGCGTCACCGCGTCGGGTCGTCATGTGCCCGGAGGCGTACCGGGTGACGTCGTGAACGATGACGGCACTCTCTCGCCAGGGCCGCATCATGCAACACCGCCGTGCCGCCACTTCGGTACCTGCGGGGGATGCCAGCTCCAGCAGGCGGATGAAGAGGCACTTCGCAGCTTCGTCACCGAGCGGGTGGCCTTCGCAGCCGAGGGGCAGGAGATTGCGGTCGGAGAACTCCTGCCGACCCATCTCTCCCCACCGCGTACGCGTCGACGCGCAACGCTCCACGGCCTGCGGGCCGGGCAGGGTGCGGTACTGGGGTTCAGGGAAAGGGGCTCCCACCGGATTGTCGACATGAAGGAGTGCCACATCCTTCTTCCGCAGCTGTTCGATCTAGTTGCCCCCCTGCGCGTCCTTGTTGCAAAGCACGCCGAGCGCCAGCCCGTCGACATCGAACTGACGGCCATCGATCAGGGTATCGACTGCACGGTGAAGGGCATCGCTGCCGAGGGACTTGCGGCGACCGAGGCCATGCTCGACTTCGCCCGCGACCATTCACTCGCGCGCCTGTCGCTGGATCGCGGATACGGGCCGGAAACTGTCTGGGAACCGGTCCCTGCCACCGTCACCCTGGCGGAGGTCGCAGTGCCGTTCCCGCACGGCAGCTTCCTCCAACCGACCGCGGACGGTGAGAGCGCCCTGGCGGAAGACGCCAGGGCCTTTGTCGGCGACGCGGCGACGATAGCCGATCTCTTCTCCGGCCTAGGCACATTCGCCTTTTCGCTGGTCGAGGGTCGCAAGGTCCTGGCGGTCGAGGCTGCGCGCGATGCGCACCTAGCCTGCAAGGCTGCGGCGAACATGCGCGGGCTGCAGGTGCATTCGCTCCATCGCGACCTGTTCCGCAATCCGCTGCAGGCGGACGAGGCCGGGCGGTTCGGCGCGATCCTGCTCGATCCACCACGTGCCGGTGCGAGGGAACAGGTTGCCCAGATCGCGGCCAGCACGGCCACGCGCGTTGCCTACATCAGCTGCAACCCGCAAAGCTGGGCGAAGGATGCCAGGACCTTGATCGAGGCAGGCTTCAGGCTCGAAAAGCTGCGTCCGGTCGGCCAGTTTCGCTGGTCGACCCATGTCGAACTGACGAGCTATTTCACGCGCTAGGCGCGCAGGACCTCCAGGATCCGGTCGAGGAGCCATTTCTGGCCCTCTTCGCTCGAATAGGAATGGTCAGCACCGCCGCAGCGCAGGATTCGCGTGTCGCCCTTATCCCAGCGTTCGGCGAAAAGCTGGCCGGTGCGGTCACGCTCGGCGACCAGGATCTGCACCGGACCGCCAAACGCCGACAGCCCCGCACGGAGCTCTTCCGTGAGCGTAGAGGGCGCCGCCTTTGCCCGGGTCGCCTGCGCCAGTCCGCGCGCCAGCTTGCCCAGGTCCACCTTACCGGTCAGCAGCCGCACCACTTCGCGCGGGTTCTTCAGCTTGTCGGCGTAGCGGGAGCGGACTTCGGCGGACGACGTCGTGTGATCGTCCTCGTCATCGTCAATGGTCCAGGGGTTGCTGAGGATCAATGCGTCGAAATCTTCGCCCCCGGCCAGCATCAGCGCCGAAGCGGCATCGCAATTGCCGAAGCCGACGACGCGCTCGACGCGGGGGGCAATGGCGCGGAACGCGGCAAGGGCGGCGGCAATGTCCTTGCGCGAGCGACGGAATCCGCGGTTCTCGCCCTCGCTGTCACCGATGCCGCGGCGATCGAAGCGGAACACCGGGAAGCCGGCGCTCGCCAATGCGGCCGCGAGCCGTGCCTGCCCGTTGAAGGCTCCCGCGCGCACCTCGTTGCCGCCCGATACGATAAGCAGGCCGGTCCTGCCCGCAGCCTCGTCCAGGGTCGCGCCGCATCGGCGTCCCTGGCATTCGAAGGTCAGCGCCATGCGGGTCATTCCGAGAGCGCCTTCCCGGCAACGATCGTGGCGAGGGCCCTGGCCTGTTCCGGATCGTAATCGTTTTCCGAGCGCAGCCAGATCGAGGTGCCGCCGACGTCGGCCTGACCGACAAGCTCTTGTCCTTCGCTGGCCTGCCAGGTTTCTGCCTCGAGCTCGCGCACGAGCGCCGGTCCGAGATGCCAGCCAGCGATGGTAATGCCGTCTTGCCGGGCGGTTGCGAGGATATCGGCGCTCGTCATGCTCGCGCCTGCTTCCCTGGCCGCGACGAGACGGGTCCTGACGAGACCGCGCAGTACCTGCGACGGCTTGGGCGGGGCAAACAGCCAGCCCGGCAATTCATCTGGTGCGAACCAGGCTCCGGACCGTATGGAGAGGAAATGGGTCGCCCGGAAATGCCTCGCAGCGGCACTTGCGGCCTGCCGCCACCCGGCCAGGGTCTGCTCTGCGTGAGGCGCGAGGCTTTCGTTGCAGCCCGGCAGGTCAGGCAGGAAACTGTCGACCTCTGCTTGGTCGAGAAGCTTCATGGTTTCATAGATTTGATGGCGAAACTTGTTGGCCTCTTCGAAGAGCGGTGCGAGCACCAGCACGCGCTGTTCCCGATGCTTGTCGAAGACCAGTGCCATTTCTTCCCCACTGCCGCCTACGGGTGTGGGGCAGGGCCAGCTGACGTACACGTGCCTCTCAGGCTCCGGCCACCTTCGCCTCGGCGAAGGTCAGGAGACCACCGTAGGTCTCCAGCATTTCTGCTTCCAGGTCCTCGTCGTCGATGACGATGCCGAGACGGTCTTCCATCTCGGTGAGGAGCGTTGCGACCGCCATCGAGTCGAGCTCAGGGATATGGCCGAACAGCCCCGTGTCGCTATCGAACGCCGCCACTTGCTCGCCGTCGAGCGACAGGACCTCGCTGAGGATGGATCGCAGGGCGGTGTCCGTATCGGTGCTGGCAGTCTCGGCAGTCATGTAACTCGTCAATTCCCCTGGCTCAGGAGGCCACGGCCTTAGCGGCGGGGCGATTGGCGTGCAAGGCGACGGGCCAGCGCCTTGGCCAGCGGCAGCCAGGCCGCGGGCTGGCGCCAATCGAGGCAGGTCAGGCGGTAGCGGGCCCGCACACGCTCCATCCAGTCGCGCTTGTAGGCATCGGTCCCCGTGCCGAAGTCGACGAGGTCAACCTTGTCGGTATCGATGACATGCTCGAACATTGCCGCACTGAGCGTCGTACCGGCCGAAAGCGGCTTGGCAGCTTCGACATGGGCCAGCTTGTGGATGTAGGCCGTGCCATTCTCCACGGTCCAGAACTGGGCGGCGACCGGTTCCCCGCCCGATTTGGCGATGCCGATGCGAATGCGTCCCGCTTCGCCTTCCGCGCGGGCAAAGGCTTCGAGCAGGTCGGCGCGCTCTTCTTCGGGCTTCCAGCTGGCTTCATAGACCTTGCGATAGTCTCGCCATGCGGCCTCGTCGAAGGTGCGGAGGACTTGCGTTTCCACCTTGCCCGCCTTGCGCTTGAGCGTCGTGCGCATCTGGCCGGGCCGATAGGACCAGTAGCCAGCGAAATCGCGACCTTCGACCGGGAGCACGTGGTTTTCGTCGCATTGCTCCCTGAACACCACCCACCCGGCCTTGCGAAATGCAGCGACGGTTCGCGACGCGCTGCCATCCTCGTCCGGAACGGGTTGCAGGACGATGCGATGGGTGCGGCTGCGCAGCTCTCGCGCAACGCCAGCCAGCACATCGTCGGCAATTTCGTCGTTCCGACACAGGGGGCGCCAGGTGAAACTGAACCAGTTGGCGAGGCTGCGCAGGCCCTCGGGGGTTTCGCACAAGGGCAGGGCGACCTTGCGGTGGGCATCCTCGCCGATGACGATGAGCGGATGCGCGACATGCTCGCAAAGCAGCGAAAACCAATCGGAACGGTCGAAAGGACCGGTGGCAAACCGGTCGAAGTCTTGCAGTTTCTCGGCCTTGTCGTGATAGCTGACCGCGATGCTCACCCGGATATCCTTGCTGCGGAGCCCCGATGCCTGATCACACGCCCCATCCGCTCGATCAACTGGCGGAGCGCGGCGATGCACAGGCGCCTGCGCTGGTGCTGCGAGACCGGACCCTAGATTACGCCGCACTTCGCGAGCGCGTGGCGCAGCTCGCCGGGTGGCTGGCAAGCAGGGCGGAGAAGGGCGCAAGGGTCGCCAGCTGGGCTGCCAAGGGAGAGCTTACCTGCCTGCTCCCGCTGGCAGCAGCGCGGGCAGGGCTGGTCCATGTCCCGATCAATCCGCTTCTCAAACGGGCGCAGGCGGCCCACATCCTCGCCGACAGCGGCTCCGTGCTGCTGATGGGTAACAAGGCGCGGATTGCCACGCTCGAGGAAGGCGACTTGCCGGGCACTTGCGAGGTTTTCGAGGAAGGCGAGGCCCTGCTGACGGCGACCGCGCTCGACAGCCGCCTGCCGCCCTCCGCGAACGACCCCGACGAACTGGCGGCAATCCTCTACACCAGCGGCTCCACCGGGCGGCCGAAGGGCGTCATGCTGAGCCATGCGAACATGTGGCTGGGTGCCGTCTCGGTGGCGGATTACCTCGACATGCGACCCGATGACGTCACGCTGTCGGTCCTGCCGCTCAGCTTCGACTATGGCCAGAACCAGCTGCTTTCGACCTGGTATGCCGGTGGGAGGGTCGTGCCGCTCGACTATCTCTTCCCGCGCGACGTCGCCAAGGCTTGCGAGAAGCACGGTATCACCACGCTTGCCGCAGTTCCGCCGCTCTGGGTGCAACTGACCGAACTCGACTGGAGCGATGAGGCGAAGGCGTCGCTGCGGCGATTGACCAATTCGGGCGGGGCGCTGACCACCGACCTCGTGCGCGATCTGCGCCGCCTGTTCCCCGATGCCCGCCTGTTCCCGATGTACGGCCTGACCGAGGCCTTTCGCTCGACATACCTCGATCCCGCACTGGTGGACGAGCACCCTACTTCGATGGGCACGGCCATTCCGTTCGCCGAGATCCTGATCATCGCCGACAGCGGCGAGGTTGCAGCCCCGGGCGAGGAGGGCGAACTCGTCCACTGCGGACCGCTGGTGGCGCAGGGCTACTGGCAGGATCCCGAGCGCACCGCGGAACGGTTCAAGCCCGCCCCGGCGGCCTCGCACTACGGCGGCATGGCCGTATGGTCGGGTGACCGGGCCAAGCGGGAAGCCGACGGCCTGCTCTATTTCGTCGGGCGACGCGACGCGATGATCAAGTCCTCGGGCAACCGGATCAGCCCGCAGGAAATCGAGAGTGCGGCACTTGCTACGGGCCTTGTCGCCGAGGCCGTTGCGCTCGGCGTCAAGGACGAGCGTCTGGGCGATGCCATCCACCTCGTCGTCCGTGCCGCTGCGAACGCGGTCGGTGCACAGGAAGAGCTGCCCAAGGCCTTGCACAAGGAGCTCCCGACTTTCATGCATCCGCATGTGATCCACTGGCGCGACAGACTCCCGCTCAATCCCAACGGCAAGCTCGACCGCAACGCGATTGCCGAGGAGATCGGCGCTTGAAGCCGGTCGGCCCCATTCCGGCAGGATACGCCGCTGTCGACGGTGAACTGGCCATAGCGGGACGGAAGGCGTCGGAGATTGTCGACGAGGCCGGTTCGACGCCGTTGTTCGTCTATTCTCGCGAATTGATCGAAGCGCGCGTGCAGAAACTGCGCGACGCTCTCCCGGAACGAATCCGGCTGAATTATGCGATAAAAGCCAATAGCTTTGCGCCCGTTCTTCAGCACGTGTCGCAAATTGTCGATGGCCTCGACATTGCATCAGGCGGTGAACTCGAGATGGTCCGGGGGATCGGTTATGACCTCACCCGCGTCAGCTTTGCTGGCCCCGGAAAGCGCGATGTCGAGCTTGAGGCGGCCATCGCGGCAGGTGTCGTCCTCAATCTCGAGAGCGAGAACGAGGCGCGTCGTGCGCTCGCTATCGGCGAGAAACAGGGTGTCGCGCCGCGTCTTGCGATCCGGGTGAACCCGGATTTCGAGCTCAAGGGATCGGGCATGAAGATGGGCGGTGGAGCAAAGCCCTTCGGCGTCGATGCAGCCCGTGTTCCCGCGCTGGCCCGTGAAATCGTCGATGCCGGTTGCGATTGGCGCGGGCTCCATATCTTCACGGGCAGCCAGGCGCTGTCCGCGGAAGCGGTCATCGACATGCAGGCGAAAGTTCTCGACTGCGCCCACCGCATCGCCAGCGAGGCAGGTGTTCCTCTTCCGAAGCTCAACATGGGCGGTGGTTTCGGCATTCCGTACTTCGCCGGCGACGAGCCGCTCGACCTCGACGCCGTAGGCGAGGCGCTGGAGCGCGAACTCGCGTCATTGCCCGACACGCTGGCCGCTGCCGAGCTCTTTGTCGAACTCGGCCGCTACATCGTGGGCGAGGCCGGGGTCTATCTGACCCGCATTGTCGATCGCAAAGAAAGCTACGGAGAGACCTACCTAGTCACCGACGGCGGCCTCCACCACCAGCTCGCGGCCTCGGGCAATTTCGGGACCGTCGTGCGCCGCAATTATCCCGTTGCCATCGCCACCCGTTTCGATGCCGAGCCAGTGGAAGAGGCCAATGTCGTCGGGTGTCTGTGCACCCCGCTCGATCGCCTCGCCGACAAGGCACACCTGCCGCGAGCTGAGATCGGCTACCTCGTGGCGGTGTTCTGCGCCGGTGCCTATGGCGCCAGCGCGTCGCCCAGCGCCTTCCTCGGACAGGGACCGGCAGCCGAAGTCCTGATTTGAGACACCCTCCAGAAATGCGCTAAACCCGCAGAAATCCGGCGGGTTTGGGGTCGATGGATAACGGTATGTTCACCTTTCGCAGGCAAGTATCGCCCCAAACAGGGACGACGGGGCGCCATCGGTGCCCCCTGCCGCCCTGCACGAATGACGGGGATACCGAATATGCGTCTTGATCGTACCGCCTCCCTCCTTGCCGGGTGCGCCGTGGCCTCGCTGGCCCTCGGCGGATGCACGGCAGGCGGGCCGGAACTTCCGCCCGCGACCTTCGTCGCGCTGCAGGAAGGCCCGGGCGAGGACTATGTGATCGGCCCGCTCGACGAGCTGACGATCCATGTCTGGCGCAATCCCGAACTGGGCGCGGAGAAGATCCAGGTGCGGCCCGATGGCCGCATCACCATTCCGCTGGTCAAGGACATGCCGGCCGTCGGCAAGACGCCGTCGATGCTGGAAGAGGACATCCGTCTCCAGCTCAGCCAGTATATCGAGGACCCGCTGGTCTCGGTCATCGTCAACGAATTCGCCGGCACCTTCAGCCAGCAGGTTCGCATTGTCGGTGCGACCGAGCAGCCGGCGTCGCTGCCCTATCGCGCAAACATGACCGTGCTCGACGCGATGATCGCGGTGGGTGGTCTGTCGGAATTCGCAGCGGGCAACCGTGCCAAGCTGATCCGCTTCGACAAGCAGGCAGGGAAGCAGCAGGAATATGCCCTGCGCCTGACCGACCTGCTGAAGCGCGGCGACAGCAAGGCGAACGTGATGTTGCAGCCTGGGGATGTGATCATCATTCCCGAAAGCACCTTCTAAGGGGTCTGCGGGGGCATGCAGGAAGTCTTCGACGAGATACGCAGCGCGCTGCACACGGTGTGGAACCGGCGGTGGCTGGCGCTGGCCGTGGCCTGGGGCGTTTGCGTCCTGGGCTGGCTGCTCGTCGCCCTGATCCCCAACAGCTACGAGAGCCGCGCGCGCATCTATGTCGAGCTTGACGACGTGCTCTCGAAACAGCTCGATATTTCGGGCGAAGGACAACAGGCGATCACCAAGGTGCGCCAGACGCTGACCAGTGCGGTCAACCTCGAAAAGGTCATTCGCCAGACCCGTCTCGGCGAAAAGGTCGAAACGCAGCGCGAAATGCAGCGCGCGGTCGATAATCTGACCGAGAAGGTCGTGGTCAAGAACTCGCAGGACAATCTCTTCGAACTGACCGCCACCATCGGTGATTCCAGCTTCAGCGATGCCGAGAACGCGGCACTGGCGCAGGACGTGGTTCAGAAGCTGATCGACATCTTTCGCGAGGAGAACGTTGCCGGCAACCGCGGACAGGTCGCCGACACGATCGTCTTCCTCGACCAGCAACTCGACGACCGGAAGAAAGAGCTTGAGGCCGCCGAGCAGCGCCGCCTTGGTTTCGAGGCGCAGCATCCCGACCTGATCGGCGGGACCACCACGGTTTCTTCACGGATCAACTCGATGCGCGACGAGATGCGCGGCGTCGATGCCGATATCGCTGCCGCCCAGAGCGCGCTGGCCGCCATCAATGGCCAGCTTTCCAGCACTCCGCGCTCGATTACCATGCCCGGCGAGAGCGGCGGTGCGCGCGGGGCATTGGCGCAGGCGCAGTCGCAGCTTTCGGCCATGCGCGCACGCGGCCTGACCGACAGCCATCCCGACGTGCAGGCGCAGAAGCGCCAGGTCGAGGCGCTGCGCGAACAGGCTGCCGGTGAACCCGCAGGTGCCGGCGGTTCGCCCAATCCGGCTTATACCTCGCTTGTCTCGATCAAGGCGGAGCGTCAGGCGAACGTGCAGGCTCTTCAGGCTCGCAAGGCTGCGCTGCAGGCCGACATCTCTGGCCTGATCGCTTCGCAGGCGGATGAGCCCGCCGTGGCGGCCGAGGCCAACCGCATCAGCCGCGACTACGAAGTGCTCAAGGAAAAATACGACGAGCTTCTCAAGAACCGCGAGGAAATGCGCCTGCGTGGCCAGGTGGAAACCGAGCGCAGCGCCTTCCAGTTCGAAGTGATCGATCCGCCCACGGCGCCGCGGAAGCCTGCTGCACCCAACCGCCCCCTGCTGCTGATCGGCGTGCTTATTGCCGGTATCGCCGCGGGCTGCGGTGCGGCCTTTGCGATGGGCCTGCTGCGGTCGAGCTTCACCACGGCCGAGAAGCTGGAGCGGGTGCTCGACCTGCCTGTCATCGGCACGGTGTCGCGTTCGATGACGCATGAGGCACGGAGCATTGAGCGAGCGCAGCTCAAGAAATTCTTCGCTGCGAGCGGAGCGCTGGCCGCGGTCTGCTTCCTGCTGCTGGTGGTCGAAATCATCCAGGTCGGCTCGGTGGCCTGAGGGGGAACGGTGTCCGTGAACAAGCCCACCAAGATCACGCTTCCCGAGGGCAGCAAGAAGCGCGATGGCGGTTCGCTGTTCGAGCGCGCGAGCGGTGCGTTCGGCCTCGACCGGCTCGCCTCCGCACCTGTGCCTTCGAAGCTGGAGAGCGACAAGGCCAAGAAGTTCGCCCCGCAACGGCGCAAGGATGAGGCTGCTCCCGAGCAGCCGAAGCGTCGCGCGTCGGACTACATCGGAGCGCCTGCGGAAGCGCAGGCCGCGCCAACCGCGCCAGCAGAGGCTGCCACAAGTCCTGCTCCCCCCGCCTACGAGCCATTGGTTCGTTTCAAGGGCGAGAAGCGCGAGGTCGTCCGTTCGCTCCTGCGCGAGCAGGGGTTGATCGACCCGGACGGCGGCTCTTCGACCCTGCTCGAGGAATTTCGCATCATCAAGCGCCAGGTGCTTGCCGCAGCCAAGGCGGAAGGCACGGCCCAGTCGCGCCGCGTGCTCGTCTGCTCGCCGCATCCCAACGAGGGCAAGACCTTCTGCGCGCTCAACCTCGCCATCGCGCTTGCCGGTGAGCGCGACATGGAAGTGCTGCTGATCGACGCAGACTTCGGCAAGCCGTCGATCATGAACAAGCTCGGGCTGGAAGCGGGCAAGGGCTTCATGGATGTTCTCGCCGACCCCTCGCAGCACGTCGAGGACTGCGTCGTCGGAACCGACATCGGTGGGCTTTTCGTACTTCCGGCAGGCGAGCGCACGGGTCGCGACAGCGAGTACCTCGCCAGTGAGCGCACCTGGGAGGTGCTCAACCGCCTTACCCGTGGTGCGCCCAACCGCATCATCGTGTTCGACAGCCCTCCGGCACTGGCTGCGACACCCGCCGCGGAACTGGCCAAGCATGTCGGCCAGGCGCTGCTCGTCGCCCGCGCGGATATGACCGGGCAGGCGGCGCTCGAGGACGCGATCGACCTCCTGTCCGCGTGCCCCGACATCAAGTTGCTGCTCAATGATGCGACCTTCAATCCCAGCGGCCGCAAGTTCGGCAGCTACTACGGATACGGGGAATAGGGGTATGACCCGCATCTCCGCATGCCGCACCTTCGGTGCGCTGGCCACCCTGGCCCTGCTGGCGTCGACCGGACCGCTGGCCGCGCAGGAAGCCGGCAGCGACGCGCATTCAGGCAAGGAAGGTGATCGCCGCCTGACCGGCCACCTGCGGATCGACCCGTATATCGAGGCAAACTCGATCGCGACCTGGCAGATTTCGCCGGGTGACGATGTCGTCACCTACACCCAGCTCGCCGCAGGGGTCGATGCATCGCTGATCGGGCGCAACAACGGCGCCACGGTGTCGCTGCGCTACGAACGCACTTTCGCCCACCAGGACGAAGGCGTCGATACCGACAGCATCACCGGCCTGGCACGTGGTTACACGACTATCGTTCCCAACGTCCTGACCTTCGAGGCGGGTGGATTGGCAAACCGCACCAGTGTCGATGCGAATGGCCGTTCGATCATCGCGCCGCTGGCTGATGCCGACCTGTCGACGCATACCTACTCGGCCAATGCCGGGCCTACGCTGCAGACGCGGGCGGGCAATGTCGATGTCAGCGCGAACTACCGCATCGGCTATACCCGCGTCGACGGACCGGATTTCGTCACCACCGGCGGCCAGGTCGCCGATATCTTCGACGAAAGCGTCAGTCACAGCGCGAACGTCCGTGCCGGGATCGCGCCGGGACACGGCCTGCCGGTCGGAGTCGGCGTGGGCGCAGGCTTTTACCAGGAAGATGTCACCAACCTCGACCAGCGCGTCCGCGATGCCTACGTGCGTGGCGACGTGACGGTGCCGGTCTCGCCGACCGTTGCACTGGTCGGCGGCATCGGCGTCGAGGACGTGGAAGTCTCGAGCCGCGATGCCCTGCGCGACACCAATGGTGCGCCCGTGGTCGGGACCGATGGCCGCTACGTTGTCGATCCTTCCAGCCCGCGCGTCATCGCCTACGAAGCCGACGGCCTCATCTGGGATGTCGGCGTGGTCTGGCGCCCGAGCAGTCGCACGCAATTGCAGGCGACCTTCGGCCATCGCTACGACAGCGAGACCTTCTACGGCAATTTCTCGTGGAAGCCCGATCGTCGCAGCACCTTCTCGGTCAATGTCTATGATGGCGTGCAGGGCTTCGGCGGCCGCCTCAACAATGCTCTGGCATCGCTGCCGGTCGATTTCGACGTGGTCCGCGACCCCGTCACAGGCGAAATTACAGGCTGTGCCAACAGCCTCGACGGTTCGGGCTGCATAGACGGGCTGCTCGGTTCGGTCCGCTCATCGGTCTTCCGCGGTCGCGGGGTGCTTGCCAGCTACACGCACCAGGCGGGTCGCATAACCATGGGCGTGGGTGCCGGCTACGATCGTCGCAAGTTCATCGGAGCGCCGGGAACGGTGCTCGCGCTGGCCGACGGCATCGTCGATGAGAGCCTGTTTGTCGCGGCCAATCTCGACGGCCCGCTCGGACGCGGCAATTTCTCGATCACGACCTACGCCAACTGGTTCGAAAGCGGCGCGAGCGACCTCGGCGACGCCTTCTCGGTTGGTACTTCCGCATCCTATACCGAGCGCGTCTGGCGCGGACTTTCCGCCCGGGCCGCGATCGCCCTCAACATGCTCGACGCCAAGGCCGCACCGGAAGAGCTTCTCACCGCCTCGGCGCTGCTCGGCCTGCGCTACGATTTCTGATAAGGACGCTTCGATGTACGAGGAATTCTACGGTTTCAGCGAGCGGCCCTTCCAGCTCACGCCCGATCCGGCGTTCTATTTCGAGAGCGTCACGCACAAGAAGGCGCTGAGCTATCTCGGCTATGGTCTCAACCAGGGCGAAGGCTTCGTGGTCATCACGGGCGAGGTGGGCGCGGGCAAGTCGACGCTGGTGGCGCATCTCAAGCAGAAGCTCGACGGCGATCGCATGACCGTGGGCGAAGTGGTCACCAGCGCGCTCGACGGCGAGGAGATGATTCATGTCGCCGCACGCAGCTTTGGCCTCGACATCGAAGGCGGAGACAAGGCCGCAGCTTTGGCTGCCATCGAACTGTTCTTGCACGAGGAAGCGCGGAATGGCCGCCGCGTCCTGCTGATCGTCGACGAGGCGCAGAACCTGTCGATCGGCGCGCTCGAAGAACTGCGCATGTTGTCCAACTTCCAGCTCGGATCGCACCCGCTGCTGCAGACGCTGTTGCTCGGCCAGCCCGAGTTCAAGCACCTGCTGGCCCAGTCGGACGAGCTCGAGCAGCTCCGCCAGCGCGTCATCGCAGCACATCACCTGGAGCCGATGCAGCCGGGCGAAATCGAACCATACGTGACCCATCGCCTTCATCACGTGGGCTGGGACGGCAACCCCGAACTCGACAGCGCGCTGTGGGCCCTGCTGCACAAGGCGACGGGCGGCATTCCGCGCAAGGTCAACCAGGTGATGAATCGCCTGCTCCTCATGGGCGCGCTGGAAGAACAGTCGGTCCTCGAAGCCGATATGCTCGATGCCGTTCTCGAAGAGATGGATGGCGACAATTCCGCCGAGGTCGAGGCCGCTCCCGCACCGCGCGCTCGTCCGGATCGCGACCTTCCCGCGGCCGATGCCATTGCCAAGGCACGCAGCGAGGCGGCTCCCGTTGCCGCTCCCGCTCCCGCTCCCGCACAGCAGGCGATGTCGCCCGAACAGGAAAAGGGCCTGCTCGACCACCAGATCGACGCCATCGAACAGGCGTTTGCCGCGCGCGACAAGCACATGGCTGCGCTGCGCCGCGAGGTCGAGAAACTGGCGGCCTCGCGCGGCGAGGGTGGCGGCGAAGTGCCTGCCGACCTCGACCAGCGCCTGTCCGCCATCGAACGTCGCCTCGACGAACAGGAGCAGTCGCTCCGTCATGTCCTGGCGATGATGATCGACTATTTCGAAAGCCAGGCGACGCGCGCCGCGGCCTAGTCTAATCGAGGGGGCGATGAACGAGCAGCGGATCGTCAACGGCCTCTCGGTCGACGTCGAGGACTGGTTCCAGGTCGGGGCGTTCGAGAAGACCATCTCGCGCGACGACTGGGACTCGCTCCAGTTGCGCGTCGGCGACAATGTCGCGCGCATCCTCGACCTGTTCGATGCCGCCGGGGTCAAGGCGACCTTCTTCACGCTGGGCTGGGTGGCGGAACGCAACAAGCCTGCGATGCGCGCCATCGTCGAGCGCGGGCACGAGCTGGCGAGCCACGGTTACGACCACACCCGCGTATTCACTTTCACGCCGGAAGAGTTTGCCGCCGATATCGCCAAGGCGCGGGCTATCCTCGAGGATGCGGGCGGGGTGGAGATCACCGGCTATCGCGCGCCGAGTTTCTCGATCGACCAGCGCAATCCTTGGGCGCACGAGGTGCTGGCCGAGCACGGCTATGCCTATTCCTCCAGTGTCGCCCCGGTGGTGCACGACCATTATGGCTGGCGCGAGGCCCCACGCTTCGCCTTCGATCCGGTCCCGGGAAGCGACCTCGTCGAGATCCCGGTGACGACGGCGATCTTCCGCGGGAAACGGTTGGCGGCAGGCGGAGGCGGGTTCTTCCGCGTGCTGCCCTATGGCTTCAGCCGCTGGGCGATCCGCCAGGTGAACAGCAGGGAAAAGCGTCCGGCGATCTTCTATTTCCACCCGTGGGAAGTCGATCCCCAGCAGCCGCGCGTGGCCGATGCACCGCTGCGCTCGCGCCTGCGCCACTACACCAACCTGTCGCGGATGGAGGGCAAGCTCTCCGACCTGCTGGGCGAATTTGCTTGGGGCCGGATGGACGAGCTCGCCGCGATCGAAAAGGCGCGCAGCATGGCCTGGGCCGCATGAATGCGCCGATGAGCCATTCCGCCACGATCCGCCTCGCCGACCTGTCCGATGCAGGGGAGGTGACCCGGATCGAGGGCTTCGTTGCGGACGCAGGTGGGAGTGTCTTCCATCGCCCGCTCTGGTTGTGCGCCATCGAGCGCGGCACGGGCAATCGGGCGCATGGCCTCCTGATCGAACGCGGCGGTGTGATCGCTGGCTGGTTGCCGTTGAGCGCCGTTAGCTCGCCGATCTTCGGCAAGGCGCTGGTATCGAGCGGCTTCGGCGTCGGTGGCGGGGTTCTTGCCGGTCGGCAGGACGATGCCGTGCGACTGTGCCGCGCCGCTGAGGAACTGGCCGGACGCATGTCGGTCGGCACAGTGGAACTGCGCGGTGCCGATGCTGCCGACGACTGGGAAGTGATCGAGGGCCGCCATTCGAATTTTGCAGCCGACCTTGCTGCCGACGATGAGGCACAATTGCTTGCCATTCCCCGCAAGGCGCGGGCCGAAGTCCGCAAGGGCCTCGACAACGATTTGCAGGTGTCGGTCGGCTGGGGCGAGGACGACCGCCGCGCGCATTTCGCTGCATACTCGGAAAGCGTGCGCAACCTCGGCACCCCTGTCTTTCCGCGAAGCCTGTTCGATGCGGTGCTCGACCTGTTCGGTGAGGACGCGGACATCCTGACGGTGCGACATGGCGACACCCCGGTCGCCAGCGTCCTCTCGCTCTACCACCGCGGCACGGTCATGCCCTTCTGGGGCGGAGGGCCCTTCGCTGCCCGATCGCTACGCGCCAACGAGCGGATGTATTACGCGCTGATGTGCCACGCCCGCCGCAGGGGCTGCACTCGCTTCGACTTTGGACGTTCGAAGACCGGCAGCGGACCATTCTCTTTCAAGAAGAACTGGGGTTTCGAACCCGAACCGCTGGTCTATCGCAGCTGGAGCGGCGGGGGCGTTGCCGCGCGCAATATCGACCCGACCGATGAAGGCCATTCGGCCAAGATCGAACTCTGGAAGAAACTGCCGCTGCCGATCGCGAACATGATCGGCCCCTGGATCGCGCGCGGCCTGGGCTGAACGATGGGCGACATTCTGTTCCTTTCGCACCGGGTGCCTTTCCCGCCCGATCGCGGCGACAAGATCCGTTCGCACCACCTCCTGAAAGGGTTGGCAAAGATCGCGCCGGTGCACGTCGCGACCTTTGGCGAGACTGCGCAGGACATGGCGCAGAAGGGCGAACTCAAGGCGATCGCAAAGTCGCATGTGTTGAAGCACCGTCACCGTCCGCTGTGGCTCGCCGGGATTGAGGCAGTGCTGACCGGCAAGCCTGTAAGCCTGTCGGCTTTCGAGGACCTCGCGATCAGCAATTACGTCCGCAAGACCATCCGCGATCAAAGGGTAGATACGATCTTCGTCTTCTCGGGGCAGATGGGGCAGTACATTCCCGATGATTTCCGGGGCCGGGTGATCGTCGACCTTTGTGACGTCGATAGCGCCAAGTTCGAAGCCTATGCGGATGCAGGCCAGCGTCGCTGGATCAATGCCCGCGAGGCGCGCCTGCTCTCGCGCGAGGAAGAGCGCCTTGCGCACCGTGCGGATACAACCCTGCTCATCAGCGACAGTGAAGAAGGGCTGCTGCGTAGCCGTATCGCGAATGCAGGTGACGCGAACATCGCGGCCCTTGGCAATGGCATCGACGCGCACTTCTTCGATCCAGCGCAGGTCGGTTTGCAGGAGGATCTAGAGGAAGGTGACGACCCGCAACTCGTCTTCACCGGGCAGATGGATTACCCGCCGAACATTTCTGCGGTCGAATGGGTCATGGCCGAGGTCATGCCGCGCTTGCGCCAGCGCTATTCGCGCGCCCGCTTTCATATCGTCGGACGCGCACCCGGGCCCGCGCTGAAATCGCGCCACGGCGAGAACGGCGTTCGGGTATGGGGCGAGGTCGCGGATGTCCGCCCGTTTCTCAAATCCGCAGATGTCGTGCTCGCACCGCTGCTCATCGCTCGCGGTGTACAGAACAAGGTCCTGGAAGCGATGGCGATGGCCAGGCCCGTTGTCCTCACACCTGCGGCCGCGACTGGCATCGATGCCCAATCCGGACGCGACTTCATCGTCGCCGAACCGAAGGGCGAGGAGTTTGTCCGCGAAATCTCTGCCCTGGTCGAAGATCCGTCCCGCTCGGGAGAGATCGGCAGGTCTGCGCGGCAGTTCGTGGTCGGGGAGATGGGCTGGGACGCGGTATATCGCCAGCTCGCCGAATTCGTGTCGGGCGCGCAAGGGGCCGGACATAGTGGCTGAGGTGGCAACAGCCTGGAAGTCCTTCGCGATCCGGCTCGCGCTCGTTTGGGCGGCACTGTTCGTGCTGACCTTCCCCCAATGGCAGGCGATGTCCTACCTCTGGTGGAACGTAGCGACCTACAGCTTCATCCTCCTCCTCCCGCCGATCATTGGGTGGCTGGCGTGGATGCGGCGCCATGAGCTGGCCAAACTGGCCCCAACCGCTTGGTGGCCGGGACTCGCATGGTTGGCGCTGGGCTTGATCGCCTGGACAGGTGGTCGGGCGAGCGGGATCGACCTTTTTGCACAAGCAGGAACGGTGATGGCCTTTCAGGGCGCCGCGATCACTCTCCTGGGCCTGCGTGCCAGTCTGATCCTGGCACTCCCCATCGCCTATTCGAGCTTCCTCGTCCCGTTCGGCGACGAGATCGTGCCGCAGCTGCAGGCCATTACCGCGCACATGGCAACGTCTCTCACCGAATTGAGCGGTGTGGAGACGGTGTCGGACGGCATCCATATCGACACGCCGGCCGGTCTGTTCATCGTCGCCGAAGCATGCTCGGGCGTGCGCTTCCTCATTGCGATGGTCGCATTGGGCGTGCTGGTGATCTTCACCTGCTTCGACAGCTGGAGCCGCCGGGCGTGGTTCATGCTCGCCTGTTTCGTGGTGCCGATCATCGCCAACGGCATCCGCGCATGGGCAACGATCTTCGTGGCACAATATGTCGGGGCCGAGCGTGCAGGGAGCTTCGACCACATCGTCTATGGCTGGTTCTTCTTCGGCATCGTGATTGCAATCGTGCTCGGCGTGGCATGGCGGTTCTTCGAGCGCGATCCCGAGGACGCTGGTTGGACGCTGGAGGAGTTGGATCGTCTAGGCATCGTGTCCCGCCTCGGTGAGAAACCCGTTCCGGCGAACCTCGCCCTCGGTGCGATACTGCTGGTCGCTTTGCTCTTTGCCGCACTCGCGCGACTGGTCTAGGCGAAAGCCATATGTGCGGGATCGCGGGGATTTTCCATTACG
This sequence comes from Qipengyuania sp. RANM35, assembly GCF_041021145.2. Taxonomy (NCBI): domain Bacteria; kingdom Pseudomonadati; phylum Pseudomonadota; class Alphaproteobacteria; order Sphingomonadales; family Erythrobacteraceae; genus Qipengyuania; species Qipengyuania sp. RANM35. Next base: position 1,229,018 of record NZ_CM196433.1, on the reverse strand, counting down.
AGACTGTGAAGCCGGTCGATCCGAAACGGGTCGAGCGGATGGCCGACGCGCTCGCCCATCGCGGGCCTGACGGGTCGGGCGTCTGGACCGCGCCGGGCATCGGGTTGGGCCACCGCCGCCTGTCGATCATCGACCTCGCCGGATCGCCGCAACCGATGCACTCGGCTGACGGGCGTGCGGTTATCGTCTTCAACGGCGAGATCTACAATTACCGCCGCCTGAGGCACGAGTTGGAGAAGGACGGTTTCGCCTTTCGCACCGATGGCGATACCGAGACCATCCTTGCCGCGTGGCGAAAGTGGGGGCCCGATTGCCTCTCGCGGCTCGACGGCATGTTCGCCTTCGCTCTCTATGATCTCGAGACGCGGCAGCTGTTCCTCGCCCGCGACCGCCTCGGCGTGAAGCCACTCTACCTCGCGCGGCTCGAGGGCGGGGCGCTTGCATTTGCCAGCGAACTGAAAGGCCTTCTCGCCAATCCGCTGATGCGCCGGAAGATCGATCCGCTGGCGATCGAGGACTACATGGCCTGGGGCTATGTCCCCGACCATCGCGCAATCCTGCAGGGGGTCGAGAAGCTGCCTGCCGGGCATTTCATGCTGCTCGAACACGGGCGCGAAATTCCCCCGCCGGAACAGTGGTGGGACGTCACTTTCGCAGAGCGTGAAAAGGGGACCAGCGAGGACCATTCTGCCAAGCTGCTCCACCTGATGCGCGAAGGCGTCACCAGTCGGATGGTCGCCGATGTGCCTCTGGGTGCATTCCTGTCGGGCGGGGTGGATTCGTCCAGCGTGGTGGCTCTCATGGCCGAGGCGAGCGCCAAGCCGGTGACGAGTTGTTCGATCGGCTTCGATGTCGCCAGCGTCGATGAGACCAGCCACGCACGCAAGATCGCCGAGCTCTTCGCGACCGACCACCACGAACGCATCGTCTCAGCCGACCAGTTCGACGAGATCGACCGCATTGCCGCCATTTTCGACGAGCCCTTTGCGGATGCCAGCGCGCTGCCGACCTTGCGGGTTTGCGAGCTGGCACGCGAGCACGTCACCGTCGCTCTTTCGGGCGACGGGGCAGACGAGGCTTTTGCCGGCTATCGCAGGCAGGTGTTTCACCGAAGGGAGGAACAGGCGCGCGGTTTTCTTCCTGCTGCCTTGCGCGGCCCGATCTTTGGCAACCTCGGGCGCATCTGGCCCAAGGCGGACTGGGCGCCGCGTCCGCTGCGTGCCAAGGCAACGCTGCTTTCGCTGTCCGAAAGCGGGGAGGCGGGATACGCCCGCGCGCTGTCGATCCTCGCACCCGAACAGCGGCAGGCGCTTTATGGCGAAACTCTGCTGCGGGAGCGTGGCGACTATCGGGCCGAACAGCCATTCGAGAAGCTGATGCGAGAGGCTCCTGCGCGCAGCGGCCTCGACCGGGCGCAGTATGCCGACCTCAAGTTCTGGCTGCAGGGCGATATCCTGACCAAGACCGACCGCACCAGCATGGCCGTGAGCCTGGAAGCGCGCGAGCCACTGCTCGACCATCGCCTGATCGAATTCGCCGCCCGCCTGCCCGAGCGCGAGCGTATTCGCGGCACTACCGGCAAGTGGCTGATGAAGCACACGATGGAACGCTACCTGCCCGGGGACATCCTCTACCGCCCCAAGCAGGGCTTCGTGACCCCCATCGCGCAGTGGTTCAGGGGCCCGCTCGCGGATCAGGCGCGCTCGATCGCGGGGAGCGAGATGCTGGTCGGCAGCGGATGGTTCGACCGCAAGGCACTTGCGCGCCTTGCGGACGACCATGTTGAGGGAAGGGCCGACAATTCGCGGCCCCTGTGGCAGTTGCTGATGCTCGAGAAGTCGCTCAGGAACCTCTCGCCTGCCGCCTAGCGTGCGTCGACCAGCACGACCTCGGCATCGTCGATTGCCTCGACCACGATCTCGGTTTCGCCGGTAACGGCAATCCCGTCGCGCGGTTGGGCCTCGTGTCCGTTGACCTTCACCCGGCCCTTCGGCGCGACGAGATACTGGTGACGCTGGCCGGAGGTCTCCCACACGGCGGTCTGACCTGCGGCAAGAGTGGTCGCTGCGACCTTGGCATCGGTGCGGATGGACAGGGCGTCGTCGCCTTCGGGATCGCCGCTGGCGAGGATTTCGAACCCGCCCTCGCGGCTCGCCTTGGGGAACTCGCGCTGGCCCCAGCCGGGGGCTTCGCCTTCACGGTCGGGGATGATCCAGATCTGGAACAGCGTCGTGGCTTCGTCCTCGAGATTGTATTCGGCATGGGTGATGCCGGTGCCCGCGCTCATCACCTGCACGTCGCCGGCGGCCGTACGGCCTTCGTTGCCGAGGCTGTCCTTGTGAGTGATCGCGCCCGTGCGGACGAATGTCACGATTTCCATGTCGCGATGCGGGTGGGGCGGAAAACCGCTGCGCGCGGCGATGGTGTCATCGTTCCATACGCGGATGCTGCCCCAGCCCATGCGAGCCGGATCGTGGTAGTTGGCGAAGCTGAAATGGTGCCTCGCATCGAGCCAGCCGTGGTCTGCGTGCCCGAGCGAGGCGAAGGGACGGATGTCGATCATGTCGGTATTCTCACATCGGCGGGGAGAGTTTGTCCGCCGGAAGCGAGGTTTATGTGGGGTCGCTTCAGTGGCTTTCAACTGTGCCCGGATGGGACCCTGCACGCTGCGGGATGACGAGGATCAGGACCACGATTGCGGCTGCCAGGACAGCCGTTGCCACCGGTCTGCTGAGGTCGAGACCACCCTTGGCGATCGGCTTGTCGAGGAAATCGCCTACCGTCGCACCAAGGGGTCGCGTCAGGATGAAAGCGGCCCAGAACAGGAGCACGTGGCTGATCTTCGACCAGTAGTAGAGTGCTGCAAGAACAGCGAGCAATCCGCCGAAAAGTGCTGCACCGCCGAGGTAGCCGAAGCCGCCAGTATCCGCCGCCCAGTCGCCCAGTGCAGTGCCAAGCGTCTGCGAGAAGGTGATCGTCAGCCAGTAGAACATCTCTGCCCGCGGAGTTGAGACGGTGTTGACGTCGATCGTGCAGAGGCTGGCCTTCCAGGTGACAAGGCTCGCCACGACGAGACCGAACAGCAGCAGCGAACCGCCGGTGTAGCCGATGCCGATCGAACGCGTGGCGAAATCGGCCAGCGTGGTGCCGGCAGTCGTGGAAGCGAGAATGGTCGCCCAGTAGAGCCAGGGGTTGTAACTCTTCGCCCGGATTTGTGCCCACACCAGGCCGATCAGCAGAACGCCGAAGATCGCAGTGCCGACCAGGTAACCGTTTAGCCCGCCCTGTCCGGCTTGCGGAGTCGTTTCGCCAAGCCAACTCATCGAGACGGTGTCGCCACCGGTTTCGCCCAGGGTCGTGGCGAGTATCTTGATGATCCAGAATCCCAGAGTCACCGCCGGGACCTTGCTGGCCTGTAAAAGTTCGCTTCTCGTCATGACGCGCCTTTCGCTGCTGCGTGTTATGAAGAAGCTATGCGTGAGCCGGCATTTTCGCCCATAAGCGGATGCGTATTCGCGCTTTTGTAAGCGGACGCTGAGACTTGGCGGGAGTGGGTTTTGGAGCAATCGCGGGTCAGATATGCAGCGGCGCTGCTGGCACTACAGTTCGGGGCGGCGGCATTCTTCCTTGCCGACACGGTCTGGGATGCGAGCCGTAATGCCGATGGCGAGGGAACGGTGCTGAGCGGTCTGGAGATCGGCCTCGCCGTGGCGCTGGTCGCAGCGATCGGTTTCGGAGCGGTATTGCTGCGTCAGATGGTTCGCGATGCCCATCGCCGGGAGGAGGCCCTGGCGCTGGCCAAGGGTGCGCTGGGTGACGTCGTGGCGCGGCGCTTCGGTGACTGGGGCCTGTCGAAGGGTGAGGCCGATGTCGCCATGTTCGCGATGAAGGGGTGCAGCATCACCGAGATTGCCTCTATGCGTGGCTCTGCCGAGGGCACAGTGCGGGCGCAGCTCAGCCAGGTCTATGCCAAGGCGGGCGTGTCGAGCCAGTCAGGGTTCGTGGCACTCTTCGTCGAGGAATTGCTGGACTAGGCGACCCCGTGGCCCCTGGCCATGTAGTCGGCGCTCTGCATTTCCTTGAGCCTGCTGACCGTGCGCTCGAATTCGAAAGCACCGTCACCGCTGGTGTAGAGGTCTTCCGGTGCTGCGGCAGCGGTGGCGAACAGCTTCACGTTGTTCTCGTAAAGTGCATCGATCAGCTTGGTGAAGCGGATCGCCTCGTTTCGGTTGTCGGGCGACATCTTCGGAATGCCGACAACGATCACCGTGTGGAAGGCATGGGCGATAGCGAGATAGTCCGCCGCACCGCGATTCTCGCCGCACAAGCGCTTGAAGCTGAACACGCCCACGCCCTTGAGGCTCTTGGGAACGTGGAGAGTGCGTCCGCCTCCCAGGTCGAGTTCACCCGAAGGGACATTCGCCGCGTCCTCGGGCTTGTAATCTGTCAGGCGGAAGAACGCCTCGCGCACCTGCGCGGTGGCATCGTCGCCCAGCGGCGAATGCCAGGTTGCAAGGTCGCCCAGGCGGTCGAGGCGATAGTCTACCGGACCATCGAGCGTTAGCACGTCCAGCTCCGCCTCGACGAGATCGATGAAGGGCAGGAAAAGCGAACGGTTGAGCCCGTCCTTGTACAGGTCGCGGGGAGGGCGATTGCTTGTCGTGACCACGGTGACCGCTTCGTCGCGGATCAGCGCAGTGAATAGCCGGCTCATGATCGCCGCATCGGCGGTGTTCGTGACCACCATCTCGTCGAAAGCGAGGCACCGGACGCCATCGGCAATCCGCGTTGCGACCGGCTTGATCGGATCGCCGGCTTCCTTCTTGCGCTCGTCGCGGATCAGCCGGTCGACCTCGAGCATGAATTCGTGGAAATGCGTGCGACGCTTCTCGCGAATGCCCAGCGTCTCGACGAAGAGGTCCATCAGCATCGACTTTCCGCGCCCGACGCCGCCCCACATGTAGACGCCCTGCGGCCGCGTCTTGCGCCCGCCGAAGAGCTGGCTGAGCAGCCCGCCCGAGGTCTCGGATTCGAGGTCTTTCTGCAGCTTATCGAGCCGTTCCGCCGCGCGGCGCTGGTCCGGGTCGGAGCGCAATTCGCCCGCGGCGACCAGCCGCTCGTAACGGGCGAGCATTCCGCTCATGACGCGATGCGGCGCTTCATCTTCTTCACGATGCCGGAAAAGCTGGCGACGGTCTCGTCACCCTGCTCGACCGTGCCACGCACGAATACCATGCTGCCGGTCTCACGCACGATTTCGCAGACGGCGTCGAGCGGGCGGTCCATCTTGCCGGCACCGACGAACTGGGTGGAAAGCTCGACCGTGACCGAGGGCCCGGCATTGCCGGTGCCGATCGTGTGCATGGTCGTGAACAGGCTGATGTCGATCAGCGAGAGCGTCACCGCGCCGTGGATGATGCCCTGCAGGTTCTCGTGCCGCCGTTCGGGAAACATGCGCAGGCGCGCTTTCCCGTCATCGTCGACGCGGGTGATGAGCTTGCCCATCACCGCGCCGTTGAACAGCGTCTGGTCCTTTAGGTTCCAGTGCCGCCAGCCCGGATTGTCCGGGTCGGGATCGTGGTCGAAAATCTCGTCCGAAAGACGCGCCATCAGATAGCGCGTTCGGCCATCATCTTCTTGGTTTCGGCGATCGCCTTGGCGGGGCTGAGGCCCTTGGGGCAGACGTTCGCGCAGTTCATGATGGTGTGGCAGCGATAGAGGCGGAAGGGATCTTCCAGCTGGTCGAGCCGCTCGCCGGTCATTTCGTCACGGCTGTCGGCCAGCCAGCGATAGGCCTGCAGCAGGATCGCCGGGCCGAGGAACTTGTCGCTGTTCCACCAATAGCTCGGACACGAAGTCGAGCAGCAGGCGCACAGGATGCACTCGTAAAGTCCGTCGAGCTTCTCGCGCTGTTCGGGCGACTGGAGGCGTTCCTTGCCGCTCGGCGTGGTCGAGACGGTCTGGAGCCAGGGCCGGATGCTGGCGTACTGCGCGTAGAAATGCGTGAAGTCTGGGACGAGGTCCTTGATCACGTCCATGCTCGGCAGCGGGGTGATGCGCACCTCGCCCTTCAGGTCTTCGATCGCGGTGGTGCAGGCGAGGCCGTTCTTGCCGTTCATGTTCATCGAGCACGACCCGCAAATCCCTTCGCGGCACGAGCGGCGGAAGGTCAGCGTCGGGTCGATCTCGTTCTTGATCTTGAACAGCGCGTCGAGGACCATCGGTCCGCAATCGTCGAGGTCGAGCTCGAAGGTGTCGTAGCGCGGGTTCTCGCCGCTGTCGGGATCGTAGCGGTAGATCTTGAACTTGCGGATGCGACCGCCGCCCTGCGCCGGATGGGCGCGGGTCTTGCCGGTGATCTTCGAATTCGCGGGGAGGGTGAAACTCGCCATTACGCTATCGGTCCTGTTGCTTTGCGAAACCCACTTAGCGCCTCGGACGAGTGGCGCAAGACCGAGTATGACGCATTTCCCGCAATGCCTGTCCTACAGGATGGAACACATGGAACACGGTCATGAAGAAAACCCGTCCGAAGGGCTGAATGGCCGATTTTCGGCGCATTCGAGGGGAACCGGTAGGTCATCTGACGGGTCTAGGTCGACATGGACGATGTAGGAAAGGGGTTCCGCCGCGCGGTGGTGTTCGGTGCCGGAGGCGGCATAGGTCGCGCGCTGGTCGAAGCGCTGTTGTCGCGTGGGGTGGAGGTATGGTGTGGCAGCCGGAACGGCGAAACCGACCTCAAAGGAGCGCGCGGCTTCGCCTTTGACCTCGCCGACGAGGACAGTATCGCCAGGATAGCGGAGAATTTGCGGGCAACTCCGCCCGACCTCGTCATCGCGGCCACCGGAGTCCTGACGCTCAGCGGAGGTAGCGGTCCCGAACGCAGCCTGCGCCAGATCGACGCGGCCGTCATGGAAGAGGTGTTCCGCATCAACACCATCGGTCCTGCACTCATCGCCAAGCACATGCTGCCCCTGTTCCCGCGCGAAGGACGCTGCGCCTTCGTGGCGCTGTCTGCACGGGTTGGCTCGATCTCGGACAACCGGCTTGGCGGCTGGCACAGCTACCGGGCGAGCAAGGCGGCGCTCAACATGTTGGTGCGCAATTTCGCCATCGAGATGAGCCGGACCCACAAGCACTCCATCGTAGCGGCCCTGCATCCCGGAACGGTCGATACTCCGCTTTCCGCGCCGTACCAGTCCGGTTTGCCCGAGGGGCAACTGACGAAACCAGAAGATGCGGCGCGAAACCTTCTCGGCGTGATTGACGCCTTGACGCCGGCCGACAGCGGCAAGGTCTTCGACTGGAAGGGTGAGGAAATCGCACCCTGACTTGATTGCATCCTGCCGCGCTGGCACTCGCGCCACATGCGGATCGCCATCTACGACCTCGACAACACGCTGACGCGACGGGCGACCTTCACGCCCTTCCTCGTCTTCGCGGCGCGCCGGATTGCCCCGTGGAGGCTGGCACTCCTGCCGGTCTGGGTGGCGATGATGATCGGTTATCGCATCGGGCTGTACGACCGCACGACGCTCAAGACCCGCGGGATGCGGCTTATGCTGGGCAACGCGCCGGTCGCGACACTGCAGGAGGCAGGTCGCGAATTCTCTGCGCATCGTGCCCGCAACGGAGGCTTCATGCCTGCGACCCTGGCATTGCTTGAAGAGGATCGTGCTAAGGGCGCCCACATCCTTGTCGCGACTGCTGCGTTCGAATTCTACGCCCGCGCGTTTGCCGACCACCTCGGGATCGAGACACTGATCGGGACGCGCTGGGACGGGCACACGATTCCCGGCGGCAATTGCTATGCCGAAACCAAGCTCGCCCGCGTGCGCGCATGGGCGGCAGAACAGGGCCTCTCACTGGAACAGTCGGAGCTGCGTTTCGTAAGCGACAGCTTCGCCGATGCGCCGCTGCTGGAACTGGCCGACGAGGCGATCTTCGTGAGCGCGAGCGCGGGCAAGCGAACCAGGGCACAAGCGCGCGGCTGGCGGGTGATCAGCGCGGATTGAGCAGTTTTTCGAGCCGGACTACGATCTCTGCCCCCACGGCATCGAAGCGGTCCTGCGAGAACTTTTCGAGGACTCGTGTCCGCGCAGCCTGGCCCATTGCGGCAAGCTTTTCCGGTTCGGCGAGCAGTCCCGCGAGTGCAGCAGCCAGCGATTGCGGATCGCCAGTCTCGACCACCCGACCGATAGCCGGCGTGTCGACGGTGAAGGGCATCTCTCCCGTACGCGACACGATCACCGGCAGGCCCGCCTGCATTGCCTCGTGCGCGGCGATGCAGAACCCTTCACGGCGCGACGGCTGGAGGTAGAGGTGCAGGCCAGCGAGGTATTCGGCGGGGTCGCTGGCAAAACCAATGAAGTCGACGGTGTCGATGCCGCGCGCCTTCGCCTGCGCACGCAGGTCCGCCTCGTCCGCGCCTGTCCCGGCAATCTCGATCCTGTAGGGCGTCGTCGGCGCATCGGCCCGCGAATGCATCAGCGCGAGGGCATCGATGAGAATGTCGTAGCCCTTGTTGGGGTGCAGGCGACCGAGGCTGCCGATCCTTACCGTCTCGCCCGGCTGCCAGGGCCTGGACTGCGGCGCATCGGGTTCGGCAGCGAAGATCGGCCAGGTCACCAAGCTGTCTGCGGGTATGCCAAGTCGCTCCGTGGTCAAGGCTGCCACCTGCGCGCTGTCGGCAACCCAGATTTCGGCGGATTTTGCCCGCCAACGCAGGAGTCGCTCGTTCCACGGCTTGAGGAAGGCATTGTGCTGCCAGCTGACCACCGGAACGCCCAGCCTGCGGCCCGCGACCTGGCCGAGCAGCGTGGCCCGGGTCAGCGATGTCCAAACGACGTCGGCATTCCACCGGCGCGCTTCGTCTCTGATCCAGCCATAGGCGGCGAACTGGTCCTTCTCGCCTCCGTCGCGGACGAGCGGCTCGATCCCCTCCGCCCGAAGCCGCTCGATGGCGAGCCCATTGCGGCGAGTGAGGGCCATGACCAGAACCTCGGCACCAGCCTTCTCGAGCGCGCGCACGATCTTGGGGAGGGGGGTCTGCGCCCCGCCGCCTTCCATCGAATTGATCACGTAGGCTATCCGCACCCGTCAGCCCCTCCGCCGCGCGATGGCTTCGGTGATGGCGTTCGCGGCACGTTCCGACGCGGGCGTGTCGGACAGCGCGAAGGTATGGGCGATCAGTTGCTCCTGCTCGTGACGGTATTTTCGACCGCTCTTTTCCCAGTCGGCCAATGCCGCGGCGAGGGCGGGGATGCTTTCGACCCGCTCCCCGGTCCGCAGGAAGGGCAGGGTTTCTTCACCCTGCGAACCGAGGGCGCCATTGGGATCGAGCAGGAATACCGGTCGCGGACGTACGAGGAATTCGTACAGCTGGCTCGATGCATCGCCGATGTACCCGTCCGCGCCGAGCATGTAGGACATGTCGAACAGTCGCGGGCCATCGACATCGACGAGCACGTTGGATGCTGCGAGAGCCTCTTCGGGTATCTCCGGGCGCATCCTGCCGACCTTGTATTCGGGCGAGATGTGCATGGACTTGCGGAACAGCATGACATGCGGCGCAAAGACCAGGTTGTAGGCCTGGCCCCAATCGCTCGCGAACCAGCGCAGCAGGTCGGGACCGGCATCGTACCAGCTCGACAGGTGAGGGTCGAAATGCGGATTGTAGACGAAGGTCGGGCGGCCGTTGCCGAAGAAGTCGGGCCGCGCGTCGACGTCGACACCTTCGAACTTGGAATAGCCGGTGACCTCGATCTTGGCCGCATCGACGCCATTGGCGACAAGCTGCTCCTTCATCTTCGGACCAGCGACGAGGCTGAGGTCGAACTGGCGATGGTCCGGGTGGAAAGTGACGCTGCGGTCACCCGTGCCGTGGGGTACGCGGATGAAGATCGGTGCCGTGCGCGGGTCGAGACGCTTCTTTACCCGGAGACAGGTCCGCTCGGTCGAAATAACCGCATCGCTCGCGGCAAACAGTGGCTGGTGGACCCGCAGGCGCGCCAGTCGCGTGACCGGGGCGATCTTGTCCAGAAGGCTGCTGACGGCTCCTGCCACGGGAGGCAGCGACAGTTCCCGCCAGACAATCCGTTCCGCATCCCCGGGACGCAAGAGCTCCTCAACCCGCGCGCGGATGGCGTCGCTGGCATAGGCGATGACCGTTTCCACCTCCGGATGAAGGCGTGCCATTGCGCCTGCGACCGGGGCAAGGTGGGCGACCTGGTGTGCCGCATCGTGGTTGAACAGGAAGACCGCCCGGGACATGGGCCGCGCGGATAGGGCAACGGCTCGTCGATGCAAAGTGAATTGCAGCCGCGCGCCGATTGCCTACATACGCGCCAGCAGCTACCGCGCTGCCGAGTATCGGGCCGCGTGCCGCTTCGGGATTTGTAATGGAACTTGCGGACATGGAGACGGACCGGCCCGGCGAGCCCCGGCGCGGTGGTCTGCTCAACATCCTCAAGAATGTCGCCTGGCTGATGGGCGGGAAGGGCTTCGGGGCGGTTTGCTCCATTGCCTATCTCGCGATTCTGTCGCGCTCTCTGGGCCTCAAGAACTTCGGCCACTTCTCGCTGATCTTTGCGACCGGTCTCGCGCTGGTAGCCTTGGCCAGCTTCCAGACGTGGCAGACTGTCGTCAAATTCGGCGCCGATCCTGCGCACCGAAAGGACTGGCGGAATTTCGGGCGCCTGGTCTGGCTGTGCGGCGCGATCGACGTGTCGGGCGCGGTGGTCGGCACCATCGTCGCTTATGTGGTCTATTACGGTTTCGGCGGCGCGCTGGATCTCAACCCCGAATTCATCGACATGGCCTTCTGGTTCAATGTCGCGCTGCTGTGGTCGCGCATGACCACACCCAACGGCATCGTCCGTGTCCTCGATCGCTTCGATCTCGGCACCTATGTCGAGGCGGTAGTCCCGGCGGGTCGACTGATTGCCTCGCTGGTTATCATCCTGTGGGGGCCGACAGTCGGGCGTTTTCTCTTCGCCTGGGCCTTCTTCGACCTTCTGACGGGAGCACTCTATTGGCTCGTCGCCTGGCGGCTCGTGCCCAAGGCGCTCAGTCGCGAGAATTTCGGCCACTTTCGCGAGACGCTGACGAGCAACCCCGAGGTCCCGAAGTTCTTCGGCATAACCTATGCCAGCTCCACACTGGACGCGATCTACAAGCAAGGGCCGGTGCTAGCGGTGGGCTATCTTCTCGGGACCAGTGCGGCTGGACTCTATCGCCTTGCCGATCAGCTGGGACAAGGTATCGGCAAGCTTTCGGGCATGCTGACCCGCGCCATATTCCCGGAATTCGCCGTCGCGCGGACCACACAGTCGATCGATCTCTTCCGCAAGCTGGTTCGCCAGGTAACAGTTATTGCCGCGCTGGCAGGCGCGGTTGTGACGCTTGTCGCGGTCTTCCTCGGCGAGCCCTTGCTGACACTCATAGGCGGGGACGCCTACACGCGCGGCGCAGTCATCCTGATCCCGCTAGCGGTAGCGGCATCCTTCGAATTGGCCTCTGTTACCTATGAACCGATGCTCTATTCGACCGGCCATGCGCAATATCCTCTGGCCATCCGACTGATCGCAGTTTCCGTGCTCGGCATCGGCATCCTCGCATTGTCGCCCATGGGGCCGATCGGCGTGGGTATAGCGGTTGCCTGCGGCATGGCGGTGTTGTGGATGCTCATGAGCGCGACAGTGTGGCGCGTGATGCGTGGCCTCGTGAGGGCGGAGCGCGCGCAGTGACCTCGGCTCTGGTGCTAGCGGGAACGCGGCCGGGCGGTGACCCGCTGGCGGGCGCGGAAGGCAAGCCGCACAAGGCACTGATTGAAATCGAGGGAAGGGCGCTGCTGGAACGCGTGGTTACTGCACTGCGTGCGGCGAACATCGACCGCATCGGTATATCCTGCGACGAAGGTCCGGTCGCAGACCTCGCACGCACGCTCGGGTGCGAAGTGCTCCCTACCGGCTCGGGGCCTAGCGAGAGTGCCAGCATAGCCTTCGCATCGCTAGGAGCGCCGCTTGTCATCACAACTGCCGATCACGCCCTGCTGCAGGCGACGTGGGTGACCGAAATGGTCACGAATACACCTGCTGATGCGGATCTCGGCGTGGCTCTCGCCAAGCAGGAGGATATCGAGGCCGCCATGCCGGGTTCGAAACGCACCTATCTGCGTTTTGCCGACGGCGCGTGGTCGGGCTGCAACCTGTTCTACCTTCGCACACCACGCGCCGAGGCAGCGCTGGCCACTTGGCGCAATGTGGAGGCCGATCGCAAGCGGCCCTGGCGGATCGCAGGCAGGCTGGGGCTGGGAACCCTCGTATCCTACGCATTCGGTCGCCTTGGGCTCGCACAGGGGATCGAGCGGCTCGGCAGACGCATCGGCATCGAAGCGCGCCTTGTCCGGGCATCCAACGGTCTCGCGGCAGTCGACGTCGACAAGCCACAGGACCTCGAGGACATTCGCGCTTATCTTGCGAGAACCGCAACATAGCACCGATTTCCAGTTCCCACCGGTGAAGTTTTGGGCATAATGACATCTCCTTTGAGGGGAGGAGCGGCAAGGATGGGCTTGCGGCAGTTTTACGATCGCCACGTCATGCCGCGCATGATCACGCTGGCATGCGGCCAAAAAGGCATCGCCAAACGGCGACGCGACATCGTGCCATTGGCCGAGGGCAAGGTCTTCGAACTTGGCTGCGGCGGGGGCCTTAACCAGGCGTTATACGACACCGATCTCGTCACCAGTTTCTCCGGCATCGATCCGCATGAAAAGCTGCTCGAAGGCGCGCGGGCGCAGGCGGCGGCCAAGGGCTGGGAGGTCGATATCCGTCAGGGAGTGGGCGAAGACATTCCATTCCGCGACGGCATGTTCGACACGGTCGTGTGCACCTACACGCTGTGTTCGGTACAGGACCCGGCGCAGGTGATGTCCGAGATGCGCCGGATCCTTCGGCCCGGGGGCAAGTTGCTGTTTCTCGAACATGGCCGTGCGCCGGATGCGAGTGTCGCCAAATGGCAAGACCGGATCGAGCCGATATGGAAGCCCCTCGCTGGTGGCTGCCACCTGACACGTCCGATCGGCTCGGCGCTGCGCGGCGCCGGTTTTTCGGTCGAGCCGCTCGGGCAGGCCTATCTCGACAAGGCGCCCAAGGTCATGGGCTGGATGGAATGGGGCGTCGCCCGCAAGGAAGGGATGTAGCGCTCGCCTAGAAGGCGCGCACGCCGCCTATCGGCAGGGTCCACGCGTTCGCCTCGCCATATTGCTGTTCCAGCGCTGCCCGCCGGAACCGTTCGGGTGCTTCGAACGGGTCTTCCGGTGTCAACATCACCGTCCCCCAGTGCATGCCGAGCGCGGCGCTTGCCCCGATGTCGCGGGCGATGGCGATACCTTCCTCGGGCGTGGCGTGGCTGGCCTGCATGATGCTGCGCGGTTCGTAGGCACCGATACCGACGATGGCGAGGTCGAAGGGACCCGCTCGCTGGCCGATTTCGCTGAACACGGCGCCCGGTGCCGTATCTCCGCCGAACCAGACGTTGCGATCGGAGGAGGCAAAGCCAAAGCTGCACCAGAGTGTCCGGTTACGGTCGAACAGGCCACGTCCCGAGAAGTGGACCGCAGGCAGGCAGCTCAGGGTGAGCGAGTCGAGCTGCGAGTCCTGCCACCAGTCGAGTTCCACGATGTGCCGGTAGCCGAGCCGGGACATCAGCCTACCGACGCCTAGAGGGCAGACAACGGGGGTTTCGCTGCGCCAGCGATAGCTGCGCAGGGCCCGCACATCGATGTGGTCGTAATGGTTGTGGCTGATCGCGATCAGGTCGACCCTAGGCAGTTCGGACGCGGCGACCGCCGCCGGAATGAATCGCTTCGGGCCGAATCCCAGCGGTCCGGCAGTCCGACTGAGGTAGGGGTCCGTAAGGACGAGTTTTCCTGACATGCGGATGGCGAAGCAGGCATGGCCGAGCCAGGCTACGTGATTTTCAGGGAGGTTGGCGAGATCCAGCGGATCAGCGGCAACGTGCCCATCGGGTACCGGCGGCAGCTTGGCGCGCCGCATGTCGAGCAGCAGGAAGCGCAGGAAATCGCGAAGTGTAGCGTCCTGGCGCGGACTTCCGGGGGGATTGCGGAAACCCCCGCCGACGCGGTGATGCGCAGGGCGCGTCGCGTCGTCGGCGGGGTATCCGTGCAAGCCTATTCGCCGAAGGTGCGCTGCCACCACCCGCGACGCGGCGAACCGCCTTCATCGGTCGGTGCGGCGTCTTCAGCCTGCGGTACTTCTTCGGCAGGAGCATCCCCCGTTGTTTCGGGAGCAGGCTCCGCCTTCTTCTTGCGAGTACGCTTCGGCTTGGGCGCCTCTTCTGCGGGAGCCTCGGCTTCGGCGGCTTCGGCTGCAGGCTCTTCAGCCTTCTTTTTGCGCGTACGTTTGGCCTTGGGCTTTTCCTCGGCAGGTGCCTCAGCCTCGGCTTCAGCCTCGGGAGCCGGCTCCTCGACCTTCTTCTTGCGCGTGCGCTTGGCCTTGGGCTTGGGCGCTTCTTCCTCCGCAGCTGCTTCTGCGGTTTCGGGCGAGCCTTCCGGTCCTGCGACGACGGCCATGTCGTCGACCACCTGTTCGGATACCTCGGCCAGGTTTTCGGCGTCCTCCGCCGTCACCTCGTCCGAATTCCGGCCGCGACCGCGACCACCCCGGCGGCGACCACCGCGACGGCGACGCTTCTTCGGGCGATCCTCGCCGTCTTCCTCGCCGCGTTCGGCGGGGGCTTCCTCGCCTTCCGCTTCTTCGGCCTCGCTACCTTCATCGCCTTCCTCGCGGTCGCGGCGCTTGTTGCGGCCACGTCCACCACGACGACGGCGGCGCTTCTTGTCGCGCGATCGATCGTCGTCGCGTGCTTCGGCTTCTTCCTCGTCCTCGTCCTCGTCGATTTCCTCGACGTCGTAGTCATCGTCTTCTTCGACGGCGATAGTTTCGAAACGCGGGGCGTTGGTCGGGCGCGGGCCCGAGCTGCCGACGCTCATCTTGGCGCCTTCGTCCTCGCCTTCCGGACGCACGACCACGGTCACGCCGTAGCGCTCCTCGATCTCCATCAGGTCGGCGCGCTTCTCGTTCAGGAGATAGACTGCCGCTTCGGTGCTGGCACCGAGGGTGATGATCGTACCCTTGCCCTTGGCCGCTTCCTCTTCGATGAGGCGCAGCGCCGAGAGGCCCGCCGAAGAGGCAGTGCGCACGAGGCCTGTGCCGTCGCAATGCGGGCAATCGCGGGTGGTCGCTTCGAGCACACCGGTGCGCAGGCGCTGGCGGCTCATTTCCATGAGGCCGAAGCTGGAGATGCGGCCGACCTGGATGCGCGCACGATCGTTCTTGAGCGCCTCCTTCATGGCCTTCTCGACCTTGCGGGTGTTCGAGTGGTGCTCCTGGTCGATGAAGTCGATCACGACCAGGCCGGCCATATCGCGCAGGCGCAGCTGGCGGGCAATCTCGCGCGCGGCCTCGAGGTTGGTCGAGAGCGCGGTCTGCTCGATATTGTGCTCCTTGGTGGAGCGGCCCGAGTTGATGTCGATCGAGACCAGGGCTTCGGTCGGGTTGATGACGAGGTAGCCGCCGCTCTTAAGCTGCACGACCGGATCGTACATTGCCTTCAACTGGTCTTCCGCACCATAGCGCTGGAACAGCGGCACCGGGTCGGCATACTGCTTAACCCGGCGCGCGTGGCTGGGCATCAGCAACTTCATGAATTCCTTGGCCGACTTGTAGCCGCTTTCGCCCTCGACGACGACCTCCTCGATCTCCTTGTTGTAGATGTCGCGGATGGCACGCTTGATCAGGTCGCTGTCCGAATGGATCAGCGCAGGCGCGGCCGAGGCGAGGGTCTTCTCGCGGATTTCGTCCCACAGGCGGGCAAGGTAGTCGAAGTCGCGCTTGATTTCCGGCTTCGTGCGGCTGAGGCCGGCGGTGCGGACGATCAGGCCCATCGACTTGGGCAGCGTCAGGTCGGAGACGATCTGCTTCAGCCGCTTGCGGTCGCTGGCGCTCGAAATCTTGCGCGAGATGCCGCCGCCGTGGCTGCTGTTCGGCATGAGCACGGTGTAGCGGCCGGCAAGGCTGAGATAGGTGGTGAGGGCCGCGCCCTTGTTGCCGCGTTCTTCCTTGACGACCTGGACGAGCAGCACCTGGCGGCGCTGGATGACGTCCTGGATCTTGTAGCGGCGGCGCAGTTCCATGCGGCGTGCGCGGGCATCGTCGACACCCTTCGCGCGGGCACGGCCACCCTTGCCCTGGCGGCGTCCGCGGCCCTTGCGGCCCCGGCCACGACTGCGGTCTTCGCCGTCTTCGGCGGTTTCGTCTTCTTCTTCCTCGTCCGAATCGTCCTCGTCGTCGCCATTGCCGTCGACGTGGCCTTCCTCGATCGTGGCGACATCGTCCTTTTCGGAGGTATCGACCTCTTCCAGACCGTCTTCGGCGAGGTCCTCGACGAGGCTTTCGGCGCTTTCATCCTCGGCGTCGTATTCGTCGCCGGGCATTTCGCCGCGGTCTTCTTCCTCTTCGCGGAGACGAGCCTCTTCCTCGGCCACTTCCGCTTCGGCCGCGAGCAGGGCCTCGCGGTCTTCCTTGGGGATCTGGTAGTAGTCGGGATGGATTTCGCTGAAAGCGAGGAACCCGTGGCGGTTGCCGCCGAAGTCGACGAAGGCCGCCTGAAGCGACGGTTCGACCCTGGTTACTTTCGCGAGATAGATATTGCCTTTGATCTGCTTGTGATCGGCAGATTCGAAATCGAACTCCTCAATCCGGTTTCCCTTGAGGACCGCCACCCGGGTTTCTTCCTGGTGGCGCGCATCGATAAGCATGCGCGTTGCCATGTAATATACTCCAGCCGCTGCGGGGCGGGGCGGACCCTGCCTTCGCGCGGCGCATCATGTTGGGGATTCCGCGTCCCTCTGCGATGGGCGCGGCGTTTGCGGACCGACCGGATCGCTCGATGGAGCGGGGCCGGGTATTCGTGACTGCGAGAGTGCTCTTGCGCATGTTCTGCGCTGACCGGCCCGACGCAAACGCGCTGCTGGCTTCTGCCTGCATTGCGAATGTCGGGGAGGGACGGAGCATATCCTGCATCAACCTGTAATTCTTGGCTATCCTTCGGTGCTTAGCCCGTATGCGGGGGCACAGGATTGCCGATGCGGCATCGCTAGCACCGTGGGTTTCGATGGGCAACCATATTGCGCGGAACGACAACATAGCCCTAACCCCGGCGCTGCAATGTCACGGCGCGCGCAACTCACGGTCCTGCTTCTGGTTCTCGGCCTCGCGGTCGCGGTCGCAGGGGTCGTCTACTGGTGGGCCTTTTCCACCAAGGGCTACACGCAGCGCATTACTTTGCCCGAGGCGACGCAGGGCTATGTCCTGCCGACAGTGAGGGGTGACAGCAGGCTACCTCTGGTCGTTATCGATGCTGGACACGGGGGGCATGATCCGGGCGCTGCGGGCCAGGGACTGGTCGAAAAGAATCTCGTGCTGAAGCTGGCG
This sequence comes from Qipengyuania sp. RANM35, assembly GCF_041021145.2. Taxonomy (NCBI): domain Bacteria; kingdom Pseudomonadati; phylum Pseudomonadota; class Alphaproteobacteria; order Sphingomonadales; family Erythrobacteraceae; genus Qipengyuania; species Qipengyuania sp. RANM35. The sequence goes on along the minus strand of NZ_CM196433.1, from coordinate 1,211,499 downwards.
CTGGCCCTTCGCGACCAGCTCGAAAAGGACGGTGACGTGCGCGTAGCGCTGACCCGCGACGATGACCGTTACCTGCTCCATTCCGAACGGTTCGAGATTGCCCGGAGGCTCGATGCATCGCTCTTCGTGTCGATCCACGCCGACAGCGCTGGCGATGCGAGCGACGTAGCGGGAGCCAGCATCTATACGCTATCCAACGAGGCATCGAGCGAGGCAGCCGCGCGCTTTGCCGAGCGTGAGAACGCCTCGGACAGGGTCAATGGCGTCGAGCTGGGAGACCAGAGCGACACGGTCAGCAACATCCTCGTCGAACTGTCACAACGGCGCACGCAGGAGCAATCGGGAGAAGTGTCGCGCCTTATCTTGCGCGAAGGACGGGAGGTCGGGCTCGGCTTCCATCCCCAACCGCAAAGGTCGGCTGCTCTCAAGGTGTTGCGCGCACCGGATGTCCCTTCGGTCCTTTTCGAAAGCGGTTTCATTACCAACAAGGACGAGGCTGCGCGGTTGTCTTCACCCGAGGGACAGCGTCGTTTCGCCGAAACAATGGCACGGGCCATCCGCATCTATTTCGCCCGCCAGAAAGAAAGCTGAAAAAGCCGCGCTGTTCGTTCTGGCGATTTGCCGAATTGGCGTGCTAGAGGCGCATTCCAGATCATGCTCGAACAATCCACTCTCGACTATTATCGCCATCGCCTGATGAACGACCCGCAGCGCCTGCGTGCGTGGTTCACGGACAATTGGGCGCACAGCCAGCGGCTCCGCGTGGCGAGTTACATTGCCGGATTCGGGGTGGTGATGATCGTGCTGGGTTGGGCGACCCTGGCTCGGAACCTGCCTGACGCTGAATCGCTCGTTGATTACGAAACCCCGCTGCCCACAGTGGTTCGCGGCGTCGATGGCGAGATCGTCCATTCCTACGCTCGCGAACGACGCGTACAGCTACAGTATGTCGACTTCCCGGCGCGCCTGATCGAGGCGTTCCTTTCTGCCGAAGACAAGACCTTCTTCCGCCACGGCGGTGTCGACCTGACCGGTACGCTGGGTGCCGTGATCGACTACGCCAACCCCCTGCGCACCGGTCGTGCCGTCGGCGGTTCGACGATTACACAACAGGTTGCGAAAAACCTGCTTCTCGGTGACGAGTATTCGGTCACCCGCAAGCTCAAGGAAATGATCCTCGCGACACGCATCGAAGGCGTGCTGACAAAGAAGGAAATCCTCGAGCTGTACCTCAACGAAATCCCGCTCGGCCGCCGCAGCTTCGGGGTACAGGCGGCCGCACGCGCGTATTTCGACAAGGACGTCGGTGATCTTGCCCTCCATGAAGCCGCATTCCTCGCAATCCTGCCAAAGGCGCCCGAGCGCTATGGCCGCAAGAAGTTCGAAGGAATGGCCGTTGCGCGGCGCAATTTCGTGCTCGACCAGATGGTTGCCAATGACTTCGTCTCGGCAGCCGATGCGGCCAAAGCCAAGGCAATGCCCTTGGGCCTGGTGCAGCAGCGTAGCGAACGTTCGGCCGACGCCGGATACTTCCTCGAGGAAGTGCGCCGCCAGCTGATCGACAAATTCGGAGAGACCGCCGAGGAAGGCAGCAACAGCGTCTATGCCGGCGGCTTGTGGGTACGCACCTCGCTCGACATCGAGCTGCAGAATGCCGGTCGCGATGCGTTGCGCGGCGCGTTGCTGCGCTATCATGGAAATCGCGGCTTCACCGGTCCGGTTGCGACGCTGAATCCGGATAACGGCGATCTCACCTCGCAGCTGGCCTCTTCGAACCTCTCGATCAACTACAAGGGCTGGCGCGTCGGCGTCGTGGTCGGACCGAGCCGGATCGGTTTTTCCGACGGGGAAGAGTACCCGATCGTCGATGCGCCCTCGACACTCAAGACGGGTGACGTGGTCGCCGCGGAAAGGAGCGGCAATGGCTTCCGCCTGCGCGCCATTCCGGAAGTGTCAGGTGCATTCCTTGCCGAAGCACCGCAGACCGGCCGTGTCCTCGCCATGCAGGGCGGCTTCGATAGCCGCCTTGGCGCCTTCAACCGTGCCACGCAGGCGCTGCGCCAGCCGGGTTCCACCATCAAGCCGTTCGTTTATGCCGCTGCGCTCGACCAGGGCATGACCCCGGCGACGCAGGTCCCGGACCAGACCTTCTGCGTCTACCAAGGTGCGGGATTGGGCGAGAAGTGCTTCCGCAACTTCGGCGGCGGCGGCGGCGGGGTTCACACAATGCGTTGGGGCCTTGAGCAGTCGCGCAACCTGATGACGGTCCACATCGCCGATACGACCGGCATGGACAACGTCATCAAGACCTTCAAGCGTGTCGGAATCGGCAGCTACGACCCTTATTATTCCTTCGCGCTCGGTGCTGGTGACACCACGGTTGCGCGCATGGTCAATGCCTATGCCGCGCTGGCCAACTGGGGTCGCCAGAACGCAGGCTCGGTCATCGACTATGTCCAGGACCGCCGCGGAAAGGTCATTTTCCGCAGCGACAAGCGCAACTGCACGGGCTGCAACATGGAGCAGTGGGACGGGCAGCCGATGCCGCGCTTCGAACCGTCAGGCAAACAGGTTCTCGACCCGCGCACGGCGTTCCAGGTGGTCCACATGCTGCAGGGCGTGGTCACGCGCGGCACCGCCGTGCGCCTGCGCGATCTCAATCTCCCGCTGTTCGGCAAGACGGGGACGACCAACGGCCCGACCAACGCCTGGTTCGTCGGCGGTTCGCCCGACATCGTCGCCGGCATGTACGTGGGCTTCGACCAGCCGCGAAACCTCGGCGGGTGGGTACAGGGCGGCAATACCGCCGCGCCGATCATGAAGGAATTCGTCCAGAAGACGAAGGACCGCTGGATTGCGGAAGACTTTGTCGCCCCTCCGGGCGTGCGCATGGTCAAGATCGACCGTGTCACCGGCAAGCGCGTTTTCGAGGGCACGCCGACCGACGATCCCAAGGCATCGATCATCTGGGAGGCGTTCAAGCCCGATACCGAACCGCCGCGCGCCACGCGTTCCGACGCGATTGCCGCGAAGCGCAACGAAATCCTCGAGCTGATCCGGCGCGCCCGTCAGGGGCCATCCGCGGAGTCGAAAGCGAAGGAAAGCAATGCGACGCGTCCCGGCGATTTCGTCGAGGAACAGGGCGGCGTCTATTAGCCGCTTTCCCCGCGCAGCTTTACAATCGCCGCCCGCACGTTAGGGGCGGGCCAGCAAATCTGAAGGAATATTCCCATGCGTGCCGAAGGGCAGGCCCACATCGACAGGATCGTCGCCGCACTGCAGCTTGTGCGCCAGTCGCTCGACTGGGAGCGCGCATTGCGCCGCCTCGACGAACTCGACGCCCGCGTCCAGGACCCCAAGCTGTGGGACGATCCCAAGCAGGCTCAGGCGATCACGCAGGAACAGAAGCGCCTCGAAACCGCGATCAACACCGTGCGCGAGATCGAGAGCGAGATGTCGGATGCTGTCGAATTCGTCGAAATGGGCGAAGCCGAAGGCGATGACGAGGTGGTCGCCGAAGGACTGGCCAGCCTGGCAGGCCTTGCCGAGCGCGCCGACCGCGACAAGGTCCAGGCGCTGCTATCGGGTGAGGCCGACAGCAATGACACCTATCTCGAAATCCATGCCGGCGCGGGCGGGACCGAAAGCCAGGACTGGGCCGAAATGCTGTTCCGCATGTACGGCCGCTGGGCCGAAAGGAAAGGCTTCAAGGTCGAGACTGTCGAATACCAGGCAGGGGAGGCTGCCGGCATCAAGTCGGCGACGCTGCTGCTCAAGGGCGAGAACGCCTATGGTTATGCAAAGACGGAAAGCGGTGTTCATCGCCTGGTCCGCATCAGCCCCTACGACAGCTCGGCGCGTCGCCACACCAGTTTCAGCTCGGTCTGGGTTTATCCCGTGATCGACGACAGCTTCGAGATCGCGATCAATCCGGCGGACCTCAAGATCGACACCTACCGCGCCTCAGGCGCAGGCGGCCAGCACGTCAACACGACCGACTCTGCCGTCCGCATAACCCACCAGCCAACCGGCATCGTCGTCGCCAGCCAGCAGGACCGCAGCCAGCACAAGAACCGCGATATCGCGATGAACATGCTCAAGGCGCGGCTCTACGAACGCGAGATGGCCGAACGTGAAGCTGCGGCTTCGGGCGAGTATCAGGAAAAGAGCGACATCGGTTGGGGGCACCAGATCCGCAGCTACGTCCTCCAGCCGTACCAGATGGTGAAGGACCTGCGCACCGGCGTGACTTCGCCGACGCCTGACGACGTCCTCGACGGCGATCTCGACCCGTTCATTTCTGCCGCCCTGGCGCAGCGCGTTACCGGCGAAACGGTCGAGGTGGAGGACGCCGAGTGAGGCGTAGCCTCGCTCTCCTCCTTCCCCTCGCAGCGCTGGTAACGGCCTGCGATATGGGCGCGTCGTCCGAAGCCGATGAGAAGTTTCCCAAGCCCGATCGCCCGGTGTCCACTGCCGGTTCGAACCAATTCTCGACCGAAGACCAGCGTGACAGTCGTGGCGAGGCCGAGACGGTGATGAAACTTGCCGAAATCGAACCTGGGATGACGGTCGCGGATATCGGCGCAGGCAATGGCTATTATACAGTGCGTCTCGCCGAACGTGTCGGCAAGACCGGCCGTGTCCTTGCGCAGGATATCGATCGCGAAGCGCTTGCCGGGCTGGCGAGGCGCGTCGAGCGACAGCGACTGGATAACGTCTCGATCCGCCTCGGCGAATTCGCCGATCCCAAGCTGCCCGACAACAGTTTTGACCGCATCTTCATGGTCCACATGTACCATGAGATCGAACAACCCTACGAATTCCTCTGGCGAATGTGGCCGGCGCTGCGTTCCGGTGGACAGGTGGTGGTTGTCGACGTCGACCGCCCGACCGATGCGCACGGGATCGACCCGCTGCTGCTCTCGTGTGAATTCGAGCGCGTTGGCTACGAGCTTGTCGCCTTCAAGGATGCGCCCGAGTTGTCGGGCTACTATGCACAGTTCAAGGCGGCGGCTAGGAGGCCGCAGCCGGGAGAGATCAAGCCATGTCGCGGCGACAAGTCCGCGCAGGGTGAAGAGGCGCAAATGCGCCTGACCGAGAGAGAGAAAGCATAATGAGTTTCAAGGGTCTGAGCCCGATTGTTTACGGTGGCAAGGAAGTCTGGCCGCTGGTCGAAGGGGGCAAGGGTGTTTCGGCGACGAATCACCAGAGTTCGGGCGCATGGGCGGCAGCCGGGGGCATCGGCACGGTCAGCGCGGTCAATGCCGACAGTTATGACGAGGACGGTAACCCGATCCCTCAGGTCTACCCGCAGGCGACCCGCAAGGAGCGCTTCGAACAGCTCGTCCGCTACGGCATCGACGGCGCAACCGAACAGGTGAAGCGGGCCTACGAGATTGCCAACGGCAAGGGCGCGATCAACATCAACGTGCTGTGGGAAATGGGCGGCGCGCAGCAGGTTCTCGAGGGCGTGCTGGAGAACTGCAAGGGCCTGATTACCGGCGTCACCTGCGGTGCGGGCATGCCCTACAAGCTCGCCGAGATCGCGGCGAAGCACAACGTCCACTACCTGCCTATCATCTCCTCGGCCCGCGCATTCCGCGCGCTGTGGAAGCGCAGTTATTCCAAGGTCCCCGAACTGATGGCCGCCGTGGTCTACGAGGATCCGTGGCTGGCAGGCGGGCACAATGGCCTGTCCAATGCCGAAGACCCGCTGGTTCCCGAAGATCCCTATCCCCGCGTCAAGGCGCTGCGCGAAACGATGCGCGCCGAGGGTGTGAGCGAGGATACCGGCATCGTCATGGCTGGCGGCGTCTGGTTCCTCCGCGAGTGGGAAAACTGGATCGACAATCCCGAATTGGGCAAGGTCCTGTTCCAGTTCGGTACCCGCCCGTTGCTGACGCACGAAAGCCCGATTCCGCAGGTCTGGAAGGACATGCTCCGCACGGTCGAGCCGGGCGATGTCCTGCTGCACAAGTTTTCGCCGACCGGCTTCTATTCGAGCGCGGTGAAGACGCCCTTCCTTTACGACCTGATGCACCGTTCGGAGCGCCAGATCCCGATCTTCAAGCGCGACCAGGAAGAAGGCACCATTCCGCTCGCCGACCACGGCAAGGCGAAGTACTTCTTCGTTCACCCCGGCGACCAGCGGAAGGCGCTGGCGTGGATGCATGAAGGTTTCACCGAAGCGCTCAAGACCCCGGACGACACGGTTGTCTTCGTCACTTCCGAAAGCGCGGAACAGATCCGTGCCGACCAGCAGGGCTGCATGGGCTGCCTGTCGCACTGCCAGTTTTCGAGCTGGAAGGATCACGACGACCACACCACCGGCCGGCTCGCAGATCCGCGCAGCTTCTGCATCCAGAAGACGCTGCAGGACATCGCGCATGGCGGCGATCCGGACGAGAACCTCGCCTTTGCCGGCCACGCGGCCTATCGCTTCAAGCAGGACCCGTTCTACTCGAACAACTTCACTCCGACGGTGAAGGAACTGGTCGAGCGGATCTTGACGGGCGATTAGGTCACTTTCGCAGGGATCGGCATCGCAATGACTGCCCAGCACGTTTCGATCCGCACTGTGCATCCATCGCAGCCCGAAGTGTCGGCATTGCTGGACCTGCATCTGCATGCGGCGCGGACAGGTACGAAGGCCGGTTACTCCTTCGCTCTCGATCATTCGGCGCTGGCAAAGCCGGGCATCACCCTCTTCGGGGTCTATGCTGGCGACGAACTGGTGGCGCTGGGTGCGCTGAGCGAACTGGGCAATGACGAACTCGAAGTGAAGTCGATGCGTGTCGCCCCGGGGAATGTCGGCAAGGGCTACGGGCGCCTGATCCTCGATCACCTCATTGCAGAGGCTCGCAAGCGAGGGGCAGTAACGATGCGGCTCGAAACGGGGACCACGCCCGACTACGTGCCGGCGAACGGGCTCTATTCGTCAGCCGGCTTCATCCCGACGGGACCGTTCGCGCAATATGCGGCCTCCGACCACAACCGGTTCTACGCCCTGACGCTTTGAAAGCCGAAGCAGCACGTCGGCGGTGCTCAGACCAGACCCTCGAGAACCTGGTCGGGCGGGCGGTGTCCGTCCGCCCACATGCGGATATTGGCGATAACCTTGAGGCCCGAATCCTCGCGCCCCTCACGCGTTGCGCTGCCGATATGGGGCAGGGTCATGACGTTGGGATGGCGGATCAGGCGACGGTCCACGTTCGGCTCGTCGGGATAGACGTCGAGGCCCGCCCCGGCGAGCTTGCCGCTTTCCAGAGCAGCGATCAGCGCTTCCTGATCGACGAGGTCGCCGCGGGCCGTATTGATGATGCAGGCACCGTCCTTCATCAGGCCGATCCGGCGGGCGTCGATCATGTGGTGGGTGTCTGGACCAGCGGGGCAGTGCAGGGTGAGGATGTCTGCCTGCGCCATCAGCTCGTCGAGCGTCTCTACCCAACGCGCGGCGAACATGCGTTCGACCGCCTCGGGCATGCGCTTGCGGTTGTGATAGGCAATTTCGAGCCCGAAGGCGCGCGCCCGGTGGGCGACGGCCTGCCCGATGCGGCCCATGCCGACAATGCCGAGAACCTTGCCGGCCAGCTTGGTGCCGAGCAGTGCGGTCGGCGTCCATCCGGTCCACTTGCCGCTGCGGATGAGCTCCACGCCCTCGCGGATCCGGCGCGGGACGCCGATGATCCCGGCCATGGCCAGGTCCGCCGTGTCATCGGTGAATACGCCAGGGGTGTTGGTGACCATGATGCCATGCCGACCCGCGGCCTTTAGATCGATGTGCTCTGTCCCGGCCCCGAAGTTGGCAATGAGGCGCAGGTCCTTACCTGCTGCCGCGATCATGTCGGCGTCGATCTTGTCGGTGACGGTCGGGACCAGGACATCGCAATGCTGCATCGCGGCGACCAGTTCCTCTCGCGACAGTGGCGTGTCGCTCCGGTTGAGGGTGACTTCGAACAGTTCGCCGAAGCGTTCCTCTACCGAAGGCATGAGGTGTCGCGTCACGAAAACGCGCGGGGTTCGCTCGAGCCGTTTCTCGACTGTGTCGCTGGTGCTTTCCATCTCGTGCCAGCGCTACGGCGAGCGATGGCTGCGGGTCAAGCGGTTGCGCATGACTTGCACCGCTCATGTTGCCGCGGGCAGGGCGAATCGGGTAGGAACAAGGCCATGATTGTCAGGCTCTTGTCCCTTGTTTCCCTGCTGGCGCTGCTCGTGACCCCGGCACACGCACAGGACCGCGAGGTTCCCTATTGGGCGACCGTGCGGGCCAAGGAACTGAACATGCGCGTGGGACCAAGTGCGGACTACAAGATCGACTGGGTCTATCGCAGGCCGGGGCTGCCGGTGAAGGTCATTCGCGTCATGGAGGGCTGGCGCCTGATCCAGGATCCCGATGGCGACAAGGGCTGGGTGGTCGCGCGGCTCCTCAGCCCCGACCGTGGAGCGATCGTCGTCGGTAAGGGGCAGACCGAATTGCGGCTCGATCCGGAAGCGGATGCTCCCGTGAAGTGGCGCGTCGAACCGGGTGTCGTCGGAACGCTCGGCGATTGCGACGATGGCTGGTGCGAATTCACCGTCGGGAATCGCGGCGGTTGGATTCTCGAAAAGCGATTGTGGGGCGCAGGCGAACCCTGAACGAAAACGGGCGACCCGAAGGCCGCCCGCTCTATCTCGGAATTGGCGATGCTCAGCCCGCCGGAGCGGGGGCCGCGGCGGTGGCATCGACCTTGCGCACGGTCGAGACGACCTTGCCGTCGCCGTCGGTCACCTGGAAGCTGCCGTCGGGGCCGGGGGCGCCGCCTGTGAAGCACGCTTCGGGGGCATCACCCGCAGGATCGAAGCACATCTTCGCGCCATCCTGGCGCCATGTTCCACGCTCGGTCTCCGTGCCGTCGGCGGTGGCGTCGACATAGGTTCCGTCGGAATTGATCGTTTCCATGACCACGGTGCCGTCGGCCATCTTGATCTCGTAAGATCCGGCCATGTCGCCGGTCGCAGTCGCATCCATGGTGGTGTCCGCTGCCGTCGTCTCAACGGGCGTGGGCGGTGCCTCTTCCTTCGAACCGCAGGCGGCGAGGGCAGCTGTGGCTGCCAGCAAGATTGCGTATTTCATCGGAAATTCCTCCCATTTGTTGGACACTTCGATGAAGATGCAACGTGCGGTTGCCGGAAATGCTCCCGCATGGACGGAAAAAGGGGACGGCTCCCGAGCCACCCCCTTTCCCGAGATATTCGCGGTTATTCGGCAGCGGTCTCGCCAGCTTGCGCAGCAGCAGGCTTGACCGACACCGTAACTCCTTTGTCGCTGACGGACGAGAATGTGCCGTCGGCCGCGGCAGGAGAAGCGGTCCAGCAGGTATCGTTCTCGTTGGGCGGATCACTGGTGAAGCAGGTCTTCCCGTCGGCGAAGGTATAGGTTCCCTTGCCCGCTTCACCCGCAGGATTCGTGCCCGACCAGGTTCCGTCCGCATTCATTGTGAAAGGAGTCGCGGTGCCATCTTCGTATGTGACGGTGTAGTCGCCCGGTACGGGCGCCCCGGCATCGGCTGCGGGTTCTGGTGCGGCGGCAGTTGTTTCTTCCGCGGCGGGCTCCGGAGCTGGTTGCGAACAGGCGGCAAGCGCCGCAATTGCGGCGCAGGCAAACAGTTTCCTCATGAATGTATCCTCTCAACCGTTTGTAACGCGAACCCTAGACGCGAACCGGTCGATCTTCTGTCGGATCGGGCGCTGTATGCGCTTCCAATGGCGCTGATGCAATGCAGGGTCTCGGCGGCCGTTGCCGCAAGAGGGGCGGGGAGGTTACCGGCCTTCCCGCCCCGATCGCCATCGCGCGCTATTCGGTAGTGGCCGCAGTTGCCGGACGGACGGTAACTGGATCGCCTTCGTCCGGGGTTGCCGTGAATGAGCCGTCGTCGCCCGGCGCGCTTTCGGTAAAGCACATGGGCTTCGCCCCTTCGGTGGTCGGTGTGAAGCAGGTCTTGCCGTCAACGACGGCATAAGTTCCCTCTTCCGCAACCGTTCCATCGGCAGCGACGTCGGAATAGGTCCCGTCGGCGTTGATATTGGCAGTCATCTTCGAGCCGTCGGCGTTGGTGACTTCGTAGACGCCGGCAGGCGAACCGTTAGCGACGGCTCCCGCCGGTGCGGCTTCTTCCACCGGTGCTTCGGTGGTTGCCGTGTCCTCAGCAGGCTCCTGCGAGCAAGCCGCAAGAGCTACCGCGCCTGCCAACATGATCAGTTTGCGCATATCCCATCTCCCCTTGTGCTAGCGCAACCCGACCGGCTGCGTAGCATAGGAGGCATTCGGGATGTACCGCAAAGCTGTGGCCAGGGCCTAGACGAGCTCCACAGCCACCGCGGTTGCTTCGCCGCCACCGATGCAAAGCGAAGCCACGCCGCGCTTCTTGCCCTGCTGCTTGAGGGCGTTGAGAAGCGTCACGATGATGCGCGTCCCGCTGGCGCCGATCGGGTGACCGAGTGCGGTTGCGCCGCCGTTGACGTTGATCCGGTCGTGCGGGATACCGATGTCGCGCATTGCGAACATGGCGACGCAGGCGAAAGCCTCGTTCACTTCCCACAGGTCGACGTCGTCGGTCGACCAGCCGGCCTTGTCGAGTACCTTCTTGATCGCGCCCACGGGGGCTACGGTGAAGTCCTTCGGCTCCTGCGCATGCGCGGCCATGGCGACGATCTTCGCGACCGGCTGCTGGCCGTTGGCACTGGCAAGGCTCTCGCGGGTCAGGACGACAGCGGCCGCACCGTCCGAAATCGACGATGAGGTAGCGGCGGTGATGGTGCCGTCCTTGGCGAAGGCGGGACGCAGGGTCGGAATCTTGTCGGGCTTGCCCTTGCCGGGCTGCTCGTCATGCTCGACCGTCACTTCGCCCGCGCGGGTGGCGAAAGTTACCGGAACGACCTCACCATCGAATGCGCCGCTCTCGATTGCGGCATTGGCGCGACGCAGCGATTCGATCGAATAGCCGTCCATGTCCTCACGGGTGAGCTGGTACTCGTTGGCGGTGTCCTGCGCGAAGGTGCCCATCGCCCGGCCTTCCTCGTAGGCGTCTTCGAGACCGTCGAGGAACATGTGGTCATAGGCAGTGTCGTGCCCGATGCGCGCGCCCGAGCGGTGCTTCTTTAGGAGGTATGGCGCGTTGGTCATGCTCTCCATGCCGCCGGCGACGACATAGTCGACCGTACCGCTGGCAAGCGCTTCGGCGCCCATGATGACCGTCTGCATGCCGCTGCCGCAGACCTTGTTGACCGTTGTCGCCTGGACCGACTTGGGCAGGCCAGCCTTGATCGTCGCCTGGCGCGCAGGGGCCTGGCCCAGGCCTGCGGGGAGCACGCAGCCCATGTAGGTGCGATCGAACTTCTCAGGCGAGACGCCCGAGCGCTCGACCGCCGCCTTGACCGCTGTTGCGCCAAGATCGGTCGCCGATACGTCCGACAACGCGCCCTGCATGCCGCCCATGGGGGTGCGGGCGTAGGAAAGGATCACGACGGGATCGGCGGCGCTGAACTGGGTCATCTTGTGCAAGTCCTCGGGTTCTGGAATATCTCGCGGTCGAGATAGGACAGGCGTCGCTGCGGCGCAACATGGACCATGGGAGAATACGATGGCAGACGATCGCAAGGCTGAAATGGAAGCCGTCCTCAGGAAGCAGCGCGCTGCCCATCACCAGATGCGCCCCGAGCCGATGTCGCTGCGCAAGGACCGCATCGAACGGGCGATGAACCTGCTCAAGAAGCACGGCGAGGACCTGTGCAAGACCATGGCTGCGGACTTCGGCAGCCGCAGCCCGCACCAGTCGATGATCACCGACATTGCCGGCACGGTCGGTTTCGGGAAATACTGCCTCAAGAACATGGAAAAGTGGTCCCGGACCGAGAAGCGCCATGTCCAGTTCCCGCTCGGCCTGCTCGGCGCGAAGGCGGAACTGCGTTATGAGCCCAAGGGCGTGGTCGGTATTCTCAGTCCCTGGAATTTCCCGGTGAACCTCAGCTTCGGGCCGCTGATGCAGGTCTTTGCTGCGGGTAACCGCGCGATGATCAAGCCATCGGAATTCACCGAGAAGACCAGCCTGCTGATGAGGGAGCTGGTCGAAGAATACTTCACCGCCGACGAGTGCGCGGTTTTCACCGGCGGCCCCGAAGTGGCTCATGCCTTCAGTACGCTGCCGTTCGACCACCTCGTCTTCACCGGCTCGACCGCGACCGGCCGCAAGGTGATGGAGGCCGCCGCCGCGAACCTTGTCCCCGTCACTCTCGAACTCGGCGGCAAGAGCCCGGTGTTCATGGGCGAGAGCGCCGACTTCGCCAAGGCGGGCGAGCGCGTGGCGCTGGGCAAGATGATGAACGCAGGGCAGATCTGCCTCGCACCGGACTACCTCTATGTCCCCGAAAGCAAGCAGGACGAGGCGATCCACGGCGTGTGGCAGGGCACGGCCAACATGTATCCGACACTGCTCGAGAACGAGGACTATGCCAGCGTCGTGACCGACCGCCATTTCGATCGCTTGCAGTCGCTGGTCGCCGACGCGCGCGACAAGGGTGCAGAAGTGATCGAGGTCAATCCGGGCAACGAGGATTTCTCGAGCACCAACAGCCGCAAGATGCCGCTCACCATCCTCAAAAACGTCACCGAGGACATGAAGGCGATGCAGGAGGAGATATTCGGCCCGGTCCTGCCGGTGAAGACCTACAAGCACATCGACGAGGCGATCGACTATGTGAACGAGCACGACCGTCCACTCGGCCTTTATTACTTCGGCGAGAACAGTGCCGAACGCGAGAAGGTGCTGACGAAGACCATCAGTGGCGGCGTCACGGTGAATGACGTTATCTTCCATGTGTCGATGGAAGACCTTCCCTTCGGTGGCGTTGGCCCCTCGGGCATGGGCAGCTATCACGGGGTCGAGGGCTTCCGCGAGTTCAGCCATGCGCGCAGCGTCTATACGCAGCCGAAGATCGATATCGCCAAGCTCGGCGGGTTCAAGCCACCCTATGGCGCGGCGACCGAGAAGGCTGTGAAGACCATGATGAAGTAAGGGCGCGCGCCCTTCTCGACGGATGTCGCATCCCGCGCAATCGTTTGTGCGGGATTTGCGCTATCCGCACCCTTGCACCTCGCAAGCGAGCGGCCTAGAGGCGGGCGCGAACCCAGCCCCCGGATGGAATCACGCGTGGTCGACCTAGAGCAATATCTCCCGATCCTGATCTTCCTGTTCATCGCACTCGGCCTGTCGGCACTCTTCGTGTTCCTGCCGATGGGCGTTGCCCGCCTGACCGGCGCGCACAACCCCGATGCAGAGAAGCTCAGCGAGTATGAATGCGGCTTTCCCGCCTTCGAAGATCCGCGCAGCCAGTTCGACGTGCGCTTCTACCTGATCGCCATCCTGTTCATCATCTTCGATCTCGAAGCGGCCTTCCTGTTCCCCTGGGCGGTCAGCCTCGACCTGACCGGTTGGCCGGGCTGGATCACCATGATGGTGTTCCTCTTCGAACTCGCCGTCGGCCTCGCATATGCGTGGAAGGTCGGCGCGCTGGAGTGGGAGTGATCCGATGAGCCAGCAGAGCATCATCATGCCGCCCGCGGCCCAGCCGGGTGACATCCGCCAGCCGGATGCCGACTATTTCAACGCGCTCCAGACCGAGGTGAACGACAAGGGATTCCTCGTCACCAGCACCGAGGACCTGTTCCAGTGGGCGCGCACCGGATCGCTGTGGTGGATGACCTTCGGTCTCGCCTGCTGCGCGGTCGAGATGATCCATGTGAACATGCCGCGTTATGACATGGAGCGTTTCGGCGTCGCACCGCGCGCTTCCCCGCGCCAGTCGGACGTGATGATCGTTGCGGGCACGCTGTGCAACAAGATGGCCCCGGCGCTACGCAAGGTCTACGACCAGATGTCGGACCCCAAGTACGTCATCAGCATGGGCAGCTGCGCCAACGGTGGCGGCTACTATCACTACAGCTATAGCGTGGTGCGCGGCTGCGACCGGATCGTTCCGGTCGACATCTACGTGCCGGGTTGTCCGCCGACTGCCGAAGCGCTGCTGTACGGCGTGATGCAGCTGCAGCGGAAGATCCGCCGCTCGGGCACGATCGAGAGGTAAGGGCGCCATGGCAACGCTTCATTCCGCGCCCCGCTTTACTGTGATCGAGGGCCTCAAGGACACGCTGGCAACCGCGCTGGGCGACCATCTGGTCGAGGCTCACGAGGAGCATGGCGAACTGCTCCTCACGGTCAAGCGTTCCTCGGTCGAGGACGCGCTTCGCATCCTGCGCGACAATCATGAATACCAGCAGCTGATGGAGATTGCGGGCGTCGACTACCCGGGACGCGCAGAGCGTTTCGAGGTCGTCTACATGCTGCTGTCGGTCACCAGGAACAGCCGCATCATGGTCAAGTGCACGGCTGCCGAAGATACCCCGGTTCCGACCGCGACGACGCTTTGGCCCAACGCGGGCTGGCTCGAGCGCGAAGTTTTCGACATGTACGGCGTGCTCTTTGCCGGCAACACCGACCTGCGCCGCATCCTCACCGACTACGGCTTCGAAGGTCATCCCTTCCGCAAGGACTTCCCGCTTACCGGCTATACCGAGCTGCGCTATTCGGAAGACCTCAAGCGCGTCGTCTACGAGCCCGTGAAGCTGGCGCAAGACCTGCGCCAGTTCGACTTCATGTCGCCGTGGGAGGGCGCGGACTACGTGCTTCCGGGTGACGAAAAGGCTGCAACCCCGCCCGTCGCCGAGCCCAAGACCACGGAAAAGCCCGCCGACACCGGGGCAGGGGCGAAGACCGACGCGAAGGCCGCCGACAAGGTTGCCGACGCTCCGGCTGCCAAGGACGGCGGCAAGGACGCACCGGCGCCCGAGCCGACCGAGACGCGTCCCGCTCGCGCCAAGCGTGCCGGGAAGACCAGCGGCACCAAGGCCGCTACCGAACCCAAGGTGAAGAAGGCACCGGCAAAGAAGCCTGCCGCCAAGAAGCCTGCGGCCAAGCGCAAGCCTGCCGCGAAAAAGGACGAGAAGTGATGCGTCGCCTCCTGCCCATCGCCATATTCGCGCTCGCCGCCTGCTCGCAGCCTTCCGCCGAGCAGGAGAGCGCGGACGATTTCGCCGACCGCATCGGCCAGCAGGGCGGGGCCGCGCCGGGGCAGCTCGACCCGTCGCAGCCTGATCCCAATGCACCGAATGTTGCGCAGGCCGCTCCTCCGGCAAATGTCGATCTCACCACGCTCCAGCAGCTGGGTGACGTCGGCGGCGTCAACCTGGGCCCGCGCGAAGGTGGCTGCACCCTGATGGTCGGCGAGCAGGAGATGCTGATCGCCGTGGGCATGAAAGAGCCGACGCTGCCGGGCAAGGCCGTGGTCCGGGTGGGTAACACGCTTGTGATGGCCGATTCCGGTCCCGGTGGACTCGCTGCAATCAAGGCGGGCACGACCTTCAGTGGCGAAGGCTTCAAGATCCAGGTCTCGCCTGCTGCCGGCCAGGCGCAGAGCCGCCTCGCGAAGGTCAGCGTGACCGATGCAGCGGGCAAGTCGCAAAGCTACTCCGGCAATTGGATTTGCGCATGAGCAGTGCCTTCCAGATCGAAGAATCGCCGACCACCGGCGACGAGGTCATTACCAATTACACGATCAACTTCGGGCCCCAGCACCCCGCGGCGCACGGCGTGCTGCGCATGGTCATGGAACTCGACGGCGAGATCATCGAGCGGATCGACCCGCACGTCGGCCTGCTGCACCGCGGCACCGAAAAGCTGATCGAAAACAAGACCTACCTCCAGGCGCTGCCGTATTTCGACCGCCTCGATTATTGTTCGCCGCTGAACATGGAGCACAGCTACGTGCTCGCGATCGAGAAGCTCCTCAACCTCGAGGTGCCCGAGCGTGCGCAGTACCTGCGCGTCCTGTTCGCCGAGCTTTCGCGCATCTGCAACCACATGCTCAACATCGGCAGCCACGTCATGGACGTCGGCGCGATGACGCCGAACCTGTGGGTGTTCGAACTGCGCGAGGATTGCCTCAACTTCTTCGAGCGGGCCGCCGGTGCGCGCATGCACATGGCCTGGTTCCGTCCTGGCGGCGTCCACCAGGACGTGCCCGAGAAGCTGCTCGTGGACATCGGTCACTGGGTCGACACGCGCCTGCCCGAACTGTTCGGCGACGCTATGAGCCTGGTCCTCGACAACCGCATCTTCAAGCAGCGCAACGTCGACATCGCCGTGGTGAGCAAGGATGATGCGCTGGCATGGGGCTTCAGCGGCCCGATGATCCGCGCCGCCGGCATCCCGTGGGACCTGCGCAAGTCGCAGCCTTACGACGTCTATGACCGGATGGAGTTCGACATTCCCGTCGGCACCAATTCGGACTGCTACGACCGCTTCATGGTGCGCGTGAAGGAAGTCTACGAGAGCGCGAAGATCATCAAGCAGTGCCTTGCGCAAATGCCGCAAGGTCCGATCTGCTCCGACGACCGCAAGGTCGCGCCCCCCAAGCGCGCCGAGATGAAGCAGTCGATGGAAGCGCTGATCCACCACTTCAAGCTCTACACCGAGGGCTTCCACGTGCCTGCGGGCGAGGTCTACGTCGCTACCGAAAGCCCCAAAGGCGAATTCGGCGTCTATCTCGTCAGCGACGGCTCGAACAAACCGTACCGCTGCAAGATCCGTCCCACGGCCTTCAGCCACCTGCAAGCAATGGATTTCATGTCGAAGGGCCACATGCTGCCTGATGCCACCGCCATCCTCGGCGCCATCGACGTAGTGTTCGGGGAGTGCGACCGCTAATGGCCGACCGTACCCCCGCACCCGACACCCCCGAGCTGCGCGAACGCTGGGGTGGCTTCGAGTTCAACGATGCCTATCGCGAGAAGGCTGACCGGGCGATCGCGCGCTACCCCGAGGGGCGCCAGCGTTCGGCGGTGATGCCGCTGCTCGACCTTGCCCAGCGCCAGGTCGGCGAAGAGACCAATACGCAGGGCTGGCTGCCGCTGCCGGTGATCGAATATGTCGCCGACTATCTCGACATGCCGGTGATCCGCGTGCTCGAAGTCGCCAGCTTCTATTTCATGTACAACCTCGTGCCCGTGGGTAAGTACCACGTGCAGGTCTGCGGCACGACGCCGTGCATGCTGCGCGGCTCGGACGGACTGTTCGAAACCTGCAAGAAGCGCGGCATGAAGAAGGGTCATGTCTCGGACGACGGCCTGTGGACCCTTACCGAGGTCGAGTGCATGGGCAATTGCGCCACCGCGCCGATGGTCCAGATCAACGACGACAATTACGAGGACCTCACGCCCGAGAGCCTCGACGCCATCCTCGATGCGCTGGCCAGGGGCGATCAGCCGAAGACCGGCACGCAGATCCCGGGCAAGCAGACCAGCGAACCCGAGGGCGGCCCGACCACGCTCAAGGACATGGTCTCGGCCAATCACGACTACCGGAAGGAATGGTGATGAGCATCGTTACCGTCCTGATCGCGCTGGTCGTCTGCTTCATTGCCTGGAAGGTGCTTACCGGCATCATCAAGTTCGGGCTGATCGCCGTCGTCCTGGTCGGCGCCCTCTATTTCCTCTCGCAGGGAGGTCTCGCCTGATGCTCGCCGACAAGGATCGCATCTTCACCAACCTCTACGGCTTCCAGGACTGGGGCCTGAAGGCGGCACAGCAGCGCGGCGACTGGGAAGATACCAAGTCGCTGATCGCGCGCGGGCAGGACGCCATCATCGAGGAAGTGAAGGCCTCGGGTCTTCGCGGTCGCGGTGGCGCTGGTTTCCCGACCGGGCTCAAGTGGTCGTTCATGCCGAAGGAGAGCAAGGACGGTCGTCCGAGCTTCCTCGTCATCAATGCCGACGAATCTGAACCCGGCTCGTGCAAGGACCGCGAGATCATCCGTCACGATCCGCACAAGCTGATCGAAGGCGCGCTGGTCGCCGGTTTCGCCATGCGGGCGAGGGCGGCTTACATCTACATCCGCGGGGAATACATCCGCGAGGCAGAGACGCTGCAGAAAGCCATCGAAGAGGCCTATGACGCGGGCCTGATCGGCAAGAACGCCAGCAAGTCCGGCTACGACTTCGACGTCTTCCTGCACCGCGGTGCGGGCGCCTACATCTGCGGCGAAGAGACCGCGATGATCGAAAGCCTCGAAGGCAAGAAGGGCCAGCCGCGTCTCAAGCCGCCGTTCCCGGCGGGTGCAGGCCTTTATGGCTGCCCGACCACGGTCAATAACGTGGAATCGATCGCCGTGGTCCCGACCATCCTGCGTCGCGGCGCGAGCTGGTTCGCGAGCTTCGGACGCGAGAACAACAAGGGCACCAAGCTTTTCCAGATCAGCGGGCATGTGAACAAGCCCTGCGTGGTCGAGGAAGCGCTCAGCATCCCGTTCAGCGAGCTGATCGAAAAGCACTGTGGCGGCATTCGCGGCGGCAAGGACAACCTCCTCGCCGTGATCCCCGGCGGTTCCTCGGTTCCGCTTGTCCCTGCAGAGCAGATCTGGGACGCGCCGATGGATTTCGACGGTCTCAAGGACTTGGGGTCGGGTCTCGGCACGGCCGGTGTCATCGTGATGGACAAGTCGACCGACATCGTCCGCGCGATCAGCCGCCTCAGCTACTTCTACAAGCACGAGAGCTGTGGCCAGTGCACCCCATGCCGCGAAGGCACGGGCTGGATGTGGCGCATGATGGAGCGCCTGCGCACCGGCGATGCGGCAATCGAGGAAATCGACATGCTGCAGCAGGTGACCAAGCAGGTCGAAGGCCACACCATCTGCGCGCTGGGTGATGCGGCAGCATGGCCAATCCAGGGCCTCATCCGCCACTTCCGCCCCGAGCTCGAGCGCCGGATCGAAGAACACAACGCCAAGTTCGCGGAGGCCGCGGAGTAATGCCTAAAGTCACCGTAGACGGTCAGGAAATCGAGGTTCCCACCGGGGCGACCGTCCTGCAGGCTTGCGAGCTTGCCGGAAAAGAGATTCCGCGCTTCTGCTATCATGAGCGGCTGAGCATCGCCGGCAACTGCCGCATGTGCCTGGTCGAGGTGAAGCCCGGGCCGCCGAAGCCGCAGGCAAGTTGCGCGCTTCCGGCTACCGAAGGCCAGGAAATCCGCACCGACAGCCAGATGGTCAAGACCGCGCGCGAAGGGGTGATGGAGTTCCTCCTTATCAACCACCCGCTCGATTGCCCGATCTGCGACCAGGGCGGCGAATGCGACCTGCAGGACCAGTCGGTCGCCTATGGCCGTGGCGGCTCGCGCTACACCGAGAACAAGCGCGCCGTGACCGAGAAGTACATGGGCCCGCTGATCAAGACGGTCATGACCCGCTGCATCCACTGCACCCGCTGCGTGCGCTTCAGCGAGGAAATCGCCGGCGTGGACGAAATCGGCGCGGTCGGTCGCGGCGAGGACATGCAGATCACGACCTATCTCGAGCAGGCAGCCGAGCACGAGCTGTCGGCAAATGTGATCGACCTGTGTCCGGTCGGCGCGCTCACCTCGCGGCCCTACGCCTTCGAGGCACGTCCGTGGGAACTCAAGAAGACGCTCAGCATCGACGTGTCGGACGCGGTCGGCGCGAACATCCGCCTCGACAGCCGCGGCCGCGAAGTCATGCGCGCGCTTCCGCGGATCAATGACGACGTCAACGAGGAATGGCTGTCCGACAAGGGCCGCTACATGGTCGACGGCCTGACCAAGCGCCGTCTCGACAAGGTCTTCATGCGGAAGAAGGGTGGCCTCAAGCCCGCGACCTGGGACGAGGCTTTTGCGGCCATCGCCAAGGCCAAGCCGGGCAAGGCCATTGCCGCAATTGCCGGCGACATGGTCGACTGCGAGACGATGTTCGCCGCCAAGGCGCTGCTGAAGGCCTGCGGTTCAAACCTTCTCGAAGGCCGTCAGACCGGCATGGATTACGACGTGTCGAACCTCGCCGCGGTCAATTTCAACTCGACTTTCGCCGGGATCGAGACCGCCGATGCGATCCTGATCGTCGGCAGCCACGTTCGCTGGGAAGCGCCTCTGGTCAACGTGCGCATCCGCAAGGCGGTGAAGCGTGGCGCGCAGGTCTTCGTGGTCGGGCCCTTCTGGGACACGACCTACCCCGCGCATTTCCTCGGTGACGATCTCTCGGTCCTCGGCGATCTGCCCAAGGAAGTGGCCGAGGTGTTCAAGGGTGCCGAGCGTCCCGCGATCATCATGGGCGGTGCGGCACTCGCTCGCGGCGCCCTTGGTGCAGGCCTCGCTTTCGCCGACCAGTTCGGCCTCGTGAAGGATGGCTGGAACGGCTTCAACGTCATGCACTTCAGCGCCGCGCGCATGGGCGGACTTATGCTCGGTTTTGCGCAGAAGGGCGGGATGAAGGACATCGTGGCGGCCAAGCCCAAGGTGGTCATCAGCCTCGGCGCGGACGAGATGGACTTCGAACCCTTCGCCGACGCGATCAAGGTCTACATCGGCCACCATGGCGACAAGGGCGCGCATGCGGCGGACATCATCCTGCCGGGCGCAAGCTTTGCCGAAAAGGACGGGACCTACGTCAACACCGAAGGCCGCGTGCAGTTTGCCGAGAAGGCCGTGTTCGCCCCCGGTGACGCACGAGAAGACTGGACGATCCTGCGTGCGCTGGCCGATGCGCTGGGCGTGAACGTTGGTTTCGACAGCTTCGCGCAGCTGCAGTCGGCTATGATCGCGGAAGTGCCTGCGCTGGGCGAGGAAGGTCTCGCCAGCTACGGCGCGCTGCCCAAGGCGGACAAGAAGGCGAAGGCAGAAGGCGTGATTTCCGCCTATCCGATCAAGGACTTCTATCTCACCAACCCGATCGCCCGCGCCAGCGAGGTGATGCAGCGCTGCTCGGCAGAACTGCTCCACGGCGGCGCCCTGGCGGAGGCTGCGGAATGACCGAATTCTTCCAGAACCTCGGCATGAACTACGAATGGGCGTGGGCGACCGCGACCATTTCCGGCATCCTGCTGATTGCCTTGCCGCTGATGCTGGCGGTGGCGATGATCATCTACGTCGACCGCAAGATCTGGGCCGCCATGGCGCTTCGCCGCGGTCCCAACGTTGTCGGCCCCTGGGGGCTGCTCCAGTCTTTCGCTGACGGTCTCAAGGTCTTCCTGCAAGAAACCATCATCCCGACGGCGTCGAACAAGGGCATCTTCCTGATTGCGCCGATCATCACCTTCACCGTGGCTCTGCTCGCCTGGGCAGTGGTGCCGTTCGGCCCCGAGGCGGTGCTTTCGGACATCAATGTCGGTCTGCTCTACATCCTCGCGATCAGCTCGCTCGGCGTTTACGGCGTGGTGATGAGCGGTTGGGCTTCTAACTCGAAGTACCCGTTCTTCTCCGCCATGCGCGCAGCTGCGCAGATGATCAGCTACGAGGTCTCGATCGGCTTCATCCTGATCTGTGTCGTCCTGTGGGCGGGCACGTTCAACATGAACGGGATCATCATGGCGCAGGAAGGCCTTGTCTTTGGCCTGTTCAATGGCTTCGGCTTCCACCCGCTGCTGTTCCCGCTCTGGGTGATGTTCCTGATCTCGGCACTGGCCGAGACCGCGCGTGCTCCTTTCGACCTGACCGAGGCGGAGAGCGAGCTCGTCGCCGGTTACCAGACCGAATATTCCTCGATGAGCTTCGCGCTCTTCTGGCTCGGCGAATATGCCAACGTGCTGCTGATGTGCGCGCTCAACGCCATCCTGTTCTGGGGTGGCTGGCTGCCGCCGCTCGACATCCCGATCCTTTACACTTTCCTGTTCGGACCGGGCCTGACAGCCTTCTTCTGGCTGTGCTTCAAGATCTTCATTTTCTTCTTCATCTTCAGCTGGGTGAAGGCCACCGTCCCGCGCTATCGCTATGACCAGCTGATGCGCCTGGGCTGGAAGGTATTCCTCCCGCTGAGCCTGTTCTTCGTCGTTCTTATCAGTGGCTACCTCATGGCAACCGGACACTTCGGGGGGCATGTCGCATGACCACCGTCGCGCATCTCATCAAGTCGTTCACCCTGTGGGAGTTCGTGAAGGCGCACGCCCTCACGCTGAAGTACTTCTTCAAGCCCAAGGCGACGATCAACTACCCGTTCGAGAAGAACCCGCTGAGCCCGCGCTTCCGCGGTGAGCACGCCCTGCGTCGCTATCCGAATGGCGAGGAACGCTGCATTGCGTGCAAGCTGTGCGAGGCGATCTGCCCGGCACAGGCCATCACCATCGAAGCCGAACCGCGCGAGGACGGCAGCCGCCGCACCACGCGCTATGACATCGACATGACCAAGTGCATCTTCTGCGGCTTCTGCCAGGAAGCCTGCCCGGTTGATGCCATCGTCGAGGGTCCGAACTTCGAATATTCGACCGAAACCCGCGAGGAGCTGCTTTACGACAAGGCCAAGCTGCTCGCCAATGGTGACAAGTGGGAGCGTGCCATCGCCGCGAACCTTGAAGCCGATGCACCGTATCGATAGGGGGCCGCGCCAATGATCCAGACGCTCGCCTTCTATCTCTTCGCCGTCATGGTGACCGCCAGCGCGGTTATGGTGATCACGGCGCGTAACCCGGTGCATTCAGTACTGTGGCTGATCCTCGCCTTCTTCAACGGGGCGGGGCTGATGGTCCTCGTCGGCGCTGAGTTCATCGCTGCGCTGCTGGTCATCGTCTACGTCGGCGCAGTCGCGGTGCTTTTCCTCTTCGTGGTCATGATGCTCGACATCGACTTTTCGGAGATGCGGGCAGGCTTCGTGAAGAACTTTCCGCTCGGGATCGCCATTGCCTTGGTCCTGCTGGTCGAACTGCTGGTCGGCATCGGCGCCTACAAGATCGGCGCGCTCGAACTCGGCACTGCCAGCGGCGCTGCCGCACCCATTGCCGACCGTGCGAATATCGAGAGCATCGGTGCGGTCCTCTACCGCGACTACCTGTTCCTGTTCGAGGCGGCCGGGATCATCCTGCTCGTCGCAATGGTCGGCGCGATCGTCCTCACCCACCGCCAGCGCCCCGATGGCGCGCGCGGCCAGCAGGACATTTCCAAGCAGGTCCGGCGCCGGCCCGAGGAAGCAACCGTCATGAAGCAGCCCGAAATCGGGCAGGGGGTCGAGCTGTGATCGGCATCGAACACTATGTCTTCGTCAGCGCGATCCTGTTCGTGCTCGGCGTGCTGGGCATCTTCCTCAACCGCAAGAACATCATCGTCATCTTGATGGCGATCGAGCTGATCCTGCTCAGCGTGAACATCAACCTCGTCGCCTTCAGCGCCTTCCTTGGCGATCTTGTCGGCCAGGTCTTCGCCATGTTCGTGCTGACCGTGGCAGCGGGCGAGGCAGCCGTCGGGCTTGCCATCCTTGTCATCTATTTCCGTGGCCGCGGCACCATCGCGGTCGACGACGTCGACCGGCTGAAGGGGTAAGCCACGGTGCATCTGATCATCGCAATCGTCTTCCTGCCGCTGCTCGCCGCAATCGTCGGCGGGCTGGTCAACAAGTCCGCGCCCAGCGTCTTCACCAAGGGGCTGACGACCGGCGCTCTGTTCCTCAGCTGTGGGCTGAGCTGGCCGATCTTCCTCGGCTTCGTTGGCGGAACCTACGAACCGACCGTAGTGCCCGTACTCAAGTGGGTGGCATCGGGCGATCTTGCCTTCGACTGGGCTCTGCGTGTCGACACGCTGACCGCGGTCATGCTGGTAGTCATCACCACAGTTTCGGCGCTCGTCCACCTCTATAGCTGGGGCTACATGGAGGAAGACCCGGACCAGCCGCGGTTCTTCGCCTACCTCTCGCTCTTCACCTTCGCCATGCTCATGCTGGTGACCGCCGACAACCTCGTCCAAATGTTCTTCGGTTGGGAAGGCGTGGGCCTCGCGAGCTACCTGCTGATCGGCTTCTGGTTCAAGAAGCCCAGCGCCAACGCCGCCGCGATCAAGGCCTTCGTGGTCAACCGCGTCGGCGACCTCGGCTTCATGATGGGCATATTCGGCACCTTCTGGGTGTTCGGCACGGTGTCGATCCCTGCGATCCTCGAGGCTGCGCCCGGCATGAGCGGGGCGACCATCGGCTTCCTCGGCTACCGCGTCCACACGATGGATGTGCTGTGTATCCTGCTGTTCATCGGCGCGATGGGCAAGTCGGCGCAGCTGGGCCTCCACACATGGCTCCCGGATGCCATGGAAGGCCCGACGCCAGTGTCCGCGCTGATCCACGCCGCGACCATGGTGACCGCAGGCGTGTTCATGGTCTGCCGCCTGTCGCCGATGTTCGAGACGGCGCCCGTCGCACTCTCGATGGTGACCTTCGTCGGCGCCGCCACCTGTATCTTTGCCGCGACCGTCGGCACGACGCAGTGGGACATCAAGCGCGTCATCGCCTATTCGACCTGCTCGCAGCTCGGCTACATGTTCTTTGCCGCGGGCGTCGGTGCCTATGGCGCGGCCATGTTCCACCTGTTCACGCACGCCTTCTTCAAGGCGCTGCTGTTCCTCGGTGCCGGCTCGGTCATCCACGCGATGCACCACGAACAGGACATGCGCTATTACGGCGACCTGCGTAAGCATATCCCTCTGACCTTCTGGGCGATGATGGCCGGCACGCTGGCGATCACCGGCGTCGGCATTTACTGGATCCATGCGGGGTTCGCCGGCTTCCATTCGAAGGATGCGATCCTCGAAGCCGCGTTCGCGCGCGGTACCGAGCTGGGCAATTTCGCCTTCTGGATGGGCGCCTTCGCTGCACTTCTGACCAGCTTCTACAGCTGGCGCCTGATGTTCCTCACCTTCTGGGGCAAGCCGCGCTGGATCGAGAGCGAGCATATCCAGCACAGCGTCCACAAGACGCCTGAAGAGGCGGGAGAAGACACTACCGGCGGCTACCACCCGCACGAAAGCCCGCTGACCATGTTGATCCCGCTGGGCATACTCAGCCTGGGTGCAGTGTTCGCGGGTTGGGTTTTCAGCCCCTACTTCCTCGAAAGCCCCGAATTCTGGGGCGGATCGATTTTCTACAACGAAGGCCTGATGCACGCGATGCATGGCGTTCCGCTGTGGGTGAAGCTGGCGGCGACAATCGTCATGCTGCTCGGCCTGTTCACCGCCTGGATGGCCTATATCAAGGACACCAGCATCCCGGGCAAGGCCGTGGAGCAACTCGGTCCGGTGTACCGCTTCCTCTACAACAAGTGGTATTTCGACGAGCTCTACCACTATCTCTTCGTCGTCCCCGCCTTCTGGCTGGGCCGCCAGTTCTGGAAACTCGGCGATATCGGCACGATCGACCGCTTCGGCCCCAACGGCATTGCCTGGGTGGTCGAGCAGGGCTCGATCGGAGCACACAAGTTCCAGACCGGATATCTCTATAGCTATGCGCTGGTGATGCTCCTCGGGCTCGTCGCCGCGATCACCTGGGTGCTGTTCTGATGGAGTTCCCCATCCTCTCTCTGATGCTCGCGGTTCCGCTTGCCGGTGCCATTGCCTGTCTTTTCCTGGGTGCGCAGAGCGCGCGCATGGTGGCGCTGGGCGCGACCCTGTTCGACCTCGCGCTCGGCATCCTGCTGTGGCTGAACTACGACATCGGCGGCGCGCAGTGGCAGTTCACCGAGCGGGCCGAGATTTTCGCAGGCTTCAGCTACGCCCTCGGCATCGATGGCATCGCGCTGATGCTGATCATGCTCAGCGTTTTCCTGATGCCGATCTGCATCCTTGCAAGCTGGGACGCGATCACCAAGCGGGTGGGCGAATACATGGCCGCCTTCCTGCTGATGGAAGTGCTGATGATCGGCGTTTTCGCCGCGCAGGACATGTTCCTGTTCTACATCTTCTTCGAGGCCGGCCTGATCCCGATGTACCTGATCATCGGCGTGTGGGGCGGCGATAACCGCATCTACGCCTCGTATAAGTTCTTCCTCTACACGCTGCTCGGTTCGGTGCTGATGCTGATCGCGATGATGTGGATGGTGAACGAGGCGAACACCACCGACATCCCGACGCTGCTCAACTACGACTTCAGCCCGCAGGCGCAAACGTGGCTGTGGCTGGCCTTCTTCGCCAGCTTCGCGGTGAAGATGCCGATGTGGCCGGTCCACACCTGGCTCCCCGACGCCCACGTGCAGGCGCCGACCGCAGGTTCGGTGATCCTGGCGGGCGTCCTGTTGAAGCTGGGCGGATACGGTTTCATCCGCTTCAGCCTGCCGATGTTCCCCGATGCCTCCGCGCAGTTCGCATGGCTCATCTTCGCCCTGTCGATGATTGCGGTGGTTTACACCTCACTCGTCGCGCTGGTGCAGCACGACATGAAGAAGCTCATCGCCTATTCCTCGGTCGCGCACATGGCGATCGTGACCGTCGGCCTGTTCGCCTTCAATTCGCAGGGCCTCGAAGGCGCGATGATGGTCATGCTCGGTCACGGCCTGGTGTCTGGTGCGCTCTTCCTCTGCGTCGGCGTGATCTACGACCGCCTGCACACCCGAGAGATCTCGCGCTACGGCGGGCTGGCGATCAACATGCCAAGGTACGCGCTGTTCTTCATGCTCTTCACCATGGCCTCGGTCGGCCTTCCGGGCACGAGCAACTTCGTCGGCGAATTCCTCGCGCTGGCCGGTATCTACAAGGTTTCGACCTTCGTGACGCTGGTTTGCACCACCGGCATCATCCTTGGTGCCGCCTACATGCTGTACCTCTATCGCCGCGTGGCCTTCGGGGCGCAGGTCAACGACGATGCTGCGCGCATGCTCGACCTGAATGCACGTGAATGGGCCATGCTTGCCCCGATCGCAGCAGCGGTGCTGTGGATGGGCGTCTATCCGGAAAGCTTCCTCGCGCCGATGCGCCAGGACATCTTCGCGCTCGAGGCGCGCATCGCTCGCGCTGCACCCGACTTCGATTCCGACAACAAGGTCGGCACTCCGAAAGAGCATAATGCCAATTACATTGCCGCCTCGCATGGTGAGACCCATGGCGAACCCGCCGCAGCCGAGGAGGGAGCGCACTGATGTCGTACGCTAGCTCGCTCTACTTCACCGGCGTCGAAGTCGGCCTCTCGCTCACGGGGCTCGCATTGCTGCTCGTTGCGGCATGGGGTGGCACGAAGACCGCGCGCGCCGTGACCGCAGCGACCGTAGTTGCCTTGCTCGGCGCCACCGTCTTCAGCGCGCACCTGTTCGATCTCGCAACCGGCGAAGTCGCAGGCCGCGCGTTCGGCGACCTCTATCGTGCGGACGCGTTTGGCAGCTTTGCCAAGATCCTCATCTACGTTGCGACCGCTGCCGTGCTGGTCGTTACCCCGCGCTTCTTTGCGCAGGGCAATGCCTATCGGGCCGAATACCCGGTGCTGATGCTCTTCAATGCCATCGGCATGGGCATGATGGTTTCCGCCACCGACCTGATGACGCTCTATATCGGTCTCGAGATGTCGAGCCTGTCGAGCTACGTGCTGGCGAGCTTCCTCAAGCAGGATGCCCGCTCGAACGAGGCAGGCCTCAAGTACTTCGTCCTCGGCGCTCTGGCCTCGGGCATCATCCTATATGGCGTGAGCCTGATCTACGGTTTCACCGGAAGCACCAATTACGAGGGCATTCGCGCTGCTTTCGAGACACAGTTCTCGACCGGCGCGCTGTTCGGTGTCGTGTTCGTGCTTGCCGGGCTTGCCTTCAAGGTCAGCGCGGTGCCGTTCCACATGTGGACCCCGGACGTATACGAGGGCGCCCCGACGCCGGTTACGGCATTCTTCGCCAGCGCCCCCAAGGTCGCGGCAATGGGGATGCTGGTGCGCATGGCGATGGAGCCTTTCGCGGGCGAGGTCGACAGCTGGCGCCAGATCGTGATCTTCGCCTCGCTGGCCTCGATCGTGGTCGGCGCGCTGGGTGCGATCGGCCAGCAGAACCTGAAGCGACTGCTCGCCTATTCGTCGATCAATAACGTCGGCTTCATCCTTGTCGGCCTTGCCGCGGCGACGCCTGCAGGCACCGCAGCAGTGCTCACCTATCTCGCGATCTACGTTGCAATGACCGTCGGCAGCTTCACTGCGCTTCTCATGCTGCGCGATCCGATGGGTAACCAGCTGGAGACCTTTGCCGACATTTCCGGCCTCTCGACCAAGCGTCCGGCGCTCGCATGGTGCCTGCTCGCGCTGATGTTCAGCCTTGCCGGTATCCCGCCGCTGTTCGGCTTCTGGGGCAAGTTCGTTGTGTTCCAGGCTGCCGTGCAGGCCAATCTCGTCCCGCTCGCTGCCATCGGTATCGCGGCGAGCGTGATCGGCGCGTTCTACTACCTCAAGTTCATCAAGGTGATGTTTTTCGACGAACCGACGCGCGAGGTGGAGACCGAAAGCCCGATCAGTCACTGGGTTGTACTGGGCCTTAGCGTCGCGGTCATTTCGCCGCTCGGCTATCTGCTGACGATCCCGCTCGGCAATTGGGCAGCGCAGGCAGCGGCATCCTTCACGCTCGCGATGTGATCCGCACACTCGTCGAAACCGGCTCGACCAATTCGGACCTCGTCGCGCAATTGCGTGCTGGCGAGGCAGTGCGCGAAGGCGACTGGCTCGTCACCGACCGGCAGGTTGCGGGCAGAGGACGCCAGGGACGGACCTGGTTCGACGGGACAGGCAATTTCATGGGCTCGACCGTCGTGCGCCTCGGGAGCCGTGATCCGGCGCCGGCGTCGCTTGCGCTCGTGGCGGGGCTGGCGGCGTATGAGGCGGTCGTGCCTTACCTCGTCGAGCCCGGTGCACTGCAACTGAAGTGGCCCAATGACCTTTTTCTCGGCGGAGCGAAGCTTGCAGGTATCCTGCTCGAGCGCGAAGGCGACGCCATCATCGTCGGCATGGGCATCAATCTTGCCCGGGCCCCTGAGCTGCCGGACCGCCGCACGGTGGCGCTTTCGGCGCTTGGTCCGGCACCAGATCGCGATGGGTTCGCCGCCAACCTTGCGACCGCTTTCGACCGCGAACTGGAACGCTGGCGGACCTATGGCATCGAACCACTGGTCCGACGTTGGGAAAGCGTTGCGCATCCGCCGGGGACGGCGCTGACCGTCCATCCGCCCGGCGAAGGGCCACTCCACGGCACATTTGCGGGCCTCGCCCCTGACGGTTCGCTGATGCTGCGCTTGGCGGATGGCTCAACCCGTGCCATCCACGCCGGTGACGTGATGCTCGCTACCGAGGAGAGATAGGCGATGCTGCTCGCAGCCGATGTCGGCAATACCAACGTGGTCTTCGCCCTATTTGACGGGCGCGAGATCAAGACCCGCTGGCGCATCGCCACGGATCCGCGCCGAACAGGCGACGAATACGCAGTGTGGCTGCTCCAGCTGCTCGAAATCGAAGGCTATTCGCGCGAGGACGTGACCCAGATCATCATCGGTTCCGTCGTCCCGCGTTCAATCCACAATCTCACCGTTCTGGCCGAGAAATACTTCGACGTAACGCCGCTGATCGCGGGGCAGGGCAGGGCCGAATGGGGGATCGAGATCGACGTCGATCTGCCGAGTTCGCTTGGTGCAGATCGCGCGCTCAATGCCATCGCCGCGCACAAGAAGTGGGAGGGCGACCTCATTGTGGTCGATTTCGGCACTGCGACGACCTTTGATGCCGTCGATTTCAAGGGTGCCTACAAGGGCGGCATCATTGCACCCGGCATCAACCTTTCACTCGATGCGCTGGTCGGAAATACCGCAAAGCTGCCGCGGATCGCCATCCAGAAACCGACCAGTAACTCGGTCATTGGCCGCAACACCGAAGACCAGATGCTGATCGGGGTGTTCTGGGGCTATGTCGCCTTGATCGAAGGACTCATCGAGCGAATGAAGAAGGAAATCGGTCGTCCGGCAAAGGTTGTCGCAACGGGAGGTCTTGCCCTCCTGTTCGACGAGCACACCGAGCTGTTTGACGAAGTCGACAGCGACCTGACTTTGGACGGGCTGGCCATCCTTGCGGAGCGCTGCGCTTGAAGGAAGATTTCACCCCGGAAGACGAACTGCTGTTCCTGGCCCTCGGCGGGTCGGGCGAGATCGGCATGAACGTGAACCTTTACGGCTGCCAGGGCCGCTGGATCATGGTGGATCTCGGTATGACCTTCTCGGGTGACCAGTATCCTGGCGTTGATCTCGTTTTCGCCGACCTGGAGTTCATCGAGGAGCGCTCGGACAAGCTCGACGCCATCGTCCTGACCCATGCACACGAGGACCACATCGGCGCCGTGCCCTATTTTGCCGTCGACCTCGGCGTGCCGATCTACGCGACGCCGTTCACGGCTGACCTGGTCATGCGCAAGCTCGAGGAAGCGGGGATCGCCGAAGACATCGAACTCCATGTGATCGAGGACGATCACGGTTCTTTCCAGGTGGGTCCGTTTGGCATCACCTATATCCCGCTCGCGCACTCGATCGCCGAGGGCAATGCTCTACTGATCGAAACGCCCCACGGCCGCATCTTCCATACCGGCGACTGGAAGCTCGACGAAGATCCCATAATCGGCGAGCCAACCACCGAGGAAGAACTCACTGCCATCGGCGACGAGGGTGTTCTGGCGCTGGTCTGCGACAGCACCAATGTCTTCAATCCGGCTCCGAGCGGCTCGGAAGGTGCCGTCTACAAGGGCCTGCTTGAGGAAGTCGGGAGGCACTCGGGGAAGCGCGTGCTGGTCACGACTTTCGCCAGCAATGTCGCTCGTCTCCAGACTCTGGGCGAGGTTGCGCGAGAGACCGGGCGCAAGGTCTGCGTCGCAGGGCGATCGCTCGACCGCATCATCGAGGTGGCGCAGGACAATGGCTATCTCACCGATTTCCCCGAACCGGTCGACTTCGACACGGCCATGCGCCTGCCGCGTGGCGAAGTGCTGATCCTCGCCACAGGCGGGCAGGGCGAGCCAAGAGCCGCGCTTGCCCGCATCGCCGAGGAGAACCATCCGCTCGAGCTATCCGCAGGCGATGTCGTGCTGTTTTCCAGCCGGCAGATCCCGGGCAATGAAATCTCCATCGGCGTAGTCCAGAACCGTCTGGCCGCTCGCGGCATTACCATGGTCACCGACCGGCAGAGCATGATCCATGTTTCGGGTCACCCTGGGCGACCGGAACTTGAGGCGCTCTACGGATGGCTGCGCCCCGACATCCTCGTGCCCGTTCATGGCGAGATGCGCCACATGCAGGAGCAGGGACGACTCGGAAAATCGACGGGAATCCCGGCGCAGGTCGTGCAGCAGAACGGCGATCTCGTACGCCTCGCGCCGGGGGCGCCAGGCAAGATTGCCGAGGTAAGGGCAGGGCGGCTCGTCCTGGACGGCGACATCATCGTGCCGGCAGACGGTGAAGCGATTGCCATGCGGCGCCGGATCATGCGCGAAGGTGTGGTTATCGTGGCGCTCGACGGCAATCTCAACCCTCGCATCGACAGCCTCGGCCTCCCGCTGGACGAGGACTATCCCGAGTTC
Source organism: Qipengyuania sp. RANM35 (assembly GCF_041021145.2). Taxonomy (NCBI): domain Bacteria; kingdom Pseudomonadati; phylum Pseudomonadota; class Alphaproteobacteria; order Sphingomonadales; family Erythrobacteraceae; genus Qipengyuania; species Qipengyuania sp. RANM35. Next base: position 1,180,092 of record NZ_CM196433.1, on the reverse strand, counting down.
ATCGCGGAGGCACAGAACGACATCAGCGAGGCGCTCGGCAAGCTGAAGGGCAAGGACCGCAAGGAGCCGGGATCGATCCACGAAGCGGCAAGGCTCGCGGCCCGCCGTGCGGCACAGCGCTGGTCGGGCAAGCGTCCGCAGGTTCGCGTCATCCTCCCCAACATGTGAGCCGGCCATGCAGTGGACCAGTATCCTCGCGATCTATTTTCTCTTCCTCGTCTTCAGCGCATTCCTGCTGCTGCCGTTCGGGGTGAAAACCCATGACGAGGTCGGCGTGGAAAAGATCCCCGGACAGGCCGATAGCGCGCCGGTCGATTTTCGTCCGGGCCGCCTGATGCTGCGCGCAATGATAATCGCGGCGGTTCTGACAACCGCCTACGTCCTCAATTACATCAATGGCTGGATCGTCCCGCAGGACCTGATCTTCTTCGGTCCCGACGCCCGCTGAGGTTCTACTGCCGCAGGCGTTCCAGTGCCTGCGCCATCGCCACGTAGAGCTTGCCCATGTCGCTCGACAGCAGCGTCACGCTCAGCGCGTGACCGTCGCGGGTCGAAAGCATGGTGCGCAGCATCGATTCGAAGTCATGGATGTAGCGGCTGACATGCTCGCGGAAATCGTGGTCGGTGTCGTAAAGCTCGGCAATCTCGCGCGCCTCGGTGTTGTCCAGCAGTCGTACCGCACGGCGAGTGAAGATGCCGCGATCCCCACGCAGGTAGCTCGCCCAGGCGGTGTCGGTTACCTCGGTGCTCAGCGCCTTGGCGATGTCAATGGCATTCGAGTTCAGGCTCTCGGTAATTAGCGCCACACGGCGCGAAAAGTCGTTCCCGACCTCCTCGCTCGCACGTTCGCGTGCCTGCGCAATGCGGCTTTCCAGATTGCCGGTCAGCTCGTTCACCTTGGCCAGCTGGTCGCGCATCATACGGATTGTTTCACGACCAGCATTGGTCGAACGGGCCGTCGCCTCGTCGATCTTGCCCAGCGCCTGTTCGGTATGTTCGGCCAGCGCGCGATCGATGGCCTGCGCGCTTTGTTCGCCGACACGGTCGGCGATCTTCGCAAGGCGATCCCCCTGCTCGGTCTCGATCGCCGCAATCGCGTCGCGAGCGCTGCTTTCGAGTTGTTCGATCGCTGCGCGCAGTTCGTTCTTGGCTCTTTCGGCAACGGCCTCATTCTCGCTGCCCAGTGCAGAAACGCTGTCTCGCAAGCGCTCGATGCTGCCAATTTGCGCGGTTGCGGTTTCGGCGAACCGGGACTGGAATGCCTCGATTTCAGCAATTGCGGAGCGGGCCCGCTGGTCGGTCAGCTCCATGCTTGCCGCAGCATCGGAGCCCGCAGCGCCGGCAGTTTCGAGGAGAGCCTTGATATCCCGGGCGCGTGTTTCGATTGCAGTGAGGCGCTGTTCGCTCGATGCCATTGCTTCGGGCAGGATTTCGCGACCCTGCTTGGCACTCGCCTGGATGAGTTCGAGAAGTCGCACGCTTGCGTCGGTAAGTGCGGCAACCGCCATGTCTGTGCCATCGAGTGCCTCGCGGCTTTCCGACAGCTTAGCGTTCAGTGCGTCCACGCTTTCGGCGATCGCACCGCTGGCTTCGCGGCCTTGGCTTTCGGCCTTGGCAAAGCTCGTACCCAGCTCGGCCAGGCGGGCCGTGAGGTTTTCGCCTTCACGCACGAGCGCCTGGGCGCTTTCGGAATGCGAGCGCTGGCGATCCTCGAGCGCGGCGTCGAGAGTCTCGAGGCGCGAACGCATCGCGGCGATGGCCGCCTGCTCGGCCTCCTCGAGTTCGACCCGACGCTTAGCATTCTGTTCGTCGAAGGCGCGGTTGCGCTCGGTGATCCGCTCATCGACCGCAGTTGCCTCCTCGAACAACGCCTTGAGCTTGGCGTTGGCGGCAACCAAGGCGGATTCGTCGATCTTGCGGATTTCCTCGATAGCTTCGCGAAGACGGTGGGCCATCGCGTCGACCTGACTGCCCCACGCTTCGATAGCCGCCTTCTCGCCGTCTCTCACACCGATAGAGATGCGTGTGGATTCCAGCTGTAGGCTCTGGATGCGTTCGCGCAGGGTAGCGAGCGCGGCCTCGTGTTCCGCATCGGCAGCCACGCGCGCCGATTCCAGTTCGGCACGAAGCGCATCGGCGCGCGCGCGGATCGAAGCGAGGGCATCGACTTCGCGGCTGTCGAGGTCGGCACGGAAAACCTCGCTCTGTTCGCGCAAGGTGGCAAAGCGTGCGTCGGCGACGGTGCCCAGCTGTTCGGTCTGATCGGTGAACGCTTCAAGCGCTTCATCGACGCGAGTGCGCAGCGAAGTAACCTGGCGTTCGCTCGCGGCTCCAAAGTCGTTGAGGCGCTTGAAGCCTTCGATCAATTCGTCGACCTGCGACTTGGCGGTCCGTCCGGCACTGCCGATCTGGTTCGAGACGTCTTTCGCGGAATTGGCGAGGACCGGGAGGTTGTCACGCAGCCGGTCCATGTTCTCGAGCGCGGTTTCGCTGACCTTGGCGATGGCGTCGACCTGCTCACCATTGTGCCTGATAAGGCCCTGGAGGCGATCGGCATTCTCGGAAATCCGTTCGGAGGCCGATCGGCCGAGGTATTCGAGATCGCGCGTCTGCGAGGTCAGGAATTCACGCGCCAGGCTGAGTTCGCGGTTCACAGTGACGAGTCGTTCCTCGAGCCGCGCCGATTCTTCGCGCAGCGACAAGGCTACCTCGCCGTAACGTTGGGCCTCGCGGGTAGAGTTGCGCATAGCGAGGAGCCACAATGAAACAACCAGCAGAACGGGAATTGCCCAAGAGGTAATCCAGCCACTCCATTCCTGGGCGGTCGCACCTGCGAACATCGCGGCACTGTTTGCCCAGACGTAGAAAGCGGTCCATGCGGCGATGGCCACGATTGCGACCGTAGGGGCAATCCACTGCCGAGAAGGCGTTTCCTTTTCCTCCTCCCAAACCTCCGTCGCCTCGTAGATATCGTCTGAGGTTTCCTCGACAACCTCCTCGGTAAGAAGGATTTCATCGGTTGACGACGAGTCCCCATCGGAGACGGCCTGGATCAGTGAGCGCTTTCTCATGAGCGTGAAGCTATCACGAAAACGACATGCTTAAACCCACTTTAACTCTTTGGCTGGCATGGTTTGCGACCAATGACTTACCAGCAGGGACCCTTTCTCGCGGCGCTTGGCGCAGCATCCGGTGATGACCCGGCGCTGCAGGCCGAGCTGCGTGCTGCTTTTGTCGAGAGCGTGGAGCGGCAGCTGGACCTGCTGCGCCGCGCCCGTTGCGACGGCAACTGGAGCGTTGCCGCGCAAAGGCTCCACGCCATTGCCGGAAGTTTCCATGTCGAGGAACTGCGCCAGTTGGCCGATGATGCGCAGAGTGCTGCCCCCGGTGAGCCTACGATCCTGACGAGGCTGGCCGAACTGGTGACCGAGTTGCGCATCGAAGCCTGAGGGTAAGGCCGCCTTTGGGCTGGCTCTTGTGCCTCTGGATACTTAGAACACCGGCAAACACCACCACGGGTCGTTGAAGAAGCTGCCGGAGCACGACTTGCGCGTCGCCCTCTTGTCCACACTAGACCATTCGCCCGCGTTGGGACGGATTCGGCCTGCATTCCGCCATTTTGCAGGTTCGCGGATCATCGAAAGGCAGGTCGACCTCGCCCTGGCTGCCGATTGCGGGACGATTGCTTGCCTCGTCGATGGAATCGGGCGCGAAGTGATCGAGGCCCAGAAACGCGCCGAAGCCGCAGGCGTCCGTTTCGTCGCCATGCAGGAAACCCGCCCACTTTCCGGACTTGTATCGGCCGCGGACGAGATATTCGTTGTGGGTGCGGGACTGCTTCCCGCCGACGAGGTCGTGCTCAAACACTCTGTGCGTCCATCAGTGCTGGTCTTCCCCGCTGAGGACGCCGTGCCGCTGGGATATGAGCGTATCGACGCCGAATTCGCCTGGGCGGGAGTGTTCCTCGCGCATGGCAGTGCGGTCGAAAGGCTGGCGGAACTTCCACCTGACGCGGATGTCATTTCGGCCTTGTTGCGCATTGCGCTGCAATCGGGGGTACGAATCCAGCCGATAGAGAAGCGCCTCCTTGACGAGGGCAGGTGGCATCTCGACCCGACGGCCGAGCAGCTCGACGAGCGCGAACAGCAATGGATCCGCGATCACGCGGCTGCTGCCAGCTTCGCCGCACCTGGCCTTGCAGTATCCGAACGTATTGGAGCGCGACTGGCGAAGGACGTGCTGGGCGGGCGTTGGGCACGCGTACCTGCCATTTTGGCGGGCCTTTCGGGCGTCGTAGCCATGTCGCTGGCCCTGCTCGGATGGGAGATCACTGCGCTGGGCTTCGGTGCCCTGATGGCCATGCTGGGCTCAGCTGGTGAAACGGTCGAGCGAATTGCCCTGGCAGGCCAGGCCGCAGCGAAGCGCTCTGCATTGGCGAGGACGATCGACTGGCTGACCGATCCGGTTCTCGCCATCCTTATCGCCCTTGCATCGCCCGAAGATACCGAATGGCTGCGATTGTTCGTCCCTGTTGTCCTTTTCGGCCTGCTCCGGCTTGGCCACCGCACGGTAAGGTTCAGATTTCGCGAGACATATCGTGATCGGGTGGCGCTTTCACTACTGCTGCTACCCGCGGCATTCCTCGGTATAGTGCAGCCGGTGACCGCCGTTCTAGTGCTATTGGTGATGCTGTCGCTTTTCTTCGCCCCGACAAGCGGCGAATAACGGCGAATTAACCATGCAAGTGCTAGTGCAAGCCCATGAAGATGCACGACCCCGTGCCTGAGTCCGGCGAGAAGACCCGGACAGCGGCTCTGCGCGATGAATTGGCGCAGGGTAACGCCATGCTCGCACGCGTTGCACCTATCCTCTCGCATCTCCTGGCGACACCCGACCATTCGTTGTTCAGTGACGAGCTGGTCGCGCGTATTCGGGGCATGTGCCACGACATGGCATGGCAAATCCTGCGTGCGCAGGCCGAAGCTACTGGAGAGAAGGGAAGGGACGCCTTTGCCGACCGCCATGGCGAGGATCTTGCCGAACATTTCTTTGCCAGCCCCGCGATACTTTCGCACTGCCATGCGCTTGCGCTCGAGTGGCAGCTGAGCGAGCGCATGGAGCAGCAGTACGGGATCGATCCCGTGTTGTCGCCATTGCTGCAGGAGCTGATCGCCTCTCCCGACAGCAGTCAGGCGAGCGCCGCCATGGCTGCGCTGGCAACACAAGCGCGTTTTGCACAGGCGCAGCGCCGGATGGAGCTGCCGCTCTCAGAATTGCCCGGCGACCTGTTCCACGCCCTGCTGCTGGCCTGGCGCTCCTTCAACGGGCAGCGTCGCTCGGACGCGATGATCCGGGCGGAAGCCAAACTGCGCAACGGCTATGACGAGAGCACCAATCGTCTTGCCCTGCTGGCTCGCCTCGTCTCCGGGATGGCCGACGATGCGACCGCCGCACTCGATGTAACGGGCGCGGGCGTTGCACTTTTCCTGACCGCACTTGGTGCGCGTTCCGGACAGTCACGCGGCATGGCTGTCCTCTCCACCAACGAGAAGCAGGTCTTGAGGCTTGCGCTTGGTCTGAGGGCCGCAGGGCTTTCGCGCGAACAGTTGGAAATCGAGGTCATGCGACTGCATCCTCAGGCCGATCCCCAGCGAGTGATTGGCGAGATTACGCCTTCGGAAGCTGCACAACTGCTGGCCGAAGCCGGCTCGTTGGGGGTGAGCTGAGATGGCCACTGTCGGAACTCGCTATATCGCCCATGGGCGGGCAGATGCCGAAGGTCGCCTCGTAGAGGCCCAGGAACCTTTGGCAGGCCTGCAGGAGGCCTGCGGGGGGCGGGTTGGCGAAACCATTGCCGTTCCCGAATTGCTGTCGCTGGTCGAAAAGGCGCGGCACTACGGATTGCGCCTCGCGCGCCAGTTCTCGGCAGTCGACGGCGATAACCGGATCACGGCGTGGGTCGAATTGGCACCCGAGTTCGATGAGCAAGGCAATTTTGCCGCCTGTGCCATCGATGTCGTCAACTGGAATAGCGAGGAGCTGCCGCCCGAGAACGAACTGGACGCCGCCCGCCGCCGGGTCGAAATCAATCGTCACCTTGCAGACTGCACGGCTCGTCTGGACCCCAAGCAAGGCATTCTGTCGGTCGTGACGGAAGCGCAGGACCTCGCGCAATTCGTCGAGGCGACGCGCGATGCGATAGGGCGCCCGTGGACAGACTTCGTCACCCTGCCGGGAAACAGCCATGAACAGCCGCTCCATTGGCGGCTTCTCGACGGCGCTCGCTGCCAAATCGGGGGGTCCTTGCGCGAATGGACTGCCCATCTCGAGCCGCTCGGCCAGATGGAGCCGGGCAGCGCCGGCTTCGTGCTCTACCTCACGGCATCCTCGCCAGAACCCGTTGCGGGAGAGAGCGCGTCGCCCAGCGGGATCGAGGGTGCCTCTTTCGGTCGCGACCTGACGCCGGTCCTGCGGCAGCCCATCAATCGCATCATCGCCAATGCCGAGACCATACGGACCAAGCTCGCCGGCCCTATTGCCGATGAATACAGTTCCTATGCCGCAGACATTGCCACGGCGGCGCAGCACCTTCTCGCTCTGATCGACGATCTTTCGGACCTGGAAGTCGTGGAATCGGACGAATTCGTAACCGCGCCCGACCGCATAGAGCTGGCCGATGTAGCGCGGCGCGCCTGTGGCATCCTCGGGGTGCGTGCGCAGGAGAAGGGTATCACGCTGGTGCCGCCGGTCGAAGGCGAGAGCCAGTTGGCCATCGCCGAGTTTCGCCGTGTCCTGCAGATCCTGCTCAACCTTGTCGGCAATGCGATCCGCTATTCACCTGATCAGAGCCAGGTCTGGATACGTCTCGACCGGGTCGGCAACCGGGCGCTGATTACCGTGGCCGACCAGGGCATGGGGCTCGACCAGAACCAGCAGTCCAAGGTGTTCGAGAAGTTCGAGCGTCTTGGCCGCAGCGGCGATGGCGGCTCGGGCCTCGGCCTCTACATCTCGCGTCGTATCGCACGGGCGATGGATGGCGACCTCACTGTCGAAAGTGCGCCGGGGCAGGGCGCGCGGTTCACGCTCTCGGTACCCGCAGCCGACGACATGCGTGGCGAGATCCGCGACGGCCCCGGCAAGGATGTGCCGCGCGCGGACGACGAAAACGGTGGCTGAAACGAAAAAGGGGCGCCGAAGCACCCCTTGATCGTTTTCCTGCTCTTGCGATCAGCGCTGGCCGATGGGCACGTAATCGCGTTCCGTCGGACCAGTGTAGAGCTGGCGCGGACGACCGATGACCTGGCCGGGATCGGAAATCATCTCGTTCCACTGCGCGACCCAGCCCACGGTGCGGGCAAGGGCGAAAAGCACGGTGAACATCGTTGTCGGGAAACCGATCGCGTTGAGGATGATGCCCGAGTAGAAATCGACGTTCGGGAAAAGCTTCTTTTCCTTGAAGTAGTCGTCGCTGAGCGCGAGCTCCTCGAGCCGCAGCGCGGTTTCGAAAACCGGGTCATTGACGTTGAGCGCTTCGAACACCTCGCGCAGCGTCTGCTGCATGACCGTCGCACGCGGATCGTAGTTCTTGTAGACGCGGTGGCCGAAGCCCATCAGGCGGAAAGGATCGTTCTTGTCCTTGGCGCGCTCGGTGTAGTGCGGGATGCGATCGGGTGAACCGATCTCCTGCAGCATGTTGAGCGCTGCTTCGTTGGCACCGCCATGCGCCGGACCCCACAGGCACGCGATGCCGGCGGCGATACAGGCGAAGGGGTTGGCGCCCGACGAGCCGGCAAGGCGGACGGTCGAGGTCGACGCGTTCTGTTCGTGGTCGGCATGGAGGATGAAGATACGATCCATTGCACGCTCGATGGCGGGATGGATTTCGTATTCCTCGGCCGGCACGCCGAAGGTCATGCGCAGGAAGTTGCCGGTGTAGCTGAGATCGTTCTTCGGATAGAGGAACGGCTGACCGATGGAGTACTTGTACGCCATCGCGGCGATCGTCGGCATCTTGGCGATCAGGCGGTGACTGCTGATCTTGCGGTGCTCCGGATCGGAGATGTCGGTGCTGTCGTGATAAAATGCCGACAGGGCGCCGACCACGCCGCACATCACGGCCATCGGGTGCGCGTCGCGACGGAAGCCGCGATAGAATGTCGCAAGCTGCTCGTGCAGCATCGTATGGCGACTGATCGTCCAGGTGAAGTCGTCCAGTTCCTTCTGCGAGGGCAACTCGCCATTGAGCAGAAGGTAGCTGACCTCCATGAAGCTCGAATGCTCGGCCAGCTGGCCGATCGGATAGCCGCGGTGGAGCAGGACGCCCTCTTCACCGTCGATATAGGTCAGCGCGCTCTCGCAGCTCGCGGTCGACTTGTAGCCGGGATCGTAAGTGAATGCGCCGGTCTCGCCGTACAGCTTGCGGATGTCGATGACATCGGGTCCGACGCTGCCTTCAAGAACCGGGAATTGGTGGGTCGTGCCACCGAGATCGAGAGTTGCCTGCTTGTCGGCCACGCGTTTCTCCTCAAACTTCCTTTGCTGCTTCTGCCGAGCGGGCCTGCGCGTCGATCCGCGCGAGCGCCTCATCCCTTCCCAGCAGGACCAGCACATCGAAAATACCGGGCGACGTTGTCGTACCGGTCAATGCTGCGCGCATGGGCTGCGCGAGCTTGCCGAGACCCAATCCAAGCGTCTCCGCATACGATTTCGTAGTGGCTTCAAGTCCCTCGATTGTCCAGTCATTTTGCAGGTGCAGCATTTTTGACAGGCCGGAAAGAAGTTCCCGTGCATTGTCGTCCAGAAGTTCCGCCGCCTTCTCAGTCATCGTCAGCGGCCGCTTTGCGAAGAGAAATGCAGCACCTTCAGCAAGTTCATTGGTGGACTTCGCACGCAGCTTCAGGACGGGCATGGCCCTGGTGAGCAATTCCACATCCGCCTTCGGACCGATCTTTTCGGCCACGATCAGCGCCAGGCGTCGGTCATCGGCCTCGCGGATGTAGTGACCGTTGAGGTTCTGCAGCTTCTTGATGTCGAAGCGCGCCGGGCCCTTGCCGACACCGTCGAGATCGAAAAGCTCGACGGCTTCCTCCTTGGTGATCTCCTCGCGGTCGCCATGGCCCCAACCGAGACGCAGCAGGTAGTTGAAAAGCGCCTCGGGAAGCACGCCTTCCTCGTCGCGATAGGCCTCGACACCGACTGCGCCGTGACGCTTCGACATCTTCGCGCCATCGGGGCCGTGGATCAGCGGCACGTGGGCGTAGACCGGATCCGGCCAGTTGCCCTCGATGGCGTTCATGGCGCGGATGATTGGCAGCTGGCGGAACGCGTTGTTGATGTGGTCGTCGCCGCGAATGATGTGAGTGACTCCCATGTCATGGTCGTCCACCACCACCGCCAGCATGTAGGTCGGCGTGCCGTCCGAACGCAGCAGGATGTAGTCGTCGATCTCGCTGTTCTGGACGGTGATCCTGCCCTGGACCGCATCGTCGATTGTGGTCGCGCCTTCGGTCGGCACCTTCAGGCGGATAACGTAGGGCGCACCCGCCGGAGCTTCCGACGGATCGCGGTCGCGCCAGCGGCGGTCATAGCGCAAGGGCCGCTTGGCGGCTCGCTGCTGCTGGCGCATTTCCTCCAGTTCCTCGGGCGTGGCGAAGCACTTGTAGGCATGGCTGGCAGCGAGAAGCTGGTGGGCAACCTCGGCATGACGCTCCGCGCGATCAGACTGGAACATGGGCGCATCGTCGAAATCGAGACCGAGCCAGTCGAGCCCTTCGATGATCTTGTCGATCGCGTCCTGCGTGCTGCGCTTGCGGTCGGTGTCCTCGATCCGCAGCAGCACGCGGCCACCATGATGGCGGGCATAGAGCCAGTTGAAGAGCGCCGTGCGCGCACCGCCGATATGGAGATATCCGGTGGGCGAGGGAGCGAAGCGGGTGACGACCTGTCCGGCAGTCTTTCCGGCGCCGCTCACACTATCGCTTGCCATTGTCTCTCGCTTCCTTTCAAACACTTACATGGCGACGCGGGGGACGCCCTTGATACCGATGGGGGAGGCGGACGATCACGTCCGTCGGGTCGTGCCGCGCCCTTGGCGCATGCGCGCGCTCTTGTCCAGATTCGCGGAGGGTGCGGAAGGGTTGCTCGCGTCGGCCAGGTTCGATCGCGGGCCATGGATTACCGTTGGTTTCGCAGCAGGTATCGGGGCTTGGTTCGGTCTCGCCTCGCCTTGGCAATGGTTGGCGGCCATGGGCATGCTGGCCCTCCTTTCCGCGGGTGCGATTGCATTGTGGCGGAGCCGGGATGGGCGCGCTCACCTGCTCTATGCCACGGTTGCCGTTGCTGTGGCGATTGTAGTCGGCATCGCGGTTGTCTGGCTGCGCTCGGAGATGATCGGGGCCGAGCCCATCGCTGCACCGCGCTTCGAGCGAATGGACGCCCGGATAATCGAACGCGATGAACAGCCGGCGGAGGGAAGGGTGCGCCTTACAGTCGCGGCGAGTGATCCGGAGACCGGCAGGGCGCTTGCTTATCGCATAAACCTTCCCCTTGAGCGGGACTCCTCGGCCTTCCGGGAGGGCGCAAGGATACGCTTTGCCGCGCGCATGATGCCGCCGGCACCGCCGATCGTTCCAAGGGCCTACAATTTCGCCCGGCGTGCCTGGTTCGACGGATTGTCTGCGACGGGTGCGGTGGTCGGCGATGTGGAACTGGTCGAGAGCCCTGGGGAGGGAAGTGCGAAGCTCGCTGGAGTACAGCGAGGCCTTTCCGAATTCGTGCGGGCCCGGCTTTCCGGAGGGGCCGGGTCTATTGCAGCTACTCTTGCGAGCGGAGATCGCGGGGCCATCTCCGAAGCGGACGAGGAGGCCATGCGCGATGCTGGCCTGACGCACCTGCTTTCGATCAGCGGATTGCATGTCAGTGCAGTCATCGCGGCTGCATATGTCCTGACCTTGCGGCTGCTTGCGCTGTGGCCATGGCTGGCCCTGCGCGTCCGTCTGCCATTGGTGGCGGCGGTTGTCGGTGCGGGAATGGGGATCGCATATACATTGCTGACAGGCGCGGAGGTGCCGACTGTTCGCAGCTGTATCGGGGCAGTGCTGGTGCTGATCGCATTGGCATTGGGGCGCGAGCCTTTGTCCATGCGCATGGTCGCAGTGGCAGCGCTGGCAGTCCTGTTACTGTGGCCGGAATCTCTCGTCGGGCCGAGCTTCCAGATGAGCTTCGCCGCCGTGATCGCCATCGTAGCGCTGCACAACTGCGAGCCGGTGAAGCTATTCCTAACTCCCCGCGAGGAGGGGCTAATACGCAAATGGGGCAGGCGCCTGGTCATGCTGTTCGTGACCGGAATGGTCATCGAACTGGCGCTGATGCCGGTTGTGTTGTTCCACTTTCACCGTGCGGGGGTGTACGGCGCATTTGCCAATTTGCTGGCAATTCCCTTGGTGACCTTTGTTTCCATGCCGCTGGTCGCTTTGGCCCTGATGCTCGATGTGGTTGGAGCCGGGGCACCGGTCTGGTGGCTTGCTGGCAAGTCGATCGAGGGCTTGCTTGCCATCGCGCATTTCGTGGCCGACCAGCCAGGGGCCGTGCGGCTTTCGCCCCCGGTTCCCCTGACGGCTATGCTTCTCTTCGTTGCCGGGGCGCTGTGGTTGGCGCTGTGGCACGGTACCAAGAGATTGTGGGGGTTGGTCCCGGTCATGGTTGGAACGCTTTGGATGCTGGTCGCCCCGATGCCCGACGTGCTGGTGACGCGCGACGGGCAGGACCTTGGCATCGTGGAAGCGGGAGAAACGCTGATCGTCCTGCGCGAAAGCAAGGGGGGCTACGCGCGGGACAACCTCATGGAGATCGCCGCAACAAGGAGCGAGCCCATTGCTCTAGCGGACTGGCACAAGGCGAGATGTAGCGATGACTTCTGCATCGTGACGATCGAGCGATCGCGGCGCGATTGGCGATTGCTGATCGCCCGGAGCCGTAACCTGATCGAGGAAAGAGCGCTGGCGACCGCCTGCGCACAAGTCGATATCGTAATCGCGCAGAGATACCTTCCGCGCTCGTGCAAACCGCGATGGGTGCGGATCGATCGGCGCTTTCTCGATCAGGAGGGTGGAACTGCCCTCTACCTTTCTGGCGAACGGATCGAAACGGTCGCCCAAGCAGAAGGCGGGCATGGCTGGTGGTCACCGCACGAGCGAATCTGGAAGAAGGACGGCGCGCCTTTCCCGAAAGAAGAGCGCGCCGCAAGCAGTCCCGCTAAGACATTTGCCGGACACTGAGCTTCTTTCGAGCGCAGTGTCGTCTCCGGTCAATGGTAGCGTCGTAGCAGACCTGCGAGTTTGCCCTGAACCTTGACCCGATGCGGTTCGTAGATCTGCGGCTCGTAGGCCCCATTCGCCGGATCGAGCCGAACACGACCCGCCTCACGGCGCAGGTACTTGAGCGTCGCCTCCTCGTTGTCGACAAGGGCCACGACGATCTCTCCGTCACGAGCACTGTCCGTGCGGCGGACGAGGGCGAAGTCACCGTCGAAAATACCTGCCTCGATCATCGAGTCACCGGACACCTCGAGCGCATAGTGTTCACCCGGACCGAGCAGTGCAGCTGGGACAGGCATGCTCGACTGACCTTCGATGGCCTCGATCGGCGCGCCCGCGGCAATGCGGCCGTGGAGCGGGACCTCGATGATGTCGTTGGCCGGAGCTGGGGCCGGAGCGCGAGGTGCGGCAGCAGCGATGACCGCGTCATTTGCAGCCCGCGGCCGTGACGCGCTGGTTACGGCGTCTTCCGGAAGCTTCACGACTTCCAGCGCACGAGCCCGGTTGGGCAGGCGCCGGATGAACCCGCGTTCCTCAAGCGCGGAGATCAGGCGGTGGACGCCGGACTTGCTCTTGAGGTCGAGCGCCTCCTTCATTTCTTCGAAGCTGGGCGAAATTCCCGTCTCCTCCAGCTTCTGCTGGATGAAGCGGATCAACTCGTGCTGCTTGGCGGTCAGCATGACTGCGAAACTCCCGTGTCGCCTGTTCACAACCGTGTGAACGAATGTGGAACAATTAGGCAACCCGAATCGCCAAGTCAAGCAATTCAGCCATTTTCGAGCTATCGGGTGTGGAACAAGTGTTCGTGGTACGTCCCGCTAGCCGCAAAGCAGTGCGCGCGTTGCAGATGCGACGTCGCCCTGTCGCATCAGGCTCTCGCCGACGAGAAAGCTGCGCACCCCGGCACTAGCGAGCCGAACACAATCGGCATGCGTTGCGATACCGCTTTCCCCTACCAGCAAGGTGCCCTCTGGCGCCAGGGGAGCCAGACTTTCGGTAGTCGCGAGGTCGGTGACGAACGTCCGCAGATCGCGATTATTGACTCCGATAAGGCGCGATTCGAGCGCTGACGCTCGCTCCATTTCGGATTCGTCGTGAACCTCGACAAGCACGTCCATGCCATGTTCAATCGCGGCCGCTTCGATTTCACGCATTTCCGCATCCTCGAGGGCTGCGACAATGATTAGGATTGCGTCCGCTCCGATTGCACGCGCTTCGGTGACTTGCCACGGGTCGACCATGAAATCCTTGCGCAGGACGGGAAGGTCGCAAGCAGCGCGGGCCGCGACTAGATAATCCTCGTGCCCCTGGAAGTACGGCGCGTCGGTAAGGACGGAGAGGCATGCCGCACCACCCGCGGCATAGTCGCGTGCGTGCTGGGCGGGATGGAAGTCTTCCCGGATCAATCCCTTGGACGGCGAAGCTTTCTTCACTTCTGCGATCAGTCCGAAGCCTTCTGCCTGCGCTTTCTCAAGTGACGCCCTGAAACCGCGAGGTGCGGATTGCTCGCTGGCCAATGCCGCAAGTTCGGCAAGTGAACGCATCGCCTTGCGCGCTGCAACTTCCTCGCGCTTGGTGGCGCAGATTTCGAGGAGCTTGTTCATCGGGCCATCTCGATCCAGCGCGAGAGAAGGGACTTCGTCGCTCCCGAATCCAATGCTTCGGCCGCCAGCTCAGCACCCTCGGCCCAGTCGTCAGTACGCCCGGCGACCATCAGCGCGGCGGCGGAATTGAACTTCACCGTCTCGCGATAGGCGCTTTGTTCGCCGTCGAGCAGCGCGGCCAGTGCCTTCGCATTATGTGCCGGATCCCCGCCACGGATCGCCTCGAGCGGAGCGTGATCCAATCCCGCCATGGTCGCATCGACGCGCTTCATGGCAAATTCGTGCCCGGTTACGTCCGCCATCTCGTTGCCTCCGGCGAGGCTCAGCTCGTCCAGCCCCTCGTCGCCCGAGACGATGAAGGTTCGCTCCGTGCCAAGGCGTGCGGTCGCATCGCCATAGATCGAGACGTAGCCTGGGCGCGCGATGCCGATCAGCTGGCGCTTGATCCCGACCGGATTCGACAACGGACCCATGAGGTTGAAGATCGTCCGCCGGCCCAGTTGCTTGCGAATTGGCTGGATGCGCACCATCGCCGGGTGGTGGTTGGGTGCGAAGAGGAAGCAGATGCCGAGTTCGGCCAGCGTCTTTTCCGCAGTCCGCCCTGCTGCCGCCATGTCGAGCCCGAGTACTTCGAGCGTGTCGGCCACACCCGAAAGCGAGGAAATCGCCCGGTTTCCATGTCGCGCTACAGGCACGCCGCAGGAAGCAACCACCAAGCCAACGGCGGTCGAGACGTTGAGCGTGTGGTGCCCGTCGCCACCGGTGCCGCATACGTCGATCGCGTTGCCCGGCCCGGCCACGGGGATGTAGCGCGCTCGCAAGGCCCGCGCCGCGCCGGCGATCTCGTCGGCAGTCTCGCTGCGCTCGGTCATGGCGAGGAGGAAGCGGGCGATCTCCTCGTCGCTGGCATCGCCGTCGAGGATCCAGCCGAAGACCTCCTCGGCCTCGCTTTCGGTCATGTGCGGAACGGCAAGCGGCAGGTGCTTCATGCGATTTCGCGCGCCTCGATCCCGCAGAGCGCGAGGAAGTTCGCGAGCAGGGCATGGCCGTGCTCGGTGGCGATGCTCTCGGGGTGAAACTGCACGCCGTGGATCGGCAGTTCCCGGTGGCGGAATCCCATTACGCTGCTGCCGTCGAGTCCGGGCGTCTCGCTGGTTGCATTCACTAGCAGCTCGTCGGGAATGTCCTCGACCACCAGCGAGTGATAACGGGTAGCAGTGAAAGGTGACGGCAGTCCGGCGAAGACGCCGCTGCCGTCATGCGTCACGGGTGACGTCTTGCCATGCATCAGCCCGCCGCGGACCACATTGCCGCCAAAGTGCTGCCCTATGGACTGGTGTCCGAGACATACGCCGAGCAACGGCTTTCCGGCATCGGCGCATGCCGCCACGAGGTCGAGACTGACGCCGGCCTCGTTCGGCGTGCATGGCCCCGGCGAGATCAGGAACCCGGCAGCGCCGCTCGAAATCGCCTGGCCGGCCGAAATGGCGTCATTGCGAACCACCTCCACGCCTGCGCCCAGCTCCATCAGGTAATGGACAAGGTTGAAGGTGAAGCTGTCGTAATTGTCTATGACAAGGATGGTACGGCTGTCGGTCATTCGTGGCGTCAATGGCGGCGCGAGGCCGCTCTATCAAGCAAGATAAGCTGGACCTGACGTCACGCCTGCTTGCCAGCGAACCTGTCGCTCGCCCGCACAAGCCCGTCGGTGATGCCCGGCTCGGTGTAGAGGTGCCCGCCATCGGGCACCATCTGCAGTTCGACCTCGGGCCAGGCCTGCTTGAGGTCCCAAGCCGAGCGGGGCGGGGTGCAGCAGTCGTGTCGGCCCTGGACGATCACGCCGGGAATGTCCGCCAGCTTCCATGCATTATCAAGCAACTGGCCTTCTTCGAGGAAGCAGCCATTGCGAAAATAGTGGTTCTCGATCCGCGCGGTGGCGACGGCATTTTCGCCCTCGGCCATGTGGTCGACCGTGTCTTCCTGCGGGAGCAGGGTGCAGGTCACGCCCTCCCAGCGGTTCCACGCAGCTGCAGCCGCCTTGCGGACCTCGGGATCGGGATCGTCGAGCAGGTCGCGATAGGCTTCGACCAAGTCGTCCTGCTTGTCATCGTCGATATGGGCGACGAAATTGTCCCATTCCTCGGGGTAGAGCTCGCTCGCGCCAAAGGCGCAAAGCCAGTCGAGTTCGATCTGGCGGCCGAGGAAGATGCCGCGCAGGACCAGTTCGCTCACCCGGTCGGGATGGGTCTGGGCATAGGACAGCGCAAGCGTCGAACCCCAGCTGCCGCCGAACACGAGCCATTGTTCATGCCCACACATCTCGCGCAGCTTCTCCATGTCGCTGACGAGATGCCAAGTCGTGTTGTGCTCGAGAGAGGCGAACGGAATCGAGCGGCCACAGCCCCGCTGGTCGAACAGCAAGACGTCGTACAGCGCCGGATCGAACTGCCGCCGCTGACCCGGGCTGCATCCGGCGCCGGGGCCGCCGTGCAAGAAAACCGCGGGCTTGCCACCCGGCGTGCCGACCTTTTCCCAGTAGATCGTGTGGCCGTCACCAACCTCGAGCATGCCGGTCTCGTAAGGCTCGATCTCGGGATAGAGCGTGCGGCGTTCCTGGGTCATTCCGCGTCCTTCCTCTCTACGACGACGATCGGACCGATAGGTGCGCCCGTATCGAGCCGGTCGGTTGCCGGGTTCCACAGCTGAGAAACGGTCCCATCGAGGTAAAGAGCGTTCTTCACCTTGAGCTCGTCACGATAGAACCGTGCGATCTTGCCGAAAGAGACCGGCGCGTTGGAAATAACGAAATGGGCGCGGCCCTGATCGTCGACGCCCACTGCATTGCGCACGAGGCGCGATGGGCCGTCATTGGTAATTTCGGGGTGGAGTTTGCCGTCAATGACCAGCATGGGTCCAGATTGCGTCCCAAAGACAGGTCGGTCCTTGACGTTGGCCAGAAAATCCTCGGTTGTACGGACGCGCCATTCCCCGTTGGTTCCGTAGAACACGCCGTTAGGCTTCATGTGGAAATTGCCTTCGCCGTCGGCGGTATTGAGCTCCTTCAGACGCTCCGAATTCTCGACGAAATAGCCGATCGGCTTGCCCTCGTCGTCGAACATGCCGGCGTTCATGGCGAAGGCGACCTTGTCAGGAGAATGCGTTTTCGCAAACTCGCTCAGGCTACGATAGGGAGCTTCTCCGCTCGGCCCCAGATCCATCGAGATGGTGTGGCGCGAAGGCGTTGCGAGGCAATGCGTCAGGGGAGCGTCTTCGAAAATGATTGAGCGACAGGCACTTTCCACAGCGCTCGCGACACTGGGAGTGGGTGTCGGCGTCGCGGCATCGGCCTTGCCGTCAATCCGAGTCCGCGCCACGGGCTTCCCTTCGGGCTGCGCTTCGCAGGCCGTCAGGGCCATTAGGGAAAGGATGGCGATAGTCGTCGTCTTCATTGGCCGAAACCGGGCTCCTGGGCTAGGCGAACCGCCTCTCTTGCCGCAGCGAGTAGGGCCCCCGCCTTGGCTTCGCATTCGCGCTGTTCATAGGCTGGCTCGCTGTCGGCCACGATCCCTGCACCTGCCTGCACATGCATTTCGCCGTCTTTCACCACCGCGGTCCGCAAGACAATACAACTGTCGACGGAACCATCGGGCGCAAAATACCCCACACCCCCGGCATAGGGGCCGCGGGTGTTGGGCTCGAGCTCCGCAATGATTTCGCACGCGCGAATCTTGGGGGCACCGCTAACAGTGCCTGCAGGGAAACCTGCGAAGAGCGCGTCCAGCGCATCGCGATCCTCTGCCAGACGACCGACGACGTTGCTGACGATATGCATGACGTGGCTGTAACGTTCGACGGTGAAACTTTCGGTGACTGTAACGCTGCCGGATTCGGCGACCCTGCCGACGTCGTTGCGGCCAAGGTCGAGGAGCATCAAGTGCTCAGCACGCTCTTTCGGGTCGGACAGAAGCGATTGTTCGGCAAGCCGATCTTCTGCAGCAGTAGCGCCACGCGGTCTCGTTCCTGCAATCGGGCGAATGGTCACTTCGCCGTCGCGGACGCGCACGAGAATTTCAGGACTTGAACCGACGACAGCGAAGCCGGGCAGGTCGAGCAGATAGAGGAAGGGCGAAGGGTTCACCCTGCGCAACGAGCGATAAAGCGCCATCGGCGGCAGTTCGAAGGGCGAGGTGAAGCGCTGTGACAGCACTACCTGGAAGATGTCGCCCGCAGTGATGTATTCTTTCGCACGCAGGACCATCGCCTCGTAATCTGCGGCGGGCATGGTCGGCGACAATGCCGGCTCGGGATGCGCGGTGGCGTCGACATGTTCGAGCGCCGTGGGACGGGATAGCTTGCGGAGGACCTCGTCGATGCGATCCGCTGCGATTTCGACCGATCCACCCTGCCAGACTGGTGCAATGCAGTAGAGCGCATCGCTCAGCCGGTCGAAAATGAGGATGACGGTGGGCCGAACGAACAGCATGTCGGGCAATTCGAGAGCTTCATTCGCAGGTCTGGGTAGCTTCTCTACAAGCCCGATCGTTTCGTACCCGAAGTAGCCGACGAGGCAGGCGAGGGCAGGGGGCAGCTCTTCTGGCACGTCACAGCGACAATCACGCATGAGCGTTCGTAGTGCGTCAAGGGTGCCCGCGTCGCAGGCCTCGAATGCCTCGCGATTGCTGCGCCAATCGGCATTGATCTGGGCGTTTTGGCCCGTCGCTCGAAAGACGAGATCGGGATCGAGGCCGATGAGGCTGTAGCGTCCGCGCACCTCGCCGCCCTCGACGGATTCGAGCAGGAAGTCGCCGCGTCCCTCCTCGAACAGCTTTAGGGCTGCACCGACAGGGGTCTCCGTATCGGCCACGACCTTGCGCCAGACGAGCGCAGCGCGGCCTGCCTCCAGCTCGGCGCGTGCCCGCCCTTCGCCTTCCAGCAAACCGGTCAAGCGCGCCTCAATTCTCGCCGAGCAACTGCTTGCGAACGGCGTCGATGGCCGACTGGTTGCGCTCGACGCCCAGTTCATCGCGCATGGCGAAGCTCAGCTGCTTGGCGAACTCGTCGCCTAGCAGTGGCCCCATCTGGGTTCGTGCCTGTGCGATCAGGGGATCGTCCTTGGCAAGATTGTCCATCGTCACATCAGCAAGGTTCACGACATAGAAGCCAGCCTTGTTAGGACCTTCGAGCTTCTTCGTGGTTCCTTCCGCCATGCTGAACAGGAGGGCTAGCGGGGGAGGGATGCGACGCTCGCGTTCTGCAGCCAACTGTTCACGCGTCAGATTGACTGCGTCGGGACTCGGGAGTGCGACCTTTTCGGCCGCGAGGGCCGCAGCAAGTGTCGTGCCGCTCCGCACCTTTTTGAGTATCCTGTCCGCAGCAGCCTGAGCTGCCTTCATGCCTTCGGCCTGGCGCCAGCTCTGCGCGACGACTTCCTTAATGTCCCCGAAGGGCGCAGTCGCAGCTGGGGTGATGTCGCTCACCTCGTAAACGAGATAGTCCTGACCACCGGCCAAGGGTGCAATCTCCGGCTCTTCCTCCTCCATCTGGAAGGCGGTCGAAAGTGCAGGTGCAAGAATTGCGGGTAGCGTCTCGTTCGGCGAACGATAGATGCGACCGTCGGCGAGAGCGGGCTGGGTTGTCGTAAGCTCGAGACCACGCTCCTCAGCAATTTCACTGAGCGTTGCCCCGTCGCTAATCTGATCCTCGATTTCGATGGCGAGGTTGGCGAGGCCCGTCGATCGCTTCTCTGTGCGGAGGGCATCTTCGATCTCACCGCGAACCTGCGCAAGCGTGCGAGCCGGCTTGGAATTGACAGCATCGATCCGGGCAACATGCCAGCCCAGTGAGCTGCGAGCCGGTTGAGCAACCGATCCCCGCGCTGCGCTGAAATACGCCTTGGCCACTGCCTCGGAAGCCTGGCCGGTCAATGCCTTGCGGTCGACATCGGTCACCGGAGCAGCACGAAGGCCTGCCTCACGCGCTACGGCCTCAAGCGAGGCGCCCCCTTCAACACGCTGGCGGATCGACTTTGCCGCAGCTTCGGTCGGAACGATGATCTGGGTGAAATTGCGTGTTTCGCTGGCAGCGTACTGCGCCTTGTCGCGCTCGTAGCGTGCCGCAATTTCCGCGTCGGTGGGATTGACCCGATCTCCAAGCGCAGCGGCATCGAAAGTGGCGAAACGGATAACGCGCCGCTCTGGGCGCACGAAGAGCGCTCGGTTTGAATCATAGAATGCTTTGAGCGTGCTGTCCGATACGGGACCCTTCGGCGCATAAGCAGCCGAAGGAAGCAGGGCGATCGTCCCTTGGCGGCGCTCCTTGAATAGCTGGGCATAGCGATAGGCCAGCTTTTGCGGGACCGTCGCGCCGAACGATGCCGGCATGAACACTTGTTGCGAGAGAAGCGAAGTACCAAGGTCGTCACGCGCCTGCGCGTCTGTAATGCGCTGTTGTGCGAGAACCTGGCGATAGGCAGTCTCGCTGAAATTTCCGTCGGGACCGCGGAATGCCGGAATCGTCCGGATTTCGCTGTTCACCAGGTTCGCGCCGGCCCTGATTCCGTATTTCTGGGCAAAGCCTTTGAGCGAGAACCGGTCGATGAGCGCATCCAGGACCTGTTCGAGACCCTTCTCGGCGACGAAGGTCTGCATCGTGATCGTCGGACGATCCTGGCGCACCCGGTCGAGACCATTGTTCGCAGCGCGGATTAAATCACTGGTGCCGATCTTCTGGTCCCCGACAACCGCCACCCGGTCGCCGCCAGCCACACCACCGAAGGTCCCGGTGCTGGACACGTCGGCACTGGCAAAGGCCAATGCGATAAGGCCAAGGAAAACCAATGCGAGCGCGAGGCCCAGCTTGGTCTTGAACATGTTGCGGAAGAACTGGAGCATGGTCTGCGGGCGATCCCGTAAGCTTGATTGGCGGGCTTCCCATGTGCGAGCGGCCCTTCGTCGAGTGGGCGCTTTATCCGCCCTGCGACCTCCCCGCAACAGGTGCGAAAGGGTTTTGACGCGCAAACAAAGCTTGTCTAGCGAAGCCTACACCTTGGCCCCTATAGCGGACCGCAAACATCCATTCATCGCAGGAATTCGCAATGGCCGAACGGCCCTACATCGTTGGCAATTGGAAAATGAACGGCACGCGCGCCATGCTGTCGGAAGCGCGCGCCATTGACCGCGCTGCACAGCGTTACATGAAGGTCGAGGTCGCTCTGGCTCCTCCCTACACGCTGATTCATGCGGTCCACCGCGAAGCTGAGCAGATCGGCATCGGCGCGCAGGACTGCCATCCCGGGGCAGAAGGTGCGCACACCGGCGACATCGCCGCATCCATGCTGGCTGACGCGGGAGCGAAGTTCGTAATTCTCGGACACAGTGAGCGTCGCCAGGACCACGGCGAGACCAACAAGCTCATCAACGCCAAGATCGAATCAGCCCTGGAAGCGGGTCTTCGGGTCATCCTTTGCTGCGGCGAAACGCTGGAAACCCGAGATGCCGGAGATGCGGAGGACTTCGTTCTGCGCCAGCTCAAGTCTGCGTTGCCGGCGTTCGGTGACCCGGCGGAGCGCCTGACCATCGCCTACGAACCGATCTGGGCGATCGGCACAGGACGCACCGCCACTGCACAGGACATCGAGGCGACGCACCGAGCCATCCGTACGCTTCTCGACAATACCTATGGCGAGGATGTTTCCGCACAGGTCCGCATTCTTTACGGCGGTTCGGTAAAGCCCGAGAACGCGCGCGAAATTCTTTCGACGCCGGAAGTCGGCGGGGCACTCGTTGGCGGCGCTAGCCTCAGCGCCGAGAGCTTCCTCGGCATCGTCGTCGGCGCTTCCGAAGCCGAAGAGGCCTGATCGGGGCGGCAGGGCCGCACGGCCTTGTCGTTTCGCTCGTGCGCGCCTAGATGCGCGACTGATCCGAATTCTTGAAGAGTACCCCTTTCGATGTTTCTGTTTCTCACCGTCCTCCAGGCGATCGTCGCAGCCGCTCTTGTCGGTGTTATCCTGATGCAGCGCTCGGAGGGCGGCGGCCTTGGCATCGGCGGTAGCCCATCGGGCATGCTGAGCGCGCGCGGCGCGGCGGATTTCCTTACCCGCTCGACCCGCTGGCTGGCCATTCTCTTCGTTGTTCTGTCGATCGCCCTTGCTGCAGTCGCAGTGAAGAACTCGGGCAACAACAGCCTCGAATCGACGCTTGATCGAGCGGTTGCACCATCGCAGCCGGTCGATCCGCTCGGCGCTGCAACCACCGGTGAGCAGCCGGCGACCGCTCCTGCGGCAGCAGAGACTGCTCCGGCCGCCGATCCGTTGGCCGACGTAGCCGAATAACCACAACCGCAGCGCGAATTGTGGATTGCGCCGCAAATGCGGCGCAATTCGCATGGCTTTGCGCTTGCCCCGACTCCAATCCTCAGCTTAAGGCCCGACTCCCATGGCGCGGTATATTTTCATCACCGGCGGCGTGGTCTCCTCGCTTGGCAAAGGTCTCATGGCAGCATCGCTTGCTGCCCTCCTCCAGGCGCGCGGCTACAAGGTCCGCATTCGTAAGTTCGATCCCTACCTTAACGTGGATCCCGGGACGATGAGTCCCTATCAGCACGGCGAGGTCTATGTGACCGACGACGGGGCGGAGACCGACCTCGACCTCGGCCACTACGAGCGTTTCACGGGCGTTTCTGCGCACCAGGGCGACAACGTCACTTCGGGCCGGATCTACCAGCAGATCATCGCCAAGGAACGCCGCGGCGATTACCTCGGCGCGACGGTGCAGGTGGTCCCGCACGTCACCGATGCGATCAAGGAGTTCGCGCTCGCCGACCAGGGCGACCACGATTTCATCCTGTGCGAGATCGGCGGTACGGTCGGCGATATCGAGAGCCTTCCTTTCATGGAGGCGATTCGCCAGCTGAGGAACGAGCTAGAGCCACTGCAGTCGCTGAGCGTCCATGTGACGCTGGTGCCCTACATCAAGGCTGCGGGCGAGTTGAAGACCAAGCCGACCCAGCACTCGGTCCGTGAGCTGGCCAGCTTGGGCATCAAGCCCGACGTGCTGCTGTGCCGCGCCGAGCATCCGATACCGGACGGCGAGCGCCAGAAGATCGCCAACTTCTGCAACGTCCGCAAGGAAGCGGTAATCCCGGCCCTCGACGCGCCTTCTATTTACTCGGTCCCGCTGCAATACCACGCGGAAGGTCTCGACAGCGAAGTACTGCGCGGGTTCGGCATCACCGACGCGCCCGAACCCGACCTGTCGCGCTGGTACGACGTCGTCGATCGCCATCAGAACCCCGAAGGTGAGGTCACCATCGGCGTGGTCGGCAAGTATGTCGGCCTGCAGGACGCCTACAAATCGCTCAACGAAGCGCTGGTCCACGGGGGCATGGCCAACCGGGTGAAGGTCAACATCAACTGGATCGATGCGGAAATCTTCGAGCAGGGAGACAGCGATATCGCCGCCCAGCTCGAACCGATGCACGCCATCCTCGTGCCAGGCGGTTTCGGTGAACGCGGAAGCGAGGGCAAGATCGCTGCGGTACGCTTTGCGCGTGAGCGCAATGTTCCGTTTTTCGGGATCTGTCTCGGAATGCAGATGGCCTGCATCGAAGGGGCTCGCGCGGCCGGCTTCGAAAAGGCAAGCTCCACCGAGTTCGGCGAAACGAGCGAGCCTGTGGTTGGCATCATCACCGAATGGATGACGCAGGAGGGGCTCCAGACCCGGGAAGCCGGCGGGGACCTTGGCGGGACAATGCGCCTGGGCGCTTACGAAGCGAAGCTTACTGCCAACAGCCACGTTTCCACCATCTATGGGGGAGCCACCACGATTTCGGAGCGCCACCGTCACCGATACGAGGTCAACGGTGCCTACATGGCTCCGCTGGAAAAGCAGGGCCTTATCTTCTCGGGCATGTCTCCCGACGGGCTTCTTCCGGAGATCGTCGAGCGTCCTGACCACCCATGGTTCGTGGGGGTGCAATTCCATCCGGAATTGAAATCCAAACCCTTCGATCCCCACCCGCTTTTCGCTGGATTCGTCAGGGCTGCGTTGGAACAGGCGCGTCTCGTTTAGAAACTTTTTGGAAGTAACCCCTGTCCCAAGTCACTGATTTGGTTGAGGTCAGTCTGAAAACACTTGTAACCATGCGACAAACGGCAGTTTTCCGCCGGTTTGCGGGTTTATCTTTTGACATATCTGGGGCAAAAGCCCGGCATTGCTGACGCAAATTTGCGTGGGCTTTCGAGACATTAGCAACGCCAAAGAGCGGTGGGCTTGCCTCGAAGCCGGTTGTCTTCTGCGACCCGGACGGCCGATTTTGGGGCTTGGCGGCGTTATGCGTCGCGGGGGCGGAACCTCGGTTCCGCCCCCTATTGATTCCAACGATCTTGGTCGGAGACTGAGGCTCAGGCGGCCTTGGAACCGTCGTCCTCGTCCTTCACCACCTCGAGCGTCTTCTGCGCGCCGATCATGACCTTCTTCGGCTTCATCGCTTCCGGCACTTCGCGCACCAGATCGATCACCAGAAGACCGTCGGCGAGGTCGGCATTGTCGACGCGCACATAGTCGGCCAGCTCGAAACGGCGTTCGAAGCCGCGGTTGGCGATGCCGACATGCAGCATCTCGCCTTCGACGGTTTCATCGCGCTTCTTGCCCTGGATGGTCAGCAGGTTCTGCTGGGCGGTGATATCGAGGTCGGCAGGACGGAAACCGGCCACCGCGAGGGTGATGCGGTATTCGTCGTCACCGCGACGCTCGATGTTGAAGGGGGGGTAGTTGTCGCCACCGGCATTGCGCGCCTGGCGCTCCATCAGGTCGAACAGGCGGTCGAAGCCGACGGTGGAACGACGATAGGGGGTAAAGTCCATACGGTTCATCGAAACAAATCCTCTCTTTGAGCGATTCATCATGGCGGGGCCCGTTTTGGCACCCCGTCGCCGCTGCAGCCTGCAACGGCACCTTCGAGATAGGCGAGGCGAAATGTCTTTCAAGACGTGAAGTGGCGCACTAGCTCAGAGACAAACTGCGAGGTCATGCATGAGTCATCCCCCTGTCGTCATCTACACCAAATTCGGCTGTGGTTATTGCTTCCGCGCCAAGCGGCTGCTCGACCAGAAGGGGGTAGATTATACCGAGCATGACATCACGATGGGCGGTCCCAAGCGTTCCGAAATGCTGGAACGCGCACCGGGTGCGATGACCGTCCCGCAGATTTTCATAGGCGAAATCCACGTCGGCGGGTCGGATGACCTCCATGCCCTCGAGCGAGAGGGCAAGCTGGATGCGATGCTGGAAGCCTGAGTGACGCGGATAGCGCTCTTCCAGATGAACACGGGGATCGATCCCGTGACTAATGCACGCGATCTTGGCGAGGCGGTCCGGCAGGCAGCAGGGGAGGGTGCATCGATGCTCTTCACCCCCGAAATGTCGGGACTGCTCGATCGCAATCGCGCGCGAGGCGCCTTGTCCATCGTGCCCGAAGACCAGAACCCCAGCCTCGCGGCAGTGCGCGAGGCAGCGGCGGCGACAGGAATTTGGGTGTCTATCGGATCATTGGCAGTGATTGCCGAGGACGGGCGTTGGGCAAACAGGGCATTCGTAGTGAACGGGCTAGGCGAGGTCGTGGCCCGCTACGACAAGATGCACATGTTCGACGTCGACCTGGCCACGGGCGAGAGCTGGCGAGAATCGAACGCCTACAAGCCTGGCGACCAGGTGGTCGTGGTCGAGGCTACGCCGGTTGGACGCCTGGGCCTGACCATCTGCTACGATCTGCGCTTTCCTGCCCTGTTCGAGGCACTCGGCAACCGCCTGTGCGATGTCATTGCTATCCCTGCCGCATTCACCGTGCCCACGGGGAAGGCGCACTGGCATGTCATGCAGCGGGCGCGGGCCATCGAAGCCAGCGCCTTCGTCGTTGCGGCAGCGCAGGTCGGCGAACACGAGGATGGGCGGCAAACGTTTGGCCACAGCCTGGTGGTGGACCCTTGGGGCGACGTACTTCTCGACATGGGGGGCGAGCACTCGGGAATTGGGTTCGCGGAGATCGACCTTGGCCGGATCGCCGAGGTACGCGCTCAGGTTCCCAGCCTTGCCAACCGGCGTGAGATCGCCAAATAGGCGCCACGATGATCGTATTCGACCTCTGCTGCAGTGAAGGCCATCGTTTCGAGGGCTGGTTCGGCTCGTCCGGCGATTACAGTTCCCAGCAGGAGCGGGGGCTGGTCACTTGCCCGGCATGCGGTTCGTCACAGGTAGACAAGGCGCCCATGGCTCCTGCGGTTCCCGCCAAGGGGAATACCCGGGCCGAGCAATCGACGCAGATGGTACGCGGGGAAATGCCGGCCGAGGTGAAGCAGGCGCTGAAGGCCCTGGCCGAGGCGCAGGCGAAGGCGCTCGAAAAATCCACTTGGGTTGGTGCGGACTTCGCCGAAAAGGCGCGGTCAATGCACTATGGAGAAGCAGACGAAGCGCCGATCCATGGCCAGGCTTCGAAGGAAGAGGCCGAGGAAATGCTGGCCGAAGGCATTGCCGTCGCCCCCTTGCTGTTCCCGGTCGCGCCGCCCGAAGAACTCAACTGATTGTTTCTGCTTTCCCAGCCGCTATAGGGGGCCGGGGGCGCCCGTAGCTCAGCAGGATAGAGCACCAGATTCCTAATCTGGGGGCCACAGGTTCGAATCCTGTCGGGCGCACCATTTCCTTGGTCTATCGACCAAGCCGCCTTGCATAGCTGGCCAACGCGCTGAGCAGCAGGGACATGCCCACGAGCAGTAGGCACGTACCGGTCCACCCAAAGCGATCGTATGTTGCTGTGCCCGCGAAACTGGCGAGGCCTGCACCCGAAAACATCAGCACAACGTAGGCAGTGGTTAGCCTGGTTCGAACTTCCGGTTGGAGCGAGAGGAAGGTCATCCGACTGGTTACGTCGATGCCGGGACCAACGAGATTGGTGATGAATAACGGCAGGAGGAGAGTGGCAATCGAACCGCCGAGGGGCCACAGCAGGCAGATCCCGCAAAGTTGCAGCAGCGCGAACATGGAGCGCGCCTTGCGTGGTCCGACACGATCCGCCCAGCGGCCGAGGCGTGGGGTCGAGAAGACGCTAACCGCGGCGATACCCGCGAGATATCCTACCGTGTCGGTGCCGTACCCCATCTCCGGCGAAGTCAGGTAAAGCGACAGCCCGAGCCACATGGCGACGAACTGCCCGAAATTGAGCGACTGGATCGCGCCGGACAAGAGAACCTCGGTGTGCGTCCGCACTATGGGGAAGACCGACTTCAGCAGCGCCGGGTAGCTCCCGTGCGCGACTGCTCCCGCCTCACGGGCCTCCATAATGCGAGGAAGCATCAGCGTGACGGCAGCCATCAGACCCGTCGCAATCCAATAGACTGTATGCCAGCCGAAGTGCTCTGCGATGACGCCAGCCCCTACCCGTGCAAGCAAGATGCCGAGAACAGCCCCTGAAGCGATCAGCGCTGTGACGTGGCCGAGCCTTTCGGGCGCTACTCGCTTCGAGGCATAGGCGGGCAGCAGGTAAGGGGTGATTGTGAAGAAGCCGAGCAGCGTCGATCCGGCGACGAACAGTGCAAAGTCCTGCGCCAACGTCATCGCGACCATCGACAGCGTCTGCCCGGTCACGCAGATTGTCGCGAGACGGCGATTGGACAAGCGATCGCCCAGCGGCAGAAGCAGGAAAATGCCGAGGGCAAGGGCGATCTGGTTGAGTGCCGGCACCAGACCGATGCGTGCATGGCTCACTCCGAAATGATCGGCGACCTCGCCGATTATCGGGTGAATGTAATAGGCATTGGCCACCACCGCGCCCGAGGCAATTGCCAGGGCGATTTCCTGCTGTTTGGTGAGGTGGGAGGCTTCGTTCAAGCGAGATGGCCGGCCTTGCGGGCCATGTCGATGATCCCTTGGGCTAGTTCGACGGGACGGTCCTCCTGGCTGAAATGCCCGCACCGGCTCAGCATGGCGTGCGGCTGACCCTCGGCACCCTTGATGCGCTTGCTCAGCATGGGGCCACCCGCTCCCAGGACCGGATCATCCTCGCCGAACAGCGTCAGGAAGGGACCGCTGAATGCCTCGAGCCCCTTCCACGCCTCCATATTCTCGGCAATTCCGTCCATCCCGTCCTCGACCGGCACGAGCTGCGGAAAGGCTCGTGCTCCGGCCTTGCTTGGCTCATCGGGGAAGGGAGCATCATAGGCTGCAACCTCTGCTTCGCTCAGCTCGGTCTTTGTCGCCCTTTGGAGGATTCCGCCGATCGCGAACTCGGGAGAACTGCGCGCAAATTCACGCCATGCCGTGAACCCGTCGGAGACCTTGCCGCCGGTGGGGAGGGCAGCGTTGCTCGCAACCACGCAGGTGAAGCGATCCGGCTCCTGTCCCACCATGCGCAGGCCCAGCAGGCTACCCCAATCCTGGCAGAACAGCGCGGCGGGGCGAGGCTCGACGGCATTGCGCCATTGTTTCAGCCAGTCGACGTGGCGGGCATAGGTGTAGAACGAAATGTCGTCCGGCTTGTCGCTCTTGCCGAAGCCGATGAGGTCGGGGGCGAGCACACGAAAACCGGCGTCGACCAGGATCGGGATCATCTTGCGGTAGAGAAACGACCAGCTCGGCTCCCCATGGTAGAGCAACACGGGCGGCGCTTCCTTGGGTCCCTCGTCCACATAGTGCTGGCGCGCGGTCAGCCCGTTGCCAAGGTCGACCTCGAACCAGTGCTCGGCAAAGGGATAATCGGGCAGGTCGGAGAAACGATCGGCGGGTGTGCGAAGGATGTCCATCGGCGTTTCTCCCTCGACCGGACAACCCAGTCTCGAAAAGAAACCCTAAGGGGTCTTCTTGCGCATGTCACCCAGTTGGCTGACCGGCACGGTCTCTTTGAAAGTGTGGGTGATGTAGGGGAAGGGAATCTCGATGTGCGCTTCGTCGAGCGCCGACTTGATAGCGCGGACGACCTTGTCCTTGCTCTCCCAACACGAGCGCGGTGTCGATCCGGCCCACCACCGCACCAGGAAGTCTACCGAGCTAGCGTTGAACTCCTGCGCAAAAATGTCGACCCCCTTGCTTGCAAGCACCACATCGACGCCTTCCACTGCACGGCGGATGATGTCGGCGGCATGGTCGAGATTGGTATCGTAACTGACCCCGACGACGATCTCATGCCGGCGCTGGTCGACGTCGGTCAGGATCTTGACCGGGTTCTTGAACAGTATCGAATTCGGTACGATCGTCAGCTCGCCCGAGAGCTTGCGGACGTGCGTTTCGCGCATGTTTATGTGTTCGACCTTGCCAGCAATGCCTTCGCATTCGATCACGTCTCCGATGCGCATTTTCTCGCGCACCATGATCAGTACGCCGGCAAGGAAATTCTCGAAAATGTCCTGAAACGCAAAGCCGATCGCCACCGCACCTATCCCTAGGCCAGCAAGCAGGCTGGCGGGGGTAAGCTCGGGGATGACTACGACTGCGGCGACGAAGATGCCGAAAACCCAGATCGACAGGCGCACCAGCGTATCGACAAGCGTCTTGAGGCTGGCACGGATGTCGGTCCGTCCGACCAGCATGTCAGAGATGCGCACGGCGAAGCGCGCCGTAATCCAGGTCAGGAAAAGGACGAAGACTGCAATAGCGAGTGCGGGCAAGCTTTCGACGAAGCCTTCCCCCATCTCCTGCAATTGGTCGCGCAGGGTGGCGATATAGTTCACGCGTGCAAAACTCCCTTTGCAGGGCAACGGGAATGCCTGCGAAAGGGTTCCGGAATACTAAGGACTAGTCCTTAGCAGTCGTTATCCAACACCATGTTCCTTGCGCGCGATCTCGTGCAGCCAGTCGGCATGACGCGGAGCCTTCTTGGTCCGGCTCCATTCGTCCAGCATAAGCGGCGCGACGCGCTTCAGCTCGGCATACTGCTCGTCAGTACCGATGTCGGTCGCCAGCTCGACGCGGTGGCCGTTGGGGTCGAAGAAATAGATCGACTTGAAGATGCCGTGGTGCGTCGGACCGAGGACGTCGATGCCGAGGCTTTCGACATGCTCTTTTGCGGCCAGCAGTTCCTCTTCCGAGCCCACGCGGAAGGCGAGGTGCTGGACCCATTGCGGCGTGTTTTCGTCCCGGCCCATTTCGGGCTGATTGGGCAGCTCAAAAAAGGCGAGGACGTTGCCGTTACCCGCGTCGAGAAAGACATGCATGTAGGGGTCGTAGGCCCCGGTCGAGGGAACATGATCCTCCGCAAAGGCGGTGGTGTATTCCATGCCGAGGACCTTGCCGTACCAATCGACGGTCTCTTTCGCATCCTTGCAGCGGTAGGCAGCGTGGTGGATGCCGGATGGCTTGATCGCGCTCATTCCGCCGGTTCCTTCTCCACGTTCAATACACCGCGCTTGATCTGGTCGCGTTCCATGCTCTCGAACAGTGCCTTGAAGTTGCCTTCGCCGAAGCCCTCGTCACCCTTGCGCTGGATGAATTCGAAGAACACCGGACCGACCTGTGCTTCGGCAAAGATCTGGAGGAGGAGGCGAGGGGAACCGCCCTCGGTCGTGCCGTCGAGGAGAATGCCGCGCATCTTGAGCTCGTCGACCGGCTCGCCGTGTTCGGGCAGTCGCTCGGGCAGCATCTCGTAATAGGTTTCCGGCGGGGCGGTCATGAAAGGAACACCCAGCTTCTTGAGGTTGTCCCAGCAGCCGACGAGGTCGTCGCAGATCAGCGCGATGTGCTGGATGCCCTCGCCGTTGAACTCGCGAAGGAACTCCTCGATCTGGCCCTTGCCGCCTTCGCCTTCCTCGTTGAGAGGGATCCGGATCTTGCCGTCGGGGGCGGTAAGCGCTTTTGAGGTCAGGCCAGTGTACTCGCCCTTGATGTCGAAGAAGCGGATTTCGCGGAAGTTGAAGAGCGTCTCGTAGTAGTCCGCCCAGTATTTCATGCGCCCGTTGTAGACGTTGTGCGTCAGGTGGTCGATCACGTTGAAGCCGGCGCCGACCGGGTGTTTCTCGACGCCCGGGAGGTATTCGAAATCGATGTCGTAGATCGAAAGGCCGTTGCCTTCTGCGTCCTCGTAACGGTCGATCAGGTAGACGATGGCGCCACCGATACCGCGGATCGCGGGAATATGCAGTTCCATCGGGCCGGTCTGGACCGCGACGGGCTCCGCACCGCGTTCGAGCAGTTCGGCATAGGCCTTTCGCGCGTCACGGACGCGGAAACCCATGCCACAGGCAGAGGGGCCGTGTTCGCGGGCGAAATACCAGGCGGCGCTCTTGGGTTCGTAGTTGATGATGAGGTTGATCTGGCCCTGGCGCCAAAGATCGACATCCTTCGAACGGTGCTTGGCGACCAGCGTGAAGCCCATTGCCTGGAACACGGGTTCGATCACGCCTTTTTCCGGCGCGCAGAATTCGACGAATTCGAAGCCGTCGAGTCCGATGGGATTGTCGAAGAGATCAGCCATTGTCACCCTCTGGAATGCTGGATTGGTTTCGTTGGAAAATAGTTACACCTGAAACCGGTTGCTGTCAAGAAAGGTAGCCGCAAATGACGCGCACGGTTCCGATTGCACGACGAGCCGTTGCTTGGCATCCTCTCGCCCAGAGGAGAGCAGGTCATGTTCAAGGTGAAGGGCATCAATCACATCGCGCTGGTCTGTCGCGATATGAAGGAAACGGTCGAATTCTATTCCGGCGTACTTGGCATGCCGTTGGTCAAGACCGTCCAGTTGCCGGACGGTGGCCAGCACTTCTTCTTCGACTGTGGAGGTGGGGCTGCAGTGGCCTTCTTCTGGTGGAAGGACGGACCGCCAGCGGCCCCCGGCATCGCCTCGGTCAAGAGCTTTCCCTATGAATCAAAAACCGCGGTCGGATCGATGAACCACATCGCCTTCGACATGGAGGAAAGCGAGCTGGAAGCGGCCGTCGACAAGCTCCAGGCAGCCGGCATTCCCCATACCCATGCGGTTGTGAATCACGACGACAGCCAGATGGGCGTTGCGCAGGAGATGCACGATGGCGTGTTCGTTCGTTCGGTCTATTTCACCGACCCCAACGGGATAATGATGGAATTCGCCGCCTACACGAAGGAGTTCACGCCCGAGGACGTGCGCCACGAGCCTGCGACGGTGGACGCCTGATGCCCCGCCTGCGCGAGATCCCGCGCGACGAGGCCGATGCCGAAGTCGCGCTACCGCTTTACAAGCTGCTGTTCGGCGAACGCGATCCGGTCACCGATCCCGGCACCGACACGGGCACGCCGGGGGATTGGTGGACCGTCTTTGCGAATTCGCCCGATACCCTCCGGCACGCGGCGCAGGGCTTCGGGTACTACCGTAATCCCGCTCGCCAGATCGACCCGGTCCTGCGGGAACTGGGGCAGACCTGGGCGGGCTATGCCGTCGGCAGCCAATTCGTGTTCTCACAGCATTGCAAGAGCTTACGCGGACTTGGTGTAAGCGATGAGAAGATCGCTGCCGTGCCGACCTGGCAAACCAGCGATCTCTTCGACAAACGCGAACGGCTCGTTCTCGCATATGCCGACAGGCTCGTGACCCACAGGGGCAGGGTGCCCGACGCACTGTTTGCCGAACTGAAGGCCGAATTCTCGGACGTCGAGATCCTCGAGCTCACCTACATCACCTGCCTTTACGACATGCATGCAGTGATGAGCAAAGCGCTGAGGACCGAATTCGACGACCGCGACGACCCGATTGTCGAGGTCGCCGCACCGGAGAAATTCTCGGCCCGGGACTTCCTCGATACCGGTCGGTAGCAGTCCGGTAGAGGATAATTCTCTCGTCCTGTCGCGAAGGTACTTGCGCGCGACTCCGGATTGTGATTCTGTGTCTCAATGCGGCGCGGCAAATCCATGATGGCATTACGAAAAGCCAAGGTCTCCCAACACGGAGCCCTTGCCGCACTGCTCGTCATGGGCGGGATTGCCATCGCGGGGCCTTCGGGCCTGCTGGCATGGAGCGAGAACCTGCGCGTTCTCGACCAGCGCAAGGCCCAGCTTGCTGCGCTCGAGAAAGAACGTGATGCGCTGGCCAACAAGGTCGAACTGCTCGACCGCGATCACGCCGATCCCGACATGGTCGGCGAGCTGCTCCGTAGCCAGTTGAACGTCGTCCACCCGGACGAAGTCGTCATCAAGCTCGAAGACTGATCCACCCGTAAACCGGTCCTTTCCGTAAGGGTTTTCGTATGCATTGCTCGCCGGTTGTTGCGCGGGCGCGCGGGCTGTGCCTATAGGCCCGTGCATATTCCTCCCCGGAAGAACAAGGATCCGAAGTCTTGGCAAAAGCCCCCCGGAGCAAGAAGACCGCCGCGAAGTCAGCAGCTGAAGACACAGTTGGAGGCAGGGACTTCGTCCTGCATTCGCTGCAGGAAAAGCTGGAAGACGACCGTCGCTATGGCGCGAGCAAGGAGGAGATGCTCCACTTCTACGAGCAGATGCTCCTCATCCGTCGTTTCGAGGAACGGGCAGGGCAGCTTTACGGCCTCGGCCTCATCGGTGGCTTCTGCCATCTCTACATCGGCCAGGAAGCGGTCGCTGTGGGTCTCCAGTCGGCACTGACCGAGAAGCTCGACAGCGTTATCAC
This sequence comes from Qipengyuania sp. RANM35, assembly GCF_041021145.2. Lineage (NCBI taxonomy): Bacteria > Pseudomonadati > Pseudomonadota > Alphaproteobacteria > Sphingomonadales > Erythrobacteraceae > Qipengyuania > Qipengyuania sp. RANM35. Next base: position 1,146,584 of record NZ_CM196433.1, on the reverse strand, counting down.
GGGCTATCGCGACCATGGTCACATGCTCGCTTATGGCATCGATCCCAAGGTCATCATGGCCGAGCTGACCGGTCGCGAAGCCGGTATCTCGAAAGGCAAGGGCGGGTCGATGCACATGTTCTCGACCGAGCATAAGTTCTACGGCGGCCACGGCATCGTGGGCGCGCAGGTTGCGCTGGGTGGCGGTCTTGCCTTGGCGCACCAGTACAGCGGCGACGGTGGCCTGTGCCTTGCCTATTTCGGTGACGGCGCGGCCAACCAGGGCCAGGTCTACGAGACCTTCAACATGGCGGCCTTGTGGAAGCTCCCGATCGTCTTCGTGGTGGAGAACAACCAGTACGCCATGGGCACGGCGGTCACGCGCAGTTCTGCCGAGACCGAGTTCTATCGCCGCGGGACCGCGTTCCGCATTCCTGGCATGAAGGTCAACGGCATGGACGTGCTCGAAGTGCGCCAGGCGGCCGAGATCGCATTTGCTCATGTCCGTGCGGGCAATGGCCCGGTGCTGATGGAATGCGAGACCTACCGTTATCGCGGCCACTCCATGTCCGACCCGGCCAAGTACCGCACCCGCGAGGAAGTGCAGGACGTGCGCGAACACAAAGACCCGATCGAGGGCCTGAAGAAGACCCTGATCGAGCAGGGCAGCAGCGAGGACGATTTGAAAGCGATCGACAAGGACATCCGCAAGGTGGTCAGCGAAGCGGCGGACTTCGCCGAGAATTCGCCCGAGCCGGAGGCTGCCGAACTCTACACCGATGTTCTGGTGGAGGAGTATTGAGCCATGGCTATCGAACTGAAGATGCCCGCACTGTCGCCCACCATGGAAGAGGGCACGCTGGCCAAGTGGCTCAAGTCCGAAGGTGACGAGATCGCCATCGGCGACATCATCGCCGAAATCGAGACCGACAAGGCGACCATGGAATTCGAAGCCGTCGATGAAGGCACGCTCGGCAAGATCCTCGTCGCGGAGGGCACCGAGGGCGTGAAGGTCGGTACCGTTATCGCGATGATTTCGGGTGAGGGAGAGGATGCCGTCGCTTCCGCCCCCGAAGCCGCGCCAGCTGCAGACATCCCGGGCGAGGGCAAGGACGTGGGCCGGGAGCCGAGCGAAGCCGAAATCACGAAGCCGGTTCGCAAGGTCGACGTGAAGGACCCCGACGTGCCCGAGGGCACCAGCTTCACCTCAGTCACCGTGCGCGAAGCACTTCGCGATGCCATGGCCGAGGAAATGCGCCGTGACGAGCGCGTCTTCGTGATGGGCGAGGAGGTTGCCCAGTACCAAGGTGCCTACAAGGTCACGCAAGGCCTGCTCGACGAGTTCGGCCCCAAGCGTGTCATCGACACGCCGATCACGGAATACGGCTTTGCCGGCATCGGCACCGGTGCCGCCATGGGTGGCCTACGTCCGATCGTCGAGTTCATGACCTTCAACTTTGCCATGCAGGCGATCGACCACATCATCAACTCGGCAGCCAAGACGAACTACATGTCCGGTGGCCAGATGCGCTGTCCGGTGGTGTTCCGTGGCCCGAACGGCGCGGCAAGCCGCGTCGGTGCACAGCACAGCCAGAACTATGGCCCCTGGTACGCCAGCGTTCCCGGCCTGATCGTCATTGCGCCCTATGACGCCGCCGACGCCAAGGGCCTGATGAAGGCCGCGATCCGTTGCGAAGACCCCGTCGTCTTCCTCGAGAACGAGCTCGTCTACGGTCGCAGCTTCGATGTGCCGGATATCGACGACTACGTCCTGCCGATCGGCAAGGCACGCATCATGCGCGAAGGTTCCGACGTGACCATCGTCGCCTACTCGATTGCCGTGGGCCTCGCGCTCGAAGCAGCCGAGCAGCTGGCGGGCGAGGGGATCGACGCCGAGGTCATCGACCTTCGCACCCTCCGTCCGCTCGACAAGGAAGCGATCCTGACCTCGTTGGCCAAGACAAATCGTCTCGTCATTGCAGAAGAAGGCTGGCCGACCTGCTCAATCGCTTCGGAAGTGATTGCGATATGCATGGAGGAGGGTTTCGACCACCTCGATGCACCCGTCACCCGCGTCTGCGACGAGGACGTTCCGCTGCCCTATGCGGCAAATCTCGAAAAGCTGGCGTTGATCGATACGCCGCGCATCGTGAAGGCGGCGAAGAAGGTCTGCTACCGCGACTGATCGCCGCTGCCTCTCGGCCTACTCGTCGATGACGAAGATCGAACGGGTGAACTTGAGCTGGGGCGGAGTGATCGGAATGATCGGCATGTAGCTGGGCGGGGTGTAGGTCACGACCAGCGTCTTTTCGAACGTGCCATCGACACGCGAGGCAGCCACTGGAGTGACCGTGGCGGCGAAGCTCGACTGCAGCAAGTAGGGTGCCTTGGTCGCGATGCCCTTGGCATAGGTTTCCAGCGCGGCGTCGGTCACCTCGTTCTTCTTCTGGTATTCGATCACCGCATAGCGGGCCGTGTCCGATGCAATGCCGCGCATGGCATTGTACGACTGCATGGCAGAACCGACCTGGATCACGCCGAAAATCATCCCGAATATGAGGGGCGCCAGAATGGCGAACTCCACCACGGTCGAGCCGCGGACATCGTGGCGGAGATGAGCAAACAGAGCGCGCATCACGACACCTGTACCCTTCGAGTAATGTCGTACTGGATCGTGCGACCGACGCCGAAACTGGTCCAGATCGGCGTGTAGCTGTCGAGCATGCGGATCTCGATATACTCGGAGATCTCGTCGTTGGTGCCGCAAGCCGTGCTCGCCGAAACCAGCGTCGTGCTGGCGTTGCAGCGATACTGTGTCGTAAGAGTGACCTTGTTGGTCGCCAGGCCTGCAGAGCTTTCCACGATTGCCTCGATCTTGGCTTTCTCCGACGCGTCTCCGGGCGGGTTGGCCAGCACCACGGCCGCAGCTTCCGCGGCAGCCGATTGAAGCTCACTGTTGCGCGCCACGATGCGGCTGACCTCGAAGCCGCCGAGGATCAGGATGGCCAGGACCGGCAGGACAATAGCCGTTTCGATGACCACAGTGCCGCGATCGCTCCGCAGCAGTCGGATGAGGGCGGCGATCACGACACCAGCCTCACGCGCGTTCCGCCACCGCCTACCACCACATCGGGTTCCTTCCCGACTGGACAAAGGGTCGTCAGGTCGGCGGTACCGCTGATCTGGATCGTATTCGACATGAGCATGAGGCACTGGCTGCTGGCGCGCATATGGCCAGCCAGCTGCACGTCGCTGCGCGGCATGTAGACAATGCCGTTCAGTTCGAAATTCGCGCCGCCGTTGATCTTGCTCTTGGCCGAACCGGCCGAACTTGGATCTTCGAAGATCAGCATGCCGGCAATCTTGGTGGCCGTTTCCGAGTCGACCCCTGCGGCTACCATCTCGGTCGAAGACATGGGCGAAAGGCTGACTTCGGCGCCGCCATTGATCTGCAGTTCGGCTCCGCCCTTGAGGACGAAGAGAACGCCGCTGCCGATCAGCTTGTTGCCGGCGTTGAGTTTGAACTTGCCGCCATTGATCACATAGATCCCGCTCGACAGCACAGTATCGCAGCTGATCTCGAAGTCGGTGTAGGTGCCGGGCTGCATGGCTCCCGCAGCTGCCGTCTCCTGCACGATGTTCGAATATTCGTACTTGGTCGTGGAGGATTCCTCCTCCCAGATCGTGTCCGGACCGTTGCCCGTCTTCTTGTAGGGACCGACTACCTTGAGGTCGGAAGTGTAGTCGACCGGCTGACTCGTGAAAGTCATCGACAAGGTGGTCGTGATCGTCGTCGTCGGGGCCTGGGCACCCGAGTAGGTGTAGACACCGGCCTTGACGGCCTTGGCCTCGGTCTGGCCCTTGTAGTACTTGTAGGTGGCGTACTTGGTGGCCTTTTCGTCGGCCGTCCACTTGCCCGTCGAATATCCGCACGACAGCGTTCGCGGCGTGGAGTTGTCAGGGGGCGTGATCCCCTCGAACGGATCGATCAGGTCTTCGAGGTTCTCAACCACGGCGGCGTTCTCGAACGCTCCGGAACCGTCACTGATGCTGCCGCCGGAAATCGCGAAATTGATGTCCTGCGGGCCGCTACCTCCATTGGTGCGAACCGAGGTCGCGGAGGTCGACCGTGCTCCGACGCCGCATTTCGCATCGACTGTCGGATCGCCATTGAACCAGAGCGCGGAATTGGCCGTGGTGTTGAGCGCGTAGAGGCACGGGTTGTATTCCTCGAGCTCTTCGAACGAGGCTTGCGCCTTGACCGCGACGTCCGTTGCAGAACCGATCAGAAGCTTGCTGAAGGGCAAGTTCGTGGTGATCTTCGCAGTCACAACCACGCTGTTCTGCTTGTCGTCCCCGTAATCCTGGATGTCGTAGGTAAGGGTAGGGGAGTAGCCTGAGGTGGTCGACAGATTGGCACTGAATTCCTGCAACGCGCGCGTCTTGTAGTAGACGCCCTTGTCGCCATTGCCTCGCGCCCATGCCCCGGCGACCGCTGCCTGGTCGACTGCGTACTGAAGCTCGCGCTTGAACATGTAGTACTGGGCCAGATCGACCCCCAGACCTGCGCCACCGAAAATGACGGGTGCGCCCATGGCAGTAAGCATCAGGGCATTGCCGCTGACGTCTGCGCGAAGTGCTCGCATCAAGCGGCGCAAGCGAATGTCGATCATAATAGCCCCACGTTGTCCCGTTCCGGTTCCGGGATTTCGGAGCAAACACCTAGTTCGACAGGGTAAAATCGAGGTTAATGACTGCCTCGGAAGACCCTGAGGAAGAGTTGGACCTCTAGCTCGAAGGGCTGCCTGGCGTCTTTCGCATTTCAGTCATTACCAATTACCGGGTTCCGGAAATTAAGACCTTCGTTACCGAGCGAGAATGGCGTAAATTCAATGGCTTGAGCGGATAAGCGGGCGGAAATTTCAGCCGGATTTAACCGTCCTCTTTCAGCATTTTCCAAGGCGTCCGTGGCATAAGTAGGTCGAGCCGGTCGAAAGGATGACCAATAATGTTCGAGAGTGCCAAGACCTTCCTGCGCAGCCTTCGCAAGAGCACGCAGGGCAATGTCATGACCCTCATGGGGCTTTCCATGGTGCCGCTGGTGGGGACCGTCGGTCTTGCCGTCGATGGTGCGCAGTGGATCACCTGGAAGCGCGAACTTCGCAGCGCCGCCGATGCCGGTGCGATCGCGGGCGCAAACTCGCTCAAGGCCGGTGGTAACGCCGCGGCCGTCGACACCGCCGTCCGCAAGGTTCTGGGCTACAACAACCAGCGCGCCTACACGATCAATGCCATCGAAACGCCCCCGACCACCGGCAAGTTTGCCGGTCAGAAGGGCATGGTTCGCATCGTCCTGTCGACCAAGCAGAAGCTACCCTTCTCGAGCATGTTCCTGAAGACCACTCCGACCATCAGCGTCGAAGCTGTCGCACAGGCGTCGAGCGAAGTGGTGAACTGCATGATCGCCCTGGCGAACTCCGGTTCGGCGCTGAGCATCACGGGTTCTGCCTCGGTCAACATGAACTGCGGCCTGCAGTCGAACTCAAACTTTGATGCGACTTCTTCGGACACCATCAAGGCCGGTGCGCTTTCTGCAGTCGGTACAGTCAATCAGGGTAACAGCATCACGTCCGACACGGCGATCAATAACGGCGTCGCCGCATCGGCCGATCCTTTCGCCAATCTGGTGTCCAACCCTAACCAGGTCTGCAGCAACTGGCCTTTGATCTCGGGCAACAACAATACCCTGAGCCCCGGTTGCTACAAGGGAATCCAGATCCAGGCCAACGCCAAGCTTACCCTCAATCCCGGCACGTACTACCTCGGCGAAAAAGGCCTCAGCGTCGGCGGCAATGCGACTGTGATCGGCAACGGCGTGACACTGGTCTTCACCAACACGGATGCGGTGTTCAACAGTTCGAAGATCGGCACCTTCAGCGCACAGGGCACTTCGAACCTCCAGCTTACCGCTCCGTCCTCTGGCTCGTATGCTGGTATCCTGATCCACCAGGACAGCCGCACGCCGCTCGGCAACGGAACCAACGGCGGCTTCGCTGTGACCGGAGATTCCAAGTCGCAGTTCGACGGTGCGATCTATGCCCCGAGCACCCGCGTGACCTTCACCGGCAACAGCGGCATGACGACCGACTGCCTGCAAATCATTTCTCAATACATCTCCTTTAGTGGGAACACCTCGGTGTCGAACAGCTGCCCGTCGGGTCGCGGCGTGGTGTCCTTCACCGGCGACAAGTTCTTGAGGATGCGTCAGTGATTTCGAGGATTGCAAAGCGACTGGCGAGCGAGACACGCGGTAACGCGACGCTCGAGCTCGCCTTCGCGACGCCGATCCTGCTGACGATGGCCCTCGCTTCGGTCGATGCGACCATGGGCTTCATGCACCGCATGAAAATGCAGCAATATGCCCAGGTCGGCGCGGACTACATCTACGCGAAGATGGAATCCGTCCCGCTCGATCCGGTCATCAAGGCCGAAATGGTCCTGGCGACGGGACTTCCGGCCAACAAGATTACGGTCACGTCATGGATCGAATGCGACTCTTCCAAGGCGAACCAGACCCTCGGCATCTGCAACAAGGCTACCGCAGTAGTGACCAAGTTCGTCAAGATCGAGGTCAAGGACACATACACACCGATCCTGAACATCCCGGGGTACGCGAACTACGTGAAGTCGTTCGATTACACGGGCCACGTCACGGTGCAGACCCAGTGAGGGGGCTGCTGCGCAACCTTGTTGGCGACCGGAAGGGTGCCGCCGCCGTCGAGTTCGGTCTCGCGATCCCGGTCGCGCTGGTCATGCTGCTCGGCGCCCTCAACATGGGCATCTACCTCTATTTCAAGAACTCGATGACCACGGCGATCGACGAGACGGCTCGCGCAGCCATTCTCTATCCGCAACCGAGCGATGCCGAGCTTTCAACGAAGTTCGAGAGCAATCTCCTGACCGCCAAGAAATTCGGTTCAGCCGCAGTCACCCTGACGCGGGGAACATCGACGGACGGTCGCAAGTACGTCGAGCTGGTGGGTACGGGCAGCTACAAGGTGAACCTCGTGTTCGTGAACCTTGGCTCGCTGCCGGTTCGCTCGACTCGTCGCGCCTACTTCCAGGAGTGATCCTTCGCCCGAGCTTGAATGTGTGCATGCTTGCGCCATAAGCGCGGCATGAACGCTGCCGAGAGCCCACTTCCTCCTGAACTCGAACTGGCAATCGCCCACTCCAGGCCCGACGATCGGGCGGCGTTGAAGGCGATGTTCGAGCTCGATCGCAACCTCGGCCGCGCCGTTGCACAGGCGAGCGAGGCAATCGTCGGCCAGTTGCGGCTCGCCTGGTGGCGCGATGCTATTTCCGCTCCCCTCCATGAACGTCCGACAGGCAATCCGCTGGTCAATGATATCGGGACCGCCTTTGGTGCAGCCTCTGCCGAACTTGCCTGCCTGGTCGACGGGTGGGAGGCATTCCTTCTGGCGGAGAGGCTCGACGAGTCCTCCATTAATCCGCTTCTCGAAGGTCGTGAGAAGGCTTGGCTAACCTACGCCGGGCACACGCAGGTTTCCGCCGATTTCGAGCCGGAAATCCGCCGCGCAGCGCGACTTTGGTCGATTGCCGATCTGGCCGCAGGGGTGCGCGGTGCGAGCGATCGCGCCGCTCTCGTTGCAATTGCCGGGACGGTGCCGGCGCAGGGCCGTCGCCTTCCTAGCAGACTGCGTGGGCTGGCGATCCTTCAGGCACTTGCCGGCCGGTCGCTCAAGCGCGGGGGCGGCCCGCTCCTGTCCGACAGGGGAGCCGCACTCACAGCGTTGCGTTCGATAGTGTTGGGGCGCTAAGGCGTTGCAGTCATTCGGAAATTGGGGGCGCGCGTGAGAGGTGTCGTATTGGGGAGCTTCGCCACGCTTGCGCTCGGCGGCTTGGGAATGTTCTGGTGGCAAGGAAGAGCGCAGGTCGAGCAAGCTGCACCGCCGCCGTTGGCCGCACCGGCTACGGAACCGCTCCCCGAAGTTCCCGAAAGCGATCCTGGTAACATGCTCGGTCCCGAGCCGCCCGAAGCAAGCGAGCTGACCAGGGAACAGCAACGCTTCTTCCGCTATGACCGAAATCGCGACTGGCGGGTCAGCCGAGTGGAAATGCTCTCGACGCGCAGCGATGCTTTCCGCAAGCTCGACAAGGACGGCAATAACCTGCTCGATTTCGAAGAATGGGCAGTGGCGACTGTAGACAAATTCGAGGGCGCCGACGCCGACAAAGACAACCAGCTAACGCCGGCCGAGTTTGCGACAACGAAGCCGAAGCCGGTAAAGAAGCGGAAGTGCGCCTGCTGATCAGGCGTCAACCAGCGCGCTGCTGGCGATCCAGTCCCTGAGGTCGGCCTTGGCGCGGCCAGTATAGGCTTCCTTGCGCACCTTCTTGCCCACATCGTGGAGCGGCGGGAACAGGCCGAAATTGACGTTCATGGGCTGGTAGGTCTCCGCCTCCGCATCCCCAGTGATGTGTGCCAGCAGCGCGCCAAAAGCGGTGGTGCGGGGCGGGGCGCTCCACTCGCGTCCGGCGAGTTCGGCTGCGGCCATCATGCCCGCCATCAGCCCGACGGCAGAGCTTTCCACATAGCCCTCGCAGCCAGTGACCTGCCCGGCGAAGCGGATATGCGGCGCATTGCGCAGGCGCAGCTGGCGATCGAGCACCATGGGTGAATTGAGGAAGGTGTTGCGGTGGAGGCCGCCAAGCCGTGCGAACTCGGCATTCTCGAGGCCGGGGATGGTGCGGAAAAGCTCGACCTGCGCCGCATATTTGAGCTTCGTCTGGAAGCCGACCATGTTCCACAGCGTGCCAAGCTTGTTGTCCTGCCGCAGCTGGACGACTGCATAGGGCCAGCGGCCTTGCGGGAATTCGTCAGAGGTGTCGAAGGGGTTGTCGAGCCCGACGCCCTTCATCGGGCCGTAGCGCAAGGTTTCGACCCCGCGCGCAGCCATCACCTCGATCGGCATGCACCCGTCGAAATAGGGCGTGTCCTGCTCCCACTCGCGGAATTCGGTCTTCTCACCATCCATTAAGCCTTGGTGGAATGCGAGATACTGCTCCTGGGTCATCGGGCAGTTGATGTAATCGCCGCCCTCGTTCGAGGCCTCGGTGCGCTTGTTCCAGCGGGACTGGATCCAACATTTCGACATGTCGATGCTGTCGCGATGGATGATGGGGGCGATGGCATCGAAAAAGGCGAGGCGGTCCTGCCCGGTCGCTGCAACGATGCTCTCGGCGAGCGACTGAGCGGTAAGAGGGCCGGTTGCGACGATGGTGGGACCGGAGGCGGGAAGGGCATCGATCCGCTCGCGTACGACCGTGACATTGGGATGGCTCTCCAACGTACGCTGCACCTCTTCCGAGAAGACATCGCGATCCACAGCCATCGCGCTGCCTGCGGGGACGCGAGCAATCTCACCGGCACGCATGACCAGGCTGTCGAGCTGGCGCATCTCGTAATGCAACAGACCAACCGCGTTTTTGTCGCTGTCGTCGGACCGGAAGCTGTTCGAGCACACCAGTTCTGCGAGGCCGTCGGTCTGGTGGGCAGGCGTCATGTCGCCCGATCCGCGCATTTCGGACAGGCGCACGCGGAAGCCGCGCTGGGCCAGCTGCCAGGCCGCTTCGCTTCCGGCGAGGCCGCCGCCGATAATGTGGATATCGTGGGTCATTGGCGGCGCAGTTAGGCTTGCATGGTTGGCCCATCAAGCCCTAGCGCTCGCCAAGAGGGGAGTTCCATGCCCAAGCGCGCACTTGCCGAACATCGTCCGTGGCTGCTGGCGAGCCTGACAGCTTCGCTGGCATTCTATTTCGTAACCAGGGACTGGCTGCCGCTCGCGCCGGTGCCCGAGCTGTATCTAGCGCTGATCAAGGGAGCCGGCGTAGGTTTCCTCGCCGTATATGCATGGGTTCGTCACCCGGAGCGCGATGCGAAGGTGATATCGCTGGTCATGTTGCTCGGCGCACTGGGTGATGCCCTGCTCGACCTGTTCTTCGAGGTAGGAGCAGGTTTCTTCCTGGCAGGGCACTTCGTCGCCAGCGTTTTCTACCTCCAGCATCGACGCAAGGCTTATCGCAGGAGCCAGATCGGGGCTGCCGTCGCTCTCCTTGTCGCGACCCCGCTGATATCGTGGCTTCTTACCCGCGAGCCTCTTGTCCTGCTCTACTCGGTGGGTCTGGGGATCATGGCGGCGACGGCATGGGCGAGCCGGTTTCCGCGTTATCGGGTCGGGATCGGCGCAGTGCTGTTCGTTATCTCGGACTGGCTCATTTTCGCTCGCATGGGGGTACCAGCGATGAAGCCTGTAGCCGATTGGCTCGTCTGGCCGATCTACTACTCGGGCCAGTTCCTCATCGCGACGGGTGTGATCCAGACCCTGCGCAGGGACCGTAACCGCCCCTAGCCGGCGAAGGCGGCGATGGTAGTGCGGTGCAGCTCGCGCCGGTGGCCTTCATAGCCCCCGGTTGCCTTGTGCAGGACAGCCCGGTTGTCCCACATGACCAGCATGTCAGACTCCCAGCGATGGCGATAGACGAACTCCTCTCGTGACTGCCATGCGGCAAGTTCGGCGAGGAATGGGAATGCCTCGGTATCGTCCATCCCCTCGATCCCGACGATATAGCCTAGCGTGGAGTAGAGGCACTCCTCACCGGTTTCGGGGTGACGCTGGACCAGCGGGTGGGTTCGGGTCTCGCGGGCACTTTCGCCCGGGCGAATGGCCATCGAGCGGCCCTTGTCTTTCTCCCCGTAAGTTCCGTCCGGGGCATAGGCCAGCTTGGCGCTGTGAATCGCCGTAAGCGAGCGCAGGTAGTCCTTGCGATCCTCGGGCAGGGCGGCAAATGCCGCGCCCTGGTCTGCGAACAGCGTGTCACCGCCCGTCGGCGGAATGTCGATCGCCAGCAAGCATGTCCCCGCAGGGGGACGTTCGAGGAAACTCCAGTCGCTGTGCCAGTTCTCGGCAAAGAGCGGGGTCGTCTCATCCGCTTCGCGCAGGATAGCTGCGATGTTGCGGCGGCCCTCGATGGGCGCAAAGAACGGGTCCTCTCCAAACCCGCCCATCAGCTTGGTGAAGGTCTCGAGATCGTCATCGTCGAGCGACTGCTCGGCGAATGCCAGCACCTTGTGTTCCAGCCACATGGCGCGGATTTCGCGTACCTGATCGGGCGTCAGGGTCTGAGAAAGGTCGAGCCCGGACACGCGTGCGCCGCACGCCCGTCCACTGGGCTCGACCTTTATCGTCATCCGCCGGGTTCGCCTTCGATATTCTTGTCCGAGTGCGCAGTGGTGTAAGGCTCTGTGTCCTTGGCGGCAAGGTCTGCCATTTCCTCGGCCACTGCCTCCTCGGCAGCGTTCTCCGGCTCCTCGGTCTCGTCGATCAGCGCCGCGCCGACGACATGCTCGCCCGCAGCGACATTGAAGATGCGGATGCCTGCGGAACCGCGGCCGATGATACGGAAACCGCCCGGATCCTCGCCTTCCAGCATGTGGCGGAAGTCGATCGGCAAGCGGATCAGCTTGGCCTGATCGGTGACGAGCATCAGCTGCGAGCCATGCTTGACCGGGAAGCTGGCGACCACCGGACCGTTGCGCTCGGGATTGCTCTCGGGAGTACCGATATTGGTGAGACCCTGGCCGCCGCGGCCGATTGTCCGGTATTCGTAAGCGGACGAAATCTTGCCGTAGCCATTGGCGGTAATGGTGAGGACGAATTCCTCGCCTTCTGCCATCCGGGCAACTGTCTCATCGTCGAGAGCGGCCTCTGCGTCGTTGTCCTTCCACGGCGCGGCGCGAAGATAGGCATCGCGCTGCTCCGTCGTCCATTCGCCGGCATCGAGCACCGCCATCGAGACGACCTTCTGCCCGTCCTTCAGCTTCATGCCGCGCACGCCGATGCCGGTGCGGCTCTTGGTCTCGCGCGCGTCGGTGGCGGAGAAACGGATCGCCTTGCCCGCATCCGAAGCCAGGAAAATCTCCTGCTCCTCGGTCAGCAGTTCGACCCCGATCAGACGGTCACCGCTGCCTTCGACGAAGCCCATCGCGTACTTCCCGTTCGAAGGCACGTTGGTGAAGGCATCCATCGAGTTGCGGCGGACCATGCCCTGTTCCGTCGCGAAAACGATGTTGAGATTGCTCCACTCGTTTTCGTCTTCGGGCAGGGGCAGGACGTTCGTCACTCGCTCCTCGTCACCGAGCGGCAAGAGGTTGACCATCGGACGCCCCTTGGTCGTGGGTCCGCCCTCGGGCAGTTTCCATACCTTCATGCGATATACGCGACCGGTGTTGGTGAAGAACAGCACCGGGTTGTGCGTTGAGGTGACGAACATCTCGACGACGGCATCCTCGTCCTTCGTCGCCATGCCGCTGCGGCCCTTGCCGCCGCGGTTCTGCGCACGGAAGGCGTCGAGCGGAGTGCGCTTGATGTAGCCGCCATGGGTCACGGTCACGACCATGTCCTCGCGCTCGATCAGGTCCTCGTCCTCGAGGCCGTCCCAGGCGGGAGCGATTTCGGAGACACGCGGGGTCGCGTAGTTGGCGCGGATTTCCTGCAGTTCCTCGCGCATGACGCCGTAGAGCTTCACGCGGTCGGCGAGGATCGAGAGGTATTCCTCGATCGCGATGCTGAGCTCCTTGAGCTCGTCGCCGATCTCGTCGCGACCCAGCGCGGTCAGGCGATGCAGGCGCAGGTCGAGGATCGCCTTAACCTGCCGTTCGGAGAGGCGGTAGGTGCCGCCGTGTTCGTCCTCGGTCGGTTCGATGGCCTCGACCAGCGCAATGTACTGGGCGATGTCGCCGATCGGCCATTCCTTGGCGAGCAGCTTGGCGCGGGCGTCGGCGGGGTTCGACGAACCGCGGATCATCGCCACGACCTCGTCGAGGTTCGAAACCGCGACCACGAGGCCGAGCAAGATGTGCGCCCGTTCGCGTGCCTTGTTCAGTTCGAACTTGGTCCGGCGGGTGATCACCTCTTCGCGGAAACCGATGAAGGCCTGGATGAACTCGCGCAGGGTCAGGGTTTCGGGGCGGCCGCCACGGATGGCGAGCATGTTCGCGGGGAAGCTCGCCTGCGCCGGGGTGTAGCGCCAGATCTGGTTGAGCACGACCTCGGGCGAGGCATCCCGCTTCAGGTCTACAACGACGCGAACACCTTCACGCGAGGATTCGTCACGAATGTCGGAAATACCCTCGATCCGCTTGTCCTTCGCCGCCTCGGCAATCTTCTCGACCAGCGAGCTCTTGCCGACCTGGTAGGGAATCGAGGTAAGGACGATCGACCGGCGGTCATTGCGGCCGGTCTCGAATTCGTGGCGTGCACGCATCAGGATGGAGCCGCGCCCGGTAGTGTAGGCCGCTCGCGAACCGGACTTGCCTAGGATCAGCGGTGCGGTCGGGAAATCCGGACCCGGGATGATCTCGAACAGTTCCTCGCTAGTGATCGCGGGGTTGTCCATGAATGCGAAGCAGCCGTCGATGACTTCGCCGAGATTGTGCGGCGGGATGTTGGTCGCCATGCCGACCGCGATGCCGCCTGCGCCGTTGACCAGCAGGTTGGGGAACCGGGCAGGGAGGACCGTGGGCTCCTGCCGCGAACCGTCATAGTTGTCGGTGAAGTCGACCGTGTCCTTGTCGAGATCGTCGAGCAGTGCGTTGGCGACGCGTGCAAGGCGGGCTTCGGTATAGCGCATCGAAGCCGGCGGATCGGGGTCCATCGAACCGAAGTTGCCCTGACCGTCGATCAGCGGGACGCGGAGCGACCAGTCCTGCGTCATGCGGGCGAGAGCATCATAGATCGCCGCGTCACCGTGGGGGTGGTAGTTGCCCATCACGTCGCCGACGATCTTGGCGCTCTTGCGATAGGGGCGCCCGGCGACGAATCCGCCTTCCTGGCTGGCGAAGAGGATGCGCCGATGAACCGGCTTCAACCCGTCGCGCACATCTGGAAGCGCACGGCTGACGATCACGCTCATCGCGTAATCGAGGTAGCTCGTCTTCATCTCATCGACGATGTCGATGCGGGTATATTCGCCGCCATCGAAGGCGGGAGGGTTCAGGACTTCGGTATCGTCTGACAAAACGCTGTTTTCCGTACTGCGAACTGCTTATGTTCTGAGGTGCCCGAACTTAGGCGAGAGGGCGTCAAAGCGCCACCGAGCGGGGGGAACGAAGCGCCGTATCGAGCGCTTTTTCCACATATGGGTGGTCTGTGCGCCCATGGAAACCCTGAACGGCGGGCACAGGTCGCATTCAATGCGCATTCAGCCGCATTTGCGTAGAAGATTTGCAATGAGAGCACACACGCGGCATGGGCCGCAGGATTGAATTTTACCCTCTTCGCGCTCAGACCCCTAACCACTCTTGGGAGCCTAGATTATGATTTTCTCGTCCCTCGTCCGCAAGACGGGCTCGTCCTCCGCTTTCGCCCTTGCCATCGCCCTGACCGCCGGTCTTGGTGTCAGCGCCGTTGCCCTGGAAACTCCGGCCTACGCAGCCAAGGAGAAGAAGGAAAAGCCGGCCAAGTCGAATTACTCGAAGGGCTTCATTACCGCTTACAAGCCGGTTGCCGATCAGTTCAACTCGGCCGCTCCGGACTATGCGGCGATCAAGGCTGCAATCCCCGCGGTCGTCGCTGCGACCGAAACCGAGGACGATCGTCACGCGGTTGGCGGCTTGCTCGTGAACCTCGGCCAGAAGACCAACGACATGGCACTTGCGCGTCAGGGTCTCGAACTGATGCTCGGCAGCGGCAAGGTCGCTCCCGAACAGGTCGGCGTGTACAACTTCCAGGCTGGCCAGCTGGCCTACCAGCAGAAGGACTATCCGGCCGCTCGCCGCTTCCTCCAGGCTGCGATTGACGCCGGCTATGCCGACAATGATCCTGAAATCTTCGTCGCGGAAAGCTATTTCGGCGAGAACAAGACCGCCGAAGGTCTTGCCTACCTGACCGGTGTTGTCGATGCGCGTCGCGCAGCTGGCAAGCCGATCAACGAAGCGTGGATCAAGCGCGGTTTGGCCATGGCCTACAACAACAGCCTGGTGAGCGAAGCGCAGAAGTACGCCAAGCTCTACGTTTCGGAATTCCCGGGCGAAGCCAGCTGGGGTGATGCGGTCGCCATCATGCTGAACACCGGTGGCTACCAGAACCCGGAGATCCTCGATCTCCTGCGCCTTGGCCGTCGCACCTCGTCGTTGCGTGAAGGGCGTACCTATCTCGAGTATCTCGACGCTGCCGATTACCGCCGTCTGCCGGCGGAAGTCGTCACCGTGATCGACGAAGGCATCGCCAAGGGCAAGCTGCGCAAGGATGACGCCTATGTCGCCGACACTCGTCGCCAGGCTGCAGAGCGCGTTGCGGTGGACCAGAAGGATATGCCCTCGCTGATGAAGACCGCCCGTGCCAGCGGCGCGACCCTGAACTCGGTCATGGCAGCTGGCGATGCGCTTCTCAGCATGGGCCGTGGCGCCGAAGCCGAAGAGTTCTACACCAAGGCGCTGGGCCAGGCCGGGGTCAACACCCCGCTCGTCCTGACCCGTCTCGGCATCGCGCAGGTCGATCAGGGCAAGTACGCCGAGGCGCAGGCGACCTTCAACAAGGTCGAAGGTGCTCGCCAGGCCATTGCCAGCCTGTGGGCGGTCTACGCCGCTCAGGAAGCGGGCTCGATGTAACGAGCCGCTATCGGTTGAAGTAAGGAGGGCGCGGGTTCGAAAGGATCCGCGCCCTTTCCTTTGGCCGCCGAAGCAAGGCTGTCAGCGCAGGCGCTTGACGAAGACCTGCCCGTCGTTGCGCCGCTCGATACTGAAGTTGGGCACGACCTCGATCAGGTCGATGAGCCGCGCGAAGCCGTAGTTGCGGGTGTCGAAGCTGGAGCGGTTGCCGGCGCGCTGGCCGACTTCGGATAGCTTCGCGAAGCCTTTTTCGTCACGCTTGCTGGCATTGTAGGCGTCGAATAGCAGGTCGAGCAATTCCTGGTCGAGCACGTTTGATGCACTTGCGCCCTTGGCGCCGTTCTCGCGTCGCTCGTCCTTCTCGGCCTTGATCAGCGCGTTGACGTCGATGAACCGCGTGCATGCCTGCCGGAAGGCCTCGGGCGTCTTCTCGCCGCCGAAGCCATAGACGGGCAGGCCATCCTGACGGATGCGCATGGCAAGCGGCATGAAGTCGCTGTCGGAAGACATGATGCCGAATCCGTCGACCCGTCCGCGAAACAGCATGTCCATCGCATCGATGGTCATTTTCATGTCGGTAGCGTTCTTGCCCTTGGTCAGGTCGAATTGCTGCTGCGGTTCGATGCCGTAACGATGCATCAGGTCGACCCATCCCTTGAGGCTTGCCTTGCGCCAGTTGCCATAGGCCCGTCGGATATTCACCTGCCCCAGTTCCGCGAGCACGGTCAGGACGGGATCGATGCCCGCAGGACTGGCATTGTCCGCGTCGATCAAGAGGGCGATGTTACGCTGCGAGAATTCGGCCATGGCGCCCAGATGGCCATGCCCTGCTAGGCGGGCAAGCACTTATTTCGCGGGGCGAAACTCGCCGGTTCGCTCGTCGAGGAGGTAGAGGATGCCGTCGGAGATGGCGAAATAGGCACCGCGCAGCGCGAGAGTGCCGCGCTTCTCCTTTTCCTGCACGCATGGGAAGGTCCGCAGGTTGGCTAGACTGACCTTGACGGCCGCAAGCTCCATCGCTCGCTCCGCGGTCCTGCCTTTCGTGCCCAGTTCCGACGCGATCGGCTCGCGCACTTCGTCCAGCATGTCGATCCAGTGAGCCACGAAGCCGCCTTCGCCCAACTCGTTGCCATGCAGGTCCTGCGTCAGGGCGGCCTGGCAACCGCCGCACATGCCATGACCCATGACGACGACTTCCTTCACTCGCAGGAACTGGATCGCAAATTCGAGAGCGGCGGACACGCCGTGCCGACCCGGCGTGGTCTCGTAAGGCGGAACAAGAGCCGCCACGTTGCGAACGACGAAAATCTCGCCAGGGTCCACGTCGAAAATCTGGGCCGGATCGACTCGACTGTCCGAACAGGCGATCACCATCACCTGAGGTGATTGGCCTTCCTTGAGCTCTTCCCATCGATCGTGCTGGCGCTTCCAGTCACCGCTACGGAAACGGCCATAGCCGTCGATCATCTCGTCAAAGCTCTTCATTCCGGCCCCGCTGCAATGTTTCAGAGTTCGAAGCAAGGGATTCGCGAATAGCTATGCGGCTTGCCCGAGCGGGGCAGGGGGCCTAGATGGGCCGCGACATGAACGACCTATCCTCCGCACCCGCGCCCGAAGGCGAACGTCCGCGCATGCAGCGCAAGCCCGACTGGATTCGCGTGAAGGCACCTGTGAGCCAGGGCTACAACGAAACGCGCAAGCTGATGCGTGAACTCAACCTTCACACGGTGTGCGAGGAAGCGGCTTGCCCGAACATCGGCGAATGCTGGACCAAGAAGCATGCCACGGTGATGATCCTTGGCGATACCTGCACCCGCGCCTGCCGGTTCTGCAATATCAAGACGGGCATGCCCATGCCGGTCGATCCGCTCGAACCCGAACACACGGCCGCGGCCGCAGCCGCCATGGGTCTCGAGCACATCGTCATTACCAGCGTCGATCGTGACGACCTTCCCGACCGCGGGGCAGGCCAGTTCGTCAAGGTCATCAACGCGCTTCGCCGCGAGACCCCGAATACCACGATCGAAATCCTCACGCCCGACTTCAAGGGCCGGATGAAGCAGTCGATCGAGGAAATTTGCGAGGCTGGCCCCGACGTCTTCAACCACAATCTCGAGACCGTTCCGCGCCTCTACCCGACGATCCGCCCGGGTGCGCGCTACTACGCATCGCTGCGCCTGCTTGAAGAGGTGAAGGCACATAATCCGCTGATCTTCACCAAGTCGGGTATCATGCTCGGGCTCGGCGAAGCTCGCCTCGAAGTCCACCAGGTGATGGATGACATGCGCAGCGCGGACATCGATTTCATAACCATGGGCCAGTACCTGCAGCCGACGCCCAAGCATGCGAAGGTGGAGGAGTTCGTGACCCCAAAGCAGTTCGCTGCCTATGGCGCGATTGCCCGCGCAAAGGGCTTCCTCCAGGTTGCAGCGAGCCCGCTGACCCGCTCGAGCTATCACGCTGGCGACGATTTTGCCCAGATGCGCGCGGCGCGCGAAACGAAGCTCGCCAAACAGGGCGCCTGATGCCGGGAATCCGGGAAAAGCGTTTTCTGCCATACACCTGCGAGCAGATGTTCGATCTGGTCGCAGATGTTGCTAGCTATCCCAAGTTCCTTCCGTGGGTCGTCGCGACACGCATCAAATCCGACACCGAGACCGAAATGGTCGCGGACATGCTGGTCGGCTTCAAGGCCATTCGCGAGAAGTTCACCTCGCGCGTCGAGAAGCGGCGTCCGGAGCATATCGAGGTGTTCTACGTCGACGGACCGCTGAAAGATCTCGACAACAATTGGACGTTCACGCCCGCTCCCGGTGGATGCGAGGTCGATTTCTGCGTCGAATTCGCATTTCGAAGCGCAGTGTTCGAAGCACTGGCAGGCCAGTATTTCGACCGGGCATTCCGGAAGATGGTGGGCGCTTTCGAAAAGCGCGCCAACGAGCTCTACGGCAACAGCAGTTCGAGCGCGCAGATCGTCGCCTGACGGCGGATATCGCCGCGCGTCGTAGGATCGAAGCGTTTCATTTCCCCGTCGGGCTCGCCTTCCTGGCCGCGCACCACGCGAGCGAACACTACAGTCCCGACAGGTTTGAACTCGGTTCCGCCACCGGGTCCGGCCACGCCGCTGATGGCTACGGCGACATCTGCGCCGGAGTTTTCGAGCGCCCCCTTTGCCATCGCCCATGCACAAGCGATCGATACCGCGCCGAAGGTCTCGATGATGTCGAGCGGTACGCCGAGGCACTCCATCTTCGCTTCGTTGGAATAGGTGATGAAACCGCGGTCCAGCACTGCCGATGATCCCGGTACGTCGGTAAGCGCGCCGCAGACGAGCCCGCCGGTGCAGCTCTCGGCGAGGGCGACCTTGCGACCGGCTGCGACATTGGCCTTGATCACCTTCTCGGCGAGATCGGTGATTTCCTTGGGAAAGGGGCTGTCTTCGATCATGGCGCTACCCTTGTTGACGGACCACGGTGGCGATCGCCTGCGTGGCGATGCCTTCGCCACGACCGGCAAAGCCAAGCCGTTCGGTGGTCGTCGCCTTCACCGATACGCGGGCGCTGTCAATGCCAAGCAAGGCGGCGATGCGGTAACGGATTGCGGGCCGGTGAGGTCCGATCTTGGGCTCTTCGCAGATGATGGTCAGGTCGACATTCGAGATCGTGAAGCCGGATTTCCGTGCCAGTTCAGCAGCATGGACGAGGAACCTGTCGCTGCTTGCACCTTTCCACTGCGGGTCGCTCGGGGGAAAATGGGTTCCGATATCGCCGTCGCCGATGGCCCCCAGGATGGCATCGGTCAGTGCATGGAGCACTACGTCGGCATCGCTATGGCCCGCGAGTCCCTTCTCGTGTTCGATCCGGATACCGCCGAGCCACAACTCCTCGCCGGCGACGAGGCGATGGACGTCAAAGCCCATTCCCGTGCGAATGTCCGGTGTGTCGGTCATGAAATCCCCTGCAAAAGTCAGTTTGGCGAGGCGCTCGTGTCCCTCGACGAGGGCAATGGTCCCGCCTGCGGCGCGCAGGACCTGGGCATCGTCCCCGGCATTCGTCGGCCCGCTCCATGCACGATGGGCGGCCAGGATGTCCGCGAACCTGAATGCCTGGGGGGTTTGCACCCGGCGCAGCGTGTCGCGCTCCGCGCTGCCGGCCATCACGCCGCCTGCGTCGACTGCCAGGCTGTCGACTACGGAAAGCGCCGGGATTGCTCCCGGGTGAGTGGCAAGTGCGGCAAGCAGCCGTTCGATGACTTCACGCGGCAAATCCGGACGTGCTGCGTCGTGGATGAGGACGCGATCCGCAGCAGAAACAGCTTCAAGTCCACGGGCAACCGAATCCTGCCGGGTTTCCCCGCCGGTGACCAGGCTGATCCCTTCAAGGCCGACTAGCACTGCCCGGGCTACGTCCTCGCCATTTTCGGGGATGACCACCACAAGCGGATGCGCACCTGCGTCCAGTAGCGTTTCGACCGAATGGCGCAGAACAGGTTTGCCGCGCCAGCTTGCGAACTGCTTGGGAAGAGGCTGCCCTGCGCGCAGTCCCTTGCCTGCGGCGACGACCACGGCGGCGAATGGGGGCAGGGGAGCGGCGATGGGCATAGCGCCCGGCGCTAGCCGCTTGCCGTTTTCGCTGCAACGCACTATGTGGCTGCCCAATATTTAGGCACAACCCTCCGATATGAGCACGCCCCCCCTTCCTCCGGTCCCGCCGAAGCCGATCAACATCGGTCCCGTGACCATCGACACGCCGGTTGTTCTGGCGCCGATGACCGGCGTAACGGACCTGCCTTTCCGCAGGCTCGTCCGCAGCTACGGGTCGGGTCTTAATGTCACCGAGATGATCGCGAGCGAGGCCGCTATCCGCGAGACCCGCCAGAGCATCCAGAAGGCTGCGTGGGACCATATCGAGGAGCCTGTTTCCATGCAGCTCGTCGGCTGCGATCCCGCGAGCATGGCGGAGGCTGCCAAGCTGCAGGAAGGCAACGGGGCGGCCATCATCGACATCAATTTCGGTTGCCCGGTCCGCAAGGTCGTCGGTCAGTTGGCTGGTTCTGCCCTGATGCGTGAAGTGCCGCTTGCAACCAGGCTGATGGAAGCGACCGTCAAGGCCGTGAACGTGCCGGTCACGGTGAAGATGCGGATGGGGTGGGACCATTCGGATCTCAACGCACCTGAACTTGCGAAGATTGCCGAGGATCTCGGTGTGAAAATGATCACCGTCCACGGCCGTACACGCAACCAGATGTACAAGGGTAGCGCCGACTGGGCCTTCGTGCGCAAGGTCAAGGATGCGGTTTCCATTCCCGTCATCGTCAACGGCGATATCTGTGGGATCGAGGACGCGGCGAAAGCCTTGGAGCAATCGGGTGCAGACGGCGTGATGATCGGTCGCGGAGCCTATGGCCGACCTTGGCTCCTGGGCCAGGTCATGCACTGGTGGCGGACTGGCGAGACGATTGCGAGCCCCGACTTCGATGAACAGTATGCAGTAGTGCTCGACCACTACACAGCGATGCTCGACCACTACGGGACGGATGTGGGTGTAAAGATCGCCCGGAAGCACCTTGGTTGGTACACCAAGGGTATGCATGGCTCTGCAGATTTCCGGAACAAGGTGAACTTCATCGACGATGCTGCTGTAGTTCTTGAGGAACTTGAGCAGTTTTACGATCCCTTCCTGCGTCGCCGCGCGGCATGATGTCTCTGTCCGGCGGGCCTGAAGCAAGCGCCCAGATCGCCGGGATGATTTTTGCCGTCCTGCTGCTCGACGGTGATGATCGGATCGTAGAGTCCAATAGCGCCGCCGAAGAAATGCTTGGCCGCAGCAGCAACCGCCTGGTCGGGATGCATTTGTTCGACGCAATCGGTGTCGAGGATGACCGCATGCGGATCGGCCTCGCCAGCAATGAATCACGCATTATCGCGCGCGGGATCACCATCGGAACGGTTTTCGGGGATCGCCGGGTCAACTTCACCAGTTCGCCCATGCCCTCCCATCCGGGATGGCGTGTGGTGACACTTTCCGATGTAGGTCAGCCGGAAAATTCGGACGATGAGGAGCGCGTCGAACTTCGCGCGCCAGCGGTCCTCGCGCACGAGATCAAGAACCCGCTCGCTGCCATCCGGGGGGCAAGCCAACTGCTGGAACGCAGGGTGGAGGGTCGCGACCGCCCGCTCGCCAAGATGATCTCAACCGAAGTCGATCGCATCGCCCAGCTGATCGACCGGATGCAGCAACTTGGCGCCAAGCCGATAGAGGTCACAGGTCCCTGCAACCTTCACGAAGCCGTGCGCAATGCCATGGCGACGGTGCGCGCAGGGCGCAAAGATGGCTGCGAGCTCGTCGAGGAGTTCGATCCTTCGCTCCCCCCTGTTGCAGCTCAGCAGGGGGCATTGGAGCAGGTCCTCATCAACCTGATCGCTAATGCCTGCGACGCTAGTCGAGACCTCGAAAATCCGCAGGTAACCGTACGAACGCGCTACGTAAGCGGCCTCGTTTTCAATGCCATCCGCTTCGGCAAGGCTACAAGGCTACCGATCGAAATTACCGTAACGGACTCGGGCCCCGGCATCGACCCGAGCCTGCGCGACCACGTGTTCGAGCCCTTTGTCTCGAGCAAACCGCAGGGACAGGGGCTCGGCCTTGCACTAGTGCGCAAGCTCCTGAGAGACATGGGCGGGCGAATTTCGCACGAACGTGACGAGCGTGCGGGTGTGACGCATTTCAGGATCAACCTGCCAGTGGCGGGGTAGGGGAGGAAGATGGCGCATTCGGCACTTCTCGTCGAGGACGATCGGGGGATCGCGACGGTTATCACCGAAGCCCTGCGTGACGAGGGTTTCGACGTCACTACTTGTGACAGCATTTCACGTCGTGACGCCATTCTGGCCGAACGCGCATTTGACGTCATGCTGACCGACGTCATCCTTACCGACGGCGACGGGTTGGCGTCGATCGAAGCCGTACGGGACGTGGCGCCCGACATGCCGGTCATTGTACTTTCCGCTCAAAACACGCTGGATACGGCGGTTCGAGCGAGTGATAGCCATGCTTTCGAATATTTCCCCAAGCCATTCGATCTTGATGACCTGACCCAGGCGGTAAGACAGGCTGTAGCCAACCGGCCTCGTCCCTCCGGGGATGCAAACGAGCCCGACACCGAACTCCCGCTAATCGGGCGCAGTCCGGCGATGCAGGGCGTCTACCGGATGATAACAAGGGTGCTGCGCAATGACCTTACGGTTCTCGTCACGGGTGAGTCAGGCACCGGGAAAGAGCTGGTGGCGGAGGCCATCCACCAATTGGGGGCGCGCAAGACCGGACCCTTCGTCGCGGTCAACATGGCAGCCATCCCGCACGATTTACTCGAAAGCGAGCTATTCGGGCACGAGCGTGGCGCCTTTACCGGTGCCGTCAGCCAGCAAATCGGCAAGTTCGAGCAGGCAAATGGCGGTACTCTGTTCCTCGACGAGATTGGCGACATGCCCGCCGAAGCTCAAACGCGATTGCTGAGAGCTCTCCAATCAGGTCGCATTCGCCGGGTTGGGGGACGACAGGAAATCGGAGTCGACGTAAGGATCATCGCTGCGACCAACCGTGACCTTGGACCCATGATTGCGAGCGGTTCCTTCCGTGAAGACGTGTATTATCGGCTCAACGTCGTCCCGATCCACCTCCCGCCGCTGCGTGAACGTGCAGAAGACATCGGCGCATTGGTAAGGCACTTCCTTGCCCAGGCGGCCTCGGAGGGTCTTCCTCGTCGCCAGATTGCCGATGACGCGGTGGCACAGCTCGCGACACGCCAATGGCCCGGAAATGTTCGCGAACTGCGCAACGTCGTGTTCCGACTGGCTCTCATGGCACGGGACGAGGTAATCGATGCGCCTACATTGATCGATAGCCTGCCTGCCGAAAGACATGCAGATTCCGGTGAGGCGGAAGATGGTTTCGAGGCTGCATTGCGTGGTTGGCTCGCTGCAAACGGTACTTCGCCGGGCAACTTATATCATGGAGCGCTGGCCGCATTCGAGAAACCTCTGTTCGAGCACGCCCTCCAGCAGACCGAAGGAAACCAACTGCGCGCAGCACAGCTACTGGGGATCAATCGCAACACTCTTCGCAAGCGCCTTGCGGACCTCCAAATAGCCCCGGAACGCTTCGTTAGACGGCATTAGCGGGCATTTTGTCGATTTTGTGCTTGCAAAAGTGCAACACGAGCGTTGTAACGCTGCAACGATGGCGACCCCGGCCAATTCAGCGATAAAGACCCCTCCGAGATGGTGGCGAAAATTTCTCGTCGCCTCCCGTCGAGCGAACATTTTCGCCTACGTCGAAATCTTCTTCATCGTTGCCTTCCTGCTCATGGTGGCCAGCACGTATGCTGCCTTCACCACGGCGCCTCCGAACGGCCAATTGTTGCCGAGCAGGCAAGTCGCGGCGCTTTTGATCGGAACGCTGATCCCGGCCATGGCACTGCTCGTGCTGGCGGGGCGCAGGCTGGCATTGCGACGCGCGGCCGGCAGCACGGCACGACTGCATGTGCGCCTGGTCTTCTTCTTCTCAATGATTGCCGCAGTGCCGACACTGCTGGTGGCGGGGTTCGCCGCGTTTCTCTTTCAATCCGGCGTGGATTTCTGGTTTTCCGACAACTCGCGCGGACTCATGGAGAATGCGAACCAGTTGGCCGAGAGCTACTATGCTGAAAACCAGCTCGACCTCGGCAACGAGACCATCTCGATGGCTATGGACATGCGGTCCATCCTCCAGAAGGTTCAAGTTACAGATCCCAACTTCGCACTCGTCTACCAGTATCAGGCCGAACCGCGTGACGTGGTTGAAAGCGCTATCCTGCAAGCCTTGCCCGACGGAACCATGCGAACCGCGGTGGTCTACGGTCTTTCGGAGGGCAGCGACCCGATACCCTTCGCTCAATCGGCGATGGGGCCTCTGTCCAAGAACGAGCAGGTCGTCGTGCGCGGCAGTCCCGAGCGGATCGAGGCGGTTGCGCCGATCGATCGCGAAACCGGCATATATCTTTACACGGCGAGAAGTTCGGAGGCCTCAAGCTTCCGCAGCTGGCAAAGCGCGCGCTCGATCTCCGATGCGTATGACGAGCTTACCAAACGCGCCCGCGCCCTGCAGTTGCGCTTCAATCTTGCGCTGTTTTTTGTCAGCCTGGCGCTTGTCGGGTTGTCGGTGTGGTTCGCGCTGCGCTTTGCAGATCGGCAGGTGGAGCCGCTAACCGACCTCGTTGCCGCGGCGAGGAAGGTGGGGGCGGGCAACTTCTCGCTCCGGGTAGAGGGGCGCACCGGCGCAGACGAAATCGGCATGCTCAACCGCGCCTTCAACCGCATGACGGCGCAACTTGAAAAGCAGACGGATGCATTGGTTTCGGCCAATGCCGAGCTGGAAGAGCGGCGCAGTTTCATCGAAGCTGTGCTGGAATCCGTGAGTGCCGGCGTGATCTCGATCGACCGCGAGCTCAACGTATTGCTCATGAACGCGCCGGCGCAGGCCATGCTCATGGACGATGCCGAAGCCACCCCGCAACCCACGACGCTGTCGGAACTCGCTCCACAGATTACGGCGATGGTGGTGGCTGGCCTGACTCAGGGTGTGATCAGTCACTCGCGTCGGGGTGAACTGCTCACTCTGGCCGTTAAGATCGGAGAAGAGTCCGAAGGCTACGTCATCACTTTCGAGGATATCACCCGCCAGTTGCTTGATCAGCGACAAGCCGCCTGGTCCGACGTTGCTCGCCGGATTGCGCACGAGATCAAGAACCCGCTCACACCGATCCAGCTGGCGACCGAGCGCCTGAAACGACGCTATCGCAAGCAGATCGAGCAGGACGGCGAATTGTTCGATGAATTGACCAGCACGATTGTCCGGCAAGTCGGGGACCTTCGCAAGATGGTCGACGAATTCTCAAGCTTTGCCCGCTTGCCCAAGCCTGTATTTCGACCCGAGGATGCGCTCGATCTCGTCCGTCAGTCGCTGTTCCTCCAGGAAGTCGCGCACCCCGACATCAACTATTCGCTGGACACCAATGCCGATGGGCCGATCCGCATCCAGTGCGATCGACATCAGGTCGGACAGGCGGTGACAAACATTCTCAAGAACGCATTCGAAGCGATCGAAGCGAAATCTGTGAATGCGGAACCGGACTACCGCGGCAAGATCGCGGTCAGGGTTCGCGAGGACGAGGAGTCGTTTACGGTTTCCGTCGAGGACAACGGCATCGGACTGCCTCAGGACCGCGAGCGTATCCTCGAACCCTATGTCACGACACGCGAGAAGGGCACCGGACTCGGCCTCGCGATCGTCAACAAGATTGTCGAGGAGCACGGGGGCGAGATGACGTTCTCCTCAATCGAAAGTGGCGGGACGCGCGTGACCATGCGCTTTGCCCGCGACCCGCACACCGTTCGCGGTGAGGGCAACCCTTGATGCAAAGTGAAGGTACGGACCGATGGCGCTAGACATCCTGATCGTCGACGACGAACGCGACATCCGTGATCTCGTGGCGGGCGTTCTGAGCGACGAAGGCTACGAATGCAGGACTGCAGGTGACAGCACCAGCGCCTTGGCGGCGGTCGATGAGCGCAGGCCCAGCCTCGTCCTCCTCGACGTCTGGTTGCATGGCAGCCCAATGGACGGGCTCGAAGTGCTCGACGCGATCAAGGCTCGCGAACCGGACCTTCCGGTCATTGTCTTTTCTGGCCACGGTAACATCGACACAGCGGTTAGTGCCGTAAGCCGAGGCGCGGTGGACTTCCTCGAAAAGCCTTTCGAGGCTGAGCGCCTGCTCCATCTGGTCGACCGTGCTACAGAAACCGAGAGGCTGCGACGCGAAAACACGCGCTTGCGCGAGGGCATGGTTCAAAACGGGGAGTTCACTGGCAATTCGACCGTGATCAACGCTGTGCGCGCTACGCTGAAGCGTGTGGCGAACACTGGCAGCCGCGTCCTCATCAGTGGTCCCGCCGGAACGGGTAAGGAAGTGGCCGCGCGACTGCTGCACAGCTGGAGTCCACGGGCCGAGAAGGCCTTCGTGATCGTCAATTCGGCCCGGATCACACCGGAACGGTTCGAGGAGGAACTGTTCGGAGAGGAAGCGGATGGCAAGCTGGTAAGGCCTGGACTCCTCGAAATGGCGGATGGGGGAACGCTGTATCTCGACGAGGTGGCCGACATGCCGCTCTCCACTCAGGCGCGGATATTGCGCGTTTTGACGGAACAGAGCTTCGTGCGCGTCGGAGGCTCACGCCAGATCGGAGTCGACGTCCGGGTGGTCAGTTCGACCGCTCGAGATCTTCAGAAGGAAATGGAGGAGAAGCGGTTTCGCGAGGACCTCTTCTATCGCCTCAACGTTGTGCCGGTTGAAGTGCCCTCACTGGCGGAGCGTAGGGACGACATCCCCGCGCTCGCGAATACATTCTTCGCGCACTATGCTGCAGAGCAGGGCTTGCGTCCCCCGACGATCAGCGAAGAGGCATTGGCGGCGCTTCAAGCCTACGACTGGCCAGGTAACGTGCGCCAGTTGCGCAACGTGGTGGAGCGCACCGTGATCCTGACGCCACGAGAACAGCTCGAGCACATCGAAACGGAGATGCTCCCCGAAGAGGTGCTCGGAGGCAAGGTGGGCGGAAATGGCGGCGTAGCCGCACTAATGGGAGCCCCCTTGCGCGAAGCTCGCGAGAGCTTCGAGCGCGAGTACCTGACCATCCAGATACGCCGCTTCTCGGGGAATATTTCCAAGACCGCGAGCTTCATCGGGATGGAGCGTTCGGCCCTCCATCGTAAATTGAAGCTCCTGGGTATGGCCGACAAGAAGCCGGGGGATCGCAAGAACTGAACGAATAAATCGCTGCTCCCAATCGGGAAAGCGATACAATCATTGCGAAATTCGAGTCGAAACGCCACAATAGGCGTGCACGCAATGACGTGCGCGAAATCGGGTGCGGTGGGCGCCCAGATTGCGGTCCGTTCAGGCGGCCGCCAAGAACGGAGAGACAGCTATGTCCGAACGTACCCTTACTGCTCGTCCGCGTCCGGAAAAACCGGCGGCCGAGAAGACCGCAGGGGGTGGGGCAGGGGGCCAGAAGCAAGGCAACCTGCAAGATGCCTTCCTGAACCTCTTGCGCCGCAACAAGACGCCGGTGACCATGTTCCTGGTCAAGGGCGTGAAGCTGCAGGGCATCGTGACCTGGTTCGACAATTTCTCGATCCTGCTGCGGCGGGACGGTCAGTCGCAGTTGGTCTACAAGCACGCCATCAGCACGATCATGCCGGGCCAGCCCGTCGATGCCTCGCAATTCGCCAGCCAGAACTCGAACGCACGGCAGCGCTTGTTGCAGGACGTATTCCTTAGCCGCGTTCGCGAGGCAGAGGCGCAAGTGACCATGTTCCTCGTCAACGGCGTCATGCTGCAGGGCAAGATCGCCGCTTACGACCTGTTTTGCATGCTGCTTGAGCGCGACGGGTACGTGCAGCTGGCTTACAAGCATGCCGTTTCCACGATTCAGCCGACCACGCCGGTCGACCTGACCGAGGAATGGGAAGAGGACGACAACTGAGTTTCGACGACAACCTGATGGGCGAAGTCTCGCGCGGCGCGCGAGCCCTCGTCATTTGCCCGGACATCCGGGGCATTCGCTACGATCTCGACGCGGCCTCGCGGCTCGCCGAGGCGGAAGGGCTTGCGCTCGCCATCGGTATTGTCGTCGCCGAAAGCTTCATTCTGCCCGTGCGCGAGGTGCGGCCGAACCTGTTGTTTGGGGCAGGTCAGGTCGAAAACATCCGCATCGCATGCGAGCAAAATGAGGCCGAACTGGTTGTCGTTGATGGCGCCCTCAGCCCGATTCAACAGCGCAATCTCGAGGAAAAACTGGCGCGGAAGGTCATCGACCGAACCGGCTTGATCCTCGAAATCTTCGGTGAACGCGCTGCAACGGCCGAGGGTCGCCTGCAGGTCGAGCTGGCCCATCTCGACTACCAGCAGAGCCGTCTCGTCCGCAGCTGGACCCACCTCGAGCGCCAGCGCGGCGGTTTCGGTTTCCTTGGCGGTCCGGGTGAAACGCAGATTGAGGCGGACCGACGAATGATCCGGCAGCGCATGGGTCGTCTGCGCAAGGAGCTGGAACAGGTTCGCAAGACGCGCGGTCTGCATCGCGAGCGACGCGAACGCGCCCCTTGGCCCGTCATTGCCCTGGTGGGATACACCAACGCGGGAAAATCGACCCTTTTCAATCGGCTCACTGGTGCCGGGGTCATGGCGGAGGATCTGCTGTTCGCCACGCTGGACCCGACAATGCGGGCCATCACTCTGCCTGGCGTTGAGAAGGCCATCCTCTCCGACACCGTTGGCTTCATCTCCGATTTGCCGACCCAGCTGGTAGCGGCATTCCGTGCGACCCTCGAGGAGGTGACCGCCGCGGACATAATTTGCCACGTGCGTGACATCTCCAATCCATCATCTGCCGCGCAGAAGGCACAGGTGCTCGATGTCCTACGCGATCTCGGGGTGATCGAAGGGGAAGGGGAGGTTTCGGCCATTCCGATCATCGAGATATGGAACAAGTGGGACCAGCTCGACGCCGACGATGCCGAGGAACTGGCGTCGCTCGCATCAGCGGATAAATCGGTTGTCCCACTTTCAGCGCTAACCGGTGACGGCGTGGAAGAGCTGTTGGCGACGCTGGGTGACATGCTCACCCGCAAGGCAGCTTACCGGACCTATGAAATCCCTGCCAGCGACGGGCGCAAGATCGCCTGGCTCTATGCCCATGGCGAGGTCGTAGACGATGTTGCTGCCGAGGCGGCCGAGAAGGGGCCAACGCGCAAGATCAGCGTCCGGCTCAATCCCAAGGAGCTGGGGCAGTTCGAAACCCTCGACTGGTAATTTCAGGCGGTATCGTGCTTCGCGCGCTGCCAGTAGGCTTCCTGCTCATCTAGGTCCAGCGAGGCAAAGTCCTTACCGTCCAGTCGAGAAAGCTCTTCCATCTTCCTGAATCGATATTCGAATTTCGAATTCGATGCGCGAAGTGCCTGCTCTGGTTCCACACCGTAGCGGCGAACGATGTTCACGGCCACGAACAAGACATCACCAGCTTCCATGAGCCGCTCTTCGACGGTTTCTGCGGTCTCCAGCTCATCGAGCTCTTCCTGCAGCTTTGCCAGCGGACCTGCGACATCCGGCCACTCGAAGCCGACGCGCGCCGCTCGTTTCTGTAACTTCCCCGAGCGCAGTAGCGCGGGCAGAGCCGCTGCGATTCCATCGAGAGCGCCATTTGCGCCATTCGCGGAGCGCTCTGCTGCTTTCAAATCTTCCCAGCGAGAGTCTTCCATGATCCCGCCTTCGTCACCGAAGATATGCGGGTGGCGCGCCTCCATCTTGTCGCTGATGTCGCGGGCTACGTCTGCAAAGCTGAAATGGCCGGCTTCCTCAGCCATTCGAGAGTGAAAGACGACCTGGAAGAGAAGATCGCCGAGTTCCCCGCGCAAATCCTCCATGTCATTCCGGTCGATTGCGTCGGAAACCTCGTAAGCTTCCTCGATCGTGTATGGGGCAATGGTGGAGAAATCCTGCGCTGTGTCCCATTCGCAACCGTGCACTGGATCGCGCAACCGGGCCATAACTGCGAGCAGTCGGTTCATTTCTTCGGACATAGCATTGAAGTAGCTGGTCCCGTCGATCGCCGGAAGAGGGCCCGGGGCAGCCCTCCACGAACCTAATCGTTTGCGACGATAATATATATTATGTTAACCTCGAGATTGGCACGAGTTTGGGGGGCTATCGAACGAGGTCGATGAAAAGGATCACCACGGCGAATATGCCGGCCCACGCTCCTGCCATGAAGAAGCCCTTACGCCAGGTCACATTGTGGGACCGAAATCCGGACGAAACCAGGATCAGGAATCCTACCAGAGAAACAAGCGATACGATCTGATGTTCGCTCAAGCCACGATCTCCAGTCCATCGTATCCGACGATTACGCCCTTGGGGACTTCGTCGCACAGGCTGCGATAATCCATGCTCTTGTCCATATGGGTCAGGACGGTTCGCCGCGCCTTGCATTTGCGCCCGAGTTCAATGGCCATGTCGAGATGCGCATGCGTCGGATGAGGCTTCCGCCGCAGGCAGTCGACCACGAGAATATCCGTTCCTTCGAAGCAACGAACCATTTGAGGTGTAATCGCGCTGAAATCTGTCGCATAAACGATTGATTTTCCGTCGGCCTCGAAGCGAAAGCCCGTGTTGGTCACGGGACCATGCGGCATTTCGACATGGTCGAACGAAAATCCGGCAACCATGCGCATTTGGCCGAGCAACTTGAGGTCTATTATCGTGGGATAGCCGAACTGCCCCTCGAATATGTAGTCGAACCGGCGGCGCAAGCGCGCACTGGTAACCTCGCTCGCAAATCCGGGAATTGGATTGCTGCGATCATAGCGCATGACCCTGAGATCATCGATGCCGTGGCAATGGTCCGCATGATCATGGGTCCAGAAGACGGCATCAACCTTATCGATAGAATTCGCGAGCAACTGCGCGCGCAAGTCGGTCGAAGTATCGACGAGGATCCGTTGGCCTGCATCGTTCTCGACGATGATCGAAACACGCGTGCGCCGGTTTCGAGGTTCTTTCGGGTCGCATTCACCCCAGTCGTCGCCGACCCTTGGCACCCCGGTCGACGTGCCGGAGCCGAGCATCAGCAGTTTCACGCTGCTGCCTTGCTGAATAGCGAGAAGAAATTGCGTGTCGTGTATCCGGCCAGTTCGTCGAGTTTCTCACCACGTAGATCTGCAATGAAGGCGGCAGTGTCCCGGACGTAGCCTGGCTCGCAGCTCTTGCCGCGGTGCGGCACCGGGGCAAGGAAAGGACTGTCCGTTTCGACAAGCAAGCGATCGCGCGGAATAGTCTTTGCCACTTCCTGGAGATCACGGGCATTCTTGAAGGTCACAATGCCTGAAATCGATATGGAAAGCCCCAGCTCGAGAACGCGTTTGCCGAATTCGGCTGACGCAGTGAAGCAGTGAATGAGAGCCGGGAACGCGCCCTTCTCCATCTCTTCACTCAGAATGGCGATCGTGTCGTCTTCTGCATCGCGGGTATGGATGATCACCGGAAGCTGCGTCTCGCGCGCGACGTCGATGTGCAGGCGGAACATGCGTTGTTGCGCAGCACGGTCGGAATGCTCGTAATAGTAGTCGAGCCCGGTTTCGCCGATGCCGATAACCTTGGGATCGCACGTTGCCTCGAACAGTTCATCGCGCTCGAGATCGAGATGCTGGTCGGCATGATGCGGATGGATGCCGACACTGGCGTAGACGTCATTTGTGGCACGAGCGGTCCCTACCACCCTGCACCACTCCGCACGCTTGGTGGAGATGTTGAGGAAGGCCCCTACCCCCGCTTCTCGCGCCCGATCGAGCACACCGGCCTGATCGTCGATCAGGCCATCGTATTCGAGATGGCAGTGGCTATCGACGAGCATCAGGCGGTTTCGTCCTCTGCCAGTTCGAGCCTGGGGAACAGCGGGGTCGGTGCCGCGATCTGGAAGTCGCTCTCGGCCAGAGGCGAATACCAGTGGCTGCCTATTCCCTCGTAGGTGCGCAGTTCATCGCCCACGCCCATGAGGTCGAGCAGTTTGGCGCTGCTCGCCGGGATGACAGGAGCGATCGCGACGGCAAGCTGCGCAATGCAGATGTAGAGTGTCGCCAGGACCGTCTCCATGCGCTCCGGGTCTGACTTGCGCAGGGTCCATGGAGCTTGTGCGTCGATGTAGGCGTTGCAGGCAAAGACGGCTTGTAGCCAAGCCTCAACCGCCTGATGGAGCGCAAGAGAATCGAATGCCGCAGGGATATCCGTGCGGACGGCCTTGTCGACGATATCGAACAGTTCCGCATCGGCACGGTCGTGACCACGGATCGCGGGAAGATGTCCTTCGAGGTTCTTGGCGATGAACCCGAGTGTGCGCTGCGCCAGGTTGCCGAAGGCGTTGCCCAATTCGCCGTTCGCGCGCTGGACAATGGCTTCGGCCGAGTAACTGCCGTCCTGGCCGAATGCGATCTCGCGAATGAAGAAGTACCGCAGCTGGTCCACGCCGAACCGTTCGGCGAGTTCCATCGGATCGACGACGTTGCCCGCGCTCTTGCTCATCTTCTCCCCGCCGCGCGCGAGTAGGAAGCCATGGCTGAACACCTGCTTCGGTAACGCGAGGCCGGCGCTCATCAGGAAGGCAGGCCAATAGACAGTATGGAAGCGTGTGATGTCCTTGCCGATCATGTGAACGTCGGCAGGCCAGTAACGCTGGAACATCTCGCCTTCGGAGTCCGGAAAACCGACGCCAGTCATGTACGTGGTCAGCGCGTCGACCCAGACATACATCACGTGACCATCGCTGTCGGGAACGGGTACGCCCCAATCGAAGCTCGTGCGCGAGACGCTGAGGTCCTTCAGCCCGCCCTCGACGAAGCGCAGCACTTCGTTCCGGCGACTCTCCGGCCGGATGAAGTCGGGATTGTCGCGGTAAAGCGCTAGGAGTCTGTCCTGATAGGCTGAAAGCCTGAAGAACCACGTCTCTTCGGCCGTCCACTCGACGGGAGTACCTTGCGGGGAGAGTTTCGCCCCGCCCTCGCCTTCGACAAGTTCGCTCTCGTCGTAAAATGCCTCGTCGCGGACCGAATACCAACCTTCGTAACGGTCGAGGTACAGGTCGCCATTGGCTTCCATGCGCTTCCACAGCTCGATGCTGGCCGCCTTGTGGCGATCCTCCGTGGTACGCACGAATTCGTCATAAGACAGGTTAAGCCTGTTCGCCATGTCACGGAAATGTCCTGACATTTCGTCGGCCAGATCGATCGTGGCACGGCCTTGGTTGCGGGCCGTCTGGTCCATCTTGAGCCCATGCTCATCGGTGCCGGTGACAAAGCGCACGTCCCGACCACGCTGGCGCTGGTGCCGGGCCACGACGTCGGTTGCGATCCCTTCATAGGCATGACCGATGTGCGGCCGTCCGTTGGGGTAATTGATCGCGGTGGTAATGTAGAAAGGTTCAGCCATCGGCCCGCTCGCTAGCCTTAGCGGCGTTCGCGAGCAAGGTGCCGATTTCCATCGCGAGCAATCCGGCATCGAAGTTGTAGGTCGGCTGTTCGCCTGCGAGCCGCACCAGTTCCGCATGGGCATCGATCACGGAACGCGGGTCAGCGGCGCTCCCATCGACCATTTCGGCAAGGGTAGAACGTGCGAGATCCAGCACGCCCTGGATCCTCTCGCGGTCCGGTCGAGCACCGATAGCAGCGGCAAGTCCTCCGCGAAGGGAGAAGTCGGGATCTCCATGCTCCAAAATACGGCGCATGAGATGTGCAACCTTGCCGAGCTCCATCTCGACGAACGCCAGCGCTGCACCAGGGGATCCGGCTGCAGCGGCGATTGCTGCATGTACGGTGGACTGATCGGAATGTGGCGCGAGCTGCGAAAGCAGGGATGCGATCTCCGCGTCGGCCACCGTAGGGAAGCGGAGTACCCGACAACGCGACCGGATAGTGGGCAGAAGGCGTGCAGGACTATGTGCCACGAGCAGAAAGAACGTCCCTTGTGGGGGCTCTTCCAGGCTCTTGAGGAGCGCGTTCGCGGCATTGCGCTCGAGATCGTCCGACGGATCGATGATGATGGCGCGTCTGCTTCCTGCCGTGGGGCGTGTAGTGAGCCGCTGCTGCATCTGGCGAACCTGCGCTATGCGGATGCTGCGCGAGAGTTCGAAGGGCTTGCCTTCCTCGCGCTTGCGCTCTTCCTTTTCATCCTTCGGCCCTTGGGTCAGGACATGGATGTCGGGATGGTGTTCGATGTTGGGATCCGCGCCGACAAGTTCGCGGGCAGCGGCCTGCGCGAAGCTTGCCTTGCCGACACCGCGCCTTCCCGCGAGGAGCCACGCGTGGTGCATGCGCGAGCCGGCCATCGCCTCGCGCCACTCGTGCCAGGCATCCTGATGGCCGAGAAGGGTCATTGCCCGCTCTCGAAATATCCGTCGATTGCCGACATGACGCGTTCGTGGACCTGTTCGATCGATCCTGTTCCGTCGATCACCCGAAATCGCTCGGGCTCTTGCCTGGCGAAGTCGAGAAAAGCCGCGTTGACGGACGCGTGATATTCAGCGGTGCGTCCGCCGATAGCGTCGGTCTGGTCGCCATCGCGTGCAGAGAGACGGGCCGAAACGCTTGCCGCAGGAGCATCGAAAACAAGTGTCAGATCTGGCTTGATGCCGTGGCTGCCGACCTCGTGTAGCGCGAGTACGCGATCATCGCCCAATGCGCCGGCAATTCCCTGATAGGCACGGCTCGAATCGAGAAAACGATCGCACACGACCCACTGGCCGGCATCGATGGCAGGGAGAATTCGTCGTGCGACGTGGTCGGAGCGCGCCGCTGCAAAAAGCAAGGCTTCGGCCTCCCTCGTCCAGCCATCGCCGGGGGGATGGAGCAGGAGTTCCCGGATTGCTTCGGCTCCCGGTGTTCCGCCCGGTTCGCGGGTCAGGACGACGGTGATGCCTCTTGCTGCCAGTGCTTCCGCCAGCAGTTGGGCCTGGGTCGACTTACCCATCCCTTCGCCACCCTCGAAGGCGATGAAGCGACCGCGGGTCACGTGATCCAGCTCCGCATTCCGTTAAACACGCGTTGCAGGAGATTGGCTTCGACCACTGCTTCCCGCGCTTTGAGCGGCACGCGATATTGCGGCATGCCATCAATCGTCACTACCATTTCCGCCACCTCCTCACCTTTGGCGATCGGTGCCTGTAACGGCCCTTCATAGCGCAGGGTGTAGGAGATAGCCGGATTGGTGCCCTTGAGAACGTCGACATAAAACGGCCCGTCGGTAACCAGATTGACCAGCGGCGCTCCACCATCCTGAACCTTGGCACTGGCGATAATCTGTCCGGGCGCAAAAACGCGACGAGGTTCGAAGGCGGAAAAGCCCCACTCGATGAATTCTCGCGACGCCTTATTCCGCGCCCGCCCCGTAGGACTTCCTGCCACGACCATGATCAGCCGCTGGCCATTTCGCACGGCCGACCCGAGGAATCCGTACCCCGCCTGGTTCGTGAACCCTGTCTTGATGCCATCCGCACCTGGGACCACACCTGAAATCGGGTCATGGTTGCGTTGTTCGATGTTGTTGTACTTGAACCCCGTCGCGCCCACGAAATGGCGGTATTTCGAGGGATGGCGCGCAATCATTGCCTTGCCTAATGTCGCAAGATCCTGCGCGGTAACCCAGGTGTTGCCTTCGTCCATCCAGCCATTCGGAGTGCCGTAGTGGCTGTCGTGCATCCCAATTTCGCGCGCCTTTGCGTTCATTGCAGCGACCCAGTCCTCGACCGTTCCGGCCGCCCCTTCGGCCAGTACCACCGCTCCGTCGTTGGCCGACACGGTCGTAACCCCGTGCAGGAGGTCGTCCACGGACACAGGGACATTCGCGGAGAGAAACATCGTCGATCCGACGCGATGCCATTTGCGAAACGTTTCGGGCCGCATGACGAAGGATTGGCGCGGATTGAGCCTGCCTTCCTCCATCCATTCGAAGGCCAGGAAAGTGGTCATTACCTTGGTTATGGAAGCAGGCATGAAGCGCCTGTCGGCATCCCGAGCATACAGAACCTGCCCGCTGCGTGCATCGACGAGGTAGGCGATGGGAGCGTCGACAGGAGAAGGTATCGCAGCTTCACGCGGAGAACGAGCGCCAAGAGGAGATGCTACGGATAGTGCCGCCAATGTGACGATGGAAAATAATGTAGTACGCAAACCTGCTCCGGCGCCGGTCGCCATGCCGGCTTGTCAGTCGAGTGTTCTGATCTCGGCGTCGCTATAACCTTGTGCTCGCAGCTTGGCGAGCGCGTCCGCGGCCTGTCCACGAGTTGCGTAATGGCCCGCTCTAACTATCGTCAGTCGTCCGGCTTCCACAAGGAATCCATCAACCTTCTGAGCTAATCGTTCCGCATTACTGCGTACGGAAAAAGCTCCTAGCTGGACGGTGAACTTGCCCGTCTCCCCTCCAAGTTCGTCGGCCGAGGGCGACGATGCGGCTTCTTGCGCATCTACCTCTGCCACTACTTCGACAGAGGCAGCCCCTGCTGGCGGTGTCGGATCGATGGACTGGATTGCATCAGCGGCAGGTACGCTCTCGCTCACCTGCGTCTGGCGCGAATCTGCGAGTGAAACCGAGCCCGCCTGTGGCAATTTCTTGCGCAGGACGACGAGGAGGCCTTCTGGCGTGTCCATCCGCGGGCTGGCCTCCTGCCCTTCCCTTAGCTTGGCGCGCATGTCTTCGGGCGGATTGACCCGTCGCATGCGAACAGGGGCACCATCAGCGATGCCCAGTTGTGCCATCGCCATCGGGGACAGTGCGACCAAGCGTTCGTTGGTCATCGGACCCCGCCTCTCGACCCGAACAAGGATTGTGCGCCCGCTGTCGAGCGCGGTGACTTCCACATAGCTCGGCAAAGGCAAAATCCGGTCCGCCGCCGTGACACCGATCGTGTTATCGGCGTCAATCGTAGCATAACCGACGTGGTCATAGTTCATCAAGTCGGCAGGGACGTACTTTACGCCCTCGATCTCGAATGGCTCTCCGATGATCATCGGATAGTCTGCCGATGGCCCGTTTACCACGGGTGACCCGGCATCCCCACCGGCTCGCTCTCGAGCATGGGTGGAGCATGTTCCAAGGGTCATGGCCACGCCGAAGACCGTGGCTGCCGCTGCAATCCTATCGAGCAATCTCATCCGCAAGAAGCCCCACGCTCATCGCATAATAGTTCGAGCAGTTATATTCGAGGATGACCCGATAATTCGAGGTTAAGAGCCATGCGGGAGTGCCGGCTCCGTCGGGCTGAAAGATCGTAGCCTGAACATTGTCGCCAAGAGGCCGTTGGGGTTGCACACCCAGGGCACGCCATTCTGCGACGGTCTTGTATACGCTATGTCGTTCGTGAACCCGCTCACACACGGGTGCGGTGATTTTCGTGCGATAAGCCGATGGATCGAAGCCTGATGGCACATAGGCTCGTACTCCCCACGGCTCACCCCGCCGCCAGCCGGCATCGCGGAAGTAGTTTGCGATCGAAGCCAATGCATCGGAACCGTTGTTCATGATATCTGCACGGCCATCGCCGTCGCCGTCAGCGGCCAGGCGGAGATAGACCGATGGCAAGAACTGCGGATTGCCGAACGCACCAGCCCAACTTCCCTTCAAGTCGCTACGAGAGTAGCCCTTGTCCGCGACCTTCATCAGATCGACCCACTCGGTCGCGAAGAGGTCGCGGCGGCGCCCTTCCCACGCGAGGGTGGCGAGGGCCTGGGACAGGTCGAACCCGCCCTTTACCGCGCCATAGGCGGTCTCATGACCCCATATGGCGGTGATTATCTCGCCCGGAACGCCATAGGCCTGCTCGATCGCGCGGATTCTGCCTTGGTAACTGGCATAGGCCCGTCGACCTCCAGTGATCCGCGCATCATCGACATGCGTCGCGATGTAGGGAGCGAGCGCTGGAAATCCGCTGCGCGTCGGAGTTCCAGGTTGCGATCGGTCGAGTTCGATTACCCGATAGTTTGGTTCCAGCCCTGCAGTCATTCGCTGGATCGTTGCTTCGGAAACGCCCTCGGCCCTCGCCCTTGCGATCAAGAGCTGTAGGTACGCATCGAAAGACAAACCGCTTTGTGCAACTGCTGGTCCTGTCGATAGCGAAAGGGTGGCAATTCCAATGAAGGCGGTCAGTCGGCTCAATCTCATGATTCCGGATTGTCGCAGACGCGAGATGAATGGCAAGTGTCACGGGCCTTTGAGAAAATTTTTCACGATGAAGCGGGGCGTGACAAACTCATCGGGCCTCGCTAGCTGCCTTCGGGCTGCGGACAGGTGGCAGAGTGGTTGAATGCAGCGGTCTTGAAAACCGCCGTGGGTGCAAGCCCACCGTGGGTTCGAATCCCACCCTGTCCGCCACGCCTTCCCTATTCGGGCGACCTGACCAATGACGAGTTCCGGCGGTCGCGAATAGGGTAATCTTCGGGCTCGACCGATGATTGATTGCGCAGTGCGATATGATCTTCGACCAGACCGCCATCGGCAGTCCCTAGGTCCTCGCGTTCATCGCCCTGCGGCTCATCGAGAATTTCATATTCCATGTGCGACTCTCCTCGCACTGGGAAACGGCAGTCTGGGAATTTGGTTGCCGGCTCGGAGACGGGAGGTTTCGAGCCTGCGACGAGCCTACCGGGCGACGATCCGGAACGTGGCCAATGCTTC
Organism: Qipengyuania sp. RANM35; assembly: GCF_041021145.2. NCBI lineage: Bacteria > Pseudomonadati > Pseudomonadota > Alphaproteobacteria > Sphingomonadales > Erythrobacteraceae > Qipengyuania > Qipengyuania sp. RANM35. The sequence goes on along the minus strand of NZ_CM196433.1, from coordinate 1,107,610 downwards.
GTAATCATTCATGCAGCTGTTTGCGACAGCAGCATATTCTTTGCTGAGCACCGGTAGGTCACCCGGTGGCGGACCGAAGCCAGTCGACGCGTTTACAGCGTCATACCAGTGACTTTGCCAGACCCCATCGTTCGGGTGCGGTCCCTTTATCCAAGTCAGCATTCCGGGATCCCAGGCAATGCCCAAGGCTTCACACAAGCGGGCGAGAACAGCTTCCGGATCGGACAGAATATCCGCACTGTCGATAACCGGCGGAGGCGCTCCGAGGCGATCGGATATCCGTTCGAAATATTCTCGTTGGCGCGCCGTGCCCAGATGTTCGGGACGGATGGCGGTTCTCTTGTTCGCATAGCTCGCCGCAACCCGACGAGGATCGCGAATGAGGAAGGCATGCCTATGATCGGGGAAGTCCTCGATCGAGATCGGACCTTCCATGTGGTGCGACATGTGCTTCTGATACCAGACCGAGCTGCCGTCCGGAGCACGGCCCTGCAAGGTCGCCGCGACGCTGTGCCAGTCGCAATCCATGTCGGCCATTACCTCTTCGGCCATCGGTTGCGGATCGCCGGTTTCCCGGAGGTATGCACCGTAGAATGGCTCGTCGCTGACAAAGGTGTCGGCCCTGCTCGAGAAGCTGCGCATCATCGCTGTCGAAAGGTTGCGCGGTCCCGACCACATGGCGATGCGAACGGTCACGGACGTGCCCTACCCTTCACATCTTCGGCGAGCCGGGCAAGATACAGTTGCTGGAGGCGTTCAACCATCGGTCCGCGATCCTTACCAAGGATGCGGCCGTCTATTTCCCCGATAGGAGCAACGCCGGCAAATGTGCCTGTGCTGAAGGCCTCGTCTGCGCCATAGACATGCGTAAGCGAGAAGTTGCGCTCACGCACCGTGATGCCTGCTGCCCGCGCGATCTCGATAACTACTCCGCGGGTTATCCCGTCGAGGCAATAGTCGCCACTCGAAGTCCAGACTTCACCCTCCTTCACGATAAAGAAGTGGGTCGAATTGCAGGTTGCCACGAAGCCATGCGGATCGAGCATCAGGCCCTCGTCGGCGCCTGCCTGCGCCGCCTGGATACAGGCGGTTATGCAGTTCAGCTTGGAATGCGAATTGAGCATGGGATCCTGCACGTCGGGATATCCGCGGCGCACATGGACAGTCGCCAGCCTGAGCATTCGTGTCGCCGTCTCGGGCGCGGGTTCCTTCCATTCGGGAATGATGACGATGGTGGCAGGTGTCACCACAACACGCGGGTCCTGGTAGGGCGTGGAGCGAATGCCGCGCGTGACCATCAGCCGGATGTGAACGCCATCTTCCGACATGCCGTTCGCATCGAGCACGGCGTAAAGCCGTCGTTCCAACTCCTCCCGCGTGATGCCGATATCCATGTGGATCGCCTTGGCACCCCGCCATAGCCGATCGAGGTGCCGGTCGAGGAAAGCAAGCCGCCCATGGTGCAGCCGGATACCTTCCCAGACCCCGTCACCCAGCATGAAGCCGCTGTCGAAGACGCTGATCTTTGCTTCGGGGCGGGGGAAATGCTGGCCGTTGATATCGATAAGCACATTCTCGTTGCGCGCATCGGGAACATAGAGGTGAGTGCCCTGCGTCATCTCGTCAGCGTCCCCTGCTGGCAATTTCGTCCATCGCGTCGCGCAGTTTGGGATCCCATTCGGCCTTTAGCTCCCTGATTTTTGCCAAGAGCGCCTCGTTCTCGTGCGCGGGAATATCGAGGCGATAGACATCTGCAATCTCGCGCATCGAGGTACGGTCCATCGCTTCCCAAGCATCGACCATGGCGATCGCGGCCTGACGGTCGTGACCCAGCGCCTCGTATACCGACCGGCCCATGCGCAACGCGCTGTCATAGGTTTCGCGAACGATGTCTCGGCAACCCATCGCCCACAAATGGTATACGTGGTCCCGGTCCTTGGCGCGTGCGATCACATGCAGGTCCGGGAAGTTGTCGCATGCGTAACGGACAAGCTTGTCGATCTGCTCGCGCTCGTCGAGCGCCACGACCAGTATCCTGGCCCTGTCGATCCCCGCGCTGGCAAGAAGGTCGGGCCGTGTCGCATCGCCGTAATAGGTTTTGATGCCGAACTTCTTCAGATTTTCGAGATGCTGGCTGTTGTAGTCGATGACGGTCGCATGGTGCCCTGCCGCATCGAGCATGCGGTCGACTATGCCACCGACACGACCGCGCCCGGCGATGATGATGGGGTTTTCGACCTCGATCGTGTCGGCATCCCGTACGTCCGACGCGCCGCAATAGGCGTGCGCGATGACCTTGTCGAAAAGGATGAACAGCAATGGCGTAACGAGCATGGTCAGGGCCACGATCAGCAACAGCAGATCGGCCATGTCCTGTGGGAGGATCGCATTGGCGACAGCGAAGGAAATCAGGACAAAGGCGAACTCGCCCGCTTGGGGCAGCGCCAGAGCGAACAGCCACAGCGATTCCCTCCGCAATCCGGAGAGTCTGCCAACGAAAAGTAGCACGGCAATCTTCACCAGGATGACGACTGCCGCCCAGAAGGCGACTTCCCCGAACCGTTCGAAGGCAAGAGCAAAGTCGATACCGGCCCCGACGGTGATGAAGAACAGGCCGAGCAACAGCCCCTTGAACGGGTCCACGTCGCTTTCGAGCTCGTGCCGGTATTCGCTGTTGGCCAGCACGACGCCCGCGATGAATGTGCCGAGGGCCGGTGAGAGGCCGACCAGCGTCATGAGCAGTGCTATACCGATGACGAAAACGAGGCCGGCGGCAGTGAAGAGTTCGCGTAGATTGGCCTTGGCAATGAAGCGGAAGATCGGCCGGGTCAGGTAATTCCCGGTGAATGCGACTGCAGCCACTGCGCCCACTCGAACGAGCGCAGCCATCCACGCAGACATGTCCGCCGTAAGGTCGAAGCCTCCGCCGTGGGCTCCTGCTTCACCCTCGGCGGCGACTACACCGAACTGGGGAAGTGCGAGCAGTGGCAGTATTGCGAGAATGGGAATGACCGCGACGTCCTGGAAGAGAAGGACCGAGAAGGATGCTTCCCCGCCTTCGCTTTTCATCAAGCCTTTCTCGTTGAGCGACTGGACGATGATCGCGGTGGACGACAATGCGAGGATCATGCCGATGGCTAGCGCAGTCTGCCACTGGTTGCCGCTGACGAGCGCAACGGCTGCGAGCGCGAGAGTGGTGAAAACGACCTGCCCTCCACCCGTGCCGATAAGTTTGCCACGCATCGCCCAAAGCTGCTTGGGTTCAAGCTCCAGTCCGACGATGAACAGCATCATCACGACGCCGAATTCGGCGAAGACCTGAAGAGCCTCTACGTCGACCCTGAGCGCGGCGAGCAGCGGGGCAATCGCCATTCCCGCAAGAAGGTAGCCGAGCACCGACCCCAATCCGAGGCGCGAGGCGATCGGAACAGCCACCAGGCCCGCCACGAGGATGAGGAAGGCGAGGATCAGGAAACCGGTCAACTCGCTCTCCCCCTACTTGTGGCGCAGGTCAGATATGCAGCGCCCGCCCGTAGGCCGCAAGCACGCTCTCGTGCATGCTTTCGCTGATGGTCGGATGCGGGAAGACGGTGTTCATCAGCTCCGCCTCGGTCGTTTCCAGCGTCTTGCCGACGACGAAGCCCTGGATCATCTCGGTGACTTCCGCGCCGACCATGTGCGCGCCGAGCAGTTCGCCGGTCTTTGCATCGAACACGGTCTTCACGAAGCCCGCAGCTTCACCCAGCGCGATCGCCTTGCCGTTGCCGACGAAGGGGAACTTGCCGACCTTGAGCGTGTAGCCAGCTTCCTTGGCCTTCGCCTCGGTCAGGCCGACGCTGGCAATCTGCGGATGGCAGTATGTGCAACCCGGGATGTTGCCGCGGTCGAGCGGGTGCGGGTGGACGTCCTTGTTGCCGAGTTCCTTGGCAATGGCCTCGGCGGTGGTGACGCCTTCGTGGCTCGCCTTGTGCGCAAGCCAGGGTCCGGGGGTGCAGTCGCCGATCGCCCACAGGCCCTTCGACTTCGTGCGGCCGTAGGGATCGATCTGGATGAAGCCGCGATCCATCTCAACCAGCTTTTCGAGACCCACGTTCTCCGTGTTCGGGACGATCCCGATGGCGACGATGACGTGGCTGAACTCGGTCTCGGTAACCGTGCCCTTGCCGTCCTTGATCTTGGCCTTCACGCCCTTGCCGGAGACGGCCAGCGCCTCGACCCCGGCGCCAGTCATGATCTCGATACCCTGCTTGGTCAGCGAGGCTTCGAGGAATTCCGACACGTCGACATCCTCGACCGGAACGATCCGGTCGAGCATTTCGACCACGGTCACATCGCAGTCCATGTCGTTATAGAAGCTGGCGAACTCGATCCCGATGGCACCCGAACCAATCACCAGCAGCTTCTTGGGCATTTCGGGCGGGGTCATCGCGTGGCGATAGGTCCACACGCGCTTGCCATCGGCAGGGGCGAACGGCAGGTCGCGCGCTCGCGCGCCAGTGGCCACGATGATGTGCTTGGCGGTGAGCTTCTCCTCGCCCTTTTCGCCCTTCACGGTGAGACTGGTCGGGCCGGTCAGCGTACCGGTTCCCATGTGCACCGTAATCTTGTTCTTCTTCATCAGGTGCGTGACGCCGGCGTTGAGCTGCTTCGCAACGCCGCGGCTGCGCTTCACTACCGCCTCGAGGTCCGCCTCGATCTTGCCCGCGATCTTCAGGCCATAGTCGCTCGCATGCTGGGCATAGTGGAGGATCTCGGCCGAGCGCAGCAGCGCCTTGGTCGGGATACACCCCCAGTTGAGGCAGATGCCGCCGAGCAATTCGCGCTCGACGATCGCGGTCTTGAGGCCCAGCTGCGCGCAGCGGATCGCTGCGACATAGCCGCCGGGTCCGGAGCCGAGAACGATGACGTCGTAGGAAGCAGACATGATGGATTAGCCTTCGGTTTGTCCGACAGGATGGAACACATGGAACACGGTACTGCAGCTAAAAAGCAGCGGCTCCGCGCGGGGGAAAACGGAATAGGTATTCGGGCGGTGTGCGGGGCTGGTCATGCCGCCGATGGTACCCACAGAGGGGGATGTAGGACATTGCTCACGCCCGGTTCGCCGCGACGGCCCGGGGCCGGTCGTTATCGTCGAGCAACACGAACTTGAACGTGCCTTGCGCGACTTTTGTCTCGGCCTCGCCATTGCGCTCGCGAGCTATGGCTTCGGCGGTGATGGTGAGCGAGGTGTTTCCGATCGCAGCGACTGCGCAATAGACCGAGAGCTCGTCGCCCACCTGCATCGCGCCGGGGAAGGCGAAATCGGTTGCCGAGACGACCACCGCCTTGCCCTTGCCCTCGCGGCTCGCAAGCGATCCTGCGCCGAGCGCCATCTGGCTCATCAGCCACCCGCCGAACACCCCGCCATAAGGGTTGAGGTCGGTCGGCATGGCGGTGGCCCTGATCGTGAGCTCACCTTTCGACATCGACCTAGACCACCAGCCCCATAGGGTTCTCGACCAGCTGCTGGAACGCCTGCATCAGCGCTGCGCCGTCGGCGCCGTCGATGGCGCGGTGGTCGAAGCTGCCCGTGGCGCTCATCACGGTGGCGACGCCGAGCGCGCCGTCGATAACCCAGGGGCGCTGCTCGCCCGCGCCGACCGCGAGGATCATCGCCTGCGGCGGGTTGATCACCGCGTCGAACTGCTTGGTGCCGAACATGCCGAGGTTGGAAAGCGAGGCGGTGCCGCCCTGGAATTCATGCGGCTGCAGCTTGCCGTCCTTGGCCTTGCCCGCCAGCTCCTTCATCTCGGTGCTGATCTGCGCGAGGCCCTTGCGGCCCGCATCGCGGATGATCGGGGTGATGAGACCCGAAGGCGCGGCGACCGCTACCGAAATGTCCTCGCGGGCATACTGGTAGAGCTCGTCGCCCTGGAAGCTGACGTTGCACTTGGGCACGCGCTGGAGCGCGCGGGCAAGAGCCTTGATCAGCAGGTCATTGACCGACAGCTTCACCCCGTCCGCTTCGAGCGACTTGTTGAGCTCGGCGCGCAGCTTGAGCAGCGCATCGAGGCGCACGTCCACGGTGAGGTAGATGTGCGGAATCGTCTGCTTCGCTTCGGTCAGGCGGCGTGCGATAACCTTGCGGACATTGTTGAGCTTCTGCGCCTCGTATGGCGCATCGAGATCGCCACCGAGCGTTGCGGGCTTGGCCGGAGCCGGTGCGGCAGGAGGGGCAGTCTCCGCCTTCGCCGGTGCTGCGCCGGGGCTGGCGCCCTCGACATCGGCCTTGACGATACGGCCGTTGGGGCCGCTGCCCTTGACCCCTGCAAGGTCCACGCCCTTCTGCTCGGCAATCCGCTTGGCAAGCGGCGAGGCGAGAATGCGGTCGCCAGAAGCCTTGGGTGCCGCGGAAGCTGCGGGCGTAACAGTGGGAGCGGGAGCCGGAGCCGGTGCAGCCTCGGCCTTGGGTGCGGGCTTGGCTTCCTCAGCAGCAGGTGCGGCCGCCGCAGCCGCGCTGACATCCTCGCCCTCTTCGGCAAGCATGGCGATGACCGTGCCGACCTTCACGCCTTCGGTCCCGGCCTCGACCGCGATGGAGGCGATCACGCCTTCGTCCACCGCCTCGAATTCCATCGTCGCCTTGTCGGTTTCGATCTCGGCCATGATGTCGCCGGCGCTCACGGTATCGCCGGGTTTAACCAGCCATTTTGCGAGGGTTCCCTCCTCCATGGTGGGCGAAAGGGCGGGCATCTTGATCGGCGTGGGCATGTTTGACGTTACGTCCTCGCTGGGGAGAGAGTTCGCTGGCACCTCTGGCCAAAATGAACCGTTGCTGCAAGGTGCTTGCGCAGAATACGAATTACCGAGTAACCCGCGCCAAGGGAGCCGGGGAGCACATATGCGTATCTACCTAGTCGTGATGGACGAGACCGACGAAGCGAAACAGGCGCTTCGCTTCGCCTCGCTGCGTGCGCAGAAGACCGGCGGATCGGTCCATATCCTCGCGCTGGTGCCGCAGCAGACCTTCAATGCCTTTGGCGCGGTCCAGGCCACCATCGAGCAGGAAGCGCGCGAACGGGCCGAGGTCATGGCCAACAACGCAGCCGGCAACATTTTCGCCGAAAGCGGCCGGATGCCGGTCATCGCCGTGCGTCCCGGTGCCCCTGCAGACGTCATCCGCAAGTACATCGAAGAGCACGGCGAGATTGCGGCGCTGGTGCTGGGGGCCAGCGCCGATGGCGGGCCGGGTCCGCTGGTAAACCACTTCTCCGGCCATGCGGGCGGGCTGAGCTGCCCGCTCTATCTCATCCCCGGCGGATTGAGCCGCGAGGACCTCGACCGCCTAGCCTAGCGCTTCTTGCCGCGACCCTGGTGGCGGATGTTCTTGGGTCTTCCTCGCTGGCCCTGCTCGTGCTTCTGCCGGGGAGCGCCTTTCCCCTTTTTCGGTGGCTTGCTGCGCGGCGGCGGACGGTGGCCGCGCTTCTCGATCGCGGCACCGTCGCTATCGGGCACTTCGAACTTGAGCGCGCCGGTCAACGCATTGGCTTCGGCCAGTTTCAGCTTGAGCCGGTCACCGACGGCATATTCGGTGCCGGTTTGCTCGCCGATCAGCTTCTGCGCTTTCTCGTCGTAGCTGAAATACTCGCGGCCCAGCGTGCTAACCGGGACCAGCCCGTCACCGCCCAGCTTGTCGATCGTGGCGAAGAAGCCGAAACCCTGCACGCCGGTTATGCGCGTGTCGAAGGTCTCGCCGACGCGGCCCGAGAGCCAGGCTGCGACGTAACGGTCGATGGTGTCGCGTTCCGCCTCCATCGCCCGGCGCTCGGTCTGACTGATCGCGTCGGTGATCTGGTGCAACGCGCTCTTGTCGCGATCCGACAGGCCCGTGGTTTCGGGCAGGTCGAGTTTCGGCTTCGGCTGCTCGAGCTTGTAGGCATCGACCAGCGCCCGGTGGACCAGCAGGTCGGAATAGCGGCGGATGGGCGAGGTGAAGTGGGCATAGCTGCCCAGCGCAAGGCCGAAGTGGCCGGCGTTCGCGGGGCCGTAATAGGCCTGGGTCTGGCTGCGCAGGACCGCCTCCATGATCAGCGCCTTTTCGGACGGATCGGCAATGTCCTTGAGCATGCGGTTGAACAGGCCTGGAGTGATGACCTGGCCCATCGCCAGCTTGCGGCCTTGCGTGGCGAGATAATCGCGCAGGGCAATCAGTTTCTCGCGGCTCGGCTGTTCGTGGATGCGATAGACCACGGGTGCGGTCTTGGCCTCCAGGGCCTTGGCAGCGGCGACGTTGGCGGCGATCATGAAATCCTCGACCACGCGGTGCGCATCGAGGCGTTCGCGAATGGCGATCTCCTCAATCTTGCCCGCGTCGTTGAGCTTCACCTGCCTCTCGGGCAGCTCGAGGTCGAGCGGATCGCGTGCCTCGCGTGCCTTGAACAGCAGTTTCCACGCCCCCCACAGGTTCTGGAGGTATTCGGGCGCCTCGCCGCCGTCGATGGCAGCCTGCGCGTCCTCATAGGCGATGTTGGCCGCAAGGCGGACGATGGCGCGGGTGAAGCGCCAGCTGTCGACCTTGCCCTCTGTATCGATGTGCATGTGGCAGGCCATCGCAGCGCGATCGACGTCCTGCTTGAGCGAACAGACGTCTGCGCTGAGAATCTCGGGGAGCATCGGCACGACGCGGTCGGGGAAATAAACCGAATTGCCGCGCTTCCTTGCCTCGCGATCAAGCGCGCCTCCGGGGCGGACGTAGTAGGACACATCGGCAATTGCGACGATGGCGTTGAAGCCGCCCTTCCCGTCCGGCTCGGCCCAGATGGCATCGTCATGGTCGCGGGCATCTGCAGGGTCGATCGCCACGATGGGAACCGCACGCAGGTCTTCGCGGTGATCGTGCGAAAGCGCGAGTTCGGTCGCCCGCTGTGCTTCGTCGAGCGCTTCCTGAGCGAAAATGTGCGGAATGCCGTGCTTGGCGATGGCGATCAGGCTGAAGGCCTTGGGCGCCAGCGGATCACCGATGACCTCCACCACCTTGACCTTCGAGCGGACCGATTTGCCCATTCGCTCGGCGAGGACGAGGTCGCCCTCCTTGGCCTCGCCAAGTTCGCCGATGGGCGCGGAATCGCGGACGCGCTTGTCGACCGGCGCAAGCCAGGGATTGCCCGCACCGTCCATTTCGACGACGCCCATCATCCCCTCGGTGCGCGCCGGCAGCTTTTTCATCGGGTGAGCGATCCAGCCGCTACCGACCTCTTCAGTGCGAGCCAGGAATCGATCGCCGCGCTTGAGCGCAGCCATCTTCTTCGTTTCCTTGACGATCAACCGCGGCGGTTTTCCGGGCGCATCAGGTGCCCAGTTTTCGGGCTCGGCGATCGGCTCACCATCCTCGATGCCAACCACCTTCAGTACGGTCACCTTCGGGACGCCGCCCATCCGGTGATAGGCAGTGCGCTTCCCGTCGATCAGGCCTTCTTCGGCCATGTCCTTGAGTCGCTTCTTGAGCGCGATCTTCTCCTGCCCCTTGAGGCCGAAGGCCTTGGCGATTTCACGCTTGCCTGCGGGGGTTTCGGAGCTCTGGAGGAATTCGAGTATCTGTTCCTTGCTCGGCATCCCCGCCTGCAATTTCGCGGGGCGCCGGCTTTTGTTCTGTTTTGTCATGCGCGCCATATGGGGACGCGCTTACTCGCTGTCATCCTTCTTGGATGAGACGGGCGCGTATTGGCCGGCCGGGACCGCGCTCGCAACGGGTCCGCTCGTGCCGTCATTGCCGATTGCGCTGACCCCGAAGATCCAGTCGTCGCCGCGTACGCCTTCAAGGCGGGCATTGGTCGCGACGACGTTCGCGATCACCGGCTCCTCGGGCCAGTAAGGCTCGTCGGTACGACGCTGCCAGACCGAGTAACCGATGGCACCCGGCACCTCCTCCCAGCTGACATCGGTGAAGGTCTGGACCGCCGCCTTCGCGATGGACTTGGGCGGGTTGGGAGTGCGGGCAAGAGCGTCAAGTGCGCGAATGTTCAACTGCGTGACGCGGGCAAGGTAGGGAAAGTCCATCTTGTCGGGCGTATCGCCATATTCGATGCCGTCCTCGGTCCGCAGGTCCTGGTGCTGCCAGTTGTAGTTCTCGACCGCGACCGTAATCCGGACCGCGGGATACCCCTTCTCGAGGAACGGTATCTGGTCCCCGCCGCGCCCCATGCGGTCGGCACGCCAGATCTGACGGACATCGAGGCTTCCGTCCGTGTTCTCAGCGAGCCGGTCGATATACCGCGAGAGATTCCTGCCGGGAGTGTCGTTCTCCCCGCCTTCCCTTCGCTGCATGGCGCGCAGTTCGTTGGTCAGGTCGGCACGCGGGCCTTCCGAGAAAACGCGGACATGAGCCGCGTCACAATATCCGTCGCTGCCGCAGGACCCGCCAACAATATCGTTGTTCAGCACGGCCTTGACGTTCCAGCCCTGCTCCGCCGCATAGTCAGCCAACAGGCGGCCGCCGAAGAGGCCCTGTTCCTCACCCGAGAGCAGCGCATAGACGATGGTAACCGGATAGCGCTTTTGGGAGAGGTTGCGCGCCGCTTCGAGCACCAACACCGTTCCCGAACCGTCGTCATTCGCGCCCGGCGCATCCTTCTGCCAGTCTAGAGGATCTGAAACGCGACTGTCGATGTGCCCCTGAACGATCACCACTTCGTTCGGGCGTTCATAACCGCGCTGCATCGCCACTGCGTTGCGCAGGCGGACCGGGTTGGGGATGCGGTCCCCTTGCACCATGCGTTCCGGGGCCACGACTTCGAGGCATCCTCCGCACTGCGTCGAAATTCGTCCGAATTCGGCAAGGCCCCAGTCGACCGCCGCGCCGATCCCGCGCTTCGGATTATCCTGCTCGGACAACGTGTGCCGCGTTCCGAAGGCAACCAGCGTGTCGATATCCGCGCGCAGACGAGCTTCCGAAACCTCTGCGGCAGGATCGGGTATGGGCGGAGGCGTGCCTTGCGCCGAAAGCGATGTCGAAACGAGGACGGTGAGAAGTGCGAGCTTTTTCATGCCAGCCCGTCTCGGCCAATCCCCGTGTCAGATCAAGTCAGTAGGCCTTTGCCAGCAGCACCCGCTCGACCGCCTTCTCGCCAGTAAAGATGCAAGCGCCGTCGGCAGGTGCCGAACCGATCGGCACGTTGCGCATGGTGAGCTTGTGCGCCTTGAGCTGCTCGACAATCTTGTCGAGCGCGGCCCCGGTGGGCTTCGACCACTGGACTTCGACCCAACCAGGGTACTTGGCATCGCCACTGAAATGCGCCTCAACCTGCGCGAATTCGGTTACACCGCGGGTCATGTTGGCTTCCCGGCGTTCGGTCGCCTGTGTAAGCAGCGCTGCCTGCATGTCGGCGAGCACATCGGGGATGGTCTGACCGGCCACTTCGCGCGTCGGGGTCTGGAAGGCGGGTTTTCCGGTCGCTTCGTCCCACAACCGGTCGCGGCGCAGCATGCTGACCACGCCGTTTTCCATGTCGCGGCCACCGACTTCGACGATGACCGGGGCACCTTTGCGCACCCAGTCCCAGCGTTTCTGGGCGGCCTTGCCCGGGCGCGTATCCAGCAGGACGCGCAGCGGTTCGCCCAGCACATGCTGGCTGGCGAGCGTCGCACGCAGGCCCTCGCAATATTCGATAAGCTTCGCATCGCCGTCATCTTCGCGCAGCATCGGCAGGATGATGACCTGCTGCGGCGCGATCCTGGGAGGCAGGCGAAGGCCGTCGTCATCGCCATGCGTCATGATGACCCCGCCGACCATGCGGGTCGATACACCCCAGCTGGTTGTGTGGGCATATGTCTGCGAGCCTTCGCGGTCCTGGTACTGGATGCCGCTGGCCTGCGCGAAATTGGTGCCGAGATAGTGGCTGGTGCCGGCCTGCAGCGCCTTGCCGTCCTGCATCATCGCCTCGATCGACCAGGTCTCGACCGCACCGGGGAAACGTTCGTTCTCGGGCTTCTCGCCAGCGATCACGGCGAGGCTCAAGTCCTCGTCCGCAAAGGCGCGATAGACTTCGAGCATGCGAAGCGTGTGTTCCTTCGCCTCGGCCTCGTCGGCGTGTGCCGTGTGGCCTTCCTGCCAGAGGAATTCACTGGTGCGCAGGAACATGCGGGTGCGCATTTCCCAGCGGACGACGTTGGCCCACTGGTTGAGCTTGAGCGGGAGGTCGCGCCACGACTGGACCCAGCGGGCCATCGCGTCGCCGATGATGGTCTCGGAGGTGGGACGGACGACCAGCGGTTCTTCCAGCTTTGCCTCGGGATCGGGGATCAGCCCCCCCTCGGGACCGGCGATAAGGCGGTGATGCGTGACCACGGCCATTTCCTTGGCGAAGCCGTCGACATGCTCTGCCTCCCGGGCGAAGTTCGAGAGCGGGATGAACAGCGGGAAATAGCAATTGTCATGGCCAGTCGCCTTGATCCGGTCATCGAGCAGGCGCTGCATGCGCTCCCAGATGCCGTAGCCCCATGGCTTGATGACCATGCAGCCGCGCACCCCCGATTCCTCGGCCATTTCGGCGGCGGAGATGACTTCCTGGTACCAGGCGGCGAAATCGTCGGCGCGCTTGGTGTTCAAGGCATGGCGGATCTGGGCCACGTCGCAAATTCCCGTAATCTAGCAGTTCAAAAGGCGACGGGCCGATGCCGCTATTTGCTGAGTTCGTCCAGCTTCTTCTGCATCGCCGCCATTTGCTCGCGCATCTTGGCAAGCTCGTCCGACTGGTCCGGCTTGGCTGCCTTGCGCGCTCCGGGGATGAAGGCTTCGGCCGCGCCCTGCATCATCTTCAGGTTCACTTCGGCCATCTTGGCAAGCGGGTTCGACGAAATGCCCTTCATGAAGGCGTCATGCAGTTGCTCGCGGTTCTTGCGGAAATTGGCCATGCTCGCTTCGAGGTAACTCGGCATCATCGACTGCATCGAATTGCCGTACATCGAGATAAGGTCGCGCAGGAAGCTGACCGGCAGCATCTGCGATCCGCTGGATTCTTCCTCGACGATGATCTGCGTCAGGATGGTGTGGGTGATGTCGTCGCCTGTTTTCGCGTCGAGCACCTGGAAGTCGACATTTTCGCGCACCATGCCGGCGAGGTCGTCGAGCGTAATATAACTACTGGTATCGGTGTTGTAGAGCCGCCGGTTAGCGTATTTCTTGATGATGATCGGCTCGCCTTCAGCTGTACGCTTGGCCATGTGCTCGCAACTCCCCGTTTGTGCGTTGCGATGGCCTTAGCACTCGCACAATGTGCAGCGCAACACGCAGCTGTCAGCGAGTGAAGCGACGTCCCAGAACGGTAAGCAATTCATATTGCGAAAGAGTGGTTTGCTGCGCAGCATCGGGCAGATGATAGGGTAATTCGACCCAGTCACCCTCGGCAATTCCGGGCGCCTGGGTCAGGTCGATCACGATCATGTCCATCGAGACCTTCCCGAGGATCGGGAGCGAAATGTCGCCGTACTTGAAGCTTCCGCCACCCCAGGCGCGAAGTATACCGTCAGCGTATCCAAGCGAGACGACACCGACACGCATGGCCGTGGGCGCAGTGAACGTGGCGTTGTAACCGACGGTATCGCCGGCAGAGAGAGTTCGGGTCTGGATGATCGCTGCGCGCGGGCGGGCTACCTGACGGATTGCACCATCGAATGCGGCTGTCGGGACGCCCCCGTACAGAGCAAGGCCGGGCCGTGTCAGCGCAAAGTGGTAGTCGCCGCCAAGACCGATTCCGGCGCTGTTGGCGAGGCTGGCTTCCCGATGCCGAACCTGCGGGAGGACGGTTTTGAAGCTCTCCAACTGGCGCTTGTTCATTTCGCTATCCTCGTCGGAGGATGCGAGGTGGCTCATCAGGATTTGCACGTCGAGCGCCTGGATCGCGGGATCGCCAATCTCTCCGATCGACAGACCGAGGCGGTTGATCCCGGTGTCGATCATCAGGTGGCATGGGCCCCCGCCCGACTGGTTCCAAAGGTGCGCCTGCCGGACACTGTCGATGATCGGCAAGACCCCCGTGGCGCGAGCGTAGTCGGCTTCCACGCTCGTGAGCGGTCCGTGGAGCACGGCAACCTGCGTAGCCGGGACATGCGCGAGGACTGCCGGAACCTCACTCCAGTGCGCCACGAAGAAGTCCCGACATCCCGCATCGCGCAAGGCTGGCACACAATTGTCGACGCCGAGCCCATAGCAATCGGCCTTCACCGCAGCCCCTGCCCTCGCCGCGCCGGACATGGCGTCAAGCGCGCGCCAGTTGTGGGCAAGCGCGTCGGTGTCGATATCGAGCCGCAGAGTCGGCGGCGGCAGTTCGGTCATCAAATCCTCATGGAAGTACGGGCGAGACCGGCGGATCCTCTCCGCTTTCCTCGAAGTCGCTCGGCGGTCCGCTCGGGATACCCCACCATGCCACGACGAGGCCGAAGGCCATCACTCCCCAGCAATACCAGAGGCCCGCGTAGGCGTTCCCGGTGCTGGCGACAATATACCCCGCGATGAGTGGCAGGAATCCGCCGAGATAGCCCGCGCCCATGTGATACGGGATCGACATTGAGGAATATCGGATACGCGCCGGGAACATCTCCGCAAGCAGCGCCGCAACCGAGCCGTAGGTCAGCGCGGACAGCATTCCCAGCGAGCAAAGCAGCGCGATGATCCCGATGAGGCTTCCAAGTGGCGGCGTCTGCTTGGCGAAATCGTAACCCTTGGCTTCGAGTGCGACCTGAAGTGCATTCTTGCGGCCTGCGTCGTCGGCCATGTCAATCGGGATATTCTCACCACCCACCGTCGCGCGAGCCTCGCCGTAAGGATCGGCAACAGTGTAAGAGACGCCTAGAGAAGTCAGGTCTGCAAGGAGGCGGCCGCATTCGGTGGCCTGTTTGCTGGCGAAGGGATCGTAGGTGCAGTTCTCTCCCGCAACCACGACCGGAGCTTCGCGCGCGCTGCTGGCGAGACCGGGATTACTCAGTGCACCGAGCCCCCAGAAGATCGGGAACAGGAAGACCAGCGTCGCGATCGCACCGATGATGATCGGTTTCTTGCGGCCCACCTTGTCGGACCAGCGTCCGACCCAAATGTAGAACGACATTGAGATCAGGCCCGAGATGAGCATGACCCACTCGGTCAGGCTGTCCTCCATCCGCATCGGGCCGCGGAGGAACGACAGGCCATAGAAGAAGGCGGTGTACCAGATCACCGTCAGCACACCCGCAACGCCGAAGAGAGCGACGAAAATGCGCTTCTTGTTGCCAGGGTAGGTGAAGCTCTCGACGAAGGGGTTGCCTGCTGTCTCTCCGGCAGCCTTCATCGCCTGGAACACCGGGCTCTCGTTAAGCTTCAGTCGCATCCAGAGAGATATGGCCAGCAGGATTATCGAGAGCAGGAATGGCACGCGCCAGCCCCAGGCTGCGAAGTCGTCGGCAGGGATCAATGCGCGGCATGCAGCCACCACGGCGATCGAAAGCACGAACCCGCCGACCACGCTCGCCTGGATGAAGCTGGTGTAGTATCCGCGCTTCTCTGGCGGAGCGTGTTCGGCGACATAGATAGCCGCGCCGCCATATTCACCGCCGAGCGCCAGGCCCTGGAGGATGCGGAGGCCGAGCACGATAAGTGGCGCAGCAAGGCCAATGCTCGCGGCCCCGGGGATGAGGCCAACGCCCGCCGTGGCGATGCCCATGAGAGTAACCGTCACGAGAAAGGTGTATTTTCGACCCAGCTTGTCCCCGAGGAAGCCGAAGAGGATGGCACCCAGAGGCCGAAACCCGAAGCCGACAGCAAAGCCCGCCCAGACCAGCAGGATTTCCAGCGTCTCGTTGTCGCTCGGGAAAAAAGCAGCGCCGATGAGTGCGGCAAGCGTGCCGTAGATGAAGAAATCATACCACTCGAAGATCGTCCCCGCCGAACTTGCCGCGATGACCAGGCGAATTTCCTTGTCGGTCGGTTCCCTGTGCGTGGCGCCATCTGCAGCCATTCGTAATGCTCCCCTCTCGGTCCCTTTGTATTTAGAGCAAGCGGTCTAGCCGCCGCCCTCCCCCTTGCAAAGCGCATCGATCGCCGCTCTCCACGGCAGCTGGATCGCCTCGTGCCGTCCGGGATAATCGCGTGCCGGAATCAGCGCAGTGAATCGCGGCCAGCGTGGCAGCCCCTCCCCACCAGAAAGCCAGACCGCGATTTCTTCAAGGTGCTCCTGCAATTCTCTAGCCGTCAGGCCCTCTGCCGAGCGCGCGAAGATAGCGGCGGCGGCCTGCCCGACAGCGCAGGCTGCCACTTTCAACCCAGGTTCGGAGACGACCCCGGTCGACATTGAAGAGAGGGCGATCGTGCTGCCACAAGTGCGCGATCGGGCATGGCCCAGGGCAGGTGCTGAGGTCCGGATCGGGTAATCGGCAAGTTCGACGGCGAGTGACAGCAATTGCGGAGAATACAGCACCCCGCTTGGCCTGACGGTCATTCTTCCCCGGCAGCCTGCTGCTTGTTGAGACGCGCACGGCGTTCCGCCAACACTTCTACCAAGGCGCGCGAGCTTGCGTCGACCAGTTCATAGCTGCGTGCGGTTGTGATCCACGCTGGGCGCCCCTTGTAGCTCCACACGGTATCGTAGCCGAGCACGAGGAGAGAAAAGGCGAGGATCGTGATCAAGATGCCTTTGAGCGCGCCGAAGCCGAAACCCAGCACGCGGTCGATCGGTCCGAGAATCGAATTCTTCGAAGCTTGCCCTACGTTGTTGGCGATGACCTTCATCGCGGCATAGGGAATGAGGAGCAGCAATGTGAACGCGAGCAGCGAGGTCGTGATGTCGGCCCCGATGTAATTCTGCATGGCCAGCGTCAGCGGGGTGTGCAGGTAGCGGATGGCAAAAGCCGCAAGAACCCAGGCCCCCAGCGAAAGTACCTCCTGCACGAAGCCACGCATAAAGCCGCCGACAGCGGCTATGCCCACGATGAGCAGAACTATGAGATCGAAACCCGTCATGACCCTTTGGACGGGTATTAGGTCCCGACGATACGGTCAACGAGGTTCGCGAGTTGTCCCAAGCCTGAGTAATCGAGTTCCGAAGAGATGCCCTTGGCATCGGACGGACCGAAACCTTTTGCGAAACCGAGCTTGGCGGCTTCGCGCAGGCGCATCCCCGCGTGGGCCACAGGCCTGACTTCGCCTGAAAGCGACACCTCGCCGAGCCAAACACTGCGTTCGGGTAATGGTTTGTCGGCAAGTGCGCTCACCAGCGCCGCGGCAACTGCGAGGTCTGCGGCAGGATCGGACAGCCGATATCCACCCGAGACGTTGAGATAGACTTCTGCCGAACTGAAATTGAGACCACATCGCGACTCCAGGACTGCGAGCAACATGGCCAGTCTCCCGCTATCCCAGCCAACCACGGCCCGGCGCGGTGTTGCACCCGACTGCAGCCGGACGATGAGCGCCTGTATCTCGACAAGAACGGGTCGCGTCCCTTCCATGGCGGGAAAGACCGCGCTGCCCGCCATCGGCCGGTCATGGCCGGAGAGGAACAGCATGGACGGGTTGGCGACCTCTTCCAGTCCTTCGCCGGCCATGGCGAAGACGCCGATCTCGTCGACAGCACCGAAGCGGTTCTTGAGCGCGCGCAGGATGCGATACTGGTGACTGCGCTCTCCCTCGAAGCTCATCACCACATCGACCATGTGCTCCAGCACGCGTGGCCCGGCGATGTTACCGTCCTTGGTGACATGGCCGACCAGCACCAGCGCGACATTGTTTTCCTTGGCGTAACGAATGAGTTCGAAAGCGCATCCACGCACCTGGCTCACCGTGCCGGGAGCGCCCTCGATCGTGTCTGAATGCATTGTCTGAATCGAATCGATCACAAGGAAACGCGGTGCATCCATCCCGCCAAGCGTCGTCAGGATGTCGCGTACACCTGTCGCAGAGGCGAGCTTGACCGGCGCATCGGACAGGCCGAGCCGTGCGGCCCGCATGCGCACCTGGCCCGTCGCTTCTTCCCCGCTGACATAGACGACCCCATGTCCCTCACGGGCAATCCGGGCCGCAGCCTGCAACAGGAGGGTCGACTTCCCGATTCCCGGATCACCGCCCATGAGTATGGCGGATCCGGGCACCAGCCCGCCTCCCAGCGCGCGGTCGAATTCGGCAAGTCCGGTCGGTTGACGCGTCGGAAGAAGGCCCGGCTTGTCGAGATCGACGAACTCGATCCCCCTGCCCCCGCTCGATAGGTCGTGCTTGAGCGAGAAGACCGTTGCGGGCGCTTCTTCGCTCAACGTGTTCCACTCGGCACAGTCGGCGCACTGCCCCTGCCAGCGGTGTGAGACACTGCCACAGGCTTGGCAGACATAGCGTTTCTTTGGCTTGGCCATGCAGTCTAGCTAACCGGAACAATTCAAGAACGCAATTGCCTTGCGCGTTCTATCCATGCATGACAGTCTTCGATGCGTCAGAAAGAATTGCGAATTGCGCTGATCTGCTACGGCGGGGTGAGCCTGGCGGTCTACATGCACGGTGTAACACGCGAGTTATGGCAGCTGGCGCGGGCGAGCCGGGATTTTCATACCCATGATGCGCCCCGCAGTGGCGTCGATGCGGTATATCGCCGGCTCCTCGAAAGAATTGAAGAAGACCAGGGCCTGCGCATCCGCATCCTGCCCGACATCATGAGCGGTGCCAGCGCGGGCGGGATAAACGCCGTCTTCCTCGCCCAGGCAATCCATTCCGGCCAGTCCCTCGAACCACTGACCAATCTGTGGCTTGAGGTTGCCGACGTGGACCAGCTCGTGGACCCCGATGCCAAACCCGCGTGGCGCTTGTCGAAGATCTGGGCTCAACCATTCGCCAACTGGATGCTTAGCCGTCCTGGTAGCGACATCGCCAACACGGTGGCGCCCGAAACGCGCGCCGAAGTCGAGCACAAGGTTTCGCACCTGATCCGCGGTCGCTGGTTCGAACCACCCTTTTCCGGGCTCGGATTTTCCAAACTGCTGGAAAAGGCATTCAGCGCGATGGCGGAAACCCGATCGGAAGCGCCGTTGCTTCCTCCGGGTCATCCGCTGGACCTTTACGTCACAACGACCGATTACCACGGCTACCTCGAACTGTTGCGGCTCAACAGTCCGCCGGTGGTCGAGGACACAGAGCATCGAATGCCTATCACCTTTCGTGCTCGCAGCCCGCTGCATGGAGGAGAAAGTCTCGCAAATCCGCTGGAACTCGTTTTTGCCGCTCGCGCGACGGCCAGCTTCCCCGGCGCTTTCCCCCCACTTCGGATCGAGGAAATCGATGCGCTCGCCGAGCAATCGGGTCGCCATTGGAGCGGGCGCGAGGCTTTTCTCGAACGCATCATGCCGGTCCATGCCGAACGCGACACCATGCACCATGTGTCGCTGATCGATGGGTCGGTGCTGGTGAACAAGCCCTTCGCCGGGGCAATCGCCGCATTGCAAGGCCGCCCGGCCCAGCGTGAGGTCGACCGGCGCTTTGTCTACGTTGATCCACGCCCCGACCGTTTCAGTCATCGGCGTGAGGGCCTGGACCAGCCCGTCGGTTTTTTTTCCGCAATTTTCGGCTCGCTCTCGACGATCCCGCGCGAGCAACCGATCAGGGACAATCTCGAGCAACTGGAGGAACAAAGCCGCGAGGCCGCGCGGATGACGCGCATCGTTGCCGCTCTGCGTCCAGAGGTCGATGCGGCGGTGGAGAAACTGTTCGGAAGGACGCTGTTTCTCGATCGCCCAACTCCTCCCCGTCTCGCAGCCTGGCGCAAGAAGGCCCAGCAAGCAGCGGCGGAAACGGCAGGATACGCGTTTCATTCATACGCCCAAGCCAAGTTTGCCGGCATCGTTACCCGACTGGCGCGCCTTTCGTTGTTGGCAGCGCCAAAGCTGGGGCTTGAAGATACCGGCCCGATCGAGACCGTCTTGCGTGCTGAACTGGAACGCCGCGGACTCGCCAGTCTCGTTGCACCTGGCGGCGGAGCATCTGCAGAGGCTATCGATTTCCTTCGCAGGTACGACATAGGCTTTCGCATCCGCCGCCTGCGACTTCTGGCCCGCAGGCTTTCACGCGATTGGGAGGCGGACCCGGACATTCCCGACGACGCCCTCGAGGCAGGCCGCGATGCGGTCTACAAGATCATGTCCTTGTTTTTCGAGTTGGAGGGTGTCGCCGCGCTGGGTGCCAAATTCGAACCATTGGCACAGCGTGTCATGACCGAGCCGGGACCGGTACTGGATTTCATCGATATCGCCCGGAACCTGCCATCGGTGGACGATCAGGCAGAAGAAATGTTGGCCGATGCGCTTGAAGCGATGCCGAAGAACCTGCGTCGTCGCATGCTATTCGCCTACCTCGGCTTTCCCTTTTACGACGTCGCCACGCTTCCGTTGCTTCGCAACGAGGGTCTGACCGAATTCGATCCGGTGAAAGTCGACCGGATCAGTCCCGACGACGCCCGCAGCATTCGCGCAGGCGGTACGCAGGCTACCTTGCGCGGGATCGAGTTCTACAATTTCGGAGCATTCTTCAGTCGCGCCTATCGCGAGAACGATTATCTCTGGGGGCGGCTGCACGGGGCCGAACGCATGATCGACCTCGTCTGTTCAACGATGCAGCACCCCTTCCCGGAGGACACGATACGGCACTTCAAACGCGACGCATTTCACGCCGTCCTGGACGAGGAGCAGGTATCGGCGCGCTGTTCGCTGAAGCTTATCGACGAGATCAGGCGTGAAGTGAACGAGAGGCTACATTAACCCCCGAAGGTGCTTTTCAGCTTGTCGAAAAAGCCCCGGCTTTCCGGGCATTCGTCGCCAGTTTCGGTTTCACGGAACTGCTCGAGTAGCGCTCGCTGCTGCTTGCTGAGCTTCGTGGGAGTTTCCACGGCGATTTCGATAACGAGATCGCCGCGTCCTCGTCCCTGAAGGACAGGCATGCCGGCACCACGCTGGCGCAATTGCTTGCCCGACTGGATGCCCGCCGGAATCTCGATCGTGACTTCCTCGCCATCAAGGTTGGGAATATCGATCGAACCGCCCAGGGCAGCCTTGGTGAAGCTGATCGGCACGCGCGTAGCCAGCGTGGTGCCTTCGCGCTGGAAAATCGCATGCGGCTTCACATGGACGAAGATGTAGAGATCGCCCGGGGGCGCTCCACGCGGTCCGGCCTCCCCCTTTCCGGAAAGCCGAATGCGCGTACCGGTATCAACACCGGGCGGGATTTCGACTTCGAGCTTTTGCGGGCGATCAACCCGCCCTTCCCCGCCGCAATCGCGGCACGGCGAGGTGATTACCTCGCCACTGCCATGGCAGTTCGGACAGGGACGTTCGACAACGAAGAAGCCCTGCTTGGCCCTTACCTGTCCGCGCCCGCTACAAAGGTTGCAAGTACGTGCACGCGTTCCGGGCGTCGCACCCGAGCCATGGCAGGTCTCGCAGTTCTGCGAGACCTCGATCTCGATCTCGGCGGACTTGCCATGAAAAGCATCCTCGAGATCGATCTGCATGTCGTAGCGCAGGTCGGCTCCGCGACGCGGTTGTGCACGACCACCGCCGCCGAAGGCGCTGCCGAAGATGGTTTCGAAGATATCGCCGATGTCGCCGAAATCTGAGCCCGGATGGCCTGCACCCGGTCCACCATTCTGGAAGGCTGCATGGCCGTAGCGGTCATAGGCCGCACGCTTTTGCGGGTCCTTGAGGCATTCATAGGCGGCGCTCACCGCCTTGAACTTGTCCTCGTTCTCCTTGCACCCGGCATTGCGATCCGGATGATACTGCATCGCAAGCTTGCGATAGGCGCTCTTGATGGTCGCGCCGTCCGCATCGCGCGAAACGCCCAGGACCTCGTAAAAATCAACTTCGGTTGCTGACATTGTTCTATCCGCCCCAAACCTAGCCGCCACCGGCGCTAATTGGCACCGGTGGCGGTTGGGTTATCATC
This sequence comes from Qipengyuania sp. RANM35, assembly GCF_041021145.2. Classification (NCBI taxonomy): domain Bacteria; kingdom Pseudomonadati; phylum Pseudomonadota; class Alphaproteobacteria; order Sphingomonadales; family Erythrobacteraceae; genus Qipengyuania; species Qipengyuania sp. RANM35. Next base: position 1,085,691 of record NZ_CM196433.1, on the reverse strand, counting down.
AGGCGATCAGTTCTTGCCGTCTTCGTCGACTTCGGAGAATTCCGCGTCGACCACTTCCTCGTCGGCAGCGGCATCGCCGCCGGCGGCATCACCTTCAGGGGACGGTGAGGCTGCAGCAGCCTGCTCGGCTTCGTAGATGGTCTGACCCATCTTCATCGCCACTTCGGTCAGCTCCTGCGAGGCGCTGTTGATCGCGGCAGCATCGTCGCCTTCGAGCGCGGTCTTCACGGCCGCAATCTTGGTTTCGATGTCCGACTTCAGCGAAGCGTCGATCTTGTCGCCATGTTCGGCGAGCTGCTTTTCGGTCGTGTGGACCAGGCTGTCGGCCTGGTTGCGCGCTTCCGCACCCTCACGCCGCTTCTTGTCTTCCTCGGCGAACTTTTCGGCATCCTTGACCATCTGGTCGATGTCGGCGTCGCTGAGGCCGCCCGAGGCCTGGATGCGGATCTGCTGTTCCTTGCCGGTACCCTTGTCCTTGGCCGACACGTTGACGATGCCGTTCGCGTCGATGTCGAAGGTGACTTCGATCTGTGGCACGCCGCGAGGCGCCGGGGGCAGGCCGACGAGGTCGAACTGGCCGAGCAGCTTGTTGTCCGCTGCCATCTCGCGCTCACCCTGGAACACGCGGATCGTAACGGCCTGCTGGTTGTCCTCGGCCGTCGAGTAGGTCTGCGTCTTCTTGGTCGGGATCGTCGTGTTGCGATCGATCATGCGGGTGAACACGCCGCCCAGCGTTTCGATGCCCAGCGAAAGTGGGGTCACGTCGAGCAGAAGGACGTCCTTGACGTCACCCTGCAGAACGCCGGCCTGGATGGCAGCACCCATGGCGACGACTTCGTCCGGGTTCACACCGGTGTGCGGCTTCTTGCCGAAGAACTCTTCGACCACTTCGCGCACCTTGGGCATGCGGGTCATACCGCCCACCAGAACCACTTCGTCAACGCCGCCCTTGTCGATACCGGCATCGGCCAAGGCCTTCTTGCAGGGCTCCAGCGTGCGCTGGATGAGGTTGCCGACGAGCTGCTCGAGCTTCGAACGGGTCAGCGTTTCCACCAGGTGCAGCGGCGTGGTTGCGCCACCTTCCATGCGGGCAGTGATGAAGGGCAGGTTGATTTCGGTCTGGGCCGAGCTCGACAGTTCGATCTTGGCCTTTTCGGCTGCTTCCTTGAGGCGCTGAAGGGCGAGCTTGTCGGTGCGGAGATCCATGTTCTCCTTCTTCTTGAACTCGTCCGCGAGGTATTCGACAATCGCGCTGTCGAAGTCTTCGCCGCCCAGGAAGGTGTCGCCGTTGGTCGACTTCACCTCGAAAACGCCGTCACCGATCTCGAGGATCGAGACGTCGAAGGTGCCGCCACCAAGGTCGTAGACTGCGATCGTCTTTCCGTCGTCCTTCTCCATGCCATAGGCAAGAGCGGCTGCGGTCGGTTCGTTGATGATGCGCAGGACCTCGAGACCCGCGATCTGGCCAGCGTCCTTGGTCGCCTGGCGCTGCGCGTCGTTGAAGTATGCGGGAACGGTGATGACCGCCTGGGTCACCGTTTCGCCGAGATAGCTTTCGGCGGTTTCCTTCATCTTCTGGAGGATGAAGGCGGAAACCTGGCTGGGGCTGTATTCCTCGCCACCTGCTTCGACCCATGCGTCGCCGTTCTTGCCCTTGACGATGTCGTAGGGGACCAGCTCCATGTCCTTCTTGGTCATGGGGTCATCGAAGCGGCGGCCGATGAGGCGCTTGATCGCGAAAAGGGTGTTGTCCGGGTTGGTAACGGCCTGGCGCTTGGCAGGCTGGCCGATCAGGCGCTCGCTGTCCTTGGTGAAGGCAACGATCGAGGGCGTGGTGCGCGCGCCTTCCGAATTCTCGATGACCTTGGGCTTGCCGCCGTCCATCACGGCGACGCAGCTGTTGGTGGTGCCGAGGTCGATACCGATTACTTTAGCCATGGTTTCCCCATCAGTTGGTTCGTTGGACGCCGCCCTGTCGGTCTCCCGTCATTGGCAAGACCACTCGGCGGCTCGTTGAGAGTGGTGTGTTAGGTGTGTGTTACTGATGGGATATAGGTGCGGTTTCACTTGGCACAAGAGAGGTGCCCCGCTAGTTTTTTGACCCGTACAACAGGGAGACAATTCGATGAATTTCGCGCGTTTCGCAGGCTTGGCCCTTCTCGCAGCTGCATTGCCTCTGGCAGGATGCACAGGAGGCAATGCTCCATCCGAAACGTCTGCGGACAAGAGCGAAACGGGACTGGAAATCACCAATGCCCGCTTGGTTCTCCCCGCCGTTTCCGGAAATCCGGGCGCGGTCTATTTCAATGTCGAGAACAAGGGTGACCGCAATGTCGCCATCCGCAGTGCCAGCGTCAAAGGCGCAAGCAGTGCAATGATGCACGAAATGGCCGAGTGGGACGGCGAGATGGTCATGGGTGAAATGGGTCCCCCCATGCTCCAGCCCGGCGATAAGGTCAGCTTCGAGCCGGGCGGAAAGCATGTCATGGCCTTCGATCTAGACTCCTCGCTGGTAGCCGGGGGCAAGACTGAGCTGACACTGACGATTGCTGGTGGCAAGAGCGTGACTGCCGAAGCAGATATCAAGGGTCCTGGGGACGAGCGCTGACCAACCTGACCGACACATTGGGTGTAGAAACCCATCAAGCCGATGCCCTGCCTTCGTGCCCCGTCGGTGGCGAGCGATGCTTGACGGGTGGTGAAGTTGCCTTGGGAACGGCAATTTTCGGCTCTGCGATCGACTTTGACCGGGTCACCATTCGGCGGCGTAAGTTCTTCCCCTTTCAACCTCGCAAGGTCACCATGGCTCCGCGCGGTCACCTGCATTTCCACCCCCATGGCGAGAATTACTGCGATGATTTCGCCCATGCCGACATATTTCGCCAGGCACACTTCATCCATGAGCTAACCCATGTCTGGCAGGTGCAGACAAAGGGTAACTGGTACTTACTGACGCGCCGGATGCCTTGGGCCAGATACGATTACAGTCTGAAGCCTGGTTGGGGCCTTGAGAAATACGGTATCGAACAGCAGGCCGAAATCGTTCGCCACGCATTTTTGCTGCGCAAGGGTGTCAAACTTGCAGGGGTTAGCGACAAGACTGCTTACGATATCCTCGTCCGTTTTCCCGGCGCCACGCTCTGATCCTTCCACAATGATTCCGTAGCGTCACTTGAGTAAACCGGTTTCATTGGATACGAATGCATGCGTTGACCGGGCGGCCCAACCCGCGCCCGGCGATGAGTCACTCACATGGAGCTTTCCGACTACGGTATGAGCCGCGAGCGCGGCTACCTTTCGCATTACGAAATCGACGAGATTACCCTTCCCGCACAATTCGCGCCCATCGTGGAGGCAGCAGGCAATCTTTCGGCGCTGCTGACCAGCGGCCGTGTGCGGCACTTTCTCGATGCGCTGCCAGATCCCGACATCGGTGAATGGGCCAAGACTGCGCCCGAAGAGCAAGTGCGCACCGCGATGGTCCACTACTCCTTCATCGTGCAGGGCTACGTCTGGGGCGAACCCACACCGCCCGCGCACCTGCCCGCCAATCTCGCCAGCCCGATGTGCGCAATTGCCGATCGCCTCGGCCAGGCCCCACTTCTTCCCTATTCCGGCTATGTGCTCGACAACTGGTACCGGCTCGACAAGACCGGTCCCGTCACGCTCGACAACATCGCCATGTACCAGAACTTCCTCGGCGGTGCGGACGAGAACTGGTTCGTCCTGGTCCATGTCGCGATCGAGGCCGAGGCCGGCGTCTTGCTAGACAACGCGGCGAAGCTGGTGACCATTGCCAAGACTGGCGATGAAGCAGAGGCAACGCGCCTGCTGCGCGAAATGGACGAGGCGTGGGAGCGCATCTACGGCCACTTCGCCCGCATGCCGGAGCAGTGCGATCCCTACATCTACTTCCACCGCGTGCGTCCCTACATCCATGGCTGGGCGAACAACCCGGCACTGGCAGGCGGCGGCCTCGTCTACGAAGGTATGGAGCGTTACGAGGGCAAGCCGCAGGCCTTCCGTGGCCAGACCGGCTCGCAGTCGAGCATCGTCCCGGCGATGGATGCCCTGTTCCAGGTCGGCCACAGCGACGATCCGCTGCGCCAGTTCCTCGACGAGCTCCACCAGTACCGCCCCGTGGAGCACCGCCGCTTCATCGAGGACCTTGCCGCACGGTCGACTCTGCGCACTTTCGTCGCAGGGACCGACAACGCGGAACTGAAGGCGGCTTTCAACGCCTGCCTCGAACAGTCGGCGCGTTTCCGGACCCGCCACCTTGAATATGCCGCCAGCTACATCAACAAGCAGGCCGGCAGCATCGCGGGGAACGACCCCGATGTCGGCACCGGCGGCACGCCGTTCATGAAATACCTCAAGAAGCACCGCGACGAGAACGCCGCGCAACTGGTTTAGTTTAGGATTCGGCAGGGATTTTTTGCTACGATTAGCAAATGAGCAGCAATATCCCTGCCGAGTTTTCTATCGCTCGGAGTGAGTTCATAGATGCCCACAATCATGCCGACCAGTCGGTTCGGGAAAGATTGGCCGTCTTGAAGATCGCTTCAAAGACTTTACTTGCTCAGAATATCGAAGCTCTACGTAAGACCCCGGCGGCACCAAGCTACTCGAAGTCAGAAAAGGCTCGGGTTGATGGACTCCTCGACGAGCTCGTCGAATTGAACGGCATTCGATGCGATATCGTGCATTCTCGAATGCAGGTTCTTCAAGTCAATCAAGTCGCCAATGCATTTTTCGCCAATGTTCAAGATCAGCAGAAGCTTGGTCGGACCGGCCTGTTGTTAACGCTCAACGAGTTACGATGCTGCACGAACACGCTTGGTAGGATTGCGCGTGAAATATCGAAGCTCGAACAGAAGCCACACGCAGCCTCCGCTGTTTCGAAAACGACCGCCTCCTAATCGTACTTCACCCCGGGAAGACCTTGGCCGCCATCGGCGATGAAGGCGTCGATGCGCTCTTCAAGCACCGGGAGCGGAACCGACCCCAGCGACAGCACCACATCATGGAACTTGCGGATGTCGAATGCCGGGCCGAGCTCCTTTTCCGCCTTTGCTCTCACCCGGCGAATGGTCATTTCACCCAGCTTGTAAGCCAAGGCTTGCCCCGGCCAGCTGATGTACCGATCGACCTCCGTGCCGACCTCGTGCGTCGATAGCGCCGTGCGAGAAGCGAGGTAATCCATCGCCTTTTCGCGACTCCATCCGTACTGGTGGATGCCGGTATCGATCACCAGTCGAACCGCGCGCCACATCTCGTAACTGAGCTGGCCGAAACGCTCGTAGGGCGTGCGATAAATGCCCATCTCGTTACCGAGATACTCGGTGTAGAGACCCCAACCCTCGCCAAAACCGGAGAAGTAGGTTTCGCGGCGGAAGCGCGGTGCCTCGGCTTGTTCCAGTGCCACGCCGGCCTGGAAGCTATGGCCCGGGATACACTCGTGCATGGTGAGGGCCGGAATGTTGTACAGAGGACGCGATGGCAGGTCGTAAGTGTTCATCTGGCACGCATCGAGTCCGCCCCGCCCCGCCGTGTAGAAGGGGGCAATCGCCGGATCGACCGGGCGAATGGTGAAGCGATGGCGTGGCAGGAAGCCGAAATAGTCTGCGATCTTTCCGTCGACACGCTTCGCGACATAGGCCGATACCCCCATCAGCTCGTCAGGCGTTTTGGCGACGAACTGTGCGTCGGTCCTCAGGAAGTGGACGAACTCCTGTAGAGTGCCCTCGAACTCGGCCTCTCCCTTAACTCTCTCCATTTCGGCGGTAATGCGGGCGACTTCCGAAAGGCCGATCTGGTGAATCTGTTCAGCGGTCAGGTCGAGCGTGGTGTATTCGCGGATCTGCTGTTCGTAGTAGGCCTTGCCGTCCGGGAACTCGCTTGCTCCCAGTGTCGTGCGCGTCTTCGGCAGGTACTCGTCGCGGAAAAATGCCAGGAAGTCGCGATATGCCGGCGTTACCGCTTCGGAGATCGCTGCCCTGCCCTCGGCCAGCAAACGCTCGCGCTCTGCAGCGGGAATGCGCTCGGGCATCTGCTTGAACGCACCCCAGAACGGACTCTTTTCGGGATCGTCCACCACGTAAGCTGCAAGCGAGGCATCGCGACCCTCCAAGGTAACTCGAGGTACGCTGAAACCGCGCTTCAGGCCTGCGCGCGCGTTTGCCTTGTTCTCGGCAAAGAACCGGGGAAGGTCGCGCATCCGGCTTATGTAGCGATCGTATTCTTCGACCGTGGTGAAGCCATTACGCGCAGCGAGGTAGCTCCAGAAGTTGTTGTCGCTATCGAATGGCATTTCCCATTCGCGGAACTTCGCATCGCCGACTTCGGTCTGGAGAAGGTGGCGAAATACGGCAGCGTCGATCTTGCCTTCGGCGGTCAATGCCCCGCCGTCGATGCTATCCAGCTTCGCCAGCATGGTCTTGGCAAACTGAGCGCGCTGGCGATTGGCCTCGGGGGTTACCGACCAGAACTTTCCGCCAGGGGTCGTGCTACCGTTGGCTTCTTCGATCTGCCCGTAATCGGACATTCGCTGCGAATACCACTGGTCCGCCAGCGCGGATACCTGCGCGTCGGCACTCTCTTGCGCCATGGCCGGAACCGACAAAATGGCGACGAGGACCGCCGCCGGATAGAAAGCAGTCCTCATCGAAATTCCCTTCTGTAGGGGATCAGTCAGGCTTCTTTGCGACGCCGACCATTGCCGGACGGAGCAGGCGATCCTTGATCATGTAGCCGGCCTGCATTTCCTGAACGATGGTGCCGGGCTCTGCATCTGCCGTCGGGATTTCGAGCATAGCCTGGTGCTGGTTCGGGTCGAGCGGCATGCCTGTCGAGGCGATGCGGGTGATGCCGTTCTGCGAGAAGACTTTTTCCAGCTCGCGTTGGGTGGCCTCTATACCGGCGATGAAGCCCTTCGACTTCTCGCTCTCGCGCAATTCGTCGGGGATGTGGTCGAGAGCGCGCGCAAGATTATCGGCAACGCTCAGGATGTCCCGTGCAAAACCAGTCGCGGCATAGTTGCGCGCGTCCTGGATTTCCTTTTCGAGCCGGCGGCGTACGTTCTGCGTTTCCGCGCGTGCATAGAGCACGTCCTGCATGGCGGCTTCGAGATCGTCCTTGAGCTTGCCGAGCGCCTCGCCCAGAGAACCCTCTTCGCTCTCGCCATTGTCGCGCATATGCTCGGGCACGCCTTCCATCTCGCGCGCCACTTCCTCGTCGACCGCCTTGGTCCGCGGTTCGTCCTTGTTCTCGTCGATCACTTGAAAAACCCTGTCAGCCTATTCTCTTGCCCAATGATCGGGCCGTGAAATCCACCATGGGGACGACGCGCGCGTAATTCAACCGAGTCGGGCCGATCACGCCCAGCACGCCGACCACCTTTCCCTCGCGATCGCGGTATGGCGCGGCGATGACGGATGAACCGGAAAGCGAGAACAGGCGGTTCTCGCTTCCGATGAAAATACGCATGGCTTCGGCCTGCCGCGCGCGTTCGAGAAGTTCGGACACCGATTGCTTGTTCTCGAGGTCGTCGAGGAGAGATCGGACGCGATCGATATCGGCAAGGGCGCTTTCGTCGAGAAGATTCGCCTGGCCGCGCACGATGAGCACAGGGCGGTTGGCCGCGTCCTCCGTCCAGGTTGCTATGCCCCGCCGAACGAGGTCTCTGCTTGCTTCGTCGAGTGCGCTTTTCCCCGACGCGATTTCGCTCTCGACCAGATGAGCCGCCTCGGCAAGGGTTCGTCCGGCTGCACGAGCAGTGAGATAGTTGCTCACCTGCTCCAGGGACGATCGCAGCGCCTCGGCTGGCAACGGGAGAATACGATTTTCGACGTGCCCGTCCTCGCCCACCAGTACTGCCAATACGCGACTGGCATCGAGCGGCGTCAGCGAAACTTGCGCGAGCCTCGGCTCGCGGCGCGGGACCATGACCATGCCCGCTGCGCCCGAGAGGTCGGACAGCAGGGCGGACGTCTCTTCCAACGCCCGTTCAATCGGCCCCGGTTCGGAAAGGCGCTGCTCGATGGCCGCACGCTCTTCGCGCGTAGGCTCTGCAACCTGCATCATGGCATCGACGAACAGGCGCAGACCGGTTTCGGTTGGCATGCGCCCTGCACTGGTGTGCGGGGCGGACAGCAACCCCCTTGTCTCAAGATCGGCGAGGACATTGCGGATCGAAGCCGGGGAGAGGTTTAGCCCCCCTTCGCCAGCCAGGGTCTTCGAGCCCACCGGAATGCCGCTGTCGAGATAGCCTTCGACGACGAGACGGAAAATCTCGCGTGCACGGTCGCTGAGGTCGGTGAGCGGGGGCGAATTCATCCACCCTATCTAGCTGCTCCCCTTGCGGCCTCAAGACCCTTGCGCCAAACGCGGACCCGAGAATCGCCTGCACTGGAGAAACACATGCGACCTTCCGGACGCGCGCCCGACGAGATGCGCGCCATCACCATCGAAACCGGCTTTACCAAGCACGCCGAGGGCAGCTGCCTGATCAGCTTCGGCGAAACCCGGGTGCTGTGCACCGCCAGCGTCGAGGACCGTTTGCCGCCCTGGATGCGCGGCAAGAACGAAGGCTGGGTCACCGGCGAATATTCAATGCTTCCACGCGCCACCCACACCCGCGGCCAGCGCGAGGCAGCCAAGGGCAAGCAGAGCGGACGAACTCAGGAAATCCAGAGACTTATCGGTCGCTCCTTGCGCGCCGTGGTAGACATGAAAAAACTCGGTGAGCACCAGATCACGCTCGACTGTGACGTGCTGCAGGCCGATGGCGGAACGCGTACGGCATCCATTTCTGGCGCGTGGGTTGCCCTGCGGCTTGCAGTCGATGGCCTGATGAAGTCGGGCGCTATCAAGGAAGACCCGATCACTGCAAAAGTGGCCGCAATCTCCTGTGGTATCTACAACGGCACTCCGGTGCTCGACCTCGACTACCCAGAGGACAGCAGCGCCGATGCCGACGCGAACTTCGTGTTGATCGAAGGCGGCAAGATTGCCGAGGCACAGGCCACCGCCGAGGGCGCTCCCTATGACGAGGAAGGCTTCCTGCGCCTCCTGCGGCTTGCCCAGATCGGCTGCGCGCAGATCTTCAAGGCCCAGGAAGAGGCCACGCGCAAATGACCCGCAGGCTCGGCTCGGGATCGCTGGTGATCGCCACCCACAATGCGGGCAAGCTCAAGGAGATTTCCGCTCTCCTCGATCCGCATGGCGTGAAGTGCATCTCGGCCGGGTCGCTGGGCCTGCCCGAACCTGCGGAAACCGGAACGACGTTTGTCCAGAATGCGCTGATCAAGGCCCGTGCGGCGGCAGAGGCGTCAGGTCTTGCCGCCCTCGCCGACGACAGCGGCCTATCGGTGGATGCCCTCGACGGCAGACCCGGAGTCTACACCGCCGACTGGGCCGAGCGCCAGTGGTTCGAAGGCGATCCGGGCCGCGACTGGTACATGGCCATGGGCAAGGTAGAGGGGATGCTCCAGCAAAAGGGAGCCGACGTCGACCGTTCCTGCGCCTTCCATTGCGTTCTCGCGCTGGCGTGGCCGGACGGGGAGTACGCAATCTACGAGGGAACGGCTCCGGGGACCCTGACCTGGCCACCGCGTGGCACCATGGGTTTCGGTTACGATCCGGTCTTCGTGCCGATCGGACGCACCCATACCTTTGCTGAGCTTGATCCGGAGGAAAAGCATCGCATCAGCCACCGGGCCGATGCCTTTGCCAAGCTGGTTGCCGAGCAATTCGGCTAGGCGCTCAATAGGCTCGCTGACCCCAGACATTGCCGGCGGGCCAGTAGCGGCAGACAAGGACGTCGTTTCCACGAGCAGTCACCACTGCGCAGCCTACTTCCTGCGTGTTGCGCCACACCACCTGCGTGTAGTGACCGACGTCCTTCCAGTTTCCCGTGCGCGAGATGTTGGGCAAGGCTTCGTGCCGGTAGTTCTTGCGCTCGTCGATGAACATGCCGACCATCGTTTCCACCGGCCAATTGCCGGCGGTCCCCATCCAGAGATTCTCGCCCGTTCCGTTCCGTATAGTTCTGTCGGCATGGTCCAGCCTGCCCCTGCGCGAAAGTTCCTGCGCCCAGTCGCGGGCCTCGTCCTCGAGATGCACGTTCCATTTGAGCTTCGGCAGGTTCAATCGCGCGCGCTCGTCATTATGTGTCTTGAGCATCCGCGCGGCGAGATGCAGATCCGACGTCGCGCCCGGCGACGATGCGCTTGCGGCCACGGCGATCCCCGTGGCACACAGCATTCCCAACGCGCCGACAAGCGACGCGACCCGTTTTTTTGACCCGTCCATGGGCGCGTAAATTCCGCCCGCAAGATTAAGATTGGCTGAAGGCATCTTGGCTCGCGCTCTCTACATACACTGGCCATTCTGCCTCGCGAAATGTCCCTACTGCGACTTCAACAGCCACGTCCGTGATAGTGCTGATATGGGCGCGTGGGAGGCCGCACTTTTGGCCGATATGCGCCACGAGGCAGCGCAGGTTTCTTCTAAGGAACCGCTCGCAAGTATCTTTTTTGGCGGAGGAACTCCCTCCCTCATGCCACCGCGCCTGGTCGAAAGGTTGCTGCGGGAAGCGGAAGATATCTGGGGTTTCGACGACGGGATCGAGATCACGCTGGAAGGCAATCCCTCTTCCGTCGAGGCAGCCAATTTCGCCGCGCTGGTCGCCGCCGGGGTCAATCGCGTGTCGCTGGGCGTACAGAGTCTGCGGGACGAGACGCTCCGTTTTCTCGGCAGGCTGCATGATGCTGTAGAGGCTATAGAGGCTCTTGTAGTAGCGCAGCGCACATTCAAGCGCGTCTCGTTCGACCTGATCTATGCCCGGCCGGGCCAGAGCGAGTCGGCCTGGCGCCAGGAATTGTCCGAAGCCCTCGACCTCGGGACCGGCCATCTCTCGCTGTACCAGCTGACAATCGAGCCTGCGACGCGTTTCGCCACGGACGTCAGGCTGGGCATCTTCAACCCGCTCGACGATGACCGGGCGGCTGACCTGTTTGCCCTCACCCGCGAGATGACCGAGGCGGCAGGACTTCCCGCATACGAGGTCAGCAACCACGCGCGTCCCGGCGAGGAAAGCCGCCACAATCTCACCTACTGGCGTTACCAGGACTACATGGGGATCGGTCCCGGCGCTCACGGGCGCCGCAACGGCATTGCTACGACACGGCATCGCAAGCCTGAGAACTACCTCGCAGCTGTGAGCGAACGCGGGCACGGCATTGCTGAAGAGCGGGTGCTCGGAACGAGGGAGCAGGCATCCGAAGCCTTGCTGATGGGCCTCAGACTTGCCGAGGGGATCGATCTCGAGACCATCGCCAGGCGCTTCGACGTCACGCCTGCCACACTTGTCGATGACGCCAAGCTGGCGCTCTACCGCGACCTCGGCCTTGCGTGGCAGGCGAACGGACGCGTTGGCGTCACGCCGCAGGGAATGCCGCTGCTCGATGCGCTGCTGGGCGAGCTGGTGCAGGCAGACCTCGTGACGTCATGAGCAAGGCCGACCTGCTCGAGGCATGGCACAATCACCTCGCGCTTGGGCGGCGCCGTTCGCCGCACACGGTGCGGGCTTATGGAGCCGCGGCGGAACGACTGCTTTCCAGTACAGGCTTCACCAGCTTCGATGACGTCGCCGACGTCACCGCGATGCAATTGCGCACCCATCTGGCGTCACGCCGCGCAGACGGACTGTCCAATGCCTCCGCTGCACGGGAACTCTCGGCCCTCAAGGGCTTCGTTTCATTCGCCAGGGCGCAGACCGGTCGCGAGCGGGCAGAAGCCCCGCGCCTGCGTGGCCCGCGGATCAAGAAGGGCCTGCCCCGCCCCGTGACGCCGGACGATGCAGTCGGCCTTGCCGACACGGTCGGCGAGCTGGCGGCCACGGAGTGGATTGGTGCTCGCGATCGCGCCGTGCTTCTCCTTCTGTATGGCGCGGGCATGCGCATTGCCGAGGCACTTTCCCTCAAGGGTGGCGACCTGCCACTGGGAGAGCGGCTGACCGTGACGGGCAAAGGCGGAAAGCAACGCGTGGTGCCGCTGCTGCCGGTCATCAGGGATGCGGTCGCCACCTATGTCGACAAGTGCCCCTGGCGCCTTACCAGCGATGGTCCGCTGTTCCGTGGCGCGAAAGGTGGCGCACTGTCGCAGGGCATGGTCCAGAAGGCGACGGTCCAGGCGCGCAAGGCACTCGGCCTACCGGATACTGCCACACCGCACGCCCTGCGGCACAGCTTCGCGACGCACTTGCTCGGCGCGGGTGCCGACCTGCGCAGCCTTCAGGAACTGCTCGGTCATGCCAGCCTGGGTTCGACGCAGATTTACACGAAAGTCGATGCCGCGAGCCTGCTGGAAACCTACCGCAACGCGCACCCGCGCGAACAGGACTAGTCGCCCGTCTCGCTCGGGCTCCAGGTGATCACGCGGTAAGCGTACCAGACCACACCACCGGCAAGGAAAAGGCCGACCGCCCAGCCCGCTGCCGTCTCGTAGCGCGCCATGAGGCCCGAAACCGCCCCGCCTCCGGCGATCAACGCGCCGTTCCAGATGAGCGAGCCGAGGAAGGTGAACAGGACGAAACGCCACAGTTTCATCCTCGCCAGGCCCGCCGGGAGCGAGATGATGGTCCGCAGGAAGGGCGAGAAGCGCAGGAGGAAGACGATCCAGTCGCCGTTTCGGCGAAACCTGTCCCGCGCTTCGACGAATTCATGCCACTCGAACGTCAGCCAACGGCCATAGCGCATAATGAAAGCCTTGAGGTTTTCCTCTCTCCAACGCCGGCCGAGCCAGTACCAGAAGAGGTTTCCGGCGACCGTGCCGGCTGTCCCGATCAGCAGCAGCGGGAGGAAGGCCATCTGCCCGCGCGCCACCAGCACGCCGCCATACCCCATGATGATTTCCGACGGGATCGGCGGAAAGATGTTCTCCAGCGCCATCAGCAGGAAGATGCCGACGTATCCGCCGCTGGCGATTGTGTTCAGGATGAAGGCGTTCATGCCTTGAGAATGCGCCTGTCGATTATTGGTTCGCCTGCCGCCGCTCGATGGCATCCCAGATGAGGCCAGGCGTGTCAGTCCCATTGAACCGGTCGATGGCAATGATCCCCGTCGGGCTGGTGACGTTTATCTCGGTCAGGTACTTGCCGCCGATCACGTCGATGCCGACGAAGACCAGGCCGCGCCGTTTGAGTTCGGGGCCCATGGCATCGCAGATTTCCTGCTCGCGCTCCGAAAGCTGGGTCGCCTCGGCATGGCCGCCCTGCGCGAGGTTGGAGCGAAACTCGCCCTCGCCCGGAAAACGATTGATTGCCCCTGCAACCTCGCCATCGACGAGGACGATGCGCTTGTCGCCTTCGGCCACCTCGGGGAGGAACGGCTGGATCATGTGCGGTTCGGGCCAGGTCTGGTTGAAGACCTCGCTCAGCGCCGAAAGATTGGTTCCTTCGGCGTCGATGCGGAAGATCGCCTTGCCGCCATTGCCATGAAGCGGCTTCACCACGACCGAGCCGTGCTTCTTCTGGAATTCGCGAATGTCGTCGATGCTGCGCGCGACGAGTGTCGGCGGCATGAAACGCGCGTAATCGAGAACGAACATCTTTTCCGGCGCGTTCACCACCTCGCGCGGATCATTGACCACAAGTGTAGTGCCCTTGAGCCGGTCGAGCAGGAACGCGGCGCTGATGTAGCCGAGGTGGAACGGCGGGTCTTGTCGCATGAGCACGACGTCGATGTCGCGGGCGAGGTCGATCTTGCGGCGCTCGCCTGCCGTGAAGTGGTTGCCGGCCTCGCGCCGGACGGTCACTGGCGCGGCATGCGCGGTGATCTTGCCCATCGGCGAGCCGTCGCTTTCGTAGGCGAGCGAGGCGACGTCGTAGTGCCACACCTCGTGCCCGCGTGCCTGCGCTGCCAGCATCAGGGCAAACGAGCTGTCGCCCGCGATATTGATGCTTTCCAGCGGGTCCATCTGTACCGCGACGCGCAGGCCCATGCCGATCTCCTAAGGTTGCCAGGCGTTCGCGATGTGGCGAGGGAAAGCGCCGGGCGCAAGCAGGATAACGTCCAGCGTGATATCCTCGCCCCGGGTGGCGTAGCGATGTGCGACTGCCTCGACCGCCGCTGCAACGCGCGAAAGCCTGCGCTCGTCGATTGCGAGGTCGAGTTCCTCCCGCTTGCGGCGCCATTTGACCTCGACGAAAGCGACGAGCCGACCACGTTTCGCCACGAGGTCGATTTCGCCCGCCGCGGTCTTCACCCGTCGGTCGAGGATTTGCCAGCCCTTGGCACGGAGCCACAGCGCCGCCCTCGCCTCTCCGTCGCGGCCGCTCCTTTCGGCAATCTCGCGCTTCATTCGCCGCGTAGTTCCATCGCGCGCTTGTAGAGTTCCTTGCGGTCGAGACCGGTGACCTTGGCGACATGCGCAGCTGCCTGCGAGGTCTTCATGGTGGTCAATGCGTCGGCAAGCAGCATGTCTGCATCCTTGCCGCTCATCACCTGTTCGATCGGTGGCCCTACCAGCAGCACGATTTCCCCCTTGGGCGGATGTGCATCGTAGTAGGCGATCAGGCCGGGCGGCATGCCTCGGCGCGCCTCCTCGTGCAGTTTGGTCAGTTCGCGCGCCACGGCCACTTCACGATTGGGAAGTGCGTGATCGATCGCGTCGAGCGATTTCAGCAGGCGCGGCGCCGTTTCGTAGAAGATCAGCGTCGCGTCGATGCCGGCCAGTTCCTCAAGGAATTCGCGGCGCGCCTTGTCCTTCGACGGCAGGAAACCTGCAAACATGAAACGGTCGTTGGGAAGGCCCGAGAGGGTCAGCCCCATTACCGCCGCGCAGGGTCCCGGCAGCGCCGTGACCGGTATCCCCTCCGCCCGGCAATCGTTGACGAGGCGATATCCAGGGTCGCTGACCAACGGAGTCCCCGCATCGCTGACCAGTGCGACTGCCCGCGTCCGCATCGATTCGACGAGGCGCGAACGATCGCGATGCTCGCTGTGGTCGTCGTATCGCCAGAGCGGCTTTGAAATACCGAGATGTTTCAGGAGTTTGCCAGTCACCCGAGTATCCTCGCAAGCCACACCGTCGCAGCGGCGCAGGACATCGACCGCACGCAGGGTGATGTCGCCGAGGTTGCCGATAGGGGTGGCAACGATATAGAGCCCCGGATCGAGGCTATTTTCGGGAGGGGCGTTTTCGCTCACCCTCCCCCAATGGACAGATGTAAGGGACGCGGCAAGATGAAGCGCTGGACTATCGACCGTCGAGCCATGGTGACGATGGGGCTGGCAGCCCTGCTGGCGGGGTGCGCCGTCATTCCGAAGGGGGCACAAAGGCCCGGGCCGGTGGACACGCCGACGGGCGAGCCGACCGAGGCGCTGCCGACCGACGAGACGCGCCATCGCATTGCCCTGCTCGTCCCGATGACGGGATCGAACGGCAACGTCGGGCAGGCGATCGCCAATGCGACCACCATGGCGCTGCTCGACACCAATGCGAGCAACTTGCGCATCACGACCTACGACACGGCCATCGGACCGCAGGCGGCGGCGAAGAAGGCGGTGCAAGAGGGGAACAAGCTGATCCTCGGCCCGCTGCTGGGCACGAACGTGCCCTCGGTCCTGGCGGAGGCTCGTCCGGCGAACGTTCCGGTCATCACCTTCTCCAACGATACGACTGTCGGCGGACCGGACGTCTTCGTCATGGGCCACATCCCCGAACAGTCGATCATGCGCACCATCCAGTATGCCCGGACGAAGGGCTCGCAGAACTTCGCCATCCTCTCGCCGGGCGGCGAATATGGCGAACGCGCCGAAGCGGCGATGAAGCAGGCAGTCGCGACATTCGGCGGCAAGGTCGTGCACACCGAACGCTATTCGCGCGGCAACACCTCGATCGTCAGCGCAGCGCAGCGATTGAAGGCGAAGGGCGGCTACGATGCGATTCTCATCGCCGAGGGCGCACGACTGTCCATACAGGCTGCGGGCGTGCTCAAGCCTGGCGGTGCGGGGTCCGCACGCCTGTTGGGGACCGAACTCCTGAGCGGCGAAAGCTCGATCACCAAGGCTTCCGCTATGCGCGGGACCCTGTTCTCCGCCGTGTCGGACAGCCGTTACAAGCGTTTCGTCGACAGCTACGAAGCCCGTTTCGGCAGCCAACCCTATCGTGTGGCAACGCTCGGTTACGATGCTGTCCTGCTGACCCTGCGTGTCGCGCGTGACTGGAAGGTCGGAAAGGCATTCCCGATAAAGAGCCTGCGCAGCGAGGACGGTTTCCTCGGCCTCGACGGCGCCTTCCGCTTCAAGAATTCCGGCGTGGTCGAACGCGCCATGGAGTTGCGCGAAGTGCGTGCGAACGAGGTGGTGGTCGTGGAGGCAGCGCCCGCACGTTTCTGAGGGGGCGGATAACCCGCGCCGTGCGCTTGTAGCGGCGCGAGCCACCGCGATATAGCGAAGCCATGTCCGACGATCTTTTCGACAATACCCCCGCGACCAGCGGCGATTACGACGCATCCTCCATCGAAGTCCTCGAGGGTCTCGAGCCCGTCCGGCGTCGTCCCGGCATGTATATCGGTGGCACCGACGATCGCGCCCTCCACCACCTTGTCGCCGAAGTTCTCGACAACGCGATGGACGAGGCGGTCGCGGGCCATGCGAGCCGGATCGAAATGCGCCTCGACGAGAACAATCGCGTCACCATTTCCGACAACGGTCGCGGGATCCCGGTGGCCGAGCATCCCAAGTATCCGGGCAAGTCGACGCTCGAGGTCATTCTCACCACCCTGCATTCCGGCGGCAAGTTCTCCGGCAAGGCCTATGCCACCAGCGGCGGCCTCCACGGCGTCGGCGTCAGCGTGGTCAATGCCCTGTCGAGCGACACCCGCGTCGAAGTCGCACGCGACCGCCAATTATACGCGCAGGAATTCTCCAAGGGCCATCCGACCGGCAAGCTGCAGGAACTTGGTCCGACGCCCAACCGCCGCGGCACCACTGTGTCCTTCGTGCCGGATACCGAGATTTTCGGCGACCGTGCCTTCAGCCCCAAGCGCCTGTTCAAGCTGGCGCGTTCGAAGGCCTACCTCTTTGCCGGCGTCGAGATCCGCTGGAAGTGCGCCCCTTCGCTCGCCACCGACGATGTGCCCGAAGAGGCGGTGTTCAAGTTCCCCGGCGGCCTTGCCGATCACCTTGCCGAACAGATCGGCGGGCGCGAATGCGTTACCTCTCAGCCTTTCGTCGGTTCGCAGGATTTTCCGGAAGAACAGGGCCGCGTCGAATGGGCGATTGCCTGGCCGCTGTTCTCCGACGGGTCGACCAGCTGGTATTGCAACACCGTTCCGACGCCCGACGGCGGCACCCATGAACAGGGCGTTCGCGCCGCGCTGACCAAGGGCCTGCGAGCCTTCGGCGAACTGACCGGCACCAAGAAGGCCAAGGACATCTCCGCCGACGATGTAATGACCGGTGCGGAGGTCATGCTGAGCGTCTTCATCCGTGACCCGCAATTCCAGTCGCAGACCAAGGATCGCCTGACCTCGCCCGAGGCCGCGCGCCTTGTCGAGAATGCGGTGCGCGATCACTTCGACCACTTCCTCACCGATAACATGGACCGGGGCAAGGCGCTGCTGGGACAGGTGATGGAGCGCATGGACGAGCGCCTGCGTCGCAAGGCCGAGCGCGAGGTGAAGCGCAAGACCGCGACCAATGCCAAGAAGCTGCGCCTCCCCGGCAAGCTGACCGACTGTTCGGGCGAAGGCGACGGCGAAACAGAACTGTTCATCGTCGAAGGCGACAGCGCCGGCGGCAGCGCCAAGCAGGCACGCGACCGCAAGACCCAGGCAATCCTGCCGATCCGCGGCAAGATCCTCAACGTCGCGTCAGCTACGGCCGACAAGATCCGCGCCAATTCCGAAATTGCCGACCTTACCCTCGCCATGGGCTGCGGCACGCGAAAGGATTGCGACCCGGAAAACCTGAGATACGACCGCATCATCATCATGACCGACGCCGACGTCGACGGCGCGCATATCGCCACGCTGCTGATGACCTTCTTCTTCCAGGAAATGCCCGAAGTCGTGCGTAATGGGCACCTCTACCTCGCGCAGCCGCCACTCTATCGCCTGACCGCAGGCAAGGAGAGCCGCTACGCCCGCGACGACATCCATCGCAAGGAACTCGAAGAGACGGTCTTCAAGGGCAAGAAGGTCGAGGTTGCGCGCTTCAAGGGCCTGGGTGAAATGAACCCCGGCCAGCTGCGCGAAACCACGATGAACCCGGAGAGCCGCAGCCTCATCCGCATCACCCTCCCGCAGGAATTCGAGCAGCGTGCAGTGGTCAAGGAACTGGTCGACCAGCTCATGGGCCGCAATCCCGAGCATCGTTTCAACTTCATCCAGAACAATGCGGGCGAGTTCGACCGCGAAATGATCGATGCTTGAGGAGCTGGTGATGCGCGCGTTTGTCGATCTGCTTGGCACCTTCTCTCCAGCGCTCGCCGACGCGGCCAAGAAGTTTGCATCCGACCCCCAAACCACGACCCCTGTGGAATAGACCTCTCGCGATAATCGGGGCCTCGCATTCGGAATTGCTCCGAAGCACAATTGCTGCATCGATCTTCTGGCGCGAAGCCCTGACTCTCGCATGATGTCCCAACGTATGTTAGGATATGCTAATATGAGGAGGGTCCGCGCTTGCGCGAGCACGAACTACGGCAGCAGATAAACACGGAAATGCACCTTCGCCGGTGGCCGCCTTTGAACGCTCCTGCGTATCTGCTCCAAAATCTCAGGATCGTTGCACCCGAAGAACGCGATGCAGAAAACGAGATTGTAGGTCGGTGGCTCTATAGTTCGGCACCGCTGGACCCGACCTGTCGCCATGTTTCGGGTTCTCTTCCGGGTGGTACGCCATTGACCTGGGAACGACATACCGAAGGCTCGACGATCACCGTCTTCCATGCCGGCGCCCCGGAAAAATTGGTGCTGGATGATACCCTGAGAGAACTGGACTCCTTGCCCGGCAAGGTCCTGCGCGCGACCGAAATCATCCTTGTGGCGAGCGAACGGGATGCGCATTCCATCTTGCCCGGACTCAATTTTAACGACGGGGAACTCGTTTCCTCGCAGATAGGCGGCGCAATGCGCTTCTGGTCCGATTTCAGACTCCACGAACGCCGGTATGGCCGCGTGCTGGTGGCGACGTGCGGTGCCGAAGCGGGGACGATTTCACGAATAGTCCAGCAACTCCAGGAACTGGGAAACTATCGCAATCTTGCCCTTCTCGCCCTGCCGACAGTGCGTCGCCAATGGGCAGAACTGGACGGTGCGGAAGCAGAACTGGGTCGTATCGCCGAACGCGTCTCGGACCCCGCCACGAATGACGACGACCTCCTCGAAGGAGTTTCCGAACTCTCCTTGAACATTGCCAACCTGACGAATGAGGTTGGCTATCGGCTCGATGCTACGCGCGCCTATGCCGAGCTGGTCGCCGAGCGGCTCGAGGATCTTGCTCCCGAGCCGATCGGCAATCACCAGTCGCTCACCAGTTTCACTCGCCGCAGGCTTATGCCCGCCGTGCGTACCTGCGCGGCGCACCGCGATCGCCTGCTCATCCTCTCGCAGCGCGCGGCGAACCTGACAGCGCTGCTGAGAGCACGTGTGGAAACACGCATCGAAAACCAGAACGCGCGACTGCTGGGATCAATGGAGCGAACGTCACAGCGCCAGATGCGCCTGCAGCAACTTGTCGAAGGCCTGTCGATCTTTGCCCTCGCCTACTACGGCGTCGGCCTGTTGGGATATGTCCTCGACGCGATGGACGAGCATCAGGGCTTGCCAACCCATGCCATGATCAAGGCTTGGGCCGTTCCCGTTTTCATGGCTACGATCTGGCTTGGAATACACGCGGTCAAGCGGCGTATCCTGTCGGATGACGGGTAAGCCGAGCTACGTACCGCTCAGGGGAAGCAACTGGCTCTTGCCCTTAGCGTCGACGCACCCTAACGCTAACGTAAAGTTGCAAGGGAAAACCGATGTCCGACCAGTCCCGTTTTGAAGGTACCAGCTCCTACATCGCTACCGAAGACCTCAAGGTCGCGGTGAATGCAGCAGTCACGCTGCGCCGCCCGTTGCTGGTCAAGGGCGAGCCCGGCACGGGCAAGACGGTCCTTGCGCACGAGATTTCCAAGGCCCTCAACGCACCGCTGATCGAATGGAACGTTAAGTCGACGACCAAGGCGCAACAGGGTCTTTACGAATACGACGCCGTGGCCCGCCTGCGCGACGGCCAGCTTGGCGACGAGCGTGTCCACGACATCTCGAACTACATCAAGAAGGGCAAGCTGTGGGAGGCCTTCACCAGCCCCGAACTGCCCGTCCTGCTCATCGACGAGATCGACAAGGCCGACATCGAGTTCCCGAACGACCTGTTGCAGGAACTCGATCGCATGAGTTTCGACGTCTACGAAACGCACACGCGGATCGAGGCCAAGGAACGCCCGATCGTCGTCATCACCTCGAACAACGAGAAGGAACTGCCCGACGCATTCCTGCGCCGCTGCTTCTTCCACTACATCAAGTTCCCCGACCGCGAGACGATGCGTGACATCATCGAGGTCCACTATCCCGGCATCCAGAAGAACCTCGTCACCAAAGCGATGGATATCTTCTACGAAATCCGCGAAGTCCCCGGCCTCAAGAAGAAGCCTTCGACCAGCGAACTGCTCGACTGGCTCAAGCTGCTCCTCAACGAGGACATGCCCGTCGAGGTGCTGCAGGACAGCAATCCCAACGCCGCCATCCCTCCGCTGCATGGCGCGCTGCTCAAGAACGAGCAGGACGTGATGATGTTCGAGCGGCTGGCCTTCATGGCGCGCCGCCAGAGCTGACGCCTATTGCCGCAACGAAAAAGGGGCGCGTTCCATTGCCGGAACGCGCCCCTTGTCGTTTCTGCGGCTGCAATCAGTCGAAGGTGTAAGCCAGCTCGGAATCACCCCAGCGGCGTCCGTTGATGAACAACGGCACGTAGACGTTACGGACCACGATGTAGTTCTTGCCGTCGCCCTCCTGGCGATAGACTGCCATGGTGTAGGGATCGCTGCTGGCCTTCGAGACCAGGTCGACACCTTCGAGGATGATACGGCCGTTGCGGCAATACTTTGTGTCGTGCGCGATGTCGCCGGTGGGCTGGCGCGAATGGGCACTGACGTGGGTCGGCAGGAAGCCCCTCATGTCTGCCGGCGAGCACATCTTGATGTAGCCGCCTTCGGCAACCACGGCGTCGATCACGGGGCGCCAATTGCGGTCAGCCCAGTCGCTCAGCGTGGTGCGGTAGAGCTGCGGATTGGTACCCGGTACCGGACGATAGTTCTGGTCGAACAATTGCTCCATGGTCAGTTCCCCCTTGGCAATTGCCTCTTCAGCAATGCGGGCGAGGTTCTGGCAATGGGCCATTGCCCGGTCGACCATGGCGCTATCGTTGGGCGAAAGACCTGCCTTGACCAGCTTGTCGAACATGTCGCTCGCGGTGAGTTCGAGCTCCTCCATGCGGCCATGGGCGGTTTCGAGCTTGCCCTCGTTGGTCGTGACCGCGAGATCGAAGTCGTGGAGCACGTCCTGCACGCGGTGCACATGGTCCGAAATCGTCGCGGTATTGCGTGCAATCTGATCCTGCTGGCCGTCAACTTCGACCAGGATTTCGCACACGTTACGCATCGTATGTTCGATCATTGAAACCGAGCTCTTTGCATGCGCGCTTGCTGCACTGCCGCTCTGGATTTTTTCGATGACGATTTCCGCTTCGCTGCCGAGCATGTCGATCGTGCGAGCAATCTCTTCGGTTGCCTTGCGGGTTTCGCTGGCAAGGGTCTTCACCTCGTTGGCGACGACCGCGAAGGTGCGGCCCTGCTCGCCGGCACGCATCGCCTCGATCGTGGCGTTGAGCGCGAGGATGTTGGTCGTTTCGGCAATCTGGTCGATCTCCTGTGAACTGCGACGGACCTGGTCCATCGCCGCTGCGAAACCCGTGACGTGTTCGGTCAGAGCCTCGACCAGGGTCAGCAGATTGCCGATTTCCTGGAGCGAATTGCTGATAAGCTCGGTCCCGTCGCTGAGGCGCGAGATTGCCCGTTCCGAGAGAATTCGCGCCTCGTCGCTGGCTTCGAGGACCTTGCGCTGGTCTTCGTCGAGGGCAGAAACCGTTCCCTGCAATTCGATGTATTCCGCACGCAGATGCCCGAAGGAGTCGATCACGCCCTGCACAATGCCTGCAACGTCGGTGCAGCCGACCGTTACCTTGCCGCAGCTTTCGGGGATCTGGCTGATATTCGCCGCACCCTGCGTGTTGATTGCACTGATTTCCATGAGCGGAACGCCCCCGTTCTTGTCCTTTGGCGATCCGGATAAACGGGAATGGTTAGCGGCGGGTTAAGCGTGGCGCTTTTCGCTTCGCCTCAGCCGCTGGTCGCGCTACGCTGCGAACATGTTCTTCAACTTCGTCGACGAGCTGCGCGCAGCAGGCATCCCCGCAAGCTTCAAGGAGCACCTCACCCTGCTGGAGGCGCTCGACAAGGACGTGATCGAGCAGACGCCCGAGGCGTTCTACTACCTTTCGCGCGCGACCTTCGTGAAGGACGAGGGGTTGATCGATCGCTTCGACCAGGTCTTCGCCAAGGTCTTCAAGGGCATAATGTCGGATTACGGGCAAAACCCGGTCGACATTCCCGAGGACTGGCTGAAGGCCGTCGCCGAGAAGTTCCTTTCCGAAGAGGAGATGGAGGCGATCAAGTCGCTGGGGTCCTGGGACGAGATCATGGAGACGCTGAAGAAGCGGCTCGAGGAACAGGAAAAGCGCCACCAGGGCGGCAACAAGTGGATCGGGACCGGGGGCACCTCCCCCTTCGGCAACGCGGGATATAACCCCGAGGGCGTCCGCATCGGGGGCGAGAGCAAGCACAAGCGGGCGCTCAAGGTCTGGGACAAGCGCGAGTTCAAGAACCTCGACAACACCAAGGAACTTGGCACCCGCAATATCAAGATGGCGCTGCGCCGCCTGCGCCGCTTTGCCCGTGAAGGCGCGGCGGACGAGCTCGACCTGGATGCGACGATCGACGGCACCGCCAAGCAGGGCTGGCTCGACATCCACATGCGCCCCGAGCGGCACAATGCCGTGAAGTTGCTGCTGTTTCTGGATGTCGGCGGTTCGATGGACCCTTTCATCAAGCTCTGCGAGGAACTGTTCAGCGCGGCGACGACCGAGTTCAAGAACCTCGAGTTCTTCTACTTCCACAACTGCCTCTACGAGGGGGTCTGGAAGGACAACCGCCGCCGCTGGCAGGAGCGGACCAAGACCTGGGACGTGCTCCACAAATACGGCCACGACTACAAGGTCATCTTCGTCGGCGATGCGGCGATGAGCCCCTACGAGATCACTCATCCGGGCGGCAGCGTCGAGCACATGAACGAGGAAGCGGGCGCGGTTTGGATGCAGCGCATGGTCAACACCTATCCCGCAACCGTGTGGCTCAATCCGGTGCCGGAGAAGCAGTGGAACTATTCGCAGTCGACCAAGGTGATGAAGCAGCTGGTCAATGACCGCATGTATCCGCTGACACTCGACGGGTTGGATGATGCAATGCGCGAGTTGAGCCGCAAGCAGGGATGAACTTGGCCTCGGGGGACGGCCACGTTTGCATCGCCAGCTGCACGCACGATCTGGGCGGCGAAACCCGCCTGTTCTCCTATGCACCCGTGGCGGATACGCGGATCCATCAGGGTGAAGCGATGGCGATCAAGGCCTTCGGCATTCCGGTAAGATCACCCCTCACGCCCTACATCTCTGTCTGGCACAGCGAATTCTCACCGCGCATGGATGCGCACACTCCGCCGAAGAAGGTTTACCTCAACGCGATCTTCGGGGACGACCCCTGGCATCCCCCGGCATCGCTGGTCGAGCATGCCGAACTGCGTCAGCGAAGGGATGAGCTCATTTTTGCCGCGGTCTGGGCCGTTGACGGCGCCGATCCGGTCCTCGAACGTTTCGCTGTCGAGATCCGCGCCGATGGCGGGCATACACACTTCAGGTCAATGCACGATGACGAGAACGCGCGTATGCTGGATATCGCCTGGGGGAGCCTGCACCTGCCTGCCCATGGCGCGGACAACGTTTCCTTCAATTTGCGCGCCGTGATGCCCGAACGGTATAACTTCAGAGAAGACCTTCGCGGTCGGCGGGTCGAAGTAAATCTAACCGGTTCTGCCGGCCCCATTCCGGGCTGGATCAACTATTGAGCGGGGCTTACGCTTTCGCCGTGGCGTGCGACGATTTGTCAGTCTAGGCGCACGGGATGGACTCTCCGCTGCTTGTCATCTGCCTGCTGACATTCGCCATTCACCTGATCGGTACCCTGGCCTATTCGGCACGCATTGCAGGTGTGCGAACCCAGCGGATCGCGCTGAGCTTCGCATTGTTCAACATCCTCGTGCTGTTCTCGCGTACCGCCAACGGCTTCCTCGGCCCGTTCCTTGCCAAGCGCATCGAAACGCGGCTTCATAGCGGTGCAGGCAGCGGTCTCGAGGCCGATTTTCGCCTCGTGCTGCTCTCGGCAACAATCGCGGTGCTTTCCGGTATCCTCCTGATCCCGACGGGCCAACGCGTCTTTTCGAGAGCGATCGGCTATTTTCAGAACAACCGCTCGACTACGCGCCTGCTCCTGCGCAGCGCGAGCCCGGCGGGCCTGAAAGTGATGAAGGAGTCCGTCACCCTCCCCGGCCCTTCGCAACTGGCATCGTTGCGGGGAGGACTTGGAGTTGGCTGGGGTGTTCTCTTCGGCAACATGATGGCTCAAGCGTTGTTGACAGTGGGCGTTCTCGCTTCGCTTTACGCCGGGTACCTCGCGCCCGAGTTCCGGGTGACGGCAAGCCAGCTTTCTGCGGTCGTGAACGGCTTCGCGACCATCCTGCTGTTCGCACTCATCGACCCGCAACTGTCGGTCATGACCGACGACGTGGTGGACGGGAAAGTCTCCGAGGGCCAGTTTCGCAGGACCATCGGGTGGATTTCCCTAAGCCGCCTTGCTGGCACCCTGCTGGCGCAGGCTGTGTTTATACCGGCCGCGATGGTGATTGCTGCGATCGCGGTGTACGTTTGACCATTCACCACTCCCGCTTCGAGGCGGTACGCCTCCGCCTCGAACAGTTCGATCCCGGCACGGGCTGGAGATTGTGGCTCTACGAATTCCTGCTGTTCGGCTTCAAGCAGGCCTGGGCGTGCTTGTTCGGCGCACTCATGTTGGTCCTGCTGCTGGGCACCCACCTCTTCTATCCCGATGACGCGCCACTGCATCGCTACGACTTCATCACGCTCGGAGCCGTCTTGATCCAGGGAGGGATGTTGGCGCTGCGTCTGGAAACGCTCGAGGAGGCAAAGGTCATCCTCATCTTCCACGTAGTCGGCACGGTCATGGAGTTGTTCAAGACCGCCGCCGGATCTTGGCTCTATCCTGAAGCGAGTGTCCTCCACATTGGGGCCGTCCCGCTTTTCTCGGGCTTCATGTACGCCAGCGTCGGCAGCTACATCGCCCGCGTCTGGCGGATTTTCGATTTCCGCTTCTCGAATTATCCGCCGCGATGGGCAACGTACCTTCTGGCTGCCGCGATCTATGCAAACTTCTTCGCGCATCATTGGCTACCCGATGTCCGCATCCTGATTTTCGCAGCGGTAGGCTGGTATTTCGCCTTCACGAAAATCCACTTCCGCAATTGGCGCAGACACCGCTGGATGCCTCTTCTCGTCGGCTTCCTGCTGGTCGCACTGTTCATCTGGTTCGCCGAGAATATCGGCACCTACGCAAGGGCGTGGAGCTACCCCGGCCAGGAGAACGAGTGGAAGATGGTCGGCATCGGCAAGCTCGGCAGCTGGTACCTGCTGATGATCATCAGCTTCGTGCTCGTCAGTCTGGTCAATCCCGTCAGAAAGCCCGACTAGCCCTTCTGGTCGAGTTCCTCGTCGAGCCGCAGGCTGCACCGCCAGAAGAAGAACGCTGGGATCAGGCTCATGACGCTGGCGCTGTAAAGAACCCACTGGACGCTGTCTTCGCCCAAGGACGGCTTAAGAACGTCGGACAACATGCCGAAGAGCAGGGGCCCGAGGCCGAGGCCGATGAGGTTCTGGAAGAACAGCAGCACCGCTGATGCCAGTGCCCTCGCCTGTGGCGTCACAAGTCCCTGAACGCTCGAATAGGTCGGGCCATAGTAGAGCGAGCCGAGGAAGGTCGGGAAGAACAGGATCAGCAAGGCAATGCGCCAGTCGCTCGCCGAATAGCCAAGGATCGCGGTAGGTGCGACAAGCAGCATTCCGAGCGCCGCCGCTGTCAGCACGTGCTGGCGCTTGATCGCTCCATACCGGTCGGCGATCTTGCCGCTGAGCCAGGTCCCGAGGATCCCCCCGGCCCCATTGACGATACCGAACCACAGGCCGACCTGGCCGGGTGTAAGACCGTGCGTGCGCTGGAAGAAGATCGTTGCCCACGTCGTCTTCCCGTAGCTGAGGAAAGCGGCCGAGGAGGCCGCAATCAGCAACAGCACCATTGCCCTGCTGGAGAGGATCGAGCGTATCGCCTCACCGGTCGCCATGCCCGGAGGGGGCGAAACTGCAGTGGCTTCGGCCACATGCCTTCGCGGGTCCTTCAGGACGAACCACACGACCAATGCCATGGCCACTCCGGGCAAGCCGACGATCATGAAGGCCTTGCGCCAGCCAAGGACGTCGACGAGCTGGCCGCCGATGATCATGCCGAGGACAGTGCCGATCGGAATGCCGAGGGCGTAGAAGCCAAGCGCCGAGGCGCGCTTTTCCTTCGGAACCAGGTCGCTGATGAGCGAATGCGCGGCAGGCGTACAGCCTGCCTCGCCGACGCCAACGCCGATCCGCGCGAGGAGAAGCTGGATGAAATTGTTAGCCAGTCCGCACAGCGCGGTCATGCCCGACCAGACCGCCAGAGCGACAGCAATTAGCCTCGGGCGATTTGTCGTCGGCCGATCGGCATAGCGCGCGATCGGGAGGCCCAGAACGGTGTAGAACAGCGCAAACGCCAAGCCGGTCATCAGTCCGATCTGCGTGTCCGAAAGCTTCAAATCCTTCGCAATCGGTTCGGCGAGGATGTTGACGATCTGACGGTCGATGAAATTGAAGATGTAGACAATCAGCAAAATCCAGAGCGTCACACGCACGGTTTTGCTCGTGTCGCCCGCTGGCGCAGCTGTGGCCATTAATTCCTCTCCAGAAGCGCGGGTATGCCCGTCACGTCTGGAGAACGTTCCTTAATTCGAAGGCTTGGTCAAGCGCGGATCAGGAATACAGAAGATGCGGTGCGATGGTCTGACGCCATTCCGCCTCGTCCGCCGAAGCGATGGCCTCTAGGTCGCCGGGCTCCGCCTCGGCATCATCGACCCATTCGCGCAGGGACGGTCCGCCATTGATCACGTCGATGGCGAGACGGTCGAATTCGTACTCGTAGGGGAAGTCCCGCCAGATCTCGTAGTCGGGAAAAAGCGTGCGGATCGCCTTGAAGGCGAGCGCCTGCAAACGCCACGGGCGGAACTCGTGATGATCGTAGAACGGACCTTCGGCGTGGACCATCAACGCGTTGCAGAGGGTCTTGGCGTGCTTGTGGAAGGTCGGTTCGAACCAGCATTCCCGGACGGCGCAGCCGCGAAGCCAGCTGGGCGCCAGGCGGTTCATCTCGTCGAGGACGGCGCCCGCATCGACATCGGGCGCGCCGAACAGGATTTCGAGCGGCCGGGTGGTCCCCCTGCCCTCACTCAGCGTCGTGCCCTCGAGCATCACCGTGCCGGCATAGGCGCGTGCCATGTTGAGGTTTGCCGCGTTCGGGCTTGGATTGATCCAGATGCGGTCGTCCGGCCAGCCATAGCCGGGAGCCTTGCCCGGTTGCCATCCGGTCATCTCGACAACCCGGTAATCGAGGTGGAGCTTGAAATGCTCGCGGAACCACAGGCCCATCTCGCCCATGGTCAGGCCGTGGCGCATGGGCATGGGAGCGGCGCCAACGAAGCTTTCCTGTCCGGGAACCAGCAGGGTCCCTTCTACCGGCCCACCCGCCGGGTTGGGGCGATCGAGCACCCAGACTTCCTTGCCCGCCTTGGCCGCCTCTTCCATGAGGTAAAGCAGCGTCGTGACGAAGGTGTAGATACGGCAGCCAAGGTCCTGCAGGTCGAACAGGAACACGTCGGCCGAGGACATCATCTGCCCGCTCGGGCGACGAACCTCTCCGTAAAGGCTGAAGATCGGGATGCCGTAGCGAGGATCGGTCTCGTCCTCGGTTTCGACCATGTTGTCCTGCTTGTCGCCCTTGAGGCCGTGCTGCGGCCCGAAGGCGCTGGTCACGTTGATGCCCCGTTCGACCAGCGCGTCGAGCGAGTGCTTCAGCTGCGCGGTGACCGATGCCGGATGCGCGACCAGTGCGACGCGCTTGCCCTTGAGCTGGGCGACGAGGTCGTCCTCGGCCAGCAGCCGGTCGATGCCGAAACGCACGCTCACAGGCGCCCCGCGAGGTGCAGCTTGCGGCAGGTGGTCGAATGGAATTCCGGCTTCCCGTCCTGGAATGCGAGCGCCCAGAACTGGATGTTTCCGTCCTTGTCCTCCACGATCCCGTTCAGCGCGACCGCGGCAGGGGTCGGCAGTTCGGATTTGATCTCCGCCGACAGGACCAGCTCGTGCGCATCATGGGTGCACTCGATATCGACCTCGGCAGGAGCATCCCGACTGTTGAGGCGGAAATCGTCGAAATCGTAACAGGCCCAGCGGGTCGAGGGCGAGAGGTTGAATTCGCGGTAATAGGTCCCGCTTTCCGGCTGCCAGAAAATCTCGAAGCAGGTTGTCTTCCAAAGATTGTCCATCCGCTCCGGCGCAGCAGCTTCGGGCACCTTGATCGACGCGATGTCGCCGACGAAGCGAAACCGGGCACGGCACCCTTCGTTCGTGGGTTCGATTTCGGCCTTTACCCTGGTGATGGGGCCGGGGGCGCAGTGGGGGTGCAGGACAAGCGAGTGCATGGCGCCGCTATTGCGCAGCAGAAAAGCCTCCGCAAGCCACTTGGGAGAACGGTTCACCGCTGCTAGAGGCCCTGCCACCATGAGCACCTACACCTCCGATCTCCTGCGCCTGCTCGAAGAGCGTGGCTACATCCACCAGATCACCGATCCGGCGGGCCTCGATGCCCTTGCCGCCAAGCAGGTCATCCCGGGGTATATCGGCTTCGATGCCACTGCTCCTTCGCTGCACATCGGCAGCCTCGTGCAGATCATGATGCTGCGTCGCCTGCAGCAGGCCGGGCACAAGCCCATCGTGGTCATGGGCGGCGGCACCACCAAGGTCGGCGATCCCAGCGGCAAGGACGAAAGCCGCAAGATGCTCACGAACGAGGATATCGACGCCAACATCGCCGGTATTCGCAAGGTGTTCGAGCGCTTGCTCGTGTTTGGCGATGGCCCCACCGATGCCGTGATGGTCAATAATGACGAGTGGCTGAGCAAGCTCGGCTACATCGAACTGCTGCGCGACGTCGGCCCGCATTTCACGATCAATCGCATGTTGACCTTCGATTCGGTCAAGCTGCGGCTCGAGCGCGAACAGCCGCTGACCTTCCTCGAATTCAACTACATGATCCTCCAGGCCTACGACTTCCGCGAGCTGGCACAGCGCTACGCCTGCCGCCTGCAGATGGGTGGCAGCGACCAGTGGGGCAATATCGTCAACGGGATGGAGCTGGGGCGCCGGATGGACGGGACCGAATTGTTCGGCCTGACCACGCCGCTGCTCACGACTGCCGACGGGTCCAAGATGGGCAAGACCGCCGCGGGCGCCGTCTGGCTCAATGAGGAGCAGCTGCCGAGCTACGATTTCTGGCAGTACTGGCGCAACGTCGACGACCGCGACGTCGGGCGCTTCCTGCGCCTGTTCACCGACTTGCCGCTGTCCGAGATCGAACGCCTCGAATCGCTCGAGGGAGCGGAGATCAATTCGGCCAAGGCGATCCTTGCGAACGAGGTAACCAAGCTCGTTCGCGGTGAAGAGGCCGCGGCACTGGCCGAACGCACGGCAGCGGAGACTTTCTCAGGCGGCGGTGCGGGCGAAGACCTCCCTTCCCTGTCGGTCGGTCCCGAAGGCATGCGGATCGGCGCGGCGCTGACCGAACTCGGATTCACCGCTTCCAACGGAGAGGCAAAGCGCAAGTTGGCGGAGGGCGCAGTGAAGCTGGACGGAGAGACGATCAGCGACCCGGCCCATCTGGTTTCGCTGGCCGAGGGCACCGAAGCGAAGCTGAGCCTGGGCAAGAAAAAACACGCGATCTTGCGCCGGTGAGCGGTGGCCCCTGCAGGCGCGGTTCATAATTCTTCAGCGCGGGTTTACCAATTTTCAGCCTTTTGCGGCGATACCACCATTCGAGTCATTCTAGTGGAAGGATCGCATCGATGGGTGCCGGAGCACAACTCAGCGTAACCGACCAGCGGCGCATGGCGCGCCACCCGGTCGATCACCCCGTGATTGCCGAACATTTCGGCAAGGGCGATCTGCGTCTGCATATCGCGAACATCTCGGCCAATGGCTTCATGGTCGACAATGCGGACGGCCTCGTCCGTGGCGACCGCGTCATCATCCGCCTCCCGGTGGTTGGACGCATCGAATCCTATGTCATCTGGTGCCGAGACAACCGCGCGGGCTTCCAGTTCGAGCGCATTATCCGCGTCGACGATTTCCTCGCGCTGATCGATACGCTCCAGCCCAATCCGCGCCTTCGCAAGCTGCGCTGATAATAAACTTCTGATTCCAGAACGCGAAGCAGGCGCGTCTTCACAACCGAAGACGCGCCTGCCATGCGTCTGGGCGTGAGCGAAGAACAAGCGACATTGCCGGAGCCTACCTCGCCGCTCGCGATCGGCGACTTTCGGCGCTACTGGCTGGCCCGGTTCTTTGCAGTATTCGCGACCATGTCGATGGTCGTACTGATCGGCTACCAGGCCTACGACATTGCCCGCACCGACTATGGATATACCCGCAGCGAGGGTGCATTCCTGCTCGGCCTGCTGGGCCTGGCGCAGTTCATCCCGCTTCTCCTGCTGACACCGGTCGCGGGTTGGGCCGCCGATCGCTTTGACCGCCGGACCGTAGCCGCGCTGGCGAACCTCACCGACTGCACGGTCGCAGGATTGCTGGCTTTCATGACCTGGAGCGACACGCTTACCCTGCCCGGCGTGTTCACGCTGGCGGCGATGCACGGCGCAGCCCGCGTCTTCGTCGGTCCGGCAATGAGCGCGGTCGCCCCGAACATCGTCCCGCCTCGCCTGCTGCCGCGAGCAATCGCCATGTCGAGCATCGCATGGCAGGTGGCGAGCGTCATCGGACCCGCCGCAGGCGGATTCGTATTTGCCGAGAGCAACTGGCTGCCACATGTCATCTCGGCCGGCCTGCTCATCTGTTCGGCCATCCTCATCCGTTCGATCCGGCCTATCCGTGCCGAACAGGACGCGACGCCGCTTCATCCGGTTCGCCAGATGATCGAGGGCGCACAGTTTACCTGGCGCCAGAAGTTCCTTCTCGGCTGCATCACACTCGATCTGTTCGCAGTCCTGCTTGGCGGTGCGACTGCGATGCTCCCCGTGTTTGCGCGCGATATCCTGATGGTCGGCCCGGAAGGCCTCGGTATCATGCGCGGCGCGCCGGCAATCGGGGCCTCGGCGGTGGCATTGTGGATGGCGTGGAAACCGCTGGAGCATAATGTCGGCCCCAAGATGTTGTGGGCTGTCGTTGTGTTTGGCGCGGCGACCATCGTTTTCGGCCTCAGCCGAAATTTCGCCCTGTCGCTGGCCATGCTCACCCTGCTTGGCGCGGCGGACATGATTTCGGTCTTTGTCCGTTCGAGCCTGGTCCAGCTGAACACACCCGACCGGATGCGCGGCCGCGTCTCGTCCATCTCCGGCCTTGCCATCTCTGCCTCCAACGAACTGGGCGAGATGCAATCGGGCTTGGCCGCCGCATTCTTCGGTGCTGCGGGCGCGGTTGTATTCGGCGGCATGGGTGCCATAGTGGTGACCGCGATCTGGGCAGTAATCTTCCCCCAGCTGCGCCAGGCCAAGACCTTCGAACCAGAATTCCTGCCGGACACAACCGGCGCCAGTCCGACCCGCAAGGAGGCACTCACATGAAAGCCGATTCCGTCCTCGCCACCATCGGAGGCACACCGCACATCCGCCTTTCGCGCCTCTTCCCCGACCACGAGGTCTGGGTGAAGAACGAGCGCGCCAACCCTGGCGGGTCGATCAAGGACCGTATCGGTCTCGCCATGATCGAGGACGCGGAGAAGGACGGACGCCTCAAGCCTGGCGGCACTATCATCGAGCCGACCAGCGGCAACACCGGCATCGGCCTGGCGATGACTGCCGCGGTCAAGGGCTACAAGCTCATCCTCGTCATGCCCGAAAGCATGAGCATGGAGCGCCGCCGCCTGATGCTCGCCTATGGTGCCAGCTTCGACCTGACACCCAAGGAAAAGGGCATGAAGGGCGCGATCGAGCGGGCGCAGGAACTGATTGCCTCCACGCCGAACTCGTGGATGCCGAGCCAGTTCGACAACGACAGCAACTGGAAGGTCCATGGCCGCACGACGGCGCTCGAAATCCTGAGCGATTTCACCGAGACCCCGGTCGATGTCCTGATTACCGGCGTCGGGACCGGCGGCCACCTCACGGGATGTGCGGAAGTACTGAAAGCTGCCTGGCCCGAGATGAAGGCCTTTGCGGTCGAGCCGACGCTTTCGCCCGTCATCAGCGGCGGACAACCCGGACCGCACCCCATCCAGGGGATCGGCGCGGGCTTCATCCCGGCCAACCTGCACACCCAGACGATCGATGGCGCGATACAGGTCGATCCCGAGGATGCCAAGGAAATGGCGCGCCAGTGCGCCGCCAGGGAGGGTATCCTCGTAGGCATTTCGAGCGGCGCTACGCTTGCGGCCATCAAGCAGAAGCTGGCCGACCTGCCGGAAGGCTCGCGCGTGCTCGGCTTCAACTACGACACCGGCGAGCGGTACCTCTCGGTGCCGGACTTCCTGCCCGAATGAGCGCGTTCCAGCGCGTCGACTATGTCGACGGTGACACGCCACTCGTAGGCTTGCACATGCGCCCCGATGGACCGGCGCGTGGGGCAGTCGCGGTGTTCCCGACCTTCATGAACTCCACCCCCGGCGTGGAGGCGAAGGCCCGAGCGCTCGTCGAAGCCGGGTATGCAGTGCTGATCGGGGATTTCTATGGTCCCGAAACCCCGTCGGACTTCCAGCAGGCGTTCGCGGTCATGACCAAGTTGAGGTCGGACCCGGACGCCATGCGCACGCGCTTGCGGGCGACGATTGCAAAGCTTCGCGACCTCGAACCCGACCTGCCGCAATTGGCCATCGGCTTCTGCCTTGGCGGTTTCGCCGTGCTCGAAATGGCGCGTGACGGACAGGACCTTGCTGCCGTGGTCAGCTTCCACGGAATTCTCGAAACACCGCTCAAGGCGAAGGATGAGTTCACGACGCGCATCCTTGTCTGCCACGGCGATGCCGACGCACTCGTGCCGCGCAGCCAGGTGATGGCGTTCTGGGAAGAAATGGACGCCGTGAAGGCGAACTGGCACTTCCACAGCTACTCCGGCATCGAACACGGCTTCACCAACCGGGCCATGCTCGATGGCTCGCCCAACCCGGCCTATGACGCCAGCGCGGACAGGCAGAGCTGGGCAGCGATGCATTCGTTCTTCGACGAAGTCCTGGGCTGAACGAAAAAGGCCCGGGATCTACGCCCGGGCCCTTCCATCGATTTCGTGCTGACTTCAGGCAGCCGTGGCGAATGCCTCGGCTCCCAGTGCCATCATGCTGTCGGCGCCGCTTTCGAGCTTGCGGCGCAGCGCGCCGGCGTCGGGCAGGAAGCGGTCCATGTAATAGCGCGCGGTGGCGAGCTTGGCTTCGTAGAAAGCCTTGTCGCCGGTGCCATTGGCCAGCGCTGCCTGCGCCACCTTGGCCATGCGCAGCCACATCCAGCCCAGCGTCACGATGCCCATGATGTGCATGTAGTGATGCGCGCCGGCCCCGAGGTGGTTGGGGTTCTGCATCGCGTTCTGCATGAACCACATGGTCGATGCCTGGTGCTGGCCAAGCGCCTTTTCGAGCGCTTCTGCGAGCGGGCCAAGGGTCTCGTCACCCTTAGCAGCTGCAATGTCGTCTCCGACAGCCTTGAAGAACGCCTGGATCGCCGCGCCGCCGCCCTGGGCGAGCTTGCGGCCGCACAGGTCCATTGCCTGCACGCCATTGGTGCCTTCGTAGATCATGGCGATACGGGCATCGCGCACGAACTGGCTCATGCCCCATTCCTCGATGTAGCCGTGGCCGCCGAAGACCTGCTGCATGTTGGTTGCAACGTCATAGCCCTTGTCGGTGCCATAGCCCTTGATGACGGGGGTCAGCAGGCCGATCATCGCATCTGCCTGGGCGCGTTCCTCTTCGGTCGGTGCCTTGTGGCTGAGGTCGACCAGCAGGGCGCCCCACAAGCACAGAGCCCGCATGCCTTCGGTGAAGGCCTTGGCGTCCATGAGCATACGGCGCACGTCCGGGTGGACGAAGATCGGGTCGGCCTGCGCATTGGGATCGGCGGGACCGGTAAGTGCCCTGCCCTGGCGACGGTCGAGCGCATAGGCGACTGCGTTCTGGTAGGCGGCTTCGGCCTGCGACAGGCCCTGGATACCGACACCTAGGCGCGCAGCGTTCATCATGATGAACATGGCGGCGAGACCCTTGTTTTCCTCGCCCACGAGCCAGCCCTTGGCGCCGTCGTAGTTGAGCACGCAGGTCGAGTTCGCGTGGATGCCCATCTTGTGTTCGATCGAGCCGCACATCACGCCATTGCGCTCGCCCAGCGAGCCGTCGTCATTGACGAGGAACTTCGGCACCACGAACAGCGAAATGCCCTTGGTGCTGTCGGGCGCGCCGGGCGTCTTGGCCAGCACGAGGTGGATGATGTTCTCGGCCATGTCGTGTTCGCCGGCGGAGATGAAAATCTTGGTACCCGTGATGGCATAGCTGCCATCGCCCTGGGGCTCCGCCTTGGTCCGGATCATGCCGAGGTCCGTGCCGCAGTGCGGCTCGGTCAGGTTCATGGTGCCGGTCCATTCGTTGGAGATCATCTTGTGGAGATACTTCTCCTTCTGCTCCTGCGAACCCTTGGCGATCAGCGCCGAGACCGCGCCATTGGTGAGGCCAGGGTACATGCCAAAGGCCTGGTTCGCGCTGGAGATGAACTCTTCCATGACCATGCCTAGGACGTGCGGCATGCCCTGCCCGCCAAACTCCTCCGGCGCCGAAAGCGTGCCCCAGCCCGCTGCGCGGAACTGGTCGAAAGCTTCCTTGAAGCCCTTGGGCGTGGTTACAGAGCCGTCGGGGTGGCGCGTGCAACCCTCCTGATCGCCCGACTGGTTGATCGGCGCCAGTACCTCGGCACAGAAACGACCCCCTTCATCGATCACCGCGTCGGTAACATCGGGCGTCGCCATCTCGAAACCAGGCAGGTTGCCGTAGCTGGCGAGGTCGATCACCTCATTGACGATAAAACGCGTGTCGCGGGTCGGCGCGGTATAGGTGGGCATCTTGTGTGTCCTTGGTATTGGTTTCGGTCGGTTTCCCGCCGGGGAGGCAAATCAGTCGAGCTGCGTCTCAACAAGCGTCACGAACTCGGTCAGTTCCTTGATGGAGCTGTCGATGTCGGCGCGCTGGGCCTTGAGCTTGGCAATGTGCGTCCTGCACTTCTCGATCGTGACGCGGCGCTGTTCCTGCCGCCCGTCGTCGAGATCGTAGAGGTCGATCATCTCGCGAATTTCGGTCAGCGAGAACCCGACATTCTTGGCGCGCATGATCCACGCCAGGCGCGCCCGGTCACGCTTCGAATAGATGCGGGTCAGGCCGATGCGCGACGGCGCAATCAGCCCCTCGTCCTCGTAGAAGCGCAGCGCGCGCGCGGTACAGTCAAACTCGCTGGTCAGGTCCGAAATCGAGTACTGCTCCCGGTCGAGCTTGTCCGGACGATCGAGATGCGCGCCCGCGTGGCGACGGTCGGTGTCGGCGTGCGGGAGGTTGCTGGGCAGCGGCTGTGTCATGCCGACCCAATAGCCGAACGTTTACGTAAGCGTCAAGACTTGACGCGGTGGAGAGTGTCACCGTCAAGGACGCGGTAGAAGCAACTTGTGGCCCCGGTATGACAGGTCGGAC
The DNA here is from genome assembly GCF_041021145.2 of Qipengyuania sp. RANM35. Taxonomy (NCBI): domain Bacteria; kingdom Pseudomonadati; phylum Pseudomonadota; class Alphaproteobacteria; order Sphingomonadales; family Erythrobacteraceae; genus Qipengyuania; species Qipengyuania sp. RANM35. Next base: position 1,049,382 of record NZ_CM196433.1, on the reverse strand, counting down.
CTGCGGGCGAACAGCGCAACACAATCGCGTCCTGGTCGCAGTCGACAAGCATCTCGACCACCTTGAGCACGTTCCCCGAACTCTCACCCTTTTTCCACAGGCGCCCGCGCGATCGCGAATGGAAGTGAGCCTCCCCCGAAGCGCGAGTCGCCTCGAGCGCTTCGGCGTCCATGAAAGCCACCATGAGAACCGAACCGTCGTTCGCATCAGTAACGACTGCGGTCAGCAAACCCTTGTCGTCGAACTTCGGCATGAAGTCGGTGCCGACCTCTCGGGCCAGTTTTTCGTCCACGAGGCTTCCTTATTGTGCGTTGCAGAAGTGCTTGGTGCTTGTTGCACGATAACCACAAATGCTAGTCAAAATCGACGCCGGATCGGAATCAATATTCCAACAACAGTAAGTTTGTTGAACATTGGTCTTCGCAGGCAAGTGAGGCCTGTCCACCGGAGCAGCGGTGCCATCAGAGCGCCAGGTTCATGGGGGTCCCGGATACGCTGCCGTGTTGAGGGTTTGCACGGCGCATCCGGAAACGATGAGGGATGGACTAGGTGCTGCTGGGGGGCCGCACCGTCATCGAAAGATGGGTCCGGTAATATTCGTCACGTGGCGCCCGGGTCCGAAAGGACCCGGGCGTTTCACTTGGCAGCGCTGGAGCGCGAAATGTCGATCGCTTCATCGAGGACGCGCGAGAAGCACGCGATTCGCACGCTCGTGGCACCGGCCTTCATCAATTCCCTTACGCAGGCGGCGCTCGTCGCCCCGCTGGTAAGCACATCGTCGACCAGCAGGACATCGCGTCCGCCAATCTTGCCCCTTGCACTGCCGGTCACCGAAATCGCGCCTGTCAGCGCCTTGTTGCGCGCCTTGGCACCCAGACCACCGAGACTCGGCGTCGGCCTGGTGCGCTGTAGCGCATCGACAAGCAGGCGACCGTGACCAAGCTTTTCCAGTTCCTTTCCCAGCAAGGCTGCCTGGTTGTATCCGCGGCTCCACAACCGGCGCCGATGCAGCGGCACGGGCACTATCACTGTTTCGGGATCGGGATGCGGAAGGCGCGCGGCGATCAATCGGGCAAGCATCGGTGCAAGGGCAATCCTCCCTCCGTGCTTGAACGCCAGGATGAGCTTTCGCGAGGTCTGCGTGTAGAGAGTCCCGGCATGGATGCCGGCGTGTTTCGGCGGACTGGCGAGGCATGGAGCGCAGATGCCTCCCTCTGCCGGTCCGGTATCGCCGAAGGGCCTCTGGCAACTTGCGCAGGAAGGACCCGACGGGATGACCAGGTCGCCCCAGCAATCGGTGCACAGTCCGCCATGAGCCCCGATGGCCTCACCACATGCGGCGCAGCGGGGCGGATAAACGAAATCGAGAAGCGGCGCGAGACTCTCGGAAATCATGCGACTTTTCGACATTGGTGCTTGCTGCCGCGCTTGCGTGCGAAGAGCAAGAGCGGCAGGGCGGACGACATGGCGAATTCGGCCCCTCCCCGCATATTCTCTCGCACTCGTCGGATCGCAGCTTTGAGGCGCGCACGGGTCAGGCAGTCGCAGCGCGACGCTGCGCGCTACGTCTTCGACGACATGGTCGAGGATGTGCTCGAGCGGCTGGAATTCATGCGTTTCGAACCGAAGCGCGCACTTGTCGTGGGCGACATCACCTCGACCTTGGCATTGTCGCTGCGAGGACGAGGCGCCCATGTCGATGAGCGCGACGTCGCCAGTCTCGATGAGGAATTGCCGATAGGCGGCCCGCCTTACGACCTCATCGTCAGCCTCGCCTCGCTCGACCGGGTCAACGACCTTCCCGGCGCCCTCCTCCACATTCGCAATGCGCTTGCTCCTGACGGTCTCTTCATTGCGAGCCTGATCGGGGCAGGCAGCCTAGCCAATCTGCGTTCGGCCATGATCGCGGCCCAGCCAGAGCGGCCCGAACCGCGGATGCACCCGCTGGTCGACAATGCCGCCGCATCGGCGCTTCTCCAGCGTGCACTGTTCAAGCGCCAGGTCGTGGACAGCCGGAGCCTCACCGTCGCCTTCCCGACGATGGACAAGCTCATTTCGGACCTCCGCGACCAGGGTCTGGGCAATGTTCTCGCCCGACCTGCCTCGGCTCTTGGGAAAGACGAATTGCAGCGTGCTCGGGAGGCTTTCCTCAAGGGAGCCAACAAGCACGGCAGAGTCCTCGAAGTCTTCGAGGTTCTGACCCTAACTGGCTGGAAAGACTAGCGCAGACTGGCTTGCGCCGCCGCCAGCCTGGCAATCGGCACGCGATACGGCGAAGCGCTGACGTAGTCGAGACCCGTCTTCTCGCAGAAAGCGATGCTGGCCGGATCGCCACCGTGTTCACCACAGATGCCGAGCTTGATGCCAGCACGAGTTGCCCGCCCACGCTCTGCGGCAATCTCCACCAGCTGGCCGACGCCATCCACGTCGAGGCTGACGAAGGGGTCGCGCGCGAAGATGCCTTTCTCGACATAGGCCGTGAGGAAGCGCCCCGCATCGTCACGACTGACGCCGAGCGTGGTCTGCGTGAGGTCGTTGGTACCGAAGCTGAAGAACTCGCCCACCTCGGCGATTTCGCCCGCCATGAGTGCCGCACGCGGCAGTTCGATCATGGTGCCGACGAGGTATTCGATGGCCGTACCCGATGCCGCGAACACTTCCTTGGCAGCCTTGTCGACCACGCCCTTAAGGATTTCGAGTTCACGCCTGGTCGCGACTAGCGGGATCATGATCTCCGGCACCGGAGCCTCGCCCGACGCCCTGGCCACTTCACACGCCGCTTCGAAAATCGCGCGGGCCTGCATTTCGTAGATCTCGGGATAGGTGATGCCGAGGCGGCAACCACGATGACCGAGCATCGGGTTGAACTCGTGCAACTCCCCTGCCCTGCGCTTTAGCTGGTCGACATCGCGGCCCGTGGCATTGGCCAGTTCGACGAAGTCCGCATCCTCGTGTGGCAGAAATTCGTGGAGGGGCGGATCGAGCAGGCGGATCGTGCACGGCAGGCCGACCATGACTTCGAAGATTTTCACGAAGTCGCCACGCTGTTCGGGCAGCAGCCTGTCGAGTGCCGCACGTCGCCCGGCTTCGTTCTCGGCGAGGATCATCTGGCGCACAAGGCTGATGCGGTCGGCATCGAAGAACATGTGCTCGGTGCGGCAGAGGCCGATACCCTCGGCCCCGAACTGACGCGCCATGCGGCAGTCCGCCTCGGTCTCCGCATTGGTACGAACCCGCATCCGGCGATGCTTGTCGGCCCATTCCATGAGGACACCGAAATCGCCGGCGAGCTCGGGTTCGATGGTCGCGACTTCGCCCGCCATGACCTGCCCGTTGGAGCCGTCGATGGTGATGGTGTCGCCTTCCTTCAGCTCGCGATTGCCGATGGTCAGGACGCGGCCTTCGCGGGCGATCGAAACTTGCGAGGCACCCGAAACACAAGGACGGCCCATGCCGCGTGCGACCACGGCGGCGTGGCTGGTCATGCCACCGCGCGCGGTCAGGATGCCGACGGCGGCATGCATGCCGTGAATGTCTTCAGGAGAAGTCTCGACCCGGACAAGGATGACCTTCTCGCCGCGATTGGCCCAGACTTCGGCAGTATCGGCGTCGAGCACGATCTTGCCGCTCGCCGCACCAGGAGACGCGGGCAAGCCGCTGGTGAGCACATCGCGCGGCGCATTGGGATCGAGAGTCGGGTGGAGCAGCTGGTCGAGCGCCATGGGATCGACACGCAGGATCGCGGTCTTTTCGTCGACCAGCCCCTCGCCGACCATTTCGACCGCCATCTTGAGCGCCGCCTTGGCCGTGCGCTTGCCGCTGCGCGTCTGGAGCATCCACAGCTTGCCCTGCTGCACGGTAAACTCGATGTCCTGCATGTCGCGGTAGTGCCGCTCGAGCAGGTCGAAGACGCGCGCCAGTTCGGCATAGGCCTCGGGCATGGCCTCTTCCATGCTCAACGGCTTGGCGTTGGCCGCTTCCCGCGCGGCCTTGGTGAGGTACTGCGGGGTGCGGATACCGGCGACGACATCCTCGCCCTGCGCATTGACCAGCCACTCGCCGTAATAGGCGCGCTCGCCGGTCGAAGGGTCGCGTGTGAAAGCAACGCCGGTGGCGCTGGTTTCCCCCATGTTGCCGAACACCATGGCCTGCACATTCACCGCCGTGCCCATGTCGTGCGGGATGTCGTTAAGGCGACGATAGACCTTGGCGCGCTCGCTGTCCCAGCTGTCGAAGACGGCGCGGATGGCGCCCCACAGCTGTTCGTTCGGGTCCTGCGGGAACGGCGCGTCGTGCTCTTCGGTGACAATGCGCTTGTACTCGGCGACCAGCGACTTCCAGTCATCCGCCAACATTTCGGTGTCGGCGTAATAGTCATTGTCTTCCTTGGCGATTTCGAGCGCTTCCTCGAACAGGCCATGGTCGACGCCGAGCACCACGTCGGAATACATCTGGATGAAGCGGCGATAGCTGTCCCAGGCGAAGCGTTCGTCGCCAGAGGTCGCGGCGAGGCCTTCCACCGTCTCGTCATTCAGGCCGAGATTGAGGACGGTATCCATCATTCCCGGCATTGAGACGGCCGCGCCCGACCGGACCGAGACGAGGAGCGGATCGGCCGCATCGCCAAAGCCCTTGCCCACCGTGCGCTCGACGTGAGCCAGTGCTTCTGCGACATCGGCGCGCAGCTTGTCGGAGAAATCCGCGCCCTGTTCGAGGTACTTGAGGCACTCTTCGGTCGCGATGGTGAAGCCCGGGGGAACCGGCAAGCCGATGCTGGCCATCTCCGCCAGATTGGCACCCTTGCCGCCGACGACGGTCTTGTCCTTCTGCCGTGCATTCGAATGCGGAGCATTCCCGCCGAAGGTGAAGACCGTGTCGTTACTCATCAGGGCAGTCCCTACAGGATGGAACACATGGAACAGGGTCCATGCGAATGAAACGGATCAGCCTTCGATCCGGCTGAAGTCCGCAACTTTGTGCACTGCAGCACGGAAGGTCGCAAGCAGGTCGAGCCGGTTTGCCCGCTTGTTTTCTTCATCCGCATTTACCGTCACTTCATCGAAGAAGCGGTCGATCGGCGCGCGCAGCGAGGCAAGCGCAGCCATGGCGGCGGCGAAATCCTCGGCGGCGATGGCCTTGGCGGCCTGCGGCTGAGCGGTGGCGAGAGCGTCCATCAGCGCCTTTTCGGCAGGTTCCGGCGTGTAGGAAAGGTCGCGCGCATGGCGCTCGGCCATTTTGGCGTCGATCACTGCCTTCATGTCGGGATCGTCGACCAGCGCCAGCGGGTCTTCCTCGCCCGTGCGGCTGATCTCACCCTCGATGCCGTGCCAGTCTTCCTTCTTGAGGATGTTGGCCGCGCGCTTGTAGCCGGCGAGGAGGTTCGCGCCGTCGTCGGTGTCCATGAACGAAGTTAGCGCGCGCGCGCGGGCCTCGACCCGGTCCACGCGCATGTCCGTCCGCCCTTGCCAGGCACGCGATGCCTGGATGTAATCGTGGCGCACGCCTTCGTCGCGCAGCTGGACGGCCAGGCGGTCGAGCAGGAAGTCGGCCAGCTTTTCCGCCAGCGCGGGAAGCGGCTTGCTCGCCCATGCGTGCACCACCTGGTCGAGTTCGAGCTTCAAATTGTTCGCCTGGACCAGGCGAAGGTAACCGAGCGCGGCGCGACGAAGGGCAAATGGATCCTTCGAGCCGGTCGGCAGGATGTCGATCTTGAAGAAGCTCAAGAGATTGTCGAGCTTATCAGCAAGGCTGACTGCAACCGTGGTCGGCGCTGTCGGTACCTCATCGCTGGCCCCGACCGGCTTGTAGTGATCGCGGATCGCGTCGGCGACTTCTTCCGGCAGACCCTCGGCGCGCGCGTAGTATCCCCCCATCAGCCCCTGAAGCTCGGGAAACTCGCCAACCATTTCAGTGACGAGATCTGCTTTCGACAGCTCCGCCGCCATGCGGGCCAGCTTGTGGTCGCCATTGGGTGCCTTGGCGTCGAAGACGAGCCAGTCGGCGAGCTTGGCGACGCGGTCGACCTTGTCGTCCAGGGTGCCGAGCTTTTCGTGGAAGGTGATGCGCGACAGCTTTCGCGCCTGCTGGGCGAGCGGCGTCTTGCGATCCTGCTCCCAGAAGAACCGCGCATCGGAGAGACGCGCCGCGAGGACCTTGCGGTTGCCGTCCACGATCGCCGCGCCGCCATCCGCGGCCTCGATGTTGGCGGTGCAGACGAAGGCGTTGGCGAGCTTTCCAGCGCTGTCCTCGCAAACGAAGTATTTCTGGTTCACGCGCGCGGTGAGCTGGATGACCTCCGGCGGCACATCGAGGAAGGCCTCGTCGAAACGGCCGAGCAGCGGCACCGGCCATTCGGTAAGGCCCGCGTTCTCGATCACCAGCCCCTCGTCCTCGACCAGCTTGAGGCCGGCGTCCGCGGCAACCTTGGCCGCGCCTGAGCGGATTATGTCCTGCCGTTCGGCATGGTCGACGATCGCATGGCCGGCGCGCAGCTTGACCGCGTAGTCGTCAGCATTGCCGATGGTGATGTCGCCCGAATGATGGAAGCGGTGGCCGAGCGTGACCGCGCCCGAAGTGACACCATGCACCTCGCACTCGACCACCTCATCACCCAGTAGGGCAACGATGCCCGACAGCGGGCGCACCCACCGCAGGCTCTCGGTCGAGAGCGAGGCTGCACCCCAGCGCATCGACTTGGGCCAGCTAAAGTCGCGGATGATCGCCGGGATCGCTTCGGCGAGCACATCCTTCGTCGCACGACCCGGCTTTTCAATCACTGCGAACCAGGTGTTGCGGCCCTTCACATCGCGCAGTTCGAGCTGATCGCGGGTAACGCCGTTCTTGCGGCAGAAGCCGTCGATCGCGGCATCGGGAGCGCCCTCGGGCGGACCCTTGGCTTCCTCGCTCACCGCCTGCGTGGCATCGGGAAGTCCGCGGGCGATCAGCGCAAGGCGGCGCGGGGTCGACCAGACGGTGATTTCGCCGACGCTGACGCCCGCGGCTTCCATCTCGCGGCGGAACAGGCGTTCCAGTTCTTCGCGAGCGCCAACCTGCATCCGCGCGGGGATTTCTTCGCTGAGCAGTTCGAGGAGGAAGTCGCTCATGCCGACCACTCCGGATATTTCTCGGCCCAGGCGGCGGCTTCCTTGGCCATGTGCGCCTCGCAGCTTCCGCGCGCGAGGTCGCGAACGCGGCCCATGTAGCTCGCGCGTTCCTGAACGCTGATCACGCCGCGGGCCTGCAGCAGGTTGAAGATGTGGCTCGCCTCGACCGCCTGTTCGTAGGCAGCGATAGGGACCTCGTTTGCAAGCGCGTTCTTGCACTCGGCTTCGGCCTTGTTGAACAGGTCGAATAGCGCGTCCGTCTCGGCGACCTCGAAGTTCCACTTCGACATCTGCTTCTCGTTCTCGAGGAAGACGTCGCCATAGGTGACGCCATGCCCGTTGAAATCTAGGTCGTACACATTGTCGACGCCCTGGATGTACATCGCGAGGCGTTCGAGTCCGTAGGTCAGTTCGCCCGCGACGGGCTTGCAGTCGAAACCGCCCATCTGCTGGAAATAGGTGAACTGGGTGACTTCCATCCCGTCGCACCAGACTTCCCAGCCCAGACCCCAGGCGCCCAGCGTAGGGCTTTCCCAGTCGTCCTCGACGAAGCGGATGTCATGCTTCAGCGGGTCGATGCCGATGACGCGCAGGCTTTCGAGATACCAGTCCTGGATATCGGGCGGGCTCGGCTTCAGGATCACCTGGTACTGGTAATAGTGCTGCAGCCGGTTCGGGTTCTCGCCATAGCGACCGTCGGTTGGACGGCGGCAGGGCTGGACGAAGGCCGCGTTCCACGGCTCCGGCCCGAGTGCGCGCAGGGTAGTCGCGGTGTGGAAGGTCCCTGCCCCCATGCGCATGTCATAGGGCTGGAGGATAAGGCACCCCTTCGCGCTCCAGAAATCGTGGAGTGCGAGGATCATGTCCTGGAATGATTTTTGCGGATTGCGGTCCATGGCGCGGGGCTTTGGCGGATGCGCGAAAATGCGTCAATGCCGCTATGCAGCAAGGCAGAAAATGACAGGTTATCCAGACATCGTGTCAGGTATTGTTGACATAGTCAGCGAATCGCGACATATAGTCAGGACAACCTGACACACCGGAAGGTTGACCTCACCACTGGACCCTACATCCAACTGGAGAATTGTCATGAAGAAGATCGCTTTCCTGTTCGCCGCTCTCGCACTCGTTCCCTCGCAGGCGATGGCCGATGAAGCCATGTCAATCACCATCGAAACCCGCGACCTTAATCTAGCCGATCCCGTCGACCAGCTGCGTCTCGACAATCGAGTCGAGCGGACGATCCGCGAAGCCTGCGACAATGATGCCCGCGATGGCGCGTCGCTCTCCGACCAGCGCCAGTGCCGCGCCGAGCTGCGCAAGGCCGCCCGCGCCGGCGTGGCCGTCGCCATCGCGAAAACTCCGAACTTCCGCCTCTCGAGCGCGGTCAGCGAAGACTCTGGCGCCTGAAAACAACTTCCGCCCGGACCGGGACCCAACATCCCGGCCGGGCGGCAACGTGAGTAGAGACATGCCGACTGCCCCGAAGATCTCCCGCTCATCGCTCCACCTCGCCGCAGGCTGGGTCGGCGTGGTCGCCATTGCCTTCATGTGGGCACGCAAGGCCGACGTTTTGTCGGGCACTGTCGGCACGATCTGGGGCATGCTCTTCGTCCTCACCGTGCTCGTGCTGTTCGTGACCCGCAATGCCGACGAATACGTCGCCGCACTCTGGCGCGCGGGGGCCGGTGCGGCCTTCATCGCGCTGATTGCCTGGGAATTGTTCGGCCCCGCCATGGAAGGGTTCATCGATGGCCTAGCCGGGGTCGAAGACAACATGGACTTTCCTGCGAGCGCAGGTCCTGCGGTTGCCTACACCGCATTCTTCGTCGCCCACACCTGGGCCCGCATCCGCGGCACGTATTGATCTGGAGGCCGTCAAAATGCCGTACAACCCCAATGCCATGACCGTCGACGACCGCGGCTTCACCATGAAGATGATGTGGGTCGGACTGGGCTCTTCGCTGCTCCTCCTCACCGGTAAGATTTTTGGTTTCTATGACCATGTCGAGGCGTTGGCCGGAGGCTTCACCGCAGGCTCGCTGATCGGCCTCGCCTTTATCGGTCGGCAGGACGAGTATTTCCAAAGCCTTGTCTATTTCGCCGCGCGCTGGACGCTGTGCGTGACCGGGCTTTGGCTATTCGCCAGCATCGTCTCGTTCACCCGGGATTATGTCGACGACACCGTGTTCGGCCTGGTTGCCATCGCTGCGACCTTTCACCTGGCCTTCACCTGGGCGCGACTGAGGGGGTATTGAGGATGCAACACGCCTCGCAATCGCCTGGGAAGGCGAAATCGACCGCGCGCCGCAGCCGGCTCTACTTTCGGCTGATGGACATATGTCTGTTCTTTTTGGTCGTTGGCCTGATCGACTGGATCGTTAGCCATTACGACGTGGAGAATGCTCCGGCCTGGTATCTCGCTGGCGGGCTGGTGATGATCATCTTCAATAGCTTCGTCCCGCTGTTCCTCATGGTCGCAAGCTTCATGCGCGACGATTACGCCGAGGGGCTGGTGAAGCGCAGCTTGCGGGTGATGGCCTACGGGGCGGCGTTAATACCACCCTTCCTCCTCATCGGGCCGTGGGTACTGGGAGGCATCTTCGTGAACACCGACTTGCGTGCTCCGGACTTCTACCGCGAGTTCTATAACGCCTTCTATCTCAGCGAAATGCGACCCGAACTAGTGCTCCGGAGAGTTTGGTTCCTTTACATGCTTTCCTTCGTCGGGATCTTCCAGTTCCTGCGCTGGAAGGACAGCCGATGAAGAACCGCCTCCGCGTCCTTCGTGCCGAACGGGAGTGGAGCCAGGCGGAGCTGGCCATGCATCTCGACGTGTCGCGTCAGGCAGTCAACGCGATCGAGACGGGCAAGCACGATCCCTCCCTGCCCCTCGCCTTCCGCATCGCGCGGCTGTTCGACATGCCAATTGAGGAAATATTCGATGACGAAAACTGACCTGTCGGATGCCCCTGGCGAGGTCGTGCCGGGTTCTGCCCGCTATTGGCGCAACCTCTTGCTGTGGGCGGTTGGCCTTGGCCTCTTCCTGCCTTTTGCCATTCTTCCGATCATTCTTGCCCGCAAGGCCGACGGTCCGCTCGACTGGCTGGTCATCGCCGCTATCGTGATCGCCTCGATCTTCGTGGGCCGCATCTTCTGGCGTACTGCGCCCGATTTCACCATGGGTGAGCCCCGCACTGCGCGCGGTATCAGGATGCGCTGGATCCTGGTGGGAATAGCCCTGCTGGGACCGCTGGCCGGATACCCGTTGATTGCGCATCGCGGACCCAATGGCGAACGTCTCGATCTGTTCAGCAATGCGGCTCTGCCCGGCAGCGTTGTCCTGCCCATGCTGGCGGTGTGGTGCATCGCCATACCGCTGCTGATATTCCTTGTGCGTCGCAATTCGGACGACTTCATGCGCAGCGCCAACGACTTCGGCTTCATGGTCGGCGGACAGCTGTTCTACTTTGTGGCGCCCGTCTGGTGGCTCGCCTGGCGTGGCGGATTCCTGCCGCGACCAGACGTCATGATCCTCTTTATCGTAACGCTAGTGGGCGTAAATCTGGCAAATCTTTGGAAACGCCAGCATGGCTGATCTTGTCTTGGGCCACGGGCAACCTATCAAGTAGATTGAATTCCACGGATTTACCCGAACATGAAACGTGTCCTTCTCGGTACTGCTGCCTGCTTTTCCCTGCTCTTCCAGGGTGCTGCCGCTCAGGCGCAGGATGCAGTCTCCGATGTTGCCCCCGTTCCGGCAGCTGCTGTCGAGAACCCGGAGGAGCCGTCTGGCCCGGCCCTGTGGATGCTCGCGGACGAGGACACGACCATCTACCTCTTCGGCACCGTCCACGCCCTGCCGCGCGAGGTCAAGTGGCGGGTGGGCCCCGTCGAGCAGGCGCTGGAGTATTCGAGCACTCTGGTGACTGAGATCCCCGGGGACGCGATTACCGATCCGTCTTCCCAGCAGATGATAGCTGCCAAGGCGATGCTGAGCGGTGACAAGACTATGCGCGACCTGCTCGATGCCGACCAGCGCGTTTCGTACGAAACCGCGATGTCGAAGCTGGGCCTGCCGGTCGACGCATTCGACCGCTTTGAACCATGGTTCGCGGGCATGACACTGGCAATGCTGCCTTTGCTCAAGGCTGGTTACGACATGGACTCCGGTGTCGAGAAGGTCATCGAAAAGGATCTGTCTCCGCAGGTAACGCGCGATGCACTGGAGACCATAGGTTTCCAGATCGACATGTTCGACCAGCTCCCGATGCAATCGCAGATCTCTTTCCTGATGTCCTCTGCGGAGAATATCGAATCCGTCTCGCCGATGATGGACAAGATGGTCGCCGAATGGATGGAAGGCGATGCAGACGGCCTCGCAGCTCTCCTAAACGAGGGCCTGACCGATCCCGTTCTGACCAACATCCTACTTTATAACCGCAATGCGAAGTGGGCAGAGTGGATTGACAATCGCATGGACAAGCCCGGCGCTGTGTTCGTCGCGGTCGGCGCAGGCCATCTCGCCGGGGAAAAGAGCGTCCAGTATTATCTCACGCAGCGCGGATTCCGGGTCGAGCGGGTCCAGTAGGCCTGCGATCCGTGAGCGCATGAACCCGCTGGCGAAAGCGATCTTCGGTGTCCTTTTCGGGACACTGCTGCTTGCCGGGTGCGGCAAGAAGGACAAGGAGTTTGCCGAGGCTGGCTCGCAACCGGCCCTGTGGGAAATCCGCGATGGTTCGGGCAAAGTTGAAGGCTGGCTCTTCGGAACGATCCATGCCCTGCCTGAAGGAACCAGATGGCGTACTGCCCGGCTGCAGTCCGCGATCGACGAGGCCGACCTGCTGGTCGTCGAGGTCGGCAATCTCGCGGATGGAGCGGCAATGGCAGCGCAATTCCGCAGGCTGGCGTTCGACGGTCCGCAAGGCAAAATCCGCAGCCGCGTAACTCCTGCCTACAGGGAAAAGCTCGATGCAGTCCTCGACAAGGCGAGTATTGCCGAAAGCGACCTCGACACGATGGAGACATGGGCCGCCGCCCTTGCCCTCGCCCAGGCCGCACAGGACGGCGACGGGGGCAATGGTGCCGATCTGGCCCTGCTGGCCGACTTCAGGGGCCGGAGTGTCGAGGAACTGGAAGGCGCGCAAAGGCAACTTTCGATTTTCGACACCCTGCCCGAGACCGAACAACGCGACCTGTTGCAGGCGGTGATAGACGAGATCATCGGCGGAACCTCGGAAGACGACCGTCTCGCCCGCGATTGGCTGCGCGGCGATGTGGATGCGTTATCCCGCACTGCCGACGGTGGAATGCTCGCCGATCCGGAACTGCGCGAGGCACTGCTGGTACGGCGCAATCACGACTGGGCCGCGAAACTGGCGACCATATTGGCACGCCCCGAGAAACCGCTCGTCGCAGTGGGCGCCGGCCACATGGGCGGACCCGATGGTCTTGCGGCAATGCTCGAGGCCCGCGGATACAGCGTGGCAAGGACGCAATAGCCTGGCTCAGCTCTGGGGCGGGATTTCCGGCCCTGCACACCAAGGCTTGCCTTTTGTCCCCCTTCCCCCTAATGGCGCGCCCTTCGGCGTCATGGTCATCCCTGGAGGCGTGGCGGACCGAAGCATTCAAACGCATTCGAAAGGCAATACAGATGAGCGACGCTCTGACCCTGCCGGCCGAGGCGCGCGAACGGGCTGGCAAGGGAGCCTCCCGTCAACTGCGCCGCGATGGCCGCGTCCCTGCCGTGATTTACGGCGGCAAGGAAGAACCCACACTGATTCACGTGGAAGCCAAGGAACTGGTTCGCCAGCTCGGCACCGGCCACTTCATGAACTCGATCGTCGAAATCGAGATCGGTGGCAAGAAGGTCCGCACGCTTCCCAAGGACGTCGCTGTCCATCCCGTGAGCGACCGCCCGGAACACGTCGACTTCCTCCGCCTTGCAAAGGGCGCGAAGGTCGAAGTGAACGTCCCTGTCGTGTTCGCCAACGAAGAGAAGAGCCCGGGCCTCAAGAAGGGCGGCGTTCTGAACATCGTCCGTCACGAGCTCGACCTCATCTGCGAAGCCGACAAGATCCCGAGCGAAATCGAGATCGACGTCACCGGCAAGGATGTGGGCGATTCGATCCACATCAGCGAAGTGACCCTGCCCGCCGGCAGCGAGAGCGCGATCACCGATCGCGACTTCACCATCGCCACGCTGGTCGCTCCCTCGGCACTCAAGAAGGCAGAAGGCGACACTTCGTCGGCCGACGCCGCTTCGGTACCCGCCAGCGCCCAGGCTGCTGACGAAGCCGAAGAAGAAGAAACCACCGAAGAAGAAGGCGGCGCGGAGTAGTCCCTGCCCCACCCTTCGCGGGCTTCATGAAGCGCCGGTCCCGAGAGGGGCCGGCGTTTTGCTTTTATGGAGGGCACGTCATGGCAGAATACCTGGAAGTAACGCCCGAACAGGGAGCACGCTTTTTCGGCAACCCGAAATCCGGGGCCGTCGTGATGCTCAACCTGCTGCGCTTCCGCGAGCGTGCCGATTACTCGCACGCACCCGCGCTGGAACCGGACGGCGGAGTGACAGGCGAACAGGCCTATCGCATTTACATGGACGAGCTCGAGCCCTTGCTTGTGGCCAGTGGGGGTGAGGTTTTGTTTTCGGGCAGTGCGGACGAATTCCTGATCGGTCCGGTTGAGGAGGCTTGGGACTACGTCGTCCTCGTACGACAAGCGAACCAGCAGAGCTTCCTCGCCTTCGCATCCGATCCCGAAGCCCAGCGCATCACTTGCCATCGGACCGCTGCGGTCGCGGACTCGAGGCTGTTGCCGATCTGGCCTACAGCCTGACCTCGCAAGATCGTGAAGCGCGTCCTCGTCATCGGCTCGCCAGGGGCGGGAAAGTCGACCTTCGCTCGCGCCCTTGCGCAGCGCAGCGGCCTTCCCCTGATCCACCTTGACGCACACTACCACCTGCCAGGCTGGACCGAACCCGATCCGGCAGACTGGGATGCCAAGCTCGACACGCTGCTTGCAGGGGACAGCTGGATCATCGACGGCAATTACGGCGGCAGCATGGATCGCAGGCTCGCCCTGGCCGACACGGCGATCCTGCTCGACTATCCGACATTGCTGTGTCTCTGGCGCCTGGTGAAGCGCATCACGACACTACACGGAACCGTCCGTCCCGATGCCCCGCCCGGGTGTCCCGAACGCTTCGATCTCGAATTTCTCCACTACGTCGCCGTCTTTCGCCGCGTGAAAACGCCGGTACTAGAACGTCGTCTCGGGGCCTTCCCCGGTCGGATCGCTCGATTCCGTCGCCCTTCAGAGGCGCAGGCCTTTCTCGACGCGCTCGCTTGAGCTAGCAGCCGCGCATGCAAATCTGGACTGGCCTCGGAAATCCCGGACCGCAATATGCGCTCCACCGGCACAATGTCGGTTTCATGGTCTGCGACCTGCTGGCGGAGATGTACGATTTCGGCCCGGTCCAGAAGAAGTTTTCGGGCTGGGTGCAGGAAGGCCGGATCGGCAACCAGAAGATCCTTCTGCTTAAACCCGCAACCTACATGAACGAGAGCGGCCGTTCGGTGAGCGAGGCACTGCGCTTCTACAAGCTGGATGTCGACGCCCTGACAGTGTTCCATGACGAGCTCGACCTTGCCCCGTTCAAGGTCAAGGTCCGCACCGGGGGCGGACTGGCCGGGCATAACGGCCTGCGCAGCATCAACCAGCACCTCGGGCCGGATTTTCGGCGGGTACGGATTGGCATCGGCCATCCCGGCGACAAGGAGCGAGTGACAGGCCACGTGCTAGGCAATTATGCCAAGTCGGAAATGGACGACCTTGCCGACATGCTGGCGGCTATCGGTGCGGAAGCCGAATGGCTCGCTCGGGGAGACGATGCCCGTTTCATGAGTGAACTGGCGTTGCGCCTGCAGGACTGACCACTCGCGAGCGGTTAGCATCCTTCCAGCGGCTTGTTCCCCTTTGACACACACCCGACTGCGCGCTGGCAATGCCACTAAGGACGTGACACTTCGGAACCTGCAAATCAGGCAAGTCATTCCGATTTGGGGGCAATTGTGAACTTTAAGCGATTCATCACCGGAGCCATGGCATTCATCGGACTGGCTACCGCCACTCCGGCAATTGCGGAGCCCATCCTGCTCGATTCCGGCTCGATCGGTGACAGCTTCACCATCGATTTCGACGGCTTCGTCAACGGCGGACCGTCGCTGGACGGCCTGAACTCATCGCTTACACTGACGCTCACCGGTATTCAGAATGGCATCTATACATTCGACTACTCGCTGACCAACACCGGCGCGAGCGGTGACGGTATCACCTCGCGCGTCTCGGGTTTCGCGTTCAACACCGATCCTGACATCGATGCGGCGACCAGCACCGGCACCTATCGCTTCACCAACACCGATTCGAACTATCCGAACGGCATTGGCAACGTGGACGTCTGCTTCCAGGCCCAGAGCACCGGAAGCTGCGCAGGTGGCGGTTCGGGCGGCGTCTACGATGGTGCGACCGGGACCGGCACGCTGAGCCTCAGCTTCGGCACTGCGCCTGCAAGTCTGACCCTCGACGACTTCTTCGTCCGCTACCAGTCGATCAGCGGTATCGACGGCGTAACCTCGGCCAGCGGTCGCCAGATCACCTCGACCAGCTCGTCGGGCGGCAACGACGTCCCCGAGCCGGGCATGGTCCTGCTGTTCGGCATGGCTGTCCTCGCCATTGCCTTCGGCGCCCGTGGACGTCGGCAGGCAGCGACAAAGGTTCGCGTAGCCTACGCCTGATCGCGGGCCATACAATTCAAGCGCATTCGGCGGCGCGTGGTTTCGATCACGCGCCGCTTCCTTTTCGTGCCGATGTTTGGTGCCTAGCTCGCCTCGGCCTGTCCCAGATGACGGGCGATCGTGCGATTGTCCGGATCGAGTTTCGCTGCGCGCCTTAGCATTTCCAGACCGCGGGCCTTCGAGCCGGACTGGACCAGCATCCAGCCTGCGGTGTCGAGGATCGAGGCGTTGTCCGGCTCCAGCTTGACTGCACGAAGCGCCATGTCAAGCGCCTCGCTATCCTTGCCCAGTTGCTGCTTGGCAAAGGCAAGATTGTTGAGAACCATCGCGTTTTCGCCGCCGGTCCGCGTCAGGATGCTCTGATAGAGAGCCTCCGCATCGCTCCACTGCCGGTTGCGGAGTGCGCGATCGGCTTTTGCCAATTCACCGCCGATCCATTCGGGCGAGGGTGTGCTGAGACGCTTTTCGAACGATGCCGCGCCTTCGCTCCCAGCGCCCTTGGCTGCAAGACTGGCCAGCTTCAGTTCCTCGGGCGTGGCATCGGGTCTGCTTGCAAGCGGACGGATCGTGACGAGCGCCCCCGCAGGGTCGCGTGATGCCAGCTGTGCCCGCGCAACAAGACGCCTCAGCGCGCGCGATCCGCCGTGGCGTTTGAGCGCAGGCTGCAAAACTCCCAACGCAACTGCCGGCTGGTCGAGTTCAATGAGCGAACGACCATAGAGCGCCGTAGCAACCGGGTTACCTCGCAACTCGTTTTCGTAAGGCTGGAGGATGGTCCGGACCTTGGCCCAGTCGCCTTGCTTCCCTGCCAGCCTTGCGGTCAGGAAGATGACCGATTGCTCGTCTGGTGCTTCCTCCGAAAGGGTCGCCACCAGCGGTTCAGCATCCTTGAGGCGTCCAAGCGAGATCAGCACTTCCGCCTTGCCAACGCGCCCGTCGAAATTGGCGGGATGCAGCTCGAGCACGCGATCGAACGATGCGAGCGCGCCGGGCAATTCGTTTCGCGTCAGGCGCATGTCGGCACGGACCAGGTGAGCCTCGACCATTCGCGGGTCGAGCTTGAGCGCCCTGCCCACCAATGCGTCGGCTTTGGCAGCCTCACCCTGCAGCAGCGAGAAGCGGGCGTAGGAAGCCAGCAGCGAAGCATCTGGCGCTGCACGGTCGGCACCGGCTGCAAACGCCTCTGCAGCCTTGTCGACCTCGCCTAGCCCGACATAAGCCAGAGCGCGAACCCGGTCGGCAGCGGCCGTTTCCAGCCCGTCGACCAGGGCAATGCCCTTGTCGTACTGACCGCGCAGTACTTCGGCCTCACCAGCCACAGCAGCCACGTCCGGGCGATCCGTCATTTCCTTTGGCAACTTTGCCAGCGTAGATGTGGCACCTTCACCATCGCCGAGCGCAATCTGGGTCCGCGCCAGAAGCACGCGCATTTCATGGTCATCGGGTTTTTCGCGTAGCCCACTGATCAGTGCGACACGCGCCCCGCGGTAATCATTGGCGGCGAATGCTTCGCGTCCATTGGCAAAGCTCGTCTCCGGGCTCGGCGAGCATGCGGACAGCGCCGCGGCTATCAGGATCGTGGTGGAAAGCAGTCGATTGCGGATCATGGTTTACGCCTACCACGAGAGAATAAACCATTGATGAAAGCACTGGGCGCGGTGCTAGGCTTCGAAGGAAGGGAGAGTACAGATGCCGCAGATTGATCGCAGGAGCCTTCTGGCCGGAGCCGCCGCCACCGGGGTGACACTTGCCGGAAGTCGCGTAGCATTGGCGGATGCGATCGAACCGGCGAGCGGGCTTTCGGGTAAGGCCATACTGATCACGGGCACTTCTTCCGGGTTCGGGCGCCTAGCTAGCGAACTCTTCGCGCGCTCGAGGGCGAAGGTTTTTGCCACCATGCGCAACCTTCCCCGCCCCGAGGCGGAGGAGTTGCGGAAACTTGCCCGGGACGAGAAGCTGGACATCCATGTCATCGAAATCGATGTGCTCGACGATGCGCAGGTCGCTGCGGGCGTGGCAGAGGCCGAGAGAATTGCCGGACGCGGCATGGATGCACTCGTCAACAATGCGGGCATCGGCATTACCGGGCCGATAGAAGTCCAGGACATGGAAGCGACGCGCCTGGCTTTCGATACGAACGTCCTCGGGTACCAAAGACTGGCCCGCGCCGTACTCCCCGGGATGCGGGCCCGGAAGCAGGGCCACATATTCGCAGTGTCCAGCCAGTTGGGACGCGTGATTGTCCCATACGCAGGCCACTATTCGGCAACGAAATTCGCGGTTGAAGCATTGTTCGAGCAACTCGCTTACGAGCTCGTGCCGCATAATATCGGCGTCACTATCATCGAGCCGGGTGGTTATCCCACCAAAGTCTGGGTCAACCGAAACCGTTATTCGAAGGAGCTGAAGGAGCGCGTGGATCAGCGCCATCTAGACGGGTACCCGCAGGTAGTCGCACGCATGGGACAGGAAGATGGTTCGGGGCGAACTGCCGACCCCATGGACGTGCCCAAAGCGATGGCGCGTGTTCTTGGCATGCCTCCCGGCACGCGGCCGCTCCGGCTCCCGGTGAGCGGTGGAGACATCCCGCAGGTCGCAATCAACGAGGTCTGCGCACGCACGCAGGTTGAATGGCTCGGCAGATCGCCGCTTGGGCCGCTCGTCCGGGCTGTGCACAAGGCCTGATCTGCTGGCAATCCTCTCCGCTTGTGGCTAAGGGCGCGGCCAAAGCCATATTCCGGAGTTTTCGATGGGTTTCCGTTGCGGGATCGTCGGCCTGCCCAACGTGGGCAAGTCCACCCTTTTCAATGCACTGACCGAAACGCAGGCCGCGCAGGCCGCGAACTACCCGTTCTGCACGATCGAGCCCAATGTCGGGCAGGTTTCGGTGCCGGACGAGCGGCTCGACAAGATCGCTGCCATTGCCGGCAGTGCCAAGATCATCCCGACGCAGCTCGCCTTCGTCGATATCGCTGGTCTCGTGAAGGGGGCCAGCAAGGGTGAAGGCCTGGGCAACCAGTTCCTCGGCAACATCCGCGAGGTCGATGCCATCGTGCATGTGCTGCGCTGCTTTGAGGACGACGACATCCAGCACGTCGCCAACAAAGTCGATCCGATCGCCGATGCCGAGGTGGTCGAAACCGAGCTGATGCTCGCCGACCTAGAAAGTCTCGAGAAGCGTGTTCCTGCCGCAGCCAAGCGCGCAACCGGCGGCGACAAGGAAGCCAAGCTGATGGCCTCCGTCCTTGGCCAGGCGCTCGACCTGCTGCGCGAGGGCAAACCTGCCCGCCTGACCGAGCCCAAGGACGATGAAGAGGCACGGATATTCCGCCAGGCACAGCTGCTGACCGCAAAGCCCGTTCTCTACGTCTGCAACGTCGCGGAAGAGGATGCTTCGACCGGCAATGCCCTGTCCGAACTGGTGTTCGCCAAGGCCGCTGCCGAGGGCGCGGAAGCGGTCGTCGTCTCGGCAGCCATCGAGAGCGAACTGGTCGCCATGCCTGCCGAGGATCGCGCCGAATACCTTACCGAACTCGGGCTCGACGAAAGCGGCCTCAGCCGTGTCATCCGCGCAGGCTACAAACTGCTTGGCCTGAAGACATTCTTCACCGCCGGACCAAAGGAAGCCCGTGCTTGGACCTTCCCTTCGGGCGCGAAGGCTCCGCAGGCGGCAGGGGAAATCCATACCGATTTCGAACGCGGCTTCATCCGTGCGGAGACCATCGCTTATGACGATTATGTCGGTCTGGGCGGTGAAGGCGGCGCCAAGGAAGCCGGCAAGCTGCGCCAGGAAGGCAAGGAATACGTGGTGCAGGACGGCGACGTGATGCTGTTCAAGTTCAACGTGTGATTGGCAGCGCAGCCGGAACCACCTAGATACGAACCATGCGGACGCTGATGCTTGCCCTGTTTGTCGTCATGCTGGCCTTACCGGGCCTTGCGCGCGCGAGTACCTGCGGCGAAATGCAGGCCTCGGCAGCTCAGACGCATCATGGCAGCTCCCATCATGAAGGCGGGCAGTCGAATGATGACCATGCCGCTACTGCATCGTCACACCAATGCATCGGATGCGCGCCCCTGAGCACCCCCGCAGACGAATTTGCCCTTGTGGAATTGACCGGCATATCGCCGGTGACGGACCTGGTGGCCCGGCTCAGCTCCCGCGCGCCCCCGCCCGACACGCCCCCTCCCCGTTCTTAGTCCGGATTCGACGGCCCCAGCGCCGACCAATCAAGGCAAACAGACGGACCAACGATAATGAAACTACGCACTCTGGCGCTGCTTGGCGGCGCAGTCATCGCATATCCTGCCGCAGCGCAGGACCATTCACATCATGATGCGACACCGCAATCGGCTAGCGAAACCGCCGACCAGTCACACGACATGGAACAAATGGACCATTCGCAAATGGACCATTCCCAGATGGATCACGGCCAGCACCAAATGGCCGAGGACGATGCTTGCATCGCGATCGGATACGTCCTGCGCACCAAGGAGGGTTCCGGAACTTCGCTTTTACCCGGTGCTTCGGAGGGCGTGGGCGGTGCCTGCGGGGGTATGCCCATGGGTCATCATGGGCTGATGCTGGCGAACGACCCGTGGATGGTCATGGCCCACGGCTTCGTCTCGACGCAGTATACCGACCATTCGGGCCCGCGCGGTGACGGCCAGCTCTACGTGACTTCGATGGGCATGCTCAATGCGGAGCGCCAGACCGGCTGGGGCCGCATCCAGTTGAAGAGCATGTTCAGCCTCGAACCGCTGATGGATGCGAGGGGCTATCCCAACCTATTCGCGACCGGGGAAACCGCCGACGGCGAGCCACTGGTCGACCGGCAGCATCCTCACGACCTCTTCATGGAGCTTGCTGCACGCATCGACGTGAATGTCGGTGAAGGAACTACGGCTTTCCTTTACGGCGGCCCGGTGGGCGAACCGGCGCTCGGACCGAGCGCATTCATGCATCGCGATTCCGCAGCCCTCAATCCGGAACCGCCGATCACCCATCACTGGTTCGATTCCACGCACATCACCTACGGCGTCGTGACTGCAGGCGTGAAGACTTCAGCCTTCCAGCTTGAGGGATCGCTGTTCCGCGGCGCAGAGCCTGATGAGGACCGGTGGGATATCGAGACGCCCAAGCTCGACAGCTATTCGCTTCGCGGCACCCTGACCCCCAGCGCGAACCTGGGGATCCAGGCCAGCTATGGCTGGATCAAGGAACCCGAGGCGGTCCATCCCGGTGAGGACGAACGTCGCTTCACGGCATCGGCTCACTACGCCAACTTCGACGGACTTTCGGCCATGCTGGCTTTCAGTTCGAAGCGCAGGGTCGAAGATCACGCGGACGAACTGCCGGGCGAGGAACACGACGATAGCCCGCTGACCGCATGGCTGGCAGAGGTCAACTACGACCTTGACAAGTCGAACACCGTATTTGGCCGGTTCGAGAACGTCGCCAATGACGAGCTCTTCCCCGACCATGACGATCCGCTACATGACCAGCGTTTTCGTGTGTCGAAGTTCCAGTTCGGCTATGCGCATCGGATCGATCTGAAGCCGTTCGAGCTTGCGTTGGGCGCTTCAGGCGCCTTCTATGGCAAGCCTGAGGTGCTCGACGGCGTTTATGGAAAGAACCCCTTCGGCGCGACAGTCTTCGCACGGCTGTCACTCGTCGGCGGGGGACATTGAGGAAATGAAGATGGGTCACCGGTTCGCCACTGCAATTGCCGCCGCTGCTCTCGCACTGTCAGGCTGTGCTCCTGCGGTGGAAAGCGCTTCCGCCCCGGTGGCGGTCCAGGAAGCACGCGAGCCGGTGACCATCCTTGTCTCCATCGACGGCTTCCGTTCGGACTATCTGGAACGCGGCATGACACCGACGCTGTCGGGGCTTGCCGCAACCGGCGTCCGGGCGGACATGTCCCCGTCCTTTCCCAGCAAGACCTTTCCCAATCACTGGACCCTCGTGACGGGCCTGGTGCCCGACCATAACGGAATCACTGCCAACAAGATGGAGGATCCGGCCCGGCCGAACGAGGTCTTTACCATGTCCACGGTCGATCCCTTCTGGTGGGCCGACGCAAAGCCGGTCTGGGTCGAAGCCGAGGAAGCCGGCATCCGCAGCGCGGCAATGTTCTGGCCCGGCTCGGCAGTGCCATGGGGCGGCAAGGTCGAAGGCTGGGGTCCGGTCGAGGGTGGCGTGATGGCGCAGGACTGGCAGGCATTCTCGATGCAGGTCACGAACACGCAGCGGGTCAATTCCGTGCTCGACTGGCTCCGTCGACCGGCCGACATCAGGCCGGCTTTCGTCACGCTCTATTTCGACACGGTGGATACTGCCGGACACGATGGCGGACCCGACAGCGAGGAGGTGAACGCCGCCCTCCGCGATGTCGACAGATACGTCGCCATGCTGGTCGACGGGCTGGCCAAGCTGGGGCAACCGGCCAACCTAGTCATCGTTGCCGACCATGGAATGGCCGCGACCAGTTCGGAGCGGGTCATTGCGCTCGACTCCTTGGTGGATCCGGCACTCTACAGACTGGTTGAAAACGGCCCTTACGCGACGTTCGAGGCAACAAGCGGCAATGCAGCAAAACTGGAGACGGCTCTCCTGAAACCGCACGACCACATGGATTGCTGGCGCAAGTCGGAAATCCCCGCGCGCTTTCAATACGGCACGCACCCGCGCATTCCCAGCTACCTTTGCCTAGCTGAAGTGGGCTGGAACATTCTCCCCACCAAGCCAACCTCCCCATGGTCCGGCGGGACGCACGGGTATGATCCCTTCGCAAAGGAAATGGATGCGCTGTTTATCGCCAACGGGCCCGCATTTCGCTCCGGAACAAATTTGCCCCGTTTTCAGAATACGTCGGTTGCTCCGCTGGTTCGCAAGCTGATCGGCTTGCCTCAGTCGACACCCTCGGACGGGACCGTCGACCCGATCCTTCCCGCACTCAAGAACTGACCAGCGCCTCCCTTTTCCCGGAACGCTCGGCGGGTTCGCGCCGTTGTGCGTGAAACAAGGGAAGTGAGGCGATGGTAGACAAATCCGAGAAATTCAACTGGCTGGTCCGCGTGGGATTTGCAGCGCGCGGGATTACGTACCTGCTTCTCGGATATCTCGCTCTCAGCACCGCCGGCGAAGCCAAGGGCGGCGGCGCAGCGGTCTACGACTATCTCCAGGAAGTTCCCTTTGGCACGCCTCTACTTTGGCTCATGGCCATTGGCCTGTTGGCCTATGCAGGCTTCAGGTTCATCTCTGCAATAGGCGACATCCAGCACCACGGCAGTGACACCAAGGGCCTGCTGAAGCGCGTGGGCGATGTTGCGAGCGGCGTTGCACACCTTTTCCTCTCATATGCCTGCTATCAATTTGCCGTGGGTGAAAAGCAGAGTTCGGACACCGATGCTGGCAGCCAGGAAATGGCAGGCACCGTCTTGTCGATGGACCTGGGCTCGGTGCTCATCGGCATTCTTGGCATTGGCTTCATGGTCGGCGCATTCATGCAGGCCAAGAAAACCGCGACCGCCAGCTTCATGAACCGCATCAGTGCGCGCGCACCTGGCGGCGTGAAAACGGTCGGGCAGATCGGTCACGCGGCACGCAGTATCGTCTTCGCCATTATCGGCTGGTCGATGATCAAGGGTGCGTGGTTTTCAAGCGAGAGCCAGATCAAGGGACTGGGCGAGGCCATCTTGTCGTTGCGCGACAATGGCCTGCTCTACACTTTCGTTGCCGTCGGCCTGATCATGTTCGGGGTCTTTAGCCTCGTGACGGCACGCTATCGGATCATCCCAGATTTCGGGCCCGAGGGGTTGAAACCCAAATTCCGCGCCTGACATTCTCAGGATGACCGACACCAAGACCGCCGAAATTCACCGCATGGTGATGGACACCCATGTTTGCCCCTATGGCGTGAAAGCCAAATGGCTTCTTGAGAAGAACGGCTTCAAGGTTGAGGACCACCACCTCACCACCCGCGAGCAGACAGACAATTTCAAAGAGCGGCACGCTGTCTCGACAACGCCGCAAATCTTCATCGGTGGTGAACGGATCGGTGGTTACACCGACCTCCGCAAATACCTTGGCAGGCCACTCCCCGAGGCGGGGTCGACGAGTTACATTCCGGTGCTGGCCGTGTTTGCCGCGGCCGCGGCGCTTGCGCTGGCGGTCAGCCATTTGAGCTTTGGGAACGCACTCACAGTGCGGGCTGCCGAGTGGTTCATCTCGTTTTCGATGGTGATCCTCGCCATGCTCAAACTGCAGGATGTCGAGAAGTTCTCTTCCATGTTCCTCGGTTACGACCTCCTGGGCCGACGCCTGGTGCCATATTCCTACGCCTACCCCTTTCTCGAGTTCGGCGCAGGGGTCCTGATGGCCGCCCATGCGCTCGACTGGATTTCCATCCCGGTCGCACTGTTCATCGGGACGATCGGTGCCGTCAGCGTGTTCTATGCGGTGTATATTCAGAAACGCGATATCAAATGCGCCTGCGTCGGAGGATCGAGCAACGTGCCGCTCGGCTTCGTTTCGCTGACCGAGAACCTTGCCATGATCGCCATGGCGATTTGGATGTTGCTAAGCCCTGCCGCCTGATCCATTGCAATTTGCAATGCAGTTTTACGAAGACATTGCCGTCGGGCACAAGCAAGCTTTTGGGCATTACGAGGTCACTCGCGAAGAGGTCATCGACTTCGCCTCCCGCTACGACCCCCAACCCTTCCATCTCGACGATGCCGCAGCGGCGAAGACCCATTTCGGGCGCCTGTCCGCCAGCGGATGGCATACTTGCGCGATGACGATGGCGATGCTCGTCGAGAACCTGAAAGCCAACAAACAGGCCGGCCTGGGCTCACCCGGCGTTGACCAGTTGCGCTGGAAGAAGCCGGTCTATCCCGGCGATACCTTGCGCTGCGAGAGCGAGGTGATCGAGAAGCGGCGCAGTGCGAGCCGGCCCGAAATGGGCATTTTCAAGAGCAGGCTTACCGTGTTCAACCAGGATGACGAACCGGTCATGGAGATGGTGTCGAACGGCCTCATCCGCACCCGCGACCCGCAAGGCACGGACTAAGTCAGGCGCCGCATTGTGCGATCCCTGTCGCACGATAGACGACCCGGTCCTTCCCGTCCTTGACGGTTAGTGTTCCCGAATAGTCGCTGGTCTCGTCACCGGTCGGTGCACCGCTGTCCCGGTCGAGATCGAGCGTGAAGGAATAATCCTTTCCGTCGTATTTCCTCCGCGCGAGATAAGGCAGCTCATCGCTGCCCTTGTCGGCCGCAAATCGCAGAATCTCCTCTCCGCGCTTCATGTAGCCTTCGTTCGCCATGGCCAGCGCAATCGCGCCAAGCCCGCCACCGTCGGGTGCGAAGTTGCACCCGGCACCATAGAGCCCGTATTTTTCGATATCGGGATAACGGATCGGACGCGGGTCGAGCATCTCCGGCGGTGCTTCCTGGTTTGCCTCGACTTCCGCCACTGCGGCCTGCCGGTCCGCCTCGCTGGGTTCCGAGGAACAGGCCCCAAGCATCAGCAAGGCAACAGGAATTGCGAACCGCATCAATGTCTCCCGAAGAGTTTCTCGACGTCTTCCATGGAGAGCTTAACCCACGTGGGCCGCCCATGGTTGCATTGGCCCGAACGGGGTGTCCGCTCCATCTCACGCAGAAGAGCGTTCATCTCGTCGACGCGCAAAGGGCGCCCCGCCCGGACCGAGCCGTGACATGCCATGGTGGCCAGCACCAGATCGAGCTTCTCGCCAAGCAGCAAAGCTTCGCCGTTCAAGGCAAGGTCGTCATCGATGTCGCGTAACAGCTTTTCGGGATCAGTCCTTGCGATGGCGTGGGGCATGCTGCGTACAAGCATGGCAGAGGGGCCGAAGCGCTCGATCGAGAGTCCGAGTTCAGCGAGCTTGTCGGCAGCTTCCTCGAGCCTGTCGCAGGATGTCTCGTCCATCTCGACCACTTCAGGGATCAGCAATGCCTGGCTCCGGGAGACCGCGTCCTCCGCTCCCGCAGCACGCAACCGCTCCAGCACGAGGCGTTCGTGCGCCGCGTGCTGGTCGACCAGGATCAGCCCATCCTTGGTTTCGGCAACGATGTAGGTGTTGGCGACCTGCCCACGCGCGATGCCCAGGGGGAAATCCTGTTCCTCGGCGGTCACGGGCGAGGCTTCCTCCGCCCTCCCCCGTGGAGCAGCCATGACCTCCGCCTCGACACCGCGCCACACGGCATTGGCCTCCGCGACGCGCGGCTGCGGCGCTGTCCAGTCGCGTCCGGCAAAGATCGAGCGCAGCGCCGGTGCAGGCTCTTCGCGAACCGGCTCTGCCTGCCAGCGTGACATTGCCCCCGCGTCGGGAGATTGCGCACTACGCTTGTCGCTGGTGGCCAGCGCCTGCCTTAGCCCCGAGACGATGAAGCCGCGCACAGCCTGCGCATCCCTGAAGCGGACCTCTGTCTTCGCCGGATGGACGTTCACGTCCACGTCTTCAGGCGGGAGGTCGAGGAACAGGGCGAGCACCGCATGGCGGTCGCGCGCCAGCATGTCGGCGTAGGCGCCACGGACTGCGCCAGTCAGCAGGCGGTCCTTCACCGGGCGACCGTTGACGAAAAGGTACTGGTGATCGGCGATGCCGCGATTGTAGGTCGGCAGACCGGCGATTCCGGTCAACCGCATTGCTCCGCGCTCGACATCGATCGAAACGCCATTGTCCTTCAGTTCGCGGGCAACGATCTGGGCGACACGATTCTCCAAACCCTCCCCACCCTGGAGGCCGAGCACCCTGCGGTCTGCATGATCGAGCGTGATCGCAACGTCGGGTCGCGCCATGGCGAGGCGGCGCACGACATCGACGCATGCCGCATATTCGCTTCGTGCAGTGCGCAGGAACTTGCGGCGTGCCGGCACCTTCCCGAAGAGGTTCTCGACCCGCACCCGCGTTCCGGGCGGCAGGGCCGCAGGGCCTTCCGCGACCAAATCGCCATGGTCGACGACGCGCTTCCAACCCTGCTCGGCACCGTGTGGCCGGCTTTCGAGAGTGAACCGCGCGACGCTGGCAATGCTCGGCAGAGCCTCTCCGCGGAAGCCCAACGTGACCACCTGCTCGATGGCTTCGTCCGGTAGCTTCGATGTTGCATGGCGTTCGAGGGCAAGAGCCATTTCGTCGGGCGACATGCCGCAGCCATCGTCGGTAACTTCGAGACTCGCGAGACCGCCGTCGACCAGCTTTACCGCTATCCGCGTGGCACCTGCATCGATGGCATTTTCGACCAGTTCCTTGAGCGCCGACGACGGGCGCTCCACCACCTCTCCCGCAGCAATGCGATTGACGAGATTCTCGGGCAGGCGACGAATTTCAGGCATGAGATAGCAGGGTAGCGACGAACCGCCACGAATCCGAGGCCAGACGTTGCGCTTTTACCCAAGGGAATTGCGGAAATTTTTGGCCTTTTGCCCATTGTGTCGCTAAAGAGCCGCCACCAATCCCCCTCAGGGTTGTCGCACGGGTCGCGCGGCGCGCCTTCCCACCCTCACGATCTAACGGAATATCGAGCGAAAATGGGCTTCTGGAACAATCTCTTCAAACTCGGTTCGCAGAACATGGCGATCGACCTCGGCACCGCGAACACGCTGGTCTACGTACAGGATCAGGGTATCATCCTGAACGAGCCGTCGGTGGTCGCGATCGAGACGATCAACGGCGTGAAGCGCGTGAAGGCCGTGGGCGACGATGCGAAGATGATGATGGGCAAGACCCCCGACAGTATCGAAGCGATCCGCCCGCTGCGTGACGGCGTTATCGCCGACATCGAAATTGCCGAAGAGATGATCAAGCACTTCATCCGCAAGGTGCACGGCCGCAAGAGCCTGCTGCGCTATCCGGAGATCACCATTTGCGTTCCCTCGGGCTCGACCTCGGTTGAACGCCGCGCCATCCGCGACGCGGCATCGAACGCGGGCGCCTCGCAGGTCTTCCTGATCCTCGAACCCATGGCCGCAGCGATTGGCGCCGACATGCCTGTGACCGAGCCGGTAGGCTCGATGGTCGTCGACATCGGCGGCGGCACGACCGAGGTCGCAGTGCTTTCGCTCCGCGGCCTGGCCTACACTACCTCGGTGCGCACGGGCGGCGACAAGATGGACGAAGCGATCGTTTCCTATGTCCGACGACACCACAACCTTCTGATCGGTGAAGCTACTGCCGAGCGCATCAAGAAGGACTACGGTATCGCCCGCACTCCCGAAGACGGCGTTGGCGAGAGCATCACCATCAAGGGACGTGACCTGGTCAACGGCGTGCCCAAGGAAATCACGATCAACCAGGGGCACATCGCCGAAGCGCTCAGCGAACCTATCGGCGCTATCGTGGAAGGCGTTCGCATCGCGCTTGAGAACACTGCCCCCGAATTGGCAGCGGACATTGTCGACCAGGGCATCGTGCTCACCGGCGGCGGCGCGCTGATCGGCGGTCTGGACGAGTACCTTCGCGAGGAAACCGGCCTGCCGGTGACCATCGCAGAAGATCCGCTGTCCTGTGTCGCGATCGGCACCGGTCGAGCAATGGAAGATCCCGTCTATCGCGGCGTGCTGATGACGGCCTGAGGAAGGACTTTCCATGGCGCCGACAGGCCAACGGCGCTCGAGCTATTCGCGCAGGGCGCAGTACAACCTTTTCACCGGCTACATTATTGCCGGCATCGGCGCTCTCATCGGCGCCGTGCTGCTCACGCTCTCATTGTTCCAGCCCAACCTGTTCGGCTGGGCGCGGAGCGGTGCGAGCGACACGATCGCGCCGGCTACGGAGGCAACCGCCACGGTTCGCACCGAGAGCAAGAGTTGGTGGGATTCGATCACCGGATACTATCGCGCCGGTTCGAAGAATGCTGCACTCAAGCGGGAAATGGAAATCGCGCGCATTCGGCTCGCCGAGGCAGATGCGATCCGTCAAGAAAACAGGCGTCTCAAGACTTTTCTCGGCCTCGACGACACGGCGATAAAGCCTGTCGCTGTTGCCCGCCTGATCGGATCCTCCGCATCGAGCACGCGTCGCTTCGCCTATGTTGGCGCGGGTCGGGACAAGGGTGTTGAAGTGGGAATGCCCATCCGCTCACCGCGCGGCATTGTCGGCAGGGTACTGGAAGTGGGTGGCGACAGCGCCCGCGTTCTTCTTCTGACCGACAGCGAAAGTGTCCTGCCCGTACGCCGGGCAAAGGATGAAGTCGTGGCATTCGCTGAAGGACGCGGTGACAGTCTCCTGCGTATCCGTCTTATCAATCTCGGAATCAATCCGCTCAAGCCCGGGGACCTCTTCGTCACCAGTGGTGCTGGCGGTTATTACCGCCCCGGAATTGCCGTGGCCATCGTCACTCAGGTCACCGACGACGGGGGCCTGGCACGGGTTGTCAGCGATCCTGCCGCCACAGACTTTGTCGCTGTCGAACCCATCTTCGAACGTGAAGCAGTGGAGGCACTCAAAACGCCGGTCGAACAGGAGCTGTCCGACTGATGGAGCGGATGAACCCGCGTTCGCGCAGCGATGCTTATGGAAGCCGTATCAATCGATCGCATTCGACGCTCATTGCGAATGTCCTACCATGGCTGAGCGTGCTTGCGGCGTCGATCCTGCCTGTATTCCTGATCGCTGTCGCGCTTCCCATGATGCCACCGCTCGGGTTTCTCCTCCTGCTGGGGTGGAGACTGGTGCGGCCCGGGTTGCTGCCGGTCTGGGCCGGACTTCCGCTCGGAATGTTCGATGACCTGTTCAATGGTCAGCCGTTCGGCTTCGGTGTGTTCTCATGGTCGCTGGCACTCATAGCCATCGAAATCATCGAAACCCGCCTGCCCTGGCGCAGTTTCTGGCAGGACTGGTTCACAGCTGGTATATTGATTGCGGCCTATCTGGTCGGTGGCTGGATATTGTCCGGCGCCACTCCCACGATTCATTCGTTCATCTCTCTCGTGCCCCAGCTGCTCTTCTCCATCCTGGCATTTCCCATCGTCGCACGCGTGGTCGCGCGCCTCGATCGCCTGCGCCTCACGCGCTGGATGAGGACGCAATGAGGCGCTTCGGGAAAAAGCGGCAGAGCAGCATCCTCACCCAGACGATGCTCGACAATGCCTTCGACCGCCGAACCTTCGTTATCGGAACGGCGATGGGAGGAGTGGGAGTCCTGCTCGCCGCGCGCATGGGTTACATCGCCATTGCGGAGAATGAGAAATATAAGCTCGAATCCGAAAGCAATCGCGTCAACCTGTCCCTCATCCCGCCGCGACGAGGCTGGATACTCGACCGCAATGGTGCACCGCTCGCCTCAAATCGGGCAGACTTCCGTGTCGACATCATTCCCGACCGCACCCCTGACCCGGACAAGACGCTCGAGCAACTCACCCGCATTCTGTCGCTCGACAAAAACCAGGCTGCAGACGTTCGCAAGGCGTTCGACGACTCTCCTGGTTTCCAGCCTGTCGAGGTGGCGTCTGGACTGAAATACGAACAATTCGCGGCTGTCAGCGTCCGGTTGCCCGATCTTCCCGGCGTCGTGCCCCAACGCGGCTTTTCGCGCTACTATCCGACGGGACCTTCGGTAGGTCATCTCATCGGCTATGTCGGCGCAGCTAATGCCGAGGAATTCAAGGAGCAGGATCGCAATCCTCTGCTCGTCACGCCCGGCTACAAGATCGGCAAGGATGGGCTGGAAAAGCAGTTCGAGCAGGAACTGCGCGGGATCCCCGGCGGGCGGCGCGTAGAAGTGACTGCATCCGGCCGCATCGTGCGCGACCTCGAAACGCGCGAAGATATCCAGGGCGATCCGGTGCAGCTGACCATCGACGGGCCACTGCAGGACTATGCCGCGCGTCGCATCGGGCTGGAGAGCGGCTCGGTCGTGGTGCTGGACTGCGAAAGCGGTGACATCCTCTGTATGGCATCCATGCCGAGCTTCGACCCCAACAGCTTTTCGCAAGGCATCGGTCGAGTTGAATACGCAATGCTTAGCGAGGACGAGCGCGTTCCGCTGCGCAACAAGGTATTGAAGGGGCTGTATCCTCCCGGCTCGACCGTGAAACCGATGGTCTCGATGTCCTTCCTCAAGGCCGGTCTTGACCCTGACGAGTCGGTCTTCTGCGGAGGCGGACTACGGGTGGGGAACCGCGTTTTCGGCTGCTGGAACCGTCGCGGGCACGGAATGGTCAATATGGCCAAGGGCATCTACCAATCCTGCGACGTGTATTTCTACCACTTCGCGCAGCGGATTGGCATGGACCCCATCGCCGCGATGGCCCGTACCTGCGGGATGGGACAGCAATTCGATCTCCCCGTGGCAAGCCAGTTCTACGGCACAGTTCCCGACCCTGCGTGGAAGCTCAAGAAGTACGGTCGCGAATGGCAGACCTTCGACACGGTCAACGCCACGATCGGGCAAGGCTACATGCTTGCCAATCCCTTGCAGCTGGCGGTCATGGCAGGACGACTGGCGACCGGCCGGCACCTGGCACCTAACCTGCTCAAGAAGGAAACGACCCGCTTCGCGAAGGCCGACTTCAATGAAGAGCATGTGCGCTATGTCCGACAGGCCATGAGCGATGTCGTCAACGGTCCAGGAACGGCCGGTAGGGCGCGCCTGCCCATTCCCGACGTGATGATGGCTGGAAAGACCGGGACGGCACAGGTTGTCGGCCTGAACCTGTCGAATGGCAAATCGGGACCATGGAAGTACCGGGACCACGGCTTGTTCATCTTCTTCGCCCCGTTCGACAAACCGAAGTACGCCGGTGCTGTCGTTATCGAGCACGGAGGAGGGTCGGGTGCGGCCTATCCGATTGCGAGGGACGTGATGACGTTCCTGTTCGATCCCGCGAAGGGAATGGATGCTCTGCGTTCGATGGAAGCGCAGTGGGGCGGTACCGCGCAACAACGGCTCGATGCACGGTATCGCGCATATGCCGCAGCAGCCGGTGAATCCGTGAAGCCAGTTCCTGCACGTGACGAGGACATCTTCGACCAGGTTGAGGCAGAGGCACGGATTGACGCGCGGCGACAGGAAGAAATCGCAGGTGAGACTGTGCGACCGCGCAATGACACGCAACCGCACGAAGACAGTCCACCGCCCTCCTCAATAATTGATCCGGCGCCAGTAGCGACAGATGCGGCGGCTGGCGTCCCGACTACCACTCCCGGCACTGGCACCCCCGGTCCGCAATGACAGGTATCGTCCCTGCCCCTATCGCTCGGCAGCCTTGGCAGATGCTGTTCCCGCTGGTGACGCTGATTTGTTTCGGCGCTCTGGTTCTCTACTCGGCTGCAGGCGGGTCATGGACTCCCTACGCCCTGTCGCACCTCATGCGTTTTTGCGTCTTCCTGACGATGGCATTCGTTCTCAGCAGGTTCTCCCGCGATCTTGCGATGTTCTTCGCCTTTCCGATTTATGGCGTGATCGTCCTCCTGCTGGTGATCGTTGAAGCGGTCGGTTTCGTTGGTGGTGGCAGCCAGCGGTGGCTCGACCTCGGTTTCATGCAATTGCAGCCATCGGAGTTGATGAAGCCCGCCATCGTCCTGGTACTGGCCCGGTTCTATGCCAGCTTGCCCGTCGGTATGGTTCCGACCTGGCGTTCGCTCGTTCCTGCGGGCGCAATCATTGGGCTGCCCATGGCTCTCGTTCTGCTACAGCCCGACCTTGGGACATCGCTTGCTATCGGCTTCGGTGGCGCGATCGTAATGTTCGTCGCCGGACTGCCGCTGCGTTGGTTCGTGGGAGCAGGTGCAGCAGGCGCGGTGATTGCCCCGCTCGCCTTCTTCTTCGGACTCAAGGAATACCAGCAAAAGCGCGTCTTCACCTTCCTCGATCCGGAAAGCGATCCGCTGGGCGACGGCTATCACATTACCCAGTCGAAGATCGCGATCGGTTCTGGCGGCTTTTCGGGCAAGGGCTTCAACGAGGGGTCGCAAAGTCACCTGAACTACCTGCCCGAACCGCATACCGACTTCATTTTCGCCACCATGGCGGAAGAGTGGGGATTTATTGGCGGGTTGGTGGTGCTGGGCGCATTCGCCCTCATTCTCAGTTGGGGCCTTTCCGTTGCTCGCAACAGCAACGACCGCTTCGGCAAGTTGCTGGCGACCGGGATGACAGCGACCGTCTTCTTCTACGTCGCCATCAATTTGATGATGGTCATGGGGCTTGCACCGGTGGTGGGCATTCCACTCCCCTTCATGAGCCACGGCGGTAGCTCCATGATGACGAACATGATCTGCTTGGGATCGCTGATGATGGTCAACCGCTGGAACCAGATGGCGCCGCGCTCGGGACTGTCGGGCTAGAGCCGAAGCAGGTTCAGCTTCAGCGCACGGATAATCGCACCCACGCGGTTGTGGGCGCCCAGCTTGTCGTGAAGCCTCTTCGAATAAGTCCGGACCGTCTCGGGCGAGAGGTCGAGGATGGTCGCAATCTCGGTCACCGATTTTCCCCGTGCCAGCCACCGCAGCACCTCGGTCTCCCGGTCAGACAGAACCGGGCTTTCACGTCCTTCGTTGAGCAGGCGACTGACCCGCGCCTGCGATGCCTGGGCTACCGCCCCCAGCTTGGCCAGCATGGGGGCGTCTGCACTCTCCATCGGACGATCGAAGTCGAAACTTGCGTAGGCCTCGCGTCCGCCGGGGCCGAACAGGGGGAGGCCGAACCCGTGATGTAATCCGTGGTCTCGCATCGCCGAGAAGTAGGCCTCGTGTTCGGGAGTATTCTCTTCCAGTTCCATCGCCTCGCGCCAACTGATGCGCTGACCGTGGCGCATGGTCCGTTCAGGGATCGGATCGTGGCTTCGAAAATCCCGATGGTAGAGGTCCATCCACTCATCTGCGAACCCCGAGGCCACAACGGCAGTACGATCCGAGTTGGCCGAATCCAGAACCGGAGAAAAATGGTAACTCTGTCGCACGGCACCAAGGCCAGATGCGAACTCGCTGGCAAGCAGGAGCACCGCACCGACATCGGTGAGTTTCTCGATTTCGAGCAGCGTGTCGAGCATACCCCTCTCCCGGGTAGCCGCCGACTGTCCCCCGGCTTTGCTACTTTCAGCGACAGATCGAAAATGATAATTGGCGCGGCATTGTCGATCAACCTTGGAGAGAGGTCCGGTCGGCGAAGGGATCGCAAATTGAACAAGCCAAAAATGAATTCGCCCACCGTCGGACGACGTGTGTCCGACACAAACATGCGCGTCATTCGCGTCCGGTCATCGATCGAACTGGGCAACGAAATATTTCACCTCGTCGGCAAGGCTGGCGAGCGTGGTAAATCTCTGACTATATGGGATTTGCGCAGGATGCTCGATGCTCCGCTCGAGAAGGTATTCGTGGCATTGAGAGCGCTCGAACACGAGCGCCTGATTACCCGGGGAATGCCTACCGACGATGTGTTGAGCGCGCCCATCACCCTTACCGAAGACGGGCGCGAAATATATTTTTCCTGACGCCCGATTTTGCTCCATTTAAGGCCTTTCAATCCGCGCGAGGCCCGCTATATGAGCGCCTCCCCCGAGTCGGGGCGCCGGTTTATCCGGCCACGCGGCAAGCCGCAGTGTGGACGCATAGCTCAGTTGGTAGAGCAGCTGACTCTTAATCAGCGGGTCCTAGGTTCGAGCCCTAGTGCGTCCACCACCACCCCCGATCACACAACGATGTCGTAGCGTAATTGGTAATCACATTGTGATGTGATAGACCGAGTCGCATGACCACTGACACCATAACTCGCGTTCGCACCATCGTCACGGAAGGTTCGATGACCCGTGCGGGCCTCGCACGAGCAGCCGGGCTCCATGCCAACACCCTGCGCGACTGTGCGGAGGATGGCTGGAACCCCACGGCCGACACCCTCGGCAAACTCCAGCGATTTCTTGATGCCAATGACGAAACTCCAGTCCTGGTGCCCATCGAAGAAATAATCGAGGAAGCGCGCAATGGGCGCATGTTCGTCCTGGTAGATGACGAGGATCGCGAGAACGAAGGCGACCTGGTCATTCCAGCGCAAATGGCGACACCCGATGCCATCAACTTCATGGCGATGCATGGCCGCGGCCTCATCTGTCTCACGCTGACCCGTGAACGCACCGAGCAACTCGGCCTCGAACTCATGAGCCGCAGCAACGGGACCCGTCACGAGACCGCATTCACCGTATCAATCGAGGCACGCGAGGGGGTCACCACCGGCATCTCGGCGGCCGACCGCGCGCGTACCGTTTCCGTGGCCATCGATCCGACGCGCAACGCTCAGGACATTGTTACGCCTGGCCACGTGTTCCCCCTGATTGCTCGAGACGGCGGGGTTCTCGTCCGCGCCGGCCATACCGAGGCCGCCGTCGACATCTCCCGCCTTGCGGGCCTCAACCCCTCTGGCGTGATCTGCGAGATCATGAACGAGGACGGCAGCATGGCTCGGCTGGAAGACCTCGTCGGGTTTGCCCGCCGACACGGGTTGAAAATCGGCACCATTCGCGACCTCATCGAATACCGTATGCGGCATGACCACCTGGTCGAGCGGGCCAGCGAAAGTGCTTTCGTCTCCGACTATGGCGGCGATTGGAAAGCAATGACGTATCGCAATGCCGTCGACGGGAGCACGCACGTCGCCCTGCAAAAGGGCGCGGTCGAGAAGGGTAAGCCCACTCTCGTTCGCATGCACCGTATTTCCATCTTCGACGACGTCCTCGGCCGCAGGGGTGAGCGCAAGCGCACTCTGCAACGGGCCATGAAAGCCATCGGCGACAACGGTAGCGGGGTTGTCGTCCTGCTGATGCCGAACAGACCGGAAAGCCTGCAGAACGAGGTTGGCGGTGTCCGTCCTGCCGACAGCGGCGAACTGCGCGAGTACGGGGTCGGAGCGCAAATTCTCGCCGACCTCGGCGTGCATGAGATGGAATTGCTGACGAACTCGCATCACAACGTCGTCGGGCTCGAAGGATATGGCATCTCCGTCACGGGCGAGCGCCCGATACCGGAGTGAGCGCTTCAGGCTTCCTGTTGAAGCGCATGAGGACTGCCGCCCACGAGGCTGCGGAGCCGAAGTACGCGCACCTCGAACGCGAGCGCCGATGGCTCGTCGATCACGAAAGCATCGATCTCGCGGCGTTGAAAGATCCGATCACAATCCGCGATCGCTATATCGAGGGAACCAGGTTGCGCCTCCGTGAGATGTCATGCGGGGACCAGCGCGTGTGGAAGTTGACACGCAAGTACGAGTGCGTTGATCCCCTCGCCCGACCGATCGTCACGGCATACATCGAAGAGACCGAGCATCGGGTCCTATGTGATTTACCGGCCATCGAACTGATCAAGACACGCTTCAAACTCGCGCAAGATGGGTGCGATTATTCGGTCGACAGGTTCGACGGCCCGCTGCAAGGGCTCTGGCTCTCCGAAATCGAACTCGAGGATGGCGCAGAGCTCGCCGCCCTCCCGAACCCCTCCTGGAGCCTTGCGGACGTCAGCGACGATCCGCGCTACCAGGGTTACACACTCGCCCAATGCGGCATTCCCAAGGATTGATCATGGCCCGTTTTCTCATCGTCGAAGCCCGTTTCTATGACCACCTCAACGACATGCTGATCGATGGCGCCCGTACGGCGCTGGAGGCCGCTGGCCACGAAGTTGAGGTTCTGACGGTTCCGGGAGCACTCGAGATTCCGGGCGCCATCGCTCTGGCGACTGAAAGCGAACGCTATGATGGTTATGTCGCCATCGGCGTCGTCATCCGAGGCGAGACTTATCACTTCGAAATCGTCGCCGGCGAAAGTGCGCGCGGGATCATGGCGCTCACCATGGACGGTGTCGCGATCGGCAACGGCATCCTCACCGTCGAGAACGAGGAACAGGCCATCGTCCGCGCCGATCGCCATCACAAGGACAAGGGTGGCGAGGCAGCGAAGGCTGCACTCGCCCTGTTCGCGCTGCAACAGCGCTTCGCTGCATGATGCGATGATCGACGGCCCCGCACTGATGATGGTTGCTTCTGGCGCCATCCATGCGGTGGTCAATGCCGTCCTCAAGTCTGGCGACGACAAGCTGGCGCGTCGTGCGCTGATCGACCTCAGCGGCGGTCTGCTCGTGCTTCCGGCCGTGCTGTTCTTCCCTATGCCACATGGCGCCTGGAGCTGGCTGGCGGGGTCGCTGGTGGTGCATGCCGTCTATTTCCTCGCACTGGTCCGCGCCTTCGAAGTGTCGGACATGAGCGCCAGTTTTCCGGTCATGCGCGGCACGGCTCCGGTGTTCGCGGCGATGGGCGGTGTTTTCATTCTGGGCGATGCGATCACCCTGCCCATTGCACTGGGTATGGGACTGGTCGTTAGCGGTATCATGCTCAGCGCAATCGGTCGCCATCTGACGCCTGCCGCACTGGGATACTCATTGCTGACCGGGTTGGCAGTGGCTTGTTACACCGTCCTCGACGCCGGTGGTGTACGGAACGCCCCCAGCCCGGCATCCTACATTGCCTGGGCATTTCTCATCCTTGGCGCGGGCATCGGTGCGGGTTTCGGGGCGTGGCGAGGCCGCGAATTCCTGATCTACGCACGGGCTAACTGGAAGTCCTGCACACTTGCCGGAGCATTGGGTGTGGTTTCCTATGGACTGGCGTTGCTGGCCTATTCCATCGGCGACCTGCCGCGCCTCGCACCCTTGCGCGAAAGCTCAATCCTGTTCGCGCTGGTGATCGCGGTATTCTTCCTGGGCGAGAGGGCGGACCGCCTCAAGCTGTTCGGCGGAGCGCTGATCTTCGTCGGGGTCGCGACCCTGCTCCTCGCCCGCTAAGTTGCCCCGTCGAGGAACTGGGTCAGCCCCAGCGGCGAGAACGGCCCCATGATCAGCTGTTCGAACACGCCGATACCCACGGTCCCATCACCGGCTTCGACGCGGACGGGCATCTGTACGTGGAGATTCTCGGGCAACAGAGGATCGAGATCCTCCAGATGGATATCCTCACGCTCGACCACCAGCGGTCCCTTGTAGTGCCCGTGGCCCCATTCTGGATGCGTATAGCCGAGGCCACGCATCTGGAAGCGCCCCAGCGGTTCGAAGCTCACCTGTTCCGGAGCTCCGCGCACGGCGAGCGATAGGATGCCTCCCGCGGGCCAGCGTGTGCCCTGGTGAAGGCGGGTACGCATGCTGCCATGCCCTTCCGACAATTGCGCTGCTTCCGCGCCCTCGTCCGCCCATGCGGCCCGAGTGTTCCAAGCCTCGCCGTGTTCGTCGTTGTTGACGTGGAAGAACAGCGAACCTTGGGGGAAATTGACCGGTGTCCACTGCCAGAAGAAGCCGGGAAATGTGTGGCCGGGCATGGGCTGCGGGTCCCGCGCCCCAACGGGACGAACGCCCCAGCTGCGGTCGCGCGTGCCCATGGTGTCCGGCGCGAGATCGCGGCGGTTCCCGTCAACCTCGATCCAGCCCTCGTAACGGCCGTTCTGGGTCATCCGTGTGTAGTCCATGAATGCGCGCGGACCGATACGATGGGTGAAGCGCGGCTCCTCGATAGGAAAGGCACGCCCG
Organism: Qipengyuania sp. RANM35; assembly: GCF_041021145.2. NCBI lineage: Bacteria > Pseudomonadati > Pseudomonadota > Alphaproteobacteria > Sphingomonadales > Erythrobacteraceae > Qipengyuania > Qipengyuania sp. RANM35. The sequence goes on along the minus strand of NZ_CM196433.1, from coordinate 1,010,954 downwards.
GTGAAGGTCACGTCTGCCGCCATTCCCTCGAACGGCTCGAGCCGGATGCGAAGCTTGTTGAGCGGCTCGAGCACTTCGATCGAGATCGGCCCGACAGCCATCGCCATGCGTTCCATGTGAAGTTCGGCGCTGGCATGGATGCAGTGCTGCACACCGTCACGGATAACATTGAAGTGTGCGTCGATGACATCGAGATGGGGATACACACCCAGCGCGATCGCGAAGAAGCCGCTGCCGTCAGGCGCATAGCCGTTGAAGAAATAGCGGTCGTAGAAGTTCCGGTCCGTCCCGGAATAGGCGATGGGTTCAGGCGTCTGGTGGATCGGATATTCGTCACCGCGGGTCAGGACCATCAAATCGTCTCCTTCAGTGCACCGATACTGTCACGCGCGAGTGCAAGTGAACAGGAACCTCGGGCCATGGACAGGAAGTTGTCGTCTCCGCGTGCCGTCCGCTCGACGAAAGCTGCGCTGAATACTGCCGTGCTCACGCCATGGAGCACACCGCGGCGGTAGTCATCCCAGACCTCTTCGCGCGTAAGCTCCACGCCGTGAGCCGCCATCTCGGCCAGCCACAGATCCAGCAATTCATCTTCGTGATTGCGCCAGAGCTTCTCGCCGATGCCGCAACCCATGAAGTATGCGACGTCCGTGAGGGCATTGCCGATGGTCACGGTCTGCCAGTCGAGTACCGCGATCGGTTCCGCCCCGCCCCCGATATCGAACAGCATGTTGTCGAGCCGGAAATCGCCGTGGACTATGCACTTCGGCGGTTCGTTGCGATGGAACCAGACGGGCGCAGCTTCGGCAAGTTCCTCGCAAATACGCATCAGTTCAGGTTCCAGCGAGTCTGCATAGCGCTCGCGGAAGACCGCTTGGGCCTGGGGGTAAAGACCGGCAATCGTCTCGCCGAGGTTGGCAGGCGGCTGGATCCACGCTGCCTGGAGCAGGTCCTCCCTGCCCCAGCTCGGGGCATGGATAGCCGCCGCCTGCCTCATGGCGTGACGTGCATCCTCTATCCCACACCCTGCGATCTGGTCACCCTGACGAGCAGGTCCCACATCCTCGAAGAGAAGGATGAACTCGCCACCATCCTCACTAACATCTGCGAAGTGAACGTTCGGCACGCGCACTTCGAGATGCGGTGCGGTCTGGCGATAGAACTCGACCTCCTTGCGGTAGAGACCGAACATGATTGCCGTGCCACGGCTCGCGGTGTCAGCTGCCGGAAACTTGCCCGCAAGGGTGCGCGGAGCGCCGTCGGCTTCCAGCGTGAACCTGACGCTGTCGCCGACCTGGCCCGTACCGATAGGCTTCCAACTGACCGAACGCACTTCAGCATCCAGTACTTCGCCAAGCCATTGGGGCGTCACATCGTCAGGATGTGCCGGAAATGAAACCAAACCCTCTCTCCCGGGTGCGTTTTCCCAACGCTAACCCCGGTGGAGCGGCGTGACAATCACCTCAATCGAGGTGCTCCGTCAGAATTTCAGGCTGCCAAAGCAGGCATTGCCGGCATAGACCGCGCTGTCGCCGAGCTCTTCCTCGATCCGAATGAGTTGGTTGTACTTCGCAAGCCGGTCCGAACGCGCAAGCGAGCCGGTCTTGATCTGACCGCAGTTGGTCGCGACCGCGAGATCGGCGATGGTTGCATCCTCAGTTTCGCCCGAACGGTGCGACATGACGGCGGTATAGCCCGCGCGGTTCGCGATGCTCACTGCATCCAGTGTTTCGGACAGCGTCCCGATCTGGTTGACCTTCACCAGTAGCGAGTTGGCAAGGCCCTGGTCGATGCCTTCGCGCAGACGCTGGGGGTTGGTCACGAAGAGGTCATCGCCGACCAGCTGGACATTGCCGCCAATCCGGTCGGTCAGCGCCTTCCAGCCCTCGAAATCGTCCTCGGCCATGCCATCCTCGATCGAGCAGATCGGGTAGTCGCGACACAGGGCGTCGAGATACTCTGCCATATCATGGCCATTGAGTGCGAGGTTCTCGCCCGCGATCAGATACTGGCCGTCCTTGAAGAATTCGGTCGAGGCGCAGTCGAGTGCCAGGGCGATGTCATCGCCTGGCTTGAACCCGGCCTGTTCGATCGAAGCCATGATGAAATCCAGCGCATCGCGCGTGCTTGCAAGATCGGGTGCGAAACCGCCCTCGTCGCCGACTGCGGTGGCGAGGCCCTTCTCGTGCAGCTTCTTCTTGAGCGTGTGGAAGACTTCCGCGCCCCAGCGCACCGCTTCGGCCAGGCTGTCCGCGCCGACCGGCATGATCATGAATTCCTGGATGTCGATCGGATTGTCGGCGTGCTCGCCCCCATTGATGATGTTCATCATCGGAACGGGCAGGACGTGCGCCGAAACGCCGCCAATGTAGCTGTACAGCGGCAGGCCGCGGGCATTGGCCGCAGCTTTGGCTACCGCCATGCTGGTGCCGAGGATGGCGTTGGCGCCGATACGACCCTTGTTCGCAGTGCCATCGAGCGCGATCATGGACAGGTCGATGTCGCGCTGGTCTTCGGCGTCGAAGGCGCCGATCAGAAGGTCGCGGATCTCGGTATTTACCGCCTCGACCGCCTTGGTAACACCCTTGCCCAGGTAGCGATCCTTGTCACCGTCGCGCAGTTCCACCGCTTCGTGGGCGCCGGTCGAAGCCCCCGAGGGCACGGCTGCGCGACCGAAGCTGCCGTCTTCCAGCAGAACATCGACTTCGACAGTGGGATTGCCACGACTGTCGAGAATTTCGCGGGCGTGGATATCGATGATCGCAGTCATGCCAGTGGCGCTCCGGTGAAAGGTGTTGTAAATAGCTATTACACCCCCAAATGGGGAGTCGGTGGCGCTCTATGCTCCGGAACATCGGGGCGCAAGTTGCGTTGCATCAAGGACTACCGCGTTCGACAAGAGTAGCGGTGATGAATACGAATTTGAGGGCAAGGACAAGAACGATGGCTGACACTCCAGCAACCGGGGCGCCAAAGAAAACCAAGACCACCGGAACCAAGAAGACCACCGCAAAAAAGTCCACCGCCGCGAAGCCGCGCAAGCCCGCGGCAAGCAAGGGCGTAGCAAAGGAGACCACTCCCATGACCACTGACAACCGCACAGAAGCGAAGTCGCGTTTCAACGCCGCGCTCGAAGAAGCCAAGGCAGGCGCTGCCGCCCTCAAGGCCGAAGGCCGCGACCGCGCTGTCGCCTACCGCGATCAGGCGAAGGGCAAGAGCGAAGATTGGGTGGCCGATGCGAAGGCCTATGGAGCCGATGCCAAGGTCAAGGGCAAGGAACTGGCCACCGAAGGCAAGGTGAAGGCGGGCGAAGGCCTGCGCGCCCTCAGCCGCGTGGTCAACGAAAACGCCCAGGAAGTCGATGACCGCCTCGGCGCCAAGTATGGCGACTACGCCCGTTCGGCATCGCGCACGCTCGATGGATATGCTGCGAAGCTCGACGAGAAGACCGTCGACGATCTCGTCGAAGATGGTCGCGAATTCGTCCGCAAGAGCCCCGGCACCGCCATCGGCATCGCCGCAATTGCAGGTTTCTTCCTGTCCCGCCTGTTCCGCCGGTCGCGCTAATCCGACCACGCGGAGGGGCTGCAGATGAGAGATGAAGGTATCGAGCGGTCGGAAGAGTTTTCCGGACCGCTCGACCTGCCCGATGAATATGGTCCGTCGGAAGAGGAAGGCACCGGTAACGGTCCCTCGCTCACCGACGATATATTCGCGCTGATCGACGACGGAAAGACTTATGCCGAGGCAGAAGTCGCGTTCCAGAAGAGCCGCGCGGGTTATGCGGCCAATCGCGCAGCCGGGGCGGTAGCCTTTGGCTTGGGAGCCTTTGGGGTCTTCCATCTTGCGCTGATCGCCGCGACCGTGGGTGTCGTAATCGCACTGGTCCCGCTCGTGGGACCGTGGATCGCGACCGGCATCGTCACCCTCTTCCTAGTCATAGCGGGTTTCGTTCTCTTGCGACTGCTAAAGGGGCGTATCGAAGATATCCGTTCGGCATTCGAGGACTCTGGCGAATGAGCGACCGTCGCGCCCGAATGATCGAAGATCGCTATTTGCGCGATTCCGCCAAAGCTTTGGTCGAGGCCGACCTGGAACACCTCAAGACTGGTCTATCCAAACGTGGCCTGACCGAACGCGCCTTCGACAAGGTGCGAGAGGGCGCAGTCGATATCTACGAAGAAGCCGTCGAGGTCGCCGAAGACAACAAGGGCGCACTTGCAGCGCTAATCGCAGCAGTGGTCGTGTGGTTCGCTCGCAATCCGATTCTTTCGCTGCTCGGACTGGGCGAGGAACCGGACGATGCGGCAGCCGAACGCGACGAAGCGGAGGAACGGTGAGCCGCTGATTAGCGTTTAATCGCCGAGACACAAATTCTGGAGGAAATCATGGCCGACACCGCCAAACCCGCCAACGTCACCCCTATCAGTGCCGACAGCAAGCTCTCCGACCAGCAAAAGCGTGACCAGCTGCGCGCACGCATCGAGGCAGGTGAGAAGCGCAACGAGCAGCGAACCCTGGCCGACCAGGCGAAGGACGCCGCAGACACTGCAGTCGCATTCACGAAAAAGCACCCCTACGCTGTCATCGGCGGCGCGATAGCCGTCGGCCTCGCCATTGGCGCGATGACCAAGCCGGGGCGCCGCCTCGGCAAACGTGGTGGAGTGTTCGCCGGCCTCGTTGCCGACGCGGCCCTCGCATACGGTGCACGCATGATCGACAACGCAAGCAATGCAGCGCACCTGGCTGGCGATCGATTCGAAGATTTTGGAGAAACGGCAGCCTCGACCGCCCGTGACTTACGTCGCGAAGCAGCAGGCAGGCTCGATGCCGCCGGCGAGGTCCTACGGGCTACATCTCGCAAGGCGACGCGTGGCGGATCGCGTGCAGCTCAGGCCATCAAGACGCGCCTGACCTACTAAGAGCTCACTTTTTCAGCATGCCGTAGCGGCGCGACGGGGTTGCCTGTCGCGCCGCTTTCGCTATGGGGCGCACGCAATCTCCTCCTCCCCCTTCGAGAAAGACTTCAAAATGGAAGAAACCGAGAGCAAGCAGACGCTCTACCTCGTCATGGGCGGTCGCGTGACCGACCCCCGCGCAGTGACCTTCGCCGACCCCGAAGGCATTCATGTTGCCGGCGTGTTCAGCAGCTACGACGCTGCGGTCGACGCATGGCGCGCCAATGCACAGCGGACCGTCGACGATGCAGAAATGAAGTACGTGGTCGTGCACCTGCACAAGTTGCTCGATCCGAGCGCCTAAAGAACTGATAAGGTGGAGTATGCGATCCGCCGCTTCCGGGACGACGATGCCCAGGCTCTAGCCAGCATCATGGGGGCGGCGATCTCATACATTGGAACCCGTGCCTACACGCAGCAACAGGTCGACGCATGGTTTGCGCGTCACCACACTCCCGAACGGTATCTCGAGCGCGCAGCTGCCGGCCATACCATCTTCGTTGCGACTGACCCGGATGACCGTCCGATAGCTTACACGTTGCTCGAGGCCGATGGGCACCTCGACCATCTATACTGCCATCCCGATCATACGCGCCGCGGGATCGCGGAGAAGCTGCTCGAGCGGTCGGAGCAGGAGGCCCGCGCGATCGGCTGCACCAGGCTGTATACGGAGGCGAGCGATCTCGCCCGCCCGGCCTTCGAGCGTTTGGGGTACACGGCTACGCACAGGCGAGAATTCGAGATCGCGCACGGCGATCACATGGTCCCGATCCACAATTGGGCGATGGAGAAGCTGCTCGCCTGAAGGCTTGCTTCAGCGGGTGACGACAAATGCGGCGATGGCGGCTCCCACGGCGAGCATGGTGACCATGCGTCCCCGCCGTTGTGAGCGCAATTCCGCCCAACGTGCCTCGTCCAGGAACCACCGGTCGCGTCCACCAGAACGCACGATGTCGAGGCCCTTCAAGCGGTCGAACGCTCGCTTTCGGCTCCCAAGATCGGGCTCATAGGCGATTGCATCTGCAGCGCTCGTTGCGCCCTTCCCAAGGAAATACCGGGCGACCCGCTTCTCGGCGACCAGCCTGATTGGTGGTGTTGCCAAATCTGTCGCCCCCCTTTGCGGTGCCTCAGATGAACTCGATCTTCTCGATGAGGTAGAACTTGTCGCCCGAGGGGACAGTCACTTCGACCTCTTCGTCGACCTGCTTGCCGATCAACGCACGGCCAATGGGCGAATTGTAGCTGATCCGCCCCTTGTTCGCATCGGCCTCGGTCTGGCCGACAATCTGGTACTTGATCGGCTTGTCATCCTCGTCGAGCAGGGTGACGGTCGCACCGAAAATCACCTTGTCGCCTGAGAGTGTAGTCGGATCGATGATCTGGGCGCGGCTGACCTTGTCCTCGATCTCTGCGATCATCGCTTCGACCTGGCCCTGGCGCTCCTTGGCAGCGTGATATTCTGCGTTTTCCGAGAGGTCGCCATGCGCGCGAGCTTCCTCGATTGCATCGACAATCCTCGGGCGTTCGGCGCGCAGGACCTTGAGGTCCGCAGTCAGCTTCTCATAGCCCTCTGCCAGCATCGGCACCTTTTCCATGGGCCCCTGTTCCTTCCTTACTCACCCCGTCGCTGGGACAATTCGAACCCGGTCCGCAGGATGCGGAACCTGTCGCTTCGAATGTCGGGAGGGGAAATGCGTCTTGTTCTTGTCAGCTATAATAGTCTTGCAATGAACGCACTTCAAGCTGGCTCGGCGAGACCTCTGCTATGGATCGTGCCACGGCCACCGAGGCGGCGGCCGTCGTGTAGTACGGAAGCTTCTTCTCAAGCGCACTCGCGCGGATGGACTGGCTGTCTAGAAGAGACTGCCAACCCTCGGTGGTGTTGAAAATCAACGCCACTTCGCCGTCGATGATCGCATCCACGATGTGCGGACGACCTTCGGCCACTTTGTTGACCCGTTCGACCTCCAGGCCGCGCTCGGCAAGGAACCGCTGCGTGCCACCCGTGGCGATGACCTTGAAACCCTGGTCGAGCAGGGTCTTCACCGCGGGGAGGATAACATCCTTGTCACTATCCTTCACCGATACGAACAGCGTTCCTTCGCGCGGCAGGTGCATGCCAGCACCCAGCTGCGACTTGAGGAAAGCGGCAGGGAAGTCCTTGTCGATCCCCATGACTTCGCCGGTCGACTTCATCTCCGGAGACAGCACCGGGTCCGAACCCGGGAAGCGCGCGAAGGGGAAGACGGCTTCCTTGACCGCCATGTGCTTGGGGCGGATGTCGAAAGGCTCGAACTCGTGCAGCCCCTCGCCCGCCATGACGCGTGCGGCGATCTTGGCGACCGGGCGGCCGATGGCCTTGGCGACGAAAGGCACAGTGCGGCTGGCGCGCGGGTTTACCTCGATGAGGTAGACCTCGCCATCCTTCACGGCGAACTGGACATTCATCAGGCCACGGACCTGAAGCGCCTTGGCGAGCGCCTCAGCCTGCCGTTCCATTTCGGCGATGATGTCGTCGGGCAGGCTGTAGGGCGGCAGGGTGCAGGCGCTGTCGCCCGAGTGGACACCGGCTTCCTCGATATGCTGCATGACGCCCGCGATGCGGACCTCGAAGCCGTCCGAGACTACGTCGACGTCGCATTCCACCGCATCGCGTAGGTACTGGTCGACCAGCACCGGGCTGTCCCCCGAGACGTTGACTGCGGTGTTGATGTAGTCGTCGAGCTGCGCCTCGCTATCGACGATCTCCATCGCGCGGCCACCAAGGACGTAGCTCGGGCGCAGGAGCACCGGGTAACCGATGGTGCGCGCCACGGCGGCGGCTTCGTCACGGCTGCGGGCGATGCCGTTGTCGGGCTGCTTGAGCTTGAGCTTGGCGACCAGCTTGGCGAACCGCTCGCGATCCTCGGCGAGGTCGATGGCATCGGGGCTGGTGCCGAGGATCGGCACGCCCTCGCGCTCCAGCGCGGCGGCGAGCTTCAGCGGGGTCTGACCGCCGAACTGGACGATCACGCCGACGACCTCGCCCTTCGACATCTCGACGCGCATGATCTCAAGCACGTCCTCTTCGGTCAGTGGCTCAAAATAGAGGCGGTCGGAGGTGTCGTAGTCGGTCGAGACCGTTTCCGGGTTGCAGTTGACCATGATGGTCTCAAACCCGGCCTCGGCAAGGGCGAAACAAGCGTGGACGCAGCAATAGTCGAACTCGATGCCCTGCCCGATGCGGTTCGGGCCACCGCCGAGGATGACGATCTTCTTGCGGTCCGAGGGGTTCGCCTCGTCTTCCGGCTCACCGAAAGTAGGCGCCTCGTAAGTCGAGTACATGTAGGGCGTGATCGCTTCGAACTCGGCAGCGCAGCTGTCGATCCGCTTGTACACCGGATAGACGCCGAGCTTGTGGCGCAGCTTTCGCACCTCTTCCTCGCTCGTAGCACCGGCCATGGCGCGCAGGGCATCGTGAAGCAGGCCCGACCGGCGCGCCTGCGTTTCGGCAAGCCCGCCAGCAACGCCGACCGACCGCACTGCCAGAGTGGCGAGGCGCTTATCGGAGAAGCCCATGGCCTTCAGGCGACGCATCTCCGCTGCATCGCGCGGCAGGCCATTGTGGCCGAGCATCTGCTCTTCGTAGATGATTGCTTCGATCTGACGCAGGAACCACGGGTCGAAACCGGTGATCGGCTGGATTTCCTCGACGCTCAAGCCTTCGCGGAAGGCCTGCGCGATCTTGAGGATGCGGTCGGGCGTACGCTGCGACAGGGCGGCGAAGATCTGGTCCTTCGGCACGCCTTCGAGCTCGACCACGCGGTTGAATCCGTCGAGCCCGGTTTCGAGGCCGCGCAGCGCCTTCTGCATCGATTCCGCGAAGCAGCGGCCGATCGCCATGACTTCGCCGACCGACTTCATCGCGGTCGACAGCTCGTTCTTCGAACCCTTGAACTTCTCGAAGGCGAAGCGCGGGATCTTGGTCACGACATAGTCGATGGTCGGCTCGAAGCTGGCGGGCGTCGCGCCGGTGATCTCGTTCTGGATCTCGTCGAGCGTGTAGCCGACCGCCAGCTTCGCCGCGACGCGCGCGATGGGGAACCCGGTGGCCTTGGACGCCAGCGCCGAGGAGCGCGAGACGCGCGGGTTCATCTCGATGACGATCAGGCGGCCGTCCTTCGGATTGACTGCGAACTGTACGTTGGAACCACCTGTTTCCACGCCGATTTCGCGCAGCACGTTGATGCTGGCGGTGCGCATGATCTGGTATTCCTTGTCGGTCAGCGTCAGCGCCGGGGCGACGGTGATGGAATCGCCCGTGTGGACGCCCATCGGATCGACGTTCTCGATCGAACAGATGATGATGCAGTTGTCCTTGCGATCACGGACAACTTCCATCTCGTATTCCTTCCAGCCGAGGAGCGATTCCTCGATCAGGACCTCGGTGGTGGGCGACGCGTCGAGCCCTTCGCGCACAATCCGCTCGAACTCGGCCTTGTTGTAGGCAATGCCGCCGCCAGTGCCGCCGAGCGTGAAGCTGGGACGAATGATGGCGGGCAGGCCCGTGGTCTCGAGCACATGGAGCGCTTCCTCGACCGTGTGCGCCACGCCGCTGCGCGCGCTTTCTAGCCCGATCTTGTCCATCGCAGCGCGGAACCGCTGGCGGTTCTCGGCCTTGTCGATGGCATCGGCATCGGCGCCGATCATCTTGACCCCGTACTTTGCCAGCGTGCCGTCGTTGAACAGCGAGAGCGCGCAGTTGAGCGCCGTCTGCCCGCCCATCGTCGGAAGCACCGCGTCGGGCCGCTCCTTCTCGATGATCTTGGCGACGATCTCGGGCGTGATCGGCTCGACGTATGTGGAGTCGGCCATTTCCGGATCGGTCATGATCGTGGCGGGATTGGAGTTGACGAGGATGACCCGGTAGCCCTCCTCCTTCAGCGCCTTGATCGCCTGCGTGCCGGAATAGTCGAACTCGCAGGCCTGGCCGATGATGATTGGCCCGGCACCGATGACGAGGATCGAGGAGATGTCAGTTCTTTTGGGCATTTATCCGAGCATCCCAACGAATTTTTCAAAAAGGTAGAAGCTGTCCTGCGGGCCCGGGCTCGCCTCGGGGTGATACTGCACGCCGAAGGCCTTCTTGCCCTTGATCGAAATGCCGCAATTGGTGCCATCGAAGAGCGAAACGTGGGTCTGCTCCACCTCGGGCGGCAGCGTGTCGGCATCGACCGCGAAGCCGTGGTTCATGCTGGTGATCTCGACGAGGCCTTCGCTTTCGCCCCAACTCGATCCCACGCGCTGGACGGGGTGATTGGCACCGCGATGGCCCTGGAACATCTTGGCCGTCTTCGCGCCCGCGGCGAGGCCGAGCATCTGGTGGCCGAGGCAGATGCCGAAGAGCGGGATATCGCGCTCGAGCAGGCCCTTGATTACCGGCACGGCATACTCGCCCGTCGCCGCCGGGTCACCCGGACCGTTCGAGAGGAAAACACCATCGGGTTCGAGCCGCAGGATTTCCTCGAGCGTGCTTCGCGCCGGTACGACGGTCACTTTGGCCCCTGCCTTGACCAGGTTGCGGAAGATATTGTCCTTGGCGCCATAGTCGATCGCGACGACATGGGGGCGCTCGTGGCCTGCCTCATGGTAGCCGAAGCCCAGCTGCCAATGCCCGCCGCGCCAGTCCTCCAGCACGCCGCGCGTCACGGACGGAACGAGGTCGAGCCCTTCGAGCCCACTCCACTCGGCGGCTTGTTTCTTTAGCGCCTTCAGGTCGAATTCGCCGCGCGGACTGTGTGCGATCACCGCGTTGGGCGCGCCGTTAAGGCGAATACGACGTGTCAGGGCGCGGGTGTCGACTCCCGAAAGCCCGATCTTTCCGTGCGCTGTCATCCAGTCGACGAATTCCTGCTGTGCCCGGAAGTTCGATTGCGGCGTCACTTCCTGCCGGACAATGCAGCCAACGGCGCCCAAGCCACGACTCTCGTGATCTTCCTCGTTCGCGCCGACATTGCCGATATGCGGGAAGGTAAAGGTGACGATCTGGCTGTCGTAGGAGGGATCGGTCATCACCTCCTGGTAGCCGGTCATGGCGGTGTTGAAGCAGACCTCGCCGACGGCAGAACCCGTCGCGCCGAAGCCCTTGCCCCAGATTACAGTTCCGTCCGCGAGGACGAGGACTCCCGTCGCGCCTTTGGGTTGCGCGTGCGAGAATGCGGACAGGGCCATTGGGCTCTCCGAGTCAGGGGTTTCCGGCGATGTGTGCTAAGACCCAGCCGCTAGGGGTCTCGACGAGTCCCGTCAACCCGCCAATCTGCACAAGTCTTGGCTTTGCGGCCCGCTGCCCTAAATGAGGCGTGAATCATCCACAGCTTACTGACACAGGGACTTCCATGCTTCGCGAGAAAATCCAGGCCGAAACCGTCACCGCCATGAAGGCCAAGGACAAGGAGCGCACTGCCGCGCTCCGCCTGATCGGGGCGAAGATCAAGGATCGCGACATCGAACTGCGCACTTCGGACAAGAAGCCGGAGGACAATGAGCTCGTCACCGACGTGCTCATGAAAATGGCCAAGCAGCGCCGCGAATCGATCGAAATGTACGAAGGCGGCGGACGCCAGGAACTCGCCGACAAGGAAAAGGCCGAGCTCGCGGTGATCGAGGAATTCCTGCCCAAGCAGATGAGCGAGGATGAAACCCGCGATGCCATCGCCGCGATCAAGGGCGAGATCGGCGCCGAGGGTATGAAGGACATGGGCCGCCTGATGGGTGAACTCAAATCCCGCTACGGCGCTTCGCTCGACATGAGCAAGGCCAGCGGCCTGGTGAAGGAAGCGCTTTCGTGAAGCGTCACGCGCTCACCCTGCCCCTGCTGATTGTGCTTGCGGCTTGCGGCAAGAGCGACCCCGAACCGCTGCCCACCCCGACGGCCACGGTCGCCGCACCGCGCAACCTCGTTGCCGCAGACCTCGACCTGGCAACGCTCGGCGCGAAGGTGGTCGGGCCGCAGGGTCCACAGGTCGAAACCGTGCTCAGCGCCGGAAATACCGAGATCGGCACCATGGTCAGCTATGTCGCCTGTCCTGCCGAGGTGATCGAATGCGTACCCGGAAAGATGCCCGAGGGCACGCTCTACACCTATGTGCATCAGGTCACTTTGGACGATGCTGAAAGGGATGAGATTAAGCCGACCTCTGGTCCTGAAGTGGTCGAAGCGGCGCCCACGCTTTTCCGCACGACAGCGAAGGCGCACGGCTTCACCGGTGCCATCGGCTACGCGAAGGCCGAGGCGGAGGCGGCACTTGGCGCTCCCGAGGCCATTACCACTACCCTCGACAACGGCAGCCTGATCTGGCGTGTGACCGAAGGCGGAGGCTGGAAACCCGGTTCGACCATCACCTTCTGGTGGCAGTCGACCCTCCCGCCTGCGGGGCCTGCCGACAATTACCTGCTCGAAGTCGACGGTAACCAGTCGGCGGCACGGGGACCGTTCCCGGCTGAGGACAAGCCTGTGGAGGGCAAGAAGCCACGCTAGCGGTGGCGGCATCGGGTCTATAAGGTCTGCGACCTTATGGCGCTCACACCCCAATGGCTCGACGAATTGCGCGCGCGGACCACGCTGTCCGCGGTGATCGGTCGTACCCTGCGCCTGACCAAGGCGGGGCGCGAGTACAAGGCTTGCTGCCCGTTCCACAACGAGAAGTCGCCTAGCTTCTACGTCAATGACGAGAAGGGCTTTTACCACTGCTTTGGCTGTGAGGCGCATGGCGACGCAATCCGCTGGCTGACCGACCAGCGCGGCATGCCGTTCATGGATGCGGTCAAGGAACTGGCCGGCGAAGCGGGAATGGAAGTCCCTGCCCCCGACCCGCGCGCTGCGGAGCGGGCAGAGAAGCGCGCCAGCCTTCACGACGTGACCGGCGCCGCGCAGGAATGGTTCGCCGACAACCTGAAGTCGCCCGAAGGGGCGCAGGCAAGAGGCTATCTTGCACGACGCGGCTTCTCGGACGCGACAATCCGCGAATTCGGCTTCGGCTTCGCGCCTGACAGCAAGCAGGCACTGAAGGGCGCGTTATCTCGTTTCGACGAGTCCATGCTGATCGAATCCGGCATGCGTATCTCGGTCGAAGACAAGGAACCCTACGACAGGTTCCGCAATCGCCTGATGCTGCCCATCCACGATATGCGCGGGCGGGTCATTGCCTTCGGCGGCCGCGTGCTCGATCCCGACGGCAAGCCGAAGTACCTCAACAGCCCCGATACTCCGCTCTTCGACAAGGGGCGTACGCTCTACAACCTCCACCGCGCTGCTCCTGCCGCCCGACAGACGGGACGGATCATCGTGGTCGAGGGCTATATGGATGCAATCGCCCTCGCCAACGCCGGTATTCGCGAGGCGGTTGCACCGCTCGGAACGGCGCTGACCGAGAACCAGATCGAGCTACTCTGGCGCCAGGTCGAACGGCCGATACTGTGTTTCGACGGCGACAATGCCGGCCAGCGGGCGGCCATGCGGGCAATCCAGCGCGTCCTGCCAATGCTTCGCCCTGCCCACTCGCTCTCGATAGTCCGCCTGCCCAGTGGCATGGATCCGGACGACCTCATCCGTGAAAAGGGCGCAGGTGCGATCGAGGATCTTTTGTCGCGGCCTGCCAGCCTGCTCGATACCCTCTGGGATTTCGAGCGCATGTCCGCTCCCCTCGACACGCCCGAGGACAAGGCCGGACTCAAGGCGCGCCTGCTTGACCATGTCGAGACCATCCAGCACCCCGACATCCGTTCGCTCTACAAGCGCGAATTGCTCGAGCGGTTTTCCGAATTCGCTTTCCCCTCACGCCCACAGCGCGAGTTCGCGCCGCGCAAGCCGTTTCGCAAGGGCGAGTGGAAGCAGCCAGCCCCTGCCCTTTCTCCGGCAGCGCGCGAGCAGCTTACGCGGGCCATATCCGGTGGCTCACGCGACGCCCTTGCCCGGGCCGTTATTGCCGGCCTCGTTCGGTTCCCAGACCAGATCCACCGCCACGAGCATGCCCTGCACCAGTTCGCCATGCGTGACAGAAATGTCGGTCCCGCCATCGAATCGCTGCTGGAGGCGGCCGAGACGCTTGATTTGTCCGCGCAATCGCCCATATCGCTCGCACACGGCCTTCCCGCCCCACCGGAAAAAGCTCATTTCGCCTTCCTCGATGAAGGCACCGACCCGGGTGATGCGCGCGAGGATCTGGCCGAGGCTGTGTCGCTGCTGGTCGAAAGGCCCGCGCTCGAATCCGCTTTGGCGGAGGCGACTGCGCGCTTCGATCGCGACCCGGAAGGTTCTTTCGCCGAACAGGCCCGATTGCGCGAGCGCTTACTGGCCCTTAACGAGCGTTTGAAACAGTTCGGGCGGCGGAAGGCTGCTGCGGCCGACGAAACGGGTTCATGATGGCTAAGGGTGCAGGTCCCGGACGCCTTACAGATTAGGTTGACTGAAGTTTATGGCCACCAAGTCGAAGTCTGGCGACAATGACGACGCACCGCTGATCGATCTTAACGAAGCATCGATCAAGAAGCTGATCGCCAAGGCGAAAAAGCGCGGATACGTCACCTATGACGAACTCAACGACGCCCTTCCGCAGGGCGAGATGAGTTCCGACCAGATCGAGGATATCCAGTCCGCACTGTCCGACATGGGCGTGCAAATCGTCGAGAGTGACGAGGATGCCGAGGCGGCCGAGGATTCGGACAACGACGTCGAGGAAATTGCCGCCGACGATTCGGACGACGACGACGACGATTCGAAGCCGGCGAAAAAGACTGCAGCTGCCTCCAAGAAGCTGGCGACCGGCGAACGCACCGATGACCCGGTGCGCATGTACCTGCGTGAAATGGGCGCGGTCGAACTGCTCAGCCGCGAAGGCGAAATCGCCATCGCCAAGCGCATCGAGGCCGGGCGCGACATGATGATCATGGGCCTGTGCCAGAGCCCGATCACCTTCCACGCCATCATCCAGTGGTCCGAAGCCCTCAACAACGAGGAAATGCAGCTGCGCGAGATTCTCGATCTCGACGCGATGCTTTCCAAGGAACCGCCTGCCGACAAGCTCGCCGACGACGCCGAGGACGATGACGACGACGGCGAAATCTCCGAAGCGACTGCGGGCCCGACCATCCGCGACGACGACGAGGTCGAGGAAGAGGAAGATGTCGACGAAGACGAGGACGAGGACGGCGAAGGCTCGTCCAAGCGTCGCGCCGCGGACGATGACGACGAGGAAGACAACACCATGTCCCTCGCCCAGATGGAAGCCGCGCTCAAGCCGGACGCCATCGAACGTTTTGCCCGCATCACGGACCTCTTCGGCAAGTTCGAGAAGCTCCAGGCCGAGCGCGTCGAGATCATGGGCCGCGGCGAGGCTTTCCCGCCGGCCAAGGAAAAGAAGTACGAAGCGCTGAGCGAACAGCTCACCGCTGAAGTCGAAAGCGTCCAGTTCCACGCGACCAAGATCGAGTTCCTGGTCGACAACCTCTACGCCTTCAACCGTCGCCTGACGGCACTGGGGGGCCAGATGCTGCGCCTTGCCGAGCGCCACAAGGTCAAGCGCGCCGACTTCCTCGATGCCTATATCGGCAACGAGCTCGATGATGCGTGGCTCACCGACCGCGCCAAGAAGGACAAGAAGTGGGCCGCCTTTGCCGAGAAGGAAGCCGACGCCGTTGAGCGCATCCGCGCGGAAATCTCCGACATCGCCAGCCAGACCGGTATGGCGCTCGACGAGTTTCGTCGCATTGTGAACATGGTCCAGAAGGGTGAACGCGAAGCGCGTATCGCCAAGAAGGAAATGGTCGAGGCCAACCTGCGTCTCGTGATCTCGATCGCGAAGAAGTACACCAACCGCGGCCTGCAGTTCCTCGACCTCATCCAGGAAGGCAACATCGGCCTGATGAAGGCGGTCGACAAGTTCGAGTACCGCCGCGGCTACAAGTTCAGCACGTACGCAACCTGGTGGATCAGGCAGGCGATTACCCGTTCGATCGCCGACCAGGCACGCACCATCCGTATCCCGGTCCACATGATCGAGACGATCAACAAGCTGGTCCGCACAAGCCGCCAGTTCCTCCACGAGGAAGGTCGCGAGCCGACGCCGGAAGAGATGGCCGCGCGCCTGTCGATGCCGCTCGAAAAGGTTCGCAAGGTGATGAAGATCGCCAAGGAACCGATTTCGCTCGAAACGCCAATCGGCGACGAGGAAGACAGTCATCTGGGCGACTTCATCCAGGATCCCAATGCGATCATCCCGGTCGATGCTGCGATCCAGTCGAACCTCAAGGAGACGGTTACCCGAGTCCTTGCCTCGCTCACGCCGCGCGAGGAGCGCGTGCTGCGCATGCGTTTCGGTATCGGCATGAACACCGATCACACGCTCGAGGAAGTCGGTCAGCAGTTCTCGGTGACCCGCGAACGTATCCGTCAGATCGAGGCGAAGGCGCTGCGCAAGCTCAAGCACCCGAGCCGCAGCCGCAAGATGAGGTCCTTCCTCGACCAGTAAGTTTGGCTAGAGCTTCATCGTCCACCATTGGGATGCGACGACGAGGCCAGCCTCTTCCAATAGGCGGTTCTTCAGGCCGTCGGCCTTGGGGCTGACTGCTATGAGCTGCTTCCAGCCAAGCTTTTTCGCGTTGCGCATGATTGCGGCGAGCAGAGCCCCTGCGACTTCCTCCCATCGGTCATCGTCCGACAAAGCAAAATCGTCGAGCGTTCCGGTATCACCGGGGGCGTATACTGGAGGTGCGGGGGTTTCCAGCGCCAGCGCGAAGCCAATCACCGCCCCGGCTTCCTCGGCCACCAGGAAGATGTGCTCCTTCTTCCCGACGAGCGAACCGAGGTACATCGTCGTCATCGCTGCCGAACCGGGTGCCGGGCGCCAGAATTGAGGTGACCAGCGGGCAAGTTTCTCGCGATATGCGCCCAATATGCCGACGATCTCGGGGATGTCGCCAAGCGTTGCCGGACGAGTCGCTATGCCTGATTCCGATTGGGATGCCATGCCGCAACTCCCCAGCAGAAGACCTCCGCCCACGAAGCATAGGGCATCACGCCTGTTGGTCATGAGATCCATTCCCGGATCATGTAGCAATCGCTCAAATTAGTAAGCCTTCGTCGACCTTTGTTCGATTCCTGACGACCAACGTATTCACCCACATGTGCCTGGTCACCCGGTCCAACAGCAGTGGTCGAAAAGCAAGGCTTTGGGGTGGAGGGAATCGGTTACCTCGCCTATGGGGCCGCCATGCGTATCGCCATTGCCTCCGACCATGCCGCCATCGACCTGAAAGCCGAACTGCGTGAATGGTTGATCGAGCAGGGGCACGAGGTTGCCGATCTTGGCCCCGATACCACTGACAGCGTCGACTATCCGGACTTCGGATACAAGCTTGCCTCGGTGGTTGCCGACGGGACCGCAGAACGCGGCGTCGCCCTCTGCGGATCGGGCATCGGCATTTCGATCAGCGTCAACCGCAACCCTGCCGTCCGTTGCGCGCTGGTGTCGGAACCACTCTCCGCTTCGCTGGCCCGCGAACACAATGATGCGAATTGCATAGCCATGGGTGCGCGCCTGACCGGCAGCGACATGGCCAAGGCGTGTCTCGAAGCCTTCCTCACCACCGATTTCGCCGGCGGACGCCATCAGCGCCGCGTCGACAAGCTTTCGAACCCGGAGACCTGATTTGGCCACCCAGCCCGCTTCCCATGACCGCGATCCGATGGACCGCTTCTGGCATGACACGCTTGCCGAGGCCGATCCAGAAATCCATGCCGCCATCCGTAAGGAACTGAAGCGCCAGCAGGACAAGATCGAACTCATCGCGTCGGAGAACATCGCTTCGACCGCCGTTCTCGAAGCCACCGGATCGGTCTTCACCAACAAATACGCGGAAGGCTATCCCGGCAAACGGTATTACGGCGGCTGCGACTATGCCGATGTGGTGGAGACACTCGCCATCGAGCGTGCCAAGCAGCTGTTCGACTGCAACTTCGCCAACGTCCAGCCCAACTCGGGCAGCCAGATGAACCAGGCTGTGTTCCTCGCGCTGCTTCAGCCGGGCGACACCTTCATGGGCCTCGACCTCAACTCGGGCGGCCATCTTACCCATGGCTCACCCGTCAACATGAGCGGCAAGTGGTTCTCGCCCGTAAGCTATGGCGTGCGCCGCGAGGACGAGCGTATCGACATGGACGAGGTCATGGCGACCGCCAAGGCGCACAAGCCCAAGCTCATCATCGCCGGCGGCACCGCGTACTCACGCGTGTGGGACTGGGAAGCCTTCCGCAAGGTTGCTGACGAAGTTGGCGCCTACCTGATGGTCGACATGAGCCACATCTCCGGCCTTGTCGCAGGCGGCGCACATCCTTCCCCCTTCCCGCATGCCCATGTGGTCACCACCACCACACACAAGTCGCTGCGCGGCCCTCGATCGGGCGTGATCCTTTGGAACGACGAGGAACTGACCAAGCCGCTCAACATGGCGGTCTTCCCGGGCCTCCAGGGCGGTCCGCTTATGCATGTCGTCGCCGCCAAGGCGGTTGCGTTCGGTGAGGCGCTGCGTCCCGACTTCAAGGACTATGCCCGCCGCGTCGTCGACAACGCCCGTGCGCTTGCTGCGAGCCTCGAGGAAAACGGTCTGCGCGTGGTTTCGGGTGGCACGGACAACCATTCCATGCTGGTCGACCTCACTGCCAAGGACGTCACCGGAAAGGATGCCGAGAAAGGCCTCGATCGCGCCTGGCTCACCTGCAACAAGAACGGCATTCCCTACGACACGCGTAGCCCCTTCGTGACCAGCGGCGTCCGCCTTGGCACGCCGGCAGGCACGACGCGCGGTTTCGGGACGGAAGAGTTCCGGAAGATTGGCGCGCTCATCGCCGAAGTGGTAGACGGTCTGTCGCGCAATGGCCCCGAGGGTGACGGTCAGGTCGAAGAAGCGGTGCGTGGCAAGGTCGCCGAACTCTGCGCTGCCTTCCCGGTTTATCCCGGCCGCTGAGGAGAGAGCATATGGACGAACAGGATCCCAAGCATCAGGACCACGACCTCATTCCCGACGCTCAGGAAGAGGTGAAGAGCATGCTTAAGCAGGGCCTCGATCATCCGTCCACGAAACCTGTTCTTGCCGGTGCGGCGGTTGGCGCGGTCGTTGGCGGAGTCCTGCCAGTGGTAACGTGGCCCATCGGCCTTATCGCGGGAGCAGGCTTCATGCTTTACAGGCGCCTAAGGCCCTGATTTCTTCGCTAACTTGGACCAATACTCGCGTGACATAGCGCTGTAATTGTGGTCATTCGTTTCGACAACTATTCGATTTCCAGGAGAATATTCATGTCGGATCGCGAAGAACGCCCCAAGGATCCCAACCTGTTTCCGGATGCGGCAGAAGAACTCAAGGACATGATCAACGAAGGACTCAATCATCCTTCATCGAAGCCGGTCCTGAAGGGTGCTGCTGTCGGAGCCGCCGCAGGTATCTTCGTGCCGGTGGTCGGCCCGCTCATTGGCGGTGTCGCGGGTGCAGGCTACGCCCTCTACAAACGTATACGGACCTAAATGCGCTGCCCTTTCTGTGCACATGACGACAGCCAAGTAAAGGACAGCCGGCCGACCGAGGACAACACCTCGATCCGCCGGCGTCGCCAGTGTTCAAGCTGTGGGGGCAGGTTCACGACATTCGAGCGCGTACAGCTTCGCGAGGTGACGGTGGTCAAGTCGGGTGACCGTCGCGAACCGTTCGACCGCGGCAAGCTGGAACAGTCGATAACCCTCGCCTGCCGCAAGCGCGACGTGCCGCAAGAGCGCATCGACCAGCTCGTCAGCGGTATCCAGCGCCAGGTCGAAACAGCGGGCGAGGCCGAGGTTTCCTCTCAACGCATCGGCGAAATGGTCATGAACGGCCTGCGCCAGCTCGACAGCGTGGCCTATATCCGTTTCGCCTCGGTCTATCGCGACTTCAGCGAAGCGCGCGATTTCGAAGAATTTGCCAGCACCGTGCAGGAAGCGGCCCAAGACGGAAAGTCGCGTGGCTGATACGAACAAGCCCGTGGTGGTACTCGTCCGGCCGCAGCTGGGCGAGAATATCGGCAAGGCGGCCCGCGCCATGCTCAATTTCGGCTTGACCGAAATGCGCCTGGTCGAGCCACGTGACGGCTGGCCCAATCCCTCGGCCGGACCAGCCGCTGCGGGAGCGGACACGGTGCTCGAACAGGCGCGGGTTTTCGCCACTACCGCAGAGGCGGTGGCCGACTGCGCGCATGTCTATGCGACTACGGTGCGCAAACGCGGTGTGACAAAGCCGGTTCTTACCCCCGAAGCAGCAGCGCGCGAAATGACTGAGAATGTTGGACGCAGCGCTTTCCTGTTCGGACCCGAACGGTCGGGTCTCGAGACCGAGGACGTCGCCCTTGCGCGAGCAATCCTGACAGTCCCGATCAATCCTGAATTCGGATCTCTCAACCTCGCGCAGGCCGTGATCCTTTGCGCCTATGAGTGGTCGAAGAACAAGAAACTGGTGCAGCCCACGCAGGAGGAACTCCTCCCACCGGCGCCGCAGGAAGAACTCGAAGGCCTGATCGAGCACCTTGAACGCATGCTGGAGCCGAAGGGATATTACCTTCCCGAAAGCCGGTCGGATGCCACCCGACGGACGTTGCGTGGAGTATTGACCAAACCAGGCTGGAACCACCTCGAAGTACGAACGCTGCGAGGCGTGCTTTCTTCGCTGGAAAGGCCACCCCGAAGTCGTTGATCGAGCGACCGTGGACTATCGAGTGGGCTCTATCTAGTCCCTCTTGGATGCTTGTTTTATTTTAGGATTTTTCGATGCGTACTGCCGTGATCGCCTGCTGCTTTGCCTTTCTTTCCTCCCCCCTCGTCGCCCAGGAGGCCAACGAGGTGCGGAAGGAGGAAAAAGCAGAAACCCAGGACGCAACGACGAAGAAGGACGACGAGATCTGCAAGTTCATCCGCACCGACATGAACAGCAGGCGCAAGCAGAAGGTCTGCATGACGTCGGAAGAGTGGGTCCGCTTCAACCGCGGTAATTGATGCGCGGCCGCGTCAGGCCCTGATGCGGTCCCATTCGACGAGTTCGTAAGCTATCGAACTCTCGACCAACAAGTCCCAGATCTTGGCCAGATCCGGACCAGGCAGGCCGCGCGTTTCGGCGTCCGCGCGCGCGTTGTCGACCACCTCTGCCTTGCGGGCTTCATCGCGCACAACACTTCGGTCCGTTTTGATCCGCGCCGCCGCTCGCATGTAACCGAAGCGACGATCCAGCAATTGCATGAGTTCGCGATCGGTCGCGTCGACACCGGCGCGAACTTCGACCATCGTTTCACATTCCTCGGGTAACAGAATTGTCTCGTTCATGGGGCGGCGCACTGCCCTCTGCAGCGCCTTTTGTCGAGCGCCAAGTCGGCTGTGACCCTAGGCTGTTTCCATCGCGATCGTGTGATCCTCCCTGATCAGGTCCGAAGCACGCTCGCCTATCATGATACTCGGCGCGTTGATGTTTCCGCTCGGTATCTCGGGCATGACGCTGGCGTCGGCGATGCGAAGATTTTTCACCCCCTTCACTCTCAGGCGCTCGTCGACCACATCCCCCATCCGGCATGTGCAGGAAAGATGGTAGACCGTGGCCGCGAAATGCAGCGCCATGTTCTCCAGCATGGCGTCGCTCGGCACATCGCCATCGCGATAATCGTGCATTTTTGCCAGCTTGGGAGGAGCCATCCATCCGCCCAATCCCCCGGGCCAGTTGGCAGCAATCTCGAACACCTTGCGCTGGATTGCGACCATGATCTTGAGGTCGTGGGGATCGTCGAAATAGTTCAGGTTGATTTCCGGCTGGACCGACGGATCGGCGCTCGAGATGACCAGTTCGCCTTCGCCATGGGGAACACAGTTGCTGGCGAGGATGATCACGTTTTCCGCCTCGGGCGCGAAGACTGCGTCGGGATTTTCGAAGAACTGGTCGACATCGATCAGCAGTCGGTCCGCAATCACGTCGCGACCATAGCACGTGGGGACAAATCCGATCTGCGCGTCATGGGTGTAATCGTCGCCCAGGCCGGTCGAGAAAAAGCCGATGCCATCGTAGATCGACGAAGCAGCATAGCCTGTGCCGTGTTCGTTCCATTCGGCTAGCCGGCGTTCCGCTTCATCCTTGATTGCCTGGTTTTCCGGGCTGAGAGTAGCGTCATCGGCGGGATCTTCCGGGAGCGGACCGTCTGGTCCGCGCAGGGCGTCGGGTCCTGCCGACAATCCCAACTCCGCGAGGGGAACACCTACTCCCGGGGCCCTGAACGCCATGGGTACCTGGTAATGATCCTTGAGGTGCTTGCCGACGTGCGGATTGTCGAGGCGACAGGGGATGCCGACGGCCTCCAGCTCGCGCCGACAGCCGACCCCCGAAAGCATCAGCAGGTGCGGGGATCCTACTGCACCTGCGCTGAGAACGGTTTCGCGGCGTGCGTGAACCTGCTGCAATCCCCCCGTCGCATCACGGTACTCTATTCCCCGACAGGCAAGGTCGTGACCGTCTCCATCAAGCAGCAGTTTCGTGACGTGCGCTCCGGTAATGATCGTGAGGTTGGTTCTCTCTTCGGCCTTGCCTTCGAGATAGCCATGATAGGTGCTTGAACGACGACCATCCCTAGTGTTGGTCTGGACCAGCGAGACGACTCCATTCGGATTGAAGCGACCACTGCCGTTGTAGTCGCCCGAGGGAATCCCGACCGCTTCCGCAGCCTGCACGAACTGCCGCGCGGCGGGGATGACGGGCGAGCGTATCCCCACCCCGATGGGGCCAGAGGTCCCCCGCCCCTCGCTATCGATGATCGCCTCGTTCGATGGCCGGACTTCCTCCATGCGTTCGAAACAATGCCGGACGTCGGCGAAACTCCACCCGGTTGCTCCGCGGGCGGCCCAATTGTCGAAGTCGCCGGGATGGCCCTTCACATAGACCATGTAGTTGATGCCCGACGATCCGCCGAGCATCCGCCCGCGCGGGACAGGAACAGTCTTGTTCAGGAATCCTTGGGCACCTTTCCCCGCGCTGCCCCTGAACATCCAGTCGGTTTCGGGGTCGAGCTGGAGTGAAGCGCAAGCCATCGGCATCGCCTCGTGCGCAGGTGGCTTTCCACCTGCCTCTATCAGTGCAACTGTGACCTGCGGATCTTCAGTCAACCTTGCAGCAAGCGCTGCTCCGGCCGAACCTCCACCGACGACGACAAAGTCGAATGTTTCGGGCATTGACCAACCTCCCCTCTCCCGGGATGTGCGGCCCTGTCCATCCCGGCGTGCTACACCCGGCCGAGCCACGCGCCAACGGCAATTCGGTGTAAGCAGACCGGTTGACGCGAGCGGGAAAACTGCTAATGGCGCGCCTTCGCGAATTGGCCCCGTACCCCGGTGAAGCGGTGGCCGCGCTGGAGAATAGCTCCAGCGGTGCGATGCCGGGTTGAAGCACCATCGATGGGATGGTGACAGCAAATTGAAGGAATACGTCTCATGACGAAGCGCACCAGCGCCAAGTACAAGCTCGACCGCCGGATGGGCGAAAACATCTGGGGTCGTCCGAATTCGCCGGTCAACAAGCGTTCCTACGGCCCGGGCCAGCACGGCCAGCGCCGCAAGGGCAAGATGAGCGACTTCGGTCTCCAGCTGCGCGCCAAGCAGAAGCTCAAGGGCTACTACGGCGACGTCACCGAAAAGCAGTTCAAGCGCACCTACATCGAAGCGTCGCGCATGAAGGGCGACACCGGCCAGAACCTGATCGGCCTGCTCGAACAGCGCCTCGACATGGTCGTCTACCGCGCCAAGTTCGCGCCGACCATCTTCTCGGCCCGCCAGATCGTTTCGCACGGCCACATCTACGTCAACGGCGTGAAGTGCAACATCGCCTCGCGTCGCGTGAAGGTCGGCGACGTGATCAGCCTCGGCAAGAAGGCCCAGGAAATGGCGCTCGTCATCGAAGCGCAGAGCCTGCCCGAGCGTGACATTCCCGACTACGTCGCTACCGACGGCAACGACAAGGTGACCTTCACCCGCGTGCCGAAGCTCGACGAAGTGCCCTACCCGGTCACCATGGAACCGAACCTGGTCGTCGAGTTCTACTCGCGCTAAGTTCCGACGATATCGTCACGAAAGAGGGCGGTCCTGCGGGGCCGCCCTTTTCGTTTCAATTCACCGCATTTTCAGGGGTTTGCAGGGAACCGGGGGCATCCTCGCGCTTAATGCAGGTGCGATGACCCAATACCGGTTCCTGACCCCCAAACGCCGCGGCAAATGGTATGATAGCTTGCGCGAGGCGCAGGCGCGGGCAAATGCCATCGGCGCGGGGTTTCTCGACGGGACGGGTACTTTCATCCCGTACAGGGGAACAATTCTGGAGATGCGCGAGAAGGAGCCGGCCTAGTAGCGGCTGGCGACCTGGAGCGCCTTCCAGACCATGGCAACGATCGCCACGGTAATGGCCCCGCCCCAGAACCAGTAAGGCAGGATCAGTGCATCGGCGATCCTGCCGGTATCCGACAAGGCAGCGTGCCCGCCAACAACCCCGCCCGGACTGAAAAGGTAGTCGAAGTCCTGGTAAACACTGACAGCGCCCTGCACGCCGAGAAACTCGACGGATATGCGCTGCCACTTCTCACTGCCGCGTGCCGCGATGTAGAGCGCGGCAAGGGCGAATAGCGGCAGCACCACCCAGCCCACGATCGACCGCACCCAGATCAGCGTTGTGACCAGCAAGGCCGCGCCAAGGCCGAGCAAAGCCAGTCGCGTGGCGCGGCGCGAGCGCGACGCGATGATCATCAACGATCCCGCGATACTGGGACCCAGCAGTCCCGCTGCCGCCACGATCGCCTGACCCACCGACCAGAGGCTTCCGGAATGCTCGGCATAGCCGGATCCGTTGGCAAAGATCACCAGGCGCTGGAAATTGGCACCCAGCGCTGCTGCGGTCAGGCCGTGCGCCATCTCGTGCCACCAGGTCGAAAGCAGGGTGAACGGCATCAGAACCAACGTGCCGATCTGGGTCTGCCAGGCGATGATCGTCAGAACCGCGAAGGCAACGATGTAGGTCTGTTCCCGCCTCTTGACCGGTTGCACCTGATCCTCCGCATAGGGCAGGCCCCACTTGGCCGGGACAACGATCTGCCTGTTCTCCTTCGCCACTGTCAGCCTCCGAGATTCGTATCGAGGAACTTGTCGATATCAGAGAGCATCTTGAACCGTGCCTTGGATTCTTCAAGCTGGTGATCGAGCCCGTCGAACTCGACATAGGTTACAGCCTTACCCGCTTCCTTGAGACGCTTTTCCATGAAGCGCGATTGGTCGACCACGACGTTCTGGTCCAAAGTCCCGTGGAACAGCAGGACCGGAGCCTTCATCACCGAAGCGTTCTGCGCCGGGCTGCCTTCCCGCACATGCGCGCCCTCGCCCAGGAAGCCCCGCACGAGGCGCGAATTGGTGAAATAGGTTGCATGTTCTCGCATCTTGGCGAGATCGGTCACGGGCGCGATGGCCACGACAGCCTTGAACAGGTCAGGATCTAGGACCTGCGACTGGAGTGCAGCATAGCCACCATAGGACCATCCAACGATGGCCAGCTTGACGGGATCGGCAATCCCTTGCTTGACCAGCCAGCGCCCTGCGTCATTGACGTCGCCGATTGCCACTTTCCAGTCCTGGAAGCCATTGCGGCCGAACCATGCCTCGCCATAGCCCGCCGCGCCGCGGAAATTGGGCTGGAGAACCGCGTAACCGCGCGCGGCAAAGAATTGCACCAGCCAGTCAAAGCCCCACTCGTCGCGCGCGCTTGGCCCGCCGTGCGGAAGGATAATTGCCTTCAATCCCTTGCCCGTCGAACCCTTGGGAAGGGTGAGGTAGCCGGGGATCTGGGTTCCGTCGGAGGCGGTGAAGTTGACCGGCTTCATCTCCGCCATTGCCGACGCATCCATGTGGCTGCGCATTTCGAGCAGGGGTTCCATCTGGTTGGTCTTGCGATCAAGCAGGTAAACCGTGCCGGGATCGACGTCGCTTGCAGCGATGATCAGCAACTTGTTCTCGTCGGCGCTCGCATCGACGATATTCACCAGCGGCTTGCCGGGCAAGGCAGCCGCCAGACCCGATGAAAGCTTGCGGAATGCTGGGTCGAAATAGTCGATATTGCGCCTTTCGGTCGCGTAGCTCACCCCGACCACACGTCGTTGCCGTCCCACGCGAATAAGGGAATCGACCTCGATCCCATCCTTCGCCGAGACGAGCTCCGGCACGGCAGGATTGGCGAGCGAAACCTTGTAGATCGCATCATATCCGTTCTTCGATCCGAAGCCGTATGCAATGTCCAACTCTGAATCGACCGCGACCGGGACAAAGCCCGTGTTTCCGCCCCCTGGCTGAAGCGTCTCCTTCGACAGCATCTTCCACTCGCTGCTGCCCTTCGGCCGATAATAGTAAGTACGATCTTCCTTGTAGACGCCGGTGCTGCGGTCGCGCGCGTGGCGCATCTTGAGGCGCACCTCACCGAACTGGTCGGCAATGTATCGCTCGGCATCGACGTCCGGATGGACCTTGATCTGACGCTTGCCGGTGGTGACATCGATGCTGTCGACGCCAAGCCCTTCGCGATCATTGGAAGCGCGCGTTCCGATCGACCGTTCCTTGACCCAGTCCCGCGTCATGAGGATCTGGTTCTTCTCCCCCGGAACGTCCAGTGCGACCACCGAACCACCGTCCTGGGTCACGCGAAGCATGCGCGAATTGGTCTGCTGGGACATCAATCGAGCCGACCCGTCTACGGCAGAAACCGACATCGTCCGGTCATACCCCAAGAGCAGGATTCCATCCTGTCGGATGAAATACAGGGAGCAGACGAGATGCGTATCGGTTGCCCAATCGCATTCGTCGAGATCGGTGTTTTCTTCCGTATTGGCGATAACAGCCACGGGCTGGGCCGTACCCGCGAGGTCGATCACATAGAGAATTTCGCCACGATCGCCCTGGGGAGCGATATAGGAGATCTTGTCACCCGAAGGCGAAAGACTGACGTCGAGGACAACCGGCCGCAGTGCAAACTTGGCCGCAGTTTCCTCCGCCGTTTCGGCTTGTAAGGCCGGAGATGCGAAAGCGACTGCCGTACAGCACGCTCCGCTTGCAATCTTCCAGAAAGTCATGCGCCCCCCATTCAAGTAATGGGGTGAAGCTATACAATTCCGTCGTGAACGCAACGCGCTATCGGTTGTAATATTCATTCCTGAATTGCGACGCGAATTCGGTAAATCGTCCATCGAAAATCGCATCGCGCATGACCTGCATCAGTTGCTGGTAAAAGGCGATGTTATGCTCGGTCATCAGCATCGCCCCGAGGATTTCGTTCGAGCGGACGAGATGATGGATATAGGCGCGGCTGTAAGTCCCGCAGGTGTCACAGGAACAGCGGTTGTCGAGCGGTTCCTGGTCTTCTGCAAAGCGGGCGTTGCGCAGGTTGATCGGCCCGTTCCAGGTGAATGCCTGACCATTTCGACCCGATCGACTGGGGAGGACGCAATCAAACATGTCGACCCCGCGCTCGACCGCGCCGACGAGATCGTCGGGCTTGCCCACGCCCATGAGGTAGCGCGGGCGGTCAGCCGGCAGCTGCCCCGGAGCGAAGTCGAGCGTGGCGAACATCGCCTCCTGCCCCTCTCCCACGGCAAGTCCACCGATCGCATAGCCATCGAAGCCGATGTCGGCGAGCTTGTCGGCGCTCGCCTTGCGCAATTCTTCGTCCAGCGCACCCTGCTGGATACCGAACAAGGCCGATCTGGCTGCATGCTCCTCTCCGCTATCGAAGCCGTCGCGGCTGCGCTTCGCCCAGCGCATGGACATTTCCATGCTCGCTGCAATCTCTTCCCGTGGACGATCGGCGCGCGGGCATTCGTCGAAAGCCATCACGATGTCGCTGCCCAGCAGACGCTGGATTTCCATGCTGCGTTCGGGCGTCAGCATATGCTTCGATCCATCGAGGTGACTGCGAAACTCGACCCCCTCTTCGGTCAGTTTGCGCAATTCCGACAGGCTCATCACCTGGTAGCCGCCACTGTCGGTCAGGATCGGGCGGTGCCAGTTCATGAACTTGTGCAACCCGCCGAGCTTGGCGACGCGTTCCGCACCGGGGCGGAGCATCAGGTGGTAGGTATTGCCAAGGATGATGTCGGCGCCGGTCTTGCGCACCGTCTCCGGCTTCATCGCCTTCACCGTGGCGGCCGTGCCCACGGGCATGAAGGCGGGCGTCCGGATATCGCCCCGCATCATCCGGATCGTGCCGGTGCGCGCCTTGCCGTCAGTGGCGTGGATATCAAACTGGAAACGGGGAGCAGTCATGCCCGCCCCGCTAGCGGGGGGATGACGCCAAGTCATCCCGAAAGAGGGGGCGGCAGGCGCGAAGCCCGCCGCCCACCGGATCAGAAGCGCATGCCGACGCCGACAGTGCCACGCAGCGTGTCGAACGAAACCGTATCGATGTTGGCGCGGATGAAGGTCTTGCCGAGCGGCACATCGACGCCCGCGCCGACCATCACGTCTCCGTCGGTATCGTCGAAATCGCTGAAGTCGAAATCATCGGCGCCGGTGATCGCATTGAGGTCGAGATCGATCCATTGGTAGCCGACGCGGCCATAGACCTTGGCGCCGCCGGGCATGGCGAAGCCGAGGCGGCCCGACAGGCCATACTCGCTGTCGATCGCGTCGGTGCCGAGGTTGAAGTTGCCTTCGACGCCCGCGAACAGGCCGGTGCCGACCGGAACGTCGTAGCCTGCGGCAATGCCGAAGATGGGGCTCGAATCGTTGATCTCGAGACCAACGACAGCGGCCTGGACTTCATCTTCGACATTGAGGTCGTGAATACCCGCGGTCACGGCGACGAAGCCGCTGCCCGGTACCACGTCCTGTGCCTGAGCGGCTGTGGGGAGAGCGATCGCCGGAGCGGCGATTGCGAGTGCAAGTACGGTCTTCCTCATGAAAGGAACTTCCTTTTTGATTATCGAGCGCCGCCCTCGCGACGCACGTGCCCTATCTCAGCAATACACTTGCTGTTTCATGAACGAATTGAGGGATTTGTCAGGCGCGAAGGCGCCAGCCTGTCCTGAAGATATAGGCGATGATAGCCACGCAGATGGCAAGGAAAGCCATGGTGATCGCGAAGCTGACCCGGATGTCGACGTCGGCACTTCCATAGAAGGTCCAGCGCAATCCGCTGACAAGATAGACGATCGGGTTGAACAGCGCGATCGTGTCCCACGGCTTGGGCAGCATATCGATCGAATAGAAGGTCCCGCCAAGGAAAGTGAGCGGGGTCAGGAAGAGCATGGGAATGATGCCCAGCTTCTCGAAATTGTCCGCCCAGATGCCGAGGATGAAGCCGAACAGGCTGAAGGCGGCCGCGACCAGCATGATGTAGATCACCGCAAGCAGCGGGTGGGCGATGTGATAGTCCACGAAGAGGCGTGCGGTGACGAGGATGATCGTCGCCAAAATGAGGCTCTTGGTAGCCGCTGCACCGACGAAGCCGATCAGGGTCTCCGCGACACCGACCGGCGCGCTTAGCAGTTCGTAGATCGTGCCGGTAAACTTGGGCATGTAGATGCCGAAGCTCGAATTGCTGGTGGTTTCGCCGAGCAGTGTCAGCATCAACAGGCCGGGAATGATGAAGGCGCCGTAGTCGACCCCGCCGAGGTCGGGCATCCGCCCGCCGATCGCCGCTCCGAAGACGATGAAATAGAGCGAGGTCGTGAGCACCGGAGCAAGCACCGACTGGAATGCCGTGCGCAGGAAACGGACCAGCTCGCGCTTGTAGATCGACCAGGTGGAACGCCAGGCAATCATCAGCCGTCCTCCCCGAGCAGGCTGACGAAGATGTCTTCAAGGCTGCTCTCCCGGGTCTCGATGCCCGTGTAGTCGATTCCGGCGCGGGTCAGCGCCTTGGTCACCTCTGCCACCTCGGCCTTGCCCTTCCCCGTGCCGTCGCCACCGCGATAGCGCAGCGACGTGCCGCCTTCCTCGAGCTCGACCGGAAAGCCAGCAATGGCCGCTGGCAATTCGGCCATCGGCTCGGCCAGAGCTATATGTGCCTCGGTTCGGCCGAGACGCGCCATCAGGGCATCCTTCTCGTCGACCATAAGGATCCGGCCCTTGGAAATGATGCCGACACGGTCGGCCATCTCCTCGGCTTCCTCGATGTAATGGGTCGTCAGGATGATCGTGACGCCACGCGCACGCATCTGGTCGATGATCGCCCACATGCCCTTGCGCAGCTCGACATCAACGCCCGCAGTCGGCTCGTCGAGGAACAGCAGGTCGGGCTCGTGCGCTAGCGCCTTGGCGATCAGGACACGGCGTTTCATGCCGCCGGAGAGCGCCCGGATCTGCTCGTCCTTCTTGTCCCAAAGGGCAAGGCTCCGGAGGATTTCCTCGATCCGCGCCTTGTCGGGCGAGACGCCGAACAGTCCACGCGAATAGGAGACGGCGCGATAAACCGTCTCGAACATGTCGGTGGCCATTTCCTGCGGAACTAGGCCGATACGCGCCCTCGCCTTGCGCCAGTCGCTTTCGAGATCGAGTCCGAAAGCGCGAATGGTCCCACCACTCGAACGCACAAGTCCGCAAACCGCACCGATCAGGGTGGTCTTGCCAGCACCATTGGGCCCCAGCAGGGCGAAGATCTCGCCCCGCCGGATCGTCAGGTCGACATTGTCGAGGGCTTTCAGCCCGCCTGGATAGACCTTGG
Source organism: Qipengyuania sp. RANM35 (assembly GCF_041021145.2). Lineage (NCBI taxonomy): Bacteria > Pseudomonadati > Pseudomonadota > Alphaproteobacteria > Sphingomonadales > Erythrobacteraceae > Qipengyuania > Qipengyuania sp. RANM35. The sequence continues at coordinate 980,229 of NZ_CM196433.1, read as the reverse complement.
TCAGGCCGCTGAGTTCGAGAATCGGCTCCACTCAGTCGTGGCTAGCGGCAATCCAGTTCCCGTGGAAGCCCGGTGGGATGATGTGGGGGATATGCACCGAGGCAACCGGTTCGAGCGAAACAGCATCGAGGATTTCGAGACTGGTCGTACCGGCATTCCGGTTGACCACATAGCCCATCACCCAACCGTCACCTTCCGGTGCGCTCGCCGAGCGCGGGACGAAGACGAATTCGCCCGGCATGCTGCCTTCGCCGAAATAGTGCGCGATCCGCTCGCCCGTCTCGAGGTCGTGGCGGTATATCGGCATCGAGCCGAAGAAATCCGCCTCGCCCGAGATGCCGTCGCTCCAGAGGTAGCGATAGGGCTTGGTGAAATACCGCTCGTCCGGGCGCGGGAATTCCTGCGCGGTTTCGTCAAGGGTAACGCGCTCGACACTTCCGGCCGCGGGATCGATAGTCCATCGCTCCAGTCCGAGCGGGCGGCCATAGGGCCCCGGCATGTCGCCATCGAAAATCGTCTCGTAGGCGCAGACGTCCATGATCACACGTCCGGTACCGTCCTCGAAGCTGTTGCCGACGTGGAAGACATAACAAGGGTCGACGTTGCACCAGATCACATCGTCGGCAGACCCGGTGCGCGGGATGAGGCCCACGCGCGCCTGGTGCTCGCGGTTCCAGCGATACGGGAACTTGTGACCCGCCAGCAGCGCCTTCATCGAGAAGGTCACGGGCAGGTCGAGGATGATCGCGTAGTTTCTGGTGAGCGCGCAATCGTGGATCGAAGGGCCATGCGCGACCGGGATCACGGTTTCTCGCAGGACCGTGCCCTGCTTGTCGAGCACGACGTGGCGGATGCGATCGGCTTCGTCTCCCTGATAGCAGATGGCATGGTGTTCACCGGTGTCGGGGCACTGGTGCGGGTGCGCGGTAAACGATCCGGCAAGCCCGCCGCCGAAGTTGCTGTAGGCGACGCTTTCGAGATTGCCGTCGAGTTCGACCGGGTATGAGCCGGCTTCCACCAGCGCCATGATCTTGTCGCCCATACCAAGGACGTTCGTGTTGACGGTGTCGCTGAACCCGCGACGCGGTCCCGGTGCGGCTGCGGGGCCGCCCTTCCCTTCGAGCTCGCGCGACTTGATGTAGCGGTTGCGATACCACTCGGCCTTGCCGTCCTTCAAACGGATGCCGTGAACCATACCGTCGCCGATAAACCAGTGATGCCCGTTTCCCGCTTCACCGAACGGGTTGGGACCGATGCGGACGTAGCGCCCGTCAAGCTCCGTCGGGATGGCTCCTGATGCCGTCAGGTCAGTCAGGGTCAGTTCCGATTTTATCGGGGTGTGGACGCCGTGTAGGAACGGATTTGCGTCCGCATCATCGAGGCGTCGGCGATTGATCCCCGCAACGGTCATGATTGCAGGGGCTACCGCTTTGCGGATGGTTTTTTCGATCACGCTTGCCATTACCGACTCGCTCCGTCTAAAGTGAACGCTGTAAACATACGGATAATGGTAACAGTGTCAACATCGAATGAAGCCTATCATCACGGAAGCCTGCGCGAAGCCTTGGTCGAAGCCGGGATCGCCGCGCTGGAGGGGCGTGAAGGCAAGGACATCTCGCTGCGTGAACTGGCGCGCACGGTGGGGGTCTCACCAACGGCAGTGTACCGACATTTCCCCGACAAGAAGGCCTTGGCCGATGCGCTGGCGACCGAAGGGTTGAAGATGCTCTACACCGCGCAGAAAGCGGCGTCCGACAAGACGGGCGGCGGCCCTGGCGCCTTTGCGGCAACGGGACGTGCCTATGTCCGTTTCGCGCTCGCCCATCCTGCCCTGTTTCGCTTCATGTTTACCCAGGGCGATCCCGTCCTTCATGGTCCCGAAAACGACCAGGCTCAGGCACTCCTGGCAGCGAACTCGCTCGCGATCACGGGGGACAAGAAAAGTGCCGAGCGTCTCGCGCTGCAGGCGTGGGCAGTAGCCCATGGCGTGGCCATGCTCATGCTCGACGGGCGCATCCCCGCAGAAGACGGATTGATCGACCGCTTGATCGACCAACGCAGCCTGTTTTCGTCGGATGCTTGCTAGGGCAGCAGCAGCGAGGAATCACCGTAACTGTAGAAGCGGTATCCGTTGGCGATGGCATGCTCATAGGCGGCCATCATCCGATCACGCCCCATCAGCGCGCTCACCAGCATCATCAAGGTCGACTTGGGAAGGTGGAAATTCGTCATCAACCCGTCGACCGCGCGGAAGCGATAACCGGGCGTGATGAATATCGAAGTGTCTCCCGCGAAAGGCTTGATAACCCGATCTTCGCCTGTCGCGCTCTCGAGAAGGCGCAGACTGGTGGTTCCAACGGCGATGATCCGACCGCCGTTCCGGCGAACGGCATTCAGGCGTTCCGCCGTCTCGGGTTCGATACGACCGAATTCGGCGTGCATGGCATGGTCGTCGGTGTCGTCGACCTTTACCGGCAGGAAGGTACCTGCCCCGACGTGCAGGGTCAGCGTCTCGCGCCCGATCCCTGCCACATCGAGTGCATCGATCAGATTCGGCGTGAAGTGCAAGGCGGCAGTCGGGGCGGCAACGGCGCCGTCCTCGCGCGCGAACATGGTCTGGTAGTCTTCGCGATCACGATCGTCTGTCGCACGCTTGCCGGCGATATATGGCGGCAGCGGCATGCGCCCTGCCCGCTCCAGCAGCACCTCGACCGGCTCGTCGCCTTCGAAGGCGAGTACGAAGCTCCCGTCGGTCAGGCGGTCCTCTGCAATCGCCGCTACGCCACCGCCAAACTCGACGCGGTCGCCGAGGCGCAGTCGTTTGGCGTTGCGCACAAAGGCCTGCCAGCGCCTGAGATCGATACGCTTGTGCAGGGTCGCACCGATCTTGGCATCGCCCCGCCTGCCCTCGAGCTGGGCGGGGATGACCCGTGTGTCATTGAAAACCAGTACGTCACCGGCGCGCAGCAGCGAGGGCAAGTCGCTGACGCTGAAATCGCGGAAAGGCACATCGCCTCCCTCGACCAGCAACATGCGCGCAGAGTCGCGCGGCACCGCCGGGCGCAGGGCAATCAGCTCCTGCGGGAGTTCGAAATCGAAGAGGTCGACCTTCATAGCGGCGCTCGCATAGTCGCGGGCGCCGCGAGATGAAAGTCAGTTGCCGATCGGCGCGTTGAGCTCGTCGGCGGAAATATTCGCCTCGATGCGCGGTGCCGGGGCGGCCGGGACCGGCTTGTTGTCGGACGCGATGGATGCCTGAACGATGCGCGTGGGGTTGGCAGGCGGCTCGCCACGCTGGATCGCATCGACCGCAGCCATGTTCGAAATCACACGACCGAAGTTGGTGTACTTGTTGTCGAGGCTAAAGCGCGGAAGGAAGACGATGAAGAACTGGCTGTTCGCGCTGTCTTCGCTGGCCGCGCGCGCCATCGACACTGTGCCGCGAACGTGCGGCATCTTGTTGAATTCCTGCTTTAGGTCAGGGAGCTGCGAGCCACCCGTACCCGTACCGGTCGGATCGCCCGTCTGCGCCATGAAGCCTTCGATTACGCGATGGAAAATGATGCCATCGTAGAAGCCCTGGCGGGCAAGCGTCTTCACGCGATCGACGTGTTGCGGCGCCCAGCTAGGCATCAGGCGGATGGCAACGCGCTGGCCGTTCGAAAGGTCGAGCAGAAGGATATTATCCGGATCGACTGCCATGTCGTAGCTGATTGGCTGGAATACACGCTGATCGGTGGCCGGTGCATCAGCCGTGGCCTGTGCAGCTGCATCGGCTTCCTGCGCCGTCGCGGCAACGGGAGCGATCGCGACGAGGGCGGCAGCAGCAAGGGCAAGGGAAGACTTGAGCATCGTGATTCCGTCGAATTGTCCTGAGTGGGGCACGCTCTAGCGAGCGGGGTCTGTCCGTTCAATGAATAGCTTGGCGCTGCGGCAGTTAGCCCACAACCTTGCCGAGTCTGGCGACGCGCGCCTCGACATCCGCCCGCACAGCCGGGGTCACGAACTTTTCGATTTCTCCGCCGTAAAGTGCGATTTCCTTCACCAGCCGGCTGGCAATCGGCTGCAACGAAATTTCAGCCATGAGGAAGACCGTTTCGATGTCATGGTTCAGCTGTCGGTTCATGCCGGTCAGCTGATATTCGTACTCGAAGTCGGTCACGCCGCGGATCCCGCGCACGATGGTCGTTGCCCCCTGTTTTGCAGCGAAATCAACGAGAAGCGAATTGAAACCGACGACACGGCAGTTCTTGCAGCCGATCGCGGCCACTTCGCGCTCAACCATCGCGATGCGCTCGTCATCGTCGAACATCGGCGATTTGGCGATGTTGGTGGTCACGCCGATTATCAGCTCGTCGACCAGTTTCGCTCCACGCTCGATGATGTCCATGTGTCCGAGCGTGATCGGATCGAAAGTCCCCGGATAGACGCCAATGCGCTTCGCCATCAGTGATCCCTCTTCACGATGAAACGTGCCAGTTCGACCAGCAGTCTGGCGTCTTCGCCATGGCTGGCCAGATGGCTCCCTGCCTGTTCCACAAGCATTTCGGCCTGTGCCCGGGCCTGCTCCACGCCCATCAGCGTGACGAATGTACGCTTGCCCTGCCCCTCGTCCTTGCGCAGCGCCTTGCCGGCCTTGTCCTGGTCACCCTCGACGTCGAGAAGGTCGTCGGCAATCTGGAAGGCAAGGCCGATGTCGCGGGCATAAGCACGCAAATGCGCGCGTCCTTCCGGCGGTATGCGCCCGAGCACGGCGCCCATCTCGACACTGGCGGCCAGCAGGGCGCCGGTCTTGAGCTGCTGCAGCCGGGTCACCTGCCGCAGGTCGTAATCCTGTTCTTCGGACATCATGTCCATCATCTGCCCGCCGGCCATTCCGTCGTGACCGCTGGCCCGCGCAAGTGTGGCCACCAGCTCGGCGCGAACGAATGGGTCGGTGCTGGTGTCAGGCTGAGTGAGAATGTCGAAAGCGAGCGCGTGGAGGCTGTCGCCTGCAAGAACAGCCGTTGCTTCATCGAAAGCCATGTGGACGGTCGGCTTGCCATGCCTGAGATCGTCATCGTCCATGCAGGGAAGATCGTCATGGATGAGTGAGTATGCGTGGATTGCCTCTACAGCACAGCCCGCATTCACCGCGGCATTGCGATTGACCCCGAACAATTCGGCCGTAGCCACGACCAGCAGTGGTCGGACCCGCTTACCTCCGCCAATTGCCGCGTAACGCATCGCCTCCACCAAGCGAGCACGGCTGTCCTGCGGAACAGGAAGGAATGCGTCGAACGCGCTGTCGACTTCGTCCTGGATACGCTCGAAAGCCTCGCTCAGAAGGTCCGGCTTGGCGGTCACGAGGTTCACTGCGACCCATCCGCGTCGAAGGGCACGGTCCCAGAGGGAACACCACCGGTGCCTTGGACAATCTTCTCTATCCTTGCCTGCGCCGCATCCAGGCGGGCCTGGCAGGCCTTGCGCAGCGCCTCACCGCGTTCGTACAGGTCGATGCTCTCGTCGAGCGGGACTTCGCCGCTCTCCAGTTGCCGCACCACCCCCTCGAGGGCGCGCAGCGCTTCCTCGAAGGACATCTCTCCAATCGCTTTGGGATCCTCTGCCATCGCGGTGGAGCATTGACCGTGCGCGAACACGCGGTCAAGTAAGCGGAAAAAGCGGGGAGCGGATATGACGTGGATTGTCGCCTACATTGCAGCGGCACTGGTGTTCGGCGTGCTCGATGCACTCTGGCTCGGTTGGGCCGGAAACAACTTCTACCGACCCCACCTCGGTGACATGCTGGCGGACAGCTTCCGCATGGCCCCTGCATTGGTCTTCTACGGAGCTTACATCGCCGGAATGGTGTGGTTCGCCGTGCGCCCGGGACTTGCCGGTGGCATCGGGAATGCGGCACTGAACGGGGCCCTGCTGGGTGCCCTTTGCTACGCCACCTACGACCTTACAAACCAGGCTACGCTGCGCCAATGGTCGACCACCATCACTATCGTCGACATCTGCTGGGGAGCCTTCGCCACCGCCGTCGCAGCCAGTGCGGCCACCTATATCGCAACGAAATTCGGCTGACCTACGATGTACATCGGACATTTCGCTTCGGCCTTCGCCGCCCGCGCCATCACCGACGAATCGCCAAGGCTCGGAACGCTGTTCATCGCCGCGCAGGCGATCGACTGGCTCTTTTTCTCCTTTGCCATCGTCGGGATCGAGAAGCTGAGGATCGTCCCCGGGATCACCCGGATGAACCCGCTCGATCTCTACCAAATGCCGATAACCCATAGCCTGCTGGGCACCATTGCGATCGCCATCGCGTTCGGTGGCGCGGTCTATTACGCAAGCCGCAATGTCGTCGCGAGCACTTGGGCGGCCATCGTGGTCGCTTCGCACTGGTTGCTCGACCTCCTTGTTCACCGCCCCGACCTGACGCTGGCAGGAGCAGGTCCCAAGCTTGGCCTCGGACTGTGGAACCAGCCTGCCATTGAAATGCCGCTGGAGCTGGGCTTGGTCCTGCTAACCTTCATCTGGTACGTGAAGCGCACGAAGGGCCCGCTGGTACCTCCCCTCGTGTTACTTGGCACAATGTTGCTGTTCCAGGCGATCAACTGGTTCGGCCCGCAGCCCGAAGAGGCAGGAATCGCCATGTACCTTACAGCGCTATTGAGTTTTGGAATCCTGACCGCGCTTGCTTTCTGGCTCGATGAAACTCGGTGGCATAAGAACCGCGTGGGGCTGGCGGTTGCGAGCGCGCGCCGCTAAGGGCGCGCGCATGGCTACCATCGAGTCCCAGATCACCCCCGAGATCGTTGCCCAGCACGGGCTTTCCGAAGAAGAATACGAGCGCGTCCTGCACGCCCTCGGCCGCGAGCCCAATCTGGTCGAGCTTGGCATCTTCTCGGTCATGTGGTCGGAGCACTGCTCCTATAAGTCCTCGCGCCTGCACCTGAAGAAGCTGCCCACGGAAGCTCCCTGGGTCATCTGCGGTCCGGGCGAGAATGCCGGCGTGATCGACATCGGCGACGGGCAGGCGGCGATCTTCAAGATGGAGAGCCACAACCACCCCAGCTACATCGAGCCCTACCAGGGCGCGGCGACCGGCGTCGGCGGAATTCTGCGCGACGTCTTCACCATGGGCGCGCGCCCGGTGGCGAACGCCAACGCGCTGCGCTTCGGGCGGCCCGACCACCCGAAGATGCAGCACCTCGTCAAGGGCGTGGTCGCAGGGATCGGCGGCTACGGCAATTGCGTCGGCGTGCCCACCGTTTGCGGCGAGACCAACTTCCACCCCGCCTATGACGGGAACATCCTCGTCAATGCGATGACCGTCGGTGTCGCCGATGCGGACAAGATCTTCTACTCGGCCGCGACGGGGGTCGGGAACCCGATCGTCTATGTCGGCTCCAAGACCGGGCGCGACGGTATCCACGGCGCGACCATGGCCTCTGCCGATTTCGGCGAGGATGCCGAGGAAAAGCGCCCGACCGTGCAGGTCGGCGATCCGTTCACCGAGAAGCTGCTGATCGAGGCCTGCCTCGAACTGATGGCGACCGACGCCATCGTCGCGATCCAGGACATGGGTGCGGCGGGCCTGACCTCCTCGTCGGTGGAAATGGCCACCAACGGCAAGGCCGGCATCCGGCTCGACATGAACAAGGTGCCCTGCCGCGAAGAGGGCATGACGCCCTACGAAATGATGCTGAGCGAGAGCCAGGAGCGCATGCTCATGGTTCTCAAGCCCGGCAAGGAAGCCATGGCCGAAGCCATCTTCAAGAAGTGGGAACTCGATTTCGCGGTTATCGGTGAAGTCACCGACACCCGTCACATGGTGCTCGAATTCAACGGCGAGGTTGTCTGCGACATCCCGCTCGGCCCGCTCGCCGCAGATGCGCCCGAATACGATCGCCCCTACATGTCGAAGGAAGAGTACACCGCCTGGGCCGGCATCAAGCCGATGACCGAGCGGCCCGACACCGACGACGTCGGCGGCGACCTGCTCAAGCTGCTCGCCTCCCCCAACCTGTCCTCGCGCCGGTGGATTTCGGAGCAGTACGACAGCCAGGTCGGTGCCGACACGCTCCAGACCGGCGGCGATGCGGGCGTAGTCCGCGTCCACGGCACGAAGAAGGCACTCGCGATCAGCACCGATTGCACGCCGCGTTATGTCTTCGCCGACCCCTACGAAGGTGGCAAGCAGGCGATTGCCGAGGCCTATCGCAACCTTTGCGCGGTCGGTGCGCGGCCGCTGGCAGTGACCAACTGCCTCAACTTCGCCAATCCCCAGCGGCCGGAGATCATGGCCCAGTTCGTCCATGCGCTTGAAGGCATGGGCCGCGCCTGCCGCGTGCTCGACTTCCCAATCGTGTCGGGCAACGTCAGCCTCTACAACGAGAGCAAGGCGACCGGCGGCGGTTCCGCGATCCTTCCCACGCCGGCCATCGGTGGCGTCGGCATCATCGACGACTACGATCACATGATGACCATGCCCTTCAAGGCCGAAGGCGAGGCGATTTACCTCATCCACGCCGAGGAATGGGCAACCGCCGATCCGGAACGCTCGCATCTCGGCAAATCGCTGTGGCTGTCGGAAATCCATGGCCGTGACGAAGGCCGTACCCCGCCGACCGATCTGACGGTCGAGAAGAACGCCGGCAAGATCGTCCTCGAACTCATCGCCGACGGTCTCGTCAGCGCGGTCCATGACGTTTCGGACGGCGGCCTTGCGGTCGCTCTCGCCGAAATGGCGATGGCCGGCGGCATTGGTGCCGACGTCGAATGGAACGACGAATACACAAAGGCCGCCTGGTGGTTTGGCGAGGACCAGGGACGCTACGTCATCACCGTTCCCGACACCAATGCGCTCAACGAAGCCCTCGCCAAGGGCACCGAGAACGCGGAGACCGCTTCGATCGGCTTCCGCCGTATCGGCCGCACCGGCGGCGACGCGCTATTCGGCAAGACCATCGCCGAGATGAAGGCCGCGCACACCAGCTTCTTCCACGAGTGGATGGAAAGCTAGGCGTGGCCTCAGGGTATTCCGGCACGCCGCTGGCCAAGAAGCTCTCGTTGCGAGACGGCCAGCGCGTGTGGTTCGACGGAATGCCTGAAAGCGTGCAGGACGAGATCGACGAGTACGCACTCGAACTGACCTTCGTCTCGGGGCCTGAAGACGCGCCCGATGCGGCTCACATTTTCGTGACCGACCGCGCCGACATGGAAGCCAAGCTGACGACCTTGCGCCACTCCATGGCCAAGGACGGGCAGGTCTGGGTGAGCTGGCCGAAAAAGGCCTCCAAAGTTCCGACGGACATTACCGAGGACACGATCCGCGAGGTCTGCCTGCCGATGGGCCTGGTCGACACGAAAGTATGCGCTGTCGACGATGTCTGGTCGGGCCTCAAGCTGGTCATCCGCAAGGAATTGCGTTGATGCGCGACCACGAGACGGTTCCCTACTCGTTACCCCACCTGCCCGACGAAGAGCGCATCGCACGGGCACAAGCCTTCCGCGACAAGATCATCGAGCGTCGCAGTTGCCGCTATTTCTCCGACGCACCAGTCCCGCGAGAGATCATCGAGGCTGCCATCGTCGCTGCAGGAAGCGCACCCAATGGTGCCAACCACCAGCCCTGGCACTTCGCCGTGGTCTCATCCCCCGACAAGAAGCGCGCGATCCGCGAGGCGGCTGAGGCGGAAGAAGCCGAGTTCTATGCCGGAAAGGCCAGCGAGGAATGGCTGGCGGCACTCGCCCCGCTCGGTACCGATCCCGACAAGCCCTTCCTCGAGACTGCACCGTGGCTGATCGTCGTGTTCGCCCAGCGCAAAGGCGGCATCGCGGAGGACGGCAAGACGCAGAACTACTACGTCAACGAGAGCGTGGGCATCGCTTGCGGCATGCTGATCGCGACGCTGCACGAGGCAGGACTTGCCACTCTCACCCATACGCCTTCGCCGATGGGCTTCCTGCGCGAAATCTGCGGCCGGCCCGACCACGAGAAACCGTTGATGATCGTGGTCGCCGGACTTCCTGCAGAAGGTGCGACGGTTCCGGCAAAAGCGCTAGAAAAGAAACCGCTCTCGCAGATTGCCAGCTGGCTCTAGTTGCCTTTGCGGGCAGCCATCAAGTCGTAGGGATTGATCCCCTCTTCTCGCCAGATGCGGTGACATTCGCGGTACCAGTGGGGGTCGGGAATGTTCAACTCGCGGCGTGCTTCAACGAGATCCTTCGCGAGGAGTTCACGAATTGAAAGGCCGACAAGCGGCGGGCAGGCCTTGCCTGTGCGATGCGCCTCGCGCGTGGCCTTCATCACCGGCGCCGCGCTTTTGACGAGTTTCTTGATGTGAAGCGAGCCGGCGTAGCCGAGCAGCAGGTGGCCATGCGCCGGGCTCTGGCCGTGGGTGAAGAGCAGGACGCACTGCTCGCCCAAGGCGTCGCGCCCATAGCCGGTAAGAACGTGCATCAGGTCGTGCGTGTCGCGCTGGCGAAAGCCGAACCACTGCACGAGGTCGGGATAAGTCGGGCGGCCGGCCTTCTCCGATTCCTCGACCAGTCCCGCGGCTGACAGCCCTTCCCGCTCCATGAAGTCGCAATAGGCATGCGCAACGCTGCCCTCCGGCAACTTACGGAGCGCATCGTGGTCATCGAGGATGGCGGGCAAGAACGGTTCGCTCTCGCGCAGTGTTTCACCCTGCTCGCTCAGCATCAGGGCGCGGACACGGGGCATGAAGTTCTTGCTGGGCAGCGCCTCATAGATCTTGAAGACCTCCGCTGTGTTCTCCTTGTCCTTGAGGAGTTCGCGGAAGTGCCTGAGAGCCACAAGCGGCTGGTACCTGGGAACCGGACGATCAGGATGGCGCAGTGGCGTCCCGTCGCTCGCGGCCTCGATTCCATGCAATACAGTCGTCTGGTCGTTCATTTCCGGCTACCCTTCTGAACCGGTCTCTAATCGCAACCAGTTAAACATAATTGGACGCGCGCGCCAAATTTTATCGAACGACCGATTCAACCCATTCGCCGCGCGGAATGCCGAGGAGTTTCAGGATGACGCGCAAATCAGCGCTGGCAATCCGTCCGTTTGCTGCGTCCCTCGCCTTGGGCTTGGCGCGATAGGCGATGCCATAATCGGCGGCCTGGATCATCGGGATGTCGTTTGCCCCATCGCCTGTGGCGAGCACGCGGGCACCCTCGCCCAGTTTTTCACGCTCTTCCTCCAGCGTCGCGAGCTTTGTCGAGGCGTCGCTGATGGGACCGGCCAATCCGCCAGTCAGCCTGCCGCCGGACACCGCCAGGCGATTGCCGACTACCCGCTCGAACCCAAGCTGCTCTGCTACCGGATCGGCGAAGTGGTGGAACCCGCCGGTAACCAGCACGGTGCGGCAGCCCTTGCTCCGCAAGGTAGCGACCAATGCGGCAGCACCTTCGACCGGACGAATGCGGTCTGCAAGACAATCGTCGATTGCACCCTCGCCCAGACCCTCGAGCAGTCCGACGCGCTCCTTCAGGGCGCTTTGGAAATCGAGTTCGCCCTGCATGGCCCGTTCGGTGATTTCGGCAACCTTGTCCTTGATCCCGGCGTAATCGGCCAGCTCGTCGATGCATTCCTGCCCGATCATGGTCGAATCCATGTCCGATACGAACAGGCGCGGGACTTCGATTTCGTGATCGGCGACGAGGAGGTCGCATTCGCCGAAATGTTCGACGATCGCTGCCGTCAAAGCTGCCCTGTCGCCATGCGGCAGGGATAGCTGGAGGACGTTGTCGCCCGAATCCAGGAGGCCAGCCATAGCCAGCGGCGAGCCGGCGTCCGCCAGAGCCCCGGTCAGCCGGTCGAGCCGGGTATCAAGGTCTGCGTGGTCTGCTATCAGACGCGCGATGAACAAGACGAATTCTCCCGAAAATCCAGCAGCGAGGAAACCGGTCGCGCTCATTGCAGGGCCGACCGCCAGCGGCAAGAGCGATCTCGCGGTCAGGCTGGCGCAACAGTCCGAGGCCGGAGGCCGACGCGCGGTGGTGATCAATGCCGACAGTGCGCAGGTCTATGCCGACCTGAAGGTTCTGTCTGCGCGCCCCGACGAAACCGAGATGGGCGGGATCGAGCATCGCCTGTTCGGCGCGTGGGACGGGGCCGAACCGTGCTCGGCGGCCGACTGGGCCGCAGCGGCAAGGCGCGAGATCGAGGCGCTGCATGATGAGGATGCCGTGCCCGTGCTGGTCGGCGGGACGGGCCTCTACATGCGGACCCTGCTCGACGGGATTGCCCCAGTTCCAGCGATCGATCCGGATATTCGTGAGCAAGTCCGCCTGTTGCCCCAGGCCGAGGCCCGCGCTGCGCTAGAGCGGGAAGATCCCGGTGCCGCGGCCCGTCTCGCTCCGGCTGATGTGTCACGCACCACGCGAGCGCTCGAGGTCGTGCGATCCACAGGACGGACACTCACCGACTGGCAGGCGCGCAAGGAGGGCGGGATCGGCGATACCGTCAATCTCGCTCCACTGATCCTGCTGCCCGATCGCGAGTGGCTCTACGAAAGATGCGATCGCCGGTTCGAACTCATGCTGGAACGCGGCGCGATCGAGGAAATCGAGGCGCTGCTCGAACGCGGGCTCGATCCTGCGCTCCCGGTCATGCGCGCCATCGGCGTGCCCGAGATCTCGGCAATGCTCAAAGGCGAACTTGGGCGCCCTCAAGCAATCGCCGCTGGCCAGCAGGCGACACGGCAGTACGCCAAGCGCCAGTACACGTGGTTCCGCCACCAACCACCGGAGGACTGGCCTCGGGTTGATAACAAAAGCATTGCCGATATCAGTTTTCTTGTATCTTTATTGCGTGAAAGTGGTTGACAGTGAAATCGCATCAGCGGTAAAGCGCTGATAGTCGGCCCGGCGCTCCAGACCCCAGCGCCGGGCCGATTTGTAACTTCAAGCCATGTAAACGGGTCCGGAGGGTATTGTGAGTAGCGAGCGCAGCGGCGCGTCCATCCTGATCGAATGCCTCAAACGGCAGGGGGTGGAGTTCGTCTTCGGCTATCCCGGCGGCGCCGTGCTGCCGATTTACGACGAGCTTTTCGCCGATAAGGACATCCGCCACATCCTCGTCCGCCACGAGGCAGGGGCGGCCCATGCGGCGGAAGGCTATGCCCGCTCGACCGGGAAGCCCGGCGTGGTTCTCGTCACCAGCGGTCCGGGTGCGACCAATGCCGTGACCGGCATCGCCGATGCCTACATGGATTCGATCCCGATGGTGGTGATAACCGGGCAGGTTCCCACTGCACTGATCGGCACGGACGCATTCCAGGAAGCCGATACCATCGGCCTCACCCGCCACTGCACCAAGCACAACTATCTGGTGAAGGACCCCGAGCGGCTGCAGGCCACGATCGAGGAAGCCTTCCGCATCGCCACGACCGGTCGACCCGGCCCGGTGGTCGTCGACATTCCCAAGGACGTGCAGATCGCGCTTGCCAGCTGGGACGAGCAGGACACTGCCCCCCTGCCCTCGCATCGCTACCAGCCCCGCGTCGTCGGCGCGGCGGACGAGATTGCCGAGGCGGTCGCCATGATCGCATCGGCGCAGCGGCCGGTCTTCTACACCGGAGGAGGCGTCATCAACGCCGGTCCGCGCGCTTCGGAGATGCTGCGCAAGCTGCAGGACCTGACCGGCGCCCCCGTCACCAGTACGCTGATGGGCCTCGGCGCATTTCCCGCTGATCATCCCGACTGGCTCGGCATGCTCGGCATGCACGGCACCTACGAAGCCAACATGGCGATGAACAAAGCCGACCTGATCGTCGCCATCGGCGCGCGCTTCGATGATCGCGTGACCGGCCGGCTCGATGCCTTTGCGCCCGAAGCCAAGAAAATCCACATCGATATCGACCGGGCAAGCATCAACAAGATCGTCCCTGTCGACCTCGGCATCGTCGGTGATTGCGGCCATGTGCTCGAACAGCTGGTCGAGGCATGGGGCGGACGCAACACGCGCGATCTCGGCGAATGGAAGGCCCGTATCCTCGGCTGGAAGGCGCGCGACTGCCTCGCCTATCCCGACAAGGGAAGTGACCTCATCATGCCGCAGAAGAGCATCGAACGGCTCTTCGCGCTGACGAAGCATCTCGACCCGATCATCACCACCGAAGTCGGCCAGCACCAGATGTGGGCGGCGCAGTATTTCGGTTTCTTCGGCCCCAACCGCTGGCTGACCAGCGGTGGCCTCGGCACCATGGGCTATGGCCTGCCCGCCGCGATCGGCGCGCAGCTGGGCAACCCGGACCGCCTGGTCATCGACGTGGCTGGCGAGGCGAGCATCCAGATGAACATCCAGGAACTCGGCACGGCGAGCCAGTATCGCCTGCCGGTGAAGGTCTTCATCCTCAACAACGAATACATGGGCATGGTCCGCCAGTGGCAGGAACTGACCTATGAGAGCCGCTATTCGAACAGCTATTCGGACAGCCTGCCGGACTTCGTGAAACTGGCCGAGGCATATGGCTGGAAGGGCATCCGGATCGAGGACGAAAGCCAGCTCGACGCAGGGATCGAGGCCATGCTCGCGCATGACGGGCCGGTCATGGTCGACTGCATGGTCGCAAAGGAAGCGAACTGCTTCCCGATGATCCCCAGCGGAGCGGCGCACACCGACATGCTGCTTTACGGCGATCACGTCGAAGGCACGATGGACGACGAAGCCAAGGCACTTGTGTGATGGGCATGATGGCAAACTTTCCTGAACAATTCGCCGCGCGCGCTGAACGCCGCTGCTGGTTCACCCGTAGCGATGCCGAGCAGCTGCTCGACTGGCTCGAGGACAATGGCGAGCGCTTCGTCGGCATGGAGGTCGCGCAGAAGCAGGCCGACGGTAGCTGGCTGCTGCTCGACGAGGGGCTCGACCTCGCCCGCCAGACCGACAATTTCGAGGCGGTGCGCCGCGGCAAGGACTTCCTGCGCGAATACGACGGCGAAGGCCGCATGTTCGAGCCACTGTGGCAGGGGCGCATGGCATGAAGATCGCCCAGCAGGCGTCCGAGCGCCACGTCCTCAATGTGATCGTCGACAACGAGGCGGGCATCCTCGCCAAGATCGCAGGCATGTTCACCGCGCGCGGCTACAACATCGACAGCCTGACCGTGGCCGACATTTCGGAAGACCATGCCATCAGCCGCATCACCATCGTGACGCGCGGGCCGGAGCCGGTGATCGACCAGATCCGCGCCCAGCTCGAGCGACTGGTTCCGGTGCACAAGGTCATCGACCTCACCGAGAGCGGCGCACATGTCGAGCGCGAGCTGGCGCTGGTGAAGGTTTCCGGCAAGGGCGACAACCGCGTGGAGGCGCTGCGCATCGCGGAGCTGTTCCGCGCGAAGGTCGTCGACACCACCACCAGCAGTTTCGTCTTCGAACTGACCGGCGCGCCGGACAAGATCGACAGTTTCATCGCCCTGATGCGCGAACTCGGCCTCGAAGAGGTCGGCCGCTCGGGGATCGTGGGTATGATGCGCGGCGCAGCCGGCGCGTAGAACGAGGGATCCAATGCAAGTCTATTACGATACCGATTGCGACACCAACCTGATCAAGGACAAGAAGGTCGCCATCGTCGGCTACGGCAGCCAGGGCCACGCCCATGCCCAGAACCTGCGCGACAGCGGCGTCGGCGAAGTCGCCATCGCCCTGCGCCCCGGCTCAGCCACAGCGAAGAAGGCCGAAGCGGCCGGCTTCACGGTCAAGACCGTGTCCGAAGCCGCCGAGTGGGCCGACGTCCTGATGATCCTCGCGCCCGACGAACACCAGGCGGCGATCTATGCCAACGAGGTGGCGGGCAAGATGCGCCCCGGTACCGCGCTTGCCTTTGCGCATGGCCTCAACATCCACTTCGGCCTGATCGACCCGCCGGCGGACGTCGACGTCATCATGATCGCCCCCAAGGGTCCGGGCCACACCGTGCGCGGCGAATATCTCAAGGGCGGCGGCGTGCCGTGCCTCATCGCGGTTCACCAGGAATCAAGCCAGTCGGGTGGCAACGGCTTCGCTAAGCAGCTCGCCCTGTCCTATGCCAGCGCGGTAGGTGGCGGTCGCTCGGGCATCATCGAGACCAACTTCAAGGAAGAGTGCGAGACCGACCTCTTCGGCGAACAGGCAGTGCTTTGCGGCGGTATCACCCACCTTATCCAGGCAGGGTTCGAGACGCTGGTCGAGGCAGGTTACGCGC
This sequence comes from Qipengyuania sp. RANM35, assembly GCF_041021145.2. NCBI lineage: Bacteria > Pseudomonadati > Pseudomonadota > Alphaproteobacteria > Sphingomonadales > Erythrobacteraceae > Qipengyuania > Qipengyuania sp. RANM35. Next base: position 964,037 of record NZ_CM196433.1, on the reverse strand, counting down.
CCGAAATGGCCTATTTCGAGTGCCTCCACGAAACCAAGCTGATCGTCGACCTGCTCTATGAAGGCGGCATCGCCAACATGCGCTACTCGATCTCGAACACCGCAGAATACGGTGACATCAAGACCGGCCCGCGCATCATCACCGACGAGACCAAGGCGGAAATGAAGCGCGTCCTCAAGGACATCCAGTCGGGTCGCTTCGTGAAGGACTTCGTGCTCGACAACCAGGCCGGCCAGCCTGAACTCAAGGCAAGCCGCAAGGCTGCCGCTGCCCATCCGATCGAGCAAACCGGCGCCCAGTTGCGCGCCATGATGCCCTGGATCGGCGCCAACAAACTGGTCGACAAGGACAAGAACTGATAGCCCGAAGGGCGTGGCAGGACATCGCATCTACGCCATGCCCTTCGCGGGCGTGCACCGTGCCTACATCGCCAAGGCGGAGAAAAAGGGCCGCACGCGCGAAGAGGTGGACGAGGTCATCCGCTGGCTGACCGGCTATTCCCAGTCCGAGCTCGACGGGCATGTCGAAAAGCAGACCGACTTCACGCACTTCTTCGGCGAAGCGCCGATGAACCCCGATCGCACGCTCATCACCGGCAAGGTCTGCGGCGTCCAGGTCGAAACCGTCGAAGAGCCGCTGATGCGCGAGATCCGCTATCTCGACAAGCTGGTCGACGAACTGGCCAAAGGGCGACCTATGGAAAAGATTCTTCGCAAGCCGTGAACTTCGCCTGCGAGTGCGGAGCCGTTGCAGGCACGATCGACAAGGCGACAAGTGTCGAAGGCGATCACGTCGTCTGCCACTGCAGGGATTGCCGTGACCTCGTCCGGCACTTCGGCAAGGAAGCGCGCATCCTCGACGCCAATGGCGGCACCGCACTCTACCAGTCGCGATGTGCACGCATGCATCTCGATCGCGGCAAGGAGATGCTCGCGGGGCTCCACATGACCGACGGCCCGACCTTGCGCTGGTACGCGAAGTGTTGCGGGACGCCGATGTTCAATGCCTACAAGAACGGCCGCATCCCCTATATCACAACGCTGCTGGCGAACTGCGATCAGGCAGGACGCAATGCTCTGGGAGCGCCGCTGGGCCATCTCTTCCTTGATGAAGCGACCGGCGATACCTCCGGACTTCGCCCGCTCTCGATGGGGCGTTTGATGCGCCGCTTCTTCAGGCGGATGATCAGAGATATCGTCTCGGGCGACCGTCGCCGGAGCGAACTCTACGACGCCGCGACGCTTGAGCCGATCGCAAAACCGCGTCACCTGAGCGAAGCCGAACAACATGCACTGGGGCGCGCATGAAACTCACCGACTGCCACAATATCGACGACTTCCGGAAGCTGGCCCGGCAGCGGCTCCCCTGGCCGGTGTTCGACTACATCGACGGTGCTGCCGACGACGAGATCACCAAGGCGCGCAACACCAGTGCCTTTGACGATGTCGACCTCGTCCCGGATGTGCTTGCGGGCGTCGCGGAAATCGACACCTCCTGCATGATCATGGGTCGAAAGAGCGCCTTGCCGCTGATGCTCAGCCCGACGGCGCTTCAGCGAGCCTTTCACCGCGATGGCGAGCGTGCCGTCGCCAAGGCTGCCGAGGAATTCGGCGTGTGGTTCGGCATTTCCAGCCTCGCAACCCATTCGATCGAGGAGATCGCCGCGCTGACCGGCGGGCCGAAGCTGTTCCAGCTCTATGTTCACAAGGACAAGGGCCTCAATGCCAGCATGATCGAACGCTGCCAGGCAGCGAAGTTCGACGCGATCGCGCTGACGGTCGACACGATCGTTTCGGGCAAGCGCGAGCGGTGCCTGCGTTCCGGCTTCACCACCCCGCCGCGCTTCACGCCTTCGGCCCTGTGGAGCTACGCCACGCGCCCGCGCTGGACGCTCGACTATGTCTTCGGCCCGAAGTTCCGCCTGCCCAATCTCGACGGGCACGTGCAGGAAGGCACGGGCAAGGCGGTCAGCATCCAGGACTATTTCAACACCATGCTCGACACGAACATGGATTGGGACACCGCCGCGCGGATTCGGCAGGACTGGGGCGGCAAGTTTGCATTGAAGGGCGTGATGAGCGCAGCAGACGCGCGTCGGGCGGTCGAGATCGGGGCCGATGCGATCATGATATCGAACCACGGCGGTCGGCAACTGGACGGCAGCCGCGCTCCCTTCGACCAGCTGCGCGAAATCGTCGATGCGGTGGGCGGGGAGATCGAGATCATCCTTGATGGCGGCGTCCGGCGCGGGACCCATGTCCTCAAGAGCCTCGCAGCCGGGGCCACCGCTGCATCAGGTGGACGACTGTATCTCTACGCCCTCGCCGCCGCCGGCCAGCCCGGTGTCGAGCGCGCTGTCGGCATCCTAAAGGAAGAGATCGAGCGCGGAATGCGGCTGATGGGCGTCACGTCGGTCAGCCAGTTGAATCCAGACCGGCTGCGCTGGCGCTAGGCCATCATCCCGAAACAGGCGCGCAGTTCGGCGACAAAGGTCTCGGGCTGCTCCCACGCGGCGAAATGACCGCCTTTCTCCACCTCGTTCCAGTAAACGAGGTGCGTGAGCGTCCGCTCTGCCCATTCGCGAGGGGCAGGCAGGATTTCCTTCGGGAAAGCCGTTGCTCCGGCAGGAATAGCGACCGTTCCAGCCCCGAACTTGGCAAAGCTCTCCCAGTATAGCCGCGCTGCCGACGCTCCTGTCGCGGGGAGCCAGTAGAGCATGATGTCGTCGAGCACATGGTCCATCGACAAGGCGTCCCACGGCGATCCGCCATTGTCTGTCCAGTAATAGACCTTCTCGACAATCCATCCGGCGAGGCCGACAGGAGAATCGACCAGCGAATAGCCGATCGTCTGCGGCCGCGTGCTCTGTTCCTTCGAATATCCCGAGTCCCACTCCTGGTAGAAGCCGAGACGCTGGAAGGCGCGCAGGACCTTGGGGTCCTGGCTCTGCATGTCGTCGGGGCCCGGACGGCCCAGCGGCATGTTGAGGTGGATGCCCTTGCACCCTTCCGGCGCGAGCTGGCCGATTGCGGTAGTCACCGCCGCGCCCCAGTCGCCGCCCTGCGCGACCCAATGGCCATAGCCGAGCCGCTGCATCAGTTCGGCCCATGCGCGGGCAATCTTCTCGACGCCCCAACCGGTGCCCGACGGCTTGCCCGAGAACCCGTACCCGGGCAGCGATGGCGCGACGACGTGGAAAGCCATGTCGTCGGGATTCGACGGCTCCGCCAGTTCGTCGATGATGCCGAGGAACTCGACCACCGACCCCGGCCAGCCATGCGTGATGACCAGCGGCAGCGCGTCGGGTCGCGACGACTTGCGATGGAGGAAATGGATGTCGAGCCCGTCGATCTCGGTGATGAACTGGCCGATGGAATTGAGCCGTGCCTCGCAGCGCCGCCAATCGTATTCGATCCGCCAATAGGCGACGAGTTCGCGCAGGGCAGCCAGCGGCGTGCCTTGCGACCAGTCGTCCACCGTCTCGGCCTCGGGCCAGCGTGTCTGATCGAGCCGGTCTGCGAGACGAACGAGTTCATCCTCCGCGACATTGAGTTCGAACGGCCTGATCTCACCCATCGCTAACCTCCCGTCGCCTTCTTCGAGGCTTCCATGACCCGGCTGACGTCGGCCAGCAGGATCGTGCTCGTTGCCTTCGCCAGGACCCTGCCCTGCGTGTCCTTGAGATGGCCCTCATAGAAGCTCGTGTGCTTGCCGTGCCGTTCCACCCATGCTTCGGCAATCACTATTCCGGGCCGTGTCGGGGCAAAGAAGCTGACCTTGAGCTCGAGTGTCATGGGGACGATGCCGGGCCCGTTCTTCGCGATAGCCGCGTGCGCCATTGCCGCGTCGATCCATCCCGTGATGAAGCCGCCCTGCACTACGCCGCCCGAATGGCATTGCTCGGACTTGGCTTCGTATTCCAGGCTCGCCTTGCCCTCTGGATCGAGCGACACCACCCGGACGAGACCGAGAGTGGTGCTGAGCGGATGCGGTTCGGACATTCTTCCCCCTGTGCGATGCAAGATAATTTCTCGGGATGCCCAAGCCTGTTTTGCTTTACAACCCTTCCCTGCTTTCGCATAGCAACGCACATGCACAACGCACTCGGCCTTATTCTGCGACTTACACGCCCTTGGGCGTGATAGCTGGCGTGCCGGAGCGGGCGCGCTGAGCGCCCAAGGGAACAACCTCCACCCCGAAGCTTCCGCAAGAACCGAGATTTTCCGATGTCCATGCTCCGCGATCCGAGCGCCAAATATTCGCCCTTCCCGCAGGTCCCGCTGACCGACCGGCAGTGGCCGGGCCGAACCATCACCGCCCCGCCGCGCTGGCTGTCGACCGACCTTCGCGACGGCAACCAGGCGATCGTCGATCCGATGGACGCGCATAAGAAGAACCGTTTCTTCGACCTGCTCGTCGAAATCGGAGTGAAGGAAATCGAAGTCGGTTTCCCCAGCGCGGGCGCGACTGAGTTCGATTTCATCTCGGGTCTCGTAAAATCGGGGCGCATTCCCGACGACGTAATCGTCCAGGTGCTGACCCAGAGCCGTGAGGACCTGATCCGCACCAGCTTTGCCAGCCTCACCGGTGCACGGGCGGCCATCGTCCACCTCTACAACGCTGTCAGCCCCGCCTGGCGCGAGGTCGTGTTCGGCATGACCAAGGACCAAGTGCGCGAAATCGCCGTCACCGGTGCCAAGGTCATGCGCGACGAAGCGGCCAAGCAACCGGGCACCGACTGGCACTTCGAGTATTCGCCGGAGACCTTCTCCACTGCAGAACTCGATTTCAGCCTGGAGGTATGCGAGGCGGTGATGGGCGTCCTCCAGCCCACGCCCGATCATCCGATCATCCTCAACCTGCCTGCAACGGTCGAGGCGGCGACCCCGAACATCTATGCCGACCAGGTCGAATACTTCATCCGCAATCTCCCGAACCGCGAGAGCGCAGTCATCAGCCTGCACACCCATAACGATCGCGGCACGGGCGTCGCGGCGGCGGAACTGGCGCTGATGGCTGGTGCCGACCGCGTCGAAGGCTGCCTGTTCGGCAATGGCGAGCGCACCGGCAACTGCTGCCTCGTGACCATGGCGCTCAATATGTACACGCAGGGCGTCGACCCGGGCCTCGACTTTTCCGACATCGACCGGGTCATCGAGACGGTCGAATACTGCAACCAGATTCCCGTCCACCAGCGCCATCCCTATGGCGGCGAGCTGGTCTACACGGCCTTCTCGGGTAGCCACCAGGACGCGATCAAGAAGGGTTTCGCGGCACACGCGAGCCAGAATTCGCCGGTTTGGCGCGTACCCTACCTGCCGATCGACCCTGCCGATCTCGGCCGCAGCTACGAGGCGGTGATCCGCGTCAACTCGCAGTCCGGCAAGGGTGGCTTCGCCTGGGTGCTGGAGCAGGACAAGGGGCTCAAGCTGCCCAAGAAGATGCAGGCCGACTTCAGCCCGCATGTCCAGCGCATGGCCGACGAGCTCGGCCGTGAGCTGACTGCCGCCGATATCTGGGACGCCTTCCGCCATGCCTATTACGTCAAGATGGAACCGCGCCAGTTCCGCCTGGTCGATTACGAAGAAAGCCGTGCATCGGACGGAACCCGCCTGTTTGCCGGCACCATCGAGGTCGACGGGAAGGCACAAAGCGTTTCGGGTCGTGGCAACGGCCTCATCTCCAGCGTGATGAGCACGCTGGCGGACAGCTTCGGCGTCGATCTCGAGGTGGTCGACTACACGGAGCACGCGCTTGGTGCCGGTACCGACGCCAATGCGGCCGCCTATCTCGAATGTCGGACAGGTGACGGTCGGACCGTCTGGGGCTGCGGCATCGATGAAGACGTCGCGACAGCCAGCGTCCGCGCCGTACTCAGCGCTGCCAATGCTGTGGCACGCCAAGGCTAAGAACGAATACTATAAATTGAACGTTTCCGACATAATGCCATTGCGCCATGGACTTTCTCTCCATGGCGCTTATTTCCTTCGCCATGGTCTCCCCGCCCGAGAAATTGCCAGCGTACGTGGTCAAGGCTGCCGATCTCTCCGCGCTATACTATCTCGACACTGCACACCCGCGTCCTCGGTCAATGGAGTGGATCAATCGCGGCACCGACCAGCGTCTGCGTCCCTCGACCATCGACATGCTCTTGCGCACGATGTTCCGCGAAACTCACACGCCGAGCGTCCAGAAACTCCATGATTCAGCCGGCCTTCGCGCCGAATTCCGCTCAGAACGCGAACGCGACAGCTTCGCCAGGGCCTTCGATATCGCCCGCAAGAAATTGAATGAAAGCAAGGATTTCATCCTGACCTCCGTCTTCGACCAGCTTGAAGCGGCGAACGCCGCGGTGCTGGCGATCAAGGCAGTTGGTGTGCCTGACGAGGCTATTTCGCTCGTCTGGCGGGCAAGCAACTATCTCGACCAGCCCTACGAGCCGCCCAAGGGACACTCGGTTGGCGAAATCACCACGGGTGTCGTGGGCGGCGGTATCGCCGGTGCCTTGTTTGGCATGGCGGTGCTGTTCGTGCCGGGCGTTGGTCCGGTGGCCGTAGCAGGCGCGCTGACCGCATCAGCTTTCGGCTCGGTTGCAGGTGTCAGCGGCGTCATCGGCGCGACCGGCAGCGCAATTGCCAAGATGTTGAGCGATCACGACGTCGACGGGGTCGAGGTCGGCTTCTACGAACAGGAAATTCGCCGCGGCAAGGTTTTCGTATCGGTCGACACCCGCAAGTGCGAAGATTGCAGGGACGAGGTCGTCGGCCTGTTTGCGAGCATGGGAGGCCGCAGGGCCGAAAGCTGATCCGTCGCTGTCAGGTCAGAACGAGAAGTGCAGTTTCAGCGCTTGATCGCGAAGAGGGCAAACAGACCCGCAGCCATCCACACCTTCCCATGACGTGGGCCCACGCGCGGGACGAATGCCGGATCGTCGTCATCTTCGGCATAGGCGTAGCTTTCGGCTACCTGGCCCGCCATGAATGGACGCGCCTGCTGCAAGTGAGACGACCGCGATGCGGTCTCCAGACCTTTCCTGCCAAAAACCATCGGAATTGCCCCCCGATCGCTGAACTGTCCGGCAAGAATAGCTCGTTGAGGTTCCCAAATTGTTACTGCGCCGGAAAGCATGTCTGGCGCTTTTTCTACTCTGCATTGCACGCCTACGAACGGCCCGTGTCAGAGTGCTGGATCTGGCAAAGGTTTCGGCTGAAGGCATTGCGCCGAGTTACCCGCAGTTTCTCTTGCCAGAACCGTGTTCCATGTGTTCCATCCTGTTGGAACAAGGCCAGGGATCCCTCATCCGATCCTGCATGCGTCCAAAGGGAGAGAGACCGACATGAGCGAAGCCATCATCGACCCTGACCTGCCGATCATCGACCCGCATCACCACCTGTGGGACCTGCGGCCGCTGATGAGTGCTTTCCCGGAACCTCGGCATGACTTCCTCGAGGCGCTGGTTGGCGCGGCCTACTACACCTTCGACGAGCTCCACGCAGACACGCACAGCGGCCATAACGTGGTGGGGACCGTGTTCATGGAATGCGGCGCGTTCTACGATGCCTCGCGCGGCGAAGCGCTGAAGACGGTGGGCGAAGTCGAGTTCGTCAACGGGGTCGCGGCTCAGGGTGCGAGCGGACTCTATGGCGACTATCGCCCCTGCGCTGCCATCGTGGGTCATGCCGACCTGACGCTGGGCGATGCGGTGAAACCGGTGATCGAGGCGTTGGTCGCTGCCGGCAACGGGCGCTTCCGCGGCATTCGCCATGCTGCCGCCTGGGATGCCGATCCGGAGGTGCTCGGCCCTCCCTTCCATGCGCCCGAGGGGCTTTATCATTCCGACGCATTCCGTGCCGGGTTTGCCGCCTATTCCGACTATGGCCTGACTTTCGATGCCTGGCTGCTCGAACCGCAGCTGGGTGACGTCCTGGCGCTGGCACGGGCTTTCCCGCAGCAGCAGATCGTGCTCGACCACTGCGGAACCCCGCTCAACATCGCAAGCTATCGCGGCAAGCTGCACGAGAACTTCGACCGCTGGCGCCGTTCGATCCACGCCTTGGCCGAATGTCCCAATGTCGCCGTGAAGCTCGGCGGCCTCGCCATGGCCTTCTGCGGCCTCCCTGAAGACGGGCCGATGAAGGGCCACGGATCAGAGCATCTGGCGGCCATGTGGCGCCCCTACATCGACACCTGCATCGAGGCTTTTGGACCCGATCGCGGGATGTTCGAGAGCAATTACCCGGTCGACCGCTGGGGCGCGAGCTACGCCGAGTTGTGGAACGCCTTCAAGCGGCTGGCCCAGGGCGCCAGCGCCGATGAGAAGCATGCCCTTTTCGCAGGAACCGCGGCGCGCATCTACGGCATCGAACACGTCCTGCCCGCTGCTTGACGTTTACGTAACGTCATCCTCGACAAGCGCATTCGTGCGCCATAAGCAGATTTGCGTTTCATAGAGCAACGGAGAGTCCCCGCATGTCCCTTCCCGCCCCGTTCGATCGCCTGCGCCTTCCCGTCATCGGATCGCCGCTCTTTATCGTGTCGGGTCCGGAACTGGTAATCGCACAGTGCAAGGCGGGGATCGTGGGCAGCTTTCCCGCGCTCAACGCACGCCCGCAGAGCCAGCTCGACGAATGGCTCCACCAGATCACCGAGGAACTGGCCGCGCACAACCGCGACAATCCCGACCGTCCGGCGGCTCCATATGCGGTCAACCAGATCGTCCACAAGTCGAACGACCGCCTCGATGCCGACATGGCCACCTGCGCAAAGTGGCAGGTGCCGCTGGTCATCACCTCGCTCGGCGCGCTCGAAGATGTGTTCGCCGCGGTAAAAGGCTGGGGCGGCATTACCATGCACGACGTTATCAACGACCGCTTTGCCCGCAAGGCGATCGAAAAGGGTGCGACCGGCTTGATCCCGGTGGCCGCAGGGGCCGGTGGCCATGCCGGCGTGCTCAGCCCCTTTGCGCTGATGCAGGAAATCCGCAGCTGGTTCGATGGCCTTATCGCCCTGTCGGGCTCCATCGCGCATGGCCGTTCGATCCTGGCGGCACAGGCTCTGGGTGCCGACTTCGCCTACATCGGTTCGCCATGGATCGCGACGAGCGAAGCCAATGCCGACCAGCGCTACAAGGATGCCATCGTCGAAGGAAGCGCCAGCGGCATCGTCTACACCAACCTCTTCACCGGGGTGCATGGCAACTACCTGCGTTCCAGCATCGAGGCCGCCGGCCTCGATCCGGAGAACCTGCCGCAGAGCGATCCTTCGAAGATGAACTTCGGCAGCGGCGGCAACACCAAGGCCAAGGCGTGGAAGGACATCTGGGGTTCGGGTCAGGGCATCGGTACGGTCACGCGCTCTGCTCCTGTCGAGGAGACGGTGGCACGTCTCGAGGCTGAGTACCGCGCGGCCAAGGAAGCGCTGGCCAAGGCGACCGCCTAGGCCGCCGCCCACAACTCCTCGGCGAGTGCGTCGAGGCTCGAAAAGTCTACGCCGGCCCCAAGCGGATCCTTGCGATTGAGCATCAGCGGCTGCCGACAATCGAGTAGCCTGCGCCGCAGACCCTTCTGCAGCAATGCCAGGCGCATGGCCGCTGCCTCGTGGTTGTCGGTCCCGAACCTTACCCGATCGCGCGCCCAGGCTCGTTCGATCCGTCCGACCCTGTCGGCGACCATCGCGTTGTAGTCGCGATGCGGCCCCCGGTGCAGCGGGAGCAGAAGCCTGCCCACCGCTTCCTCGCGTGCCGGGAGGAGCATTCCGTTGCGTCGGAAGTCGTCGAAGCCGATCCTCTCTCTCCCGACCGCGTCGAAGAACGGCGTGAAGCACCGCATTGTCAGGAGCTGGCAGGGCAAGCGATGGTGACGTTGCAGCGAAGGGCCATATTGCGCACCATCGCGGCGATTGACCTTCCGGAAGGGGAGAGGTCTTCGCAACCCGGTCTGGGCAGCGATGCGAGCGGGTGGATCTGCGATCAAGCCAGCTCGACGAAGATCAACTTTCCTTCAGGGTCGGGGCGCAAATGCATTTCCCGACCTTCGAAGGTGAATGGCATAACGTGATCAGGTGGCAGGCTGCCGACGAGCAGGTGTACGACCCTCACCGCCAGCCTCGCGGCCGCAATGCGATCGGCCGACAGGGCGGGTTCGAGGGCAATTTCGCGATCGGCAAGGAACGAGAGGCCGTCACTCCGCATGCCGCCATCATCACCGAAGACATAACCGACAAGACCGAGCGACGGAAACGGACCACCGGCGAGCCATTCGCCGACGATCCGCCTGAAGAGATCGGGTCCGATAAGAGAGCGGGCGGGTGACCAGTAGGCCCCACGAAATTCCGCGCTCGTCTCAGCCAGCAGCAGCGCCAGTTGCAGCATGGTTCGAACGACCGGGAGACTGTTGGCGCCTTCGGCCAGGTGAGGACCGGGAAAAAGTCCGATGGCTTCGAAGTCCCCGCTATCGATATCAGCCGAACACCCGAAACGGTGCGCCACAGGTCCGGTAGTCAATGCGGGGCCATCGCCCAGCCCCAGGACATCGAAAGTAAGGCCGTGACAGACGAGTTCGAGCCATGACGACAGCTCCGCCTCGCGCTCGTCTTTCAGGATGCGATCGGCTTGGACCGGGTCATGGCTGACGAACGCGGTGTCGCTGTTTGCCAACTGTTCGACGACGGCACGTCTCGATGGGCGCTGCCCCTTTCCGAAGAATAGGAAAACGCCCGGCATATCCCTCGCCGTGTCAGTACCAGCGTAAATTCTCACCCCCCCGAAAATCGTCGCGCCCCTCCAATTGTCTGAGACTGCGACAGTTTTCACCGTCGTGTCCAGAAAATCCCACTAATATTGGTCCAGTACGGACGAAGTTACTAGTAGATGCCTAACGCGATGCCCTCGGCGAGCGCCTGACCGATTCCGCGGGCTCTTTCCAGAGTGGCCTGCGGCACGGTTTTCTGTGCGAGGATTTCTTCCGCCGACTGGGCATGGGTTATGACGATCCAGCCATCCATCGCTTTTCGCAGACGCCAGCCTGTTGCTATCCGGTCCAGCTGTCGCTGCGCCCCTTCCCCATCGGAACCGGCTGCAATGACCGAGGTATAAGGTCTGCCTTCGATCCTGCCGAGGACCGGGTAGTAGCAGCGATCGAACATCTCTTTCATCGCACCGGTCATTGATGCGAGATTTTCGGGACAGGTGAAGAGGTAGCCGGCGGCTGCGATCAGTTCTTCCGGCCCGACTTGCGAACAATGAAGCATCTGGGCGCGCTCTCCTGCGCCATCCGCAACCGCTCGCGCCAGGGCCTCCGCTGTGCCTGTACGGCTGTGCCAGACGATGAGAAGTTGTCCACCTTCCATCAGGCCAATTTCGCCAGCGCCTGTCGATTGTCAATCGAGCCTGCTTTGCCATCGCCCCCGCTGCGGCTAGGATGCCGCAATGGCATCGCAGGCCCTCTCCCACGTATTCGGCGTCTCACGCTCCCTCAATGAAAGGGCATGGCGCTGGCGCGGTGGTAACATGGAGCTGGCCACCGGAATGGGTTCCGGCGAGGATATCGTCAGCCAGCTGCTCCTGGCGCGTGGTGTCGCGAGAGAGGATCTCGCGCGGCATCGGAACCCTACATTGAGGGATTTCCTACCCGACCCTTCCGCCTTCCGCGACATGGATGCCGCTGCAGACCGGATCGCGCAGGCGGTTCTGTCGGGCGAGCGGATCACGATCTACGGCGACTACGACGTCGACGGCGCGACGAGTTCGGCCCTTCTCATCCGTCTCCTGCGCGAGCTCGGCGTGGAGGCAGGCTACTACATTCCCGATCGCCTGCTCGAGGGCTACGGCCCTTCGGGAGAGGCGCTGGTCAGGCTGGGAGAACAGGGCAGCAGCCTTGTCGTCACTGTCGATTGCGGCGCCATGGCGCACGAAGCACTGGCTATGGCGAACGACGCGGGCGTCGATGTAATCGTTGTCGACCACCACAAGTGCTCGGCCGAACTGCCGCGCGCCGTCGCACTGGTGAACCCGAACCGGCTGGACGAAGAAGACCTCGCCGCCTCGCATGGCCACCTTGCTGCGGTCGGCGTTGCCTTCCTGCTGGCGGTCGCACTGGTGCGCACCCTGCGGGCGCAGGACTATTTCGCGTCTCGCAAGGAGCCGGACCTGTTCGCACTGCTCGACCTCGTGGCGCTGGGCACAGTGGCCGATGTCGCCGCCCTGCACGGTCTCAACCGAGCGTTCGTGGCGCAGGGTCTCAAGGTCATGGGCAGGCGCGACAATATCGGCATGTCGGCCCTCATCGACGCAAGCCGGCTGAAGCGCGCCCCTGCCTGCAGCGACCTCGGCTTCGCGCTGGGCCCGCGGATCAATGCCGGAGGCCGCGTGGGAGAATCGACGCTCGGTGTACGCCTCCTCACCACCGAGGATCCCGAGGAGGCGCGCGTTATCGCCGCCCAGCTCTCGGCGCTCAACGACGAGCGTCGCGCGATCGAGGCCGAAGTGCAGGCTGCGGCCGAGGAACAATTGGCCGCACAGCACAACCGCGCGGTGCACTTGCTGGCGGGACGCGGCTGGCATCCGGGGGTCATCGGAATCGTCGCGGGGCGGATCAAGGAGAAGACCGGGAAACCCTCGCTGGTAATCGCGCTCGACGATGAATCGGGTCAGGGCAAGGGGTCGGGGCGCTCGATCGCTGGCGTGGACCTCGGTGCCGCGATTATCCGCGCACGGGACGAAGGCCTGCTGGTGGCCGGCGGCGGGCATGCAATGGCTGCCGGGTTGACGGTCGATGCCACACAGGTCGAGGCCCTCGCCGAATGGCTCGACACGCATCTGGAGGGCCAGGTCGCCCGTGCGTCGGCCAGTCGCGAGATGCTGCTCGACGTCGCCGTCGCGCCGGGAGGACTGACGCCCGATCTCGTCAACTCGCTGGAAGAAGGCGGACCCTACGGGGTCGGCTGGCCCGGACCGCGGATCGCGGTAGGCCCGGTAAGGCTGGTCAAATGCGATATCGTCGGAACCGACAACGTTCGCATCATTGCCGCAGGCGATGATGGTCGCAGCTTCAAGGGAATCGCCTTTCGCGCTGCCGAGAGCGCCATGGGCCAGGCGCTTCTCCACGCCGCACAGGGCCGCCGCCTGTGGCTGGCAGGACGCGCCAAGATCGACGACTGGGGCAACCGGCCCCAGGCGGAACTCCACCTCGAAGATGCTGCGTGGGCCGATTGACGACAAAGCTTTGCCGCAGCGCACATTGAAGGGTTGACGCCTTACCAACCCGCCTCTAAGTGCGCCGCCACGCCACCGATGTGGCCCCTTCGTCTAGCGGTCAGGACGCGGCCCTTTCACGGCTGAAACACGGGTTCGATTCCCGTAGGGGTCACCACGGTGGCGTTTTCGATTCCGGCCGGCCACATGGCCAGAGCCCTGGAACGGCCCCTTCGTCTAGCGGTCAGGACGCGGCCCTCTCACGGCTGAAACACGGGTTCGATTCCCGTAGGGGTCACCACTTTCGTGACTTTCTCCGAAACTGGTTGGCAGAGCCACAGACTGGCGGCTAAGCCGCGCCACGATGAATGGGCGCCCACTCCCCTGGTCCGGAATATCGATCGCGCTCACGGCCTGCGCGTTTCTGGCGTTCTTCGGGGTCGACCTTGTCGCGGTCCTAGCCATTCTGCTCGTGTGGGTCGGCTCGCTATGGCTCATCGGTGCCGAGCCTCCGCCGACCAGCGACACCAGCAACAACGGCTCGCTCACCCGCGATTCGATGCGCGACCTGTTCGAGCATTCGGAAACCCCCGTCATCATCACCGAACGCGACCGGGTGGTCATTGCCAACCATGCGGCACGCGCACTGCTTGGTGCGCACATCATCGGGCAGGACGTGCGCATGGCGCTGCGCCAGCCCGAGGCGGTCCGACTGATCGAACGCGGCTCCGACGGAACCGCGATCGTCCGAAATCTCGCGCGGCGGCATGATATATGGCGGGTCAATCGCAAGACGATGAACGATGGCCTCGCCGTGATCGAGTTTGTCAGCAAGACCGCCGAAGCTGACATCTCGCGCGCCCATACCGACTTCGTCGCCAATGCCAGCCATGAACTGCGCACGCCGCTGGCGTCGATCATCGGCTATGTCGAAACGCTGCAGGAAGACGTCGAACACCTGCAACCGGCGGTCGCGGAACGGTTCCTGGGGACCATCCATCGTGAATCGAAACGGCTTCAGGACCTTGTCAGCGACCTCATGTCGCTATCTCGGATCGAGGCCGAAAAGCACGATTTGCCCGAGGCGCGAATCGAACTGGCAGGCCTGGTGGAACGTGCTGCGTGCGACGGCGCCGGAAACGAGCGTGCTGACCGGCTGGAGTTCACTTCCGAGGGCAGTTTCTGGGTCCGAGGCGACGAACAGCAGCTCGAACAGCTCGTCCGCAACCTCGTCGACAATGCCCTGAAGTACGGCGATGCCGACAAGCCCGTATCCGTGGCTGTGGAGCAGCGGAGCGAGAATCGAGTGAGAATCGTCGTTACGGACCGCGGCGACGGTATCCCCGCCGAGCATGTCCCTCACCTCACACGACGTTTCTATCGCACCGACCCCGGCCGGAGCCGCGCCTCGGGTGGCACGGGGCTCGGCCTCGCGATCGTGAAGCATATCGTCGAACGTCATCGCGGACGGCTCGATATCGAAAGCACACCGGGTGAAGGCACGCGGGTGACAGTCAGCCTGCCTCTCGAGAGCGAACAACAGGTCGACTAATCGAGCCCTGAGCGGTGTTATCCACCGGATTTCCACCGGTCGGAGACACCTACGCGACAACTGTCACATTAGTGTAATCTGCCGGTCATAGGGGCGTCGCCAGATCGTAACCGACTCCCCAAAAGGATCCACAATGACCCGCATATTCCGCCTTTCGGTGGCTGCCGCCGCGCTCAGCTGCACCATGGCCACCCCGGTACTTGCGCAAGACGTCACCGTCACCGCCGACGAACTGGCCGCAATGCGCGCCCAGCTCCAGGCAATGAACGCCCGTATCGACCAGCTCGAAGGCGAACTGGCCGCGGCCAAGGCTGCCAATGACGCACAGGACGCCACGATTGCGGCGCAGGCAGAGACGGTTGCCGCCATTCCCGTCGCCAAGGAACCCGACAGCAAGATCGCCTGGAAGGGCGCACCGGTCATCGAAGGCAAGGGTGGCTGGAGCTTCAAGCCGCGCGGCCGCCTGATGTATGACGCCGGCTTCACCAGCGCACCTGATTCGACCGGCCGCAGCGATGGCTTCGGCAACGAAGTGCGCCGCGCGCGCCTTGGCGTCGAAGGCGACATCCCGGGCGGCTTCGGCTACAAGTTCGAACTCGACTTCGCGCACAATGAAGTCGAGGCGGCCGATGCCTACCTCTCCTACACCGATGGTCCGATCGAAGTCATCGTCGGCCACCAGAACAACTTCCAGTCGCTGGAAGAGCTGACCAGCAGCCTGAACACGACCTTCATCGAGCGCGCGGCCTTTACCGACGCATTCGCCTTCGAACGTCGCATCGGTGCATCGGTCACCTACAAGGGCGGCGACTTCATGGCGCAGGGCGGTGTCTTCACCGACAATTTCGCCAACACCGAGACCAACAATCGCGGTGCCGACGCGCGCCTCGTCTACATGCCGAAGATGGGCAAGACCCAGCTCCACTTCGGTGGTTCGGTGCATTACAACGACATCGCCGAAGATGGCGCCACCGTGCGTTACCGCCAGCGTCCGCTCGTCCACTTCACCTCCGAGCGTTTCATCAACACCGGCAATATCCCTGCCGACAGCGAATTCGGCCTCGGCCTCGAAGCTGCCATGATCTCCGGACCGTTCCACGCGGCGGCCGAAGGTTACTGGCAGAAGGTCAACCTCGCCGGCGCCGGTGCCAACCCGACCTTCTTCGGCGGTTATGCCGAAGTCGGCTACTACCTCACCAAGGGTGACACCCGCGGTTACAAGAGCGGCAAGTTCGACCGCTCGAAGCCGGCCAACCCGTTCAACAAGGGCGGCATGGGATCGCTGCAGCTCAACCTGCGCTATGACTTCCTCGACCTCAATGACGCCGGCATCGTCGGCGGCACCCAGGACGGCCTGCTCGCATCGCTGATCTGGAAGCCGACCGACTACACCCTGTTCGGTGTCAACTACGGCATCCTGCAGTATGACGATGCGGTTTACGCTCTCGCCGACGGCGATCGCTCGTACAATGTCGATGCCTTCGGCGTCCGCGCCCAGATCGATTTCTGATCACGCGTCAGACTATTGTCGCAACCGTGTAACATTGAGGCGCTTTGGCGCCGCTAGTTTCCAACCAAGGGGCTTTCCCATGACCAAGTTCAAGACCATCGCTTTCCTGGCTGTTTCGACCGTCGCTCTTGCCGCTTGCGGCAGCAATGGTGGTGATTCGGCTACCCGCGACTCGATCCGCGCTGCCGGTTCGTCGACCGTCTATCCTTTCGCCAAGGCCGTCGCCGAGGCGTTCAGCCGCGACAACCCCAACTTCAAGGCTCCGATCATCGAATCGATCGGCTCGGGCGCCGGCATCGAAGCATTCTGCAAGGGCGAAGGCTTCGAAACTCCCGACATCGCCAACGCATCGCGTCGCATGAAGGCAAGCGAGTTCGAAACCTGCAAGACCAATGGCGTCACCGACATCGTTGAAATCCAGGTTGGCCTCGACGGCATCGCGCTGGCTTCGTCGAAGGGCGGGATCACCATGAACCTGACTCCGAAGATCGTTTACGAAGCGCTGGCCGCCAAGCCTTACGGCAAGGACCAGACCGCCAAGACCTGGAAGGACGTCGATCCCTCGCTCCCGGCGACCCCGATCCTCGTCTATGGCCCGCCGTCGACTTCGGGTACCCGCGACGCACTCAAGGAACTGATCCTCGAAGCCGGTTGCAAGACCGACGAAGCGACCAAGGCGCTCAAGGAAACCAACGAAGACGAATTCAAGAAGATCTGCACCGAAGTCCGTGCGGACGGCGCCTATGTCGACCAGGGCGAGCAGGACAACCTGATCGTCCAGAAGATCGAAGGCAACAAGAACGCTGTTGGCATCTTCGGCTATTCCTACCTCGAAGAGAACGCCGACAAGGTCCAGGGCCTGACCATGAACGGTGTCGAGCCGACCTATGACAACATCGCAAGCTTCGAATATCCCGGCGCCCGCCCGCTGTTCATGTACGTGAAGAAGAACCACCTCGACGCCGTTCCGGGCCTCAAGGAATACCTCGCCGCATGGACGAAGATGTGGGCAAAGGATGGCCCGCTTGCAAAGCATGGGCTTGTCGCGTCGCCGGATGACGTTATGGCGGCCAACGCAAAAGCAGCGACGCAGTTCACGCTGCTCGACGGTTCGCAGCTCAAGTAAGGTTGAATAAGACGCATGTCGCCAACAATCCTGCTACTCCTGGCCCTAGGCCTCGGGCTCGCCGGATGGTTGGCGGCCCGCGCACGTGCCTGGACCTTCAAACGCCAGAGCACTGACGGCCGCATCGCCAGCCTGCCGAGCTATCACGCCTGGTACGTCGCGCTGTGGGTCGTCCTTCCGGTCCTCGCCTTTGCCGCCACCTGGTCGGCACTGGCGCCGGGTCTGGTAACCCAGTCTGTCCTTGCAGATCCCGCTGCGTCACAGCTCCCCGCTTTCGGCTTCCAGCGCCAGGCGATCCTCAACGAGGCCCGCAATGTCGCAATCGGGGCCGCCCCGGCGGTGTTCAATGACAAGGCCGCGGCGCTCGTAGAGCCCTTCCGCGACGCCATTGCATTCTACAGCTGGATCGGCATTGCCGCGACATTGGTCATCGCCTTTCTCGCCGGGACGTGGGCTTTCCTGCGCCTTAAACCGGACTTTGCGGCCCGTACCAAGGTCGAGCGGATCGTGATGATGATCCTGCTCGGCGCATCGCTGGTAGCGATCCTGACGACGATCGGCATCCTTGCCAGCCTCGTCTTCGAGACGGTCCGCTTTTTCGGAATGGTCTCGCCGATCGACTTCCTCTTCGGCACCCACTGGGGTCCGGACCCGATGGCCAGCGTTTCGGCGGTGGATGGCAGTCGCTACGGTGCGATCCCGCTGTTCTGGGGCACGATTTTCATCGGCGCGATAATTGCGATGATCGTCGCCATCCCCTTGGGCCTGATGAGCGCGATTTATCTTACGCAGTACGCAGCGCCGGGCCTGCGCAAGTGGATCAAGCCCGCGCTGGAGATCCTCGCCGGCGTGCCGACCGTGGTCTACGGCTATTTCGCCGCCCTCACCATTGCGCCCGCCATCCGCGATCTCGCTTTGGCGCTTGGCGTTTCCAACCCGTCGAGCGAAAGCGCGCTCGCAGCTGGTCTCGTCATGGGCGTGATGATCATCCCCTTCGTGTCCTCGATGGCAGACGATTCCATCGCCGCCGTCCCGCAGGCCATGCGCGACGGCAGCCTGGCCATGGGCGCGACAACCAGCGAGACCATCCGCCGCGTGCTGGTTCCTGCAGCCCTCCCCGGCATCGTCGCGGGCATCATGCTCGCCATCAGCCGTGCCATTGGCGAAACGATGATCGTGGTCATGGCGGCATCCACCGCCGCCAATTTGACGGCCAACCCGCTCGAAGCGATGACCACGGTTACCGTCCAGATCGTCGCCATGCTGACCGGTGAAGGCAGTTTCGACCATCCGGCCACGCTGAGCGCCTTCGCACTCGGCTTCGTCCTGTTCATGGTCACCCTTGGCCTGAATTTCGTCGCCCTGCGCGTCGTGAAGAGGTTCCGCGAAGCATATGAGTGAGCGCGTCGCCCCCACCCGCACCGCCGAATTCGAGGCGCGACTGCAGAAGCGCTACGCTGCGGAAAAACGCTTCAAGGCCGTCGGCCTTGGCGCGATCCTGTTTTCGATCACGGTGTTGCTGTTCCTGCTCGTCACGATGACCCTGAACGGCATTGGCGGCTTCCAGCGGGTCGAAATGGATGTGCCGATCAATTTCGCCGAGGCCGGCATTGCCGCCGACCCCACGGCGATGGCCCAGCCCGATGCGGTCAACACCTTGCAGGCACAGGGCCTCGCCGAAGTGGTCGCGTTCTTCGCGAGCAAGGAACTCGGCGATGAAGCCGCTGCGGAAATCGGGCCTGATGCGTGGCGCGACGTCGCTGATGCCATAATCGAAGATCCCTCCATCCTGCGCGAGGAAGTGACCTTCTCGCTGCCGACGTCCGCAAAGCTGGCCTCCGCCTATTCCGGAGATGGTTCGCCCGAGATGCGCAAGCTTGCAACCAAGCTGACCGCGGAAGGCAAGCTAGAGAAAAACTTCGACGTCGGCTTTCTGTCGCGCTCGGACGCCACCAATCCGCAGCAGGTGGGCATCTGGGGCGCACTCAAGGGCTCGATGCTGACCATGGCGATCACGCTGATGCTCGCCTTCCCGATCGGCGTCCTGGCGGCGCTATACCTCGAGGAATACGCGCCCAAGAACCGCTGGACCGACCTGATCGAGGTTTCGATCAACAACCTCGCCGCGGTTCCCTCCATCATCTTCGGCCTCCTCGGCCTCGCGGTCTTCCTGTGGATTTTCCCGAGCTATCGCTCTGCGCCGCTCATCGGCGGCATGACGCTGGCACTGATGACCATGCCGGTAATCGTGATTTCCGGCCGCAACGCGATCAAGGCAGTTCCGCCCAGCATCCGCGATGGCGCACTCGCCATCGGTGCATCGCCGGTGCAGGTCGTGTTCCACCACGTCCTCCCGCTCGCACTGCCCGGCATCCTTACCGGCACCATCATCGGCATGGCCCGCGCGCTCGGCGAAACCGCGCCGCTGCTGATGATCGGCATGCGCGCCTTCGTGGCGACGCCGCCTGACGGATTTACCTCCCCCGCGACCGTACTCCCGGTCCAGATCTTCCTCTGGTCGGACGAAATCGACCGCGGTTTCGTGGAACGCACCAGCGCGGCGATTATCGTGCTATTGCTGTTCCTGCTCGTCATGAACGGGCTCGCAATCTACCTGCGCAACAAGTTCGAGAAAAAGTGGTGACCGTAGTTCACGAAAACCTTGAAGTGACCGACGCCAAGATGAGCGCGCGCGACGTCTCCGTGTTCTACGGGGACAAGAAGGCCATCGACGAGGTGTCGATCGACATCCCGACGCAGTACGTCACGGCCTTCATTGGCCCCTCGGGCTGTGGCAAGTCGACCTTCCTGCGCACGCTCAATCGCATGAACGACACCATCCCCTCGGCCCGGGTCGAAGGCGAGATCACGCTCGATGGCGAGGATATCTACCGTTCGAAGATGGACGTCGTGCAGTTGCGCGCGCGCGTCGGCATGGTGTTCCAGAAGCCGAACCCCTTCCCCAAGTCGATCTACGAGAACATTGCCTACGGTCCGAAAATCCATGGCCTGGCAGAAGGCAAGGAAGAGCTCGACGCCATCGTAGAAAAGTCGCTCCAGCGTGCCGGCCTGTGGAACGAGGTCAAGGACCGCCTGCAGGACAGCGGCACCGCGCTTTCGGGCGGCCAGCAACAGCGTCTGTGCATCGCCCGCGCGATCGCGGTCGACCCCGAGGTCATCCTGATGGACGAACCGTGCTCGGCCCTCGACCCCATCGCGACGGCTAAGATCGAGGAACTGATCGCGGAACTCGCTGGCAGCTATGCCATCGTCATCGTTACCCACTCGATGCAGCAGGCTGCCCGCGTCAGCCAGCGCACGGCCTTCTTCCATCTCGGAAAGATGGTAGAATACGGTCGCACATCGGACATCTTCACCAACCCGCTCGAACAGCGGACGCAGGACTACATTACAGGGCGTTACGGCTGATGCAGGAACATACCGTCAAGGCATTCGACGAGGACATCACCCGGCTGCGCGGCCTGATCGCGGAGATGGGCGGTCTGGCCGAGGCTGCAATTCAGGAAGCGATGGACGCCCTCATCCAGGGCGACGACGATCTCGCGAAGAAGGTCGTCAAGGGCGACAAGAAGATCGACGCGCTGGAGAGCGAGGTCGACAAGCTGGCCGTCCGCATCATCGCGCTGCGCGCCCCGATGGCCGACGACCTGCGCGAAGTCATCGCGGCGCTGAAGATCGCCGGCGTGGTCGAACGCATCGGCGACTATTCGAAGAACATCGCCAAGGCGAGCAAGGAAATCGGCCCGAACCGCAAGAAGTTCGAGCCGCTGACCCTGCTTCCCGCGATGGCCGAAGTGGCCGGCGAGATGGTCCACGACGTGTTGACCGCCTATGCCGCCCGCGATGCCGAACTGGCGCGCGAAGTCATTGCGACCGACGAGAAGGTCGATGCCTTCTACAATTCGATCTTCCGCAACCTCGTCAGCCACATGGTCGAAAATCCGTCGACGATCTCGAGCGCGGCCCAGCTGCTGTTCGTCGCCCGCAACCTCGAGCGCATTGGCGACCATGCGACCAATGTTGCCGAAATGGTGCACTTCGCGGCGACCGGGAATTATCCGCCCGACGGGGACGCCTGACACAAATCTGTAGCGCAAGGGTCATAAAGCAGTGCCGACCGAGAATGGAAATCCGCGGGAAGGCAAACTTTTGAACGCGCCCAAGCTTTTGCTGGTCGAAGACGATCCGGCTCTCTCAGAACTGCTCGAATACCGTTTCAACAACGAAGGCTACAACGTCCGCACCACTGCGGACGGCGATGAAGCCTTGCTCATGGCGGCCGAAGATTCGCCGGACCTCGTCATTCTCGACTGGATGATCGAGGGCACGAGCGGGATCGAGGTTTGCCGTCGCCTGCGCCGCGACAAGGAAACGGCCCACGTTCCGATCATCATGCTGACCGCGCGCGAAGCCGAGGACGACCGCATCCGCGGTCTTGAAACTGGTGCGGACGACTATCTCACCAAGCCGTTTTCCCCGCGCGAGCTCCTGGCGCGCGTTTCGGCCGTCATGCGGCGTATCCGCCCCGCACTTGCCGGCGAGACAATCGAGGTAGGCGACATCTCGCTCGATCCCGTCGCGCACAAGGTAAAGCGCCGCGGCAACACCCTCCAGCTGGGGCCTACCGAATACCGCCTGCTGAAGTTCTTCATGGAAAGCCCGGGCCGCGTGTTCAGCCGCAACCAGTTGCTCGACGGCGTCTGGGGTACCGAAAGCGATATCGAGCTGCGCACGGTCGACGTCCATATCCGTCGCCTGCGCAAGGCGATTGAGATCGACGGCGCCAAGGACCCGATCCGCACAGTGCGTTCGGCTGGTTATTCGCTCGAGGCGAACTGAAGACCATGCAACCACTGGGCGTCGCTGCACTTCTAATCATGTTGTGCTCGCTGGTGCTGGCAATTCGTTTCAGGAAGAACCGCGAAGCGCGCGAGAAGTCGCATCGTCCTGCCGTTGCTGCCGGCGATTTCACGGTGCGCGTGACCGGGTGGAGGCGGAGCGAGCTGGATCGCATTACGGAAGATTTTGCCCAGCTTTACGGGATTGCGACGCCCAACGTCCGCGAGACGGAGGCTGGCGTCTACCACCTGGAATGGAGCGACGGGCTCAATCGGGACAATCTCGCCTTCCTCGTGAACTTTCTCCATTATCCGCGAGGCGTGGATCCTGCTGGCCGCAATATTATGGCAACGGCGCGGCTTGCCCCGGGCGTGATCGACGAAGTTCCTCCCGGACGTGCGCTGCTGCTTTACGTGCCGTCTGATGACGAGGATTTCGACCGCATCCATGCCCTCGACGATCAAGGCTCGGCTTACGTCGTCGATTTCGGGCGGGTTCGCTATGTACCGACCGACGATGCAAGATGCCCGCCCCAAGTACGTGGACTGATCGCCTGATTCAACGGCAAACGCCGTCTCAGTGCCCTACCGCCCGACCGGTTCCATCGATTGAAGCCAGCGAAGCACATGCGCCTGCAGGGTGATGCGCTTGCCCGACCAGCTGTGGTCGGTCGCCTCGTGGATCGCGGTGACCTTTGTGCCGCCGGATTTACGGATCGCCTCGACCAGCGCGTCGGTCATGAAGGCGAGGTCATCGTCTGAACTGAGGACGAGGTTAGACTTGCCCGCGAGCTGCGGTGCGTACTGGAGGAAGTCGAACGCTGCCTGGTTGGCGATGAGTTCGTCCGCCATCATCTCGGGTGACGTGTCGGCCAGCGTTTCGGCGTTGCCGGCGGACCTTTTGGCAAGGTCCCCACGCTCGAGCCTCCCTACCCAGCCCATGTTTGCCGCCGAGATCAGGCCCATGCCGACGAGGCCGCTATCCTGTCCGGCCGTCATGGCCGAGACCCAGCCTCCCATCGAGTGGCCGATGATCGCCATCCGGCTCGTGTCGACACCGAGCTTCGCAGCATTTTCCGGATCGCGCAGGTAAGCAAGCACCGCCGCTGCGTCCTCGGGGTTCTGGGCGAAGCGGAAGGAGCCGGGGCTGCCCCATGATCCGCGATAGTTGAAGGCGACCGCATTCCATCCGGCCCGCCGCGCGGCCTGTGCGAGGTCGAGGTTCTTCTCGTTGCCCGGCCAGCCATGGCAGATGAGCAGCGTGGGGTGCGGACCCGGACCGCTGGCGACGTAAGCGATGGCGTTGATTTCGACCCCGCCGCTGGGAATGTGCAGCGTTTCCATCCGCGGGGGGTTCTCGGCATCGGGTGCGGGATCGGTATAGATCGCTGCTGGAATGTCTGAATGCGCCCCTGCACCGACAGGAGTTGCGAATGCGGCGGCGGTTGCCAGCAGCAGGATGGATCGGCGCATGTCAGTCTCCCCTTGTCTCACGCCTATCTCACACGGGTGTGGAGAGGAGGTCCAGCAATATGAGCGCCGCAATGAGGAGAAATGCGATCCCCATGCCCCGATCGATCCAGCGCCGCGTCGCCGGTCGCTCGATCGCTCCGGCGAGGCTGCGCCCGGCGAAGATGTAGAGTGCTCCCACCATGAGATCGATCGCCAGTGCGATCACCGCGAGCGACAGGATCTGGCCCCAGATCGGTTTGGCGGCGTTCACGAAGGGCGGGATGAGCGCGACCATGTAGACGAGCGACTTGGGATTGCTCGCGGCGACCATGATCCCGTCGCGGAAGGCATTGCGCGACGAGGCCTCGGGTATTGGCGCGTGCTCGTCTGCGAGGTGGAAAGAATGGCGCACCGCCTTCAGACCCATCCAAGCAAGATAGGCGATACCGGCCAACGCCAACATCCGGAACGCGAGGGGATAGGCCCTGGCCAGCGTCCCCAGCCCCAGCCCTGCCATGACCCACCAGACGACATAGCCCAGTTGCATCCCCAGCAACGCGGCCCAGCCCGCCCTCGTTCCGCGCCAGATCGCCTGGCCCATGACGAACAGCATCGACTGCCCCGGCACAATGCTGGTCGCGGCGGTCACGAGCATGAAGGCGATGATCTTGTCCGGATCGAGCATGGTCGGCGCCCTAGTGGAAGTCGCGGCTGGGTGGAATGATTCGCACATCGCGCGGGTGCCCGCCCTGCCATCCGCATTCACGATTGCCCGGTGGCGGCTCCTGCCAGGGCTCGACCGGCTGGTAGGGATCGTCCTTGCCCTCGCGTAGGTTGTCGCGCGGGTTGAACTTGTCGGGCAGCGGCGAATTGACATGATCGGCACGGGCGACGGGTGCATTCAGCATGTCATCGGACAGATGGTACAGCTGATGCGTCGCATCCTCCATGTGATGCGCTATAACGTGTATAACTTCATCGTCGTATTCTACACGGCCACGCACCTCCATCAGGCGTGAACCCATCACCACACGGCGTTGTTTTTCCTTGAGATCGGGCCACACAACGAGGTTGATGACACCCGTCTCGTCCTCCAGCGTGATGAAGCAAACACCCTTCGCCGAACCCGGTCGCTGGCGGATCAGCACCACCCCGGCGACATGCACCATGGAGCGAAACTTGCGCTCCCGCAGGTCGCAGGCGCGCACGAAACCGCGTTCGGCAAGGCTAGCGCGCAGGAAGGCCATCGGGTGGGCCTTCAGGCTCAAACGCGTGGTCTGGTAATCGGCCACCACCTCCTCTGACAGCGGCATGACGGGGAGTCGGGTGCGCGAGGTCTCCGCCCCCTCGTCCCGCGCCGCCGCCGCAGCGAACAGCGGCAGGTCCGGCCCGCCGATCAGGCTGCGCGCATCCCACAAGGCCTGCCGCCGCGTCAGGTTCATCGAGCCGAAGCAGTCGGCGCTCGCAAGCCGCTCGACATGCGCCGGCCCTATGCGCGCACGGTCCCTCAGCGCCGTGACGTCAGCGTAAGCACCCCGCTCCTCGCGCTCGGCAATCAGCCGTGCCGCCACGGCTTCCGGCAAGCCGTCCACCTGCCTCAGGCCAAGCCGCAACGCGATATGCCTGTCGAGACGGCCGCTGTCGCCACCACTGCCGTCACGCCGATGTGTGGCTTCACTCACCTGCTCCAGCGTGCAGTCCCACTGCGACAAATTGACGTCGGCAGGCAGCACTTTGACGCCATGTTCGACGACGTCACGCACGATCTGCGCCGGGGCGTAAAAGCCCATCGGCTGCGAATTGAGCAGCGCGCAACCGAAGGCTGCGGGGAAGTGGCACTTGAGCCAGCTCGACACGTAGACGAGGTGCGCGAAGCTCGCCGCATGGCTCTCGGGAAAACCGTATTCGCCGAAACCGCGGATCTGGTTGAAGCAGCGCTGCGCGAACTCGCGGTCGTAACCGCGGTGGACCATGCGCTCTACCATCATGTCCTGCAGTTCATCGACCATCCCGCGGCTGCGGAAGGTGGCCATCGCCTTGCGTAACCGGTTCGCCTCGAGCGAGGAGAACTTGGCCGCGTCAAGCGCGATCTTCATCGCCTGCTCCTGAAAGATCGGGACGCCAAGCGTACGCTCGAGGATGCTGGAAAGCTCGTCGGGCGGACCGTGTTCGGGCGATGGCGCGGGAATGACGACCTGTTCCGCCCCGCGGCGACGCTTGAGATAGGGGTGGACCATATCTCCCTGGATCGGGCCGGGGCGCACGATCGCGACCTGGATGACGAGGTCGTAGAATTCGCGCGGGCGCAGGCGTGGCAGCATGTTCATCTGCGCCCGGCTCTCGACCTGGAACACGCCGAGCGAATCCCCCTTGCGCAGCATGGCATAGGTTTCCGGGTCCTCGCGCGGGACGGTTGCAAGGCTCAGGGGACGGTTGTGATGATCGTCAAGCAGGTCGAGGCACTTGCGGATGCAAGTCAGCATGCCCAGCGCAAGCACATCGACCTTGAGGATGCCCAGCGCCTCGATATCGTCCTTGTCCCACTCGATAAAACTGCGCTCGGGCATGGCACCGTTACCGATCGGCACGGTCTCGGTCAGCGCGCCTTCGGTGAGGATGAAACCGCCGACATGCTGCGACAAATGCCGCGGCATACCAATCATTTGCTCTGTCAACTTGAGAACGCGCCGCAGGTGGGGATCAGTGACGTCCATACCCGTTTCGGCGGCGTGCTTCTCGCTGATCTCGCGGCCCCATCCCCCCCACACGGTCTTGGACAGGGCAGCGGTGACGTCCTCGGTCAGGCCCATCGCCTTGCCGACCTCGCGGATGGCCATGCGCGGGCGATAATGGATCACCGTGGCGCACAGGCCGGCGCGATGGCGGCCATACTTGCCGTAGATGTACTGGATCACCTCCTCGCGCCGCTCATGCTCGAAATCGACGTCGATGTCGGGCGGCTCCTTGCGCTCCTCCGAGATGAAACGGTCGAACAGCAGCGCGTGCTTGGCAGGGTCGACGCTGGTGATGCCGAGGCAATAACAGACCGCCGAGTTTGCCGCGCTGCCGCGCCCCTGGCACAGGATCGGCGGATCGACCCCGCGCGCGTAGTCGACGATGTCCTTGATGGTGAGGAAATAGCGCGCCAGCTCCAGCTTGCCGATCAGCGCCAGCTCGCGCTCCAGCGTGGCGCGCACCGTGTCGGGCACACCGCTGGGATAGCGCCATTGCGCGCCCTTCCACGTCTCGCTCTCGAGGAATTGCTGCGGTGACTGGCCGTCGGGGTAGATCTCCTCCGGATACTCATAGCGCAGTTCGTCGAGGCTGAAGTCGCAGGCATCGGCCACTTCGCGTGCGGCGGCAATGGCGTGGGGCCAGCGTTCGAACAGGCGCACCATCGTCTCGGGCGGCTTCAGGTAACGCTCGGCATTGCCATGGAGCAGGTGCGCGGCGGCAGCGACGGTGGTTTTGTGCCGGATCGCCGTCATCACGTCCTGCAAGGGCCGCCGGTCGGGTGTCGCGTAATGCACATCGTTGGTCGCAAGGATGGTGAGCCCGTTCGCCCGCGCCAGCGCGTCAAGCTGCTCGATCCGCGCGACATCATCGCCGGTATGGAGATAGCTGGCGGCAATATGGCGAAGGCTCGACAGGCCCGCCGCCAGATGCGGGAGGACATCGGCAACGGGCGCGGCGACATGTTCCTGCATCCGTTCCCCGCCAAGACCGACGACATTGCTCGCCCAGGCGGGCACGGTGAACTCGCGGGCTAGGTCACGTGGCGGGAGCAGGACCAGTTGCACCCCTTCGGCATGGCCGGCCAGCATGGTGAGCGAGATGTCGCAGGCGCCCTTCTCCTGCCATTCACCGTCGAGCGTCTGCATCCGTCCTGCACTGATGAGCCGGCACAACCGTCCATAGGCTGCACGGTCGACCGGATAGGCGAGGAAGGCCAGACCTTCGACAGTTTCTATCCTGCAGCCGATAAGCGATTTCAATTTCAGCGTTTTTGCTTCGGTATGGACGCGCACGACACCGGCCATGGTATTGGCATCGGCAATCCCGATGGCATCGTACCCCAGCGCGCGGGCCTGCAGCACCAGGTCGACCGCATCGCTCGCTCCGCGCAGGAAGCTGAAGCAGGAGGCGATACCGAGTTCGACGAAGGGCGCGCGCGGTGGTGCGTCGATCAGATCGGGGTCGAGTTCGATCGTCCGCTTGGGAATCTGGAGGTCGTTCTCGGGCATCTCACCCCCTCACTTCCCCGAGCCGCGTCTTGACCGCCGCAAGGTCGGCATCGAACAGCCGCGCCTGTTCCTCGCGCGCGGGGCCTTCGAGGCGCAGGAGGTAGGACGGGTGCGAAGTGACCCACAGCTCGCTGCCGTCCTCCAGCGGGATCGGCCTGCCGCGCACCTTCGAGATGCTCACCGTCCTGCCCAGTACGCTGCGCGCCGCGCTGGCACCCATGGCGAGCACCAGTTTGGGCTGCACGATCGCGCGCTCGCCCTCGATCCACCAGCGGCAGGTGTCGATTTCCTTCGCGCCCGGGTTCTGGTGCAGGCGCCGCTTGCCGCGCTGGACGTATTTGAAATGCTTCACCGCATTGGTGAGGTAGGCCGTGCGCCGGTCGATCCCGGCCTTTTCGAGGTGAACGTCGAGCAATTGCCCTGCCGGCCCCACAAAGGGGCGACCCTGCAAATCCTCGTTGTCGCCCGGCTGCTCGCCAACGATCATGAGCGCCGCATCGCGCGGCCCCTCGCCCATCACCGCATTGTTGTCGAGCGCGCCGATGGGGCACTTGCGGCAGGCGTGGATGGCGCGGTCGATCGCCTTCAGCGTGTCGGGCCGTTCCTCGAATTCAAGCGCGCCCTTCTCGACCATCGCCGCCTCGCGGTTCTGCGCGCCCGCGATGAGGTCCGGGATGAGCGAAGCCTCGGGCATGTTTTTCCAGTATTTCTTCGGCATCTCCTTCAGCATCGCGCCGACCTTCAGTCGCGCGGGGTTGAAGATCGACGCATAGTACTTGCGCCAGAGGTCCTCCATCGGATCGCCGCCGGGCGCATCGCTGCGCTGTGCGGGCGGCCCTTCGGACATGATGCTCCCGTCCCAGTGCAGGCTGCCGCGCGGGGTCAGGATCGACCAGCGCATGTTGGAAAAACGCCGCATGAAGAAGCCCGCATTGGCGCGCAGGATGTGGTGCTCGGGCTCGAACCAGGCGGCATAGTGCTCGCCCGCTTCCTCCCCGAGCGCATCAGGGTCGCTCTCCACAAGCCGGAAGCGGACGAAGGCATGCATCTTGTGACTGTCGCGGCGGACGTTCTTGTCGAGTTCCTCGATCCGCCGGACATCGAGATCGGCCTTGTCCTCCATGATCCGGGGATTGGCCTGCAGCCGCCACAACAAGCGGTAGAGCAGCGCAAAGCGTTCGGTGTCCGAATGAAGCGCTGCATTGCGCGCCAGTTGCACGAAGCGGCGATTGGCGCGGACGGGACGCGCACCGACGGGCGGGACCGGCATCCGCCGCTCGCCATGCGAGAAGAGGTCGCCGCTGCCCCCCGGTTCGACCCAGGCAATGCGGTCGGGCGGCACCTCGCACTGCACCAGCGCACGGGCCCGTTCGCGCCAGAAGTCGAAATCGTCGGCCTCGGGCAGGTTGACGACGTAATAGGTACCGAGCCGGACGTGCTGGAGCCCAAGGGCCTGTTTAACAGTCATGCGACAAAAAGCTCCAGCTGCTCGGTCTTCGGCGCGAGCAGGCTGCGCAGGTCGGCGCGGTCGGTCAGCAGCACGGGCCACCAGTCGACGGTGCAGATAAACGGGCGCACCTTGGTGATCGACAGCGTGAGGCGCGCCACGTCATCGAGGCGTAGCGTGCGATGGCGGCGGCTGGCGAGGATCTTGCCCACCGCCTTCACACCAAGCCCAGGGACGCGCAGTAGCTGCTCCTTGGAAGCGCGGTTCACGTCAACCGGGAACTGCTCGCGGAACTTGAGCGCCCAGGCCAGCTTGGGGTCGATGTCGAGCGGCAGGTTCCCGTCTGCCTCGGTTGCCTGCATCACCTCGGACGGCTTGTAGCCGTAGAAGCGCATCAGCCAGTCGGACTGGTAAAGCCGGTGCTCACGGATCAGCGGCGGGCGCTTCAGCGGCAGGACCGCGCTGGCATCGGGGATCGGCGAAAAAGCGCTGTAGTACACGCGGCGCAGCTTGAAGCTGTCATAGAGCCGGCTCGCCTTGCCCACGATGTCGCTGTCGGTCGCGGCATCGGCACCGACGATCATCTGCGTCGACTGGCCCGCAGGCGCGAAACGTGGCGCATGGCGGAAACGCTTCCTCGCATCCTTCGCCTCGACGAGATCGGCCTTCACCTTGCCCATCGCGCCTTCGATCTGCGCTGCGCTCTTGTCGGGCGCGAGGCGGGTCAGGCCGCTGTCGGTCGGCAGTTCGACATTGATCGAGACACGGTCGGCGTAGAGGCCCGCCTGATGAACGATCTCCGGATCCGCCTCGGGGATTGTCTTCAAGTGGATGTACCCGCGAAAATCGTGTTCTTCCCGCAGGATGCGTGCGACTTCTACCAGCTGTTCCATCGTGTGGTTCGAGCTTTTCACGATGCCCGACGACAGGAACAGCCCCTCGATGTAGTTGCGCCGGTAGAAGGCGAGCGTGAGGTCGACCACCTCCTGCGGCGTGAAGCGCGCGCGGGCCACGTTCGAGCTCTTGCGATTGACGCAGTAATGGCAGTCGAACACGCAGTGGTTGGTCAGCAGTATCTTGAGCAGGCTGATGCAACGGCCATCGGGCGCATAGGCATGGCAGATGCCCATCCCCTCGGTCGAGCCGATCCCCTTGCCGCCCATCGAGTTGCGCTTGGCCGTGCCGGACGAAGCGCAGGAGGCATCGTATTTCGCCGCGTCGGCAAGGATTTCCAGCTTCTGAAGGACCGATTGCGAGGACATTTGTTCCTTATATGTTCTCAACAATCCTTCGCCAATAACAAAAGGCAATCGTCATGGTTAAATTGCGCTCACCATCCCCGTGAGAGCGCATTTAACCACCCAAGGCGTTATCCTTGCCCGACAACAGGAGGACATGGGTGGCGCTATTTCGGAGGAATGCGGCTGTCGCGCAGCCGGAACGCCGCGCGAGCCGCAGATATGCTGTGGACTGCCCTGCCCGGCTCAAGATGCTCGGTGGCGACCGCATCGGCCGCCTCAGCGACCTTTCCGAGGCAGGTGCCCGCCTCGACACGCCTAACCCGCCCGTGGAAGGCGTTTCCGGCCTGCTCGAATGGGCGGACCAGGAGCATTTCTGCAAGGTCGTCTGGGTCAACGACAACAGCTGCGGCCTGATCTTCGAACGCCCGATCCCGATGGCGGTAGTGGAACATGCCAGCCAGACGGTCGAGGCGCCCAGCGGGCCGGTAGCCAACTTCGGGAATATCCCGCTCGGCCAGAAACGGTCGCGCCGAAGCGAGTTCCTCCGCTCGGAATAGGCATTCAGTCGCGGGCAAGGCGATCGGGGGCATGGGGCCGTTCGGAGGAACCTATGCGCGCCATTCTTGCCTTTTCTGCCCTCGCGATGCTTGCCGTACCCGCAATCGCGTCCGACGAGCCTGCAGACCAGCACGCGGAGGCGGCGCATGATGCCCATCCGGCCCCGCGGACTTGCACACCAGCGCAGACGGTCGTTCCGCCGTTCAACAACACGCCCGAGGCGATGGAACAATCCCGCGTGGCCGCAACGATTTTGCGTGGCGATGAGATTTGCAGGATCAGCGCCCTCTTCCCCGAGAAGTCGGAGATCGAGCATGGCAAGGAACAGCCTGTCCTGCCGGAAGAAGCTGCTGACGAGCCTACGGAAGAACCCGCTCCCGAGCAGCCCGCCTGATTTCAGGCGCAGAGTCCCTGCAGATACCAGTCGGGCAGCCCGCCGTTGCGGTCGTTACCCCTCCCGTCACCGATGATGCCCTGGCGGTAGATCCAATAGCGGCGCCCATGGTCATCCTCGATCCGGTAGTAATCGCGCAGGCGCGTACTACCGCGCTCGCGCCACCATTCGGGCGCAATCCGTTCCGGACCTTCCACCCGCACCACCTCGTGCACGGAACCGCGCCAGCGAAAGCGTTGGGGGTAGCCGTCCGGGGTAGCATAGAGCACCGCGATCATTTCAGGTTTCTCAAGCATTTTCAGTGGCCTTTCATGAAAAGCGAGCAAGCCTTGTGAAGCCGGTTCCGGGTCGAGTGGAGGCTGCCAGCGCTGCGCCCGTTCGGGCAAATGGCTGGCAAAGGGAACCGGCCGGCTGACCGCGCGCGGGCCGAGGCGGACAGTCAGCCGGTCGATGCACGCGGAAAGCGAAGTCCCGTGGCTTTCCGCCACAGCCTCGATATCGCCCTGCTCCAGCGCGAGCGGTTCGGCCCAGCTGGCACGCAGGCGCAGCATCTCGATCCCGAAGCCAGCGTCGACATCGTCTAGCCTGGCCGCGAACAGTCGCACGATATGCGCCGGATCGCGCGTCGCTGCGGCCATTTCGAGGCGGCGTACGACCACCTCGCCATCGACACGCCACAGGCCGAGTTCGAGGCGCCGCGCGCCCAACCCCCTGCCCTCCAGTTCGCGTGCCATGTCGGCGGCAAGATCGGACACCACCGTGTCGAGCAATTGTCGGTGGCGGATCGGCTCCATCAGTCGACGCTGAACCAGCGGCGTCTGCACCGGCACCACGGGCAACAGCGGCTCGGGCACAAGGCCGAGCAGCTGGTCGAGCCGGATCAGCGGATTGGCCGCAGGCGACTTGCGGTTGCGGAAACGCCGCTGGATCGCGTCGCGCCCGATGGTCGCAATCTCGCCCAATCGCTTGAGGCCGAGGCGGCGCAGCACGGTGACCACATCCTTGTCGAGCCTCAGTGCCGCGACGGGCAGGTCGGACAGGGCACGCGCGATTTCCTCGTGCCCTTCCACAATCGTGCCCGGCGGCCCGTAATGCGCCAGCGCCCAAGCCGCGCCTGCGGTGGGCGCGATGGCGGTGCGCACTGCCAGTTCGCGGCGGGCGAAGGCATTATGGACATCCTCGACCAGTCTCGTCTCGCCGCCGAAGAGGTGCGGGACCGAGGTTACATCGACCAGCAGCCCGTCAGGCGCATCGAGCGCCGACCACGGCCCCCATCGCTGCGCCCAGACGGCAAGGCTCTCGAGAAAGGCAAGATCACCCGCTGGATCGGAAGGCGCGGTAATGAGCTGCGGGCACAGCGTGCGTGCGTCCGCCAGCATCATTCCGGGTCGTGCGCCGGCTTCCGACCCGGGACGGTTGGCAGCTTCGATGCGGGGTCCGTGCGCAGTGTCGGCGATCAGGACGAGCGGCTGCCTGTCGAACTCGCGACGCTCTTTCCCACCGCCCTGCCGCCAGCGATCCATCGCCAGTGCAGGAAGCCAGATCGACAGTATCCTGCGCGGGCGGTCGTTGCCGTGCCCGATCATGTTCACGCCCCTTGCGGAAGCCGCCTGCGCTGCAGCCCCGCAGTCCAGTCCATCGCGCCTTCGGTGTCGTTGTCCGCGGCCCGCTCGCGCATTGCCTTCAGTCGAACACCGTCCTGGTGCAGCAGCCATTCGCCCGGCGCATGGGTACGGGCGCGGAACAGTTCGGCCCGCCATGCCGGTACGCCTGGCGCCTGCGCGTTCCAGCGGAGCGGTGCTGAAGGCACCGAGATCACCTCCCAGCGCATCCGCGCCGAAGACAGGTCGCGCTGAGCATCGAGACGGACGAGAAACAGCGGCACACCGTGTTTTTGCGCCGCCAGCGTCAGCCGCCGCGAGGCGGTAAAATCGAGCGCCCGCGGATTGCCGGACACTTCCCCGATCACGAAGGCGAGGTCGCGGCAGCGCAAACCCTCTTCCAGGGCAAAGAGCGCATCCTCCGGCTTGTCGGCAAGTACGTGGATTAGCCTTGTCGCCAGTTCCCGCGGCAGGCCGGCACGATAGGGGCGCCCACTCAGTCGCGCTGCCTCGCGCGTCTGCACCCACAGCACGGCGCGGCGGTCCTCTTCCTTACGCACTTCCCCACGGGGAATGCTGCGCCAGTCGTCTAGGGCCAGCGCCAGAGCCACCGCCGCGCCCGCCCCTTCGCGCGATGAGGCGAAGATTTCGCTGTGCAATGCTGGCCCGGATTGCGCAGCCAGCCCCGGACGCCACCGGGCACTGCGCCGCGTGGAAATCGCGGCGACATCCTCAAAGGCCGTGAAAGGCAGTGGAGCAGGATCAGTATGGATCATAGGGAATCGACTCGTATGTTCCTATTATGTTCCATGTCGGTCTAATAGGCAATTCATCCGTGCCCTGCCCCGTCCGAGCGTGAACGCCGGAACGTCCCGCCCCCCGCATGCGTATGAAAGACAAACGCAATCACGAAAGGCCCCCTCATGAAAAACTCCGCAGGCAACCCCGACGAACTGAAGCAGAAGTTCTGGAAGGCGATGGCAGACTCGCCGTTCCTGTTCCTTGAACTCGAAGGTCAGTCGGACACTTCGGTGCCCATGACCGCGCAGCTCGACAAAGATGCCAACAGCGCGATCTGGTTCTTCACCCAGAAGAAGAGCGACTTCGCCAAGCTCGGCAAGGCCAAGGCTAGCTTCACCGCCAAGGACCATGACCTGTTCGCCCGCTTCGATGGCACGCTCTCGGTCGAAACCAGCCAGGAACGTTTCGAGCAGTTCTGGAACAACTTCGTCAAGGCATGGTACGACGGCGGCAAAGACGATCCGGACCTGCTTTTCCTGCGCATGGACCTCGGACAGGCAGAAATCTGGGGTATGGACATCGGCCTACTCAACACTGCCAAGATGGCGCTGGGCATGACCATCCACGACGAGGCGGAAAAGCGCCACGTCGAAGCAGTCGACATCTGATCTGACAGCCGCACAAAAGAAAAGGGCCGCTCCCGAGAGGGGGCGGCCCTTCTTTTTTACCTAGGCGAAACCTCAGTCCGCCGGCGGGTGGATCGGAATCTGGGTTTCCTCACCAGCAACATCGTCGACGACCTCGACGATACCACGGCCCAAATGGCTGCTGCCACGGCTGTAAAGGAAGTAGACGATGATACCGAGTACGCCCCATCCGGGAAGGAAGAGCATCGCGTCGATCGGTAGGTTAAGGAACAGGAACACACAGCCCGCAATCGTCAGCGGAGCAATGATCCACGCCATCGGCACACGGAAGGCGCGCTTGCGCTCCGGGTCACGCCGACGAAGGACCAGCAAAGCGATGGCTACCATCATGAACGCATAAAGTGTGCCCGCGTTGGAGATGTCGGCCAGCTTCCCGACAGGGAAGAAGGCTGCTCCCAATGCAACTGCACCACCCGTCATCATGGTGACGATGTGGGGAGTCTTGTACTTGGGGTGCACCGTGCTGAGCTTTTCGGGCAGCAGGCCGTCACGTGCCATCACGAAGAAGATGCGGGTCTGGCCGAAGATCAGCACGAGGATGACCGAAGGCAGCGCGAGAAACGCCGCAATCCCGAGCAGGTTACCGATGCCCGACCATCCGATCTGGCGCAGAACGTGAGCGAGAGCTTCGTTAGAGCAGACTAGCGGAAGCTGGTCCGCAGCGTAGGTAGCGCACTGGCGAGCAAGCTCTTCGGAACCGGCAGGGAACGGCACTCCGTTCGGACCCATGATCGGCTGGCCACCGATGGTGCCAACAGCACCAGCAGCAACGAGGATGTAGAACACCGTGCAGAACAGCAGCGAGCCGACGAGGCCGATCGGCACATTCTTCTGCGGATCCTTCGTTTCTTCCGCTGCGGTAGAAACCGCGTCGAAGCCGACATATGCGAAGAAGATCGTTGCAGCGGCGCCCACCGCACCGACGCCCGTTCCCCAGCCACCGAAGATCCCGGCAGGCAGGAACGGGTTGAAGCGCTCAGCATCAAACTCGGGGCTTGTCAAAGTCAGCGCAACGAAGGCCGTCAGCGCCGTTACCTTGATTGCCACGAGGATGGCGTTGACCTTGGCACTTTCACTGGTTCCGACGATCAGCAATCCGGTGACCAGCAAGGCAATCAGAAGTGCGGGCAGGTTGATGAGGCCACCTGGTGCGCCGCCAAGCGCAAGCGGGCCTGCAGCAAGCCATGGTGGAAGGGT
Organism: Qipengyuania sp. RANM35; assembly: GCF_041021145.2. NCBI lineage: Bacteria > Pseudomonadati > Pseudomonadota > Alphaproteobacteria > Sphingomonadales > Erythrobacteraceae > Qipengyuania > Qipengyuania sp. RANM35. Next base: position 928,219 of record NZ_CM196433.1, on the reverse strand, counting down.
TACGCCCAACAACTCGTTCAGGAAGGTCCCGCTGAAATAGCCTGACCAGCCGACCGAAACGGCCGCTGCGGCAATGGCGTATTCCATGATCAGCGCCCAACCGACCGTCCACGCAAGAAACTCGCCCATGGTGGCATAACTGTAGGTATAGGCAGATCCAGCGACTGGGATCATTGCGGCGATCTCAGCGTAGCAGAGCGCTGCGATGATGCAGACGAACCCTGCGATGGCAAAAGCCAGCATGAGGCCGGGACCGGCCTTCTGCGCGCCTGCTGCGGTGAGAACGAAGATACCGGTTCCGATCACGCAGCCGATGCCGAACAGCATTAGCTGGAACCAACCGAGCGTGCGCTTGAGCGATTTTTTCTCCGCCGTTGCCAGAATGGCGTCCAGCGGTTTGACCCTATCCAGGAGCATGTGGATTATTCCTCCCATTGGCGGCGCAGCCTTGCCGCGCTTCGCGAATGGGAGGGGACCCTAACGCAAGACCGTTCCATTACAAGGCGCAAACTGCGGGCTTTCCCCTCATAAGTGGCGCGTCTAGAAGGCTCGCCATGTCAACGACCTTCCAGCTCGAGACGAGCACCAGCCGCGCCAATCCGACTCCCAGGCCGATGAAGCGCCTTACGGTGCCCAAGATCCGCACACGCAAGACCGACGGCAAGACGGGGGAACCACTCGTCATGCTGACGGCATACACCGCGCGACAAGCCCAAATTCTCGATCGGCATTGCGATCTCCTGCTCGTCGGGGATTCGCTCGGGCAGGTAATTTATGGTCTGCCATCTACTGTGCCCGTCACACTGGAAATGATGGCGGCACATGGCGCCGCTGTGGTTCGCGGAAGCTATCATGCAGTTGTCGTAGTGGACATGCCGTTCGGCTCATACGAAGCCTCCAAGGAACAAGCCTTCGAAAGCGCCTCGTATCTCGTCAAGCAGACGGGCGCCGCGGCAGTGAAGCTGGAAGGCGGGGCGCCGATGGCGGAAACCATAGCCTTCCTCAATCAGCGCGGGATCCCTGTGATGGGCCACGTCGGACTGACTCCGCAGGCCGTCAATGTTCTGGGCGGTTATGCCGCACGCGGAAGGACCGATGCCGAGGCCGAAACCATCGTGGGGGATGCCAAGGCGCTCGACGATGCCGGAGCATTCGCCATTGTTATCGAAGGCGTGGTCGAACCGATCGCCATCGAGGTTACCCAGTCTGTCTCTTGCCCCACGATCGGGATAGGCGCGTCATCGCAATGTGACGGCCAGGTACTGGTGACCGAAGACATGCTCGGCATGTTCGAGCGCGTGCCCAAGTTCGTGAAGAAGTTCGAGAGCATTTCGGAGGTCATTGAACGCAACGTCGCGCAATATGCACAAGAGGTTCGCGATCGCAGCTTCCCCGGGCCTGAGCAAACCTACCAGCCCAAGGACTGATCTGCGACCATGAGAAATTTCCTGCGTTTCTACGGCTTTTCGCTGGTCTTCACGGTCGTGTGCCTCGGCTTGGGAGCATGGTACGGGTTTTCCAGCACAGGGACGATCCCGGGCACGCTTTCGATGCTTTGGATCATCGTCGTCCTGTCGGTTCTGGAAATCTCCCTCAGCTTCGACAACGCGGTCGTGAACGCCTCTGTTCTCAAGGAAATGGACGAAGTCTGGCAAAAGCGTTTTCTGACCTGGGGAATTGCCTTTGCCGTTTTCGGTATGCGTGTTGTTTTCCCGCTCGCCATCGTAGCAATCGCCGCCGGGATCGGCCCGATGGACGCGGTGAACCTGTCATTGAACCGTCCAGACGAATATGAACGCATCGTCTCATCCGCACATGTCGGCATTGCTGGTTTCGGCGGGGCGTTCCTGGCCATGGTCGGCCTCAAGTTCTTTTTCGATCTCGACAAGGAGATTCACTGGATACGCTGGATTGAAGAGCAGCTCAGCAAGTTTGCAGCGCTGCCGGCGGCAGAAATCGCCCTTCTCCTCCTCGCGCTGTGGGGCATCTCGACAATGCTGCAGCCAGACGAGGCGCTGACATTCTTGGTTGCGGGGATACTTGGCCTCGTAACCTTCATCGCAGTCGAAGGCATCAACGCGATCCTTGAGGCCAAGGAAGAGGCCCGCGCGCTTCAGGGTGCCGTAATGCGGAGTGGCCTTGGGGGATTCCTATACCTCAACGTCCTTGATGCCAGCTTCAGCTTCGACGGGGTCATTGGTGCCTTCGCCTTGTCGAACAACATGATCGTCATCGCTCTTGGTCTGTCCATCGGTGCGATGTTCGTCCGTTCCATGACGATCCACCTTGTTCGCAAAGGTACGCTTGCCGCTTATCGCTTCCTGGAGCACGGCGCCTTCTGGGCGATCATCGTGCTTGGCGCCATCATGCTGCTCTCGGCTCGCTTTCACATATCCGAGACAGTGACCGGGCTGATCGGTGCTGTGCTGATCGGTCTCAGCTTTGCGTGGTCGGTCCGTTATAATCGGCGCCATCCGGATGAGGTGGACCAGCCAGCCGGCTAGCGATCGGCGCAGCGACCACCAACTGGAAGAAATGGTAGATCAGCAAGGCGATCACCACAAAACCCGCAGTTTTGGTGGGGAACATGATAGTTGCAAGCGGAGCACCCACAGCAGCGCTCTTCTGCGCAGCCGCGAATAGAAATGCGATCCGGTCCCCGCGCTCGAGCCCCAGCACACCGCCTGCCCCCCACGCTCCCCAGTTCCCGGCCAGCAGGAACAGTGCGACGAGTGCCAGGATCGACAGCCAGTCGAAGACATTTACCCGGGTCCAGATACCCTGTTCGACTGCCCCGGAGAACGCGACATATATCGCCGCAGCGATGGCAAAGCGATCAATCCAGACGATCTTCCCCTTGTGCTTCGCAATGAACAAGCCCGCCCATCCTTGGGCAAACTGACCGATTGCGAATGGCAGGATGAGAAGGAGCATGATCTTCACGACAACTTCGGAACCGACAGCACCGCTTCCGCTGCCACCCAGGGCGAGGAAGATCGGGACTGTGACGAACACCCCGAGGATGTTGAGCAGTGCGGCACCGACGACCGACAGCGCGACATTTCCTCCGGCCAGCGATGTGTAGGACGTCGCAGACTGCACCGTCGAAGGCAGGGTCCCGAGGTAGAGGAATCCCAGAGCGACCGACGGAGCCAACCATCCCGATGCGAGCTTCGCGAGACCGAGACCGATCAAGGCCATCACGCCAAATACCCATAGCACAAGAGGCAAAAGGAACCGCAGGTTCCTGAACCCTGCCACAATGTCCTTCCGCGCAATGCGCAGGCCGTTGAGCAGGAAGAGCACGAATATCGCGGCATTGGCCACACCTTGTGCAATGGTGCGCGCCTCACCGGTTGCCGGGACAATCGCCGCTAACAGAATTGCCAACACGAGCATGCGCAGCATCGGGTCGGCGAAAAGCGTTCTGGCGGCCATCTGGTGTCACTTACTTAGCCCCACCGCTTTGTCGAGCCATCACCGCCGACCGAGTGAGCGAAGCTTGGTGGACAATTCTGCCCTTGCCTCCACTTGTTCCCGGGGGAGAGAGCCGAGCAAGGCTCGTACAGCGCTCTGGTTCATAGGCTGCAGCGAATTGGCGGCGATGGCATACTGCAGGGCCTCCTCGCTTTCGCCCAAGTGAGCGGCGGCAATACTCCGTGCCGAAAGTACCCAGGGCACGCGCCCATGACCCAAGGACATGGCATGATCGAGCAGCGCGGCGGCCCGGGTCCATTGCCCTTCGAGCGCGTAGGCATCGGAAAGCATTGCTGCGGCCTCTCCGTTCAACGGATTGGCGACTACGAAGTCTTCGAGCATGTATCGCGCGGCTGCTTTCCCGTTCACGCTTGATGCCATTCGAGGGACCAGTGGCCACGGCTTGCGGACCTTCGCCGACTTCGAGTACGCTTGAGCTGCCTCTTCCCTGTTTCCGCTGACCAACAATGCGTCACCCAGCAGCGCCAGGGCATCGCAGGAACCCGGGAACTGCCTGGCGAAGGCACGAGCCTGACGGAGAGCGTCGACGGATTGTCCGCGGGCGATTGCTGACCTGATCCGATCCCTTTCTTCAGGTAGTCCACCGCTTATCGGAAGGGCTGACAGACCTCGGCTTCCCTGCGCAGCAAGGTCGAGAAATCGCGAAGCCGACACACGATCATCCATGGCCTCGTATGCCCTGCCGACGAGGGTCCGAAGGTAGTTGGAACCGGCCGGACCGGCTGCCCGCTTTTCGAACCGGTGGACCAGTTCTGCTTCGCTACCGCCTCGCGACAGGGCCAGCGCCAGCAAATCAACCACCCGGCCGTTGTCAGGCTGTCGTCCGTACAGGCGGTCCAGTGTCTGCGCGGCGCTGTCGAAGTTGCCTTCGTGAATGTCGATGATCGCCGAAAGAAGAAGCGCGGAGGCGACTCCCTCTTTCCCGAGCCCAGACCTTTCCAGAAAGTCCCTTGCGAGAGAAAACTTCCCTCCACGCGCGGCGATTACCCCCTGGATAAACTCTCCGCGGGGATGGCCGACGGCCTGTCCGCCTTCACCGCGAAGCACCCCCAAGGCAGCCTTTGCCCGTCCCGCATCGCCCAAGGTCGCGGCGAGGTCGATACGGATATCGAGATTACCGGGTTGTGCGGCGAGCGCCCTCTCGAACCACCGGATACTCGGCACGACCCCCTGCGAATCTCTCGACAGCTGGCCTCTAAACTGCAGAGCTACGGCCTGCTGCGGTCCAAGCGCTACAGCTCGATCGGCCGCTTCGAGAGCCTGCAACTGTTCACCGCCACGATACCGAAGCCGGCCGATGTCCACCCAGAGCGCAGCACTTCCGGGGTCCAGAGACAATGAACGGTCAAATGCCTGACCGGCTGCAGGCAGATTGCCCCTCGCCATGGCCAATCGGCCCTGCATCCGAAGTCCGTGAGCCCGCGTATCTTCGCTGAAATTCCCCGGATCGAGCCATCTTGCAGCTTCCTCGAGATCGCCTCTGGCCAGGGCAGCCTCGCCAAAGTAGGCAGCCAGGGCCGGGGACGGTGCACCTTCGGACAGCAACTCAACGAGGATAAATTTGGCGCCAGCGGCATGTCCGGATGCCAGCTCGCCTTTGGCCCGCTCCAGCGGAGCAACGTCTGGGCTTCGTTGACCGCAACCGGTCAGTCCCGCAGTGTAGGCGAGCAGCAGGATTCCAAGGGCGAGGCGATCACGCCTGGAGGTCATACTGTTTCAGGAGATCGTATAGCGTCGGCCGACTGATCCCCAGCAACTTCGCCGTGTTCGAAATGTTGCCTTCGGTTCTTGCGAGAGCCTGACGGATCATTCGCCTGTCGGCCTGTTCGCGAGCCGTCTTGAGGTTCAGCGCCAGGTCCGCGCCATCCTCGTCGGTATCCAGCAGATCGAGATCTTCGGCCCCCACCAGCTTGCCGTCCGCCATGATCACCGCGCGTTTGACGCGGTTCTCGAGTTCGCGAACATTGCCAGGCCAGCCCCAATTGTCGATCGCCGACAGTGCATCGGGCGCGAAGCCTTTCACGTGCGGGTTCATCTCGGCCGAGAAACGGGCAAGAAAATGCTTGGCGAGCAGCACCGCATCGCCCGGGCGCTCCGAAAGCGTGGGCACCTTCACCACGATCTCGGCAAGGCGATAATAGAGGTCCTCGCGAAATGTGCCCTCGCCGATCATCGCCTCGAGGTCCTGGTGCGTCGCACAGACAATACGGGTGTCCACGGCGATCGGTTTGCGGCCACCGATGCGTTCGATGGTCCGCTCCTGCAGGAAACGGAGGAGCTTCACTTGCAACGGCAAGGGAATGTCGCCGACCTCGTCGAGGAAGAGGGTTCCGCCATCGGCAAGTTCGATCTTGCCCTCTGTCGTCTTTACCGCCCCGGTGAATGCGCCCTTTTCATGCCCGAACAGCTCACTTTCGAGCAAATTCTCGGGGATCGCCGCGCAGTTGATGGCGATGAAGGCTCCGCTGCGTCGGTCGCTTGCCTGGTGCAGACCCTTGGCGAGAAGTTCCTTACCGGTACCGCTGGCTCCCAGGAGCATGACAGAGACATTGGTCGGCGCGACACGCTCGATGGTGCGTGCGACCTTGCCCATCTCCGGTGCTGCCGTGATCATGGAACCGAGGACCGTGCGATCCTCGCCGACCTTGTCCGCAAGGCGGCGGTTCTCGCTTTCGATCTGGTGCAGGCGATAGGCCCGCTGGACGATCAAGCCCAGCGTGTCGATATCCACGGGCTTCTGGTAGAAGTCGTAAGCACCCTGCTCGATCGCACGCAGAGCGCTTTCACGCGCGCCATGACCGGAGGCGACGATGACCTTGGTGTCCGGCTTCATCGCCATGATCGCTTCAAGCACCGCAAAGCCTTCGCTCGTGCCGTCTGGATCCGGCGGCAGGCCGAGGTCGAGGGTAACGACGGGCGGCTCTTCCGCGCGCAAGGCAGCAAGTGCAGCCTCACGGTTGCCCGCAATGACGACATCGAAGTCGTCATAAGCCCACTTGAGCTGTGCCTGCAGGCCTTCATCGTCTTCGACGATGAGCAGTGTTGGTCTCGTATTGGCCATATCAGACGGTCTCGTAGTTTGCAGGGTCAGGGCTGCGCCTGATCAGCTGGTCGGCAGCCAGCAAAGGCAATGCGACGGTGAAGCGCGATCCGATCCCTTCGCGGGATTCGACATCAAGGCGACCACCCATTGCCCGAACCATCTCGCGAGCCTCGAACGCGCCAATGCCAAAGCCGCCATCCTTCGATGAAACGAACGGCTTGAATAGTCCGTTGCGGAGGAACTGCGGGCTCATGCCACGTCCGTTGTCGATCACGTTGATCTTGCCGCAGACGCCATCCGAATAGACTTCAAGTGCCACCGCGCTGTCGTTGTCGCTCGCATCGATTGCATTCTGGACCAGGTGAACCAGAGCCTGCTCCAATGCTTCACTGTCCCCGGTTACCAATGCACTCTCCACCCGCAGGAGCGAAACGGTGTGCAGGTGGGCAAAGCGCTTCTGGAGAGTGCGGGCAACAACTGCCATGTCGAATGGCTCCGCCTTCGCAGTGTCCTTGGGGCCATAGCGCGCAAGGCGTGCCAGCAGGGCATTGAGCTTGTCTGCGCTGTTGCGCAGCGTCACCAGCATGTCCTTGCGGAATTCCGGCTTGTCGGCATGTTTTTCGGCGTTGCGAAGCAACAGCGACATCTGGCTCGACAGGTTCTTGATGTCATGCATCACGAATGCCATCCGCCGGTTGAACTCATCAAAGCGTCCAGCTTCCAGCAGTGCCGCCTGACCGCTTTCCTCGGCCAGGTAGCTGGCCAGCTGTCGCCCGACGACGGTGAGGAGATCGAAATCCTCCCAATCGAGTTTGCGCATCGCCGGGGGGCGGGAAAGGACGGCAAGCCCTACCAGGCGGTCGAAGTGAAGCAGCGGAACTGCTGCCCAGACACGCCTGTCGTCGCGCAACCACTGAGGCACAGCATCGCGTTCACCGTAGTGATCCTTGCCATCGCGCACTTCATCGAGGTCGAGGATCAGCTCCTCGCGTTCTAGTATCGCCGAAAGCGCTGCAGGAGCTGCGGGTGCCGGGATCTCATCGCCATGCCAGCGCCATTTTGCGGCAATCTGCAGCGCACCGGTTTCATCCGGTACCAGGAGCAGGCCGGATGGACTGTCAGTGATATCGGCAAGCGCCTTGACTGCACGCTCCTGCAGGCTGGTTTCATCGAAGCCTGTCCTGCCGATTGTATGAGTAAATCGGATCCACTCAGCGCGGTAATCGTAGCGGTGTTTGAACAGGTGCTTGATTGCCGTCACGCGAAGCCAGCCGCGCATGCGCTGTGACGGCAACCAGATCAGCGCCAGAGCTCCGGCTGCGATCACCAGTCCCACTTGCGCAAGCCTCGCCAGATCGCCGGTCAGCAGGTCCAGCCACCGCGCCACCGCGACCATCATGACGAGGTAGGCACCGATCACCAGCAATGACAGGAAACGGAAAGTAACAGCACGCGATGGACGGAACTCCAGGCCTGCCGCCGCCCGGGCAAAGCCGAACGCAAAGGGGACTGCGACAATACCCGCTGCCAGACCACGCACGGCCGCAATCTGGCCAGGAACCGCACCGATAATATAGCTGACGGTGTAATAGTTGAGATCAAACGCCCAGAGACCGGCCAAAGCTGCGGCATTCCACCGCAACAAGCTGCGCGAGGCCACGGATGCACCGATGTAGAGGTTATGAACGAGCACCAGTGCGCCAATGGCCACCATTATCCGGAAAAGTACGGCGGTCTCGAAGACGAGCGAGGCTATCTCCGGCGTAAAGGAGTAACGCTTTGCCAGCAGCAGCAAGGCGAAGTGCAATATTTCTACGAAGCCGAGTGCAACCATCGCGGGCCGCACGATGCGCAGGCTCTCGTCACGACCATCGTTGGCGAAATGGCGAAACAGCACAAACAACCACCCAAGATTGCGTGCGATTTCGGTCAGCTCGACCATAAAGTTGCCCGGCTCGAAACTCGCCGCCGCGAAGCACCAATTTGCAGTTAGCGCTAGCGCGGCAATAGCTGGCGCCCGGTCGCTGCGGTTGGGATCGCCCCTGCTGCCCACCCAGACCGCGGCGATGGCACAAATAATCGCGCCGATCGAATAAGCGGCATATGATAGGGTCCCCGCCCAGATCATCAGCGCGCACCTGCCGGCCAGAGGATCACCCGCGCAGTCTGCAACAGGATCAGGATGTCGAGGAAGGGAGTGTAGTTCTTCGCGTAGTACAGATCGTACTCGAGCTTGTGCCTGGCATCCTCGATGCTTGCGCCATAGGGATAGTTGATCTGCGCCCAGCCCGTGATCCCTGGCTTCACCACATGACGTTCCGCGTAATAGGGCAGCTCGCGTTCAAGATCGGCCACGAAATGCGGCACTTCGGGACGTGGTCCAACGAAGCTCATTTCGCCCTTCAGGACACTCCACAACTGAGGGAGTTCATCGATTCGAACCTTGCGAATGATCCGTCCGACGCGAGTAATGCGCGGATCGTTCTCCTCTGCCCATTTCGCACCGTTGGCTTCCGCATCGGTGCGCATCGAACGCAGTTTGATAAGCGTGAAGTCTTCGCCGTAGAGACCCACGCGGCGCTGGCGAAAGAACGCTGGCCCCTTGCTCTCAAGCTTCACCGCGGCCGCAAAGAAGACAATCAGGGGCAAGGCGACCACCAGGATGACCAGGCTGACCGCAACATCGAAGCCGCGCTTGAGTATACGTGAAATCCGCTGTTCGGCCGAAAAACCGTCCGAAAAGATCAGCCAGCTGGGGTTGAGTGTGTCCAGGTCGACGCGGCCCGTCTCGCGCTCGATGAAGCTCGAGTAATCGTTGACGTTCACGCCTTTCGTCTTGATCCGCAGCAGTTCCTTCAATGGCAACGAGTTGCGGCGTTCCTCCAATGCAAGGACAACCTCGCTGGCGCCAAGCCGCTCGACGTAGCGGCCGAAATCCTGGATCGACTGCCGTGGGACGGAATGTTCGATTTCGGGTGTACAGTCGCCCATGTCGACGAATGCGGTAGCGATGAAACCGCTTCCTGGCCTCTTCGAAAGCCGCATCAGCCGAGCAGCGCGCTTCCCCGAGCCAAGCACAAGTATCCGCCGACGAAAGGTCTCGATGCCGATCATTCTCTCTGCGAAGTAGCGCGCAATGACGAGCCCGAAGAAGGCGATGATGGTCGCGTAGAACAGGATCGAGCGCCAGAACACCGATCCTGGCAGGATGAAGTTGGCGATGGCAATCGCACCCACGCCCAGCAATATTGCAACGAGCATGCGGGAAGCAGCGAAGCGGATGGAGCGCAATCCCTCAGGGCTGTAGGCACCTACCGCGATCATCGTCAGCCAGGTCACGAGCGCAAATCCGCTCAGCTCGATCAAACGGTTCTCGAGCAATCCGATACTGCTTCCGATCTGCGTGATACGGATGCGCCAGGCGACTTCGCCGGCGGCCACAAGGACAAGCAGGTCCAATATGCCGAGCAGCACGACATTGTACGAGATGTAGTGCTTGAAAAGGCGGATCATCTTGTCCGGGCTCGCGAATTCCAGGTGTCGGAATTCTTGACTAGCAGACAGGGATGAATTGTCGGTAAATTTTACACTGACAAGAATAAGGGCGACGAAGCAGTGCCTCGCCGCCCTTGTTCTTCGAAAATCGCCTTAGTTGGAAACGGCGTCCTGAACGGCTTCGCCGGCATTCTGGGCGGCATCGCCAACCTCGTTGGCAGCATTGCCGACTTCACTGGCGGCTTCCGCAACCGCATTGTCCTTGGCCACTTCCGCGCCGCTCATCTGGGTGAGGAAGAAGATGCCCACTACGGCGACGATCAGGACGAGGAGCAGGATGCCCCAGTTGGTCCCGCCGCTGCGGCCTTCACCGTCGGTAATGACAGTATGAGTGGTATGCGTATCGCCGGTCGGCGTGGTCGTTTCGGTGATGCGTTCTTCGGTCATTTTTCGCTCCCTGCGAATGAGATTTTGGAGCGTAAAACGTGTGCGACCTCGCTGCGGTTCCTCAACCGCCGAAGATCGTTGGTTAATTGCCTGCAAACTCGAACGGCGTGATGCCGTAGCGGACCGGATCGAAAGTGAGCCGTCGACCGGTGGGTGGCAGCGATCTCTGGCTGCACCGTACCCGATGGCATCGACGGCAGCCGGGTCCGATGGGCTGCGCATCGTCCGAGCGCAACGAAATGCCCCGCGCCTGGGCAAGATCGCCCGCGAGGACCGCCTCAACACCGATCGAGACGACGAATTGCGTTTCGCCCGGCTCCCCGCGCCCTTCGACCGTGCGGGAAATCGTCAGCCAGCCCCCCTCGCGTTCCCCAGCAACGTCGAGTGAAACAAACTGCACCTGCAATTCCCCTGCTCGCTCGAAAGCGCGGTGCGCATGCCACAGTGGGCAACTGACGTCGGAGTTGACGAACCGCGCAGTGCTCGCCCCGACGAAGGTTTTCGAGAACTGGCCAGCCCGATCGACCCGAACCATGAAGAACGGCAATCCTCGCTGCCCGACGCGCTGGAGCGTGGTCAGGCGATGGGCCAGCTGCTCGAAGCTCACGCTGAAGCGCCTTAACAAGACCGGCAAGTCGTATCCGGTGGCTTCACAGGCACGCAGGAAACGGGAGTACGGCATCAGGAGCGCCGCGGCGAAATACCCATCGAGATGGCGCGTGAACAGCCCTCGTGCAGTCTCGTCATCGAATTGCGCACCCTTGGCAATGGCATCGATTTCGTCGCGAAATTCCAGGCGCGCGATTGCAAGCGCGAGTTGGAAATTGCGCGATGCCGCGCTGAGCATTTCGGAAAGCTGTATCTGGCGCGCATGGAGGTCGAGACGGCGCATGCTGTCGGGCATTACGTCGCGCGGCAGGATGCGAACGGAAAGCTGGTGCCGTTCGCGCAGACGGTCTGTCAGCGCGAGCCCAATATCTCCACGCGACAGGCGCATTTCATCGGCAAGTTCCTCGGCAGCGTTGTCAAGATCGGCGAAATGATTGCGCCATTTCTCGATCTCCCGGCGCAGCGCGAATAGGGGATCGTCCTCTTCGACAGGCGCCCGCCCCGCATTATCGTAGAGGCGCGCAAATGCCGCTGCGGCTTGGGGAGCGCTGGCGAGCAATTCCTGCATTTCCTCACGGTCGATGCCAAGATCGGCAAAACGCTCGTCGGCGAAACGGCGGGCGAGACCATCGATGCCGCCGATCGCCTCATCCTCGCGCAAGGTGCGGGGATCGAAGTCGAACTGCTCGACCAGGCGCATGACCACGCGCGCACTGATTGGACGCTGGTTGCGCTCGATCAGGTTGAGGTAGCTCGGAGATATGTCCAGTCGCGCCGCAGTCGCGGCCTGTGTGAGCCCCTCACGCTTGCGCAGGCGACGGATGGCAGGACCGGCGAAGAGGGCTTCCTCAGCCATTGCATGTCACTTTCTTTACACATTTACATACTCCCTACCGCGTCAGCACAAGTCTAGACAAGATTTTTTGTAAATTTTCCTGTCGCGAATCTCCACCCTCCCCCACATCGGTTGCGAGGCGATCACGCCCCAGACGATCAAGGAGCATACCCGTGACCTACTCGGCCCGGATCAAGGAACTGAACGAAACCATCGCTGCCAACGGCACCCCCTGGGCTGCCATCGACGCCGAGAGCGCCGCGCGCATGGTCGTACAGAACCGCTTCCCCACCGGCCTCGACATCGCGAAGTACACCGCGAAGATCATGCGCGCCGACATGGAAGCCTATGACCGCGACCCTGCGAACTACACGCAGTCGCTCGGCACCTGGCACGGTTTCATTGCGCAGCAGAAGCTGATCAGCATCAAGAAGCACTTCGGCAATACCAAGCGCCGTTACCTCTACCTCTCGGGGTGGATGGTCGCCGCCCTGCGCAGCGAGTTCGGGCCCCTGCCCGACCAGTCGATGCACGAAAAGACCTCGGTCTCTTCGCTGATCGGCGAGCTCTACACCTTCCTGAAGCAGGCCGACGCCCGTGAACTGGGTGGCCTGTTCCGCGAACTCGACGCTGCCAAGGCCGCGGGCGACGCAGTCAACACGCACCGCCTGCTGCGCCAGATCGACGAGCATGAAACGCATGTCGTTCCGATCATCGCCGACATCGACGCCGGTTTCGGCAATGCCGAGGCGACCTACCTGCTCGCCAAAAAGATGATCGAGGCCGGCGCCTGCGCGCTGCAGATCGAGAACCAGGTGTCGGACGAAAAGCAGTGCGGCCACCAGGACGGCAAGGTCACTGTTCCGCATGAGGACTTCCTCCAGAAGATCCGTGCGATCCGCTACGCCTTCCTCGAACTGGGCGTTCCCGACGGCATCATCGTTGCGCGCACAGACTCGCTCGGCGCGGGCCTGACCAAGCAGATCGCCTACTCGACCGAGCCCGGCGATCTTGGCGACCAGTACAACAGCTTCCTCGATTGCGACGAAGTCGATCCGGCCGACATCACGAACGGCCAGGTCTTCATCAGCCGCGATGGCAAGCTGCTGTCACCCAAGCGCCTGCCCAGCAACCTCTACCAGTTCCGTTCGGGGACCGGTGAGGACCGCTGCGTGCTCGACTGCATCACCTCGCTCCAGAACGGCGCGGACCTTCTGTGGATCGAGACCGAGAAGCCGCACATCGAGCAGATCGCCGGCATGGTCGACCGCATCCGCGAGGTCATTCCGAACGCCAAGCTGGTTTACAACAACTCGCCCAGCTTCAACTGGACGCTGAACTTCCGCCAGCAGGTCTACGATGCCTGGGAAGCGGCAGGCAAGGACGTGTCGGCCTACGATCGGGCCAAGCTGATGAGCATCGACTACGACGCGACCGATCTGGCCGCCGAAGCCGACGAGAAGATCCGGACCTTCCAGCGCGATGCTGCGAAGCGCGCCGGCATCTTCCACCACCTCATCACGCTGCCGACCTACCACACGGCTGCGCTGAGCACGGACAACCTCGCCAAGGAATACTTCGGCGACCAGGCGATGCTGGGCTACGTCAAGAACGTCCAGCGCGAGGAAATCCGCCAGGGCATCGCTTGCGTGAAGCACCAGAACATGAGTGGCAGCGACATCGGCGACGACCACAAGGAATACTTCGCCGGCGAGGCAGCGCTCAAGGCTGGCGGTGCTGCAAACACCATGAACCAGTTCGCTGCGGCGTAAGGAGAGAGAGGATGACGAGCATGACCGACGACACTCCGAAGACGGAACCGGGCCGCGCCCGCGCACTGTTCTCGACCGCCGACTTCCGCCTGCTGCGTACCGCGCTTACCGCCTACGCCCGCCAGACGGACGACCGCGAGGAGCTGGCCAAGATCAACGCGCTGCACCACCGCCTCGGCACCTACGTGCCGTCAGACGGTTGACGGGCAACTAGAATTCAACAGTTCTCCTGGGGAGGAGAATACGGCCGTCGGAGTGTCCCCAACACTCCGGCGGCCACAATTTTATGACTAGCCCTTGGTTTTCGACATGAGGTCGATGGCCGTGCTGGCCAGAGCCTCTGCCCCCGATGCGATAACCTTTTCCGCATCCGGCGCCCAGAAGGGCGAATGGAGCGAAGGCAGGGTCGCACCGGTTTTCGCGGCTTCCTCGATGGCTTCGGGACGTTCGCCTCCGACCCACAGCATCACCGACTGGACATTTGCCGGATCGGCGCGGCGATAGCGCGAGAAGTCCTCGCCCGGCATGATCGGCGGGGCGCTCACAACTCTTTCGGCGCCGAAACGTTCGACCAGCGGAGCGACGACCTGCGCAGTGAAGCCGGGTTCATTGATCAGTGATGGCGTGAAGCCCTCGCCGAACTTCACCTCGGGCATCAGGTTCTCGGGCACGCCCGAAGCCATGGCCTCGCCCGCAACGATCCGCTTGATCCCGTCGATCAGCCGCGCGCGCTGTTCGTCAGTGAAGCTACGCACGGTAAGCTGGAGGTGGGCGGAATCGGATATGATGTTGTAGCGCGAGCCCGCATGGAAGCTGCCAACGGTCACGACCGCGGGTTCTATCGGATTGTTCTCGCGACTGATCAGGGTCTGCAGGCGCATCACGATGGCACTCGCAAGGACGATCGGGTCCTTCGTCGTATGGGGAGCCGCGCCGTGGCCGCCGACCCCCTTCACGTAGATGTCGACGCTATCGACATTGGCCATTGCCGGACCGCTCGCATAGGCGATCATGCCCGCCGGAACGCCCGACATGTCATGGAAGGCCAGAGCATAGTCGGGCTTGGGAAAGCGCGTGTAGAGCCCGTCGTCGAGCATCGCCTTGGCGCCCTCGCCCGTTTCTTCCGCCGGCTGCCCGATCATGACGAGCGTGCCCGACCATTCGCCCTTGCGTGCAGCCATCTGGCGAGCGGTCGCGATCCACGCTGTCATGTGCGTGTCATGGCCGCAGGCATGCATGATGCCGGTCTCGCCGCCGGAAGGCGGGATGCCGCGCTGCTTGCTGGCAAAGGGAAGCCCGGTCTGCTCGACCACGGGCAAGGCGTCCATGTCGGCCCGGATCATGACGGTCGGTCCCGGCCCGTTCTCGAGAACTGCGACGATACCTGTCCTGCCGACGCCTTCGGTGACCTTGAAGCCCGCCTTGCGCGCGGCATCGGCCATGACCTTGGCCGACCGTACCTCCTGGAAGCTCAGCTCGGGGTGCTGGTGCAGGTCACGGTAGATTTCCATCAGTGACGGCATGTCGGCGGCGATGGCGGTGCGAAGGTCGTCCGCGCTGGCAGGAGCAGCCGTAGCGGCCATTGCCAATGCGACGAGTGCTGCAGGACCCGAGTTGGACATTCTTCTCACTCTCCCAACAGGATGGAACACATGGAGCACGGTCCATGAAACCTGAAAACTCGCCGCATAACCTTACATCGGCGTCGCGCTCACTGTTGCAGAGCCGTCACCGTTAGGAAAGGCTCACAGTCCGTAGGTCACCACCAACGCGATCGACAAGGTCGTGACCATGAGCAAAACCAGCGGCACGCCGGTACGGATATAGTCCCGGAATTCGTAGGAGCCTTCGGACATGATCAGCATGTTCGTCTGGTACGCAATAGGCGTCGCGTAACACAGGTTGCAGCCGAACAGCACGGCAAGCACCAGCGGTTCGGGAGGCAAGCCAAGTCGGGTCGCGATGGCAAAGGCGATGGGTGTGCCCACCGTGGCAGCGGTCGCGTTCGAGGCGAAGTTGGTGAGGAATGTAACCGCCAGCATGATCGCCGCGAGTGCGGCAGCAGGAGGCAGGTGTTGCAGGCCCAGCGCCATGACACCGCCAATCCATTCCGCAGCCCCGCTGTCGAGAATGATCTTGCCGATCGCAATGCTCGCGGCGACGAGGACGATAACCTTTGCCGAGAGTGCTCGCCCGACACGGTCGAACTTCACGCATCCGGTAACGAACATCAGGATCGCCCCGGCAAGGGCGGAAATTGCGATCGGCAGGAAGCCGACCGAGGCGAGCCCAACCGAACCGACCATGATCCCACCGGCTAGAAGTGCCTTCGATCGACGGGGGAGTTCGCGCATCCCTTCGAGTATGAGCAGGCTGTCCGCACGGGCGAAGGACTGGAGATCGTCGGGCAGGCCCATGACCAGCAGGACATCACCCTCGGCAAAACGCTGTTCTCCGCCTTGCAGGGGAATTTCGCGCTCACCCAGAATGCGGTCCGGCCGGTGAATGCCGATCACCGCTACGCCATAAAGGTCGGCAATTCCGGATGACGGGAGAGTGCGACCGATAAGCCGGGAGTCCACCGTTACGGTCATTTCGACGACCGCGATATCGACACGGCTTTCATCGGACCTGCGCTTTATGCGGTCGAGGACCCAGCTGGGTGCCGTATCACCCCTCAGGATGCGCGATGCCTCCTCGATCGCCTCATGAGTCCCCGACATGCGCAGGCGTTGGTTGGGCCGCAGGAGTCCCAGCGGGACGTCGCCAAACTCGATTTCCGCGGGAAGCCTTGAGAATACCTCGCTCAGCTCACGCCCGTTAAGGATCGAATTCTCGGTAATCCGCAAACGCGTTTCGAACCTGCGCGAGGCGTGGGTTTTCTCCACCCGGTTGTCGCCCAGCATGCGAGGCATCACCAGCCAGAGGTACGGCAAGGCGAAAATTGCGGACACGAGCACAATGGGCGTGAACGAAAACACCGACATCTGTCGCAGACCGAGGTCGACGGCGATCGAGGCCACCAGGATATTGGTCGAGGTGCCGATCGTGGTCGCCATGCCGCCGATCAACACTGCGGCGTTGAGCGGTATCAGTGTCTTCGATGAGGCCATACCACCGCGTGCGGCCAGCTGCACGAATATCGGCAGCAGGAGCACCATGACCGGCGTGTCGTTGACACCCATTGAAAGGAGGAACGCAACAACCAGCGACAGCAGGAGGCCCAACTGGCCGTTCAGCTTGAACACCCGCTCGAGGAATCGCGCCGCCGGGTCCAGCGCCCCGGTGACGACTAGCCCCCGCCCCATGATCATCAGTGCGCAAATTGTAATGAGTGCGTAGTGCCCGAAGCCCGAGAATGCCGTCGTCAGCCCGTCAGTGGGCTTGGTATCGGGCAGCGGGAAGAAATAAAGGCCGACGGCAATGACGGCGATCGTCAGGAGCGAGATGATCTCGACCGACATCTTTCCGCGCGCAAAGCCGACGAACATTGCAATGGTCACGGCCATGGCCGCGATGGCGTGGTATGAAGGAACCCCGATCATCTGTGTTGGGCAATTTCAAACCTTTGCCCGCAACACAAGGTATTTCGGGATTTCCCGACCCGTCGGTCGCAATCGATCTGGTGGCTGGTACCCCTGGCCGGACTCGAACCGGCACTTCAAAGAAACTCGATTTTGAGTCGAGCGCGTCTACCAATTCCGCCACAGGGGCACTGGGTCGGGAGCGCGGGAGTTAGCCGCGCTCGTTCAAGCCTTCAAGGCGTTTGCCAGCAATTTGTGCAGCTTCGAATGCAAGGCATCGTTGGCCGCGAGCACCTGGCTCGCATGGATCGGCATCGAACGTCCACGGAAGTCGGACACGAAACCACCCGCTTCGCGCACGATCAGGCAGCCTGCGGCAGTGTCCCAATCATTGAGGCCGCTTTCCCAGAAGCCGTCGAAACGTCCCGCGGCAAGCCATGCTAGGTCGAGCGAAGCAGCGCCGAAGCGGCGGATGCCAGCAACCTGCGGACCCACCGCTGCGAAGATCTTGGTCCATTCGCCGAAGTCGCCGTGGCTTTGGAACGGGATACCGGTTGCAATCAGCGCTTCGGGAAGGCGGCTGCGGCCGGAAACACGCAAGCGCCCATCGTGCAGCCACGCACCGCGGCTTTTCTCGGCCCAGAAGGTCTCGTCCGTAACGGGGTTGTAGACGACGCCCGCAACCACATCGCCCCAGCCCGATCCGTCGAGCTTGGGCTCCTGCGCGGCGATCGAGATGGCGAAATGCGGGATGCCGTGGAGGAAGTTGCTGGTACCGTCGAGCGGGTCGACGATCCAGCGCGGCTTGGTCGGATCGCCTTCGATCGTACCGGCTTCCTCCATCACGAAGCCCCAATCAGGGCGCGCGGCAAGGAGCTCGTCGTAGATCGCGCGCTCGGCGCGCATGTCGGCCTTGGACACGAAGTCTGCCGGGCCCTTGAAGCTCACCTGCAGGTGCTCGACCTCGCCGAAATCGCGACGCAGGCGGCCACCCGCCTTGCGTGCGGCTTTCTCCATTACGCGGATGAGTCCGGATACTGCGGCCATGGGTACTCTCTTATTCGGTAAGGACACGGATCGAGCGGGCCTGCAAATGGATGTCACCCCACTCGCAACTCATGTCGAACTTCGTGCCCTCGATATTGAAGGAATGAATGGCGAAGCGGCGCTTGTTCCCGCCGCTTGCGTTGTCGGCACGCTCGAGCGTCAGCTTCGAGATGCCGGCGAATTTCAGCATGCCGGGATGGAAGCAATGCTCCTCGCCCTCGCCCGGCGCCTCGTAGTCGGGGTGCTCGGGCGCCAGGCAGAAGTCCATCTCCAGCGTCAGTTCGTCGTCGTTGATCACCACCCCCAGCAGGACGCTATTGGCGACATCGACATTCTCGAACCGGCTGGCGACGGACTTGCCCATGCCCGGTCAGTTGGCCTTGCCGACGTAGGTCTGTTCGTAAACGTCGACCACGATGCGGGTGCCGCTTTCGATGTGCGGGGGCACCATGATGCGTACGCCGTTGTCGAGGATCGCGGGCTTGTAGGATGACGATGCCGTCTGGCCCTTAACCACCGCGTCCGCCTCGACGATGGTGGCTTCGATCTGGGCGGGCAGTTCCACCGAGATCGGCTTCTCTTCCCACAGTTCGAGGGTAACCTGCATGCCGTCCTGGAGGAACGGGCGTGCATCGCCCAAGAGGTCGCTCGGCAGGGTGATCTGTTCGTAGGTGTCGTTGTCCATGAACACCAGCATCTCGCCGTCTTCGTAGAGGAACTGGAATTCCTTGGTATCGAGGCGCACGCGCTCGACCGTATCGGCGCTGCGGAAGCGGACGTTGGTCTTGCGGCCGTCCTGCAGGTTCTTCATCTCGACCTGCATGTAGGCACCGCCCTTACCGGGCTGGGTGTGCTGGATCTTGGCGACCTTCCAGATGCCGCCTTCGTATTCGAGAATGTTGCCCGGACGGATGTCCACGCCGCTGATCTTCATGGGGAAGCTACCTTCGACTTGTAAAAGAGCGTGCCCGCCCGATTGGGGAGGCGTTGTGCGCCGCGCGCCTTAGCGGAGAGCGAGGCATCGGGCAAGCGAGTGGAAAATCGGCCGGCCAGGTGTTATATGGGCATCGGACGGATCGTATGAAGACACTTGCAAGACTGCTTCTCGCTGCTGCCGCAGCGGGCTCCCTCACCACGCCGCTGGCGGCGCAGGGCCGCCTCGGCCTTGTCGAACAGGGGGAATATGTCTGTGCCCTGCCCGGCGACGCTACTGGCGCGGCATGGATCGAGCAGGAGGGGAAGGCGTTCTCGATTATCGAGGGCTCCAGCTATCGCACCGACCGCGGCAACGGCACCTATCTTGCCGAAGGTCGCCAGATCACCTTCACGCGCGGCCCGCTCAAGGGAATGAAGCTGATGGTGCTGGGTTCGGGCCTGCTACAGGAAATCGGGCGTGACGGGAAATTGACCCGCCTGCGCTGCCATCGCGCCGGACCGCTTCGCTAGATCCTACTTGCCGCGGAGCAGCGGATAGGGATTGAGCGCAACCGCCGGTTCCCACCATTCGGCATCGGGCATCGTCTGCAGGATGGCGAAGTGCAGGTGCGGTGCCTCGTCCGAGGCATTGCCGGTACTGCCGACCGTGCCGAGCCGCTGCCCCCGCCGGATTTTCTGGCCTTCCTTGAGGCCCTCCGAATATTTGTCGAGATGCGCGTAGTAGTAGATCGTCTCGCCGTCGGTCGAACGCACGTAGATCGTGTTGCCCCCGGCATCGGAACGGAAGAGTTTCTCCACCTCTCCCGGAGCAGCCGCGACGACCGTAGTGCCCTTGGGGGCCATGATGTCGATGGCCTCGTGCAGGCGCTGCCCCCCGGCCCGCGAGTCACTGAAGGTATCCGTCAGATCGCCTGCGCGGATGTTGAGCACCGGGATCAGGAGATCGCCCGCCGCGAGCGTGCTCGGCGCAGAGACCGGGCGCGTATCGAGCATTCCAGCTTCCGGGGCATCGGTCGCCGAGCCGGCGGCACCCGAAGCTCCTGAGCGGGAAGAAGGGCTTGGCGCAGCCTCCGCCGGTCGGGTGGCATCGCGCTGGCTGGCACTGCCTGCATTCTCGATCAGAGTGCCGCCCGCCACGATCCAGACTGCGCTGGTCAGCGTGGCGGTTACGACGATGGTCAGTATCCGGTCTGCAAAGCTCATGGCGCCACCCTAGCTCCTCATGCCTCGAAAATCACCTTCGTCGATTGCGAGACCATCCCTGCAAGGCGCGCGGCATCCCAATTGGTCAGCCTCACGCATCCACTACTCTGCGCTCTGCCGATTGTTTCCGGATCAGGCGTGCCGTGAATGCCGTAGTGTTCCTTGCTGAGGTCGATCCAGACGACGCCAACGGGCGAATTCGGGCCGGGCGGCAGCTTGTGCGTACCGTCGTCGGAATTGTCCTTGCCTAGGACTTCAGGGTCGTAGGCGTATGGCGGATTGTAGGCTTCGCCCAAAATCTTCCATTCGCCAAGCGGCAAAGGGAACTCGCTCGATCCGGAACTGACGGTGAAAAGCGCGACCAGCTTGTCGCCATTGTAGGCTTTGAGGGTCTTGCCCGCCTTGCTGACGACAAGGCGATCAACCTCTGGCTGTTCGGTCCCCACGCCCAGCGACGCGAGGGTCTGCTGCCAGCTTCTCTCCTTGACCGATCCCTTGGCGATCCTGTCCGCGCCGATATTCGGAACGCGGATCTGCTGGCCGGCGCGGAAGAAACTGGGTTGTTGCCCATCCGGGTGAGCAACATCAGGCGTCGCGGAAGCTGCAGGGTTGGGTCCCTTGCCTTCAACAGCCCCCGCCGGCTGGCCGTTCGGGTTGAGCTGTTTGAGGACGTCGATCGTGGTGTGAAAGCGTTCTGCCAACCGCTCGTCCAGTGACGCATATCCAAGCGTTTCGAGCTTGGCTTTCTCGGCAACGTCGTCGGGCATGTCGGTGTATTCGGTTGTTCCCCAGCTGGCCGGAATGGTGACTACACGGGTTGCCGGGATCTGCTTCCATGCGCTCAGCTTTGCCTTTGTCTGTTCGTCCAGCTTTCCGGTGACGGACAGGTCATTTGCCTCTTGGAAGCCACGCAGCGCGTTCTCGGTCGACATACCCATCTTGCCATCGATCACTCCCGGCCCGAAGCCGATACGATCGAGCACCACCTGCGCCTGCATGATGGGACGCTCCTCGGCATCGGGAATGGCGTCCTTGGAGATGGACCCGTCGTCGTTGGAAGCCATCGAATCCGCCAGGTTGTCGGCGTCGTAGGTGTCGTATCCCCAGTCCTCGCCCGCATCGGTGGTGGCGACTCTATCGGTGTCCTGTTTGTCGTTGTCCTGACCGGCAAGGCCGCAGGCGGCGAGCGCGATTAGCGAAGCGGTGGCGATGAGGTGGCGCATGAGAAACTCCCTGGTGTTCAGGGACGCGACCCGCCCCCATTCAGGGCATTCAACTCACTTGGGCGCCATTTGCTCCGCGAAAGCATTGATTGCAGCCACTTCATCGCCCGACCAGACTGCGCCGGACACGGCGAGGAAGTCTGCTCCAGCTTCGACCAGCGGACGGCAATTCTGTGGTGTAATTCCCCCGATGGCGACCGAAGGAAGCTCGACCATTTCACTCCACCATTCAAGCAGTTCGAGGTCGGCCTCGTACTCGGTTTCCTTGGTCGAGCTGGGGAAGAATGCACCGAAAGCGACGTAATCGGCGCCCGCCTCTCCGGCTTCGAGTGCGAGGTGGCGCGAGCCATGGCAAGTCACCCCGATCTGCGCGTCGCGGCCTAGTTTCTCACGCGCCTCCCGCGGATCGCCGTCCTTCTGGCCCAGATGAACGCCATCTGCACCAAGCCGCTTTGCGAGCGCAACGGAATCGTTGACGATGAAAGCCACATCGTGTGCCGCACATATGGCCTGCAAAGGCTGAGCAAGCCGCGCGGCCTCGTGCTGGTCGACACCCTTCACCCTGAACTGGAACGCAGTGACAAGACCCTTGCCCGCCACGAGCGCGCGTTCGAGCCGCTGCGGGAAATCCCCCGAAACGTCGAGCGGAGAGATCAGGTAGAGCTGGCAAGGAGTGGTTTCGTCGGTCATCGGCGCGCTTCGTATCGTCGCAAGGGCGTTTCGTCACCTATTCAGATTGGCGCAATGCAAAACGGCGCTATTTCAGCGCCATGACCACGACCCGCACGGCACTTGCCGCACTCGCCCTCGCCTCGTCCACTCTCGCTGCCTGCGTTGTGGTGCCCGATGCACCCAATGTCATCGGCACGCCCTGGAACGAGGGAACGCCGGTTCCGCTCGGTCAGCCGGTGAAAGTGGCGGACATCGTGGTCACGCCGATCCGCGTCGTCGAGGACAGCCGCTGTCCGATCAACGCACGCTGCGTTTGGGCCGGCCGCCTCGTCGTGGAGACACGGATCGACGGCGCGGGCTGGCGCGATACCGCCAACATTACGCTGGGCGAGACCTACGGCACCCACGAAAAGGTCGTCCGCCTGATCGCAGGCGAACCGAACAAGACCACGCAGGAAGAGATCAAGCCGGACCAGTACCGCTTCACCTACGAAGATGGTGCCTGGTACGTCGAGAACCAGTAGGCGTCAGGCGACGCTGGCGGCGTGGATCTGGTCGATCGCGCTCGACAGCGTCCCGTCGAATTCCTCGTCGCTCTGCTGGTGGCGCAGGTCCTGCAGCAGGCCGCGGCTGAAACTGGCGATCATGCCCGGGTTCTGTGCCAGGTGCTCGCAGGCTTCGTCGGTTGAATAGCCACCCGAGAGCGCGACCACGCGCAGCACCTTCGGATGGCTGGTCAGACCGGTGTAGAGCCCTGCTTCCTTGGGGATCGACAGCTTGAGCATGACCTGCTGGCCATCGGGAAGCGCATCAAGACCTTCCTCGATGGCCGCGAGCATGATCTTTTCGCCCTCGGCACGATCGGTCGCAGTGATGTCGTATTCGGGCTCGAGGATCGGGACGAGGCCGCAGGACAGGATCCGCGCACCTTCGGCGAACTGCTGTGCGACTGCTCCCTTGATGCCTACCGGATTGGCCGATTTGATGACCGAGCGCATCTTGGTGCCGAAGACCCCGAGCTCACGGGCGCGGTTGCACATGTCCTCCAGACCCGGGTTGGGTTTCATCAGCTGCGCACCGTCGCGCTCGTCCTCGAGGCCCTTGTCGACCTTGAGGAAGGGTATTATGCCGCGCTCGGCGAGACGATGCGGCACGCTCTTGCCGCCGCTGGTGCCGTCCATGGTCTTTTCGAACAGGATCGCGCCGATGACCTTACCATTGCCGAAGCAGGGGCTTTCGATGATCCGCTGGCGCATCGCGTGGATGAGGCCGAACATCTCGTCCTCGGTGGTCCAGGCACCTTCCTCGATGCCATAGCCCTTAAGCGCCTTGGGCGTGGAGCCGCCCGACTGGTCGAGCGCCGCGATAAAGCCCTGTCCGGTCGCGACGCGCGCGCGCATTTCGTCGAAAGTCATCCGAGAATCCCCGTGTCCGTGCATTCGTATGCGCGGCCCAATAGCTAAGCCTCTTCGCACCTGCAACAGCAGCGCGTCGCCTAGGTCCGGTTTATCTTCCGGATGATGCCGGTGAAGCTCAACGCAGGCTTGCCGTCGCCCGTGATCATGCCGCGCACGAAGATCGTCTTGCCCCCGCCGCGGGTGATCTCGCCTCGCGCTTCGACCAGTTCCCCGACCGCGATCGGGCCGAGGAAATCGCCCGAGAGATTGATCGTGACACCGAAACTGTTTCCCAGTTCGGGATAGGCGATGGAGAAGAGCGCGAAGTCGGCAAAGGTCAGCATACAGCCGCCGTGCATCGACCCGCCGCCGTTCATGTGCTGCGGCCCGGCGCGGAAGGCGGAGACCCAGCTGTCGCCTTCCTCGCGCATGTAGAACGGACCCGTGCGCGTTTCGAAGGCGTCGTGGTCCCAGGTGCGCCAACCAGCCCATTCACCCTCGGTAATGAGGGTCGGGCCGCGGTTTTCCATCTCGCTCATTCAGAGAGCGCCGCCACGCCGGGAAGGTCCTTGCCTTCCATCCATTCGAGGAAGGCACCGCCTGCCGTCGAAACGAAGGTGAAATCGTCCTTCACCCCAGCATGCGCGAGCGCCGCAACGGTATCGCCCCCGCCTGCGACAGACGTGAGCGAGCCGTCCTGCGTCAGTGCAGCGGCCGTGCGGGCCAGTGCCACGGTCGCCGCGTCGAACGGCACCGTCTCGAAGGCGCCCATCGGGCCGTTCCAGACCAGCGTGCGACAGGTCTTGAGGACATCGCCCAGCGCCTCGACCGCAAGCGGGCCGACGTCGAGGATCATCTCGTCCGCTGCGACCTCATGCACGTTGCAGGTGCGCATGCTCGGCGGGTTGGCGGCAAATTCCTTCGCGACCACGACGTCATAGGGCAGGTGTACCGTGCATCCGGCATGCCCCGCCTCGTCCATGATGCGGTTGGCGGTGTCAGTCAGGTCATGTTCGCACAGCGACTTGCCGACATTGACGCCCTTTGCAGCGAGGAAGGTGTTGGCCATGCCCCCGCCGATGATCAGGTGCTGGACCTTCCCGACGAGGTTGTGGAGCACGTCTAGCTTGGTCGAAACCTTGGCTCCACCGACCACCGCCGCAACCGGGGTCTCGGGATCGCCGAGAGCGGCGTTGAGCGCCCGCAGTTCGGCTTCCATCGACCTCCCGGCATAGGCGGGGAGGAAATGCGCAAGCCCCTCGGTCGTCGCATGCGCGCGGTGTGAGGCGGAGAAGGCATCATTGACATAGAAATCGCCATTCGCTGCGATGCCCTTGGCAAATGCGGGATCGTTGGCTTCCTCGCCCGGCCAGAAGCGGACGTTGTCGAGCAGCCCGATGTCGCCATTGCGCAGGATGCCGACCGCCTGTTCGACCACCGGGCCCATGACTTCGGGGATGAACATGATTTCGCGGTCGAGCACGCGCTCGACATCGCCCTGCACCATGCTGGTGCTCATGGTCGAATGGCGCGCACCTTTGGGACGGCCGAAATGGGCGAGCAACAGGACCTTGGCGCCCTTGTCCGCCAGTTCGAGGATGGTCGGCTTGACCGCCTCGACCCGGGTGACGTCGCTTGCACGGCCTTCCTGCATCGGCAGGTTGAGATCGACGCGCACCAGCGCGACCTTGCCGGTGATGTCGCCAAGGTCGTCCAGGGTCCTGAAGTTGCTCATGTGTCGGTCCTTAGAGGAAGCTCGCCATCACGCCCGCAGTGTCGATCATGCGGTTCGAGAAGCCCCATTCGTTGTCGTACCAGCTGACCACGCGGCACAGCTTGCCTTCCATGACCGCCGTTTCGAGGCTGTCGATGGTCGAGCTAGCAGGCTGGTGGTTGAAGTCGCTGCTGACCAGCGGCTGGTCGGTGTAGTCGAGCACGCCCTTGAGCGGACCCTCGGCAGCGGCCTTGAGTGCCGCGTTGAGTTCGTCCTTGCTGGTATCGCGGCCCGGGGTGAACACGAGGTCGACCAGGCTGACGTTGGGCGTCGGGACGCGGACCGACGAACCGTCCAGCTTGCCCTTCAATTCGGGCAGGACGAGGCCGACCGCGCGGGCAGCGCCGGTGGTGGTCGGGATCATGTTTTGAGCACCGCCGCGGGCTCGACGCATGTCGCTGTGCATCTGGTCGAGCATGCGCTGGTCGTTGGTGTAGCTGTGGATCGTGGTCATGAAGCCGCGCTCGATGCCAACGGTCTCGTGCAGCACCTTGGCCATCGGCGCGAGACAGTTGGTGGTGCAGCTGGCGTTGGAAACGATCACGTCGTCGGCGGTCAGCGTCTTGTGGTTCACGCCATAGACGATGGTGGCCGAGACATTGTTCGCCGGGGCCGAAATCAGCACGCGCTTGGCACCCGCCTTGAGGTGCGGTTCCGAAGCTTCGTGGCTCTGGAAGAAGCCGGTGCATTCGAGCGCGATGTCGATGCCCTGCGCGGCGTGCGGCAAGTTGCCCGGGTCACGTTCGCTGGTGACGGCGATCTTCTTGCCATTCACCGCAATAAAGCCGTCGCCGACCTCGACCGTGCCAGGGAAACGGCCATGGGTGGAATCGTACTGGAACAGCAGGGCGTTCGACTTGGTGTCGGCCAGGTCGTTGATGCTGACCAGCTCGAGGTCGTGGTCGGTGCGCTCGAGAATGGCGCGCGCCACGAGGCGGCCGATACGTCCGAAACCGTTGATTGCAACCTTCGTCGTCATTGCAAGGAACTCCTGCTTAACCGTTCAATTTCTTGGTGATTTGCGGAACAATCGCATCCGCAACGAGACCGAATTTCTCGAAGAGCTGTTCCGCCGGGGCCGAGGCGCCGAAGCGGTCGATGCCGATGGTAATTCCGTCATTGCCAACGAACCGCTCCCAACCCTGGGTTACGCCCGCCTCTATCGAAACCTTGAGCACATCGGCAGGTAATACGTCTGCACGATAAGCCGCGTCCTGTGCCGCGAAAAGTTCCATGCAGGGCATGGACACGACGTCGGCGCCGATGCCCCGTGCCTCGAGCTGCGAGGCGCAGTCCATTGCCACGGCAACTTCGGAGCCCGTGGCGACCAGCACTACCTTGCGCGTCGCTTCGGCAGCCTTGAGGCGATATGCGCCCTTGGCGGAGCGGTTTGTCGCGGCGGTCCAATCGGCATCGCCCTCGCCCCGCAGCTGCGGCAGGTTCTGGCGGCTCAGCGCAAGGACGGCAGGGGTCTTCGGCGCTTCGAGTGCAAGCGCCCAACATTCCGCCGTCTCGATCGTGTCGCACGGGCGATAGACGTTGAGATTGGGAATGAGCCGCATGCTCATGATCTGTTCGATCGGCTGGTGCGTCGGTCCGTCTTCACCCAGCCCGATGCTGTCATGCGTCAGGACATAGGTGACGTTGATCTGCTGCAGCGCCGACAGGCGGATCGCGTTGCGGCAATAGTCGCTGAAGATCAGGAAGGTGCCGCCGTAAGGTGCGACACCGCCGTGCAGCGCCATTCCGTTCATCGCGGCGGCCATGCCGAATTCGCGGATGCCGTAATAGACATAGCGCCCGCTGTAGTCGTCGGCGCTGAATGGCGTGGTCGAGGCGGTCTTGGTGTTGTTCGAACCGGTAAGGTCCGCCGAACCGCCGATCAGCTGGGGAAGCTTCTCTGTCAGCGGACCGAGCGCCATTTCCGACGCCTTGCGCGTGGCGACGGTCCTCGGGTTCGCGGCAAGATCGCGAATGTAGTTTTCGAGCGCCGCGCTCGCCTGATTGCCGATGCCCGCCATCTGCTCTTCGAAGCGCGTACGCAGATCGCTGTCATTGTCGAGACGAGTGCGCCATTCGCCGTGGGCCTGCGCACCGCGATCGGCGGTCGAGCGCCAGTCAGTGAGGATGTCGTCCGGCACGACGAAAGGTTCGGCGGTCCAGCCCAGATATTCGCGGGCAGCGGAAACTTCATCGGCTCCGAGCGGAGCGCCGTGGACGTTGTGGCCGCCCTGCTTGTTGGGCGCGCCCTTGCCGATGACCGTGCGGCAGGCGATCAGCGAGGGGCGTTCATCCGCAATCGCTTCGTCGATCGCACGGCGGATGTCGGCAAAATCATGCCCGTCACACTCGGTGACATGCCATCCGGTCGCCTCGTAGCGTGCCTTGATGTTCTCGCTTGTCGACAGGTCCGTGTCGCCGTCGATGGTGATGCGGTTGTCGTCCCACAGCACGTTCATCTGGCCGAGCTTGAGATGTCCGGCGAGACCGATGGCTTCGTGGTTGATACCTTCCATCAGGCAGCCGTCACCGGCCACGACCCAAGTACGGTGATCGACAAGGTCGCTTCCGAAGACGGCGTTGAGGTGCCGTTCCGCCATGGCCATGCCGACCGCCATCGCAAGGCCCTGGCCGAGCGGACCGGTGGTGCATTCCACGCCATCGAGAAGAAAGTTCTCCGGGTGGCCGGCGCAAGGGCTGCCGAGCTGGCGGAAATTGCGGATGTCATCCATGGTCGGGCGGGCGTACCCGGACAGGTGGAGGAGGCTGTAGATCAGCATCGAGCCATGACCGGCGGAGAGCACGAAGCGGTCGCGGTCGGCCCAGTCCGGTGCCTTGGGATCGTGCCGGAGATATTCGCTCCAGAGCACTGTGGCGACATCGGCCATGCCCATCGGCATGCCGGGGTGCCCCGAATTCGCCGCCTGCACCGCATCCATCGAAAGCGCCCTGATGGCATTGGCCATCTGGGTCATGCGTGCGGTGGGAAGGCTCATTCTGTTGCTCTCCGGAAAAGGGGCCGATTCGACGCGCGCACGCCATCGCGGAGGGGACGCACTAGGTCAACCCGCCCCCTCGCAAGTGCACAACCGCAACGACCCTCACCCCAGTTATCAACAGGCCGGGCCAACCCTTTGCCTGCACGCACCAATCTTGGTATTTATGCGCGCGATGAGTTCCGCACGCATCTCGCAGGCTATCGACCGTATCGACAGGGCTCTTGCCCGGATCGAAACGCAGGCCGCGCTCGGGCGTCGCGAAGGAACCGGTGATCAGGACCTCGCCCGACGCCACGAAGCTCTCAAGGCGAGTGTGCGGACCAGCCTCGGCGAACTGGACACGCTTATCGAGAGACTCGAGAAATGAGCGACGTCTCGCTCGAGGTCGGCGGGCGAAAGTATACCGTCGCTTGTGCCGACGGGCAGGAAGAGCACGTCCAGCGCCTTGCCTCTGTCATCGACGGGAAGCTCGGGACCATGGGCGCCAACCTCTCGTCGCAGGAAGCCAAGAACCTCTTGTTCGCAGCACTGCTGCTGGCCGACGAGCTCGACGAAGCGAAGCGAAACAATACCGCACCGCCCCCGGCTCCAAGCTCCGATTTCGACGTCGAACGTATCGCGACGCAGCTCGAACGCATTGCAGGCGCACTCGAAAACGCAGCACTGGTGCTTGAGGGCGGCCCGCATACCACCTAGATAGGCAGCGGCGGGACTGCCCGGCACGAGCTGCATGAATATCCCTGAGGCTATAAGCAATCCACGGGAGCTGTCCCTATCCTGGTCTGCGGGTTCGTCCTGGAGGTCGGGATATACGGCACCCACCTGACGTTGAGGCGTCAGAGGATTTCGCCGGCAAACGACCCATGGTGGTTCCGCCACTCTCACCTGGGAAATGAGGAAGACTGCATTGCCGAAACAGGCAAAGGATGAACTGCGCAAGGCGCTTCGCGCAGCACGGCGCGAGCATGTGGCGGCCTTGCCAGCCAGCATGCGCGGGCTTGTCTTCCATAGGCCCCCAGCCCCGCTTCTCGATCTGATCCCGCTCGGTGCGATCGTCGGGCTTTACCGGGCGAACGAGCATGAAGCGCCAGCCGCGTCCTATGCGAAATTCCTCTTCGAACGCGGACACAAGTTGGCGCTCCCGCGGTTCTCGTCGCGCGGGGCCGAAATGGAATTCGCCCGCTTTGCGGATCCGTTCGAGGAGGAATACCTCGAGAACGGGCCGTATGGATTGCTCCAACCATTCGGCGATGCCCCGCTCATGACACCGGACGTCGTTTTCGTCCCGCTTGTCGGCTTCACCGCAGAAGGAGATCGTCTGGGACAGGGCGGCGGGCATTACGACCGCTGGCTGGCCGATCATCCCGGCGTAACTGCAATCGGCCTTGCCTGGGATTGCCAGCTTGTCGAGAACCTGCCCGTCGAACAGCACGACCACCCGCTGGCAGCGGTGGTGACCCCGACCCGCATCTACGGACCCTTTGCATGAGAACCGAGCCCACCTGGCGCATTCCTGTCGGCATTCTCGGCCTTCTTGCCGCGCTCGCCGTCTATGGACTGATCGTCGCCCGCTATGTGCCGGAAATCATTGGCGGCTGGCCTACGCTCGCCCAGACGATCGTCTATGTTATCCTTGGGGTCATCTGGCTGCTCCCTCTAAGGCGCTTCCTGATCTGGATGGAAACCGGCCACTGGCGCTGATTGCCAATCGCAAATTGCTTCCCTAGCCTCTCTCCCGGAGAGACAGGGAGAGAGTATCGCATGGCCACAAGCACCGCCGCCCGCATGGACGGGGCGCAGGAAAAGCCATCCCTCGGCACCAAACTGGCCTACGGGTTTGGATCGGCCGCCTACGGGATCAAGAACAACGGCTTCGATTATTTCCTGCTGCTATTCTACGGGACGGTCGTTGGCCTCGAGCCAGGCCTCGTCGGTCTGGCCATCCTCATCGCCCTGGTTTTCGATGCGCTGAGCGATCCGCTGGTCGGGTACTGGTCCGACCACTTCCGCTCTCGCTGGGGCAGGCGCCACCCGTTCATGTATGCAGCCGCCCTGCCGGTGGCATTGACCTATTTCATGCTGTGGAACCCGCCCGAGCTCTCGCAGACCGGACTGTTCCTCTACCTGACCGGAATTTCGATCCTTATCCGGACCTTCATCACCTTCTACGAAACGCCGAGTTCTGCGCTCATCCCCGAACTCTCCCACGATTACGACGAGCGGACTACGCTGCAGTCCTACCGAATGTTCTTCGGCTGGTCGGGGGGCAACATCATGAGCATCATCATGTTCGGAGTCCTCCTTACCGGCCCGCTCGGCATGCGTGACCCGGATGCCTACGTCACGTACGGAATCATCGGATCGATCGCGATCTTTATTGCAATCATGGTGTCTGCGCTGGGAACCCACAGCCGCATCCCCCACCTCCATGTCCCCCCAATCCCGACAGAGAGGTTCAGCGCGCGGCGGATCTTCCGCGAGATGGTGGAAACCTTGAGCGAAAGGAGCTTCCTTGCCCTGTTCGCAGCCACGGTTCTCTTCGCCGTAGCCACAGGCCTTTCCGCCTCGCTGTCGTTCCTGCTGCTCAACTACTTCTGGGGCTTCAGCGAATTCCAGATCTTCATCTGGACTTGCACGGTGTTCTTTTCCGCGCTGCTTGGCTTCCTGATCGCTCCGCGCGTAGGCAAGCGCTTCGGGAAGAAGAAGGGGACCATTATCCTCGGACTTCTCGCCTTCACCATCCAGCCCGCTCCCGTCCTGCTGCGGCTCCTCGGACTGATGCCGGATAACGGCGACCCGCTGCTCTTCCCCCTCGTCCTGTCGATCAACGTCATCGACCTTGCACTCATCATCGCGGTTACGGCAGTCGCCTTCTCGATGATTGCCGACCTGGTGGAATCCAACCAGGTAAAGACCGGCAGGCGGAGCGAAGGTGTCTACTACGCAGCGATGACCTTCACGCGAAAGACGACCCAGGGCCTCGGGGTGCTATTTGCGGGCTTTATCCTGTCAGTGATTTCCTTTCCCCAAGGGGCGGATCCGGCCTCGGTCGACCCGGACACCTTGTGGAAGTTGGGCGCGTGGTATGCCCCATCGATGTTCTTCCTGTGGCTGAGTGCGCTGTTTTTCGTCTCGCGTTACAAGATCGACAAAGCGGGACATGAGGAAAACCTGAGAACCCTCAACTCGCAAGGACAGGCCGCATGAAACGCCTTGCGATCCTCGCGCTTGTCGTGGTGGTCGCGCTTGGTTTCTGGCTGGGCCAGGCAAGGATCGGCCAATTCCTGTTCGACAGGACGGTCGATCGCAATGTCGGGCGCAATACCGCAGCCAAGCTACCCGACGGCATCCACGCCTATCTCTGCGGTAGTGGCTCCCCCCTCCCTGATGCCGAGCGCGCGGGTCCCTGCATTGGCGTCCTCGCCGGCGAACAGGCCTTCGTTTTCGACGCAGGTTCGGGCGCGATCCGCAAGCTGGGTCGCATGGGCTTCCCGATGGACCGGCTGGAAGCGGGGTTCCTGACCCATCTCCATTCCGACCATCTCGACGGCCTGGGCGAGCTGATGTTGCAGGCGTGGATGGCGGGCGGTCGCGACACTCCTCTACCGATCTATGGCCCGCCAGGCACTGACCAGGTCGTGGCGGGGTTCGTAGAGGCCTACAGCATCGACCGCCGATACCGCATCGCCCATCACGGCCCCGAGGTGGCGAGGCCTGGCGGCTTTGGCGGCACCGCGCACATCTTAGACCCGGCCAAGGACGCCATTGCGTGGCAGGGAGACGGCGTCACGATCAGGGTGATTGCGGTCGATCACAAGCCCGTCGACAACGCCTATGCCTACCGCATCGAATATGGCGGACGCGCAATGGTCATCAGCGGCGATACGGTCAAGTCGGATGCACTTGCCCAGTTCGCCAACGGTGCGGACCTGCTATTCCACGAGGCATTGAACGACCGCATGATCGGACGCATCGGCAAGACCCTGGCCGCGCGCGGAAATGCCGATGCGGCAAAAATCATGTCGGATATTCCGGACTATCACACTTCGCCCGAAGAAGCGGCGGAGGTAGCGCAGGAAGCTGGTGTGAAGGCCCTCGTGCTCTACCACCTCGTGCCCGGCCCGCCGGCGGCACCGGTGGCCAAGGCCTTCCTCGGCCACGCGGAAGAGAAATTCGACGGTCAGCTGCGGATCGGTGAGGACGGCATGCTAGTCAGCCTGCCCACGCATGGCGAGAGCATTGAATTCGACGAACTATTGTAGGAAAATCCCCAAGTGGCGCGAGTGACGGGGCTCGAACCCGCGACCTTCGGCGTGACAGGCCGACACTCTAACCAACTGAGCTACACCCGCGCAGCCACTTGGGAGCCGCGCCACTAAGGCAGGGTCCGATTCCTGTCAATGCCGATCTGGCCCCTTTTTTTGCTCTTTTTCGAACCGTCGCAATTCCACTTCCCCTTTACTCGAAATTTACCTCGCCGCGCGACATTCGGGCGGGGTTATCGGCGTGGGGCAAACGGGGGGTTTGCAATGCTGAGAATGACATTTCTGGCGGTTTCGCTGACCATGCTGGCAGGCGGTGCCTATGCTGCGCAGTCGGCTCTCGATATCCAGTCAGCCGCCTACAGTCCGAAACCTGGCAAGTAATCCCGCCGCTTAGCAGGATTCATACTTCCAGTTCCGTTTGCGGCCTTCGACTAGCCACTCGATCGCCTGAGCGATCCGCTTGGACCGTGTTTCCTCGCGCTTGGCACCGGTGATCCATTCCAGGTATTCGCGGCGATGCGAGGGGGCGAAACCGTCGAACGCGGTCCGTGCCGCTTCGCTATTTGCCAGCGCTGTGGCAAAATCCTCCGGCACCGGTATTTCCGGTTTGGCGGTTCTTGGCGCCCTCCCCTTGGTCGCGCTCCCGACGCTGGCAACGCGGGCCGCGGCGGCCTCAATTGCGGAGATTATTTCCGTGTCAGCCGGCAAGTCCGCAAGCGAAGCGATTTTGCCATAGGCCCCCATGCCATCGCCACTGGATACCCGCCCCTCTCCGTGGACGATGAAGGCGCAATGGGCCTTGAATGCGCTCATCCCGGCAACATTCTTACCGCCTAGCATGAAGTGCGGCATGCCCCACTTCATGCCTTCCTCACCTTGCGGAAGCGCCTCGTGCGCCACTGACCGCAAATGCGTGAGGATTGGCTGCGCGAACGGCGCAGCCTTGGCGATGTAGTCGTCGACGCGCGGATCGGTCTTCATCGTGCCCTCCCTACGGGAAGAACCATGATAGCCGATCAGCTCACCAGAATCAGCGCCGGACTTTCGATGAGCTTCCTCACAGCCTGGATGAAGCTCGCCGCATCCCAGCCATCGACGACGCGGTGGTCGCAACTGATCGAGATGTTCATCAGCTTGCGCTTCTCGATCCGCTCGCCGCCATTGCCGTCGGGGACGAACATCGGGCGTTCGATGATACGATTGGGGCCGATGATCGCGACTTCGGGGCGATTGATGACCGGAGTGGTCGCGACGCCGCCGAGCGGGCCGAGTGAGGTCACGGTCAGCGTGCCGCCCTGCATCTCGTCAGCCTTGGCCTTGCCGGTGCGCGCTGCCTCGGCAAGGCGCGCAATCTCGTTCGCCAGCTGCCACAGGTTCTTCGCCTGCGCGTCCTTGATCACCGGAACCATCAGGCCGGCATCGGTCTGCGCCGCCATGCCCATGTTGACCGAACCGTAGCGGGTCACCACCCCGGCCTCGTCGTCATAGCGGGCATTGATCATCGGGAAATCGGGCAGGGTCTTGCAGATCGCGGTGATCAGCAGCGGCAGGATGGTCAGCTTCGGCTTGTCGCCACGATTGGCGTTGAGCTGCGCGCGCAGCTCTTCCAGTGCCGTCACGTCGCATTCCTCGACATAGGAGAAGTGCGGGATGTTGCGCTTCGATGCGGCCATGTTCTCGGCGATGCGACGACGCATGCCGATGACCTTGATTTCCTCGTCCTTGCGAGCCGGAGCGGCAGCGCCGTAGCCGCCATTATACGACAGGAAAGCATCAAGGTCGCCGTGGCGTATGCGGCCATCCTCGGCAGGCTTCACGTGCGACAGGTCGACGCCGAGATCCTTGGCACGGGCGCGCACGGCGGGCGTTGCAAGCACCTTGGCATGCTGCTGCGGGTGCGGTGCCGGGGTCGGCGCAGGCAGCGGCTCGGGTTCCGGATCGACCGCGAGAGCGTGGTCCGCGTCGGACGCATCGGGCGTTTCCACCTCGATCCGCTCCTCGACCACTTCGGCCTTGGGCGCGGGTGCCTCGTCCTCGGGCGCGTCTTCGGGCGCTTCGCCCTCGACCTCGATCACGACCAGCATCGAACCGATCGAGACCATGTCGCCCTCGGCTCCGGCGATCTCGACGATCTTGCCGGTGACCGGACTTTCCATCGGCACCGTCGCCTTGTCGGTCATCATGTCGACGAATTCTTCGTCCTCGTTGACCGTGTCGCCGACAGCCTTGTGCCACTGCACGATTTCGGCCTCTGCGATGCCTTCGCCGATGTCGGGCATTTTGAAGGTGAATTTCGCCATGTCGGTTACTCGCTCAGGATCTTGTCGAGGGCCTCGCCGATGCGGATCGGTCCGGGGAAATAGGCCCATTCGAGGCTATGCGGATAAGGCGTGTCGAAGCCGGTAACGCGTTCGACGGGCGCCTCGAGATGATAGAAGCAGCGTTCGGTGACGAGCGCTGAAAGCTCGGCGCCGAAACCGCTGGTGCGGGTCGCTTCGTGGACGATCAGGCAGCGGCCAGTCTTGGCAACCGAAGCCTCGATCGCTTCGATGTCCAGAGGTACCAGCGTGCGCAGGTCGAGGATTTCTGCGTCTACGCCCTTCTCGCGGCACACCGCCTCGACCACGTGAACCATCGTCCCGTAGGCGAGGATGGTGAGTTCGTCGCCAGTGGTGACATGACGCGCCTTGCCGAGCGGAATCCTGTAATGACCCTCGGGCACCAGGCTGGCGTCGAAATTCTTCCACGGCTGGGCGGGCTTGTCGTAGTAGCCGGTGAACGGGCCGTTGTAGATGCGCTTCGGCTCGAAGAAGATCACCGGATCATTGTCCTCGATCGCCGAAATCAGCAGGCCCTTCGCATCGTAGGGCGTGCTCGGGATCACCGTCTTGAGACCGGCGACGTGGGTGAACAGCGCCTCCGGGCTCTGGCTATGCGTCTGGCCACCGAAGATGCCGCCGCCGAAGGGCGAGCGCACGGTCATCGGCGCGATGTACTCGCCCGCCGAACGATAGCGCAGGCGGGCAGCTTCAGAGATCAGCTGGTCGAGACCGGGATAGATGTAGTCGGCGAACTGGATTTCCGGCACAGGACGCAAGCCATAGGCGCCCATGCCCACCGCCGCGGCGATGATGCCGCATTCGGAAATCGGCGTGTCGAACACGCGAGTCTTGCCGTACTTCTCCTGCAACCCCGCAGTGCAGCGGAACACGCCGCCGAAATAGCCGACGTCCTCGCCCATCACGACGATGTTGTCGTCGCGCTCCATGCTGACATCGAGCGCTTCGTTGATCGCTTCGATCATGTTCAGGCGGCGTTCGGTGCCCGATGAAGCGCTTGATTCACGTGTCTTGGTGGTGGTGCTCACAGCTTGAGCCCTCCCGGGAACTTGGTCTCGCGTTCGCGGATCGCCTGCTCGCTCTGTTCCTTGAGGTGCCAGGGCAACTCCTCGAACACGTCCTCGAACATGGTGCGGAACGGATGGTGCAAGCCATGGCCGAGGATGCCGTTGGCTTCCGCTTCCTTGGTGACGGCCTTGACGTATTCCGCCGCCTCGAGGTCCATATTCTGCTGGCGCTCCTCGTCCCATTCGCCGATGGCGATGAGGTGGTCCTTGAGCCGCGTGACGGGGTCGCCGAGCGGCCACTCGTTACGCTCCTGCGCGCTACGATAGCCAGAAGGATCGTCCGAGGTGGAATGCCCCTCGGCGCGATAGGTGAAGAACTCAATCAGCGTCGGACCGGCATTGGCGCGCGCACGATCGGCGGCCCACTTCTCCGCCGCATAGCAGGCCAACGCGTCATTACCGTCGACCCTGAGGCCAGCGAGGCCATAGCCGATGGCGCGCGCTGCGAAGGTCGTGCGCTCGCCGCCGGCAAAACCGGAGAAGCTCGAGATGGCCCACTGGTTGTTGACGACGTTGAGGATGACCGGCGCGTTGTAGACGGTCGCGAACAGGCAGGCCGAATGGAAGTCTCCCTCCGCCGTGCTGCCCTCGCCCACCCAGGTCGCGGCAATCCGGCTGTCGCCCTTGGCGGCGCTGGCCATGGCCCAGCCCACGGCCTGCGGCGTCTGCGTCGCGAGGTTGCCGCTGATCGTGAAGAAGCTGTGCTCGCGGCTCGAATACATGATCGGCAGCTGACGGCCCTTCAGCTTGTCGCCCTTGTTCGAGTAGATCTGGTTGATCATCTCGATCAGCGGGTAGCCGCGCTGGATCAGGATGCCCTGCTGGCGATAGCTCGGGAAGACCATGTCATCCGCCGCCAGCGCCATCGAGGCGGAGACGCTAGTCGCCTCTTCGCCGGTGCATTTCATGTAGAAGCTGGTCTTGCCCTGGCGCTGGCCACGAAACATGCGCTCGTCAAAGGCGCGGGTCATCGCCATGTGGCCGAGCATCCGACGAAGCGTTTCGGGATCGAGCTTCGGGTCCCAGGGGCCGTGGGCCTTGTTATCCTCGCCCAGCACGCGGACCAGCCCGAAAGCGAGGTCGCGCATGTCCTTGGGATCGCAGGTCTCGTCGGGGCGCGGCTGCACGCCGGCCTCCGGAATCTGCAGGTGCGAGAAGTCGACCGCGTCGCCGGGCCGGAACTTGGGTTCGGGGACATGGAGCGACAGCTTGGGGCGATTATCGCCCTCACCTGCCGCGCCTGCGGGCCTATCGGCCATATGAGACTCTCCCAGACGCAATCTTACGCGTTGGCGTTATATTATTTCACGCGGGAGAAACGGTCAAGTGTCGGCCGGATCAAACCGCGACGGGCGCCTTGATGGGCCCGTGCGGCGTGTAGTCGCGAACCTCGAAATCCTCAATGCGGTAGTCGAAAATCGAGGCCGGACGCCGCATGATCTCAAGCGTCGGGTGCCCTTGCGGTTCCCGCGACAGTTGCTCTTCGATGAGGTGCGCGTGGTTGAGGTAGAGGTGCGTGTCCCCGCCCATCCAGACCAGTTCGCCCGGCGGCAGGTCGACCTGCTGCGCGAGCATCCGCGTCAGCAGCGCGGCGGACCATAGGTTGAACGGCAGGCCGAGCGCTACGTCGCAGCTGCGCTGGTAGAGTACGCAATTGAGGCGGTCGCCCGCCACATGGAACTGGTAGGTCTTGTGGCAAGGCGGCAGCGCCATGCGGTCGAGCTCGGCGACGTTCCAGCCTTCAATGATGTGGCGGCGGCTGCCCGGGTTGTTGCGTAGCGATTCGACGAGCTCGGCAACCTGGTTGATCCCTGGCCCCTTCTCGTAGAGCCCGTCCTTGCGATAGCGGTAGGTCGGCCAGTCGACCCATTGCTTACCGTAGACGGGACCGAGATCGCCCCAGCGCTCGGCAAAGGCCTCGTCCTCGGCAATGCGCTGGACGAAATCCTCCAGCGAAATCTGCTCGCCGGTTTCCTTGACGTAGTTGGCGTGCGGCCACTCGTTCCAGATCTTCACGCCCTGCAGCACCAGCGGACGGATATTGGTGTCCCCGGTAAGGAACCACAGCAGCTCGCGCGTCGCGGTCTTCCAGTAGACGCGCTTGGTCGTGATCAGCGGCATGGCACCGTCGGCCAGGTCGAATCGCAACATCGCGCCCATGACCGAGCGCGTACCGATTCCCGTTCGGTCCACCCGTTCGCTCCCCGCGCTCCAGATGTGGCGCATGAGGTCGAGATATTGCTGTTCGGGGTGGTTCTGGGACACGTCCGGCTCGTTCTTCAGGAGATTTTCCTCCTAGAGCGAATTTGCAGGAATTGCCCGCTTGCGCAGCCCACATTCCACACCTATAGGGCGCGCCTTGCTTCGCACCCGCAGCACCAGATGCAGCGGGCCGATCCGGTCGGGGAGTAGCTCAGCCTGGTAGAGCACTGTCTTCGGGAGGCAGGGGCCGGAGGTTCGAATCCTCTCTCCCCGACCACTTCGTTCATTGACGATCAAGCGTGACGCGGCAATTTGCCCGTCACCTCCGCGCAAGCGGCACACAGACAAGGGATCGTCACCAATGCTTCGCAAGATCATCATCGTATCGCTCATGGCGGCCGGCGCGCTTTCGCTGTCGGCATGCAACACCGTTCGCGGGCTCGGGGAAGACCTCCAGTCGGCGGCAAACTCGGTCGACGACGCGACCTGAGCCCGCCGATGACCAAGCCCGCGGTCCTGTTCGTCTGCCTCGGAAACATCTGCCGCTCGCCACTGGCGGAGGCGGCATTCCGGCGTGCGGCGCAGGACGCGGGACTGGATATCGAAACCGATAGCGCGGGTACGGCCAACTACCATGTCGGCGAGCCGCCGGACCCGCGCAGCGTCTCTGAGGCAGAGCGGCACGGGATCGACATTTCGCACTACCGCGGGCGCCAGCTGGCGGTCGAGGACTTCCACCGTTTCGACATCATCGTCGGCATGGACCGCTCGAACATGGCCAACATCGGGCGAATCGATCCCGGCAACGGCAAGGCGCGGGTCGCAATGATGATGGATCTCGTGCCCGGCCGCGAAGGAGCAGAGGTATCCGACCCCTGGTATGGTGGAGAGGACAATTTCCGCGATACCTGGGAAGATGTGAGCCTGGGCGCGAAGGCAATCCTCGACCTTTTGCGGTAACGCCGGCCTTCAAGCCTGGGCGACACGCGCCATCAGCGCCTTGAAGCCGGGATCTTCGCGTATGGGATCGAGGTCGTTGTCGACCGCCATCCACTCGAACCAGCCGAGGTGGACCTCGTCAACCATCTTGCCGAGCAGACGCACCGCCATCTCGGGCTCGTTGAGCTGCGCCATGGCGCAGGCAAGATTGTACAGAAGGCGCATGTTCTCGGGGTCGAAGATTTCGGCCTTGCGAGTCATGTCGATGGCCTGCTCGGCTTCCCCAAGTGCAACCAGCGAAGCAACCATGAAACCCAGAACCCCGCCATGGTCGGGCTCGGTCTTGAGTATCTCCTCTCCCCGCGTGATGAAACGACGCGCGGCGGCCTTCAATCGCTCCTCGTCGCCGAGGCCGGAATAACCCTGCATTACCATACCCCGTGCCCGGTACTCGAGCGGCTCGAGCGCAATCGCACGCTCGAAGCTGGCGATGGCCTCGGGATAATTTCGCTCCGCTAGATGAAGGTAGCCGGCAAGGACATGCGCGTCGTAGCAGTCCGGGTCCCGTTCCAGCGCGGCTTGCACCAGCGGTGCCGATGCGGTCGATTTCGAGGCTGCATCACGCAGGGTTGCCTCGGCCAGCGCAGCATGCCCCTCCGCAACGCTGGCATCCGCGGCGATGGCCCTTTCCGCCCACTCGCGGGCCTGCGCCATCGAGGTGCCCGGGACGCCGCGCTGCGCCATTTCAGCCTCGCCGATCGACATCAACGCCCAAGCCCGCGCAAAGCCCGGATCGAGTTCGACCACGCGGCGACACAGCCGTATCACAAGCGGTCGAATTCGCTCGCTACCGGTGCGGTTGAACTGCCGCGCGATGAGGAAGAGCTCGTAGGCCTCGGAATTCGTCGCATCGCGCTGTCCGATAACCTTTCGGTCTTCCGGGGCGAGATGCAGTTTCAGCGCCGCGACGATGGACTGCGAAATCTCGTCCTGGATCGCGAATATGTCGTCGAGCGTGCGGTCGAAGCGCTCGGCCCATAACTGGGTGTCGCTTCTGGCATCGAAGAGCTGGGCGGTGATCCGGACCCGCTCGCCAGCCTTGCGGACACTGCCTTCGAGGATGTGTGTCACACCGAGGCGAGCGGCCAGATCGGTGGGCGAAACCGTCCGCCCCTTGAACGAGAAGGCGGTGTTGCGGGAGACCACTGACATGCCGGGGATGCGGCCCATGTCGGTGATGATGTCCTCGCTCACGCCGTCGGAAAAATAGTCCTGCGCCGACTCGCCGCTCATGTTCACGAAGGGGAGGATCAGCACCGAGGGCTGTTGCGAGGTGCTCGAGGACGGCTGCGCAGGCTTCTGCGCTGAAATTGCAGCCACACTTGCAAGGTCGGCTTCCGACCGGGTGCTGGCAAGGCGCCTCACTCCCTCCAGCAGGTCCAGCCAACGCGTGTCACCCGTGTTTCCCGACCACCCAATCAGATCGGCGGTGTGAGTGAGTTCGAAAACGATCGGCCGCTCGCAATCCTCGATCATCGCCGGAATCAGGGTTCCCCGCCTGTCGGCGATTGTCGCTTCCGCCCGGACCCAGCGCGAGGCGACCGAACTGCTCGACCACAGCACCACCACCGCCCTGGCCGCACGCAAAGCCGCCTCGATGACCTCGTCGAACACCTCGCCGGTCTGGAGCGAATTGTCCCACCAGACCTCCAGACCATGTGCCTCGAATGCCTTGGCGAACTGGCCGGCAATGGCGGCGTCCTTGCGGGCATAGGAGATGAAGACGTCGCTCACAGGCATCCCGCGTCAATGGCCGGTCGAGTGATGCTATTGGATTTGCAGCGCTCCGTCCAACGAATGGATTCAGCCGCCGCGCAGGGTCTTCACGCCATAGTCCCGCTCGAAAAGGTAGAGCAGCACGCGCGCCGCCTCACCGCGCGGCCCCTCGAGGCCGCCGTCGCGTTCCATGAGCAGGCGGGCATCGTCATAGGCGACGGGGAGCAGTTCGGTGATCTGCTCGAGACTGGCAACGCTGAAGGGTGTGTCGCCGGACTGGCGTGTGCCGAGCAGTTCGCCCCCACCGCGCAGGCGCAGGTCCTCCTCGGCAAGGAGGAACCCGTCCTGCGTCTGGCGCATCAGCTTGAGGCGCTCCTGCGCGGTTTCGGACAGGCCTTCGCCATGGAGCAGGACGCAGAAGCTCTTCTCGCTGCCCCGGCCCACGCGACCGCGCAACTGGTGCAACTGGGCAAGACCGAAGCGCTCGGCCTGTTCGATGACCATCAACGTTGCATTGGGCACGTCGACCCCGACCTCGATGACGGTGGTCGCGACCAGCAGCTTGGCATCGCCGCTGGCGAAGCGCTCCATCGCCGCGTCCTTCATTTCAGGTGCCAGCTGCCCGTGGACGAGAACGACGTCCTTGCCGAACCGCTCTGCCAGCGCGGCATAACGCGCTTCGGCTGCGGCGATCTCGTCCGGCCCGTCGCTTTCGCGGACCATCGGGCAGACCCAATAAGCCTGGCGCCCCTCGTCAAGCTGCGCGGCAAGGCGTTCGACCAGCGCTCCGATCCGGTCCTGCCCCATGACGACCGTGTCGATCGACTGACGACCGGGAGGAAGCTCGTCGAGCTTGCTGACGTCGAGTTCGCCATACTGGGCCAGCGTCAGCGTGCGCGGGATCGGTGTCGCGGTCATGGCGAGCACATGCGGCGCGCGCTTGCCCTTGCTCGCGAGCATGAGCCTCTGGCCGACCCCGAAGCGGTGCTGCTCGTCGATCACGACCATCGCGAGATTGTGATAGGCGACCGCGTCCTGGAAGATCGCGTGGGTGCCGACAACTATATCGATGCTGCCGTCGATGAGGCCCATGAGGGTCGCTTCGCGCGCCCTGCCCTTGTCGCGGCCCGTCAGCAGCGCGACATGCGCCCCGGTCGGCTCGGCCATGCGGCGCAGGCTCTCGTAATGCTGGCGGGCGAGGATTTCGGTCGGCGCGAGCAAGGCCGCCTGTGCTCCCGCCTCGACCGCGATCAGCATGGCTTCGAGCGCGACCACGGTCTTGCCTGCGCCCACGTCGCCCTGCAGCAGGCGGAGCATGGGCGATTCCTGCGCCATGTCGCCTTCGATCTCGGCAATCGACCGCTTTTGCGCGCCGGTCAGCGGGAACGGGAGGTCGAGCTTGCCGCGATAGCTGCCGTCGCCCTGCAACGCCTGCCCGCGCCGCTTGCGGTTGTCGGCCCGCACCAGCATCAGCGCGAGGCTGTTGGCGAGCAGCTCGTCGTAGGCCAGCCGGTCGCGCGCGAGCTTGTGTTCGCCCTTGTGCGCCAGGACCAGAGCGTCGCGCCAGGCAGGCCAGCCGGACTTCTCGACCTGGCGTTCCTCGATCCATTCGGGAAGCTCGCGTGTGCGCGCCAATGCCTGCTCGACGAGACCTGACACCTTGGGCTGGGTCAGCCCCTCGGACAGGCGATAGACCGGCTCGCACAGGCGCTGCAGCGTCTCGCCGCCCTCCTCGACCACGTGGTCGGGGTGGACGATCTGGAGCATGTCCCCGAACCGTTCGAGCTTGCCCGCGACCCAGCGGGTTTCGCCCCGCGGCAGCTGCTTCTTGGCGGTATAGGATGCGCGACCGAAATAGGTCAGCGCGAGGATGTTACCGACGCTATCCTGCGCCAGCACGCGATAGGGAGCGCGCGGAGACCGACCGCCGCGGTGTTCGGTCACGGTCAGCTTGACGACGATCTGCTCGCCCTCGCCAGCCTCGTCGAGATTGTTGACCGCCCGCCGCGTAACGAAGCGTTCGGGCAGGTGGTAATCGAGATCGCGCACCCGCGTGAGGCCGAGTTTCTCCAGCGGCTTCTTCAGCTTGGGGCCGACACCTTCGAGCGCCTCGGTCTCGGTGAAGAGCGGGTTGAGAATATCGGGACGCATCGCGAGGGAGTTAACGACTAGGCACCGGCTTGGACAGCCTTCCAGGCCGAGCGCACGGCCTCGACCGTGATCACGCCGTCCTCCATCGTGGTGGCGCAGGAACTGACCGAGAAACGGATGACCCATTGCCCGCGCCACAGGGCCGGACCGGCGAAGGCAATCGATTCCTCCTGCAGTCGCTGCACGGTCGCCAGCGTCAGCCGGTCACCTTCTTCGACGTCGCAGTCGCCACCGAAGCGGACCATGAACTGGTTGAGTTCGACCGGGCAGACGAGTTCGGCACCCTCGATCGCCGCCATGCCCGCCGCCATGGCCTTCGCCACCGCGACATTGCCTTCGACCATGCGGGCGATGCCTTCACGGCCAAGCTGTCGGATCATCGCCCAGGCGGCGAAGCCTCGCGCTCGGCGCGAAAGTTCCATGACATAGGCGGACGGATCGCGCTCGTCCTCGTTGGCTGGCGGCAGGTAGCTTGCAGAAAAGGACATCGCCCGCCGATGCGCCTCGGCATCGCGGACAATGGCGAAACCGCAGTCATAGGGCGTCTGCAGCCATTTGTGCCCGTCAGTCGCCCAGCTGTCCGCCAGTTCGACCCCGTCGGCAAGGTGGCGCAGTTTCGGAGAAGAGCGCGACCACAGCCCGAATGCGCCATCGACGTGCATCCAGCCGCCCGCATCGCGGACCATCGGGGCGATCTCGTGGAAGGGATCGCTCACGCCGGTGTTGATCTGCCCGCACTGGGCAATCGCGATGACCGGCCCCTCGCCCTCGCCCAACGCCTTTTCGAAGTCGCCCGGGAGCATCCGGCCCAGGTCATCGGTCGCGACCTCGCGGACGCGCCGAGCGCCGAGGCCAAGGAATTTGAGCGCGGCATAGACCGTCGTATGGGCGTCGGCCCCGATCAGGACACGGATGGGTGGAGCCCCGAAGAGCCCGTCCGCCTCGACGTTCCAGCCGACTTTGCGAAGCTGCGCGCTGCGGGCAGCGGCGAGGGACACGAAGTTCGCCACCGTCGCACCAGTCACCACTCCCACCGAAGCAGTCCGCGGGAGGTCGAGCAGGTCGAGCAGCCATTCGACGGCCACCGCCTCGACCGCGCTGGCAGCCGGCGCGGCCTGGACATTGGCGGCGTTCTGCCCCCAGGCCGAGGTCAACCAGTCGGCGGCGACCCCGGTCGGGTGCGAATTGCCGATGACCCAGCCGAAAAAACGTGGCGCGGTCGTCCCGCGAATCCCGTCGCGCGCCAGCTCGCCAAGCTCGCGGATGATGTCCTCTGCGTCCCCGCCCGTTTCGGGCACCGGGCCACGAAACCGCCGGACCAGTTCAGGATAGCCGGCGGTCGGTGTGGCCTCGGCCTCGGCGATATCGCGCCGGAATTCTTCCGCCATCGAAGAGGCAAGGCGCATTGCCGCAAAGCTTCTTTCGAGATCGTCCGCCACTGTCCGTCCACTCCGCTATCGCGCCCGCGCCACCCTTGATCGAAACCGGGCGATGGGTCAAAGGGCGAACCGACGCGAACGACAGGCATTTTCCTTGGCAGACCACCTCACATTCGAAGGCCGCAAGCAGCGCGCGCGATTCCGTGCATGGCACCGGGGCACGCGCGAGGCGGATTACATGATCGGCGGATTCTTCGACCGCTATCACGAAGGCTGGGGCGAGGACGAGTTGCGCTGGTTCGAAGCGCTGCTCGAGGAAGATGACGTCGACGTCATGGCCTGGGCACTGAAGACCCAGCCCGTGCCGCTCCGCTTTGCAGGGCCGCTGATC
This sequence comes from Qipengyuania sp. RANM35, assembly GCF_041021145.2. NCBI lineage: Bacteria > Pseudomonadati > Pseudomonadota > Alphaproteobacteria > Sphingomonadales > Erythrobacteraceae > Qipengyuania > Qipengyuania sp. RANM35. The sequence goes on along the minus strand of NZ_CM196433.1, from coordinate 883,236 downwards.
GAGGCAATGCAGCTGCTCGATTACGTCGACATTCCGCGTTGACCTTCCAGCCCTAGCGCCTATCTCGCGCTGACAATTCGCCACCCCCCCTTCCCGACCGGGCAGGGGGCAATCGTGCGTGCGCGGAACATCATGTTGACAGGAACGCTAGGAACCCAATGCCCGACCTCTCCCGTATCCTGAAAGCCCGCGAGCCCCTCACTCTCGCCCAGGTCGCACGTGGCGCACAGCCGCTGGTGATGGCCGATCTCGCCCGCGCCAGCACCGGCCGCGCAGTGTTCATCGCACCTGACGATGCGGCGATGCGCGGGATCGTTGATGCCGCCGCCTTCTTCGCGCCCGAACTGGAAGTGATCGAATTCCCCGCGTGGGATTCGCTGCCCTACGACCGCGCGAGCCCGGCCCTCTCGATCAGCGCCCGCCGCCTTGCTGCGTTGCACCGCTTGCAGGCGGGCAAGGCGAAGGCACAGCTGGTCGTCACAACCGCGAATGCGGTGCTCCAGCGCGTCCTTACTCCCTTCCGCATTCGCGAGAGCGTGCGCGAGTTCAAGGTGGGCACCGAGATCGGGCGCGAGAGCCTTGCCGCCCTGCTCCAGCGCCAGGGTTACAGCCGCACCGACACGGTGATCGACAAGGGCGAGTACGCCGTGCGTGGCTCGATCGTCGACATCTTCCCCAGCGGCATGGAAGAGGCACTGCGGCTCGATTTCTTCGGTGACGAGCTTGAGAGCCTGCGCACCTTCGATCCGAACACGCAGATGAGCACCGGGCGGCTCGACTCGCATCTCCTTCTCCCCGCCAGCGAGGCGCTGCTCGACGAAGACAGCATCAAGCGCTTCCGCACCCGCTATCGCGAACTCTTCGCTGCCCATGCGACGCAGGATCCGCTCTACGAGGCGGTCAGCGAGGGACGCAGGCTGGCGGGCATGGAAAACTGGCTCCCGCTGTTCGAGGAAAGGCTGGCAACCTTCTTCGACCACCTCGGCAAGGATGACCTGCTGGTTGTCGACACCGCCGCACTCGGTGCAGCCGAGGAGCGGATCAAGGACATCGCCGATTATTTCGAGCAGCGAAAGGCTGCGAGCGGCCAGGCAAAAGGCAGTTACCGCCCGCTCGATCCGGCCTCGCTTTACCTGTCCGACGAAGAGTTCAAGGCCGCCCTTGCTGCGGCCCCCGCCCACCGCGCGACCGCGTTCGACGAGCCGGAGAGCGACAAGGTCATCAGCTTCGGTTTCCGCTCCGGCCGCGATTTCGCGCCCGAACGTGCGCGCGGCGACAATGTGTATCCGGTGCTGGCCGATCACCTCAAGGCACTTGGCAAGGCGGGCAAGCGGCCGCTGATCGCTGCCTATTCCAAGGGCAGCCGCGCACGCATCGCCTCGATCCTCGACGAGGCGGGAATGCCGGTGCAGCTGGCCGATACGTGGCAGGAAGCGCTCGGCCTATCAGCGAAGGGCAAGGCAGCGGCGATGGTCCTGCCGCTCGAGGCGAGCTTCGCCAACGACGAGATGGAACTGCTGACCGAGCAGGACATCCTCGGCGACCGCCTCGTCCGGCGGAAGAAGAAGCGCAAGGACGCCGATGCCTTCCTCGCGGAACTGCAGGCGCTCAGCGTCGGCGACCTGATCGTCCATACTGAACACGGCATCGGCAAATACCTCGGCCTCGAACCGATCACTGTCGGCAAGTCGAAGCACGACTGCGTGATGTTGGAGTACCGTGGGGGCGACAAGCTCTACATCCCGGTCGAGAATATCGACGTCCTCAGCCGCTACGGATCGTCCGAAGAGGCGGTCATGCTCGACAAGCTCGGCGGTGAGGCCTGGCAGAAGCGCCGCGCGCGGCTTAAGGAGCGCATCCGCGAGATTGCCGGCGAACTGTTGAAGGTCGCGGCGCAGCGTGCCTTGCGCAAGGCGCCCGTGCTCGAGGTCGAACCCGGCCCATACAATCAATTCCTCGACCGCTTCCCGTGGGAAGAAACCGACGACCAGGATCGCGCCATCGCCGACGTGCTCGCGGATCTTGAAAGCGGCAAGCCGATGGACCGGCTGGTCTGTGGCGACGTCGGTTTCGGCAAGACCGAGGTTGCCCTGCGCGCCGCATTCGTGGCGGCGATGAACGGGCAGCAGGTCGCCGTGGTCGCGCCGACCACCCTGCTCGCACGCCAGCATTTCGAGAATTTCGCAAACCGCTTCAACGGTTTTCCGCTCAAAGTTGGCAGGCTTTCACGCCTCGTCCCGGCAAAGGAAATGAAAGACACCCGCGATGGCCTTGCAAGCGGGGATATCGATATCGTCGTCGGCACCCACGCGATCCTGTCGAAGCAGACCGAGTTCAAGAATCTGGGCCTCGTCATCGTCGACGAGGAGCAGCGGTTCGGGGTGAACCACAAGGAAAAGCTCAAGCAGTTGCGCGCCGATGTCCATATGCTGACGCTGACCGCCACCCCCATTCCGCGCACCCTTCAGATGGCCATGTCGGGCCTGCGCGAGCTCTCGACCATCCAGACCCCGCCGGTCGACCGCCTTGCGGTGCGCACATACGTGATGGAATGGGACGACATGGTGATGCGCGAGGCGTTGCTGCGCGAACACCACCGTGGCGGGCAGAGCTTCATCGTCGTGCCGCGCATTTCAGACATGGAAGGGATCACCGACTGGCTGCACGAGCATGTGCCCGAGGTGAAGTTCGTCGCCGCACACGGCCAGATGGGCGCGGGTGAGATCGAGGAGCGGATGAGCGCCTTCTACGAGGGCAAGTACGATGTCCTGCTGGCGACTACGATTGTCGAAAGCGGCCTCGACCTGCCGAGCGCGAACACGATCATCATCCACCGCGCGGATATCTTCGGCCTCGCCCAGCTCTACCAGTTGCGCGGGCGCGTCGGTCGTTCGAAGCTGCGCGCCTACGCCTACCTCACCTACGCCGCCGACACGCAGCTTTCCGAAGTGCCGGAGAAGCGCCTCAAGGTGCTGGGCGACCTCGACAGCCTCGGCGCGGGCTTCCAGCTGGCAAGCCACGACCTGGACATCCGCGGCGCGGGCAATCTGCTGGGCGACGAACAATCGGGCCATATCCGCGAGGTCGGCTTCGAGCTCTACCAGTCGATGCTCGAGGACGCGATCCTCGCCGCCAAGGCGGGCGAGCTGGGGCTGGAGGCCAAGCGCGAGACGGTCAGCCCGCAGATCACGGTCGACGCGCCGATCATGATCCCGGAGGAATACGTCCCCGACCTCGCCGTGCGCATGGCTCTCTATCGCCGCCTCAACGATGCTGCCGACAAGGCAGAAATCGAGGCTCTGGCAGCCGAAATGATCGACCGCTTCGGCGACTTGCCCGCCGCGACAGCCAATCTCGTTCGCCTGATCGAAATCAAGCACCAGGCTATCGAGGCCAACATTGCCAAGATCGATGTGGGGGCAGCTGGGACACTGGTGGCCTTCCACAAGGACGACTTCCCCGATCCTGTCGGGCTTCTGGCCTACGTCGATCGTTTGCAGGGCACGGCAAAGCTTCGTCCGGACATGAAGCTGGTCATCAGCCGAGCCTGGAATTCGCCCGAAAGCCGACTGAACGGCCTGTTCCAACTAACCAAGGGCCTGTCCGGAATCGTCAAGAAATCTCGAAAAGACGAGAAAAAGGCCGCTTAAGAGGCGGCCATCTCTAGAAATTTCTGCGCCGAAACCGGTTCGGAGCGGATGAAGCCCTGATAGTACTCGCATCCCTCCGCAGCGACGAGGCGACGCTGCGCCTCGTTTTCTACCCCTTCGACTACCACGGCAAGATCAAGCGCGCGCGCCATCGCGAGAATCGCCCGGAAAACGGCGAGATCACGTTCGTCCTCCAGGACGCCATCGATCATCGAACGGTCCAGCTTGATACAATCGATCGGCAAGACCTTGAGGTAACGGAAATTGCAGAACCCCGCCCCGAAATCATCGAGCGCCAGGCGAATGTCGAACAGTTTCAGCTGATCCAGCACATGGCCGACGCGATCGAGGTCCGCCAACAGGACCTGTTCGATGATTTCCAGCGTAATTCGCGAAAGCGGGAATCCCGTACGCTCCGCCATGCGAGCGAACTCCATCGCAAAACTGTCGGCTGCAAGGTCGGCAGGTGTCACGTTCAACGATAGCCGCAGGTGCGATGGCCAGTGCGCCGCCTGCTGGAGCGCGCGCTTTGCAATGTGGCGCGACAACTGCGCGGTGTGATCCGCCCGCTCCGCAATCTGGAACAACGTGCTTGCTCCGATGCGGCCCACAGTGGGGTGGTGCCAGCGGGCCAGCGCCTCGGCCCCGATCATACGTTCGTCGGCCAGAGTGTATTGCGGCTGGAAGAGGATTTCGATCTCCTCATTGTCGATCGCGGCGAGAAGATCGCCTTCCAGCTCGCGAAAGGTCCTGCCGAGACTTGCGGTTTCGCCGGTGGACCAGTCGATGCGTTGGCCCTGCCCGCCGCGCATTCGCGCCGAGGCCTCCGACAGTCGATCGAGCACCTGGTCGGGTCCATCGCCCTCGGTGACGCGCATCAGCGCAATTCGCGGCCACAATCGCAATCGCGCCCCACCCTCGGGATTGGCAATGGGCATGGCGATGGCGTCAGCCAGAGCTTCCGCAAGCCATTGCCAGCGCTCGCGACTGCACTGCTGACGGGCGAGCAAAAGGAAATTGCCGCCGGTCAATCTGGCAGCAACCCACGCAGTGCTGTCTAGCTCGTCGCTGGCAAAATGACGTATCCGCTGCGCCACTTCGACCAGGGCGCCGTCACCGGCACTTTCTCCGAACGCGACATTGACCGTGTCGATTCGACCCAGTGAGATGAGCATCGCGTGGATCGGGCAGGCAATGCTGTCGCGCGGCCATTCTTCCTGCCAGCGCGCCATTGTCGCCCGGGCGTGCGCCGGGTCGGCGAGGCCGGTGAGGCTATCGCGGCTTTCCATGTTCACGTGGTCGGGCAATGTGGCCATGTGACGACTCTTATCCTCCTGTCGCGAAATTTTGGCCAGCAATTCCGCTGTGTTGCCAAATGGGACGCGCACCCATAGGTACGCGTTTGCAACCGGAACCTGCGCGGTCGCGTGGTGGAGTAGAGGCGCAAAAATGGCAGATTACAGCCGCTTGGCACTTCTCGTCTCCGACTCGGAGCGTGCTCAGGAGGCGGCGGAGGATTATCGCCAGCTGGCCGATTGGGTTCCCCTCGAGGATGCCGATGCAGCAGTGGTCCTGGGGGGAGACGGCTTTATGCTTCAGAGCCTCCACACCATGCTCGACACTGGCAAGATCGTGCCGGCCTACGGCCTGAACCTCGGTACGGTCGGCTTCCTGATGAACCGCAATCGCCGGGCCGACCAGCTGCTAGGGCGGATATCGCGGGCAAAGCCGCACACTATCCTGCCTCTGGCGATGGAGGCGACAACCCAAGACGGCGCGGTAGTGCGCCACTGCGCCATCAACGAAGTCTCGTTGCTGCGTGAAACGCGCCAGACCGCCAAGATCGAAGTCAGCGTCGATGACAAGGTGCGGATCAAGGAACTGGTCTGCGATGGCGTGCTGGTCGCCACTCCGGCAGGCTCGACAGCCTACAATTTGTCAGCCGACGGACCGATCCTGCCACTCGATTCGCAACTCCTCGCCCTAACTCCCATCTCCGCGTTCCGGCCGAGACGGTGGAAAGGTGCCATCCTTCCTGACCGCAGTCGGATCTCCTTCAAGGTCCATGAATCGCAGAAGCGGCCCGTCAGTGCCGTCGCCGACCAGAAGGAAATCCGCGACGTGGCCGAAGTGCATCTCGAAATAGCCCGTGAAAGCGCTTTGACGTTGCTGTTCGACCCCGGCCACGCGCTCGACGAACGCATAGTTTCCGAACAGTTCGTGTTCTGAGCGACGCTGCCGGAAATTCCGCGCAATTTTTTGCCAATTGCCCGCTTGCCAAACCGCAGAGCCGCCCATATAGGCGCACCCCTGCCTGACGGGCTGCTCCCCGATAGCTCAGCGGTAGAGTAGGTGACTGTTAATCACTTGGTCGTTGGTTCGAATCCAACTCGGGGAGCCACTTTCTGCACATCGCCAGAACGATAGCCGCCTTTCGGGCGGCTTTTTCGTTATGCCGTCAGCAGGCGAAACCCCACCCAGAACACCAGCGCGGCCGTTCCCCAGCGGATCCATTTCTGCGGCAGCTTGTGCACCGCGATCCAGCTCCCGATCTGGCCACCGACTGCGACCGCAACCAACAGCGGAAGGCCAAAGTCGAACGCTGCAGCCAAACGCCCTTCTCCGCCCTTCAGAACCTGTCCTGCAAGGCCGAAGAGGGAATTCACCAGGATAAACAGGCTCGCAGTTGCGGCGATAGCGCGCGGATTGTTCCAGCGGGTGAGGTGGAGCAGCGGCGCGAGGAATATCCCGCCGCCTATGCCGACCAGCCCCGCCAGGTATCCAAGGGGTGCGGCTGCCAGCGGGGCGAACCTTGCCAGAGGATGGGATTGCACCTCATCGTCTCCCATGACCGGGAGCAGCATCGTCGATGCGGTGAGTACGAGGCTGGCCCCCAAAAGCAGCATGAAGGCGCTTTCCCCGACCGGCGTCAGCCCGCCGAGGAATGCTGCTGGCGCAGCAATGGCTGTCAGGATTGCTGCCGGGCGCCAGGGTATCACTCCTGCGCGGGCAAACCTGATCGTACCGCCAAGGACGACGACGAGGTTGCAGCACAGTGAAATGATGGGAAGCACGCGGTAGTCGACGCCGGACAGGGCAAGGAGCGCGCTATATGTTGAGCCCCCGCCGAAACCGACGCTGGCGTAGAGCAAGGCAGTAATCAGGAAGGCAGCGAGCAAGAGCGGCATTTGCGACGCCTAGACCGCCCGGTGACGCTCAGCTAGCCTTCCCGCACTTGCTTCTTGGGGGAAAGCACATGGATCCCGGCGAAATCGACCTTGGGCTGGAACTCAAGCACGCAAACAAGCGCGACGCGCGGAAGATCGGCAGCATAACCGCCGATGCCTTCCGCAACGACCCGTTCAACCTTTGGCTGTTCGGCAATTTTGCAGGAATCCGTAACCTGTTCCACATGCAGGCCCGCAACATCTACGTACCGCGCGGATACTCCTATTCACTTGGCGATGAAGGCGCATGCATGTGGATGCTGCCGGGGGGCGATGCCAGTTTCAGCAATTGGGACTATTTCCGTTTCGCAGTGCCCACTGCCCTCATGTGCGGTCCCGGCGCCGTGAAGCGCGGCATATTGACCGGCGAAGCCATGGACTCGGTCCATCCGAACTTTCCGCACGCCTACCTCTTCAGCATCGGCGTGCGACCTGCGGCACAGGGCAAGGGGCTTGGGCGCAAACTCATCGCACCGGTCCTGGCCGCATGTGACAAGGAGGGAATGCCCGCCTATCTCGAAAATTCGAACCCCGCAAACCACGGCTTCTACAGTTCGTGCGGCTTCGAAGTCAGCGGCGATCCGCTACATCCGCAGCCGGATAGTCCGCCCCTGGTTCCCATGTTGCGCCAGCCGCGGCCCGCATAGGGCGGAACCGCGGCTGGAGGTTCCTGCGGCGTCAGCCGATGGCGCCGTGACAGTGCTTGTACTTGTTACCCGAACCGCAGGGGCACATGGCGTTGCGGCTGATGTTCATCCCGGCATAGGGATTGTCGGTTGCCGCCCCCCCCGGTCCGACCGCTGCACGGGGGCTGCCCGCAAGCGATCCGAACAGGGCTTCCTGCGTCGCCGAACCGTCGCCGTCGTTCGAGTTCTCGAGACCGGTCAGCGGGTCGATGTGGCCCGTCAGGAATGCCGGGAGTTCCGGCAGGTCGATCATCGGCATTGGCTCGGGCTCGCGCAGTTCGAGACGGATGAGCTTGCTGGTGACCGTCTCGCGCAGCTTGTCGAGCATGCTTTCGAACAGGCTGAAGGCTTCCTGCTTGTATTCGTTGATCGGCTGCTTCTGCGCATGCGCACGCATCCACACGACCTGGCGCAGGGCATCGAGCGTGGAGAGGTGTTCCTTCCACTCCTGGTCCATTTCCTGCAGCAGCACGCTCTTCTCGATCCGGCGCCACAGCGCGGGGTCGGCCGCGGCAACCTTGTTCTCCATGATCCGGTCGGCTTCCTCGCGGATGCGTTCCTCGATCAGTTCGGGCTCGACGTGGTCTTCCTCAACCCACTGTTCCATCGGCAGCGAAATTCCGAGAACCTCCTCGGTTCGTTCCTTGAGACCGGCGATATCCCACTGCTCCGGATACGAACCCGGGGGGCATGCCGTGCCGACAATGGCGTTGATCGCGTCGTGACGCATGTCGGCAACGACGTCGTCGACCGCCTCGCTATCCATGATTTCCGCGCGCTGTTCGTAGATGACCTTGCGCTGGTCGTTCATCACATCGTCATACTGAACGACCTGCTTGCGGATTTCGTAGTTGCGCGCTTCGACCTTCTTTTGGGCGGTTTCGATGGCCTTCGACAGCCACTTCGAACCGATGGCCTCACCATCTTCCAGGTTCGAGTTCATCATCCGCGAGAACAGCGTATCGGGACCGAAGATGCGCAGCAAATCGTCCTCGAGACAGAGGTAGAAGCGGCTCAGACCAGGGTCGCCCTGGCGGCCCGAGCGCCCGCGAAGCTGGTTGTCGATACGACGGCTTTCATGACGTTCAGTGCCGAGGACGAAGAGACCGCCGGCTTCGAGGACCTTGCGCTTTTCCTCGGCGATCTCGGCCTTGATGCGAGCGATGGCCGCGTCCTTTTCGGGGCCATCCTCCATGCCGGAAAGTTCGTCTTCGATGCGGAATTCGAGGTTACCGCCAAGCTGGATGTCGGTGCCGCGACCGGCCATGTTGGTAGCGATCGTGACCGCACCGATACGGCCGGCCTGGGCCACGATGTGTGCTTCCTGTTCGTGGAAGCGGGCGTTGAGCACGGCGTGCTTCACCCCTTCCTTGTCGAGGAATTCGCTGAGAAGTTCTGACTTCTCGATGGAAACCGTACCGACGAGCACAGGCTGACCGGTCTCGTTCTTTTCGCGGATCGCCTTGGCGATGGCCTGGAACTTGTCCTGCGTGTTCTTGTAGAACTCGTCTTCCTCGTCGATGCGCTGGACGGGGACGTTGGTCGGAATCTCGACCACGTTCATCTTGTAGATGTCCCAGAACTCGTTCGCCTCGGTCGCTGCCGTACCGGTCATACCCGACAGCTTGGGATACATGCGGAAGTAGTTCTGGAAGGTGATCGATGCGAGGGTCTGGTTTTCCGGCTCGATCTTCACGCCTTCCTTGGCTTCGCAAGCCTGGTGGAGGCCGTTCGACCAGCGACGACCATCCATCATGCGCCCGGTGAACTCGTCGATGATGATGACCTTGTCGTCCTTGACGATGTAGTCGGTGTCACGCTTGAACATGTGAACCGCCTTCAGCGCCTGATCGAGGTGGTGGACGACCTGCGTATTCTCGACGTCATAAAGGTTGTCGGTCGCAAGCAGACCCTTTTCGATCAACAGCTTCTCGATTTCCTCGGTGCCTTCTTCGGTAAGGCTGATGTTGCGGGTCTTCTCGTCCTTCTCGTACCAGGTCTCGGGGATGGTCTTCACCACCTCGTCGATCGCGATGTAGAGTTCGGACTTGTCCTCGGTCGGGCCCGAGATGATCAGCGGGGTACGCGCCTCGTCGATCAGGATCGAGTCCACCTCGTCGACGATGGCGAAGTTGAAGGGGCGCTGCACCATCTGACTACGCTCATGCTTCATGTTGTCGCGCAGGTAATCGAACCCAAGTTCGTTGTTGGTCGAGTAGGTAATGTCGGCGTTGTAGGCCTCGCGGCGCTGGAACTCGCTGAGGTCGGGCACGATCACGCCGACCGTGAGGCCGAGGAAGCGGTGCAGGCGCCCCATCCATTCCGCGTCGCGCTTGGCGAGATAGTCGTTGACGGTAACGACGTGGACGCCCTTGCCCTCGATGGCATTGAGGTAGGTCGCGAGCGTCGCGACGAGGGTCTTGCCCTCGCCCGTCTTCATTTCGGAAATCTCGCCACGGTGGAGGACGATGCCGCCGACCATCTGCACATCGAAGTGCCGCATTCCGAGGACGCGGACGGATGCCTCACGCACAGTGGCGAAGGCTTCGGGGAGGATATCGTCGAGCGTCTTGCCGTCGGCGAGCTGGGCGCGGAACTTGTCGGTCTGCGCAGCGAGTTCTTCGTCGGTAAGAGCCTGGATCTGCGGCTCCAGAGCATTGATCTGGTTGACTATCTTGCCGAGCGACTTGACGTAACGATCGTTGGACGAGCCGAAAACGGCCTTCATCACGGAATTGAGCATGGATTGGGTAGCCCCTGGGTAATTCTATATGGCAAATGCCCGCGCACGCCGATGGTGCCGGGCGACCGGATCGGAAACGTGTGGAAAGCGCTTTATTCGTAAGCGCGGTCGGGCCCGAACATCACGGTCGGGACCACGATGACGACGGTCGGCGCAGGACGGCAAGGAGTCGATTTCTCGCCCTTCAGCTTCTGCTGGACTTCACGGTCGGCGCAAACCGGCTTGCCCGACTTGGGTGCGACCGCATTGTCCGCCGCCTGCTCCACGCCGATGTCCACGCCGCTGCCGATGGCCGCCTGTGCAGGCGCGCCGTAAGCGGCAAGACCGCTGAGCAAGGCAAGGAGGGCGAGGAGCTGCCGGAACATCGTTATTCCACAATAGTGAGGCCCCACACCTTTGTCCATGGACGGTCGTCCGGCTTAAGAGTTCGCTAACCATAACGCCATATCGGTGGCTGCTGGACGCCCATCACGGGCGGAATGGGGACAGGGGATCACGTGACCAACGATACCGCACAGGCGCTCGACGCCTCCGAAGCCACCGGAAACAACGTGTTGGAAGGGGACGCCGCAAAACCGGTAGTCAGGCGGCTGGTTCTTTCAGCCTTCCTGATGCTGTTCCTTGAACTGGCCTTGATCCGCTGGCTCGGCTCGAACGTCGTCCACCTGTCCTATTTCTCGAATTTCGTCCTTCTTGGATCTTTCCTCGGTATCGGAGCGGGCTTCCTGATCAGTCGGAAGAGCTGGTCGGTATGGCCGATAACCTTGCCGCTGCTCTGCATCCTGGTGATCCTCGTGATCGTCTTCCCGGTTTCGATCGAGAGAAGCGGGTCGGACCTGATCTACTTTACCTCGCTTGAGATTAAGGGACCGCCTGCATGGCTCGCGTTGCCGATCGTCTTCCTTCTCGTGGCGGTTATTCTCGCGGGACCGGCAGAAATGGTCGGTCGCTGCTTCGCGCATCTTCCCCCGCTAATTTCCTATCGCAGCGACCTGCTTGGCTCGCTGGCTGGTATTCTCGCCTTTACCGCCCTTAGTTTCCTGCAGGCCCCATCGATCGTCTGGGGCATAATCGTACTAATTCCGATCGTGATCCTGAGTGCGAAGAACCGACGCCTTGTCAGCGCACTTTGGTCGATTGCCCTTTTGATCGGTCTGGGCATGGAAACCCTGCAACCAGGCGTTGCCTGGTCGCCATATTACAAGGTCCAAACCCAGAAAGTCGTCGAAGGCGATAAGGGCTTCCTCCTTATCCGCGCAAACGGTGTTCCGCACCAGCTGATGGCGCCAGCGGAATGGAAACTGAAGCAGGGTGAGCGCATCTATGAAACGCCCTACCTGCGCCTTCCCAAGAAGCTCGACGATGTCCTCATCGTCGGCGCAGGTTCGGGATCCGACGTGGCCATCGCGCTGAGCGAAGGCGCCAAGCATGTCGATGCCGTCGATATCGACCCGCTGATCATGGAAATCGGCGCCAAGAACAACATCAACCGCCCCTACCAGAATCCGGGCGTCACCCGTCACGTCAACGACGGTCGCGCTTTCCTCGAGAACACCGATCGCAAGTACGATCTCGTCCTGTTCGCCCTGCCTGACTCGCTTACGCTGGTCAGTGGCGCATCGCAGATCCGGCTCGAAAGCTTTCTCTTCACCAAGGAAGCGATGCAGTCGGTCAAGGACGTGTTGAAGCCCAACGGCGCCTTCGCAATGTACAATTACTACCGCGAGCCGTGGTTGATCGACCGTCTTGGCGGGACTGCACAGGCCGTGTTCGGCCACAAGCCATGCGTCGATACCTGGGCTGACGCTCAGGCCGTGGTCAGCGTCGCGATGAACGAAGCCGACCAGACCTGCGGCGAGAAATGGCAGCCGACCACCTCCATTTCCACCGTCAGTGACGATGCACCCTTCCTCTATTTCCGTGGCGGCACTTTCCCGCCCCTGTACGCCATCACCATTGCCGCGATCCTTCTCGCATCGCTGGCTACCATCCGCGTGCTCGGCGGACCGCTGGGGACCATGCGTCCCTACGCCGACCTGTTCTTCATGGGTGCTGCCTTCCTGCTGCTGGAAACCAAAAACATTGCCACTTTCGCCCTGCTCTTCGGCACGACCTGGTTCGTCAACGCGCTCGTCTTCGCAGGCGTCCTTGTTGTCGTGCTTGCGGCTGTCGAAACGGAGCGAAGAGTAAAGACACCGCCGCTCAAGGTCGTGTTCGTGGCGATTGCAGCCTCGCTTGCAGCGGCATGGATCATCAAGCCCGAATGGCTGCTGCCGCTAGGCTTCTGGCCGCGCCTTATCGCAGCGACCTTGCTGGCGTTCGTGCCGATCTACCTGGCGAACATCGCCTTTGCGAAGCGCTTCCGTCAAAGCGGCGATTCGCAAAGCGCCTTTGCGATCAACCTTCTCGGCACGATCGTCGGCGGCTGCCTTGAGTATGCGGCGCTGTTCACCGGCTACAACAACCTGCTGATCGTGACCGGCCTGCTCTACCTTGCAGCCTTCCTGCTGGTACCCAAGGGACGCATGGCAGCTGCCTGAACGCTTGCGGGCGGAGGGGCGACGATATAGCGCGCGGGGCATGGACCTCGCGCGCTCTCCCCTCGCCCGCCCGTTTCCCGCCATGCCCGCCATTTCCGGCGTGACGTTGCGCGTGGCGCGTGCCCGCTACAAGAACTGGGACAGGGCCGACCTGACACTGGCCGAGCTGGCACCCGGCACCGCTGTAGCGGGGGTCTTCACCAAGAGCGCCTGCGCTTCGAGCGAAGTCGAACTGGGGCGCGAACAGGCGCGGTTGGGATCGGCCCGGGCCCTGGTGGTCAATGCCGGCAATTCCAACGCCTTCACCGGCTACCGCGGGCGCGAGGCGGTCGAGCAGATCATGGCGCAGGTGGCAGAGGCCCTGGACTGCCAGCCGAGCGAAGTCTTCGTTTCCTCTACCGGCGTGATCGGCGTTCCCTTGCCCCGCGACAAGGCCCGTGCAGGCGTGGAAGCTGCGCTGACTGCCCAGCCTTGCGGGTGGGAGGAAGCCGCCTCCGCTATCGGTACGACCGACACCTTCACCAAGGGCGCCGCGGCATCGGCACTGATCGGCAATACTCGCGTGGAACTGGCAGGCATCATCAAGGGCAGCGGCATGATCGCACCCGACATGGCGACCATGCTCGGCTACGTTTTCACCGATGCTTCGGTCGAACCGGCATTCCTCCAGGAAATGCTGTCCAGAGCCAATGATGCGAGCTTTTCTTGCATCACGGTCGATGGCGACACCTCGACCAGCGACACGGTGCTCGCCTTCGCCACCGGCAAAGCGGGCAACGCGCCTATCTCCACCTGGGAAGACGCAGGAGCCGATGCCTTTTACGCGGCGCTACTCGATGTTTGCCGCGAGCTCTCGCACCTTGTCGTCCGTGACGGGGAAGGCGCGCAGAAGTTCATCGCGATCACCGTGACCGGTGCAGACAGCGACGAAAGCGCGCGCCGCGTGGGCCTCTCGATCGCAAATTCGCCGCTGGTCAAAACGGCGATTGCCGGCGGCGACGCCAACTGGGGACGCGTGGTGATGGCCGTGGGCAAGGCGGGTGAGCCCGCAGACCGCGACAGGCTTTCCATCGGCTTCGGGGGAACCTGGGCCGCAAAGGACGGACAGCCGCTGCCCGACTACGACGAAGCGCCGGTGGCAAAGCATCTCGAGGGGCAGGAGATCGACATTTCCGTCGACCTCGGCATTGGCGAAGGGCGGGCGACGGTGTGGACCTGCGATCTCACCCACGGATACATCGCGATCAATGCCGATTACCGGAGCTGAAGCGCCATGCTGACGATCTGGGGCCGCATCAATTCGCACAACGTCAAGAAGGTCGTCTGGCTTGCTGAGGAAATCGGCCTACCCCACCAGCGCATCGACATGGGCGGGCAGTTCGGCTTCACCGATGCCTATCTTGCGGCCAATCCGAACCGCCTGATCCCGACCATCGACGATGATGGCTTCTTACTGTGGGAATCGAATGCGATCCTGCGCTATCTCGCCGATCGCTACGGGCCCGAATTTCAGCCGGCAGATGCGCAACAGCGCGCTGCGGCAGACAAGTGGATGGATTGGCAGTTTTCCTTCGCCGATGCCCAGCGCAATGCCTTCATCGATCTCGTCCGCAAGAAGCCGGAAGAGCGTGATGAGAGCGCTATTGCCGCCTCAGCCAGTGCGGCAGGTAAGATGGTCGCAATTCTCGAAGCCGAACTCGAACGGCAACCTTGGCTATCGGGCGAGCAGTTCGGGATCGGTGACATCCCGATGGGCGTCTACATCCACACTTGGCTGACCCTCCCCATCGAGCGCGCCGAGCGCCCCGCGGTGAAGGACTGGTATGCGCGCCTGCGCCAGCGTGAGGCCTTCGACCGCATCGCGCAGGTCCCGCTGACGTGACCGGTGCAGAAAGCGCCCTCGACCGCGAAATCCTTGCGCTCATGCGGCGGGTGACCGAACAGGCAATCCTGCCGCGGTATCGCAACCTCGCCGAGGGTGAGGTGCAGGACAAGGGCGGCAACGATCCCGTCACCATCGCCGACAAGGAAAGCGAAGCGCTCCTGCGCGAAGGCCTGGCGGCTATCGACTCCTCGCTCGCCTTCGTTGGCGAGGAAGCGGCGCATGCCGACCCGGGCATTCTCGAGCGGCTCGACCGACCCTGCTGGATTGTCGATCCCATCGACGGAACGCGCAACTTCGCTGCCGGACAGCCGCCTTTCGGAGTGATCGTCGCGCGCGCGGACGGCGGCGAGGCCCGGTCGGGCTGGATCTATGATTGCCTGAGCGGCCGGTTCTGCGTCGCGCACATGGGCAAGGGCGCCTCGATCGACGGGCAGGACGTTACCTCGCGGCCCACCGGCGCCACACCGCCCGTTGCCGCGATTTCACTGGTCTTCATGGATGAGGCGCGCCGGGAGGCGACGAAACGCCATGTTGCTCCCAACTATGCCCTGGTCGACGTGCCCTATTGCGCGGCCGAGCAGTATCCGCGCCTCGCGCTCGGTACGAACGATGTTTCCATCTTCGAGCGGACGCTGGCCTGGGATCATGCAGCTGGGGTTCTTTGGCTAAACGAGGCTGGCGGGATGGCAGCCAGACCGGACGGTTCACCCTACCGTGTCGACGAACACGGTCGCACCGGCCTCATAGGAGCGGCGAGCCCCTCCCTGTGGGAAGAGCTCGCCGGACTTTATTCGAAACTGGATTAGAGGACGCTCTCAAGCCACTGCTTGAGCTGACCTTTCGGTGCCGCGCCACGCATGTGGGCGGCGGGCTGTCCGTCCTTGAAGAGGACGAGGTAGGGAATGCCCTGCACGCCCATGCCGCCGGGAACCTCCGGGTTTTCCATGATGTCCATCTTGGCGATGGTCACCTTGTCGGCAAGCTCTTCCGAAAGCTCTTCGAGCGCCGGAGCGATCATCTTGCACGGGCCACACCAGTCGGCCCAGAAATCGACCAGCACGGGCTTGTCGGATTCGAGCACGTCGCTCTTGAAGCTGGCATCGGTGACGGCGGTGGTTGCCATGGGAATTTCTCCTGAAATGCTTTGCACCGATGTGGGTGGCGCAGGCGATTACTCAAGCGGCGGCAGGGCGAAACTTTCCTGCGAGGCCGCAAACTGCGTCTTGTAGGCATCCAACCGTTCGCCGGGCAAGGCGAAGAGTTGCGGTGTCTGGGTATAGAGGACAGCGGCCTCGACTGTCCGGTCGGGATAGATGCGCTCAAGGGCAGCGACATAGGCAGCCATTTGCCGCATCGTGCTCTCGGGTATGGCGTCGAGCGAGGACGGAGGCCGCCGCGCGGTCTTGAAATCCACCACCACCACCCGCTCGCCCGTGACCAGCAGGCGGTCGGCGGTACCCATGACGACCTGGCCTTCGACCGTGGCGGCCAGAGGGATTTCGGCAAGCGCATCGGGACTGAAGATATCGGCGAAACCGGGCACGGCCAGGACTTCCAGTGCGCGTGCGAGCATCTCTTCGCGCGCTTCCCGGGGCAGTTCGGCGGCTTGCCGCTCCAGCCATTTGCGCCCGCGCTCTTCCCGGTCTGCCATCACCTGCGGTAAGCGTTCGAGCAGGGCATGTATCAGCGTGCCGCGCCGCGCGGCTTCGGCGGCATTGGCGGGAGGCAGCGGCGGATCGCTGCCCTCGACCTCGCCCAGTCCCGAGGGGGCGAGCGGTCTGGGCGGGCGCGGTTCGGGCCCCACCATTCGGCGCGCCCATTCGGGCAATTCGAGCGCTTCATTCGCATGCGTTTGGTGCTCCGCAGGCACCGGCGGCGCTCGCGTCCCGATTTCCCAGCGGGCACCCCAGATATCGTCGGCAAGTCCCTCGTCCGCGCCGAACAGGGCATGAAGCCGCGCAAACCAGCTGTCCTCATGCGGCCCGTTCTTCGCCTCGCGCGGCCCGAGCGACCCGCCGATGAACAGCGCCTCCTCTGCCCGCGTCATTGCGACGTAGAGCAGCCGCCAGTGCTCCTGCATCGCCCGCGCAGCCTTGGCCGAATCCGCCATGCGGACCGGACCGACCTTCTCCTCCTTGGAGAGCGCCGGAAGAGGAATGGTCCTCTGATGCCCCAACCCATGAGCGTCATCGACCAGCTCAAGGTCGCCAGAAGGATCCGGCCTGATCGCTGCATCGGCAAGGATGACTATGGGCGCCTGCAGGCCCTTCGATCCGTGGACGGTCATTACGCGAACCTGGTCACCGCCCTCGCCCGCTTCGCGCTTGAGGTCGGCGTCCCCGGCATCGAACCAGCGAATAAAGCCCTGCAGGCTGGCGACATGCGCGCTGGCATAGGCGTTTGCGGCATTCAGCAGTTCATCGATCGGATCGTTCGCCTCGCGCCCGAGCCGCGCGACCAGCCTGCGCCGCCCATCCATCGGCCCCACCAGTATCCAGTGGAGTAGCTGTTGCGGGCTGTCGTAGTCGGCGCGGCGGAGAATTTCGCGCAGCGCATCGACCGTTTCCCGGACCCGTGGCGCCTCATGGTCGCGCAAGTGCTCCCACAAACGCATGCCCTTGGTTCGATAGCCGTAATCGAGCAGTTCCTCCTGGCTCCAACCGACCAGCGGAGACACGAGCAGGCTGGCGAGCGTGAGGTCGTCGAGCGGCTGCGCGCCGAAGCGGATCGCAGCCATCAGGTCCTTGACCGCCAGCGGATTGCCGAGGCGCAAACGGTCGACACCGGCCACCGGCACGCCATGGCGATACAACCGGGCCACTATCAGCGATGCTAGGTCGCGCCGTTTCTGGACGAGGATCATCACGTCACCCGGACCGGCACGCCGCGGCTTGTCGCCCTTTACCAGCGTGAAGCCGTCGCCCGCTGGATCGAACCAGCGCTTGACCTGCATGGCGATCTGGTCGGCCATCCGGCGGTCGTGCTTGGACAGCCAGCCTTCTTCCTCGCCCGGCTCTTCACCCTCGCCGCCCGGCCCGCGCACTTCCTTCCACAGAGTGACGAGGCCGGGGCGGCTGCTGCCTCGGTGCTCGTCGTAGTGGTCGAGTCCTAGACCTTCGGGACCGATGCCCAGAATTGCGCGGTCGACGAACTCGAGGACAGTGGCGTTCGTACGATAACTCTGGTCGAGCCCGTATTCGCGCAATCCTTTCGACTGCCGGTTGCTTCGGCTCCCCCGCAATTCCTCGGCCAGTTCCGCAAGGCGCTTGCGATAATAGTCCCGCGCTTCGCGGAAATTCTCGGGGCTGGTGCCCTGGAAACCGAAGATCGCCTGCTTGTAGTCACCGACCGTGAAGATGGTGCGGATGATTTCGCCCCGTGCGCCTTCGCCCGAAAAATAGTCGTCCGTCAGCGCCTTGATGATCTGCCACTGCGCGGCATTGGTATCCTGCGCCTCGTCGACGAGGATGTGGTCGAAGCTGCGATCGAGCTTGTAACGGATCCAGTCGGCCATTTCGCTGTTGGCCAGCAGGGTTGCCGCGCGGGCGATCAGGTCATCGAAATCGACCAGCCCCTCACGCTGCTTGGCCTTGTCCCATGCAAGCGCGAATGCGCGGCCAGCTTCCAGTTGCGGCGCCAGGAAGGCGGCGAGATCGAGCAAGGCGGCGCGTTCACGCACCATGGTCACAGCTTCGGCGAGGATTTCCTGATGGGCCGAAAACGACGCATCGACTTTCTCCGCGCCCGCCATCTTGCGCGGATCGCCATCCTTCTTGAGGAAAGTATCGAGGAATCCGTCGAGCTCAGCCAACCGGTCTTCGGTCCCGCTCGCGAGCCATCGATCGGCAAAATCGGCTGCGTTCTGCCCGGTGGCCGCGTTCCAGCCGCGGGCCGCATCACGCAGCGAACGTAAGGTAGCCACAGGAAAGGCAGCGTCGGTGCATCCCTCGGCCACCCAGTCCTGCCCGGCATCTGCCGGCATCCCGAGCGTCGCATGAACTCGCGCAACCATCGGAGGCTGCCAGCTTCCCGGCCCCTGCCAAAGCTCCATGTGCGAGGCACAGCGCATCAGCCAGCCGCGCACTGCGTCGGGCCCCTTGCGACGGCTCATTTCGGCAATTGCGTCGCAGATGTGCGGATCGCCTTCGGAAAGCAGGTCGGATAGGACCTGGCGGCTCAGCAGGTCGCGCTCACGATCCTCCATGGGACGCGAACCCGGCAACATGCCGGCTTCTCCCGGAAAAGCTGCGAGAAGGTACTGCGCGAAAGCGTGGATCGTATCGATCCTGAGGCCGCCGCCCGGACAGTCGAGCACCCGTGCGAAGAGCGCCCGCGCCCGCGCCTGCGTATCGGGATCAATAGGTGCGCCGAGGTAGCCGAGTTCCTTCGCAAGCTCGGTCGCCTCCATCCGTACCCAGCGGGCAAGCACGGAATTTACACGCACGGCCATCTCGGCCGCGCCCGCCTTGGTGAAAGTCAGGCAGAGGATTTGCGACGGGTCTGCACCGGGCTCCAGCAACAGCCGTAGCACGCGGGCGGAAAGGACCTGGGTCTTGCCAGTCCCCGCACTCGCCGAAAGCCACACGCTTTCGTGCGGATCGACCGCCGGGCGCTGCTCGCCCTGGAGGGGATAGACCTTCCCGCTCATGTGGCTTCATCCCCGTCCTGCAATGCGATCCACTCGTCCAACCGCATGAGCTGGTCGTAGGTGTCGTAGGCTGGGAAATTCGGGTTCTCGCGGGCCGTAAACGGGTCGCTTCCCTTGATGTAGCGACCGATCGCCTCGCCCAGCTTGGCCGCAGTCAGGGGCAGGAAATCCTCCGGCAATACGCCCGAGGTCTTGCGTCCGACCTTTAGCGGAACCTCGACATAGCCGAACCCATGGGGGTTATCGGCCTTCGCCTTGCCAAGCGACCAGTACTCGTAGCCGCCAGGGTCGCCGCGCAGCCGTTCGAAACCTCCGCGCTCCGCGATCAGCCCAAGGATGCCGAGTTGCAGCGCGAAACCCTGCTCGACCATGGCGGCACTGGGTGGCTGCCCTGTCTTGTAGTCGACGATGGCAAGCGTGCCGTCCTCCAGCCGATCGATGCGATCCGCTCGGCCGTGCACAGGTACGCCTTCGAATTGCATAGCCCCACGCTGTTCGACAGCAAGGACCTCGCGATCCTCGTACCGCTCGACCGTTTCTTCGACCCACCGCAGCGCAGCCTCCAGCCGCGGGCGCCACAGGCCCCGCACTAGCGGGTCTGCATTTTCGGCATCGAGCACGTCTTCCATGATGGCAACAATGCTCGCTGGTCGACCGGCGATGCGTTCCTCGTGCCAGCGCTCCAGCACCTTGTGCGCGACGTTACCCTGCCACAGCGCGTCGGGATCGGCATCGAGTGTGTCGAGTTCCGACAGGCCGAGGATCTTCTGCGCGTAGAACTGGTACGGGTCGCCCAGGAGCCGATCCAGTGCGGTCGCCGAAATGTCGACCTTGCGCTGCTCGGTACTGGGAACCGGTCGCGGTCGCGGATGCGCTTCCACGGGCGAAGCGCGGGCCATTGCGCGGGCGAGATCGATGGCGCGGGTCTCGCTGTGCCGGTCGAGCATGTCGCCGAGCAGCGCCTGCACCCGCAAAAGGAAGCGTGAAGGGATCGCAGGCCCACCCTCGTCGCGCGCAGAACGGCTCAGGACCACCTCCGGCGCACCCAGGGCACCGGCAAGGTCGTGCGCTGAAAGCCCGATGCGGAAATCGCCTCCGGGCACTCCAAGCGCGCGGAGTACAGGTGGGGCGAGGAGGGAATCGACGCTTCCTCGGACGGGCCAGACCCCCTCGTTGAGGCCCGCACAGATGACGAGATCCGCACGGTTCATGCGGCTTTCGAGCAGACCCAGAACCTGCACCCTGGCGTGGCCGCCATAGGGTGGTCGTACAGCGACCTGTTCCATCGCGTCGCGCAACGCGACAGCTGCTTCGCGCCGATCGAGGGCGAATCCTGCGTCGCGAGCATGAAGGCGCATGTCCTCGACAAACCCCGCAAGCGCGCGACCGTCCTCGCGGGCCCAGAGACCCTCTCCGCACAGTGCCTCTCCCGCATTCGCCAGTGCGTCGAGAAGTTCGGCAAGACCGACCTCCTCGGGCAGCTGGAAGAGCGGTGAGAGGGCAGCTTCCACAGACGCGAACCACTCACCGACCTTGGGATGGCGTTCGGCCAGATCTCGCGCGCAGGACGCAACGGGTGTCAGCCCGCCTTCCCTTCGCGGTCCGCGCAGCGCCCGCTCGACCCGGCGAAGCTGGCGCAGCCATGTCCCGCGCTCCATGCTGCCGGTCGCCAGCGGATGGCCCAGCAGTGCCATCAGCGGCACGGGTGCCGCATCCTCGGTCAGAACTTCGGCGAGCAGGAGCAGGAAGCGCCCTGCGGCGGTCTGCGACAGCGGCCGGCCAGCGGAATCGTCAGCTGTGACGTTCCAGCGGGAAAGGTGATGCACCACCCGCCGGGCAAGCGCCCGGTCGGGAGTGACGACTGCGACGCGCCTTTCCGGCTGCTCCAAGGCTTCGCGAACGAGCAGCGCGATAGCCTGAGCTTCCTCTTCGGGATTGGCCGCCTGCATCACCCGCACGCCTGCCATGCGACGCTTGTCTGCGGGGAGATCGACCCATGCCTTGCTCGCTTCGGGCGGCAGGAAGAGCGAGCCGATTGCGTGGCTGCGCTCCGGCGGCGCGGCCGTCATCCCGCGTCGGTGCCACGACTGCACTTCCTCGCGCCGCACGCTCATGCGGTTGAGCAACAACTTCAGGTGGTATTGCGGATGCGTTACCGCGTCATCGCGGGCGAATGGGCTCTCGCCGGGCTCGGGGGCCGCCCCTGCCCTGCCGAGTTCGTCCCACACGACATCAGGCATTGTCAGGTCGAAATCGGGCAGGATCACGGCACCCTGCGGCAGGTCGGCCACGACGCGCAGCAGATCGGCAAGCGCCGGCGCGGCACTCGTCACGCCCGCCGCCACGATTGGGGTCAGCGGCGGGTTGGCCTTCCATTCTCGCGCCGCGTGTTCGAACAGCCGGTTGCGGCGCGTCGCGGTGTCGATTGCGCCCCATTCGTCAAGCTGCGCCAGCCAGCGGGCCTGCACCTCGGCGAAAAGCTTCAGGCTGTCCTGCCAATGGCTCGACAGATCGGGATAGATGCCCGTGACCTTGTCGTCGACAAGGTCGGAGGGCGAAATGCCCTCCGCCAGCAGGCGATCCATCGTGGCAGCAGTTTCACGTGCCAGCCGCAGGAGCGTCGCCCCGCCGGGTGGATCGTCCATGCTTTTGCCGAGAACCTGGGCCAGGGCAAAGAGGCGGCGCTGCGGGTCTATTGCGGGTGGTACATCCGCACCACCGAGGGGGTCGAGCAAGGGACCAAGCGTTTCGTCGAGATCGAGATCGCCGACGATCGCCATGCGCGGCATCAGCAGGCCTTGGCGGCCGGTCTCACCGACGTGACGAATGAATGCCTCGGAGACAGTGCGGCGCGCACGGCTGCTCGGCAGCAGGAGGGTAAGCCGGGCCAGGCCCAGGTCGCCGTCGGCATAGCGGGGTACCAGCCCGGCAACGAGGGCATCGGCAAAACCCCGGTGGGCTGCGATCGAATAGACCTTGGGACCCGGGCGGTCAGCCACCCCTGAGCGCCTCCTCGGTCGGAGCGATATGGGCGGGCGTTCCCACTTCATACCACAGCCCGGTGAACGCGACGCCGTAAAGCCGACCCTCCTCGATCGCGCGATCCCACAGCACGTTGGTCGAGAACTTGCCCTCCGGCGCGTCACGCAACAGGCGATGCGAAACGATCTGGATGCCGGTGTAGATGAAGGGCGCGATACGTCCCGGCTGCTTGCGGGTCAGGCGCCCTGCCCCGTCCATGTAGAAATCGCCCGTACCGTCGAAGTTGAATGCACGCGCATGGCTCACCACCAGCAACAATGCATCCATCTTGTCCGCGTCCCAGCGAGCGGAAAGGTCGGCAAAGGCATTGCGCGGCCCGTCCAGCCAGATGCTGTCGGCATTGCAGGCAAAGAAGGGATCGGGAAGCTGGCCGGCGGCCTGCGCCTTGATCATGCCGCCGCCGGTTTCGAGCAGGACCGCCCGTTCATCAGAAAAGACTACCGATGGAGCCTTGCGCTGGCCCACATGCGCCTCGATCGCGTCGGCGAGGTAGTGCACGTTGACCACCGCCTTGGCGACACCCGCATCCTCCAGCCGGTCTAGCGCACGGTCGATGAGCGGCTTGCCAGCCACGCGAACCAGCGGCTTCGGTGTGGCAGCCGTCAGGGGGCGCATGCGCTTGCCCAGCCCTGCCGCCATCAGCATCGCGGTGTCGGAAGCGAGCTTGCTCACTGCATCTCCCCGCCGAGCGTATCGCGGATTTCCTGCGGAATATTGGCCGCGAACCAATTCGCGACCGGTGCGAGCGCTTCGTGTGCAAGGTCGCGTTCAAGAGCCTGCCACACGCGCGGTATCATAGAGAGGTAGCGGTGCTTGCCGTCGCGCTTGCACAGTCGGGTGAAGATGCCGACGATCTTGGTGTTTCGCTGGGCACCCAGACGGGCGTAGTCGGCCTCGAAGTGCTCGCCCGGATTGGCTGCAGCGCGATAGCGGCAGAGCATGTCATGCTCGAGCGTTTCGGAGACATCCCGGCGGGCATCCTGGAGCAGGCTGACGAGGTCGTAGGCCGGATGCCCGACCAGCGCGTCCTGGAAATCGATCAGCCCCTGTTCGCCCGCAAGCCTCCCCGGTTCGAGGAGCATGATGTTTTCCGCGTGATAGTCGCGCAACACCGTCACGCCCGGAATCTGGCGGACCAGCAGCGGCGTCAGCGCCTCGTCCCATGCAGCACGCCAGCCGTCGAGGTCCACCTCGAGCCCCATCGCCGGACAGTACCACTCGACGAACAGGTCCACTTCGCGCCGGTAAACGGCCATGTCGTATGGATCGAAAGGTCCCGGCGGCAGCTGGTGAAGCTGGACCAATGCGTCGATGGCTTGCGCATAGATGTGCTCTTCATCGCGCGGATGGTCGTCTATCCATTCGCGCATGCGCTGGTCACCGAAGTCCTCGGTCAGCACCCAGCCACCTGCCGCATCCTCTGCGAGGATGTGCGGCGCGCGCATGCCATTGTCATTCAACCAGTGCGCGACGTGCAGGAACGGGCGCGGATCCTCGTGCGGCGGCGGGGCGTGCATCAGCATGGCGCTGCGGCTGCCCATGCGAATGCGGAAGTACCGGCGGAAACTGGCATCGCCGACCAGCGGTGCGATCTCCGCACCCTCCCATTCGGTGTCGCCAAGGAATTCGTGAATGCCTTCCGGCAGCGCGTCGCTCATGGCCAGCGGCTTTGCCAATTGTCGCCCGGGGTTACAACGGCTTCGCGGCCCTCGCCCACTTTTTCCAGCGTGATTGAAAGGCAACCTGCCTCATGCGCGAAGCCGCCCGCGTGATCGGGCCATTCCGCGAGCAGTGCGGCGCCCTCACGATAGTCGTCGAGCCCCAGCTCCTCGACCTCGGCCGGATCCTCAAGCCGGTAGAAATCGGCATGGACCAGCGGGATGCGCAGGGCATCGTAGGTCTCGATGATCGTATAGGTCGGCGAAGGTACCTCTCTTTCATGACCGAGCGCGGCGATGATTGCCCGTGCGAGCGTGGTCTTCCCGGTCCCCAGATCGCCGGAAAGTGCCACGACATCGCCGGGCTGGAGCTTTCCAGCGATTACCGCGCCGAAGCGCTCCATCGCGGCCAGATCGGGCAATTCCACCCTCACGGCAGCGTGATCGTCGCAGTGGTCCCGGCGTTGCGACGGCTCTGGAACTCGAGCGTTCCGCCATGCGCCTCGACCAGCTGGCGGGCGAGCGGGATGCCGAGACCCTGGCGGCGTTCGATGCCCTTGCCGTCAGGCGCCATACGGATGCCCTCCAGCGCGCGGGCGAGTTCGTGCTGGCTCATGCCGGTGCCGTTGTCGGCGATGACGATCCTGGTGTCGCCACGCTTCCGGCCGATGTCGACAAGCAGCTTCCCGCCCTTGGGAGTGCCCTTGATCGCGTTGTCGAGGAGGTTGGTGATTGCCCGGCGCAGCTGCTGCGGATCGGCATTGATGATCTTGCCCGGATCGCCCTTGAGGTCGAGCGTCAGGCCGGCCTCGACGATCCGCTCTTCTTCAGCGCGGACGATGTCGGTGACGAAAGGCAGCAGGTCTATCTTCTGCTTCCGCAACGGCATCAGTCCGGCCTCGCTCTGCGACAGGTCGAGGACGTTCTCGACCTGCTCGGTGAGCTTGCCGACCGACAGCGTGATCGCCTGCACGTATTCGAGAGCCTGCGGTGTGAGTTCGCCTGCGACACCACTGGACAGAAGTTCGGCAAAGCCACCGATGGAGGTCAGCGGCGTGCGGAATTCGTAGCTCATGTTGGCAAGGAAGCGGGTCATGACCGCATCCGCCTCTTCCAACGCGCGGTTGCGTTCGCGTAGGGCCTCTTCGGCCTGCCGCGAGGCGGTGACGTCGAGCACGGTCAGCAGGCCATTGCCGTCGGGCAGCGGGACGCCCGCAAAGTCGAGCGTGCGGCCGTCCGCCATCTCGATCCGCCCTTCACGCTTCTTGCGGTCGAGGGTAGCCGACCGGATGGTGTTGCCGACAATCGCAACGGACTTCGGATCGGCGAGATTGGCCGCGATGGATTCTAGCAGGTCCTCGGCCTGCGGATGCCCGTCGAGCATTTCGGGATCGACACCCCATGCACCGGGGAAACCGCGGTTCCACAGCTCAAGGTGACCGTCCGGTGCGAACACCGCCAGTGCTTCGAACAGGCTGTCGAAGGTCGCCGTGCGAGTGCGAAGCAGAGTGTCGCGCATGGCCGACAAAGCCAGCTGTTCGGTCCGGTCCTCGGCGATCATGACAAGGCCGCCATCGGGCAACGGCTGCGAAATGATGCGCAGGTGCGTGCTGTCCGAAAGCGGCCAGGCTTCCTCGTGCGGCTCGTCGGACAGAAACCAGCGGGCGACCTCGTTGCGCCATGCGGGGAAGTCGCGGACCTCCGGAATGCGCCCGTTCTCGCGCGCGATCAGCAGCATTTGCTCGAACGTGGTGCGGTCGTTGACCACACCCGGAGGCAGCGAGAAGACGCGGTGGAATGGCTGGTTGGCAAAGTTCATCCGGTGCTGGGCATCGAACTGCGCCACGCCGATCGACAGCTGGTCGAGCATGGAGCGCTGGGCTTCGCGGAAGGCGCGGAATTCGCGCGCCTGCTCCTCCATCTCCTCGATGTCGACGGCGTAGCCGGCGATCCCCTCGCCCACCAGCGGCAGGTCGGTCACGCGGATCGTGCGTCGGGCGTTGTCGATGGTCGCGGATACGATGCGCTCGATCGGCTGGCGGCGGTCTGCCGCCTGTTGCGCGACCTGCGAGGCGGAGCGTCCACCAACGGTCTCGACCAGTTCGACCTGGTCGGCGACGACTTGGTCTGCGCTTTCGGCCCCGACCGCTTCGACATAGGCGCGGTTGACGAGGCGCAGCTTCATGTCCGCCCCACGAAACCACATCGGCATCGGCGCCGCCTCGATCAGGCCGACAAGTGCACCGAAATCGTCCTGCGCGCGTGCCGCATCCTCGCGCAGCTGGCTGAGTTCCTGCTGGCTTTCGCTGTAGTCGAACACCCAGACGAGCGCCGCGCCACTGGGCGAGACCGCCGGGTCGGCAAGGGTGCCGTTGAGCGACAATGCGCGGCGCGATCCGGGAACGGTAATCGACATGCGGAAGGGCTTGGCGGTCTTCTGCGTCCGCCGGACCTTGCGCGTCAGCTCCTCGATCTGCTGTTCGGAAAGCCCGCTGCCGTCGAGATCGGCCAGTTCGCTGAGGAATTCGGGCACCTTGGCGAGCCCGAGCCACCGCGCGAAGCGGTCGGGCGCCTCGATCCTGCCGTCGGTCCGCACGAGCACGGGTATCGCCGGCGATTCCTCCAGCATCCTTGCCATGCGCAGCGCTGCTTTGCGGCTGGCGACGGTTTTCTGCTCGCGACCGCTTGCGCGCAGCATCACCCAGACCGCGGCAGCGGTCCAAAGGGCAAGCAGCAGGCCGACGACGGCCAGCAAAGCGGGCGAGGAATCCATCACTTGCCAGCTATGCGCCCTGTGGCGGGGATGCAATGGCAAGCCACCGCACTTCCCCGCAAAGGATTGTCACTTAGTAGCGATAGTGGTCCGGCTTGAACGGCCCGGCCACCGGCACGCCGATGTAGTCGGCCTGCTTCTGGCTGAGCTGGGTCAGCTTCACGCCGAGCTTGTCGAGGTGCAGCGCAGCGACCTTTTCGTCGAGGTGCTTGGGCAGGACGTAGACCTGGTTGTCGTAATCGTCGCCCTTGGTCCACAGTTCGATCTGGGCCAGCGTCTGGTTGGTGAAGCTGAAGCTCATCACGAAGCTCGGGTGGCCGGTAGCGCAGGCAAGGTTCACAAGGCGCCCCTTGCCAAGCACGATGATTTCCTTGCCATCGGGGAACTTGACCACGTCAGTGCCGGGCTTGAGTTCGTTCCACTCGTAATTGTCGATCGCCGAGATCTGGATCTCGCTGTCGAAGTGGCCGATGTTGCAGACGATCGCCTTGTCCTTCATCGCCTCCATGTGGGCGGCGGTGATGACATGCTCGTTGCCAGTGGCAGTGACGAAGATGTCGGCCTTGGTCACGGCCTCTTCCATGGTCACGACCTCGAAGCCGTCCATGGCTGCCTGCAGCGCGCAGATCGGATCTATTTCGGTGACGAGGACGCGTGCGCCTCCGTTGCGAAGCGACTGAGCCGAGCCCTTGCCGACGTCGCCGAAGCCCGCGACGCAGGCGATCTTGCCCGAAAGCATGACGTCGGTTGCGCGGCGGATCGCGTCGACCAGCGACTCGCGGCAACCGTAGAGGTTATCGAACTTCGACTTGGTGACGCTGTCGTTCACGTTGATCGCCGGGAACGGCAGCTTGCCGCCCTTGGCGATGTGGTAGAGGCGATGGACACCGGTCGTCGTCTCTTCGGAGACGCCCTTGATGTTCTTCACCGAGGCGGTGAGGTAGCCCGGCTTCTTGGCGACGAAGGCCTTGAGCGCACGCTGGAATTCGATTTCCTCGGCATTCTGCGGCTCGGGCAGTTCGTCGCCGGCCTCGATGCGGGCACCCCACAGCGCGAACATGGTCGCATCGCCACCATCGTCGAGGATGAGGTTGGCGGTAAGGTCCGGATCCTCATCGGTCGACCAGTCGAAGATCGAACCGACGTAATCCCAATAGTCGGCCAGACTTTCGCCCTTCACCGCGAAGACCGGAATGTTGCGTGCGGCGATCGCTGCAGCGGCATGGTCCTGGGTCGAGAAAATGTTGCAGGTCGCCCATCGCACGTCGGCGCCCAGCGCCACCAGCGTCTCGATGAGGACGGCGGTCTGGATCGTCATGTGCAGCGAGCCGGTGATGCGCGCACCCTTGAGCGGCTGGCTGGCGCCGTATTCCTCACGCAGCGCCATCAGGCCGGGCATTTCAGTTTCGGCAATGGCGATTTCGGCACGGCCATAGTCGGCCAGCGCAATGTCCTTGATCACGAAGTCGGTGAAGGCGGTCACGGTCAATCCTCGGGTGGATAGGGGATATGCACCGCAGATGCGAAAAGGGCGGCGCTTGTCGGCGCCGCCCCTAGCCGCTCCCCGGGTCGAGGGCAACAACCCCCGTAACCCGACGACCCCGAGAGGACTTACCGAGCCGCGAAGCGCCCCCCGTTGCGCGGCCCCGATGCCAGGAGTTCGTCGGCTGCGAGCGACAAGTCGGCGGAATTCTTGCTGGCAGCGAGATCGCTGGTAATGTCCTTCAGAGCGCCGCAGTCGAGCCACGGATGACCCTGCCCGTACTGGTTGGCCATGCCCACGCTGATGCGGTCGAGCGCGCGCTTGGCCCCCTTGGCACCGTGACGCTTTACGAGGCCAGCCTCGAGCGTCCTGGCAGCGCCGTTCAGCGTCGTGATGTGGTTGGCCGAAAACTTGCGATACTGCGGCTGGAAATCGTCCTTGCCCATACGGCAGCGAAGCGAGGTCACCATCAGCATGATGTCGAGCTTGCGGATATTTTCAGCGTTCTGCGAAGGTGCGGCGCCAGCCGCCACTGGAGTCAATAGCACTGCTGCTGCGCTTGCGGCCGCAATGAAGGTCTTCCCGATGTGCATGTCCCTGTCTCCCTGCGGCGCGTCCCTGTGCCCGCTGGAGAGAAATTCGCACCGAGAAGTTTACCGGTCTTTAAAGAGCCGCAGTAAAGCAGAATTAACCATCCAGCGGCGGTTGCACTTGCCACACCGCCCGCCTACCTCCGGCACCGGACGGAATAGACAAGGAATCCAGGCAATGACGATTTCGGTGGGTGACAAGCTGCCCGACGTGACACTCGTGAAGGCGACCGAAGCCGGTCCCGAGAAAGTCC
The DNA here is from genome assembly GCF_041021145.2 of Qipengyuania sp. RANM35. Classification (NCBI taxonomy): domain Bacteria; kingdom Pseudomonadati; phylum Pseudomonadota; class Alphaproteobacteria; order Sphingomonadales; family Erythrobacteraceae; genus Qipengyuania; species Qipengyuania sp. RANM35. The sequence continues at coordinate 854,057 of NZ_CM196433.1, read as the reverse complement.
AGTCGAGCGAATATTTCAAGGGCAAGACTATCGCGCTTTTCTCGGTCCCGGGTGCCTTCACACCGACCTGCTCCGCGCGCCACCTTCCCGGCTATGTCGACAAAGCCGACGAGCTCAAGGCCAAGGGTGTCGACGAAATCGTTGCTACCGCGGTCAACGACGCTTTCGTCATGGGTGCCTGGAAGGCTGCCAACGGCGCTGATGCAGTCACCATGCTGGCAGATGGCAACGGCGATTTCGCCGAAGCAGTCGGCCTGACTATGGATGGTTCGGGTTTCGGCATGGGCAAGCGTGGCCAGCGCTGGTCGGCCATCGTCGAGGACGGCGTGGTCAAGGAACTGAATGTCGAGGCTCCGGGGGATTTCTCGGTTTCGAGTGCGGAGCACCTGCTCGGGCAGCTCTGACGCCAACCGTCCCATCTGCGGACAATGTTGCGCCCCGCCTTGCACGACTCGCACGGTGGGGCGCATCATGTGCGGGATTGGGGGGAATGGTGGATACTCCGGAAACCGATCCCGAAAGAGACTTCGGCGTCCTGCTGGGCTGGAAGGCTACGCCTGCCGGCAACCAGACGCTGCTCACCATGCAGAGCACTCGCAAGACTCCGCAGAGCAACGACGACGTGCGCGAGTTCCGCTATTTCATTACCAAGGAACAGGCGGTCCTGCTCGGTAACTACCTTTACATGGTAGCCGGCGAAACACCGCCCCGGCGCAAGCGGCCGGGTCTGATAGAGCGCATCTTCAGCCGCTAAACCGTCAGCCGTAGCCCATCAGGCTGAGCACTTCCTTGCGACTGCGCTGGTCTTCCAGAAATGTGCCCATCATCCGGCTCGTAATCATGCCGACGCCGGGCGTACGCACGCCGCGCGCGGTCATGCAGCTATGAGCCGCCTCGATCACCACCGCTACGCCTTGCGGTTGGAGGTTTTCCCAGATGCAATCGGCAACCTCGGCGGTAAGGCGCTCCTGCACCTGCAAGCGTCGGGCGAAGCCGTGGAGCACGCGGGCCAGCTTGGAGATGCCGACCACGCGGTCATTGGGCAGATACGCGATCGCGGCCTTGCCGATGATCGGTGCCATGTGGTGCTCGCAGTGTGACTGGAACGGGATGTCCTTGAGCAGCACGATTTCGTTGTAGCCACCGACCTCCTCGAACACTCGGCTCAGATGGTACGCAGGGTCATCCTCGTAACCGAGGCAGTATTCCTTCCACGCGCGCGCGACGCGCGCGGGCGTATCGAGAAGGCCCTCGCGCGTCGGATCATCGCCTGCCCATTCGATGAGCGTTCGAATTGCATCCTGCACATGCTCGGGCACCGGCGGCTTGCCGCGCGGGTCGTCTTCGTCGGGTCCTACAAGGCTGCTCACTTGCCCCTGATCCTCCTGATCCTGTTCCGGATGCGTCCCAAGCGGCTCCCATCGCGGAACATTCCACCTTTTGCAAATGGCTCGAACATGTCGCCGGGATCTTCGGGGTCGAGCAGCTGGCTCTGCGCCAGCGACTTTTCCGCATCGTTGAGTTCCGGCGGATGATAGCGGACGAGGTTTCGGCCGCTTTCGGTTTGGGTGTGATCGATCATTTCCGCGAGCGAACCATGACGGGCAATGAGATCATCGACCTCGTCCTCGTCCACCCCGGTATGCTCCGCGATGAGCGAACGACGTAGCGCCGCAATCGCATCGCCGGCATGGGAATTGGCCGGGCGTGCGGTGTCGATGAACACATCGCACTCCGAGTCGAGACCCATCGAGCGGTTATTGAGATTGGCCGAACCGATGCGAATGATCTCGTCGTCGACGATCGTCACTTTCGCATGGACGTAGATCGGCGTTTCGCCGGTATAAGGGTTCCAGATCGAAAAGCGGTTCTTGTGGTCCGCCTCCTTGATGCAGCGGACCAGTTCGGCACGGGCATGGTCCATCGCCTGCTGTTCCAGCCAGCCATCGGCGTTGGCCGGGTGGACGATGACGATTTCGGGCGGGTCTTCCTCCTGCACGCGCGCAAGGATCGCCTCGGCAACCGCACGCGATGCGAAATACTGGCTTTCCGCGTAAATCAGCTTCTTCGCCCGCTTGATCTGCTCGACATAGAGTTGGCGAATCTCGTCGACCTTGTCCCAATCGCGATAGGCCGCGCGGGTACGCGCAATGCCGATCTCAACGTCTTCGAACTGTGCCTTGAGCGCTTCGGGCCAAGGGGAGTTGTCGCACGGGTCGATCTCGGGAATGGCTTCACCCCCGGCGCAGGTCCAGCGATCCGCGCCCAGTTCGGCCAAGGCCAGGGCAACGTCGCCTTCCATCATCATGGTTGCATCGTGCCAAGGGCCATATGACTTTCCACGTGGAGTCCTGCGCCGGGCATCCTCCTCGCGATGTTCGCGCGTGTCCCAGCGCTGGTCGGTCATGTCGATGCCACCGCACACCGCCACCCGGTTGTCGATTACGACGATCTTCTGGTGGTGACTGCACGCGACCGGATGAGCCGTATCGAACTTGAAAGTGATCCGCTTGTGCCGCGCCCAGCGGGCGATGTCGTACCACATGGTCCCGCGCCCGATCATCGAGAAGAGCCCGACGCTCCACTTTAGGATTCGGATGTCGATGTTTTTGCGCTTGCGCGCGATCCAGGCGATGAAGCTGCCCAGCCGCTTCGGGTGCTCGCTCTTCCAGCCACGCTGCCACCAGCGGCGGCCATGGTCGAGATGGATGCGGGTGTCGAAATCCCAGCCGATTAGCAGGATGCGATTGCGCGCATTGAGCATCGCATCCTGCATATGGGTGAAATAATCCGCCGCATCGACGATCATCGTCGCGCGAGTGGCGTGTTCATAGCGCCATGTCCCGGGCTCGATGCCCGGCTCCAACTGCGAAGTGCAGCTGGGATCGATGTCGTCAGCCAAAAGTCTGCCCCCTGTACCGGCCGTTATTCCTTGGCGTCTTCCTTCTTCTCGGGCGTGACCTCGGCTTCGGCCTTCTCTTCCTTCTTCCGCCGCTCGAACACGCTGCGCATGTGCTTCATGTCGTTCTCGTCGAGGTATTCCTCGAACTCGGGGAAGTGCTCCTGCTCTTCCTCGTCGATGTGGTGGCGATAGTCGTGGTCGAAGGTCTTGAACTTGGTCAGCCAGCCGCCTTCGGACATGTCGGTCGCGGCAAGATCGTTGAGCGCCTCTTCGATCTCGTGATGCTCGGCCACAGAGTGCCGCGTGTCATCGGTCGTCGGGGGCTTGCGCAGCATGGTGGAATACAGCGCCTGCTCCTCGGCAGCGGCATGGGCCTTCAGTTCCTTGGTCAGCTCGGTGAAGAGCATCTTGCGCTCTTCGCTCTCGCCAGAGGTCTCCAGCAGCCGATCGAGAAGTTCGCGATGCTTGTCGTGATCTTTCTTGAGGCGGTCGAAAATTTCGGCGGTGTCGGTCATGGGAAAGTCTCCTTTGCCCTTCCAACAGGTCAGCGGCGCTCGGGTTCCGCAGCTTGCGCCCGAAACCGGTGCTGCCCATATCCCCAGCCATGTTCGAGCGACGACAGGGTCCGACACCTGGCCAGATGCAGCAGATGGCCGAGGAGGTGATTGCCTCCCTTCCCGAGCAGTTTCGTGAGCAGATGGGCGAAATCGTCATGCAGGTGGTGGACTTCGCGACCACGGAACAGCTCGCATCGGTCGGCCTCACGGAACGTTGGCAATTGACCGGTCTCTATGAAGGTCACCCGCTGCCCGATCGATCGATCTGGCAAAGCGGTCGCATGCCGGCGCGAATCTGGTTGTTCCGCGAACCGCTGATCGCGGAATGGCGAGATACCGGCGTGCGGATGGACGACCTCATTCGCCACGTGGTCATTCACGAGGCGGGCCATCATTTCGGCTTCAGCGATGATGACATGCACTCGCTCGAGGACGAGGACGATTAGCCCCGGAACCACAAAAGCCCACCCCTCTTGCGAGGGATGGGCTTGTATGGCGCACCCGAAAGGATTCGAACCTCTGACCCCCAGATTCGTAGTCTGGTGCTCTATCCAGCTGAGCTACGGGTGCGCTGGAGGGCGCCACATAGGTGCGGGTTTCAGGCTTGGCAATCCCTAATCCGAAGCTTTTTCGAAGAGACCTGCAGCAAGGGCAATATCGAGAGGGGGCATGTCGAGCTCAAGGATGGCTGACGGGGTGAACCACCCGATCTCCCCACCCTCCAGCGCGGCCAACGCGCTGCCGCCCCAACTGCAAGTGTAAAGAAGGATGACAATCGGGGATTCGCGTTCGCCAGGCTCTTCCTGCGCAAATCGACACGGCTCCAGCTTGCGCGGATCGAGCGTCAATCCAAGCTCTTCGGAAATCTCGCGAACAAGCGCCTGCGCAGGGTTTTCGCGCGATTCGACCTTGCCCCCCGGGAATTCCCATAGGCCGCCATGATGCTTTTCTTCAGGGCGGCGATGCATAAGCCAATGTCCCTTCCCGTCATGGAGAGCCAAGGCAACCACGCACATCCATGTCGGATTTTTTTCCAATTCCGCGTCTTCCCTCAACTGTTTCTTAACTCTGCCCCCCTTATCCCGTCGATGTCAGCTTCGACAAAGTGACAATTGGGGCAACTCTGAAATGGTCAAATTTCTCAAGAAACTGGGACACGACACCAGCGGAGCCACTGCTGTCGAATACGGGCTGATCCTCGCCCTCATCTTCCTGGCCATGGTCGGCGGCATCTCTGCTTTCGGGCAGAGCACCATCGGCATGTGGACCAATGTGAAGGACAAGGTGGCTGCCGCAACGGCCGCTGCCTGAGGGAAGGAAAGTTGGCGAACGAGTTAGGAATTTCTCAACTTCTCGCCTGCTAAACGAAGATCGCTCGAACCGTACATTGTCGGAGAGAGCCGGGAACGAAGACTGAACCAGGAGACGACACATGAAGTTCATCAACAAGCTGCTTCGCGACGAACAGGGCGCGACCGCCATCGAATACGGCCTCATCGCTGCTCTGATCGCCGTTGCTGCGATCACCGCCATGCAGAGCCTCGGCAACGAACTGTCGACCACCTTCAACAAGGTCGGCACCTCGATGAGCGCTGCTAACACCGCTGCCTAAGCGATAGCACGCACACAAAGAGAAGGCGGCAGGAGCAATCCTGCCGCCTTTTTCTTTGCCTGAAGCAGATGTGGATCGGGGCTTAGCTACCCCGCACCACGATCTTCACCTTCTGGCCGACGGTGAGGTTTTCATTGGCAGTCAGGCCGTTGAGGACGCGGAAGCGTTCGACCTGGTTGTCGGTATAGGCCATCTTGCTCGCCAGCGAGGCGACGGTGTCGCCGCTGCGAACAGTGATCACGTCGAGAACACGCGGGATCACACCGCTCGCCTGCTGTGCCGTGATCCGGCGCATCGACGAGAACATGGCGTTGAACGTGCTTGCCTGGCCCGCCGGGGTAATGGCGAGGAAGTGATAGGCGCGATCATTGGCGAATTCGTAGGCGAATACGGTCACATCCACCTGGCCGCTGCTCGAATTCACGCGTGCGGTGCCGTATGCGGCCGGAATGCCGTTCACGGTGGTCTTCTGGATCGACGACGGCGTGACCTGCTGCTCCTTGCTCAACGCCGAGAAGACGCTCTGCACATAGGTGTTGAGGTTGCCATTGTACGGCGCGAGCGAGAACTGGGCCTTACCGCTCTGGCCGCTGATCGAGACGGCGCTCGTGCCGTTGATCATGTAGAAGCCCTGCGGTGCAGTGAACGCAAGTCGCAGTTCGGGATGAATGAACTCGCGTCCTTCGATAACGCCCTGCTTGGGATCGTCGCCGTAGAGCAGCCCATCGATGCGGGTGAGGAACGTGTCGCGGTTGGTGACGCCGCTCATGCCCTGCGCCTTAGTCAGCGCAGTCTGGACGCGGCTGGCCGGATCGGGGTGCGTCGACGCCCATTCGGGGATCGACGCATTGTCGCGGCCCATCAGGCGCGCATCGAGAGCGTTCTGCAGTGCCAGGCTCTGCAGGACGGTTGCCATCGCCTTGGGATCGTACCCTGCCTGGTTGAGGTAGCGGATGCCCAGTTCGTCAGCTTCGAGTTCCTGCGTGCGCGAGAACTTCAGCGTCAGCAGCTGCGAGCCCTGCAGGAAGGTCTGTCCGATTTGCTGCCCCAGCCCGCTGTTGCCGAGGAGGATGCCCGAAAGAATCGCACCTGCCGCGCCGAGCAGCGAATTCTGCTGCGCCTTGGCCTGGCGGCGCTGCGAGTGACGCGCCGCGACGTGGCCGACCTCGTGGCCGAGAACGCCGGCGAGTTCCGCCTCGTTGTTCATCAGGGCGACGAGCTGGCGGGTGGTGTAGATGTAGCCACCGGGGATGGCGAAGGCGTTGTTCACCGAGCTGTTGAGCAGCGACACGGTGAAGCTTTCGCGCGCATTGCCGAGGCCCGACTGGACGGCGATGTTCTTGCCGACCTGCTCGACATATTGTGCCTGGCTGCCGGTCATCGCACCGCCGAATTCGGCGAGCAGCTGCGGATGCGCTTCGGCTCCGGCCTGCGCTTCACTCTGGGTAATGGGGGCCGAGGCGTCGGGAATGCTGCCTGTACCCATGCAGCCCGCAAGCGCGAGCGAGAGTGTGGCGGTCGAGGCAGCAGCTAAGGATTTGAAACGCGGCATATGAGGGCTCCCCTTGCGCGGAAAGGCCGCACGAGCGACCCTCCTTAAGTTCGTGTATGCAAGGGGAAACCGGGAGGCCGGGCAGTTTGTTCCCGAGCTGCCTCCCTGCCCGTTCAGCCGGCGATTTTCAGGAACCGCTCTTCCCGCATCCGGATCAGACTGGCGGAATCCTCGCGCGACAACATGTCTAGCTCCTCGCCAATGGCGGTGGCCAGCGTTTGTGCCGCCGCGCGCGGATCGCGATGCGCCCCGCCGACAGGTTCGGGGACGATGCGGTCGATAACGCCCAGATCGGCAAGGTTCTGTGCCGTGACCTTCATCGCTTCGGCGGCATCGGGAGCCTTCTCGGCCGTGCGCCACAGGATAGAAGCGCAACCTTCGGGCGAGATTACCGAATAGACCGCGTGTTCGAACATCAGCACCCGCTCGGCGCTGGCCAGCGCGACCGCGCCGCCCGAACCGCCCTCGCCCACGATCGCGGCGACCATGGGGACCGGCAGCGCGAGGCAGGCTTCGGTCGACCGGGCGATGGCTTCCGCCTGCCCGCGCTCTTCCGCCTCCACGCCCGGGAAAGCGCCCGAGGTGTCGACCAGCGTCACCACCGGCAGCCCGAAGCGTCCGGCCAGTTCCATCAGGCGGATCGCCTTGCGATAGCCTTCGGGTTTGCCCATGCCGAAATTGTGCTTGATGCGGCTCGCCGTGTCGTTGCCCTTTTCATGCCCGATCAGCACGACCTTGCGTCCGCCCAGCTTGGCGAGGCCGCCGAGGATGGCATCGTCGTCGCCATAGAGGCGATCGCCGCCAAGCGGGACGAATTCCTCGAACGCGTGTTCGACGTAGTCGCGGAAGTGCGGCCGCGACGGATGGCGTGCGACCTGGGTCTTTTGCCACGGCGTCAGTGAGGCGTAAGTGCTCGCCAGCAATTCGGCACTCTTCAGCTCGAGGCGCTGCAATTCGTTGGAGATATCGACATCGTCGCCTTCGGACGCGCTGCGCAATTCGGCGATGCGCTGTTCCAGCTCCGCGACGGGCTTCTCGAATTCGAGGTAAGAAATCATCGCGTCGCGCTAGTCCGATGCGGCGCGGCGCGCAAGCGGATGCCGCTCGTTTACCAGCTTCACCAGTCGCGCAGCATCGACATGGGTGTAGATTTGCGTCGTGGAAATGTCGGCATGGCCGAGCAGCGTCTGCAGTGCGCGCAGGTCTGCTCCGCCCTCGAGCAGATGCGTTGCAAAGGCATGGCGCAGGATATGCGGGCTGAGCTTTTCCGGCGGCAATCCGGCACGGACGGCCAGTTCCTTCAGCAGCTGGTACAGCCGGATGCGGGAGAGGTGCTTGCTGCGCGACGGAAAGAGGAATTGCGTGCCGCCCTCGCGCAAAGGCAGCCAGCGTGAAAGCGCGGCGATTGCGCGCTGGCTGACTGGCACCATCCGTGCCTGTCCGCCCTTGCCCATGACCGTGATGAAAGGTGCATCGCGCGGCACGGCCGACAGGGGCAAGGACACCAGTTCCGTCGCCCGCAGCCCGGAGCCGTAGAGCATTTCCAGCAGGGTAAGCAGCCGCACCGCAAGCGGATTGTCGCTCGCTGCCTCTTCCTCGGCCTGCGCGAACAGGCGTTCGACCTCGGCATGGCTGAGGATCTTTGGGAGGGGCCGCCTCGTTGCGGGTCGCGGCAGGGCGTGACTGGGATCATCCTCGCGTAGGCCCTCGTCGACAAGGAAGCCGAAGAACTGGCGCAACGCGGAAACCTTGCGTGCCATCGTCGCCGGCGCAAGCGAGGCCCAGCCTTGTGCCAGCCTGGCGAGTTGCGCGGTCGATGCGTCGGCAAGCGAACTGCCGAGCATCTCCTCAGCCTGTTCGAGATCGCGTCCGTAGGCGAGGATAGTATTGCGTGCCGCGCCTCGCTCGGCAGCGAGCATGGCGAGGAAGTCGGAAATCGCGCTCACGTCAGGCGCGTGCGACCGCCTCCGCGGCGATCATCCGTGCTTCCGCCTCCAGCCCGACTGCGCGCAGGGCGGAAACGATGTGGAAAAGGTGACGCGCGGTCATCCTGTCCCAGCTGTCGCCCTGCATGCCGAGGCCGGCGAGAATGGCCACCAGCGCCGGGTTGCGCGCCTTTGCGGCGGCATCGATGGCCCGGGTCCAGCGGGTCTCGCCGCCGAGGCTCATCGACAGGCGATCGCTGTAGTCCTTGATTTCGGCGTCCCCGACCCGTCCCAATCCGGCAAGCCCCGCCACCAGCATGCGCGACTTGCGCTGTCCGGTGGAAGGATCATCGTCGACGAAGCTGTCGAGTTCGCCGTTCGAGACGGCAGCCTGGCGCTTCGGCTCAGCCAGTGCCAGCAGTGCCCAGCCCAGCGAGCCTTCCTCGACCGTCGCGTTCCAGCGCATCGCATCGCGGTCCAGACCGGCAGTGAGCATCGAGGCAATGAGTTCGCCCGCATCGTCGGCGAAATCCGACTGCGCGGGCATGCGCGCTGCGGCATAGGCGGTCAGCACCATGCGGGCGTAACCGAAGTCGCCCGCTCCGTTCCACACGTCGCGAATGGCTGCGAGGCGGGCTGCCGGATCGCTGCCGACGTAGGCATCGCGCAGGCGGCTGGCGATGCGTGCCGCGTCGTCATTGTCGCCCGGTTCTGCGTAAAGTTGCGAGTAGAGGTCGACCATCGCTGCGGACGAGAAAATACCCGATTGGGCAGCGACATCAGCTCCGCGGAGCCGCTCGGTCGGCGAGAGCGCGGGCGTCACGGCGGCACTGCGCAACAGCGCATCGCCAAGGTCGTCGGTCAGGTTCTTGGGCAATGGTTCGCCCAGCGCATTGGCGAGCGCGAAACGCCAGGGGGTGACCTTGTCGATGCCGTCCCACTCGATGGTGACCGCCCGGCGTCCTTCACCCGCCGCCCCTGCGAAACGTTGTGCCAGCAGCACGTCGATCGGCGCTCCCTCGCCGCGAGATTGCAGGCGGCGCAGGTCGTTGAGGCCCCGCGTTTCCTCGCCCGCATAGGCGTTGCAGATGCCCGCGAGCATCTTCCACTCGGCATCGTCGCGGTCGGTCTTCACGAGGCGCACTGCCGGACAGGCGCCGACGATATCCGCCGTGCCGATATAGGCGTCGACCGCCGCGTTCGCGAGCTGCGGCGAATAGTTCGCCGTGTCGATATCCTGCACCAGTGCCCGCGCAACGCCATGTTCGCCCATCGTGTTGAGCACGCGGGCGCGCAGCGTGGCGAATTCGATCGGGCTCATGCCTTCGGGCGCAGCGAGGCGGCTCGCCAGAGCGCGACGCAGCAGGATATGGCCCCAGCGCGACACGAGCGGCGCCTTGGTGCCGGCAAGAGCGGCACGCACCAGCGCGGCCGGCTGTTTCGACAGCGATTCAGACGGCAGCCCGCCTTCGGCCAGCGCAATGACACCGGCCTTTTCGGGCGAGCGCCTTGCAGCCGCCGGAATATCGAACTTCGGTTTCAGCCCGAGGAAATCGTCGAGCTCGTCGGTGGTCATCTTTTCCAGTTCCTCGAGCGTCGGCAGCTTGCCGAAGTCGAAGCCGGAGGCCTCTGGCGCGCTAGAAGTCGCTGTCGGGAGCGGCTGGACCACCTCGCCCGGGATAGTCGGTGCGGGTCGCGGGGCACCCGGCGATGGGGCCGGGGTCGCGCGGGGAGCAGGTGCCGGATTGTCGAAACCCGGCGGCAGCAGGTCCTCGGGCGCGTCCTGCGCGAACACCAGGGTGGAAGTCAGGGCAAGCGCCGCGCCGCCGATCAGCCAGGACGCCTTCATTGCACGCCTCCGGGCACAGAAATTTCCTGCTCGATCGGGTGCAGCGGTTCCTCGCCCCCGTCGATCCAGGCAAGGACGCACAGAGCCAGAAACGCCACCGCCAGTATTCCCCCGATCCGCCTAGAGCTCATGGCCAAGATTTTCGCGTCCCGTTTCAAGTGCTGATACCTTGTGCGCGCCCTAGCCCATCTCTAGGCACGGCGGCAATGACCCACGCGCTCGCCATGACCGAAGCAGAGATAGCCGGTATCGCAAACCGGCTGGATCGACCGGTGGTGCTGGTCGGGCTGATGGGAGTGGGCAAGTCGACCATCGGGCGACGTCTGGCGACCCTGCTCGACACCAGCTTCGTCGATGCCGACGAGGAGATCGAGCGCGCGGCCGACCGCAGCATCTCCGAAATCTTCGAAGCGCATGGCGAGGCGTATTTCCGCGATGGCGAGCGTCGCGTTATCGCACGCCTGATGGAAGAGGATTTCGGCGTCATCGCAACCGGCGGCGGCGCTTTTGTCGACGACGAGACGCGCTCGCTGATCCTCGAGCGCGGGTTGGCGGTCTGGCTCGATTGCGACATCGATACGCTGGTCGAGCGCACCGGTCGCCGCAACACCCGTCCGCTGCTGCGAAACGGCAATCCCCGCGAAATCCTCACCGCGCTCAAGGAGAAGCGCGAAGGTGCGTATTCGCAGGCGCAATTGCATGTCATGACCGATGACGGTCCGCATACGGAGACCGTGAACCGCATCCTGGAGGCAATCGACGCATGGCTGTGATCGGGGTCGAACTGGCCGGCAGGAGCTATGACGTCGAGGTGGGTCACCGCCTGCTGGACGATGCCGCCACGCGTGCAAAGGCCTTCCTGCGCAAGGCCCGCGTGCCGGTCGTGGCCGACGAGAACGCGTGGGCCGCGCACGGGGAAAGACTGAAGAAGTCGCTCGGCGCGGCAGGACACGAAATCGCACTGTACAAGGTCGCATCCGGCGAAGGCTCCAAGAGCTGGGATTCGCTTGCCAAGCTGACCGACTGGCTGCTGGTGGAGGGCGTCGAGCGTGGCGACCATGTGCTGGCGCTGGGCGGCGGAGTGGTCGGCGACCTGACCGGCTTCGCCTGTGCCATCCTCAAGCGCGGTTGCGGCTTCGTGCAATTGCCGACCACGCTGCTTGCGCAGGTCGACAGTTCGGTTGGCGGCAAGACCGCGATCAACACTGCGGCGGGCAAGAACCTGATCGGCGCCTTCCACCAGCCTTCGCTGGTGCTGGCCGACCTCGACACGCTGGCCACGCTGCCCGCTCGCGAAATGCGCGCCGGATATGCCGAAGTACTGAAGTACGGCGTCCTGGGCGATGCGGAGTTCTTCGACTGGCTGGCGGACCACGGGTCCGAGGTTGTCGCGCTCGAGCCTGCTGCACTCGAACACGCAGTCGCCACCAGCGTCGCAGCGAAGGCCCGGATCGTTGCCGAAGACGAGCGTGAGACGAAGGATACGCGTGCCCTTCTCAATCTCGGTCACACCTTCGGCCATGCGCTTGAGGCGGAAACCGGCTTCTCCGATCGGCTGCTGCACGGAGAGGGCGTGGCGTTGGGCATGGTCCTCGCTGCGCGATACTCTGCCAGGCGCAGCCTGATTGGCGACGCTGATGCGGGAAAGGTCGCACGCGCGGTCGCGAATGCTGGCCTTCCGACTGAGATCGCCGGTTTGGGGCTGGATTGCGACGGCGCAGATCTTGTCGCGCACATGCTGCACGACAAGAAGATGGACGCGGGCACTTTGCCCTTCATCCTGCTCCGCGCCATAGGCGATGCCTTTGTCGCCAGGGACGTCGCGCTGGATGATGTGGCGGACTTCCTCGAGGGACAGTTGCGCGGCAATTGACCGCCACCTGCGCTGCGCCCATGCTGCGCAGCATGACGCGCTTCATCGACCTCTCCATCCCCATCACCAACGACGTGGTTTCGGACCCCGAGGTGATGCGTCCGAAGATCACCTACATGACCCATGAGAACACATGGCAGCAGATCGCCATGTTCTTCCCGGGGTTGGAAAAGGACGATCTGCCCGATGGCGAAGGCTGGGCGGTCGAGATGCTCGAACTATCGACGCACAACGGCACGCACATGGATGCGCCGTGGCATTTCCATTCGACCACGAACAGCGGCGCGGCGCCTGCGCCGAGAATCGACGAAGCACCGCTCGATCGCTTCCTGCGCCCGGGCGTAAGGCTCGATTTCAGCCACCTTCCGCACGGCCACGTCGTCACCGCTGCCGAGGTTGAAGAAGCCTTTGCCAAGATGGGCTATGAATTGCAGCCGCTCGATATCGTGCTGGTGCAATCGGGCGCCGTGTACGGAACCGAGAACTTCACCGATCAGGGTGTGGGCCTTGGCGAAGAAGCCACGCTGTGGCTTACCGAACGCGGAGTCGAGGTGGTCGGCACCGATGCGTGGAGCTGGGATGCGCCCTTCAGCCACACCGCGCGGCGCTGGGCGGAAGAGCGCGATCCGAAAATTATCTGGGAAGGCCACAAGGCCGGGCGCATCCAACCCTATTACCAGATCGAGAAACTGACCAACCTTGCCGCACTTCCCGACCATGGCTTCACGGTCAGCTGCTTCCCGGTGAAGATCGAGCGCGCCAGCGCTGGCTGGATCCGCGCAGTGGCGATGATCGAGGAGTAATGGCGCGCGTCGTGGTCCTCACGGGCGTCAGCAGCGCCGGCAAATCGTCACTTGCGCGAAAAATGCAGGACCAGGCCGAACGTGACTGGCTCCACGTCACTTTCGATAAATTCATTTCGATGATCCCGGTCGGGCGGGAGACATCGCCCGAGTGGTTCGTGGTCAGGAATGCGGCAAAGGACCCGGATGTCCCGGAAATTTCCTTTACCAGCGGACCGCGAGGACTGGAATTACGCCAGGCCATGCGCGATTTCGTCAGGGTCGCAGCAGATCGCGGGATCGACATGATCGTCGATGATGTTTGCACGACCTTGGAAGTGGATGACTACCGCTCGCAACTGGCGGGCCACGAGCTGACCATCGTGCGCGTCGATGTCCCGCTAGCGGAGGCCGAGAGACGCGAGAAGGCGCGTGGCGACCGCATGATCGGGCTCACTCGAAACCAGGCGGGCCGCATTCACGAAGGTATCGACTACGATCTCACGGTCGTGAACGATGACGGCCAACTCGACGCCTGTGCGGCAAGGATCCTCGCCGCAGTTGACGCGGCCGACTAGCTCGCGCGTGGTGTCAGGCGCGTGATCTTGCTGCCCGCGCCCATCGGCTGGTAGTCGACCATCATCGTGTCGTGCTCGGCGAAGAGGCGCTCGATTTCGCTCCTCCGGTCGAGCAATGTCATCGCGATGCCGGGCGCGAGGCTTTCGCCTTCGCCGATCTTGCCGAGCAATGCTGCAAGGTCAGCGATCGTCGCGTCCTCGGGGGTCTTGTGGTAGTGACCCCGCGTGTCGAAGAACCCTGTTCCCCTGTGTGCCATAACTGCGAACTCCTGTGCGTAGATGCTTCAGAAGCGACTCGAAGGAGGCCATTATCTGCGGGGTCGGGATTCCTTAAAAGCGGGTTTACCATGAACCGGCCCGTTAATTGCAATTTTGCAATATTGAGCAAGTGCACAATCGGAAAATTGCGCACCGATTTGGTAAATTCGAACGCGGACTTCGCTATTCGAGTTCGAGAATGATCTCATCGACCGCGAGGCTGTCGCCTTCGCCGGCGTTGATCTTGCTCACGACGGCCTGCTTCTCGGCGCGGAGGATGTTTTCCATCTTCATCGCTTCGACAGTGGCGAGCGGCTGGCCCGGCTGGACCTCCTCGCCTTCGCTGACGTGCAGCTTCACCAGCAGACCCGGCATCGGGCAGATGAGCAGCTTGGACAGGTCGGGCGGGATCTTTTCGATCATGTGGTCGGCCAGATGCGCGATACGCGTCTGGAGGATCCGCAAGCGGTGCGTCGCGCCGCGCGTGGTAATGGCATAGCCGGTGCGGGTCTTCGCGAGCTGCAGGGTCAAAGCCTCGTCACCCAGCTCAAGGTCGAGCATCGCCTCGCCCGGCGTGTATTCCATGTCGATGTCGACCGGTTCGCCATCGACAGTGATCGCATCCTCTTCCAGCACCACGCGATAATCGCGCTCGCCGATGCGCACGGTCCAGTCGCCGGGTGCGTAGTAATGGTCGTGGAGTCGCTGGTCGATCCGCCGTGCGCGGTCGGCATCGGCGGTGGCGATCACCCCGCCGATCGCCGCAAGCCCGCGCAGCAGCTCATCCGAAGCCGCAGCACCGTGGAAGCCTTCGGGATATTCCTCGGCAATGAACCCCGTGGTCAGCTCGCCCGAACGGAAGCGCGGGTGCTGCATGATGGCATTGAGGAAATCGACATTGTGGCCGAGACCCTCGATCCGGAACGCATCGAGCGCCTGCACCTGCAAGTCCGCCGCCTCGTCGCGGGTTTCGCCCCAGGTGATCAACTTGGCGATCATCGGGTCGTAGAACATCGACACCTCGCCGCCCTCGAACACGCCATCATCGACGCGAACCCCGGCCACGCCGCGGCGGCCGTTCTCTGCCCCGTCATCGGCCCAAGGCTCTACCGGCGGCTGGTAGCGCACCAGGCGGCCGGTGGAAGGAAGGAAGCCGCGGTAAGGATCTTCGGCATAAACGCGGTTTTCGATCGCCCAGCCGTCGATCTTCACATCGTCCTGCGTGAAGGAGAGCTTCTCACCCGCCGCGACACGTATCATTTGCTCTACAAGGTCTACGCCAGTGATCGCTTCCGTTACAGGATGCTCTACCTGCAGGCGGGTGTTCATCTCGAGGAAGTAGAAGCTCTCGCCGCTCGGATCCGCACCACTGACGATCAGTTCGACCGTTCCTGCGCTGTAGTACCCGACCGCGCGGGCCAGCGCGACGCACTGCTCGCCCATCGCCTTGCGCATCTTCGGCGTGACGAAGGGCGACGGCGCTTCCTCGACCACCTTCTGGTGGCGGCGCTGGATGCTGCACTCGCGCTCGTTGAGGTAGACGATGTTGCCGTGCTGGTCGCCGAGGATCTGGATCTCGATGTGGCGCGGATTGAGGATGAATTTCTCGATGAAGACGCGGTCGTCGCCGAAGCTGTTCAGCCCCTCGCGCTTCACGCTCTCGAAGCCTTCTCGCACGTCGGTTTCGTTGTAGGCGAGGCGCATGCCCTTGCCGCCGCCGCCGGCGCTGGCCTTCATCATCACCGGGTAGCCGATCTCGTTCGAGATACGGACTGCGTGCTCGGTATCCTCGATCTCGCCGACGAAACCGGGGACGACATTGACCCCCGCTTCCTTGGCCAGCTTCTTGGACTCTATCTTGTCACCCATCGCGGCGATGGCATTCACCGGCGGGCCGATGAAGGCGATGTTCTCCCTGGCCAGCGCCTCGGCGAAGCTGGTGCGTTCGGAAAGGAACCCATAGCCCGGATGAACCGCCTCGGCCCCGGTTTGCTTGCAAGCGGCAATGATCTTGTCCGCGATCAGGTAGCTTTCCGCAGCCGGCGCCGGACCGATATGCACCGCCTCATCCGCCATCCGCACGAAAGGCGCGCGCGCATCGGCGTCCGAATAGACGGCAACTGTCCTGATACCCATTTCGCGTGCGGTCTTGATGACCCGGCAGGCGATTTCGCCACGGTTTGCGATCAGGATCTTGGAAAACATCGGGCCTCCGAAACGGACAGTCGTGTGACACGCCCATGCCGCAGCGGAGGCCCGGTATCAAGGCGCAGGTTTGCGCCATTGCGCGAGGGTCATTCGTTGATGTCGATATGACCGATCTGCGTCTGCTGTTCGAGGATGCATTCGTCGAACTCGGCGAACAGGGCCTTGGCCTTGTCCTCGCCCCCGGCCTGCTTGGAGAATTCGGCCATCCACTTGTCGCCGTCAGGGTCCTTTTTCCAGCCCATCGATGCGATGCCATTGCGCATCTTCATCGCCACTACAGAGTCCCACTCGCCAGTGCTCATGTGGAAATCGATCACGTCGTTCCAGCCGAGCGCCTTGTCGGTCTTCTCGAAGATCTCGATGATCTCATGGGCGCGCCCGCCCTTGCCTTCCTTCCACTTGATGAACTGGACGCGGTACCAGTCGACCTCGCGCAGTTCATGGGACGTTGCATCGTCGGCAGCGGCAGGGGTTGCGCTCAGTCCAAGGCCAAGCGCGGCGGCAGCAAGAATTAGCTTTTTCATCAGTCATCTCCCCGTTGAAGGATACGACCCGCAAAAGCGCCCGAATTATCAATTGTGCTGTTGTCCCCCAGCAGGGTTACCGGACCCGTCCAAGGGTCCTGTGTCAACCCCTGAGACCCAATCCTTGTAAGGAGGCGACATGATTACGCCAGAATTGCATCTCTCGCTTGGCGATCCCGCATCGGCTCCTGATTTTTCAGCGCGGTAAGGCCAAGCTTGGTGAACAGCGCTGCATCGGAGTCGTCACCGGCATTGGGTGCGGTCAGTAGCTTGTCGCCGGTGAAGATCGAGTTCGCGCCCGCCATGAAGCACAGCGCCTGCGTGGCTTCGCTCATGGACTCTCGACCGGCGGAGAGCCGCACCATGCTCATCGGCATGCAGACGCGGGCCACCGCGACGGTGCGGACAAATTCGATATCGTCGATCTTGGCGAGCGGGGTATCGGCCAGCATGTCGCCCAACACCGTGCCCTTCACCGGCACGAGCGCGTTGACAGGTACGCTTTCGGGATGGCGTTCGAGCGTAGCGAGCGTGTGGACGAAGCCCACCCGGTCCTCGCGCGTTTCGCCCATGCCGACGATCCCGCCACTACACACGTTGATGCCCGCATCGCGCACGTTCTGCAGCGTGGCGAGCCGGTCCTGGTAGTTGCGCGTCGAGATTACACGCTCGTAGTATTCCGGCCCAGTGTCGACATTGTGATTGTAATAGTCGAGGCCCGCTTCCTTGAGCATCTCCGCCTGCTTCGGCGTCAGCATGCCCAGCGTCATGCAGGTCTCCAGCCCCATGGCACGCACGCCCTTCACGATCTCGACGATGGCGGGCATGTCGCGGTCCTTGGGATTGCGCCAGGCGGCGCCCATGCAGAACCGCTGGCTGCCGTTGTCCTTCGCCTGCGCCGCGCGCTGGAGGACCGATTGCACCCCCATCAGCTTGGTCGCTTCTACACCGCTGTCGGCTTTCACCGACTGCGAGCAATAGCCGCAATCCTCCGGGCAACCGCCGGTCTTGATCGACAGCAGCGTGCAGAGCTGGACCTGCTCGGGCGGATGGAACTCGCGGTGGACGGTGGCGGCGCGGAACAGAAGTTCGGTAAAAGGCAGGTCGAAGAGGCCCGCGATCTCCTCGCGGGTCCAGTCGGTACGGATTTGGATCATGCAGGTTTCCTGGCGAGGTATAGTCCGACTGCCATCACGATCAGCCCGATGGCTCGCTTGGCAGTAATGGTGCTCTGGATCGTCCCGAGCAGTCCGAAATGGTCGATAATGGCCGCTGCCACGATCTGCCCGAGCAAGACGAAGAAGATCGCATTGCCCAGCCCGATGCGCGGCGCGGAATAAGCAACCGACGTGGCGTAGAACAGCATCACTATCGCGCCGATCCAGAGCCACGGCTTTTCAAAAGTGAAAGCGCTCGCAGGGGGATATCCGGTAAAGGTTAGCGTCGCGATCGCGATCACGAAGCCGACAGCGAATGTTACTGCCGTGGCCGCCACCGGGCCGCCGAGTTGCTGGCTGAGCCCCGAGTTCAGCGCCGCGAAAACTGGAATTCCCAGTCCGGCAGCGAACATCATCGTGGCGATCGGCACGAACTGGCTGGAACCGGAAGCGCTCATTCAGCAGCCTCGTCCAGGTCCTCACCTGCAGGCGGCATATTGTGGCCGAGCAAGCGCAACATGTCCGCTGCGCACTCGACCACGTTGCTGCCCGGGCCGTAGATGCCTTGAACCCCGGCCTCGCGCAGAAAGTCGTAATCCTGCGGCGGGATGACGCCGCCTGCGACGACCTTGATGTCGGGGCGACCGGCTTCCTTCAGCAGCCCGATCAGTTCGGGGATCAGGGTCTTGTGGCCTGCGGCAAGACTGCTCGCGCCGATAGCATCGACGCCATTGTCGAGCGCCATGTCGCGGGTTTCCTGCGGCGTCTGGAACAACGGGCCACTGAGCACGTCGAAGCCCATGTCGGCAAAGGCGCTGGCGATCACGTTGGCGCCGCGGTCGTGGCCGTCCTGGCCCATCTTGGCGACCATGATCTTCGGCTTGCGGCCAAGGCGACGTTCGACGGCCTGCACACCTTCGACCACCTGCTCGTAACGCGGATCGCCCGCATAGGCGCTGGAATAGACCCCGCGTACCGGGCGCGGCAGCGTGTCGTAACGCCCGAAGGCCGCCTCCATCGCCGCCGAGATTTCGCCCAGCGTCGCATCGTGGCGTGCGCATTCGATCGCGCGGGCGAGGAGGTTCACGTCACCCTTGGCCTGCATCTCCGCGACCACCGACGGCGGCAGCGGCACGCCCTTCTCGTCGCGGCCGTCGGCAAGCGCAGCGCGGGCCGCGCGCGGATCGGCTGCAGCGGCTTCGGTCAGGGCCTTGAGCGCCGCCTGGCAGGCCGCTTCGTCGCGCCCTGCCCGCACCCGCTCGAGACGCGCAATCTGGCTCTGGCGCACGGCGTGGTTGTCGATGTCGAGCGTGTCGAGCTGGTCTTCCTTGGCGAGCCGGTACTTGTTGACGCCCACGATCACCGTCTCGCCCTTGTCCACGCTCGCCTGCTTGGCGGCGGCGGCCATCTCGATGGCGGCCTTGGGCTTGCCGGTGGCGACATAGGCGGTCATCCCGCCCGCCGCGTCGACTTCCTGCAGCAGCTTTCGCGCTTCATCGACCAGCGCAGCGGTCAGGCTCTCGATGTAATAGCTGCCGCCCAGCGGGTCCGCGACCTTGGTGACGCCGCTCTCTTCCTGGATCACCAACTGCGTGTTGCGCGCGATGCGGGCGGAGAAGTCGGTCGGCAGCGCAATCGCCTCGTCCAGCGCATTGGTGTGCAGAGATTGCGTTCCGCCCAGCACCGCCGCCATCGCCTCTATCGTGGTGCGGATGACGTTGTTGTACGGGTCCTGTTCCTGCAGCGAAACGCCCGACGTCTGGCAATGGGTGCGCAGCATCTTTGACTTGGGATCCCTTGCCCCCAGCCCTTCCATCACGTCGTGCCACAGCGCGCGTCCCGCGCGCATCTTGGCGATCTCCATGAAGAAGTTCATGCCGATGCCCCAGAAGAACGACAGGCGCGGCGCAAAGGCATCGATATCGAGCCCCGCCTCCATCGCTCGCTTCGCGTATTCCTTGCCGTCGGCGATGGTGAAGGCGAGTTCCTGCACCGCCGTCGCCCCGGCTTCGTGCATGTGATAGCCCGAGATCGAAATACTGTTGAATTTCGGCATGTTGGCCGAGGTATATGCGATGATGTCGGATACGATCCGCATGCTCGGCTCGGGCGGGTAGATGTAGGTGTTGCGGACCATGAACTCCTTGAGGATGTCGTTCTGGATGGTCCCGGCAAGCTTGTCCTGGCTCACCCCCTGCCGCTCGGCCGCGACGATGTAGAAGGCCATGACCGGGATTACCGCGCCGTTCATGGTCATCGACACGCTCATCTCGTCGAGCGGGATCTGGTCGAACAGGATTTCCATGTCGCGCACGGTGTCGATCGCGACGCCTGCCTTGCCGACATCGCCGACCACGCGCGAGTGATCGCTGTCGTAGCCGCGGTGGGTCGCGAGGTCGAAAGCCACGCTCAGCCCCTTCTGGCCCGCAGCGAGGTTGCGGCGGTAGAAGGCGTTCGACTCCTCGGCGGTCGAGAAGCCGGCATACTGGCGGATGGTCCACGGACGGCCGGTGTACATGGAGGCATAGGGCCCGCGCGTGAACGGCGCGATGCCGGGAACGCCGGCATCGATGCCAGCCGTATCCTCGCTGGTGTAGAGCGGCTTCACGGCGATCCCCTCGGGCGTGTGCCAGGTGAGATCACGGCCCTTCACTTCCTTGTCGGCAAGGGGCTTCCAGTCGTCGTATGTCGGTTTGTCGCTCATGGTCGCACTCAGGCCTTGGCACTCGGGCGGGCGGACACGCGATCGTGCCAGTCTCGCAGGTTTTCGCAATCCTCGGGCATTCCGCAGCCGACGAATGAGGCGAAGTCGACTGTGGTCAGCAGCAGGATGTCGGCAGCAGTGTAGTCGTCACCGGCGATGAAGTCGCGGCCCGCCAGCGACTGGTCGAAGAAGCGGAAGGCATCGGCGACGCGCGGCAGGTTGGTCTCGCCCCACTCCTGGTTGCGACCGGGAATGGCGGCGGTGAAGGGATGCGTGTGAACCCAGACCTGTCCCACGGGCGCCATCGCGATCATTTCCGCGCGGCGGCACCACATCTCGATTGCGGCGATCTCGGTCGGGGTTGTGCCGAACAGCGGCGGTTCGGGGTGCAGGGCCTCGAGATAGCGCATGATCGCCACGCTCTCGGCAATCACGGTCCCATCATCGAGTTCGAGGATCGGCGTCTGCCCGCGCGGGTTCTTGGCGACGAATTCGGCCGACTTCTGTTCGCGCTTGGGGATCGAGACTTCCTGCGAAGGCAGGTCGATGCCCTTCTCCGCCGCGAAGATGCGGACACGGCGCGGATTGGGCGCGGGGTTCGGGCTATCGTAGAACAGCAATGTCTTTCTCTCTCCCGCGCCGGTCAGTTCGACCAGTGCGCGTTGTCCTTGGGCGTTTCCATGATCTCGGTCAGCTGGCCCATCATGTCCTTGGGGTGGAGGAAGAAGATCGGCGTGCCGTGCGCGCCGATGCGGGTGGGGCCGAGTATGCGCTTGCCCAGGCCTTCGAACCAGCTGCGTGCTTCCTCGATATCCTCGACCTCGTAGCACAGGTGGTGCTGTCCGCCGGACGGGTTCTTCTCGAGAAAATTGTTGATGGGGCTGTCGGGGCCGAGCGGCTCGATCAGCTCGATCTGCGTGCCGTAGGTCCCATTTTGGCCGGGCGTATCGACAAAGCAAACCTTCACCCCCTGCGCCTCGAGATCGAAAGGTTTGTGAAACGAGGTCGCGCCCATGACATCGCGGTAATAGCGGATCGATTCCTCGATCGAGGGCGTGGCGACGCCAATGTGGTTGAGACGGCCAAGTTTCATTGCACTATCCTCATGATTCCTTCGTACACAAACCAAAAGGCCACCAGAACAAAGAGGCCATTGAGAACAACTGCCATCTTGAAAACTATAGGGTTTTCGTCGCGCTCAACAAGAAAACTAGTCCCCCTAATAGAGCCCGATCTGATCCCATTCACCAGTTGAAAGGTAAAGACTGGAACGGCGACAAGACCGAGCAGAAGCAGCATCCAGCTCACAGCGGAATATTGTCGTGCTTTTTCCAAGGGTTCTCGAGCTGCTTCGTCCGCAGCTTGCGTAGCCCCAGAGCAATCCGCCGCCGTGTGGAGTGCGGGTAGATCACCTCGTCGATATAGCCGCGCTGCGCTGCGACGAAGGGGTTGGCGAAGCGGTCTTCGTATTCCTTTGTCCGGGCTGCGATCTGGTCGGGATCATCCTTCTCCTGGCGGAAGATGATCTCCACCGCGCCTTTTGCGCCCATCACGGCGATTTCGGCGGTCGGCCAGGCGTAATTGAGGTCCCCGCGCAGGTGCTTGGAGGCCATCACGTCGTATGCACCGCCATAGGCCTTGCGGGTAATCACGGTGATCTTGGGCACGGTCGCCTCGGCATAAGCGAAGAGCAGTTTCGCGCCATGCTTGATGATGCCGTTGTGCTCCTGCGCCGTGCCAGGGAGGAAGCCGGGCACATCGACAAAGGTCAGGATCGGGATTTCAAAGGCGTCGCAGAAACGCACGAAGCGCGCGGCCTTCTTGGAAGAGTTGATGTCGAGCACGCCCGCGAGAACCATCGGCTGGTTGGCGGCGGCGCGGCGGCGTTCCATTTCGGCGATGTTCGCGCTCATGCTCTCTCCGTGAATGCGATTGCCCGAGCGCCTAGAGCGCGAAGTGCCGCAGCGTCAATCGCGAGTCGCGGAAATCAGGAATTCGATGTTGCCTTCCGGTCCCTTGATCGGACTTTCGACAATGCCCTGCACTTGGAAGCCGAGGCCTTCGACCCATTCGCGGACTTCGTCGCAGACACGCGCGTGTAGTGCAGGATCGCTGACGACGCCCTTCTTGCCGACCTCGTCGCGCCCGACCTCAAACTGCGGCTTTATCAGCGCGACGAGGCGGCATTTGGAGGCGGCCAGTTCGAGCGGCCTGTCGAGAACCTTGGCAAGGCCGATGAAGCTCGCATCGCAGACCACCCAGTTGCACGGGCGGTCGATCATTTCCGGCGTCAGGATACGAGCGCTCGTCTGTTCCAGCACAGTGACGCGCGGGTCCTGCCGCAGCTTCCACGCCAGCTGGTTCGTGCCGCTGTCGACCGCAAAGACGTGTTCCCCCCCCCCTTGCAACAGGACGTCGGTAAACCCGCCGGTCGAACTGCCGATATCCATCGCAATTGCGCCCTGGGGGTCGAGGGCGAAATGTTCGATCGCGTGCGCCAGCTTGATCCCGCCCCTGCTAACCCACGGATGGTCACGTCCACGAACGTCGAGCGGTGCGTCCTCCGCCAGCTGCTGGCCGGGCTTCGACAGCTTGGTCTCGCCACTGAATACCAGGCCCGCCATGACCAGCGCCTGCGCCCGCGTGCGGCTCTCCACGAGCCCGCGGTCCACCAGCATCTGGTCGAGGCGCATCTTCTTGCTCATCGTTTTTGGGCCATTGGAAATAAAGCGCCTAGCGGGCATTGAGGACATATGAAACCGATCTATGCCAATGCCGCAGGCGCACTTGCGCTGACATTCGCCATCGCCGCCTGCGTGCCGGCACCGGACTCGACGCCTGCCCCGACGCCCACTCCGGCAGCTACCGCCCCGGCGCCTACGCCCGCTCCGTCCCCTGCGGCTCCGACGTTCGACAACTGGATCGACGCACCGCAAACCTCGGGATCGTGGACCTATCGCGCGACCAATACCGGATCGATCGCCCTGTTCGGCGAGCCGCAACAAGGCACCCGTTTCTCTATCGAATGCAACCGCCAGGCCCGTAGCGTGATTCTCACGCGCGCATCGGGAAGCGATTCTTCCACAGCCATGATCATCAGGACCGAGACAGTAGACCGCACGCTGGCTGTCCAGAGCGGTTCAAACAGCGTCAGCGCGAATCTGTCTGCCAGCGACCCGCTGCTCGACGCGATGGCCCTGACCCGTGGACGATTTGCCGTGGAGATGCCGGGGACTAGCGCGCTTTACCTGCCGAACTGGGCGGAAGTGACGCGGGTCATCGAGGACTGTCGCTAGGCAAGAAAAAGGCCCGCGCAAATCTGCCGGGCCACATCTAACAATTCTGACGTGGGAAAACTTTTTTTCAAGCCTTGTTTTCATCCCGTTCGCGCAACAAATTGGTACTCAAGATCAGCGGCGAAACGCGGTCTTGGGGTCCTTGGAAAGGGGCTTCTAGCTCACAAGCGCGAAAGGAGGTGATCCGATGTCTCATGGTTCAGCAGAGAGGTCGGCAAGTTTCCGCGCGAGGTACTATCGGTAAGCAGATACCGGATAGAGACTTCGTGAGCGGCACTTCCCGCCGCTGACCATGCGAAGGGCAGCACACCCAAGGGTGGCGCTGCCCTTCTCATTTTGGGCGATATAGTTTGCCTGCCTTGCGCAAGGCGCGTGCCCGGATTACCCGCGCCCTATGCAGTTCGAGCACATCCCGCACCCCGCCCCCACCTCCGACACCGATCGCGAGGCGATCCTCGCCAATCCCGGCTTCGGCACGCATTTCACCGATCACATGGTGACGATCGAGTACACCGAAGGCCAAGGTTGGCACGATGCGAAGGTCGAACCGCGCGCACCGATCATGCTCGATCCGGCTGCAGCCGTCCTGCACTATGCCCAGGAGATCTTCGAAGGTCTCAAGGCTTACCGCCACGAGGACGGCACGATTGCCCTTTTCCGTCCTGAAGAGAACGCGCGTCGGCTCAATGCCTCCGCAGATCGCCTTGCCATGCCACATGTGCCGGAAGAGCTCTTCGTCGAGGCTATCCGCCAGCTCATAGCCGTGGACGGCAAATGGGTCCCTGGTGCGGAGGGCTCGTCGCTCTACCTGCGCCCCTTCATGATCGCGACGGAGGCCTTCCTCGGTGTCCGCCCGGCAAAACGCTACAAGTTCATGGTGATCGCGGGGCCTGCCGGAAACTATTTCAAGTCCGGTGCCCCGGCCGTCAGCATCTGGATTTCGAGCTATACCCGCGCTGCCCCCGGCGGCACCGGTGCGGCCAAGTGCGGCGGCAACTATGCCGCCAGCCTCGTCCCGACACGCGAAGCCTTTGCCCGTGGCCACGACCAGGTGCTGTTCCTCGATGCGGTCGAGCACAAATGGGTCGAGGAACTTGGCGGCATGAACCTGTTCTTCGTTTTCGATGACGGCCGCGTGATAACTCCGCCGCTGACCGGCACGATCCTGCCGGGCATCACCCGTGCCAGCCTCATCCAGCTGCTGCGCGAGGAGGGGCTCAACGTCAGTGAGGAACCCTACTCCATCGACCAGTGGCGCGCCGATGCCCAATGCGGGCACCTGCTCGAAACCATGGCCTGTGGCACCGCAGCAGTCGTGACACCGGTCGGCAAGGTCGCGGGCGAGGACGGCGAGTTCACCATCGGCAGTGGCGGACCCGGCCAACTCACCAGCAAGATCCGCGAGAAGCTCGTCGGCATCCAGCGCGGCACCATTGCCGACACGCATGGCTGGGTCATGCCGATCGGCTGATCAGAGCCGCAGTTTCACCAGGAAACGCCGCGTAAAGGTCTCGCTCGGGCGGACGACGATGATCGCGACGCCGACCAGGGCGATGGCACCGCCGACAATCAGGCGGCCACCGATGGTGTCACCCGTCAGCCAGGCACCAAATGCGATAGTCAGGATCGGCGTGAACAGCGTCAGGGGCACGATGACGTTCGTGTCGTAACGCTGGAGCATCTGGAAATAGGCGGTGTGCGCGCCGATCGACACGATGACCGCAGCGAAGAACAGGCATGCCGCTACCTCCCAAGGCGCAGCAATGACCGGTGCCATCAGGTCGTGCTCGAACAGCATCGAAAGTGGCCCCAGCACTGCGATCGATGCGACCGCGGCCCATGCCTGGAGACGGATCGACGAAATATTGAGCTTCTTGACGAAGACTGCGCCGAGCGCGCCGATCACGGCGGACACGAATACCAGCAGCAGGCCACTGCTCGCCTCCATCTGGCTCGATCCGGTCATGGCGAAGAACACCCCGCCGAAGGAGAGGCCGATGCCTAAACCGCGCTTCCAGCGGATCCTTTCCCCCAAAAAGATGATCGCAAACAAGACGGTCATCGGCGCGCCGGTAAGGCTGACCACACCTGACGCCGAAGGGCTGGCGGTCTTGAGGCCCATGAAGAACAACGCGAAAGAACCGCCACCGATCGCAAGGCCAACAAGGAGCACCTTCCAGAGCTTTTCCGGCAACGGCCAGAGTAGGGGAGCGAGTGCGATCGCTACGATAAGCGAGCGCAGCACGGCATAGAACAGCGGCGGAACCGCGAGGTCATCCACCGCGACCTTGCTGACGACAACATTGAGTGCCCAGACGATGTTGCAGAGCATCATCACAGCGATGGCACGCGCGGTCATGCTTTGCCTTCGGGAGGTAGGGAAGCAGCGAGCTCTGCCAGCCAGACATCGGCCACGGCATCGCTAGGTGCGCGCCAGTCGCCCCTGGGGCTTAGCGCCCCGCCAGCGGACACTTTCGGACCGTTGGGCAAAGCACTGCGCTTGAACTGGCTGAACCCGAAGAAGCGCTTGAGGAAATTCTCGAGCCAGTTCGCGATTGTCGAAAGGTCGTATTCGTTCTTCGCACCTTCGGGAAAATCAATGGGCCAGAGACCCGACTTCGCGTCCTTCCAGGCATGCCAGGCAAGGAAGGCGACATGGCTCGGCTTCTGTCCCCAGCGGATGATGTGGTGGAGGAAGAAGTCGTTGAGCTCATAGGGACCGATGATCGATTCAGTGCTCTGGATTTTTCCGCTGGCATCGGCGGGGACGAGCTCGGGGCTGATCTCGGTGTCGAGAATGTCGGCCAGTACGGCATCGACCCCCTCGTCGAACTGGCCCGTCGCAATGGTCCAGCGGATGAGGTACTGGATCAGTGTCTTGGGCACGCCGGCATTGACGCCGTAATGGCTCATCTGGTCGCCAACACCGTATGTGCACCATCCAAGCGCCAGCTCGCTCAAGTCACCGGTCCCGATAACGAAACCGCCATGATGGCCCGACAGCCGGAAAAGGTAGTCTGTGCGCAGCCCGGCCTGCACGTTCTCGAACGTCGTGTCATAGACCGGTTCGCCGTCGGAGAATGGGTGCTCGATGTCCTCAAGCATCTGTCTCGCGGCGGGCTTGATGTCGATTTCCTCGGCCGTGATGCCGAACGCCTTCATCAGCTTCCAGGCGTTTGATTTCGTTCCTTCCGAGGTCGCGAAGCCGGGCATGGTGTAGCCGCGGATGTCAGTGCGCGGACGACCCAGCCTGTCGCAGGCCTTGGCGCAGACGAGCAAGGCATGCGTGCTGTCGAGCCCGCCCGAAATGCCGATGACCAGCGACTTCGCCTTCGTCGACTCGATCCGCCGCATGAGTGCGTCCACCTGGATGTTGAACGCTTCGTAGCAATCCTCGTCCAGCTTGTTTGCGCGATTGGGCACGAAGGGAAAGCGGCGGATGGGACGTACCAGGCCCCTGTCTTCGCCTGAAGCGCCATGGGCAAACTCGACGCGGCGGAACCAGTCCTCCGGCCGACCTGCAGCCTCGGCCGCGTCGTTGAAGGTCCCCATGCGCAACCGCTCGGCGAGGATGCGCTGCGTGTCGACATCGACCACGCACAATTCAGGCTCGAGATCGAAGCGGGCGCTTTCGACCAGCAGGTCACCCAATTCGTAGATCATCCCCTGCCCGTCCCAGGCGAGGTCGGTCGTGCTCTCGCCGTGCCCGCTGGCTGAATAGGCGTAGGCGCAGACCGCGCGGCTCGAACTGGCACGGCTGAGAAGGTGGCGTTCGTCCGACTTGCCGATGGTGATGTTCGATGCAGACGGATTGAGCAGGATCGTTGCCCCGGCCAGTGCTGCCAGCGTTCCCGGGGGATTGGGGGACCAGAAGTCCTCGCAAATCTCGATACCGAAGGCGAAGCCCGGCATGTCCTGCGCGGCAAAGACGATATCGGTGCCGAACGGAACCTCGGCACCGCCGGCATCGATGGTCAGCCCGATGCATTCGCGACCATGGGCGAACCAGCGCTTCTCGTAATATTCGCGGTAATTCGGCAGGAAGCTCTTCGGCACGACGCCAAGCACATCGCCGCGCGCCATCACGATCGCGCAATTGTAGATGCGCCCGTTGCGGCGCAGCGGCGCTCCGAAAACCAGGACCGGTGCCAGTTCGCATGTTTCCCGCGCGATCCGGGTCAGTTGCATGTCGACCATGTCGAGTAGCGCTGTCTGCAAGTGCAGGTCGTCGAGTGCGTAGGAAGACAGCGCCAGTTCCGGATAAAGCAGCAGGTCGACACCGCGATCGGCCGCGGTTCGTGCCTGCTCGATGATACCCTCGGCATTATGGGCGACGTCCGCTGTCCGCACTCGCGGGGTGGCAGTGGCCACCCGAACGAACCCGTGCGTGTGCAGATCGTAAAAGCGATGTGTGGCGGCTTCGGCCATGGAGCGGGGATCTTTCGCGGTGGAGGTGGGTATCGGCGCCGGGGCCAGCCAGTCGCCAGGTTCGCAAATGCCAAGATCGGAGAGACGACGCTGGACGGCTGCACGGGCGATCTTGCCCTTTGCCTCCCAGCCATACACCGTGCGGCTCGGCCAAGGCTCCGGCTCGCCGTAGCGAATGCCGAATTCTTCCGCCGTCAGAGGCGGATCGAGCGCCTCACGGAATGCGCGTATCTTTGCTCCGGCGCGGTGCATGACACGTGAGTATCCTTTTCGGATACTTTGGGCAATGGCAAATCAGGCTGCCAGAAGCTCGATTGCGCTCGGTGCTTGCTCCAGAAGGTCGAGAAGACCGCGCTCCTCTCGTGTCAGCCACTTGGTCGCTCTGGGAAGATCAAGATCCGCGCGCCATTCTTCCTGACGATCAACGAGGTCGATGACGGCAGGATGGATGTAGCTCTTGCGGGTCACTGCAGGCGTATTGCCCAGCTTGCCCGCGACACAATCGAGCAGTTCCTTCATCGGCAGCTTGCCTTCGCCCGTTCGCAGGCATTCGAAACCCATCACGCTGGCATGCCAAGTCCGGAAATTCTTCGCCGTGAAGCGGTGGCCCATGGTCTCTTCAAGATAGGCGTTCACGTCGCCGGAATCGACCGAATGGACCTCACCGTCGCCGTCGACATATTTGAAGACGTTCTGCCCTGGCAGGTCCTGCATCTTGCGCACCACCCGCGCCAGGCTGCCATCCGACAGCACGACTTCGCGCATCTGGCCAGACTTGCCCTTGTATTTGAGCCGGAGGGTCTTGCCGGTCACCTCGGCATGGCGGCGCCGCAGGGTCGTTGCACCGAAACTCTTGTTCTGCTGCGCATAGCCTTCATTCCCGACACGGATGGCACCGAGATCGAGCAGGCGGACCACGCTTGCAACCGCGCGTTCAAACGTCAGTTCGCGTCCAGCGAGATCGGCTTCGACCCGCTTGCGCACGAGCGGCAGCAGATTGCCGAAGGCGATGCAGCTGTCGAACTTCTCGCTCTCCCGCTGGGCGCGAAAGTCGGGGTGATAGCGGTATTGCTTGCGCCCCTTCGCATCGATGCCGGTTGCTAGGATATGGCCGTTGGGTGCCGGGCAGAACCACGCGTCCACATACGCCGGCGGAAGCGCGATCGCATTGAGCCGGCGCTTCTCCTCCGCATCGCCGATCAGCTTCCCTTGCGGATCGTAGTACGCCCAGCCCTTGCCCGCGCGCTTGCGGGAGATTCCGGGAAGGTCGTCGTCTACATAGATCAGCTTCGTCATGGCGAAGTGAAGAACATTGGGATCGCTGTCACGGTTCCCCACCTTGCGACGAACGGATGAGTGACCTAGCCACTCGAGCCTGTGAGAAGGAGAAACCCCTTGGCCGACCCAACCTATACTCCCCCCGAAGTCTGGACCTTCGACGCCGAAAACGGCGGTCGTTTTGCGGCAATCAACGCCCCGACTTCGGGTGCAAGGTCCGAGAAGGAACTTCCGGTCGGCGAGCACGATTTCCAGCTCTACTCGCTGGCGACGCCCAATGGCGTGAAGGCCACCGTCATGTTCGAGGAACTGCTCGAGGCGGGATTTTCGGATGCCGAATATGATGCCTGGACGGTCAATATCTCCGACGGCAGCCAGTTCGGCTCGGGCTTCGTCGACCTCAATCCGAACTCCAAGATTCCCACCATGCTCGACAAGAGCGGTCCCGAGCCGGTTCGAGTCTTCGAAAGCGGCGCTATTCTGCTGCACCTCGCCGAGAAGTTCGGGGCATTTCTCCCGACCGATCACACGCGCGCCGAGGTCCTGAGCTGGCTCTTCTGGCAAGTCGGCAGCGCACCGTTCATCGGCGGTGGCTTCGGGCACTTCTATGCCTACGCACCGGAGAAGTACGAATACCCGATCAACCGCTACGCCATGGAAACCAAGCGCCTTTTCGACGTAGCCGACAAGCGTCTCGCCCAGAGCGAATATCTCGGCGGCAAGGACTACACGATCGCAGATATGGCGACGTGGCCATGGCTCGCCCCATTCGTCGTAGGCGGCATCTATGGCGAGGCGCGCAAGTTCCTGTCGATCCATGAATACACCCATGTCGAACGCTGGGTGAAGCAGATCGCCGAGCGTCCCGGGGTGCGCCGCGGGCGGATCGTGAACAAGGCTTGGGGCGAAGAGGACGAGCAGCTTCTCGAACGCCATTCGGCCGCAGATTTCGAAGGCAAGAAGTTCTGATCAGCCCCCTTCACATCCCGGCAAGTGGCGCTATAGGAGCGCCCACTTGCTGGGGTGTAGCCAAGCGGTAAGGCAGCGGTTTTTGGTACCGCCATGCGCAGGTTCGAATCCTGCCACCCCAGCCATCCTCTCCTTCATCTCCTGATGCCAAAACTTCGGTTGCGAAGCGCAACCGGACGATTAGGGTCTGTGGCACCAGGCAGGGAGAGAGCATGGCTGATATCGATCCGGAACGCGTACCCGTCATCGTCGGCGTCGGACAGGTCAACGACCGGCCCCAGCAACCGGGCGACGGGCTCGATCCTGTTGGTCTGATGGCCGAGGCGTTGCGACGCGCCGATGCCGACGCGGGCGGCGGATTGCTCGCCGATTGCGATAGCCTCAGCGTGGTTGCGCAACTCGCCTGGCCTCAGTTGAGCCCGGTCGATGGCAAGGTCGCCGAAGCACTCGGGATCACCCCCGCGCATTGCATGCAGACCGCCATGCCCAATGGCGACAGCCCGATCCTGCTACTTCATGAAGCCGCTAATCGCATCGGCGCAGGCGAGGCGAAAATCTGCGCCATCACCGGCGGCGAGGCACTGCGAACTGCCGGCCAGCTCGCCGCAATGAAGCGCGCTGAAGGAGCAGACAAGCCCAATGCCCTTCGCGATGCCTCACACCGCGTCCGCAAGGGTTACGCGCAGGGATACGGCCTCGTCGTCCCGACCGATGTCTATCCGCTTTACGAGAATGCGGGACGCGCATCCTATGGCCAGACATTGGCCGAAGGGCAGGCGGAAAGCGGCGCTATCTGGTCGTTGATGAGCGAAGTTGCAGCGGACAGCGAAGGCGCGTGGATCCGCAAACCTGTTTCCGCCGATGACGTCGTGACACCAAGCGAATCAAACCGCCCGATCGCATTCCCGTATACGAAACTTCAGGTCGCAAATTCGTCGGTCAACCAGGGTGCAGGCTTCATCTTCACCAGTCTCGCCGAGGCGCGTCGGCGCGGAATTCCCGACGACCGGCTGGTCCATATCGGTTATGGAGTTGCGGCGCATGAAAGCGGCAATTTCCTCAATCGCGACCGCTATGACGCCTCTCCCAGCCTCGCGACCTCGATCGAGCGGACGATGGAGCTCAACGGGGTCAAGGTCGAGGATCTCGCCCAAGTTGAGCTGTACAGCTGCTTTCCCTGCGTGCCGAAGATGGCGCGACGCGTGCTGGGATGGCCGCTCGACCGCCCTTCGACCGTGTTCGGCGGCCTGACCTTCGGCGGTGGTCCAATCGGCAACTACATGAGCCACGCAGTCGTGGCGATGGTCGAAAAGCTTCGCGGCACCGCGGACAAGGGCCTGCTCTTCGCCAACGGTGGCTATGCCACGCACAACCACACGATCCTGCTCGCGGGAGAACCGCTGCCGACCGTGTTCCCGCAGGACTTTGACTACCAGGCAGAAGCCGACCAGCGGCGCGGGCCTGTCCCTCGCCTCGACGAAGGCTATCGCGGTCCGGCGACCATCGAGACCTACACCGTGTTCTATGATCGTGAGGGATCGCCGACGAGAGGCGTGATCGTGGCAAGGACGCCCGAGGGCGATCGCACACTGGCCTGTGTGCCAACAGAAGACGCCGAGGCAATCGGGTTCCTGACGGACGGAAAACACGAACCTGTCGGGACTTCCGGATCGATCATCGACGGCCCCGACGAACTGGCGATCTGGAAGCGGGCCTGACCCGACCGAGAACAGTTGCAATTCCGCACGGACCCGACCAAGAAACTTCACCAGAGAGACATGCAAGGGAGAGAGCAGTGAGTGATTTCGAGACCATCAAGACCGAACGCAATGGGTCGGTGCTGACGATCACTCTCAACCGCCCCGAGCGGCTCAACGCCTGCCCTCCCCAGATGGCCGACGAGATCTTCGACGCCATCCGCGAGCTCGGCGATGCGCGCGCCGTCCTGATCCGTGGCGAAGGGCGCGCCTTTTGTTCTGGCGCCGACCTCGCGGCCCGCGGCGAGCGGACGATGAGCGGCGGCGATGGTGCCTTCCACTCGCTCTCGCGCCACTACAACCCGATGGTCATGGCGCTGGCAAACCTGCCGGTCCCGGTGGTCAGCATGGTCCAGGGACCGGCGGCTGGTGTCGGCTGTTCGATCGCCCTTGCCGCCGACTTCGTGGTCGCCGGCAAGAGCGGCTACTTCCTCCAGGCCTTCGTCAATATCGGGCTGGTCCCCGATGGCGGTTCGAGCTGGCTCCTGCCGCGCCTGGTCGGCACGGCCCAGGCAACCCGCATGATGATGCTCGGCGAAAAGATCCACGGCGAGGAAGCCGAGCGGATCGGCCTCATCTACAAATGCGTCGAGGATGACGCGCTGGAGCAGACCGCGAAAGATCTCGTCGAGAAACTCGCCAGTGGTCCGACTGTCGCGCTCGGCCTGATGAAGCGCACTCTTCGTGAAGGCCTGCAGCTGGATTTCGCTTCGACGCTTGCGGCGGAAGCAAATACCCAGCGGATCGCGGGCGGCACCAATGACGCGGTGGAAGGCGGCATGGCCTTCCTGCAGAAGCGCAAGACCAACTTCTCCGGCAGCTGAGCGAGCTCTCAGGCCAGGAGACTGGCTCCGAATTCGCTGTCGACCAGCTCGGCGTATTTCGCCTGCAGGTCGAAAAGGTTCGCCTCGTGCGGCGCGGGATGGCGGTCGGCACAGGTGTCGGTGACGACCAGCGGCACGAAGCCATGTTGCAAGGCGTCCAGTGCCGATGCACGGACGCAGCCCGAGGTCGAAAAGCCGCCGATCAGAAGCGTGTCGACGCCTGCCTCGTGAAGCCGTTCGGCAAGGCCGGTCGCGAAAAAGGCCGACGGGTATTGCTTGGTCACAACCCACTCGCCCTCGCGCGGTGTCAAGGCAGCAGGGAAGGCGCCCAATGGCGAACCGCGCTGGAAAACCTCGAGGACCGGGGCCTTGCGATAGAACAGCCCACCGTCGGCCCCGCCGGGCTCGTATTCGACATTGGTGAACACAATCGGGCGCCCACCCTTGCGCGCCGCATCGAGCAAGCGTGCGCCACTCTCGACCGCGGCAGGCGCCGTCTCGCAATAAAGCGGACTGTCCGGCTGCAGGTAGGCCTCGACCATAT
Source organism: Qipengyuania sp. RANM35 (assembly GCF_041021145.2). NCBI lineage: Bacteria > Pseudomonadati > Pseudomonadota > Alphaproteobacteria > Sphingomonadales > Erythrobacteraceae > Qipengyuania > Qipengyuania sp. RANM35. The sequence continues at coordinate 820,480 of NZ_CM196433.1, read as the reverse complement.
CCACCAGCAACAACGCCGGAGATTGGCCCGGCATCAGTCTGCCCGCGAAGGCCTGCGCATAGCTTTCCGCAAGCCCGTCATCCGCCATCAGATGACGCCCTGTGCCTTCAGCTCATCGAGGCCGTTCGGGCCCAGGCCGAGAAGGTCGCCATAGACCACGGCATTGTCCTGTCCGGGCACGGCCGGAGCAGGGCGACGAATGCCCGAGGGCGTCTTCGAGAATTTCGGGAATGCGTTCTGCATCTTGATTGGCCCACGGGTCTGCGTCTCCACCTCCACAATCGCCTCACGGGCCTGGAAATGCGGATCGTCGAGCATGTCCTTCGCGGTATAGACGCGCCCGGCAGGGATGGAATGGCTGATCATTGCCGCATCGACCTCGTCGATCGTCAGAGTCGAAGTCCATGCGTTGACCAGATCGTCCAGTTCGGTCTGGTGCTGGCCGCGGGCGAGGTGCGTCGCATAGCGCGGATCGCTCGCCAGTTCAGGCTGGCCCATCGCCTCGGCCAGGCGCGCGAAGATCTCGTCCTTGTTGGCACCGATCATGAACGGACCATCCTTGCAGGTGTAGACGTTGGACGGCGCGATGCCCGGGAGGATCGAGCCGGAACGCTCGCGGATGAAGCCATTGTAGTCGTACTCCGGCACCAGCCCTTCCATGACCTGCAGCACGGCCTCGTAAAGCGCAGTGTCTATGACCTGGCCCTCGCCGGTCTTTTCACGGTGATGCAAGGCCGCAAGGATGCCCATGGTTCCGTATGTCGCACACAGCGTGTCACCGATGGAAATGCCCATGCGCGCCGGTGGGCGGTCCGGTTCGCCGACGACATAGCGCCAGCCCCCCATCGCCTCACCAATGCCGCCGAAACCGGCACGGTCCGAATAGGGGCCGTCCTGCCCGTATCCCGACATACGCGCGATGATGAGCGAAGGCTTTTCCGCCAGCAGAACATCTGGGCCCAGTCCCCATTTCTCGAGCGTCCCGGGCTTGAAATTCTCGACCAGCACATCGGCAGTGAGGATCAGCTGCTTGGCCAGCGCTTGGCCCTCCGGCACGCGCAGGTTGCAGGTGACCGAGCGCTTGTTGCGCGCGATGACTTCCCACTGGACCTTCTCGTCGCCCTGCCCCCAGTCGCGCATCGGATCACCCTTGCCCGGAGGCTCGACCTTGATGACGTCGGCGCCCATGTCGCCCAGCAGCTGACCACAGAACGGCCCGGCCAGAAGCTGGCCGAGTTCGACCACCCTCAAGCCCGCCAGGGATCCGACTGAGGCCGAAGTCACTCGGCTGCCTCCGCTTGCGGGACGTTGCGCCAGACCGGCTGGATCGGCGCGGGAAGGCCCGTCTCCGCTTCGCAATTGGCGCGCAACTCGTCGATCGAGGGACCGTAGTCGAACAGCTTGTTGCCCTTGCGTGCTCCGCGCATCTGGCTGCGCAGTGTCTCGGTCGCAGAGGCATCGACCTTGCCTTGGGCATCGGCAACCACACCGTAGTCGCGTGCACCATCGGGGGTGACGAGACCCTGCCGGATTTCGAGGCCAACCAGTTCGGGATCACGCTCCAGCGGATCGCCCCAGCCACCCCCGCCCCAAGTGATGTAGTGGAGCTGGTCACCTTCTCTGACCGCAATGTCGTCGGTCTTGTTGCCGAGGATCTGGGTGGTGCCGTCGGCGCGTTCGAGTATCTTTCGCGCGCGCTTGCCCGGCAGACCATCATTCACGCCCCAGGGCGGAACGAACCAGCGATCGTCATGGATACCGATCTGCCCGTCAGCGAGGACACGGTAGGTCATGTGTATGCCGTTACCGCCGCGATGCAGCCCCGCCCCGCCGCTGTCGGGTTCGGTCTCGTAGCGTTCGATCCGCATGGGGAAATAGCGCTCGAGGAACTCGTTCGGCACGTTGGTGAAGCCAGGCCACAGCGAGTGCCCGTCCGGACCGTCGCCCAGTGGCCGGCCGGGAATGCCGCCGAAGCCGATCTGGAACAGCTGGAACCACTCCCCTTCGCGGCCTTCACGGTTGTCCCACCCGGAATAGAACAGGTGCGGTGAGGAGCTGAAACCCGCGGCATTGAGGAACTCCGGGGTCTTCTGCCCCAATAGCCCGCCGAGGATGTCGAAAATACGCCCGAGGGCGTGGGTGCGACCCGACAGGGCTGCCGGGAATTTCGGTTTGAGGAGCGAGCCTTCGGGAATGCGGACCTCGATGAGATCGTAGAACCCGTCGTTGAACAGGATCTGCGGGTCGAAGACCATGATCATGTAGATGCCGAAGAACATCTTGAACATGTTCTCGTTGAGATAGAAGTTGATCGACGCTGCCGACTGCGGATCGGTACCATCGAAATCGAGGATGACCTTGTCGCCCTCGCGCCACATGGTGCAGCGGATCTTGTAGGGTCCGTAGCCGAGACCATCGTCGCAGATGTAATCCTCGAAGCTGACCGGCTCCTCCGCCACGGCCATGCCGATCAGCGCCTTCATCGCGCGATGGTTGCGGGCGAGGAGTTCCTGCGTCGCCGAGACGTAGACGTCGTCGCCGAAGCGGTTGGCCATCTCGACCACGCGATTGGCAGCAACGCGGCAACTGGCGATCAGCGCGTTGAGATCGGCCTGGCACCAGTCGGGCTTGCGCGTCTGGTGCATCACCAGCTTCATCAGGTCTTCGTTATAGACGCCCTGCTTCCAGATCTTCACCGGCGGAATGCGCACGCCTTCCTCGAAGATCGACTTGGCATCGATGGGCATGGACCCTGCAACCTTGCCGCCGATGTCGCTCTGGTGGCCGAACATGGCAGTCCAGGCGAGCAGGCGGCCGTCCTTGTAGACCGGCAGCAGGACCAGCCAGTCGTTTGAGTGGCTGATCGCACCCTCGCAGGAATAGGGGTCGGACAGGAAGATCATGTCCCCGTCCTCGATGGTCCCGTCGAAGCCCTTGAGGAAGCCGTCGATGAAGCTGCCGAACTGGCCGACGATCATCTTGCCATCGGGGTCGGCGATCAGCGGGAAGGCATCGCCCTGCTCGCGGATACCGGGAGACATGGCGGTGCGCACCAGCGTCGCATCCATCTCGATACGGGCATTGCGCAGTGCGTTCTCGATGATGTCGAGCGTGACCGGGTCGATGGCGATCTTGTCGAAGGGCTTGGCGTTCTGCTGGATGATCTGTGCGGGCATGGCTCAGGCCTCCTTCGCGGGATTGATGAGGATGTTGCCGACCGCATCGACCGTGGCGACGCAGCCATTTTCGATGAGCGTCGTCGAATCCATTTCGGTGACGATGGCAGGGCCAGGGATCACATCCCCCTGTTTCAATCGTGATCGGTCGTAGATCACCGCGGCCATCTCGCGACCGTCCATCCACAGTGCGTGATCGCGAATCTTCGCGGCCGAGGGGTCGCCTTTGCCTTTCTCGAGCTCGGCGGCGGGCAGTTGCGGGGCCTCGCCCAGCGCGACGGCACGCAGGTTCACGATCTCGTGCGGGGTGTCCATGTTGAAGGTGAACAGGCGCCGGTGTTCGTCGTCGAACCGCTCGAGGATGCCGGCAATGCCCTTCTCGCGCAGGGTCGCCTGGTCGATGGTCAGCGGGACCTCGAAGGCCTGTCCGGCATAGCGCACGTCGACCTCGAACTCGCTCGTCACCTGGCTTTCGGGGATGCCGTCATTGGTCAGCTCGGCGCGGGTTTGCTTTGCCATTTCGTCGAGGATCGCAACCAGCTCCTCGACATCGGTCTCGGTTGCAAGACGGCTGAAGCTGCGAGCCGTTTCGGTCCGCATCCGCGTCGTGGCATCGCCGAGAGCGCAGAGCACGCCGGGCGATACGGGCGAGATCGCGGGCCAGCTTCCCATCAGGCGGGCCACGGCATTGACGTGGAGCGGCCCAGCCCCGCCGAAGCCCATCAGCGCGAAGTGGCGCGGGTCATAGCCCTGCTGGACCGAGATCATGCGCAGCGCGCCGAACATGTTCTCGTTTACGATATCGATGATCCCGCGCGCCGCATCCATCAGCGGAATGCCGAGCGCATCGGCGATGGTCTGAACCGCCTTCTTCGCACCCTCGCGGTCGAGCTTGAACGATCCGCCAAGGAGGTCCTCGGGCAGGTAGCCGAGCACGACATTGGCATCGGTGACGGTCGGCTGCTCGCCACCCTTGGCGTAGGCGACCGGCCCCGGCACCGCGCCCGCCGACTGCGGGCCGACACGTAGCGCGCCGGTCAGTTCGGGGACATAGGCGATCGAACCGCCGCCCGCGCCGACGGTCTTCACATCGAGCGAGGATGCGCGCACCGACAGGTGGCCCACTTCAGTCGTGCGCACCCGGCGTGGCTCGAGGTTTTCGATCAGGGCAACGTCGGTCGAGGTGCCGCCAACGTCCAGTGTGAGGATATTCTTGAACCCTGCGTTCTTCGCGACCCACAGCGCGCCGGTCACGCCACCCGCAGGACCCGACATGAGGATGTTGACCGGGTGCTCTTCCGCCTTCTGGCTGCTCATCAACCCGCCGTCGGAGCGCAGCAGCGAGAGCTTGCCCTTCACACCCGCATCGTGGAGCTTGGTGCGTAGGTTCGAGACGTACTTGCCCACCACCGGACGGACCGAGGCATTTGCGACGGTCGAGAGCGTCCGTTCGTATTCCTGCATCTCGGGCAGGACCTCGTGGCTGAGCGACACCGGGACATCCTGCAGGATCTCGTGCGCGATCTCGCCAATGCGCTTCTCGTGCCGACCGTCGACATAGGCGTTGATGAGGCTGACGGTGATCGCCTCGACCCCGGCATCGCGCAGCTGCGTCAGCTTGGCCCGCACCTCCGCTTCGTCGAGCGGGCGCACCTCCTTGCCGTCGGCATCCATGCGCCCCTTTACAGTGACGGTATCTTCGAGCGCTGCGAGCGGTTGCGGCTTGGGCCAGACAATCCACGCAGCAAGCCCGCCGGGCACGAAGCTGCGCGCGATCTGCATGATGTCGCGATAGCCTTCGGTCGTGATCAGACCGACGCGCGCGCCCTTGCCTTCGAGCACGGCATTGGTCGCGACCGTCGTTCCGTGGAGGAAGAACTCGATCTCGCCCGGATCGACGCCCGCTTCGCCGGTAATCGCAGTCACGCCGTTGAGGATTCCCTCAGAACTGTCATGCGGGGTCGAGGGCGTCTTGTGCCGCCAGAAATTGCCGGTTTCATTGTCGAACAGCAGCAAGTCCGTGAAGGTGCCGCCGACATCGACGCCAAGCCGGTAACGCATCAGGCCGTTTCCTTTTCTTCGTGTTCCGCAGGGCGCGGGAAGCCGCCCGCCTTGCCCACCATTGCTGGCAATTGCTTGTCCATGACGCCCGCAAGCCAGCGGTTCGCTTCGATGAGTGCTTCAAGGTCGAGGCCGGTCGCTATGTCGGCACGTTCGAGCATGTAGGCGACGTCCTCGGTCGCGACATTTCCGGCGGCTCCCGGAGCGAAGGGGCAGCCCCCGAGACCACCGATCGATGCATCGACGACCGTTGCGCCCGCGCCGATCGCTGCCCAGACATTGGCCAGGCCGGTGCCTCGTGTGTTGTGAAAGTGGACGCGTATGGGGATCGATCCAATAGCTGCGCGAACCTTCGCCACGAGGCTGGCGACATGCGCCGGATTGCCCACGCCGATCGTGTCGGCGAGCGCGATCTCGAAGGGATCCGCCTCGGCAATGGCAGCCGCCATCGCCACCACGCGGTCCTCGGCCACTTCGCCTTCAAAGGGGCAACCAAAGCTTGCAGCGATGGTTGCCTGCCCGGTCAGTCCGGCAGCGCGTGCGAGTGAGATGATCTGCTTCGATGCCTCGACCGAACCGTCGCTGGTCTGGCCCTGGTTGGCCATGGCGAAGCGGTCGGTCGCAACGGCAACCGCCCCAAGTTGGTCTATGCGACGGGTGGCGATAGCGCGGTCGGCACCACGAGGATTCATGACGAGGCCGATGTAGGTCACATCGTCGCGCTCGGGCAAACCTTCGCACACCGCCTCCGCGTCGGCCATCTGGGGCACGGCACGCGGGTTGACGAAGCTGGTGACCTCGATGCGCCGCGAACCGGACGCAATGGCCCTCGCGATCAGCTCGAGCTTGTCCGCAGTCGAGACGGGTTGCTTCTCGTTCTGCAGGCCGTCGCGGGGACTGACCTCCACCATTTCCACGGCAGATGTATACATTTCTGCCGTCATGCCGTCCGCTTCCTCGCCGGGGAGTCGATCGCCGTCAGCCCACGGTGGGCATCAGCATAGGCATGGAAGGCACGGCGGATGTGACCGGCCATGATCGTTTCAGCCCAAGCCCCATCCCGGCGAGCGAAAGCCGCGAGCAATTCGTCATGTTCACCGCAGGATCGGCGCAGCTCCTCCTCTCCATAATGATGCGCCGTGCGCCAGACGACCGGCTGTTCGATGACCGAAGCCAGCAGCGAGACGAGCTTGCGCGACCCCGCCATCTCGAGGATCAGCGCGTGAAATTCGCGATTGCGCTCGAGAAAGCGATCGACGTCCGGCGGAGAAGTGGTGACCGCCTGCCTCAACTCGGCATTGCAGGATCGCAGCGCCTTCAACGTGCCGTCATCCATGCGCTCGGCAGCACGACGCGCGGCGTGGCCTTCGAGCATTGCGCGCAGTTCGAAAACATCGGCGATATCGTCGAGCGACCAGTCGGCGACAAAGCTGCGCTGGGTGTCGGTGCGGGCAACGAGCATGTCTGCCTCGAGCCGGCGCAAGGCATCACGAACCGGTGTGCGCGAAACGCCGCAGCGCTCGGCCAGGGCTTCCTCGCCCAAGGCATCACCGGGGGCGAGCTCACCCGACATGATCATCTCGCGAATGGTGTTGTAGGCGCGATCCGATGCGCGGGACATCCCTCTCTCCTGCCGCTTGACCGACTCGATTTGTATACAATATGAAGCACGAGTCGCAAGGCTCAATTCCCAACCCCGTGAGGGACGGGGGCGGGAAACCGGGGAGGTTTCCGTATGCGCGCGTTCAAGTCGTTTCTGCTTGCCACCATCGCCGCCGCTCCGCTGGTAGCGGCGCCCGCCGTTGCCCAGGAAGCGACCGACGCTTCGGCCGAGTCGAGCGAGGACACGATCATCGTCACGGCACGGCGCCAGGCCGAACGGCTTCAGGACGTCCCTGCATCGGTTTCCGTGCTCACTGCCGACTCCATCGAGAAGACCGGGGCCGACAGCGCCGACGATTTCGCACAGCTGACGCCGGGTGTGACCATCGTTACCGGCACGGCGGAAGCGGGCGATACGCAGGTCAACATCCGCGGCATCAACGGTGCACGCGATGCGGAAAGTTCGGTTGCCCTTGTGGTCGACGGCATCCTCAAGACCAACACCGCGCAGCTCAACCAGTCACAGGGGACGCTGCGCCAGGTCGAAATCCTCAAGGGTCCGCAGGGTGCCCTCTACGGTCGCAACGCTGCCGCCGGGGCGATAGTGCTGCAGACCCTCAAGCCCGGCGACAGCTTCGAAGGCGCGGTCAAGGCATCCTATGCCAACGAGAACACCTTCGAAGGTACGGCCCACATCGCGGGCCCCATCGGCGAGGGACTCGGCTTCGTCCTTTCCGGCTATTACCGGACCACCGACGGCTTCTATCGCAACATCTACCTCGACAATGCCAAGGTCGTTGACGACCAGGAAACCTGGTCCGTCGATGGCCGCGTGGTTGCGCAATTGGGAAGCGAGACCGAACTCGATGTTAAGGCTCGCTATGCGCAGCTGCGCGGGGCGTCGATCAACTTCAACGCCTCGTTCCACCTGCCCAATTTCGCAGGCGTAAACCCGGCGTTCTACGAGGACGTGAACACGCACGACTTCCGCTATTACAGCAACATCCGCCCGACCAATGACCAGGACAGCTTCGACGTCTCGGCCAAGATCGAACACCGTTTCGGAGACAGCCTGGTCCTGACAGCGTGGGCACTCTACTCCGATGTCGACCAGAGCCTCGTCGCGGACGGCACTTCGGCCGACTTCGCCCGTTATATCGGGGCTGCCGATCCCGCTGGCGACCCCGCAGTGAACGCCTGCTTCGCATCCACCGCCGACCTCACAGGCTTCCCGGTAAACCAGCCGGGCTTCATCGGGCAGATCCCCGTCCCCTTCATCTTCGCCCCTGCGAACGGCTCGACCTTCGGACCCTACAGCCCGACGACATGCGACGGCACGCAGTTCCAGTCGCGCAACCAGCGTGACATCAGTGCTGAAATCCGCCTGGCATCGGACGGCAGCGGCCCGCTCAACTGGCAGCTCGGCGCGTACTACCTCAACATCGATCGTGAAGTCGGGGTCAGCCTTGGCGCCGACACGGGCGCAGGGGTGATCGAAAACCTCTACAACGCTCCGAACACGTCCAACCCGACCTCACTGCTCCTCAACGACGCATTCAAGACAAATGTCTACGCAGCCTTCGGATCGATCGACTATGAGGTCAGCCCGCAGTTCGATGTCGGCCTGGCCTTGCGGTACGATATCGAAGACCGCTCGACCACATCGCTCGTACCCAATGCGACCGACCCCTTCACAGGCGGCCCGATCAACCCGGGCCAGGCGTTTGGAACCCTCAGCCCCAAGAGCGCGACTTACAAGCAGCTCCAGCCGAAGGTGAACCTCAGCTGGAAACCCTCGCCCGACCTCAACATCTATGCGAACTGGGGCATCGGCTTTAAATCGGGCGGCTTCAACAACCAGGGTTCGTCGACCATCGTCGACCAGAACTTCACCCAGTTCTTCGGCGCAGACGTCACGATCGACGACGAATTCCGCAAGGAAAGGTCGAGTGCGTTCGAAGCGGGCATCAAGGGTGAGCTGCTTGATGGTGCGCTGACCTTCGACCTTGCCGGCTACTACACGAAGATCGACGACATGCAGTTCTTCGAATTCTTCGTCGGACCTTTTGGCCTGCTGCGCGTGGTCTCTAACATCGACGAGGTCCAGGTGAAGGGCGTGGAGCTCAACCTTGGTGCGAAGGTCACCGATGGCTGGAAGCTCTACGGCGCTTTCAACGTCACGGACAGCGAGATCAAGGCCAATGCCTCGCGTCCCTACACCGTAGGCAACAAGTCGCCCTATACTGCCGACTGGACGCTGAACCTCGGCACCGAGATCGACACGCCGCTGACCGACACGGTCGATTTCGTCATGCGTTGGGACTACCGCCTGACAGGGCCCACCTGGTTCCACACGGTCCAGGACCAGGAGCTACCAACGCTGTTCAGCGGTCTGCTGCCAATCTCCGCACTCGGTCTCCCCGGTTTCGTCGGCAACGCTCGCTATGACGTGGCCCGGCGCGACACCTTCGGCGTCCTCAACGTTCGCGGCGGCCTCGAGTTCGGCAATTTCAGCGCCTATGTCTTCGCCGACAACGTGCTCGACGAGAAATACCTCTCCGAAGTCATCCCGGCGGTCGAGTTCGGCGGGTCCTTCATCTCACCGGGCGCACGGCGACTGGTCGGCGTGGAACTGGGATACAAGTTCTGATGGCCGATGGTCCGGTCCATCGGATCAAGGTCATCGTTCCGATACCGATGGACGAAGCAGGGGTAGCTGCGCGAGCGGAGCAGTTACCCCAAGATTTCGTCGCCCCAGGCTTCAAGCCCGAATTCGCCGCCGTAGGCTGGGGCGCCGCGCTCGGCGACAGCTACCACGACATGCTGCTGATGGACTGGACGGTCTTCCAGGCGGGGATCGACGCCGAAGATCAGGGTTATTCGGGCGTGCTGATCGATACCGTATCCGACAGTGGCCTCCGCGCCCTTCGCTCGCGCCTTTCGATCCCTGTCGTCGGTCCGGGCGAGGCGAGTTTCTGCACCGCAATGATGCTGGGCAAGAAGTTCACCGTGCTGACCATGTGGCCGCAGTGGTTCCCGCTCTACGAAAAGACGCTAACCGAGTACGGCTTCTGGGACCGCGTCGCGTCATTGCGTTCCATCGACACGCGGCCCGACGTCACCGAACTTCTTGCGGGCAAGGAGGAAGTCATCTTCGCCAAGCTCAAGGCCGAGGCGATCAAGGCAATCGAGGAGGACGGCGCTGATGTCATCGTGCTCGGCTCCACCACTATGCACCAGTCTGCCGCCTATCTGGCGAGCGAACTGCCCATCCCGGTGCTCAATCCCGGACAGGTCGCATACAAGCATCTCGAGATGTTGATCGGGCTTGGCCTCACCCACTCGAAAAAGGCGTTTCCGGCGCCCGAAGTGGGCAAGGATGCCGACATCAGGAGGAATTTCGCATGAGCTGGAGCGAAGGCGGCACTGGGCAGGATGCCCTGCCCTACCCCTATTACATCGACATCGTGACCAAGCGCTATTTCGACGGCGTCGACAACAAGCAGATGGACAAGGTGCTCGGCTGCTTCACCGAGGATGCGATCCTGACCGAGCAGACGTCGAACACGGTCCACAACGGCATCGGCGCAATCCGGGCCATGTTCGAAAAGCTCTTCGCCGATTTCTCCGACATCTGGCACGGCAATTTCGTCCACACCGCCGACCCGCAGAGCAATGCGGTGTGCAGCCAGTTCACCGTGCTCATCACCCCGCAGGGTGGCGATGAACTGCGCTACGAGAACTGCAATCGCTTCTATCTGAAGGGCGACAAGTTCCACCGGGTCTATGTCTACATGAGCGGCGACAACCTCCTCAAGGAAGGGGACGCCTGATGCAGTATGCTCCCACCCTTTCGCGCGACGAACTGCTCGATCTCGCAACGCAAAAATACTTCGCAAATGTCGATGCCAAGGACATGGACGCGACGCTCGCCTGCTTTCACGACGAAGCATTGTTCTGCGTCCAGACTGCCTTCACCCGGCATTCCGGCAAGGCGGAAATCCGCCGCATGTTCGAGGACTTTTTCGCCGGCTATGCCGACATCGTACACAAGGATTTCACCTGCACGGTGGACGAGGCGAACGGGCGCATCGCAGCCAGCTTCGAAGCAGTACTGACCGGTCACGACGGCGAGGTAACCCGCCTCTTCAATACCAATTTCTGGCGCATACGCGACGGCAAGTTCCAGGAAGTCTACGTCTATATGAGCGGGGCCAATCCACTCGTCTGACCTGGGGTTTCAAAACGCCCTGCTCATGCCGAATTCCGTCCGAACCCGGGAATAGTCGTAGAACTCGACCGTGCTGCGGTTCCGTTCGTAGGACAGGCGGGCGAAGGGAGACATGCCGTAAAGCGTGACTTGCCGGAAAACTGCGCCGACCTGTGCCCGGATGCTCGTATCCTCGCGAGCTCTCGGCAACAAGGCGAGCCTCTCATCGGCCTTCAGTTTTCCGTAATCGAGGGAGGCCGTGACGGACGCCCGCCCGACTTCTCTGGTGGCAGCAATCCCGGCATTCCACGACCAGGTACTGAATGCATCGTCATTCGCCTTCAGGCGAGCCGCGCCCACTGATGCAGCCATGAATAGGCGCGGCGACAGGGCCCGCTCCAGCCGGGCCTGGCCCACCGCCGACCATCCGGTCTGCAGGCTGTTGAACAGGTTCTGCTGCCGCCCGCCCGACAGATCGATGCGCAATTGGGAAACAGGGTTAAGCGGATAGGCGACGCCGAGAGCAAGTCTCGCGCTGCGTTGGGATGGCGACATGCCGAACCACGACTGACCCGCGATCGCATCGATCGAGACCCGCCCCTTGCCCAATGGCATCTCCGGTCCCGAAGCGATCTCAACGGCGATGTCGTTGAAGTCCGACTGTCGGTAGATGTTGGCCTGTCCGGTAATCCTGCTGCGCCATTGCAGGCGGGACGACAACGGCGCACGCCAGTTTGCCGTCATTCTCAGCGCCCCGCCGATCCCCGACCGCTCCTTTCCCTCGTCCCCGATATCGAATTCGCCGATTACCGTGTCGAGCGTGTCTGACCTTGTGGCCCGGTTGATATTGGAGTCGGGTGCCAGCGCCAGTTCCACATATAACCCGAACGGCTTTTCAGCCTGCAAGCTCGCGGCAATCCGGTCGACGAACTGCGCTGCCTTGCCGGAAAGCGATCCGGACTGCACAGCGCGCAATTCACGCAAGGCTGCCTGCATGTCACCCAGCGTCCGGAGCAGAGCGGCCAGCTCCAGCCTGACCCGCGCAGCATCCGGTTCCTCGTCAAGAATGCGACGGAGTAACACGGCCGCTTCTGTTTCCCGCTTCTGCGACCGGTAAAGCATGGCAAGGCGAAAGCGGGCTTCATTGTGCAACCGGCGGTCGGGATTGTCCGCCAAGGCTAACAACACCTTCTCTGCAAGTACCGGGTCACCCGAACGCCATGCCCTGTCGGCAAGGCTGAACATTTCCGCCGGACTCAGCTGGCGTTGCGTCGTCGCTTCGCCCGTTTCGGACGCGCCAGAAACTGCCTGGACCTCGCCAACGGCCATGCCGAGCGCGAGGGCCAGGCAGACAAGCACCTCAGTTGCCCTTCTTGCCGATCCATACACCCCGCAGCAGGCCCGACTCGTTCGTCCAAGGATTGACGTAGGGTGCCCGCCATTGCGCTATCAGCTCGGCAGCCTGCGGTCCCGTAAACAGGCCATTGAAAGTACCCAGGTCGGTGAGCGATGCGTTGGCGAGCTCACCGGAAAACTGGGTACTGCCGACACCGAAGACGGTGTTGACGAACTCGTAACGACCAAGTGACCTCGTCTCGCCGTTGTAGCTGAAGATTGTCGGGTCCATCGCACCCGCAAGGGTCCCGGCGCCAAAGTCGAACGTGAGATCGGCCGTCCCTTCGACATAGTAGTTCCAAGCCCGGATATCCCACTGGGAATAGTCGGATGGTTCCCCATCACCACCGTACACTTGGGCACGATAGGTAGCGGTCCCCGTAACCGGGACATCGCCGGATTGAGTTGCGAGACCATAGGCAAACCCACCGACCGGGTAACCCCAGCCGTTCTCGAAAACGATGGCGAGATTGCTGTAGGTGTACTCAAGATCTTTCGAGATACTTACGCCATACCATCCTGAAGGCGGGTAATGAGCGTCGTTAGACGCGTAGGTACCACTTCTCACCAGATTGGTGGGACTCGTTCCCGGAAATTCCACGACATAGGCGTTGGTGTCCGCATCCCAGCTGAAAGACACCGCATCACCGACAACTGCGAAGTCCGTGCTTTCTGTGACCCCGAACTGTCCCGAAACAGGTGGGGGTGGAGGCGGCGGAGGCGGCGGTGGCGCCGGTGGTGGCGGTGGTGGAGGCTGAGGGGTCGATGCCAAGGGGCCGGAACCACCTCCACAGGCCGCGAGGGATGTCAGGGCAAGGGCGGCGAATACGATACGAACTGGTGCCTGGATCATGGCATAGCCTCCGTTCCGACCCATTCCCCGGTTATCCGGGTAGGGCATGAGCAAAGGTTGCACCTCGTAATCGGCCTCTGGCCATGACGGACAGCCGATGATTTGCCGATGATTCAGCAACCGGGCCCGATCGGCGTGGACTGTCGCCGCGACGAGGGTTAGCTTCTGAAAAATATCAGTTTGCGGGGGCTCGATGGAAAAGAGGTTCTTCGTACTCGTCCTGGCGGGTGTTGCTTTACCCGGCGCTGCCGCAGCGCAGGATTCTGCGGGCGATCGACCCACGGACGCATCACGGATCATTGTGACCGGGGAACGAATTCCGCGGACGCAGGCCGACACTGCTTCGAGCGTGTCGCTCGTCTCCGGCGACGATGCCGAAAAGGCCAGCGCCGACAGACTCGATCAGATTCTCGCGCTCGTTCCCAATGTGCAACTGGGGACCGGCGAGGAAGGCCCTGCCATTCGCGGACAGGATTCCACCGGACAATTGCGCAATCTTTTCGCTTTCCTCGGTGGTGCACGGCCGCGCGTGACACTCCAGGTCGATGGTCGTCCCGTCAGCTTCTACGAATTTATCTCTGGATCCCAGTCTGCGTGGGACATCGCGCAGGTCGAGGTCTTCCGCAGCCCGCAGACCACTACGCAGGGTCGCAACTCGATAGCAGGCGCCATATTCGTGACCAGCAAGGCTCCGACTCCCGATTGGGAGGGCCGCGCGCGCGCCATCGTGGGCGACTTCGACACGCGGCAATTTTCGGCAATGGTAAGCGGACCGCTCGTCGAGGACCAGATTGCCTTTCGCGCTTCGGGCGATGTGCGCTTTTCTACCGTCTCGAGCGACATGACGGACGGAATACCGGGCGCAGATATCGACCGCGACGATTACGGCACGGCGCGATTGAAGGTGAAGGTCACGCCCACCTCCCTGCCCGGCGCTTCCGTGGAAACGACCTTAGCCTATACAAGGTCGCAAGCGCCCCAGTTCGAAGGCGTGAGCAAACCTTTCGAGGATCGGAAATTGCCGATCCCGAACCAGATGATCGGCGTCATGAAGGTCGAGGCCACATCGCTGACCTCGCGCGCCGAGATCGAGATGACGCGCGGCCTGCGGTCCACCTTGACGGTTTCATATGGCGATGCCGTGCTGCGCCGTTTCGGACTTCCCGGGCTTGGCAAGACGCGTGCCGACACATCCGATTTCTCCGTCGAGCAGACACTGCGCTGGCAACCGAGTACCGCTTTCGACCTCGTAGTCGGAGCCAATCGTCTTACCCAGGACCAGACCCAATCGATCGACATCACCGGCTTGGGGATCGGGACAGGCAAGTTCGACGACGAGCAGGATAGTTTGGGCTTCTTCGGCGAGGCAAACTGGCACCTTCTGCCCACCCTCTCGCTAATCGCTGGATTGCGCTACCAGCGTGACCGGCAAATTCGCGTGGGCAATGTCGGCACCATCATGCTCGACTACGACCGCACCTTCGATGCTTGGTTGCCGAAAGTCTCGCTGGCTTACGAGCCAAACCCGGACTTCACTGCCGGTCTCCTGGTGCAACGCGCCTACAATCCCGGGGGCACCTCCATAAGCTTTCGCCGGCGGGCGGAGGATTCGTTCGAAGCCGAAAAGCTATGGAATTACGAGTTGTTCATGCGTGTCCGCAGCAGCGATGGCCGCGCGTCCTTTGCAGCGAACGCGTTCTACAACGATATTTCCGACGCCCAGCGATCGCAGCTCGTCCCCTTCACCTTGCCTACCGGTGAAGTCACCTATTTTAGCGAGTTCGCCAACGCCCCTGCCGCACGCAGCTACGGCCTGGAAGCGGAGATCGCCTGGCGGGTGAACGACAGACTCGATGCGAGACTTGGCATGGGACTGCTCGACACGAAGGTCACCGAAACGGTAACCCCGCGCGACTCCACGCTCGGCAAGGAATTCCAGCGTTCTCCTGGTCTTAGCGCGATGGCAGCGATCGACTGGCGCCCGGTCGATCGGTTCGAGTTGTCAGCCCAGATTCGCCACCACAGCAGCTACTACAGCGATGATGCCAACAATCAGACACTCCGGATCAGCCCCTCCACGATCCTGGATGCTCGCGTCGAATATGAGTTCGGCTCGGTTTCCGTGTTCGGATATGCGAGAAACCTGTTCGACGAGTTTTCGCTGACTTACCTGATAACTCCCAACTTCGGGACCGCTATTGAACCGCGCGAGGCAGGTGTCGGCGTCGAAGCGCGGTTCTAGGTCACGCGGGTCGAAGGAAGTCAGGCCCGATACCGCGCTTATCCCAGTAATCGGTCATACCGATTTCCTGCATTAGCGGCATGAAACGCGGATCCTGCTGCATCTGCGCCCCGGACGGGACGAACAGCATATTGGTCTTGCGGCGTCGCTGGTCGGGGACGAATGGCTGACCCGGTCGCCACTGCATCGCGGCGATCACCGGTCCACGCTCGAGATAGTAGGCGTCGGCCAGCGCGAATGCCTGGTCGATTGCTCCCATAATGTTGAGCAGCATCATGCCGCTGACGACTGCCGCTACGCTCCGCGAAACTCCTCCCATCACCTGTCGCGATGCTGCTTCGATCGCGGCCCTGTCACGAGACTTTGCAGCCTGGAGTGAGGCCATGAGAGTCCCCACGAGCGGAGGCGGAAGAGGCGGCCTCGATGCCGCGTCGGCGACCTGGGCGATGGCGCGATCCAGTCGCCCGGTTCCGGCAAGCAACCACAGCTTGGCAAACCACATTCCGGGATCGCGAGGCCACATTTCGAGACCGCGTTGCGCGACCCGGTCCGCTTCTGCAATCCGGTCGAGGAACCACAGCGAGTAAACCTGCTTGTAGGCGAAGGAGGCATCGAACGGAGCCTTGGCATTGAGCTTCTCGCGCTCGATCCCGGACTCTTTCATCCGCCCCACGGCACCCATGAAGAACAGGCGCGCATCCTGCGTGTAGAGATGATCCGGATGCTCGGCGAGAACGGCATCGAAGCGCCGTTCCGCAGCTAACCAATCGCCGTAATAGGGGATGTAGATAGCAAGCGCAGCTTTCGCATCGGCATTACCAGTGTCGAGTTGCAATGCCCGGTTCGCCGCCTCCTCGACCTTGGTGGCCGATATCTGGGCCTTTTCAATCGCGTGCTCGTCGATCCGTGCGTATGCCATGGCGAGCAAACCCCATGCAGCCGAATTATGCGGCGATACCGAGACTGCCTGCTCCAGAAGCTTTATCGCGCGCATCATCGATTCCGGCGTCCCGGCCCGCATCGCGACCTGGCTCTCGTCCACCAGCTGTGTCGCCGGGTCAGGCTTGCTGAACAGCAAGTATGCTGCTCCTGCAGCAGCGATGGTCAGACCCCCGGCGATTGTCCAGCGCCGCGAAATACCCGGCCCTGGCAAATTTTCCGGTTGTCCCGCATCCGGCGCTTCAAGTTCGGAAAGCCAGAGAGGTCCCGTCTCTGAGATCAGCCGGTAGCCGGTACGCGGAATGGTTTCGACTTCGAAAGTGCCCTGTGCAATCCCCGTGGCTATTCTTCGGACTCCGGCGATCGCACGATTCAGGCTGTCGTCCCCGACGTATACGCCGCCCCAGCAGCGATCGAACAAGGCGTCGCGTGTCAGGACCTCGTTGCATGCCTCTGCCAGCGCAATCAGGACCTGCATCACGCGAGGTTCGATCTTTTCTGTCTCGCGACCGGCCCGCACCGTTCGGGTTGCCGGATCGACCTCGATCGCCCCGATAATGAAACCGGGCTGGTCGGCCAGACTTGCCGCAGTTCTCAGAGTGCTTCGCGATATATCCATTCAGACCAAAGCCTCTTCGTGCCCAATCTCACGGATGCCTTCGTCCCGTATAGCCAATCAGCTGCCGCAAGCATAGCCGACCAGCATGGCTTAGATCGTGCTCAAAGGGATAGTCGCGGAAAACTGCGCTGTCTGCTGCACAAGTCATCGATCACCAGTTCGTCAGAATTTGGTCGGGGCGCGATCATTCACTTCTCATGCCGATAAAGAGACGATTTCCGCTCCACATGGAGGAGCAAAGCGATGAGGAAGACAATTACAGCTGTTGGCATTTCGTTTGCAGCCTGCGCGTGCGCGACGCCTGCCAGCGCAGCCGATGACGATGCCTGGTATGTCGCGGTGGCAGGGACGGTTTCCATTCTCGACGATTCAGAAACCGAGGTGGTCGGCCTCCCCGCGCCAATCGGAACGGTCAAAACGGTCAATGTCATGGACACCGGCTACGGCTTCACTGTCGCCGTTGGCCGGGAGATCGGAATGGCCCGTCTCGAGATCGAAGGCGGATACGCGAGCAATGACTCGGATCATTACGTCGCGATCGCGCCGCCCACGGGCACCATTGCGGCTGAAGGGGGGCACAAGAGCTGGCGGATCATGGGCAATGCCTATCTCGATTTCGGTTCGGGTGACCTCCGCCCATACCTAGGGGCGGGCGTCGGATATGCCGACATCAAGGCCCGGCTATTTTCTGCCCGCCCACCATTCCCGAACGAGGCACCGCTTCTCATCCTTGACGATCACAAGGGCGAACTGGTCTACCAGTTGATGGCCGGTGGCGCTTACACTGTTTCGCCAAAGATCGCGGTGACGGCGCAATACCGGTGGATGAGCGCCGGAAAGGTCCATTTCCGGGACCTCTCGAATTTCGAGGTCATCCGCGAGCATGAAGGTCACAATATCGACCTCGGTGTGAGGGTGAGATTCTGACCTGAAGGACGGTGGAGGAATGGTTGTCGAGGCCATCCGCCGGCGGTCAGTGCCGTGCGTAGGCCCGGCAGAAAACCTCCACCGCCCCTTCGATACGCTTCCGGTTTTCTGTCGGATCGCTGGGCTGGCCGAAACGCCGATCGAGATCGCCCATTCCCTTGCACATGCTGGCGAACTGTTCCGCTGCAAGCTCGGGGTCATCGACGTCGAGCTCGCCCGCGGCATTGAGCGCCGAGATGAAACCGGAAAACGCACGCTTCATGCGGTGAGGTCCGGCAGCGAGAAAAGCTGCGCCGATCTCAGGCTCATGTTCGGTTTCGGCCGCGATCCGGCGGTCGAACTGGACCATGTCCTCCCGTGACAGGAAGGCGACCATCGCCTCGCCGATCGCGGTCAGGCGCTCGCGCAGCGACCCCCGCGGGATTTCTCGAATGGAGAAATGTCCGCTGATCGTCTCGCACTGGTTCTCGACCGACGCGGCGAAGAGGCCACGCTTGTCGCCGAAATGGTTATAGACGGTGACCTTCGACACGCCCGCATCGGCCGCCACCTGCTCGATGGAGGTCGCCGCAAATCCACGGTCGAAAAAGGCGCGCGTCGCCGCCGCGATGATCGCATCGCGCTTGGCGGTATCGGTGGGCCTTCCGACCCTCTTGCCTGCTTCGGTTGACAAAATGAACGCTACCGTTCAGTTGAACGACTGCGTTCAGTAATGGACGAGTCGAAGGGGCAAGGCAAGCGAACGCATGATCTGGATTGCCATCAGGATGCTCACCGGCGACGCCCAGAAATTCTATGGCCTCGTCTTCGGCATCGCCTTTTCCACCCTCCTCATCACCCAGCAGCTGACCATCTTCGTCAACCTCGTCGAGCGTGGCGCGAGCGGGGTCTACAATGTCGGCAATCCCGACGTCTGGGTGATGGACACAGTCAGTCGCACCACGGAAGTGAACTACGCCATGCCCTCGACTGCGCTCGACAAGGTGCGCGGCGTACCGGGTGTGGAGTGGGCGGTACCGCACCTGCGCGCCGCGGCCTCGGTGCGATCAGGTGATGGCGACCTCGAGGGGGTAGCGATCATCGGTGTCGACGACGCGACCCTCATCGGCCTGCCCAAGCGCATGAAGGAAGGCAGCATAGACGTGCTGTCGCAGCCCGACAGCGTGATCATCGACGATACGGGCGTACTCCGCCTGTTCGAGGATGGACGCGATCCGATCGGCCAGCGGCTCGAACTGAATGACCAGCGGGCAGTAATTCGCGGCGTTGCCGATGCCATCCCAAGCTTCACCAGCCAGGTCACGCTCTACACCAAGTACAGCGCGGCGCTCCGCTATGTGCCCGGCACCCGCAATCGCCTGTCCTTTGTCCTCGTCGGCGCAGCGGACGGCGTGACCCCCGAGGAACTGGTCAAGCGGATCGAGAAGGAGACCGGCCTGCGCGCCCGCACCCGCGACGAATTTGCGCAGGACGGCATCGACTTCATCATCGAGAATACCGGCATCCCGCTCAATTTCGGCATTACTGTCGCGCTCGGCTTCATCGTCGGCGTCGCCATCGTGGGGCTGACCTTCAGCCTCTTCATCCGCGACAACATCAAGCAATTCGGCGCCCTCAAGGCCATCGGCGTCACCAATGCCAAGATCCGTCGCATGGTAGCGGCCCAAGCCGGGCTTGTCGGGCTGATCGGCTATGGGCTGGGGGTGCTCGGCACGGTGGGCTTCCTGTGGAGCTTCTCCGGCAATCCCTTCTTCAAGGGTTTCTACATCCCCTGGCAGATCCCGCTTATCAGCCTGACCGCCGTAATCGTCATCCTTGCCCTCACCGGCTGGCTGGCGCTGCGCAACGTGCTGCGGACCGAGCCGGCATCGGTGTTCCGTTGATGGGCGAGAAGATGGACACGACCGCCATCGGCGGATGCGCACCCACGGCGGCAATCTGTACGCGCGGGGTGACACGCGACTTCACTGCGGGCCAGCAGACCCTCACCGTGCTGCACGGGATCGACGTCGACATCCGTGCGGGCGAGCTGACCTTCCTCGTCGGCGAAAGCGGGTCAGGAAAGACGACGCTCATCTCGATCATGTGCGGCATCCTTTGGCCAACACTTGGCGAGGTGAAGGTTTTCGGAACCGACATCTACGCACTCGACGACACCGCACTGGTCGAGTTCCGCCTGCAGAACATCGGCTTCATCTTCCAGCAGTACAATCTCATCCCCTCCATCGACGCGGCCAGCAATGCCGCGGTGCCGCTGATCGCGCAGGGAATGCATCGCGATGAGGCGCGAGAGCGAGCCGTAGCAATGATGGAGAAGCTCAACATAGGCGACCAGGCACACAAGCTGCCGAGCCAGCTTTCGGGCGGCCAGCAGCAGCGCGTCGCGATTGCCCGCGCTCTTGTCCACGAACCTCGGCTGGTTGTCTGCGACGAGCCGACCGCCGCACTTGATGCCTCCTCGGGTCGCCGGGTGATGGACCTGCTGCGCGAGGTGGCTGTCGCCCCCGATCGGGCTTGCATCATCGTGACGCACGACAACCGCATCTTCGACCTCGCTGACCGTATCCTCGTGCTCGAGGATGGTCGCATCACCCATGACGGCACCGACATGCCGGAAGGACACTGACATGGCTTTCGATCCGCGAAACTTCAGCTTCTCGCGACAGATTTTGCCGGTGATCGCCGTTATCGGCCTCATCCTGGCAGTGTTCTTCATCTGGAACGGCCTGCCCGATCGCCAACTGTCCGAGCCCGAGCGCGAGCCGCCGCGTGCTCCCGCAGCGCTGGCCAATACGGAACGGGTAGCAGGAGCGGGCGTCGTCGAACCGTCGAGCGAAGTCATCCAGATCGGCTCCGCCCTCTCCGGCCTCGTGACCGGCCTTTATGTCGCGCCGGGAGATCGCGTTGGCGCGGGGCAGGTCCTCTTCACCGTCGACGATCGCGCGGCGCGGGCTGCGCTGGGCGAAGCGAATGCGGCGATCGCGGAAGCCCGGGCCGCAATTGCCGAGGCGCAGTCCGCGCGAGCAACGGCAGGCCGACAGCTCGCACTCTATCGCAATGTCGATGATCCGGCCGCCGTAAGCCGTGCGGAGGTTATCCGCGCCGAAGGCGAGGCGGCAGCGGCAAACGAACGCCTCCGCCTCGCCCAGGCCCGGCTGCAATCTGCTCAAGCCCGTGCCAACTCGGCCAGTACCGAGATCGGCAGGTTGACGATCCGCGCGCCCATTGCCGGCGAAATCCTCGCGGTAAATATCCGCAAGGGCGAATACGTCAGCACCATGGGTGGCGGCGGATCGCAGCCGTTCATAGAGATGGGCCAGACCCAGCCGCTCCATGTCCGCATCGACATCGACGAGGAGCAGGCCCCGCGCGTCGCGCTGGGTGCACCTGCGACGGTCAGCCCGCGCGGTGCCTCGGATCGACAGGTGAAGGCGAAATTCGTCCGCGCCGAACCTCTGGTCGTGCCCAAACGCTCGCTGACCAATAGCGCTGCAGAACGCGTCGATGTGCGTGTGCTGCAGGTAATCTACGAGCTGCCGGAAACCGACGGACTGTTCCGGGTCGGCCAGCAGGTCGACGCCTACATCGCTGCGAAAGTACCGGGCAAGTGAACCGTTATACGCTCCTCCTTGCGGTCGGCGCGCTATCGCTCTCCGGATGCGTGGCAGGTCCACCTCCCGAAGTCGCGACACCTGCACCCGAGCTTCCTCAGAGCTTCTACTATTCACCCGACACAGCGACCGCAGGATCTCTGGAAGCCCTGCTGCCGCAGGACGACCCCGCGTTCATTGCGCTATCGGCGCAGGCGCTCTCTGCCTCGCCGACACTGGCCGAGGCAGCAGCGCGCATCGAACAGGCGCGCGCCGGTGCCGACCGCGCAGGTGCCGAGCGTCTCCCGAACATAGGGGCCAATGCGTCGGTCACCGGACAGCGTACCAATCCTGCCCAGTTTTCGTCCAACCTGCCGCCCGGGATTTCCTTTGACACCGAGCGCGTGTCCTATGGCGCGAACCTTACCGCGCGGTGGGATCCGGATATTTTCGGGCGTTTGCGCGCGCAGGAACGCGCAGCACTCGCGCGGGTCGATGCGGCGGACGCCAATGCCCGAGGCGTGCGCAACGCTCTCCTCGGCGAAATCGCCGCCAGCGTCATCGACTGGCGCACGCTCGATCGCAGGCAGGCTGCTATCGAAAATGACCTTGCCGCAGCAGACGAACTGGCGCGCCTTGCCGGCGTCCGCGAGCGCGCCGGGATTGC
Source organism: Qipengyuania sp. RANM35 (assembly GCF_041021145.2). NCBI lineage: Bacteria > Pseudomonadati > Pseudomonadota > Alphaproteobacteria > Sphingomonadales > Erythrobacteraceae > Qipengyuania > Qipengyuania sp. RANM35. The sequence continues at coordinate 798,199 of NZ_CM196433.1, read as the reverse complement.
CCCCGGTTTCGACCGGGTTCGTGCAGAGAGTTCGGCCAGTACTTCGCGCAGCCGCCTCGCTGCTCTCGAAAGCGAGCGTGTGCGCCTCGTCGGCCGCCTCGTCACGCTGACCGCGCAACCTGCACCCGAAGTACGCACGGCTTTGGCGCAAGCCGCGCCGGCGCTCGGTCAGCCGATCGCATCTGCCACCCTTCCCTCTGCCTTGCTGGTCAATCGACCGGACGTACTTGCGGCGGCGGCCACGCTCTCTGCCGAGGATGCCGAACTGGCCGCGGCTGCTCGCCGGCGCTTTCCCGTGTTCGACCTTTCGGCCGCAGTGGGCCTTCTGGCATTCGGGATTGGCGACTTGTTCGACAGCCAGTCGGTTGTCGGTACCCTTGCTGCATCTGTCGCCGCGCCATTGCTCGACTTCGGTCGCATATCAGCCGAAATCGACGCCGCTGCCGCAAGCAAGAAGGCCGCTTTCGAAGCGTACCGCGGCGCGGTTTATTCTGCCTTGGGCGATGCCGAGGCGGCTTATGGCCTCGTCGCCTCTACCGATGCCGAGGCCGCTGCGGCACGCAACGAGGCAGCCAACCTCCAACGCGCCGCGCGTCTCGCCGAGACCCGCCAGAACGCCGGTCTTGCGGACTTCCTTACCGTGCTCGAAGCCAGGCGAGCTGCCGATGCCAGCGGTGAACGGGCCGCAGCAGCTGAAGGACGGGCGCGTCGTGCACGCGTGCTCTTGTGGCAAGCGCTGGGAGGAAGCGGCAGCTGACGCCTTGGCCGGGGTTGCGATCAGCGCCCGGAAACCCAGGCTCTCGCCGCCTCCATGCAGGTATCGCGTCCCGACGCGATATCCGCCACCGTCGGTCTGATTTCCACATCGGGAAGAACACCACGGTCGGGCTGCGGCGTCGTCGGGAAGTTGGCGATCAGGGGAACATCGAACTCGAGGCCGCTGCCCGGCAGGCGCACGAAGAAATAGGCCCCGCCATTGATCCCGCGAAGGTTGCCGCCGGTCTGTTCGCCGAACAGCCTGATGAGACCAGCCTCCTGTGCCCGGCGCGCGAAGGAGAATGTGGCGGAGCTGCACGTCGGTCCCACGAGTGCTGCCACCGGCAGTTCGAGCCTGGGGCCAACGGCCGGGATTGTATCGGTCGCTTCCCTGCCCAGTTCGAAGAACCCGTTGCCGAGGTCTTCCGCCCCCTCGCCGATGGTCCTGAACGATGGATCCCACGTGTCGAGAAATTGATCGAGTTCAGGTGGCGTGCGGCGATAGCGCACCCATTGGCGATAGCCCTCGAAGGACAAGTCACGATCGGTCAATCGGGCGAGAACGATCAGGAGTGCGCTCAATGTCCGGTTTGCGGTGCGATTTCGGATCGGACGATGCAACGCAACGGCGATGGCAAGCAACTGCGCGAATGCAACAAGGAGCACTGCCGTTCGCCATCCGAAGACGAGACCATCGATCATCCCTCAATGGATTAGTGTGTCGTGATCTCAAGTCGAGTGGGGGAAGCGCCCGTTAACCGTTGGCGCCCATATCGCACCCTATGGCCTGCGCAGGCTGTATGTTGCCGTATGTTGCGGACATCTGCCTGATCAAACCGTCCCGCCCGTAGATGTCGTCGAGAATGTTCACACCACCGGCTCCGTCTTCCACCGCCGTAAAATAGGCGACGTATAGGGGGAGCGGTGTGGGGATCGAGATTTCCGTAGTTTCGCCCCCGGCTACGATACGGTCGACCTCCTCGCGTGACTTCACGCCCTGGAGCAGGGTCGCGGCATAGCCGATCGCGTCCCCGGTACGGATGCAACCATGGCTGAACGCGCGCACCGGTTTGTCGAACAACGTCTTGTTGGGGGTGTCATGCATGAATACCGAATAGGGGTTGGGCATGACCAGCTTCATCTGGCCCAGCGCATTGTTCGGCCCGGGCTTCTGCCGATACCGTCCACCCGACCATACGTAGCCACGAGCCTTTGCCAGCGCAGGATTGCGCCGAACCAGCGCACCCACGCTTTCTCTCACAATGCTCGCTGGAATTTCCCACCAGGGGTTCAGCACCACACCTGTTATGGTGGCGTCGAACACCGGGGTGGGAGTCGAGGTCTTGCCCACGATGACCCGCCAAGTCCCGGCCGGTTTGCCATCTCGCCATAAGTTGGCTTCGAAGCGCGCAGCATTCACAAGGACGTAATCGGTCCCCAGCGATCGAGGCATCCACCTCCAGCGTTCCATGTTGAAGGCGATGGCCTGGCGCTTCTTGAGATCGCTTTCCGAGGCGTAAGCCGTCCGCAGCGCCGAATACTCAGGATGCGTCGGGCGCTGCATGGCGAAAAAAGTGTCGAGCGTGCCCGTCTCCAGTGCCTTGTCGAGCATCGGCGCAAGAGAGTGCTCGTCATCCGTGTCACGAATGTTCCAGCCCCGTCGTTCGCTGGACCTGGCTGCGCCTTTGAGATGCTTCTTCGCAAGATCGAGTGCGATTTCCCGCGCCTCGGCTGAAATTTCTTTCTCATTGCCACGATCAACGGCCCTGTCGAGGTCACGCGTAGAAATTTGCGGAAGTGCATCTTGTGGCGCAGCTGCAACCCATTGCCTGAGCTTCGTAATGTCCGCCGAGGACCACTCGGGAGACATATCCTGCGCCAACGCCGGCGAGCATGTGAGCAGGCCTACCGAAAGCGCCAGCGCCGAATGCCGGAACATCCCTCTCGATCCGTTCAACCTTGCCTCCCCCAGTTGCGAACCCCACATCCTAACCTTGTTGCCCAGGGATCGCACCATGACAATCAGCAGACGCCAATTCATTGGTGCCGGAATATGTGTCGGCGCCGGTTTTGCATCTCCCGGAGGTGCGATCATCGCACCTCCTTCCCAATCTCCATCTATTCCTCCTTCTCCTGCCCTTCCCCCGGTCCCTCCGGTCATACAGAGTGGGTTGGAGGCCCTTTCCCGCCACCATGCCAGTGTCGTCCATCGGGACAGGATGGCAATTGCCGATTACAGTCAGGCATCGTCAGAGGCGCGCTTTCACATCATCGATGTGCAACAAGGGCGGATCGAGGCATCATACCTTGTATCCCACGGACGTGGTTCCGATCCGTCGAATTCGGGCTTCGTGGAACGGTTCTCGAACCGGCCCGGATCAAACGCCTCTTCTTCGGGCAGTTTCCTGACCGATGACATCTACTATGGCAAACATGGTCGTTCGCGGCGCCTGCGAGGGCTCGATGCCGAAAACAATCTCGCCTGGGATCGGTCCATCGTGATCCATGGGGCAGAGTACGTCGACAGGTCCATGGCTGAACTGCAGGGGCGTGTCGGACGTAGCCTGGGGTGCTTTGCCTTCGAACAGGGCAAGATCGACGAAATCCTCGAGCTACTCGGACCGGGCCGTTTGCTCTTCTCGACGAAATAGGTCCGCGTCCCGCGAGGATGCGGATGCTCGGCTACAAGATCGAAATGGTAGCGGAACGGGGACTCGAACCCCAAGCACGCGGTTCATGATTTCAAGGGGAATGGGACCTATGCTGTCGAGGCGCTGAGTCAATTGACACAGTCCCAGCGTCCAGAAAACGAAGGCCTAAAGCCCTCCCGGCCGTCATTACCTGCCTTGTTTCCCCTAAAGCGGAACGCTTTGACGGCATTGGCCATGGTAGCTTATGTCCCTTCTCGGGAAATGGGTGGGGATACGGCACGCAATGTCTGAGATTTTCCTGTCCTACAGCCATGCCGATGTCGAAACGGTCGAACTGTTCGCGCGGCATCTGGAGGAAGAGGGCTTCTCCGTGTGGTGGGACGCGACGCTGCGCATGGGCGAAGCATTCGACGAACGCATCGAGGCGGCGTTGCGCGGTGCGAAGGCCGTTATCGTTTTGTGGTCCCGGAATTCGGTCAAATCGCGTTGGGTTCGGGCCGAAGCGACACTGGCCGATCGTCAAGGATCACTGATGCCGGTGATGATCGAGACTTGCGAACGACCGATCATGTTCGAACTGACCCACACCTCGGATCTGTCGCACTGGAGCGGCGACAGGACCGATCGAGCGTGGCGGTCATTCGCCAGTGAGCTTTCCCACAAGATCAGCGGCACTTCGCCCCAAAGGGCGCCTTCAACCCAACTCCCCACGCGGCACACTTCAGTTGCAGGCAAATCGTCGCGAAGCCTGATGAGCAGAAATTCCGTGGGCATACTGCCCATCCAGAACATGGGCGGAGACGAGACTGAATTCCTTGCCGACGACATTGGACACGATCTAGTCTCGATGCTGTCGAACGCGCCCAACCTTAAGGTCGCGGCCTATGATCCGGGACTCAAGGGGAAGTCGGCCCAGAGCGAACTGAGGGACATCGCGACGACACTCGGCGTTCATTACCTCGTGTCAGGAGCGCTTTCCCGGCGCGGGGACATGCTGCGATTGCGCATCGGGCTTATCGACGCCGAGGACAATCGCCACATCCTTTCATGGCGTCTCGAGGAGCAGATCGACAGGTTCCATGACGATCTCGAAGAGTTCATCCTGGACCTCTCGACGCCAATCCTCAGCGAAATTCAGATTGCCGGTGCCGAGGTTTCGCACGTTGACGGCTCCGATCGCGATGCGAGCCAGATCGTGCAGACGACCGAGATGCTGCGCGCGCTCTACTCCGAGCGCCGCGCAAAGGAGATCGTGGACCACCTTGAGGACCTATTGCAGATCGAGCCGGAGAACGTGTCCGCTCATGCCGGTTTGACCATCCAGCTGGCCCAGAACCTGTTGAGCGGATGGGCAGCCGATCCTGCAGCCACACTCGCAAAGGCACGCGAGCACCTGGCAATCGCCCGATCGATCGCGCCCGGCGATCCCGATGTCTTGTTGGCCGCCGGCACCCTGCCGTTCATGCTTGGCGACCATAACGAGGCTGTCCGCTTTCTGCGCCAGGCTGTGCAGCGAAACCCGAACAACCCTCATGCACTGGCCCTGCTTGGCGCATCGAGTGTCTTTGCCAGTGAAGGTGGAAGCGGGATCGAGATGATCCGAACTGCCGAGAGGAGGGCCCCCCATCACCCACGTATGGCGATCTGGGCGACCTACCGGGGCGTGGCCCACATGAGGCGAGGCGAATGGAAAGAGGCGCGGGATGCATGGCGGGACGCCAACGACCGTAACCCCAATTATGCCCTTGCCAATGTAATCGAAGGTGTACTCTGGCACATGGATGGACGGCCGGACGAAGGGGTTGCGGCGCTCAAACGTGCGCCAGGCTTCACCTTCGAGGCCTATCAGAAAATTCTGGATTCAAGCCGTTGGATCTGGGCGAACGACGATGACTTGGAGAAATACACGCAACACGCGCGCGAGCTGTTCGCACTGGTCGAACGCTGATCTTCTAGGTCGTTCCTGGATATGCAGGAAATGGTAGCGGAGGAGGGACTCGAACCCCCGACACGCGGATTATGATTCCATCGGGAAAGAAGTTGCCTTGAGGTCAGTGCTTGCCTCCCATGAGGAATCTTCGCAAGATCAAACCTCGGGTCTGCGAGCACATGGATTGAGGGAGAGAGTCTCATGTCGCAAACTTCATCAACGGCTTGTGTCGCCATGGTTACAGCCATTTCGCTCGTGTCATCGCCTGCGGCGGCTGAAAGCGCGAACATGCCAAGTGCTATTCAAGCCAAGATTGACGCTGCACGGGCCGAATGTGCGAGTTTCGACAGCGGTGAATTCGCTCTCGAAGAAGGTGCTGTCCAACGGGTGGACCTGGATGGGGACAATGCCGATGATTGGGTCGTTAACGAAGGCCGGTTCGCATGCTCCACCGCGGCATCGCTTTACGGCGGCACGGGCGGCAGCATGTCTCACTTTCTGATTGGCTCCAAACTGGCCTCAATCCAGAACCAGGGGTGGGAAATCACCCAGTTCGGTCCGCACACCGTCCTGCTTGCACGAGTCCATGGATCGAACTGCGACGGGATCAATCCCACGCCTTGCGTCACGTCCAGCGTGTGGGACGAGGAGGCAAAGGTATGGCGTTCTGCAAGTGCGGCGTGGGAATAGGGTCACGCCGCGCGCAGCACCAACTGCGGCCTATTCGACGTATTCGCAGAAGGTAGCGCCGTATTCGGCCCTATCGAGCCCTGCGGCTTCTGCATCGGCTTCCGACGCGTAGCGATTGCCATCGGCATCGCAGACTTCAAACGCATCCGTGCTTGGCGCAGGCTCCGCAGTCACGACCTCGGCTGTACTCGCCTCGGCAGCTTCCACCGCGTCACTCTTGGCAGGTTCTTCTTCGGCCGCCCCGGAACACCCAGCGATCACGAATGCCGACATGGTCGCAAGAATTGTCTTTGCTGATACTTTCACACGCTCCTCCCTCGAAAGGGCAAATTTACGCATGATAAGCATCCCAATGCAAATCCGGTTGCCGGACCGCTCTGAGCTTCGATGTGAGGCGCGTGAAAAATGGTAGCGGAGGAGGGACTCGAACCCCCGACACGCGGATTATGATTCCGCTGCTCTAACCACCTGAGCTACTCCGCCCCGAAAGGCATGCCGAGGCGGCAAGGCCCGCACGACAGGCGGCGCATTTAGGGCGGTGTCAGCCCCCGGTCAACTGCCGAAATGGACCGATTTGCGATTATGGCGCGGGGAGGGAATCCATACTCGATCAGATGAACAAGAGAGGGCACCCCCGCCGTCGGGCAAACAGTTGCAGGCAGCGGATAGTTGCCACCGCGACAGCATCAGCAAGGACGAAAAGCCCGCGCGTCGCGAGACCGTTGAGTGCTTTTGGGCATCTACCGCCCCTCCGCTTCAGGCTGTTGCTCGCCCGCGAAACGTAAATTGCCGGACCGGCTCCCATGGTCCACCCCGGTAGCGGAACAGCTCCAATCCGCGAAAGGTGAAGGGTTGGTCGGGGATGGTGCCTTCAAGCTCTTCTTGCAGCGCCTTGGCGTCGCGGGCGAGCACCTTGTTCTGGATCGTGACGTGAAGGCGCGGACGGTGCTGGTCCTGCCCCGTCAGCAGGCCGCGAAAACGATCTGCCAGTTCGTCGCGGAGCCGCAACATGCCCTCGCTCCGGAGGCGGATGGCGGTGCCGCCGCCTAGCGGCATGATGCCCGCGACCTCCGCTGCGACCGGTGCGAACTCGCTCGCAGCTGCCTTGCAGGCCGAAACCACCTCGTCCTCGCACATCCCCGGAAGCGCGTGGAACAGCGTGACGTGAGCTTCGAGATAATTGCGCTCTGGCGGGAAGTGGGCGGTCCTCAGCGCAGTGAAGCGCGCATGCAGGTGCTCGGGCAGCTGCGCCGTCAGGATGAGCGGCGCATCGTCGAGGGGATGCGTCGGTTCGCTCACATCTCTCCGCGCTTGCGGCGGATTTCGAACCATTTGGCGACGTTCGCGTTATGCTCGTCCAGCGTCCTGGCGAAAGCATGGCCGCCCGTACCGTCCGCAACCATATAGCGTGCCTCGGTCTTGGCCGGGTTGAGCACTGCCGCGATGGATTCGCGGCCAGGATTGGTGATCGGGCCCTTGGGCAGACCGACCATCGAATAGGTGTTGTAGTCGTTGATCGCGGCGATCTCCGACTGCTTGATACGGCGACCGAGCGGCTTGCCCTTGGTAATCGGGTAGATGATCGTCGGGTCGGCCTGCAGCAGCATCCCGTCCTTCACACGGTTAGAATAGAGGCCAGCGACCATCCTGCGCTCGCGCGGGACGCCGGTTTCCTTTTCCACGATCGAGGCGAGGATGACTGCATCCTTCACATTGTCGACCGCTATGTCCTTGCCCCGCTTCGGCCAGGCTTCGGCGAGGTAGTTCTGCATCGCCGCCTGCATCCGGGCGAGAACTGCGGCGCGCGTTTCGCCACGCTCGAAATCGTAGCTGTCGGGCAGGACCGAACCCTCCGCCGGGACGGGGATTTCGCCCGTGAGCAGGTCCTCCGCCATCAGGCGTTCCCACACCATGATCGAGGGCAGGCCCTCGGGGATGGTCACGAGACGGGCAAGCGCATTGCCATGCTGGAAGGTGTCGAGAATCTGGGCCGGACTCGCACCGGCGGGGATCAGGAACTCCCCGGCCTTGATCGGGTCCGACGAACCGAAGATCTTCGCCCGCAGCAGGAAGGCATCGGCGGAAGACACGAGGCCTTCCTCCGCGAGCTTGTTGGCAACCGAGGTCAGCGACGCGCCGGAGGGTACGATGAAGTTCGTGTCCTCCTCGACATCCGCGCCGCCCCACCAGCCCGACAGGAACCATGCCGCGCCGACCAGCAGCACCAGCGCGAGGATCGCGCCGAGCCCCAGCGCGCCGGTCTTTTTCACGTCAGTCGACCTTCTTGACGATCAGCGATGCGTTCGTGCCACCGAAACCGAAGCTGTTGTTGAGTGCAGCCTTCACTTCGCGCTTCTTCGCCTTGTGCGGCACGAGGTCGACGCCCTCGGTGCCCTCGTCCGGATCGTCGAGATTCAGTGTCGGCGGCACGATCTGGTCGCGGATGGCGAGGATGCAGAAGATCGCCTCCACCGCACCGGCACCGCCGAGAAGGTGACCGATGGCCGACTTGGTCGAGCTCATCGAAGCACCGCTGAGATCATCGCCAAGAACGCGCTTCACGGCGCCCAGCTCGATCGTATCGGCCATCGTCGACGTGCCATGCGCATTGACATAGTCGATGTCGCCCGGCTCCATCCCGGCCTTGCGCAGCGCCATGCGCATCGCAAGTTCGGCACCCTTGCCTTCCGGGTGCGGAGCGGTGACGTGATAGGCATCGCCCGACAGGCCATAGCCGACCACTTCGGCATAGATCTTTGCGCCGCGCGCCTTGGCGTGCTCATATTCTTCCAGCACGACGACGCCTGCACCCTCGCCCATGACGAAGCCGTCGCGGTTCTTGTCGTAGGGACGGCTCGCCTCGGTCGGGCGGTCGTTCATGCTCATGTTGAGCGCCTTGGCCTGCGCGAAGCCGGCCACGCCAAGCGGGTTGATGGTCGATTCCGAACCACCCGCCAGCATAACGTCGGCATCGCCGTCCTTGATCATGCGGGCAGCGTCACCGATCGAGTGCGCGCCGGTCGAACAGGCGGTCACCACGGCGTGGTTGGGGCCCATGAGGCCGTACTTGATCGAAACCTGGCCGCTGATGAGGTTGATCAGGCGCCCGTGGACGAAGTGCGGCGACACACGGCCCGGGCCACGTTCGGCCAGCACCAGTGATTCGCTCTCGATGCCCGGAAGGCCGCCGATGCCCGAGCCGATCGAACAACCGGTGCGAAGCTTGAGGTCGTCGTCCATGTCGGCCAGACCCGCATCCTCGAGCGCCTGTCCGGCAGCGTCGATGCCATAGATGATGAAGGGATCGACCTGGCGCTGGACCTTGAAGTCGACGCGCTTGTCGGGGTCGAAACCCCATTCATGGTCCTTGGGCTTCACCTCGCAGGCGATGGTGCACTTCTGCCCCTCGGTATCGAAGCGGGTAATCTGCCCTGCCCCGCTCTTGCCCGCAATCAGGTTTGCCCAGCTCGTTTCGACATCTCCACCCAGCGGGGTGACGAGGCCAAGACCGGTAACGACCACACGACGCATGCAATTCTCCGCAAAATGACAACAGGCCCGGCCCGTTATCGGGTCGGGCCTGTCCGTTCCCGCCTCAGGGGCAGGGTCCGTTGAGCGTCAGGCTTAGCCCTTGTGCTCTTCGATATACTTGGTGGCGTCACCAACGGTGGTGATCTTCTCGGCCGCATCGTCGGGGATTTCCACGCCGAATTCTTCCTCGAACGCCATGACCAGTTCGACGATGTCGAGGCTGTCCGCACCGAGGTCGTCGATGAAGCTGGCTTCCTGGGTCACCTTGTCGGCTTCGACGCCGAGGTGCTCGACGACAATCTTCTGCACGCGGTCGGCAGTATCGCTCATTTTATTCCCTCTCGAATTCCTGGGGGTTTGAAAGTTGGGTTTCGCCCTAATGAACGGGCGCGCCCTGCGCAAGGGGCAGGATGCAACCATCGAAATTGACCTGTCACAATCAAGGCGTATTATGCCGATAAGACAGATGGAGAGAATGCCGATGAAACGCTTTGCCCTGATCACCTCCGCCCTGCTCCTCGCAGCATCACCGTTGCCGCTGCTGGCCCAGGAAGCTGCCGAGTCGGAAGCTCCGGTCGCTGTGGAAACGGGAACCGGGGCGATGATGGTTCCGATCCCGGGTTGGGCGAGCGAGACCCGCGACGGGATGCTGGTGTTCACTGCCCCGGAAGGCGATGTCACCGCCGCCCTCGTCGCGGTCGACGCTGCCACCGACGGTCAGGATGCCGTCAAGCGGGCCTGGACGAAGTTCGATCCTGCATTTGCACGCGAAGTCGAACTGGCGCAGGATCCGCCGGCGCGCGAAGGCTGGGACCAGATCACCGTCGTCAACTACAAGAGCTCACCGGCGGAAAAGGTCGCGGTCCAGGGCATTGGCCTGCGCAAGGGTGACGGCTGGACGGTCGTCCTGATCAATGGCGCGTTGGCGACCGTCGCCAAGCGCGGAGCCCAAATCAACCAGGCCTTCGGCTCGCTACGTCCGGCGGACTACGCCAAGGAAAGCTTTGCCGGAAAGGCGGCCAACGACCTGACGGCGGCGCGCATCGCCGAGCTGACCGGCTACGTCGAAAAGGCGATGGAAGGACTGGAGATTCCCGGCGTCGGCCTCGCTCTGATCGAGGACGGCAAGATCGTCTGGGAAGGCGGCCTCGGCGTGACGAGTCGCGGCGGTACGGACAAGGTGGACAAGGACACCGAGTTCATGATTGCGTCCAACACCAAGGGCATGGCCACGCTGCTGCTGTCGACGCTGGTCGACGAAGGCAAGCTTGCCTGGGACCAGAAGGTGACCGATGTCTACCCCAGCTTCCGGCTCGGCAGCGACGAGACGACATCGAAAGTCCTTGTCGAGCACCTGATCTGCGCCTGCACCGGCCTGCCGCGCAAGGACATGCAGTGGGTGATGAACACCAGCCGCACGACGCCTGCGAGCGACACCTTCGTGCAACTGGCCGCCACCGAGCCGACCAGCGGTTTTGGCGAAGTCTTCCAGTACAATAACCTGATGGCCAGCGCGGCCGGGTACATCGGCGGTCACCTAGTATATCCTGACATGGAATTGGGCGCGGCCTTCGACCGGGCGATGTCCGAACGCATCTTTTCACCCCTCGGCATGACCCGCACGACCTTCGATTTCAGCAAGGCGATGGCGACCAACTGGGCCCGTCCCCACGCGCGTGGCTATAACGGTCCGGTCGAAGCGGCGCCGATGGACTGGAACTACATGGTCTACCCATACCGACCTGCCGGCGGCGCATGGTCGAGCGCGCATGACATGGCGCTGTATACGCTGAACGAGCTCAACAAGGGCAAGCTGGCGGATGGCAAGCAGCTCGCATCCGAGAAGAACCTGCTCAAACGCCGCCAGCACTATGTCCCGACGGGCGAGGAAAGCTGGTACGGCATGGGACTGATGCAGAGCAGCGGTCTCGGCAAGGACGTATTCTTCCACGGCGGCAGCCTCATCGGCTACAAGAGCAACTTCTGGTTCATTCCCGAAGACCGGATCGGCGCGGTGCTGCTGACCAATTCGGATACCGGCCAGGCGTTGCTCGGACTGTTCCAGCGCAAGCTCATGGAAGTGCTCTACGACGGCAAGGCCGAAGCGGACGAAAACCTTGCCGCTGCCGTCTCGCTGGGAGCAGAAGCCCGCGAGACATTCCGCAAACAGGTCGATCCGAAGGGCGATGCTGCGGTGCTGGCAAAGCTCGCACCACGTTACACCAATGCAGACCTCGGCCCGCTGACCTTCGCGAAAAAGGACGGGGTTACAGTCGCCACCATGACTTCGGGCAGCTCGGCTGTCGGCACGCAGGCGAACGATGACGGAACGACCTCGATCGTGATGATGGTCCCCGGCTTCTTCGGCTTCCCGCTGGTGGTTGGCGAGCGCGACGGGAAACGCGCGCTGATCCTTCTCGATGCACAGCATGAGTACGTCTTCCTCGAAGACGTGGGCTGAAGCGCACGATAATTCGGGTGTGCGGAGTGGAGCTGCGGCAAATCGCGGGACCCACTCCGCCACATCGCTCGTTGGAGTTGCATCAACCCATTGGAAAAGGGACGCAATTCCATGAGCACTACCGTATTCAAGAGCCTCGTCGACACAACCTTCGATTCTGTCGAAGGATACCGCAAGGCAGCCGATAAGGCCGACAATCCGCAGCTGCAGCAGGCCCTGGCCAATCGCTGCCAGCAGCGCGAACAGACCCTCCAGCAAATGAACGCCGAACTCGAGCGTCAGGGCGATGAACTCGTCACTGAGGGCACATTGATGGGTGAAGCCCACCAGATGTGGTAGAGCATCACCAGCGCATTCGAAAGCAATGACGAAGCCGCCGCAGAGCGTGTCGAGGAAGGCGAAGATTATCTTCGCGGCAAGTTTGAAGCCGCGCTGGGCAGCGACCAGCTCGAAGCCAGCGAGCGCGCAATCGTCCAGCAGGCCTATGACGACATCTGCCGCGGCGAACAGTTCGGCGACAGCATCGAACGACAGTTCGACTGAGCGATATCCAACCCGCTCAAAGAAGGAGGCCCCGGAGCAATCCGGGGCCTTTTTGATTTAAGCTCAGTTACCCGGCTTGGGCGCTTCGACCGTGCGAATGTGCACGTCGCGCAGCTGGCGCGGCTCGACCTGGCTCGGCGCGCCCATCATCAGATCCTGCGCCTTCTGGTTGAGCGGGAACGCGATTACCTCGCGGATATTCGGCTCGTCTGCCAGCAGCATCACGATGCGGTCGATACCCGGAGCCGAGCCGCCGTGCGGCGGTGCGCCGAGCTTGAATGCCTCGATCATGCCGCTGAAGTTTTCGTCGACCGATTCCTTGCTGTAACCGGCAACCTCGAACGCCTTGTACATGATGTCCGGGCGGTGGTTACGGATGGCGCCGCTCGACAGTTCGTAGCCGTTGCAGACGATGTCGTACTGCCAGGCCTTGATCTCCAGCGGGTCCTGCGTCTCCAGCGCCTCCATCTCGCCCTGCGGCATCGAGAAGGGGTTGTGGCTGAAGTCGACCTTCTTCTGCTCCTCGTCGTATTCGAACATCGGGAAGTCGACGATCCAGCAGAACTTGAAGCAGCCTTCCTCGATCAGGCCCAGTTCCTCAGCGACGCGGGTGCGCGCGGCACCAGCAAGCTTGGCAGCGTCCTTTTCCTTGCCCGCGGCGAAGAACAGGCCGTCGTTTTCGCCAAGGCCGAGCTCGGCGTAGAGCTTCTCCATGCCTTCGGTGCCGTGGTTCTTGGCGATCGGGCCGCCGAATTCGCCGCCCTTGCGAGTGACGTAGCCGAGCCCGGCAAAGCCTTCACGACGCGCCCAGTCGTTCATGTCGTCGAAGAACTTGCGGCTCTTCTCATGCGTGTTCGGGGCCGGAACGACGCGCACGCGACCGCCGGTGCCGACGATCTTCTCGAACAGGCCAAAGCCCGAGGTCGTGAAGTGATCGGTCACGTCGCTGATGATCAACGGGTTGCGCAGGTCGGGCTTGTCCGACCCGTACTTCAGCATCGCCTCCGCATAGGGGATGCGCGGGAATGTGCCCGCCGGGGTCACCGTCTTGCCGCCCGAGAATTCCTCGAACACGCCTGCCAGCACCGGCTCGATCGCCTGGAAGACATCTTCCTGCGTGACGAAGCTCATCTCGAAGTCGAGCTGGTAGAATTCCGGGCTTCGGTCGGCGCGCAAATCCTCGTCGCGGAAGCACGGCGCGATCTGGAAATAGCGGTCGAAGCCCGCGACCATCAGCAGCTGCTTGAACATCTGCGGCGCCTGCGGCAGAGCGTAGAAGCGACCCGGGTGGAGGCGGCTCGGCACGAGGTAGTCGCGCGCGCCTTCGGGGCTGGAAGCGCCGAGGATCGGGGTCTGGAATTCGGTGAAGCCCTGGTCGATCATCCGGCGGCGCAGCGAAGCGATGACGTTCGAGCGCAGCACGATGTTCTTGTGAAGGCGCTCGCGACGCAGGTCGACGAAGCGGTACTTGAGGCGGGTTTCCTCCGGATAGTCTTCAGCCGAATTGACGATCAGCGGCAAGTCTTCCGCACGGCTCTGGACGGTGACTTCGCGGGCGAAGACCTCGATTTCGCCGGTCGGCAGGTTCGGGTTCACCGCAACGTCTGCGCGGGCCTTCACATTGCCGTCGATGGTGACGACCGATTCCAGCTTCAGCTTCTCGAGCACGGGCAGCGCGGGGCTGTCGCTGTCGGCGACGATCTGGGTGATGCCGTAGTGATCGCGCAGGTCGACGAAGAGCACACCGCCGTGGTCGCGCTTGTTATGAACCCAGCCCGAAAGACGAACGGTTTCGCCGACAGCGGCTTTCGTCAGCTGTGCGCAGTTGTGGGTACGATAGGCGTGCATCTAAATTCTTTCCATTTTCGGAGCTATGGCGCTAGGGGCGCGGCGTGATTCCTCGGGGCGCCCTCTAGCAGGAATCGCGCGCGCTAACAGGGCAAGCCCGGACTTTTGTCAAGCTCGGGGGCGTTCGGAATTTGGGCCGCAGCAGGCCCGGGGGCGGCACTCCGCCCGACAGACACGAAACGATACGATGAAGATACACGACCTGATTACCACGACCGAAGCTCTCGCCGACCTGTGCGAGCGCCTGGCGAAGAGCGAATTCGTCACCGTCGACACCGAATTCATGCGCGAGAACACCTACTGGCCGGAACTGTGCCTGGTGCAGATCGCCAATGAGGAAGAAGCCGCCGCGATCGACCCGCTGGCCGATGGGATCGACCTCAAACCCCTGTGGGACCTGATGTGCGAGAACGAGGAGGTCCTCAAGGTTTTCCACGCCGGCGGCCAGGACGTCGAGATCGTCTACAATTTCACCGGCAAGACCCCGCACCCGATCTTCGACACGCAGATCGCGATGATGGCGATCAGCCAGTCGGAACAGATCGGCTATGCCAACCTCGTCGAAAGCTGGCTCGGCTTCACGGTCGACAAGGGGGCACGCTTCACCGACTGGAGCCGCCGTCCACTGACGGACCGGCAGATCGAATACGCCATCGGCGACGTCACCCATCTGTCGAAGATCTTCCCCAAGATCCTCAAGAAGCTGATCAAGACCGGCCGCGGGGCCTGGCTCGATGCCGAAATGGACAAGCTCGCCGACCCGGAAAACTACGCCAATGACGCAGGGCTGGCCTGGCGGCGCATCCGTTCGCCCGGGCGCAACCCGGCAGTCCTTGGCCGCCTCAAGGCGCTCGCCGCATGGCGCGAGGCCGAGGCGCAACACAAGAACATCCCACGCGGCCGCATCATGCGCGACGAAACGCTGGCCGACATCGCCAGCCATCCGCCGAAGAAGCAGCCCGATCTGGTCAAGGTGCGTGGCCTGTCGAACGCGTGGAAAGACAACGACATCGGCAAGCGCCTGATGAAGGTGCTCGAGAAGGCCGAACCGCTGCCCAAGGAAGAAATGCCGGAGAAGCCCAAGGTTGGTGCTCCGCTGGGCAAGGAAGGCGCGCTGGTCGCCGACCTCCTCAAGCTGCTGCTCAAGGTTCGCGCCCGCGAGATCGATGTGGCCGCACGCCTTCTCACCCGAGCCGACGAAATGGAAGCGCTTGCCGCCGGGGTGCGCAAGCTGCCCCTCCTCGAAGGCTGGCGCTACGAGGTGTTCGGAAAGGACGCGCTCGACCTGGTCGAAGGCAAGATGGCTTTCGCCGTCAAGAACGGTCGCCTGCACATGACCCATGTCGACGATGTCGAACCGCCCATCATCGAGGCGCAGGCGGCGGAGTAAGCTTCCCTTGAGCACGTACCTGCCCACGCTGAAACAGCTGCAGTATCTCGTTGCACTGCACGAGCACGGCCACTTCGGCCGCGCTGCCGAGGCGAGTTTCGTTTCCCAGTCGACCCTGTCGGCGGGCATTCGCGAGCTGGAATCGTTGCTCGGCGTGACGCTGGTCGAACGCAGCCGCCGCGTCGTGCGCTTCACCGCGCTTGGCAATCAGGTGGTCGCCAAGGCCCATCGCGTCCTGCGCGAGGCGGAAGAACTGGCCGATCTCGTCCAGGCAGCGGGCAAGCCGCTCGCGGGCCAGCTACGCATGAGCGTCATCCCCACGATCGCGCCCTTCCTGCTGCCGCGTTTCCTGCCGCGCCTGCGCAAGGAACGGCCCGACCTCCAGCTCTTCCTGCGCGAGGAGACCAGCCACGACGCAGTCGAATCGCTCCAGCATGGCCGGGTCGATTGCGTGCTGCTCGCCCTTCCCTTCAATACGGGCGAGGTCGAGAAGGCGCACATCTCGGACGACGAGCTCTACGTCGCCTTCCCCAAGAATGATCCGCGCAATCCGCCCGAGGTCATTCCCCCAAGCATGATCGACGAGGGTCGCCTCCTGCTGCTCGAGGACGGACACTGCCTCAAGGAGCATGCGCTCGCGGCCTGTAACAGGCCCGAACTGCGCGCCTCAGCAACGATGATCGGGACCAGCCTGCACACACTGGTGCAGATGGTCGACAATGGCCTCGGCCTGACCATGCTGCCAAAAATGGCGGTCGATGCAGGCATTCTCAACGGAACCGACGTCGTCGCCCGCCCGCTCAAGAGTAAGAGCGCAACGCGTGAGATCGCGCTGATCTGGCGGAAGAACTCGCCCCGCCGCGACGATTTCGAGCTGCTGGCGAAAGAACTGCGCGCCGGATGAGCTTCAGCGACCCGCGGGACGACAGCGATCACACGCTACTGTCGCTCGGCCTAGTCCTCGTCATGCTCGGAGCATTCGGCTATCTCGTCCTGGGATCGCGCTCGGGCAGTATCGACGAATTCACGGGATTCGGTGCCCTGATTGCCTTGCCCGTGTGTGTAGGGGCACTGCTGACTCTGAACTTGGGGTCGTATTCCCCCCTCGGCTGCCTGGTCGCGCCCGTCGGACTGGGAATTCTTTGCTATATCCTCGTCCAGCTGGGAGCTGAGGGGCTGATCTGCGTCGTCATGGTCATGCCGGTCTGGTTCCTCGCAGGTCTCGGCGGCGGGCTCGTTGCGCTTTTCGCATTGCGCCGAAAAGAGGACGACGACGCGGGATCAAGCAGGTTACGTTCGGTCGGCCTGGCGGTCCTGCCTTTCCTGCTCATCTACGCGGAAGAAGTCGCGCCCGCAGACTGGGAACAACGCGAAGTCGTGCGGTCGGTCGTGATTGAAGCTGAGGCCGAGAAGATCTGGCCGCTCCTCGTCTCGATCCCGAGGATCGGACCCGAGGAGGGCAAGGGCACCTTCACTCACGACTGGCTGGGCGTACCCCGACCGACCGAAGCGCGACTGGTGGAGCGCAACGGCGAGCGTGTGCGACTGGCCCAGTGGGGGGCGGACGCACGGTTCGAGGAAGCGATCACCAGCATCCGACCGGGACGGTCGATCGATTGGGACTTTACCTTTCCAGATCCGAGCCTTCAGAACAAAGTCGACCGGCACGTGTCGCCCGATGGCGAGATCCTGAAAATCCGGTCGGGCAGCTACCGGCTCGAACCGATGCCCGACGGTCGAACCCGCGTAACTTTGGCAACTCGCTACGCGATGTGCAGTCGGCTGGACTGGTATTTCGGCTGGTGGGGTGAGCGGATGCTCGGCGACGTCCAGAACAATGTTCTCGCCATCATCCGACAGCGAAGCGCGGCCTGATTTCAGGCCGCAACGCGTGCCTTGAGGAAGCGGTCGGCCTTCTTCACCGCGATGATCGGGACGATCACACTCAACGCGATGCCACCGAGCGAGCAGGCGGCGAGATAGATCGCCATCGGTGTCCCGCCCGAGAGGTAAAGGCCATAGAGGACCGGCGCCGCTAGGATCAGCCCGCGCACTTCATTCAGGATGAAGGCCACGGCCCCAATCTTGAGCAGGGCGGACAGAAGAAGGTGAAGCGAGGCACTCATGTGCCTGCTTGTGAGGGCAAAAAGTTTATATCAGGTTGATTGCCTGCGCGGGTTGGTGCGCATCAATCCATGTGCTTGAGGCCCACGCGCAGGTAGTCCCAGCCGGTGATGACCGTCAGTGCCGCAGCGGCCCACAGCGTCGTCAGGCCAACGGTATGCGGCACGTTCGCTTCAAGCTCGCCCAGCATGACCGTCCAGCGCGGCAGACCCTGCCCGAGGATCAGCGATCCCAGCGCCACCATCTGGAAAGTCGTCTTCCACTTGGCGAGTCGGCTGACCGGTACGGACACCTGGAGCGGACCGAGAAATTCGCGCAGGCCCGAAACCGCGATCTCGCGCATCAGGATGATGAGTCCGGCGACGACATGCATGTCGCCGACATAGGGTCCACGCAGCACACCTTGGGCCGCAAGGACGAGGATCACTGCCGCGACCATGATCTTGTCGGCGATCGGATCGAGGAAAATGCCCAGCTTCGACACCGTCCCGCTCGACCGTGCCAGATAGCCGTCGAAGTAATCGGTGATTCCCATGGCGCAGTAGAGCGCGAAGGCCATCAGGTATCCGTTTTCCCACCCGGGCCACCACAGCAGGAAGGCTAGCAGCGGGATCGCCACAATGCGCGAGAGGGTCAGTATGTTAGGAAGCGTCAGCATCTTGCCAATCCCCTAGCGCGTTGCGGCTCGCCGCAAAAGACGCCGCTTTGCCCTTGTCCGCCACGAGCATCGCTCTACACAGGGGGCCGAGAGCGGCTTTAGCCCGGGGGGTCATGACTACATCTTCGCAATTGCTGCGGTCGAGGCGGTTCCTGCCGCTGTTCATCACGCAGCTGTTCAATGCCTTCAACGACAATCTCTACAAGACCGCGATGGTCCTGTTCGTCGTATATCAGGTCTACAACGACGAGAGCCAGGAAGCGGCATTCAGCGGGCTCGCTTCGGGCCTGTTCATCCTGCCATTCTTCACCCTGTCGGCTTTGGCCGGACAATTGGCTGACATGCGCGACAAGGCGCGGATCATCCGCATAGTGAAGTTCTGCGAAATCATCATCATGTCGGTCGGCGCGATTGGGCTCGTGATGGCATGGAAGGGAATGGCGGTCGATACAGTTGCCATCCCGCTCTTGCTCGCCGCCCTGTTCGCAATGGGCGTTCACTCGACCTTCTTCGGCCCGATCAAATACGCCATCCTGCCCCAGCACCTCGCGAAGGAAGAGGTGCTCGCAGGGACCGGCTGGGTGGAAGCGGGGACATATGTAGCGATCCTGGCAGGGACAATCCTTGCCGGCTGGATCGAGGTCGAGGTCGCCGCCGTCGGGATCATCCTGACCGCAATCATCGGCTGGGTCATCAGCCTGCAGGTACCCCCTGCGCCGCCGCAAGGTGAGGTCGAAAAGCTCGACTGGCACATCCTGCGAGCATCGGTGAAGCTGGTACGCGACACCATGCACAATCCCGAAGTGTTCTATGCCATCCTCGCGATCAGCTTCTTCTGGACCATCGGCGCGGTGCTGTTCATCCAGTTTCCGCCGCTGGCGAAGAACGTAATCATGGCCTCGAAAGAGGTAGCAAGCCTGTTCCTGGTCGTCTTTTCCGTCGGGGTCGCAATCGGATCGGTGGCGGTTAACCGCCTGCTCAAGGGCTCGGTCTCGGCACGCTACGCTTCACGCTCGGTGCTTGTCATGGCGCTGTTCGTCGTGGCCTTCTACGTCGTTTGCAAGATCTGGGCGACCGAGGCTCCGGACCAGCTGCTCGACGTCCCGGGCTTCACCGCCTGGCCGATGGCGAGTCTTCTCCTGCTGTGCCTGCTGGGCGTTGCGGTGGCCGGTGGCATGTTCGTCGTGCCCCTCTACGCCTTCCTCACCACGCGCGTCGCGCCCGACAAGGCATCGCGCACGATCGCCGCCAACAATATCGTGAATTCGGGGGCGATGGTCGGCGGCTCTCTGCTCGCGATGGCGATGAGCGCGGCGGGTGTACCGATCGTCGAACAAGTGCTGATCAGCGCGGGGATGTGCCTGTTTTCCGCATGGCTCGGCAAGCGTCTGCACCAGGCAGAAGAAGTGGCCGCCGAAGCGACGCTGGCTGCCGGACCCTAGCTTTTCAGACGATGAAGGCGAGAACAGCTGCGACTGTAGCGAGATAGGTCGTTGCGACACCCCGAACGTCGTCTGCAGTAAGCTTCCAGCTAACCGGTTCGGTGGCAGGAATGTCGGCGAAGGCCACCCGGCGCTGCGGCAGGCTCGCCCGGAACCAATGCCGGGCCGTTTCGCTCGAAAGGACAAGTGCGCGTCTCATGATGGTGAGTTAACGCTTTTTTAACGGTTCGGTATCCTGCACTTTTTCAGCTGTTCCGAAGTGACACGATTCACGCGAAATTAACCATATTCCTGACGGTGATTGCGAAGTTTCGACCGGCGGGCTAACCGCCTCGCCCATGAGAGCAACAGCTACGCCAGAAGCCGCCCGACTCCTCGTCGATTGCCTTGCCGTACAGGGCTGCGACCGGATCTTCACCGTTCCAGGTGAAAGCTTCCTCCAGGTCCTCGACGGTCTTGGCCAGCAATCCCAGATCGAGGTCGTGACCTGCCGCCAGGAAGGCGGCGTGGCGTTCATGGCCTGTGCCGACGGAGCAATTACCGGTCGCCCGGGCGTGGCCTTCGTAACCCGCGGTCCGGGTGCGACCAACGCCAGCATTGGCGTCCATGTCGCGATGCAGGATTCGCAGCCGATGATCCTCTTCGTCGGCGACGTCGACAGCGAGATGCGTGACCGCGAAGGCTTCCAGGAAGTCGATTTCGCGGCATTCTTCGGCCCCATTGCCAAGTGGGCCGCGCGGATCGACTCGGCCGACCGCATTCCCGAGTACGTCGCCCGCGCCTACGCAACCGCGATGTCGGGTCGCCCTGGCCCCGTCGTCCTCGCGCTGCCTGAGGACATGCTGAGCCGCGATACCGACAGCACGCCGCGCCCGCGTGTCGAACGCCCCGCACAGGCCCCCTGCCCCGACGCCATCCAGACCATGATGGCGATGATTGCCGATGCCGCTTCTCCAGTGGCGATCATCGGCGGCGCAGGATGGAACGCCAAGGCGCGCGAGCATTTCCAGCTCTTCGCCGAGCGCCTCGGCATCCCTGTCGCAACGGCTTTCCGCCGCCAGGACGCGATTGCGCCGTCGAGCCCGGTCTATGCCGGCAACCTGGGCTATGGCCCCAACCCCAAGCTGGTCGAGCGGGTCAAGAATGCCGACCTTATCCTCGCCGTGGGTGCACGGCTGGGCGAAGCGACTACAGATGGCTACACGGTGCCATCGCTGACCGCGCCCGACCGCAAGCTCATCCACATCCATCCCGACGCCGACGAACTGAACCGGGTCTATCCGGCGGACCTCGCCATCTGTGCCGGCATGGACGAGTTCGCCGAAAGTGCCGCGCTGTGGGACGAAGGCGATGCAATCGACTTCGACGCCGGTCGCGAGGCGCATGCGGAATGGGAAGCATGGGCCACCGCGCATCCCAACGGCCACAAGCTCGACATGGGCCAGTGCGTTCAGTTCATGCGCGACACCTTCCCGGCGGACACGATCATCTGCAACGGTGCCGGGAATTTCGCCGGCTGGTGGCACCGCTACTGGCGCTATGCCGGATACCCCAGTCAACTCGCCCCGACCTGCGGCGCGATGGGTTACGGCGTCCCGGCCGCAGTATCGGCAGCGCTTCGCCATCCTGAACGCATGGTTGTCGCCATCGCGGGTGATGGCGATTTCCTGATGAACGGACAGGAACTCGCCACCGCCGTCCAGCATGGCGCGAACCTTCTCGTTATCGTCGTCGACAATGGTGCCTATGGTACCATCCGCATGCACCAGGAGCGGGAGTTCCCGGGCGAGGATCGCATAAGCGGCACGCGGCTCGCCAATCCCGACTTCGCGGCCCTAGGTGCGGCTTTCGGTGGCTGGACTGCGCATGCTGAAACGACCGACGAGTTCAAGGCTGCTCTCTCCGAAGCACAGGGACGCACCGGCCTGCGCCTCATCCATTGCCTGATCGACATCGAGCAACTTGCGGCAAGCGGCGCCAGTGTGAGCGGGCTGCGCAACCGCTAAACGGCGAAAGGGCCGTCTCCCGGTGGGAAACGGCCCTCTCTCGCTGCTGCAAGCTGTCAGCGAACTCAGATGTCGTTGCCGAGTGCGCCTTCGACTTCGCCCTTGAACTGCTGGGCTTCACCCTTGCGCTCCTGGCCTTCACCTTCACGCTCGAGGCGCTCGTTGCCGGTCATCTCACCGACCGCCTGCTTGGTGTTGCCGGCCAGTTCGTTGGCATTGCCTTTGATCTTTTCGCTAAGTTCACCCATTTGGCGTCTCCTTCTGTCTGATGCACCAAAACCGGCGCGTTTACAGTAGGATAATGTCCTGCCTGGAGCCAACGTTCCGGACGATGCGGTAAGCCGGTCCGGGTATGCGACGGGAGCCTACGCTCCCCCCATCTCCAGAATTACGGTCCATTCTTCGGGTGTCAGTTCCGCGACAGAAAGACGCGAGAGTTTGATCAGTTCGCATTCGGCCAGGCGGGGCTCAGCCTTGATTGCCTTCAGGGTCACCGGGTTCGGGATGACCGATTTGGGCTTAACCTTTACCGCTGCCCATTTTCCTTCCGGGTCGGTGGGGTCGGTCAATCCGGACTCGCTGATCTCGACGATGCCGACGATTTCCTTCCCGATGTTGGAGTGATAGAAAAAGGCTTGGTCGCCGACCTCCATGGCCGCGAGATTGTTCTTGGCCCTGTGATTGCGCACGCCGTCCCACGTGCCTTCCCCCTCGGCATTCAGGTCATCCCAGCTGTAGGCGTCGGGTTCCGATTTCATCAGCCAGTAGCGCATTTTCGCGAGCTCATTCCTTTCTGCCGGTTCGGTATGCAGCCGCACCTAGCCTCCAGGGCGTCGACTGACCAGAGTCACAGGCATGGCAACCCGGCAATTAACCGCTTTTTAGTCGCGAACCGCTAGTTCGGAGGACCAGTGAACACCAGGGGGCGGGCTTGGCCGCGAACAAAAACACGAAGACGGGTGGCGCAGACGTGCAATCGACGGCGAAAGACGTTCGTCGCGATCACGATGTCGTGACATTGGGGATCGCGATCGCTGCCGTCATACTCTTCGTCGGCACCGCCGGCGTCGCCGTACCCACGCTGATGCGTAGCTGGATCCATTCAGCTCCGTCTCCCGACCTCATTCTCACAAATGCGCTGCTGCTCAACATTGCGTTGATCCTGCTGGGCTGGAATCGCCTGAAGGCTCTGAATTCCGAGCTGGAGACCCGCCGCCGTTCCGAGGAAGAAGCTCGCAAGCTTGCGGATCTCGACCATCTGACGGGATGCTACAACCGTCGCAGCTTCACTGCGGCGCTGGGCCACTTGTTGACCGATGGGGTCGGTAATGAACGCGCGCTCGCCGCGATTGCGCTCGACCTCGACAACTTCAAGCAGGTCAATGATCTCAACGGACACCAGGCCGGGGACGAGGTGCTTCGTAGTACCGCTGCACGCATACTCAAGCTCCTGCCCGAAGGAGCCCTGCTTGCCCGCCTTGGCGGCGACGAGTTCGTCTGCGTGGTGCCGTATCACCCGCAAGTACCTGATCGCATCGACCAGCTTGCCACCCGTATCATCGAGCAGGTCGCCAGTCCCGTGCTCCATGAAGGTAGCGCGGTCGACGTTACCATGTCGGTCGGCATCGCTTCGAGTATCCAGATAGAAGATACGAACCTTGGCGAGTTGTCCGCCCAACGCCTCATGCACAAGGCGGACATTGCGATGTATCACGCCAAGAAGCAGGGGAAGAACCGCTTCTACTGGTTCGAAATGCCGATGGAGAACGAGCTGCGCTTCCGCAACGAGCTGGAAGCAGGCATCCGCCGCGGTATCGCGTTGGGCGAGTTCAAACCCTACTACGAACAGCAGGTCGACCTCGAAAGCGGCCAGTTGGTAGGTTTCGAGATGCTGGCCCGTTGGGAATCGCCCGAACTCGGTCTCGTCGGTCCCGATATCTTCATCCCCATCGCCGAGGAGATCGGCGTTATCGGCGAGCTCAGCGAACGCCTGATCGCCCAGGCCTTCGAAGACGCGAAGGAGTGGGATTCGGAAATCTCCCTATCGGTGAACATCTCGCCCGTGCAGATGCGCGATCCGTGGTTCGCCCAGAAGCTGCTCAAGCTGCTGGTCAAGCACCGCTTCCCTGCCAACCGCCTCGATATCGAGATCACCGAGAGCTGCCTGCACGAGAATATCGGCATGGTCCGCTCGATGATCACCTCGCTGCGCAACCAGGGCGTGCAGGTGAGCCTCGACGACTTCGGTACGGGCTACTCAAGCCTGTCGCAGCTGCGCAGCCTGCCCTTCGACCGGCTGAAGATCGACCGGAGCTTCATTTCCGAGCTCAAGGAATCGGACAACCGCAGCAAGCTGGTCGATGCGATCATTTCGATGGGCGACGGGCTGCAGCTTCCGATCACCGCTGAGGGCGTCGAGAACGAAGCCGTGCTCGAAGCGCTCAAGGGAATGGGCAAGCTGAAGGGACAGGGATACCACTATGGTCGCCCGGAGCCTGCCGACAAGGTGATCGAACGCCTTGCTGCCCAGGACCGCCTCGCCAAGACCTCGCTGGAGAACGTCACCGAAGTCGATTTCAAGGCTGCGGACGAAAAGCGCGGCGGCGGCAAGAAGGCCGGCTGACGCGCTGACCACTGGACGCTGCGCGCGCCAGTGCATAGATGCCGCGCACGATGCGCGTCGATTTCACCAAGATGCACGGCCTCGGCAACGACTTTGTCGTGCTGGACGCGCGTGCCGCTCCGCTTCCCGCGATGGACGAAGCGACGGCGCGCGCCATAGCCGACCGGCGCACGGGCATCGGCTGCGACCAGCTGATCCTGCTCGAGCCGAGTGATACCGCAGATTTCCGCATGCGGATCTTCAACCATGACGGCAGCGAGGTGGAAGCCTGCGGCAATGCCAGCCGCGCGGTAGCGCTCCTGCACGGATCCGCGGCAAGGGTCGAAACCTCGGGCGGGGTCATTGCGGTCGAACCGCGTGATGGCGGCGCGAGCGTGAACATGGGAGAACCGCACTTCGATTGGGACGCGATACCGCTGGCCTACGCGATGGACACGCTGCGAATGCCTGTGGGATGGGAAGGCCTCGAAGCGCCCGGAGCGGTCAATGTCGGCAATCCGCATGTGATATTTTTCGTGCCCGACACCGACGCCATCCCGCTCGGCGAAATCGGGCCTGAGATCGAGAACGACCCGCTCTTTCCCGAGCGGATCAACGTCAACATCGCCACCATCGTCGACCGCCAGCGCATCCGTTTGCGCGTATGGGAACGCGGTGCGGGTCTTACCCGCGCCTGCGGCACCGGGGCATGTGCCACGGCAGTCCATGCCATGCGGCGCGGGCTGGTCGAGCGCGAAGTGACCGTGATGCTGCCCGGCGGCGATCTCGAGATCGCGTGGGACGAGGGCAACCGCATCCACATGACGGGCCCTGCGACCGAGAGCTTTCGCGGCAGTTTCGAGTGGGGCGACTTCGCTTGAGCGCACCGCAGGTCATTTCGCTCGGCTGTCGCCTGAACATCTCCGAAAGCGAGCAGATTCGCGCGATGCTGGCGCAGGAGCGTGATCTCGTGGTCGTCAACAGCTGTGCCGTCACCAGCGAGGCGGTGCGCCAGACGCGGCAGGCCATCCGCAGGGCGCGGCGCGACAATCCGGCGGCGCGCCTGCTTGTCACCGGCTGCGCAGCGGAAGTCGAGCGCGAGCAACTGGCCGCCATGCCCGAGGTCGACGGCTTCGTCGCCAATACGGCCAAGCTCGACCCGCGTGCGTGGAACGTGCCCGCCGCGGTGCCTGCCCCGCAGGACCGTACCCGTGCCTTCATCGCGGTGCAGAACGGTTGCGACCATGCCTGCACTTTCTGCATCATCCCGCAAGGACGCGGGGCCAGTCGTTCGCTGACCATCGCGCAAGTGCTTGCCGAGGTGGAGAGGCACCTCGAATACGGCGCATCGGAGGTTGTCCTGACCGGGGTCGACGTCACCTCATGGGGTCACGACCTGCCCGGAAATCAGCCACTCGGCGAGCTCGTGCAGGCAGTGCTCGACACTTTCCCGAACCTCGCCCGCCTGCGCATGTCGTCCCTCGACGGGATCGAGATCGACCCGCTGCTTTTCGAACTTTTCGCCGGCGAGCAGCGGCTGATGCCCCACCTGCACCTCTCGCTCCAGCACGGCCACAACCTCGTCCTGAAGCGCATGAAGCGGCGGCATCTGCGGCAGCATGCTGTAGACCTTGTAGAGCGTCTCGTAGCGCTCCGCCCCGATCTTGCAGTGGGTGCGGACCTGATCGCGGGCTTCCCGACAGAGACCGACGACCACCACGCGGCGAACTTGTCGATCGTCCGCGACCTGCGGATCGTTCACGGCCACATATTCCCCTATTCGCCCCGCCCCGGCACCCCCGCCGAGCGGATGCCGCAGGTCGATCGCGAAACCGTCAAGCGCCGCGCCGCCGAACTGCGCGCGGTCGCCACGCAGACCCGCGACGAGTGGCTGGCGTCGCTCGTCGATAAGCCGCACAGCGTCCTCGCCGAGCGCGACGGGACGGGCTACACCCCGCACTTCGCACGCGTCGCCCTGCCCCATGGGACCACGCCCGGTGAAATCCTCACCGTCACGCCGCAACGATACGAGAATGGCCTGCTGCAATGAGTGACAAACCGAGCTGGACCGAACGCCTGTTCGGCGGCTTCCGCAAGACTTCCGAGAAGCTGACCGCCAATCTCGCCGAAACGGTGAGCAAGGCGAAGCTCGACGATGCGACGCTCGACGATGTCGAGGATGCGCTGATCCTCTCCGACCTCGGCCCTTCCGCCGCCGCGCGCATCCGCGAGAAGCTGCGCGAGAAGCGCTTCGGCCTCGAAATCAGCGAGAAGGAACTGAAGGAAGCCGTGGCCGAGGAGATCGCCGCGATACTGCGCCCGGTCGCCAAGCCGCTCGAGATCACCGCCTTCCCGCGCCCGCAGGTGTTGCTGGTGATCGGCGTCAACGGCAGCGGCAAGACCACCACCATCGCCAAGCTCGCGCACCTTTTCCAGGAAGACGACTATGCCGTGATGCTGGCGGCCGGTGACACCTTCCGCGCCGCCGCCATCGGCCAGCTCGCCACCTGGGCAGAGCGCGTCGGCGTCCCCATCGTGCGCGGTCCCGAAGGCGGCGATCCGGCGAGCATCGTGTTCGACGCGGTCAAGCAGGCGACCGAGGTCGGCACCGACGTGCTGATCGTCGACACGGCCGGCCGCCTCCAGAACAAGCGCGAGCTGATGGACGAACTGGCCAAGATCCGCAAAGTCCTCGGCCGTCTCAACCCCGAGGCACCGCACGATGTCGTGCTGGTGCTCGATGCCACCAACGGGCAGAACGCGCTCGCGCAGATCGACGTGTTCAAGGAAGTTGCAGGCGTCACCGGCCTCGTCATGACCAAGCTCGACGGCACCGCGCGCGGCGGCGTCCTGGTGCAGGCGGCAGAACAGTACGGCCTCCCCATCCATGCCATCGGCGTGGGCGAGAAGATCGACGACCTGCGCCCCTTCGACCCCGACCTTGTCGCGCGCGTGATTGCGGGAGTGGCCTGATGAGCGAAGCCCCAGCCGCCAAGCCGAAACCGAAGTCCGGCTGGCTCAACATCCTCGTCGACTATGGCCCGTTGCTGGTCTTCCTCGGCGTCTACAAGTTCTACCAGCCGCCGGTCGACCACACTTTCGGCGAGATCGCGGCAGTGATCTACGGCACCATCGCGTTCATGATCGCGGCGGTCGTCGCGCTGGCCTTCAGCAAGTGGAAGTTCGGCCACGTATCGCCGATGCTGATCCTTTCGACCACGCTGATCGTCGGCTTCGGCGGACTGACCATCTGGCTGCAGGACGAGAAGTTCATCCAGATCAAACCGACCGCGATCTACCTGCTGTTCGGCGTCTTGCTGATCGGCGGCTGGCTGCGCGGGAAGGCGCTGCTGCAGGTCCTGCTCGAAGCCGCCTTCGAAGGCGTCGACCAGGAAGGCTGGCTCAAGCTGTCGCGCAACTGGGGCGTGTTCTTCTTCGCCCTCGCCGCACTCAACGAAGTCCTGCGCATGCAGCTGAGCTTCGAAAGCTGGCTCTGGGCCAAGCTGTGGGTGTTCATGCCGCTCAGCTTCCTCTTCACCTTCACCCAGATCCCGATGCTGCTGAAGCACGGGCTGGCACTCGACGATGTCGACGAGGTGGCCAAGGACGAACCGCCCACGGCATAGCTGGCAGGCCGCGAGGTATCGATGCTGTTGATCGTTGGAACATTCCGGCTGCCGCCCGAGAACCTCACTTCTGCACGGCAAGCCATGAGGTCGATGGTCGATGCCAGCCGCGCCGAGCCCGGTTGCCTCCAGTACGACTACGCCGAAGACCTCTTCGATCCGGGCCTGATCCACGTAATCGAACGCTGGGTCGATCGCTCCGCCCTCGACGCACATTTCGCGTCCGACCACATCCGTGCATGGCGCGACAGTTGGGTCGACCATGCGATTGGCCAGCGCAATCTCGTCTTGTTCGAGACTGACGAACTAAAGGCGATATAGCCAATGGGGAGCCCGGGAAGACCCGGGCCCGAACCCACGGCCGATCCACGGATCAGGAAGAACCGGATACCGCTTGAACGATCGCTGCCCTCAGTGCTCGGGGAACTCCACGATCTTCAGGTTGTTACAGCTGACTGCCGGATTCCACTGGGCGTAGAGGCCACTCGGATTGTTCTGGAACAGCCAGATGTGAAGGTCGTAGTGCGGCATGAAACCATGCGCCTCATCCTGTGGCGTCGCAGGGTTGTCGGCCATGTAATTGTATTCGCGCCCGCGATACATCGGTGGCTGCTTGTTCTCTGCGTGCCAGGCTTCGGCGAAGACCAGCAACTCGATTCCGGCCAGCTTCAGTCCGCCGTGTCCGTCGGGAACGTAGAGGAGAACTGCCGGAGGATTGACACCAGTATAGGTCCCGTCGCCGTTGACCCGTCCGTTCACGAGCCCCGTTATGCCGAGCAGGCGGGGATTGGAATAATGATAGCCCATGGCCCCCAGCGTCGGATGGGACTCGCATCCTGGCGAGCTGACGTAGCCTTGGCTCTTTGCGTATTCGACATCCTTGAACGGCTCGAGTTGCCTTGCCAGTTCCTGCAGCGCCTGGTCCGGTTGGGTGCGCGGGACCCCTGCATCGGCGTTCGAAGCAATCAGCAATGAACAAAGGGCCGCAGCCTTGAGGTGACTTCTCATCCTGTTCCTCCCTGTCTGGACGGGAATCGTCCGGTGGACAGGGAGGGAAGTGCTCATGCCTGGATCCGATGGTCCATGATGGCGGACCGATGGATTGCCGATGATCGCGTGATTGCGCGGAACACTGGCAGAACCTGCCACGCAACCGCGCGTGAGATCAGATTTCCAGCTGGCTTCCCAGTTCCACCACGCGGTTGGTCGGCAGGCGGAAGAAGTCCATTGCCGTCGCGGCGTTGCGCAGCATCCAAGCGAACACCTTTTCCCGCCAGATCGGCATGCCCGGCTTGGGGCTGGCGATCAGGGTCTGGCGGCTGAGGAAGAAGCTGGTGTGCATCATGTCGAATTCGCCGCCGCAGCGCTGCATCTGCTTGAGGCCTTCGGGCACGTTGGTTTCTTCCATGAAGCCATAGTGCAGGACGACGCGGTAGAAGCCATCGCCAAGGTCGGTCATCTCGCAGCGTTCCGCGGGATCGATGTAGGGCACCTCGGCGATCAGCACGGTCAAGATGACCACGCGCTCGTGAAGCACCTTGTTGTGCTTGATGTTGTGCAGCAGTGCGCTGGGTACGCCGGCGGTCTGGCTGGCCATAAAGATTGCCGTGCCGGGCACGCGGGTGGCGCTGTTCTTGGCACTCTTGGCGAAGATTTCGATCGGCAGCGCAACTTCGCTCATGCGCTCGCGCATCAGCTTGCGGCCCTTCGACCAGGTTGTCAGCAGGGTGAAGGCGATGGCACCGATCATCAGCGGGAACCAGCCGCCGTAAGGCACCTTGGGCAGGTTGGCGAAGAAGTAGGCGCCGTCGACGAAGATGAAGAGCACGAAAACCGGCAGCGCCATCCACCAGCGCCATTTCCACACGGCCACCAGCAGCACGCCCATCAGCAGCGTGTCGATGAACATCGCGCCGGTCACGGCGATGCCGTAAGCCGCGGCAAGGTTGCTGGAATTCTGGAACATCAGCACCAGCAGGATGACCGCCACCATCAGCGCATTATTGATGAAGGGGATGTAGATCTGCCCGTGATGGGTCGCGCTGGTGTGCGCAGTCGACAGGCGCGGGATGAAGCCCAGCTGGATCGCCTGGTGGGTAATCGAAAAGGCCCCGCTGATCACCGCCTGGCTGGCGATAAACGTGGCGCAGGTGGCCAGCAGGACCAGTGGAAGCCGGAACTGCTCGGGTGCCATGTTGAAGAACGGGCTCTGCATCGCGATGGCGGTCTGGGCCGGGTCCATCGCCGCAATCATCGCGCCCTGGCCGAAATAGTTCATCAGCAGGCAGGGCATGACGAAGCCGAACCACGACAGGCGCATCGGTCCGCGACCGAAGTGGCCCATGTCGGAATAAAGCGCCTCTGCGCCCGTCACGGCCAGCACGACCGAACCCAGCGCGAGGAAGGCGATCCACTTGTCGGTGAGGAAGAATTGCACCGCATACCAGGGATTGAGAGCCTGGAGGATGTAGGGGTTCTGGACGATGTGAATCACGCCCAGCACAGCGATCGTGACGAAGTAGACGATCATGATCGGCGCGAAGAGCTTGCCGACCGTCGCCGTTCCCCGCTTCTGGATCAGGAACAGCCCGACCAGCAAGACGAGTGCGATGGGAATGACCAGGGGTTCGAGACCGGCGTTGACGACCGTCAGACCCTCGACCGCGGAAAGGACCGAAATCGCCGGAGTGATCATGCTGTCGCCGTAGAACAGCGCCGTGGCGAAGACGCCCAGCAGCACGGTAATCCAGCCGTACCTCGTCGCCCCGATATGGCGCGACAGCTTGGCGACGAGGGCCAGCGTGCCGCCCTGCCCCTTGTTGTCGGCGCGCATCAGGATGGTGACGTACTGGATCGAGACGATCAGCGTCATCGACCAGAAGATCAGGCTGACCACACCATAGATATGCAGCTTGTCGATCGCGAGGCTGTGTTCGCCAAGGAAGGTTTCGCGGAACGCATAGAGCGGGCTTGTACCGATATCGCCGAAGACGACACCGACCGCACCGATGGCCAGAGCGGCCTTCGAGCTCGAGCCGTGCCCGTGCGAATGGTCGCCGTCGCCATCAACTTCGTTGGGCACGGCGGTTTGCGGCACGACGGCATCGCTCATAGGAAAAACTTGTCCTGACGCATTGGGTCAAAAACCTGCATTGTGGCTGGCCAGCCAGCGCAAGCCGCGCCGATTAGCAGCCTGTTCGGGCCATCGCAACCAATTGCGCAACCGTCGGATTACTGTCCTGTTCCGGAACTATCGGGCGCAGGACCGATGCCGAGCAGGGCATCGAGCCGCTGGAGGCGCATTTCGAGCGCCGGCCGCCATGCGGCATCGGCCGGCGCCTCTTCGAGCAGTTCGCTCCATAGTGCCCGGGTCTGTCCCGGCTGGCCCGCGCGCAACAGCGCGAGACCGAGGAAATAAGTCGGTGCGGGGTTGTCCGGCTGCACTTCCTCGGCCTGCGAATAGGCGTAGAGGGCCGCCGCGGTAAGCTGGCCGTTCGCATGCTCGACCAGCGCATTGCCCAGCGCCAGCCAGGCCTCGCCATCGCGGGGATTTTCCGAGACCGCATTGCGCAGGAAATTTGCGGCATGCTCGAACTGTCCGCGCCGCGCGAAGGCATCGGCGGTCACCACGAACCGCGAGGGAAGCGCAGTGTCGGGATAGAACTCGCGCCGCGCCTCGACCAGCAATTCGCCAGTTTCGGACTGCTGCGCGGACGGACCGGCCGCAGGAGCCGAAGCCAGGTCCGGCGAGCCCTGCATGGCATAGCCCGCAAGGCCGAAAAGCAGTGCGGCGGCAAACAGCATCCACAGGTTGCGCGGCAGCTTGAGGGCGTAAACCGCAATGCCGAAAGTCAGCGCAGCCAGCGCCATGATCGGGAGCCAGGTCATCCGCGCCTCCCGAAGCGACGATAGAGGATCGCCCCGGCGACCAGCACCAGCAGCAAGGGGACGGCGAACAGCGGCCAGGTCGATGCGCTCACTTCGGGCTTGTAGCTGACGTAATCGCCATAGCGCTCCATCAGCCAGGCGCGGATCGACTCCGGATCCTCGCCCGCCGCGATGCGGATGCGGACCTGGTGGCGCATGTCGCCCGCCATCGGCGCATCGCTGTCGGCGATCGACTGCGACTGGCACTTGAGGCAGCGCAGCGTCTCCATCAGCTCCTGCGCCTTCGCTTCCTGAGCCGGATCGTCGAGCTGGCGATAGGCATAGGGCGCGGGCGGCATGGTGTCCTGCGCATGCGCGGGACCGAACAGCGCAAGAACGAACACCATGTTCAACAGCAGAATGAAGCGCTTCATTGTCCCGCCTCACGCAGCTTTTCGAGCAACATGGGCACGTTCTCGGCCCGCACATCACCGATGTGCTGGTAACGGATGACGCCCTTGCCATCGATCACGAAGGTCTCGGGCACGCCCGACGAACCGATCGCCAGCTGCACCTCCGACAGGTCGTCGCGGCCAATGCGGGAATAGGGACTTCCGTGCTGCGCAAGGAAGCGCGCGACGTCCTCGGGCCGGTCGCGGATGGCGATGCCGACGATCTCGACGCCCTGACGCTTCAACGCATCGAGATGCGGCGCTTCGGCAATACACGGCACGCACCAGCTCGCCCAGATGTTGAGCAGCCGCGGCTTGCCGTCCTTGAAGTCGGCATTGGCGGTCCCCAGCGAACCCTCCATCGCGGGCGGGAGCGCGAAATAGGGAAGCTCCTTGCCGATCATGCGGCTTTCGACGAATTCGTCCTTGGGCTGCGTCAGCTGATAGGCGGCAAGGCCGAGGAAGGCCGAGAACAGCAGCAGCGGGACCCACAGGCGCCAGCTCATGCGAGTTTCTCCTGCTCGGCCCGGCGCGATGCCATGCGACGCACGACCTCGCGCCGCTTGAGATCGGCCATCACGCGTCCGACGAGAGCGAGAACCCCGCCGAGGGCCACGAGAAGTCCACCGAGCCAGATCAGCGGGACGAAAGGTTTCCACCAGAGGCGCAGCTGCCAGCGTCCGTCGGGCGCGCGGTCACCCATGACGGCATAGAGCTGGCCGTTCCAGCGGGTCACCAGTGCGCTTTCCGTGGTCTGCTGCGGCGGCGCCCAGAAATTGCGCGCCTGAGGGTCGATGATGGTCGGCTCCCCGCCGGCGTAGCTCGCCGCAATGCGCCCTTCGATGGCGGTCCAGTTCGGCCCCGCGACCGGCTCGACGCCCTGCAAAGTGATCGTCCAGGGACCGACCGTGGTGCTCTGCCCCACTTCAACGGCAGCAAGACGCTCTTTCGAGAAGGCGCTCTCGCTCGCCATGCCGACCAGAGCGACAGCGATGCCGAAGTGAGCGACGACCATCCCCCAGGTCGCGATTGGCACGTGGGTCAACTTGCGCCCGCGCAGCGGCAGGAGGCTGCCGACACCGACGGCAAGTCCGAGCGCCAGGCCGAGTAGCGGCAGGAGTTCGACCTGCGCGATAAGGCTGAAGAGGACAATCGCCGCCAACGTCAGGGCAGCGATAATGGCGATTTCGTTGCGGACGCGGTCGAGCCGGTCACGCCGCCAGCGCAGCAGCGGCCCTACGGCCATCACCACAAGCATGGGCACAGTGAAGATCGCGCCGACCGGGTTGAAATAGGGAGGACCAACCGAAACGCGTACGTCGAACGCCTCGGTCACCAGCGGGTAGAGCGTGCCGAGCAGGACGATGGCGAGAATGGCGCTCAGCATGACGTTGTTGAACACCAGCGCGCCTTCGCGGCTGGCCACGGCGAAGCGCTCCCCCTCACTCACTGTCCCGGCGCGCAGGCCGAACAGCAAAAGCGCCCCGCCGATGTAGACCGTAAGGAGCATGAGGATGAAGCTGCCACGCTCGGGATCGACGGCGAAGGCGTGGACGCTGGTCAAAATGCCCGAACGCACGAGGAAGGTGCCCACCATGCTCATCGAAAAGGCGACCACACCGAGCATGATCGTCCACACGCGCAGCGCATCGCGACTGGCGAGCACGCTGGCCGAATGCAGCAGCGCGGTCGCGGCAAGCCACGGCATCAGCGAGGCATTCTCGACCGGGTCCCAGAACCACCAGCCGCCCCAGCCAAGCTCGTAATAGGCCCAATAGCTGCCGGCGGTGATGCCCACGGTCAGGAACACCCAGGCGCCGAGCACCCAGGGGCGCATCGCGCGGGCAAAATCGGGGGTCACCTGCCGCGTCAGCAGCGCGCCGACAGCGAAGCTGAAGGCGACCGAGAGGCCGACATAGCCCAGATAGAGCGTCGGCGGGTGGAAAGCGAGACCGAGATCCTGCAACAGCGGGTTGAGTCCCATCCCCTCCGCTGCCGGTGTCGGAAGTCGCTCGAAGGGGTTCGAGCTGAACAGGAGGAAGGCATAGAAGCCCAGCGAAACCACGCCCTGCGCGGCCAGTGTCGCCTGCATGGTGCGTTCCGGCAGGCGGCGCTCGACGAGTGCGATGAGTGCTCCCGCCAGAGCCATGACGGTGACCCATAGCAACATCGAGCCTTCGTGGTTGCCCCATGCACCGGCGATCTTGAACACCAGCGGTTTCATCGAATGCGAATTCGCAACGACCAGCTTCACCGACAGGTCGGTGACCGCGAACAGCCACAGCAGCATGACGAAGGAAATCGAGACAAGGACGCCCTGCACAACGGCGGCGGGACGGATCAGCCCGGCGAGTTCGGTCTCATCGCCAGCCCGAACTGCAAGGAAGCCCGCAACCATCTGCAGCGCGGCGAGCGCGGCGGCGAGCCACAGGGCAGCAAGTCCGACCTCTGCAATCATTCGAGCCCGACCGTGGTTTCCTCGGCCATCTTGGAGGCCTGCTGCTGGGTCATGCCCTCCAGTTCCTTGGGCACATAATTCTCGTCATGCTTGGCAAGGAGGTTGTCTGCGACAAAGGTCCCGTCGGCTTGCAGCCGCCCTTCGGCAACCACGCCTGACCCCTCGACGAAAAGGTCGGGTGCGATGCCGCTGAAGCGTACCGGCACGCGCGACCCCTCGTTGCCCGTGACATTGAACCGCAGGGTTACGCCATCGGTATCGGTCTTGAGCGAGCCCCTCTCGACCATCCCGCCAAGCCGCACCGCCTGTCCCACTTGCGGGGGATCGGCGAGCATCTGTTCGGGCAGGTAGAAATAGCTCGCCTGATTGCGCAGCGCATAGGTCGCCAGCAACCCAGCGCCGACGATGGCAATGAGTGCGAGGACCACTAAGACCAGCCGCTGGTGCTTGGCTTTCATCGCGCTCACTTGCCCCGCGCCTCCTCGCGCCGGCGTTCGGCCCGCTTCATGTCGAACCAGGCCCACGCGACCATGGCCAACGTGCCGAGGACACCGACCGCATAGGCGGCCACGACGAAATCCCACTGGTCCAGCGCCTCGCGCATCAGATGTCCTCCATCGCCTTGCGGCGCAGGCGTGCCTCGGTCTGGATATCGGCCAGCAATGCCCGCATCCGGGCCAGCACGACGCCGCCAAACAGCAGCGAGAAGCCGATTACCGCGATCAGCAGCGGCACGAGGAATGCAGCGTCGATTGCGCTCTTGCCCATGGTGATGCTGGGCGGCTGGTGGAGCGAGTTCCACCACACCACCGAACGGTTGATAATCGGGATATTGATCGCACCGAGCAGACCGAAAATCGCCGGAATGCGAGGCGACACGCCCTCGCGCTCCACCGCCTGTGCCAGCGCGATGTATGCGACATAGAGGAAGGCGAGCACCAGCATGCTCGTCAGCCGCCCGTCCCATACCCACCAGGTACCCCAGGTGGGGCGGCCCCAGATCGAGCCGGTGACGAGGCATATCACTGTGAAGGCGAGGCCAGGTACCGCCGCACCCCGCGCAGCCAGCGCGGCGAGCGGATGACGCCATACTAGGAAGACGAGGCTCGACACCGCAATCGCAGTCCAGCCGCCCATGCCCAGCCATGCGGCGGGGACATGGAGGAAGAGGATGCGGACGGTTTCGCCCATCAGGCGATCGGGTGGAACCTGCGTCAGGCCCCACCATAGCGCACCCGCGCTGACGATCAGGCCGCTCACGATGAGCAGCGGAGTCAGCCAGCGAGCAAGCGAAAGGAAGCGTTTGGGGTTCGCGAAGCCGTGCATCTGTTATCCGTCCGCGGCTGCTTTGGCAGGGGCCGGGATCGGAAACAATGGCCCAAAGGTCCGGCTCCCCCGCGAAAGGCGGAAAAATTACCGCCCAATGAGCTCCTGCGCCATGCGGTCGGCGACCTGGTCGGGCGACTGCCCAGTGGCATCGCTTTCCTGCCAGATCTGCTCGAGCCGCCCGGGAATCAGTGCGATCCGCTTGCGCACTTCGTTGATGTCGCAGGGTGCCTTGTCGTTGCGGCACAGGTATTCGAGCGTCACGGAGATGATGCCGCCGGCGTTGATGACATAATCGGGCGCATAGAGAATGCCGCGCTTGGCGAGCATGGGGCCGTGTTCGGGGCGCTTGAGCTGGTTGTTCGCACCGCCGGCGACTACCTGGCAGTCGAGGCGCGCGATGCCCTCGTCATCGAGGATGGCGCCCAGCGCATTGGGGCTGAACACGTCACAGGCCACCGACATGATCGCATCGGACGCCGCAGTGTCTGCGCCCAGCTCGGTCGCCAGGGCCTCGGCGCGGTCCATGTGAATGTCGGACAGGGTCAGCCTTGCGCCTTCCCTGGCGAGCAGGCGAGCGACGCCGCCACCGACGCTGCCGGTGCCCTGGATGGCGACATGTACGCCTTCCATGCTGTCCTTGCCCATCTTGTGCTTCACGGCGGCCTTGATGCCGAGGAAGATGCCCAGCGCGGTGAACGGGCCCGGATCGCCGCCCGCAGCATCCTCGCCCTCGACCGGGAGGCCGGAAACGTGTTGCGTGCGCTGGGCAACGGCGGCCATGTCGGCTTCCGAAATGCCCACGTCTTCCGCGGTCACATACTTGCCGCCGAGTGCATCGACGGCGTCGGCAAAGGCCGCCAGCATTTCGGGCGTCTTCGTCTTGTCGGCATCGGCCAGGATCACCGCCTTGCCCCCGCCCATCGGCAGGCCGGCCATGGCGTTCTTGTAGCTCATCCCGCGGCTCAGGCGCAGCGCATCGCGCATCGCGTCCTCGGGGTTGGCGTAGTGCCAGAAGCGGGTGCCGCCGGCACCGGGCCCGAGGTGAGTGGAATGGAGTGCGATTATCGCGGTGAGGCCGCTCTTCGGATCGCGTACGACCTCGACCAGTTCGTGGTCGTCGTAGTCAGCTTCGGTCCAGAATGCCGTCATCGCGCTTAGCCCCGCAATCATGTGTCGGAGCGGTCATAAGGGGGGAGAAAATGGGGCGATCGACGGGGTTCGAACCCGCGACCTCCGGTACCACAAACCGGCGCTCTAACCAACTGAGCTACGATCGCCACATGCCCCCGGAACCGCCCGGGAAGGGGGCCTGATACGCCTCGCGGTGACAGCGTCAACCCGCCCTGCGCAACGGCGCGTGCCTGTTGCACAACACGTTCGAAATGGGAAGTGAAAAAGCGCAGCGGAGGCTTCCGGTGAAACTATCTTTCGCGGCGCGTTGCGCACTATAATCGGACAGCATGACAAGCAGCGGCGAATCTTCGGCAGAGACCCTCCTGTCGCATCCCGGGGTCCAGCGCGTTCCGAGCGACAAGCTGGAACTGTTCCAACTCAAGGACTTCCTGTCCGCCGGCATGTGCACCGACCTCATGGAGCTGATCGACAAGGACCGTCGTCCCTCGACCCTCGCCGATGCCGGGGACGACCATTACTTCCGCACCAGCGAGACCTGCGACCTGTCCGCGGAGGAGCCGCGGGTGAAGGAACTGGAAGAGCTGTTCTTCGCCCTGAACGGCATCGACCCGGCTCATGGCGAGCCGGTTCAGGGCCAACGCTACGCCGTGGGCCAGGAGTTCAAGGCACATTGCGACTATTTCAATCCGGGCGGCGCCGACTGGGTGAAATACTGTTCGGTCGCTGGCCAGCGAACCTGGACTTTCATGATCTATCTCAATGACGTCGATGCCGGCGGTGCTACACGGTTCAAGACGGTCGGCAAGATGTTCCAGCCGGAACGCGGCAAGCTGGTCTGCTGGAACAACCGCCGGCCCGACAAACGTGAGAACCCCAATACGCTCCATCACGGGATGAAGGTGCGCAAAGGGACCAAGTACGTGATCACGAAGTGGTATCGCGAAAAACCGTGGGGATGGTGATGGACGATTATTCGGGAATTAGGGTCAGGCTCGAAGAGAGGCTCGGAGAACTCCTCGAGCGGGTCGAGGACATCGAGGACGATCTGCGTGGCCCTCTCGACGCGGATTTCAGCGAGCAGGCCGTAGACCTTGCCGATGACGAGGCGCTGGAAGGGGTGGATGCAGTCCTGCGCAACGAGATCTCACAGATTCGCATGGCCTTGCAGCGCATGGACAACGGCACTTACGGCACCTGCAGCCAATGCGGGAAGGCGATCTCCCGTGCCCGGCTCGAAGCGCGACCTATCGCGACCCGCTGTATCGACTGCGCCCAGTAGGCGCGCCAAACGAGAATGGGCGGCCCAAACGGACCGCCCTTCCCTGATTTCGAAAGCCCTTGGAGCTTACTTCTTGAGGCTGAGGCCACCGAAGCGCTTGTTGAAGGCTGCGACGCGGCCGCCTTCCTGAAGCTGCTGCTTGCCGCCGGTCCAGGCCGGGTGGCTCGTGGGGTCGATTTCGAGGGCGAGCGTGTCGCCTTCCTTGCCCCAGGTCGAGCGGGTCTGGAATTCGGTACCATCGGTCATCTTGACCGTGATCATGTGATAGTCGGGGTGCCCTTCGGCCTTCATGATATTCGTCCTTCTAGCTTCGGAACGGTTCCGACCGGTCCAGCTGTGAATGGGAAAGGCGCGCGCATAGCGGCGAGCGCCGGGATTGGCAACCTTATTCCGGCGCGTCGGCGATCATCGCGGTGAAGCTGACTTCGCAGGTCACCTTGCCGTCGACCGATGCTTCACCTGCGAACTTGCACACGCGCGCGCGCTTCTGGACGAACTCGGCCTTGAGGTCGAGCAGGCAACCCGGCGTCACGGGCGCACGGAACTTCGCATTCTCGATGGCCATGAAGTAAACGAGCTTGCCAGAACCTGCGAGGCCGAGGCTTTCCACTGCGAGCACACCCGCAGCCTGCGCCAGTGCCTCGATCTGGAGGACGCCAGGCATGATCGGCGCGCCGGGGAAGTGGCCCTGGAAGAAGTCCTCGTTGAAGCTGACCGCCTTGATCGCATGGATGCGCTCGTCGACGACCAGCTCCTTCACCCGGTCGACCAGGAGCAGGGGATAGCGGTGTGGCAGGCGCTTCAGCACCTCCACGACGTCGAAACCGGTGGTTTCCTCGCTCATGCCCTGCCCCCTTCTTGGTCGGATCAGCGGCCGGTCGGCTGCTGCTGTTGCGGCTGCTGGCTCTGCTGCGCGGCAGCTGCCTGCTGCTGGGCAACGCCAACAAGGATCTGCGCCACGGTCTGCTGGGTGGCCAGCGACTCCTGGCGCGGACGCCAGCCTGCCGGCGGGGTGATCTGCACCGAAGGCATGCGCTTGTTGATCACGGCGACGAGCGCGTCGGTGACGTTGACCGAATCAGGTGCCCACTGGATCGCGTCCGGGGTCAGCATGATCTGGATCTTCTTGTCGTTGACGACCTGCTGCTGGACATTGGCGTAGTCGTTGATCAGCTGCTCGATGGCATAGGTCTGGGCAAGAACGATCGGCTGGGTCGTCTGCGCGACCGTCTGTTCCTTCGCCTGCAGCTGGTCGACCGCAGACTTGTTGGCCGTGGCCTCCTGCTGGCTCAGCTGCCCGTCCTTGTTGGTGTCGAGCGTCTGCTGCAGCGTTGCCATTTCCTGGCGCAGCGTACGGATCTGGGCGATCTGCGCGGCATACTGCTGCTCGATCTGCTGGTAGGCGGTGATGCGCGCCTGGGCGCGCACGATCACGGCTTCGGGGCTGCTGGTGGCGATGCCGGCGACCTGCGCCGAAGCAGGGGTAGCAGCAACGGCTGCGGCGGCCAGAACGGCACCGGCAGCGAGTTTGATCTTGGTATTCATCAGAATTGCGTTCCTACGTTGAAGGAGAAGGTCTTGGTGTCGTCACCGACCTGACTCTTAAGGACCTTCGATACATCGATCCTGAACGGACCGAAGGGTGAGTTCCAGTTGACGCCGAAGCCGACCGAAACGCGCGGCGATACGCTGTCGCCGACGAAGACTTCCTTGAAGCCGGCCGCGCGATAC
Source organism: Qipengyuania sp. RANM35 (assembly GCF_041021145.2). NCBI lineage: Bacteria > Pseudomonadati > Pseudomonadota > Alphaproteobacteria > Sphingomonadales > Erythrobacteraceae > Qipengyuania > Qipengyuania sp. RANM35. The sequence continues at coordinate 757,691 of NZ_CM196433.1, read as the reverse complement.
TGCGGAGTGTTCGTCGCGCCGCTTGGCGAGATCGGGTTGGTAACCGAAGAGAAGACCTCGTTGCCGCTCGCGTCGGTACCCGACTGCAAATACAGCTGCTGGCCGAGGTCGTTGGTCAGCGGTACGCCGTTCGGGAAATCCTGGAGGATCGGCTCGGTAATGCCGAAAAGCGAGCCGACGTCGACGAAGACCGACGGACGCAGGCCCATCTCGCGCGCACCGCTGCCAAGCGGGATCTCGAGCTCGGCGCGACCGAGGTAATAGGCCCTGCCACCCAGCGAGTCGTCGAGACGGTTCTTGGAATTGAGAGCATCCTCCAGCGCCTGCGGCACGTCGGGCGTTGTCGGATCGTTGTCGTCATCGAAGTACGGCAGGCGCACGATGCGAGGGCCGACGCCCCTAATGTCGAAGCCGCGCATCTGCGGTTCGCCCAGGAAGAAGCGGTTGATCAGGCGAACGTTGTCCGTACCCGGAGTATTGCTGTCCTTCAGACCCTTGATCCAGCCGCCTTCGCCGGCCAGCGAGAAGATGAACCCGCTACCGATGCCCCAGTACTTGGCCAGGCGTGCGCGGCTGCGCAGGTAACGTTCCGAGCCGCCAAGGCCGGCGAATTCGGTCGTCCAGCTGATCGTCTCGCCGCGCGTGGGACGCAGGCGGCTGTCGAGCGTGTCGTAGTTAAGGGTCAGACCGACGATCGAGCTCGAACGCTTGCCGATTGCCTCGCACAGGAAGCGGCTGGCCTTGGTCGGATCGCACGCGCCGTTGGTGAAGAACTCGTTCCCGAGCGACACGTCGTCGTAGTTGAAAGTGTAGCTTCCGACGGCCGACATGTATTCGGTCAATGGCACGCCCGCGCGCAGCGAAAGGCCGGTGGTGGCCTGCTTGTACGTCGTGTTGCGCTGGTTGTTGCGGAAGTTGAAGCTGTTGAGATCGCGGCGGTAGATGTCCACGCCAGCCGAAATATTGCGGTCGAACACATAGGGTTCGGTGAAGCTGACCTGGGCCGACTTCGAATAGCGCGAGTAGTTGAGGCTTAGGCCAACTGTCTGACCACGGCCGCGGAAGTTGCGCTGCTGGATCGAGCCGGCGAGGATGAAGCTTTCAAGCGAACTGAAGCCGGCCGACAGCTGCAACTGGCCGGTAGCCTGCTCCTCGACATTGGCTTCGAGAACAATGCGGTCGGGCTGGCTGCCCTCGACCTGGTTGATCTCGAAGTTTTCCTGGAAATAGCCCAGCGAGTTGATGCGCGAGGTCGAACGCTTGACCGCCAGCGAATTGAAGGCATCGCCCTCGGCCACACGGAATTCGCGGCGCAGGACCTTGTCCTGGGTCAGCGTGTTTCCGTTGACGTCGATCCGCTCGACATAGACGCGTGGCGCTTCGCGGAGGACGAACTGGACCGACATGGTCTTGTCGTCCGGATTGCGCGAGAAATTCGGCGAGACGTCGGCAAAGGCGTAGCCAAAGGTTCCGGCCAGTTCGGTCAACTGCTCGACCGTGTCCTCGACCTGCTTGGCATCGTACCAGTCGCCGGTCTTCATCGGCAGACGCGTCGACATCGCCTTGCTGTCGAAATCGCGGATCTGGCTGTCGACCGAGACGTCGGCGAACTTGTAGCGTTCCCCTTCCTCGACGACGTAGGTGATGATGAAGTCCTTCTTGTCCGGCGTCAGCTCTGCGACCGCCGAAACCACGCGGAAGTCGGCATAGCCTTCGGTCAGATAGAACTGGCGCAGGAGCTGCTGGTCATAGGCGAGGCGGTCCGGGTCATAGCTGGTGTTCGAGCTGAAGAAGCTCGTCAGGCGCGCCTGCTTCGTCAGCATTTCGCCACGCAGTTCGCCGTCGGAGAACTTCTCGTTGCCGATGATATTGATCTGCCGGACCTTGGACTTGGGCCCTTCGTTGATCTCGAAGACGATATCGACGCGGTTCTGGCTCAGCTCGACCATCTTCGGCTCGACAGTGGCGGCGAAACGGCCCTGACGCTTGTAGAGCTCGATGATGCGGGTCACGTCCGCACGGACCTTCGAACGAGTGAATATCTGTCGCGGCGAGAGCTTGATCTCGGGCAGGATCTTGTCGACCTTGAGGCGCTTGTTGCCCTCGATAATGATCCGGTTGACCACCGGGTTTTCGACGATCGTGATGACCACGTTGCCGTCATTGTTGACCACGCTGGCGTTGGAGAACAGTTCGGTCGCGTAAAGGTCCTTCAGGACCTGGTCACCGACCGCCTGGCTCCACACGTCGCCCGGGCGCAACCGGATGTAGGACAGGATCGTCTGCGGCTCGAGACGCTGTGCACCGGCCACGGCTATCGTGCGCACCACTTCGGACTGGGCGGCTGGGGCGGCCTGCGCCGCAGCGGCATCGGTTGCTTCCTGCGCCATTGCCGCCTGCGGGATACCGGCCAGCATGGTGCCGGCAAGCAGGCTGATCGCCAGCCGCGCGCAGGGGGTGGAACGTCGCGTGGCGGCAGTTGCAAAGTCAGTCATCGACAAGGAGTTTCCCGTCCTCGAAACAATATTCAGAACCGGCTGTTGCTACCCGATCCGGCAAAGAGCCCGCCGCACCCGGGGAAGCTCGACCGTCCCCTGCCCGATGCGCACTCGCCAATCAAGCATTGCTACAGTGAATTGCCGGTTCTCGCGCTCCCTTTCCCCGGCTATTTCCCGAAGATCGGGAGGCCAGCCAGGTCGTTCACCGTGACGAACACCATCAGCATGAGCACGAGGGCCACGCCGGCGCGGTACGCCACTTCCTGACCGCGCGGGCCGACCGGCTTCCGGCGGACCGCTTCAGCCGCGTAGAAAGCCAGGTGCCCGCCGTCGAGGGCCGGGATTGGCAGGAGGTTGATGAATGCCAAATTAAGCGAAATCAGCGCCGCGAAGTTGATGAAGGCGAGCGCCCCCATGCTCAACTGCTCGCCGGAAAACTTCGCGATTTTTACCGGCCCGCCAAGTTCCTTGACCGAGCGTTCGCCATTGATGATCTGGCCCATTCCGGTGATCATCATTTCGACGATGCCTCGCGAATGGTCGACTGCAAGTCCGACGCTCGCGACGATGCCTTGCGGCACATACTGGTAGTCGACTGCCTTGGCCTGAATTCCGACGAGCCCTATGCGCGAGGTATTGCCGAACTGGTCGGTGATCTCGCGGCTCGCTGCGGTCACTTCAAAATGGCGCTCGCTTCCGTCGCGCATCACTGCGAAATCGAGGGTGCGTCCCGGGAACATCAGCACCGCATCCTGGAGATCCCGGAAACCCCGCATCTGCTTGCCATCCACCGCGACGATCCGGTCCCCGATCTCAAGGCCCGCTTGTTGCGCGGCCGAACCTTGCGCAAACTCGGCAATTGTCAGCTGCTGGTCCGCGTTGGCCGGTACCGGCTTGCCGTAAAAGGCGAAGAAGCTCGCAAAAATAGCGAGGGTAAGAATGATGTTCGTCGCAGGCCCTGCAAAAACGATCAGCGCGCGCTTCCAAAGGGCTGCGTGGTGGAAGCTCCCTTCCCGCTCATCCGCCTCCGCTTTGGCGATAGCCTCGGCATCGGGGATGCTGGCCGGGTTCATGTCGCCCTTGAACTGGACATACCCGCCCAAGGGAATGGCCGCGAGCTTCCAGCGCGTCCCACGTTTGTCGGTGAAGCCCCAGATTTCCTTGCCGAAACCGACCGAGAACGCTTCCGCCTGAACACCGAACCAGCGACCGACAATGTAGTGACCCAACTCGTGAACGGTCACCAGCGGCCCCAGCAGCAACGGGAAGCCGATGACGTAATACAGCCAAAGGGGAATAGTGCTTTCCAAGTCAGGCGAGCTCCAGCAATTCGTTCGCGCGTTTGCGCGCACTCCCATCAACGCCCAGAACCTCTTCTAGGGTCCGCGGCGGGTCAGGCAATTGCCCTTCCGAGAGCACGCGCTCCACCAATAGGGGAATGCGGCTGAATGCAATCTTACGCTCGAGGAAGGCCGCAACCGCGATTTCGTTTGCGGCATTGAGTATTGCCGGCGCCGCGCCGCCCGCCTGCGCCGCCTCGCGCGCAAGGCGTGTCGCAGGAAACCGCACCTCGTCGGGTGCGAAGAAGCTGAGTTCACCTATGGCCGCCAGGTCGAGGGGTGCCATGGGCGTATCCATGCGCAGCGGCCATGCGAGGCACGACGCGATGGGCACGCGCATGTCCGAAGGCCCAAGCTGGGCCAGGGTAGAGCCGTCGCGATATTCGACCATCGAATGGATTACGCTCTGCGGATGCACGACGATGCGAATGCGATCGAGGCCCACCGGAAACAGATGATGCGCCTCAATCAGTTCGAGGCCCTTGTTGAACATGGTTGCGCTGTCGACGCTAATCTTGGCGCCCATGTCCCAATTGGGGTGGGCGATTGCCTGTTCCGGCGTCACCGCGTCGAGATTTTCAACCAGCCGGAGCGGCCCGCCGCTGGCAGTGAGCGTGATCGAGCGCACATCTTCGATACGATTGCCGGACAGGCACTGGAATATCGCGTTGTGTTCGGAATCGACCGGTAGCAGCGTGGCGCCGTGACTCTTCACGGCTTCGGTCATGACCTCGCCCGCCGAGACCAGTGCCTCCTTGTTTGCCAGTGCGATTGTTCCACCCTGCTCGATCGCGGCCATCACCGGGCCCAGCCCTGCACAGCCCACGATCGCGGCGACGGTCATGTCTACCGGGCGCGATGCGGCCTCGCATAGCGCTGCTCGGCCACCTGCCGCCTCGATCCCGCTGCCGGCCAAAGCGGCGCGCAGCTCGTCGAGCCGCGTCTCGTCGGCGATAACCGCCACCTCAGCGTCGAATTCGCGGGCCATCGCAGCAAGAGCCGCAACATTGGAATGGGCGGTGAGCGCCACGACCTTCCATTCTTCGCGATTGCGCCGCACAAGGTCGAGCGTCTGCTCGCCCACCGAACCTGTCGCGCCGAGAATGGAAATCGAACGGATCACGAAATTCCGCGCACCAGAAGTCCGGCCAGGATGACGACCGGGATCATGCCGTCGGTTCGATCAAAGAAGCCGCCATGACCCGGAATGAGATTCGAGCTGTCCTTCACGCCAGCCTTGCGCTTGAGCCAGCTCTCGAAGAAGTCGCCCGCCTGAGCTGCTACCGCGACCAGCAGGCCGATCCCGAGAATCTGGAGCATCTCCTGCGGCTCGAACCCTAGCGTCTTGTCACCTGAAATGGCGTGCGCAACCACGTAGACCCAGCCACCGACCCACAGTGTCGCCCCAATGACCGCTCCCAGCAGGCCTGCCCAGGTTTTCGACGGGCTGATCGCAGGCGCGATCTTCGGTCCGCCTAACGTGCGACCGGTAAAATATGCGAAGGTGTCGACGAAGATCACCGCGCCAACGACCGCGACCACCATGGGGACCGGCATCTTAGTGAGCATGAAGCCGGCGATACCGACATAGGCGACCCCGGCGGCGACACCGAGAATTCGCAGCGGCAGGCTCGCCGTCGCCTTCAGCACCAGCATCACGAACTCGAACAACGTCGTAGCCACAACGGCGACGATGAAGATGTCGAGCCACGGATCACCGGCCTTGAGCGCCCCGATGGCAAGGCCCAGCATCACGACAGCCGAGACAATCCGAACCGGAAGGTCGGCGTTCTTTCTCGCGGGAGCCGCAGGCTCCGCCATTACCTCAACGTCCGCCAAATCGCCTCTCCCGGTTGGCAAAGTCATCGAGCGCGGCGCGCAGGTGATCCGGAGTGAAGTCGGGCCACAGCACGTCGGTGAATATCATTTCCGCATAGGCCGCCTGCCACAAGAGAAAATTGCTCAGGCGCACCTCTCCGCTGGTGCGGATCAGCAGGTCGAGCGGCGGCAGGTCGGCGGTAAACAGGTGGCGCGCGATGGCCGCCTCGTCGATTGCGCCCTCGGCCGCCGCCAGCCTCGCCGCGCGGGCAATCTCGGCATGCGATCCGTAGTTGAGCGCCACTGCCAGCGTGCGCGACCCGTGCGCGGTCTGCGCCAACGCATCCTCGAGCATTTCGACGATATCGGGTGCAAGTCCCTGCCAGTCGCCAATAATAGCCAGCTTGACGTCGTTGGCGATAAATTCGGGCAGGTCGGATTTGATGAACTTGCGCATCAGGTTCATCAGGTCGTCGACCTCGTCCTCGGGCCGCTTCCAGTTCTCCGAACTGAAGGCATAGAGCGTCAGGCACTCGATCGAGGTGTCCTTGAGCGAACGGACGAGCTCGCGCACCGCCTCCACGCCCTTGCGGTGGCCCATGGCGCGCGGCAGGTGCTTGCGCTTCGCCCAGCGGCCGTTGCCATCCATGATGATGGCAACATGCCGGGCCTGTTGGCCTTCGCCGCTCATTCTCGTCCCCGGCCCCGATCCCCTACTGGGTCAGGATTTCCTTTTCCTTGGCCTGCGCGGCCTGCTCGGCCTCGCCGACATACTTGTCGGTCAGCTTCTGGACCTCGTCCTCCGACCGCTTGCGGTCGTCTTCGGAGATTTCCTTCTTCTTCTCGTCTTCCTTGAGCGCTTCCATGCCGTCGCGGCGGACGTTGCGGATCGCGATCTTCGCCTGTTCGGCATACTGGCCGGCCAGCTTTGCCAGATCCTTGCGGCGCTCTTCGGTCAGGTCCGGCATCGGCAGGCGCAGCGTCTGGCCGTCGATCATTGGGTTCAGGCCGAGGTTCGCCTTGGCGATGCCCTTCTCGACCGCGATCAGGTTCGACTTGTCCCACACCTGCACGCTGAGCATGCGCGGCTCGGGTGCCGAGACAGTGGCGACCTGGTTCAGCGGCATCATCGCGCCGTAAACCTCGACCACGACGGGATCGAGCAGGCTGGTGTTGGCGCGGCCGGTGCGCAGGCCCGAAAGGTCGCCTTTCAGGCTTTCGACGGCACCGTTCATGCGGCGCTCGATGTCGGCTTTGTCGTACTTGGCCATGTCAGGCTTCCTCTTGTCTTCGTATCGTTCAGTTCTGGACGACCGTCTGCGTACCCTCGCCCGCGATGACCCGGGCAAGATTGCCCTTCTCGCGGATCGAGAAGACGACGATCGGAATATTGTTGTCGCGGCACAGGGCGACGGCGCTGGCGTCCATGACCTTGAGGTCGTCTGCCAGGACCTTGCTGTAAGTCACGGTTTCGAAGCGCTTTGCTTCGGAATTCTTCTTGGGGTCGCTATCATAGACTCCGTCGACGCTGGTGCCCTTGAGCAGCGCATCGCACTTCATCTCCGCCGCACGCAGCGCAGCGCCACTGTCGGTGGTGAAATAGGGAGCGCCCACACCGGCGGCGAAGATGACCACGCGACCCTTTTCGAGGTGGCGTTCGGCACGGCGACGGATCACCGGTTCGCACACCTGGTCCATCTGCAGAGCGCTCTGCACGCGGGTCTGGACGCCAAGCTGTTCGAGCGCGTTCTGCATCGCCAGCGCGTTCATGACGGTGGCGAGCATGCCCATGTAGTCGGCCTGCGCGCGGTCCATGCCCTGCGCCGCCCCGGCCATGCCGCGGAAGATGTTACCGCCGCCGATGACGAGGCAGATTTCGAGCCCTGTATCCTTCGCTGCCTTCACTTCCTTGGCCAGTTCCATGACGAATGCCGGGTCGATCCCGAACTGCTGGTCGCCCATGAGCACCTCGCCCGAAAGCTTGAGCAGGACGCGTTTCATCGAAGATACGGGCATGGAGGCTTAAGAATCCGTGTTGCGACGTGGGATGCGGCTCCTTAGCGGCGAAGGGGACAGGGCGCAAAGGGAAAGCCAGAAGACCTCCAACAGGGCAATGAGGCACGCGGCTGCTTTTGGGGCCAATCAAGCAGATTTAAGTCTAACCACCTTTGGGTGGGAAGCGGACAGCAACTAATGTTTGGGTGTATCCGGCGCGGGGCCACGGTTAGTCCTTGCGGCGCCTTTTTGCCGCTGAGGTCGCGCTTTCCGTCGTCCAATACTCCTTGGACAACTTGAACTTGCCTTCTTTGTCGAAAGTCTCGTCGGCCTCGCCTGTCGCCGTTCTCATCATGAGCCACCAGCGCCACATGACGAATGACGTCCACACTGCGAACCAGACCCACGCGATTGTGACCAGCGCTTTGCTCTCAATCACCATTGAAAGCAGGGCTGGTAGCATCGCGGGCAATGGCAAGACACGCCAAGTTGAACCCTGCCATGACCTGTCAACGCAGTCTCGGATCGTTGCGTAGAAGCTCATCGGTCTAACTCTCCGCAGCATCGCGTTTTTCGTCCCGAGGATGGCGACAATTTTGAATGTCCGCAATCGAGGCGTTCCGGGAGTGTCGGCCCAATCTCCACAAACAGCCGAAAGCCGACACAATCCTCGATTTGGGATAAGTGGATTTCCTACGCCAGACCCGCTCGTCAGCCTTGCATCGGCACTTTCAGCTATCGAGCGATGCGCAGCCCCGGGCAGTGCAAGCGCGGTTGTCTCGCAGTTGCGGACGCCCTCGATCGGGGATGCGGGCCAGATCGACCACCGCAGCGATCATTTCGCCATTAAACTCATTTCCGGAAATGCGGTTGCCCGTCATTTCGGTCCAAGACTTCGATCGCACGTGTTGCTGGTAGAGGAATGGCTTCGTCCCCCGGGACAGGAAAACCATGTTGTTCGTCACAAGATTGTCGTGACCGCCATGGATCTGGAAAGCGTAGCTTCCCCGGCCCTCGATACGGTTGCCACGGACGGTCACGTTGGATGCCCAATCGTCGAGGTAGATACCCCTGCCCTTGGCCGAAGGCGGGCCGAAATCGCGCACATCATTGTCGGCGATGAGCGTGCCGCGGCTGCTGCGTCCACGATCGTTGATGTAAATAGCACCGCAATCGGCAATGACGCGGCAAGTCTGTTCGACGCGGTTGCCGGCAATGACGATATTGCTGACATCGGAATTGCTGTTCGTATCGACCTGGATGCCGGCGTAGTCGGCGCCCTTCACGCGATTGCGTTCCACGATAGCGCCAGTCACGTTGCCGGTCAGATGAATGGCGCCCTGGCTCCACCCGTTGCTGCGCGTTTCCAGAATGCGGTTTTCGCGGATTGTCACTCCGCGTGCGTCCGTCACGAAGATGCCGCGCTGCGGAAATCCATTGATGGTGAGGCCCGAGATGCGTGCCCGATCTGCCTTGACGACGATAGCTGCGGCAGCGCCACCCGAGGTGAGCACTGCCGGTCGATCGGCGCTCGATACGAGAGTTACATTCCGCAATCCGCGCTCGATGACGATCGGATCGGCAAGGCGGAACTGGCCCGACAGGACAACCGTGACTGGAAGTCCGGAACGGCCTGCCAGCGCCATCGCCTTTGCGGGCGTGCGTAGCGCTTCGCCGGGCGACATGCCGGACCGTGAATCACTGCCGTTTGCGTCGACGTAAATCGTCGCTTCCGCCTGTCCGGCCTGGGCGCCATTCACGCTACCGAGCGCAGCAAGCGCCACCAGTGGTATACTTGCAAAAGGCTTCCCGTTCCGGCGCTTGCCGGATGCGTCGGGCTTGGGAGAAACTCGCTTTGTCATGAGCCCCGATTACAGGCCAAGGGCTGCAGGTAAGCTGAATTCGTCGACCGCTCGCCGTTAATGTTGGGAACTCTCTCGATGAACGAAGCGGAGAATGCGGCCCCAATGCGAAAAAGGCCGCCGAACCGAAGTTCGGCGGCCCTTGTTCTTGAGGAAGCGCTAGTCGCTTAGCCGGCGACGGCAGCGGCGACTTCGGCGGCGAAGTCGCTCTCTTCCTTCTCGATGCCTTCGCCCAGCTGGAAACGGACGTAGTCCACCAGCTCGACCTTGGCGCCGACGTCCTTGGCAGCCTGCTCGACGACCTGCGAAATCGGGGTCTTGTTGTCGATGACATAGACCTGGCTCAGCAAGGCGTTTTCCTTGGCGTACTTGTTGACCGCGCCGTCGACCATCTTGGCCTGGACTTCAGCCGGCTTGCCGCTTTCGGCAGCCTTTTCGGCAGCGATCTTGCGCTCGCGGTCGAGCACTTCGCTGTCAAGGCCTTCGGCGGTCAGCGCCTGCGGGAAAGCAGCAGCGATGTGCATGCCGAGCTTCTTGCCGAGTTCGGCCAGCTTGTCCTTGTCGCCTTCGCTCTCGAGAGCGACGAGCACGCCGATCTTGCCGAGGTCCGAAGCGACCGCATTGTGGATGTAGGGAACCACGACGCCGTCGGTGACCGAGACGGTCTTGATGCGGCGGATCTGCTGGTTCTCGCCGATCGTCGCGACGTTGTCGGTCAGCTTGTCGCCGACGGTGCCGCCGGTCGGGTAAGCAGCAGCCTTGAGCGTGTCGACGTCGTCACCGGCGGTGCCGAGCGCGACCTGCGTGGTCTTGCGCACGAAGTCCTGGAACTGGTCGTTCTTCGCGACGAAGTCGGTTTCCGAGTTCACTTCGACGGCAACGCCCTTGGTGCCTTCGACGGCAACGCCGACGAGGCCTTCGGCCGCAGTGCGGCTCGACTTCTTCTGGGCGGTGGCGAGGCCCTTCGCACGCAGCGCGTCGACAGCGGCTTCGATGTCGCCATTCGCACCTTCGAGCGCCTTCTTGGCGTCCATCATGCCCGCGCCGGTCTTTTCGCGCAGGGCCTTCACGTCAGCGGCAGTGAATGCAGCCATGGTATTCTTCCTTCTTGAATTAATGTGCGGGCACCGGGCCAGCTGTGGAGCGGCCCGGCGCGTAGCTTCGCATTGTGACAGGCGCGCGTAGGCACCCGTCCAAAGTCAGGCTCAGGCCTCGACGCTCTCTTCCGGCGGATTTTCCATCGCACCGACGTCGGCACCCGAATCCTGGATGCCTTCGCCACGGCCGCTCTTGGCAGCGTTGGCAATCGCATCGCAGTACAGCTTGATGGCGCGGGCGGCGTCATCATTGCCCGGGATCGGGAAGGCGATGCCTTCGGGATCGACGTTGGTGTCGAGAACCGCGACCACCGGGATGCCGAGAACGTTGGCTTCCTTGATGGCGAGGTCTTCCATGTTGGCGTCGATCACGAACATCACGTCCGGAATGCCGCCCATGTTGCGGATGCCGCCGAGCGACATTTCGAGCTTGTCCCGCTTGCGGTTCAGGTCGAGCACTTCCTTCTTGGTCAGGCCCGCAGTGTCACCGGCAAGGCGCTCGTCGAGCGTCTTGAGGTACTTGATGCGTTCGCTGATGGTCTTCCAGTTGGTGAGCATGCCGCCCAGCCAGCGGTGGTTGACGAAGTGCTGGCCCGAAGCGAGCGCGGCTTCGCGGATCGCGTCCTGCGCCTGGCGCTTGGTACCGACGAACAGCACCTTGCCGCCCGAACGTGCGGTCTGCTGCACGAAGTCGAGCGCGCGCGCGAACAGCGGCACGGTCTGCGACAGGTCGATGATGTGGATGCCGTTGCGCGCGCCGAAGATGTACGGCTTCATGCGCGGGTTCCAACGGTGGGTCTGGTGGCCGAAGTGTGCGCCGGCCTCGATCAATTGCTGCATAGTGACGGTAGGAGCCGCCATAATCATATTCCTTTCCGGTTATGCCTCTGGAAAGCTGGAACCCGAGTTGCGGAGTATCCCGCGACGGGCACCGGTATGAGCGCCTTCCATGTGGATTTTCGCCGCTCGTCCGGCCGCAAAAAACCGGCCGACCTGACTGCGAAGGCGGCCCCTTAGCGCCCCTCGGGGGGAAATACCATCGAAAAATGCCTGCTCCGGGGCATCGGCGGTGATCGCAGTAATACTCCGTTCATCTACAGAATTGCACAGTTCATCGCAGTTGGTCGCGATGAGGCGACGACCGTTAGGGAGGTTGGCATGACAGAGCAAAGTGGGTTCTTTTCGGATTTCGCGCGCAACAACCGGATCGCTTTCCTCGGCGGCAGCCTGATCCTTGCTCTCGGCATGACGGCGGGATCGGTAGCCCTGGCGAGGGGCATGGTGAGCATGAAGCGTGCCGACCGCGAAGTTACCGTACGCGGTGTGGCGCAGCGTAACGTTACTGCAAATCGCGCGTCCTGGTCGGTGGGTTATTCCGAAAGCGCCTATACCCTCGCCGATGCCCTCGCCGCGGTCGATCGCGACACCACGATGATCCGCACCTATCTCGCCAAGCACAGCTTCAAGGGTGAGCAGACCACCCCTAGCAGCGCCAGCATCTCGGTTTCCGACGAATACATCAACGGCAAGACGACTGGACGGAAGGTCTATTCGGTCAGTCGCGCCATCGGATTCGACACCGAGAATGTCGCCGGCGTGGGCGCGATCGAGGCGAACAAGGACGAATTGGCGCAGGCCGGACTGGTCGTCGACAGCACGAATGCCAGCTACGAATATACCGAGCTCGACAAGGTGAAGCCCGAGATGATTGCCGCCGCGACCAAGGATGCTCGCCGAGCGGCCGAAAAGTTCGCCAATGATTCGGGCTCGTCGGTCGGTGGCATCAAGACCGCAACGCAGGGCTACTTTTCCGTTTCAAGTCGCGAATCGGGTAGCAGCGACGGGGACTACGGCGGATCGAGCACGGCGAGCAGCCCCGACCAGCGGGTGCGCGTGGTGACGACGATCGATTATTACCTCGATTAGGCGGATTTGCGGGGAATTCGGGCCGGATTCCCCCTTTCGCGCAATGTCGGTGTCAACGGTTTGACGACAAATACGCGCAACCGGTCGCGAAAAGCGCTTGACATGGGAGAACAAACCGAGAACATTGTTCTCATCGCCGGAACCGCCGGCGGGCAATAAGGGTTTTCCACTAGATTTCCCCGGCCTGTCAACAGGCAAGTCGACAGCCGGGCAGGGAGAATTTGCAATGTTCGCACTGTTCCTGACCGCCGTCGTCGCCCTCACTTTCGTGGCAGCAACGGCTGTGCTCGCCGATAGCGGACTGCGCTGGTGGTCCGCTTTCGGCCAGCTGCGTCGCGAAGTCGCACGCACGGCGATCGTCGCACCGTTGCCGGTGCTGCGCAGCCCGATTACCTCTGGCGGATGTTCCGGTTTCGACCGCTCGCCGGCTCGGCCTGTCGCGAAGGTTTCGCTCAGCCGCGCCGCTTGACGCGTGAATACCGCATCAGCGTGAACGGCAGCAGCGCGAGGTAGCCGATACCGATTGCGCTTAGCGTCCACCAGGGTTCCACCAGCAGCGCGGCGAACATCAGGCCGACGAAAGCCAGTACCCAGATCCTGATCCCGCGGCGCGGACGAAGCGATGTCCAGCTGGGCGTCGCCATGCTGGAAATCATGAGCAAGGCGACCGCGACCAGCCATGGCGCGACCAGAACAGGCTCACGAAATGCCTCGAGGCCTGTTGCCGACCACAAGTAGAACGGCATGAACGCCAGCCCTGCCCCCATCGGTGCTGGAACACCGGTGAGGAAGCCCAGTGACTTGTGCGGCTGTTCGTCCATGTCGATCTGGGCATTGAAGCGCGCAAGCCTGAGAGCACAGCAGATCGCCAGCGCCAGCGCGGCAAACCAGCCCCAGCGCGGCTCGACCGAGAGCGACCAGAGATAGATGATGATCGCGGGTGCGGTCCCGAAGCTGAGCGAGTCCGCCAAGCTGTCCAGTTCCGCCCCGAAACGCGATTGCGCTTTCAGGAGCCGCGCAATCCTGCCGTCGATGCCGTCGAGCAGCCCCGCAACGATAATCGCGACAGCCGCAGCAGCCCACTGTTCCGAAATCGCGAACCTGATCCCGGTAAGACCCGAACACAGCGCCGCAGCAGTGATCGCGTTGGGCGCCATCGCACGCAGCGTCAGCCCGCGCGATTTGCCCATCAGCGGCCTCTCGTCCTCGGCTGACTTGGGGCCGAGGCGAGCGCGCTCTTCCGGCTCCGGCGTGGGCTCGGGCGGCAACAGGCTCACTGCGCCACGCCCTCGATCAGCTTCTGCGTACCGATTTCGGCGAGCACAGTCTCACCCGCAATGATCCTCTGGCCGAGCATGACCTTCGAATCGGTCCCTGCGGGCAGGTAAACGTCGACGCGGCTGCCGAACCGGATGAGGCCCACGCGCTGGCCCACGCCAACCGTATCGCCCGGCTTGACGAAGGGGACGATGCGCCGCGCCACCAGTCCGGCGATCTGGGTAAAGCCGATTTTCAGCCCGTCCATCCGTTCGATCAAGATGTGCTGGCGCTCGTTCTCCTCGCTCGCCTTGTCGAGGCCCGCGTCGACGAAACTTCCCGGGATATAGATAACCCGGCGGATTGTGCCCGCCACGGGGGCGCGATTGATGTGCACGTCGAAAACCGACATGAAGATCGAGATGCGAGTAACCGGGCCCGGTTGCAGACCACTATGCTCGGTACCGTCGTCGATCATCAATTCCTTGGGCGGTTCGACCTGCTTTATCAGCGTGACCAGCCCGTCCGCCGGCGCGACGATGACGCGATCATCCTGCGGCACCACGCGCTCGGGATCGCGGAAGAAAGCAAACACACCGACCGAAAGCAGCAGCAGCGGCCAGCCAACGATTTCCCAATCGAGACCGAACAGAAAACCGAGGCTGATCACCACGGCGATCAGGCCAAACTTGCGGCCTTCGGGATGGATGGGGGGGAAGGACCAGCGGACATCGCCGCGGCCCTGATTATCGAGAAGATCACCTGCCATGAAGGGCACTTAGGCGCACAATCCCAGCGCCACAAGGCGTCAGGCGGCCTTGCGTACGAACACTGTCCCTGCCGAATAGCCTGCACCGAAACTGCAAATCAGGCCCGTGTCGCCCCCTTTCAGGTCCGCGCTGTGGAGGTGGAAAGCGATAATCGAGCCTGCACTCGAAGTATTCCCGTAAGTGTCGAGAACGGTCGGGCTTTCGTCGGCATCCGCCTCGTGACCTAACACGCGGTGGGCGATCAAACGGTTCATGCCCGTGTTCGCCTGGTGAAGCCACAGGCGGCGCAGTCCCTTAGGATCGATACCCAGCCGCTCCGCCTCGGTGACGATCATTTCCGCGACCATCGGCACCACTTCCTTGAAGACCTTGCGCCCTTCCTGGACGAACAGCTTGTCCGCCCCGCCCTTGCTCTCCGGATAGGCGCGGTTGAGGAAGCCGAAGTTGTTGCGGATGTTGTTGGAGAACACGGTCTTCAGGCGCGTGCCCAGAATGTCCCAATGTTCCTTCGGAGCGATCGCGGCATCCTCGACAAGGACAGCGGTTGCGACATCGCCGAAGATGAAATGGCTGTCGCGGTCGCGCCAGTTGAGGTGGCCGCTGGTGATTTCCGGACTGACCACCAGCACACTCTTCGCATTGCCTGCGCGAATGTAGTCGGCGGCGGTCTGGATACCGAAAGTCGCGCTTGAGCAGGCGACATTCATGTCGAAGCCGAAGCCGTCGATCCCCAACGCCTGCTGGATCTCGATAGCCATCGCCGGATAGGGCCGCTCCATGTTGGAGGCTGCGCACAGCACCGCATCCACATCTTCCGCCTTGCGTCCGGCACGCGCCAATGCATCGCGCGCCGCCTTCACCCCGATCTCGGCGAGGATTGAAAGCTCGTCGTTCGACCGCTCGGGCCAGCGTGGGGCCATGATTTCAGGATCGAGCACCGGCGCCTTGGCCATGACATGCCGTGCCTTGATACCGCTTGCCTTCTCGATGAACTCGACCGAGCTTTCCTGCAGCGGCTCCATCTCGCCGGCCTCGATGGCATTCACATGGGCGGCGTTGTGGCGCCGCACAAACTCGTTGAAACTGGCGACCAGTTCCTCGTTCGTGATGCTCTCTTCGGGCGTGAAGAGGCCCGTTGCGGAAATGACGGGACGGCCGGTCAGCGCTGTATCGTGTGTCATGGCCGGCGGGATTAGGCCCCTGTTGGAATTGGAGCAAGCGGTTGGCAGTATCGCCTCACCGGACTATGACAATTGCGATGGATCAATCGCACGCCAACTCGACTGTGAATTTCTGCCAGTCCTGCGCAATCCGCAACCGTGCGATTTGCGCCGACCTCGACGAACAGGAGATCGGCGTTCTCAACAAGCTGGGCCGTCGTCGCCGTATACAGGCTGGCGAACAGCTGTTGTGGGAAGGTGACGAAGCCCTCTTGGTGGCCAACGTCATCGAGGGCGTCCTGAAGCTCTCTACCCAGACATCGGATGGACGCGAGCAGATCCTTGGACTCGCCTACCCTTCCGATTTCCTGGGCCGACCGTTCGGCGAGACCGCCCCTTATGGGGTGGAGGCACTGACCGATGCTTATGTCTGCGTATTCGAAAGGCGCGATTTCGACCGCTTCACCCGCGAACACCCGCGCTTGGAGCACAAGCTGTTGGAGCGCACCCTGGCCGAGCTCGACAAGACGAGGCGCTGGATGCTGCTTCTCGGCCGGCTCAATGCGGAACAGAAGCTCGCGACGTTCCTCCTCGAAATTGCCGATCGCCTGAGCGAGAAAACCTGCGCTGCGATCCACTTGGGCCCATCCGAGCACATCACCCTGCCCTTGTCGCGCCAGCAGATTGCCGACGTCCTCGGGCTCACGATCGAGACGGTCAGCCGGCAGCTGACGAAGCTGAAGAAGGACGGCTTGATCGATCTTCCCGCACGGCGCGAAGTCGTGATTCTCGACGCAGCAGGGCTTTCCCACCGCGCGAACTGACCGCCATCTGCTGTGAAGAAGGGCGGGTGGTGGACAGGGCTGGATTCGAACCAGCGTACGCTTGCACGGGCAGATTTACAGTCTGCTGCCTTTAACCACTCGGCCACCTGTCCACACGGGTTCGCCCGATCTCGCTAGGGAGAAAATGCTGGGGAAGCCATATGGCTCCCCGGCCGAGAGGCGCCCCTTTGGCGAAGCGGCGCTTGCCTGTCAATGGCCTCGCTGGCAGAGGCCGCATTCGAAGTTTCTGACTGGAAGAATATGATGGCCAAAGGCGAACGCAAGCGCGCCCTGCGCGGCCGCGCGGGCAGGATGAAGGGAGGTCGCGGAAGCGGCCGGGCAAGTAGCGGAGCCGTGCGGCTCTGGGGCCGACATGCGGTCGAAGCAGCACTGAAAAACCCCGATCGCGTCCACCGCAAACTGTGGGCAACGCGCGAAGGAGTCGAATCGCTCGACGGCGAGTTGCCGCAAGACTTCCCGCTCGAGTACGCCGATGTCGCCGACCTCGCGCGCCTCGTCGCCAAGGATGCGCCGCACCAGGGGCTCGTCCTAGAATGCGCGCCGCTCGAGGACATCCATCTCGACGAAGTGCTGGGCGGCGATCCCGATGCGCCGATTGTGGTGCTCGACCAGGTTACCGATCCGCACAATGTCGGCGCGATCATGCGCTCTGCAGCAGCTTTCGGTGCCGCCGCGATCGTCACGCAGGATCGCCATGCTCCGCCCGAAGGCGGCGTTATTGCCAAGTCGGCCTCTGGCGCACTCGAAGTCCTGCCATGGGTCCGCGTGGTCAACCTTGCCCGCGCGCTCGAACAGCTGGCCGAAGCCGGATACTGGCGCATCGGGCTGACCGGCTCGGCTGAGGCGACGCTGGCCGAGGCCCTGCCCGCAGGCCCCGTTGCCTTGGTCCTCGGAGCGGAAGGCGAAGGCATGCGCCACAATATCGAGGCGCATTGCGACGCACTCGCCAAGCTTCCGATCGGTGACACGATCGAAAGCCTCAACGTTTCGAATGCTGCCGCGATTGCGCTATACGCCGTGGCAACTCGATAGACATTCCAAGGGGGGAAAATGATTTCGACCAAGATACGCGCGGCTGCGCTGGCAGGTGTCAGTGCGTTCATGCTGAGCGGGTGCCTGCTGACACCGGGCAAGTTCGCGAGCGAACTGCACCTTATGAAGGACGGCAGCTTCTCGTACGCCTACGACGGCGAAATCCAGATGCTGGCCCTGAGCAAACTCGCGGAAATGGGAAACAAGACCGAGGAAGAGTTCAAGGCCGAGTGCTGGAACGACGATTTCGAGGAGCGTGATTGCACTTCTGACGAGGTCGCGGAACAGAAGAAGGATTGGGAGACCGGGGCCGCCGAACGTCGCGAGAAGAAGGCACAGGAAGCCGAACAGATGAAGGCATTCCTCGGCGGGATCGATCCTTCAAATCCCGAAGCGGCAAAGGAACTTGCGGAACGGCTGCAACGGCAGCGCGGCTGGAACGCGGTGGTCTACAAGGGCGACGGCCTGTTCGACGTCGATTTCGCGATTTCGGGACAGCTCTCGCACGACTTTGCATTCCCGACGATAGAGAAGCTGCCGATGGCCAATGTCTTCGTCAGCGTGAACCTGCGCGATGAAGAGCAGGTTAGGATTGATGCGCCCGGCTTCGCGGCCATGGGTGGCGGCAATCCGATGCAGGGCATGATGTCCGGGCTGGCCGGCCTTGGTGCCATGGCGAGTGAGGGCGGCGAGAGCGTGCCCAAGTTCGCCACGCCCGAAGGCACCTTTGCCATCGTCACGGACGGGCGTATTCTTGCGAACAATACCGACGAGGGCCCCAAGGCCGATGCCAAGGGGCAGCGGCTGGCATGGGCGATAACCGCCCGCACGGAACAGGCCCCCACGGCACTCATCGCGTTTGACTGAGAAACGAAAAACGCCGCACCTGCCATGAGCGGGTGCGGCGTGTTCTTTAGCCATGGACGCTGCGTCTGCGATCGCGACGCCGTGGCGGAACCTCAGTCTGTCAGTTGACCGAATCCTTGAGGCCCTTGCCGGCCTTGAACTTCGGCTGGTTCGATGCCTTGATGGTCATCGGTTCGCCAGTGCGCGGGTTGCGGCCGGTCGAGGCCTTGCGTTTCGCGACCGAGAACGTGCCGAAGCCAACCAGGCGGACTTCATCGCCCTTGGACAGTGCCTTGGTGATCGAATCGAACACGCCCTCGACGGCGCTCGAAGCATCACTCTTGGAAAGGCCACTGGCATCGGCAACCGCGCTGATCAGGTCGTTCTTGTTCATTTGTGGGAACCCCCTCGTTCTTTTCGAAAAAAAATGTTCGGTGAATCGCCTTCCCGAATGCGGGGGAATTGAGAGTTTTTTGACCCGGGTGTCAAAGCCAAATTCGGCCAAAATGCGACGTTTTCGGCCCTGAATCGGGTCAAGACGAGGTGAACGCGCCGTTTACTTTGGCGCGCTCACTGACAGGTCTTTTTTGGCAACGGATTATTGACCCGCCAGTGGAGGCGAGTCGCTGCAGCGCACAATATCAAATGCTAATGTGCGGTCTGCGAAGGCGTTGCGGTGTGCGGGTGGTCGGGCTGGCTGGCCAGATCATCCGCCTCGGTCCATTCGATCGGCTCGGGCTTCGAAACCAGTGCGTGTTCGAGCACCTCGTCGACATGCGAGACGGCGACGATCTCGAGGCCTTCCTTCACATTGTCCGGAATCTCGGCCAGATCCTTCACGTTCTCCTCGGGAATCAGCACTTTCTTGATCCCGCCACGAAGCGCAGCGAGAAGCTTCTCCTTGAGACCGCCGATGGCCAGCACGCGACCACGCAATGTGACCTCGCCGGTCATCGCAACGTCCGGACGAACTGCAACGCCCGAAAGCGCGGATACGATCGAAGTGACCATGCCCACGCCTGCGCTTGGGCCATCCTTGGGCACCGCGCCTTCGGGAAGGTGGATGTGGATGTTGCGGCGCTGGAAGAGGCTAGGCTTGATCCCGTAGTGCGGGGCGCGGGCCTTCACGAAGCTGAAGGCAGCCGCGATGCTTTCGGTCATCACGTCGCCGAGCTTGCCGGTGGTCTTGATCTCGCCCTTGCCCGGCGTGGTGACGCTTTCGATGGTGAGCAACTCGCCGCCGACCTCGGTCCATGCAAGGCCCGTGACCGCCCCGACCTGCGCCTCTTCCTCGCCCATGCCGTGCTTGAACTTGCGCACGCCGGCATAGTCGCTGAGATTTTCGGTCGTTATCTCGATGCTCGTCGCCTTGCCTTCGAGGATCTTGCGCAGCGACTTGCGAGCCAGTCGTGCCAGTTCGCGCTCGAGCGTGCGGACGCCTGCCTCGCGCGTGTAATAGCGGATGAGATCGCGCAGCCCGTCCTCGGTCAGCGAGAACTCGCCCTTCTTGAGGCCATGTTCTTTGACCTGCTTGGGCAGCAGGTGGCGCTTGGCGATCTCGACCTTCTCGTCCTCGGTATAACCTTCGAGCCGGATTATCTCCATGCGGTCGAGCAGCGGCTGCGGCAGGTTGAGGCTGTTCGCGGTGGTCACGAACATGATGTCCGACAGGTCTAGGTCGAGCTCCAGATAATGGTCCTGGAACTTGTTGTTCTGCTCGGGGTCGAGCACCTCGAGCAGCGCCGATGCCGGATCGCCTCGAAAATCCTGTCCGAGCTTGTCGATTTCATCGAGCAGGAAAAGCGGGTTCGACTTGCCGGCCTTCTTGAGGTTGGTGACGATCTTGCCCGGGAGCGAGCCGATATAGGTGCGGCGGTGGCCGCGAATCTCGGCCTCGTCGCGCACGCCGCCCAGCGACTGGCGCACGAACTCGCGCCCCGTCGCCTTGGCGATGGACTTGCCGAGGCTGGTCTTGCCGACACCCGGAGGGCCGACGAGGCACAGGATCGGCCCCTTCAGCTTGCGGGTGCGCGCCTGCACCGCGAGGTATTCGATGATGCGGTCCTTGACCTTCTCGAGACCGTAGTGATCCGCATCGAGGATTTCCTGCGCCTTGGCGATGTCCTTCTTGACCTTGCTCTTCTTGCCCCAGGGGAGGCCGAGCAGCACGTCGAGATAGTTGCGGATGACGGTTGCCTCGGCGCTCATCGGCTGCATCGAACGCAGCTTCTTGAGTTCCGCCTCGGCCTTTTCGCGCGCTTCCTTGCTGAGCTTGGTCTTGGCGATCTTCTCGGTCAGTTCGGCAATCTCGTTGCCGCCATCCTCATCGCCGCCACCCAGCTCGTTCTGGATCGCCTTCAACTGCTCGTTGAGGTAATATTCGCGCTGCGTCTTCTCCATTTGCCGCTTCACGCGACCACGGATGCGACGCTCTACCTGCAGCACCGACAGCTCGCCTTCCATGAAGGACATGACCATCTCGAGCCGCTTCAGGGGATCATGTTCAACCAGAAGCGCCTGCTTGTCGGATACCTTGGCATTGATCGAGGCGGCGATCGTGTCGGCCAGTTCACCGGCATCGTCGATGTCGGTCAGCTGGTCGGCAGCATCCTCGCCGATCTTCTTGTTCAGCTTGGCATATTCGCCGAACTGCTCGATCACCTGGCGCATCATGGCCAGCACTTCGCTGCCCGATGCGGTCACGGCATCGCGGTAGGAAACCTCGGCGACGACATGATCGCCCTGCTCGACCAGCCGGTCGAGCGTGGCGCGACGCGAGCCCTGGACAAGCACGCGGACCGTGCCGTCGGGCAGCTTCAGGAGCTGGAGCACCTGCGCCACTACGCCGACGTCGTAGAGATCGTCACGCTCAGGGTCGTCGCAGCCCGGATCGAGCTGGGCGAGAAGGAAAATGTCCTTCGATCCCTCCATCGCGGTTTCCAGCGCGGCAACCGACTTGTCGCGACCCACGAAAAGCGGGACGACCATGCCGGGAAAGACGACGATGTCGCGAAGGGGAAGAAGGGGAAAGCTGGCAGTCATAGATCAATTCCGTCCGGGCCATTGGGGCCGTTTGACGGGAATATGGTGACGTAGTCCCCCCTTCGCAACGGATGGGGAAAAAGGTGTGTGGACGAGCGGAGGATTCCGCCCTTTCCGATCACATTCCCGGCAGCTTCATGCCTGGGGGAAGGCCGATGCCCTGCTGGATCTTGGCCATCTCCTCACCCGAAACGCGGTCCGCCTTGTCGCGCGCATCGTTGAAGGCGGCGGTGACGAGGTCCTCGACGATCTGCTTTTCTTCGGGTTTCATCAGGCTTTCGTCGATGGTCACGCCGAGGATGCGGCCGCGCGCGGTGGCGCGGACCTGCACAAGGCCGCCGCCGGCATTGCCGACGACTTCGAGTTCGTCGAGCTTGGCCTGCGCCTCGCCCATCTGCTTCTGGATGGTCTCGGCAGCCTTCTGGGCCTGTGCGAGCATCTCTTCCATGTTCATGCGTTTCTACTCCAGGGTATGTCGCGCCGACGGGGGGCATCGGCGCCGTCTTCGATCAGTTCGGCATCGGGAAAGGCCTCGAAAGCGGCCTTCACCAGCGGATGCGAGCGGGTTGCGGCAGCGGCAGCCTCGCGGGCGGCCTCCGCCTGTTCGACGAGCGAGGGAGCGCCCTCGCCGCCGGGAAACACCTCGACCGACCAGCGCTTGCCGGTCACTGCCAGCAGGGCATCGCGCAGCATTGGCAGGACGTCGTCGGTAAACTTCGGATCGCGCCCGAACTTGAGGATGCCGTCGGCCAGTTCCTGCACGCGAACCTGCAAGCGCATGACGCTCGCGGCAAGCGGCTGCCCCGCATGATCTATCTTGTCGACGAGCGTCGCCCAATCAAGCGTTGCGCTTGCAGCAGGCGTCGCGCTTTCCGCGTTCGTTGGGGTTTGCGAAGGCGCGGGCCCGCGCTCGGCGAGCTCTTCGAGTTTCTTCGCCAACTTGCCGGGATCGGGCATCTGACCTGCATGCATGACCCGCAACAAAGCCATGCGCAGCGAAACCAGCGGGTCTGGCGCAAGGCGCACCTCCTCGTGACCCTTGAGCAGGAGTTGCCAAAGGCGGTGCACCTGACCGACTTCCAGGGAGCTGGCCCAGCCTGAAATCTGATCGCGTTCCTCGGCGGTCGTCGCATCGACCTCGCCACCTGAAGCCTGCGCCAGCGCTATGCGGTGGGCGAGGTCCATTTGTGCGCGCACCAGCGCCAATGGTTCGACGCCAAGCGCATATTGCTCGTCAATCAGGCCTAGCAGCGATTTGCCTTCGCCCGCGAGGAGGTGGCCGAACAGGCGCCTCTGCGCGGTCTTATCTGCAAGCCCGAGCATGTCCCGAACGCGCTCTGCCGTGACCTTGCCCTCGGTCTCGAGGTCGGCATGGGCGATCGCCTGGTCGAGGATCGAAAGACCGTCGCGCGCCGAACCCTCGGCAGCGTTGGCGACAATGTGCAGGGCTTCGGGCTCGGCCTCTATGCCTTCCTTGCGGCAAATTTCGGCAAAGTGTGCCTGGAGCAATTCGACCGGAATCCGGCGCAGGTCGAAGCGCTGGGTGCGGCTGAGAACCGTGACCGGCAGCTTCTCGACCTCGGTGGTCGCGAAGAGAAACTTCACATGCGCCGGTGGCTCCTCAAGTGTTTTCAGCAAAGCATTGAAAGCATTGCGTGACAGCATGTGGACTTCGTCGATGATGTAGATCTTGTATCGCGCCGAGACGGCGGCATAGCGCACCGCCTCGATGATCTCGCGCACGTCGTCGACACCGGTGTGCGAGGCAGCGTCCATCTCGATCACGTCGATATGGCGGCCTTCCGCGATGGCACGGCAGGGCTCGCACTGACCACATGGGCTGATCGTCGGCCCGCCCTGCCCGTCCGGCCCGATGCAGTTGAGCGCCTTCGCGATGAGCCGGGCGGTCGAGGTTTTCCCGACCCCGCGGACGCCGGTCATCAGGAAGGCATGAGCGAGCCGGTCGCGCGCGATGGCATTAGCCAACGTGCGGACCATCGCCTCCTGACCAATAAGTTCGGCGAAGGTCTGCGGGCGGTACTTGCGGGCAAGAACGCGATAGGGTTGCGCGGCCTGTTTTGCCGGTTCTGGCGTGTCCGCTACCTGTGGATGAAGCGCTTCATTCGGCGCCGGAGGCTGCTCGGGAGCACTGAACATCGATTCCTGCCCGGCAGCCTCGAGATCGGCCGCGCTTGGCACGTCGGCTTTCTCGGCCTCGCTCTCCCACGGGAGGCCGTCTGGATTGTCCGGTGAATCACCCATGAGGGTTATCTAGTCACGCTTGTCCCGCTTGTCGAAGCGCTATCGGCAACTGTTCCGCCCAACCCGAGCTTTTTACCCCATTCAGAAGTCGGCAGGATGTCGGAGTACTCGAGTCCATAGCTCCCGATAGCCAGCAGGAGCGCCAAGATCGCTGCCCAACGCTTGTTTGTCTTCCAGGCCCAGATCACCGGCCCGAAGTAGATGAGCTTGTGAACGAAGAACCAGTATTCGGTGATCTTCGGAACGGCCCGCGTGAAAAGCAGGAGATGCAGGATCACGTTGACGGTCAGGATGCCGCCGAGGACATAACGCTTCCGCGCCCAGAAATTCTCGTCCAGCGACAGCCAGTCGTCAGGGGTGCGCGGAAAGACCAGCGCGGCCGACAGGAAATAGAGCAGCGCGACGACCAGCGCGACGAAGATCGTCGGCCAGTTGATCAGGATGATATCCCGCGCCGACCAGGTGAACAGCCAGAAGCTGCTGATGTCGAGCAGGACGAAAATCGCGAGCAGCGGCGTCAGCACACCGATCGGGCGTCGGCGGTGACCGTCGATGGCGTCGGCGAACCGCACCGCAACCTCGGCCACGGTAAGGCCCAGGAGAAGCCCGAAAAAGGAAAAGAAATACTCGAAATCGCTCATGCCCACCCCCCGGCGATGCGGGCAGCATGGATCAAGCGATCATTCGGGGAAAGTGGAAAAGGAGCCGGCCGACCCGCCGCAATCCACCTGGGCTGCTTCCTTCCGGACCTGACCCGGTGAGCGAACGCAAACGTCCGACCGACTCCCAGACGCGCATATGGCGACCGGTCGATGAAAAATCAATTACCGAAAATTGTCGGCGTAGGCCTGTAGCTTGAGGCCCTTGGGCGGGGTCGCATGGACGCGAGCGGTAATGCCGTAGCGCTCCGCATAGGCCTTCGCCTCATCCTTGCTCTCGAAGGTCAGCAGCACCTGTGCCTGCGTGTCGCCGCTGCCGGTCCAGCCCATCAGGGGATCGGGACGACGAGCCTCCGACTGCTCGAACTCGAGCACCCACTCGTCAGTCCGGGCCTTGCCCGACTGCATTGCGTTCTTCGGTCGCTGGTAGATTCGTGCTGCCATAGTGCGTGGGCCTCTAGTTCAACCTTCCGAGCGAGAAAAGGCGTTCTTGGTCTTCAAACTGGGCTTTTCGGCCCAAGGTTCCTCCGGCCAGCGATGCTTGGGGTAGCGGCCCTTCATCTCCTTGCGAACATCGGTCCAACTCCCACGCCAGAATCCGGGGAGGTCGCGTGTCGACTGGATCGGCCGGCCCGCCGGACTGGTGAGCTTGAGCAGGAGCGGCGTGTCACCGATCATCGGATGGCTTTCGAGTCCGAACAGGGCCTGCACGCGCACCTCGACGCTGGGGGCGTCGTCCCCGGAATAGTCGATCGGGTGGGTCGTCCCCGCTGGCGAGGTGAATTCGCGCGGTGCCAGCCGATCGAGCCGCTGCCGCGTGTCCCAGTCGAGCAGCGCGAGCAGTGCGTCCGTCAACTTGCCTCTGGGCAGGTCGAGATCGCGGCGACCGGCGAGCAGCGGTTCCAGCCACGCGGCGGCACTCGCAGCCAGGCCTTCGGATGAAATTTCGGAGATCCCGGCATGCCGCGCACGGGCAAGAAGCTCCGACGGGAGGAGTTTTGCCGGGTTCTCCAGTGCTTTATCCACAAGCATATCCACAATCGCCCGCGGGTCGGGCGACGGGTCCGAACCCGAGGACAGGGTGATCGCGCCGAAGCGTCTTTCAACGAGGGCCTCAACCCGCGAGCCGGTCCAGCGAAGCGACTGGCGGCGCTCCACGCGGTCGGGGAACCATGCCTCCAGCTCGTTTTCGTCGAGCGCGATGGCCGAGGTGATGCGGGCACCCTTGGCCTGCCCCTGGGCATCGCCGATGACGATGAAGTTCGTACGGGCCAGCGAGGTAGCAGGGTCGAGGGTAAAGCCCCTGCCACCGGCCGAAATCCAGTTCTCTCCGCTCGCATCCCTGCGTTTGGCGATGAACTCGGGTCGGCCTGCAGCGAGAAGGACCGCATCCCCGGGTTTGTCGCCCTGTCTCTTGTCGACCAGTTCCTCGGCGGCCCTCGCCCAGCGCGCGGCGAGCTTCCTGCTCGCCTCCGCACGCGGCGAGCGGTCCGCATCCCAGCGCGACAGACGCGCTTCCAGGTCCTCTCCACGACCTCCCAGACCGCGCTCCTGAAGCAGGAGAGCAAGGCGTGCCGTGCGCTCTGCCCGGCCATACTCAGCACCGAACAGCAGCGAGGCCGCACTCTGCGGGTCGAGCGGAAGACGGGCAAGCTTGCGCCCCCGATCCGTTATTCGTCCCTCTGAGTCGAGCGCACCCAGCGACAGGAGCGTGCTGCGCGCCGCCGCGACAAAAGCTTCTGGTGGTGGATC
The DNA here is from genome assembly GCF_041021145.2 of Qipengyuania sp. RANM35. NCBI lineage: Bacteria > Pseudomonadati > Pseudomonadota > Alphaproteobacteria > Sphingomonadales > Erythrobacteraceae > Qipengyuania > Qipengyuania sp. RANM35. The sequence continues at coordinate 731,530 of NZ_CM196433.1, read as the reverse complement.
CAGCCATGCAAGTTCCGCCGGGTCTCCGCTCCCCCATTGGGCCAGCGCGAGGACAAGCGGCGCGAGGTCCGAAGTCAGCATCTCGGGCGGGTCGAACCGCGCCCGCCCGCCGTGGCCGCCCTCTTCCCACAGGCGATAGGCGACGCCTGGCCCCTGACGCGCTGCACGACCGGCACGCTGCGCCGAAGCAGCCTGGCTGGCGCGATGGGTGACGAGATGCGTCGTACCTGCAGCCCGGTCGAACTCGGCGCGGCGCGACAGGCCTGCGTCGACCACGACGGACACGCCATCGAGCGTCAGCGACGTCTCGGCAATGGCGGTCGCGAGCACAATCCGGCGGCGACCTTCCGGATCGCGGCGAATGGCGGCACGTTGTCCCGCCGGCTCGATCTGCCCGTGTAACGGCAGGACCAGCGCCGAGGGTAGCCGCGTCTCCAGCCGCTCGCGCGTTCGCTCGATCTCGCCGACGCCAGGGAGGAAGGCGAGGATGTCGCCCTCTTCCTGCTTCCAGGCTGTGGCGATGGCCGATGTCATCGCATCCTCGATACGTTCTTGAGGCGAGGAGCCAAGCCACTCGATCCGTAGCGGGTGCGCCCTGCCCTCGCTCTCGATGACTGGCGTATCGCCGCCCAGAAGGGTGGCGAAGCGCGCACCGTCGATCGTCGCCGACATGACCAGAACGCGCAGGTCCTCGCGCAAGACACTTCGGCTTTCGAGCGCCAGTGCCAGGCCGAGATCACTGTCCAGGTGCCGTTCGTGCGCCTCGTCGAACAGCACCGCGGACACGCCCTCCAGCTCGGGATCGGCGAGGATGGTGTTCACGAAGATCGCCTCGGTCACCACGAGGATGCGGGTCTTCGCCGAGCGCTTGCTGTCGAGGCGAGTCAGGTAGCCGACGGTTTCGCCCGGCTTCTCGCCCAACATTTCCGCCATCCGGTCCGCCGCCGCCCTCGCGGCGACGCGGCGCGGAGAGGTCAGGATGACCGTGCCCTTGCACCATTCCTCCTTGATCAACGCAGGCGCAACGGCGGTCGTCTTGCCCGCACCCGGCGGCGCAATCAGCACCGCCCCGCTCGTCCGGCGCAGTGCGGCGAGCAGGTCGGGTAGCACGGAGTCGATCGGTAGGCTGGTCACGCCAGCCTGATGCGGATGCCGGGCTCTCGTATCAACCCATCGGGTACATGATTTCGCGCGAAACCGCGTTGATCGCCTTCAGCGTCTCTTCGCTCAGGACGACATCGGCAGCGGCGAGGATTTCATCGACCTGGTCCTGCCGGCTTGCGCCGACAATGGTCGAGGCGACGAAATCGTGCTGTTTCGACCAGGCGACCGCCAGCGTCACGGGGCTCATGTCGAGACCCTGCGCGATCTCGGCGAAACGCGCGGTCGAGGCGAGTGACTTGTCGTTGACGAAGCGCTTGGCCATCGTCGCCTGGCGTCCGCCGATCTCGAGATAGCGCGAGAAGCGCGCGCCCTCCGGTCGTGCGCCATCGGCATACTTGCCCGACAGAACCCCGCCGCCGATCGGCGAATAGGGGATCAGACTCACGCCTTCCTTGCGGCAGACCTGCGCAAGTTCGTCCTCGAACCGGCGGTTGTTGAGGCTGAAATTGTTCTGGATTGTCTGGTAGCGCACCGTCCCCAGCCGCTCTGCGGTTGAGATTGATTTCATCAGCCCCCAGCTCGTCTCGTTGGAGCAGCCGGTGATCCGCACCTTGCCCGCACGCACCAGCTCGTCGAGCACTTCCATGGTTTCATCATAGGGCGTGTCGTGGTCGGGCCAGTGGGTCTGGTAGAGGTCGATGTAGTCAGTGCCGAGCTTTTTCAGGCTGTCCTCGACCGCGACCATGATGTTGCGCCGGTCGAGCGCGGTCATGCCTTCGCGCTTGGGGCTGCGGAACCAGACGTGGCTCGGGCCCGAGACCTTTGTGGCGAGAATGATCGCATCGCGCGGCTTGGTCTTGAGCCATTTGCCGACGATTTCCTCGGTCCGGCCGACGTACTTCTTGTCCGGCGGGACGGGATAGCCCTCGGCCGTGTCGAAGAAATTGATCCCGGCATCGAAACTCTGGTCGAGGATGCGCAGCGCCTCCGCCTCGTCGGTCTGGCTGCCGAAGGTCATCGTCCCCATGCAGATATCCGAAACGACGATGGCCGAGGTGCCGAGGCGCTTGAATTGCATGGGGAATGGTCTCCTGATCCGGTTGCGACCCGGTTTCGGTGTGAGGGATGTCAGTAACCCCGGGCTACGGCGAAGAGGGCGGCCTGCGTCATCGCCTGCCGCGCCCTGCTGTCGGGGAAGATCGACAGCGCGTCGATCGCGCGCTGGGCGAAATGGCGCGCACGGGCGCGGGTGTCGGCCACGGCATTGTGCCGGTCGATCAGCTTGATCGCGTGGTCGAGGTCTTCGTCGCTGGTGCGGTGTCCGGCGATGGCGGCCTTCCAGAAGGTCCGCTCTTCCTCGTCCCCGCGAGCGTAGGCGAGGATGACGGGCAGCGTCATCTTGCCTTCGCGGAAGTCGTCGCCACGGTCCTTGCCCATGGTGGCGGCGTTGGAATCATAGTCCAGCGCATCGTCGACCAGTTGGAAGGCTACGCCGAGGTTGCGACCATATTCGTCGAGCGCCTGCTCCTGCTCCTCGCTGCATTCGGCGACAACTGCCGCGATGCGGCTGGCAGCGGCGAAGAGCGCGGCGGTCTTGGCCCGGATGATGTGGAGGTAGCGCTGCTCGCTCGTGTCGATCTTGCGCTGGGCAGTCAGCTGGTCGACCTCGCCCTCGGCAATGATCGCGCTGGCGCTGGAAAGGATCTTGAGAACCTTGAGGCTGCCGTCCTCGACCATCAGTTCGAAGGCGCGGCTGAACAGGAAGTCGCCGACCAGCACGGTCGCCGGATTGCCGAAGATGATGTTGGCCGCTGCCTTCCCGCGCCTGAGGTCGCTGCCATCGACGACATCGTCATGCAGCAGGGTTGCGGTATGGATGAACTCCACCGCCGCGGCGAGCTTGTAGTGCCGGGCACCGTTGTATCCGACGACCTCGGCCCCGGCGAGGGTAAGCATAGGGCGGAGGCGCTTGCCGCCACCCGAAATGAGATGACCCGCCAGCGCCGGGATTAGCGGCACTTCGCTTTGCATCCGGTCGAGAATGACCTGGTTGACCTGGTTCATGCCCGGAGCGGTCAGAGCCAGCATGGGCTCGATCGAGGCTTCGGGTTCCTTGCGCGGCAGGGGTACGACGTCGGCTGTCATTTCGGCTTGGCCATGGGCTGCACTTGCTTTCTTGGCAAGCGTGGATTCGGTGTTAGCGTGCTCAAATGAACAACGCGCCAGCCCAAGATCCGGTCCTCGCCAGCTATCGCCAGAGCATCGACAACATCGATGCCGCGCTGATCCACATTCTTGCGGAGCGATTCCGGATCACCCAGGCAGTCGGCGAGCACAAGGCGAAGAACTCCCTCCCCCCGGCCGATCCGGGACGAGAACAGTCCCAGATTGCGCGGCTGCGGCGCTTGGCAGAGGAAAGCCAGCTCGATCCCGAGTTCAGCGAGAAGTTCATCCGCTTCATCATCGACGAGGTGATCCGCCACCACGAACAGGCGCGGCAAGGATAATCAGCCGGCCCGCGGCAGACTGAGCCTCACCAGCAGTCCGCCAAGATCTTCGCTCTCGCCGAGATCGACCGAACCGCCATAGATTTCCGCAACGTCGCGTACGATAGCAAGGCCAAGGCCCGTACCTGGCTTGCCCGTGTCGAGGCGCGCGCCGCGATCGAAGATGCGGGTGCGTTCCTTTTCCGGAATGCCGGTTCCATCATCCTCGACCCAGATCACGCATTGTTCCGAGCCGGGTTCGGCATCGATCGTCGCGAATACGCTGCCACCGCCGTACTTGGCCGCATTCTCGATCAGATTGCCGAGAATTTCATCGAGATCCTGCCGTTCGATGCTGACGGCTGCCTGCTTGTTGCCGTCGAGATCGAAACGGGTGTGCTCGTAGATGCGTGTCACCGCGCGAAGGACACTCTCGGCGCTCGGCCAGACCTCGGCGTAGCTGTGACCTGATGCCCGTCGGCCCACGGCTCGCGCCCGCGCAAGATGGTGCTCGACGTGGCGTTGCATCGTCTTGGTTTCGCGGAAAACGAGGTCGGCGAGCTGCGGATCGCGCGCGGTCGCCGCGTTGGTGAGAACGGTCAGCGGTGTCTTGAGCGCATGGGCGAGGTTGCCGGCATGGGTACGTGCTTCCTCGGCCTGCTTCTCGGTGTGGGCGAGCAGTGCGTTGATTTCCTCGACCAGCGGTTCGACTTCGAGCGGTAGCGGCTCCTCGATGCGGTTGCTGCCCTTGCTGCGCATAGACTGGATCGCAGCACGCACGCGCCGCAAGGGCGATAGGCCATACCAACTCTGCAACATAGCCATGGCCATCAGGCCGAGACCGAGAGCGAGGAAGCTCCAGACCAGGATCGAGTGGATGCGGCTTGTCTGGTAATCGAGCTCCTCGCGCGCGGATGCCACGGCGAATGTCCAGCGGGTCTCGCTGTCGGGCAGGATCACCGAGCGCTCGACGATACGCAGCGGCTCGTCCTTGAACTGATCGGAATCGTAGAAATGGGGGTCCGTGTCGAAGTGGTTTTCGCGCAGCTTCAATGGCGTGTCCCACAAGGAGCGCGAAGGCTTCGCCTCCAGCGAATAGGACGGCGTATCTTCCTGTCCCTGACCCGAGATCTGCCAGTAGAGTCCGCTGTTGGGTTCGAGGAAGCGCGGCTCGCCCAATGGGCGGTTGAAATAAACCTCACCGTCAGGCCCGATTTCCGACACCACGATCATCGAATTGAGCAGGTATTCGAGCTGGTCGTCGAAATTGCTCTCGATCATGCGCGTCAGCGTGCGATCGAGCAGGAAACCCCCTCCGACGAGGAGCACGCCGATCCACACGGCGGCGATCGCCATCATGCGGGTGGCGAGACTGCGCCGCCGCTGGGGCGCAGCCGCTATCGGCTCACCGGGAGCCCCGCCGGCCGGCGCCTCGATCTCCTGCGTAGCCCGCGACAGGGCGTCAGGCTCAGGCGCGCGGCTGGTCGGCGGGATCGTCGAGGCTGTATCCAAGTCCACGGATCGTCGTGATTACATCCGCACCCAGCTTCTTGCGGATGCGAGTGACGAAAACCTCGATCGTGTTCGAATCGCGATCGAAATCCTGGTCGTAGATGTGTTCGATGAGTTCGGTCCGGCTGACCACCTTGCCCTTGTGGTGCATGAGGTAGCTGAGGAGCTTGTATTCCTGCGCAGTCAGCTTGACAGGTTCACCCCTCAACGTGACGCGGCCCGAGCGCGTATCCAGCCGGACATCGCCCGCAGTCAGTTCGCTCGAAGTATTGCCCGACGCGCGACGAATGAGCGCGCGCAGGCGGGCGATCAATTCCTCGGTCTGGAAGGGCTTGGCTAGGTAATCGTCCGCCCCGGCATCGAGGCCCGCGACTTTGTCGCTCCAACTGTCGCGGGCAGTGAGCACCAGGACGGGGAAGCTGCGTCCCTCCTTGCGCCACATGCCGAGGACGGTCAGGCCGTCGATTTCGGGCAGCCCGAGGTCGAGGATGACGGCATCGTAATCCTCTGTGCTGCCCATGAAATGGCCGTCTTCGCCATCGGTGGACAGGTCCACTGCGTAACCGGTTTGCTCCAGCGTCGATTTAAGCTGTTGGCCGAGCGTGGGCTCGTCCTCGACGATCAGGATCCTCATGAATGTCCGTCCTTGGATAGTTTGTGACGCATTTCGTTCATGTAGATGAACGCGTCAACCTGAACGGAGTTTCGCACCCGCGAAACCATTGGGAAATCACTTGCTACGGCGAAGGATCTTGCCGGTGCGCGCATCGACATCGACGAACAGCACGCGGCCGTCCTTGATGAACTTCAGGCGATAGGCGAGTGCCGTCGGGTCGTAAGCCGGGCCGAGGTATTCGGCGCCCTTCATGCTCGGCAGGATGCGCGCCTCGATATCGCGCAGGCGCATGATGTTGCCCGCACTCATCTCGCGACGTGCCTCGCCCTGTTCGTTGCTGCGCTGTGCGAACGCAGGCGCGGCCGCAACCGGACCGGCAAGGATGCCAAAGGCAAGAATGGAGGCGAGGATGCGCTTCATGATGTCGCCATGCCTAAGCCCGCCGCATTGAACAAGGTGTGAATGTTCACGGCGGCGGGCGTTCAGCAAGTTCAGCGGGTGAGCTCGTACTTCAATGTCAAGGTAACCTGCGAGGCGACACGGCCCGGACGGGTCGGTGTGGACGCCTGCAGCGCGACTGCCGTCGGCACCGCACGTTCCATCATATTGTAGACTGGTTGCTGGTATCCGAGCTGCTCCTCCACTGCGAGCAGGCGGACGCCCGAATAGCCGCTCATGCGTGCGTAGTCGGCAGCCTGCGAGGCAGCTGCCTTGAATGCCGCCGCTCGGGCCTGCGCCTTCTGCGGTTCGTCGTCGACTATGCCCCACACCGGACCGCTCAGATTATTCGCGCCAGCCGCAACGAGGGCATCGAGCACAGGGCCTATCTTCTTGAGGTCGCGCAATTCCACCGAGACGTTGTTCGCGGCGTCGTAGCCGAGAAAGCGTTGAACGTTGTTCGGTCCGTAACTGTACTGCGGGCTCAGCGTAATGCCTGTCGTCTGGACATACTCGTCAGCGATTCCGAGTTGGCGCAGGCGGGTCAGCACCTTCTCCATCTCGGTCGCGTTGAGCCGCATCGCCTCGACCGCAGTCATCGCGCGGGTGGTGACGCCCGCACCGACCATTGCCTTGTCCGGATCGCCCAGCACCTGCTGCGAGACCTGGAGCTCGACGACGGGTCCCTGCGTGGCAATCGCGACCTCGGCAGCCTGGGCCTGGCCCGCCGCAGCGGCAGCGAGAACGACTGGAATTGCAAAAGCTTTCATGGGTTTGCTCCTTGGGGTTCGCAGCAATTGTCGCGAAAGCTCGTTTACGGTTGGCTGAACGGATGTGTTCCCGCCCGTGGCCCTTCCCATGGCCGGAACGAACCGATAGACCGGAAGGCAACGGGAGGGACTTCGATGCGAATTGCGCGACACATGCTGGCGGCACTGGCGCTGGCCTTGGCCACGACTGCGGTGGCACAGCAGGGCATGGAGCCGGTTCCTTCCCGCCCGACTGGCGAAGGCGAGGGTCCTTTCGGCAAGCTGCTTATTACCGGAGCTTCGGTTATCGAAGGCACGGGCACCCCACCCATGGGGCCGGTCGACATCCTCGTCGAGGGTAACAGGATCGCACAGCTCTATCCCGGCGGCGCACCCGAGGATGTTCGCAGGGCAGCGCAGAAGACCGTCGATGCGAAGGGCATGTTCGTCCTGCCCGGTTTCGTCGACGTCCATGGCCACAATGGCGATCCCGACAAGGCGCCCCAGCCCTCCTATGGATACAAGCTCTGGCTCGCCCACGGGGTGACCACGGTGCGCGGCGTCAGCTTCTATTTCGGTCCGGGCTCGCCCGACATTTCCGATACCCAGCGCAGCGCCGCCAACACCATCACCGCCCCGCGCCTGATCCCCTACGCCGTATTCGGCGACAAGTGGTCGCGCGGCGATCCGGACACGCCGACCAAGGCACGCGAGTGGGTGCGCTGGGCCAAGGCGAACGGATACTGGGGCGTCAAGTTCTTCAACTCCGAGACGCCCGAGGTGTTCAAGGCGGCACTCGACGAGGCGGAGCTGCAGCAGATGGGCACCGTTGCCCACCTCGCCCAGACCGGCGTTGCAGAAGTGACCGCGCGCAAGGCGGTCGAACTCGGGCTCGACGGCGTCACTCACTTCTACGGCCATTTCGAAAGCCTGCTGAAGGACGGTCGCCTGGTCCGCTATCCGGACAACTACAATTACATGGACGAGCAGTCCCGCTTCGGGTGGGTCGCCCGGCTTGCCCCGCAGACAGTCGAGCCAGGCAGCGACGAGTGGAACGAGTATGTCGATTTCCTGATCGACAAGCACGTCACCATGAGCCCGACGTTCAACATCTATTCCGCCAGCCGAGACGTGATGCGTGCCCGCGGCTTCGACTGGCATGCCAAGTACACGCTGCCGTCGCTGATGAACTACTATGCCCCGAGCCCGACCAATCATGGCAGCTACTACAAGGATTGGACGACCGAGGACGAGGTCGCCTGGCGCGGCTTCTACGAAAAGTGGTTCAAGCTGGTGCACGACTTCCACCGCAAGGGCGGGCGCGTCACTGCGGGGTCCGATCCGGGCTATATCTACCAGACCTGGGGCTTCGCCTACATCGGCGAGCTCGAAATGCTGCGCGAGGCGGGCCTGACCCCGCTCGAGGTCATTCGCGCCGCCACCATCGACGGCGCGCGCGAGATCTACGCACCACTGGGCCAGGAACCGCCGATGGGCCGCATCGCCGTGGGCAAGCTCGCCGATCTCGTCATCGTGCCGGAGAACCCCCTCGCCAATCTCAAGGTGCTTTACGGCACCGGTCATACACGCCTCAATCGCGAGACGGGGGTGATCGAGCAGGTCGGTGGGGTGCGCTGGACCGTCAAGGACGGCATCGTCTACGACGCTCCAGCCCTGCTTGCCGACGTGGCCCGCATGGTCGAGGAACAGAAGGCCGCCCGCTAGCGGCTTGCGGAGCGGCGCGCGCGCGACTACCTCGCGCGCTCCATGGCGCAACCACCGATCCTCAGCCTCGAAGGCCTCGCTCTCCAGCAGGGGGGCAAGTGGCTGTTCGGCGGCCCCGATAACGATCCGCTCGACCTTCATATCGGCCCGCGTGACCGGCTCGCGCTGATCGGCCGCAACGGCGTCGGCAAAACCACGCTGTTCAAGCTGATCGACGACCGGATCGAGGCCGACAAGGGCCAGCGCAAGGTCAAGCCAGGCACTCGCATAGTGCTGCTGGAACAGGACCCCGACCTGACCGGCTACCAGACGTTGATGGACTGGGCACTGGCGGGCGAACACGCGCCTGCGGAACACGAGATCGAATCCATCGCCGGCCAGCTCGGCATCGACATGAGCCGCGATGCGGCTAGCGCGAGCGGCGGCGAGAAGCGACGCGCTGCCATCGCGCGGGCGCTGGCTCAGGAGCCCGACCTGCTACTGATGGACGAGCCGACCAACCACCTCGACCTCGGTGCGATCGACTGGCTCGAAGGCTGGCTCGACCGGTACAAGGGCGCCTTCGTCGTCATCAGCCACGACCGCACCTTCCTGAAGCGCCTGACCCGGGCAACGATCTGGCTCGACCGCGGAAACCTGCGCCGCAAGGAAGTCGGCTTCGGCGGGTACGAGGCGTGGGAAGAGGCGGTCTATGCGGAGGAAGCGCGGGCGGCAGAGAAGCTCGACGCCAAGCTCAAGCTCGAGGCTCACTGGCTCGAACGCGGGGTGACCGCCCGGCGCAAGCGCAACCAGGGGCGGCTCGAAAAGCTGTGGCAGATGCGCGCCCAGCGCGCCTCGATGATCGCAAGCTCGGGCACGGCCAAGCTCAAGCTGGCGACCGAGGAGGATTTCAAGTCGAAGTCGGTAATCGTCGCCGAGAACATCACCAAGAGCTTCGGCGACCGTGCGATCATCAAGCCCTTTTCGCTGCGCATCCAGCGCGGCGACCGGATCGGTATCGTTGGCGCGAACGGTGCGGGCAAGACGACGCTGCTCAAGATGCTCACCGGCGAACTCGCGCCGGACAGCGGAAAGGTCGAGATCGCCAAGACGCTGACCGGCGTGATGATCGACCAACAGCGCCAGCTCCTGACCGACGACAAGACGGTGCGCCAGGTGCTGGCCGAAGGCGGCGACTGGATCGATGTCCGGGGAACGCGCAAACATGTGCAGGGCTATCTCAAGGAGTTCCTGTTCGACCCGAAGATCGTCGACATGAAGGTCGCGGTCCTGTCAGGCGGAGAGCGGTCGCGGCTGCTGCTGGCGCGCGAGTTCGCCAAGGCATCCAATCTCCTCGTGCTCGACGAGCCGACCAACGACCTCGACCTTGAGACGCTCGACCTCCTGCAGGAAGTCATCGCGGACTACGAAGGCACTGTCCTCATCGTCAGCCACGACCGCGACTTCCTCGACCGGACCGTGACGATCACTCTCGGCCTCGACGGGTCTGGCAAGGTCGACATTGTTGCCGGCGGTTACGAGGACTGGGAGGCCAAGCGTCGTGCTCCCGTGGCGTCCAAAGCCAAGACTGCCAAGGCGGAAGACAAGCCCGCACCGCCGCCCCCACCTGCCCCGAAGTCGACCAAGCTCTCCTACAAGGACCAGCGCGACTACGAACTCCTGCCGACGCGGATCGAAGAACTCGAGGCGGCGATCGCCAAGGGTGAGACTATCCTGTCCGACCCCGACCTCTACACCTCCGATCCGCAGAAGTTCGCCAATATCTCCAAGGGCATCGAGAATGCCCGGGCCGAGAAGGACGCTGCCGAAGAGCGCTGGCTGGCCCTGGCGGAGATGGTCGAGGGGTGAGCCTCCAGCGGGAGATCGCGGCCTGCACCCTGTGCGCCAAGCACCTCCCGCACGGCGTCCGGCCGGTCACCAGCTTCTCCCCCACCGCACGCCTGCTGATCATCGGACAGGCGCCCGGTTCGAAGGTTCACGAGAGCGGCATTCCGTGGGACGATGCCAGTGGTGACCGCCTGCGCGAATGGACCGGCCTTTCGAAGGAGCAGATGTACGACCCCGCCAGGGTCGCACTCGTGCCGATGGGCTTCTGCTATCCCGGCAAGGCCAGCGGGGGCGATAAGCCGCCGCGCCCCGAATGCGCGCCACGCTGGCATGACCTGATCCTCGACATGCTGCCGCAGGACCGGTTCACCTTGCTCGTCGGGACCTATGCGCAGGCGCGTTACCTGCCCGGGGCCCGCAAGCTTTCGATGACCGACCGCATCCGGCAATTCCGCCAGTTCCTCCCCGGCTTCCTCCCCCTGCCGCACCCGGCCTGGCGATCGACCATCTGGATGCGCCAGAACCCCTGGTTCGAGGCCGAAGTCATTCCAGAGCTGCGGCAGGCGGTTGCCGCCCACATCTAGGGCCACTTCGCGGCCAGTCCTAAAGGATGGAACACATGGAACACGGTCCTGGCCAAACAAACGGGCTCACCTGATCCGGTAGAAATCCGCCACCCGGTCAAGCGCCAGTTTCAGCACCAGCTTGCCGCTGCGCGCGGGCCATTGCAGCGCCTTTTCGGCATCGGGGAGCCCTTCGCACGCGCAGGCGACGCGCCAGAGGATGTCGCTCAATCCCGCTCCCGCCTCTTTCATCGCGCCGTCGAACCGTGCCTTGGCAGCGATTTGCCGCTCCGATGGCGTCAAGCCGTCGCCGCCCCCGCCATCGACCCGCACAGGGTCCCAGCGCATGGTGACCGATGGCGACAATTGCGCACGTTCGTAGTCGGTCCGCAACCGCTCCCCGGCATCGAACTGGCGATCGGAAAGGTGACCGCGAGAGTGGAGCCAGGTCAGCGGGCTTTCCCCGAGATTGACCGTCACACTCCGCCGCCTATTGTGCGGCTCGCCGCCGCGGCGCGGGCCTTCGATAGTAAGTTCGCGTTCGACGAGCCTGCGATTCATGGGGTTCTCCTGACGTTGGGAAATCAGCCTTGCATTTGTCTGGTTCATGTAGGAAAGGTCGAAAACCAAATCGGTTAACGGAGGGGCGACTTGATCAACCGCATTCGCGACATCCGCAAGCAGAAGGGCTGGACGCTGGCCGACCTTGCCGAGGCATGCAGTCCGCCTACCACTCCGCAGACCGTCGGGCGGCTCGAAACGGGGATGCGCAACCTCTCGCTCAAGTGGATGGAGCGGATTGCCGCAGCCCTCGAGGTCGATCCGGAACTGCTCGTCCGGTCGGAAAAGGGCGAGCATCCGCAGGTCGTTGCAAGTCTGGGCGCGAGCGGACCGGAAGCCCTTGTCACTCCGCGTGACGCAATCCTCGCAACCGAACTCGGCAACGAGGGTGCCCTGATGGTCCTCGCCATAGATTATCCGCACGGCGAATATCGTCCGGGCGACCAGCTATGGCTTCGCCAGATCGAGCCAGCGCATGCCGGCCGGGCCATCAATCGTGACGTGCTTGTACCGAGAAAGGCCGGCCGCTTCGCCTTCGGGCGGCTCATCGACCGGCAGGGCACGCTGGTGGGCATCCTTCCGCCCGGACACGGAGAGAAGCAGCAGGTCGTCGACAATCCGCCCTGGATCGCGGTTGCCGAAATGCTGGTCCGTTCGCTGTGAGCACCGCCAAGACCCGCCGCGTCCTCTCGCTCTCCACGCTGTTTCCCAATGAGGCCAACCCGCGCTTCGGCATATTCGTCGCGCGGTCACTCGAGGCGCTGCAGGGCGACACGCATTGGGAGGCAGTGGTCGTCAATCCCATTGGCCTGCCTCCAATGGCAGTCGGGCGATACAAGGCGCTGCAGGAAGCGGCCAAGGACGGTACGGACTTCGGCCTCACCGTCTATCGTCCGACCTTCCGCCTCATCCCGAGGTTCGGAGGGAGGTTGAACCCCGGCGCAATCGCAAAGGCAGTGATACCCCTCGCGCGCAGACTTCATGCCGAGACGCCGTTCGACCTTGTCGATGCGCAGTTCTTCTATCCCGATGGCCCAGCGGCAATGATGATTGCGCGCGAACTGGGCTTGCCGTTTTCCGTGAAGGCGCGTGGCGCGGACATTCATTATTGGGGTGCCCGTTCCTATGGTCGCAAGGCGCTGCTCGAGACTGCCAATGCCGCCGCCGGCGTGCTGGCAGTTTGCGATGCGCTGGCCGATGACATGGCCGCACTCGGCATGGACCGCGCGAAGATCACGACCCATTACACCGGTCTCGATCGTGATCTCTTCCGCCCTCTCGACCACACGGGCCTGCGCGCAACGATTGCCGATACATTCGACGTTCCATGTCGCAAGGAGGAGACGCTCCTGCTCAGCGTCGGCGCGCTGATCGAGCGCAAAGGCCAGGGGCTGATCATCAAGGCCATGGGAGGGTTCCCCGACACACGGCTGTTACTCGTCGGAAAGGGCGAGGACGAAGCTTCGCTGCGCAAGCTGGCCAAGGAAGTGGGCGTCGCGGACCGGGTCCATTTCCTCGGCAGCCAGCCGCCATCATCGCTCGCGCCGCTCTACTCTGCTGCGGATTTGATGGTCCTTCCCTCCGCCAGCGAAGGACTCGCCAATGCCTGGATCGAGGCGCTCGCTTGCGGCACCCCCCTAGTGATTACAGATGCGGGTGGTGCGCGCGAGATCGTGAAAACCCCCGATGCGGGCGTGATTGTCGCGCGTAATTGTCGCGCTATTGCCGAAGGAATCCGCCAGATAGGCGAACGCCCCCGCTCACCCGAAAAGGTGGCGGAGGCGGTCGAGAATTTCAGCTGGCAGGCCAACGGCGAAGCGCTGGCTGCCTACTACGACAGCATCGTCTAGACCTGGCCGCGGGCGAGGCGTTCCTGCTTGTCGGTTGCGCTTTCCGTCGGGATGAAGCTGTCGCTGGTGACGCCCATCCACACCAGCAGCGGCGCTGCCATGTAGATCGAGCTGTAGGTACCCACGAAAATGCCCAGTGTGATGCCCGCAACCATGCCGAACAGGCTGGCCGGACCGAACAGCAGAAGCGGGATCAGCGCGATGAGCAGCGTCAGCGAGGTCATGACCGTACGCGCCAGCGTCTCGTTGACCGACAGGTCGAGCAGTTCCGGCAACGGCATCTTGCGGAACTTCTTCAGGTTCTCGCGGATGCGGTCGTAGACGACGATCGTATCGTTGAGCGAGTAGCCGATGATGGCCAGGATCGCGGCGATGATCTGCAGGCTGAATTCCAGCTGGAACAGGGCAAACATGCCGAGTGTCAGGCTGACGTCGTGGAACAGCGCAAAAAGGCCGCCGACACCGAACTGCCATTCGAAGCGGACCCAGATGTAGACCGCCACCGCCAGCATCGCCGCGAGCAGTGCGTAGACCGCCTGGGTCCGGAACTCTCCGGAAACCTTGCCCGACACGTTGTCGTTCCCGTCGAGGCGGAAATCCGGATAATCGGTCTTCAGCTTGTCGACGATCTGGTTAGCCGCTGCCTGGGCCGCGTCCTTGTCGGCCGACACTTCGTCCGGAAGACGAACGCGGATCGAGACCTGGTTATCCTCGCCGAAGCGCTGGACCACAGGATCGCCATAGCCGAGCGTCGCCACCTTTTCGCGCAGGTCGGCCACCGGGGCCTCCGCGCTCTGGGTGAAGGTCGCACGCACTTCGAGGCCACCCGAGAAGTCGACGCCGTAGTTGAGGCCCTTGGTCAGGACGAGTGCCCAGCTTGCCGCGATCAGCAGGATGCTGACCGCGAAAAAGGGCACGCGCCAGCGCAGGAACTTGATGTTGGTGTCGTCGGGGACGAGCTTGAGGAGTTTCATCGTTCTCGCCTCCGCTTACAGGTTGAGATCGTTGGGCCGCGCCTTGCGCAACCATCCGGCGACCCACATGCGGGTCATGGTAACGCCGGTAAAGACGCTGGTGAAAAGGCCGATCACGAGCACGACCGCGAAACCGCGAACCGGGCCCGAGCCGAACAGGAACAACAGTACACCGGCAATGAAGTTGGTGACGTTGGCGTCGTAGATCGCGCGGCTCGCTTCCTTGTACCCGTTCTCGACCGCGGCGACGACACGGCGGCCGCGCTTGCGCTCTTCCCGGATACGTTCGTTGATCAGCACGTTGGCGTCCACTGCGGCACCGATGGTCAGCACGAAGCCGGCGATACCGGGCAGTGTCAGCGTGGTGCCGAGGCCGGCCATGATGCCGAGAATCATCAGCACGTTGATGACCAGTGCCGCGGTGGCGTAGATGCCGAAGCGACCGTAGGTGAAGATCATCAGCAGCACGACGAGCAGCGACCCGATGCTCATCGCGATCAGACCCTTCTTGATCGAGTCTGCACCGAGGTCAGGACCCACAGTACGTTCCTCGATCACCGCGAGGTCGACCGGAAGCGCACCCGAACGTAGCGAAATCGCCAGCCGGTTGGCCGTCTCGACCGAGAAGCCGCCCGAAATCTGGGCAGTACCGCCGCGGATCGGCTCGTTGATGTTGGGTGCCGAAAGCACCTTGCCGTCGAGGATGATTGCAAAGGGCTTGCCGACGTTTTCGGTCGTCAGCTTGGCGAAACGACGGCCGCCGTCGCTGTCGAACTGGATGTTGACCACCGGCTGGTTGGTCTGCGGTTCGAAGCTCTGCTGCGCGCCCGTGAGGTTGTCGCCACGAATACCGCCAAGGCGACGCACGGCGATCGACGAGCCCGCAAAGTCGGAGGTTTCGGCATAAGGGACGATCTCGCTACCCGGAGGGGCGAGGCCCTGCTGCACGTCGCTCGGCAGGGCGTTCTGGTCGACCAGCTTGAACTCGAGCTGCGCGGTTTCACCGAGCAACGCTTTGAGCGCATCGGGATCCTGCAGGCCGGGGACCTGCACCACGATGCGCGTGTCGCCCTGGCGAATGATCGTCGGTTCGCGCGTGCCGAGTTCGTCGATACGCTTGCGGACCACCTCGATCGCGCTTTCCATCGCGTCGGAAACCGCGGTGTCGACGCCTTCCTGCGTCTGGGTCAAGATGATGCGATTGCCGTCCTCGACTGACAGGTTCCATTCGCGCACGAGGCCCGTACCGTTGATCGAGGGCAGCATGATTTCGCGGGCACGGTCGATTTCGGTCGGGTCGTCGAGGATGAAGCTCAGCCGGCCGCCGCGGGTCGAGACATCGCCGATGCGAATGCGCGGTTCGGCATTGCGCATAAGACCACGGACGTTCTCTTCCATGTTCTCGAGGCGTTGAGCAGCAACCTGCTTGCTGTCGGCCTCGAGCAGGATGTGGCTACCCCCAGCAAGGTCGAGACCGAGGTTGACCATCGGGTCGGGTAGCGCTTCGGGCCAGCGAACGCTGGTGAACGACAGCAGTGACGGGAGTGCAGCAAGACAGGCAAGCCCGGTAATGAGCCAGAGCCAGGCCTTCTTCCATGTGGGGAAGTCGAGCATATGGGTGTCCGCCCTCGCCTCAGTCGTTCGCCGCGGGCGTGCCGCGCGAGGACAGGACTTCGCCGATGGTGCCGCGAACCGCCTTCACCACCATGCCCTTGGCCACTTCCACATGGACGAAGTGCTCTTCCACCTTGGTGATCTTGCCGACGAGGCCACCACCGGTCACGACTTCATCGCCCTTCTTGAGCCCCTCGACCTTTTCGCGGTGCTGCTTCTGCTGGCGCATCTGCGGACGGATGATGAGGAACCACAGGATCAGCAGCATGCCGAGAGGCAGGATCCAGCCGGTCCAAGCGGGCGGCTGGGCCGCGGTGGAACTGGCGGCGGCAAGGAAATCGAGCATCGGGGAATTACCTGTCGTATGGTTGTCGCGACCGGCCGCAAGTGGGTGCGCGGGATGGCTCGTTCAAGCACCCTCCGCACGCCCGATGGCCGAAGTGCGGGCGCGGTTAGCAGCAATGCTGGCGCAGGGCAACGAATTGGGTGAGACACCCGCTTGCCATGCCCCGATGTCCCGCCTATAGGGCCGCCCTCCACTGGTCTCGGGACGTAGCGCAGCCTGGTAGCGCATCACACTGGGGGTGTGGGGGTCGGAGGTTCGAATCCTCTCGTCCCGACCAGTGGTTTCCTCCCCAAACTCCGGCGATTGCGACGTGCTGCTGTGCGTTTGCGGCCAGTTGTCTTTCCTACACGAACCATTGTGGTTAACTGATTCGGTCTCGCTAACCGGAGACGCCACATGCCGCTCATCGAATCGCTTATCGGCCCGATCGCCTCGATCATCGACAAGGTCATCCCCGACAAGGAAGCCCGTGCCAAGGCCAAGCTCGAACTGCTGACGCTCGAAGGCACGCAGGAACTCAAACAGATCGAGGCACGCATGTCGGCGATCGTCGCCGAGGCGCAGAGCAGCGACCCCTGGACCAGCCGCGCCCGTCCCAGCTTCCTCTACACCATGTACGCGCTGATCCTGTTCAGCGTGCCGATGGGGGTGATCGCCGCCTTCAATCCTGCTGCTGCCTTTGCCATCGGCGACGGCATGACCAGATACCTCGCTGCGTTGCCCGATGCGCTCTACGCGCTCTTCGGCACGGGCTATCTCGGCTACACCGCGGCGCGGCAGTGGGGGAAGGTCAAGGGTGTCGATCAGTAGCGACCCCTAGAACCTTTCCGGACGTATGACGTCCACGGTCGAACGCAGGACCACCAGTCCATGACTGTCGAGCAATGGCGCGATCATCTGCAGAAAAGTCTCCGCCCGATCACGATTGGCAATCGTCAGGAAGATGTATTTTGCCGTCGCACCGCTAATGAGATCCTCGGACCAATCGCCGTGTCGACCGCGCCCACTCTCGGTGCGGATCAGCGTGTGACCGGTAATCCCCGCAGCCTCTGCCATGTCGGCGAGACGCGGCGCGAGCGGCGCGTCGACCAGGACTTCGATCCTTTCACGGGGCGTCGTCTCGATCATAGCAGGGCTCCAAGGGTCTCGGACATCCAGCGGAAGAGCGGGATGCCCAGTACTATGTTGAACGGGAAGGTCACGCCAAGCGACATCGCGAGATACAGGCCGGCGTCAGCCTGTGGCAGTGACAGGCGCATCGCTGCCGGCACGGCGATGTAGGATGCACTCGCACCAAGGATGCCGAGCGCGGCGGCCGA
Organism: Qipengyuania sp. RANM35; assembly: GCF_041021145.2. Classification (NCBI taxonomy): domain Bacteria; kingdom Pseudomonadati; phylum Pseudomonadota; class Alphaproteobacteria; order Sphingomonadales; family Erythrobacteraceae; genus Qipengyuania; species Qipengyuania sp. RANM35. The sequence continues at coordinate 713,846 of NZ_CM196433.1, read as the reverse complement.
GGGCGCATCGAGCCCGATCAGGGTCCCGATTGTCACCGCGATGGTTCCGTTCATGATCGGGAATGCGACCGCAAGAGTTGCCAGGCGCCAGGTAAGGGCACGGGTCTTGAGTATGCGCCGCATTGCGATCAGGCCCATGTCGAGCAGGAAGAGACACAGGACACCGGTGAAGCCGGCCTTGAACAGCGGCGAGATCGGCTCGAAGCCTTTCTCACCGATGAGCATGCCGATTGCGAAGCTGCCCAGAAGCAGGACGACCGAGCCGTTGAACAGCACCTCGCGCATCAGCTCGCGCGACAATGCGCTGCCACCCTGTTTGCGCGCAATGAACAGGCCGGAAAGGATTGCGGGAGTTTCCATCATCGCGAGGACCGCGACCATGAAGCCGGCAACCACGAAACCATTGTCGCCATAGACCTGGCTGGCAGTCACGAAGGTGACGACACTGACCGATCCGTAGTGTGCGGCAACCGCGCCGGTGTTCGTCCGGTCCAGCCCGCCAAAGCGCGCCAGCGCCGGGGCAACCAGGAATGGTATGGAGGCACTCAGGAGCAAACCTGCCCCCAGCGCCGTGACGAGTTCGGGTCCGATGCCCGCATTGGCGACTTCAACGCCGCCCTTAAGGCCGATCGCGGCCATCAAGTAGAGCGACATCCCCTTGGCGATGGTTTCCGGCACGGCGAGATCCGATCGCGCCGCCGCAGCAAGGGCTCCCAGTACGAAGAAAAGTACCGGCGCCGAAAGCAGGGTCGCAGAAAGCTGATCCATTTCCTACTCCTTGTCTGTTTCCGGCGCCGGTCAGGGGACGATTTATTCGGGAGCGACCAGCAGGCGGCCGTTGCGCGGCTGGATTGAACGCGCGCTGGGTCCGAGAGCGCCGCTGAGCTTGGCGATCTGTGCAGCGCTAGCCTCGACCGGAACGTCTGCGACATGCCAGTTCACCCCTTCGCTGCATGGCGGCGTGGTGAGCGAACCCATATAGCGATAGACGTCGAGATCGGTCGGGATCATGTCATCGATGTTGACCGAGAGGGCGGCACCATTGCCCTTGGCATGAGCCTTCAACAGGGCATCGATGGCGGGATTCTCGCTCCCCTCGGTGAAGAAGACGCCGAGGACGCCGAGCTCCCCGGCCTGCGTCGCGTGAACGAAGTGCGCCACCATCGGATAGCGCTTGCCGTTTACGGCATGCTCCGAGGGCGTGTGAAAGTGAACCTGCAGCAGATTGAAGGTCTTGTCGCCGCTGGTCATGCCCTTGCCCTGTCCGGGCGTGAAGTCGATCTGGACCTTCTGCTTGGCCAGCGCGAGCCTGCCGCTGGCTTCGCCGAAGCGGGTTTCGAGCTTGATGTCGCCACGGGCGTCGGGGCCGGTGAGGTCGATGGGCGACTGCATCTTGCCCGCGTCGCAAGTGGCGTATTCGGCTCGGATGTCACCCCAGTGTTCGTGGGTCTCGCCGTCGCCGAATGACCAGTCCTTGTCCTGCGCAATGGCAGCACCGGACAGACCGAGCGTCAGCACTGCGGCAATTGCGAAGTTCTTCATCATGCTCTCCTCGAAACTCGTGCGGCCTGGGCCGCCATCGCGGCGCCACATGAGGGAAAGCATCATGATAATCCAATTCGAACTCTTGCGGTTTTTCGATAAGATTTGCTAATGTCTACCCATGCCCTCGATCCGCCAGTTCGAAATGTTCGCCAAGATCGCCGAGACCGGCAACATGGGGGACGCTGCCTTGGCGCTCGGACTGACGCAGCCAGCCCTCAGCCAGCAGCTCCGCTCGCTCGAGGACGCGCTGGGCCTGAAACTCTTCGAGCGCGTGCCCAAGGGCATGCAACTGACGCCCGGGGGCCGCGAACTCATCCAATCCGCGCGTAGCGTGCTTGGTGCGGTGAGGGATTTCGGCGAAGTCGCCGACCGGGTTGCCTCGCGACCCGCTGGCACCATCCGTTTTGGCGTAACGCCCACCATCGGCCCCTACCTGATGCCGCAAGTCATCAAGGAGCTCCACCGGCGCTACCCTGCGCTCCGGCTCTACATCCGCGAGGGCATCCCCTCGGTCCAGCAAGGCGAACTGGCAGCGGGAGAACTCGACATGGTCCTGTCGCCCATGCCTATCGCGGGTCGCGGCCTGCACATAGAACCGCTTTTTCGTGAGCCGTTACGGATCGTGGCACCGCCGGACGATCCACTCCTTACGTTCGACAGGCTCACGAGGCGTTCGTTCGGTGGCCGAACATTCCTGACACTCGACCACCGCCATCACTATCACCGTCAACTCGAAGGGGTTTGCGCGCAGTTCGGCGCCACGATTCTGGCGGATTACGAGGGAACCAGCCTCGATGCGTTGCGGCAAATGGCTGCCTCGGGCGTCGGCCTGGCAATGCTGCCCGAAATCTACGTCCGCTCGAACGCGGGCGGGATCGACGGCGTGAGGATCGCCGAGCCCGGGAACTGGACCGAATACCGTAGTGTAGGCGCGGCCTGGCGCTCGTCTGCCGTGTTCGCGAAGTTGTATCAGGAGGTCGCCGACATCGTCAGCGAAGAGGCCCGGCGCCTGCTGGCCAATTAGACATTATCGCGACGCGTCCTGGGACTGGATGCGTCGCGCTCTTCCGTAGCGTCTCCGATCGGGCTAACCCAGAGCGATGCAGACAATCTTCGTTCTTAATGGCCCCAATCTCAACCTGCTCGGCACGCGGGAGCCGGAGATCTATGGCTCCGACACGCTCGACGACATCGCCCAGGCCCTCCACGAACAGGCAAAGGGCCTCGGCGTCGAAATCGATGTGCGCCAGACCAACCACGAGGGCGTGCTGGTCGACTGGCTGCACGAAGCGCGCGAGGTCGGGGCCAAGGCGGTGCTGCTCAACGCGGGAGCCTATACCCACACCTCCATCGCTCTGCTCGACGCGATCAAGGCGATCGGCGTGCCTGTGATAGAGGTGCACTTGTCCGATCCCTCGAAGCGCGAGGAGTTTCGCCACATCTCCTATGTCGGCATGGGCGCGGTGGACGAAGTGAAAGGTCTTGGCCCGCGCAGCTATTCCGTAGCGTTGGAGAAGGCTGCTGCGCTGTAAATTGCAGCTTCTCACCCCTTGTCACACGCGCCAGCCCGGCGCATAGGCGCTGCCACGCAACAGATAACGAGGTCCCATGGCCGACCATAAAGGCACCGCCGGCAAGTCCGGAATGAACGTCGATACCGCTCTCGTGCGCGAACTTGCCGAGATGCTGGGCGAAACCGGTCTCACCGAAATCGAAGTCGAAGATGGCGAGCGCAAGATCCGCGTTTCGCGCGGCGGCGGGGTGGCGATGGCCGCTCCTGCAATGCCGATGATGGCTTCGGCCCCCGCAGCCGCTCCTGCTGCAGCCGCACCTGCACCTGAAGCAGCGGCAGCCGCCGATACCGCCGGCGCGATCAAGTCGCCGATGGTCGGCACCGTATATCTCGCTCCCGAACCGGGCGCGGCCGATTTCGTGAAGGTCGGCGACAGCGTCAAGGAAGGCCAGACGCTGGTCATCGTCGAGGCGATGAAGGTCATGAACCCGATTGCCGCCGACAAGTCGGGCACGGTCAAGGCCATTCTTGTCGAGAACGCCCAGCCGGTCGAATTCGACCAGCCGCTTATCGTCATCGGCTGATCCATGGGTATTTCGCGCATACTGATCGCCAACCGCGGCGAAATCGCGCTGCGCATCCATCGCGCGGCGCATGAAATGGGTATCGAGACGGTCGCGGTCCACTCCACCGCCGACGCCGATGCCATGCATGTCCGCCTGGCCGACCACGCGGTGTGCATCGGTCCGCCGAGTGCGACCGACAGCTACCTCAACATCGCCAACATCATCTCGGCCGCCGAGATCGCGCATGCCGATGCGATCCACCCAGGTTATGGCTTCCTGTCCGAGAACGCCAAGTTCGCCGAGATCGTCGAGGCGCATGACCTCAAATGGATCGGCCCCAAGCCCGAACACATCCGCACCATGGGCGACAAGGTCGAGGCGAAGCGCACCGCGGGCGCACTCGGCCTGCCGCTGGTGCCCGGCTCCGACGGTGCCGTCTCCGACATCGACGAGGCGCGCGAGATCGCAGCCGAGATCGGCTACCCGGTCATCATCAAGGCGGCGAGCGGCGGCGGCGGCCGCGGCATGAAGGTGTGCGAGAGCGAGGACCAGCTCGAGACGCTGATGCAGCAGGCCGGCAGCGAGGCGAAGGCCGCATTCGGCGACGCGACCGTCTATATCGAGAAATATCTCGGTAATCCGCGCCACATCGAATTCCAGGTCTTCGGCGATGGTAATGGCAACGCCATCCATCTCGGCGAGCGCGACTGCTCTCTCCAGCGCCGCCACCAGAAGGTTCTCGAGGAGGCACCCAGCCCCGTCCTTTCGGTCGAGGACCGTATGCGGATGGGCGAAATCTGCGCCAAGGCGATGCGCGACATGGCCTATCGCGGCGCGGGCACGATCGAGTTCCTGTGGGAAGACGGCGAGTTCTACTTCATCGAGATGAACACCCGCCTGCAGGTCGAACATCCGGTGACCGAAGCGATCACCGGCCTCGACCTCGTCCGCGAACAAATCCGTATCGCCGATGGCCAGCCGCTTTCGGTCACGCAGGACGAAATCGAGTTCAAGGGCCACGCCATCGAGTGCCGCATCAATGCGGAAGACCCCTGGACCTTCGCGCCCTCGCCCGGCCTCGTCAGCTATTTCCATGCCGCCGGCGGCATGCATGTGCGGGTCGATAGCGGGCTTTATGCGGGCTACAGGATCCCCCCCTATTACGACAGCATGATCGCCAAGCTGATCGTCTATGGCCGCACCCGCAACGGTTGCATGATGCGCCTCAAGCGTGCGCTCGAGGAAATGGTCGTCGAAGGGGTAAAAACCAACATCCCGCTTCACCAGGCACTGCTCCAGCAGCCCGACGTGCAGACCGGCGACTATTCGATCAAGTGGCTCGAGGAATGGCTCAAGGAGCGCGAAGACTGAGTTCTCGCGCTTTGTTTCCTAGCGGCCACACAAGCTAATCCTGAAAGAAGCCCGCGGCCCTCGCCTCGGCGATGACTTCTGCGCCTGTCTGGCGGGGATGGTTGCCGGCGAGACGACACCAGTCAGCTGCCTCGTCGGTGAATATCTCCTTCTCCACCGCGAACCGTCTTGAGCCGTCAAACAGACCGGCTGAGAAGCTGCGGTTGCCGGTAGGCAGGAAACGAAACCACAGGTTGCTGCCGCAAGTCCGGCAGAACGCGCGTTCGGCCCATTCGCTGGAGCGGTAGACTTCGGCGTGCTCCTCGCCGCGCACGGTCATCTGCTTTCCGGTCTGCGCACTGTAGAATGCTCCACCCCAGCGGCGGCACATGCTGCACTGACAGATTTCGACCTCTGCGCTGGGGCCCTCGATCACGATGCAGACCGCGCCGCATAGGCAGTGGCCTTCGATCGTATCGGGCGCTGCCATCCTGCAAATCAGCCCAGCGGAACGCCCGGCTCGTGCTTGCTGGTGCGGATCGTCAGCGAGGTCTTGACGCTCGCTACATTGGGCGCGGGCGTGAGCTTGCTGGTGAGGAATTCCTGGAAGCCCTGCAGGTCGCGGGCGACAATCTTGAGGATGAAATCGATCTCGCCATTGAGCATGTGCACTTCGCGCACTTCGGGCAGTTCCTTCATCGCCGCTTCGAATTCGCGCAGCGCGTCCTCGGCCTGGCTCTTGAGGCTGACCATGGCAAAGACGGTGATCGAAAAGCCCAACTTCCCGGGTTCGAGATCGGCATGATAGCCCTTGATGACCCCCTCTTCCTCGAGCGCCCGGACGCGACGCAGGCAAGGTGGCGCGGTCAGGCCGACGCGATGGGCCAGCTCGACGTTGGTGATGCGCCCCTCGGCCTGCAGCTCGGAGAGGAGCTTGCGGTCGATTTCGTCGAGATTGGCCATAACTTCATCTGCCCCTGAATCTTGAGCTGCCATGCGGTCGCGCGAGTCAGCATACGAAATGTTGACAACGCATATGCGACTTATTGGCTAACATTATTATCTTTGCCAGCAATTGTCCCGCTTTGCAACGCGCAGGCAACTTCTCGTTCAGTGTAATTTTTTCACAGATAGAAACCCTCGCGCTGCCATGGTTTACGGCCCGCAAACCGTCTAACCGACCGGAGAACCGATGCATTTCGACGACCGCCTTGCCACTGTGCTGCGCAACCGCGCCACGGGCGAGCGCGCCGGAAAGACGCAATTCCGGCAACTTATCGACCTGTTGGGGGAGCGCCCGCAGGCCGGCGACCCCGCGCTGAAGGCCGCCGCCTATTTGCGACTCATCGCCTTGGCCGAGATGATTCCCGTCCCCGAGCGCGCCAAGATCGTCGGTGAGACCGGCTGGCGGTTCCGCAATCCGGAGCTGGTTCGCTGGTTCGGGGAGGCGCACCCGTCGATCGCGGCTGCGGCGCTGTATCGTGCCGAACTCAGCGGCGCTGAGTGGGAAGAGCTGATACCGCGCCTGCCGATCCGCGCCCGCGGCTTCCTGCGCCATCGCCGCGATCTTCCCATGGAAGCGGTTCGTGTGCTCGACCAGCTGGGCGTGCAAGACCGCGCGCTTCCCCTGCCCGACATGGTGCAGATGCTGGTCGACGATCCGGACGAGGTTGCGGCGCCCGAAATTCCCGAAGCACCCGAGCCGCTGATCCTTTCCCCTGCAAACGACATCGAAGTCGCAAGTGAGGAAGAACCGGAATCCCAAGCGGGGTTGGAACCCGCGCAGGAGCCGGAACCAGCTGCAAAAATGCCCGATGGCGAAGGCATCCGTGCGCTGGTCGAGCGGATCGAGACCTTCAAGCGCAACCGCGCCGAAGCAACGGCGAATGATGCGCCTTCGCTGCCCATGGCCGGGCTGGACGCGGCGCCTGTACGCAAGCGGATCGATGCTTTTATCTTCGGCACCGATTCCGAAGGACGGATCGACTGGGCCGAAGGCGACGTCGCCGCAATGGTCATCGGGACCACGCTCACCGCACGACATGATGCCGATGCGCGCGAGGATGATTTCGCTTCAGCGCTGCTTCACCGTCGGCCCCTTCGAGGGGCTCGCTTCACCCTGAGGGGCGGTCCTGCCATTTCCGGCGACTGGATCGTCGATGCCACCCCGCGGTTTACCCGCGGGGACGGCCGGTTCTTCGGCTACGCCGGCCGCTTCCGGCGCTCGGCTGGCATGGCAGAGGCAGACCGCAATGCCGGGGCAGACCGCTTGCGCCAGCTGCTCCACGAACTGCGCACGCCGGTCAATGCCATGCAGGGTTATGCCGAGGTCATCCAACAGCAGGTTTTCGGCCCGACCCCGCACGAATACCGCGCACTTGCGGCCTCGATCGCCGGGGACAGCGCCCGCATCCTGGCCGGGTTCGACGAACTCGATCGCCTAGCCAAGCTGGAGACGGGTGCCCTCGATCTCGAGGCAGGGGCCAGCGACTTCGCAGGGATCGTGCGCACGCAGGTCAAGCAACTCCAATCCGTGCTCAGCCCGCGCGTCGCGCGCTTCGATACGACCGTGCATGAGGTTGCCGCTCTCCTTCCGCTGGCTCAGCAGGAGGCCGAGATGCTCGCGTGGCGCGTACTGGCGACATTGGCCGGTGCCACCGGTGCAGGCGAGGCGATCAAGCTCGACCTCAAGACCGAGGGGGACGAAGTTTCGCTGCGGGCACAATTGCCGGCATCGCTCGCCGCGACCGAGGAGCTTTTCTCGTCGGAAGCCCGGTCGGCATCAAGCACGCTGAGTTCGGGCATATTCGGTGCCGGCTTCTCGCTGCGGCTGGCCCGTGCCGAGGCGCGCTCTGCCGGCGGTGAACTCGTTCGCGACGACAAGTGGTTGATCCTGTCGCTCCCGCTCTTGACCCCCGAGGATGCCCTGCCTAGCCCCAACGACATCAATGGTCGCGCCGCGGGATAATCCGCCACCGAATTCACTTCCGCTGGGGCTTTGACGATCACCAATGCCAACCTTCTGGACCCGCCGCGCAGGCAGCAGGCGGCAAGATTTGCCGAAGGCTTCGGGCCGCGCGCGCTGCTGACGGTCGACACGGAAGAAGAGTTCGACTGGAAGGGCGATTTTTCCCGCGACGGTTACGGGCTCGACAGCATCCGCCGCATCGCAAAGCTGCAGCAATTCTGCGAGGGAATCGGTGTGTCGCCCGTCTATCTCGTGGACTGGCCGGTCGCCAATTCGCCGGTGGCACAAGAAGTCATCGGTTCCGCAGTTGCAGCCGGGAAAGCAGAGATCGGCATCCAGCTGCATCCCTGGGTCAACCCGCCTTTCGATGAAGAGGTCGATCGCCACAACAGCTTCGCCGGGAACCTGCCGCACGCGCTCGAACGCGAGAAGTTCACCCTCCTGCGCGACCTTATCGAAGAGAAGTTCGCAACTCCCCCCCGGATCTACCGCGCTGGTCGATACGGCATCGGCAGGGAAACCGCCCGCATGCTGGCCGACACGGGTGTCGCAATCGACACCTCGGTGCGCGCCTGCTTCGACTACAGCGCCGAAGGTGGTCCGGACTACAGCGCCCATCCGGTCGCTCCCTATTGGGCCGATGGCGAGCGCAAGCTGCTCGAGCTGCCCCTGACCACCGTCTACTGGGGCATGCTCCGCCGCCAGGGAGAGACGCTCTATCCATTGACCAAGCGCTTTCCGCGCGCGGCAGGGGTGCTCTCACGCCTCGGCCTGCTTGAACGCATCGCGCTCACGCCCGAAGGCGTTTCGAGCGAAGAAGCGCTGCGCGGGATCGACATTGCGCTGGACGATGGCCTGCCACTGCTGGTGCTCAGCTTCCACAGCCCCTCGCTTGTTCCCGGTTACACACCATATGTTCGCGACGAGGACGATCTCGACCGGTTCTACGAATGGCTGCGGTCGGTATACGGCTATTTCGACTTGCGCGGAGTGCGGCCGACAACCGTTGCGGAAATCATGGACGCAGTCGACGTCTAGCGACTTGCCAGTGCAACTGCGCGCGGCTAGGCGCTCTGCTCCGCATGCGGCGCATGGGGGCCTGTAGCTCAGTTGGTTAGAGCTGGCCGCTCATAACGGCTAGGTCGCGGGTTCGAGTCCTGCCGGGCCCACCAGTCGCAGCGCGGTGTTGAAACAGTGTCGGGGAGTAGCGCAGTCCGGTAGCGCGCCTGCTTTGGGAGCAGGATGTCGCAGGTTCGAATCCTGTCTCCCCGACCATTTCATTTCCCTGTGACGACGGCTTCAGGAAAGCCACAGCCTCAGCAAGTACGCGACTGCTCCCAGCAGGGTGACACTTGCCAGCCAGATTGCCGCCATCCAGCCGAGGCGGCGCCAGAGTGGTTGCCCTTCGGCCTTCTCGGCACCATCCAGGGGCACGAGCCGCATCAGTGGTACCCTTCCGTCCCAACCTTGCCGCGAAAGACCCAATAGGCCCAGCCGGTGTAGGCGAGGATCACGGGCATGATGAAGGCAGTGCCCCAGAGCATGAAGACCTGGCTGCGTTCAGGTGCAGCGGCGTCCCAGATGGTCACCTGGTCGGGCACAACATAAGGCCACATCGATACGCCCAACCCCGCCATTCCGAGCAGGAACAGGCCGAGGGCGAGCAGGAACGGGCGATAGGTCCGCCGCTTCGCCAGCGCACGCAGCAAGGCGAACGCGATGATCCCCGTCAGCAGCGGGACCTGGGCGGCGAACAGCACATTGGGCATGGTGAACCAGCGTTCGAAGTACTGCGCATCGAGGAACGGCGTGTAGAGGCTCACCGCGACAAGAAGCCCCAAAGTGGCAAAGAATGTCACCTTGGCGAGGCGATAGGCATGATCGAGACAGCGTCCCTCCACTTTCACAATGAGCCACGTCGCGCCAAGCAGCGCGTAGCCTGCGGTAACACCCAGTCCGGTCAGCAGCGTATAGGGCGTCAGCCAGTCAAACCAGCTACCCGCATATGCGCGGTCGACCACTTCGATCCCCTGCAACAACGCGCCCAGCACCATTCCCTGAGACATCGCGGCAACGATGGAACCGACGGTGAAGGCGAAGTCCCAGAACGCCCTGTGTCCCGGGTCGCGCCAGCGGAATTCGAAGGCTACTCCGCGAAACACGAGCCCCAACAACATGGCGATAATGAGCGGATAGGTCGCCGGCAGCACGATACCGTAGGCCATCGGGAATGCAGCAAGGAGCCCCCCTCCTCCCAACACCAGCCAAGTCTCGTTCCCGTCCCACACGGGCGCGATCGAGTTCATCGCCTGGTCGCGCTCCTCCCCCACATCGAAGAAGGGGAAGAGGATGCCGATGCCGAGGTCGAAACCGTCCATGATGACATAGGCGAAAACCGCGAAGGCGATGATGAAAGCCCAGACGGTGGTAAGGTCGATATCAACGCCCATCGGTCGCCTCCTCGGCGCTGTCGGGCAGGACATCGGGATCCTCGCCGGGATTCTGCGTTGGCCCGGGCGTGATACCGGCGGTGCGGATCGGCCCCTTCTCGGTGCGCTTGACGCCCTTCTCGCCAGCATGTGGCGCGCCGCTCATGAGGCGCAGGATGTACCAGGTGCCGACACCGAAGACCGCGAAATAGACCAGCACGAAGGCCAGAAGCGACATTGCCACCGCAGGCGCGTCGAGCGGACTGGCGCTCTCGGCGGTGCGGAGCAGGCCATAGACCGTGAAGGGCTGGCGCCCGACCTCGGTGGTAATCCAGCCCGCGATCACTGCGACGAAGCCGGCAGGGCCCATTGCCACCGCCGCACGGTGCAGCGGCCTCCAGTCGTATAGCTTGCCCCGCATCCGGGCGAGCAGGCTCCATGCGCCGATGCCGAGCATGGCGAAGCCGATCCCGACCATGACGCGGAACGCCCAGAACACCGGGAAGACAGGCGGCTGGTCTGCGTCGGGCACAGTGTCGAGGCCCTCAAGCGGAGCATCGGGTTCATGCTTCAGGATCAGGCTGGAGAGCTTGGGAATGCCAACCGCGTAATCGAGCCGCTGTTCCTTGTCGTTCGGTATACCGAACAGGTAGAGCGGAGCGCCGTCTGGATGGCTCTGGTAATGCCCCTCCATCGCCATGACCTTGACCGGCTGGTGCTCGAGCGTGTTGAGTCCATGCATGTCGCCTGCGAAAATCTGCACCGGGGCGACCAGTGCCGCCATCCACATCGCCATCGAGAACATCTTGCGCGCGTGGGCGTTCGTGCGGTCTTTCAGGAGATGCCAAGCGCCAACGCCTCCCACGACGAACGCGGTTGTGAGGTATGCCGCAATCACCGTGTGAACGAGACGATAGGGGAAGCTGGGATTGAAGATGATGTTCAGCCAGCTTTCGCCCGGCAAGAATTGCCCGTTGGCACCAAGCTCGTAACCGGTCGGCGTCTGCATCCAGCTGTTCACGCTCAGGATCCAGAAGGCCGACACGAACGTGCCCAGCGCAACCATAAGTGTGGCGGTGAAATGCAACCCGCGCCCGACCTTGTTCATGCCGAAGAGCATGACGCCGAGGAACCCTGCCTCGAGGAAGAATGCCGTCAGCACCTCGTAGGCCATCAGCGGCCCGATGACCGGCCCGGCCTTGTCCGAGAACACCGACCAGTTGGTCCCGAACTGGTAGCTCATCACGATGCCGCTCACGACGCCCATGGCAAAGGCGATGGCGAAGATCTTCAGCCAGTACTTGAACAGGTCGCGATAAAGATCCTGACCGGTCTTCAGCCACATGCCTTCGAGCACCGCGAGATAACTCGCCAGCCCGATCGAGAATGCCGGGAAAATGAAGTGGAAGCTCACCGTGAAGGCGAACTGGATTCGGGCGAGCAGCAGCGCGTCGAACTGATCCAACATGGCGCCCCCTTACATCATCGCGCGTCCGGCGACATTGCTAGTCTTGCACGTCAAATGCAACTTCTTGCAATTTTACCCAAAGTGTAATTCAGTTTTGCGTAATATGATAAGTATCATATGATTACGCTGCCGGTGCTGGCTTGGCGTGCGAGTCCGCTCCGGGGGAGAGAGCCGGTCATGAGCCAAGCAAAACTGGGCGAGCGCTGCCCTTCGATCGATGCATTGAAGGCACTTGCGCATCCTTCGCGCCTCCAGATCCTCTGCACACTGGGATCGAACCGCCTGTCGGTCGGGGAGATCGAAGCGGCCACAGGCATTACCCAACCTGCATTGTCGCAACAGCTGCGCGTCCTTCGTGATGCGGACCTCGTCGAAGCCGAGCGGGAAGCGAAGCAGGTGTTCTACTGCGTCCATCGTGAGCGCCTGGAAGATGTCGTCGACCGGATAGGCAACATCATTCCCGTCGCCCGGGCGAAGGCCGCCTGAGCGACCCTCACCGGACCATTCGACACTTGCCCTGACCGGCTTGAGCCCGCACACGCACTGCGTGAACTCGAGACGCGCGAACCCGGCACCGATTATCGACACCCGCGTGATCTGGGCCATCGCGCTCCCCGCAATGATCACCAATGTTGCGACCGCGCTGATCGGCGTCGGGGACATGTGGATCGTCGGCCAGCTCGGTGATGCAGCGACCCAGGGTGCGGTCGATGTCGGGGCCAAGCTTTTCGCAGTCCTCTTCACCGTGATGAACTTCCTCAAGACCGGGACTACCGGCCTGGTCGCACAAGCGGGCACGCGCTTGGGCCAGCGGGAGCAGGCAGCAGTCCTTTTGCGCGGCCTGGTGGTCGGGTTTGCCATCGCAATCATGTTGCTGATCGCGAAGCCGGTGCTGCTGCCCCTGATGCTCAAGACTCTTGGAGCCGACGGAGATGTGGCCATCGCGGCCCGGACATATGCCGATATCCGCTACTGGAGCGCCCCCGCGGTCATGGCGAATTTTGCTTTCGTCGGCTTTCTGGTCGGTCGTCGGCGCATGCGCGAAGTCCTGGTCATCGAAATTGCCTACAATGCGCTGAATGTTGCGCTTGGCCTGTGGCTCGCGCTCGGGCTCGACTGGGGCATTGCGGGCATTGGCTGGTCGAGCTTCATCGCAGAATTCGCGAAGCTTGGTGCCTGCGCCTTCCTCGTGAGCCGTAGCGATGCCGCGGACCTGCGTGAAGCTAGCGCCGATCGCGCGCACTTGTCGCTGGCGGCGCTGCGCCCGTTTCTCTCGGTCAATCGGGATCTCTTCCTGAGAACGGTGGTGCTGATGGTAGCGCTTGCCGCCCTCACCCGACTTGGGGCCGAAAGGGGGCCGGTCGTGCTCGCCGCCAACGGCATCATCTACCAGCTCTTCGTCCTTTCCGCGCTTCTCCTCGACGGCTTCGAGAATGCTGCGCAGGTCCTCAACGGCGAACGCATGGGGGCCGAGGATCGGGAAGGATTCATCGCTTACGTCAGAGCGATCCTGTGGCGCGGCTTCGCAGTCGCCGGCCTGCTTGCGATCTTGTTCGCTGTTGCCGGTCGCACAATAATCGAAAGCTTCGCCGCGACAGGAGCTGTAGCGCACGAAGCATCTGCCATGTTGCCTTGGCTGATTGCGATTCCTTTCGCAGGCATTGCAGGCTTCGTATTCGACGGGGTCTTCGTCGGCGCCAGCTGGACCCGCGCGCTACTGGTCAGCATGGCAGGTGCCGCAGCAGGCTATGTAGTCCTGCTTTGGCTAACCTGGCCGCTTGGCAATGACGGACTCTGGCTGTCCTTCGTCGCGTTTCTGGTATTGAGGGCCGGCCTGCAAATGGCCCAGATGCCAAGGTTGCTGCGAGGCTAGGCCGAGGCCGTGCGGACCTCACGATCCAGCGGCAGTCGGGAAAGATTGTTCTCACGCTCAGGCAGGCAAATGCGGTCGCGACCGCTCTCCTTGGCGCGGTACAGCTCGGCATCGGCCCGCGCGAACAACTTGCCATAGCCTTCGCCCTCGCGTCGCGATGCGACGCCAAAGCTTGCGGTCAGGCGATTGTCGTCCGGCATTCCGGGAATCCGGGTATCTGCGAACCGTCGACGAATGCGATCGGCCATGGTCTTGGCGCTTGCCGCATCACAGTTCCACGCGATGATGCAGAATTCCTCACCCCCGATGCGTCCGGCGATGTCGCTGTGACGGATCATGCCGTCGACCACCGAACCGAAAATGGCGATCGCCTTGTCGCCGACCTGGTGGCCATAGACGTCGTTGACGCTCTTGAAATGGTCGATGTCGGCGACGACGATCGCTATCGGGACGCCCTCCTGCTTGGCACGCTCTATGGTTGAGAGCGCGTCCTGCTCGAATGCGCGGCGCGAACGCAAGCCGGTCAGCACATCGCGCTGGGCTCGCTCGCGCTCGCCCTGGATCAGGTCCCACGCACATGCCCAGATCAGGCATACGGCCGTCGCCAGCGATTGGATGGTCACTGCGACGCTAAGCACCGAATAGTAGATGGATTCCCGATAATCGCTGGCAGCCGAGCCCCCCGCGATCAGCAGGGTCAACGCGGGCCGGATGAAGAACTGCGCTGCGGAAATCGCGAACAGGACTGTCACGAGTTTGTCGAGTGCTGAACGGCGCGGAGCCTGCAGCAGCGCCATCGTGCCGATTGTGAACATCACTCCATATCCGGTGTTCACGATATAGAGCCGGGGGCCCGTCTCATCGGACATTCCGACGGCAACCGCGAGCGTCAACGCTGTCAGCACATAAACGAGACCCAGTACCGGCAATGATACGTGCTGGTTCACACGCCTTGTCGCGCCCCAGATCACGCACACGCTGCCTGCGGTGTAGAACAGCTGGGTAAGGTGAAAGACGTAGAATGCGCCTGTATCGGGGAGAAGGTGCGTCGCGACGAACCCGAGACCGAAAAACAGGTAGGCTCCGGCAAAGGCGAGGACATAGGCCCCCATCTTGCCCCGCCGCCAAAGCAGCAGGAACACGCTGAAGAAGATCAGCGCCATCAACGGCGTGATCAGCCCAAGTATCTGTTCGCGCATGGATTACAAGGCCCGTCCCATACGGATTGGCCTAGCGGCGAATAGTTAATTGCGCGTCAACCGTGCACCTGTCCTATTCGGCCAGTTTTATCCCGTCCGCCCTGTTGGCCAGGGTACCGACAACCGCAGTCCAGACAGCGACATTCTGGCGAAGCTGCACCGGATCGACCTTGTCCAGCGTATCGTCGGGAGTGTGGTGCAGGTCGAAATAGCGCGTTCCGTCCTGCTGCAGGTCGACCAGCGCCCCCTTCTGCTCGCGCACCACATTGAGATCAGCTCCACCCCCTGCCTGCTGCATGGACGGGGCGACACCGAAAGGCGCTACTGCCGCAGAAAGCTGCGTGTACAAGTCGGCGTCAGTCTTCGTGAAATTGCTGTCGATCCGCCAGATGCGATCAGCACCGAAGTCGCTTTCAATCCCGACCAAGAAGGGCTCATCCTTATGCGCAGCGGCATAAGCCTTGGAGCCCCACAGCCCGGTCTCCTCGGCCCCTGCAAAGAGCACGCGAATAGTTCGCAGCGGCTTGCCGTGTGCAGCGACCTGCTTGGCGGCGGCAGCGATGATGGCGCAGCCTGCACCATCATCGATAGTCCCGGTGCCGAGATCCCAGCTGTCGAGATGACAGGCCAACAGTACAGGTGGCAGCGAAGGGTCGCGTCCGACGATCTCGCCTGTCACATTCCCACTCTTCGTCGTCCCAAGGTCGCGCGGTGTGAGGACGAGCTTCATCCGCACGCTCCTGGGCTGGCGTGCGAAGATGCGTTCGAGGTTGTCGGCATCGGGATTGGACAATGCACCGGCCGGTGTCGCGGCGACCCCTTCCGGAAAGGTCGTGCCGCCGGTGTGGGGCGTGCGGTGGTTCTCGGTCCCGATCGAGCGGATTACCGTGGCGACCGCGCCCTTGCTGGCGGCGAGGCCTGCACCGGTCCAGCGTGCGGGTCCGGCGAAGCCATAGCCAGAGCCGTCCTGCGTCGGGCGCATGTCATGGCTGATGAATGCGATCTTCCCGTTCAGGCTGCCCGGTTCCGCCGCTTGAAGGTGCGCGTAGGTCGGGAAATAGACCACCTCGGCCTCGATGCCGTCGGGTCCGGTGGAGGCACTCGTCCCGAGTGCGGTAATGCGCATCGGCTGGGCATAGGGGGCGGTGACCTCCGCCTTTTCCTCTCCGCGTACCCAGGTCTGCATGTCGTACGGCTCTTCGATCACATTAGCGAAGCCGTTGCGCTTGAGCCACTGGACCGCCCAGCTACGGCCCCTTACCTCGGCCTCGGTCCCAGCCATGCGCGGTCCGACCTCTGTCGTGATCCCCTCGAGAAAATCCCAGGCAGTCTTGTCCTCTTCGAGGGCCTTCTGCGCCTGGTCGCCGAACGTCCATTTGGGCGGCGAGGTCGCGTTCGAGGGAGCGGCGATGGCGAGCGAGAGCGCGGCGAGCGCGAATGGCGACCTTGTCATGGCGGGCTTGCTATTGCGCGCACCTTGCCCTGTCCAGCGATCAGTCGCTCAACCGCCTTCGCATTCCTGCCAAAAGCGTTCGATGTCCGCTGCAGGGCCGTTTTCCGGGTCCACGAGCATCTCGACCGCATCGGCAAATCGCGCCGCGTCGGCGAGCCATGTGTGTTCCGATGCGGCGCGGCTGAGTTCAACCCAGTTGGCCTCGCTTGAAGCTGTTGCTGCCATGGCCCGAGCGATACTTTCGGGCGAGGCCGGTTCGACGACATGCCCGCTCACCCCGCTCCGGACCAGCGCGTCACGCGCGCCTACGTTGGCCGAAGTTATCGAGGGGATGCCCAGGGCCACGGCCTCGTTCACGACATTGCCCCATTGTTCTTCGGTGGAGACGAGGCACAGCGCGAGAGCGCGGCTGAGGTGCGCCGACACGCCTGCACTGTCGGTCGCTCCGGCAAAGGTGACGCAATTCGCAATCCCGAGGGTTTCCGCAAGTGTTTCAAGTTCCCCGCGAAGGGGACCGTCGCCGACAAGCAGGAGCCTTCGCGCGCCCTTCCCCGCTGCCGCTGCATATCGGCGATATCCTTCCAGCAACGTCGGCAGGTTCTTCTTCCCGACCAGCCGCCCGACATAGGTGAAAGGGCGATCTGCCCACGCGACGGGTTCGAAGGGGGCTTGCTGCCTAATGCGTTCCACCGAAAGCGTGTTGTAACCCGGCAGGATATCCGCTTCGTCGAAACCGAGGAACATCAGGTAGTCGCGCTGGCGCGGACCGGCGACGATTGCCGAGGAATAACCCTGGAGGAGCTTCGACTTCACCTGTTCGCGTACGAGGTTGCGCGGCTTGTCGTCGAACTTGGAGCACGACATCGCCACCATCTTGCGCCCCTTCGTCCGCCTGCGCCATGACAGGGCAACTATGTCCACGTCGCTCCACGGGATGCCCGAGAGCACCCATTCGCAATGCCGGAGCTTCTCCGCATAGGCGGTCAGCCGTTCGAGCCTTCCGATGTCCTCGTATTTCCGGCCCGGAAACAACGAGAGGTAGTCAGCCTCGCAAGTCTCGCGTTTGGGCTCCCACGAATAGGTATCTTCGCCGCTTGCACACTCGACGCCAAGCACTCTCGCCCTGCCCTTGAGCCGTGCGGCTGCCGCTTCGATCCGGTCGATGTGATAGGGCGCGAAGTGGGTGAACAGTATCGCGACCGTGGGAAGCGTTCCCGCCACAACTTCGAACTCGACCTCTTCCATTGGGCGGGGGGCTAGGGGAAAGAAGATGCGAAGCCAATCCCGAGCTTGCCCCTTTGCCCCGGCGTCATTATCTGGCGCCCCATACCTGCCGGGCATGTTCCGCCCGCTCATCCCATTCTGTTTCGAAGGATCCGCCTGATGGCCGCCCAATATGCCTATGTCATGAAGGACATGACCAAGACCTTCCCCGGCGCCCAGAAGCCGGTGCTGTCGAATATCAACCTGCAGTTCTACCAGGGCGCCAAGATCGGCATCGTCGGCCCCAACGGTGCGGGCAAGTCGACGCTGATCAAGATCATGGCGGGGATCGACAAGGACTTCACCGGCGAAGCCTGGCCGGGTGAGAACATCACCGTCGGCTATCTCGAGCAGGAACCCGAGCTTGATCCGACCAAGACCGTCCTCGAGAATGTCCGCGAAGGCGCCAAGGAAACCGCCGACCTCGTCGCTCGCTTCAACGAAGTCAGCGCTCTGATGTGCGAGCCCGATGCCGATTTCGACGCGCTGGGCGCGGAAATGGGCGAGCTGCAGGACAAGATCGATGCGGTCGACGGCTGGACGCTCGACAACCAGCTCGAGGTCGCGATGGAAGCGCTGCGCTGCCCTCCCGGCGACTGGCCGGTCAAGGACTTGTCGGGTGGTGAAAAGCGCCGCGTCGCGCTGACCCGCCTGCTGATCCAGAAGCCCAGCATCCTGCTGCTCGACGAACCGACCAACCACCTCGACGCCGAAAGCGTCCAGTGGCTCGAAAACCACCTCAAGGAATACGCGGGTGCGGTGCTGATGATCACCCACGACCGCTACTTCCTCGACAACGTCGTCGGCTGGATCCTCGAACTCGACCGCGGGTCGTACTATCCATACGAAGGCAATTACTCGACCTACCTTGAGAAGAAGGCGAAGCGCCTCGAGCAGGAAAGCCGCGAGGAATCGGGCAAGCAGAAGGCCCTTCAGCGTGAGCTCGAGTGGATCCGCCAGACCCCGGCCGCACGGCAGACCAAGTCCAAAGCGCGTATCCGCAAGTTCGAGGAACTGCAGAACAGCCAAGACAACCGGCAGGTCGGCAAGGCCCAGATCGTCATTCAGGTGCCCGAGCGTCTTGGCGGCAAGGTCATCGAGGCCAAGGGCATTTCCAAGGCCTATGGCGACAAGCTGCTGTTCGAAGACCTGTCGTTCACCCTTCCCCCGGGCGGTATTGTCGGCGTGATCGGTCCGAACGGCGCGGGCAAGTCGACGCTGTTCAAGATTCTTACGGGCAAGGAAACACCCGACAGCGGCACGATCGAGATCGGCTCGACCGTGCGCCTCGGCTATGTCGACCAGAGCCGTGACCATCTCGACCCCAAGCACAACGTGTGGGAAGAGATTTCGGATGGCCTCGACTACATGAAAGTCAATGGCCAGGACATGAGCACGCGCGCCTATGTCGGCGCGTTCAACTTCAAGGGCGCGGACCAGCAGAAGAACGTCGGCAAGCTGTCGGGTGGTGAGCGCAACCGCGTTCACATGGCCAAGATGCTCAAGGCCGGCGGTAACGTCCTGCTGCTGGACGAGCCGACCAACGACCTCGACGTCGAAACCCTTGCAGCACTGGAAGATGCGATCGAGAACTTCGCCGGCTGCGCCGTGGTCATCAGCCACGACCGCTTCTTCCTCGACCGCCTGGCGACGCACATCCTGGCATTCGAAGGCAACAGCCATGTCGAATGGTTCGAAGGAAACTTCGAAGCCTATGAAGAGGACAAGAGACGCCGCCTCGGTGACGCTGCCGATCGTCCGACCCGCCTCGCCTACAAGAAGCTAACGCGTTAATTGCCCCGACAATATTCCCGGTCTAAGGCGCGTCCCAAGGGGGACATGCCTTGGACCGTGGGATTGCAGGTAGAAGCGAAAACATAGTCTGGCCTGTCGCGTACAGTCTGGCGTGGCTGGGATGCGCCATGGTCGCGCTCGACCTGACGCAAGGCGAAGATGGCATTGCCGCCGTATGGCCCTCGAGCGGCATTTTCGTCGCCTCGCTCATGCACCTGGGACGACAGGGCCGCATCTCGACCACTGCGGGCGTCGCTCTTGCCAGCCTGCTCGCCAATTACCTCGGCGGTGTGCCGATCCTCGCCTGTGTCGGCTACACTATCGCCAATCTCGCGGAGGGTTGGTCGGTCTTCTTCCTAATGGGAGGGGAAAAGAGTCGCGGCGAACTACTGGCAAAGCCGCTCAACCTGATCAGGTTCGCCGCTTCGGCCATCGTTATAAGCTGCCTGAGCGCGCTCGTCGCAGGGCTACTGTCTACCAATCTCGACCTCCGGTTCCTGAGTTCGTGGGCGAGCACAGTGGGCCTGGGCATGCTGATCGTCGCGCCATTCATCCTGTTCCTTGTCCAGCATGACAATGGCTATCTGCGCCTTAACAGCCTGCGTGCATTCTGGGTCTTGCTGCTTGTCGCCCTGACCAGTTTCGTCGCCTTCGGCCAAGCAGAGATACCCCTGCTCTTCCTGCCCCTTATTGCCATTTCCATCGCAACGGCCGTCCTCGGGATCAGTGGCACATCGCTCGCGCTGATGGTCGTGGCCGTCATCGGGTCGGTACTCACGATCTACAATGCGGGGCCTGTGAGCGGCTATTTCCCCACACAGCACCAGCAGGTGCTCTACATGCAGGTCTACATCCTCGGCCTGCTGATTTCGGCACTCCCCATCGGTCTGCTCCTCGCGCAGCGTCAGCGTGACTTGCTTGAGCTGGAGTCGAGCAATCGCTTCCTGACCGCCGCGGAGAAGGCCGCGCGGGTCGGCCATTGGCGCTATTCGCCGAGCGAGGGGCGCGTGTATCTTTCGGGCGAAGCTCGGCGGTTGTTCGGCAAGGAAGCCGAGCCGCGATCAATCGCGGATATTGCCGCGCTCTTCCATGCTGACGACCAGGCCCGGGTTGCAGGGATACTGCACCAGTCGCTGCAGACTGGAGTACCTTTCGTGTTCGAAGCACGTGTTCCGGGCGTCCAGGGTCAGGTCTTCGATACCGAGTGCCGCGGCGAACTTGGAACGCAGGCACGCGCGGAAGACTATGCCATCTTCGGGACCATCATGGATATCAGCGAGCGCGCGAGAACCATCCGCGAGCTTGCCCTTGCCCGCAGCAGGGCCGAGCGCGAGGCCAAGGAGGTCAAGCTCCTGGCCGAGACCGACCACCTCACCGGCATCGCCAACCGTCGCAAGATCATTTCGGACCTCGGCGATGCCGTGCGCGATGCAGCCAGGCACGATGAACTCCTTACCGTCGCAATGATCGACGTCGATCATTTCAAGGCCATCAATGACAGTTTCGGCCACGAAGCAGGCGACCGTATCCTCCAGGAAATGGGCAATTTGCTGACCGAACGGTTTGGTGGTCTGGGTACGGTCGGTCGGTTCGGTGGTGAAGAATTCCTGGTGGTCGCTCGGGGCGTTGCTGCAAGTGACCTCCAGCCCCGCTGTGCGGACTTGTGCTCGCATGTCGAGACCCGCGCATGGTCGGTCGATGGCCTGGACAGGGTAACTATCAGCGCGGGAATTGCCGAATTGGGCTTGGGTGCAAGTGAAGCCGACCTGCTCAAGGCCGCAGACAACGCACTTTATTTTGCCAAGCGTGGCGGACGTAACCGAACAGTGGTCTTCGACCGGAACCACGTCACGGCGTAATCCAGCGTGCCGATTCGCGCGCGATTAGGGCGCGGCGGTGTCCCGTGTGAGCGAGGGAGAACCAGTCGAATTCGTTGATTTCCACCAGCAGCACGGCAAAATTCTCCCTTGCCGGCGCGAGTTCGTCGTAACCCGGTTCCGCCCCCTCGATTTGCGGTGGCAGTCCACTGGTCGGGCTGTCGGCCAGTTCACCCGGCCCTGCCCCGAGGTAGCACCTGCGGGCAAAGCGCGTGCTGCTCTCCCACGCCGCATCGACCAGAAGTCCGTTCAGGACCACGCGACCTATTCCTCGTGCCCTGACCTGGAGATTCGCTTCGCGGTCGTAGACGGTGACACCTACCCGACTGTCGCGTGCGATGGTGTCTACCTTGGGAGCACGCGCGTCGGTGTGAAAGCGCATGGTCCAGTTGGCTTCATCGAAGGACCTCAATACCATCACGCGAGCATCCGCATCGGCAGTGGCCACCACAGGCGTGTGGAAAGCCGATCGGCGGTCATGCGCAGACTGCGCAAACCTGCGCGCAACATCTTCGCGGATTGCGTCCAGACTATCTAGCACGCCATTCCCTTGCGCTACTCCCGACTGTTTTCCAATGACGAAGTTGTTAATATCGAAGTGCTCGAACATGAACAGAAGGGTGACAGAGCGGTTCAGTTTCACGTCAGGACGTTGTGATACACAGTGACACATCGACAATGCGCCGCGGTGGTGGAGCGGCACTGGACGAGAGAAAAAAGGACACGCTCCATGACTTTGACCAATCTGTTGAAGGGTAGTGCTCTGGGGGCTCTCGCAGCCGCCACCGCGCTTACCGCCCTTCCCACCGAGGCCCAGGCAGCCTCGGCCAGCAATGAACCTCGCGCCGAGCGCAACCGCGATGGCGGGGACCGCGGCAAGCGTGCCGAGCGCATGCAGCAGCGCGTCGAACGCGCCGAACAGCGCCAGGAATACCGCAAGGAAGCACCTCGCACCGAACAGCGCAGGCAGGCTCCTGCTGCGGTGGTCCAGCAGCCGAACCGTGGCGACGAACGACGTGGCAGCGACTGGAATCGTTCGGATCGTCGCTCGGACGTGGCCGTGGAACGTAGCGGCCGCGACTGGAATCGCTCCGATCGCCGATCAGGCGACCGGGTGATCGAGCGCCGCGCAGAAGACCGCCGTGATGACCGTCGTGTCGAAGATCGCCGTGGGCGCGACATGGGAGTATTCGGATCGACCGAAGGCCGCAATCGCGACTACCGGGACGGTCGCCGCGACTCGACCTATCGCGACGGGCGTCGGGACGGCTATCGCGATGGCAGTCGTGATGCTTACCGTGACGGTCGACGCGACGGATACCGCGATGGACGACGCGACGACAGCCGTCGCGCCCGTTATCACGATGGACGGCGCTGGCATGACTATGATCGCTGGGACCGCCGGGTATGGCGCGATAACCACCGCTACGACTGGTACAGCTATCGCAGCCACAACCGCAGCATCTTCCGCTTGGGCACCTACTACGCGCCCTACCGGGACTATCGTTATCGCCGCCTGAGCATCGGTTTCTATCTTGGAGACGTGTTCTTCGGCAGCCGTTACTGGATCAACGATCCCTGGCGCTATCGCTTGCCGGATGTCTACGGTCCCTACCGCTGGGTCCGTTACTATGACGATGTCCTGCTGGTCGACATCTACAGCGGCGAAGTGGTCGACGTGATCTACGACTTCTTCTGGTAAGCCTTAACGTCCACCGGCTTGAGAGTGGTCCGGTAGGCGAAAGAGAACCCCCGCCGAGCGATCGGCGGGGGTTTTTGCATGTATCAGCCCGGCACCTTGCCGAAGGGCAACATGCGGAAGATGCCCCCGTTCTTGTCGAAGAAGGTATGCTTCAGCGCACCAAGGATATGCAGCGCGATCAGGTAGATGAAGATCGACCCGCCGGTTGCGTGCGCTTCGAAGATCGTGTGGCTCAATTCCTTGTTTTCGCCCACCGGCAACGTCGGGATGGTGAACATGCCGAAGAAATCGATCGGGCGAGCACCAAAGGATGTGGCCAGCCAGCCGCCGATGGGAAGTCCGATCAGCAGCACGTAGAAGATGATGTGCACTGCTCGCGCCAGCTTGGCTTCCCATGGTTTCAGGTCTGCCGGAAGGGGGGGAACTGGGTGCGTCCAGCGCCACAGGAGTCGACCGACCGTCAGGACCAGGATCAGCATACCCCACGCCTTGTGGTAACCGTAAACTGCCATCTGGTCCGCGCCCTTGAGGTGGTGCGCCGTCTCGGCAATCCGCCAGTTCATGATGACAAGGATGGCGATGAGCCAGTGAAAGATCATCGCGCCGATCGAATAGCGGCGCGCAGCAGTGGTGTTCATGTCTCACTCCCCGAAGTTCGTCTGCACAAACTAGCGCTTACTCGCCGTCCGGCAAGCGATATGCTTGATGCGCCAGCGTGGCTTGCTAACACACGACCCCATGACCAAGACTGCCATCATCCCCGACCAGGGTGCCCTGAAGCGGGTCGGCGCACAGGTACGCAAGCGCCTCGAAGCCGATCCCAATGCCTACAAGATCCCCACCGACAAGGCAGAAATCTTCGCCGTGGGCGACTTTCTCACCGCCGAGGAGTGCCAGCGGCTGATCCGCATGATCGACCAGGTCGCCCAGCCGAGCCAGCTTCACGAGACGGCCTATATCGCCAAGTTCCGCACTTCGTATTCGGGGAACTTCAATCCGCACGATCCCTTCGTGAAAATGATCTCCCGGCGGATTGACGACCTGCTCGACATGAATCCGATCTGCGGCGAGAACATCCAGGGCCAGCGATACTTGCCGGGTCAGGAATTCAAGCCGCACAACGACTGGTTCTATACCGACCAGGAGTACTGGAAGCAGGAACGCAAGCGTGGCGGGCAGCGCTGCTGGACCGCGATGGCCTTCCTCAACGAGGTCGAAGAAGGCGGGCACACCCACTTCGTCGAAGTCGGGGTATCCATCGAGCCCAAGCCGGGGGTCCTGCTCGTGTGGAACAATGCCACGCCCGAGGGCGTGCCCAACGAGGATACGCTCCACGCCGGTACGCCGGTCGACAAGGGCGTGAAGTACGTGCTGACCAAATGGTACCGCACGCGAAAGCACACCTGAGGCGTCAGCCCCGCGCGAGCGCCTCGGCGATCAGCTTGCGGCTGTTCGCGATCCCGTAGAGCGCGATGAAGCTGCCCATGCGCGGCCCCTGGTCGCTGCCGAGCAGCGTCTGGTAGAGCGCCTTGAACCAGTCGCGCAGGTTCTCGAAGCCATACTCCTCGCGCTTGCCGATCTCGTACACCTCGGTCTGCAAGTCCTCGGCACTCGCATCCGCCGGAGCGGCGGCGAGATACGCATCGAGCGCCTGCAAGGCCGCCGCCTCGTTGGCAGTCGGCGCCCGCTTGGACAGCGTCGGCGCGATGTAGTCGCGGGTGTAGGCAACCGCAGTACCGATCAGCACCTCTAGCTCGGGCGTAACCTTGCCCGCACCGATGTAGGTCTCGAGGTATTCGCGCAGGTTCTCTTCGGTCGCCTCGGTCCCCAGCACGCTCGCAAGGTTGAGCAGCAGGCCATAGGTCACCGGCAGGCTGTCACCCGCGCCCGAAGCTTCCTCAGCTTCGTAGCCGCCATTGGCGCGCAACAGGTGCCACGCCGGATTGCCCAGCTGCTTGTCTAGCTCCTGCGTCGGCAGCGCCGAACGGAACTGCCAGTAATCATCGACCGCGCGCGGGATGACCCCGACGTGGAGCTGCTTGGCGCTCTTGGGATTGGGGAAGATGTAGAGGCCTAGGCTCTCTTCCGAACCATAGGTCAGCCATTCCTCGATCGTCAGGCCGTTGCCCTTGGACTTGGAGATCTTCTCGCCCTTCTCGTCGAGGAAGAGCTCGTAGATCAGCCCTTCGGGCTTCCGGCCGCCGAGCACCTGAACGATCTTGCCCGACTGGGTGACGCTGTCGGTCAGGTCCTTGCCGCACATCTCGTAATCGACGCCGAGCGCATACCAGCGCATCGCCCAGTCGACCTTCCATTGCAGCTTGCTCTGCCCGCCGAGCGCAGACTGTTCGACCACGCTGCCGTCCTCGTCGGTAAAGCGGACGATACCCGCTTCGGCGTCGACGACCTCGACCGGGACCTGCAGCACGACGCCCGTGGTGGGGCTGACCGGCAGGATCGGCGAATAGGTCTGGCGGCGCTCCTCGCGCAGCGTCGGAAGCATGATGTCGAGGATCGCCTGGTTCTTGCGCAGTACCTGGCGCAGCGCTTCGTCGAAGGCGCCCGAATTGTACTCGTCGCTCGAGGACACGAACTCGTATTCGAAGCCGAACCGGTCGAGGAAGGCACGAAGCATCGCATTGTTGTGATGCGCGAAGCTCTCGTGAGTGCCGAAAGGGTCGGGAATACGCGTCAGCGGCTTGCCGAGATTGGCGGCGAGCACGGCCTTGTTCTCGATATTGTCGGGCACCTTGCGCAGCCCGTCCATGTCGTCGCTGAAGGCGACGAGGCGCGTCTTGCCGTCTTCCGGCTTCGCCCCGATCAGCGCCTCGAACGCGCGGCGAACCAGCGTGGTGCGCAGCACCTCCTGAAACGTGCCGATATGCGGCAGGCCAGAGGGACCGTATCCCGTTTCGAACAGGACCGGCGATCCGTCCGGCTTCGTGCCGTCGGGATAGCGCTTGAGCAGCTTCTGCGCCTCCTGGAACGGCCAGGCCTTGGACACGCGTGCGGCGGCGATCAGATCGGTCATGCTCATGGCCAACGCCTTTGCCGCTGCGTCCGCATTTCGCAAGTGCGAAGTGTTGGATGAATGTTGGAGCGAGCGGGAGCGAACCTCACAGGATGGAACACATGGAACACGGTCCTGGGAAAGATAGGCCCGGTTGTCACTCTGACGGCGAAAGTGTCACCCTTGCGGGGTGAAGTGTGACTTTCGGCTCGCGAGAAGGCCGATGCCGTGAGAAGTGATCGAGTTCCCATAGCACACTCGGTATCGCGAGCATGTCGAGTAGGACAGAGATCGTTGGCCTACCATCATGGCAGGACGAGGCGGAGCTTTGTCTGAAAGCGGTCCGTCGGCTAACGACAACAAAGCGGAACAGATTATTGAGCTGTATAACCGCCGTCCACGACCAAAACGGTCCCTGTGATGTAGCTGGCTGCGGCCGAAGCAAGGAACACAAACGGCGCTGCAATCTCGTCTACCGTCGCTCGACGGCCCAGCGGCGTAAACGTACGAATGCGCTTGTCACTCTCGGGGTCAGAATGAACTTCGACACCGCTCATTACATTGTCGACGTAGCCCGGAGCTACCGCATTCACCCGGATACCATATTTCGCCCACTCGACCGCAAGGCCGCGAACAAGCTGATCTATCCCGCCCTTACTTGCGCCATACGGGGCCAATCCCGCCACACCAGCGCGAGCAATTATGGAGGACGTTAGGATGACGCTACCCTGCTGTTTCTCCTCGATCCATCTCCTAGCTGCTGCTTGCGCAGGCAGAAAAGCACCCCGCAGGTTAACCGAAAGGATGCGATCCCACTCACTTGGCTGGTAGTCGACGGCTGGTTTGATGATGTCGATGCCAGCATTGCACACAACTGTATCCAACCGCCCGAAGTGTTCATAGGAGAGTTCAATCAGCCGATGTGCTGCTTCAGGTTGGCTGATATCGCCTGCCGACCCTGACACACGGTCAGCATCAAACTCGCTGGCAAGCTGCTGGATCGTGGTTTCTGTTTCGGCCTTATCGATCCCACCGATGACAACATATCCACCAGCCCAAAGGATGTGACGTGCGATGGCCAAGCCAATGCCCCGGCTCGCTCCAGTCACCACGGCCGCTGTTCCTGAAAGGTCAAAAGGGTTCGCCAAAGCGTCGCTCCTGAGGTTGCGATGTTCAGACAAACTATGGCTGAGCGAATGTCCGCCTTCCACCCCATATTTGCCCTTCGCGTTTACCTCGTGTGCTGCCAATAGCCGCCAACGAGACACTCAGGGCAATTCCACCGTGTCCTTCACCGTACCGTAAACGAAACTCGTATTGATCGTCGCGATGCCCGGCGTGTCGTGCAACGTGCCGCGCATGAAATCCTCGTAGGCGTCTAGGCCTGCGACCACGATCTGGAGCAGGTAGTCCGAGCTTCCCGTCATCAGATGGCAGGTGAGGATCTGTGGCGTCTCGCGGACCCGCGCCTCAAAGGCGGCGACCACCTCGCGGTCATGCCGGGCGAGCGTGACCTGAACGAAGGCGGTCACAGGATAACCGGCAGCCTCGCGGTCGACGATGGCGACGTAGCGGTCGATCACGCCCGATTGCTCGAGATTGCGCACCCGCCTGAGGCATGGTGAAGGCGAGAGGTTCACCCGCTCCGACAATTCCGCATTCGTCAGGCGCCCGTCGCGCTGGAGTTCACGAAGTATCTGGCGATCTTTTGCGTCCATTGACACCTTCGTTGGCATATCATGCTAATCTGAAGAACAATCGTGGCATAGATAGGAGAGAAATGCCAGGGTCACGACGCTATGATGGTGCCGAAACAACAAACAAGGGCACAAACGATGAGTCGCAAGCAGCTTTCAGGCTTCACCAGCCGCGCCATTCACCACGGGTACGACCCGGCGGAGAACATGGGTGCGCTGACCCCGCCCATGCACATGGCATCGACCTTCGCCTTCGAAAGCGCGGAACAGGGCGGCGCGATCTTTGCCGGTGAACAGGCGGGCTACTTCTACAGCCGCATCTCCAACCCAACGCTGGACCTGCTCGAACAACGCATCGCCACGCTCGAGGGTGCCGAGGCGGGTGTTGCCACCGCTAGCGGCATGGGGGCGATCACCGCAGTGATGTGGACGCTGCTCGCCGCCGGTGACGAGATCGTGACCGACAGGACGCTCTATGGCTGCACCTTCGCCTTCTTCCGCCACGGCCTCGCCAAGTTCGGGATCAAGGTCACCCATGTGGACCTGACCGATCCCCCAGCCCTCGAAGCCGCGATGAGCGATCGGGTGAAACTCGTCTATTTCGAAACGCCCGCGAACCCGAACATGCGCTTGGTCGACATCGCCGCGATCAGCACGGTAGCGCACACTCACGGTGCGCAGGTCGTGGTCGACAACACCTATGCGACACCCGCCCTGACGCGCCCGATCGAACTTGGCGCGGATGTGGTCGTGCATTCGGCCACCAAGTACCTCGGCGGCCATGGCGATCTGGTTGGCGGCCTCGTCGCGGGCAGTGCCGAGACGATGCAGCGGGTCCGGCTGGAGGGCCTCAAGGACATGACCGGCGCTGTGATGAGCCCCTTCACCGCCACCCTCATCATGCGGGGCCTCAAGACACTTGCGCTGCGGATGGAGCGGCACAGCACCACCGCGGCCGACGTCGCGCGCTGGCTGGAGGCCCAGCCGCAGGTTGCGGCGGTCCACTACCCCGGCCTCGAAAGCTTCGCCCAGCACGAACTCGCCAGCCGCCAGATGGCGCTGCCCGGCGGGATGATCGCCTTCGACCTTGCCGGCGGCTACGAGCAGGGCATTCGCTTCATGAACCGGCTCGGCATGATCATGCGCGCCGTGTCACTCGGCGATGCCGAAACCCTGATCCAGCATCCGGCATCGATGACCCACTCGACCTACACGCCCGAAGAACGCGCGGCGCACGGGATCGGCGAAGGATTGCTGCGATTGTCGGTTGGGCTGGAAGACAGCGACGATATCCTTGCGGACCTTGCCCAAGCGCTTGCCGCTTCGGACCTCGCCATCGCCGCCTGACACGCAATAGGGGTGCCCGACCCGAAGGCGGACACCCCTACCGCTGCGACGCCAGCTGAGGATTGGGAGGGGATCAGGCGGTCGCAGGTCGCCAGCCACGGAGCTCCGGCCAGACATTGGTGTACTGGCTGAGGTCGATGCCCGGCTTGCGATCGGTAAAGCGGGTACCGATCGACTGGAGGATCAGTCGCGCACGCTTCGCCCGTGCCTTGTGCGACTGGAAGGGATTGGCGCGGTCCGGCTTGGCCGCGATCATGCGACGCAGCAGGTTGTCACGCTCACGTTCGGTCTGCGGGGCTACCGGCGGGATCTCGACCGCAGCGCCGTTGCTCGAGGCAATCGGAGCGGTGGGTTCGAGAGCCGGCGTGGCGACGACGGGAGCGGCGTCGTAGGCAGTCACGGCCGGTTCGCGGCCAAAGGTGTCTACCGGACGCGTAACAACAGGCTGCTCGATCACCGGCACATCGATCACACGGCGACGGAGCGAACGCACCAGGAAGAACGCGGCGAGGCCTACGCCGCCCGCAGCGAGGAGAGCGAACAGCAGCGCAGCGCTCGATCCGTCCTTCACGGGTTCGGGAATGGGTTCAAGTTCAGCCTGTGCTGCAGCGATCTCCGCAGCATTGGCTGCCGGCAGGATATCGGAAGTCGGCACTGCGACCGCCTCCGTCGGCGTTACGGCTGCGGCAGCAGACGGCGCGGCGGAACTCACAGCGGTGCGGGCGGCTGGCGCGGACGTTGCCCGACGCTGGCTCGCGGTCGACGCTGCAGGCTCGGAAACCGGCGTGCCCGTGCGGGCAACCGGCTCGCTAGCCGGTTCTGCGACAGTCGTCGCAGTCGCGGTGGGCACCGCTTCGGGAATGGCAATAACCGGCGCAGGCGAACTTGCTGGAGTCGGGACATCGAGGACGATGACCGGGGTCTCCTGGGCAAGCGTGGGAGTGGCGGAAAGCGCGGCCATGGCGGCAATCGCGATGGGGGCGCTGGCGAGCAGATGGCGGGTCTTGGTCATGCCGATAAAACCGGCAGGATTTGGCCACAGTTCCTGTAATCTCCCGTTCAGGAACGGACAACGCGCTGTTTTCAAACGATCTGCATGGTTAATTTCGGGGCGGCGTGAAGACCGCTTGCGACGAACCGTTGGCAGGTTTTGAACCTATCCCTTCCCTGTGTTTACTTTTCGTTCCACACTAAGCATGGTCGAATCGTGAGCGCCCCGCTGCCCCTCCCTTCCCTCCACGCGAGCCACGCCGGGACCTGGCTGCGCGATGCCAACGGCAGCACGCGCGGCTGTTCGAAGGGCGAGGCTGTCATGGCCGCGGCCGATACCCCGCTGCTGATGATGAATGCCCCGCTGGTGGCAAGCAGGCTGGGCTATCCGGACCTCTCCGGCCTCGACCTGCTCGAGCTGTTCGCCTTCGTCCATCCGGCAAAGTTCTGCGTGCCGACGCCCAAGGGTCTGGCCCACGCGCTGGGGCTGGAGGAGCCCGTCGACGACGCAGGCGTGCCCTTGCTCCTGCAACAGGCGGCAGGTGCGCTCGTCGCCACGTGCGAGAGCGATAGCTGGGAACAACGCGAAGGGGCCTGGTCGACCCTGCAATCGCTCGCGCGGCTGAGGTGGCCCTGGGCCGGTGTCCTCGCCCCGCATATCCGCCAGCCGGAGAAGGCCGAGAAATGGCTCTTCTCCAAGCTTGCCGAATGGGAGGAAGCACCCGACCGCCCCCAGCCGCAGCAGGTGCTGATCGAGGAAGCCGAGATCGAAGGCCAACTCGCCCGGCTGACGGGAGAGGGCGCCGAGCAACGCGACGGCCAGCGGCTGTTCTCGCGCGATGCGGGCAGCGTGTTCGCCCCGCGCGACCGCGAGCGGCGACCGCATATCCTCCTCGCGCAGGCCGGAACGGGCATCGGCAAGACACTGGGCTATCTGGCACCCGCATCGCTGTGGGCGCGGCTGTCGGGCGGCACGGTCTGGGTCTCGACCTACACCAAGAACCTCCAGCGCCAGCTGCGCCGCGAAAGTGCCCGCGCATGGCCCGCGACGCGCCCCGACGGCTCGCCCCCCGTGGTGGTTCGCAAGGGGCGCGAGAACTACCTCTGCCTGCTCAACCTCGAGGATGCGTTGCAAGGCGGGTTTGCCGGACGCCCCGCCATCCTCGCGCATCTCGTCGCGCGCTGGGCGGCCTATTCGCAGGACGGCGACATGATCGGCGGCGACCTGCCCGGCTGGCTCGGCACGCTGTTCCGCAAGCGCGGCATCGCGGCGCTGACCGACCAGCGCGGCGAGTGCGTCTATGCCGGGTGTCCGCACTACCGGAAGTGTTTCATCGAGAAGAGCGCCCGCGCCGCGGCACAGGCCGACCTCGTCATCGCCAACCACGCGCTGGTGATGGTCAACGCCGCGCGCGGGCGCGATGCGGCCAACCGCCCCACTCGGATCGTCTTCGACGAAGGGCATCACGTCTTCGATGCCGCCGATTCCACCTTTTCTGCCGCGCTCACCGGAGCCGAGGCGATCGAGCTTCGGCGCTGGATCGTCGGGCCGGAGAAGAACAGTCGCGGTCGCAGGCGCGGGCTGGCCGCACGGCTCGCCGATGTTGCGAGCTATGACGAGGCCGGAGGCGACGCGGTGGAAGCGGCGGTCGAGGCGGCGCACGCCCTCCCCTCCGACGGCTGGCTCGGGCGGCTGGTCGAGAATGCCCCGATCGGGCCGCTGGAAGAACTGCTCGCGCAGGTCCGCGCCGTCACCTACGCGCGCGACGAGAGCGGACAGGAGGCGGGATACGGCATCGAGACCGAGACCGCACAGCTACCCGGCGAGCTGGTCGAGGCCGCCGGTGCCGCCGCGCAGGCGCTGGCCGAAATCCGCCAGCCGCTGTTGAAGCTCGCCGGGCGGCTCGAGGCAGTGCTGGAAGACGCGCCCGACTGGCTCGACGGACAGGGCCGCGCCCGTATCGAGGGCGCACGCCACTCACTTGCCTGGCGCATCGACCTGATCGCTGCTTGGGAAGCATTGCTCGGACGACTCGGCGGACCGGCGGATCCCGAGTTCGTCGACTGGCTGGCGGTCGATCGCAATGACGCGCGCGAATTCGACGTCGGTCTCTATCGCCACTGGCTCGACCCGATGAAGCCCTTCGCCAAGGTGGTGCTCGAACCGGCGCACGGCGTCATGCTGACCAGCGCCACGCTGACCGATCGCGACGAGAGCGGTCCGGACTGGGAGCATGCCATCGCCAAGAGCGGTGCGCTCCACCTCGACCTGAAGCCGAAGACCGCGCAGGCGGACAGTCCGTTCGACTATGCGAGCCGGGCCGAGGTCATCATCGTCACCGACATCCGCAAGGGCGACATCCCGGCCATGGCGGGCGCCTATGCCCGGCTGATCGAGGCAAGCGATGGCGGCGTGCTCGGCCTGTTCACCGCGATCCGCCGGATGCGTGCAGTCTATGGGCGTATTGCCGACCGTCTCGCCCGCGCAGGACTGCCGCTCTATGCGCAGCATGTCGATCCTATCGACACCGGCACGCTGACCGACATCTTCCGCGACGACCCGCGCGCCAGCCTGCTCGGCACCGATGCCCTGCGCGACGGGGTCGATGTTCCGGGAGAATCCTTGCGCTGCGTGGTCATGGAAAGCGTCCCCTGGCCGCGTCCGACCATCCTCCACCGCGCCCGCCGCGCCGCTGCCGCCGAGCAGGAAGGCGGTGCCCAGCGTTACGACGACCGGATCATTCGTGCGCGGCTCGCACAGGCATTCGGACGCCTGATCCGCAGCCGTGACGATGCGGGTCACTTCGTCGTCCTCTCACCAGCCTTCCCCACCCGGTTGCTGTCCGCATTCCCCGCGGGCACGCCAGTCATACGTATGACATTGGAAGAGGCTTTACAGCGGGTCGCACAAGGTGTTGGAGGGACGCGAGAGAGCGTTGTGTCCGACGAAGCGGAGAGCCAGACCCAGTGAAGATCCTCGGCCTATTGCGGCATGCCAAGTCCGACTGGGGGCAGAGCGACAAGCGCGATTTCGACCGGGGCCTCAACGATCGCGGCCACCGCGGCGCGCAGGTCATCGGCGACCATATCCGCGACCACGGGGTCAAGTGGGACCTGCTCCTCGCCAGCCCGGCCGAGCGCGTGAAGCTGACCCTCGCCGATGCCCTGCCCGACCTCGAACCCGTATGGGACGAGCGGCTCTATCTCGCCGGGACCGACACGATCTGCGACGTGATCCGCGACCATGGCGGCGACGCGAAGGCGATCCTGGTGTCGGGCCACAACCCTGGCCTCGGCGACATGGTCTTCGAAATGGTCTCGCCCAAGAACGAAAACGCCCTGTTCGACGAGGCCAAGGTCAAGTTCCCTACCGCCGCCTACGCAGTGTTCGAACTCGCCATCGACGACTGGGCCGACCTGCGCGAAGGCTGCGGCAAGCTGGTGCATTTCGCGCGGCCGCGGGACTTGGACCCCGAACTGGGGCCGGAGTATTAGTCCCTAGAGCGCGTCGGCAGTTTCGATGGCACTAAGCAACGAGAGTTGCTTTCCGCTGTTGTGGGCCCCGACACTGGCCGAGGTCACGAGCACAGTGGCACCCGGCTCCATCAGACTGTGCAGCCGGCGATGGAACTCCTTCGGCATGCGCAGTCGCTCAAGCATGGTCGCGTCAACCGCATGGTGCCCTTCGCCCTCGTGACCGGGAACGCCGACGAGCATCCAGTGAGGCTTGCCGTCCTCACCCTTCTCCAGGATCGCCACGTGGGTGCCATCACGATCTCCCTCGATGACTGCGCGTGATCGGGCAATCTCCTCACCGTTTCGCATGACGACGATGCGTTCGTCGGATGTCGAAACAACGATGGAAAGCGGCCCGGTTTGCGGGCCATCATCACGCCACTGCCAATTCTTGTCGTCGGGCAACGGCTGGTGGAGCGCCGCACCGCCACCTTCCGCGATCGGCGCCAGCACACCGCCCGCTCTCGCATGGATCGGTGTCCCAGCGCGGCCTGTCACAACGACCGTACCGCCCATATCGGTCACTGCGAACAGGGCCTTGGCGAAGGCATAGGGCAAGTGCACGCAACCGTGACTTTCCGGGTATCCGGGCAATCCGCCCGCGTGGAGCGCCACACCATCCCAAGTCAGCCGCTCCTGGAAATACATCGGTGCATTGTTGTAGGTGCTCGAGTGGTGGTTCGCATCTTTCTGGAGAATGGTGAAAACACCCGTCGGCGTCTCATGACCCGGCTTACCGGAAGAAATCGTCGAAACGCCAATGTTGATGCCGTTGCGATATATGAACGCGAGTTGGCTTGTCAGGTCCACCAGTACCGTGACGTGTCCGCCGCTGGCGGCACCCGGATCCCATACCCACTGCCCCGGCTTCAGCTTTTCCGGCGCAGTCGCAAGCTCAATGGCTTCCGAGACCTTGGAGCCTTGTGCGACCAGCGGCATGGCAAGGCTCAGGGCTACGATGGCGAAGACAGACCGATGTATGCGCATTAAACCTCCCCCAAGATCACGAGCATCATGCCTCGGTTCGAGCACCAGTCAATCGCCTAAAGCAGCACCCGCGGCCCCGCACCCTTCTCGGCCCATTTGTCGCCGGCATTGAACAATGCGCATTTCTTCAGGCTCAGGCACCCGCAGCCGATGCAGCCGTCGAGGTCCTCGCGCACTTTCTCAAGCTGGGCGATTTGCGCGTCGATGCGCTGGCGGATGGTGCCGCTTATGCGTTTCCAGTCGGCGGCATTGGGCGTGCGACCCTGCGGCAGGCGCTTCATCGCCTCATCGATCTCCGACAGCGACAGGCCCAGCTTCTGCGCAATCATGATGAAGCTCAGCCGGCGGATGTCGCTGCGCAGGAAGCGGCGCTGGTTGCCATTGGTCCGCCAGGGCTCGACCAGCCCCTTGTCCTCGTAGAACCGGATTGCCGAGACACTCAGGCCCGTGCGCGCGGCGAGTTCGCCGATGGTCAGGAGGTCGTTCGCTTTCATCGATTACAGCGATAGCGATTTTGCAGCTTGACCTCAAGTCAGGTTGAGGTTGCACAAGTCGGCGCATCGCATGTCGCCACACTCTCAACCTCCGGCGGCAAAGGAGATGCACAATGGCCCACGGCAATATCGAACACGTCAACATCACCGTCACTGATCCCGAACGCAGCAAGACCTTGTTCGAGGACCTTCTCGGGTGGAAGGAGCGATGGCGCGGTCCCTCGCTGATGGGCGGGCGGACGATCCACGTCGGCGATGCGCACAATTACGTCGCCATCTACACCAACGACGCTGCGAAGGGCGGCTTCGCCAAGGGCGTGCCGCTGAACCATGTTGGCCTGCAGGTCGACGATCTCGACGCGGCCGAGAAGGTCGTGCTCGGCCATGGGCTCGAGACCTTCAGCCACAGCGAGTACGATCCGGGACCGAGTAGCTTCTACTTCTTCGACTGGGACGGCATCGAATTCGAGGTGGTGAGCTATGAATGAGGTCATCCCCCGCGCGCCAATGTTTGCGCAGCCGCTCTTCCCGCGCCGCAAGAAGGAACTGAAGAAGCGCGAGGACCGCCCTACCCCGTTTCCAACCCGGCCTGTTCGTGTATGAACTTTCCCCAAGGGGCGCGGATCTCGCGCCCCGCAGGGGAATCATCATGAAGCTTGCCGCCTGCGCCTCCGCGCTTGCCCTTTTCGTAGCCGCTCCGCTCGCTGCCGAAACGGTGGCCGTCACCGCCGACCGGTTGCTCGATGTCGAGAGCGGCAAGTACATCGCCGATCCGGTCGTGGTTATCGTCGACGGGAAGGTTTCGGCGGTGACGTCGGGCGGCGCGGTGCCGGATGGCGCGACGCATATCGACCTTGCCGGCAAGACCCTGTTGCCCGGCCTCATCGACATGCACGTCCACCTCGACGGGCGGCCCGAGTACGGCGGCTACACCGGCCTCCAGTTCACCGACAATTTCGCAACCGTCCTTGGCGTCGTGAATGCCGAGAAGATGCTGCAGGTCGGTTTCACGACCGTCCGTAACGTCGGCGACGGCAACTACAACGTGAAGGCGATCGACGAAGCAATCGAGGAAGGCTGGATACCGGGCCCGCGCATCGTGACCGCGAACTATGCACTCGGTGCGACCGGTGGGCATTGCGACGAAACCTATCTCCCGCCCAGCTTCGGCGCGAAGAGCCCCGGCGTTGCCGATTCTCCCGAGGAATTCCGCCTCCGGGTACGTGAGCAGCGCAAGTATGGCGCCGAAGTCATCAAAGTCTGCGCAACCGGCGGCGTATTCAGCCGCAACACCGAGCCGGGGCAGCAGCAACTCCACGAAGAGGAACTTCGCGCGATTGCCGAAGAAGCGCATTTCTGGGGCCTCAAGGTCGCCGCTCACGCTCACGGCGCGGCGGGCATCAAGGCCGCGATCAAGGCGGGCATCGACACGATCGAGCATGCCAGCCTGATCGACGATGAAGGTATCCGCCTCGCCAAGCAGCATGGCACCTGGCTGTCGATGGACATCTACAACACCGACTACACCCAGCGCGTGGGCCGTTCTAACGGCACTCTGGAAGACAATTTACGCAAGGATCGCGAGATCGCGCAGGCCCAGCGCGACAATTTCCGCAAGGCGCACCAGGCCGGCGTCGGCATGGTCTTCGGCAGCGACGCGGGTGTGATGCCGCACGAGGAAGTCGGTGGCCAGTTCGCGGTCATGGTCGAATACGGCATGACCCCGATCGAGGCGATCCGCGCGGCGACGGTCAATGCGGCGCAGGCACTGGGCCAGTCCGGTCAGGTCGGCGTGGTGAAGCCGGGATCATGGGGCGACCTGATCGCCGTATCGGGCGACCCGCTGGCAGACGTAGGCGAACTCGCCGACGTCGATGCCGTGGTCAAATCCGGTGTGCGGGTGAAGTAGCGGGGCGCTGCGAGCGGAAACCCGCAATCGCACCCATCGGTACATCCTCGAACCGGCCGAGCCAGCGGCGGGCCATTTTCGCCAGCGGTACGGGATTGAGGTAGTGCCGCTTGCACCGCCCGTCCCTCTCGCTTGCGACAAGTTCGGCCGCCTCGAGCACCGCCAGGTGCTTGGCCACCGCCTGTCGGGTCATCGGCAGGTCTTCGGAAAGGTCGGACAGCGTCAGCCCGCCTTCCTCGCTCAGCCGGTCCAGCAGGAGCCGGCGTGTGGGATCGGAAAGGGCGACGAAGGTGTCCGTCATGAAAGGGAGGCTATTCCTCCCTTTCCGAGTCGCTCAAGTTTTCGGGGTCAGAGCAAGCCGACTTGTCCACGACCGGACCACGGCTCCCCCGTTCGGTCGAGGGTCAGCTCTCCCTCCCACGGACGGCACAGGTCAAAGGCTTCTTGCGGAGTCCCGCCGGTCCAGGTGGCGATATCGTCCTCGGCCAGCAGCACCGGCATGCGCGTGTGAACCTCTGCGGCGAGGCCGGCGGCATCGGTCATCACCATGGAGTAGACATCGCCCCATTCCTCGCTGGTGCGCCAGATGCCCGCAACTGCGAAGAGTTCTGCATCCGGGCGCGAGAGCCAGCTGCGGGTCATCGATCCCTTCTTCCCCTCGGCCTCGGCCCATGCCGTCACCGGGATAATGCAGCGCCGTTCCTCGAAGCTGTAGCGCCAGAAGAAGCCGGAGAGCTTGTCGGTGCGGGCATTGTTGACCGGCTTGGGCTTCAGCGGCTGGCCGTTCTTGCCCTTGAGCACCAGCGGGAAACCCCAGCTCATCTGGCGCAAGCGGGCTCCCTCGACGACTGCGCCGGGATATCCGGGATAGACCTCCTCACCGAAGTTCGCGCCGCCGAGCTCGTTGACCACATCGAACCACTTGGCGACCTCGTCCTTGTTCTTGGTCATGCGGTAGAGGTTGCACATCAGGCGTTCCCCACGATGAAGCAGGCGATGGCGA
Organism: Qipengyuania sp. RANM35; assembly: GCF_041021145.2. Taxonomy (NCBI): domain Bacteria; kingdom Pseudomonadati; phylum Pseudomonadota; class Alphaproteobacteria; order Sphingomonadales; family Erythrobacteraceae; genus Qipengyuania; species Qipengyuania sp. RANM35. Next base: position 675,893 of record NZ_CM196433.1, on the reverse strand, counting down.
CCAGTGCGCCCGTCCAGCGGTTGGAACGAAAGCGGTCGAGCGGATTGGCACCGTCCTCTGGTTCGAGCGTCACGACCTGCCAGACAAGGTGGCCCGCAGCCGGCAGCAAGGCGAGCAGCGCCACCCAGTCCGCGCGATAAAGCCAGAAGGCCAGCGCCCAGAGCCCGATCGCCCCGGCATAACATCCGGCGACGCCGCCCTTCACGTGCGCGCCCATGCGCAAGGCGGAAGACCGGATTCCGACCAGCGCATCGTCCTCGCGATCCTGCAGCGCATAGATCGTGTCATAGCCGATCACCCAGAGCGCCGCGCCCGCATACATTGCGGCAAGCGCGTCCCAATTGTCGGCCCGCAATTCCGTCCAGCCGACCAGCAGCCCCCAGGTGAAGACCATGCCGAGCCACGCCTGTGGCCACCAGGTGATCCGCTTCATGAAGGGGTAGGCGGCCACGAGGGCAACGCTCGCCAGCGCAACGCCCTGCGCCAGCGGTCGCAGCTGCAGCAGCACCAGAAGTCCGACGAGGCAGAGCGCGAGCAGCCATCCCCATGCCAGCTTCTTCGACACCCGTCCGCTTGCCACCGGCCTCACCGCCGTTCGCGCCACCTGCCGGTCGAGGTCGGCATCGACAATGTCGTTGTAGACGCACCCAGCCCCGCGCATGGCGATACTGCCGAGCAATAGCCAGAGCACCAGCTCGACCTGCCATCCCGCTCCCGTCAGCCACACGCCCCAGGCACACGGCCAGAATAGCAGCCACCACCCGATGGGGCGGTCGAAGCGGGCAAGCTGGGCCAGGTCGCGCGGCAGTTGCGGCAGGCGCGCAATGATCCCGCGGTGCTCGGTGTCAGGGACGATTTCGGGGGCAGCGGCGTCGCTCATCGCTTGCTCCCTACCTTCCACCGTGCCACCTGCAAAGCCATGCCCGCAACACCCGCATGGCCGCCAAAGAGTGCTCCCCGCCTGTTCGTCGATAGTCCTATCGCCCTCGACTTGCCGGTGCATGTCGAAGGCAACAAGGCACATTACCTTGGCAAGGTAATGCGCGTCGCGCCGGGTGATGCCGTGATCCTGTGTGACGATACGACCGGGGAATGGGCTGCGGAGGTGGTGGAGGCCGGCAAGCGCCACGTAACCCTAGCCCCACGCGAACTGCTGCGCGAGCGTGAGCCGGTGCCCGATTTCTGGCTCTGCCCTGCGCTCCTGAAGAAAGACCGCTTCGACCTCGTGCTCGAAAAGGCAACCGAGCTTGGCGTCGCGCGGATCGTGCCCGTCGTCACGCGGCGCTGCGTTGCCGACAAGCTCAACGCCGAACGCGCCCGAGCAGTCACAACCGAGGCCGCCGAGCAGTGCGCCCGCACCGCACTCCCGGAACTGGGCGAGCCAGTGAAGCTCGACACCCTGCTGCGCGACTGGCCACAGGACCGCCATCTGTTCTTCGCCGACGAGAACGGCGGAGAGCCAGCAGCTGACGCATTCTGCTATGCCGAGGGGCCTGCTGCCCTGCTGGTCGGTCCCGAAGGCGGCTTCGACGAGGCCGAGCGCGCCGCGATCCGCGCGCATCCCGCCTCGGTCGCGATCAGTCTCGGCCCCCGTATCCTGCGCGGCGAAACGGCCGCGATAGCCGGCGTGGCAGTGTGGATGGCCGAGGCTGGCGACTGGATCGACGAAGAATAATTTCCTTTCCACGCAAGGTTCGGTTTTCTAACGCAACCGGCATGAGCACACGCGACACATCCGCCAAGGACGATCCCATCATCGAGTCGCGTGACCAGCTGGTCCTGCCGATGCAGCAGGGCGAGAAGCCCAAGGACGCCTGGCGCATCGGTACCGAGCACGAAAAGCTCGTCTACTGCCGCAAGACCTTCAAGGCCCCGTCCTATGACGAGCCCGGCGGCATCCGCGACATCCTCCTGGCACTGACCGAGTTCGGTTGGGAACCGGTCGAAGAGAACGGCAAGGTCATCGCCATGCGCGGCGAGGACGGCACCGTGAGCCTTGAGCCCGCCGGACAGCTGGAACTTTCGGGCGCGCCACTGGAAAACCTGCACCAGACCTGCGCCGAGACCGGGCGACACCTGCAGCAGGTGAAGGAAGTCGGCGAACGTTTCGGCGTCGGTTTCCTCGGCCTCGGCATGTGGCCGGACAAGACCCGTGAAGAACTGCCGATCATGCCCAAGGGCCGCTACGACATCATGCTGCGGCACATGCCGCGTGTCGGCAGCCTCGGCCTCGACATGATGCTGCGCACCTGCACGATCCAGGTGAACCTCGACTATTCTTCCGAAGCCGACATGGCGCAGAAGTTTCGCACCAGTCTCGCGCTCCAGCCGCTTGCGACCGCGCTCTTTGCCAATTCGCCCTTCCTCGAAGGGAAACCCAACGGTTACCTGTCGTATCGCAGCCATATCTGGAGCGACACCGACCCCCACCGCACCGGCATGATCCCCTTCGTCTTCGACGAGGACTTCGGATACGAGCGATACGTCGACTACATGCTCGACGTGCCGATGTACTTCGTCTTCCGTGACGGGAAGTACATCGATGCGGCGGGCCTAAGCTTCCGCGACTTCCTCGATGGCAAGCTGTCGGTCCTGCCCGGCGAGAAGCCGACACAGAGCGACTGGTGGGATCACCTGTCGACCGCCTTCCCCGAAGTGCGCCTCAAAAGCTTCCTTGAGATGCGCGGCGCCGATGGCGGCCCGTGGAGCCGCATCTGTGCCCTTCCCGCCTTCTGGGTCGGACTGCTCTACGATCAGGGCGCGCTCGATGCCGCGTGGGACCTGGTCAAGGGCTGGTCGATGGACGAGCGCGAGGCCCTGCGCAACGCGGTGCCGAAGCTGGCGCTCGATGCCGAAATCCCCGGTGGCGGCAAGCTGCGCGACCTTGCCCGCGAGGTACTGAAGATCTCCCGCGCTGGCCTCACCGCACGCGGCAAGCTCAATTCCTCCGGCGATAACGAGACGGGCTTCCTCGAAACGCTCGACGAGATCGTCGCAAGCGGGAAGGTCCCGGCGCAGGTCCTCCTCGACCGTTACAACGGCGAATGGGGCGGAGACATCAAGCGCGTCTACAAATACAGTTTCTGAGCGAGGGAGAGCGGCGATGATCCAGATAAACGGTACCATCAAGCTGGCAGGCGATGCGGGACAGGATGTGATCGATGCGGTAGTAGCGATGGTCCGCGCCAGCCGCGCGGAAGATGGTTGCTACGATTACACCTTCGCCCGCGACCTTGCCGATCCCGATACGCTGATCCTGTTCGAACGCTGGCGCGATCGTGAAGCACTCGCCGCGCACGGGGCTTCGGCGCACATGAAGGAATTCCAGAAGGTGATGGCGGCGAACCCGCCGGTCGCGCGCGACCTCAGGATGTACGAGACGGACGAAGGCCAACCGCTCGGCTGAGCATCTCCGCCGCGCGCGTCAGCGGCGCGGTCAGCAGCCCGTGTTGCGCCATGAAGGCGTGATATTCGCGATATTTGGGATCTTCGCGAAGGAGGTGCGCCTCCTCGGTCTTCGCGCGCCAGTAGTAGATGCCGTTGACGACGAAGAGGAAGAAGGTGTTGCGGATCGCCTCCACCGGGTTGCCGGTCGACACCAGGAACGGCAGCGTCGCGCACCACCAGAAGAGGTTCTTGGAGACATATGCCGGATGGCGCGTGAAGCGGTAAGGCCCATTGGTCAGCACGCCGCGATAGGTCAGGTTCGAGAAACGCAGGCCGAAAGCAAACGTCGCCCAGGCATAGGCTGCAGTGAGTGCCACCAGCAGAATGGCCCAAGCGCTCAGCAGGGCCGGATTGCCTTCCATCCAGTAGATCCAGCCGGGCGTGTTCTGCTCGTAATTGATCGCTTTCCCGTCACCGAGGATGCCCCAGACAAGCGGCGGATAGCAGATCAGCGCAGCCGCCCAGCCACCGAGGAAGGGATTCCCGCTGCGGATATGCGCGTCGAGCGGACGCATTGTGACGATGTAACCAACCGTGCCGATGATCACGTCGACCATGAACATCGCCTCGATCACCGTCAGGGCGAGTTGGGCAGGGTTCTGCGCCAGCATGGCAAAGTCCGCGCTCACCACATGATCGAAGGCGAAGGGCGTTATCGAAATCATGAAGGCGGTGAAGAACCCCTTGATGATCCAGGTGCGCCAGTGCGCCTTGACGGCTTCGAGCTCCCATCCTGCCTGGCGCGTTAGCAGTGCACCGAAGTGCCAGGCGTGGTCCCTCGGTTGCGTCATGTAGCGGTCGATCCACATGACATAGGGGACCGACAGGATAACGACCGGAATGGCCGACCATGCGAGCACGCGGATGGCGAAAACGTAGTTCCCGCTCCAGTACCAGCGGCACAGGCAATAAAGCGCCGCGATGATTGCCCAGGTGGCCCATATCCCGAACAGCTTGGTCCAGGTGATACGGCGATCGGGCTTGCGCGATTTGGCGAGCCCCCAGTCGAGGCCCGTCGAGGGGCGCAGGTGGACCTTGTCGACGAAGATGGACCACAGCGCCATCGGCAGGGCGGCGGCGAACAGTGCAGCAAGCGCCGCGTGCGGTCCCGACATCACCTGATGCGGTCCGGGCAATTGCAGCGCGTTGGCGATCGCCGGGTATGAGCGCGCGAAAGCGACCCAGCCGAACAGGCCGGCAAGGCCCATCAGCCCGACCGCCGCCGAAACGTCGCTTTCCGGCCGCGCCAGCCTTTCAGTGGATACGTCGCCCATCTTGCCCCCGCCCTTACACGAGAATGGTTAACAGGGCGGCGGCAGACGGTCCAAAATCAGCGGAAGGCGGTGATCCGGCCGCTGTCGTCAAGGACATAGAGCGTCTTGTTGGCCACGATCGGTGCCAGCGTGACCGACTCGCCGATGTCCTGGAACAGGCTCGCCGAACCCTCGGCAGTGCTGATCTTGTAGATCTGGCCTTCCGAGTTCACGGCCCACAGGTTGTTGCCGGCGAGGACCGGTCCGTTCCAGAAGATCTGGCCCTTCTCGTCCTTCATGTCGCGCCACTTCGGCAGCTGCGTCAGCCAGCGTACCTTGCCCGAGCTGCGGGCAATCGCCAGCAGGCGCGCGTCGTCGGTGAGGGTGAAAATCCACTCGCCGGCGATAGCGGGGGTGGAAATGCCCGCAAGGTTGAGTTCCCAGATACGCTGTCCGGTCACCAGCTCGTAAGCCGCCATGCGACCGCCCTGGCCGAGTGCATAGACACGGCCCTGGTCGATGATCGGGTCGGCGTCGATGTCGGTGAGCGACGACACCGAGGTCGAAATCGATGTTTTCGCCAGAGCATCGGCCCACAAGGTGCGCCCGTTCTCGTATCGGTGCGCGATGAGTTCGCCCGAGCTGTAGCCTGCAATCACCGTACCTTGTCCGGCTGCGGGCGCGGCCACGCCGAAAACGCCTGCCAGCGTCGAGGAACCCGATTCCTGCCACTGGACCGAACCGTCGGCCAGGCTGAGGGCGAAGATCTGGTTGTCCTGGCTCATCACGAAGGCGAGGCCAAAGGCGATGGTCGGTGCACCGCGCAGCGGACCGCCGGGCTTTACCTTCCATTGCTGCGCTCCGTTGCCGGCATCGAGCGCGACTACGTTCCCGGCACCATCGGTCATGTAGACCTTGCCGGAATCATAGCTGGCGCCGCCGCCGAAGGACGAAGGCTTGAGGTCGCTCGCCATCTCTGCGGCATAGCTCCAGCGGCGCGCACCGGTCTGCGCGTCGAACGCCGTCAGTTGTCCGTCGCTGCCGACGGCGAAAAGCTTTCCATCGCCGACCACTGGAGCCGAGCCAAGACGGCGCGTCTTGCTGGTACCTTCAACCTGCGCGGTGAAGGCGCGGGTCGGTGTCGCCGAAAGAGCAAGGTGTCCGTAGGACTTGCTCGCGGTGCCGCCGGCCTGCGCCCAGTCTGCATTGACCTGTTCGGGCGGCAGGACCACGGCCACGCCTGCAAGCGCAGGGTCGACCGAAGTGCTGGTGACGATCTTGGAAAGGATCGGCTGGCGTTCGCCCAAAGTCGGGGTCTGTTTCTTGTCACCCTTCCCGAACAGCCCGCCACTGCAGGCCGCAAGGCCGAGGGCAAGGGCTGCTACCACTGCGCCACGCGAAATCGACTGTCGATCCATCCGTACCATCTTCCGTTCGTTCCGGCCCCGAAAGGCGCTTATTGTCCTGCCGCGGGCGCTTCGGCCCCGGCATCGCGTTCAAGACCCTGCTCCCTGAGCAGCGCATCGACGTCTTCGATTGCATCGACGCCCAGCACGCCGGCCATCTGGCGCGCGCGCGACCTGAGCGTTTCGGGTACTTCATCGTCCTTGGCGATCTGGGCGAACATTGCGCCAGCCTCGGCGCGTTTGCCCATGTCGAGATAGGCATGGGCGACCATTTCGCCCGCGCTCCCGAAATAAGGGTTCCCTGGCACCGCCAGCGGCTTGAGCGCGGCGATGATGTCGGCGCTCTTCATGGCGTCGTACTTGACCGAAATTTCCCGCACCTTGGCAAGGTCGCGCATGACCTGCGGGGCGCTGTCATCGGCCGCAACGGCGGCGAACAGCTTGGCTGCTTCTGCGGGACGTTGCTGCTGCGCGGCGATGCCAGCACGGATCATCCCGGCGGCGGCGGATGCCGCGCCTTCCTTTGCGCCGGCAAGTTCCTCGAGGCCATCATAGCCGCTTTTGAGGTTGCCGACGCCGACCTGATCGAGTGCACCGACGAGCACTTCGGAGTTCTTCTCCATCGCCGCTTCCTGGCGGCTCTGCCAGAACAGGTAGCCGCCGAACCCGACGAGCCCGGCAACCACGACGCCCAGCAGGGGCTTGCCCCACTTGGTCAGGAATTCCTCCGTATCGCCCTGGCGAACGGCATCGTCCACCTCGCGCAGCAGTGCTTCCTGCTCTGCGGCGTCTCGCTGGGCGAGCTTGTCTTCGCGGGTCATCGGGGTCTTGGGTGTGAGGGCCACTTGGGGCGGGCTCCGCTTGGGTTGTGAAAGGTTCGCGGGTCTTTAGGCAGTGCGCAGGTCAAGGGCAATGGTGCAACCAACCTGTCCCCGTCCGAGTGAACCGGGCATGAAAGCTCTACAAATCCCGCCGCATGGCACTGGAATAGAGCCGCCGGTAGGTCGCGACCATCTTCGCCTCGTCGAACTGCGCCACCGCCTTCTTCCGGTTGGCCTCGCCAAGGCGCGATCGAAGTTCCTTCGAGAGCGACAGTTGCAGCAGGTTTTCGGCCAGTTCCGCCTCGTCACCGGGTGCGGAGACGTATTCCGCATTCTCGTCCGACACGATGTCGGCGATATCGCCCACCGCCGGGGCCGCGACCGGGAGGCCTGCTGCCATCGCCTCGACCACGGACAGGGGAAACTGCTCGGAATCGCTCGACAGGGCGAAGATGTCGAACAGGCCGATCACGCGAGCAGGATCATCGACCGCTCCGGGCAGGTGGACGCGGTGATTGACACCCAGCCGGTCAGCCTCCGCCTCAATCGCCGCGCGCGCCTCGCCCTCGCCCAGGATGACGAGGTGCCAGTGTTCCTGCAGCGGGGCAAAGGCACGCACCAGGCGCGGCAGGTTCTTGATCGTCCTCAGGCCAGCCAGCGTGCCGACCCACATTTCGCCCGGACGCTTGATGGTCCGCAACACGTCCTTCTTGGGGCGCATGGCGAAAGCCTTGGTGTCGATACCGTTGGGAATGCGCTTCACGCGGCCCAGCGGCTGCTGCCAATCGACCAGCGCGATTTCCTCGAGCTTCTCCGATGGCACGACCAGTCCGGCCGACTTTCCCAGCGCGACGCGGCGATACCAGGTGCGGCTGGTCTTCAGCTTCCTGAGTTCGCTTTCGTCGAAGCCGTCCTCGTGATGGATCAGCGGCGGCAGATTGTGCAGGTCCTTGAACAGCGTGTGCGCCATCACCGCGTCCATCGCGCCCCAGTTGTAGGTCAAGACGAGGTCGTAACCCTTCATCGCCCTTGCGATCTTCTGCAGGCGGCCGGGAAGCGGCAGGCCCTTCAGGCTGGGAAATTCCGGCTGCAGGATGACGTGGATACCTTTGGCGATGCCATCCGCAGCGCCCAGCCGCTCGGGTTCGGCGGACACAATCGTGTGGCGTGCCTTAGATCCGAAAGCGTTGATCAGCTGGACAGTGCGCCGCTCCTTGCCACCGGCGGCAAAGGTCGACTGGAGGTGGAGTATGTGCGGAACGCCGCCGTTCTTCGCGCTCATGCAAGTCCTGCAAGGAAACTGTCGATCGCCGCCCGGGCCTCTGGTTCGTCGAGCGTGGGCGCATGACCTACTTCCGGAATCGTCGCCGCTGCCGCTGCAGGGGCACGTCTGCGCATTTCGGCGAAGGCTGCCTCGCCTAGCAGGCCCGAAATCCCTCCGCGCAGCATCAGCAGCGGCTTGGCGGCCAGCGTCTCGAAAGCGGGCCAGAGGTCGGGCGGGACCGCGTTTTCGTCGGCCGCAAGGATCGGCTCGGCGATCTTCATGTCGTAGTCGAACACGATGCGCCCGCCGCTCGACAGGGTCAGCGTGCGCTTGGCCATGGCAATCCACTGTTCGGTATCGAAACGCGGGAAGGTCGCCCCGTGAACTTCTTCGAGAGCACGGGCGGCATGCATCCAGGTGGGGAAGCTGCGCCCTTGCCCGACATAGCCCTTGATCGTGTCGAGGCCGCTGGTCTCGAGAACCGGACCGACGTCGTTGAGCACGGCACCGGCAATACGCTGCGGCTGCAATGTCGCGAGGATCATCGTGATCAGCCCGCCCATCGAGGTCCCGACCGACACGAAGCTCTCGATCCCCTCCTGGTCGAGCAGGGCCATCAGATCGCCGACATAGGTGGGCACGGCATAGGTGGCCGGGTCGTCCGAATAGTCGCTGTCCCCGCGTCCCCGCATTTCGGCAACGATCACGCGCCAACCCTGTGCAGCGATGTGGGGTGCCAGCGCCTCGAAATCGCGTGCATTGCGGGTCAGGCCATGCAGGCAGATCACCGGCGGGCGCGCATCGCTGCCGGGGTAATCGCGGAAATGGAGGGTGAGACCGTCGGCGCTCTGCCAGGTGCGGTCGGTGTAGCTGTTGTCCATTGCTGGCGGCGTTCGTCCCGTCGCTGGTTGGTGGCGCCCTTGTGCCGGACGCCTTCACCCCCCACTATCGCGACATGCGAGGAGAACCGCAAGCCGCGAGCTATCGCCCCGATCCTGCAATCCTCGAATTGTCAGACTGGCTCGGCGATCCGGTCGAGGCAGCCGATTTCCCCGAGACAAGGCTGCGCTTCCGCAACGATCGCCATGCTGCAAGCATCGGCCTCGCCGAGATGTCGGACGAGGAGTGGGTGGCGCATTTCGGACGCTTCGAGCCGCTGGAGGGCAATCTCCCGCAACCGCTCGCCCTGCGATACCACGGCCACCAGTTCCGCGTTTACAATCCCGAACTGGGTGACGGGCGCGGTTTCCTCTTCGCCCAGATGCGCGATAGCGAAGACCGGCTGCTGGACCTGGGCACCAAGGGTTCGGGACGCACGCCGTGGAGCCGCGACGGCGACGGGCGGCTGACGCTGAAAGGCGCGGTGCGCGAAATCCTCGCGACAGAGATGCTCGAGGCGCTCGGGGTCTACACCTCGAAGACGTTCAGCGTAGTGGAAACCGGCGAGGCGCTGCAGCGCGGGGACGAGCCCTCGCCGACGCGCTCGGCAGTGATGACCCGTCTTTCGCACGGTCACATCCGTATCGGCACCTTCCAGCGGCTCGCCGTGTTCGAGGAGCGCGATCACATGGCGCAGCTGGTCGATTATTGTCTCCATAGGTTCCCTGGTCCCGCCGCGAGCGGGACAGACGAAAACCCCGCCGCCACGCTGCTGGGACAGGTCGTGGAGCGCCTTGCCGACCTTGCCGCAAGCTGGATGGTCGCGGGCTTCGTCCACGGCGTCCTCAACACCGACAACATGAACATCTCGGGCGAGAGCTTCGACTACGGCCCGTGGCGCTTCGCGCCGCGCTGGGACCCGGGCTTCACGGCCGCCTATTTCGACCACCAGGGCCTCTACGCCTTCGGCCGCCAGCCCGAGGCGCTGCACTGGAATTGCGGGCAGCTGGCCGTCGCATTGCGCCAGCTGTCCGATGCCCCGCCGCTGATTGCCGCGATGGAGCGCTTCGGCCCTGCCTATATGGAAGCGATCGGGCGGCGTTGGTGCTGGCGTCTTGGCGTCGAATCGCGCGGGCCGGAAGACGATGCCGCCCTCGTCGCCGCATGCGAGGCGCACTTGCGCGAAAGCGGCGAGAGCCCCGACGCTTTCTTCTTTCGCCACCGCGGCGGCCGGGGAACCCAGGGCAGCCTCGCCAAGGCGCTCGCCACCTACCAGCCGATCGACGCGAACCACGATTACTGGTCAGAGGAACAACCCCAGTCGATGCTGATCGAAGAGGTCGAATCGATCTGGTCCGCCATCGACCAGCGCGACGACTGGAGCGTGCTCGAAGCCAAGGTGGCTGCCCTGCGGCGCATGGGTGAAGCGCACGGGACCCCGCCGGGACCCCTTGGCCATGCGGGTTAGTTACATAAATGGATATTTGACCGCTTGCCTCGCCTCGCACATAGGCGCGGGCATCCGGGATCGCGACGCGGGAAGGTAGAAGTGTCTAGCAACGAACTGGTTTCCTTCGAGCCTGCAACCGGTGCCGAAATCTGGCGCGGCACGGCGGGCAATGTCGAAGCAGTCATCGACCGCGCGGCCGGTGCCAAGGCAGAGTGGGCGCGCACGCCGCTGGGCAACCGCATCGAACTGCTCCGTCGCTTCGCCAATACCGTCCGCAAGCACGCCGAGCCCTTCGCCGAACTCATCGCCCGCGAAACGGGCAAGCCCCTGTGGGAAGCCCGCACCGAGGTCGAGGCGGTCATCGCCAAGGTGGAGATTTCGGTAACCGCCTATGCCGAGCGCACCGGCCAGAAGAAGCTCAACAGCGCCCTCCAGGGAACAGCGGCGCTGCGCCACAAGCCGCATGGAGTGATGGTCGTCCTCGGCCCGTACAACTTCCCCGCGCACCTGCCCAACGGCCACATCGTCCCCGCGCTGATCGCGGGCAATGTCATCATCTTCAAGCCGTCGGAGAAGACGCCGGCGGTGGGCGAATTCCTGACCCGTTGCTTCCACGAGGCAGGCATTTCCGAAAGCGTCATCCAGTGCATCCACGGCGGCCCGGAAGAAGGCAAGGCGTTGGTCGAGCACGATGCGGTCGACGGCGTTCTCTTCACCGGCTCCGCGCGCGCGGGCATCGCCATCAACCGCAAGCTGGCGACCAACCCGGGCAAGATCGTTGCGCTGGAAATGGGCGGCAACAATCCGATCGTCGCCATCGACACGCCCAAGCTCGAAGATGCGGCAGTCACCATCATCCAGTCCGCCTTCACCACCGCAGGCCAGCGCTGCACCGCAGCGCGGCGCCTGATCATCGTCGATTCGATGTTCGACAAGCTGGTCGCCGAGGTTAAGCGCCTGACCGAGCGGCTGATCGTTGACGAACCCTTCGCCGAACCCCAGCCGTTCATGGGCTGCGTGATCGACAACCAGACGGCGGACCTGCTGTCCGAGAGCTTCGTCGCGTTGATGAACCGTGGTGGACGCCCGGTCATGCACATGAAGCGCAAGGACGAGAGCCTTCCCTTCCTCAGCCCAGCCATCCTCGATGCGACCGACATTGCCGAACGTCCCGACATCGAGTTGTTCGGCCCGCTGCTGCAGGTCATCCGCGTGGCCGATTTCGATGCCGCCATCGCCGAGGCCAACAACACGCGTTACGGCCTCGCCGCTTCGCTGATTGGCGGCGGTCCGAAGGATTTCGAGCATTTCTGGACCGAGATCCGCGCCGGTGTGGTGAACTGGAACCGCCCGACCAACGGCGCATCCTCGGCCGCGCCGTTCGGCGGCGTCGGCCTCTCGGGCAACCATCGTCCCGCAGCCTTTTATGCCGCCGATTATTGCGCCTATCCGGTAGCGAGCACGGAGATGGAGCAGCCGCGCGCCAACATCGGCGTGGGCCTCAAGGACGCCTGACGCCCGTCCTCACTCGGACGTGACGAGGTCGATCTGCGTCACGTCCGAAGGCAGGCGCGTGGCGTAGACGACGACGGCTGACTTGCCCTTGGTGCCGCTGAGGATGTTCGCCTCACCCTTGAGCACGTGTTCGACCGCGTAGCCTGCCGCCGTCGCGCGCGAGGCATAGAAGGCAAAGATCTCGTCGATCTCCACCGGGGTGAGGAAGGTCACGATGCGCAGTGCGCAATCGCCCTCGTCGGTGCCAGCTGCCTCCTGCGTATTGCCGCGCGGATAGACGGGGAAAGTGGCTGGCAGCTTAGCCGCCCAGGCCGCACCGTATTCGACGCTATCGGCGCAGTTCGCTCCGCCCGGCGTGACGGCTGCCTTGGCGGCGGCGACCATCGCCTTGGTGTCGGGGGCATTCGCGGCGAGTTGGCGCGCGGCCGGTGCAGGCTTCATGTTTGCCGTGCCGCCAACCAGTTCTACCGCCCTCGTCCGGGCAGCTTCGATTGCGCGGGTGCTCTTGTCGATTTCCGGAACCGCGTCATTGCCGGTGCCCGAAAGCGCCGCGCCCGCCTCGTTGCGGTTGGCAAGGTCCGGGTCGGTCATTAGCTCGTCATTGAGCGCCTGCTGGCTGGCCGGATCCATCGCCTCGCCCTCTTTGGGACCGGTGGCATTGTCACCGCAGGCCGAAACCAGCGCCAAGGCGGCAAGGGCAGAAATCGGACGCAGATTCATGGGGTCTCCCGCTATCGCTTGACGTTGTCACTGGCGCGGGACGCCTCCCGACGCCAGCCACCAGCGCCAGCTGCATCATAGCGGGACGGTGGTAGTCCCAAAAGGTAAAGGGCGCCGCCCGCCCCCGGAATTGGAGACAGACGACGCCCTCACGGCTCGGTGGAAGCCGTGCCTCGGGCCGTGGGTGGGCACGACCGAAGACTGGTGTTCAGTTTATCCGCAGCGGGTGCTGGAGCGGTCGATCGCACGACCCAGCAGGGCGCCGCCGGCAGCGCCGAGGATGGCGCCAAGGGTCCGATCCCCGCCGCGACCTGCCACTTCGTGACCGATCAGGGCGCCGACGCCCGCGCCGACCAGCAGGCCGGTGGTGCCATTTTCCTTGCGGCAGTAATAACGGCCGTCATTGCCGCGCCAGATGCGCGTGTCGCGGTAGACCGGCTCGCCATAATAGCGGTCGTAGCCCATGTAGTAGGGACGCGAGTACGAGCGATAGCGGCGGTCGTCGTAACGATTGTAGTGACCGTATTCCTCATATTCACGATAGTGCTTGCGATGGCCCTTCTTCTTGCCGTGCTCGTAAGTCATGTCGCCATAGGCGGCATTGGCGTGCGCGACGGCCGACGCGTGGGCATCGGGGGCGGCGGCGGCGGGCATCGACAGGGTCATGCTCGAGGCCGCAAGTGCAATGGCGGTGGTGCGGAAAATCTTGGCCATTTTGCGGTTCCTTCTGGTTTCTTCAGGCGGTGAGACTCGGTGTCTGGTGTTAAGCTTTAGGCCCGCCTTCCTGAACAGAATGCAACGCGGCTGTCAGGATTCGAATTTGCGACAAAGCGACATTCCAGCAGCGACGAATTGTTGCTTGCGGGGCGATTCTCCTACCCCTAGGCGCTGAATCGATGAACCAGCACCACCCCCACAGCGACCGCACCGGTCTTGGCGCGGCCTTCGGGGCCTATCTGATCTGGGGCTTCCTGCCGCTCTACCTGATCCTGGTGAAGTCGGTGCCGGCCTTCGAATTCGTCGGCTGGCGGATTATCTGGACGCTGCCGCTATGCTTGCTGATCGTCGCCTTCCGCAAGCAGGGACCGGAAGTCCGCAGCGCGCTTGCCAACCCCAAGGTTCTGGGATTGCTGGCGCTCAGTTCCGCGCTCATTGCCATCAACTGGGTCGTCTACGTCTGGGCAATCCAATCCGGCCAGGTCTTCGCCGCAAGCCTCGGCTACTACATCAATCCGCTGGTCAACGTGCTGCTCGGCACGTTGCTGTTGGGTGAGAAACTGACCCGGCGTCAGTGGATCGCGGTCGGGCTCGCGGCGCTTGGCGTCTCGCTCTTGCTGGGCGGCGCTCTGACCACGCTCTGGATCAGCCTGACGCTTGCGCTCAGCTTCGGCACTTATGGATTGATCCGCAAGCAGGTCCCGGTCGGTTCGGTGCCAGGCCTGACCATCGAGTCCATGCTGCTGCTCGTACCGGCCACCGCGGTCGCCTGGTATTATGCGCAGACGCCGGCGGGTTCGGCATTCACGCAGAGCCTGGGCCTTGGCCTTGCGATCATGCTCGGCGGTGCATTGACGGCATTCCCCCTGCTCCTTTTCGCCATCGCGGCGCGCCGGTTGCCCTATTCGACGCTGGGCTTCATCCAGTTCCTCGCGCCGAGCATCGTCTTCGTACTCGGGCTGACTGTATTCCACAAGCCGCTGCACCCGGCGGAGCTGGCCTGTTTCGCCTGTATCTGGGCGGCAGCCGCGATCTTCGTGTGGGACCTCGTCGCGCGGTCTAGGACGCCAGCCGCCAGCTGAGCGTTTCGCCTGCGTGGAAGGGGACGATCTCCGCTTCCCCGCCGCTAACCGTCGCCGGGACTTCGACCGGTGCCTTCTCCAGCGTAATCATGCTCTCGTTGACCGGCAGGCCGTAAAAGCGCGGGCCGTTGAGCGAGGCGAAGGCCTCGAACCGGTCAAGCGCGCCTTCCTCGTCGAACACGGTGACATAGCTTTCCAGCGCATAGGGCGCGTTGAAGATGCCCGCGCAGCCGCAGTCGGTTTCCTTTGTGTGCTTGTGATGCGGTGCGCTGTCGGTGCCGAGGAAGTACTTCGCCGAACCCGAAGTCGCCGTCTTGCGCAGCGCCAGCCGGTGCTCCTCGCGCTTGGCAACGGGCAGGCAGTACATGTGCGGACGAATTCCGCCGACTAGCATGGCGTTGCGGTTGATGTGGAGGTGCTGCGGGGTGATCGTCGCGGCGATGTTCGGTCCCGAAGCATCGACGAATTCCGCTGCCTGCCGGGTTGTGATGTGTTCGAAGATCACCTTGAGTTCGGGCAGGCGCGCGACCAGCGGCTGCATCACGCGGTCGATGAACACCGCCTCACGATCGAAGATGTCGATGTCGGCATGCGTCACCTCGCCATGGACGCACAGCGGCATGCCGATTTCGGCCATGCGCTCGAGCACGCCCATGACATTCGCGATATCGGTCACGCCCTGCGCCGAATTGGTGGTCGCCCCTGCCGGATAGAGCTTCACTGCGGTCAGCACTCCATCCGCGAAACCGGCGGCCAGATCCTCCGCGTCGCTCTGGTCGGTGAGATAGGCGGTCATCAGCGGGGTGAAGTCCACGCCCTCGGGCACAGCGTCGAGGATGCGCTCGCGATAGGCGGCGGCAAGTGCGTTCGTCGTCACCGGCGGGACGAGGTTCGGCATAACGATCGCGCGGGCGAACTGGCGGGCGGTATGCGGCACCACGGCGCGCATGGTGGCACCGTCGCGAAAGTGGAGATGCCAGTCGTCCGGGCGGCGGATTGTCAGCGATTCGGCCATGTGGTTGCCTATGGCGTCCGGTCGCCTATCTGTCACCCATGACCGCTACCCGCCTGTTCGACCGCGCCGTGATCCGCCTCACTCCACAGGAAGAGGGAGAGGACGTGGCCGCTTTCCTCCAGGGCCTTGTGACCAATGACGTGACCGGCCTGCTGCCGGTCTATGCGGGCCTGCTGACGCCGCAGGGCAAGATGCTGTTCGATTTCATCGTATGGCCTGCGGGTCACGGCGAACTGCTGCTCGATTGCGAGGCTTCGGCGGCCGAGGAACTGGCGAAGCGGCTCTCGCTCTATCGCCTGCGGCGCAAGATCGACATTGCCGTTGATCCCGCTGTCGCGGTTCACTGGCAGAAAGAGCCCGGTGACGGCGGCGCGGCGGATCCGCGGCTTGCCGATCTCGGGCAGCGCTGGTTGGCGCCCGCCAATGAAGCGGATGAGCCTGCCGACGCGGCGTGGCTGGCGCATCGCCTGGCGCTGGGTGTGCCCGAGGGGCGCGCCGACATGCAGGATATTCTGTGGCTGGAAACCAATGCGGTCGAGCTCAACGGCGTCAGCTTCACCAAGGGCTGTTACGTCGGGCAGGAGAACACTGCCCGGATGAACTGGCGGCAGAAGGTCAACCGCCGGCTGGTCGTGGTCCCGCTGTCGCAGTCGACCGAGAAACGGCGCAAGCATGCATATGAAGCGCTCGATCGGGCCGTTGAACACCTGCGTGTCGAGGATATCGCGCCGAACGCTGCACCCGAATGGATGCGGGCCGGCCTTACTTCTGCGGAATAAGCGCAGCGATCGAATTCATCAGCATCCGCTCGGCCCGGTCGCGGGCGGCAGTCTCCGGCAATCCGAGCGAGCGCGAGAGTGCCTGGCCGATCAAGGCGTCACCCATGGCCATCAGGACGAGCGCAAGAGTTTCTTCGTGAACCTGGAGCGGCGCGGCACCGTGCGCAGCCTCTTCCGGCGCGATTTCGTCGACGAGGTCATGGATCGTCTCGACGATCGGCGTCAGCGCATCTTCGTTACCGGTCAGGATCATCCAGCTGGCAAGTGCGCCGGCGCCCTCCTTGTCGAAAGCGTCGAAGGCGAGATCGACCACTTCGCGTGGGCTACCCAGCCCCGCCCTGCTTGCCCGAACCGCATCTACGATGGTCGAGCACACGGTTTCGGCAAGGTGGCGTGCCAGTTCGCGCTGCAACCCCGCAGCCGAACCGAAGTGGTGGAGCAGGTTGGCATGGGTGCGCCCGATTCGCGCAGCCACGGCCTTCAGCGTTACCGCCTGGGGCCCGGCCTCGATCAGCAGGGAGCGCGCGGCCTCCAGCGCGGCAAGGCGGGATTCCTCGGGTGACAGTCGTTTACGGGTCGCCATCGACAAGGCGTTAGCCCATCCGACAGGCGGGGTGAAGCCCATGCGGGATGCTTATTGACAATTGTGTCAGTAACCCTTACTGACACTGATGTAAGTTAATCCTAGTGGAGTTCCCGATGAACGCCCCTGTCCAATTCGATACCGATACGCGCCGCAGCGTCCCCACCCCGGCGGACCTGACCCTGACTGTGCGCGACGAACGTTTCAACCGCGGCACCACCCCGCGCCGCTGGTGGGCCGGCGAGCCTTTCGGCACCGCCTGGCACAATGCCCTTTCCGCGACCTTCCCGCGTGGCGAGGCCTTTTTCATCGAGGCCGTGAAGGCCCATCGCGACGGCGCCGACCCCAAGCTGGCCGCCGAGATTCGCGCTTTCGTGAAGCAGGAAATCAACCACACGCGTGAGCACGTCGCTTTCAACCGCCTCGCCGAAGAACATGGCTATGATATCAAGGCGATCGACCAGCGCGTTGCCGAAATGCTGGCGCTGACGAAGGACCGCCCGGTCATAGTCAACCTCGCCGCGACCATGGCTCTCGAACACTACACGGCCATGATGGCCTACGAGTTCCTCGCGAACCCCAAGCATTTCAAGGATGCGGACGAAGAAGTTCGCAAGATGTGGGAATGGCATTCGATCGAAGAGATCGAGCACAAGGGTGTCGCCTACGATACCTATCTGCACGCCACTCGCGACTGGTCGCCCTGGCGCCGCTACAAGCTGCGCAGCCTGATGATGCTGATCGTCAGCTTCAACTTCTTCAGGAACCGCTGGAACGATACGCTCAAACTTCTGGCGCAGGACGGGATTACCGGCCGCAAGGCGAAGTGGGGCCTGTTCAAGTACCTCACCGTCAGCCCGGGCGTCGTGCGCCGGATCTTCCCGGCATGGTTGAGCTACTTCAAGCCCGGCTTCCACCCGTGGGACCACGACGACCGCGCCCTCATCAACAAGTTCGAGGGCGAGTTCGAAGCGGCGCTGATGCCCGCCGAGTAAGCCTCGGGTCTTGAATGTGAAAAGGCCCCGCGAGCGATCGCGGGGCCTTTCTATTTGGTCAGGCGGCCATTGGCGGGAGCATGTCGGCCTCGTCGAGGTCGAGCACATACTCGATCGACGCAACCTGCTCGCCGCGCGCGAGGCTGTGGCGCTTGCCGATGCAGCCCGTGGGCACGAAACCGGCCTTGCGCAGCACCCTGCCCGATGCCGGGTTGTCGACGAAGTGCCCGGCAACCAGCCTGCGGTGACCGAGCAGCTTGGCCACTTCCACCACCCCGCGGGCAGCTTCGGCCGCATAGCCCCTGCCCCATGCGTCACGGGCGAACCAGTAACCGACCTCGGGCTGGCCATCGTGTTCGCCCAAGCCGGCCGAGCCGATGATCCGGCCACTGCCTGATTCGACCACGAGGAAATGGGGAAGGCGTTCGTCCTGGGGGAGTTCGACGAAGAACCTGGCGGCGGCCTCGTCATAGGGCCACGGCGCGCGCGCGAGGTTGCGGACGATACCCTCGTCGGCAATCGCTTCGAGCACGCCCTTCCAGTCTTCGGGCCAGGCAGGCCGCAACAGCAGCCTCTCCGTTACATGGAACATCGGTATTCTCCCCTTTGGACCACGCTCCGGGCTCCTAGGCCGGACGCGTGACAGTTGCGTGGCGGCGAAAGGAAATTTCGCCAGTCTGAGAGGGAGAAACGACAAGAGGGAGACGGGTCGGTCCCATCTCCCTCTTCGGCTGCCGGTGTTTATCCCGGCTGGGACCGTCCTGTCTGGACGATCCCTTTATCGGAGCGTCCGATTTATTCGGCGGCTTCTGCCATCATGTCTACCGACACGAACTTGCGACCGAGCTTGCCCTTGTGGAATCGCACAATACCGTCGGTAAGCGCGAAAAGGGTGTGGTCCTTGCCCATGCCGACATTGCTGCCCGGGTAGAACTTGGTGCCACGCTGGCGCACGATAATGTTGCCGGCGACCACGTCCTGGCTGCCGAACTTCTTCACGCCAAGACGACGACCGGCCGAGTCACGACCGTTGCGCGATGAACCGCCTGCTTTTTTATGTGCCATGGTTCGCGCTCCTTACTTCTTGGCTTCGGTCTTCTTGGCAGCAGCCTTCTTGGGCGCAGCCTTCTTTGCGGGAGCGGCCTTCTCGGCAGCTTCCTTCTTCGGCGCGGCCTTCTTGGCCGGAGCCTTTGCTTCCGCAGCGTCGGCCTTCGGAGCGGCTTCCTTCTTCGGAGCAGCCTTCTTCTCGGCCTTCGAATCGCCCACGGCAACGATGCGCAGCAGGGTCATCTGCTGGCGGTGGCCGTTCTTGCGACGATAGTTGTGACGGCGACGCTTCTTGAAGACGACGACCTTTTCGCTCTTCGCCTGCGCGATGATCTCGGCCGAAACGACGGTCTTGGCGGCATCGGCGAGCTTGTCGCCATCGCCGGCCAGCAGGACGTCGCCCAGCGTAATGGTGTCGCCGGCTTCGCCAGCGAGCTTTTCAACCGCGATCTTGTCTCCGGCGGCAACCCGGTACTGCTTGCCGCCCGTGCGCACTACTGCGAACATGGTGGTTATCTCTCAATCAATTAGCTTTGCCGTACTCTTGCGAATATACGGCGCACCCGTCGAGCCGCCGGATGGCGGCCCCGGAAAGAAGCGTGCCGTTAGGCGAAAGGTGGTTGCAAGTCAACGGCCCGGATGCGGATTTTTGCATGTCTGCTGGCGCCCCGCGTCACGCGTGATATGGAGGCGGCGATGACCGACCGCAAGTTCATTCGCCCTGCTCTCCTCGCCCTTGCCCTTTCCGGATGTGCCGGTACCGGCACCGACGGCTATCCCTCGCTCGCCATTCGCGATGTCGAGCGGGTAGAGGGCAGCTTCGAGCCTGCTCCCTTGCAGCAGCTCGATGTCCCTCCCGTAGAAGTCGACCTGAGCGGTGGTCTGGATGCGCGCCTTGCAGCGCTGGTGGCACAGGCACGCGAGGCCCATGCCACCTTCGCCGCTGCGCAGCCCGTAGCCGAAAAGCTGGTGGGTTCCGCTGCCGGCGCAGACATCGGGAGCGACAGCTGGGCCGCCGCGCAAGTGGCGCTGGCTGACCTCGATTCGGCCCGCAGCATTGCCGCGATTGCCCTCGGCGAACTCGACATCATCCATGCCGCCGCCTCGATCCAGGCAGAGGATGCCGCGGCCATCGATGTGGCGCGCGGGCAGGTCATCGACCTTATCAGCGAAGAAGACTCGGTCCTCGAGCGGTTGCGTTCGCGCGTTCGCTGATCCCGGAAAGAAAATCGCGGGACCGGTCGCCCGGCCCCGCGAGGTGTACTGGATACCGGGATTACCTTAGCCGGCAACGCTCCCCACGATCGTGACGGCCACGATGCCCCAGCAGAATACCAGTACGGGAAGGATCAGGACCTGCACCGCGGCATCCTTCGCTGTCACGCGGCCGGTATGGGTCATAATGCCATGGAGCTTGAGTGCCCCCCAGCTCTTGGGCTTCTTCTGCGTCTCTTCCGGCGCGAGGCGCGACCAGACGACCGGCAGGGCGAAACCCGCAATGATCGAAACAGCGAAGAGGACCATGGGCAGGATCAGTCCGCCCGAAGGCACGCCGATAGCCATGACCGCCAGGAAGCCGAGATAAAGGCCGACGGTCGCCATGTAGAACTCTTTCGGGAGCTCGAAGCTGCGATCCACGATGGTCGGGGTGACGGCATGGTCGCGGACATTTGCCTGGCCGGCGACGAGATCACGGGGGAGGTTCTTCGACATTTACGCTGCTCCTTGCTGTTGAGGAGCAGGTTGCGGCGAATCGGAAGCGGGTTCCTTGATATGGATCAACACCCTGGCGTTAGTTCCAGCGGGCAAGATCCGTATGGTCGATGTCGCGCGGTTCGATCCAGTGCCAGCCGTCCGCGCGCTTCTCGCGCTTCCACAGCCACGCCGCGCTCTTGAGGTGGTCCATCAGGTATTGCGCGGCATCGAAGGCATCGCGGCGATGGCGCGCTGCGGTGGCCACAAGGACGATCGCCTCGCCCGGCGTCATGACGCCGACCCGGTGCCAGACGAGTGCCCCGTCGAGCGAGAACCGGGTGCGGGCCTCTTCGGCCAATCCTTCCATGCCCGGCAGCGTCAGCGGTTCGTAGTGCGAAAGTTCCAGTGCCAGTACGTCGCCGTCGGGACGGACCTTGCCGAGGAAGGAAACCACCCCGCCGGCAGCCTCGTGCGCGGCATTGAAGGCCGCCAGCGCCTCACCGACGCTCAGCCCCCTGTCGAGCAGGCGCACGTCGAGCGGGGTCGAGAGTGCCAGCCTAACCACCGCTTACCGGCGGGAGCAGCGCGATCTCGTCTCCATCGTTGGCACGCAGCGCAGTCTTGTCGGCCAGCACTCGTCCGGCGCAGGCGACGTTGACGCGGTCCAGCCTGAGCTGTTCGGCAACCTCGGGTCCGACGACTTCGAGCAGCCCGTTCCAGCTTAGCGGCCCCGTGACCTCGCGCTCCTGCACTCCGGCAAGGTCGCGCAGGGGACCGAGGAAGAGGATCCGGACCATCGCTCAGGTCTCCAGGTACTGGCCGGTGATGCCGGGCGCCGCTGCAAGATAGGTTTCGGTCGCGTCGACCGCTTCGCCCTCGCCCGCGACCATGTTGACGCGGCGCGGCGTGTGCTTGCGCGCGAGCCCGGCAACGATGGCCAGCCGCCATTCGCCATGCGTGTGATCTGCGGAAGGCACAACGATCATCACGTCCTCGCCCTTGCCGAGGAAGTCCTCGACATGGGCCAGCCAGTGCTGATGGAACACGCCGGCTGCGGCGAGCGGATCGTCCGGCAGGCCGTCGACCGCAATTCGCTTCATCACCGGCGCTCGCGGTGGAGGGTGATGCCGATCTTCTCGTGCGCCTCGGCGATGGCGAGCTTGACGATCTTAACGGTGACCGCCTCGACGCGGCTGTCCTGCAGGAACAGGGTTTCGCAGACGTGGTCGGCAACTGCCTCGATCAGCTTGAAATGGACGCCTTCGGGCAAAGCTTCGGAGGCCGCGAACTTCAGATCCATGTAGTTCTTGCTCGCATCGAGCGAGGTCTCGGCCTCGTACTTCGCCAGCGGCTTCATCCGCGCCTGGATGGTGAAGCGCAGCGGCTGCGGGCGCCCGGTCTCTTCGGAATAGATTCCGGTGAGCACGTCGTGCTCGAAATCGGCCACCTCGAGGATCAGCGAATCGGTCATGGCCTGCCCCTAGCGCGGATTGGACCAGCGCGCGAAGATTGCGGTGGGGAGCAAGCGGCCCGAGCCGTCTTCCTGCACGGCAAGATCGCCGTGCTCGATCTTTCCCGGAAGGCCTGAGAACACCTCGTCGAGCAACCCGCCCAGCGCGAGGCTGCTCATGCGCACTGCATAGACGGTGAGGAACAGGAAGCTGCTGTCGGCATCGAGCAGCTGGCGGCAATCGGCGACGAGACCGGGCAGCCCTTCCTCCAGCCGCCAAACCTCGCCATCGGGACCACGCCCGAACTTGGGAGGGTCGAGGATGATGCCATCGTAACGCCGTCCGCGCCGCACCTCGCGCGCGGTGTATTTCATTGCATCCTCGACCAGCCAGCGGACCGGGCGGTCCTCCATGCCCGAAAGCGCGGCATTCTCGCGCGCCTGGGCGACCGATTTTTTGCTCGCATCGACATGGGTGACGCGGCCGTATTGCGACAGGGCGAGCGAACCGACGCCGGTATAGCCGAACAGGTTCATCGTCTCGGCATCGTCCCTGCCGGCAAGCTGATCACCCATCCAGCTCCACACCGGGGCCATGTCGGGGAAGAAGCCAAGATGGCGGAAGGGAGTGCACTGAGCGTTGAAACGCACTTCGTCGCCCCAGCCAAGTTCCCAGCCCGCGCCCGGAACGTCCTTGAAGTATTGCCAGCGCCCGCCGCCGTCCTCATCGCTGCCGGGAACGAACTCGCCATGCGCATCCCAACCCTCAAGCCGAGGAGTCCACATGGCCTGCGGTTCGGGACGGATGAAGCTGTAGGGCCCGTAGGCCTCGAACTTGCGGCCATTGCCGCTGTCGAGCAGGCGATAGGCATCCCAGCCCTCGCCGACCATCAGTACGGGATTGCGGACGAGCTCGGCCATCAGGATGCGTTGGCGAGGATGTGGTCGCGCACAGCCTCGTAAGTGCCCGGGAGTTCGACGTAAGCCTCCTCGCGCGCGAAGAGGTCGCCGACACGGGCAGGCAGCGGCGGGCGCGTGCCGGTGGCACGTTCGACGGCATCATTGAATTTGGCCGGGTGAGCTGTGGCAAGCGTCACCACGGGAATATCGCCTGGCAGCTCGGCATGGCGGGCGGCGTGGAGACCAATCGCGGTGTGAGGGTCGATGATTTCGCCGCAATGCTCATAGGCCCAGCGCATCGACTGTGCGGTCTCGCCTTCGTCGGCACGCGCGCTGGTGAAGAGCGCCGAGGCACCCTGCTGCTGGGCATTGGTGAGGCGCATGGCCTTGCTCGCCTCGAAGGCGCGCATCTGCTCGGCGAGCGCCGCTCCGTCTCGTCCACCGACATCGAAAAGCAGCCGCTCGAAGTTGGAGGAGACCTGGATGTCCATGCTCGGCGCTGCGGTCGGCGTCACCGTGCCGGTCGAATAGTCGCCTTGCGATAGCGCACGGTGGAGGATGTCGTTGATGTTGGTGGCAACCACCAGTCGCTCAATCGGCAGGCCCATTTGCGCGGCAACATAGCCGGCGAAGACATCGCCGAAATTGCCCGTGGGCACACTGAAGGCGAGCTTGCGTTCGGGGCCGCCCAACTGGAGCGAGGCGGCAAAGTAATAGACCACCTGCGCCATCAGGCGGGCCCAATTGATCGAATTGACCGCTCCGATGCGATGCCTGGCCGTGACGTCGGCATCCGCGAAAATACGCTTCACCATCGCCTGCGCATCGTCGAAGCTGCCGTCGATGGCGATGTTGTGGACGTTCGGCGCACGCACCGTCGTCATCTGGCGCCGCTGTACGTCGCTCACCCGGCCCTTGGGGTGGAGCATGAAGATCTCGACCCGGTCGAGGCCCGCAACCGCATCGATGGCGGCGCTGCCGGTATCGCCACTGGTCGCGCCGACGATCGTCAGGCTGCCATCCTCGCGCGCAAGGAACTCCTCGAACAACAGGCCGAGGAGTTGCAGCGCCACGTCCTTGAAGGCGAGCGTGGGGCCATGGAACAGCTCCAGCAGCCATTGCTGCTCGTCGAGCTGGACCAGCGGCGTCACCGCCTTGTGCGCGAAACGGCCATAGGCCTGTGTCGTCAGCTCGAGCAGGCGATCGGGCGTCAGGCAATCGCCGACAAAGGGCTGCATCACCCGCGCGGCGAGTTCGGCATAGGGTAGCCCGCGCATCGCCGTGATCTCGTCCTGCGTGAAGCGTGGCCACTGCTCGGGCACATAGAGCCCGCCATCCGAGGCGAGGCCAGCCAGCGTGACGCCGGCGAAATCGAGCGATGGCGCAGAGCCGCGGGTGGAGACGTATTTCATCGTGCGATGCGGTTAGCGGGCGGCGGGTGTACGGGCAAGCAATGGGGGCTTTATTCCCCCTTAGCCTCCCTGCCCTCCGATTGAGTGCGGCGTCGAAGGGCAAGGATGTAGATCACCAGTGCGGTCAGGGCGAAAAAGAACCACTGACCTGCGTAAGCGAGATGATTGTTCGGCAGGTCCCTCGGATCCGGCAGCGCGAGCAGCTCAAGCCCGGGCACCTCGTCCGTCGCGACGATCCTGCCGCCGGGGGCAATCATTCCGCTGACCTCACCGCCGCTCCAAGGAACCGGTGCCGGATCGCGCGAAAAACCCAGGTCGATCTTCACGGGCCTGCCGTCAGGAAGGTCGCAGGTCACACGATGGGCTACACCGCTTTCGCCCCGCGCACTGGAGCCCGCAACTGTCGTCGCATCTATCAGGCTGGCGCAGGTCACGCGGGTACGGCGGTAAAGCACCCCATCGAGAGCGCGCTCGTCGCGCGGATATTCGACCTCCGACGACATGCTCAGCGAGCGCTCGGCATGTGCGATCAGCGCTTCCTTCTGGCCCTTGCGATCGAGCTGCCAGAAACCGAGCGCGATCATCGTCGCGATGGCAGCGGCAACGATTACGGTCGGGATGATGGGAATGCGGCGGGTCATGCGAGGGCTTTCTAAAAGCGAAGGGCAGCCTGACCTAAGCCGGGCTGCCCTCTGCCGTAATCCGAATGTCCGAGGACATCAGTGGATGGGTGCACCCCAGCCGCCCCAGACGTAGACGGCGACGAAGAGGAACAGCCACACCACGTCGACGAAGTGCCAGTACCACGCAGCCGCTTCGAAGCCGAAGTGCTGGCGCGGGGTGAAGTGGCCCTTGTAGGTGCGCACGAGGCAGACGATCAGGAAGATCGTGCCGACAAGCACGTGGAAGCCGTGGAAACCGGTCGCCATGTAGAATGCCGAGCCGTAGGTGTTGCCACCGAAGCCGAACGGCGCGTGGGCGTATTCATAGGCCTGGATGCTGGTGAACAGCGCGCCCAGCAGGATGGTCAGCCAGAGGCCCTTCTTGAGACCGTCACGGTCGCCATGGATAAGCGAGTGGTGCGCCCAGGTAACCGTGGTGCCCGAGCAAAGCAGGATCAGCGTGTTGAGCAGCGGCAGGCTGAAGGGGTCCATGACCGCCTCGATTGCCTTGGGCGGGAACTGCCCGCCAACCACCTCGGAAATCGTCGAGGGGAACAGTGCGAAGTCGAAGAAACTCCAGAACCAGCCGACGAAGAACATCACTTCCGAAGCAATGAACAGGATCATGCCGTAGCGCAGGTGAAGCTGCACGACGGGCGTGTGGTCGCCGCGCTGGGCTTCCTTCACAATGTTCGAGAACCAGCTGAAGAAGGTCGCGATCAGGCCCATGATGCCGAGGCCGAGGACGATCTTCGCACTCGGCATGTCGTGCATGAACAGCACCATGCCGCTGGTGAAGGTGAGCGCCGAAATCGAGCCGATCAGCGGCCAGATATCGGGTTCGAGAATGTGGTATTCGTGATTGACGTTGCCAGCCATGTTTACGCGTCCTGGTTTTCGCTTTGCGGAGGCCCTTAATGCGCCATTGCGCGCGGGTCTAGGGGCTACTCGGCTAAATCCAAAGCCCGGTGGAAAGTATATGAAAGGGTGATCTGCTCAACCCCGTCCATGTTCGGATCGTCGAGCGCCTTCGGGTCGACGTAATAAAGCACCGGCATGCGAACCTGCTGCCCCGGTTCGAGCACCTGCTCGGTAAAGCAGAAGCACTGGATCTTGTTGAAATACTTGCCGGCCTGCTCGGGCTCGACATTGAATGTCGCGGTGCCGGTGATGCGCTCGCTGGAATTGTTCTTGGCGATGTAGATGGCCATGTCGCGCTGGCCGATCGTGACCGTATCGGTCGGCTGTTCCGGGTGGAAGCTCCACGGTACGTCGCCCGCGGTGTTGGCATCGAAGCGGACCGAGATCGTTCGTGCCGCACCGCTCGCCGCCTGGCGAGCGGCGATGTCGGCGTCGCTCTCACTGGCGCGCTGGGTCGTGCCGCCGAAGCCGGTGACCTGGCAGAACAGCTGGTAAAGCGGGACAGCGGCATAACCGAGACCAAGCATCGCAGCAGCGCCAAGCAGCGCCAGCATTGCGGTGCGGTTCTTGCGGGCCTGGAGCGTTGCAGCGGTCATCGTGGCCTCACATCCTGACGATGGTGATCACGTAAAACAGGACGGCAAGGCCCAGCAGGATGCCGCCGAGCACGAGATTGCGGCTCTTCTGGCGGCGACGGAATTCGGCTTCTTCTTCGGGAGTCATCATCAGGCCATCAACATGGGGGTGAGATAGGCATCCGCCACCAGCGCAGCGAACAGGGCGAAGAGATAGGCGACGCTGAAACCGAACAGGCGCTTTTCAGGCTTCATCGTATCGCCCTCCGCCGTGTCGCGCAGGCCCACAGGCAGCGCGAGGGCGAAGAAAGCAAGGCTGAGTGCCGAGGCGATCACGCCGTAGACCGCGCCCGTGTAGCCGAGATACCATGGCGCGATGGCGATGGGGGCCAGCAGGACCGTGTAAACGAGGATCTGGCGACGGGTCGATTTCTCGCCCTTTACGACCGGCATCATTGGAATGCCGACATTTGCGTAATCGGTCTTCACGAACAGCGCGAGCGCCCAGAAATGGGGCGGCGTCCACATGAAGATTATCGCGAACAGCAGGACCGGCATCAAGGTGATGTCGCCGGTAACGGCAACCCAGCCGATCATCGGTGGGAAGGCCCCGGCGCCGCCTCCGATGACGATGTTCTGCGGTGTGCGCGGCTTGAGCCAGATGGTGTAGACCACAGCGTAGTAGAAGATCGAAATCGCGAGGATGGAAGCCGCAAGCCAGTTGACGCCCAGCCCCATAATGACGACCGAAGCAGCCGAGATGAGAATGCCGAAATCGCGTGCGTCGGTGCGATGAAGCCGACCTGCAGGCAGTGGGCGCTGCGCGGTACGCTTCATCCCGGCATCGATATCCGCTTCCCACCACTGATTGAGCGCAGCCGCCCCGCCCGCGCCCAGCGCTATACAGAGAATGGCAGTGAAGCCCAGCACAGGGTGAATGCTTCCCGGCGCGGCAAGCAGGCCGCAGAACCCGGTGAAGATCACCAGCGTCATCACGCGCGGCTTGGTCAGCGCAAAGAAGTCTCGCCAGTCGGCGGGGAGTTGGGTGGGGATCGCCTGGGTCATGGAATCGGGGGCCATATAGGGCGCTAGAGCCGCTTTAGCCAGTCGATCAGCAAGCGGTTGACCTCTTCGGGCCGCTCCTGCTGCGTCCAGTGGCCGACACCTTCGAGCACGTGGCCTTCGACGCGCGGAGCGAACAGACGCATCATGGCCACCGGGTCGGCAACCGCGCCGAAGAGGGTCGTGGCCGGATCGCGGGTGCCGCCGATGAACAGCGCGGGCTGTTCGATCTTCTTGCCCACCCAGCCCTGCAGCCACTCGTAATCGTTCTCGTGGTTGCGGTAGCGGTTGAGCGGACCCCGGAAACCCGACGCCTTGAACTCGCTCTCGTAGAAGTCGAGGTCTTCCTCGGTCAGCCACGGGACGGGTTGCGGATCGGGCAGCCCTTCGAGGAAGGTCGCGCCCAGCTGCTTGCTCCAGTATTCGCCCGGCGGGACATCGCCGCTGATCGAGTACATCATCCGCGCCACCCAGTCGCGCGGATTGCGTTCGGCCTCGGCCTCGGCCACACCCGGGTCCTGAAAATACTCCTGGTAGAAGAACCGGCCCTGGCTGGTGAAATGTTCGCGGAACACCTCGGTAAAGGGGCGTTGCGGCACGCCGGCGAAGGGTACCGACATCCCCGCGACTGCACGGAAGTGATCCGGGTTGGTCAGCGCCGTGTTCCAGACGATCGGTGCACCCCAGTCGTGTCCGATCAGGACAGCGGGTTCGTCGGGATGGAGCGCCAGTTTGAGGCCCACGAGATCCCCGACGATGTGCTCCATCGAGTAGGCATCGACTGCGTGAGGCTTGTCCGAGCCGCCATATCCCCGAACGTCGATGGCGCAGGCCGTAAAGCCCGCATCAGCGACCGGGCCGAGCTGGTGACGCCAGCTGTACCAGCTTTCAGGAAAGCCATGGACCATGATGGCAAGCGGCGCCGAGCCCGGCTCCGGGCCCTCGATGGCACAGCGCAGACTCAGGTCGCCGACATCGATGGTGCGCATTTCTGGCATGCTCTTCTCCTGGTCCTCAACGGCAAACGGCCGGCCCTTTGGGGACCGGCCGCTGCTTGTTCGATTGCCTTGCGCCTTACGCCGAAGCGGGCTTGGGGCTCATGTGATCGTCGGCAGTGTGATGGTCCTCGATCACCGGCAGTTCGCTGAACTGGTGGAACGGCGGCGGGCTCGACAGCGTCCATTCGAGCGTCGTGGCGCCTTCGCCCCAGTAATTGTCTGCGGCCTTCTTGCCCGCCACGAAGGCGTACACGATGTTGGCAAAGAAGAAGATCATCGAACCGGCCATGATTTCGTAGCCGAGCGAGCTGATCTCGTTCCAGTAGGCATAGGCTTCCGCATAGTCTGGGTAGCGACGCGGCATGCCCTGCAGGCCGAGGAAGTGCTGCGGGAAGAAGATCACGTTCACGCCGATGAAGAAGCCCCAGAAATGGAGGTGGGCCAGCAGCTCGGAGTGCATCTTGCCGCTCATCTTCGGGAACCAGTAGTAGAAGCCCGCGAACAGCGAGAACACCGCACCCATCGACAGCACGTAGTGGAAGTGCGCGACGACGAAGTAGGTGTCGTGCACCACGTCGTCCACGCCGCCGTTGGCGAGGTACACGCCGGTCACGCCGCCCACGGTGAAGAGGAAGATCATGCCGATCGCCCAGACCATCGGCGACTTGAACTGGATGGAACCGCCCCACATGGTGGCGATCCAGCTGAAGATCTTCACGCCCGTCGGGACTGCGATGACCATGGTTGCCGCGGTGAAGTACATCTTCGTGTTCACGTCGAGGCCGACGGTGTACATGTGGTGGGCCCACACGACGAAGCCGACGACGCCGATTGCGACCATGGCGTAGGCCATGCCGAGGTAGCCGAACACCGGCTTGCGGCTGAAGGTCGCAACGATCTGCGAGATCATGCCGAAGCCCGGCAGGATCATGATGTACACTTCGGGGTGGCCGAAGAACCAGAACAGGTGTTGGTAAAGGATCGGGTCACCGCCGCCTGCGGGGTCGAAGAAGGTCGTGCCGAAGTTGCGGTCGGTGATCAGCATGGTGATCGCCGCAGCAAGCACGGGCAGCGCGAGCAGCAGGAGGAAGGCGGTAACGAGCACCGACCATACGAACAGCGGCATCTTGTGCAGGGTCATGCCCGGCGCGCGCATGTTGAAGATGGTGGTGATGAAGTTGGTCGCGCCCAGGATCGAACCCGCACCCGCAAGGTGAAGCGAGAAGATCGCGAAGTCGACAGCCGGACCCTGCGAACCGCTGGTCGACAGCGGAGCATAGACGGTCCAGCCGGTACCCGCGCCCGGGCCGGTACCGCCCGGTACGAACAGCGAGAACAGCAGGCTGAAGAACCCGGCGACCGTCAGCCAGAAGCTGATGTTGTTCATGCGCGGGAACGCCATGTCGGGCGCGCCGATCATGAGCGGTACGAACCAGTTGCCGAAGCCGCCGATCATGGCCGGCATGACCATGAAGAAGACCATGATCAGGCCGTGAGCCGTGATGAACACGTTCCACATGTGAAGCGAGGTGTCGAAGTCGGCATTGCCGCCCATGAACTCCGCCCAGAACTGCAGGTACTGGATGCCGGGCTGGGCCAGCTCCATGCGCATGATACCCGAAATCGCGCCACCGACGATGCCGGCGATGATCGCGAAGATCAGGTACAGCGTGCCGATGTCCTTGTGGTTGGTGGACATGAACCAGCGCGCGAAGAAGCCGGGCTTGTGATCGGCATCATGGTGTGCGTGGTCGTCGTGAGCCTGGAAGTGGTCGGCGGTAGTGGCCATCGGTCTGTTCTCTCGGCTTCGTATATCAGTAATTGCTAATATCAGGTGGTAGCTTCGGCAGCAACCGGCGCAGCTTCGCCTTCAGCCGGTGCTGCGGCAGCCGGAGCTGCAGCAGGCGCCGCAGCTTCTTCAGCCTTCGCGCCCTTCACCGTTCCGCCCTGGGCAACGACCCAGGCGTTGAACTGGTCAAGCGGCAGCGCTTCGATGGCGATCGGCATGTAGCCGTGGCGCGCACCGCACAGCTCCGAACACTGGCCGAAGTAGACGCCCGGTTCCTTGATGATGAGCATCTTCTCGTTCAGGCGACCCGGGACCGCGTCGAGCTTGAACCACAGGCTCGGCACTGCGAACGAGTGGATCACGTCGGCTGCAGTGGTCTGCAGGCGGATCGGAACGCCGACCGGAAGGACCATGCGGTTGTCGACCGCGAGGTGCGACGGGCCGTCGTCATCGGTGCGGAAACGCTCGCCGGCCTTAACGTCGGCCTTTTCCTTGAGCATGTTCGACACGACTTCGAAATCGCCGTTGTCGGGATAATTGTAGCCCCAGTACCACTGGTAGCCGATCGCCTTGACGGTGATCGCATCCTTCGGCGGGCTCTTGTACTGCTTCGAGATCAGCGTGATCGAAGGGATCGCGATCCCGAGCAGGATCAGCGCGGGGACGACGGTCCAGATAACTTCGATCAGCGTGTTGTGGCTGGTCTTCGAGGGAACCGGGTTCGCCTTTGCATTGAAGCGAACGATGACGATGATGAAGAGCAGCAGCACGAAAGCGCTGATGATTGCCATCACCCAGACCAGGCCGATGTGCAGGCCATGCGCGAAATCGCCGGTCGGCGAATACTGGTCCTGAACATCGATGCCACGTTCGACGGGCATACCCTTGCCGGCAGTCGGCTTCATCGGCGTGTACGATCCTGCTGCAGGTGCAGCTGCATCGGCCGCGGTCACATCGGTCGCGGCGGCATCGGCAGCGACGGGTGCCTCGACAGCAGGCTCTACCTCAGCGGCAGGCGCATCCTGCGCGACTGCCAGCACCGGGCTGAGCGTAAGGGCCAGTGCCATGGAAAGGCCGGCTGCGATGCGGTGGAACCCGTTGCGGGAGCCATGAAATTTCATCTCTGGACGCTCTTTCGTGTCTCGTTATCGGCTCGGTCGGAGTGACCCTCATTTACCGGCCGCGCGCAAGGGATTCCCCCGGCGCAGGGGCGCGATTTGGGCTGCCCTATAGGCAGGCTTTGCGCGGGCCTCAAGCGGGCAGGCGAGAAAAATATGCACATTCGTTTGCCCCTTGCCTAAAGCGGCGCAACGCGCTTTGAGCCAGACCGGTATGACAGACGAAGACATCCTCAGCGAATTCCGCGCCAGCGAGGCCCTCCTCGAAGGCCATTTCAAGCTCTCGAGCGGGCGCCACAGCGGGCATTACCTGCAGTGCGCGCGCGTGCTCATGAACCCGGAACGCGCCGGGCGGCTGGCACTTGCACTGGCCCAGCGAATCCCGCGTGAAATCCGCAGTCAGATCGACGTGGTGGTGAGCCCGGCGATGGGCGGATTGATCATCGGTCACGAAATGGGCCGTGCCCTGGGCAAGGACGCCATGTTTCTCGAACGGCCGGAGGGCGTCTTCCATTTGCGCCGCGGCTTCCGCCTCGAACCGGGCGCCAAGGTGCTGATGGTCGAGGACGTCGTGACGACCGGCCTATCAAGCCGCGAAGCGATCGACGCCGTCGGGCGCGAAGGTGGCGAGGTTATTGCCGAGTGCGCGCTCGTCGACCGCTCCAATGGCACCGCCGACCTCGGTGTCCCCTTCTTCCCGCTCGTCGACATCAACTTCCCCTCCTATGCCGAGGACGAAGTGCCACCCGAACTGGCCGCGATCCCCGTGACCAAGCCCGGGAGCCGCACGGCTTGAGCCAGCGACTGCGCCTCGGGGTGAACATCGACCATGTCGCGACCATCCGGAACGCGCGTGGCGGCGATCATCCCGATCCGGTGCGCGCGGCCGAGATCGTCGCAGCTGTGGGGGGTGACGGGATCACCGCCCATTTGCGCGAAGACCGGCGTCATATCCGCGACGCCGACCTGCGTCGTATCCAGGCAGCGACCGACCTGCCGCTCAACCTCGAGATGGCAGCGACCGAGGAAATGCTCGCCATCGCGCTGGCCCACCAGCCGCACGCCGCTTGCATCGTGCCCGAGAAGCGCGAAGAGCGCACAACCGAGGGCGGGCTCGACGCGGCAGGCCTGCACAACCAGCTTGCGCCGATTGTCACTCGCCTGTCCGATGCGGGCATTCGCGTGTCGCTCTTCATCGAAGCAAGCGAGCGCCAGCTCGAAGCCGCGCAACGCCTTGGTGCGCCGGTGGTGGAGTTTCACACGGGCGAATACGCGCATGCCGGCCTCGACGGCGACACCGAGCGGGAAGCGCGCGAGCTGGATCGCATAGCGAGAATGTCCGCTCTCGCCCGCCAGCTGGGTATCGAGCCGCACGCAGGGCACGGCCTGACCTACGAAAACGTGAAACCCATCGCCGCCATAGCCGAGCTGGCCGAGCTCAACATCGGCCATTACCTTGTCGGCGAAGCGGTATTCGTCGGGTTGGAAGCAGCCGTGCGCCGGATGCGCGACCTGATGGACGAGGCGCGCCCGTGATCATCGGCCTCGGCTCCGACCTCTGCAATATCGAGCGGATCCAGAACTCCCTGCAACGCTTTGGCGAGCGCTTCGAGCAGCGGGTCTTCACCGAAATCGAGATTTCCAAGGCCCGCCGCCGGCCCTTCACCATCGCAGGCACCTACGCCAAGCGCTTTGCCGCCAAGGAAGCCTTCTCCAAGGCTGTCGGCACGGGATTTCGGCGCGGTGTGTTCATGAAGGACATCGGCGTGGTGAACGCGCCTTCGGGTGCACCGACGCTCGCCCTTACCGGAGGGGCTGCAATCCGGCTTGCGGAAATGATTCCGCACGGCCATGAGGCGCGCATTCATCTTACCCTCACCGACGATCATCCATGGGCCCAGGCCTACGTGATCATCGAGGCCATTCCCGCATGAGTACCGGCAGCCCGGCAGTGAACGACATTCCCAAGAACAAGAAAGACAAGACCGACGAGAAGGTCGACTGGCTGGCGGAAATCCGCGGTCTCGCCATCATGCTGCTCGCGGTCTTCGCGTTCCACAGCTTCATCGCGAAACCGTTCTATATCCCGTCGGAATCGATGATGCCGAACCTGCTGGTCGGCGACCGCCTGGTGGTGAGCAAATATCCCTATGGCTGGAACTGGTCGTCGATCAGCTTCCACCTCGCGCCGCGTGGCAAGTGGCGGCTGTGGGCCGCGACACCCGAATACGGCGACATCGTCATCCCCGTGCACCCGGAACGTGACGAGGATTACATCAAGCGCGTCGTTGCGCTGCCCGGCGACCGCATCGCTGTCGAGAACGGCCAGATCATCCTCAACGGCACGCCGGTTCCACAGAAGGTTGAGCCCGCCATCGACCTGCCGCTCGATGCCAATTCGCGCTGCGACGGCTTCGACCTCGATAATTTCCGTGCCACCGACGACACCGGCAAGCGCGTCTGCCGCGTCCCTGTCATGCGCGAAACCATGCCCAATGGCGCTACCTACCTGATCATCGACCACGAGCGGCAGCAGCTCGACAACTTCGCCGAGATCACCGTTCCCGACGATGCGGTCTTCGTAATGGGCGACAATCGCGACCATTCGGCCGACAGTCGCGAGACCATCAGCGACCGCGGCCTGCTGGGTCCCGTTCCTCTGGCCAACATCGGAGGACGGGCGGAATTCATCACCTTCTCGCTCGACGGAACGACGACGCTGAACCCGATCAGCTGGTTTACGAGCTTGCGTGACGGACGCGCCTGGACCACTCTGCGGCCACCGCTCGCAGAGAGGAAAAGCACGCAATGACAGATACATCGCCGTCCGGTTCGACAAACGACAAGGGCGGTGACACTGCCGGGGCCAGCCCAACGCGGATCGAAAGTCCCAAGCTTCGGTATGAGGCGTCAAAGGCGCTCGTCTGGGGTCTCGTCATCGGGCTGATCGTCCTGGCGGTCCATCTGTCGCAGTCCTTGCTGGTTATCTTCGGGGCACTTGTATTCGCCGCCATGATCGATGGAGGAGCGCGCCTGCTGGGCCGCATCCTGCCGCTTGGTCGCAACTGGCGCGTCGGGATCGTGCTTCTCCTGACGGTCGCCTTCCTCATATGGCTCGGCTATTTCGCGGGCTCGCAGATTTCGCAGCAGGCCGCCGAATTTCCAGCCATCATTGGCGAGCAGATCGGGCGCTTGCTGGCATTCCTCCAGTCCAAGGGCTTCGCGATCGGACAGGAAGACGTCCAGAAGATCGCCAGCAACCTGGTCAGCGGCGTCGGCACGGTCACCAAGGCAATCGGTGGCATCTTCGGCGGGCTCACCACGGCCTTCCTGATTGCGATAATCGGTATCTATCTCGCCATCGACCCGCGGGTTTACGAGCGCGGTGTTGCCTGGATGATCCCCGAAGGCCGACGCGATGCCTTCTTCGATACGCTGAGCTATCAGGCCTACACCATGCGCCGCCTGCTCGCCGGTCGCCTCCTCGGCATGGGCTTCGAAGGGTTTTTCACCTGGATCATGCTGGCATTCGGCGGGATGATCATCGGGCTTGAACCGGTGCCGATGGCGGCGCTGCTCGGCTTGCTGACGGGTCTGCTCGCCTTCATCCCCAACATCGGCGCGATCATCTCCGGCGTGCTGATGGTGCTGGTCGGCTTTTCCGGCGGGACCGAGATGGGGCTCTACACGATCTTCGTCTATTTCCTCGTCCAGAACTTCGACGGTTACGTGCTGGTGCCGATGATCGCCAAGAAGACGGTCGACCTCGCCCCGGCCTTGGTTCTCTCCGCACAGCTCATCTTCGGTGCGTTGTTCGGGATCCTCGGCCTCGCGCTGGCTGACCCGATGCTGGCCATGATGAAGGTGGCGCTCGAGCGTCGCGCGGTCCGGCTGCAGAAGGGCGACGATGCCCGGCACGGTGCCATGAAGGCGGAGCCTGCCTGATGGCCCGCAAGTTCCTTTACCTGATTGCGGTGATCATCGTCATCGTCATCGCCGGCGCAATCGCCCTGTCGATCTGGTCGCGCGAAGCGACGCAGATCGCCTTCGTCCCACGCGGTGAATTCGTCGAACAAAAGCCGCTGGCGGCCAATGCGTACGAAGACCCGGACATGTGGTACTCGCGCCCCGGCATCGGGACCGAAGACCCGGCCCGATACCAGCCAGCCATTGCCGAAGCGCCTGTCGATCCCGCGACCCGAACTCCCTCGCCCGACGCGCCCGCCGCAGAGCAAAGCCTCGACCAAGGGAACCCGATGGCTGCGACCGCCACCCTGCCCGGCGAACCGGCCGATGCCAGTGAACTGCCATCCTTTGCTGTCTTCTTCGTTCCCCCGACGAGTTACATCAAGGCTGGCGGCGACTGGAATGCGACGCTCGACGATGCCTCGACCAACAGCCGGGCCCGTCTCTTCCTCAAGGGCCTCGCAAGCCCGTTCAACCGCGCCGACGAAATCTGGGCACCCAAATACCGCCAGGCAGGGGCAGGTGCCTTCCTGACCGACAAGCCCGAGGCGGCGAAGGCGATCGATGCGGCTTATGCCGATGTCGCGCAGGCCTTCCGCTATTTCGTCGAGAGCGTCGATGCCGACAAGCCCATCGTCCTTGCCGGGCACAGCCAGGGTGCGGCACATGTCCTGCGCCTGCTGCGCGAGGAAGTTGCCGGCACACCGCTCGAGAAGCGCATCGTCGCAGTCTACGCACCGGGCTGGCCGGTTTCGGTCGAACATGACCTTCCGGCCCTGCCTTTCCCGGCCTGCGCGGCGCCCGCACAGACACAGTGCCTGCTTGCCTGGTCGGCCTTTGCCGAAGATGGCGATGCTTCACTCATCATGGAACGCTACAAGGCGACGCCCGGGTATGATGGCCAGCCGCGCGGCGACGGTCCGATCCTCTGCGTCAATCCGCTGACCGGGTCCACCGGCGGCAATGCACCCGCTAGCGCCAACCTCGGCACGCTGGTGCCCGACGAGGGCATGACCTCGGGTTCGCTGGTTGCAGGAGCGGTGCCGGCGCGATGCGGCAGTAATGGCCTGCTCTACATCGGCGAGCCCCCGACGCTGGGAGAAGGCGTGCTGCCGGGTGGAAACTATCACGTCTATGATATCCCGCTGTTCTGGAAGAACGTGCAGGAAGACGTAGTCGCGCGGGTGAAGGCATGGACGCAAAGCCCCTCGTAACCGACAACCGGCTCGACTTCGGTGACGCGCTGCCCGACGGTGGTGCCTTGCTGGCACTCGATGTCGGCACGAAGACCGTGGGCGTCGCAACCTGCGATGCAGGCTGGCGCTTTGCCACGGCGGGCAAGACCATCATCCGTGGGAAGTTCGGCAAGGATAGCGAAGCCCTGCGCTCGATAGTCGCGGAGCGCGGCGTGCGTGGCGTCGTGATCGGCCTGCCGCGCAACATGGATGGCAGCGAAGGACCGCGTGCACAGGCCAGCCGTGCCTATGCGCGCAATGTCGCTGCCGCGCTGAACCTGCCGGTGCTGCTGTGGGACGAACGCTGGTCCACTGCCAGCGCGGAAGGGGCGATGATCGCCCAGGACATGAGCCGCGCCAAGCGCGCCGAGAAGATCGACAGCCACGCCGCCGCAGTCATCCTCCAGGGTGCCATCGACGCACTGGCCGGCGGCGGTTTCTAGGCCGCCAGCGCCCGCCTTCGCGCGGCCGCTTCCATCGCCAGCAGGCGACTTCCCGAAAACTCCGCTTCGCGCCACAGCGCATCCCGTTCACCGGGTTCGCGACAGAGTCCGGCCCGCGCTTCATAGCTGGCCAGCCGCAACCGGTCGCTCGGATGTCGCCTGCCGAAGGTTTCGGCGAGATCCAGGGCGCGCTGGCCTCCCAGCCCGACCGCACAGCGCAGGAAGGTCTCCGTCGAGGTCGGGTTGAGCACACCCGTAATGGCATTGCTGTCGAGATCGAAGCCGTACTGGTCGAACCAGCCCTGCGCGGCGTCGACATGCATGATGTTGAGTGAGATCGAGGTCGCTTCCGGCGGCAATTGCGAATGGATGTCGACATGGGCGCGGTAGTGCATCAGCCGTCCCTCGTGCAGCGCACTGTGTTCGACGAAGCGCAGGTCCGCCAACTCGCCACGGAAACCCGTCACGCTCTCGTAGTCGTATTCGTAATAGTCGCTGCGATAGCCGGGCCCGAAATAGCCGACCGTCAGGAAGTCGAAATTGTGGTCGTGAGGCAGGCCATAGACGAAGTTGCGCGCGCCGCTCGCGGTGAAACAGGCCTCGTCATCGCTCGGCCAGATGTTGGCCCGCAGGAAGCATTTGCCCCTTACCGGTGACAGGACGATCGCCTGTGGCCCATAGGCGCTCTCTATCCCGCCGTCGCGATGGCGGTTGCGCAGCTGGTCCACCAGCAAATCGCCGAGGAAGTCGCGGTTGCGGCCGAGACCTGCGAGAAGCTGCGCCGCCTCGTCGGTACTTTCCTCGTCAGCGGGCGAAAAGCCGTCACCGAGCAGCGCGAGTGTCTGTTCGAGACTGAGAGCCTCTTCGGCTCGATTGCCGATTACGCGGGGCATGCCATGGTCTCCTGGACGGTTGCGAGTTGGGGGTAGGCTTCGAGGAGGTGCGCTCGCAGCGCCCCGGCATGCCCGGCGAGCGGGTCGTCGGCGGTATTTGCGCATTCGGTGAGCGCGTCGAAGCCTGTCGCGCTGTCGAGCGCGATGCATTCGCGCAATGCCTGCCAGCGAAAATGATCGCTGCCTTCGCGCGCCAGTTCGGCAAGAAGTGGTGCCGCTTCGTGGCGCCCCATTCGTCCGAGCACTGCCATCGCGATCTCTCGCCGGCTTTCGCCCCTGTCCCCGCTGGCGCGGTGCACCAGAGAGCCATCGTCGAGGCGAAATGCCCGTGAAGGACGAGGATGCAGTGGCGATCGGGCCACTCTCAGCACCACCATCTGCCCGTGAATCTTCTCGGCAATCCGGGCAATATCGGGCGGGAAATGCATCGGTTCGCCCTCGACCACACGTCGCGGACTGCAATCGATGGCAGCATGGGTGCCAGTTTCCTGAATGAGTTCGGCAATGCGCAGGTCTGCTGAACCGGAAAGCACGATCTCGTGCCGCTCGACGTCGGAAAAGGAGACTGTCTCAGGAGCAGGTACGGCTGCCTCTTCGCCATATGCGAGCAGGGTGACAACCGCTGGGCCAGCCTCGATCAATTGCAGCATCGCAACCCCGTCCGACAGCTGGTGACGAAACGGCACATGACCAAAGGGGTGGTCGCGCAATGCCGCTGCGATGCCTTCGATCAACGGCGTCACAAGAGCCGTTGCCATGGCATGGTCCCTGATCAGCTGCACAAGGGTGGGGCAGTCCTTCCATTCCGCTCCCTCGCCAAAGCGCTTCAGCTCGTCCCTTGCCACGCCCCCCAAACCGGACGAGCGCCAGTCAGCAATCACCTTCTCCATCGCCTTTTGCGCCCGATGCTGCGCGGGGATGTCCCCGCGCAGCGCACGCAATGCTTCGTTGGTCTGCATCGCGCCCTGGGCCTCAGAAAAGATTGCCGCCGGTCGTGTCGTAGACATAGACCATGACGACCACGACGGTGTCGTCCATCTTGCCTCCGCTGGCGACGAGGCTTCCGAACAGGCCGGTAACCTGGTCAATGCCGGGCAGGCTGGCGATGTCGATCTTGGGCAGGTTCATGATTTTTGCTTCCCTAGTACCGGCGGGCCACGACCCCTTGTCCACGCCCGCCTGGGGCACTGCTGGCCTGTCCCTCGCGGCGCTTGAAATTAAAAGATTGTAAGCTGCGGGAACCCGTGGCTATCGCGGCATGAATGACCGACCAGCCGCGCAAATTCGATCCCCGTGCCGCGACGCCGTTCTTCGTCAGCAGGGGCCATTCCGGCTGGCTCGGCCTCAGATATTCCGACCATGGCGAGGACTGGGTTGAGCTCGAGTTACCGTGGCGTGAGGATTTGCTCGGAGAAGAGGGCCAGCGCGTCTTGGCATCGGGCCCGATCCTCAGCCTGATGGACATGGCGAGCGGCATGGCGATCTGGCGGGCGATGGATGATTTCACCGCGATCGCGACGCTGGACCTTCGCGTGGATTATGTTCGCCCCGCCCGCGAGGGTGCAGCCGTCTTCGGGCGCTCGCAGTGCTATCGCGTCACCCGCAGCGCCGCATTCGTCCGCGGTGTCGCCCACGATGGCGACATCGACGACCCGGTCGCCCACATCCAGGCCGTCTTCATGAAGATAGCTCCCAACACGCGGGTGATGCACGATGCCTGAGCAGGAGCAGATCGTCGCCTTGACGCCCTACGCGCGATCGCTCGGCATCACGCATGATGGCTGGGACGCAGGTGTGCCCGTCATGCGGGTCGATTTCGACGAAACTGTAGAAGGGCGCCCCGAACACTATCACGGAGGCGCAACCGGCGGGTTGCTCGAGACGGCGGGCTATGCCGTGCTACGCGCCGAACTGGAGCGACTGGGTCGCGACGCCATGCTCAAGCCGATCAACATCACCGTTCAATACCTCGCCGCGGGCAAGAGCCGGACGAGCTTCGCGAAGGGACGCATAACCAAACTCGGGCGCCGCAGTGCCAATATTACCGTTGAGGCATGGCAGGACGATCCCGCACGGCCCATCGCCACCGCGGTCATGAATGTCCTCATGGCTGACTAGTTCGGTACGATTTCTTCCTCTCGGCGCCGGATCGCCCTCGCGGCTTCCTCGGCAGCACGGCGTCGCGCTTCCTCGATGGCAGCCTCGTCGACAACGACCCCCTGATCGCCGAGCTCGATTTCAACCGGGATGCCGTCGATTTCCGTGGAGAGCACTGCCGTGCCGTCCCGCACACGTAGTCGAGACGTACCATCCCCAAGTGGAATGTCTTCAAGATCAGGTACGTCGAGCGGTTTGATGGGGCCGCCGGGATCCGCGTTCTCGTCCGGATTGCTTTGCGGCGTCGACTGGACGCCCAATGCCTGTGTCATGAAGTCGCGCCAGATGCGAGCGGGCAGTCCGCCACCGGAAATGCCACCCTGCAACGGCGTATTGTCGTCATTGCCGATCCACACGCCCACGACCAGATCGCCTGCATAGCCCACGAACAGCGCATCGCGATTGTCCTGCGTTGTGCCTGTCTTGCCGAAATTGGGACCGCTCAACATTGCTGCCTTCCCTGTCCCGCTGTTGATGGCCGCGCGCAGAAGTTGTTCCAATTCGTCATGGGTAGACCGCGAGAAACTCGACGGGCCGTCCACAAGGTTTTCGAACCAGTTGCGCTCAGGCTTGGCAAAAGCATGCGGCTCAACGGGATAGGCATTTGCCGCGACCGCGGCATAGGCCGAGGTCAGTTCCAGAAGGGTCATCGTGCTCGTACCGAGCGCCATGGTGGGATCGCCCTTGTCGAGCGGAGACGTCACGCCGAGATCGCGTGCAGTGGCGATGACCTTGTCGCTACCGACCTCTTGCAACAGGCGCACCGCCGCCACGTTGGAAGACTGCGCAAACGCCTGCTCCAGCGTCAGTGTCGGAGAGTAGCGCCCGCGCGAGTTCTTGGGCCGATAGCTCCCTTGCGTTATCTCGGAGTTGTCGATCAGGTCGTCGGGTTCCCATCCCGCACGCAGGGCCGCGAGGTAGACGAACAGCTTGAAGGTCGATCCCGGTTGCCGCCTTGCCTGCGTCGCACGATTGAATGGTGACTTGGCGTAGTCCTTGCCGCCGATCATCGCCACGACCTCGCCATTGGTCCGCATCGCGACGAGAGCGATCTGGGCTTTGCCCAGGGGAGCACGCTGGGTGACCCGACGGGCAATATTCTGGAGCCTGCTGTCGAGGGTGGTTGTGAGGGTCTGGCGGTCATAGCCGCCCTCGGTCACCTTGCGTGCTTCGGGCAGCGCCCAGTCGGCAAAATACGTTCCTGTCGGCAGGTTGTTACGCATCCGAACATCGAGTGACGGCGGCCGCACCTGGCGCGCTTCGGCCTTGGTGAGGTAGCCGGCGTCGACCATGGCGTTGGTGACCATGCCCATGCGCTTGACGGCACGGTCATAGTGACGCGTGGGTGCGTAGGCCGAAGGCGCCTGAACCAGGCCCGCGAGCATGATCGCCTGGTTCAGTCGCAGCTTTTCCGGCTGGCGATAGAAGTAATGCAGGCTTGCCGCGCGCAGGCCGTAAACGTTGTCACCGAAGTATGCATTCGAAAGGTAGCGCTCGAGGATTTCGTCCTTGGTCAGCCAGGCCTCCAGCCAGAAGGCAATCATCGCCTCGCGAGCCTTGCGCGTCAAAGTCCGCTCGGGAGAGAGGAAGGTGAACTTGGCAAGCTGCTGGGTAATGGTACTTCCGCCACCGGTACCGGTGAATGCCGCACGTGCTATGCCCCGCGGATCTACACCCCAATGGTCGTAGAAACGCCTGTCCTCGATTGCCATGAAGGCCTCGATGACGTGAGGCGGGAGTTTCGAGACATCAACGGGTTCGTCGGTAATCGCTCCGTTTCGCGCGATCGGCGTGCCGTCAGCGGCCAGCAAGGTGACTTGCGGTGCAGCGATCGGCTGCAACGACTTGTTGAGCGGTGCCGTGATGGCAAGCCATGCGAAAAGCACGATGAAAAGTCCGACCAGGCCAGCGGCAATACGCACCGCCCACCAGCGCTTGCGCCGACCACGCCAATATTCCCGCTGCCACCAGCGCTGGCGACGCTTTTCCTCGAAGCGCACAGCATCGTCGAGACGGTCCAGGCGGTCGTCCCAGTCGTCGTAATCGAGCGAGTCGTGCAGCGCGTAGTATCCCCGGTGCGGCTCGAAGCCTGCGTCCGTGTCGCGCTTGCGCCTGAAAGTATCGAAAACGCCCATTGCCTACTGTGTTAGACTAACAACACAGCCATGCATAGAGGGTTGCAGCTTAACCGCCCACTACGACGACCGTCCGACCACGCTTTCCGGCAAGTCCTCGCCGAAGACGCGCTGGTAATATTCCGCCACCAGCATGCGTTCTTCCTCGTCGCACTTGTTGAGGAAGGAGACGCGGAAAGCGAAACCGATGTTGCCAAAAATCTCGTAGTTCTGGGCCCATGTGATGACCGTGCGCGGGCTCATCACCGTCGATATGTCGCCATTGATGAAGCCCTGGCGCGACAGGTCCGCAACCTTGACCATGTCGGCCAGAATCTTCGGATCGACGTCTGGTGCCTTGCCTTCGACAATCTTCTGCTCTGTCTCGGCGGGAAGGTAATTGAGCCCGACCACGATGTTCCAGCGGTCCATCTGGCCCTGGTTGATCTGCTGCGTGCCATGATAGAGGCCGGATGTGTCGCCTAGCCCGACCGTGTTCGCGGTGGCGAACAGCCGGAAATAGGGATCGGGGTGGATCACGCGGTTCTGGTCGAGCAGGGTCAGCTTGCCGCGCTGTTCCAGAACGCGCTGGATCACGAACATCACGTCGGGGCGGCCCGCATCGTATTCGTCGAACACCAGCGCCACCGGATGCTGGAGTGCCCACGGCAGCAGGCCTTCGCGGAATTCGGTCACCTGCAACCCGTCGCGCAGGACGATGGCGTCGCGCCCGACGAGGTCAATACGGCTGATGTGCGCGTCGAGGTTGATGCGGATGCAAGGCCAGCGCAGGCGCGCTGCGACCTGTTCGATATGCGTCGACTTGCCCGTGCCGTGATAGCCCTGGACCATCACGCGGCGATCGTGAGCAAAACCGGCGAGAATCGCCAGAGTGGTGTCGGGATCGAACACGTATTCGGGATCGATCTCGGGAACGCGCTCGTCCTTCAGCGAGAAGGCGGGCACTTCCCAATCGACATCGATGCCGAAGACCTCGCGCACCTTCACCATGCGGTCCGGACCATCCATCAGCGTCTTGCCGCTGACGTCGATATTCGTGTTCTGCATCTTGTTCATCGCGCTTGCGGCCTAGGGATTTATCGCGGGCGCGCCAAGCCTATATTGGCAGTGTGAGTCGCCCAGACCCCCTCGAATTTCTACGCCAGCGGATAGTGGGCAACGTCCGCGCGGCCTTCAATGAGGGCGACGCCTCCGCAACGCCGAGACAGTCATCCGACGATGCCCTGTTCGAGCGCGACAGCCCGATCCGGATGGTTCACGCGGACATCATCGGGATGATGGTCGGCGGAATCCGCAGTCTGTTCCTGCAGATGCTCCACCCCCATGCCTTGCAGGGCGTACTCGACTTCTCCAACTTCCGCGAGGATATGCACGGCCGGCTCAGCCGGACAGCGCATTTCATCACCGACACGACTTTCGCCCAGCGCGATATCGCGATGCAGGCGATCGAGCGGGTCAATCGCATCCACTCCTCTGTCAACGGCACCCTGCCCGACGGCACGCCCTATTCCGCGCGCGATCCGCGCACCCTCGCCTGGGTCCATGTCGCGGAAGCGACCAGCTTCCTTGCGGCTTACTTGCGCCACGTGCGCCCGGACATGCCCTGCCACGAGCAGGACGAATACTATCGCCAGTTCGCTGTAATCGCCGCTGCATTGGGCGCCGATCCTGTCCCGACTAACCGGCGCGAGGCTGAAGCAGTATTTCGTGAATTGCGGGACGACCTGCGAACCAGCCCCGAGGCGCGCGAGGTCGCGCAATTCGTCGTCGCGATCAGGCCAGAGGGTGCACCGGTCGCGCTGCAAAAGGCCATCATGGCCGAGTCCATTGCCCTATTGCCGCCATTTGCGCGGTCCATGCTTGGCCTCGAACGCCCGGGACTCGGGGGCATTCCGGCCCGCGCAGCGACCTGGGGTGCGGGCAAGACGCTGCGCTGGGCGTTTCGGCAATAGATTGATCTGACGCCATTTTCGTGCGCTTCGTCGCAAGCGCCTTGGCAACATACCAACCGGTCGGTATGGCGAGTCGCATGATCCCGAACCGCCCATTCCGGCCCGCGCCACAGAATGCCCGCGACAAGTTGCTCGAGGCCGGTGTGAGGCTGATCAGGAGGCAGGGGTTCGCTGCGACTTCGGTAGGCGAACTTTGCGAAGAGGCTGGTGTCACCAAGGGCGCTTTCTTCCATCATTTCGATTCGAAAGAGGCTTTGGGTGTTGAGCTTGCGCGATACTGGAGCACGTCGACGTCCGGCTTCTTCGACGATGCTCCCTATCGCCAGATCGATGATCCGCTG
The DNA here is from genome assembly GCF_041021145.2 of Qipengyuania sp. RANM35. Taxonomy (NCBI): domain Bacteria; kingdom Pseudomonadati; phylum Pseudomonadota; class Alphaproteobacteria; order Sphingomonadales; family Erythrobacteraceae; genus Qipengyuania; species Qipengyuania sp. RANM35. The sequence goes on along the minus strand of NZ_CM196433.1, from coordinate 631,216 downwards.
GAACGCATCCTCGGGTATCTCGACTTGCGCATCGCGCTAGTCGGCGGCCCGACCGAAAGCTTCAGCTGCGTTGCCGGAACGATGATCCAGGAAGGCTTCCGCACAAGCGAGCCGATCCGTGCGGCCTGCGCGGACTCGATTCTCGGCAATGCCGATCTGTTCGTCGACGACTTCGCCGAAGCGGTGTCGAAGTACGGGATCGATGCCGACCCGCGCGGCCTGTCGATCCACATGCAGGTCGTCATCCAGGGCGCCTTCATCCTCGCCAAGACCCAGGAGACCGATGAACGCGCCGCCGCAATGGCGCGTGAAAGCCTGGTGCACCTCAAGCGCTACCTCACCCTCCTCTTCGAAAAGGACGCCTCCCGATGACCCAGATGATCTTCGTAAACCTTCCCGTTTCCGACCTGGAGAAATCCAAGGCGTTCTATTCGGCGGTCGGCTTCACCAACGAACCGAAGTTTACCGACGAAACCGCTGCCGCAATGCAGCTGAGCGATGCGATCGTCGTCATGCTGCTGACCCACGAAAAGTGGAAGTCGTTCACCACGAAGGACATTCCCGATGCCAGGAAGACTGCGCAGGTCATGAACGCTCTGGGTGCGGAAAGCCGCGACGCGGTCGATGCCATGGTCGACAAGGCGGCTGGCGCGGGCGGAACGCCTGATTGCAATCCCAAGCAGGACTACGGCTTCATGTACGGTCGCAGCTTCGAGGACCCTGACGGCCACATCTGGGAAGTCTTCTGGATGGACCAAGCCGCTGTGGAAGTCGGTCCCGCCGAATTCGCCGAGGCACAGGCTTGATTTCGATGATCGATCCCGGCGCGCAGGTCGAGATCAGCGGCTACCGCTGGGTCCCGCCCTTCGCGCAGGGCTTCGTGCGCGACTTGCGTCCCCGTTGGGCGTGCGAGGAAGCGGGTATTTCCTATCGCGAGCGGCTGGCCAATGTCGCCGACAAGCCCGACTGGCTGGTCGAGGGGCAACCGTGGAGCCAGATTCCGATAATCCGCGACGGCGCTGTAGCCTTTTTCGAAAGCGGTGCATCGCTACTCCACCTGGCGCAGCAGAGCGAGATGCTCCTGCCCGCAGACCCACAGAGGCAGGCGACAGCAATCTCCTGGCTGTTCGCTGCGTTCAACACGGTCGAGCCTCCGATCTTCGAACATGGCAACATATCGTTCTTCGCCAAGGACGAGGAATGGGCAAAGCTGCGCCGACCGAGCCTCGAGCAATTCCTCGGGCAACGGCTTGCTCCGCTGGAGGCAAGGCTGGGTGCTTCCGAATGGCTCGACGGCCAGTTCACCGTTGCGGACATCGCCATGGTCACCACGCTGAGATCGCTAGGTGGCAGCCGCGTCCTGGCAACGCATCCGGCGGTCGAGGCCTATGTCGCTCGCGGCGAGGCGCGCCCCGCATTCAAGCAGGCGATGGCAGACCAACTCGCCGCTTTCGCACGCCACCCGGACAACGCGGATTGAAGGAGAGAGAGCATGTATGTGAACGGATTCGTGGTGCCCGTGCCGGAAGCCAACAAGGAAGCCTATCGCGTAGTGGCCGAGAAGTTTTGGCCGATAGCGCGGGACTATGGCTGCATCGGCCATGTCGAGGCGTGGGAGTCCGACGTGAAGGACGGGCAGCACACCGACTTTCGCCGTGCAGTCAATCTGGAGGAAGGCGAGAAGGTCGTCTTCAGCTGGATGGTCTGGCCCGACAAGGCGACCGCGGATGCGGCGCATGAAAAGATGATGGCCGATGAACGCATGCAGACCGAATTCGGCGCCCCCGATGGCAGTGAAATGCCCTTTGACGGCAAGCGCATGATCATCGGTGGGTTCGAAACGATCTTCGAAGCGGAGGCCTGAGCTTTGGCGGACGATCGCGGAGCCTTCATCTGGTACGAGCTGATGACCGACGACCCGTCGCGTGCGCGCGACTTCTACGCGGCAGTGGTCGGTTGGGATATCGATGCGGAAAACAGCGTGCCGGACGGCACCATGGACTATCGCATGATCAATCGCGGCGATGGCGGGTTTGCCGGCGGTGTACTCGCGCTCTCCGAAGACATGCTGGCCAACGGCGCGAAACCGGGCTGGTTCGGCTATGTTCACGTTCCAGATGTCGATGCTGCAGCAACCGCGTTTGTCGAGGCTGGTGGCGCGATCCACATGGGGCCGAACGATATGGCGGGTGTGGGTCGCATGGCGCTTGTTTCCGACCCGCAGGGGGCTGTGATCTACCTGATGACCCCCACCCCACCCCCCGGCAATCCTGACGCAAGGAGCGACATTTTCGACGTCGTGAAGGCGCGCCATTTCCGTTGGAATGAGCTGTGGACTACGGACCAGGCTGCTGCGACGGCTCTCTATACAAGCACCTTCGGCTGGACCCAGGAAGGAGCCATGCCGATGGGGCCAATGGGCGATTATCTCTTCATTCAGCACGACGGCGTCGGGATCGGCGCGATCGGCAAGGCACAGCCGGGCGGAGAAGGTTCGCGCTGGCAGCACTTCGTCGGCGTCGACGACATCGATCGTGCTTGCGCTGCGGTCAACGACCATGGCGGCAAGCTGCTTGGCGAACCTCAGCAAATCCCGGGGGGCGAATACTCAGTTTACGCCCACGACCCGAGCGGCGCGACAATCGGGCTCGTCGGTCCCCGCAAGGAGAGCACACAATGAGCGAAAAGCTGACCACCGTCCTGTGGTTCGACGGCGACGCGGAGGAAGCTGCGCGCTTCTATGCGGACACATTCCCTGACAGCTCTCTCGATGCGATCCGCTACGCACCGACGGATTTCCCGAGCGGGAAGCAGGGCGATCCCATCACCGTCGAGTTCACCCTTCTCGGTCGCAGTTTTTCGGGCCTCAATGGCGGTCCGATGTTCAAGCCCAACGAGGCCGTCAGTCTCATGGTCGTGACCGAGGATCAGGCCGAGACCGACCGTTACTGGGACGCGATTGTCGACAATGGCGGTCAGGAAAGCGCCTGCGGCTGGTGCAAGGACAAGTGGGGCTTCTCGTGGCAGATCACTCCGCGCACCATGCTCGACGCACTTGCAGCAGGTGGTGACGAGGCGCAGCGCGCCTTCACCGCGATGATGGACATGACCAAGCTCGACGTCGCCACGATCAACGCTGCCCGCAGGGGAGAATAGTTCGATGGCGAGAAGGATTGTCGGAGGGATGTTTCTCTCGCTCGACGGCGTAATGCAGGCACCCGGCGGACCGGGCGAGGACCCGATGGGTGGCTTCGAAGAGGCCGGCTGGGTTTTCAAGCTGTGGGACGAAGGCATTGAGCCTGCTCTCGGCAAGCTGTTCGGCGGCGAGTACGACCTCTTGCTGGGTCGGCGGACCTACGACATCTTCGCCGCCTATTGGCCTTATGCCGAAGGCGATAACAAGCCGATGAGCGAGGCGTTCACCAGCGCCGCCAAATACGTGCTGACGCGCGGAGATCAGGAACTCCCTTGGGAAAACAGCCACCGGTTGTCCTCCATCGAAGCGGTAGCCGACCTGAAGCAGACTGACGGGCCCGACCTCGTCATCCAGGGATCGAGTACGATCTATCCCGGTCTTCTGGCTGCCGGGCTGATCGACGAACTGGTCCTGATGACTTTCCCCGTAACGCTCGGTCGCGGCAAGAGGATGTTCGGCGAAGGCACTCCCGTCGAACGACTGGACATGATCGATCACTGGATCACGGACAAGGGTACCGTCGTCGCGACCTATCGCCCCGCCGGGTCCTTGCCACCCTATCCAGATGAAGCACCCATCCCCATCATTAGCGATCGGGAAATCGAACGCCGCAGGCGCGTGGCAGAGGGCACCTGGTGACCCTCGCCCTCTATGGTCATCTTTTTTCCAGCTACACCTGGAAGGCACTGATCCCGCTTTACGCCAACGGGACGCAGTTCGAGTTCAGGCAGATCGGCCCCGGATGCGACGAGGCTAACGCGGTCGTTCATTCCGCGCATCCGGCTGGCAAATTCCCGGTACTCACTGATGGCGACATCGCGGTCATCGAAGCGACGACCATCGTCGAATACCTGGCCGTCCATCACCCGGGCCCGGCTCCGCTCATACCGGCCAGTCCCGCCGTTGCGGTGGAAGCGCGGATGCTCGACAGGGTATTCGATAACTATTTCCAGGGCAGCTTCCAGCGCGTGGTCGGCGCGTACCTCAGCAACACGGAGGTCGGTAACACCCCGACAATCGGGGAGCCCAACATGCGGGAGGTCGAGGCCGGTAAGGCCGGTCTAAGACGCGCCTACCAATGGCTCGAAAGTTGGTTGGAAACGCACAGCCTTTCCCCGCACGTCAGCCTGGTGACCTGTGCCGCGGCACCTGCACTCTTCTATGCGGATTGGGTCGACCCGATCCCGGAGTCCTGCCCAAAGGTCATTTCTCTGCGCGAGGAATTGCTGGCTCTCCCGGAGGTCGCGCGCTGTGTCGAAGATGCGCGGCCCTATCGGCCATATTTCCCGCCTGGAGCTCCCGAGCGCGACTGACAGTCAGGCGATCGCCCGCGACTTGCGCAAGGTCTGGTACGCTTCGACCACCTTGCCCAGTTGTGCTTCGTGCGTGCGATCACCGCCATTTCGGTCGGGATGGTAGCGCCGGACCAGTTCGGAGTAGCGCCGTCGCAGTCTCGCGCGATCGACGTCGGTGCCGAGCCCAAGTTCTTCGAGCGCCATCGCTTCCTCGCGACTGAAGCGGCCGTCCATGGCCAGTTCCGCCTCGCGCCGGGCACGACTTTTGATGCCTGCGGCCCGCGCGGCGATGGCATCGAGTGGGTCGTCATAGTCGGCCCAGCGCGGCATCCCGTCGACGCCGGCATTGGAACGGAAACTCGGACTTTCCGTCCGCCAACCGCTGGCAGGCGACTGCGCTTCGAAGATTTCCTCGGCGCTCATGCCCTCGAACCAGTCGTAGCCGGAATTGAATTCGCGTACGTGCTCAAGGCACAGCCACTGCCATTCGCCCGGACCGTCGAAACCATGCCCGCGCATGCCCGGCGCGCGAAATTCGCCTGCTTCCCGGCAAGAAGGGTGCGCACAGGTTCGCCCTTCGGCTTCGTAACGTCCGTGAAACTTTGTTTGGCGCATTCGTTCTAGAATGGGGAGCAGGATGCGCTATGGCTACCCCTGCAAAGGAGATTTTGGCTCATGAGCGGACCCGTCCAGCAGGAAATGGAGCGCCTTCTCACCGAGGCATTCCGGCCCACGCGGCTCGAGGTCATCAATGACAGCGCCAAGCACCATGGCCACTCGGGCGACGATGGCAGCGGGGAATCACATTTCACGGTTGTGATCGAGGCAGCCGCCTTTGCCGACAAGTCCCGCCTGGACAGGCAGAGAATGGTCAATCGCGCACTCGGGGACATACCCGGACAACGGGTTCACGCCCTCGCCATCCACGCATCTGCACCAACGGCATAGGAGGGCGACGGATGAGCCTTTTCGAACAGACGCTCACTCCGGTCACCCACGACCTTGGCCAATTCGAGGTCCGGCGCGTCCTTCCCGCTCGAAAGCGGACGATGGTCGGGCCCTTCATTTTTGTCGACCAGTTTGGCCCGGCCCAGCTTGATCTTGGTACCGGCATGGATGTCCGCCCGCATCCCCACATCAACCTCGCGACGGTTACCTGGCTGTTCGAGGGTGCGATCGACCATCGCGACAGTCTCGGCACGTTCTCGACCATCCGCCCCGGGCAGGTGAATCTGATGACCGCCGGCAGGGGCATCGTTCATTCCGAAAGGTCGCCTGAATCCGAACGCAAGAACGGACCACGACTATTTGGAATGCAGACCTGGCTCGCTCTTCCAGATGGGCGGGAAGAGATCGATCCCACATTCGAGGCGGTCACCGACCTGCCGATCATCGAAGACGGTCGTGCCCGCGCAATCGTCATCATGGGCGAGCTTTGGGGCGAGCGCGCCCCCACGACCACTTACGCCGACACGATCTACGCAGAAATCCTGCTCGAAGCGGGCGGCGCCATTCCGCTTGAGGAAGATGCCGACGAACGCGCGGTCATGCTTGTTGCAGGAGAAGCCAGCGTCGATGGACATGACCTCAACCAGTACGAACTGGCCATCCTGCAGCCGGGCCGTGACATGACACTGGAAAGCGCGACCGGAGCGCGGGTCATGCTGCTCGGCGGCGAGGCATTCGAAACACGCCGTCATGCCTGGTGGAACTTCGTCAGCTCGCGCCGCGAGCGTATCGAGCAAGCGAAAGCTGACTGGCGCGAGGGTCGCTTTCCCAAGGTTCCAGGGGATGAGGAGGAATACATTCCACTCCCCGACGGCGAGCCGAATACCGTAACCTATCCGTGAGGGGACCAACATGAGTTTCGAAGGCAAGACCGCCTGGATTACTGGCGCGAGCAGCGGCATCGGCGCAGCGCTTGCACGCGAATGGGCCAGCCGAGGCGCCAACATTGTTCTGTCCGGACGTGACGAGGCGCGCCTTGCGGAAGTCGCGGCAGATTTGCCGACCGAGACGCTGATCCTGCCCTTCGACGTCCGCGACGACGCTGCGATGTGGGCAGCGACAGACAAGGCAGTCGCGTGGAAGGGGGTCGACATATTCGTCGCCAATGCCGGAGTTTCCCAGCGCAGCGCAGCGGTCGATACCGACATCGCGGTCTACCGCGAGATCATCGACATCGACCTCACCGCACAGATCGCGGCGACGCAGGCGCTGCTCCCGCATGTGACCGAGCGCGGTAGCGGGCACCTTCTGTTCATCAGCTCGATCGCGGGCAAGGTCGGCGTTCCGATGCGCACGGCCTATTGCGCGGCCAAGTTCGGGCTCGCCGGATATGCCGACGCGCTCCGTGCAGAACTTTCGCAAAGCGGCGTGCAGGTCCATGTCATCTACCCCGGCTCTGTCGCCACCGACGTCAGCCGCAATGCGCTCACCTCCGACGGCAGCAAGCGCGGACGCAGCGACAGCGTCATCGATAACGGTATCCCGCCGCTGGAGGCAGCACAGCGCATCATTGATGCGGTCGAAGCAGGACAACGCGAGATCATCGTCGCCAACGGGATGGAACAAGCGATGGGCGAGATGCGTCGCACGCCCGACCAGCTGCTCGACCAGGTCGCAGGCATGGTCGCAGCGGGCTATATGGAGAAGATGAAGGCGGAGGGCTGACCATGGAACAGAAGCGTGTCGATCTCGCCAACGGCATCCACCTCGACGTGGTCGACGAGGGACCGCGCGATGCACCGGCCTTGCTGTTCCTCCATGGCTTTCCCGAAAGCCACCGCACCTGGCGCAACCAGATCGCGCATTTCTCCGATCGTTATCGCTGTATCGCACCCGACCAGCGGGGGTATCGCAGCTCTTCAAAGCCACAGGAAGTGTCGGAGTACACGCCCGACAAGATGATCGGCGACGCCTTTGCTCTGATGGATGCACTGGGCATCGACAAGTTCACCATCGTCGGTCACGACTGGGGCGGCGCGATTGCCTGGGGCGTCGCTTACGGCGGGATGATGAACGGTCGGGTTACGCGAGCCATCATCGCCAACGCGCCACATCCGGTGCTCTTCCCCAAGCTGCTCTACACCAACCGCCAGCAGCGCGAGGCGAGCCAGTATTTCCGCATCTTCCGCGACCCGGCGAACGATCCGATGATCCGCGAGCATGGGTTGGCCCCAGTGCTGATGAAGGCCTTCGAGGGGCGCGAAGTCACCACGTCGATGGACCCGGAGGAACAGGCGCAACTGCTCCAGGACTGGTCGAATCCCGACGCCGCCTTCGGCATGCTCAATTATTATCGTGCGAGCCCGATGGAGGTGCTTTCGCTCGACGCGCCCTACGAACTCCCCGCCGATTACCAGCCTTTCCCCCTGCCCAAGCTGGCCATCCCGACGCTGGTGATCTGGGCGATGGATGACATGGCGCTGCCGCCTGCCAACCTCGAAGGGCTCGATGAAGTCATCGACAACCCCGAAGTGGTGCAGGTTCCGGGGACCGGTCACTTCGTCCAGTGGGAAGCACCCGAAGCCTTCAATGCGGCGATGGAAGCTTTCCTCGAAAAGACCGCCTAGTTACCCAGCCACTCGATGTCGGCGCCGTGGGCGTGTGACCAGGTGAGTTGCGTCGCTTCTGCTCCGTCGGGCCAGTAGCGCACCTTGAGATTGTGGCGGTGGACGGTCCGGTCGGCCTCGACCGATACCCACGCTAGCGGAGTTTCGGCCGTAGCCTTAGCGCCTGCGGCCTCCATAGCTGCAGTCACCCTCTCCTGCTGGTCGGCAGGAACGTATTGCCAGACGATCGAGTGCATCAGCATCCGGGTGGTGCCCGGCTCCTGCGGCTTTGCCAATTCGCGCTCGACGAATTCCGCTGCATTGATCTTCGTCAGGTCGGGCTTGCGCTCGGTTGCAGCACGAATGGCCGCCTCCATCCGCTCGAAACGGATCGTGTGTTCCGGCCAGATGTAGGCCATTAGCCGTTCGGACTGGTTCGGGTCGGTCAGATCGACCGGCGCAACGTCGCATCCCTTGGTCGAAACGATCTCGATCTGCCTGTCAGGCGGAGCAGTCCCCTGCCATTCCGGCTTGAAGTGCATCACCGCGTCCGCCGGTCCGACCTGCACCCCGCCGAGATCATAGTGGTAGCGATCAAGCATTAGGTTGATGCCCGCGCTCGACCCGATCTCAAGGCATTCGAAGCGCGGCGGCAGGCCCTTGCCGGCAAGCCACAGCATGGCGGCGATGAAATTGCTCGACCGGCCTGCTTCATTGGTTTGCGGAGGCCCATCGAGCCACGGCAGCAGTTGCGCTTCGTGTGCTGTCATGGCGTCGGTGATGATCGCAACATCGTCTGCCCCTATGCCGCGATAGATGGGAGCCAATGCCGGCTCACGTCCCGTCAGATGGAGCCAGTGCAGGCCTCCAGCGATCCGCAACGGAAGCGCATCGGCCAAGGGCGCGCCCTGCCATTCGGCAATCCGGCGAGCGAGCGCATTGTCGAGCCCACCCTCGATCGCAGCCCAGATCGCCGTGACCACCCGGGCGGTGATCGGAGCTCCGTTATTGAGGCAATAGGCGACCTGGTTGCGGAACCCCTTGCCGACCGCGCCGTCACCCTTGGTGTCGATATCCATCTTCTCGTAGTGCGGTCTTTGCCCGGAATCACCCATATACGTTGCCCTTTCGCAAGCGCTTGCCTATCTGCCCGCGACATGAGCGACAGCCTGACATTCGCCGTACCCAAGGGGCGCATCCTCGACGAGGCGCTGCCCGTGATGGCGCGTGCCGGCGTCGTGCCCGAAGACGCCTTCCACGACAAGGCCAACCGCTCGCTGACTTTCGCGACCACGCGCAGTGACATGAACATCATTCGGGTACGTGCCTTCGACGTGGCAACCTTCGTCGCGCACGGTGCCGCGCAACTGGGCATCGTCGGTTCCGACGTGATCGAGGAATTCGATTACGCGGACCTCTATGCGCCGGTCGATCTCGATATCGGCCACTGCCATCTCGCGGTCGCCGAACCGAAAGAAGGCGCCGCCAGTGTCGACGGGGCAAGCCATGTGCGGGTTGCCACCAAGTACCCCAACCTGACCCGCCGCTTTTTCGAGCAGCGCGGCGTGCAGGCCGAGTGCGTGAAACTCAACGGCGCAATGGAAATCGCCCCTGCACTGGGACTGGCAGGCAGGATTGTCGACCTCGTTTCCTCCGGCCAGACGCTGAAGGACAATGGCCTCGTCGAGACGGGACACATCCTCGACATCAGCGCTCGGCTGATCGTCAACCGTGCCGCTCTCAAGACCGATCCACGCGTCGCCGCGCTGGTCGACGCATTCCGCAGGGACGTGTGATGCAGTTGCTCCGCACGACAGACCCGGATTTCGACAAGAAGTTCAGGCGCATAGTCCGCGACCGGCGCGAGAGCGACGTCGATGTGCAGCGCGATGTCGCGACCATCCTCAACGAAGTTCGCGAGCGTGGCGATGCCGCGCTGGTGGAATATTCGATGCGCTTCGACGACCACCGCCTCACCACCGAGGACGACTGGCGTATCTCTGCCGAAACCTGCAAGGCTGCGTATGAAGCGCTCGATCCGGCACTGAACAGTGCACTGAACACCGCCGCACAGCGCATCCGCTCCTACCACGAGAACCAGCTGCCGGCGGACCGCGATTACACCGACGATATCGGCATGCGCCTCGGCGCGCGCTGGCTGCCGGTCGATGCCGCAGGTCTCTATGTCCCGGGAGGTCGCGCTGCCTACCCGTCATCGCTGCTAATGAACGCAATCCCGGCCAAGGTTGCCGGCGTCGAGCGCCTCGTCGTCGTCACCCCGACACCCAAGGGCCAGACCAATCCGCTTGTCCTCGCCGCTGCGCATATCGCGGGCGTGGACGAGATGTGGCGCGTCGGCGGGGCCCAGGCGGTTGCAGCGCTGGCCTACGGCACCGACCGCATCAAGCGCGTCGATGTCGTCACCGGTCCGGGCAACGCCTGGGTCGCCGAGGCCAAGCGCCAGCTTTACGGCGTGGTCGGCATCGACATGGTCGCCGGGCCCAGCGAAATCTTGGTGATCGCCGATGCCAACAACAATCCCGAATGGATCGCCGCCGACCTCCTCAGCCAGGCCGAGCATGATCCGACCAGCCAGTCGATCCTGATCACCGACAGCGAGGCGCTGGCCCGGCAGGTGGGCGATGCCATCGACCTTGCGCTGATGAAGCTGGCCACTGCCAAGACCGCCAAGGCAAGCTGGGACGCGCACGGCCTTATCGTGATCGTCGATAGCCTCGACCAGGCCCCTGCCCTCTCCGACCGCCTCGCTGCCGAGCACGTCGAACTCATGGTCGACGACCCACAGGCGCTGTTCGAGCAGATGCGCCATGCCGGCAGCGTTTTCCTCGGCCGCCATACACCCGAAGCCGTCGGCGACTACATCGCCGGCCCCAACCACGTGCTTCCCACCGGCCGCCGCGCCCGTTTCGCCAGCGGGCTCTCAGTGCTCGACTTCATGAAGCGCACCAGCTTCATCGACGCCTCCGATGCCGCGCTCGCCGCGATCGGACCGGCTGCCATCCGCCTTGCCGAGGCCGAGGGCCTTCCCGCCCACGCCCTCTCGATTGCCGTGAGATTGAACAAGTGACCCAGAATTCCCGCTCGCAGGCCCGTTCGGCCGCCCGCCTCGCCGCCGTCCAGGCGCTCTACCAGCAGCAGATGGAAGGCACCGCCCTTGCCCGCCTGCTCGACGAGTTCCACCAGCACCGTATCGGCCAAGTGGTCGAGGACGAGGAATATGCCGACGCCGATGTCGACTTCTTCGACGACGTCGTTTCGGGCGTCGATGCCCGCCGCGGCGAGATCGACGACCTGTTGGCTGGCCGTCTTGCCGAGGGCTGGACGCTGGCGCGCCTCGACAAGACCATGCTCCAGATCCTGCGAGCCGGGACCTACGAACTGCTCGCGCGGCAGGATGTGACCAAGGCTACATCGATCAGCGAGTACGTCGACGTCGCCAAGGCCTTCTTCGACGACCGCGAGGCGAAATTCGTCAACGGAATCCTCGACGCGGTGGCCAAGGAAGCAGGGCGCTAGTCCTTCAAGGGTCCTTCCGGTCGAGGAAGCCGAGCGGGATGTCGACCCGTTGGGCCCAGGCGTTCTCCTCGTGCTCGGCCCCGAAGAAGGCCCGGCTCTCGAACGAAGGCCCGGCCCAGCCGCGCGCCGCCATCATCTCCCCGAAACGCGCGAAGTATGGTGCGTAAAACGCATCGAGCGTGGCAGTGCCATGATCGATGTAGATGTGGTTCCGCACCGGATCGAGACGCGTCGTGGCGAAATAGGCCGAGAACGCCTCAGCAACCTGTTTGGCCCGCAATTCGCTGTCGCCCTCGTCGGGATTTGACAGCGGCAGATGGGTCGAGAGGCCCGCCGCCTGGCCAAAGACCTCGGGATACTCGCCAATCAGGTAGAGGCTCATCAGCCCGCCCATCGATGATCCCATTACCGCCGTGTCTTCCGGTCCCTTCAGGGTCCGGAACGTCGCATCGACGCGGCGTTTCAGGTCCTTGGTGACCATCGCTGCATAGCGGTCCCCGCGCAGTTGCGGACCTGCGGCGATGCCCGGGAAATCGATCGACAGGACCGACTTGCGGTACTCCTCGGGCAGGTGATCCATCAGCTTCTGCGGAAACAGCGTCTGATAGCGGTCCTTGGGGCTGCGCAGCCCGACGATGATCCACTCGCGGAAGTCCCCGCGCGCCGCGAGGCGCGTGACCGCTTCGTCCATCGCCCATTCCTTGTCGAAGTTCGACAGGCGGCGATCGAAGATATTCTCCGCATCGTGCATGTAGAGCACCGGGAAACGCCGCTTGGGGTGCGTCGCGTAACCTGCTGGCAGCCAGACCCAGATGTCACTGACACCGACGTCCTGGGCCGGGGCGAAGTCGGACCACCAGACGATTTTTCCGGAGCTCACCTGCGGCACGGCAGGCTTCGGCACGTCCTGCGCCGCAGCGCCGACCGGGACGGACAGCGAAAGGGCGGCAAGGGCAAGGCGGAAGGTTAGTGACACGTCGAAGCCTCCATGCAATGTGCGGCAGCTATGGCAGCGGCAGAGTTTCCCGGAAAGTCGTGAGCGGCGAATTCGATTTCATCGCCAGCTTGCGCGCACTTGCGACGTCACCCGCTGCACGCGGACTTGCCGACGACGCCGCCGTGATCGAGATCGGTGGCGAGACGCTCGTGATCACTCACGACACACTCGTCGAAGGCGTCCATCTCCTCGAAGGCCAGGACCCGGCAGACATCGCATGGAAGCTGGTCGCGGTGAATCTCTCCGACCTGGCCGCGAAGGGAGCGGAGCCAGTCGGCATCCTCGTATCGCACATGCTTGGCGAGGGCGACGAGCGTTTCATCACGGGCCTTCGCGAAATCTGCTCCGAATACGAAGTGGCCCTGCTTGGTGGCGATACTGTGCGCGGCGAGGGGCAACGAGTCTGGGGTTGCACGGCAATAGGTCGCGCGACCTTTAGTCCCGTGCCATCGCGGTCGGGCGCACGACCCGGCGAGGCGCTGTGGATCGGCGGTCCCATCGGACAGGCAATGCTCGGTTTCGAGGCGCTGCGCGACCGTACCGGAGCGAGCGACTTGGCCTATACACGCCCGCGCCCCCAGCTGGAGCTCGGGCGCGCGCTTGCCCCTCACGCCAGCGCGATGATGGACATTTCGGACGGGCTTCTGCTCGACGCCTCGCGCATTTCAGCCGCGAGCCATTGCACGCTCGCCATCGATAGCGATGCGGTCGCACGGATTACGCCACCGGACCGGCTCGACGAGGCAATGCGCTGGGGCGACGATTATGTCCTGCTTCTTAGCGGACCGGCCGATCTCGGCGAGCGCTTCGAAATCCACCGGATCGGCAGCGTGCTCAAGGCCGGGGGGCACCCGATCCTCCTCGACGGCAGCCCGCCGCAGGGCAATCTCGGCTACAGGCACTGAACTTTCGGCCAAGGCGGGGGAATAAGCGCGGATTGCTGCGCTTTTCGGCCTTGTCACGCAATCAGTCGTCCTTATACCCCTCGCGCACATGCTCCGGCGTTTGTTGCGTCGGGTCGCATCAATCATAAAATCAAACGGGAGGGGAGTTTTCCGTGGATCTTGTTACCATTTCCATCCTGCTGGGATTGCTGGCCGTCGTGTACGGCTTCGTCACCAGCCGCCAGGTGCTGGGCAGCGGCGCCGGCAACGAAAAGATGCAGGAAATCGCTGCAGCCATTCAGGAAGGTGCGCAGGCCTATCTGAAGCGGCAGTACACCACCATCGCCATCGTCGGCGTGGTCGTGGCCGTGCTGGTGTTCGTATTCCTCGGCGCCATTCCGGCCACCGGCTTCGTCATCGGCGCGATCCTTTCGGGCGTGGCGGGCTTCATCGGGATGAACATTTCGGTCCGTTCGAACGTTCGCACCGCCGCTGCGGCGCAAAGCGGACTGCAGCAGGGTCTTACCCTTGCCTTCCGCGCAGGCGCCATCACCGGCATGCTGGTGGCGGGCCTCGCCCTCCTCGCGATTGCGGTGTTCTTCTGGTACCTGACCGGCCCCGCCGGTTACGCCGCCAATGACCGCCACGTGATCGACGGCCTCGTCGGCCTCGCCTTCGGAGCTTCGCTGATCTCGATCTTCGCACGTCTGGGTGGCGGTATCTTCACCAAGGCCGCCGACGTCGGCGCCGACCTCGTCGGCAAGGTCGAGGCAGGCATCCCTGAAGACGATCCGCGTAACCCGGCAGTGATCGCCGACAACGTGGGCGACAACGTGGGCGACTGCGCCGGCATGGCTGCCGACCTGTTCGAGACCTATGTCGTCACCGTCGGTGCCACCATGGTCCTGACCGCGCTGCTGATGAAGGGCCTCGGCGAACTGCTGATGCCGATGATGGCGCTCCCGCTGCTGATCGGCGGTGCATGCATCCTCACCTCGATCATCGGCACCTACTTCGTCCGCCTCGGCGGCGGCACGAATGTCATGGGTGCGATGTACAAGGGCTTCCTCGTCACCGCGATCCTGTCGATTCCGCTGATCTATGTCGTGACCGACTATGCTCTTGGCGGGATGGCCACCGAGATTCCGGGCACCGGGTTCAACGGCATGGCGCTGTTCTTCTGCTCGCTGCTGGGCCTTGCGATCACCGGCCTGATCATCTGGATCACCGAGTACTACACCGGCACCAACTATCGCCCGGTCCGCTCGATCGCCAAGGCTTCGGAGACGGGCCACGGCACCAACGTGATCCAGGGTCTCGCCATCAGCCTTGAATCGACCGCCCTGCCGACCATCGTCATCGTCGCAGGCATAATCATCGCCTACTCGCTCGCGGGCCTTATCGGCATCGCCTATGCGGCTACCGCGATGCTGGCGCTGGCAGGCATGGTCGTGGCGCTCGACGCCTACGGTCCGGTGACCGACAATGCCGGCGGCATCGCCGAAATGGCCGGTCTCGACGACAGCGTTCGCGAGAAAACCGACCTGCTCGACGCCGTGGGTAACACGACCAAGGCCGTGACCAAGGGTTATGCGATCGGATCGGCCGGCCTCGCCGCGCTGGTTCTCTTCGCTGCCTACACCACCGACCTTCGCGAGTTCTTCCCGAACCTGACGGTCAACTTCAGCCTCGAGAACCCGTATGTTATCGTCGGGCTGCTGCTCGGCGCGCTGCTCCCGTACCTCTTCGGTGCGATGGGCATGACCGCCGTGGGCCGCGCAGCCGGTGACGTGGTGGTCGACGTGCGCGAGCAGTTCAAGAACAACCCCGGCATCATGACCTACGAGTCCAAGCCCGATTACGCGCGGACCGTGGACCTCGTGACCAAGGCTGCGATCAAGGAGATGATCATCCCCTCGATGCTGCCGGTTCTTGCCCCGATCGTGGTTTACTTCGTGATCACTTCGATTGCAGGCCAGGCCAATGGCTTCGCGGCGCTGGGCGCACTGCTCCTCGGCGTTATCGTTGGCGGTCTCTTCGTGGCGCTTTCCATGACCGCCGGCGGCGGCGCCTGGGACAATGCCAAGAAGTACATCGAAGACGGCAACCACGGCGGCAAGGGCTCGGAAGCCCACAAGGCTGCCGTGACCGGCGACACTGTCGGTGACCCATACAAGGACACCGCCGGCCCTGCCGTGAACCCGATGATCAAGATCACCAACATCGTCGCGCTGTTGCTTCTCGCAGCTCTCGCCGCGGGCTAACTTCTTCGGATCCTAGTCCGGGAAACGAGGCGGCGGCATCTACGGGTGCCGCCGCCTTTTGCTTTTTGGAGGATTAAGTCTTTTTCAGCGCAGATGCGGTATGACGCGCGCACACCGCGAAATGGTTCGCGACAGGAGGGTAGTTGGGCCGATGGGACTGGCCGATCCGGTGGCAACAGCCGACCGCGCCCATGACGGGGTCGCGGCCCCGCTCGGGCTGCGCGACGGCTTCCATGCGTTGCCTTGGAACCGGCTCGACCTCGCAACGCTGCAACCGCACTGGCAGCGCCTCACCGATTGCGCCTCCACCCCCAACCCATTCTTCGAACCGTGGTATTTGAGACCGGCGCTGGAAGCCTTCGATCCCGGCGGCAGCGTCATGCTTTTGCTTCTCGTGGCCGATGCGAAGCTCGTCGGCCTGGTGCCCCATCACCAAGCCAACTCGTACCACGCGCGCAGCATTCCCAATTGCGCCATTTGGATGCACCACAATGCATTCCTCGGCAGCCCGCTGGTCGCGGCGGGCCACGAGGCGGATTTCTGGTCGAATTACCTCGCCTGGTGCGATCGGACGGGTGCCCGGATGCTTTTCCTCCACCTGCCCCAGCAGCCTAGGTACGGGGAATTGGCCGCAGCGCTCGACAAGGTCTGCAAGGACCAGCGGCGCTCCCTGCGCACTGTCATGGAGCAAAAGCGGGCCCTGCTTTCTTCCGATCTCACTGCCGCGCAATATCGCGAAGAGGCACTGACCGCCAAAAAGCGCAAGGAATTGCGTCGCCAATACAAGCGTCTCGGCGAATTGGGCGCGCTCGAACTGATCCGCTCGCACGATGGCGCACAGGTTGATTACTGGATCGCGGATTTCCTCGCCCTTGAGGCTCGCGGCTGGAAGGGCAATGAAAGCTCCGCGCTTTCGAGCAATCCCGAAACCGAGCACCTTTTCCGCTCCGCCATCGAAAGCGCCGCGCGGATGGGCCGGCTCGAACGTCTCTCGCTAACACTCGACGGCCGCCCGATCGCCATGCTGGCCACCTTCCTCGCCGGTCGCGGCGCCTTCTCGTTCAAGACCGCCTATGACGAGGACCTCGCGCGGTTCTCGCCCGGGGTGCAGCTGCAACTCGCCAATCTCGACCTGCTTGACGATCCGACGATCGAATGGTGCGACAGCTGCGCCGCGCAGGATCACGCCATGATCGACCACATCTGGCGCGAACGGCGCGAGATCGTGTGGCAGAGCGTGGCCATCGGACGCGGCCCGCGTCGCTGGGTGGGTGAGGCCTGGATAAAACTCGAAGAATGGCGCTGGAGCCGACGGAAATGACCGCCTTCCCACCAGAATCCCGCAGCACGTTCGCTGCCAACTATCCCGAGACCCCGCATGTGCTGCGTCACTCGCTGCAGCGCAACGAGCGCTTTTCGCTCGACGGTCTCGCGGGGCTGGCCGAAGCGCTGCCGGTCACCAGCATCGAGTACAATCGCGGCAATCTGCCGATCGGCGTCGATGGCAAGCCCGATGCGTCGGGCCTGACCATCGGGGAAACCATCCGCAAGATCGCCACCAGCGACAGCTGGGCCGTGCTCAAGAACATCGAGCAGGTGCCAGAATATCGTTCCCTGCTGCTCGACCTGCTCGACGAAATCCGGCCAGTCATCGAGAGCAAGACCGGCGCCATGCTGACGCCGCAGGGCTATATTTTCATCTCCAGCCCGAACGCCGTCACGCCCTACCATTTCGACCCAGAGCACAATATCCTGCTCCAGCTCGCCGGGACCAAGACCATGACCCAGTTCCCGGCAGGCGACGCGCGTTTCGCCCCAGACGAGGTGCATGAGAGCTACCACCTCGGCGGCCCTCGCGAACTGCCCTGGCGTGACGAGCTGCTGGCAGGGGGCACGGCCTATACGCTCGATGCTGGCGAGGCTGTATTCGTCCCCGTGATGGCCCCGCATTTCGTGCGCAACGGCGCCCAAAGCTCGATCTCGCTTTCCATTACCTGGCGCAGCGAGTGGAGCTATGCCGAGGCCTACGCCCGATCTTTCAACGGCACTTTGCGGCGGATGGGCCTAAAGCCGCGCGCACCGGGACGCTGGCCCGCGTCCAACAGTGCAAAGTCGACCGCATGGCGCGTGATGCGGCGCTTGACGCAAGCGTAAGGTCGCCGCAAAGCCGCTCTCGTGAGCGATACGAGAACCACCGAGCAACTTGTCGCAGGCCTCGTGCGCCTGCTGACCGTCACCCGCGATGGCGAGGATGCCTTCACCGGCCGCAAGCAGGTCGGTGGCGTCGGTCGCGTCTTCGGTGGACAGGTCATTGCGCAGGCGTTGCAGGCCGCACAGGCCACCGCACCCGAGGGACTGGAGGCGCATTCGCTCCACGCCTACTTCCTCCGCGGCGGCGAGGAAGGGATCGACATTTCCTACCGCACCGCGCGCGACTTTGACGGGCGCAGTTTCGCAAACCGCCGTGTGGTGGCGAGCCAAGTGGACACGGATGGCAGCACAAGGCCGATCCTCAACCTCACCGCAAGCTTCCAGCGACCCGAGGAAGGCCTCGAACATGACGACGTCGAAATGCCCGATGTCGCGCCACCCGAGGAACTCCAGAGCGACATGGACATCCGCCGCGAGATTGCCGAACGCGCCGGCGACCGCATGCCCGAAGCGCAGCGCGCGATCTTCCTGCGTCCCCGACCCATCGACATGCGCACGGCAGGCCGGCTGCACTGGATGAACCGCGAACCGAGCGAGCCGAAAGCCCACAGCTGGTTCCGCGCCGTCGCGCCCCTGCCTGACGATGCGGCGCTGCACCGCGCAGTGATCGCCTATGCCAGCGACTTCACCCTGCTCGGCACCAGTGCGCTGCCCCATGGCCTCAGCTGGATGCGCGGCGAGCTGGTCGGCGCGAGCCTCGATCATGCGATCTGGTTCCACCGCCCGGCCCGCGCCGACGAATGGCTGCTCTACGCCACCGACAGCCCGTGGAGCGGATCCGGCCGAGGCTTCAACCGCGGTCGCATCTTCAACCGCGCTGGAGAGCTTGTTGCCAGCGTGGCGCAGGAAGGCATGATGCGGCGACGGGTGAAAAAAGAAGGCTGAACGGCCCCTTTCGCACCTGCACAAAAAACCGCGAGCCAAACCGGGCCAGGCCTGCTATAGGCCCGCCCGAACAGTGCCAGAGCGCCAGCCCCCCGCCGCGCCGCGCTGTCGATAGAATCGAGAACCCATGTCTTTTGAAACCCTTCCGCCGGTGATCGGCGATGCGCTTGCGAATCGTGGCTACAGCGCTCTCACTCCGGTCCAGGCCGCCGTTATTGCACCCAATGCGCAGGGCCGCGATCTCGTCGTTTCGGCGCAGACGGGTAGCGGCAAGACCGTCGCTTTCGGTCTCGCGCTCGCCCCCGAACTGCTTGGCGAGATCGGCGATATGCCGCTCAGCGAGCAACCGCTGGTGCTTGTCATTGCGCCCACCCGTGAACTTGCGCTGCAAGTGAGCCGCGAACTCGGCTGGCTCTATGCCGGGGCCGGCCTGCGCATCGCGACCTGCGTCGGCGGGATGGACGCGAGCAAGGAACGCCGTGCGCTCCGGGCCGGGCCGGCCATCGTGGTCGGCACGCCGGGTCGCCTGCGCGACCACCTCGAACGCGGCGCGCTCGACCTTTCGGGTCTTGTCGGCGTGGTCCTCGACGAAGCGGACGAGATGCTCGACATGGGCTTTCGCGAAGACCTCGAGGAGATCCTTGACGCGACGCCCGACAGCCGTCGCACGCTGCTGTTCTCTGCCACCATGCCGCGCCCGATCGAGCGCTTGGCCGAGCGCTACCAGCGCGATGCGCTGCGCCTCAGCCTCGTTGGCGAGGATCGTGGTCACGGCGATATTTCCTACCAGTGCATCACCGTCGGTCCGTCCGAGATCGAGCATGCGGTGGTCAATCTCCTGCGCTTCCATGAGGCGGAGACCGCGATCCTGTTCTGCGCCACACGCGACAATGTGCGGCACCTCCACGCGACGCTGCAGGAGCGCGGCTTCGGCGTCGTCGCGCTGTCAGGCGAGCACTCTCAGTCCGAGCGTAACCAGGCGCTGCAGGCGCTGCGCGACCGTCGCGCTCGCGTCTGCGTTGCGACCGATGTCGCGGCGCGCGGGATCGACCTGCCTTCGCTGAGCCTCGTCGTCCATGTCGAAATCCCGCGCGATGCGGAGACGCTCCAGCACCGCTCTGGCCGTACCGGCCGTGCGGGCAAGAAGGGCATTGCGGCGATCATCGTTCCCTACAACCGCCGTCGCCGGGTCGAAGGCCTGCTGCGCGGCGCGCGGATCGAGGCGGAATGGCTCGACGCCCCCACGCCCGAGGCCATCCGCGCCAAGGATCGCACGCGCCTGATGGAGCGCCTGACCGAACCGCGCGAGTTCGACGAGGACGACCGCGAGCTCGCCGCCGATCTGATGAAGCGCATGCCGCCCGAGGATATCGCTGCCGCGCTCGTCCATTCGCATCGCGCCAGCATGCCGCAGCCGGAAGAGCTGCTCGCAAACACGCCCGAAGCGCGCGAGAAGGCCAAGGCCGAGCGTCACCGCCCGGGCTTCGAGGATGTGGTCTGGTTCAAGATGGACATCGGTCGTCGCCAGAACGCCGAGCCGCGCTGGATCCTGCCTTTGATCTGTCGCCGCGGGCACATCACCCGCAATGAAATTGGCGCGATCAAGGTCGGCGGGTTCGAGACCTACTTCCAGATTCCTCGCGTCATCGCCGCCAAGTTCGCCGACGCCGTGGCCCGCACCGCCTCGCCCGACGACGAGCAGGACGCCATCCAGATCGTCGAATCTGCAGAAGGCCCGCGTTTCGAGGCACGTCAGAACCGCCGTGACCGCGACAATGCCAGCGGTCCGCGCGTTCGCCCCCGTCCGATCGGCAAGGCACCGGGCGGCAAGGCGCCCGGCGGCTACAAAGGCAAGCCAGGCGGCGGCAAGCCGTTCGCAGGAAAGCCCAAGCCGGGATTCAAGGGCAAGGGCAAGCCGTTCAAGGGCAAACCCGGCGCTTCCTCGCGCGGATAGTCACGCCCGACCAAGCTTGCTAGACGCTCATCCCGAGGGGGAACGAGCGAATGGCGACAAATGGCGTGACGGGGCAGGCGACCGACAAGCCGCGCTGGTGGTTGCTAGTAGCGGGCTTTTTGCTGATCCTGGCTGGCGGATTTCTCGCCAAGCAGGTCCGCGAGGCAGGCGGCACTACCGTCACCGATGTCCGTTTTACCGGTACCGATGGCAAGCAGATGAGCGCCCTGCTCTACGTCCCTGCCAATGCCACGCCCGAGACGCCTGCTCCGGGCATTCTCGCAGTTCACGGCTACATCAATTCGCGCGAGACGCAGGATGGATTTGCGATCGAGTTCGCTCGGCGCGGCTATGTTGTGCTCGCGCTCGATCAGACCGGGCACGGCTATAGCGACGGGCCCGCCTTCTCGAACGGCTTCGGCGGTCCCGACGGGCTGACCTACCTTCGCTCGCTGCCGATGGTGGACAAGGACAATATCGGCCTCGAAGGCCACTCCATGGGCGGCTGGACCGTCCTCGCTGCGGCAGCGACCATGCCC
Organism: Qipengyuania sp. RANM35; assembly: GCF_041021145.2. Lineage (NCBI taxonomy): Bacteria > Pseudomonadati > Pseudomonadota > Alphaproteobacteria > Sphingomonadales > Erythrobacteraceae > Qipengyuania > Qipengyuania sp. RANM35. The sequence goes on along the minus strand of NZ_CM196433.1, from coordinate 609,900 downwards.
GATGCGTACAAGTCTGTAGTTCTTGAAGGGTCATCGACAGGCGCGCCCTTCGCGCAGGAGGGATCGCCGAGCTGGCCGCGCAACCTGGGCCTCGTTTTCAGCACTTACGACGAGTTTTCGCAGCTCATGTGGGGCGTCGACCGAGCGGCGGACGTAGCGCAAAGCAAGAAGCTGCAGGCTGTGTTCGGGACCGATACCGATGTCGAACTGGGCCGCACTTACGGCGACATTGCAGCCGGGACCGCGCGCAGGCTCTACCAGCCAGCGACCACCCACCCCGGCGACCATTTCTCGCATGCCGCCATCGGCGATGCCGCCGACTGGTTCGCTGCGACGCTCGATGGGGGTAAGCCCCTCACCGCCGAAAACCAGACCTGGCTGTGGAAGGAGATCGGCACGGGCGTCGGTCTTGTCGGCTTCGTCATGGTCATTCTCGGTGCAATCGACCTGTTGCTGCGCCACCCGTTCTTCGCTTCGCTGCGCGGCACCCCGATCCCCGCCAGGAACGCCCTGGACCGGGCATGGAAGCGTGACTTCGCCCTCACCACGATCGTGCCCGCAGTTCTGTTCTTTCCCGTATTCGGCGCGATCTACCTGCTCGTACCGGCAACGCCATTCCTGCCGCAGATGGTTACGACGCAAGTGACCGTCTGGGCACTCCTGGGCGCGGGCTTGAGCCTGCTCGTCGGACGCTTCACCAAGGCTTCGATCGAGGACACTCGCCCCGACTGGCTGCGCTCGCTCGTCCTTGCCGTGAGTATCGCGGCAATCGCCTATGCGGTGGTCTGGCTGGTCGGGGCCCTGTTCCTGACCGACCTGCGCCTGTGGGTCGTGGCGATCAAGTTCCCAAGCGCGGCCCAATGGGGGATCGCAGCGATCTACGTCGTCCCGATTACCCTGGCGTTCCTTATCACCATGCGCGGGCTTGCTGGCCTGACAGTTGCGGGAGAGAGCGCGACCAGACGCTCGGTCTTCGCCATCCTCGCCCTCACCGGCGGCATCTCGGGTTTGCTCGCGGTGATTTACGGCGTGCTTCTCGCAACCGGCACCCTCATCACCGCCTGGGATCCGCTGAGCACGGTCATCCTGATCCAGTTCGTCCCCGTACTCACCGCGCTGGCAATCATCGCCAGCTTTGTGTGGCAGCGCACCGGCAGCTACCGTCCTGCCGGTCTGATCGCGGGGCTTCTGGTGACGCTGTATGTCGTCGCGGGAACGGCAACGCAGGCCTAGGCCGAATGAGCCGCCAATCGCTCGACCGAGAGCACGCGCAGGCCGCCATAGCCACGCTCGATCGCGCCCTCCTGCGCAAAGCGGGCAAGCACCTGCCCGGTCGTGACGCGCGAAACGCCGACATGGTCCGCGAGTTGCTGCTGGGTCAGCGTAAGCTCGGCCCCTTCGCGCGCCGCCAAATCGACGAGGACCCGCGCGATCCTTGCTTGTGCTGACAGGCTTTGGTCGCCCTCGACCCGATCGAGTGCCGCGCGCAGCTTGTTGGCCAGCGTCCCCAGCAGCCATCTTGCGACATGGGGCTTGTCCGCCATCAGGCGCTCGACCTGCGCCATCTCGATCCACACGAGTGACGCCTCGCCTTCGGTGATCGCATCAACTTGCTGCGTAACCCCTGCAAAGCATGCGACCTCGCCAATCAGGTCGCCCGGTCCGAGCACGGCAAACAAAGTCCGCTCCCCCTCGGGTCCGAAGCGGCAGGCCATTACGTGGCCGCTCTCGATGAGCCAGAAGCCGGTTCCCGGGTCGCCGCGGTGAAGAACCGGCGTGCCACCCGCGCAGTCGCGCCTGCGACCAACCTCGACCAGTGCCGACAGAACCTCTCCCTCCGCCCTTGTCGGTGGCATGGCGACGAAATGATAAGTCCTTTGCATTCCTTTGCCTCATGCGCGCCTAGAAGGTGATTCGCAACTTTCGCCGAGGAGCGATGTAATGACCGAAGTGCTCGAGAAGACCGCCGCCTTCCGCACCATGACGGAGGGGACCCAGGAAGACTGGGACATCATCATGACCCACATGAAGCCCTTTGCCGAAAGCGGCGGGGCGCGGATCCTGGCACATCTAAAGCTGCTCGACGGCGACTTCGGCGGCTTTCCGGTCGACCGGCTGACCCACTGCCTGCAGACGGCCACCCGCGCCTATCGCGATGGGAAGCCCGAGGATTACGTGGTCATGGCGCTGCTGCACGACATCGGCGACACGCTGGGTGCGTACAACCATGCCGATATCGCCGCCGCTATCCTGCAGCCTTTCGTTTCGGAGGAACTCCACTGGATCGTGAAGCATCATGCAATTTTCCAAGGAAACAACTTCTTCCATTTCGTGGGCCTCGATCCCGATATGCGCGACCGTTTCCGGGACTCGCCGTATTTCGAGGCGACGCGCGAATTCATTGACAAGTACGACTGTCCGGCGTTCGATCCGGATTACGACAGCGAGCCGCTGGAATTTTTTGCACCGATGGTGATGCGCCTGTTCGAGCGTCCCCGGACCAGCATCTACAAGTCGGCAGTCGAGCAGAACTGAGGAGAGCGACAATGGCCACCGTACTCGAAACCAAGTCAGCCAATGACGACAGCCACATCCGCGGTGCCGTGAGCGCCGAGGAATGGCAGGTCCGTGTAGATCTCGCCGCCGCCTATCGCCTCGTGGCGCTCTATGGTTGGGACGACCTCATCTTCACCCACCTCTCCGCCCGCGTTCCGGGACCGGAGCACCATTTCCTCATCAACCCCTACGACATGATGTTCGAGGAAATCACCGCCTCGAGCCTCGTCAAGATCGACACCGACGGCCAGCCGGTCCTGCCGAGCGCGCATCCGGTCAATCCGGCGGGCTTCACCATCCATTCCGCGCTGCACATGAACTGCGAGGATGCGCATGCGGTGATGCACCTCCACACCCCCGACGGACAGGCGGTCAGCGCCATGTCCGAAGGGCTGATGGAGCACACGCAGACCGGCATGATCGCGCGCCACGACATCGCCTATCACGACTACGAAGGCATCGCGACCGACCTCGAGGAGCGCGAGCGCCTGGTCGAGGACATGGGCGACAAGCACGCCATGATCCTGCGCAACCACGGCACGCTGGCGATCGGCAAGACCGTGGCCCAGTGCTTCCTGCGCCTTTACTTCATCGAGCGCGCCTGCACCGCACAGGTCCGCATGTTAAGTGCGGGTCGCGAGAACCTCAACAATCCGCCGCAGGGCACGCCCGAGAAGGTCGAGAGCCAGACGCCCGCCGCCGGCATGGGCATGGTCGCCGACGGCCTCGCCTGGCCAGCCCTGCTGCGCAAGCTCGACCGGATCGACCCGAGCTTCCGCAACTGACGAGAGGGCGGCCCGAAGCCGCCCTCTTCACATCAGTTCGTCAGGAGAACCGGAATTCGCACGTCCGCGAGCATGTCGCGCGTCGTGCCGCCGAAAATCCGCTCCGACAGGCGCGTCCGCCCATAGGCCCCCATCACGATGAGACCGGCATGGCGAATTTCCGCTGCGGTGCGGATAGCCTCGGCGACGACGTGCTCGCGCGGGTCGATTTCCACCAGCTGGCTCGATATCCCATGGCGCGAAAGGTAATCAGCACCGCCGAGTGGAGGCAGGTCGTGAGGTTTCTCGCTCTTCGATGCCTCCTTGACCACCGCCAGATACACATCCTTGGCCTTGCGAAGGAATGGCACTGCGGCCTTGAGCGCGTGCGATGCCTCGGCCGATCCATCCCATGCCACCAGCACCGGAGCAGTAGCGTCAAACCGCGAAGCATTCTCCGGCAGCACCAGTACGGGGCAATCGGCCGTCACCGCCAGTTCGCCGGCTGTAAATGACGGCCCGGCATCGATTGCCTGCGGGTCCCGGGCCCCGACGACGATCAGGTCCTGCAGCGCGGACTCCTTGAGGAGGGCGCGCGCAGTCGGGCCGACCGTTTCGACCCAGTTCCACGGAACATCCTCGTTCCCGAGATCGGCGATGATCTTGTCGCGCACGCGGTTGGCCTCGTCCTGCCAGACTGGCGCAAGCGCGGCGAATGTGGCGGCATAGGGATCGATGGCCACACTCGCTTCGAACGGCACCGAATGGAGCAGCGTCACATGTGCTTCGAATGCCCGCGCAATATCGAGCACGGCATCGAGACGCCCGGCGTTGCCCGGGTCTCCGAGCGCATTGAACAGGATGGTTTTCATATCGCGTCTCCTCGCGGAGGCGGCGGTGACAAGCGACCGCTCGACAGCCTCGCTGTGGTCCTTGTCGGCCGAGAAGCGCGGCCTGTCGTTGATCTGGGACAAAATCGGATCGGCAGCGGGAGTGGAACACAAACACCACAGAGGAAATGTGTGACCTTCCGTTTTCATCAGGTCGCGCACTCCGCGCGGCGAGTGCGGGCGAGAAGCGCAAGAAGCGCGGAATTGTCCGGATTGCGCCGCACTCCGGCGTAGCAACCACCTCGCAGGAAGACCTGCCACAGCCCGGTCTCCACCCGCCATTTGAGCTGCTCGACTGTGACCTTTCGCGAGGGCTTCAATGCCTCGCGCGCTGCCATCAGCGCCGCGAGTAGCCGCGCCCTCCCCGCCTCCGATCCTGGCCGCGCCAATGCGACGTCCCATGCCGCCGCAAAGCCTTCGGCACCCGGCCTCTCACGCAAGCGATAGGCCGTCTCGCGCGCCATCGACACCTCGCGCGCCGCCGCCGCAACCGAGCGTTTTGCGGCGAGGTGTCCGATGAACTCCGCCTGCCTGAGCGGTGTCCACCCATCCGCGCGAATGCGCACCGGCACGGCGTGGAACGGCGGGATGGCAATGGGCGGCGAGCGGGATTGCGGGACACGAGGACGATAGTGCTTCATCCGCCAGCTTAGGGCACGGGACAGGGGGTGTAGGAAAGGGGTGCTGACCCCATGTCATCCCAGCGTTCGCTGGGATGACATTTTTGGGGTGAAAAGCTGACTTAATAATGCATGCGCGTCAAAGCCGGCGCCAGCTCAGCACGTTGTGGCTGCCGGACGCGTCGTTCGGTTCCAAGGTTGTTAGCGTGACGACATCGCCGACAAGCTTCACGGCCCGACGATAAACAATGCCGGTTTCGGTAGGATCGAGAGACGACTGTACGAAATGAGTGACTACCGACCGGGCAGGATCGAACTCATATTTTCCATAGTAGGCATAGTAGCTGTGGAGGTACGCCAATTGCTCGTCCGCTGTCAGCTTCCTGAGGTTGCCATCCGACGGCATTGGCGCCCTTGCTGTGGCGATCTGCACCGACATCATACCGCTGGCCCCATAAACGATGAGCCCAGTGTAGGGGCGGGTATGGCCATCCCAAGGACCTGTTTCCCCGTCCTTTTGAACGGTCATCGCTTCGATCAATGACCATGATCCAACCAATGGATCTTGCGGCATCTGGCCCTTTGCGGAAACCGCTCCTGCCGCCAAAGGCAAAGCTAATCCCGCTGTAAGAACGTTACGTCGTTTCAGCATGGCCATCTCCCTAGATAACCAATGCTAGCACATGACACGATGACCACAATCGGGTCGCTAGCGGACATCCACCCATCACCCCCCGGCGTGATAAAAATCGTAGATCTGCTGCGCCACGCCCTCGCTGATGCCGGGTGCGCGTTGCAGGTCTTCGAGCGCCGCTGCCCTCACCTTCCCCGCAGTGCCGAAGTGCAACAGCAGGGCTCGCTTGCGCGAAGGGCCGATGCCGGGGATCTCGTCCAGTGGTGAAGCGGTGATCGCGCGGCTGCGCTTGGCGCGGTGGGCGCCGATGGCGTAGCGGTGGACTTCGTCGCGCAGGGTCTGGAGGTAGAACAGCAGCGGCGAGTTGACCGGCAGCGTCTTCTCGCGTCCGTCAGGGAAGTGGAACACCTCGCGGCCTTCTCTGCCGTGGTGCGGCCCCTTGGCGATGGCAATCAACGGGACGTCCTCGATCCCCATCTCCTCAAGCGTGTCGCGCACCGATGACATCTGGCCCTTGCCGCCGTCGATGAGGACGAGGTCGGGCCAGACGGTCTCGTGACTGTTTTTCTTGCCCGTATCGCCATCGGGATTTTCGGCGAGGTTGCGGAAGCGCCGCTCCATCACCTCGCGCATCATGCCGAAGTCGTCGTTGGTCTGCGCGGTCTTGATATTGAACTTGCGGTATTGGCCCTTTTCGAAGCCTTCGGGGCTGGCAACGGCCATGGCGCCGAGCGCCTTGTCGCCTTGGATATGGCTGTTGTCGTAGACCTCGATCCGCTGCGGCACGTCCTCCAACTCGAGGAATTCGGCCAACTCGCGCAGGATCTTCGCCTTGGTACCGCTTTCCGCGAGCCGCCGGTCGAGCGCCTCGACAGCATTGCGCTGGGCCTGCTCCATCAGCTTGCGCCGCGTGCCGCGCTGGGGGATCGAAATGGCCACGGCGTGACCCGCCTTCTCGGCCAGCGCCTCGGCCACCAGTTCCTGTTCGATCAGTTCGCGATCGACGAGGATCGTGCGCGGCGGCGGCACCTCCTCGTAGAATTGGAGGAGCACGTCGGACAGCACTTCGGCGAGGTCGAGATCGCCGGTGTTCCGTGGGTAGAAGGTGCGGTGGCCCCAGTTCTGCCCGCCGCGAATGAAGAAGGCCTGCACCCCGACTTGCCCGCCCTTGGCAGCAAGCGCGAAGACATCGGCATCGCCAACACCCTGCGCATTGATGGCCTGCGAACCCTGGATGAAGGTCGCCGCACGCAGCCGATCGCGCAGAATCGCGGCGGTCTCGAAATCGAGGTCGGCTGCGGCCTTGGCCATCTGCTTTTCGATCTGTGCCTGCACGACAGAGGATTTGCCGCCGAGGAAGTCCTTCGCCTCGCGCACCAGACTGTCGTAGCCCTGCTGGTCGATGCGCCCGACGCAAGGGGCCGAACAGCGCTTGATCTGGTAAAGCAGGCAGGGCCGGTCGCGATTGTTGAAAAAGCTGTCGGTGCAGCTGCGCAGCAGGAACAGTTTCTGCAGCGCATTCAGCGTCTTGTTGACCGATCCGGCACTGGCAAAGGGGCCGTAGTAATTGCCCTTGGCCTTGCGCGCGCCGCGGTGCTTCTGGATGCGCGGGAAGGTGTGATCGGCGCGCAGCAGGATGAATGGGAAGCTCTTGTCGTCGCGCAGTAGGACGTTGAACGGCGGGCGATAGCGCTTGATCAGCTGCGCTTCGAGCAACAGTGCCTCGGCCTCGGAATTGGTGGTGACGATCTCCATCCGCCGGGTCTGGCTGATCATCCGCTGGAGCCGGTTGGAGAGTCCCTTGACCTGAGTGTAGTTCGCCACCCGCGCCTTCAGGCTGCGCGCCTTGCCGACGTAGAGCACGTCGCCACGCGTATCGAGCATGCGATAGACGCCAGGCTTGGGCTTCAGCACCTTCACCGTCTCGCGGATCGCGGTGATCCCCGCCTCGAGGTCTGGCTGCGCACTGGCGACGGTATAGGCGGCGCGTTCCTCGTTGAAACGCTCCTTGCCTCGGGGATCAGGGGGAGAACCGGCTTTCGTGCGCGACATGGCAGCCGAGATAGGGCGGAAAAGCCGCTTGGCAAACTGCCAGCATCGGTGACCACGACATATGCACTGCTGAAGGACGGCCCGTTGCCAGCAAACGATGGCCCCGAACCGTCCCGCGCATCCGCCGATCCGGGGACCAGGCGACTGTCGCTGCGGGCGCCTGAGGTCCTCGAATTTGCGACTCGAAGGGCTACGGCTTCCGCTCGCCGAGAGCCATTAAGGGAAGAGGCGAGAAGTTAAAGTCGAGCAATTGCCCGACATAGAGGTGGATCGCTGGTTACTTCACACCTGTTTCGGGGGTCACGAAGCCGGGAATGAGGCCCAAAGAGAGCGCCCTCACAGACGCGGAGGTGCGATCGCTTACGCCGAGTTTCTCGAACAGCCGCGCAACGTAGACGCCGACAGTAGAGCTCGAGATGCGCAGCACCTGGGCGATAACGCTGTTGCTCTTGCCCTTGGCAATCAGCTGCAACACGTCGTGTTCCCTCTGCGAGAGGCGTGGGTTGGCCAGGTCGACCAACCGGTTGATCTGAGCCTGTCGCTGGAAGGCCAGTTGCCCGGCCACCTGCACTTTCAACACCCCCTCAGGGCTGAAGCTTTTCTCCGAAGCTGGCAGCCCTACGCCGACGAAGCTCCGGCGTGCACCGGGACCATAGCACGGAAACCCGATGCCATCGTAGATGCCGAAGCCTTCCAGAGCCTTCAGGTACCGCAGATTGCGTGGTTGCAGCCGGAGAATCTTGCCTACCTGAGACCAACGGAAGACACCGCCGTGCTTCAGCGCTGCCCTCGGGAATGGGTCCATCATGCCAAGCTTGTCACCGTACTGACGACCCCATTCCTCGGGGAAGCCGAAGGTGTATAACTGACGGCCCACCCGGGGGTCCGAAACAACGGGCGAAAGGTAGTAGGCCGCACCGAACCCCAGTTCCTTCAGGACTTCACGGAACTCGTAACGGATCGTGGCCTCGTCCTGTGCAGACACAATCCTCGTGGCGAGTCCCCAAAATCCGTCGGAAGCAGCTCCCATCGCAATTCTCTCCGCACGAACATTTGCTCAAGAAGTGAAGACTCAGAACAATTCGGGCGGAATGCCAGCGACTCGAGCTCGGGCCATTGCGCTTGATCCTGCGATTTAATTGTCGCGCGATTGGCCGCCAAGCACCAAAATTCGCCGCCCCAGTGCTTGCGCGCACGGGGTAAAGCCGCGATGGGCGCAAGGTGGAAAACCGATACGACGCCATCATCCTCGGCGGCGGCGCTGCCGGCCTGATGTGCGCTGCCCGCGCCGGTCAGCGCGGCAAGCGCGTGCTGGTCCTCGAGAAGGCCGAACAACCGGCTAAGAAAATCCTCATCTCGGGTGGTGGGCGGTGCAACTTCACCAATATCGGCGCGGGTCCAGCGAATTACCTCAGCGCCAATCCGCATTTCGCCAAGAGTGCGCTGGCCCGCTACACACCACGCGATTTCATCGAACTCGTCGAGCGGTACAGTATTGCCTGGCACGAAAAGACGCTCGGCCAGCTCTTCTGCGACGGTTCGGCGAAGCAGATCGTCGCGATGCTGCTGGAGGAATGCGCAAGAGGCGGCGTTGCGGTGAAATGTGGCGAGGAGGTCGTCGCAGTGTCCCAGAATGGGACATTCACTGTCCAAACGCAGTCGGAAGCCTATTCCGCTCATGCCCTCGTCATCGCCACCGGGGGGCCATCGATCCCCAAGATGGGGGCAACCGGTTTCGCCTATGATCTCGCTCGCCAATTCGGGCTCAAGGTTGTCGAGCCGCGGCCAGCACTCGTCCCGCTTACCTTGGGCGGGGAAGAGGTGCTGTTTCGCGAAATATCCGGCGTTTCCGCACCCGTTGTCGCGACCGCCAACAGGACCAGCTTCGCCGAAGCGGCGCTTTTCACCCACCGCGGGCTGTCCGGTCCCTCGATCCTGCAAGTGAGTTCGTATTGGCGGCCGGGCGATCCGGTTGCGATCGACTTCCTGCCCGATCGCACCGCCGAATGGCTGCTCGATGCCAAGCGCGACCATCCGCGCGCCACCATTCGCTCGCTGCTGCGCGAAGCCCTGCCCGACCGCCTTGCCGACATTCTTGCGGATAAGATCGGCGTGGGCAGCGAATTAGCCAACACGGCGGACAAGGCGTTGCGAGCAGCCGGGGAACGGCTCAAGCGCTGGGAATTCCACCCCAACGGCACCGAGGGCTTCGCCAAGGCAGAGGTCACCGTGGGCGGCATTTCGACCGCAGAACTTTCTTCCAAGACCATGGAAGCAAAGCGAATTCCCGGTCTCTACGCGATTGGCGAGGCGGTCGACGTTACCGGCTGGCTGGGCGGCTACAACTTCCAGTGGGCCTGGGCCAGCGGGGTGGCGGCGGGCGACGCGATCTGAGCATTCGCCGCTAGGGAAGCCGTTTACCTAGGCGGCAAGTTGACGCGGAATCGTCACATGTTAGCATCTGCAACATTCGGACCTGCGCAAAGCAGGCCGTGCAGGAGAAGATGCCTATGCGCCAGCTCCAGGGGATGGATGCGAGTTTCGTCGCGCTGGAGACGCGCAATTCGCCGATGCACATCGGCTCGATCCTCATCTACAACCCCGAAACTGCGCCCGGCGGCTTTGTCCGCTTCAAGGATATCCTGGCCTTCTTCGAGAGCCGCATGCAGCTGTCCCGCACGATCCGCCAGCGGTTGGTGCGCGTGCCTTTCGATCTCGACTATCCCTACTGGATCGAGGATCCGGACTTCGACCTCGAATATCACGTCCGCCACATCGCCCTGCCCAAACCCGGCGACTGGCGACAATTGTGCATCCAGGCGGCGCGCATCTTCGCCCGCCCGCTCGACCTGACCCGCCCGCCATGGGAGTTCACCGTTGTCGAGGGTCTCGAAAACATTCCCGGCGTCGCCAAGGGCAGCTTTGCGATGGTCACCAAGGTCCATCATGCGGCGATCGACGGCATGAGCGGCATCGACCTGATGGAGGCGATGCACACGTTGTCCCCCGACGAGCCGCCGCCGGATGCGAAGGACGACTGGAAGCCCGAGAAGGTCCCCAATCCGGTCGAACTGCTGGGCAAGAGCTATTTCAACGCCATTACCAACCCTCTCAAGCAGATCGAGGTCGCGGCGAAGGCTGCACCGGGCCTGGCCAAGGCATTGAAGGGCATAGTCGCCAAGGAATTCGACGTCTCGGGCGAGATGATCGCACCCAAGACGCGCTTCAACCGGGCGATTTCCGGCCACCGCGTGGTCGAGGGACGCAGCGTGCCGCTGGCCGACATCAAGGCGATCCGCACCGCCGTCGAGGGTGCCAAGGTCAATGACGTGTTCCTGACCATCGTCGGCGGGGCGATGCGCAAGTACCTCCTCGCCAAGAACGACCTTCCGAAGAAGACGCTGACGGCAATGGCGCCGATATCGGTCCGTTCGGCGACCGAGAAGGGTGACATGGGCAACCAGGTTGCGGCCATGGTCGCTCCACTGGGCACGCATATCGAAGATCCTATCGAGCGAATGCGCTTCGTCCATGACCGCACGACCAATTCCAAGGCGATGACCGACGCCGTAGGCGCGCGCAACATGACCGAAGTGAGCAAGGTCAGCCCGGCGCTGTGGATGAGCCTCGGGGCGCAGCTCTACACCCGCCTCGGCCTGGCTAACCGCGGTGTCGGGCCGGTGTTCACCACCGTCGTCACCAATGTCCCCGGCCCGCCGGTTCCGATCTATTCCTCCGGCGCACGGCTCGAGAGCATGATGGGACTGCTGTGCCTGACCGACGGCATGGGCCTCGGCCATGTGGTCCAGTCCTATACCGACGAGGCGACCATCGCCTTCACCGCCTGCCGCGAACTGCTGCCCGATCCGGAATTCTACGCCCAGTGCATCGAGGACAGCTTCACCGAACTGCGCGATGCCGCAAAGAAGGCGGGTGGTGCGGCTGCGCCCAGGCCGGCGGAGGCAAAGGCACCAGCAACCAAAAAGAAGCCCGCCGCAAAGAAGGGGGCACCAGCAACGAAAAAGGCCCCGGCGAAGGGCACCAAAGGGGTCGCCAGCCGTTCAGCGGCTGCCCCGAAAGGGAAAGGAAAAGCCACCACGTGACTGCAAAGACCAACGTTGCGCCGGATGAAGCCCGTCCGCCGCACATCGTTCTCGCGCTGACCGAACCGGGTCGCGCCATGACCGAACTCGCCAGTTTCTACGCGCTCACCCCGCTAATGGGGATGCTGCCGCGCGGCGACGGCCACGGCGTGCTGGTCCTGCCGGGTTTCATGGCTTCGGACTTCTCGACCGCTCCGCTGCGCCGCCTGCTGGCCAAGCTCGGCTACGATGCAGTGGGCTGGAACCTCGGACGCAATGTCCGCGTCGACAATGCGCGCATCGAGGCGATGATGGCCTGCGTCGACGAGCTTCACGCACGCACCGGCGGCAAGGTCAGCATCGTCGGCTGGAGCCTCGGCGGCGTATTCGCCCGCGAGCTCGCCAAGCTGGCACCGGAAAAGGTGCGTCAGGTGATCAGCCTCGGTTCGCCCATCAGCGATGATCGCAACCACACCAATGCGCGGCGCCTGTTCGAATACCTCAACGGCCATGAGCCCGAGCCCATTCGCGACGGCAATTTCCGCGAGCTGGCCAAGGCTCCGCCCGTCCCCACGACCTCGATCCTGACCAAGGCCGACGGTGTGGTGCACTGGCGCGGCTCGGTGCAGGATTTCGACCACGACCAGTGCGAGAACATCGAGGTGTTCGCCAGCCATTGCGGCCTGGGCGTCAATCCCGCTGCAGTCTACGCCATCGCCGACCGACTGGCGCAGGAAGAGGGCAAGTGGCGCAGGTTCCAGCCCAAGGGCATTGCCAACATCGCCTTCCCGCGGACGCGACTGCACTGAGGCTTCGCGTCAGAACTGCTTCCTGAGGTCGATGCCGAAGTATCGGCCGATGGGATCGATGCGGCGCGGGTCGTAGGCATCGGGGATTTGCCCGCTGCTGTCGACGACCCTCCGCTGCCCGTCGAAGAGGTTGTTCACGACCAGCGACAAACGGAAGCCCTTGAGGAAACCGTCATCCTTTTTCAGCGCCTGCCCGAGATCGGCAAACAGGCGCAGGTCCACGGTCGCAAGGTCCCCGAAGAAGAGGTCGCTCGACCCCGGCAGGCCACTGCCGCGCAGCACGGCTTCGCCGATGTAATTGCCCGAAACGCGCAAGCCATAGCCACCCCAGAACAGCCCGCCTTCGAGGCGCGTTGTGTGCTTAGGCACCGCCCCACCTCCGATGACCTCGCCGTCGATCTGGTCATAGATCGGCCCACCGGGCGCTAGTTGTATCTCATTGTCGAGCGCAATCGAGTGGTTGAGGCTGACGAAGTAGCGACCCTGTCCGTTGTCGCCGCCGCCGGGACCGAAGGGCATTCCGCCCCGGCCGCCACGACCGCCGCGTCCACCGCCCCCGCGCGCCTCGGCGCTGCTGGCTTCACCGCTCTGTCGCGCTCCGGGTGCGGCGCAGATCCGTTCCTTTATCGCGGCGAGCCTGTCCGGATCGACCGTGCCGTCCTCGCGCTTCAGCCGCTCGAGCATCTGTGGCGGGAGGGCGTCGATATTGGGCGGGTCGGTGCAGAGAGCCGTGCGCACTGCTTCGAAATCACGCTCGGTATTCTCGCTACAGAAGCGGTCGCGCGCGTCCTTCACCAGGACAGGATCGGGCTTGCCGTCGGGCCCCATCAGGCGCTCGCGCATGCGCTCCGGCAACAGGGAGAGATCGGGAGTCTCGGTTGCCGGTGCGGCGCAGAATTTCGCCCGCATCTCGCGGAAGCGGTTGGGATCGAACCCGCCACCGCCGCCGGGACCGCCCGCACCGGACCTTCCACCACCGAACCCCGGTGGACCACCACGTCCTTGCCCCTGACCCCCGCCGCTCTCGCGCGCCTTGCCAATGGTGCCGCGCGTGTTGAGACCGAAGCTGAGCGTCCTGCTCTTGGTACGAAACAGCGTAACCGGACGACGGTCGATGGCCAGCAGCTCGCCCGAAGTGCCGCGTGTGACGCGATCGGGAAAAGCGCTTTCGAACGCCGCCGAATAGGATGGCGAACTGAGAGTTACGTCGCTCGAGTTGTTGAGCGCGTAATCGACCTGGAAGCGCGTGTCCTTCCAGAAGGGCAATTCCCAGTTCGCACCAAACTTCCAGTCTGCCTGCGTTTCGGCGAGCAGCGACGGATTGCCGCCGGTGGTGACAGTCGCAAGCACGCTGTCACCGGTCACGAAATCGAACACGGGCACGTTGAAGCTGTCGATCCGCGGACGGCCAAGGTCGCTCAGCGTCGGGGCAACCTCGCGCCAGATCCGGGTGGCCTGCAAGTTGAGGCTGCGGGTCGGTGACCAGTTGAGCCCGGCGGTCCAGCTGTAAAGCCCACCGAAGTCCGAGAGATCCTCCGCGCCGGCGGAGAAGTTGGCTGTCAGGCTGCCGATGGCACCCCATGCGCCGTCATCCTCGGCAATCGGAACGGAGACGTTGACGCCCCCGCGCAAGCGGCGACGTGTCGCCTGAAGCCCGGTGGTCGACCGGGTATCCTCGCTCTCGATCCGCTTCCAGTCGAGGCCAAGGTCGAAGGTTGTCGAAACCTCTCCCGCCGGCAGTTCGAGCGGATAGCCGACCAGCGTCGCCTTGTTGGTGACGGTCCAGGTGTTGCTCTGCGCAAGGTCGAATCCGCTCTGGTCGAACCGGTCGATCTCCGTATCGCCGAGCGCACGGATCACGTCGGTGGTGAATGTGCCCTGCCACCCGCCGAAGCGCCGGTTGTATGCTCCGGCAAAGGCATAGGTATCGGTCGTGCGCCGCGTTTCCAGCGGAGAGACGATGCCACCCACTTCGCGCAGGCCCGACAGGCCGAGGCTTTCCTCGCGTGTGACCGTGGCATTGAGGCTGGTCGATGCACCCGTGTCGATATCGGCGCGGACGTAGTTTGCCGTGCCTTCTACCTTTAGGCTGTCAGAAAGCAGCGTGCGAAAAGGTGCCTCGTCATCGACACCGGCGATGGTCGAGGGAACGGTGAAGCCGCGCTCATCCTCGGTCAGCGCGCTGGTGTCCTCGACATCGAGGTTGAAGTTCAGCCGCCCGCCACTTGTAATCTTGAGATAGGTGAGTTCCTGCTCGTTGCGCGAATAGCCGCCATCCTGCGGCGCCTCGAGCTCGAGCTCCGCAGTGAGCGAGGAATAGTTCGGCTTGAGCACGATGTTGACCACGCGCTGGTCGGGCGGGAAGCCGAGACGCTGGGCGACCTCTTCGGGAAACACCTCGACCTTGGCGATGCTTTCGGGCGGGTAGTTGCGGAATTCGCGGAAGCTCGACACGCGGATGCCGTTGATCAGGAACACCGGCTGGCCACCTCCGCGTCCACCGCGCGCACTGCCGCTCGCGGGCTCGATCGCGGAGATGATGTCGGCAATCGAACTCCCGCCGAAGGCCGCGATATCTGCAGCGTCGTATTCGGCGACTGGCGGCTGGTCGGTGATCAGCTGGCCACGGATACGCTCGCCGGTGACGACGATGGTGCCGGGGTCGAGCGCCGCCGGTTCTTCCTGGGGCTTGCCCTCCGACGGCGTGACCTGTGCGACATCCTGCGCCATCGCACAGGTCGACCAGGCGATAGCCGCCAGCGATACGGCAAATGCGGGGAGCTTACTCAACGATCACCTTCAAACTAAACCGAAACATGCCCCCGCCCTCTCGCACTTGCGGGAAGAACCCATGCCCCGCAAGGGCGGTTCCTGTATCGGTTTGTCGCTCGTCGAGACATATGGACTCTTGGTCGGCCCCGACCCGATGCGCCAAGGCTTCCCTTTTGGCCGCGCTCCGGCTAAAGGCGCCGCCACGCAATTTCTGACAATTTACGGATAACAAGACTGCATGGCCAAAGAAGAACTTCTCGAAATGCGCGGGCGCGTGGTCGAGCTGCTGCCGAACGCGATGTTCCGGGTGGAGCTCGAGAATGGCCACGAAGTGCTCGGTCATACCGCCGGCAAGATGCGCAAGAACCGCATCCGCGTGCTGGTGGGTGACGAGGTCCTGTGCGAACTGACGCCCTACGACCTGACCAAGGCGCGCATCACCTACCGCTTCATGCCCGGTCGCGGCGGCCCCGGCCCGCAGTAATCCGGCGTGGGTTCGCCCAAGCTCATCCTCGCATCCGCAAGTCCCCGCAGGCGCGAACTCATCGCGCGCCTCGGCCTGACGCCCGACGCGATCACCGCAGCCGATATCGACGAGAGCCCACGCAAGGGCGAACTTCCGCGCGATTACGCCAGGCGCATGGCGCGCGAGAAGGCAGAGACCGCTACTTCGTCCGAAGGCTTCGTGCTCGCAGGCGACACCGTTGTCGCTGCCGGACGCCGCATCCTGCCCAAGGCCGAGGACGAGGCGATCGCGCGTCAGTGCCTCGAATTGCTGTCGGGTCGACGTCACCGAGTGCTGTCCGCCATCGCCCTGCGCGCACCTGACGGCACCATGCGTGAGCGACTGAGCGAGACTGTGGTCATCTTCAAGCGCCTCTCGCGCGAGGAGATCGAGGCCTACATCGCCAGCGGCGAATGGCACGGCAAGGCGGGTGGCTATGCCATCCAGGGCATTGCCGAGGGTCTGATCAGCCGCATCCAGGGTAGCCATTCGGGCGTTGTCGGCCTACCGCTCTACGAGACCCGTGCGCTGCTCAAGGCGGCAGGGTTCGACCTTGCCTGACCGCTGGCTCGTCGAAGAGGGGATCGGCGAACACCGCGCGATCCGGCTCGGCGAAAACGGCATCGAGGCGGCGCGCGTCAGCTGGCCCGGAAGTGGGCTGGTAACCGGCGAGATCGCCGATGCGAAGCTGCTCGAAAGGCTGGGCGAAGGCCGCGCGGGCCTGGTCGAGTTCGCCAATGGCGAGAAGGCCTTGTGCCCGCTCGTTCCCCGTCCAGTCAGCATCGGCGCCCCTGTCCGAATGCGGGTAACACGCGAAGCCATGGCCGAACGGGGCCGGCTCAAGCTTGCCCAGTGCCGGTTCACCGAGAACCCGGTCAAGCCCGCTCCATCGCTCGCCGAAGCTCTGGGCGAGGAGGCCGAAGTGCAAGTCGTCCACCGCTTCCCGGGCGACGCAAACTGGGACGATCTGTGGATGGAAGCCGCGATCCAGCAGGTCGATTTTTACGGCGGGAGCCTGCTCTTCGCCGAGACCCCGGCCATGACGCTGATCGACATCGACGGCGGACCATTCGAAGCGATCACCTTCAACGGCATTCCGGCGCTGGCGCGCAGCATCGGGCGGTTCGACCTTGCCGGCAACATCGGTATCGATTTCCCCACCGTCAGCGACAAGGGCGATCGCAAGGTCGTCGATACCGGGCTGGAACGAAGCCTCGGACACTGGCCGCATGAACGCACGGCCATGAACGGTTTCGGTTTCGTCCAGATCATCGCGCGGCTGGAGCGTCCCTCGCTCCTCCATCGCATCGCGCGCAACCGCGCGGGGGCTGCTGCCCGCCTGCTGCTGCGCAAGGCCGAGGGTCTGGCGGGGGCCGGACGAATCGAGCTGTCCGCCCATCCCGCGGTCATCGACAAGCTGCGTCCCGAATGGCTCGACGAATTGCGCCGCCGGATGGGCCGCGAACTCGTGGTAAGGCCCGATCCCGGCATTGCGATTGCGGCTCCCCATGCCCAGATGGTCGATCATGCCTAACTCGTCCAAACCCTGCCCGATCTGCCGCAAGCCGCGCAGTGCCGAGTTCAGCCCGTTCTGCTCCTCGCGCTGCCGCGACCGCGATCTGGCGCAATGGTTCGGCGACGGTTACGCCGTGCCTGGTCGCCCTGCCATGCCCGAGGAAATCGCCGACGAAGTCCTGCGCACGCGCGAGGACTGAATTACCCCCTTGCCAAGGCGTGCCCGCTTCGCCATAGGCGCGCTCTCATTGCTCGCGGGGCTCTTGTAGCCCCTCCGCCGAAGCAGTGTGCCCGGGTAGCTCAGTGGTAGAGCAGACGACTGAAAATCGTCGTGTCGGTGGTTCGACTCCGCCCCTGGGCACCACTTCGCTACCCGAGCCGATCCAGCATCTTCGAAACCAACCCGACGCTCTCGCCGATTGCCCCGAGATCGCGCGGTCGGGTCAGGCGGAATACCTTGGCACCTGCGATGATTCGCGCTACCAGCGCGCCCTGCTCGCCCCAACGGCCCATGGTTTCGAGCGCTTCGGGGCGGTAGATCGTGCCGCTCAGGACCTCGGCAAGCGCTTCGCTGCCCGATAACGGCTCCAGCAACGGGGCCTCGCCGCTTTCCAGCACGACAATTGCGGCCAGCGGGAGCGGCGGACCTCCGGCATGGTTGGGTTCGATATGGCAGTGGAACTTATCTCCGCGCATCACGTCGCGCTGGACCACGCGCTCGCGCCAGCCAAAATGATCGACCGCAGCACCCCACAGCTTGAGCCGCGAAGATGAAGGGTGGATCAGCGCACCCCCGGCGTTCGGCTCCACCTTCGAAAGATCGTCCCCAAACAGCCTCGCGCCCGTCGCTACCATGGCCGCCGCCATCGTACTCTTGCCTTCGCCCGCATCACCACAAAACAGGACTGCGCTGCCATCCAATTCCACGGCGCTGCCATGCCACATCGCATCGCCTCGCTGGTAACCGAGCACGCCCCAGGCACTTCCCAGTGTGAAAAGCCGCAGTTCAGCTGGGTCTACGGCAAGGCTCGGATAAAGCGTCATCCGACGTCCTGCCTCGAGCTTCCACCCGCCGACGCCTTCTATGCAGAAACCCGCAGTTGAGCCCAGTGAATAGGTGCTGCCGTCCCCTGGAAACGCCGGAGAACGTTCGTCGGACAGCTTGATCTTGATGTCTGCGTTGCTAGTCGAACTGCTCGCAAAGCCGTCCCATTCCGGCAGGGCGATCTCGGATGCGATTTCGAGGCCGGAATGACGGTAACGGTGCATGCGCGCACCATGCTGCCCAAGCCTTTGTTGGCGCGCAAGCTTCACCTTGCGTGGAACCCGCGCTACCCCCATCCCATGCACGAAACAGCTTCCGCCGCACTGTCGGCGTTCGACATTGCCGCCCTGCTCGTCGTCACCGCCGCATTTCTCGGGTGGTTCAACCACCATTTCCTGCGCCTGCCGCATGTCATCGGCCTGACCGTCATGGGTGCGCTGGCAGCGACCGGACTGATGCTTGCCAATGCCCTCCTCCCCGGTGTTACCCTGGACGACCGTGTCGCACGCTTGCTCGAAGAGCTGAACTTCACCGAGACGCTTCTCCAGGGCATGCTCAGCTTCCTGCTTTTTGCAGGCGCACTGCATGTCGATCTCGAGCGCCTACGCTCCGCCTGGCTGCCAGTTCTGCTGCTCTCCACGGTCGGCGTGATCGTCTCGACCGTGCTGGTAGGGTTCGCGACGATGGGCGTCGGCATGCTGCTGGGCCTTCCGATCGCGCCGATCTGGTACTTCGTCTTCGGCGCTCTGATCTCGCCCACCGATCCGGTTTCTGTCCTGGGCGTCCTGCGCGAGGAAAACGTCCCAGCATCGCTCCAGAGCGCAGTCGCGGGTGAAAGCCTGTTCAACGACGGTGTCGGCATAGTGGTCTTCACGATCCTGCTGGGGGCCGCGATAACAGGGGCGGAGTTTTCGCTCGCCGAAGGGGCCCGACTTTTCGCGATTGAAGCCGGTGGCGGCGTGGTGGTCGGACTGGTGTTCGGCTGGATCGGCTATCGAGCGCTGGCGAGCATGGACGAATACACCCTCGAAGTGCTCATCACTCTCGCCATCGTTATGGGCGGCTATGCATTATGTTCGGCCTTCCACATTTCCGGTCCGCTTGCCATGGCCGTAGCGGGCCTGTTGATCGGCAACCAGGGCGTTACCTATGCCATGAGCGACGTGACGCGCGACTACGTGATCAAGTTCTGGGAGCTGGTCGACGAGCTGCTGAATTCTGTACTCTTCCTGCTCATCGGCCTCGAGATGATCGCTTTGGTACCCGGCCTCGATGACCTGGTTTTCGGCTTGGCGGTCATTCCGCTTACCTTGCTGGCCCGAGCTATCGCGGTCACAATCTCGACGAAGGCGATTCCTGCTGCGCGCCTAAGCGAAAAGGGCGCCGGGAGGGTCTTGTGGTGGGGCGGGCTGCGCGGAGGGATTTCCATCGCGCTCGCCCTATCCCTCCCACCGGGCGAAACGCGCGAGTTGATATTGGCGGCAACGTTCGGCGCAGTCCTGTTCAGCGTCCTTGTCCAGCGAGCGACGCTGGGTCGGATGATCGCCAAGCTCAAGGAAGACCACGCACCGGCGGTGGAAGACATCCCGTCCAAAGCGGTACACTGAACCCGCCCACAATTGCTTTCGCACCTGCGCTTCTGTATGCGCCAAGCGAACGCCCCGGGCCGCGGTCGCCAGCCGATTCCGCTACCGGGGCGACAGCTTTTTGAGCGATAAGGAATACTGTCCGATGGCACGTCGCCGCCAGATCTACGAAGGCAAGGCCAAGATCCTCTACGAAGGCCCCGAACCGGGCACGCTGATCCAGTATTTCAAGGACGACGCGACCGCCTTCAACGCCCAGAAAAAGGGCACGATCAACGGCAAGGGTGTGATCAACAACCGCATCAGCGAGTTCGTTTTCACCCGCCTTTCGCACATCGGCATCCCGACGCACTTCATCCGCCGCCTCAACATGCGCGAGCAGCTGATCCGCCAGGTCGAGATCATCCCGCTCGAAGTGATCGTGCGCAATGTAGCCGCCGGCTCGCTCAGCAAGCGCCTGGGCATTGAGGAAGGCGAGCTGCTGCCGCACACGCTGCTGGAATACTGCTACAAGGACGACAGCCTCGGCGACCCGCTGGTCTCGGAAGAGGAAATCGCCTGCTTCAACTGGTGCAGCCACGAAGAGATGCAGGACATCTCGTCGATGGCAATCCGCATCAACGACTTCCTGTGCGGCATGTTCAGCGCCATCGACATCCGCCTCGTCGACTTCAAGCTCGAGTTCGGACGCATCTGGGACGGTGACTACAGCCGCGTGATCCTGGCCGACGAAATCAGCCCCGACGGCTGCCGCCTGTGGGACATCAACACCGGCGAAAAGCTCGACAAGGACCGTTTCCGCCGCGACCTTGGCGGGGAAAGCGAAGCCTATCAGGAGGTCGCCCGACGCCTCCGCCTGCTGCAGGACGACGACAGCGGTCCCGGCGAAGTGCTTGACATGAACGCACACCGCGGCCGCCTGCGCAGCTCGCCCAAGCCGAAAAAGTAATCAGACTACGTAGCGCAGCGTCAGGCCGCTTGGACCGATAGCCCAGGCGCAATCGGGCATGTGGTCGCCGTCGACTTGTACGGGAGTAACGCAACGGTCGAACTCGACGCGGCGGACAGAGCGTACTTCGGCAATGCCGAGGCGCGCGACCGGCAGGTTGAACATGGCGGCAAGGCTGAGCGCGATGGTGCGAAGGCGGGTCGATTTCTTCAGCGATATGAGCTCGACCGAATCCGCGGCAAGCGCGGCCTGCGGGCTCAGGCGAAAGGGTCCGGCGTAGAGCGCCGCGCTCGACACGATCACGGCTTCGGCTGCGCATTCGAAACGCTCGCCATCCACGGCCGTCCCCCTGATCTGCATCGCCGAGCGTGGCCATTCGCGCATCTGCTGCATCATCGCCACGACATAGGCATAGCGACCGATGCGCTTCTTCAGCGGTCCCGAGACGCGCGCAACCGCATGGCTGTCCGGCCCGATTGAAAGGCACGATACGATCGGCATGTCGCCCAGCTGATAGAGCGGTGCATGGATCCAGCTTTCCGAACCGCGCTTCCATCCTTCCGCCAACTTGCGAGCGAAAGCTTCCGGCTGTCGCGGATAGCCCAGTTCTCGGGCCACGAGGTTGATCGTGCCCGAGGGCGCCACGGCGAGCGGGATACGCCCTGCATCCTCGCCGAGCGTCTTTACGCAATCGCGCAATGTCCCGTCGCCGCCGTGTATGCAGATGAGATCCGCGTCGCCCGAGAACTGCGCCCCCTCGGCCGTCGTCGGTAGCGGGGTCACCTCGAACCCCTGGGAACGAAGCGCCGCGACCAGCGCATCGAGATGCGCCTGGCTGAAGCTGCCCGACACCGGATTATAGACGAGATCGAGGCTGCTCACGGGGATCTTCATATCGCGCCAATCGCACGAAAACACGGGCAAAATCGCCTCCAGCGTTAACAAGAAGGTTCACGCCATTGTCAGCCGGGTGCCGATAGGGCAGCCCTTGCCCATGATCATTCGCAAGTTTCTCTTTGCCGCCCTCCTTCTTACCACATCGTCGGTCGCTCATGCCGAAGCGGTAGGCTGGGATCCCGCTGCATGGGAACTGGAGGAAAGCGATATCCAGCCAGCCGACGGCTGGGTCTTCGGCAAGCTCGAAAACGGCATGCGCTACATCATTCGCCACAACGAGCGACCGGAGGGCACTGCACTTGTTCGCATGCTGGTTCATGCGGGCGCGTTGGATGAAAATGACGAGGAACGCGGCTTCGCCCACTATGTCGAGCACATGGCCTTCAATGGCTCGACCAATGTGCCCGAGGGCGAGATGGTCAAGCTGCTCGAACGCCTCGGTCTGGCCTTCGGCGCCGACACCAATGCCTCGACCGGCTTCGAATACACCGAATACAAGCTCGACCTGCCGCGAGCCGACGAGGATCTTCTCGGCACCGCGCTAATGCTGATGCGCGAAACGGCGAGCGAGCTGACCATCACCCCAGAAGCGGTCGAGCGGGAGCGCGGCGTTGTGCTGTCCGAGCGGCGGGTGCGCAACACCTATGCGCTGCAGAACTTCGTCGACGGGCTGGAGTTCACTTATCCCGAGGGACGGATGCCGGCCCGCCTGCCCATCGGCACGGTAGAGACCCTAGAAGCGGCAACCGCCACGGGGCTGCGGAGATTCTGGGAGCGTGAATACATTCCCTCCTCGACCACCCTTGTCGTGGTGGGTGATTACGATCCTGCGAAGGTCGAGGCGGCCATCCGCGCACGTTTCGCCGACTGGAAGCCGGCAGTGTCTCCCGACCAGCCGAGCCCGGGGCCCGTCGATCCGGCGTATGCCGACGCCTATGACATCTACACCCACCCCGCCCTCGACGAGAGCGTGACGCTGATGCGCCACGCGGCCTTTGTCGATGCACCTGATACAGTCGCAGCGCGGCAGCAGGAAACCCTACGCCAAGTGGCAAGCGGCATAATCGGCCGCCGGATGAGCCGCGAGGCGCAGAAAGAAGACCCGCCATTCCGCGGGGCCTTCCTCCAACTTTCCGAACAGGACAATCTGTCGCGCACGACGCGACTTACCGTGGTGACGGAGGATGGCGGCTGGCAGCGCGGGCTCGACGCCGCGGTCGACCAGTATCGCCGCGCCATGGAGTACGGCTTCACCGCCGCCGAAGTGGCGGAGCAGGTAGCCAATATCCGCAACTCGCTCGAAAACTCTGCGGCGCAGGAACCGACCCGCAGCAACGGCGGATGGCTAGGCGCGGCGCTCGCAACCGCTCAAGGCAATTCGGTGCCCGACAGTGCTGCCAATCGCCTCGCCCAGTTCGAGGCGATGGCCGACACCATCAGTCCGGAGGCCGTGCTTGGAGCGATGAAAGACGGCTGGCCCGAACTCGCAGCGCCGCTGGTGCGCTTTACCGGCAAGGCCGCGCCCGAGGGTGGCGAAGGCGCACTGCGCGCGGCCGTCGCTGCCGCATATGCAAGGAAAGTCGATGCTCCGCCGCAGGAGGCCGTCACCGAGTTCGGCTATACCGATTTCGGAGCGCCCGGAAAAATCGTGTCCGACACGATGTCCGAAAGGCTCGACATCCGCACCTTGCGCTTCGCAAACGGTGTCATGCTCAACCTCAAGCCGACTACGCTCGAGAAGGATCGGGTGGCAGTGCAGCTCGGCATCGATGGCGGCCGGCTTGTCGACAGCAAGGATAAACCGCTCGGCACCGAACTCTTTGGACGACTGGTAGCCGGTGGCCTGGGCAAGCATTCGCTCGACCAGTTACAAACATTGCTGGCGGGACGCTCGGTTGGCGGCAACATTTCGGTCGAGGACGATCGCTTCGCAATGTCCGGCAATACCACACCTAAGGATCTCGAGTTCCAGCTCCAGGTGCTGGCCGCATTCGTAAGTGACCCGGGATACCGGGCCGAAGGTCTGGGGGCGTGGAGGCAGAGCCTTCCCGCATTCTTTGCCCGTCTCGACAAAACCCCATCGTCAGCCTTCGGGGAAGCGATGCGCAAGATCGTCACCGATGGCGACCCACGCTTCTCGCGGCAGCCGCTCGAATCCTACCTTGCACTCGATTACGGCAGCTTGCGCGATGCAATTTCCGATCGTCTGACCCGGGGCGCGATCGAAATCGCCGTCGTCGGCGACTTCGACCAGCAAAAGGCCATCGATGCGGTGGCCCGCACCCTTGGTGCACTTCCCCCACGCGAAGCGAATTTTCGCTCCTATGACCAGGGAGAACGCCAGCGCAGCTTCACCAAGGAGCGCGGTCTGAAGATTGTCCGCCATGGCGGCGAGAAGGACCAGGCGCTGGTCAATCTCATGTGGCCCACCGCCGACGATAGCGACTGGGAGCGATCCACCCGCCTCACTCTCCTTGGACGCATTGTCCGACTTATGGTGACGGACACCCTGCGGGAAGAACTCGGCAAGACTTACGGTTCGGAAGTCGACACGACCCAGTCCGAGGTGTGGACCGGCTTCGGCACCTTCATGGTCGGTGCGCAGGTCGACGTGAAGGACATCGCTGCGACGCACGGGGCATTGGTTTCGGTCATAGAGAAGCTGCGGGCTGAACCGGTGGACCCCGATCTTCTCAAACGCGCCTTGCAGCCGGTACTCGAAAGTTTCGACAACCGGCTGAAGAGCAATGGCGGCTGGATGGGCTACGTCGACCGCGCACAGAGCAAACCCGAGGACATCGAGCGTTTTATCACGGCCAAGGAGCGGTATTCGGCAGTTACGCCCGAACAGATCATGGAAACGGCGCGCACCTACCTCGATCCCGCCGGGGCGGTCGAATTCCACGTCATTCCCGAAGGACAATAAGAAAGGGGCCGGACCCGCGGCCCGACCCCCTTCCTGTCAGATCAACCGGCTCAGTAGCTGAAGCGGGCCGACACGCCGAAGACGCGCGGGTCGTTCACGAAAGCCGTGTTGTTATTGAAGTCGATGCCGCCCTTCACATTGTCGGCATCTGTGATGTTGCGCACGAAGGCCGCCAGTTCGAAGCTGCCGTCGGTCTTGGCGTAACCGATACGGAGGCCGCCCTCGACCTGGTTATTCGAGTTGAACTCCTTGCTTTCATACAGGAAGAAGTTGGTCTTCCCCTGATAGGCCCAGTCGGTGAACACGAACAGCTCGCCCGAATTGCCCATCGGAACAGCGTAACGTGCGGTGACGTCGGCGATCCACTCGGGCGCATTGGGGAACGGGTTGCCATCGACCAGCGCGCGGGTGTTGCCCGACAGCACGACAGTCGGATCGGTCACGGTGCACTGGGCGCAGATGCCCACGGCCAGCGTGTCGTCCTGGATCTTCGTGTTGTTGTAGCTGAGGCCGGCCGTGATGAGGAAGTCAGGCGTCACCTGGAACGCGCTGTCGAGTTCGAAGCCGTAGCCGCGACCCTTGTCGGCATTCACCAGCTGGACGAGGTTGTCGGCACCACCCACGGCCGAGAACTGCGGGTCCTTGATCGTGTAGTAGTAGATCGCACCGTTCAGGCGCACCGTGCGACCGGCCAGCTCCGACTTGAAGCCGGCTTCGTAGCTCATGATCTTTTCGCTGGTTGCGATCGAGGGAGCCGAGAAGAAGGCCACGTCGCGGCCCTGGATGGTCGGGGCGCGGAAGCCGCTGGCCACGCGGGCATAGACGCTGGCGTCATCGCTGACATCGAGGAACGCCGCGGCATCCCAGCTCAGGCGAGCGTCGGAAACTTCACGCGCCTGCGGGGCAGAACCCGACTTGACGATGAAGTTCTTCTGGTCGTCGGTCCAGCGCAGGCCGCCGGTCAGCTTGAGAACGTCGCTGACGCGGGTCGAAACCTGCCCGAAGACCGCCCAGCTCTCGTTGGTGTGGTTGACGGTAACCGGCGGCGGGAAATCGAAGCCGACCGTTGTCACGTCGAAGTCGCTGTCGAAGTAGAAGCCGCCGACCTGCCATTCGATCGAACCGCCCGTTGCCGAGGCGAGACGGACTTCCTGGGTGAACTGGTCGAGCTCGATCGAGTCCTGCGTGTCCGAGGGGAACGGAATGAAGCCGGGACCCATCTCGGGGAGGAAGGACGCGCCGAAGCCACCGTCGATGTCGCCGCGGCTCGAGCCTTCGCTGTTCGCCCAGCTCGTGATGCTGGTGAAGGTGCCGAAGCCCGCATCGTAGTCGAGCTTCACAGTGGCGATGTCGGCCTTGTACTTGGCCTGGTTGCCGCCACCCGCATCGAAGAAGACGGTGTCGCGATCGTAGTTTTCGTTCAGCTCGTTGTCGCCGGGGCCGAGGATATTGGCGCGGAACAGCGTCGAAGTGCCGTCGAGGTCACGCACCGCATAGGTGCCGAGGATCGAAAGCTCTTCCGTCGGCGTGATGAGCAGCTGGGCACGACCGGCGATTTCGTCATAACCACCGAGCGCGTTCTTTTCACCCGTGTAGCCATTGTCGACCCAATTTCCGCGGTGCTGCCACAGGCCCGAAAGGCGCATCGATACCATGCCGTCGACCAACGGGATGGTGACACCGCCATCGGCCGAAACCGAACCGAAGCTGCCGACGCTCAGCGAACCGGCAACCGCAAACTCGTCACCCGGCTTTACAGTGTCGATCTTGACGATGCCCGCCGGGGTGTTGCGGCCGAACAGCGTGCCCTGAGGACCGCGCAGCACTTCGATGCGCTCGATGTCGAAGATGGGGAAGGACTTCAGTGTGACGTTTTCCATCACAACGTCGTCCATCACGACCGAAACCGGCTGCGAGGCAGCGAGGTCGAAGTCGGTGTTGCCGAGGCCGCGGATGTAAAAGCGCGGGGCTGCACGGCCGTTGGAGCTTTCGACGAAGAGGCCCGGGACGCGAGCAGCGAGCGCGGTGACTTCGGCACCGGCGTCGAAGATGGTCTTGACCGTGTCGGCCGACAGGGTGGCTGCCGAAACTGGCACCTCCTGCAGGTTTTCCTCGCGCCGGTTGGCGGTCACGATAATGGTATTGAGCTGGCCGTCTGCCTGCTCTTCGGCGCCGGTCGTGTCGGCATCCTGGGCATAGGCAGGCTGCGCGGCGATGGCAGCAATGGCGAAGGCGCTGGTCCCGATAAGACGGGCTGCGGTGCGGCTTAGTTTCATGTGGGGAATGTCCTGCTTGACCCCGCGCCGATCCTTGCGCGGGAATTTGGAGGGAAGTGGCCGGTTGGCCGTGGCCATGCCGTAGCAGATTGAAACCCGCTTGAGTCCCAACCACGCCCCGAATGCTTCAGATTCATTGCAACAGTTGCAACACTGCTACAGCGGTGGTTTTTCTGACACTCATGTGACCGCAGCGGATTGTCGCGTCGCTGCTGCTTGAACCGCGCACCTCTTCGCGGCATAGGCGCGCCAACACGAAAGGCCTGCCGATGAAGATCCGAGTCCACGTCAACCTCAAGCCCGGAGTGCTCGATCCGCAGGGTCGCGCCGTCCATCACGCGCTGGAAGGTCTCGGCTTCGAAGGCGTCGACGATGTGCGCGTTGGACGGCTGATTGAGCTGGATGTCGCCGACAGCACCTCCGATGAGGCACTTGACGACATGTGCCGCAAGCTGCTCGCCAACATGGTGATCGAGAACTACCGCATCGAGAAGGTTGCCTGATGTCGTTCCGCGCTGCCGTCGTCACTTTCCCCGGTTCCAACTGCGACCGCGATATGGCGGTGGCGATAGAGCGGATTTCGGGCACCGCCCCACTGCGCGTCTGGCACGGTGATGCCGAATTGCCCGATGGCCTCGATTTCATCGCCCTCCCCGGTGGCTTCTCGTATGGCGATTACCTTCGCTCGGGCGCAATGGCGGCCAACAGTCCGATCATGCAGAGCGTTAAGGCAGCGGCCGATCGTGGCGTGCCGGTTCTGGGCGTCTGCAACGGCTTCCAGGTCCTCACCGAAGCCGGGCTCCTTCCGGGTGCGCTTCTCCGCAATGCGGGGCAGAACTTCATCTGCCGGACCGTGGGCCTCAAGGTCGAGAACGCACAGTCGTTGTTCACTGGCGGCTATGAAGCGGGCCAGGACATCCGCATCCCTGTTGCCCACCACGACGGCAATTTCTACGCCGACGACGCGACACTCGACCGGCTCGAGGGAGAAGGACGTGTGGCATTCCGCTATACCGAGAGCGTAAACGGGTCGGCCCGAGATATCGCCGGTGTGCTCAATGCGGCAGGCAATGTTCTGGGCATGATGCCGCATCCGGAGCGAGCCATCGATCCCGCGCATGGTGGTACTGACGGGGCAGCGCTGTTCGAAAGCGCTGTCCGCGCGCTCGCGGACGCCTGATCAGGCAGACTTTCGATTAAGGTCGACGGCGCGGCGGGCAAACACCTTGCGCGCGTCCTCGGCACTCATCGGACGACCGAAGTGATAGCCCTGGATCTTGGTGCACCCGAGATCGCGTACCATGATGGCTTCCTCGGCATTTTCGACACCTTCGGCAGTGGTGGTCATGTCGAGGCTTTGCGCCATGGCGACCACTGCGCGAATGATCGCCAGTGACTCGCGGCTCTGCTGGGCGGCACCCTGGACGAAGCTGCGGTCGACCTTGATCGTGGTGAAGTTGAGTTTGCGCAGGTAGCCGAGCGAGGAATAACCGGTCCCGAAATCGTCGAGTGCCACCGAGCAGCCAAGTGCGATGCACTGCTCCAACGCTTTGCGCGCCACGCTGGCATCGCGCAGGAATATGCTCTCGGTCACCTCGATCTCCAGTC
This sequence comes from Qipengyuania sp. RANM35, assembly GCF_041021145.2. NCBI lineage: Bacteria > Pseudomonadati > Pseudomonadota > Alphaproteobacteria > Sphingomonadales > Erythrobacteraceae > Qipengyuania > Qipengyuania sp. RANM35. The sequence goes on along the minus strand of NZ_CM196433.1, from coordinate 581,414 downwards.
GCTTGGGATCGAGTCCGCTGTGCGACAGCGCCCGGACCACGGTCGAGGCGAATTCGGGCTCCAGCAGCTGTTCGGGCGAGACGTTGATGTTCACCTTCACGTCGCTCGGCCAGTGGCGGGCGGCTTCGTTGCAGGCCTGCTGCATCACCCATGTACCGATCGGCACGATCAGGCGGGTATCTTCCGCCAGCGGGATGAACTTGGCCGGGCTTACGAAACCATGCTCCGAGCTGTTCCACCGGATCAGCGCTTCGAAGCTTACCACCTCTTCAGTATGGGCATCCACCACGGGCTGGTAGTGGAGCGCCATCTCGTTCTTTTCGAGGGCGCTGCGGAGCGAGAATTCGAGCTGGCGCTTTTCCTCGGCATTGGCGTGGAGCGAAGGTTCGTACTCGAAGTGCTCGCCACCACCTTCATCCTTGGCGCGATAGAGCGCGAGGTCAGCGTTGCGCAGCATCTCCTCTACAGTCTTACCGTCGCGGGGGCCGATCGCAGAACCGACGCTGGCGCCAACGTATAGGATCTGGTTTTCGATCTGGTAGGGTTCGGAAAGCTGCTCGATAACGGCCTTGGCGAGTTCTTCGATCCGGCGACGGTTACTAAGGTCGCGGATCACGATCCCGAACTCATCTCCGCCCAGTCGTCCGCACAGCTCGTGTTCGCCGACGATGCTCTTCAGACGATTGGCCACCTGACCGAGCATCACGTCGCCGACGAGGTGTCCCAGTGAATCATTGACCGCCTTGAAGCGGTCGAGGTCGATCATCAGGAATGCGCAGCGGGATCGCCAGTGTTCGGCATATGCGAGGGCTTCGCCCAACGCCTCGTTCAGCATCAGGCGGTTGGGCAGATGGGTAAGCGTGTCGTAGCGAGCGAGATAGGCAATCTTTTCCGAACTCTCGCGCTGTTCGGTGACGTCCGAACCGACCCCGCGAAAGCCCTGGAAGATGCCGTTGTCGTCGACAATCGGCGCACCGGAAAGCTCCCACCACCGCTGTCCGGTAGGCAGGGCGACACGGACGAGAAGGTCCGAAAAAGGCTCCTTGCGCTTGATCTTGTCGGCAAAGGCCTTCAGCGTTTCGCGGTACTCGTCATTGCTCCAATTGGGGCCCGAGATCAGCTCGAGAAAGGCCACGCCCTCAACAGATTTGGCATCGCTGCCCAGTGCATAGGCGAAGCGCGGTGAAACCCCCTTCAGGCGCCGGCGCGTGTCAATCTGCCATAACCAGTCGGCCTGCCCCTCCTCGAATTCGCGCAGGAGCATGGAGACCGTCTCGCTCTTCTCGTGCATCGCGGCTTCGGTAAGGCGCGAAGCGACAAAAACCCGGGCATTTTCGATAACGCCGAACACGGCGAATACTACGCTGAAAAGGACCACCGTAACGAGCAGCCAGTTGCCCGCGATGCCAGCGGCAAGAAGCCCTCCGATCCCCACCGATGCCGAAAATGCCATCGAGCTGATCGGGGCACTGTAGCGACTGACAGAGGTGGCCAACATCAACAGCGCCGCGACGCTCCATACGATCCACAGGCGATCGGCACCTCCCGAAGTGGCGAAGGCCATCATGCCCAGGCCCCAAATCACTCCCTTCGCCGCCGAAGCGACTGCATGTCGCCTGATTTCCTCAGCGCCGTAATGCGCAACCTCGGCAGTCAGTGCACGACGATCCTCGGACACCGCCAAGGCAACTGCAAAGGCAAGCGCTACGCCCCATGCCACGAGGAGGACATGGTCGACCCCGCTCCACAGTGTTGCCACGACGAGGATGAGCGCCATCAGTTGGACCGACGCACGAACGACCGTCCGCTTTCCGAGCAGGGCATACTGATGACCGTGAACGCGCGCCCAGTCGGCGCCGTCAGGCGCATCAAGCCCGGTCGCCTGACGTATCGACAGGGGCCGGACCAATTGGGCCAAATCGGATTTCTGCTCGCTCACCCTGTCTGGTTAACGGGTAAGTCTTAGCTACCGGTAAATTTCCTAGGGCTCAGAAAGCACTTTGATGGTAAATTTTGGCTTTATTTTTCAGCATCCAAAGCCGCTTTTGCCGCCTCCCAATTGCGGCCGTCAAAAGGGACCTCGTTTACCGCGATCTGCCCCGGCCTATCGAGGCAGTTAAAATTAACACTCCAGCCATCGGGATGCGATCTCGGCCGGTAGAAACTCTTGATGCCGCAGGTCGAGCAGAAGAGATGGTCGGCCTTGCCAGTGCCGAACTTGTAGCTCGTCAGCGCGTCACCACCGCTCAGGAGCGTGAAATCCTCGCTCTTCACGATCAGATGGCGGAATCCGGTCATCGAGCAGATCGAGCAGTTGCAGATCAGCAGGTCGACCGGCAGATCGATCTCGATCGCGAAGCGCACCGCGCCGCAGTGGCAGCCGCCCTCCTCCCTCATTCGACCGTTACCGATTTTGCAAGGTTGCGAGGCTGGTCGACGTCCGTGCCTTTGACACATGCGACGTGGTAGGCGAGCAACTGCACAGGGATGGCATAGACCAGCGGAGCAATCAGCGGATGCACCCTCGGCATCTCGATCGTGGCAAGGCAACCCTCGCCCGCCTGTTCGAGACCCTCCGCGTCGGAAATGAGTACGATCTTGCCCCCTCGGGCGCGGACTTCCTCCATGTTCGAAACGGTCTTTTCGAACAGCTGTCCCGAAGGAGCCAGGACGATCACAGGTACGGCTTCGTCGATCAGAGCGATCGGCCCGTGCTTCATCTCGCCCGAGGCATAACCTTCGGCGTGAATGTAGCTGATTTCCTTCAGCTTCAGCGCCCCTTCCATCGCCAGCGGGTAGTCTGGTCCACGGCCCAGATAGAGCACGTCGCGCGCCGGGGCGATGAGGTGCGCCATCGATGCGATGTCGTCGTCATGGTCGAGCGCGCTGTTGAGAGCCGCCGGCGCCTCCAGGAGGTGGGCGACGACTTCCTGTTCCTCGGCCCGTGACATCAGGCCCTTCTTCACCGCCATATGTGCGGCAAGCGCCGCGAGCACCGCCAGCTGGCAGGTGAAAGCCTTGGTCGAGGCGACCCCGATTTCCGGGCCGGCATGGGTCGGCAACAGCAGGTCGGCCTCGCGCGCCATCGAGCTCGTCGGGACATTCACGACGACGCCGATCGTCTGGCCGTTCTCCTTGCAATGGCGCAAGGCAGCCAGTGTGTCCGCCGTCTCGCCGCTTTGCGAGATGAACAATGCGAGCCCGCCATCTTCCAGCACCGGCTCGCGGTAACGGAACTCGCTCGCCACATCGATGTCGACCGGCACGCGGGCAAACTGCTCAAACCAGTACTTCGCCACCATGCCAGCGTAATAGGACGTGCCGCAGGCGACGATGGTCACGCGGCGGATGCTCGAGATATCGAAATCGAACTGCGGCAGAGCCACCGAGTTGTCCGACTGGCGCAGGTAGGAGCCGAGCGTCTGCGCGACCACGGTCGGCTGCTCGAAGATCTCCTTCTGCATGAAGTGGCGGTAATTGCCCTTCTCTACCGCAGCTGCCGACGCACCCGAGGTCTGCACCTGGCGTTCGACCGGTTCGTTCGCCTCATCGCGGATCGTCGCGCCATCATGGTCGATGACAACCCAGTCGCCTTCTTCAAGGTAGGTGATCTGCTGCGTCAAGGGAGCCAGTGCCAGCGCATCGGAGCCGATGTAGGTTTCGCCGTCTCCATAGCCCACAACAAGCGGCGAACCGCGCCGGGCGCCGATAAGGATACCGGGGTGGTCGCGAAAGGCGATGGCGAGCGCAAAAGCCCCCCGCAAGCGCGGAAGAACCTCGCCGACTGCCTCCTCGGGCGACTTGCCCTGTTCGACCAACCAGGAAATGTGCTGGACAACGACTTCGGTGTCGGTGTCGCTCTCAAGAGTACGCCCGGCATCTGCCAGCTCGGCCCGCAACTCCTTGAAATTCTCGATAATCCCGTTGTGGACCAAGGCGACAAATGGCGTGGCATGCGGGTGGGCATTCTTTGCCGTCGGGGCACCATGGGTTGCCCAGCGGGTGTGAGCAATGCCGACATTGCCAGGCGCAGGGTTGGCCGCAAGTTCGACTACGAGATTGTTGAGCTTGCCTTCTGCGCGACGGCGCACCAGCTCGCCATCATGGATGGTGCAAACACCGGCACTGTCATAACCGCGGTACTCCATGCGGCGGAGGCCATCGACGAGCCGGTCCGCAACCGCTTCCTTGCCGACGATCCCGATTATTCCGCACATAGATTTCCGCCTTTTCGTATTCGCGTGTGACGCCGAGACTTAGCGACTATTCCCCGTCGATCAATCGGCGACGGGCGCTGCTTTCGGCGTGCTCCACCAGAGGATGAGGCCCGCCCCGATGATGATCGCTGCGCCTGCGAGTGTAGCGAGATCCGGAACATCGCCGAACCACCACCAGCCCATAAAGGTCGCGACGAGCATCTGTACATAGCTGGTCGGCGCAATGGTCGAGGCGCCTGCGCGCATGGTGCCGAGATAGGTCAGCCAATGAGCCGTGCTGGCGGTAAAAGCGACCACGGCGCACTTCGCAACAATGGTCCAGTCCGGCATTCCAATCCGGAGTGCTTCGATATTGCTCAAGTGACCGCCAATTGCGGCAAGGACCATGGGTGGTGCCGCAACCACCGCAACGTAGGCCTGCATGGAAAGAGCGCTACCCTGCCCCGCGCTTGCCCTGTTGGCGATGACCAGAAGCGCGAAAAACGTGGCCGACGCGAGTGGCAGGAGTGCCACCCAGCCAAGCTCCGCAAAACTGGGCCGCAGGACAAGGGCGACCCCGGTCAGTGCCAGCGCAGAAACCAGCCAGACCATCGGGCGCACCTGTTCCCCCAGCAGGGGCCCGCTGAGCAATGCGACCAGCACGGGCGAGACGAAAGCGAGCGCCATTGCCGTCGCCAGGGGCATATTGAAGATGGCGCTGAAGAAACACAGAGTTGCGCCGCCAACGCAAATGCCGCGGGCCAGCTGCAACCACGGATGGCTCGGCTTGAAACCACGTGGACCCTCGCTGCGCAGGAGCAAGGCCGAGAGAGCTATCGCTCCAAAGACATAGCGCAATGCCGCGACCGCCAGTGGCGACCACTGCCCTGCCATGGTCTTGATGACGGCGTCGCCGATCGACAGGAAGATGAAACCGGCAAGGGCCAAGAGTATGCCCCCGCGTTCTTGATGCTGCATTGCTGCGGATATCCGTCGTTTTCCCTGATCTTGGGCCGCTAGACGTTGCGCGGGATAGTGGCCAGCCCCTCTTGGCGTCGTGGAGCCTCGCTTCTCTCATCTTGCCGAAAAAATCGGCGAAAATCCGTGTTCTTGCGGTGTCCCTCTGACCGTCCGCATTAGCCAAAAATAAAGGTTTCCAACTTATTCACCACTCTTCGAGAGGCGTGGTTTCCCTGAGGGAGAGCACCTTCGCACACACGAAACACGTCAATATCGCGTGGGGGTTTTGGAATGAGCGCTTTCGGACGCAAGAACGGACCGGCAGGAATGGGTGCCGGGGCACGTCCGCAGTTCGGGGTCGCACGACCCATGCGTGGCGGTGGTTCTGCTGCTGAAGCCAAGGGCGGCGAACAGTTCCCGCCGATCCCCGACGAACCGGCAGCCGCAGCGCCCGCTGGAAAGCCTTCGCAAGGCGACGCAATGTCGCGCCTCGACGATCGCATGAACACCAGCCATTCGGGTGAATCGCAGGTTGGCGGCTTCGAAGCGAGTGTTCACAAGATCAAGGAACAGGTGCTCCCGCGCCTGCTCGAACGCGTCGACCCGGAAGCAGCCGCGACCCTGTCGAAAGACGAGCTGTCGGAAGAATTCCGCCCGATCATCATGGAAGTGCTGGCCGAACTGAAGGTCACCCTTAACCGTCGTGAACAGTTCGCGCTGGAAAAGGTTCTGGTCGACGAACTGCTCGGCTTCGGTCCGCTCGAAGAACTGCTCAACGATCCCGACGTGACTGACATCATGGTCAATGGTCCGGACCAGACCTACATCGAAAAGAAGGGCAAGCTCACCCTCGCTGGCATCAAGTTCCGTGACGAGAGCCACCTCTTCCAGATCGCCCAGCGCATCGTGAACCAGGTCGGCCGCCGCGTAGACCAGACCACCCCGCTGGCCGACGCCCGTCTCAAGGACGGCAGCCGTGTGAACGTCATCGTTCCGCCGTTGTCGCTCAAGGGCACCGCAATCTCGATTCGTAAGTTCTCCGAGAAGCCGATCACGCTCGACATGCTCAAGGACTTCGGTTCGATGAGCGAAAAGATGTGTACCGCACTCAAGATTGCGGGCGCATGCCGCATGAACATCGTCATCTCGGGCGGTACGGGTTCGGGTAAGACGACCATGCTCAACGCCCTGTCGAAGATGATCGACCCGGGTGAGCGCGTGCTCACTATCGAAGACGCGGCCGAACTTCGCCTGCAGCAGCCGCACTGGCTGCCGCTCGAAACGCGCCCGCCGAACCTTGAAGGCCAGGGTGCCATTACCATCGGCGACCTCGTCAAGAACGCCCTGCGTATGCGTCCTGACCGCATCATCCTGGGCGAAATTCGCGGCGCGGAGTGTTTCGACCTCCTGGCCGCGATGAACACGGGTCACGACGGTTCGATGTGTACGCTCCACGCCAACTCGCCGCGCGAGTGCCTCGGCCGTATGGAAAACATGATCCTGATGGGCGACATCAAGATCCCCAAGGAAGCCATTTCGCGCCAGATCGCCGAATCGGTCGATCTGATCGTACAGGTGAAGCGTCTTCGCGACGGTTCGCGCCGTACGACCAACATCACCGAAGTGATCGGGATGGAAGGCGACGTGATCGTGACGCAGGAGCTCTTCAAGTTCGAGTATCTCGACGAGAGCGACGACGGCAAGATCCTTGGCGAATTCCGCAGCTCGGGCCTGCGCCCCTATACGCTGGAGAAGGCCCGCCAGTTCGGCTTCGACCAGGCATATCTGGAAGCCTGCCTGTAACCTGTCGCGCCATTCAAGCTCGACAGTTCTCATTGCCGGTAGGCCCTGCGAAGTGCGCTTCGCGGCGCTGATGCTGCAAAGCTGGATGCTCATGCGCGGCAAGGCGGAGCGCCGCACGCGCGAAGACGCCTAGCCCGGATTGAACATTGCAGGCACGGCCACCGCCAGCAGCCCGCCGCCGATCACTGCAAAGGTCAGGAACAGGCCCGTCCACGGCACCCAGCCGATGCGGTTGATCTGTGCCCGTTTCATCCGCCGCCGCTCCATCACAGAGCAAAGCGCGGCAAGGACGAGCATCCCGGCTCCCCATAGCGCCAGCAGTTCCGCATCGCTGGCAAAGAGAATTTCGTCGGGCAGCTTCCACATGATGCGCGGGCATATGGGGGAGCACATGGGGGCATGCAATTGCTTGCTTGCCAAAGGTTGCGCGGCAGCTAGGCCCTTGAGTCGTGAGCGAACAGCACGTCCCCCAGCGACCGGGCTTTGCCCTCGCCTTGCGACTTTGCGCGGCTTTCACGCTGGCGACGCTGGTCATGCTGGTGAAATACACTGCCGAGAGCGGAGTGCATTTCGGCGAGATCCTGTTCTGGCGAGCCTCCCTGACCGTGCCGATGTTAGGCTTGTGGCTTGCCGCTCAAGGACAACTGTCAAGGTTGAGGACCAACCGCATGTCTGCGCACATTCGGCGTGCAGTCCTCGGCATGATCGGAATGGCACTAACCTTCGGCGCCCCGATCTTGCTGCCACTCGCTGAATCGACAACGCTGGGCTTCACTACCCCGATCTTTGCCGTGATCCTTTCCGCAATCCTCCTGCGTGAGACGGTTGGTCCCTGGCGCTGGGGCGCGGTCATTGCAGGCTTCCTCGGCATTCTGGTCATCACCCAGCCCGGACAGTCGCATATGCCCATGTTTGGCGTCATCGTCGGCCTCAGCGGGGCCTTCATGGTGGCAGTGATCTCGATCCAGTTGCGCGACTTGGGCCGTACCGACGAGCCGATCGCCATCGTGTTCTGGTTTTCGGCATGGTCGACGGCAGTCTTTGCCCTTGGCCTGCCCTTCTTCATCGAGGCACACAGCCCAAAGCAGTGGCTCCTGCTGCTGGCGATAGGGGCACTGGGCTGTGTGGCGCAGCTTCTCCTCACTGCATCGCTTCGCTTCGGCCAGGTCGCGAGCGTAATCGTGATGGACTATTCCTCGCTCATCTGGGCGACACTCTATGGCTGGATGATCTGGAACCGCCTGCCACCGACGACCACCTGGCTGGGTGCACCGCTGGTCATAGGTGCGGGCGCGCTGATCGCCTGGCGCGAGCATCGCCTGTCCCGCGCGGGAACCGCGTAGTGCGCAACCCGTTTCTTAACCCATATCGCTCAAGTACGAGCTCTTCGACATGGAGAGAAAAGATGGTCCGTAAGTTTCTGCTTGCCCTCGGCATCACCACGATGGCGCTGACCGCCACCGCCTGCAACACTGTAAAGGGCCTTGGCAACGACATCGAATCCGTCGGCCAGGCCGGCGAAGACGCCATCGACTGACCTAGCCGGCGGGCTGCATGACGCGGCCCGCCGTCAGTTGACCTGTCGGTCGCGACCTTCCCAATAGGGAGCGCGCAATTCACGCCGCAGGATCTTGCCGCTGGCGTTGCGCGGCATCACGTCGATCACGTCGATGCTCTTGGGCACCTTGAAGCCTGCTAGTCGCTCACGCGTGAAGGCAATGATATCGTTCGGTTCGACAGTCGCCCCCGGCTTGGGAACGACACAAGCCTTCACGGCCTCGCCCCAGGTTTCGTCTGGCACACCGATGACCGCGACTTCCGCCACCGCCGGGTGACCGTAGATGGCGCTCTCGACCTGCGCCGGGTAGACATTTTCACCTCCCGAGATGATCATGTCCTTGATCCGGTCCTGAATGTAGACGTAGCCGTCTTCGTCCATGTAGGCGGCATCGCCGGTGTACATCCACCCGTCCTTGAGCGAGTTGGCGGTAGCCTCAGGCAGGTTCCAATAACCTGCCATGTTCGACGGACTCTTGCAGATGAGCTCGCCAACTTCGCCAAGCGGCAGTTCATCTCCGTTCTCGTCCACGACCTTGAGCTCGGCACCCGGAACTGCCTTGCCCGCGCTGCGCATACGCTGGTTACCTTCGAGATCGTGGTCGTCGGGAGGCAGCATGGCAATCGTGCCGGTCGTCTCGGTCATTCCGTAACACTGGAGGAATCCTGCGGCAGGTATGGTCTTGACCGCTTCGCGCAGCAGGTCGAGCGGGATGGGAGCGGCACCGTACATCACATATTTGACGCCCGACATGTCGGTGGTTTTCGCTCTCGGGTGCTGGACAACCATCTGGAGCGCCGCCGGCACGATGAAGAGCCGAGTAATGCCCTGCTCGAATCCGTCGAGGACGCCCTCAGGTGAGAATTCCGCCTGGACGATGCCGCGAATGCCAGCTGCCATGGCCATAATGCCAAGCCCCGTCCCGCCGATATGCGCGCAGGGCATGCAGATCAGTATGGCTTCGTCCTCGTCCCAACTCGACCAGGGCTGTGCGGCTTCCTCCGCAGGCAGGCGAAGCGAGAACAGGTTGCCGTTCGTGAGGACGGCACCCTTGGGGTTGCCTGTGGTGCCCGAAGTGTAGAGTTGCAGGATCGCATCATCACGGCCCGCGGGCGTGAACTCATCTGCACTCGCCGCGGCGATCTGTGTCTTCGCAGTTGGCGTGTCGATAATCTCGGGAGGAGAATCCATCTGGCCGCAGGCCTTTGCCGCGAGTTCATCGAAACCTTCGTCGATGAACAGGACCTTCGCCCCGGTATCGCCGAGGATATAGGCAATCTCCGGCGGGGCGAGGCGCCACCCGATCGGGACCATTACCGCACCGACGCGCGCGGCAGAATAGAAGAGCTCGAAATAGTGGCGCGCGTTCTTGCCCAGCCAGGCAATCCTGTCGCCCTTGCCCACCCCATGCGACGCAAGCATGGACACAATCTGACGGGAGCGCACTTCAAGCTCACCGAAGGTAATCGCGTCACCTTCCTGCTCCAGCGCGACCGCATCGGGTTTTTCCTGCGCCCAGTGTCGGATAAGCTCGTCAAACGTGAGCTTTTGCGTCGCTGCCATCAATCCTCTCCGCTGTTATCAGCTTTGATGAACATCATGCCACGCCGGTTGCATTAGGCAACCTGATTCCTGCCCCGCTTTGGCCTTTGCAGCCTATTCCCAGCGACCATTCTTCCGGGCCCGCCTTTCGCGGACCAGCAGCCAGACAACCAGGCCAAAGGGACCGGCCATAAATGTGAGAAACAGGATCGGCGCCTGCACCAGGCGGGAAAATTCCTTGGCATCCGCATCCCTTGCGATCCACAGCCCGACGAAGAGATCGAAGGCGAGGTAGTGGATCCATCCGATTGTCACACCGCCGTCGCTGGCAAAGATCGACCGGACACCCTCAATCGTGGTGAAATCGACGGTTCCGCCTCCCGGGCCCTTCGGGTCGACCAGTCCGCCAAGGATGGCCGATATGCCGAGAGCATAGGCAAGGCACAGCAGGCCCACGCCGAGATAAAGGATAGCCGCAAGCAGCGCGGGCTTGCGCGGCAGGAGGATAAGTGCCGCCCACATTGCCATGGCAAGCAGGTTCGCGATCCCGAATGCAGTTTGCCACATGATCTAAACTTCCTCTTCTTCCGTCCGGCGCCGCCACCACGAGGCGAGCAGGCTGCCGATGACGACGTGATAGACTGCCGATATCGCGCTGGGTACGGGAGCCAGCGCGGCCTGCAAGGGGTTGGCGAATTGCGCTGCAAAACTTGGCGTGGAGGCGAGCGTCGACCCGAGGCCGCTGTTCTGCATTCCCACCTCGATGCTGACTGTCCTCGCTATTTCTTCATCGAAGCGAAGAACACGCGTCAGCAAATATCCCAAGGCGAATCCCGCCGCGTGCAGAAGGAACAGGGCAAGCAACAGGATCCCGGCGTGCTGGCTGATCAGGTCCTTTGATCGCGCAACGATTGCTCCGACGATCAGGACGACCAGAAGGACGGAGACTAGAGGAGCAATCGGTTCGATATTTCGGGTTGCGTCGGGCATCAGGGCACGCAGCGCGACACCGAGAACGACGGGCACGAGCACGACGGCGATCATGGAGCGGAACAACGCCCAGCGATCGATCTCGACGAACACGCCCGCAAGCCAGCCTGTCAGCAGCGGCGTGGCGACGACGGCGACCAGGGTCGATGCCATGGTCATCGCCACTGAAAGAGCAACATTGGCACGCGCGAGGTACGAAATGACGTTCGAAGCCGTGCCGCCCGGACAGCAGGCGACGAGGATGAGGCCGACGGCCAACCCGCCTTCCAGACCCAGCAATGTTGCCAGTACGATCCCGGCGAGCGGCATGATCGAGAACTGGAGCACCACTCCGGCAAGAACTGCGCGCGGCATCCGCAGCACACCCCTAAAATCATCGAGGGTCAGGGTAAGTCCCATGCCGAGCATGACCACGCCCAGCATGACACTGACGAGCGGCTGGCCGAAGGGAACGATACTACCGTCGACAACCCAGAGGAACAGCGGCGGAAAGAACCATGCGAGCATGGTCCCGGCTAGCGTCCAGAATGCGAACAGTCGCGTCGCCCAGCCGATCATGCCCCCTCCCCCTTCGATTCCTAGTCGTCTTCGGCACCGATCTTCGGCAAACTCTTGGCCGCGCGGACAATCGCATCGTTATCGTGCACGAAGCGCCCCCTGGCGTTTCGTTTGGCAAGAGCCAATGCAGCGTCGGCAACTGTCTCCGCCTTGATGGCACGGTACTTGCGGTACTGCCCTTGCAGGGCAAGATTGACCAAGGGCGCAGCTGCAATCCCCAAGCGTTCCGCGACTCTTCGGTCGTTCTCGCGCGTCCCGCGAAGCAATCCGGGGCGCAGAATGTCGAGGCGTCCCAGTCGCAATTTGCCAAGGTCCCGCTCGACCTCGCCCTTGACGCGAAGGTAGAAGTTCTTCGACGCGAAGTCCGCCCCGACCGAACTGACGTGAACGAAACGTTCGACACCATGCTCTTTCGCGGCCCTGGCGACAGCCATGACGAGATCCTGGTCCACCGCGCGGAATGCCGCTTCGTCCTGTCCAGACTTCTTCCATGTCGTGCCAAGCGCGCAAATGATCGCCTTCGGCTTGATCGCCTCAATCACTTCGTCCCACTGCGCAGGGTCTGCGACGAACATTTCCATCCGCGCCCCTTCGGGCAGCTTTGCCTCGCGCCGGGCGATAGCGGTAAGGCGCAAGTCCTCGCGCCCTACGCAAGCCTGCATGACGGTGCGGCCAATCAGGCCGGTCGAGCCGACAAGCGCAATACGGATTGTCTCAGACATTGCTCAAACCTTCGGGTGCGCGACCATAAATCCGGCGCACCTGGTCGATGGCGTAACGATCGGTCATGCCGGCAATGAAGTCGGCGATATGGCGGCTGCGATGCGGTTCGGATGCGGGCATCTGCGAAAGCCAGTCATCGGGCATCGTCGATGAATCCTGACTATAGGCGACGAAGAGGCGCGCAATCACGTCGCGCGCCCGCTCCGCTGTCGAAAGCTGGTCGGGGTGATAGTAGAGCCGCTCGTACATGAAGTGCTTGAGACCGCGTTCCTGGTCGCGCATCGCGGGCGAGAAAGTCGCCAGAGCATGTCCGGCGGCACGCACGTCCTCGGCGCTGTCGATGCCACCCAATTGCGACCGCGTTTGCACCAGTACATCGTTGACCATGGTACCGATCTGCGTACGCACGAGCTCGCGCAGCTGGCGGTCACGCGATGCGTTCGGGAACCGCCGCTCCACCGCGCGCCACTGGTCGCCGAGCCAGTCGAGCGTAAGCAGGTCGTCAAGCTCGAGGAATCCGGCGCGTAAGCCGTCATCGATATCGTGATTGTCATAGGCGATGTCGTCGGCAATTGCCGCGACCTGGGCCTCAAGCGAAGGCCATTCGCCAAGCGAGAGCGGGAAGGCAGCGTCGACCTCCGCCAAAGCCCAATGTGGTGCGTCGACCGGGCCGTTGTGCTTGGCCATGCCCTCAAGCGTTTCCCAGGTGAGGTTGAGGCCCTCGTGTTCGCAATACGGGCTCTCGAGCCGTGCCAGCGTGCGGATACCCTGCGCATTGTGGTCGTAACCGCCTGCGTGGGTCATTGCCTCTTCCAGTGCCTTCTCGCCTGCATGACCAAAGGGCGGATGGCCGATATCGTGAGCAAGGCAGAGGGCTTCGGTCAGGTCCTCGTCCAGACCGAGTTCGCGCGCTATTACCCGGCCAATCTGCGCGACCTCGATACTATGCGTCAGGCGCGTGCGATAATGGTCGCCGTCCGGTGCGATAAAGACCTGCGTCTTCGAGCGCAGGCGGCGAAAGGCGATCGAGTGAACGATCCGGTCCCGGTCGCGCTGGAACTCGCTGCGAGGACCGCGGGTTCCGTCGCGGTTTTCGGCGAATTCGCGCCCGCGGGACTTGGCGGGGTCGGCAGCGTAGCGGGCTCTTTCCATGGGTGGCAGCGGCTTAGGTCAGGTACCCGCGCGCGACAACGTGAACGAAAAGCGAACCCGCCTGCTTATCGGCAAAAAGAAAGGGCCGCGCGACATATGCCGCGCGGCCCCTCCCGATTTCGATACCCTATCAGTGGATGCCGATGGTGTCCGGGTTACCGTCGGGGTCATTGTTGACCGAACCGCCGCTGCGGATGGCACCAAGGAGCAGCAGGCCCGCCATGTGGGGGCTGGCCATCGAGGTGCCCGACAGGGTGGCATAGCCGCCTCCCTTGTAGGTCGAGTAGATCGACGAACCCGGCTCGGCATAATCGACCGGCGGGTTGCCATAGTTCGAGAAGCTCGACCAATTGTCACCCTGTGCGAACGACGACACTGTGTAGATGTTCGGGTGGTTGGCCGATGCAGGTGACTTGGTAGTTGCGCTCGTGCTCTCGTTGCCTGCGGCCAGGGCAAACTTCAGTCCGCTTCCGGCTGCGGCAATGACTGCATCGTTGAGCGCCTGGCTAAAGCCGCCACCCAAGCTCATGTTGGCCACATCACCGCTTGCAGCAATGCTTGCTGCATAGTCGATACCGGCGATGACGCCGCTGTTCGAACCCGAGCCGCGACGGTCGAGAACCTTGACCGGGATAACCGTAACGCCCGGAGCGACCCCGATAACGCCAATACCGTTTCCTGCGATGGCAGCGATGGTACCTGCGACATGGGTGCCGTGGCCGTTCAGATCGTTTCCGTCACGATCCTTGGTGAAGTTGCGCGCAAGCGAAGTGTTCACGTTGATATCGGGGTGGGTGAAGTCGACACCGGTGTCGATAACGATCGCTCGACCGGTCGCGCCGGTCTGGCCGCCGTTAACGCGCTGGATGCCCCACGGCAGCGTTTCGGCCTGGGCGGTCACGCCACCCGGCTTGCCGCTCTGCATAGTGGTGATGACCTGGTCCTGCTCGCAGAATGCGATGCGCGGGTTGTTGGCCTGCATCTTCGCAACGCCCTGGGCTGATGCGTTGATGGAGAAGCCGCGAATGGTGTTCTGGTAGGTGTGGCCGACACCACCACCAGCAGCGTTGGCGGAGCGGGCCGCCTCGGCCTTGACGTTGCCCTTGGCGACGAGACCGGGGTTGAAAACGCAGATGTAGGAATTCTCTATCTTGGAGCCTGCTGCGGGGGCCGATTGGGCCGTACCCGAGACAGACATCCCCGCTGCCGCAAGCGCAAGGACGCTCGCGGCCGCCATGCGACCAACGGTAATTTTCATATTGTGAGTCCCTTCCCAGAGTTAGGAAGGTACATCATGCCGACAAAAAACTTTGCATCAATATCGTCATGGTAAATTTCGTTGAAAAAAATTCTTCGCGCTCTTTTCTAACGATACCTGACCGATTGACGCATCATTCGAGTATCCAGTCGGCAATTTCCTTGCAGTGGATCGTCGTGGAATCGAAGACCGGCAGAACATTTGCATCGGTATCGACCACCAGTTCGAGTTCGGCACAGGCGAGGACGATCGCTTCCGCCCCCTCCTTTTCTTTCATCGTAATCATCGTCTTGATTGCCCGCTCTGCATCGCGCGTCACGCGGCCCAGCATAAGTTCCTTGTAGATGATGCCATCGACCATCTCGACGTCTTCGGGCTGCGGAGGAAGCAAATCTACACCGTGCGCGACGAGACGCTGGCGATAGAAACTTTCGGTCATGACATATCGCGTGCCGAGCAGCGCCGCGCTCTTGCAGTTGGCCTCCTGCATCGCCCGACCGACACTGTCGGCGATATGGAGCACCGGTATCGACACGGCTTCCCCTATGCGGTCGTACACTTTGTGCATTGCGTTCGCAGCGATCACCAGCCCCTCGGCCCCGGCGCCCTCAAGCCGCCGTGCTGAATCGATCAGGATGGTGGCAACGGCATCCCAATCCTCTACCTGCTTCGCTTGGTAAATCTGCAGGTAGTCGAGGCTCTCGATGAGCATTGGCGGGCCCGCCATCGGAGCAACCCTCTTCTGCACCAGCCGATTTATGCGTTCATAATAGTCGCGGGTCGAGATCCAGCTCATCCCGCCAATCAACCCCAATTTCCGCAAACCCTGCGCCCCTTCCCTTGAAGCCGACGGTCAACCGTGCGGCCCTTAAACGATCCTAAGGCGTAGAAACGGACGGCGTATCTTCGGGTTCCGCAGAAGTCGGGTTACCGTTCGCCAACACCTCGTCGAGCCAAGCCGTCAGGTCTGCGACGCTCTTTTCCGGTGCCTCTTCCATCGGAAGGTGCCCGATCCCCGGATAGTGAACCAGCTTTGCGTTGGGGAGATGGTCCATGTACCAGCCTGCCGCGTCATAGGGGATTAGCGCATCCTCTTCACCCCACATCACGAGCGTCGGGACCTGCATCGCAGCGACGCTTTCCGCCGAGAAGGACCTTCGGGGGGTAGAAAAGCGCTTGCGCGTGGCCGCGCGCGCGCCTGGATAGCGAGCCATCTCCCAATAGCGATCGACCGCCTCGGGGGTCACCACGGCCTGGTTCGATACGCTCTGCGACAGGCTCTTCTCGACAAGCGAACGCGGCAAGAGCTGGCTCATCAAGTCGCCGATGACCGGCTTGCCTGCGAGAGTGAAAGCAAGATTTCCGCTACCCTTACGCTCGATCGGAGCTCCGCCCGCATCGACGAGGATAAGCGCGTCGAGCCTGTCGGGATTGGCGATGGCGTATCCCATCGCGATCCCGCCACCCATCGAATTGCCTCCCAAGGTGAAAGTCCCGACGTCCAGTGCATCTGCAACCTCGTCGACGTCATTGACGAAGGCCGTGAGGTCGTAATCGTCACCGGGCGCAGGTCCGGTCAGCCCGTGGCCACGCTGGTCGAAGCGGATCACCCGGTACTTGTCGCGCAGGGCCTCGGTCCATTTCTGCCAAGCAGAAAGGTCCGCGTTCGAGCCGTGAAGCAGGATGATGACGGGCGCATCGCGCGGTCCCTCGTCGCGGAGATGAATTTCACGGCCGTCGGTGAGCTTCACGAACTGCGACGGGGCAGTGGCATATTTCGCGCGCATCTCGGCAGGATCGGTATCGGGCACCCGAAACACGAAGAACAGCACGACCAGCAGGCCAAGCAGTATGCCAAGAATGCGCCAGAGCCACTTCATGGGGCCATCTCCTCGATCCAATTGCGCACGATGGCCAGCCCGTCGGTGTCGACCGTCTCCTTGCCAATCTCCGGCATGGCAACGCCCGGCTCGGTTGTGCTCATACGATAAGCGATGATCGACTTGTCAGGTGCACCGGGGACAATGTCGAACAAATTTCCGCCTGCCCCACGTCCGGCTGCCACTGGTCGCTTGCCGATGCCGATCGCGTGCGGGTCCTGCTGTTCCCAACGCAGGTCCAGTCCGCTGTTCGATGCCGTTGCTCCGGGCCGGTGGCAATGGGCACAGTTGACGTCGAGGTAGGCGCGCGCCGCGGCCGTGAGGTTGGCGCTCTCGCGATCCTCCCACACGGGAAGCTGGTCGGCATCCTGGGGCAATTTGTCGAGGTGCCCGGCATCGACCATCGCCGCGAGCCAGTCGCGCGACAGATTGCGCGCCTTGGGACCGATCGGCGTCACTACGCCGTCCAATCCGTGGCATTCCTTGCACTGGTTCTTGTTGGGCACGCGGTAGCTGATCGCCTCACCTTTCGGCGTGAAGAGGTCGAGCCGCGCCCCCGCGATGGCAAGCCGGGCCTCGGTCTGCTCGTCGTTCCACAGATAGGGCAGCGCGAGCCAGCCGTCGGCACGGTGCAGGAGTACGCGGGTTTCGACCAGGCGGCGCTTGCCATCCTGCTGAAAGGCAAAGGTCTTGATGAGCGCACTTCCGACAGGCAGGTCGAGCAGGTTCTCGCCATTCGCTCGCGCCATTGAACCTGCCGGCACGTAGACGAAGCGCAGCTTTTCAGCTCCGTCCGAAAACAGCGGCGTATTGAGCCGATAGGGGGTGACGCCCTTGCCCGGCAACTGCGCGGGCGCGTCAGCGAAGAAGCCGTACTCGGACAACGACCTCGGCATCGCAGGATCGGTTATCGCGACTTCGTTGACCGAGCCGGGCGGGGTCGCGCGCGCTACCATCGCGCCGGAAAATGCCAGCGCGGCGCAAGCGACCCAGGCGAAATGCTTCATCCACCCAGCCTTTCAAGCAGCGCGGCAGGCGCCCCAATGCCTTCGCGGTAGAATATTTCGATGGGCGCGGGGGCATTGGTAAGCGGCGCAGGCTGAGCACCTGTCAGTCCCTTGCCCTGCTCTGTCAGACCGAGCGTCCATCCCTTGGTACCCGGCGCAACGTAGAGCGCAGAAGTCGGGTTTCCGAGCCCGTCCCACAGCAGCGGGGGCAATTCGCCACCGAAGGCTGCGAGCAGTTGATCCGCACCTTCGAGTTGGGGATCGTAACCCCCGTTGGCGATCAGATTGGCCCCGACCGTCACATTGCGCGGAAACGGATCGTACCGCGGATCGGTGAACGCCTGGGTGTAGGAAATCACCATGATCGGCGCGGTCGGGTTGCCGGAGAGGATGTTGTTCTCGACCAGCACGCGGTCGTTGGCCATGACCATGATGCCGGTCCCGCGGCGCACGCCCGCGACGATGTTGCCCGGGGGTGCAAAGTTGGGTGTGTCGTTCGCAACCACGAGGTTGTTCGCGACGATGACATTACCGCCACCCATGACCGGCAGGCCAGGCAGGTCGAAGATCAGGATGCCACCCGTGTTGCGCGTGGCGACATTGTGCTCGACCAGTGCATTGCGGCTGTTCTCGATCTCGATTCCGGCGACATTGGCCTCGGCAATCGAGTTGCGCACTGTGATGTGGTTCGACTGTCCGACGTAGATGCCCGCATCGGACGCGCCCGAAACCTTTGCCCCGTCGACAAGCACGCCGTCGCTTTCGACCGGGTAGATGCCATAGGCGCCGTTGGTGGGCGCAGGACCATTGGTCCAGGTCACACGGATGCGATGGTAGATGATGTTGTCGGCACCCTTGGACTTGATCCCGTCACCCTTGGGATTCTCCAGTGCGAAATCACGCAGGGTAACGTTGTCGCTGGTCACCAGCAGGCCTTCACCCGCTCCCTTCTGGGTGGTGAAATCGAGTACCGTGCCGTCCATGCCCGCCCCGCGGATGGTCACGCCGTCGACGTCGAGGCTCAGTCCGTCAGTAAGGGAGTAGCGTCCCGCGGCGAGGACGATCTCGTCTCCGGGCTTGGCCACGATGAGAGCTTCCTGCAGGCGTTCCTGGGCTCCATCTCCGGGCGTCACTGAGTGGGTTTCGGCAAGCACCGGCGCGGCACTCGCCAGCATGGCTGCGGCAATCGTCAGACGGATCATGAGTCTCTCCCTTGCAACCCATACTGCCGCAAGGGAGCGTGATTGCAAGCGGAGGCGCTAGCCGCCGGAGCCTTCCGCTACGGCAAGCCCGTCGAGCGAAGGCTTGCGGCCCGGCGAGAAGGCCAGAGCCATCCGGAATGCCGCGGCTGCCTCGTCCTTGCGCCCGAGTACCAGGAGTTGCTGGCCAAGCATTTCGTAGCTGGGGATGGCGATTGCAGGCGGTCCGAAATCCTCGGGCAAGGCGTCTTCGGCTTCGGCTGCTGCGCGGAGCATGGCGAGGCCGTCTTCAGTCTTGCCCGAAGCCAGTGCCACCAGTGCATCGCCCTGTGCAAGCTGACGGGAAATCCACGGCATGGTGTAAGTGTTGAGCGGATCTTCGGTCGGCAATACGCTCGCGATCTCGCTGCCAAGGCTACGCATTTCCTCGAGCGTCGAGCGCATTTCCGCAACGTCGTCACGATGGGCGAGCAGGCGCGAAGTCGCGAGGTCGAAGCGCATCAGGAGATAGCCATCGCCCGTGCCCTCGACCGGATCCGGCCAGTTTCCGGTCAATACCCCGTTCCAGAGCGAAATCGCACCATAGCTCGATGGTGCCCCGAACCCGAGGCGTCCCTTCCGCTCTCCCGCAATCGCGCCGAGAGCCTGGGCCCGGCAGCCGTCGACGATCGCGCTGGCATCCTTGCCCTGATGGATCAGCGCATAGACCAGCCATTCGTTGTAGTGCCCGCAGAATGCGGGATCGCGACTTTGTGCAGCCCGCTGGCGGTCCACCACCGAGTCCGCGTTGATGTTGGCCAGTTCGGACGCCTGCCAGTCGCCCAGCGCGTGGAAGATGTGGCTCACCATATGCTGGGCATGGCCCGCATCCGGCGCGACCTTGGCATAGCGTTCGGCGGCGCGTGCCCCCAGCGGTGCATGCACTGGATCGTCATAGGAATGGATGAGGTAATGCAGGATGCCCGGATGGTGGTCGTTGGTGATGAAGCCCGGCTCCAGCAGACCGGCTGCGCGCATGTAGATGGGGATCTGGCGCCCGCCATGTGACGAACCGAGGATCGCAAGCCCGGTAAAGGCGCGCGCATCGATGTCGGATGGGTCTGCATCGAAAAGACGCTGCATGGCGGCGAGGTAGGCCATGTCCCGCTCCTGCTTGGTGCCTTCGCCATAGAGTGCCTCGACCGCGGCCAGCCAGCCTGACTCGCGAGGATTGCGCGCCTTCGCCGCGCGGTCTGCGGGTGTCGGCCCCAGCTTCGCGAGAGCAGCAATCGCTTTGTCGCGATCCTGCTCTTCCCACAGCGAGTGGTTGTAGCTCATCGCCTCGCCCCAATAGGCCATGACGAAGCCCGGATCGGCGGCCTGGGCGCGCTGGAATTCCTCCGCGGCGTAGTTGTATTCGAAGTTGTGGAGCAGCGCGAGGCCGCGAAGGAAGGGTTCCCGTGCCTCAGGCTTCGCGCTGGTCTGCATGACCATGTATTCGGTGCCCACCCGCTCAAGCGTGGCATCGGCATGTTCGTGTCCGTCATGAGCCAGCGCAGTGGATGCCATCAGCAGTGCAGCGGCAGCAGCGAAATATCGCGTCATCGGCTTTCTCCCCTGCCCGGCATCATGCCGCAAGGGGGCGCGATTGCAAGCTGGTGTAGGTCAGATACCGCCGAAGGCGCAGATCGCGGCCGAGGTGGCAGTGACCTCGACGACTTCGGGATCGCCGACCCGACGGACCCGCTCGAGCACGCCCGCGACGGTCATCGGCACATCGGCCTCACCCGCCTCGGGCTTCAGCGCCTCGAGCTTGCGGAGCTGCGCAATCGACAATTGCTCGGACATGCGCGTCGCCATGCACTCGGCCATCGGTTGCGGAAGCCCCCGTGCGACCAGTTCGCTCTTGATCCGCTGGCGTGCAACGCGCTCGGGTCCTCCGGTGAAGAACCAGACGGCACCGCCGGCAATAAGCAGCACGACTATGACGAGCAGGACGCGCTTCAAAACACGACCTCAGTCCAGCGCCTTGACGATATCCTCGACCATCTTCTTCGCATCGGCGAGCAGCATCATGGTCTGGTCCATGTAGAATACGTCGTTGTCGACGCCCGCGTAACCCACGCCGCCCATGCTGCGCTTGATGAAGAAGACCTGCTTGGCTTTGTCGACGTCGAACACCGGCATGCCATAGATGGGGCTGGTCTTGTCGGTCTTGGCCGCCGGATTGACCACGTCATTCGCGCCGATGATGAAGGCGACGTCGGCCTGGGCGAATTCGGAGTTGATGTCCTCCAGCTCGTAGACGTTCTCGTAGGGAACACTGGCTTCGGCGAGCAGCACGTTCATGTGCCCGGGCATGCGTCCGGCAACAGGGTGGATGGCGTATTTCACCTCGACACCCTTCTCCTCGAGAATGTCGGCCATCTCGCGCAGAGCGTGCTGTGCCTGCGCCACCGCCATGCCGTAGCCGGGAATGATGATGACCTTCTCCGCCTGTTCCAACATGAAAGCGGCGTCCGCCGCGCTGCCCTGCTTGTAGGGGCGCTGTTCCTTGGCTTCGCCACCACCTGCGCCCGCCTCGGCACCGAAGCCGCCGGCAATGACGCTTATGAAGCTGCGGTTCATCGCGCGGCACATGATGTAACTGAGGATCGCGCCCGAGCTGCCAACCAGTGCGCCGGTGATGATCATGGCCGTATTGCCAAGCGTGAAGCCCATCGCCGCAGCGGCCCAGCCCGAATAGCTGTTCAGCATCGAGACGACGACCGGCATGTCCGCCCCGCCGATGGGGATGATCAGCAGGAAACCGATCACGAAGCTCAAAACCGTCAATGCGATGATCAGCGGCATGGTTTCGGCGGGACCGGCCATGGCAAAAAGCGCGGTCAGAACGATAATGGCGGCCAGCGTGCCGAGGTTGATCACGTGGCGCGCAGGCAGGAGGATCGGCGAACCGCTCATCTTGCCCGAAAGCTTGAGGAAGGCGATGACCGAGCCCGAAAAGGTGATCGCCCCGATGGCGATACCCAGACCCATCTCAATCTTGCTGACGGACTCGATCCCGCCGTCGGCGGCCAGCAGTCCGAAGGCACTGGGACTGAGATAGGCAGCCCACCCGACCAGCACAGCGGCAAGGCCGACCAGCGAGTGGAACGCAGCGACCAGTTCGGGCATCTGCGTCATCGCGATGCGCCGCGCGACAGTGACGCCGATGATCCCGCCGAGGAAGATCGCAATCCCGATCTCGACGATGTTGACCACCGAGTGCGTGAGCAGCGTGGTCACCACGGCAATCAGCATACCGATCATGCCGAAGCGGTTGCCCGTGCGGCTCGTCGAAGGTGACGAAAGGCCACGCAGGGCAAGGATGAAGAAGATGCCTGCCACAAGGTAGGCGAGTGCGACCCAAGGGTTAACGGGACCATGCGCGGCCGCGGTTTCGGAGGCACTCGCAGCGATCGCCTTCATGTAGCTGCAATCCATCGTAACCGGATCTGCACAGGCAGTCGTCTGGCCAAGAACGGAGAACATCACTTCTTCTCCTTCTTCTTGTACATCGCCAGCATGCGCTCGGTTACGGCAAATCCGCCGAAGATATTTACGCTCGCCAGGACCACGCCAAGCAAGCCGAGCCATTTCGCGAGGTCATTCCCGGCCTCCGCGGCTGAGATCAGCGCGCCTACAATGATCACCGATGAAATCGCATTGGTGACCGCCATCAGCGGCGTGTGCAGCGCAGGCGTGACCGACCAGACCACGTAATAGCCGACGAAACACGCCAGCACGAAGATCGACAGGATCGAAATGAAGTCCACTGTGGCCCTCCCCGGGTCCGGATAATCTACTGCGCCGCCAGCCTCTCGTTCACGACCTTGCCGCCCTGCGTCAGGCGCACGGCATTGCCGATTTCCTCGTCGAGGACAGGCTTGCCCGCTTCCTTGTCCCAGAAGGCCGAGAGGAAGTTGAACAGATTGCGCGCAAACAGGGCCGAGGCGTCGGCGGCGAGATGGCCTGCGGTGTTCGAATAGCCGACGATTTTCACGCCGTGCTTTTCGACCACCTGGTCGGCGGCCGAGCCTTCAACATTGCCACCCTGCGCGACCGCGAGGTCGAAGATCACGCTGCCCGGCTTCATGCTGGCAATCTGCGCGTCCGAGATCAGGCGCGGCGCGGGCCTGCCCGGGATCAGCGCGGTGGTGATGACGATGTCCTGCTTGGCGATGTGCCCGGACACCAGCTCGGCCTGCGCCTTCTGGTATTCCTCGCTCATTTCGGTGGCATAGCCGCCCGAACCCTCGCCCTCGATCCCCGCGACGTTCTCGACAAAGATCGGCTTGGCACCGAGCGACTGGATCTGCTCCCTGGTCGCCGAACGGACGTCGGTCGCGGAGACCTGCGCGCCGAGGCGCTTGGCGGTCGCAATCGCCTGGAGCCCCGCAACGCCCACCCCCATGACGAAGCACTTCGCCGCCTGCACCGTACCGGCAGCGGTCATCATCATCGGGAAAGCGCGACCATATTCGTTCGCCGCGGCGAGAACGGCCTTGTAGCCCGCGAGGTTGGACTGGCTTGAAAGCACGTCCATGCTCTGCGCACGCGTGATGCGCGGCATGAACTCCATGCTCAGCGCTTCGAAGCCGGCCTTGGCATAGGCGTCGACCAGCGCCGCGTTGCGGAATGGATCGAAAGTCGCCGCCACCCACGCACCGGGCTTTGCTCCGGCCAGCGAAGCGATATCCGGGGCCTGCACGCCAAGCACGATGTCGGCGTCCTTTATCGTCGCGGCTGCAGAACCGAGTTCTGCACCCGCTTCTCGCAGGGCGTCGTCGGTGATTGCAGCGCCGAGACCTGCCCCTCCCTCGACCGCAACGCTGGCACCCAAGCCGATGAATTTCTTCACCGTTTCAGGCGTGATCGCAACACGGCTCTCGCCGGCCGCGCGCTCCTTCAGCACCGCGATCCGCATCGGAGGTGCGTTAGTTCGAAATCAGTATGACGACGAGCGCCGTAATCGCGGCAATCACCGGGATCGCCCACTTGAGCATGCCGATGAACGAGGAATAGGTCTTGCTGTGCGCCTTCATGTCGTTGGCGGAATTCATGCGATACCCCTGAGGTTGCGGATTGTCGTTGGCGGCGGTCTATCGCGCCAGGCGCGGTGGCTCAAGTCCCACCTTCGTCCCATTCCCCAAAGCCGGCAGCCTTAATCGGGTCTTTACTCCTTTCCCGTAAGTCATTCGCGAAGGCGACCTGCGTGGCCGCCAAATGGGAGCCCGGGACAACCATGGCGAGCGATGACACCCGCCTGCTTATGCTGATCGACGACGAGCCGGCGCAGAGCCGATTCGTCAGCGCACTTGCATCGCGCGAGGGTTGGCGCACGCTCGTTGTCGGTTCTGGCGAAGAAGCGATCCAGAAGCTGGCCGCCGACGAAAGCGGCGAAATCCGCGCTGTCCTGCTCGACCAGTGGGTGCCGGGCGAAGACGCCTGCGAACTCATACGCCAGATCCGCCAACTCCGGCCCGATGTGCCGCTGCTTATGCTGACCGCGAGCACTTCGCCGTTACTGGCGGTGGAAGCCATGCGCTCGGGCGCAACAGACTACCTCATAAAGCCGGTCGGTCCCGATCGCCTGCTCGCTGCACTGCGCAGCGCGACCCGCGACGAGGCTCCGCGCGACGAACTACAGCCGATGACCGAGAAGTTCGCAGCGGCGCTCGACTTCGATGCCATGGTCGGCTCCGCCCCACCGTTCCGCACGGCCCTGGCAAAGGCCGCGACCGCAGCGCGTGGCCACGGACATGCTCTGGTCGAAGGCGAAAGTGGCACGGGCAAGGAAATGCTGATGCGGGCCATGCACGGCTCCTCGAC
The DNA here is from genome assembly GCF_041021145.2 of Qipengyuania sp. RANM35. Lineage (NCBI taxonomy): Bacteria > Pseudomonadati > Pseudomonadota > Alphaproteobacteria > Sphingomonadales > Erythrobacteraceae > Qipengyuania > Qipengyuania sp. RANM35. Next base: position 556,735 of record NZ_CM196433.1, on the reverse strand, counting down.
CCGCGCCAAGAACGCGATGAAGCTGGTGAACTGCGGCTCCATGCCGTCGATGTCGCTGGAATCGCTCGTCTTCGGTCACGAGAAGGGCGCCTTCGCCGGTGCCTTCGATCGCCAGACCGGCCTGCTCGAATCCTGCGACGGCGGGACGCTGCTGTTCGACGACATCGACCGGATGGACCTTGTCCTCCAGGACCGTCTCGCCGACGTTCTCGAAAGCGGCATCGTGCGCCCCACCGGCGCATCGCACGGTTTCAAGATCGACGTGCGCATCTTTGCAGCGAGCGATTTCGACATCGACGAGCTGGTCGCCGCAGGCGACTTCTCGAAGAAGCTGTTCGACATCCTCTCGGCTACCCGCGTCCGCCTGCCGGCGCTGCGCGAGCGCATGGGCGATATCCCTGCCCTTACGCGCTACTTCCTTTCGCAGATCGGTGAGCAGCCGGGCCTGCAGCATCACTCGATCGCCGACAGCGCGCTGACCTTGCTCGAGGCCTACGACTGGCCGGGCAACGTCCGCCAGCTCCAGGCCGTTCTCTTCCGCGCCGCCGTGTTCTGCGACGGCGAGGCACTGACCGCGTCAAGCTTCCCCCAGCTTTCGCAGCTGCTCGGCGACAGCCCGGACCGCGGCGAGAGCCGCCATCGCGGGCTCGGCGTCCTGCTCTACACCGAGGACGGCAACCTGCGCGCGCTCGAGGACATCGAGGCCGACGTCATCCGCCTTGCCATCGGCCACTACCGTGGACGAATGACCGAAGTCGCCCGCCGTCTCGGCATCGGGCGCTCGACGCTTTACCGGAAGCTTTCCGAGCTCGGCATCGACAACGCCGCCTGACCGGCCTAGCCGGTCCCCATGCAAAGACTGAACGACATGCTGTGCGTCGTCACCGGCGGCGCGCGCGGTATCGGCAAGGCAATCTGCAAGGCCTTCGTCGCCGAAGGTGCGCGCGTGGTGCTGACCGATATCGATCCCGAAACGGGTAGGAAAGCTGCATCGGAACTCGGCTGCGAGTGGCACCGGCTCGACGTGGCCAGCGAAGCCGAATGGGACCGGCTGGCTCAGGCCTTCCCAGAGGTCGACGTGCTGGTCAACAACGCCGGCATCACCGGTTTCGAGGATGGCCCCGCCGCCCACGATCCCGAGAACGCCACGCTTGCCGAATGGCACCGGGTTCACGCGGTCAACACCGACGGCTGCTTCCTCGGCTGCCGCTATGCCCTGCGCTCCATGCGAGCCAAGGCAACGGGGTCGATCATCAACATCTCCTCCCGCTCCGGCCTCGTCGGCATTCCCGGCGCGGCGGCCTATGCGGCAAGCAAGGCGGCGATCCGCAACCACACCAAGTCGGTCGCGCTCTACGCCGCGCAGCAGGGGCTCAAGGTCCGCTGCAACTCCATCCACCCCGCCGCCGTGCTCACCCCCATGTGGGATGCGCTGATCGGCGACGGTCCCGACCGCGAGGAGCGGATGGCGGCTTTCGTTGCCGACACCCCCTTGAAGCGCTTCGGCACGGTCGAGGAGGTCGCCGCGCTGTGCGTCTACCTCGCTTCGCCCGAGAGCGGCTACATGACCGGCGCCGAACTCACCCTCGACGGCGGCCTGCTGGCGGGTAGCGCCGCCTCGCCCGGGAGCTAGCCCGGCAGGTCCGCGAAGTCGGTCAGCGCCGCATCGCGCAGGCCGCGCCAGACGTTGCGCGCCTGGACGGTTTCGGGGACGTCGTGGACGCGCAGCATTTGCACGCCCGCGTCCATGCCCTTCATGGCGAGCGCGATGCTGCCGCCGAGCCGCGCGTCCGCCTCTGCTTCGTTCGAGAGCGCGCCGATCATCCGCTTGCGGCTCGCGCCGAGCATCAGCGGATGGCCAAGCACATGGAACAGCGGCAGTGCGTTGATCAGCGCGAGGTTCTCTGCAAGCGACTTGCCGAAGCCGATGCCCGGATCGAGGAGGATGTTCCTTGCCTCGATCCCCGCGCTGAGCGCCACATCGCGCCGCGCACGCAGCGCATCGAAGACCTCGAACACCACGTTCTCGTATTCACCGCCCTCGTGCAGGTCCTCGCCCGCCGCACCCGGCGCGTGCATCAGCACCACCGGCACACCGGCGCGCGCGACCACCTCGGCGCTGCGCGGATCGTGCGCGAGGCCGGAGACGTCGTTGACCATGTGCGCCCCCGCTTCGAGCGCGGCCTCCATCACCGCCGCCTTGCGCGTGTCGATACTGACCGCCGCGCCCATGGCGACGCAGGCATCGATCGCGGGGACGACGCGGGCGATCTCGTCACCTTCCCACAGGGGCTTGGCCCCGGGGCGGGTGCTCTCGCCGCCGACGTCGATGATGCCCGCCCCCGCCTCGACCATGGCCGCGGCGTGCTCGCGCGCGGCATCGGGGCTGTCATGCGCGCCGCCATCGCTGAAGCTGTCGGGCGTGACGTTGAGGATGCCCATGACCTGCGGCTGGTCGAGCCGGATCGTCCGCGCGCCCAGCGCCAGCGGCGGATGCGCGAGCGTGAGGTTGCTCCACTGCGCCTCGGCCTCGGCCCCGCATTGGTCGGGCAGGTTCCCGATCACCTCGGCAATCGTGTCGGGCGAGGCGAGCCAGCGTTCGACCACCTGCCCGTCACGCCGCAGCACCACTGCAAAGCGGCTCGCATAGACCATCCCGCCCGCCAGCCGGATGGCATTGCCGTGCTCTGACTGCGGACCGGGGACGAGGCCGATGGGGCGGATGGAGGCGTGTTGGATCATAGGAGGACCTGCCTAGCGCAAACCCCACAGGATGGAACACATGGAACAGGGTTATGAGGGGAAATCGGCAGAGTGTGACCTTGCGGGCGAAAGTGTCGCCTTGCGTGGGCCGAGTGTGACGGCGATCGTGAGCGCATTTGCCAGGTCATAGCGCTGAAGGCAGCCTGTAGGACAGTCCGCTGCTACTCACACGAAGTAGACCCGGACGGGATCATCCCCATTCGCCTGCCGCCTTGCCTACAGTGACACCAAACTGAGGGCCAACCCACCCAAGGCGCATACTGCCAGCACTCGAAACACCGACCATTTTGCACCGAATGTCAGGAGGAAAGCCACTGCCGACAGCAGCGCTGCCCGCCAGTCGAAGTTGGCCCAGTCCGGCAAGTAGAATCTGACCGGTCCCATCCTCGCCTCGCCCACTGAAGTGAAGATCACATGCAGTGCGAACCACGCGGTCAGGTTTGCGATGACGCCCACCACTGCCGCCGTCACCGCTGCCAGCCCGCCCTTGAGCCTGACGGCCTTCCCGAGCCTGTCGATCCACGGCGCCAGAGCGAAAATCCAAAGGAAGCACGGCGCGAAGGTCACCCAAGTGGTGAGCCCTGCGCCCAACAGCCCGGCAACAAGCGGCGTGAACGGGTCCGGCGTACGGTAAGCTGCCAGATAGCCCACGAATTGAGTGACAAGGATCAGGGGCCCCGGTGTCGTTTCCGCAAGGCCGAGCCCGTCCGCCATCTCGCGGGCGTTCAACCACCCGAACCCCTGCACAGCCTCCTGCGCCATATATGCGAGGACCGCATAGGCGCCGCCAAATGTCACAACGGCAAGCTGCGAAAAGAAGGCGCCGATGTCCCACAGCACGTGCTCGCGCCCAAGGGTCGCAGCAACGAGGGCCATCGGGACCGCCCAGATGATGCCCCAGACCAGCACCGCGAGCAATGTTGCCCTCCATGGCCGGGGTCCATCTTCGACAGGTGCCGCACTCTGTCCCAGCGAAAGCCAATGGGGGCGGACAGCGGCGACCGACACGCCGATCAGCCCAGCCCCTAGAACGATCAATGGAAACGGCAGGTCGAGCAGGAAGAGAGATATGAAGGCAGCGATGGCCAACACCTTCTTGAACGGGGAATTGAGTGCTCTCCCGGCAATACGGAGGAGGGCCTGGACCACGATCGCAAGCACCGCTGCCTTTACTCCGAGGAACACGGCGACGAACCAGTCGAGATTGGCGGCGATCGCGTAGAGCATCGACAGGGCCAGTATGACGATGGCCCCCGGAATCACGAACAGGAGGCCAGCCGCCAGCCCTCCGCGCCAGCCGTGCAGGCGCCAGCCGATCCATGTCGCAAGCTGTTGTGCCTCGGGGCCGGGCAGAAGGTGACAGAAGTTGAGCGCGTGGAGGTAGTCCTCCTCTTCCACCCATTGTCGTTCTTCGACGAGCTCACGATGCATCAGCGCAATCTGTCCGGCCGGACCGCCGAAACTGAGCAGGCCGATGCGAAGGAATACCCTGAGCAGTTGATCAAACCGGGGAGAAGTTTCTGCTTCACTCATGGTCGAACCCCGCACTCCCATACCCGCCATGTGGCGGATCGACGAGGCAACGCTTGAGCGCGAGCGCCTGGACGGGAGGTTGCGCAGTCCCGGACGGATTCACATACTAGTGGAAGTCGCCGATAGGAAGGCGAGCTTGATCCTCAATCCTCCACCGCCAGCAGGTATAGCTGCCGCGCGGCGTCGATGGGTTTGATCTCCCCACCGTTCTCGTAATGCCAGAAGGTCCAGCCGTTGCAGCTGGGCGCGCCCTGGAGGTCCTTGCCGAGCGAGTGGATGCTGCCTGCCTGCTTGCCATAGGCCAGCGAGCCGTCGGCGCGCACTGTCGCGACCCAGCGGCGTTTCTTGTCGAACACCTCGGTGCCGGGCTTGAGGAAGCCGCCCTCGACCAGCGCGCCGAAGGCAACCTTGGGCGCGGCGCGGCCGGCCTGCATGGTGGTGAGCGCGCTTTCGTCGAGCGGGAGTTCCTTCTCGATCCGCTTCAGCGCGGCGTCGCGATAGACGCTCTCGCGCTCGCAGCCGATCCATTCACGCCCCAGGCGCTTGGCCACCGCGCCAGTGGTGCCGGTGCCGAAGAACGGGTCGAGCACGACGTCGCCCTTCTCGGTGGTCGAGAGGAGCACGCGATAGAGCAGGCTTTCGGGCTTCTGCGTCGGGTGGACCTTGGTGCCGCCCTCCTTCAGCCGCTCGCCGCCCGAACAGATCGGCAGGACCCAGTCGCTGCGCATCTGGAGCTCGTCATTGAGCGTCTTCATCGCGCGATAGTTGAAGTGGTACTTGGCCTTCTCGCCCTGGCTCGCCCAGATCAGCGTCTCGTGCGCATTGGTGAAGCGGGTGCCCTTGAAGTTGGGCATGGGGTTCGACTTGCGCCAGACGATGTCGTTGAGGATCCAGAACCCGAGGTCCTGCAGGATCGCGCCGACGCGGAAGATGTTGTGGTAGCTGCCGATGACCCACAGCGCGCCGTCGGGCTTGAGGATGCGCTTCGCCTCGGTCAGCCAGGCGCGGGTAAACTCGTCATAGGCGGCGAAGGTGTCGAACTTGTCCCAGTCGTCCGTCACGGCATCGACATGGCTGCCGTCGGGACGGTTGAGGTCGCCGCCGAGCTGGAGGTTGTAGGGCGGATCGGCAAAGACGAGATCGACCGACGCGGTCGGGATCGACCGCATCGCTTCCACGCAATCGCCCGGGATGATCTGACCCAGCGGGAGCAGCTCCTTCGGCGTAGCAGCAGCTTTTACAACCGCTTGGGCGCGGTTCTTCGTGGTCTCTATGACCCCCATCATATTCCCCTGTCCGTAGTTATCCACAGGGTGAGTCCAAGCGGACTCCGCGTCAAGAGCCTTGCGATAGCCGGTTATGGTTAACGGGCCGTTATCCAAGAGAGAACGAAAGGAGTCCGGCACAAGATGTTGAGTCTGCGCAGAATCGCCGGACTCAAGATGATGCGGGTGTGGCGCGAAGGACTCAATTCGCAACAGGTTTAATCGTTAGGTCGAATGCCCCCGTCGTGCTACTGAGCCACCGCTGACGTCGAAATTTGCGACGGACTTCGGCCTTTGACGACCGCCACCTGCCCGCATGCCCTGCATCGGGACCACGGCGAAAACCAGACGACGACTTCCTTTCATCGGACGATTTGACGCACGACCCCGGGGGCAAGTTGCGCCTCGGGCAACCACGTTCTGGAAAGGAACACATCATGTCGAAGACCGGCACCGTAAAATTCTTCAACACCGACAAGGGCTACGGCTTCATCCAGCCCGATGATGGTTCGGGCGACAGCTTCGTCCACATCAGTGCCGTGCAGGCCGCAGGGATGCACACGCTCGATAAGGACCACCGCCTGAATTACGAGATCGAGACCGGCCGCAACGGCAAGGCAAGCGCCGTCAATCTGTCGGCTGCCGACTGACCGATCACGGGAGCGCGCTGCCTGGCCCCGTTGCTGGCAGCGCGCTTCCACTCACGACCCGACAAGGGGAGGCTTCATGAGCCAGACTTACGAATTCTATTCCGCCCGCGCCAGGGAAGCCGCTGCAGACGCCGAAGCAGCCACGCTCGACAACGTCCGCGAAAGGGCGCTCCGTTCCGAAGCGACATGGACTGCGCTCGCGACACAGGCTCGCGCCGTGGCCAAGCAGCGCGAAAAGATCGAGACCGAGAAGGCCGCCGAACGGGAAGCTGCCTCAGCGAGCTGATCGGGGTGGCGATTACCGGGCGGCTGCCTCGCGTGCTTCGGCGCGCAGTTCGGGAGTCAGGGCTGTGCTGCGGGCCGGGATCGGCGTCCCCTCGCCCAATTCCCCATTAGCCTCGATATCGGCGATGAGCAGCTTCATCTCCTCGATTTCCTTGACCTGAGCCTTGATGATGTCGTCGGCGAGCTTGCGCACGCGCGGGTCCGAGATCTCGGCACGAGCACTGGTCAGCACGGCAATCGAATGGTGCGGGATCATCGCCTTCATCCAGGCGGTGTCGTCCACCGTCTCCTGGCTGCGCACGAGGGCGAGGAAGCCTGCGCCAAACACAAATGCCCCGCCAAGGACCAGCAGCTTGGTGGTGCGCGATTTGTACATGCCCCACATGAATCCGAGCATGACCACGATCATCGCGCAGCCCATCATCAGCGCCATCCACATGCGCGTCTGGCTGAAAAACACGTGGTCGACCTGCCAGCTGTTGAAATAGGTCAGCACGAACATGGTCACGACCGACGTGGCGATCATGGCGAAGAAGGTCGTCCACTTGCCGTGACCAGAGTGTCCGGAATGGGAATTTTCCATCAAATCCTCCTGTTGCAGAGGAAAGCGAGTGGCGGGCGGTCAGGTTCCGAGTGCGAACAGATCGGCCTGCGCCACCGGCGCGAAGCTGCGCCGGTGAAGCGGTGTCGGACCGTGGATGCGTAGTGCCTCCATGTGCTCGGCCGAGCCGTAACCCTTGTTGCGCTCCCACCCGTAATGGGGGTGCTCCTTCGCAGCCTCCTGCATCAGCCGGTCGCGGTGCTCCTTGGCGATGATCGAGGCGGCGCCGATGCACTGCTCCTTGCCGTCGCCGCCGACGATCGGGCGGGCATCGGCCCAGCGCCAGTCGGCATGGCGACCATGCGGGGTCAAATTACCGTCGATCAGCACCGCATCGGGTTCGCACCCCAGCGCCGCGACGAGCCGGGACACTGCCAGCGTCATCGCCAACATGGTCGCGCCGAAGATATTGAGCCGGTCGATCTCCTCCGGCTCCACCACGGCAAGCCCCCATGCGCAACGCGCAAGGATTTGAGGCTCCAGTTCGGAACGCCGCTTGGGCGAAAGCTTTTTGGAATCATCGAGACCGGTCGGCGAGGGGTTGCACAGCACCACTGCTGCTGCGACCACCGGCCCGGCCAGCGGTCCGCGCCCCGCTTCGTCCACTCCGACGACCAGCGGCGCGTCGCCGAGACCGCAAGAGGGAGAGGACGAGTAGATGAGCCGCGTTTCCATGATTGCCGCCACCCTAGCCCCGCTACTGATGGCGGCAAGCTGCAGCATCGGGTCATCCACCGACGGGCCCACATCGACACCCTCGCCATCCCCTACCGGATCAGAGGCCGGGTTCACCTTCGCAAAGACTGCGCATGGCAGCTTTTCCCAGCCTTGGGCCGAGGCGTTCCTGCCAGGCACTAAACTCCTCTTCATCACCGAGAAGGCCGGAACGATGAAGTTCGTCGATACGGCCAATGGCAGGCTGGGCACGGTCACGGGACTGCCGAACGTCGATTACGGTGGCCAGGGCGGCCTTGGCGACGTCGCATTCCTGCCGGGCGAGGAGGCCAAGGGGACCACCGCGCGGACAATCTACCTCAGCTGGGTCGAGGCCGGTCCGAGCGACACCCGCGGCGCCGTAGTCGGTCGGGGCACGCTGGACTGCCAGCAGGCCGACGAATGCGCCATTTCCAAACTGGCGGTCATCTGGCGCCAGACACCCAAGGTGAGCGGTCGCGGGCACTACTCCCACCGCATCGCTTTCAGTCCCGATGGGAAATACCTCTTCGTGACCAGCGGCGACCGCCAGAAGTTCGATCCAGCGCAAGACACGACGAACACGTTGGGCAGCGTCGTTCGCCTCAACCTCGACGGTACGGCGGCCGCCGGCAATCCGCTGGAGGCCAAGGGCAGCCCTTCGAACCAGATCTGGTCGTGGGGCCATCGCAACCTGCTTGGCGTGGACTTCGACGCACAGGGACGCCTGTGGGAAGTCGAGCACGGCCCGGCGGGCGGCGATGAACTCAACCTCGTCAGGAAGGGCCAGAACTATGGCTGGCCGGTCCGCTCGAACGGCGACAACTACGACGGTTCCGACATCCCTGACCACACTGCCGACGACGGCTTCGCCAAGCCGGCGATCAGCTGGACCCCGGTCATCGCCCCGGGCAACATGACCTTCTATTCGGGCGACCTCTTCCCCGGTCTCAAGGGCGACTTGCTGATTGCGGGCCTGTCTTCCGAAGCCATCGTCCGGGTTCGCATCGATGGCGAGTCCGCGAGAGAGGTGACGCGCTATCCCATGGACAATCGCATTCGTTCGGTCATCGAAGGACCCGATGGCGCGCTGTGGGTGCTGGAGGACGGTAGCGATGGACGCCTGCTCGAACTACGCCCGCAATAGCTACACCGGGGCCTAGGCGAAATTTATCGACTTGGGCGTTCGCTGGTTCTAAGCGCCGCGCCCTTATGGCGACGCTCGTTCCCTTGTCCGCGATCGACCCGGCGCTGGTCGAAGATCTGCTCGACGCTGCTTTCGGCGAGGGACGCCATGCACGCACCGCCTATCGCATCCGTGAAGGGACCGACTGGCTCGAAGGGCTGAGCTTCGCCGCGCTCGACGAGGACGACTATCTCGTCGGCACGATCCAGCTGTGGCCCGTGGCGCTGACCGATCCCGAAGGGCGCCCTCACCCCATGATCATGGTCGGCCCGGTTGCCGTCATGCCCGGGCGACAGGGCGAAGGCTTCGGCAAGGCGCTGATGGCGGCGAGCCTCGGCGCGATCGACGCCGGCTTCGAAGATGGCGCGGCACCTCTGCCGCAGGTAATGATCGGCGATCCGGACTATTACGACCGCTGGGATTTCACCTCCGCGCACACCGGAGGGTGGCATTGCCCGGGGCCGTTCGAGAAGCACCGCCTGCTCGCCCGCAGCGGCAATCCGGCCATCCTCCCGCGCGAGGGAATGTTGGGGCCGTGGAAACCGGTCTTGGCCTGACGTGTTCCATCTGGCATCGCAAACCCGACCGATGCCCTACAATCCCCCTCCCGAACTTGCAGGAATGTCGCTCGCCCAGATCGCCGAGGCGGTCGAGGCGCGCAAACTGCCGCCTGTGGAGCGCTGGACGCCAGCCGAAAGCGGCGAGAGCCACATGCGCATCCTTGCCGACGGCACCTGGCTGCACGAGGGATCGCCGATCACCCGCACCGCGATGGTGCGCGCCTTCTCCGGACTGCTGCTGCGCGATGACGAGAGGCAGCACTGGCTGGTCACTCCGCACCAGAAACTCGCCATTGAGGTGGAGGATGCAGCCTTCATCGCCACCGACGTCAGTGTTGCCGAGGGCAATCTGGCATTCCGCCTCAACACGGACGAGCTGGTAATTGCCGACCGTGACCATCCCCTTCGCGCGGCAGGCGACGCCGAATCCCCGGCACTTTACCTCGGGGTGAGGCGTGGTTGCGAAGCGCGGCTCAATCGCTCGACCTACGAACAGCTGGCGCAGATCGCGCTCGAGAGCGGAGACGACTGGACCGTCGAGAGCGGCGGCGAAACCTTTTCGTTGTTGCCTGCATGAGCGATCTCTTCGACCGCCTTGCCGCAATGCTTGAGCACGGCCACGCGCAAGATGTCGGCGAACTCATGACCGACAGCAGGTTTGCGGACGTCGGCAGGACTGCCGATGCTGCCGTCCTCATAGCCGTTACCGAACAGGAACGACCGACCGTAATCCTGACCCAGCGACCGCGTACCATGCGCGACCATCCGGGACAGGTCGCCTTCCCCGGCGGCAAGCTCGACCATGGCGAGGACGCGGTGGAGGCCGCCCTGCGCGAAGCATGGGAGGAACTCCATATCGAGCCCGGGAAAGTGCGCGTTATCGGCACCACCGACCGTTACCAGACCGGCACCGGCTTCGACATCACCCCGGTCCTCGCCACCATACCTGCCAACCTGCCGATCCGCGCCGAGCCGCGCGAGGTCGAAAGCTGGTTCGAATGCCCGCTGGACCTTCTGATGGATGCGTCGCAATGGAGCCGCAACGAGGTCTTCTGGAAGGGCGCAATGCGCGGCTATCTCGAAATGGATTACGATGGCTACCGGATCTGGGGCGTCACGGCCGCAATCTGCTGGAACCTGTCGCGCCGTATCGCCTGGCACGGACGTGACGATGGCTGAGCGCATGCCCGATTGCCCGTGGACGAAGCGCGAGGATTACCTGCGCCTTGTCGAAGCTCTTGGGGCAGATGACATGCGCTGGGTCGGTGGCTGCGTGCGTGATGCCGTTACCGGGCACGACAGCCACGATATCGATGCGGCGACGCGCCATTTGCCAGCGGCGGTCATCGACCGGTGTGGCGAAGCGGGTATCAGGACCATCCCGACCGGGATCGACCACGGTACGGTCACTGCGATCTTCGAGGACGGCAATGTCGAAATCACGACGCTACGCCACGACGTCGCGACCGATGGCAGGCGCGCAACCATCTCCTTCAGCGAGGAATGGAAGGACGACGCCGCGCGGCGCGACTTCACCATCAACGCACTCTACGCCCACCCGCTGACGCTGGAGATTTCGGACTATTTCGGCGGGCTCGACGACTTGGCAGCGAACCGCGTGCGCTTCATCGGCAACCCGGTCGCGCGGATCCAGGAAGACCACCTGCGGATCCTCCGGTATTTCCGCTTCGCCACCCGTTTCGCCGATGGCTGGGATGATGAGGCGACGGCGGCTTGCAGCGAGTTGGCGCCGACGCTGAAGGGCCTCAGCCGCGAGCGCGTGGGCTGGGAATTGCAGAACCTCCTCGCCCTGCCCGACCCGGTGGCGACCGTCGCCAAGATGCGTGAACTCGGCGTGCTCCAGGTGGTGCTCCCCGAATGCGGCAAGCACGAGGTGGGCAAGCTCGGCGAGCTGGTTGCCAGCGAGCGTGCTGCGGGGATCGAGCCGGACGCCATGCGCCGCATCGCGGCAATGCTTCCTGCCGTGCCGCCGGTCGCAGAAACGGTCTCGGCCCGCCTGCGCTTCTCGCGCAGCCAGCGCGACCGGCTGACTTGCGTGGCAAGGCGCGACACCCGCGACGTGGAGAACCCGCAGGCGCTCGCCTATGACGTCGGCGTCGAATGCGCAGTCGACCGGCTGCTCATCGCGGGCGAAAATCCCGCGGATTTGCTCGACTGGGAGGTCCCGAAATTGCCCCTCAAGGGCGGCGAGATCGTCGCCCGCGGGGTAGGCAAAGGGCCGGAGGTCGCGCGCATCTTGCAGGCGGTCGAGAAGCGCTGGGTCGAGGAAGGTTTCCCCCCGCGTGAGCGTGTCGAAACCCTGCTCGACGAGGCACTAGCGGGACGCTGATCTTCAGCGCAGCTTAAGCTCGCTATCCGTAAAACGGCCCCTGAGGTTGCCTTTTCGGCCTCAAGCTGAAATAGAGCGCCCGCTCCCTTGGGGATCACAGCGGGATTTGTCGGGCCTTGCTCTCGCCCCGCTCAAAGCCAGTCTTGTCGGCTTTTCTGCGCTTCCGCGTGTGGGAAAGCCGCGTCACGTTGAAACAGTCTTGGAGTAGAAGAATGAAGTTTGCGAAGCTGGCGGTTGCCGCCATTGCTCTTGCTGCCACCCCCGCCCTTGCCAACGACCAGGTCGTTGCCGGCGCCACGGTCACCGGCCCCGAAGGCCAGGCTGTCGGTACCATCGTTTCGGTCGAGAACGGCCAGGCCGTGCTCGACACCGGCAAGCACAAGGTTCCGCTGGGCGTCGAAATGTACGGCCAGGGTGAAGCCGGTCCGACCATCACCGTCACCAAGGCCCAGCTCGACAGCATGATCGACGCGCAGCTGGCCGAAGCCGCGGCGAAGCGCGACGCAGCGCTGGTCGTCGGCGCCGAAGCCATGGCTGCAGATCACGCCGCGCTCGGCACCGTCCTCGAAATCAACGGCAACAATGTCGTGATCGCGCGCGGCGGCGACGAGGCCAACAAGGTCACGCTGCTGCGCTCGCACTTCGACGCAACCGATCACGGCCTCATGGCTCGCCTGACCAACGCCCAGATCGACGCCGCCATGGCGGCACAGGGCGGTCAGTAAGGAACAGTAGCCCAGTCCTTCGGGTCGCATGGGTTTATTGGGGGCCGGGAGCCGTTCGCGTGCTCCCGGCCTTTTGCGTAATCAGCCGAACCGATTGTCGCGCGGGAAACCCTGCGGCGGCATGCGCCCTGCCCCTCCGCGCGCGACCTTCCACTGCCACATGTCGCCTTCGGTCCGTGTGCGGCCTTCCTTGCCGCCCATGGTCCAGCTGAGGCCTTCGTCGAGCTTGAAGGTCGTCGCATCGCTGAGGCCGCCGTCGCGGTAGCGCTGCAGCGTCACGCCCTGCCCGCGCGCAAGGTCGGGCAGCTCCTCGAGATTGAAGACCACCAGCTTGCGGTTGTCGCCGACCACCGCGACGTGGTCGTGGGTCGCCTCGATCGGCCTCACGACGACGAGCTTCGCCTTGTCCTTGAGGTTCACCACCTGCCGCCCTTTTCGGGTTTCGGCGAGGAGTTCATCGGTGGTCGCGGCAAAGCCTTTGCCCGTGGTCGCCGCCAGCAACAGGCGCTGGCCGGGCTTGTGGACGATGACCGCGACGATGTTCGCCTCGGCCTCGATGTCGAGCGTGTTCCTCACCGGTTCGCCGAAGCCGCGCGCGCCAGGCAGCTTGTCGGCGCCGAGCGTGTAGAACCGCCCGTTGTCGGCGGCGAGCAGCAGCTTGTCGGTGGTCTGCGCGTGAAGCACGAAGGCGGGACCATCGCCCTCCTTGAACTTCCATTCCTGGTCGAGCGGCAGGTGCCCCGTCGCCCCGCGCACCCAGCCGCGCTGGGACAGGATGACCGTGATCGGCGCCTTCTCGATCATCGCGTCCATGCTGAATTCGACTGCGGGCGCGGCTTCGGCAATGGTCGTGCGGCGAGCACCCAGCGGCGTATCCTCGGCGTATTCCTTGCGCAGGGCGTTGAGGTCGCGCTTCAACCGGGTGCGCTGGCGGGCTGGCGAGGACAGCAGTTTTTCGAGCTCGTCCTGTTCCTTCAGCAGCTCGTCGCGCTCCTGCCGCAGCTGCATTTCCTCAAGCTTGCGCAAGGACCGCAGCCGCATGTTGAGGATCGCCTCCGCCTGGCGGTCGGTGAGCTTGAACTCCGCCATCATGACTGCCTTGGGATCGTCCTCGTAACGGATGATCTCGATCACCCGGTCAAGGTTGAGGAAGGCTATGATGTAGCCTTCGACCAGCTCCAGCCGCCGCGCGATCTGGTCGAGCCGGTGCTGGCTGCGGCGCTGGAGGATGTCGATCTGGCTGACGATCCAGTTGTCGAGCAGCTCCTTCAGGCCCATGACCATCGGCGTGCGCGTATGGTCGAGCACGTTGAGGTTGAGGCCGAAGCGCGTCTCGAGATCGGTGAGCTTGTAGATGCTCTCCTTCAGCAGTTCCGGATCGACATTGCGGCTGCGCGGGACGAGGACGATGCGGATCTTCTCGTCGCTTTCGTCGCGCACGTCCTCAAGGATCGGCAGCTTCTTGTCGGCGATCGCCTGCGCGATCTGCTCGATCAGCTTGCCCTTCTGCACCTGGTAGGGGATTTCGGAGATGACCAGCTGCCACTGGCCCCCGCCGAGACGCTCGATGCCCGCCTCGCGGTCCTCCGCCTTGTCCGCCTCCGCCGCATGGAAGCGACCGCGCACACGGAAACTGCCGCGCCCGGTCTCATAGGCAGCGGCAATCGTCTCGGCACTTTCGGCCACCACCCCGCCGGTGGCGAAGTCCGGGCCCTTGAACAGCTCCATCAGCCGCGCGTGTTCGACATGCGGATTGTCGATCACTTCCAGCGTCGCATCGACAATTTCGGCGACGTTGTGGCTCGGGATATTGGTCGCCATGCCAACCGCGATGCCGCTGGCCCCGTTGGCAAGGAGATTAGGGAACAGGCCGGGGAAGATTTCGGGCTCTTCCTCCTCGCCATTGTAGGTCGGGACGAATTCGACCGTACCCTCGTCCAGCCCTTCCATCAGGCGCAGTGCGGTCCTGGTCAGGCGCGCTTCGGTGTAGCGGTAGGCGGCCGCGTTATCGCCGTCGATATTGCCGAAGTTCCCCTGCCCCTCGACCAGCGGGTAACGCAGCGCGAAATCCTGCGCGAGGCGGACCATCGCGTCATAGACCGAGGCGTCGCCATGCGGATGGTACTTGCCGATGACGTCGCCCACCACGCGGGCAGACTTCTTGAAGGCGGAATTGGGATCGAGCTTCAGCTGCCGCATCGCCCACAGCAGGCGGCGGTGGACCGGCTTCAGACCATCGCGCAAATCGGGCAGCGAGCGGGCGGTAATCGTGCTCAGCGCATAGACGAGGTAGCGCTCGGACAGCGCGGAATCAAAGGGTGCATCGACGATGGCGTCGAAGGGATCGGCGCCGGAATCGTCCAGTTCGGTAGTCGACATGGGCTTCGCCCTACCAGAGCCACGGCTCGCCTGTCAGCACGGAACGCGCCGCTGTCCCCACACGTTGAATGGGTAACAGCAAATCAAGGAGATACACCCCATGAAACATGTCATGATCCTCGCCACCGATGGCTTCGAACAGTCGGAGCTGATGGAGCCCAAGGCCAACCTCGAGAAGGCCGGTTTCGAAACCACTGTCGTGAGCCTCGAAAGCGGCAAGATCCGCGGTTGGGACCAGAAGGACTGGGGCGATGCGGTCAAGGTCGACAAGACCGTGGACGAGATTGATAGCTGCAAGGGATACGATGCCCTACTTCTCCCGGGCGGCCAGATGAACCCCGATATCCTGCGCATGAACAAGAAAGCAGTGGAGATCGTGAAGATGTTCGACCATACCAAGAAGCCCATCGCAGCGATCTGCCATGCACCGTGGATGCTGATCGAAGCAGGCCTGGTCGAGGGCAAGAGTGTCACCAGCTGGCCTTCGGTTCGTACCGACCTGAAGAACGCAGGTGCCAAGGTGGTCGACAAGGAAGTCGTGGTCGACGGAAACCTCATCACCAGTCGCAAGCCCGACGATATTCCGGCCTTCAGCAAGGCGCTGATCGAAATGCTGGGCGTGAAGGTGGAAAAGCGCGAACTCGAAACCGCCTAATCCCCTATTCGAAGCGGACAGATTGAAGCCTCGCCGCCGGAAGGTGGCGGGGTTTCGAGCTTTTGGCAGCTTGCCATCTATGGCGCGATATTGAACGTTACGTTGTAACATTTACATTGTGTCGGAACTAAGGCAGAATTATGTTCGAGTCGGGAGAAGAGAGGAGCTTGCGATGAAACGGACCCTTCCCATTGTGATCGTGGCAACATGTGCGCTGACCGCTTGCGGCCAAAGCGATGACCGTTCGGTCGAGGAGCACATGACGACGGTCGACGTCGCCGAAGCGCCTGCCATGACCTACGAAATGGCCGAGCCGTCCCGCGCCACGGCCCCCGTCCCGCCACCGCCTCCGCCTCCTGCTCCGATAGCAAGTGCCGACATGGCTGGCGATCAGTCGACATCGGTGCCCAGTGCCGACATTCCCGTCGGCGTCCCGCAAGTCGCCTACCGCTACGCCTACGGGTTCCGGCTTCCCTCCAACGCCATTCGTTCCCTGCAGGAACGCCATGCCGACATGTGCGAGGCGAAGGGTCCCGACGTCTGTCGGATTATCTCGATGAACCAGGCCGAGAATGAGGGCGACTACGCCTATGGCAGCCTGACCCTTGCGGTGCGCAGCCGCGATGCGCGGGGCTTCGGCAAGGATCTCGCCAATGCCTCGGGCAAGGTCGATGGCGAACTGGTTTCGTCCTCGATCGAAGGCGAGGACCTATCCAAGAATATCGTCGACACCGAAGCACGACTGCGCGCCCGCACGGCCTTGCGCGACCGGCTGATGGAAGTGCTGCAGAACCGCAAGGGCACTGTCTCCGAACTCGTTGCCGCCGAGCGCGGCGTGGCGCAGGTCAACGAGGAGATCGACCAGGCGCGCAGCTGGCTGACCGAGATGCGCGGCCGGGTCGCCTATTCGACGATGACAGTCAGCTACGAAAGCGGAAAGCCGAGTGCCGGCGGGTTCGTCGATCCCATCCGCAGCGCTTTCAATTCGCTCGGCGCGCTCTTCGGCAACCTTATCGGTGTGTTGATCGTGCTGCTGGCGGTTCTTGTCCCGCTCGGCGCGATCGTGTGGATCGGCGTGCGCACGTGGCGCCGCCTGGGCTTATCGACCGGGATCGGCAGCTCGGGCTGGTTGCCCGAGAAGTCCGCTGCGGAAGCGGCGGACTAGATCCGGCGCATGTCGTGACTGTCGGCGGGGATGCTGACGGAAAGCCCGTCAAGCTCCTCGCCGAGCACGATCTGGCAGGACAGGCGGCTGGTGCGGGCGACGCCTGCCGCAAGGTCGAGCATGTCCTCTTCTTCCTCGCAGGCAGCATCAAGCCGGTCGAACCATTCGGGTGCAACGATCACATGGCAGGTAGAACAGGCCATCTGTCCCTCGCATGTCCCCTCGAGCGGCAGGCCGGCCGCCTGCGCCACGCGAAGGAGGTTGTCGCCCGCCGCGGCTTCGGCGGTAACCTGTTCGCCCCGCGACGTGGTGAAATGCACCTTCAAAGTCCCTGCGCCTCCGCTGCTGCATTGATGAGGCGCGCCGCCTCCTCGATTTCCTGCAGAGTAGTATAGCGTCCGAAGCCGAGGCGTATGGAACTTTTGGCTTGGGCATCGGAAAGCCCGATTGCCTTGAGCACGTGACTCGGGCGGCCCGAGCCGCTGGCACAAGCGCTGCCCGCGGAAAACATGACCGTCCGGCAGTCGCTCATCAGTCGGGCCACGTCGAGCCCGTCGCGGCGGATGTTGAGATTGCCGTGCCAGCGCGCATCGGCGCTGCCGTTGAGGGTCCAGTCGGCAAAAAGCTCGCGTGCCCTGTTCCAGAGTGTCTCGACGTGGTCGCTGTCCCGATCGAGCGCTTCATTCGCAAGTTTTGCCGCCGCGCCCATGCCCGCGATCAGTGCCGGGGAGAGGGTGCCGGAACGCAGTCCGAACTCCTGCCCGCCACCGGTCTGCACTTCGGCCAGCTCGACCCCGTCGCGCACCCAGAGCGCACCAACGCCCTTGGGTCCGTAGAACTTGTGCGCCGAAATCGCGATCATGTCGGCGGCCGTCACCGGTATCTTTCCGTAGGCCTGCACCGCATCGCAGAGGAACAAGGCATTGTTCTCCTTTGCCTTGCGATGCCAGTCGAGTGTCGGCTGGATCGTCCCGATCTCGTTGTTGACCTGCATCACGCAAACGAGCCGCGTGTCGGCAGGCAGGTCCTGTTGGGCACTGCAAATACCTTCGCTGTCGACCGCGAGGACATGGCTCCTTCCCATTGCCTGCGCGGTATCGCCCACAGCGGAATGTTCGATCGCGGAATAGGCGACCGTGCCCCCAAGACCCGAGCCACGGATGGCAAGGTTGAGCGCCTCGGTCGCGCCGGAGGTGAAGATGATGCGGCCCCCCGGCGGAAACAGCGCGGCGACCTGCTCGCGCGCGACCTCGATCGCCGCCTTCGCTTCACGGCCCATGCGATGCGCGCTGTGGGGATTGCCGAAGCCGGTTCCTCCCGGCCCGTCGAGCCAGCGGATCATCGCATCGCGCGCCTCGGGTGCGAGCGGAGTGGTGGCCTGGTAGTCGAGGTAAATCATGCTTTTGCCATCTCAAGCCAGACCTCGCAGAACCGTTCCACCTCCTCGCGGGTAGTGTTCCAGCCGAGCGAAACGCGGATCGTGTTGGCAGCGATCTCCGGCTCGACCTGCATCGCCTCGAGCACGCGACTGGTCTTCATCGTGCCGCTGGAACAGGCCGAGCCCTGGCTGACCGCAATTCCCGCCATGTCGAAACGCATGACCTGCGCGGTTGCGCTCATGTTCGGCATCGCGACGGCACGGATGTAGGGCGTCGGGTCGGAGAGACGATCGGAAAGCCAGGTTCCGCCAATCTTCCGGCATTCTTTGGCTAGCTCGTCGAGCGGCGCCATGATCTCGTCGGAAGCATATGGATCAGTACAGGCTTCGAGCGCGGTAGCCATGCCCAATATCCCCGGTAGGTTCTCAGTCCCGCGCCGGTATCCTCGCTCTTGTCCGCCGGAAGGGGCGAGTACGGCGTAGTCGTGCACTAGCAGAGCGCCGACGCCGATTGGGCCACCGAACTTGTGGGCGGAGATGAGCGCCAAGTCGGCCTCACGAGGAATTGGCATTTTCCCTGCGGATTGTGCGCAATCCACGAGCAACATGGCACCATAACTTCGTGTCATATTGCTAATCTGAGTGATATCTTGGCGGTTTCCCGTTTCCGAATTCACATGTTGGATCGCCAACAGCCAACAGTTGTCATCCGTCGGCCCAGCAATTTCCGGAGCGTGTGAGATACGGGCTTCGGCCTCACGGAGGTTGAGTGCACCATCTCCAGATACCGCGACAATAGCACTTCGCCGATTTTTGGCATCAGCATACAGCGCGTCATGCTCGATAGCGCTGATAGCCTCGTCCCACACATTGGAGTGCTCTAACGCCAGCGCTGCCGCCTCGCTCGCTCCGCTCGTAAAGATCACCTCGCCTTCCCACCCAAGCGCTGCCTTCACCCGCTCGCGCGCGTCCTCGAGCATGGCCCGTGCCTTGCGCCCTTCGGCATGGGGCGAGGACGGATTTGCCCAGTGGTCGAAGCCCACTTCCATCGCGCGCCGCGCTTCGGGGCGCAGCGGCGTTGTGGCGGCGTGATCGAGGTAGATGCGTTCCGGGATGATACGGGCTCGAAATGATTGCGATTTTGCTTGCGGACCCTATATAGCCCGCGACCTCCCGCGCGCCACCCGTGGCCTGCGACCAAGCACAATTCGACAGGTATCCCGCCCATGCCGACCGTCATCTTTCCCGGCCCCGAAGGCCGCCTCGAAGGCCGTTTCTCTCCCGCCCCGCGCCCGCGCGCGCCCGTGGCGATGATTCTCCACCCGCACCCGCAGGGTGGCGGCACCATGAATGAGCAGATCACGCAGCGTCTCTACAAGACCTTCGTGAACCGCGGTTTCGCGACCCTGCGCTTCAATTTCCGCGGCGTCGGCCGCAGCCAAGGCAGCTTCGACAACGGCGTTGGCGAGCTTAGCGATGCGGCAAGTGCGCTCGACTGGGTGCAGCAGATCCATCCCGAAGCGCAGACGACCTGGATCGCCGGCGTCAGCTTTGGCGCGCTCATCGGCATGCAGCTGCTCATGCGCCGCCCGGAAATCCGCGGCTGGATTTCCATCGGTGCTCCGGCGAGCATGTATGACTTCTCCTTCCTCGCCCCTTGCCCGGCCAGCGGCATCTTCATCCATGGCGCACAGGATACTGTGGTGCAGCCCAACTCGGTCACCAAGCTGGTCGAGAAGCTGCGCACGCAGAAGCACATCACGGTGCATCACGAGGAAATTCCGCGCGCCAACCACTTCTTCGAGAACGAGCAGGAAGACCTGATGAAGTCGGTCGACAACTACCTCGACTTCCGTCTCGACCCGAGCTGCCCGATCAAGTGATCCACTAGACGAAGTAGCGCTCCACGCTCCGAGCGCGCTTGACTCTGGAATGTTATGTTGTAACATTGCCCAAACGAGGAAGCGGTCAGCGCTTCCCGCTTTGGAAGAGGAGCACGTCCATGTCATTTGTCGACCAGTCCCGCAGGCCGTCTCCCGCCAGCATGGCGGCGGTGGTGGGCATCCATGCCGCAATCGGTTTCGCGCTGGTTGCCGGTCTCACGATCAGCGGCGGGCTACCGGAAATTATCAACAAGATGGACGTGCGGGACATTCCGGAAGCCCCTCCGCCGCCACCGCCTCCCCCAGTCGACGAGGTAGTACCGCAGGAAAGCGTGACCCCACCCGTCTTCGTCCCCCAGCCGAAGTTCGAACTCAAACCGATCAATCCGCCGGTCGAGACCACGGAACTCATCCCCCCGCCCGTCCCTCTGCCGCAGCCGGGTACCGGTCCGGTCATCGAACAACCGCGGCCATCGCCCAAGCCGAGCTTCGACGCGGTGGCCGCCAAGCCGCGCAACGATCCCACGCGGTGGCTGACCAATGCCGACTACAAGCCCAGCTGGGCGCGGCGCGAACTGACAGGCCTTGCCAAGTTCCGGCTCGAGATTGCAGCCAACGGCAAGGTCACCAATTGCAGCGTTACCGGTTCTACCGGACATAGCGAACTCGATGAAGCGACCTGCAGTCTCGTCACTCGCAGAGCGCGTTTCGAACCTGCACGTGGCGGCAGCGGCGAGCCGGTCGCTGGCAGCTACACCGGTTCCGTCATCTGGGAATTGCCCGAGTAGGCCTACTCCCCCGCGCCCCGGTCGACCTTTTCGATCGGGGCGCTCCCGCTCGCATCGGGCAAGGTCCAGATGGCAACATTGACCAGCGCGACTGCGGCCAGAAGCACCATCAGCAGGGCGTTCTTCAGGTTGCCGGTCCGGCGCCACATGAAGAAGGCACCGATAATCAGCATTATCGCGGCAAGGACAGTGAGCGAGAGTACGGCATCGAGCATGCGCCTGCCATAGCCTCACGAACGCGACCTTCAAGCCCTGCGACGGAACACCCGCGACACTGCCTCGTTACTCAATCAGGCGCAGCCCATCCGGGACGCTGGCAAATGGAGGACGCAGCATGAGCATTTTCGGCAAGATCAAGGACGCAATCTTCGGCAAAAAGGCTCAGGCGCAAGAAGCTCCGACGCCGCAGCCGACCGGCAACGCATGGGCCGATGCCCCGGTTGTTGAGCAGAAGGCCGTCCCCGTAATAGATATCGAAAGCAATCTCGACGCCATGCCGGGCGCGGACAAGCTCAACTGGCGCACATCGATCGTCGACCTGATGAAGCTGATCGGCGTCGATTCCGACTACGCTCACCGCAAGGAACTGGCGATCGAATTTGGCCGTGAGGACTATTCGGGCAGCGCCGAGGACAACATCTGGCTCCATCGCCGCGTGATGAACGAACTTGCGGCCAATGGCGGCAAGGTCCCGGCCGAATTCCTCGATTGATTTGACAGTATCTGGCGGGCGGGTCACACCGCCCGCCATGACCCAGACCAGCTTCGACATCACCCGTCGCCAGGCCCTCGCAGGACTTGGCGCCACGACAGCGCTCACCCTCAGCGGCTGCGCCAGCCTCCCGCGCGACGAGATGGTTGGGAAAGCGGCGCAGATCGGCGCAGACCGGCTGCTCGAAGTGGTTGCCTACAACCTGCTGGAGCACGAACCGGGCCGTGCTACCTCGCTCGGCGTCGATACGGGTCGCTATGCGTATTTGCGCGGCAAGCTGGAGGACCAGACGCAGGCCGGGCAGCAGGCCTTTGCAGCGACGTTGCGTCAGGACCTGGCACGCGTTGCGGCCTATCCGCGTGACGGGCTCGACAGCGACACCGTCACCAACCTCGATGTAGTTCAAAGCGCCTACGAAGTCGCGCTGGATGGCTTCGCCTTGCCCTATGGCGACACACCCGTCGGCAATTGGCGAACCGCCCCCTACGTCGTTATCCAGAACGTCGGCGAGTACCTCGCCATGCCGCGCTTCATGCAGTCCGACCAGAAGGTCGAGAATGGCGACGATGCCGATGCCTACATCCAGCGCGTCGAGGCCTTCCCCGCCACACTCGATGGCGAACTTGAGCGGATCAAGGCGGCCCGCGCGATGGGCGTTGTGCCGCCCGCATTCCTGATCGATAAAACCATCCGCCAGATGGAACAGACCATCGAAAGCGCCAGCAAGGGCGAGCTCTTCGCCGACGATCTGCGTGCCAAGCTGAAATCAACCGGCATGCCGGAGAGCCATGCCAATCGTGCGCTTACGCTGGAAACCGGGCCGATCGCCGATGCGCTGTTGCGCCAGCTGGCAGAGCTCAAGGCCGAACGTGCCGTAGCCACCGATGCTCCGGGCATTTCTGTCCGGCCGCATGGCGAGGAGTTCTATGCCTGGGCCCTGCGGTCGAGCACAACGACCACCATGAGTGCCGACGAGATACATCGCCAGGGCCTCGACGAACTCGAGGCGCTGCACGGCCGGATGGACCCGATCCTGCGCGAAATCGGCTACACCACGGGATCGGTCGGGGAACGGATGCAGGCGCTGGGCCAGGATGCGCGCTACAAGTTTGCGCCGGGCGATGCGGGCCGCGAAGAGATCATGGCGTTTATCTGGGACCGGGTGAACTGGGTGAAGTCGCAAATGCCGCGCGCCTTCAACACGCTGGTCAGTCCGAACATGGAGGTGAAGCGCATCCCGCCGGCGGAGGAAGTCGGCGCGCCGGGCGCCTATGGCGGCGCAGGGAGCAAGGACGGCACGATCCCGGGCCGCTTCTGGATCAACCTGCGCAGCACAGACCTGCATCGCAAGTACGACCTCGCCGATCTGGCTTTCCACGAATCCATCCCCGGTCACATCTGGGAAGGCGAGTTCTCCAACCGCCTGTCGCTCATCCGCTCGATCCTCGCCTTCAACCCGTTCAGCGAAGGCTGGGCGCTCTATGCGGAACAGCTGGCGGACGAGCTTGGGGCGTACGACGATTTCACGGTCGGCCGCCTGGGCTACCTGCAGAGCCTCGCTTTCCGCGCCTGCCGCATGGTCGTCGACACCGGTCTCCATTCGAAAGGCTGGAGCCGCGAGCAGGCCGTGCGTTTCTTCGTCGAGCGCAACGGTAGCAAGCGCGAGGAAGTCGAAAGCGAGGTCGATCGCTATTGCAGCTGGCCGGGTCAGGCTACCGGCTACAAGCTCGGTCACAGCCGCATCGTCGACCAGCGCAAGCGCGCTCAGGCCGAGCTCGGCGGCGCCTACGATCTCAAGGCTTTCAACGACGCCGTCATCCTCGGCGGAAATGTACCGATGGACGTGCTGGAAAAGAACGTCGGCCGTTACATCGCGCGTGTAAAGGCCTGATGCTTCGCTGAGCGGTTAGCGCCGCATCATGCCCGTCACCACCTGACCAAGAATGCCGCCGAGCGCACCGCCGAGCGGGCTTCCCCCGCTCGCGCCACTGCCGCCCTGCTTCTGGTTCATCATGTATCCCACCACTGCCATCGCGAGAATGGGGAGCATTTTCTTCAGAATCCCGGCATCGATGCCGGTCGATCCGGCAACTTCCTCTGCAACGCCCCGACTCACGTCCTTGCTGCCGAATATCTGACCCAGGATGTCGTTGCCCGGTTGGGTGGGCGTGGGTTCCTTCTTGAGGACGGCATCCAGGAGAACACCACCCAGTCCGCCGCCAAGCGCTCCGCCGATGCCACCGCCAGCTCCACCGCCGCCCAAAGCCGCGCCCAGGATGTCGCCCAGACCGCCGAGACCACCGGTCGGTGCTGCCGTTGCAGTCGTCTGCCTCCCCATGCCCGCCACAATTGCCGGCAGGAGAGCACCCGCACCGATGCGGGCCGTCTGTTCGTCGATGCCAAGTTCGCTAGCCATGCTCTCGATAACCCCGCTCTGCTGCAGGGCTTGGGACAGGTTCATAGCTTTCTCCTCTGCGATGGAAGTGGGCGCAGTCACACCCGGGTCGTTACTTCTTGCCGAACAGTCCGCTCGCCAGTCCGGCTATGTCGTCGAGCGGATTACCGTCGCCGTCCTGGTCGAGCATGCCAAGAATATTTTTCGCCTGCGGATTGGCGCCGACCATGCGAGCATACTCGGCGAGGGATCCTTCGCCGCCGATCTGTTCGACCAGCCTGGCGAGAGTACCTGTATCGAGTCCCGTCTTCGCTGCGGCCGACAGCACGGTGTCGCCGGCCTCGCCATGCGCCTTGCCCAAAGCGGCAATGGCCTTTTCCGCGATGCCCGGGTCGATGCCAACCTTTGCCGCAACGTTGACGACATCGTCGGGGGCATTGGCCATGTTCTTCAGGATCGAATCGAAGACGCTCATCATCCTTCTCCCGCTGCGGTAACAGCGGGAGTGTAGCGTCGGGCCAGCAAAGAAACAGCCCCCGGTCCGCTTCCCCTCAGGGCAGCGGCCGGGGGCCTCCTCTCCAACTCGTGTGGCGTCAGGCGGCGGCGGGGGCCGCGTCGCGGACGCCCTGGTCGACATGCGCAGCAAAGGGCTGGAAGTTGTCGACGAAGAGCTGCACCAGCTTGTGCGCGGTGCGGTCGTATTCTTCCTTGTCCGCCCAGGTCGAGCGCGGATCGAGGATGGTGCTGTCGACGCCTTCGACGCTGACCGGCACTTCGAAACCGAAATTGGGGTCCTTGCGGAACGGAGCGTCGTTGAGGCTGCCGTCGAGCGCAGCGTTGAGCAGCGCACGGGTTGCCTTGATCGGCATGCGGTTGCCGGTGCCGTACTTGCCGCCGGTCCAGCCGGTGTTGACGAGCCAGCACTGCACTTCGCCCTTGGCGATACGCTCCTTGAGGAGGTTGCCGTAGACGCTCGGGTGGCGCGGCATGAAGGGTGCACCAAAGCAGGTGCTGAAGGTGGCTTCTGGTTCGGTCACGCCGATCTCCGTCCCGGCGACCTTCGCGGTGTAACCCGAAAGGAAATAGTACATCGCCTGATCCGGCGTGAGGCGTGCGATCGGGGGCAGGACGCCGAAGGCGTCGGCAGTCAGCATGATCACGTTCGAGGGCGGCGGGCCCATGTTCTCGGCCGAGGTGTTCGGGATCGAGGACAGCGGATAGGCACCGCGAGTGTTCTCGGCGAGGGTGTTGTCGTCGAGGTCGATCTCGCCCGCATCGTTCATCACGACGTTCTCGAGCACCGTGCCTTCCATCTTGGTGGTGGCATAGATTTCCGGCTCGGCCTCGGGATTTAGGCGGATCATCTTGGCGTAGCAGCCGCCTTCGAAATTGAAGACTGCCGTGTCCGACCAGCCATGCTCGTCGTCACCGATCAGCGTGCGGCTGGCGTCGGCCGAAAGCGTAGTCTTGCCGGTGCCCGAAAGGCCGAAGAACACGGCGGTCTTGCCGTCGGGGCCGACATTGGCCGAACAGTGCATGGGCATGACGCCCTTTGCGGGGAGCAGGTAGTTGAGAATGCCGAAGACGCTCTTCTTCATCTCGCCAGCATATTTGGTGCCGCCGATGAGGATCAGCTTCTCGCTGAGGTTCACCGCGATCACGGTTTCGCTGCGCGTGCCGTGGCGGGCAGGGTCGGCTTGGAAGCTCGGCAGGTCGATGATCGTGTATTCGGGCACGAAGCCTTCAAGTTCGGCCTCGGTCGGGCGCACCAGCAGAGTGCGGATGAACTGGTTGTGCCAGGCAAGCTCGTTGATAACGCGAACGTTCACCCGGTATTCGGGCTGCGAACCGCCGAACAGGTCGGCGACGAAGAGTTCCTTCTTGTCGGCGACCGCGGCCATGAAGTCGGCCTTGAGCGCAGCGAAGTTCTCCGGCGTCATCGAGGCATTGTTGTCCCACCACACGGTGTTCTCGGTCTCGCTATCGCGGACGATGAACTTGTCCTTGGCGCTGCGGCCGGTGTGGCGGCCCGTCTCCACGACCAGCGGTCCGTCCTTGGCGCGGCGGCCCTCGCCACGTTCGAGCGCGGCGGCGGTAAGTTCACCGGAATCGAGGTTGGGGTGGATGGTGGCGGCAGTTTCGATGCCCTGATCGGACAGCGAGTGGGAAAGCGGGAAAGTCACCAGGAATATCTCCAGCGCGCGCATGCGTTACTGTGATGGAATCATCTGCGCATACGAATGCGCAGCACTCGATTTTTCGCATAGTAGCGCAGTGCCGCTGCGTCAAACCGGGCGCGACGAATTGTGCTTAACGCAGGTAAGGCTCGCGTTGTTTTGCACCGATAAAAGCGATAGGCACGCGATCATGAGCAGCGATGCGATCCTGGGGGCGAACCCCGATGACCCGGACCAGACGGTAATCGCGCTGGTCGACGACGACCGCAATATCCTCACAACGGTGTCCATCGCCCTGCAGGCGGAAGGTTTCGCTACCCGCGTCTATTCGGATGGAGAAGCGGCGCTCGGAGCGCTCCTGACCAACCCGCCCGACCTCGCCATCTTCGACATCAAGATGCCCAAGATGGACGGAATGGAACTGCTGCGTCGCTTGCGCGAAAAATCGCCGCTGCCGGTGATCTTCCTCACCAGCAAGGATGACGAGGCGGACGAGGAAGCCGGCCTGCAGATGGGTGCCGACGACTATATCGCCAAACCCTTCAGCCTGCGCCTGCTGCTGGCGCGCATCCGCACGATCCTGCGCCGCAGCGATGCGCGACGCCCGCTGACCGTCACCGACGCGCTCGACGAACCGCATGGCGAGGTAATCGAGCGCGGCCGCCTCCACATGGATCCGGCACGCCACCATGTCACCTGGGGCGGCAAGCCGGTTTCGCTGACCGTGACAGAGTTCCTGCTGCTGGAGGCGCTGGCTTCGCGCCCCGGCGTCATCAAGAGCCGCAACCAGCTGATGGATGCTGCCTACCCCGACGACGTCTTCGTCGACGACCGCACAGTCGACAGCCACATCAAGCGCATGCGGCGCAAGTTCCGCAGCATCGACAATACCTTCTCCGCCATCGAAACGCTCTACGGCGCTGGCTACAGCTTCAGCGACGGCTGAAGTGGGTCCGGGACAGGCCATGTCGGAAATCGGCAGCGTCCTGAAGGGCGATCCGCGCCTCGAGAACCTGCGCTGGTCGCGCAGGCTGTCGCTCACCAGCCGCATACTCTTCGTAAACATCCTGCCGCTGGTGCTGCTGGGTGGCGGCGTCATCTACGTCGATGCCTACCGCAAGCAGCTCCTAGACGAGCGCTTCAAGCTCGCGCTGGTCGAAGCGCAGATCACTGCCGAGGCGCTCGCCGGCGCCACGCGCCAGAGGCAGGATGCCCTGCTCATCCAGATCGGCAAGGAACAGCGCCTGCGTCTCAGGGTGTACAATCCCAAGGGCGAACTCGAATCCGACAGCTTTGCCCTCGCACCGCCGAGCTTTGACCTGCCCGAGCCTTCCGAAGTCGACCAGACCGACTTCGCACTGCGCATGGACCGCTGGTTCGACCGCGTCGTCGGCGCACCCGCCCTGCCCGATTATCGCGAGCCTGAAAGCGACGACGTGGCCGACTGGCCGGAGCTTACGCGCGCCCGCGAGGAAAGCCTCACGCAAATCGTTCTGCGCGATGCCCCCGATGGCACCCACGTCATCAATGCGGCAGCACCTGTCGGCCTGGATGGCGAGACGCTGTTGCTCACGCGCAACCCGGTCGACATTACCGAAAGCGTTCGCGAGGCGCGCTCGACCGTTGCAGTAGTCGTGCTGCTGGCTTTGCTGGTTTCGACCCTGCTCTCTTTCTTCCTCGCGCAAACCATCGTCCGACCTTTGCGTGAACTGGTGCAGGCGGCTGTCCGCGTGCGGCAGGGTCGCGACCGCGAAGTCGTCGTTCCACGCCTCCCGCAACGGCGTGACGAAATCGGCATGCTCGCTCGTGCATTGTCCGACATGACCGGTGCACTGCGCCAGAGGATCGACGCGGTCGAAAGCTTCGCCGCCGACGTCGCACACGAAATCAAGAACCCGCTTGCGAGCCTGCGCAGTGCCACGGAATCACTCGCCAAGGTTCAGGATCCTGCGCTCAAGGAACAACTGCTCGACATCGCCACCCACGACGTCCAGCGGATCGATCGCCTGGTCACCGAAATCTCCGACGCCAGCCGCATCGATGCCGAACTTTCGCGCGCCGAGTTCGAGCCGGTCGACCTCGAGATGTTGCTTTCCAACATCGTTTCCGCCCGCGAGGAGCGTGAGGAGAACGAAGGGCGCAAGCTCGTCGTCGAGATCAACGGTGGTCCCATGTCCGTCCTCGGCGTCCCGATCCGGCTCGAGCGCGTGATCGATAATCTTCTCGACAATGCCGTGTCGTTCTCCCCGACGGGCGGCGAGATCCGCGCCAACCTGACCCGGAAGG
Organism: Qipengyuania sp. RANM35; assembly: GCF_041021145.2. Taxonomy (NCBI): domain Bacteria; kingdom Pseudomonadati; phylum Pseudomonadota; class Alphaproteobacteria; order Sphingomonadales; family Erythrobacteraceae; genus Qipengyuania; species Qipengyuania sp. RANM35. The sequence continues at coordinate 528,306 of NZ_CM196433.1, read as the reverse complement.
ACGGCTGGATTACCCTCGCGATCTCCGATGAAGGCCCGGGCATTCCCGTCGAAAAGCGCGAGAAGGTGTTCCAACGCTTCCACTCCGACCGGCCGGATGGCGAGGACTTCGGCAAACATTCGGGCCTTGGCCTCGCCATCGCGCGTACCATTGCCGAAGCGCATGACGGAACGCTGGTCGCCACGTCCCGTGCCGACGGCAAGGAAGGCGCCTGCCTTGTCTTCGGAATTCCCGCCAAGCGATGACGTCCACGGTCTTACCCAACGTAACCGCGGTTGCGATCGACGGACGCGCCCTGTTGATCGAAGGGCCATCGGGAAGCGGCAAGACCTCGCTGGCATTGGCGCTGATCGACAGGGGAGCAATGCTCATCGGTGACGATGCGGTAACGCTCGTGAATGACCGTGATCAACTTGTCGCGGCGCCGCCGCCGAACACTCGCGGAAAGATCGAGGTCCGCAATGTCGGCATCGTCGAAATGCCTGCGATAGAAGCGCCCGTCGCGATCATGCTCACGCTCGACCATGATGCGGAACGATATCCGCTGGAACTCGGATTCCGCGAGCTTGAAGGCGTTGCAATCCCGCTCCTGCGTTTCGCTCCGGGAGATGCGGTCCAGGCGATCAGGGCGGAATATGCTCTGCTGAAGCACGGACTTCGCTTCCCTAGCCCGACGCAAACAGCATAATTGACCGCGATGCCCGGCGATTCGGAACCCTCCTCAACCCAGCGGATTCTGCTGGTGACCGGCCTCTCGGGCGCGGGAAAGACCACTGCGCTGCAAGTGCTCGAGGATCTGGGGTGGGAGGCGATCGACAATTTCCCGGTGCGCCTGCTTGCCGGCCTGGTGGGTGGTGACAAGAACCCCACCCCTCTCGCAATAGGCTTCGATTCGAGAACGCGCGGGTTTGCCCCTGCCGAGATCATCGCCTTGTGCAAGCAGCTGGACACGGGCGCCGACATCGAATTGACGACGCTCTTCATCGATTGCGCCAGCGGCGAGCTGGAGCGACGCTACAACGAAACACGCCGCCCGCATCCGATGGCTCGCGGCCGACCGGCGCTCGATGGCATCAAGGCCGAACGCGAACTGCTCGAACCCCTCCGCCGCTGGGCCGAGATCGTCGTCGACACATCGGACTTCTCGTCCAACCAGTTGCAGCAGGTCATCCGCGAGAGTTTTTCGGACACGGCCGAGCGCGCCATGACGGTGACTGTATCCAGCTTCGGCTTCGCGCGGGGAATGCCGCCATTGGCCGACCTGCTGTTCGACATGCGCTTTCTCGACAACCCCCACTGGGTTCCGGAACTGCGCGAGAAGACGGGATTGGACGAAGCCGTGGGTTCACACATCGCCGCCGATCCCTCGTTCGAGCCGGCTTTCAAACGTATCGTTGCCCTTATCACCGAGCTGCTGCCGCGGTACGCGGCGCAGGGGCGCAGCTACCTGAACATCGCTTTCGGCTGTACCGGCGGGAGACACCGCTCGGTTTACAGTGCGGAACGCGCGGCCGAGGTCTTGCGCAAGGCGGGGTTTTCGCCCACGGTCATTCATCGCAACCTGGGAAGCAGGCCGGCAGATCCACTCGAACGGCGTTGATTCCCGAGCCGCATGATGCTTGAGAGCGCGGCACGAGTCCTTCCAAGGGAACAGTTCGGAACAAGTCGCGCATGATTGGCATGATCCTCGTCACCCACGGCAAGCTTGCCGAGCACTTCATCGACGCGATGGAGCATGTGGTGGGCAAACAGGAAGGCGTTGCAACAATCTGCATCGGCCCCAACGACGACATGGAGCAGCGGCGCCAGGATATTTCCGACGCCATTGCCAAGGTCGACACGGGCGACGGCGCCATCATCCTCACCGACCTGTTCGGCGGCACGCCCTCCAATCTCGCGATTTCGCTGCTGGACACCGGTCGCATCGAGGTGATTGCAGGCATCAACCTGCCCATGCTCATCCGCCTCGCCGGCGCGCGCAAGTCGATGAATGTCGTCGACGCCGTCCATGCCGCACAGACTGCCGGGCGCAACTACATCACTGTCGCTTCCGAATTCCTCGGTCAGGACATCTCCAGCGCACGGAAGGCGTCTTGAGCGAACTGCGCCGCACCCTCACCGTGGTCAACCAGCGCGGCCTGCACGCTCGCGCCAGTGCGAAGTTCGTCAACGCGGTTTCGGAATTGCCCGACGGCTGCAACGTCCGCGTGACCAAGGGCGACAACGAAGCGGCAGGCGGCTCCATCCTTGGCCTGATGATGCTCGGCGCGGCGAAGGGCGACGTCATCGAGATCATCGTCACCGGCACTGGCAGCGAGGATGCCATGGCCGGGCTCGCCGCCATGGTCGAGGACGGTTTCGGAGAACCCTGACATGACCCTCGAACGCGCGGAATCGCGGCGGGTCATCACCGGCTTTTCCAACCCCACAGTAAAGGCGCTGCGTGCACTTCGTGAGAAGAAGCACCGCAAGGCTTCGGGCAAGTTCCTCGCCGAAGGTCTTCGCCTTCTGACAGATGCGCGCGAATGCGGCCATGTCCCCGAAGTCCTCGTGCTATCGACGAACCGCGATCCCCATCCGCTGCTGACAGAACTGGAGATGTCGGTCGAAGCTGCGGGCGGTGAGGTGATCGAAACCAGCCCGGACATCCTTTCCAAGATCACTGGCAAGGACAATGCCCAGGCGGTTGCGGGTGTCTTTGCCGAGTTCGACACGAGACTGGATGCGCTGGACCGCAATGCTGCCGACATCTGGCTGGTCGCACAGGCGCTACGCGATCCGGGCAATCTCGGCACCATGCTGCGCACCGGCGATGCGATCGGGGCAGGCGGTCTCATCCTGATCGACGATTGCGCCGATCCCTTCAGCGTCGAGGCAGTCCGCGCGAGCATGGGGGCGGTGTTCACCCAGAAGATTGCACAGGCGCGTTGGGAGGAGTTCGAGCCCTGGCTGCGCGCCGGAAACGGGCAGTTGGTGGCGGCATCGCTGCGCGACGCACAGCCCTATCGCGGCGCGCCCTATGCAGCACCATGCTTCGTGATGGTCGGCAACGAGAGCCGCGGCCTGCCCGAGGACTACGAAATGGCCTGCGACCTGCGCGTCACCATGCCGATGAAAGGACGCGCCGACAGCCTTAATGCCGCAGTGGCGGCGGCAGTGCTCGGGTATGAAGTGCTCGCCAGCCTCGAAGGCTGACAGGCCTCAGACTGAATAGGCCACCGCGAATACAGCAAGCTGGGCTGCAGTGCGCCTTACGATCCAATTATTCGCCTTTGCCGTACGGTGCCGGAACAACGGCTGTAGACTGTTTGGTGCTGATCACCGAAATGATCAAACAGGACGAACTTTCGAGCCTTGCGGCAAGTAGCTAGGTATTCTGCCACTAGCGCCTGGGTTGCCCTGTTTTGCGGCTTCGCAAGGTTCTCCTGAACGACAACCACGTCAGGTCGCTGAGCAAGCATTCGACGAACTTCCATGACTTCGTCCCTGCCGCTCGCGCCTGCTTCGAGCTGGTGGTAGAGATGGGGAGGGAATGCAAGGAAGCTTAGCGGGGGCGAACCGACCATCACGTGAAGATAGCTCGGCGAACCCCACACCACCAGTTTCCCATTTCCCAACTCTGTATCGACATACTTCACGAGTTCGGCCGATGCGTGGCGCGACCTCTCCCGTGTTGACGGCGCGAACTCACCGCTTTTGGCGACAGCAAGCGGTACGAAGGCCAGCGCTACAAGCAGTGCCGCACGCGAACGCTTCAGGATTGGTGCGATGCCGATGCAAAGCGGCGCAATCGTGGTCAGGGCATAATGCGAATAGAACGCCGGAAAGATGAGGATCGCCAGAATTGAGACTGCCGCCCATCCTGCAAGGAAGCGCGCCTCCCGATCCCACTCCCGGTTGATGACCTGAAGCGCGACGCTTCCCACAAAAAGTGCCAGCGGGAGCCCGATCATGGTTACGAAGATTTCGACCCTTTTCAGCCGATCTGCCGGGGTAAAATATGTTCGGTCGAAGTTTGAACGCACGATTGCCTGCCAAAATTCGTCGAAGTGACCGATCGCGACATAGAAGAGCGTAGCGACGAGCATTGGCGCAGCGCCCGCGGCGGCAAGGGTCGCCACGTTTCGCAATACTCGTGCGCGGGAATTCGAACTCTTCCACATCAAGAAGCTGGCAAACAGGCCGAAGAAAATTCCTTCAAAAACGACCGATAGCTTGAAGGCTATGGCCAGGCCCGTCGCGAGGAACCCCAGCACAAGTCGACGATCAATCCTTCCCTTCGACAACAGGTCGATCCGGCTTACGACCGCCGATGCCCCGATTAGGACGAGCGGGTTGTAGAAGATTGGGGTTTGGGCATTTGCCCCGCCATGGGCAAACACGAGCCCGGTCATGAGCAGGGCCGAAGCCAGCCCGGCCAGCACGTTCGACCTGTCCATGGCAATCCGCGCACAAAGATAGGATGCCCAGGTGGCGCAGGCCCCCGCCAGGATCTGATACGGAAGGACCGATTTTCCGGGAATCGCAAGGGCAGTAAAGAGCAGGTAGAGAGCCGGGCCCTTGCGATCGAAGATGTCGACGTAGAGAAGCTGGCCCGAAAGTAATCGGTGGCCGACCAAGGAATACCATTGATCATCAATCTCGAGGTTCCAGTCGCCCAGCGCAGGAAACCTCAGGGAAAACGTGACGGCCGCAAGAATGGCGAGCAAGACGTCAGGTCGGTCAACCAGGCTGTTCAGGCGGTCGGTTACTGAATTGCCACCTTTCATCCGCGCCCTCTGAATTGCGTTCGTCAGCTCCCGCAGTTCCTAACAGGATCGAGGAAATTGACCACCAGGCTGGAGGATTTTCCCGGTGCTCCGCCGATCCGGGTTGCGCGACAACGCGGTCGAATTCCGACAGACGTACAGGCGCGACGCCGCATTCGCGACGGCAACGTTCGGGTATGAAGTGCTCGCCAGCCTTGAAGGCTGATCAGTCACCGGCAACGAAGCTGACGATCTGCCAGCCGTCTCCCGCCGGTGCAGCGGTGATGCGGTAATCCAAGGGAGAGCGCAGCTTGTCGGTGGCGATGTATCCCTCCTTGCCCGAGCGGCTGGTAACTTTCGCGAAGGGTGCCTTGGGATCGAAGCCGTCAGCAAGTTGCACGGTGTCCCAGGGAATCGTTTCGACAACAGCGCCGGTGGATGCGGGCTTGTCGCGCATAACGACATCGGGTCCCATCGTGACCATCGTCGAAAACGGATCATCGACCCCGAGATCCTGAGAGAACAGCCATGGGAGGACCATGTCGCCGGCTTCGTCACGCCCGCAGCCGAGCATCAGGATTTCGTCGAGTTCCTTCCACAACTGGCCTTCCTCTGCCTCCAGGCGCTCGCGGAACGTGGTCAGGCCGCCACCACCGCCGAAGTCGAGCTTCACGTCCTTGCTTGTCAGCTTCAACAGCGCATTTGCATCGCGGTCGCGCACGGCCTTGCCCAGATCGACGAAGAAGAGTTTCGCGTTCGGCAGCTCGACACAATCGTTCTGCGGAGCAAAACGGCCGACGGCGGCCGGCTCTGGTTGATCGGGAAACGCGTCAGCGCCCGATTCCCTAGCGACGGGCTCGTCCGCGCCACCACTGCAGGCTGCAAGCGCTAGCAGGGCCGTCGCCAGCATGAAATTGCGCATGTGATACTCCCGTAAGGTCTAATGATTCTGAGTAGAATCAACCCCCGGGAGCGAGCCGTGTTCCGGCAGGTCGTCGTTATTGTAGCGCGGCGTGGCTTCGACCTTGGGTACTTCCTCGATCTCGCGCTTTCCGATCTCGATGCCCTTCTCGGCAAGACGCCGGCCGGAGGAGAGCACATTGCGCTCGAAACTGCCGACGAATTTGTTGTAGTTGTTTACCGCGGTCTCCAGTCCGCCACCGACGCGCTTCATGTGTTCGGCAGCAACAGCAAGTCGATCGTAGAGTTCCGCGCCCGCCTTGCCGATCTCCATCGCTTCCTTGGCGATCGTGTCCTGACGCCAGACCTGTGCCACGGTGCGCGCGATGGCGACGAGGTTGGTCGGCGTCGCCAGCAGTACCTTGTTCCGGAAGGCGAAGTCCCACAATTCGGGATCGGTTTCGAGCGCGGCAGCGACGAAGTGTTCTCCCGGCACGAACATTACGACATAGTCGGGCGCCTCGTCGAACTGGCTCTGGTAGCTTTTGGCACCGAGCGTCTGGACATGGTTCTTCATCGCCCGCGCGTGAAGCTCCAGATGTCGGGCCTTCTCGCTATCGTCCTCGGCTTCGAATGCAGCCTGGTAGGCGTTGAGCGAGACCTTTGCGTCGATCACCAGTTTCTTCTGGCCGGGCACATGGACGATGGCATCGGGGCGCAGACGGCCCTCGTCGGTTTCCATCGAGTGCTCGAGTTCGAAATCGGTGTGCTCGGACAGGCCACACTGTTCGAGGACATTCTGCAGTGCCCGCTCGCCCCAGCGTCCCCGTGCTTTTGGGGCATTGGTCAGCGAGTTGCCCAGACGCTGCGCCTCTCGCCGGACCTCTTCCTGTCCGGTCTTGATCGACTCGATGAGGCCGGTGAGCTGCCCGAAGGCATCAACGCGCTTGGCCTCCAGCGCGCCCACCTGCTCCTCATAGGCCTTGAGCCGCGCACCCACGGGTTCGAGCAGGGCCTTGATCTTCTCCTCGCTCGCCTTTTCGGAATGGCCAAGACGCTCTGCAGCTGCTGCCACCAACCGCTCCTGCGCAGCCGACAGCACCTTTGCGCCCGTGTTCTCGAATTCCTTGAGCAGGTTCGTCCGGCTTTCCTCGAGCAGCCGCTTCTGCTCCTCGAAACCGGCACGCTCGGCTCGGAAGGCCGCATTCTCCTCGCGCGCCTTGTCGAGCGCCTCGGCCAAATTGTCGGCCCGCGCCGCCCGCTCGGACATGGTGGCGAGTTCGGGCGCCATGCGCAAAAGCTTCTCTTCCGCTGCCTTGGCCTCCGCCTCTGCCGCGCCATGGCGAGCCTTCCAGTCGGCCACCGGGCGTGAACCGAAGAAATATCCGGCGAAACCGCCGATCAGCAGTCCGCCAAGGAGGGCGAGAAGAATGAAAAGCATCGGGTCCATCCCACCACCTTATGCGGAACGGAGAGGGAACGCCAGTGGCGTTCGCGCTGTTTCAACCGAATTGGAGGCTTACGCGAATTCGCGCATCTTCTTCAGCTTCTTCAGCGCCATGTTGCGCTTCAGCCGGCTGAGGTGGTCGATGAAGAGAATGCCCTCGAGGTGGTCCATCTCGTGCTGGATGCAGGTGGCCATCAGGCCTTCCATCTCCTCTTCGTGGGTCTCACCCTCGAGGTCCTGGTAGCGCACGCGGCAGGTTGCTGGACGGTCCACATCGGCGAAGATCTCGGGGACCGAGAGGCAGCCTTCCTGGTAGGTCGCCAGCTCTTCCGCCGGGTCAAGGATGACCGGGTTCACGAAGACGCGCGGTTCCTTCTTCAGCGGATAATGGTGGTGATGGTGGCCGTCGTGGTTGCATTCTTCAGGCTCGGCATCGAGGTCCTCGGGCTGGAGGTCGATCACCAGCACGCGCTTGGGCACGCCGACCTGGATGGCGGCGAGACCGATGCCGGGCGCGGCATACATGGTTTCGAACATGTCCGAGACGAGCTCGTTCAGCTCGTCGTCGAATTCGGTGACGGGTTCGGACACGACCTTTAGCCGGGGATCCGGCACTTCGAGGATTTCACGGATAGCCATGCGGGCCAGATAGTCGCGGTTCGCGCTTTATTCAATCCGCGAACGGTCAGGCCTTGCGGGCGAACAGCTTCTTCGCGGTCGGCCCCCAGTTGAGCCAGAGTTCGGTGACGAGGATGGGCAGGAACAGGGTCAACCATTCCTTGGTGGTTTCCTGCAAATCCTCGGTCGGCATCCAGGAAAATACGTCGCCCTGCACCTTGTTGATGATGCGCACCCAAACGAATGCGCCACCCAGCGCAAAGGCACGGATGGCGAACCTGCGGTGGTTGACGAAGTCCCGCCGGCGTGCCGCCTGCCATGCGATGGCGGCGAAGAAGACCCAGGTGCTGGCAAGCAGGGTCAGCGGGATGCGAGAGCCGGGGAGGTAGAGCGTCGAGCCGAGGAAGATGCCGAGCAATCCGGCCACGATGCAACCACCGAGAAAGACCCTCCCGAGCCACCTGTGCACTACCGGTCGCGATTGGCGCAGGCCCGGCATGAACTGGAGCGGTGCGATCAGCAGGATCGGCGAGGCGATGACCGCGTGGCCGACATACCAGACGATGCGGTTCCAGGTCGTCGAACCGTCCTGTAGGCTTGGTGACATCACGTCACCGACAGAATCGAGCAGGAAATAGATGCTGGTCGAAAGGAATAACGCCCAAAATAGGTACCAGGCGGGATGAATCTTCCCCGCCCGCTGCGCCGAAGTCGCCAAGCCCGTCACTCCCCCCCACGAGGTGCGACCCTCGAAATATCCTTCTATCCCACGGGCCTGCGTGCGCGCAATGCCTGCGCGAGGGTGCCTTCGTCGAGGTAGTCAAGTTCGCCGCCGACGGGCAGGCCGTGGGCGAGCTGGGTGATGCGGACCGGGTAAGCTTCCAGTCGCTCGGCGAGGTAGTGGGCGGTGGTCTGCCCCTCCAGCGTCGCGTTCATGGCGAGGACGACTTCGTCCACCCCGCCCTCTTCCACCCGCGAGAGCAGCTTGGCGATGTTGAGATCCTCGGGCCGCACGCCGTCGAGCGCGGACAGGCGACCGCCGAGGACGTGATATTTGCCGGTGAACAGCTTGGCGCGATCGAGCGCCCATAGGTCCGCGACATCCTCCACGACGCAGAGGCTCTTCTGGTCGCGGCGCGGGTCGGCGCAGATGGCGCAGGGGTTGCGCGTGTCGACATTGCCGCAGGTGTCGCACTCGACCAGCGCCTCACCCACCGTTGCCAACGCATCGAGCAGCGCGGGCAGCGCCGTCTCGCGCCGCTTGACCAGCCACAGCACTGCCCGCCGCGCGCTGCGCGGGCCGAGGCCGGGAAGCTTTGCCAGCGCGGCGGCCAGCGTCTCGATCTCTTGCGATGCCATGCCCCGACAGATAGGGGCCGCAGCGGAACAGAGAAAGACCACAAGGCCCTTCATGCGCATAATCTTCATGGGAACGCCGGAATTCGCGGTGCCGACGCTGCAGGCGCTGGTCGATGCGGCGCATGAGGTGGTCTGCGTCTATACCCAGCCGCCGCGTCCCGGTGGCAGGCGTGGTCGCGAATTGACGCCGACCCCGGTCCACCAGCGTGCCGCCGACCTCGGCATCGAGGTGCGGCATCCCAAGTCGCTCAGGTCGGCAGAAGAGCAGGAGGCATTTGCCGCTCTCGACGCCGATGTCGCAGTTGTGGCAGCCTATGGGCTGATCCTGCCGCAGGCGATCCTCGATGCGCCGAAGTTCGGTTGCCTCAACGTCCATGCCTCGATCCTGCCGCATTGGCGCGGTGCGGCGCCGATCCACCGCGCGGTGATGGCGGGCGATCCGGTGACCGGCGTCACGATCATGCAGATGGAAGCCGGGCTCGACACCGGACCGATGCTCGCCACAGCGCGCACGCCGATCGAGGACAAGACGACCGGCGAACTGACCGAGGAACTGGCGGAGATCGGCGCGCAGCTGATGGTCGGAACGCTGATCGACCTGAAAATGCTCCACCCGCTCAAGCAGGACGACGTGCAGGCGACCTATGCCGCGAAGATCGACAAGGCAGAGGCCCGGATCGACTGGTCGAAGCCCGCCGACGAAATCGAGCGACTGGTACGCGGCCTCGCCCCCTTCCCCGGCGCATGGTTCGAACTGGGCGGCGAACGCGTTAAGCTCTTGCGTGCCGAAAATGCCGAAGGCGCCGGCAATCCGGGCGAGGTCGTCGATGAACGCATGGCAATCGCCTGCGGCACGGGCGCAATCCGTCCCGTCCGCCTGCAACGTGCGGGCAAGCCGGCGATGGACCTCGACACCTTCCTGCGCGGCAATGCGGTGGCGAAGGGCACGATCCTGACGTGACCCGCTTCGCGCTGACCCTCGAATTCGACGGGACGCCCTTCTTCGGCCTCCAGCGACAGGCCGACGGACCCAGCGTCCAGCAGGCGGTAGAGGAAGCCGCCTTTCGGGTCACCGGGGAGGATGTGAGGCTCCACAGCGCGGGGAGGACCGATACCGGCGTCCACGCACTCGCCATGCGCAGCCACCTCGACATCGCGAAGGACATCGACCCATTCCGGCTGATGGAGGCGCTGAATGCGCACCTGCGCCCCGATCCCATCGCTGTCACCGCGTGCGAGGTGGTACCCGACGACTGGCACGCGCGCTTTTCCTGTATCGGCCGCGCCTATGTCTATCGCATCGCCAATCGCCGTGCGCCGCTGACGCTCGATCGCGACCGGGCGTGGCAATTGGGCACTCCGCTCGACCACGAGGCCATGCATCGCGCGGCACAGTCGCTGGTCGGACTTCATGACTTCACCACGTTCCGCTCGGCCCATTGCCAGGCGGACAGCCCGGTCAAGACCCTCGACCGTCTCGATGTGGAGAGGGACGGAGAGGAAGTCCGCATCCATGCCGAGGCGCGCAGCTTCCTCCACCACCAGGTCCGCAGCATGGTCGGCTGTCTTGCACTGGTCGGCATGGGCCGCTGGCGCGAGGAGCAGGTGGCCGAGGCGCTGGAAGCGCGCGACCGGCAGGCGCTGGGCCTCAATGCCCCGTCCTGCGGCCTCTACTTCTTGCGCGCGGTCTATCCGTCAAAAGGTTGACCTAACGTCAGCCTAGCCAATCGTCCGGCGGAGGCGTAGCGAGGCCTCCACACCAGATTCGAATTGGGAGAATGGATATGCCGACTACCGGAAAGCAGCTTTTCACCACTCTTGAAAGCGACGGTACGCTAACGGTCGAAATCGCCAGCCGCGAGTTTCCCGAGCCCACCGGCAACCAGGTGCTGGTCAAGATGGAGGCGGCGCCGATCAACCCTTCCGACCTCGCCATCCTGACCGGCGCGGCCGATTTCGAAAACGCCACCTATTCGCCGGGCAAGGTCGTCGCCAAGATGCCCGAGCCGTTCAATTCCGGCCAGAAGGCCCGCCACGGCCAGCGCCTCCCCGCTGGCAACGAAGGTGCCGGCACTGTCGTCGCGACCGGTGACAGCGACATGGCCAAGGCGCTGATGGGCCAGCGCGTCGCCTGCGTGCCCGGCAATGCCTATTCCGAATATGCCATTGCGGATGCGGCCATGTGCCTGCCGCTGGGTGACCACAGCGCCGAGGACGGCGCGTCGAGCTTCGTCAACCCGATGACCGCTCTGGGCTTTGCCGAGAACGCCAAGATGGATGGCCAGAAAGCCATCCTCCACACCGTCGGTGCGTCGAACCTGGGCCAGATGCTGGTCAAGATCTGCCAGGAAGACGGCCTCGGCCTCGTCAACATCGTCCGCAAGCCCGACCAGGCAGAACTGCTCAAGGGTCTCGGCGCAACGCACGTGGTCGATTCATCCGATGCCGACTTCATGGCCAAGCTCAAGGCCGCCATCGACGAGACCGACGCCTTCTACGGCTTTGACCCGATCGGTGGCGGGACCATGGTCGACACCTGCTTCAAGGCAATGGAGCAGGTCGCAGTGTCGAAGATGACCGAATATTCGCGTTATGGCTCGAACCAGCAGAAGCGCATGTTCATCTACGGCCGCCTCGACTTCGGGCCGACCACGCTGACCCCGTCCTATGGCTTCGGCTGGACCCTGTCGGGCTGGCTGTTGACCCCGTTCCTCGCGACCGCAGGGATGGAAACGGTAATGCGTATGCGCAAGCGCGTGCTCGACAACCTGACCACCACCTTCGCCAGCAGCTACAAGACCAAGGTCGACCTCGAGGGCATGCTGACCAAGGATGCGATTCTCGACTATCGCCAGATGAAGACCGGCGAGAAGTACCTCGTCCTGCCCAACGGCTGAGGATTAGCGACCGTCGAATGCGCGCTGGATGGCGGCGGGATCCGTCTCGCCGCCGGCAAGCAGCAATTGCAGCAGGATGCGCGCCTTTTGCGGATTGAGCGCGCGGGCGGCGACGAAGCGGTTCGCCTCGTCCTCGGGCTCGCGGTCCACCAGTCCCTCGTTAGCCCGGCTGGCCCGCACCACCGGGATGCCGCTCGCCGCCAACCTGACAAGTTCCTTGCGGACGCGTTCGGGCATATTGCCCTCGCCCACGCCGGCCACGACGATGCCCTTGGTGTCGGCGTCGACCTGCCGCGCAACGTCATCGGCACAAATGGCCGCATGGAGGTAGATGATGGCGACCTGCGGGAGGTCGTTGTTCCAAGCGAAGGCGGCATCGGTGTTGCCGCGCCACGGCGCGCCGAACCATTCCAGCGTCGACGGAGTGACCAGACCGATGGATTCGCGCGGGAAGCCGCGGAATGCCTCGGTCCCACGGGTTCTCACCTTGCGCACGTCGCGTGCGGCGAAGACGCGGTCCCCCATGACCACCAGTACACCGCGCCCGCTCGCCAGCGGGTCGCCGGCAACGCGCACTGAATTGGCGAAATTGCGCAAGCCGTCATAGCCGACCGCATCGGCCGGGCGCATCGCGCCGACCACCACGACCGGCTTGGTCGCAGGCAGCGTCAGGTCGAGCAGGAAAGCGGTTTCCTCGAGCGTGTCGGTCCCGTGGGTGACGATCACTCCGTCGCAGTCAGGATCGGCCAGCGCCTCGGCGATTGCGGGGTGAAGCAGGTTCCACACCTCCGGCCCCATGTCGGCTGAATCGATGTTCGCGATCTGGCGACCGGACAGTTCGGCTCCCAGGCCGAGAACACCGACCTTTTTGAGATACTCGTCGATGGAAATCTCGCCCGCCGTGTAGTCGTTGGCGATGGCCGACCCTGCGATGCCGGCGATCGTGCCACCCGTGGCGAGAACTGTGAGCCTTGTGGTCATGACCCGCGCCGATAGCGCGCTTGGCGGCGCGGGTCACGCATGCATCTTGGTCAGAAACGGTAGGCGACGCCCGCGCTCAGCACCCAGGGATCGAGCTTGTGTTCGGTCTCGATAGCCGTGAAGCTCGCTGCATACCAACGTGCGGTGGTGTCGACGAAGTAGCGCTTGGCATCGAGGGTAATGCCGAAACCGCTGTCACCGACCGGCACATCAACCCCGGCCTGGAGAACGAAGCCGAATTCGTCTGACAGCTCAGTCTTGCTCACACCCAACGGGATGGTGGCGGCACCCGGCTTGGCGTCTACCCACCAGAAATAGGTGACTCCCGCACCGAAATATGGCGAGATCCCTCCCGCATTAAGGTGATACTTCGCCGTCAAGGTCGCAGGAATCAGCTTGGCGTTCGAAACCAGTTCGGCACCAGGCAGACCAGCTACTGCGTCGACGTCGTGCTGGGTCATGCAGCAGATTGTCTCAAGCGAGATTTCGGGCGTAACGAAATACTCGATGGCAACCGTGGGAACCACGTTGTCGTTTGCTTCGGTCTGAGTGTCGAGGGGGAGGCCGACGAGATCGACATTGACGTCGGTAATCTTGCCGTCCGGAAGCACGGCAGTGCCGAGCAGCTTCACCTGCACCTTGCCGGTATTGTCCTGCGCCTGGGCCGGGGCGGCAAGGAACGCCGTGCCGACCATTGCTGCGACAAGCAGCTTCTTCATCTTCATTTCCTCTGGCGGTGCAGTGGCCGCCCCTTGCGGCCCAGGTTCTTGCAGCGCTCGTGAGGCTGGCTAGGCGCAGGAAATTCTGCCTTCATTGACCTTGATCAAAGAAATTCCCGTCGCCGTGAACCAGTGGCGGATCGATGACGACGTTCGAACAGTCTTTCGACGATTTCGCCACCCGCTACCTAACCGGCGAGGCGGGGCACGAATTGCGGTGCAGGGTCGCGGGCCTCGCCCGTTTCGCGGAGATATCGCGCGACCAGACGCTGCTGGTCGACGACCATATCGAGCAATTCGTGTTCATCCGCGAGGGCGCGACCAAGCTCGTTGCCCACGCATCGCACTCGCGCGACCAGATCGTGGCGTTCCACTTCGCGGGCGATGTCGTTTCGATCCCTGCGCGGATGCACCATTCCTATTCGATCTGCGCGCTGCGCGACGCGACGGTCATCGCCTTTCCCGGCGACAGGTTCCTCGACATCGCGCGGGAGAATGCCGGAGTGATAGGCAGGTTGTTCGCCGCATCGAGCACTTCGCTGCTACGCTGCAGGGAAAAGACGGTCACGCTCGGCCGGAAATCGGCATCCGAGCGGATCGCCAGCTTCCTGCTGGCGATGGCCGAACGGATCGGGACGCCGGTGGAGCGCGGTATCAGTCTCGACCTGCCGATGTCTCGGCGCGACATCGCCGACAGCCTTGGCCTGACGATCGAGACCGTCAGCCGCCAGCTCACACTGCTGCGCGAACAGTCGCTGATCGAAACGGTCGGACGCTCCGGCATCCTGCTGCTCGATCCAAATCGCCTCGAGGACTGTGCCGGATATCTGAGCGCGGCCGCGTGAAAACTTTTCAAAAATTGACGCAGATCAATGCGGGCACAGGGGCTCCGTCATACGCGTCGGAAAAATCACGGAGATTTCCATGCAAGCGGAAGCCGCACTCGGCCGGATAGGCCTCTGGTTCCTGATCATGCTGGCGGCAATGGCCGCTGCCGTCGCCGCCGCCGACGGAGGCTTTGCCGCCCACGCCTCGATCGTGGCGGTGCTGGCCTTCGTGATGATCTGGATGAGCGCATCGCGCTTCGATCCGGCGGGCAAGGCCAAGGGCTTCTTTCACATGCCCGACGGGCCGTCGCGCTATGACGACGATCCGGTCCGCTGGGGCGTCATCGCGACGATGTTCTGGGGCCTCGCGGGCCTCCTCGCAGGCGTGTTCATCGCCAGCCAGCTCGCGTTCCCGCAGCTCAATTTCGAACCCTATCTCAACTTCGGCCGCGTTCGCCCGCTGCATACCAGCGCAGTGATCTTCGCTTTCGGCGGCAATGCGCTGCTGGCAACCAGCTTCTACGTCGTGCAGCGAACCTGCCGCACGCAGCTGGCCTTCCCGGCGCTCGCCCGTTTCGTGTTCTGGGGATACCAGCTGTTCATTGTCCTGGCCGCCACCGGCTACCTCCTCGGCGTCACCCAGTCGAAGGAGTATGCAGAACCCGAGTGGTACGTCGACCTGTGGCTCACGATCGTCTGGGTGGCCTACCTGATCGTCTTCGTCGGCACGCTGGCCAAGCGCCGCGAGCCACACATCTACGTCGCCAACTGGTTCTACCTCGCCTTCATCGTCACGGTGGCGATGCTGCACGTGGTCAACAACCTGGCGATGCCGGTCAGCCTGCTGGGCGCCAAGAGCTACAGTGCCTTCGCCGGCGTGCAGGATGCGCTGACCCAGTGGTGGTACGGCCATAACGCGGTCGGCTTCTTCCTGACCGCGGGCTTCCTGGCGATGATGTATTACTTCGTCCCCAAGCAGGCCGAGCGTCCGGTCTATTCCTACCGCCTGTCGATCATCCACTTCTGGTCGCTGATCTTCCTGTACATCTGGGCGGGACCGCACCACCTCCACTACACGTCATTGCCCGACTGGGCGCAGACGCTGGGAATGGTGTTCTCGGTGATGCTGTGGATGCCCAGCTGGGGCGGCATGATCAACGGCCTGATGACGCTGAACGGCGCCTGGGACAAGGTCCGCACCGACCCGATCATCCGCATGATGGTGATGGCACTGGCCTTCTACGGCATGAGCACCTTCGAAGGGCCGATGCTGTCGATCAAGAGCGTCAACAGCCTCAGCCACTACACCGACTGGACCATCGGTCACGTCCACTCGGGCGCGCTGGGATGGAACGGCATGATCACCTTTGCCTGCGTCTATTTCCTCGTGCCCAGGCTGTGGAAGCGCAAGCGCCTCTATTCGCTGCGCATGATCAACTGGCACTTCTGGCTCGCGACCGTCGGTATCGTCTTCTACGCCGCGAGCATGTGGGTTGCCGGCGTGATGCAGGGCCTCATGTGGCGTGAATACGGCCCGGACGGCTACCTCGTCTGGTCCTTCGCCGACACCGTCGCCGCCATGTTCCCGATGTACGTCATGCGTGCGGTCGGCGGCCTCATGTACCTGAGCGGCGCGATCCTGATGACCTACAACATCTGGATGACCATCGCCGGCAAGCTGCGCGAGGAAGCCCCCATGCGCGACGCCGCCTACGATCCGGAGGCAGACCGCCCCATCGTCGCCACCCAGCCCAGCGCCGTCCCGGCCGAGTGAGAGACCAGCAATGAGCGATACACCCAAGGAACCTTTCGCCGGGCACAAGCGGCTCGAGAAGAACATTACCCTGCTCGCCGTCGCCACCTTCGCGACCGTGGCCATCGGCGGCATCGTCGAGATCGCCCCGCTGTTCTGGATCGATAACACGATCGAGAAGGTCGAAGGCATGCGCCCCTACACTCCGCTGGAGCAGGCCGGACGCGACATCTACATCCGCGAAGGCTGCTATACCTGCCACAGCCAGATGATCCGTCCGTTCCGTGACGAGGTCGAACGCTATGGCCACTACAGTCTCGCGGCGGAGAGCATGTACGACCACCCCTTCCAGTGGGGATCGAAGCGCACCGGCCCCGATCTTGCCCGCGTGGGCGGTCGCTATTCCGACGAGTGGCACGTCCAGCACCTGACCAACCCGCAGAGCGTCGTCCCTGAAAGCGTGATGCCGCAATACGGCTTCCTCGCGGAGAATGAGCTTCAGATCGGCGATCCCAAGGCCACGCTGACGGCGCTCAGCCGCGTGGGTGTTCCCTACAGCAAGGACGATATCGCCAAGGCCAAGGACGACATGCTCGCCCAAGCCAATCCGGAAGCCGATGCCGGCGATCTCGCCACGCGCTATCCCAAGGCGCAGGTCCGCGATTTCGACGGTAACCCGACCCGCCTGACCGAGATGGATGCGCTCATCGCGTACCTCCAGATGCTCGGCACGCTGGTCGATGTCGACAGTGCCGCCCCGATGGAGGAACTCGCCAAGGAGAAGGGCCGGTGAGCACTTACGATACCTTGCGCCACTTTGCCGACGGCATTGGCCTCGCGATCATGTTCTTCATCTTCTTGACGCTCTGCGCATGGCCTTTCCGCCCCGGTTCGAAGGACAAGAACCGCACCGCCGCGACCATGATTTTCGAGGGACAAGACGATGGTGAATAAGCGCGTCGACCAGCCTACAGGCACCGAAACCGTCGGCCACGAATGGGACGGCATCGAGGAACTCAACACCCCGCTGCCGCGGTGGTGGCTGTGGACCTTCTACCTGACGATCGTGTTTGCCATCGGCTATGTGATTGCCTTCCCCGCCTGGCCGATGATCGATCGGGCCACGACGGGCTATCTGGGTTGGTCAAGCCGCGGCCAGTTGGCCGAGGAAATGAGCGTTGCCGACCAGGCGCGCGCATCGGTGCGCGAGCAGCTGGCGCAGGTTCCGATCGAGCGCCTGTCCGACAACAGCGAACTGCTCCAGAAGGCCGTCGCCGGTGGTGCTGCCGCATTCAAGGTCAACTGCGTACAATGCCACGGCTCCGGGGCAGCAGGCAGCCATGAATTGGGCTACCCCAATCTCAACGACGATGACTGGCTATGGGGCGGTGACCTCAAGACGATCGAATACACGCTGACTCACGGCATCCGCCAGCCGGGTGACGAAGGTACGCGGACGAGCGCGATGCCGCCGTTTGCGGGGGCGTTCAATTCGCAGCAGCTCGATGCATTGGTCAGCCACGTCCTGTCGCTGAGCGGCAAGGAGAAGCCCAATACCGCAGGTGCGTCGCTGTTCGCGGACAATTGCGCCGCCTGCCATGGCGCCGGCGGCGAAGGAAACCGCTCGCTCGGCGCACCGCGTCTCAACGATGCGATCTGGCTGCGCGGAAGCAGCCGCGAGGCGCTGAAGCAGCAGATCCTGCAGCCGCGCATGGGCGTGATGCCGCACTGGCAGGGCCGTCTCGATCCGGTGACGATCAAGATGCTCGCCGCATATGTCCACTCGCTCGGGGGAGGCGAAGACTTCGCGGAGGTCGCAGCCGATCCCGAGGTGAAGGTCGATGAGCAACCCTGAAGGCCGTGACTGGTCGGCCGTCGTCGACGACGGCGTGACCAAATCCAACGAGCCCGTGTCGAGCGCGGTCGCCGATGCCGAGGCGGCGACCCGCCGACACGAACCGCATGAACCGCCGCGCACGACGCTGCCCGAGAAGCTCTACGAGAAGCGCGCTTTCGTGCACAACAAGCGCATCGACGGGCCCTTCCGGCGGTTCAAGTGGTTCGTGATGCTCGTCACTCTCGCGATCTACTATGGCACGCCGTGGATCCGCTGGGACCGCGGACCCTACTCGCCGGACCAGGCGGTACTGGTCGATCTTGCCAACCGCCGCTTCTACATGTTCGGCATCGAGATTTGGCCGCACGAATTCTACTTCGTCGCGGGCCTGCTGATCATGGCAGGCATCGGCCTTTTCCTCGTGACGAGCGCCGTCGGACGTGCGTGGTGCGGTTATGCCTGTCCGCAGACCGTGTGGACCGACGTCTTCCAGCACGTCGACCGCTTCGTCGATGGCGATCGCAACGCCCGCATGCGCCTCGACGCCGCGCCGTGGACCTGGGGCAAGGTGCTGCGCCGCGCCTTCAAGTGGTCGATCTATCTCGTCATTGGCTTCTGGACCGGCGGCGCATGGATCATGTATTTTGCCGATGCGCCGACACTGGTGCACGACTTCTGGCGCGGAGAGGCGGCGCCGGTCGCCTACATCACAGTCGCCGTGCTCACCTTGACCACGGTCACGCTCGGCGGGTTCATGCGCGAACAGGTCTGCATCTACATGTGCCCCTGGCCACGAATCCAGACCGCCATGCTCGATGAAAAGTCGCTCATCGTCACCTACAAGGACTGGCGCGGGGAACCGCGCGGTAGCGTGAAGAAGGCAGCAAAGAACCCGGACCAGTTCGGCGACTGCATCGATTGCACCCAGTGTGTGCAGGTCTGTCCGACGGGGATCGACATTCGCGAAGGACCGCAGATCGGGTGCATCACCTGCGCCCTGTGCATCGACGCCTGCGACCGCGTGATGAAGGACATTGGTCGCCCTCGTGGCCTGATCGATTACGCCACGCTGGAGGATTGCGAGCGCGAGGCGGCAGGTGGCGAGCCGCGCCCCGCATGGAAAGCGCTGCTCCGCCCACGCACGATTGTCTACTTCGGCATCTGGGCAGGTATTGGACTTGCGCTTCTCTTCGCACTTGGCGTGCGCAGCCACACCGACCTGACCGTGGCTCCCGACCGCAATCCGCCGTTCATGCTGATGAGCGACGGCTCGGTGCGCAATTCCTACACGCTCAAACTTCGCAACATGGAAAGCCGCCCGCGCCGCATGGAGATTGCCGTTGTCGGTCTACCCGGCGCCGTGATGTGGACCGACACCGTTGGCCGCGACCAAGCGGCGGAAACCCAGACCGTGACCGTCGCGGCCGACCAGGTCCGCTCGGTCCGTGCCTACGTCGCAGTACCGACCGGAGCCTCGTCGCAGGAGTTCAGCTTCCGCTTGCGCTCTCTCGACGAGAAGGACGAAATTGACACCGTCACCACGCGCTTCGATGCGCCGGGAGAAGAATGATGCGCAAGGAATTCACCGGGCGGCACATGACCGCGATCTTGGTGGCAGGTTTCGGTGTCGTCTTTGCCGTGAACTTCACCATGGCAGCGCTGGCCACTGAAGGGTTCGGCGGCGTGGTGGTCGAAAACTCCTATGTCGCCAGTCAGAAATACAACGGCTGGCTGGAGCAATCGCGCGAACAGGACAAGCTCGGCTACAGCGCCGAGATTGCTCGCGATGACGACGGGCACTTGGTCGTGAGCACGGCCGACGTCCCGCAATACGCAACCGCTTCCGCCGAAATCCGGCGCCCATTGGGCACTCCGGATGCCCGGACTGTTGAACTCGAGCGATCAGGCCCCAACGAATTCCGTTCGAACAAGCCGGTTCCCTCCGGTCGCTGGACCGTACGCCTGACGCTCCACAACTCCGGCAAGATCTGGGCGCGGGAGGCCCACATCTCGTGAGTGTCCATGCGACCATAGACGGCACAGCGCCGCACCTGGTCGACACGCGCTTCACCGTGCCTGGCATCCGCTGTGCCGGCTGCATTGCCACAATCGAACGTGGGTTGGCCAAGGTCGAAGGGGTGGATACCGTTCGCGTCAACTTCTCGGCCAAGCGCGTTGCCGTGCGACACGTCGATTCCTTGAGCGAAGATGCTCTCATCGACGCGCTGGAAGACCTGGGTTACGAGGCCCAGCCGGTTGCCGCAAATCCCCTGGCCACGGACGACGCGGAAGCGAAGTCGCTCCTGCGCGCACTAGCAGTTGCCGGCTTCGGGATGATGAACATCATGCTGCTCTCGGTCAGTGTCTGGTCGGGTGCGGGCGGAGTGACGCGCGAGCTCTTCCACTGGCTTTCGGCGCTGATCGCGCTGCCCGTGATAGCCTATTCCGGGCGCCCCTTCTTCTCGAGCGCGCTCATGGCATTGCGTCATCGCCGCACCAACATGGATGTCCCGATTTCCATCGGTGTGATCCTCGCATCCGGGCTCAGCCTTTACGAGACCGTGATCGGTGGTGAAGACGCCTATTTCGACGGCGCGGTCATGCTGCTGTTCTTCCTCCTTGCGGGACGTGCGCTCGATGCATCGATGCGCAACCGCACGCGGGCAGGGATCGGCGCCCTGCTCTCACGCATGGGCAAGCGCGCGCACATTCTCGGCGCGGACGGTTCGACGAGGGTCCTCGACGCCGACGACCTCGAACCCGGGATGCTGATGCAGGTCGCAGTCGGCGAGGCTCTCGCAGCCGACGGTATCATCGAGAAGGGCGATACGGCGATCGACAATGCCATGCTGACCGGCGAAAGCGCGCCGCAGCCCGCCGCGACGGGAGACGAAGTGCACGCTGGTGCCATCAATCTCGGCAATCCGGTAGAGGTCCGCATTACCGCAGTCGCTTCCGACACGGTTCTTGCCGAGATCGCCCGCCTGATGGACGAGGCGGGCCAGTCGCGCAGCCAGTACGTCCGCATCGCCGACCGCGCCTCGCGGCTGTATGCCCCCGCCGTCCATTCGCTCGCGCTGCTCGCATTCATCGGCTGGATGGTGGCGGGCGCGGGCTGGCACTTCTCGCTGACGGTTGCGATCGCGGTGCTCATCATCACCTGTCCCTGCGCCATGGGCCTCGCAGTGCCTGCCGCGCAGGTCGTCGCGTCGGGCGCGCTCGCCAAGAAGGGCCTGCTGGTCAAGGACGGGAGCGCGCTGGAGCGGCTGGCCGAGGTCGATACGGCACTGTTCGACAAGACCGGCACATTGACCCTCGGCGAGCCTGTGCCCGACATTGCCGCGCTGAGCGACGAACAGAAAGCGATAGCCCTGGGCCTCGCGCAGGCAAGTCGCCACCCGCTGAGCCTGGGCCTGTCCCGTGCCCTCGCGGCGGAAGGGGTTGTCCCAGCGGAGATCGAGTCGGTCGTCGAAGAGAGCGGTTCAGGGGTCACCGGTCGGATCAGCGGAAGAAAAGTCGCACTTGCGCGCTCGTTCGTCGCTACCGAGGGTCCCTCGACTGCGCTCCAGATCGACGGGGCGTCAACGACCATTGCATTCACCGACCAGCTCCGCCCCGACGCGAGGGAGGCACTCGCCCAGCTCTCGCTGATGGGTGTCGAGAGCCGCGTGATTTCCGGCGACCGAGCTTCCGCGGTCGACGCGCTCGCCGCGAGGCTCGGCATTGCCGGTCAGGGTGAAATACGCCCCGAGGGCAAGCTCGCCTTGCTGGAGGAACTGCGATCCCGTGGTCTTCACCCGTTGATGGTCGGCGACGGGATCAATGACGGCCCTGCCCTCGCCGCAGCCCATGCTTCCATCGCGCCCGGCACAGCGAGCGATGTCAGCCAGCAGGCCGCCGACGCCGTGTTCCTGGGCCGCGGGCTCATGCCTGTCGCCCATGCCGTGCGTGTGGCGCGGCGGACAATGAGCATCGTGCGGCAGAATTTCGGTTTCGCTATCGGCTACAATATCCTCGCCGTTCCGCTCGCCCTGTTGGGCATGGTCACGCCGCTGATCGCCGCCATCGCCATGTCGCTGAGTTCGCTCGTGGTCGTCGGAAACTCCCTCCGCTTGGCAAAGGAGGGACGATGAACGGTCTCGCCTTCCTGATCCCTATCGCGCTCGGCATGGGCGCTCTGGGACTGGCAGCCTTCTTCTGGGCCATGCGCGATTCCCAGTTCGAGGATCTTGATGGCGCGGCGCAACGCATCCTGATCGATGATCCCGAGGACCAGCAATGAACGCGGTCGTGCTCGGCCTCGCATCGTTGCTGCCGATGATGGTCGGTCCGCTCCCGCCTGCTCAGCGGTCGATTACCGCCGCCTTATGCATCGGCGGGCAGATCGAGATTCCCGTGAAGCAGCAAAAGCCGGAACCGGCGCCCCCATGCGCCGAAAAGGCTTGTCACGCAGGCTGCAACCGCAGGAAGTTTGATCTGTCGCAATGACTGGTGCCGGGGATGCGGCGCAGATGGCCGCATGTGGCCCTATCATCCAGACCTGCTCGCTACGCCCGTCCCGCGCTATACGAGCTATCCCACCGCCGCCGACTTTGGCGAAATCGCAACCGCCGACTATCGCGCAGCCCTCGAAGGAGCGACAGGCGAGGTATCGCTCTATTTGCATATCCCGTTCTGCGAACAGATATGCTTCTACTGCGGCTGCAACACCGGACGCGCCAATCGTCGCCAGCGCCTCGAATCCTACCTCGCGGCCCTGCACACGGAGATTGAAACCGTGGCTTCGTTGCTTCCACGGGGCGTACGGGTTGGCCGCGTAGCTTTCGGGGGCGGCAGTCCGAACGCTATTTCACCCGGCGAATTCGCTATTCTCACCGACCGCCTCGCCGATCATTTCGACCTTTCCGACCCGGTCATTTCGGTGGAACTCGACCCGAGAACCATGAGCCGCGACTGGGCTGCCGCACTCGGGGCGGCAGGCGTCACTCGCGCAAGTCTCGGTGTGCAGACCTTCGCCCCGCATTGCCAGACCGCGATCGGCCGGGAACAATCGGAGGACACGATCCTGCGCACCGTCGACTGGCTGCGCGAGGCGGGTGTGACGTCGCTCAACTTCGACCTCATGTACGGCCTGCCAGGGCAGGACATGCACGATCTCGAAGACACCTTGCACCGCACACGCGTGCTCAGTGCCGACCGGATAGCACTCTTCGGTTATGCCCATGTGCCGCACATCGTGCCGCGCCAGAAGGCGATCGATGCGACCAAGCTTCCCGGCCAGAGGGAACGCTTCGACATGGCAGCCTTCGGCTTTTCCTACCTCGTTACCCACGGGTACGCACCGGTTGGCTTCGATCATTTCGCAAGGCCGGGCAGCGATCCGCTGGCGCACGCGGCAATGTCCGGCAAATTGCGTCGCAACTTCCAGGGATTCACCGACGACCCGAGCGATGTGCTCATCGGCTTGGGCGCATCGGCGATCAGCAGCTTCCCGCAGATGCTCGCACAAAGCGAAAAGAACGGCGGTCGCTACCGCATGATCGCATCGCAAGGCCAGCTGGCGGCCAATCGCGGAATATTGCGGACCACGGATGACCAGCGTCGCGGCGCGATCATCGAGCAGCTCCTGTGCCACGGTCGCGCAAGACTGGACGCGAGCCACCTTCCTGCGGCCAGAGAGAGGCTGGCGCCATTTATGGAGCGCGGCCTCGCATCCATCGACGATGACTGCCTGACCATTCTGGCAGACGGACTCCCCTATGCTCGAACAATCGCTGCTAATTTCGACCGGTATCGCGGCGAAACGCCGGGCAGGTTCAGCACCGCAGTCTAGGAACCGCCCCGCGAACGGACTGGAATACGCGCGCATCGTTTGGCATGGAGGAAGGTACCGTTTGTTCTGGGAGACCAGAGCACCCGATTGTCGCCGGAGCTCAGACTTGCGAACTACTGGTCATGTTGAGTGGCGGCGCACTGAGCGCTCGCGGAATGCCTTCAGCGCATGAGCAGCAATTTGCCCCTCTATGGCGCGATCGAGGCCGGTGGCACGAAGTTCGTCCTGGGTACGGGCACCTCGCCGACCAATCTGACCGCAAGACACACGATAGCGACCCGAACGCCTGCCGAAACACTTTCGGAAGCTGCGGCGTGGTTCCACAACCAGGGCAGACTATCGGCAATCGGGATTGCGACTTTCGGTCCCGCGGTAGTCGATCCGAAAGACGGACGGTGGGGCAGGATCACCAACACCCCCAAGCCCGGCTGGGCGGATTGCGACCTTGCAGGCTTCTTCGGCCGTGAATTCGGCGTTCCGATCGGGTTCGACACCGACGTCAATGGAGCGGCGCTGGCAGAGAGCCGGTTCGGTGCCGGCGAAGACGCCAATTCGCTTGCCTATGTGACCGTCGGCACGGGGATCGGTGGGGGCCTCGTTATCGATGGCAAAGCGGTCCATGGCGCAGCACACCCCGAGATGGGCCACATCTTCCCGCGCCGGCACGAAAGCGACGCGGCATTTGAAGGCGTTTGTCCCACCCATGGCGACTGCCTCGAGGGCCTCGCTTCGGGACCGGCCATTCTCAGGCGCTGGGGGAAATCACTCTCCGAGTTGCCCGACGATCACGAGGCACACGCGGTCATAGCGCACTATCTCGCTCACCTGTGTCACACGATCTTCGCGATGTCTTCGGCAGAGGTCATCGTGTTGGGAGGGGGCGTCATGAACGCGCCAGGACTGCTCGACCGCGTCCGGGCCAAGGAAAGGGAGTTGGATCGCGGCTACCTTCCCGCCGCCGCCATTCACAGAGTAGTCAAACCGTCGCTTGGCGATGACGCCGGAATTATCGGAGCGCTTTGCCTGGCAATGGAGGCGGACAAGGGTCGGTAAAGTTCGAGACCGTCCCGGCTTGTCCGCGGCCTCAGAGCATTTTGTTGCCCTCGCCGCTCCGTCTTTGGCTTGACGCAACGCCAATCCCGGCTAAATCCGCGCCTCTCCACGAAGTGGGGCGCTTAGCTCAGTTGGTAGAGCATCTCGTTTACACCGAGAGGGTCGGCGGTTCGAGCCCGTCAGCGCCCACCATTTGCGGTTTTCCCTTCCAGAACTGAATGATAGCTCGTGGAACCAGAGCAAGGCCCGCGAGGTAGGCTGGCAGCACCAGGAAGCCCCAATAGAAATTGTCTTCGCGCCCGACGAAGCAAAACAGGATGGCGAAGGTCGTAAATACGATCAGCGGGCGCTTGTCGTTCAGGATCGCCCAGCCTAGGAACGGCAGGATTGCGAGTGGCCCGGAAAGCCAGTTGGGCAAGAGGCGCAGCAGGGTCAGGGCGAGAATGTCGTTCAAGAAAGCCTTGGGTCCGAGCAACCACAGCCATCCATCGGACGCCTTGTCGGTATCCGTGACCAATTGGGCAACGGCGAGATAGTGGGCAGTCGTTCCAGCAAGGAAGACTGCTCCCAGAACCATCCAGGCAATCGTTTCGGGCCAACGTTGCCGGTAGAGCGACAAGGCTCCGAAAAGAGCGGCAAAAACGATGGCATGCTCGCGGATTGCGAGTGCCAAGGCCGCAAAGAGCCAAGTAGGCCACCATCTTTCTTCGGAATAGGAGACAAGTGCCAGCGACAGGAGCAGGCCTGCCCAAAGGTCATGCAGGTAAGCCATGCTCTGATCGAAGGCCAAAAAGCCTCCGACCGCCAGCAGAACCCCCGCCACCGCTCGTTCGGCCGGGGTTCCGGGCATTCGTCCCACCCAGGCAAGGATATTCGCGACGAGGAGTAAAACCGTCACGTAGTGCGGCGGAACCAAGGTTGTCAGATAAGCAAGCGTCGGGATGCGGACAGTGCTTGCCGGCTGCAATGGGAACTCTGCCTGCCTCTGGTGCCTGATGGCAGCCTCATAATAACCCTCGCCGGAACGGACGCTCTTCGAAATCTGCTGATAGAGTTCGAGGTCCGTTACCGGGACATCGACTTTGCCTGTCTTTTCGATCGGAGCGCCAGTGGCCCCTGCCCATGCCAGCGCAAGCAGAACGACCAAGGTCGTCAGCAATTTGCGAGTGAAGCCAAGCCGCAGGTCGCCCATGAACAATAGCTACGTGCCCGTGCCGGTCCGATCAATCGGGTTTCCGGGATCATGCCCCGTCGATGGATCAGTCGGCCCGCAGTTCCTGCTCAATCGCCGCCCTCGCCTCCTCGCTCGACCAGTCGAAATCGCCGGTCACGCGCCAAACTTCCCGGCCCGCGGCGTCGTAGAGCACGGTCATGGGCAGCGATCCGCCGCCAAGCGCAAAGCCCAGGTTCGCTTCCGCATCCATCCAGGATTCAAGGTAGCGATACCCACCCTTCGCAAAGAACGGCCCAACCACTTCTGCTCCCTTGGCGTCCTGGCTCACCGTGATGACGTGCAAGCGATCGTCGTACTCGGATGCCAGTGCATCGATCAGCGGGAGTTCCTTGACGCAAGGCGCGCACCAGGTCGCCCATAGGTTTACAAGCACGGGTGTGCCCTGGAGTGCTCCGAGGTTGAGCTCGCGCCCTTCGAGATTCCGCACGGTTGCGGTCGGCATAAGCGTTCCCGCCTGGCTACGGTCGATCTCGCCCATTGGCGCGGGTTTAGCGCTGCTTTCTTGCGCCTTGTCCGGTGCGTCCCTATCGCAGGCGGCAACCGACAGGCCAAGGACGACAGCAAGCGTGAGCGACAAGCGGGACAATTCGGGCTCCAATGCCATGTGGGGCGGCAGGTTCGCCGAGGGACCTAGCGCGATCATGCGCGAAATCAACGCCTCGATCCCCTTCGACAAGGCGCTCTGGCGTCAGGATATCGTTGCATCCAAGGCGCATGTGGCAATGCTCGGCGCACAAGGCATCGTCAGTGCCGAGGACGCGACAACCATTTCCGCCGGTCTGGACACAGTCGCCGCAGAGTATGAGCGCGACGGGGTACCCGAGAATTGGGACCTTGAAGACATCCATATGACGACCGAGAGCCGGCTTGCCGAACTTATCGGCCCGGTGGCAGGACGTCTCCACACGGCGCGCAGTCGCAACGACCAGGTCGCCACCGATTTCCGCCTGTGGGTGCGCGACGCAATGGACCAGGCCGATGCCGGGCTGGAGGCCTTGCAGCGCGCGCTCGTAATGCGCGCTGGAGAGCACGCCGACAGCATCATGCCCGGTTTCACCCATTTGCAGACCGCGCAGCCCGTGACCCTGGGCCACCACCTGATGGCCTATTACGAGATGATTGCGCGCGACCGCAGCCGCTTCGCCGATGCGCGGCGGCGCATGAACGAGAGCCCGCTGGGAAGCGCGGCGCTGGCCGGAACCGGCTTTCCCATCGACCGCGATGCTACGGCCGCAGCGCTTGGCTTCGACAGGCCCACGCGCAACAGTCTCGACGCCGTGTCCGACCGCGATTTCGCGCTGGATTACCTGATGGCGGCAAGCGCCTGCGCGCTGCATCTCAGCCGTCTGGCGGAGGAGTTCATCATCTGGGCCAGCCAGCCCTTCGGCTTCGTCAAACTGCCCGACACGCTGTCGACCGGCAGCTCGATCATGCCGCAGAAGAAAAACCCCGACGCCGCCGAGCTGGTGCGCGGCCACGCGGGGCGCGTCATCGGCTGCGCAACCGCACTGATGATCACGATGAAGGGACTTCCCCTCGCTTATTCAAAGGATATGCAGGACGACAAGCCGCCGGTCTTCGAGGCAGCCGGCCTGCTCGCACTCAGCATTGCCGCGATGACCGGCATGGTGGCCGACACGACTTTCGTGACGTCGCGCATGCGGCACGCCGCCGAACTCGGATACGCGACTGCGACCGATCTGGCCGACTGGCTGGTACGCGAGGCGGATATTCCTTTCCGCGAGGCGCATCACATCACCGGGGCAGCAGTGAAACGCGCCGAGGCCGATGGCGTGGCGCTCGACCAATTGCCCCTCGATGTGCTGAAGGCAATCGACGCGCGGATCGACGAACGAGTGTACAAGGCACTCTCGGTCGATGCTTCGGTCGCATCGCGATCCTCATATGGCGGGACCGCACCCGCTCAGGTAGAAGCGCGTGTGGCTGAAGCCCGCACGGCTCTGGGAATGGACGACTGAATGAAGAAGCTGGCTCTCCTCGCTCTTGCCTGCGTGCTGGCCGCCTGTGGCCAGAAGGCCGACCTTACCCCTGCCAAGGGTGCATCACTGCCGCCGGCACCCTACGGGACCGAGGTCCAACCCAGTTCGGCCGATCTGCTGGCTGTCGATCCGCAGGCTGCGCCCGACCGCAGTGTCGAGCTGCGCACGCGGTCCGAGGAACGCCAGGACGACCCCTTCGACCTGCCGCCCGAGTAACTACTTGCCCGTCAAGCAAGCCTTGCTCGACGTGGCGCGTTCCTTTGGGCAGGGGCGCTGACCATGGACCATTTCCAGATACGTGATGGCGTCATGCATGCCGAAGACGTGCCCCTGCCGCGGATTGCGGAAGAGGTTGGCACGCCGGTCTACGTCTACTCGCGCGCCACGCTGGAGCGCCACGCGCGCGTTTTCCGTGATGCGCTTTCGGGCCTCGATAACCCGCACATCGCCTTTGCGGTGAAGTCGAACCCCAATCTCGCCGTGCTCAAGGTCCTTGCGAACGAGGGATATGGTGCAGACGTCGTTTCGGGGGGCGAACTCAACCGTGCGCTAGCCGCCGGCATGAAGCCGGAGGACATCGTCTTCTCTGGCGTCGGCAAGACCCATGCCGAACTGCTTCAGGGTCTCGAGAAAGGCATCGGCCAGTTCAATATCGAGAGCGAGGAAGAAGGGTACGAACTCGCGGCAATTGCGCGGAGGCATGGTCGCACGGCTGCATGCGCACTCAGGGTCAATCCCGATGTCGATGCCCGTACGCACGAGAAGATCTCCACCGGAAAGCGTGAGAACAAGTTCGGTGTCCCGCTGGACCGAGCGGCAGAGATCTATGCGCGCCTCGCAAGCGAAGAGGGCATCGAGATGCGCGGCATTGCCGTGCACATCGGGAGCCAGCTGGCCGATCTCGAACCATTGGAGACCGCATTCGGCAAGGTCGGTGCTTTGATCGGCGAAATCCGGGCCGCCGGCTTTTCCGTTACCCACGCCGATCTCGGCGGTGGTTTGGGCGTCCCCTACAAAGCGGGCGAAGTGCTGCCTTCGCCGGCGGACTACGGGGCCATGGTCGCGCGCGTCACCAAGGGCTGGGACGTCCGCCTGATGTTCGAGCCCGGGCGCGTGATCGCCGGCAATGCCGGTGTCCTGCTGACCCGCGTCATCCGCTCCAAGCGGAGTGGTAACGGGCCGCCCTTCGTCGTGGTCGATGCGGCTATGAACGATCTTGCTCGCCCAGCGATGTACGGCGCGTGGCATGATTTCGAGGCTGTCGAACCCACTGGCGAGCGCATGACCGCGCATATCGTCGGACCGATCTGCGAGACAGGTGACACCTTTGCCATGGACCGGGAGTGTGACGCACTCGGCGCAGGCGACCTCGCCGTGTTCCGCACAGCGGGCGCCTATGGCGCGACCATGGCATCGTCATACAACTCGCGCGGCTTCGTTGCCGAGGTGCTGGTCGACGGCGACAAGTTTGCCGTCGTCGCGGACCGGATTGCGGCAAGCGCCATCATGGACGCCGAGCGCGTGCCGGAGTGGCTGCTCTGATGCATTCACTGCCGCTCTTCCACCGCATCGCGGGCAGCCGCGTGGTGGTGGTGGGCGAAGGAGACATGGCAGAGGCCAAGGCACGGCTGGTCGAACGAGCCGGCGGCATGCCCTGCGGCGAGACCGAAGCGCATCACGCAAGGCTGGCATTCGTCGCGCTGGAGGATCCGAAGGCGGCGAAATCGGCCGCCCTGCGCCTCAAGCGCGCCGGCCTGCTGGTCAACGTCGCAGACAGGCCGGAGCTCTGCGACTTCACCTTGCCGAGCGTGCTCGACCGCGATCCGGTGCTGGTGGCTGTGAGTACCGGCGGGGCGTCTGCGGGCCTTGCCAAGCACCTGCGGCTGCGGCTGGAACGCTTCCTGCCACAGACATTGGGTGAGCTTGCGAATGCCCTCAACTCGGCGAGATCGGCGCTACGCAACCGTTTTCCCGACGCCGCGCATCGCCGCCAGGCGCTTGACGAGGCCTTGGGTGAGAATGGTGCGCTCGACCCTCTGGCTGCGGGAGGAGCGGAGCGTGTCGCCGAGTGGCTCGCTGGCAACGCTAGCGCAGGGAGCAACCGCATCGTCGATCTGACCCTGACCAGCGACGACCCGGAAGACCTGACGCTGCGCCAAGCGCGGCTGCTCGGCATGGCCGACACGGTCATCCACGACGATGGGGTTCCCGTCACTATCCTGCAGCGCGCGCGGGCGGATGCGGTTCGCCGCAAGCTGCCCTGCGACCCGCCGGAAGAGGGACTCACCGTCATCCTGCGCATCTGAAAGCGAGGCACCATGGACTACATCGTCAAACCCATCGGCCATGTTCGGGGTGGTCGCTCGATGGCAGTTGACGATGATTGGGCGAAGGAGCGCGCGACGATCGAACTCGACGACACGCAGTTCGGACCCGAAGCCCTCGCCGGCCTGGACGACTTCAGCCATGCCGAAATAATCTTCCTCTTCGACCAGGTTGCTCCGGAGAAGATCGAGAAGGGCGCGCGCCATCCGCGTAATCGCAGTGATTGGCCACTGGTGGGCATCTTCGCGCAGCGCGGCAAGAACCGCCCCAACAGGATCGGACTGACGACCTGTCAGATAATCGCTATCCATGGCACCCGGCTCGAAGTCGCCGGGCTCGATGCCATCGATGGAACGCCGGTCCTCGATATCAAGCCGGCAATGCGGGAATTCCAGCCTCGCGGCGAGCATCGCCAACCTGACTGGGCAAGCGAACTAATGCAGGATTACTGGCACGCCAGTTGATACCTCGGATACCCAGTCGAGGAACTAAGCGAGGACCGGTACGCTTCCATCCGCGCCGACTTCCGCAAAGTATCGCGCCATCGCGTCGGCGCTGGCATCGGCAAGGGCGATATAGGCCCGACGACGGTCATGTGGATCGGACACTCTCATCAGTAGTCCCGCATCGACCATCTGGCTGATCCAGCGCAACGCGGTTGTGGCCGGGACGCCTGCAGCAATGCAAAGCGAGGTCACAGACACCTGGCAGCGTTCCGCTCGAGCAGCCGAAAGATCGAGCAAAATGTCCCATGCGGGATCGGCGAACAGCTCGGCATCGAAGAACCGTGCCCTTGCCTGTCGTTGACGGATAATGCGCCGGATGAACGATGCTTCGGGAAGTCGCGGGCGCTGCGACTGCGGGGGCGCGATCGTGTACTCATCGCTTTCGGCATGCCAGCCCTGCGAGGGAGACTCGAACCTGAACGCACCTCCCCCGGCGCGCTGGCCGGCCGGCAGTTTCTCAAGCCGTTCCGCAATCCTGCCGACTTGTTCGGTCAGGCGTAGGAGCATCAGCCGGTCTTCTTCGCCCAATTCGCGCAGCCGCAGGTTTGGAACATGGGCGAGCACGCGCCCGATCGCGATCACACGTTCCGAACGGCATGGATCGACCAGTATCTGCGGGGCGGAAAAGGAAAAGCAGCCGAACACGGCATCAAGAGCACCCATCGTGGTCGACACGACCATCTGTGCCCCCGCCTTGCCCGCGCGCATGTCCAGTCGCGCCAGCATTGCCAGCGACTGGGCCGAATCCTCCGCGCAATCGATGAGGACGACATCACCAAGTGCAGTGATCGCACCGCGCGCGTATTCCTCCAGAGAGCAAGAATGGAGGATGCGGAAGCCTGCGGCTTCGGCGTCGTCACGCAACTCGCCACGGATATGCGCACGATCCGCCAGGACCGTGACTCCAAGCTGGCAACCAGCCCCGTCCTCAGCCGCATCATACAGAAAATCGGCCTGCATTGATTCGCGCTCCTCACCAGAAAGTTGCGAACAAGATGAGAACAAATACGGATCGTGTCAAGAAATCGTGCAAAATCTGCTGACACGATTGAACCTTCAGCCGGGTCCCTGCGACTATCTCTGCATGATCGGTCAGGGTCGCCATGCCAATGATGCTGCGAGGCTATTCGATGAGCTTCTGGTGACGCTCGTCCAAGCCGGCGACAGGTCTGCGGCGGAGCGTTTGGCGGCGCGATGGCAGCCCCGCCTCGTTCGGACTGCGCGAAGGCTTCTCGCCGACGATGAACTTGCCCGCGTTGCCGTGCAGGAATGCTGGCTCGCAATCCTGCGCGGAATTGACACGCTGCGCGACCCGGCACGGTTCGCCCCGTGGGCTTTCGGCATCCTCCACCGGAAGTGCGTCGATCGCATCCGTGTCCGGCAGGCAGTTCGATCCTCGTCCGGCGAGATGACGACCGAACCCGGGTCGGGTTCACAGACCGACGACGGCATCGCTATCCGCCAGGCATTCGCACTCCTGCCGCCGGACCAGCGCCTGGCGGCACAACTATTCTTCGTCGAGGGGCTGACTCTCGCCGAGATCGCAGAGGTCCAACAAGTGCCGCTCGGCACTGCCAAAACCCGACTGTTCCACGCCCGGCGCCGACTGAAGCAGGTGCTGGCCGAAAATCCCCAAGGAGACGTCACATGACGACAATCGACGAACGCATCCACGCAGCTCTCGACGAGGACGACAAGGCGTTCCTCGCCAGCCTCGACAATTCGCGCGGCCTCTTCACGCAGCTGGGCGACAGCCTCGGTGGCCCTCTGGGTGGTTGGGCCAAGCTGGTCTTCGCGATGACCTTCGTGATGGCAGGCCTGATGTTCTATTGCATCTGGCAGATGTTCGAAGCGACCGACACGCGCGAGACGATCCTCTGGGCGACAGGAACGGTGGTGCTGGTGATGTCGACCGGCTTCCTCAAGGACTGGCTGTTCAGCCGGATGAATATGTTCACCGTCCTGCGCGAGGTTAAGCGCCTCCAGCTTCAGGTCGCGATGCTAGAAGAAGGGCGCGACTAGGGCCTGATCTCGATCGGCGTGCCGTTGGGCACCAAGCTCCAGAGCTCCGCGATCTGGGCATTCGAGAGAGCAATGCAACCGTCGGTCCAGTCGCCCGGTATGCGAACGCCATCCGGGACGCCGTTGGGCTGCCCGTGGATGAAGATCAGTCCCCCGGGCGAGCGCCCCCTCCGCTGCGCAAAGGCACGGTCCGCCGCATTGGGGTAGTCTATGTGGAGCGACAGGTAATAGCTCGATTGCGGATTACCGTAATCGATCGTGTAGCGTCCCTCCGGCGTGCGCTCGTCACCCTGGAACTGCTTGTGACCCACCGGCGCATCGCCGAACTGGAGCGAACGGTACGTGCGGATGGGCTTTCCGCCTTGATAGACCCACAGCGTCCGCTCCGATTTGTCGACCAGCAACAGCTCAGCCTGTTCCCCGGCTTGCGCCTGCTGGGCACGCGCCTGCGGCAAAGGCTGCGAACAACCGATCATTGCACAAAGGAGGATTGCGACGAGATGCCTCACCCCGCCATCCTATCGCGAAATTCGCGTCAGTCCATGAACGGATCGCGCACGAGGATGGTGTCCTCGCGCTCGGGGCTGGTCGAGACCAGCGCCACCGGCGTTTCGATCAGTTCCTGCACGCGCTGGATGTACTTGATCGCCTGCGCCGGGAGATCGGCCCACGAACGCGCACCAGCAGTGGTTTCCTGCCAGCCGTCCATTTCCTCGTAGATCGGCTCCACATTCGCCTGATCGGCGGCGTGCGAAGGGAAATAGTCCATGATCTTGCCGTTGAGGCGATAGCCGGTGCAGATCTTCACCTTCTCGAACCCGTCGAGCACGTCGAGCTTGGTCAGCGCGATGCCGGTCACGCCGCTGATGGCGCAGCTCTGGCGCACCAGTACGGCGTCGAACCAGCCGCAGCGACGCTTGCGTCCCGTGACGGTGCCGAATTCGTGGCCGCGCTCACCGAGGCGCTGGCCAGTGTCGTCGTCGAGCTCGGTCGGGAACGGACCGCTGCCGACGCGGGTGGTATAGGCCTTCACGATGCCGAGCACGAAGCCGGTCGAATTCGGCCCCAGGCCCGACCCGCTCGCCGCGGTGCCACTCACCGTGTTCGAGCTGGTCACAAAGGGATAGGTGCCGTGATCGACGTCGAGCAGCACGCCCTGCGCCCCTTCGAACAGGACCTTGGCGCCGGCCTTGCGGACCTTCTTCAGGCGCTTCCAAACCGGCTGCGCGTATTGCAGCACGAAAGGCGCGATTTCGCGCAGTTCGGCAAGCAGCGCCTCGCGGTCGACCGGCGGCTGGTCGAAACCGGCGCGCAGCGCATCGTGGTGGGCGCAAAGGCGGTCGAGCTGCGGCTCCAGCTGGTCGAGATGGGCGAGGTCACACACCCGGATCGCGCGGCGGCCGACCTTGTCCTCGTAAGCGGGGCCGATCCCGCGACCGGTAGTGCCGATCTTGCCCGATCCTGCTGCCGTCTCACGCAGGCCGTCGAGATCGCGGTGGATCGGGAGGATCAGCGGGCAATTGTCCGCAATGGCGAAATTGTCAGCGTTGATTTCGACGCCCTGGCCTTCGAGCTTCTCGATTTCGCTCTTGAGGTGCCAGGGATCGAGCACCACGCCGTTGCCGATGATGCTGAGCGTGCCGGTGACGATGCCTGAGGGCAGCAGGGACAGCTTGTAGGTGGTGTTGCCGACCACCAGCGTGTGGCCCGCGTTATGACCGCCCTGGAAGCGGACCACGGCATCGGCGCGGCTGGCGAGCCAGTCGACGATCTTGCCCTTGCCCTCATCGCCCCACTGGGCGCCGATCACGGTAACATTGGCCATATGCGGGAAACCTGCCTGTCAGACTGACACAAACGCGTGCGCGCCTAGGCTTTCAGGCCCGCGAGGGCAAGCGAACTGTCGCGACAAACCGGGACAATCCGCGACTGGAATTCCTATACCCGAAAATGGCATGGCTGTATCGAGCCGCTTGCGTGAGTATTTCGCCATGAAAAGACCCGTGATTGCTTCCCTGTTGGTCCTGGGCCTCATCGGCGGCAGTGTAGTCGCATCTGCCGCAGACAAGCGCTCGCCCGCGCCCGCCGAACTCGCTTACGGAACTGACAGGTTGCAGAAGGTAGATGTCTGGCCCGGCACGGTCAGGGGTGCGCCCTTGGTAGTCTTCGTCCACGGCGGCGGGTGGAAGCGCGGCGACAAGTCGATGATGAAGGGATCGGCCAAGCTCTCGCACTGGCAGGGGCTCGGATATGCGGTCGCCTCGGTCAACTACCGTCTCGTGCCCGATGCAACGGTCGAACAGCAGGCGCAGGACGTGGCCGATGCGGTTGCGCTGCTCAAGCGCGACGCGAAGCGGCTGGGCTATGATGCCGAAAGGCTCGTCCTAGTCGGCCACAGCGCAGGCGCACATCTCGTGGCGCTGGTGGGGACCGACCCCACCTACCTGCGCAAGGCCGGCCTTTCGTATCGCGATATCGACGGTGTCCTGCCGCTCGACGGGGCGGCCTATGATGTGCCCGCGCAGATGGACGAGAATGCGCGCCTGATGGGCGAGACATATAAGCAGGCCTTCGGCACCGATCCCGAGCGGCAGAAGGCGCTTTCCCCGACCGTGCACTCAGCCGCGCCCAATGCCCCCGACTTTCTCATCCTCCACGTCCAGCGTCGCGACGGCACTGAACAGTCGCGACAGCTGGGGGCCGCCCTGCGCAAGGCGGGCACCAGCGCGAAGGTGCAGGGTTTCGAGGGCCGCGGGCTCAAGGGGCATGCAGAGATCAACCGCAAGCTGGGCGAAGCAGATTATCCTGCGACAACGGTGGTCGATGCCTGGCTGGCAGCGCGGTTCGCCAACTAGCGGAAGGGCGACGGCGGTGCTAACGGCGCCGCCGTGTCCGACAATGCTCCCTTCCGGATAGCCGCGCTTTACCAGTTCACGCGGTTCGACGATCCCGCCGCGCTAAGGCCGGCACTGCTCGCGCTGTGCGAGGAAAACGGCGTGCGCGGCACGCTGCTGCTTGCGCGCGAAGGGATCAACGGGACCATAGCCGGTGTAGACCATGGCATAGAGCTTGTACTGGCTCACATTCGCCAGTTGCCCGGTTGCGCAGCGATCGAGGTCAAGGAATCGCGCGCCGAGCACCAGCCCTTCCACCGCATGAAGGTGCGGCTGAAAAAAGAGATCGTCACCATGGGTGAACCGGATCTCGATCCGCTGGCGGGGGTCGGGACCTATGTCGCGCCGGAGGACTGGAACGCGCTGATCGCGGACCCCGACACCATCTTGATCGACACGCGCAATGACTACGAGGTCGCGATCGGCACTTTCCGCGGGGCCGAGGACCCGAAGACCAAGAGCTTCCGCGAATTTCCCGAGTGGTTCCGCGCCCGCCGCGCGGAGCTGGAGGCGGAAGGGAAGTCGCCCAAGGTCGCGATGTTCTGCACCGGTGGCATTCGCTGCGAGAAATCGACCGCTTTCGCCAGGTCGGAGGGGCTGGACGAGGTCTACCACCTCAAGGGCGGGATCCTGAATTACCTCGAACACGTCCCCGCCGAAGAGAGTTTGTGGGAAGGCGAGTGCTTCGTCTTCGACGAGCGTGTCAGCGTGGGCCATGGCCTCGCCGTGGGCGACCATTCGCTGTGCCGCGCCTGCCGCATGCCACTCTCGCCCGAGGACATGGCGCAGGAGAGCTTTGTCGAGGGTGTGAGCTGCCTCCACTGCATAGACAGCCGCACCGACGAACAACGCGCCCGCTATGCCGAGCGCCAGCGGCAGGAGGCCCTCGCCGCAGCGCGTGGCGAGGAGCATGTCGGGGCGCGGCACAACAAGAAGGCCGATGGCTGAGGCGATACTCTACAGCTTCCGCCGCTGCCCCTATGCGATGCGGGCACGGATGGCGCTGCATGCGAGCGGGATCGGATATGAACATCGCGAGGTCGTTCTGCGCGACAAGCCGGCTGAAATGCTCGAAGCATCGCCCAAGGGCACCGTTCCGGTCCTGATCAGCGCCGATGGCAAGGTACTCGAAGAAAGTATCGACATCATGCGATGGGCTCTCGGGCAGAACGACCCCGAAGGCTGGCTGGAACGCGACGATCCGGAACTGCTCGCGGCCAATGACGGGCCCTTCAAGCACCACCTCGACCGCTACAAGTACCACACGCGGTACGAAGATGCGGACCCGCTCGAACATCGTGCGGCCTGCCTCGCGCACCTGGTTATCCTCGAAACAAGGCTTGCGGAGCGGCCCTACCTTTGTGGCAACACCCGTGGCCTCGCCGACATCGCCACCTTCCCCTTCGTCCGGCAGTTCGCGCATCACGACAAGGGCTGGTTCGCGACGCAGGATGTCCCGCGTGTCCGCTCATGGCTCGACCGGCTGACCGGGTCGGAGCTGTTTGCCGCGATCATGGAAAAACACCCGAAGTGGGTTGCCGCTCCTGCCTAGCGCACTCCATCGCCACGAGCTTTCGACCCCCGGATCCTCACCCACCGACAAGGCCAGCACCACCGAATTGGCCTTTTCCCGGATCGGCAAGGGCCTTCGCTGTTGACAGGGACCGGCAGTGGTGACTTATTCAAGCAATACAGTCACGGAGTTCCCCGATGTCCCATTTCCGCCTGACCTTTCAAGCCGTTGCGATCGTCGCATCACTGTGCTCGCAAGCCTGCCTCGCAGCACCAGCCCCCTCCCCCGTCGAGATTGCCGATGCTGCAGCGCTTCAACGCGGCGACCGCAGCGAGGTGCTGGTTCTCGGCACCGCACATCTTTCGTACCTGCCCGCGGATTTCGACCGCACGCGCTTCGACCCCCTGTTGGCGCGGCTCGCCACCTGGGCTCCGCAGGCGATTGCGGTGGAGGCAATGTCGGGCGCCCAATGCGATTACCTGCGGACCTACGAATTCGCCTATCCCGGAGTCGCCGCGAACTATTGCTTCGACCCGGCACCGGCGCGCGAGGCGTTGGGGCTGACCGGGCCGGAGGCTGAAAAGGCCTACTCGGAGATACTCGCGCAACCGGCACAGGATCGCGCGCCCGAGGTCCGCAGGCGGCTTGCCGGCCTGTTCCTCGCCGCAGGTGAAGCGGATTCGGCGCTGGTCCAGTGGTTGCGGCTGCCCCCGGCCGAACGCCATGCGGATGCCTCCCTGCCACAAGTCCTGGTCGACCTGCTGGGCAAACGCATGGCGTCGCGCAACGAGAACGTCACCATCGCGGCCCCGCTCGCCGTCCGGCTCGGGCTGGAGCGGGTGTTTCCGGTCGACGACCACACCGGCGAAGCCGCATCGGGCCCGGTCGACGAGAAGGTTTATGGCGAGGACATGGGCAAAATCTGGGACAATCCGGCGGTCAAGGAACGCGCCGCCGAACATGAGCGGTGGGAGAAGTCGATCGCGGACGGCGGCCCGCTGATCGACTGGTACCGTGCGCTCAATTCGCTGGAGAGCCAACGGGCCGCAGTAACGAGCGATTTCGCCGCTGCTGCGGGTTCGAAATTGCCGGGCAACTCGGGCCGCGCCTATCTCGCCTACTGGGAGACGCGTAATTTGCGCATGGCAGCCAACATCCGCGAGGTCGTCGGGCCAGGGCGAAGAGTCCTCACCATCGTAGGAGCGTCACACAAACCGTATTACGAGCGCTACCTGGGCATGACGAGCGACATCAAGATCGGCGATGTCGAGGCGGTCCTAGGCGACTGATCGGCTGGCTCACCCCAGCGGGATGGTTTCACCGTCTTCAAGTCGATGCGTGCAGCCTAGAGCCTTCGCGTCTTCACTGCCCGAGATCGCCGCTACCGTCCGCCAGCCGATGGCGCGCAGGCGGGCCGCCGCATCGCGGTCATGTCCGAGCGGGAGGAATAGCGTCTTGCGTGCTTCATCCGCCCGCGTGCCGAGTGCCTCGAGAAGCGGGTCCATGTAGATGGTGAAGCCCGTCGCCGCCTCTTCGCTGCCGCGGATCGTGTAGGTTCCGCCGCGCCCCAGCGTGCCGCGTGCCCCCTCGGCATAGAGCGTGAAGCCGAACCAGCTCTGGTATTCGAAACCGTGGCGCTCGGTCGGGTCGAGAGTGATGCGGGCACGTTTGCCGATGCTCGCGGCAATGTCGCGCAGCCCGGCGATGCGGCTGGCGAGCGCCCCGCCCGCGTCGATTTCGGCCAGCTTGGCGATAGCCTCGTCGAAGGGACCGGTCGCGTAGAGCAGCGGGAGATAGGCTTCGCCGCCCGCTGCGGTCAGCCCGCCGGCATCCTTGGTGTCCAGTTCGCGGCGCACCGCCTCGCGCTTGTCGACGTCGAGCGGGAGTGCCTTCTCCGCCAGTGTGTCGACGAGGTCGGGGAGCGTGAAGTCGACCGAGATGTTGCCCAGGCCCGCGCCCTTCAGCGCATCGATGGCCACACCCACAATCTCGCTTGCCGCCGCGACGCTGTCGCTGCCGATGAGCTCCGCGCCGAGCTGCAGCCGCTGCCGTGCCGGATCGAGCTGGTCGGCCTTGAGCATGGCGACATCGCCTGCGTAGCACAGGCGCAGCGGACGCGGCGCCGACGCCATGACGGTCGCCGCGATGCGCCCGACCTGCACCGTCATGTCGCTGCGCAGCGCAAGGGTGCGCAGGGACTCAGGGTCGGTGAAGCGGATCATGCGCCGCGTCGCGACGCCTTCCATGCGCCCGGCAAGCGACTTCTCGAATTCCACCAGCGGAGGACGCACGCGGTCGTACCCGTGGCCGTCCATCGCATCGAGTACGGCGCGCATGGCTTCGGTAATGGCTCGCGCCCGCGAAGGCAGCGCGTCTTCGAGCCCGACGGGCAGGAGGTCGTCTTGGTCAGTCACAGCAGCCGCCCCCTGCCCCAATGCCGGTCAGAATGCCAGCGGCATGACCACCTTCACGCCCTCGAGCGCGCAAGCGGCCTTGACCACGTCCTGCGGGATGGGCTGGTCGACGCTCAGCAGCAGCACCGCCTCGCCGCCCGCCTGGCGACGGCCGAGGTGGAAGGTGCCGATGTTGATGCCGTTTTCGCCCAGCAGGGTACCGATGCGACCGATGAAGCCCGGCGCGTCTTCGTTGACGATGTAGAGCATGTCACCCGCGAGTTCCGCTTCGATGCCGACGCCGAAGATCTCGACGAGGCGCGGCGCGTCCGCTCCGAACAGCGTTCCTGCGACCGAGCGGTCGCCCGCTTCGGTGCCGACGGTCACGCGAATGAGGGTATTGTAGGCACCTTCCTTCTCGTGGCGCACCGAACGCACATCGAGCCCGCGTTCCTTGGCGAGGAAGGGTGCGTTGACCATGTTCACCGTGTCGGAATATTGGCGCATCAGGCCGGCAAGGACCGCACCCTCGATCGGCTTGCCCGACAGTTCGGCTGCCGCGCCTTCGCGCTCGATCGAAATCTTGGTCAGGTTCCCGTGGGCCAGCTGGCCGACGAGGCTGCCGAGGTTCTCCGCCAGCTTCATGTAGGGCTTGAGCTTGGGGGCTTCCTCGGCGCTCAGCGAAGGCATGTTGAGCGCATTGGTGACGCCGCCGTTGACGAGGTAGTCGGCCATCTGCTCGGCCACCTGCAGCGCGACATTGACCTGCGCTTCATTGGTGCTCGCGCCCAAGTGCGGGGTGCAGATGAAATTGGGCTTGCCGAACAGCGGCGATTCCTTGGCCGGCTCGGTCTGGAACACGTCGAGTGCCGCGCCCGCGACCTGACCGCTGTCGAGTGCATCGGCCAGTGCCTCCTCGTCGATCAGCCCGCCGCGCGCGCAGTTGATGATGCGCACGCCCTTCTTGGTCCTGGCGAGGTTTTCGCGGCTGAGGATGTTGCGCGTCTCGTCGGTCAGCGGGGTGTGCAGCGTGATGAAATCCGCCTTCGCCAGCAGCGTTTCGAGGTCGGCCTTCTCGACACCCATTTCAATCGCGCGTTCCTCGGTCAGGAAGGGATCGTAAGCGACGACCTTCATCTTGAGTCCGAGCGCCCTGCTGGCGACGATCGAACCGATGTTGCCGGCGCCGATCAGGCCGAGCGTCTTGCCGGTGACTTCGACGCCCATGAAGTCGTTCTTGGGCCACTTGCCTTCCTGCGTCTGGGCGTTCGCTTCCGGGATCTGGCGGGCAAGCGCGAACATCAGCGCGATGGCGTGTTCGGCAGTGGTGATCGAATTGCCGAACGGGGTGTTCATCACCACGACGCCCTGCGCGCTGGCGGCGGGGATATCGACATTGTCGACCCCGATGCCTGCGCGCCCGATGACCTTGAGATTGGTCGCGGCGTCGAGCACCGCCTTGGTCACCTTGGTCGAAGAACGGATGGCAAGGCCATCGTATTCGCCGATGCGGGCGATCAGCTGTTCGGGCGTTTCGCCGGTGATCACATCGACGTCGCAGCCGCGCTCTTCGAAGATCTTGGCGGCGTTGGGGTCCATCTTGTCCGAAATGAGGACTTTGGGCTTGGTCATGTCAGGTTCCTTGCGGAGAAAATTGGGGGAGCGACCCCGGCGCGTGGCCGGGGCGCAGAAAGGTTACGCGGTGGCAGCGTAGGCCCAGTCGAGCCAGGGGCCGAGTGCCTCGATATCGGCAGTCTCGACCGTGGCGCCGCACCAGATGCGCAGGCCTGCCGGGGCATCGCGGTAGCCCGCGACGTCGTAAGCGGCGTCTTCGTCCTCGAGCAGCTTGGCCATGGCCTTGATGCGGGCTTCGTCGGCACCTTCGACCGTCAGGCAGACGCTGGTGTTGGACCGGCTTGCCGGATCGCAGGCGAGGTGGCCGAGCCATTCGCGTTCCTGCACGATCGCATCGAGCGCCGCGGCATTGGCATTGGCGCGCGCCTTCATCGCGGAGAGCCCACCCAGCGACTTGCCCCATTCGAGCGCGAAGATCGCATCCTCGACCGCAAGCATGGAGGGGGTGTTGATCGTCTCGCCCTTGAACACGCCCTCGGCCAGCGCGCCCTTGCTCATCAGGCGGAAGACCTTGGGCAGCGGCCATGCGGGGGTGTAGGTTTCGAGCCTTTCGACGGCGCGGGGGCCGAGGATCAGCACGCCATGCGCACCCTCCCCGCCGAGCACCTTTTGCCAGCTGAAGGTCAGCACATCGACCTTGTCCCAGGCGATATCCTGCGCGAACACTGCGCTGGTCGCATCGGCGATGGTCAGGCCCTCACGGTCGGCGGCAATCCAGTCGCCGTTGGGCACGCGCACGCCCGAGGTCGTGCCGTTCCAAGTGAAGATCACGTCGTTCGACCAGTCGACCTGAGTGAGGTCGGGCAGCTGGCCGTAGTCCGCACGGATGACCGTGGGATCGATCTTGAGCTGCTTGACCGCGTCGGTGACCCAGCCCTCGCCGAAGCTCTCCCATGCGAGAGTCGTTACGGGGCGGGCGCCGAGCATGGTCCACATCGCCATCTCGACCGCGCCGGTATCCGAACCTGG
Organism: Qipengyuania sp. RANM35; assembly: GCF_041021145.2. Classification (NCBI taxonomy): domain Bacteria; kingdom Pseudomonadati; phylum Pseudomonadota; class Alphaproteobacteria; order Sphingomonadales; family Erythrobacteraceae; genus Qipengyuania; species Qipengyuania sp. RANM35. Next base: position 485,843 of record NZ_CM196433.1, on the reverse strand, counting down.
AACGATGCCGATGCGGTGCGTATCCGGCACCTCCAGCACTTCGCGGATCAGGTCGATGCAGTACTGCAGCCGCGCCTTGCCCAGCTTGGAGCGATGCGAACGGCCGAGCGAATCGGTTGCGAGTTTTTCAGGGGCCCAGCCCGGCGGCTTGGCGCAGGGACCGGAGGAAAAGTACGGACGCGCGGGCTTTGCACCCGGGCGGATCAAGTCAGTCATGTAAGTCTCTCCTTGCAGAGAGCACGCGCGGCGTTGGGACCGCGTGGCCCGTCGGCGGCAATAATGTTGCGGCGCAACAAGTCAATCGGAAATAGCCATGCGTCTGCAAAGCGTGGGTTGTTCGGGACAAGCGCGCTCTCGCCAAATTGGTTCCGCCCGACTATGGCCCGCGCGATGGAAGCCAAGGACCTCCGGATCGCGCTGTTCAGCGGGAACTACAATTACACGCGTGACGGCGCCAACCAGGCGCTCAACCGGCTCGCCGAATACCTGCTGCGCCAGGGTGCGGCGCTGCGCGTCTACGCGCCCGTGGTCGACCGCCCCGACTTCGAGCCGACAGGCGATCTCGTCGGGGTTCCCAACATCCGTATGCCGGTGAAGAACCGTGGCGAATATCGCCTGCCGCTGGGGCTTTCCGCGGCCAATCGCGAGGACCTCGAGAAGTTCGCGCCGAACATCGTCCACCTGTCCTCGCCCGACCCGACCGGGCACGCGGCGCTGAAGTGGGCCGAGCAGCACAAGCTTCCCACCCTCGCCAGTGTCCACACGCGCTTCGAGACCTATCCGCGCTACTACGGCCTCGGTTTCCTGGAGCCAGCGGTAGAAGGCATCCTGCGCCGCTTCTACAACCGCTGCGACGCCCTCGTCGCGCCCTCGCAGAGCCAGATCGAGGAGCTCAAGGCGCAGGGGATGCACGAGGATATCACCATCTGGTCGCGCGGGGTCGACCGGACGGTGTTCGATCCTTCGAAGCGCGATCTCGAATGGCGCCGCGCGCAGGGGCTGGCGGACGATGACGTCGCGATCGTTTTCCTCGGCCGGCTGGTGATGGAGAAGGGCCTCGACGTCTTTGCCGACACGGTGGTCGAACTGCGCAAGCGGCAGGTCCCGCACAAGGTACTGGTGATCGGCGACGGCCCTGCGCGCGGTTGGTTCGAGAAGGCCCTGCCGGGCGGGAGCTTCGTCGGTTTCCAGACGGGTGCAGACCTCGGTCGTGCACTGGCGAGCGGGGACATATTCTTCAATCCCTCGATCACCGAGACTTTCGGCAATGTGACGCTCGAGGCGCTGGCGTCGGGCCTCCCCGTCGTTGCCGCCGGAGCCACCGGCGCCGCCAGCATCGTCACCGAAGGCGAGACGGGTTTCCTCATCCCTCCGAGCAAGGACGAAGCTTTCGCCAAGGGCTGTGCAGATGCGCTGGCCCGGTACTGCACAGACGATGCGCTGCGCCGCGCACATGGCGAGGCAGGCGAGAAGGCCGCCCGTGCTTACAGTTGGGACGCCATCAACCAGGCGGTGCTCGACACCTACCTCAGGCTGATGGCGCAGCGCGGCAAGTAGGTCAGCGCAGCACGCCTTCGCGGCGCATTTTCATCGCGTACCACAGCGTGCCGAGGGTGATGACCCAGATGGCGATGTCGAGCCCGGGGTTCTCCATGTCGGCCGGCAGTTCGGTCACCACGCGCTGGAAGATCGTCGTTCCGACCAGCCCGACGACCGAGACGATCAGCGAAGTCACCGCATGGCGCGAGCGGAACAGCAACAGCAGCGATCCGAAAAAGGCACCCCAGACGCCGAGCGCCCAGACGGCGATGGCCCAGGCCGGGAACGTGTCGAAATAGGCAATCTGCTCCGGCGTCATGCCAAGAGCTTCGAGCTTGCCCAGTTCGGTCATCAGGTAGCTGGTGATCCCCACTGCGTTCCACAGCAGGGTGATGATGCCGACGGCCCACAGATGCCACGGCGCTTTCACGGCGGTGTTCATGTTGCAACCTCCCCCAAATGCGTCCCTCGACGCGAGAGACTAGACCATCGCGTCGAGGGTGCAAGTGGCGGGCGAATTCAGAGACGCTCGATCTTCTTAGCCAGTTCATCGACAAGGTCGACGATCTCGTTGATCGTTTCCTCGTCGAGCTTGCCTGACCGGGCGCGGTGCTTGAGCACGTTGGCGAGGTTGCCGACCGCGCGGAACATCTCCGGTGTCGCGTAGGCGCGGCGGCGTTCGCCATGGCCTTCCAGCCGTTCGAGCAGCGCCTCGACCTCGTCGGCCCGCTCCTCGAGCTCGCGGCGTCCAGCTTCGGTCGCTTCGTAGGCCTTGCGCGTCTCGTCGCCCTGCGCCTGTGCGATGGCGCCTTCGTCCTCGAGCAGCGAGAGCGTCGGATAGACCGTGCCCGGGCTCGGCGAATAGCTGCCCTCGGTCAGCTCTTCGACCGCCTTGATCAGCTCGTAACCGTGGCGCGGCTCCTGCGCGAGCAGGTGCAGCAGCACCAGCCGCAATTCGCCCGAGCCGAACATGCGACGGCGACGGCCCCCGCGCGGCCCGAATTCGAACGAGAAGTTCTCGGGCGAGAAACCGCGACCGAAACCGCTGCCGAAATCGGCGCCCGACATCATCGCTGCAGCGAAGGGCCAGCCGCCCATCCGCGCCATCTTGCGCCACTTGTGTGCCCTGTGCATGGGAAGCATCCTTGAGTTATCTTCGATAGTTCTAAGATATATCTTCATGAGGTAATGACAAGATGGGCCTGCAAATCCTCTGCGAACGTCCTATGTCAGCCGACCAATGTCCGATCTCTTCCCCGACAGCCTGCCCTCGGCACCCGATCCCGATGCCTTGCGCGAAGATGCGCCGCTCGCCGACCGGCTGCGTCCGCGCGACCTGTCGGAAGTCGTCGGGCAGGACCACCTGACCGGGCCCGAGGGCGCGATCGGGCGGATGGTCGCGGCGGGGCGCCTTTCGAGCATGATCCTGTGGGGTCCGCCCGGTACCGGCAAGACCACTATCGCGCGCCTGCTGGCCGACAGCGTGGGGATGCGTTTCGCCAGCGTTTCGGCGGTCTTCAGCGGGGTTGCCGATCTCAAGAAAGCCTTCGCCGAGGCCGACAAGGCCGCGGAAGCCGGGCAGCGTACGCTGCTCTTCGTGGACGAGATCCACCGCTTCAACCGCGCGCAGCAGGATGGATTCCTGCCCTTCGTCGAGCGCGGTACGGTGACCCTGGTCGGGGCGACGACCGAGAACCCGAGCTTCGCACTCAACGCCGCGTTGCTGAGCCGCGCGCAGGTTCTGATCCTGCAAAGACTTGCGAATGAAGCGCTCGATCAGCTGCTCGAACGTGCCGAACACCTCGAAGGTGCGCTGCCCCTCACGCCTGCCGCGCGCGAGGCACTGGTGGCGACAGCCGATGGCGATGGCCGCTTCCTGCTCAACCAGGCCGAGACGCTCTACAACGCGAAGATCGAGGAACCGCTCGACCCGGCGGCGCTCGGCGCCTTCCTCCAGCGCCGCGTCGCGGTCTACGACAAGGATCGCGAGGGCCACTACAACCTCATTTCCGCGCTCCACAAGGCGGTGCGCGGGTCCGACGTGCAGGCCAGCCTCTACTACCTCGCGCGGATGCTCACCGCAGGCGAGGAACCACGCTTCCTCGCCCGTCGCCTGATCCGAGTGGCGGTCGAGGACATCGGCATGGCCGACCCGCAGGCGCTGGTGCAGTGCATGGCGGCCAAGGACGCGTATGAATTCCTCGGCAGTCCGGAAGGCGAGCTGGCGCTGGTGCAGGCCTGCATCTATCTCGCCACCGCACCCAAATCGAATGCCGCCTACATAGCGATGAAATCGAGCTTCAAGTCGGCGCGCGAGACCGGCAGCCTGATGCCACCGCAGAATATCCTCAACGCCCCGACCAAGCTGATGAAGGACATCGGCTACGGCTCCGGCTACAGCTACGACCACGACGCCGAGGACGGCTTTTCGGGCGACAATTACTGGCCCGAGGAGATGGAGCCGCAAGCCTATTACCAGCCGGTCGAACGCGGTTTCGAGCGCGAGGTAAGGAAGCGGCTCGACTACTGGGACAAGCTGCGGCGTGAACGCCAATAGGTTCGCTCATTTCCTCGCCATCGACTGGTCGGGTGCGAAGGGCGAACGGCAGAAGGGCATCGCGCTGGCGCTGGCACATGGCGACGGCGGGGCGCCGGTCCTGATCGAGCATTTCTGGGGCCGCGCAGACGTGCTGGCGATCCTGCGCGACGAGCTGCCGGAGGATACGCTGGTCGGGCTAGACCTCGGCATCGGACTGCCCTTCGCCGATTGCGGAGCCTACTTTCCCGGCCTTCCCGACACGCCGCCCGACGCGCCCGCGCTATGGGACTTGATCGACAAGATCGCTGCGGACGAGGACCATCTCGGGGCCAACAGCTTCGTTGCCCATCCAGACCTGCGCCCGTTCTTCCGCGACGGGATGGATACCGGCGCGCGTTTCGGCTGCGACGGGGCGGCGCACGGCCGGGGCCGCTTCCGCGTCACCGAGCACGCGCAAGCGGCGATGGGCTGCAAGCCCTACTCCAACTTCAACCTCGTCGGCGCAGCGCAGGTCGGCAAGTCGAGCCTCACCGGCATGCGGATGCTGCATCATCTCCGCGGCCACCTGCCTGTCTGGCCAGTCGACCCTCTGCCGCCACGCGGCTCGGTGGTGGTGGAAATCTACACCAGCCTCGCCGCGCGCGAGGCCGGTCGCAGCGCGGCCAAGGCCAAGATGCGCAGTTACGAGGACCTCAATGCCGCACTTGCCGCCCTGGGTTCTCCGGGCGTCGCGGGAGAGGGACCGATCGACGATCATTCCTCCGACGCGCTCCTCACCGCGGCATGGCTGCGCGCCGTCGCCCACGATGACGCGCGCTGGACGCCTGTGGGACTGACTCCCGAAATCGCGGCAACGGAGGGCTGGACTTTCGGGGCGCTTTGAACGAAAGGCCCCGCCTCTGGAGCGCCGGTTTAGCTCAGTTGGTAGAGCAGTTGATTTGTAATCATCAGGCCAGGGGTTCGAATCCTCTAACCGGCACCAGTTCCCGTCACGACGAAGCCCACCCGCGGGAAGTGTAGATTGCACGTTCCCAGGTCGCCATCGCTGCGGCTGATGACGATGCGATCGACGCTGGCCGAGACCAGCTTTCCCGATATCGGATCGCGGCCATAGTCGTCGGCAGAGACCACGACATCGCTGCCGACCTGCAACCCGCCGGTTGCAGCCGTGTCATGGACGAAAGGTGCAGCGACCGGGTCGGCCTCGCTCGCGATGCGCAGCGCCTCCACCCCCGCGATTTCCGCGCGCGAGCCCTGACCGAGTGCCTCGATGCGCGCGTACCAGGATTTCACCCTGTCGAACCCGTCGAGCAATTCATCGGCGAGATCGTGGAAGGCGGACTTCAGGAACCAGATATTCATATGCGCTGCGAGGTCGCCGATGGCGGGTTGCGGCCCGAACAGGAAGTCCTCGCCGCCCGTCCCGAGCGCACGCTCGATCCAGCCTGCCTGTGCGCGCCACTGGCCCTTTGCCGGGCCGGCGAAGGCGGCCATCGCCTTCACGTTGAACGGGCGCCCCGACAATTTCTCGCGATCGGCGATGAAGGCGGGATCGACCTTGTCGCCCAGAAGGCCGAAAATGACTGCGACCGAGTGCTGGAACCACTGGCGATCCGCCCACAGGTTGATCGGCCAGCCCGCTCCGAAATCCGCCTTCGGCTCCGGAAACCGCCGCTCGATCTCCGCCATGATGACCTGGCTGTCGCAATAGATGTCCGCGCCGATCTGCATCACCGGCGCGCGGCGATAGCCCCCGGTGAGCGGGACGAGGTCCGGCTTGGGCATCATGTTGGGCGTGACCACCGATTTCCACGCCAGCCCTTTCAGGCCAAGCAGCAGCCGCACCTTGTTGGAGAAAGGCGACGCATCGTAGTGGTGGAGGATAATGTCCGGCACGTGGGCTTTCTCCTGTGGCCTCGCCGATCAGGCAGGCGGTGGTGTGAAGCAGATGTTGTCGCTTGGCAGCCCGTCCGCGACGATCTCCAGCCCGCCTTCGACCGTGCCGGCGACCTGTTCCATGTCAGGCGCGTCCCTCAGCTCGCCATTCGGGCAAGACGATCGGTGATGATCGCGTCTGCCTCGTCGACGATCCGCTCGACCAGCTCGCGCACGGTCGGGACGTCGTGGATCAGGCCCTGGATCATGCCCGCGCTCCAGATGCCGCGTTCGGTGTCACCTGTCTCGTAGCCTTCGCGCCCGCGCTGCCCCTTCACGAGATGCGCCACTTCCTCGAACGGCTTGCCCTCGCGCTCCAGCCTGACGACCTCCTCCGAAATCGCGTTGGCGGCGACACGGGCGGAGTTCCTGTAGGTGCGGAAGATCAGCTTGGTCTGGCGCTCGTCTGCCTCGACCATGGCCTGCTTGAAGTTTTCGTGGATCGGCGCTTCCTTGGTCGCGCAGAAGCGGGTGCCCATGTTGATGCCGTCGGCCCCCAGGGCGAGCGCGGCGGCAAGGCCCCGGCCGTCACCGAACCCGCCCGAAGCGAGCATCGGGATCGAGATCTTGTCAGCGGCCGCCGGGATCAGGATCAGGCCCGGAATATCGTCCTCGCCCGGGTGCCCGGCGCATTCGAAGCCGTCGATCGAGATCGCATCGACGCCCATCTTTTCGGCCGAGACCGCATGACGCACGGCGGTGCACTTGTGGATCACCTTCACGCCGTGCTGCTTGAAGTGGTCGACGTGCTCCTGCGGCTTGTACCCGGCGGTTTCGACGATCTTCACCCCGCTTTCGATGATCGCAGCGCGATACTCGGCGTAGGGCGGCGGATTGATGCTCGGCAGGATGGTGAGGTTCACGCCGAAGGGCTTGTCGGTCATGTCGCGACAGCGGGCGATTTCCTTCGTCAGTTCCTCGGGCGTCGGCTGGGTCAGCGCGGTGAGGAAACCGAGTGCCCCGGCGTTGGCGACGGCGGAGACCAGTTCTGCCTTCCCGACCCACATCATCCCACCCTGCGCGATGGGATGCTCCACACCGAACATCTCGGTGAAACGCGTCTTCATGCCCTGCTCTCCCGATTAGGTTCGCCGCTGTCACCGGCGGCTTCGCTGTGCCCTATTTCTTCCACGCCGTATCCCCCGGCAGGCCGAGCCGCAGCGCGGCCTGGTAGGCGGGCGACTCCGGATCGATTTTGCGGTCGGCCACCCTGCCGAAGAACCTGACCAGCATCTTCTCGGGCAGGGAGATATCCCATTCGCGCCCGAGTTCCAGTTTCTGCCTCACGATAGGCGGAAGAATGCTGACCGCAGCACGCGCCATGGCGCGGTGGATGAAGCTGGGAATTTCCGGACGCGCCTTGCCCGAGGCGACGATCTCGAGGAAGTCGATGTTGATCTGGTGGGCTTCGAAACGCGGCACCAGCCGTTCCATCATGGTCAGGAACTCGGCCTCGGAATGGGGGATTTCGGTCACGCCGTAGAGCCGCGCCACCTCGTCGCCATTGTTCCAGAAGGCATGCTTTTCGGCATCGCTCAGCCGGTGGACATAGCGATCATAGGCCGTGCTGAAGCCGTATTGCGCGGTGGCCGATACCCAGTCGAGCAATTCGGGATCGAGCGCCTTGTATGCCTCGCCCTTCGGAGTCGTACCGGACACCTTGGCATGCATGCGGCCCACGCCGGCAATGACCTGCCTTGCCACGCTGCGCGGCCCATAGACGCCCAGCATGGCGGCCATGCCGGTTCGCTGCGAACGGCCGATCGGGTCGACGGGATAGATGGAATGATCCCACACCCCCGAACGAATGCGCGCGTCGGCAAATTCGAGGAGCACTGCGGCAACGCCGCCGATCGCCAATGCAACGTTGTTCTTGAAGATCCGCCACTGGATCGAATCGGGTGCGTAGAACGCCTCCTCACCTGCCGGCCTGGTGAAATCGACCTGGGTCGGGGTCGAACTCTTCTGGTAGGTTTTGGCGGGCGCGGGTTCGACGGCGGCGTGCTGGTTCATGGCGAGTGGGCATCCAAGACGATTGACCGAGAGAGCAAATGAGTTATCAGAACTGATAATCTACGGCAAACGGATATGGCATGAACCTCGACTGGTCTCCCGACGAAAAGGCCTTTGCGGCCGAGATCGCGGAATTCTGTGCCCGCGAACTGACCGATGACATCCGCGATGCCGGTATGCACGCGACCAGCGTCTATCCCGATCACGACGCGTCGATGGCGTGGCAATTGAAGCTGCATGCAGCGGGTCTTGCCGCCCCCCACTGGCCGGAAGAACATGGCGGCAAGGACTGGACCGTCGCCCAGCATTATCTGTTCGCCAACGAGAAGGCGAAGGCATCCGCACCTTCGCTCTCGCCCATGGGTATCCACATGGTTGCCCATGTCATCGCCGCATTCGGAACACCCGAGCAGAAGGCCTTCTTCCTGCCGCGGATTCTGACCGGGGAGGTCTTCTTCTGCCAGGGCTATTCGGAACCCAATGCGGGCTCCGACCTTGCTGCCCTGCAGATGAGCGCGGTTCCCGACGGCGATGATTTCATCCTCAACGGATCGAAAATCTGGACCACGCATGCGCAGGAGGCGAACTGGATCTTCTGCCTCGTCAGGACGCATTCGGAAGGCCGCAAGCAGGAAGGCATCACCTTCATCCTCGTGCCCATGGACCAGGGCGGCGTGAGCGTCAGGCCGATCGTCATGTTGTCGGGCGAGACCGTGCAGAACCAGGTGTTCTTCGACGATGTCCGCGTCTCGCGCGCGAACGTTATCGGCGAAGTGGACCGGGGCTGGCAGGTCGCCAAGTTCCTGCTCGAGTTCGAGCGCGGCGGTTCGGCCTATTCGGCAGGCCTGAAGATTCGCGCGCAGAATATCGAGGCGCGCGCCGCGAAGGTGCGCGTGGGCGGCAAGAGCCTGCTCGAACACGGCGACTTCGCGCACCGCCTCGCCCGCGCGATGATCCGCATTGACGTGCTCGAGGTGCTCGAACTGAAGCTGCTTTCTTCAGCCGGGCGCGGAGAAAGCGTCGGCGCAATGTCCTCGCTGATGAAGATCATGGGCACCGAACTGGCGCAGCACCTGACCGAACTGGCGCTTGAGGCTGCGGGGACGAGCGGGACGGTGTTCCAGCCGCACGCAGCCCGTCCAGGTGCCGATGTCCCTGAATACGAGGCACCCGAAGACGGCTATGTCTCTGGCGAGAAGTGGCAGGCCATCGCGCCGCTCAAATATCTCAACGAAAGGGCCGGCTCGATCTACGCCGGTTCGAACGAGATCCAGCGCAATATCCTCGCGCGGCACGTCCTCGGCTTGTAGACTGCCCTAGGCGTGGGACCGTAGCGCTCGATAGCGCTCGACGTGGTCGGCCGCGCTGCCGAGGCGATGTTCGAGAACGGTTGCGCGCTTGAAGTAGTGGCCGACGCGCAATTCCTCCGTCAGCCCCATCGCGCCGTGCAATTGCACCGCCTCCTGCCCGATCAGCCGGAGCCCGTCCGAAACCGTGGCCTTGGCGGCGGAGACGGCGTCAGGACGATCCGATTTGAGCGTCGCGAGCAATGAAGCCGCCTCGATTTCGCGCGCCTTGGCCCACATGTCGACCATGCGGTGCTGCAGCGCCTGGAAAGAGGCGATAGCGACGCCGAACTGCTGTCGCTCCTTGGTGTAGGCAACAGTGTCCTCGACCATGACCGAGGCGATCCCTGCCGCTTCTCCGCAGTATGCGGCAATGGCGGCATCGACTGCGAGGCTCAGCGCCGCCAGGACCGCTTCACCTTTCGCGAGGCAGGCACTCCCGGGCAGGACCAGGCCATCGAGAACGATGTCGGCGGCCGGAGTCCCGTCGACGAGATGATAGGATTTGAGCGCCGCGCCGAGCTCGGCGGGCGTGGAAGCGAAGAGAGCCAGATTGCCGTCGGCAAGACGCGCAGGGACCAGCACCACGTCTGCCACCGATGCGAAATCGACTGCCAGCTTCTTGCCGGTGAATCGCCAGCCCTTCTCCACCGGCTCCGCCCGCGCTTCGATCAGGGCCACGTCGCCCCGCGTCTGGGCTTCCTCCACGGCTGTCGTGACGATCGCATTGCCCGAACCGATCGCACCAGCAAGCTCGTTCTGGCCCAATGCCGAGAGGAGCGTCGAGGACAGGACATTCGACGCCACATAGGGCGTCACGGCCAGCGCACCGCCCAGTGCGGTCGCGACGATCATCTCTGCCTCGCGTCCGCCGCCAAAACCTCCGAGATCCTCATCGATGCCCGCTGCACCCACACCCAGTTCGCTATCGAGTGCGCGCCAGAATTCGAGGAAGTCCGACGCGCTGCGCTGCCGCTGGCGGACGTCGAACGGCAGCCGCTTTTCGAGGAAGCGGGCGAGCGATTGCTGAAGCAGCTTCTGCTGGTCGTCGAGTTGCAGATCCATGGATGCCCTTATGCATCCGCGGCGTCGATTATCAAGCCTGATAACTACGCCAGCAGACCGGCCATCAACGTTTCCACCGTCTGCTTCTTGTACCGTTCGTGCAGCGCATCATCGGCTGCGGGAATCCCGCCGAACACCGCCGACAGGGTGAACCTGTTGGCATAGAGTCCATCCGCCGAACCGATCGTGTTGAAATAGAACAGCTTGGGATCGACCTTGCGGAATTCCCCGCTCTCGATACCCGCTTCGATGATCCGGTGCTGCGCCCGCGCGATGGGCTTGAGCAGTTCCTCGGCAATGTGATGAACCCGCTCGGGCGAGGCATCGCGGACCATCGCGTGGATCAGGCGGTTGAGATAGGGGATCTGGTAATAGGTATCGAGAATGCCCTCGAGGTGGATACGCATGCGCTCGGTCGGCGTCACGTCGAGGCGGAACAGGGCGGCGAGCTGGCGGATGCGCATCTGGACGTCACGGTCCAGCAGGGCGAGCATCATCCCTTCCTTGCTGCCGAAATAGTACCGGATCATCCCGTGATTGACCTCGGCCCGCGAGGCGATGTCGAGAATTCCGATCTCGACTGTGTCCTGCTCGCGCATCAAGGCGCTGGCCGCTTCGAGAAGGGAGTCGCGGATGCTGGCTTTGCCCTGGCTGCGCGCGACTGAGCTGGCGGTCCTTTTCCCCATCGCCCTCCAATGCCCGTGCAGAGGACGCATTGCAATTGCGCGGTCCCGTTTGCTGCCGGGACAGGAACGCCAGCGTTCGCATCATCTGTGGAAATAGGATACCGCTTGGCATCGACGAGTCCTTGATCAGCGCCGGGAGAGACCCTGATATGGCAAGCAGCCCTCCACCGTTCAGCCGCCTTCCGCAGAAGCCGCCTGCAGCTGTGGTGGAGAGGCGCGAGGACGGAACTGTGCTCATCAGCAGCTCGCATCCGCCCGCACAGGTGCCGGCGAACCTTGCGGAAATCTTCCGGGACCGAAGCGAAGCGCATCCCGACCGGTCCTTCATTCTCCAGCGCCAGCCCGGACATGGCCCATGGCGTGGCGTGACCTGGGGGGAGGCGCGCGCCGCTGCAGATTCGATTGCGCAATGGCTGATCGATCACGGGCACGGCCAGGATGATCCGGTCATGGTCATTTCGGGCAATTCGCTGGAGCACGCGCTGCTGATGCTCGGCTGCTATACCGCGGGCGTCCCGATTGCCCCGGTCAGCGCGGCCTATTCGCTGATGTCGCAGGACCATGCCAAGTTGCTGCACTGCTTCCGCAAGATCGGCGCCAAGGCGGTGTTCGCGAAGGAAGGCGCGCTGCATGCTGCCGCGCTCGCCCGCCTGCGCGAGGAATTGCCCGGACTTACCGTCATTACTTGCGACGGCTCACCCGAAGGTGCGGTCGATTTCGTGGAGCTTTGCCGGCAGGTCCCCACCCCTGCCGTCGAGGAGCGGCGCGACGCGATCACGGCAGATACGGTGGGCAAGTATCTCTTCACCTCCGGCTCGACCGGCATGCCCAAATGCGTCCCCCAGACGCATGGCATGATGTCCACTGTCATCGCCGGGCAGGAGGGGCTTGCCGAACAGCCGCGCGACAGCCGCGAACCGCCGGTGATCCTCGAATGGATGCCGTGGAGCCATATCAGCGCGGGAAACATCTCCTTCAACGGCGTCACCTGGTCGGGCGGCACTCTCTATCTCGACGAGGGCAAGCCCATTCCCGGCATGTTCGAGACGACCATCCGCAACCTCTACGAGGTATCGCCGACGGGTTTCGGTTCAGCCCCGGTCGCCTTCGCCATGCTGGCCGACGCGATGGAACAGGACGAGAAGCTCAGGTCCTCGTTCTTCGCACGGGTCATCTCGCTCGGGTATGGCGGCGCCACGCTGTCGGATGATCTCTACGACCGCATCCAGGCACTCGCCATTGCCGAGACAGGCAAGCGCATCCCGATCACCACCATGTACGGTGCCACTGAAACGCAGGGCATCACCATGGTCCACTGGGAGATCGACCGCGTCGGACTGATCGGCCTGCCCATGCCCGGCGTGACCCTGAAGCTGGTCCCCAACGGCCAGAAGATGGAAGTGCGGGTCAAGGGCTCCTCGGTAACCAGCGGCTACAAGGACGATCCGGCCAAGAATGCGGAGGCTTTCGATGAAGAGGGCTTCTACAAGCTCGGCGATGCCGCGCGTTTCCTCGACGAGGACGACCCGCTGCAAGGCCTCGTCTTCGACGGACGCGTGACAGAGGACTTCAAGCTGTCGACCGGCACGTGGGTTTCCGTGGGAACTCTGAGGCCCGAAGTCGTCACCGCCTGCAGCCCGTTGATCCACGACTGCGTGATCACCGGCCAGGACCGCGAATTCATCGGCGTGCTTGCATGGCCCAGCCCCGCTGCGGTCCAGAAATATACCGCGAAGAGCGGGAGCGCGGGCCTCGTCATCCTGGCAAGGGACATCGCGGCCAAGCTCGCGGAGTTCAACCGGACAGCGGGCGGAAGCTCGCGCCGGATCGGTAAGATGTTGCTGCTGACCGATCCCCCTTCGCTCGATGCGGGCGAAATCACCGACAAGGGATATGTGAACCAGGCGACATCGCTGGCGCGCAGGGACGCCGATGTTCGGGCGATCTACTCGGGCGAGAAACGCCCACTTCTTGAAGAAATTCCCTGATCCGGCAGAGTCCCGATTTGAGACAAAATCCCCTGTCCACAGGATTTGAACTCGGGGGTAACCGAACTGACGCGGACCTGACCTAGCACATCCCCCATTCGAATCGCGGCCACGGCGAGCGGTTCTGTCACGGCATTCACGTTAAGGGGTCAGGTATGGTCGCCAATCCGGCATCGCGCATCTTCATCAACGAATTCCACTACGACAACGACGGGGCGGATACGGGCGAGTTCATTGAAATCGCCAACCTCGACGGTGCCGACCTGACCGGCTGGACGGTGGTTCTCTACAACGGTTCGAACGGTGCGCCGTATGGCACGATCGCGTTGAGCGGATCCGACACTTTCGTTTCCGTGGCCGCTACCGGCCTTCAGAACGGTGCACCCGACGGCATCGCCCTGGTCGACGCGGGCGGCTCGGTAGTCATGTTCCTGAGCTACGAGGGCAGCTTTACTGCCGTCGGCGGCGCTGCCGACGGATTGACCAGCACCGACATCGGCGTCGCCGAACTCAGCGGCGTCCCTGCCGGACATTCGCTCCAGCTCACCGGCAGCGGATCGACTTACGGCGACTTCACGTGGTCTGCCGCCCAGGCGAACACTTCCGGGGCTGCCAACACTGGCCAGGAAATCGTCGAGGACGTGCTGTTCATCAACGAATTCCATTACGACAACGCCGGTACCGATACCGGCGAGTTCATCGAAGTAGCAGGCACGGCAGGGCTCGACCTGACCAATTACTCGCTGGTGCTCTACAACGGCGGCAACGGTCTGGTTTACAACACCATTCCCCTGACGGGCACGGTCGACGATGAGGGCAATGGGTACGGCGCGGTCGCGTTCAACCTCCCTGCGAACGGCCTCCAGAACGGTGCACCCGATGCCATTGCGCTCGTGGCTCCCGATGGCACGGTGCTCCAGTTCCTCAGCTATGAAGGCGAATTCGTCGCTATCGACGGTCCTGCAGCCGGGATGACCAGTACCGACATCGGTATTGCCGAGGATGGGGTAACGCCGGTCGGATATTCACTGCAACTTACGGGCAGCGGAACCGCTCCGGTGGACTTCACCTGGTCCGGACCCGCAGCCGAAACGCGCGGTTCCATCAATACCGGGCAGACCTTCGGCGATGCTCCTCCCCCGCCACCTCCGCCTCCGCCCCCGCCGCCCGCAGCCGCGAATGTGTTCTTCAACGAGTTCCACTATGACAACTCCGGCGCCGACGTGGGCGAACGGATCGAGATTGCCGGCGCAGCGGGAACGGACCTGACCGGCTGGAGCATCGTGCTTTACAACGGGAACGGCGGGGTGCCTTACCAGACGATCGCTTTGAGTGGCGTCATCGCCGATCAGGACGATGGCTTCGGCACGGTATGGGTCGATGCTACGAATATCCAGAACGGCGCGCCCGACGGTTTCGCACTGGTCGATGCGGGCGGCAACGTCATCCAGTTCCTTTCCTATGAAGGCACGATGCTGGCAACTTCCGGTCCGGCGGCGGGCATGACCAGCATTGACGTCGGCGTCGAAGAAACCGGCGGTCCGGCAGGGCTTTCCATCCAGCTGGTGGGTGCGGGCTCGAGCTACGAAGACTTCAGCTGGACCGGCCCCGTAGGCGACAGTTTCGGTGCGCCCAATGGCGGGCAGGATTTCATACCCCCCAATCCCAACGGCAGCTTCTACATTGGCGACAGCAGTGTCGTCGAAGGTGACACCGGGACCACGGACATGACGTTCACGGTCCGTCGTACCGGGGGCAGCGAAGGCGCCGTATCGGTCGACTACCAGGTCATGCTCGGCAACGGTGCGCAATCCGCCGGCACCGGCGACCTGTCCGGGCCGCTCAGCGGAACGGTCACTTTCGACGCCGGTCAGACAACGGCGACGATTACCGTCAGCGTAACCGGGGACATCCTTCCCGAACCGAGCGAGTTCTTCACCGTGGAACTTACCAATCCGACCGGCGGGTCCGACATCCGCGACGGTTCGGCCACTGGCACTATCGTCAACGACGAGGCGCTCAACCTCCAGATCGGCGAGATCCAGGGGGAAGGCCACCAGTCGATTTTCGTGGGCAATTCAGTCACCACGACCGGCATCGTAACCGCCGTTTCCGCGACCGGCTTCTACATGCAGGACGCGGACGGTGACGGCAATTCCGCAACCTCGGACGCAATCTTTGTCTTCACCGGCTCCACCCCAACGGTGGTTGCGGGCGATGGCGTCACCGTCAGTGGCACGGTCACGGAATTCCTGCCCGGTGGCGACGAAAGCAACCTGACGATCACCGAACTGACCAGCCCGACAGTTACGGTCGACAGCACGGGCAATAGCCTGCCCACTGCAGTGGTGATAGGACCGGACGGCATCACGCCGCCGACCGAAATTATCGATGACGACCTGCTCGGCACCTACGACCCTGCCAATGACGGCATCGACTTCTGGGAAAGCCTCGAAGGCATGCTGGTCACGGTCCAGAACCCTGTCGCAGTCGACAGCACCAACAACTTCGGCGAATTGTGGACCGTAGCCAGCGATGGCGCAGGCAACCTGTCCGCGACGAGCGTGGCTGACAGCGGCCTGGTGGTCATCCAGGGCGGTGAAGGCGATCTGGGCTATTTCGACACCGGCGCGGGTTCCGACTTCAATCCCGAGCGTATCCAGATCGACGGCGGCTATACCCTCAACGGCGTGACCTTTGACACTCCGCAAGTGGGCCCGGGCACCGTATTGTCGAGCGTGACGGGGATCGTCGACTATGCTTTCGGCAATTTCGAGATCCGGCCGACGGAAGAAGTCAGCGTCGGTCTCGTCACCACCAACATCGGCGAAACTTCCGTTCTGACCGGTGCTGCAAACCAGCTGACGATTGCCACCTACAACGTCCTCAACCTCGACATAAACGATGCCGATGGCGACACCGACGTTGCCGACGGTCGTTTCGACGCGATTGCATTCGACATCGGCGTTGCCATGAACGCACCCGACATCGTCGTACTCGAAGAGGTGCAGGACGACAGCGGCTCGGCCAACGACGGCACGGTGAGTGCAGCGCTGACCCTGCAGATGCTCGCAGACCTGATCTATGCCGAGACCGGAGTTCAGTACTACGTCCTCGACAATCCCTTCATCGAAGACGGACAGACCGGCGGTCAGCCGGGCGGCAACATCCGCGTGGCGTTCCTCTATCGCGCCGACACTGTCGATCTCGACCCGGCGTCGGTCTTCACCATCGATGACGAAGCATTCGCGCGTGCTCCGCTTGGTGCAACGTTCAGCTTCAACGGGGAGGAAGTGACGGTCATTGGCAACCACTTCACTTCGATGATCGGCTCGGACACCAGCTACACCGCCGACCAACCGCCAATCCAGGCGGGCTCTCTAACCCGCGCGGCGCAGGCGGCGGCGGTCAATGCCTATGTCGATGCCTTGCTGGCAACCGACCCGCTCGCCAATGTGGTCGTCGCAGGGGACTTCAACGACTTCCAGTTCGAGGAGCCGCTGCAGATCCTCACCGGACAACTGGACTACGCCGGCGGTACCATCAGCGACGGTTCGGACGTCATCCTCAACAACCTGTCGTTCCTGCTGGAAGCCGAGGAGCGCTATTCGACCATCTTCGAGGGCAATGCGCAGCAGATCGACCACATCTTCGCCACCGGCGGGATGATGGACGGGGCGATCCTCGATATCGTGCACCGCAATTCCACCACGGGCATGGCCGTGTCCGATCACGATCCTGTCCTCGGCCGTTTCAACATCGGCATCCAGGTGATTACCGGCGGCAACGGAGTGGATCACTTGTCCGGCAATG
Source organism: Qipengyuania sp. RANM35 (assembly GCF_041021145.2). Classification (NCBI taxonomy): domain Bacteria; kingdom Pseudomonadati; phylum Pseudomonadota; class Alphaproteobacteria; order Sphingomonadales; family Erythrobacteraceae; genus Qipengyuania; species Qipengyuania sp. RANM35. Next base: position 468,919 of record NZ_CM196433.1, on the reverse strand, counting down.
ACGGCAACGACCGCATCGACGGCGGCAATGGTGCGGACGTCATCTTCGGCCTCGGCGGTAACGACCAGCTGTTCGGCGGCAACGGCGCAGACGAGCTGTTCGGTGGCGCGGGCAACGATATCCTCGACGGTGGCAAGGGCCCCGACGTCCTTGACGGCGGAGCGGGCAGTGACCTTCTCATCGGCGGTCTCGGACCCGATACCTTCGTCCTTCACGCCGATGGCGAGATTGGCGATGATGACATGATCGCAGACTTCGGCAACGGTCCGGATACCATCCTCATTGCCGGGATCGGCACGAGGACGATCTCCTACTTCCAGTCGGGTGCCGAGACCGAAATCTATGCCGACGGGCAGCTGATCGGCACCGTGCTAGGGGCTACTACGACCGCCGTTGCCGCTGCGGTCCAGTTCGCACAGCCTGCAACGAGCGTCGGGATGGAAGCACTTGCCTTCTCTGACGAGGCGCTCGTCGGTCCTGGTGCTGCCGATATGGGAATCCACGTCCCGCATGCCAACTGGGACGCCCTATACCCGGTGAACGGCTTCGATTTCGCCTGACGGTGTCAGGGCGGTTGCGATTGACGCAGCCGCCCTAACCTCCTTCGCGAAGGTGGCTCTCGCCGGCTTCCAGCAGTTCCATGAAGTTCCGCGCGGCCTCGCGTTCTTCCTCGTTCTCGAACGCGACGTCGAGATCGGGTGCCGCCCCAAGCATGAAGAGCAACGACCACAGGGCAAAGCGCTTGCCGGGGTCCTTCTCCAGCCCGAGGTCGACGAGGCAGTGCTCGATCCCCGCCGATAGCGCCGCAGGCCCAATCGAGTGCGGGTCGTCGGTGGCGAAATAGCGGTGGAGCAGGTCGTCGAGTTGCATTCCGGCCCGATACGCCCGCCACCCGCACAAGAAAAGGGCAGCCGAACCGAAGTCCGACTGCCCTTCCCGCGCGACGACGCCGTACTATTCGGCAGTTTCGTCAGCCGGCTCTTCGGCGGGCTGCTCCGCGGTCAGCGTCCCCTCGCCCATCACCAGCGCGTTGGCCGAGCCGGTAAGATTGGCGGCAGGCAGGGTCATGGTGCGATCGCGCGCCTCGACGAGAACCTCCTGCACCTGGCCGCGCTTGTCGGCGACGATCTGGCGCACTTCGCCCAGCTTCTCGCCACTCGGCAGCATCACCGGCATACCCGGAGCGACCGCGAAGGCGCCTTCGCCCTCGGCTGCACCGCTACCGGCAACAGCCAGGAAATCATTCCCGAGCATGCCCGAGGCCGAACCTGCGGCCGAGCCTGCGCCCTGGGCCGCGCCGGTGAGCGAACCTGCCTGACCGACTACACCGGTGGCGCGGTCACGCGCCGCGCCGACGGCGGGAGTGGCGAGGTTGCGCACGCTTTCCGCCGTGTCACGGCCGCGACCGACGACATCCTGCGCCGCGCCGCGCACTGCATCGGTGCCGATGAGCTGGGCATTGGCACTGCCCGAACCGGACGCGCTGCCGCTGCCCGAAGCCGAGCCGCTGGCCGAACCGGTGGGCGTGTCGAGAAGCTGGCTCGTGGTGGCCTCAAGACCGGTGTCGATGCTGCGGTCGACCGTGACCGAGCCCGACTTGCGGTCGACCTTCTGGCTGCCGCGGGTCTTCGCATCGCCGCGCACGGCACCGCGCGTAGTCGAACGCAGCGTGTCAGTCGGCATGCGCGCCATGGGGCCGATGGCGCCGGCTGCGCTGCCGGTGATCGAGCCGAGGCCCGAGCCCGAAAGGAGCTGGGCGTGCGCCTGCGGGGCGGCGAAGAGAGTGAGAGCCGAAGCGGCAAGAAGAAGTTTTTTCATGTGTTTATCCTTTCTTGTCCGCGAGCGCCGGAATGGGGTTTGTCGCTCGCTTCGAAAGGAAAACGGATGCCGCCTAAGGCTTAATCCATGACCGGCGAAATTTTTCTAGCGACCCTTGCAGGCAGCGCAGACGAGGCCCCGACCATAGGTGTCGTCCACCCCCTTGGGGCCAAGGTCGATCGCCTCCTTGTCCAGGGCATCGCGCCAGTTGCCTGTACCCGCGCGGGCGATCCGCGCCGCCACGAGCGGGGTCGCGAAGGAGGTTCCGCGCAAGGTGATGCGCTTGCCCTTTGCATTGAGCCCGAAGATATCCGCGCCCGGGGCGGCATAGTCGAGATGTAGCGCCTTGCCCGCCTCGATCAGCGCGCGGCGCTTGCCGTCGACCGCCGTGACCGCAACCACGCCGTCGTAGCTCGCCGGGTAGGCCGCAGGCGCTGCAGGGCCGTCATTGCCCACCGCCGCGACCACCACCACGCCCTTGCGCCTGGCAGCGGCGATGGCACGTTCCAGCACCGGATTGCGCGGTCCGACCAGGCTGATGGTGACGACATCGCTGCCCTGCTCGACCAGCCAGCCGAGGCCGCGCGCGATGGCAAGCGCATTGCCGCCCGCCTTGTCGGTCCCGTAGACATCGGCCACGCGAACCCTTGCAACGCCCGCCGAGTGCAGCAGCGAGGCGATCGCGCTGCCATGGTGGCTCGGATAAGGCGCACCGGATGCAAAACCCCTGGTCGCGATCACCGGAACAGATACCCCGCTAGCCCCGTCGATCATCCCGACTTCGGCAGAGTAGGCGGTGCCGCTGGCAGCTGCCGCAAATTGCGTCGCCACGCCCGAGCCGCGACCCGACTGGAAGTGCAGATTGTCCGCGCTTACGATCGCATCGGGCAATGTCTCGGAGAGCAAGGCCTGCGCCTTGGCTAGCGTCATGCCCCGCGGCGTCCGCATACGCGTTACACTGATCCCAAGATCGTCGATGTCGTCGCGCTCGATCACGATAAAACCGAACTTCTCCGCCTCGACCAGTCGATCCGCTGCGGCATCCATCACCAGCAATTCACCCTTGCGTGCGGGTTCGCCCGCCGCGTCGCGTTCGATAATGTCGCGATTGGCGCGCACCAGCCGGTCGATCATCCGCAGGCGGTCGCGTGCAAGGTCGGTTGCAACGCGCGTCGTGTCCTCGAGCGTATCGGTGACCGGACGCAGCACATCCCCCACGCGCGGCAGCGACACGCCGGGCAGCGCGACCTGTGCGGCCAGCGGCGCGGCGAGGCTCGCGGCCAGCGCGGGGATGAGGATAATGCGGTTCATCGCTTCGACCTTTCACCTAACTGCGATTAAGCATGGATGAAACGGGCGGGGTCATCCGTTTAATCCCTCGGAAGGCAAAGACGCTGAGCACATCGTTCGAGCAGGACCTGCTGGCACTCTTGCCCCGGCTGCGACGTTTCGCGGTCGGGCTGTGCGGCAATCCTGCCGACGGTGACGATCTTTGCCAGATGAGCCTCGAGCGCGCGCTCGCCAACCGGTCCAAGTGGCAGGAAGGCACGCGGCTCGACAGTTGGATGTACCGCGTGATGCGCAATATCTGGATCGACGAAGGCCGGGCGACGACCCGCCGCCGCGAGACCTTCGTGCACGAGGACGCAGGCCTGTCGGTCGGCGGTGACGGCGCGCAGGAGCATGCCGTCGAGCTTTCGATGGTCGATCGGGCCATGCAGAAGCTGCCCGATGACCAGCGCGAGGCTGTGCTGCTCGTCATGGTCGAAGGCTATGCCTACAAGGAAGCGGCGGAAATCGTCGGCTGCCCGGTGGGCACGCTCAACTCGCGCCTGGTGCGCGGACGCGATGCCCTGCTCGAACTGCTGGGAGAGGCCCAATGACGATTTCCCGCGAAGAGATTGCCGCCTTCGCCGATGGAGAGCTTTCGCCCGAGCGGCAGGCAGCGGTTGCAACTGCGGTCGCTTCCGATCCCGAGCTGGCTGCGCAGGTCGAGGCGCATCGTGCGCTGAAGGCGCAGCTAGCGGCGCATTTCGCGCCTATTGCCGAGCAACCGGTGCCCGATCATCTCGCCGCAATGCTCAGGCCGAAAGAGGCAGAGGTTGTCGATTTCTCGGCTGCACGCGAACGGGTTGAGGCCAGGCGCCGCCTGCCGCGCTGGGCGATATATGCCGGACCCGCGCTTGCCGCATCGCTGGCCTTGGCCCTGTTCCTGCCGCGCGCAGGGTCGGACGAGCTCGATCCGCAGCTCCTGGCCGCGCTCGACAACCAGCTGGTTTCGGAACAGCCGAGCGATGCCGAGACACGCATCCTTCTTTCCTTCCGCAATCGGGAGGACGAGGTCTGCCGCGCCTACAGCGTCCCGGGCCGGTCCGCGATCGCATGCCGGACGACCGATGGATGGCAGGATCGCGCCGAGGTCGAATATTCGCCCGGCAGCTCGACGGACTACCGCCAGGCGAGCACCAATCCGATCTTCGAGCAGGTGCAGGAAATGGCGACAGGACCCGCTCTCGACGCAGAACAGGAAGCCTCCGCGCGCAGTTCAGGCTGGCGCTAACGTCGCACTCGAAGCGCAGCAAAAAAGGAAGGGCCGGAGGGGAGTTCTCCGGCCCTTCTGGCAGTGTCGGCCGCCCGATGAGGGACGCTGGGCGGCATCGAGGTCGGGATCGTCAGTCGATGATGGTGACACTGCCCTGGCGGAAGCCGCGCTTCGCCATGTCGTGAATGTAGTCTTCACGTTCATTCTTGAGTTCGACGGCGTATTCTTCCCACGCGTCGCGCTTGTCCTCGATGTCGCTCGCGCGGCGCAGGTCGCTCGACAGTTCCTTCTGCGCTTCGATCACGTCGCCGCGATAATCGAACCACAGGCTGTTCTCGATCCCGGCGATGGGATGGTCGAGGATCAGCTTTTCCTCGTCGCGCGCAACACGCTCTTCAAGCAGCATCGGGACGGCGGCACTTGCGGCACCTGCCGAGACGAGAGCGAGTACGAAACAGATTGCATTGGATTTCATGTGTTCCTCCTTGCGCCGGGCCCCTTGGCGACCGGCTTGGGAAGAGAACGGAAGGCGCTGCGCATTTAATCCATGCGAGGCGGATTTTTTCTCGCGCTCGCCTTTGCGGGCAAAAACGACTAGGGGCGCGCGATGCATTTTCTCGACCAGGCCAAGATCTATCTCAAATCGGGCGCAGGCGGCCCGGGCGCCGTCAGTTTCCGGCGCGAAAAGTATGTCGAATACGGCGGACCCGACGGCGGCAACGGCGGCAAGGGCGGCGATATCGTGTTCGAAGCCGTCCAGGGCCTCAACACGCTCATCGACTTTCGCTATTCGCAGCACTTCAAGGCGCAGCGCGGCGGCCATGGCATGGGCAAGGACCGCTATGGCGCAGGCGCCCCCGACCTGGTGATCCCGGTCCCGGTCGGCACGCAAATCCTGTCCGAAGACAAGGAAGAGGTGCTGGCGGACTTCACCGAGATTGGCCAGCGCATCGTCTTCCTCGAAGGCGGCATGGGCGGTCGCGGCAATGCCAGCTACAAGACCAGCACCAACCGCGCCCCGCGCCAGCACCAGCCGGGCATGCCGGGCGAGGAGATGTGGGTCTGGCTGCGGCTGAAGCTGCTTGCCGACGTGGGCCTGCTCGGCCTGCCCAATGCGGGCAAGTCGACCTTCATCAACCAGGTTTCGAACGCCAAGGCCAAGGTCGGCGCTTACGCCTTCACCACCCTCGTGCCCAAGCTGGGTGTGGTGACGCACAAGGGACGCGAGTTCGTCCTCGCCGATATTCCCGGCCTGATCGAAGGCGCTGCCGAAGGCGCAGGCATCGGCGACCGGTTCCTCGGCCATATCGAACGTTGCCGTGTGCTGATCCACCTGATCGACATCTCGGGCGTCGACCCGGTCGAGGCTATGCAGATCGTCGAAGGCGAGCTCGAGGCCTACGGCGCGGGCCTCGACGACAAGCCGCGGCTCGTCGCGCTCAACAAGATGGACCTCGCCGACAAGGAACTGGGCGAAGGCTTCGCCGAGGAACTGATCGCGGCAGGCGCCACCAAGGTGTTCCGCGTTTCCGGCGCCACCGGCGAGGGTATCGAGGACCTTCTCGATGCCGTGCTCGGCTACCTCCCCGACCGCACCGCGACCGAAACGCAGGAAGCCGAAGTCGAGGACGAGGGCGAGGCACCCGACTGGTCGCCGATCTGAGCCGATACCGGCGCTTGGCGTTCCCCAAGCGAAGGCGGCTTTCGCCAAGCCACTGCTTTGGTTAGGGCTGGCAGCGTGAAAGCCATCGCCGCCCTCCCCGACCTACGCCACGCGCGCCGCCTTGTCGTCAAGGTCGGCTCGGCGCTGCTTGTCGAACAGGGCAGGCCGCGCACGGACTGGCTGGCGACGCTGGCCGCGGAAATCGCGGAACTGCGCAAGACATCCGAAGTCATTGTCGTATCCTCGGGCGCGATTGCGCTCGGCGCGGCGAAGCTGAAGCTGCCCAAGGGGGGCCGCGGGAGCCTTGCCGATGCGCAGGCGGCCGCATCGGTCGGACAGGTCGAACTGGCGCGACTGTGGTCCGATGCGCTGGGACGTCATGACATCACCGCCGCTCAGATGCTGGTGACCATCGGCGACCTCGAGGACCGGCGGCGCTACCTCAATGCCTCGGCCACGCTGGCGCGCCTGATCGAGGCAGGTGCGGTTCCCGTGGTCAACGAGAACGACAGCGTCGCGACGGAGGAAATCCGCTTCGGCGACAACGACCGCCTCGCTGCCCGCGTGGCGCAGGCGGCAGGCGCCGATGCGGTCATGCTGCTCAGCGACGTCGACGGCCTCTACGACCGCGATCCACGACAGCCCGGAGCCGAACTGATCGAGCGGGTCGAAGGCGTCACACCCGAGGTCATTGCCATGGCCAGCGGGGAATCCTCGTCCGGCCTCGGATCGGGCGGGATGTTGGCCAAGCTGCAAGCCGCGCGCATTGCCGAACGCGCCGGGATCGCTCTCGCCATAGTCAACGGCACCAATCCCTCGCCGGTATCGCGGGCGCTCGACACGCCAGTCGGCACGCTGTTCGTGCCGCAGGCCGATGCCAGCGCACGCAAGGCATGGTTGGGCGGCCGCCTTGCTCCCTCAGGCGTAGTCACGGTCGACGCAGGCTGTGTCGCTGCGCTCGAAAAGGGCGCGAGCCTGCTCGCCGCCGGCATGACCGATATCACCGGCGAATTTGCCCGCGGCGACCTTGTCGCGATCCACGGCCCCAAGGGCGAGAGGCTCGGCCAGGGACTCGTCGAATACACCTCGGCCGAGTGCCGCAGCATCCTCGGCCTCAAGCAGGACCAGCAGGCTCAGAAGCTCGGTTACGCCCCCCGCGCCGCGGTCGTCCATCGCGACCACATGGTGCACACGTGACCATCGCGCTGACCGGCGCGACCGGCTTCGTCGGGCAGGCCGTGCTCGATGCTGCCGGGCAGCGTGAAGCCGCGCTCCGTGCGCTGACCCGCCGTGCCCAACCCGCGCGCGAGAATGTCGCATGGGTCGAAGGCGGCCTCGGCGACGCTGATGCGCTCGCCGGACTGTGCGAAGGCGCCGATGCCGTGATCCACGTTGCCGGCCTCACCAGCACTCCAGATCCCGCCGAGTTCGAGGAAGCCAATGTTGCCGGGACCGCGCGCATGATCGAGGCTGCGAAGGCCACGAAGACCCGCCGGTTCGTTTTCGTCTCCTCGCTTTCAGCACGCGAGCCCGGCCTGTCGGCCTATGGCGCATCAAAGGCCAGGGCCGAGGAACTGGTGGAGGCGAGCGGTCTCGACTGGACCATCGTCCGCCCGCCGGGCGTCTACGGCCCCCGCGACGTCGACTATCTCGAGATGTTCCGCTCCGCGAAACTGGGCATCGTTCCCCTGCCGCCGCGCGGAGCGAGTTCGATCATCCATGTCGAGGATCTGGCGCGCCTGCTACTCGACCTCGTCGATGCCACCCCCGCTCTCGTCCGCCGCCACATGTTCGAGCCCGACGACGGGCGCGAGGGAGGCTGGTCGCACAAGGAACTGGCCGAAGCGATCGGCAGGGCCGTCGGTCGCAATGTGTTCGCACCGCACCTCCCCAAGGGGTTGATGATGGCCGGAGCACGGATCGACCGCCTGTTGCGCGGAGACAAGGCCCGGCTGACACCCGACCGCGTGGGCTACATGGCGCACCCCAACTGGGTCGCGCGATCCTCGAAAAAGGTCCCCGCAGCGGTCTGGGAACCGCACATCGAGGGTGAAGAGGGCCTGACCCGCACGGCCCAGTGGTACCGTTCGCAAGGCCTGCTCTGAGTCCCCCGATTTGGTGATCTGGCGAACGGGCGTATTGTCCCCGCCGGGATCGCGAGTCGCAATGGCGGTAACAGCCGCCCGTTCGTTCACGATCGAGGGGATAAACCATGAAGAAAATTGTACTCGTAGCTGCACTTGCGGCCATTTCCGCTTGCTCTCAGCCGGCCGAAGCGCCCGACGAGGCGGCAACCGCCGAGCCAGCAGCTGAAGCGACGCCTGCGGAGGCGATGGCTGCAGATGGCGGCCCGGGTTACGGCAAGTTCAAGATCACGCAGGAGGACGGGACAGTCCTTACCGACGACGTGAAGGCCGATGGTACCTATTCGACCACCGATGCCGACGGAAAGGTCGTCGAAACAGGCACCTGGGTGCAGAAGCCGGGCGAATACTGCGCGACCAAGAGCGAAGAAGGCGCTGTCGAGGAGTGCTATCCGGAGAAGATCGACGAGAACGGGGTCTGGGTGTCCAGCAATCCGAAGACCGGCAAATCGGTCACGGTAGAACGCTTGCCCGAATAGGGCCTGCATGGCGGGAGGGCGCGCTTCGCGTCCTCCCAGCTAACCTAGAGGAACGGTTCCTCGCCCGGCTTGTGAATGCCGCATTCGACCTTGTCCCAACCGGCCCAGCGTCCGGCGCGCGGGTCTTCGCCCTCGGCCACGGGACGCGTACAAGGCGAGCAACCGATCGAAGGGAAGCCCTGTTCGACCAGCGGATGGCGCGGCAGATCATGCGCCGAGAAATAGGCCGCAATATCGTCGGCCGACCAGTCGATCAGCGGATTGATCTTGAGCCTTCCCTGCGCGTCAGAAGTGTCGATCTCGAAGCGGGGCAGGTTCGCGCGGGTAGATGACTGGAAGGCCTTGCGACCCGTAAAGCTCGCATCGAAGCGCGCTAGCGCCTTTTCGAGCGGCTTCACCTTGCGCAATTCGCAGCAGCCGTCGGGATCGTAGGACCAGCGCAGCCCGCTTTCGTCGCGCGCCTGCAGATCGGCGATCTCGGGGTAGAGGTTGACGATGTTCAGCCCCAGCCGCTCGGCCAGTTCGTCACGATAAGCGAGCGATTCTGGGAAGTGCTTGCCGGTCTCGAGGAAGAGCACCGGGATGTTCGGATCGATCTCAGAGAGGAGATGCAACAGCACGGCGCTTTCCGCGCCGAAACTCGAAACGATCGCCATGTCTCCGACCAGCGACCCTTCGATAACCGCACGCAACCAGTCTTCCGTTTCCGTCCCACGGAACATGCGGTTCAGGCGCACGGCGTCGTGCTCGCTGAAGCGCGGTCCCGTGTCGATCCGGTCGATGGCGCGGATTTCGTTCATGCGTGGCGTTTCGCCCAGATCGGTGTCCGGTCGTCGACCGTCGGCTGGTAGACTTCCGGCCAGCGCGCGAAGGCAGCCTCGACATCGCCCATGTCCAGCTGCTTGTCAGGCTCGAAGGCATCGAAGCCGCAGCGGCGCATATAGGCGATCTGGTCGACCAGCACGTCACCCACGGCTCGCAATTCGCCCGTGAAGCCGGCCTCGCGCAGGATACGGGCCGAAGAATAGCCGCGTCCGTCTCCGAAGGCAGGGAAATTGACCTCGACCAGTGCCAGCCTGTCGAGATGCGGGAGAAGATCGCGGGCATCGTCGCCCGGTTCGATCCGCACCGCATTGGCATTGGTCTGCTCGAGGAAGGAATCGACGGTAACCGCCGGGTGGTCGACGGGCTCGTCGTCGCGATAACGCAGCGGCTCAGCCATAGAGCGCCTCCTTGAAGGGATCCATTCCGATCCGGCGATAGGTGTCGAGGAAGCGCTCGCCATCATGACGCTCGCGTTCGTAGACGGTGGTGACGGTTTCGACCGCATCGACGATGCCGTTCTCGTCGAAACCGGGTCCGGTGATCTTGGCGAGACTGGTATCTTCCGCCTCGCTGCCGCCGAGGAGGAGCTGGTAGTTCTCCACCCCCTTGCGGTCGACGCCGAGGATGCCGATGTGGCCCGCGTGATGGTGCCCGCAGGCATTGATGCAGCCGGAAATCTTCAGCTTGAGTTCGCCCAGGGTCCGGGTTTTGCCGTTCGCGGCAAAGCGCTCCGATATCTTCTGCGCCACGGGGATCGAGCGGGCGTTGGCGAGACTGCAATAGTCGAGCCCTGGGCAGGCGATAATGTCTTCGACCGTGTCGAGGTTCGGACTGCCCAGCCCCGCTTCGTCGAGCGCGGTCCACAGCGCGTGGAGATCGGCCTTGCGGACGTGCGGGAGGACGATGTTCTGCGTGTGCATGACGCGCATTTCGTCGAAGCTGTAGTCGCGGGCGAGGTCGGCCATCAGGTGCATCTGCTGGGCGCTGGCATCGCCCGGAATGCCGCCCACCGGCTTCAGGCTGATTACGGCGGAGACGTATCCGGCGGCCTTGTGCGGCACGGTGTTGCGATCCACCCAGAGGGCGAAATCGGGGTCCGAACGGTCGATCGCGTCACCGCTCGCATCGGCAAACAACGGGTCTTCGAAATAGCCCCTGATGCGCTCGAGTTCGGCCAGCGGCGGCTCGATACCCTGCGTCAGCAGGTGCGCGAATTCTTCCTCGACCTGGCGGGTATATTCCTCCGCGCCCAGTTCGTGGACGAGGATCTTGATGCGCGCCTTGTACTTGTTGTCGCGCCTGCCGTAGCGGTTGTAGACCCTCAGGCAGGCTTCGGCATAGGTCACGAGCTGGTCGAGCGGGACGAAGGGGTTGATGCACGGCGCCACCATCGGCGTGCGGCCCATGCCACCCCCGACATAGAAGGCCGCACCCAGTTCGCCCGCGTCATTCCTGACGATGTTGATTCCGATATCGTGCAACCGCATGGCTGCACGGTCGCGCTCGCTGGCGATGACCGCGATCTTGAACTTGCGCGGCAGGTAGCTGAATTCCGGGTGGAAGCTCGACCACTGGCGCAGAAGTTCGGCATAGGGGCGCGGATCGACGACCTCGTCGGCGGCCGCTCCGGCGAAATGGTCCGAAGAGATGTTGCGGATGCAGTTGCCGCTGGTCTGGATGGCGTGCATCTCGACCTTGGCGAGATCGGCGAGGATGTCGCCAGCGTCCTCCAGCTTGATCCAGTTGTACTGGATGTTCTGGCGCGTGGTGAAGTGGCCATATCCGCGGTCGTACTTGTCCGCGATGTCCGCCAGTGCATGCATCTGGCGGCTGTCGAGCGTGCCATAGGGAATGGCGACGCGCAGCATGTAGGCGTGGAGCTGGAGGTAGAGCCCGTTCATCAGCCGCAGCGGCTTGAACTGGTCCTCGGTTATCTTGCCATCGAGGCGGCGACGCACCTGGTCGCGGAATTCCTCCACGCGCGCATCGACCATCGCCTGGTCGTATTGGTCGTACTTGTACATCAGATCACCCAGTTGCCGATATCGGGTTCGGCGGGCTTGAGGGTCAGGTCGGGCCGCACTGTCGGGCCCAATGCCCGGACACGGTCCTTGATATGGAGCGGGCGCGGATGGCCGTTGCGCATCTCGGCATCGATCGCATAGGGGGCATTGACGCGGCGCGTCGCTTCCTCGCGCCGGGCGATCTCGTCCTCGTTCGCGGCGACATTCACCGCGTCCTCGACGTGGATCGACCAGTCGACGCCGGTCCACCAGACCACCGCGCCGGTCTTGAGGTCGTTTCCGGTCAGAAGCCTCATCGGGCCACCTCCTGTGCTGTCATTGCGAGGGTGATGTCGTCGCGCGCGGTCACTTCGCCGATCACGATCAACGCCGGGCTGACGACCTTTTCATTCTCCACCAGTTCGGGAAGACCGGCGAGCAAGCCGCGCAGGACGCGCATTTCGGGCCGCGTGCCGTTCTCGATCACCGCCACCGGCATGTCGGGCGCAAGCCCGTCCTCCATCAGCTTCTCGGCGATCTGCGGCGCGGTCTTTACCCCCATGTAGATGACCAGCGTCCGGCCCTTGCCGGCAAGGCCGGCCCAGTCCTGGTCCTTGAGGCCCTTGCACTGCCCGGCGACGAAGCTGACGATGCTCGAGGCATCACGGTGGGTCAGCGCGATTTGCGCCGCTGCAGCCGCGCCATTGGCAGCGCTGATGCCGGGGACGACCTCCACCGGGATGCCGGCCGCGCGGGCAGCTTCCGCTTCCTCGCCGCCGCGTCCGAAGACGAAGGGATCGCCGCCCTTCAACCGCACAACGTCCTCGCCCGAGCGCGCGATGCTGACGAGCAGGGCATTGATGTCCTCCTGCTGCATCGTGTGCTTCGAGCGCTGCTTGGCGACCGAGATGAGTTCGGCATCGGGCGGTGCGAGCGCGAGGATCGCCGGATCGACCAGCCCGTCATGGACGATGATTCCCGCGCGCTCGATCAGCCGCGCGGCGCGGATGGTCAGAAGGTCGGGGTCGCCCGGGCCTGCGCCGACGAGATAAATTGTTCCGGTCTGTGCCATGTCCGCAAAGATGCGGATGGCAGCCATTTCGCGCCAATCAGAATGCGTGCGAGACCGCGAAGCTTTGATTTTGAAATTGCAGATGTCCGGCGTGAAAGCCGAAATTTCAAAATCCGGCTGCTTGGACTGGAAGCGTTACTTGTTCGGCAAATCCTAATATGCAGGACGCGGTTACTTGGATTTGGCGGCGTCCTTGCGGCCCATGATTTCGAGCAATCGATCGAGCTGGTCGCTCGAGCGGATATGCAGGTCGCGCTGCGGAAACGGGATTTCGACGCCGTTTTCCTTGAACAGCCACCACAGCTTCTTGAGCACGGCGGAGCGGACATTGCCGACCCCTTCCTCGGGGTCCTGGATCCAGCAGTGGATGATGAAATTGACCGAATTGTCGCCGTAGTCGCTCATCCACACGGTCGGCGGTGGCGCACTGAGCACGCGGTCGCAGTCCTTGGCTGCCTGAAGCATCAGCTTCTCGGCAAGGTCGATATCTGCCTCGTAACTGATCCCGACCGGCACCTGGATGCGCACGTTTTTCGACGAGTAGGACCAGTTCTCGACCTGGTTGATCATCAGGTTTTCGTTCGGGATGAGGTACTCGCGCTGGTCGCGCGTGGTGACCGAGACTGCGCGAATGCCGATCTTGCGGATCTGGCCGAAGGTCTCGTTGCCTGCCTGGTCGGCGATGGCGATGACGTCGCCCGGCTTGATGGAGCGGTCCATTAGCAGGATGATCCCGGCAATGAGGTTGCCGAAGGTCTTCTGGAGGCCGAAACCTATGGCGAGGCCGAACGCGCCCGAGAACACGGCCAGCGCGGTCAGGTCGATCCCGAGCAAGTCGATGCCGAGGAAGAAGGCAGCCGCCCAGACGACGATCGAGACGATCTTCTCGGCCAGCAGTTGCTGCGTCCCGTCGAGCCTAGTGACGCGCCTGACCAGCCGCCGCGCAAGCTTGCTGGCGAACCAGGCGAAGGCAATGACCCCGACGATGATCGAACCGACCACGAGGACGTCGAACAGCGATATGCGGAAGTCGCCGAGGCTCAGGGCGAGGCCGTCGAGCGTGTCGACGATCGACCCCACCGTCTCGCTCTTGGAACTGACCGCCTCCTTGATCCCCTCGGCCGCCGCGACCGGCCCCTGTTCGGGCGCGGTTTCGGCCAGGCTCCAGGCCTGCTCGACAGGAGTTGCGGTAGGAGTTGGGGTCGCTTCGGCTTGCACGTCTATCCTTCGTTCATCGCCGCAAAGCCGCGTTCGAGGTCGGCGATAAGGTCCTGCGGGTCTTCGAGACCGATCGATAGACGGATCGCGTAGCGGTCCTCAACCCCCCAGCCCGTTTTCGGCCAGGCCATGCGGCTGCGGATGGGCTCGACATCGAATGGGAGCGCGAGACTTTCGAACCCGCCCCAGCTGTAGCCGATAGCGAAGAGTTGCAGCGCATCGACGAGGCGACAGCGTGCGGCATCGTCGCGGCCCTTGAGGACGAAGCTGAAAAGGCCGCAGCCGCCGGTGAAGTCGCGACGCCAGGTCTCGTGGCCCGGCGCGCCGGGCAACAGCGGGCACAGGACGTGAGCCACGTCTTCGCGAGCCTCCAGCCACTGCGCCAGCGCCAATGCCGTCGCACTCTCGCGCTCCAGCCGGATACCCATGGTCCTGAGACCGCGCAGCGCCAGTGCAGCATCGTCGGGCGAGACGACATGGCCCAATTGCTGGCTCGTCTGACGCAGGCGACGATACCAGCGTTCGCCCGCGCTCGCCGCGCCCATCATCAGGTCCGAATGCCCGCCGACATGCTTGGTCAGCGCGGTCACGACGATATCGCAACCATGCAACAGGCCCGCAAAGCCCAGCGCGGTCGCCCAGGTATTGTCGAGAACGCTCGTCGCACCCTTGTCGCGGGCTATTCTTGCCAGCGCGGGAATGTCGCAGACCTCGAAAGTCAGGCTGCCCGGCACTTCGAGCATGACCGCCCTGGTACGGTCGCAGAATGCCGCTTCGTAGGCCACATGGTCGAGCGGGTCGAAGAAGCGGTGTTCGACCCCGAAACGCTTCAGGATGCCCATCGCCGCGCTGCGCGTCGGATCGTAGGCATTGTCGGTCACCAACAGGACGTCGCCCGCCTTGAGCACCGCCATCAGCGAACCAACGATGGCCGCGACGCCACTGGGATAGAGGACGGTGCCGTGGGCTCCCGGCTCGATCTCGGTCAATGCCTCGCACAGGGCCCACTGCGTCGGGGCGCCACGGCGGCCGTAGAAGAAACGGCCGTCCTCATTGGTCTTAACTCCGTCGCGCAGCGCGGCGCAGTCGGCATAGAGATGCGTGCTCGCACGCCAGACGGGCGGGTTGACGACATGGTCGGCGAAGTCGCCCGACCTGCCGCCGGTGACCAGCCTGGTGGCTGGAGAAAGCTTGTCGTCCTTGCCCGCCATGTTCAGCGCGCGGCCCCCTTTTCCTTCGGCGTTGCGGGGTCTGCGCCCCATTCCATCCAGCTCCCGTCGTAGAGCGCCCCGCCCCTGCCCGCCAGTTCGCGGGCGAACAGCAGCACGCAGGCGGTCATCCCGCTGCCGCAACTGGCGACGAGCGGCCTGTCATCGGCGATACCGGCATCGCGGAACAGGCGGTCGATCTCCTGCGGAGTGCGGTAGGTCCCGTCGTCATTGAGCAGGTCGCGGAAATGGACGTTGCGCGCACCGGGAATGTGGCCACCGGCGAGGCCGTGGACGTGATCCTCGCTCGTGCCCTCGAACCGCTCCGCATCGCGGGCATCGACGATCTCGCACGACTGCGATGCCGCAATCCCCAGGACGGCGGCCTTGTCGAGCACTTCGCGGCGCGGCTGCGGGCCCGTCGGAAACTCGGTCGCAGACCAGCTTTCCTCACCGGAGGCGAGCGGCCTTCCTTCCGCCTTCCACTTGCCCAGTCCGCCATCGAGTACGGCGACGTTGTCGAAGTGGTGGAGGTCGAAGATGAACCACGCGCGGGCCGAACTGCGGATGGCGCTGTCGTCATATAGGACCACGCGCGTGTCCGGCCGTATGCCCATGCGCCCCAGTCGTTCGGCGAATTGTGCGCTGACGGGCACGGCCTTGGGCGTGGCGGAAGCAGGGTCCGTCCAGCTGGCGAGATCGAGGAAACGCGCCCCGGGAATATGGCCTGCGAGATATTCCGCAGCAGCATCGCGATCGGACCCGCCGAGGTGTTGCGTCGCGTCGAGCACGACGAGATCGTCGGCACCCCGTTCGCCGGCAAGCCATTCGGTTGAAACGAGTCTGTCCATCGCCCCTTCGGTTAGCGGGCGGCGCTGGCCAAGTCGACTCAGGCGAGTTCGCGCTGCGCGATGGGCGAATAGCTGCGCGGAGCCTCGTCGAGGCGGAAGGGCTGGACACGGCCGCCATCGGGTTCGCCCTGGCCCACCACAAAGGTCTTGAGCAGCACGCCTTCGCCAGCGCCGTCGATACGCACGCGCATCAGCGGGACGAGCAGCGGATGCTGGCCCTGGAAGATCACCTGCGCACTCGCCAGCGGCAGCTGGACCTGCCCTTCGACGCTGACGTTCTGGCGCGGCGCGATGCGCGGCAGGGTGTGACGCGTCTCGAGCGGAGTGGCCAGCGTCGCAACCTGCTCTTCCATCGGCGCGGCCGCATGGGCGGAGACAAGGTCGATGCCGATCGCGACGTCGGTCATCGCCGCATCGGTGCGGTTGACCAGCGTGAGGCGGTACTTGAGCGTCGCATAGACCGCACTGCGGGTCAGCTTTTCGGCCTCGCACCGAATGCTTAGCGCCTGGGCCGCCGGGATTGCGGCACGCGGCGCGGCGGATGCTACCACCGGGCGTTCGATCTCGGGCGGGAGCTCGGCGGCCTTGCGTCGGCGCCAGAACAGGAAGCCGCCGAGCAGCAGGACCAGCGCGCCACCGACTCCAGCCAGAAGCCGCCAGTCGAACGGCAATGCTTCACTCGCATCCTGCGTGACGGGAGCCGGGACAATGCCGGTATCGATGCTCGGCGACGGTGCGGTCGACGGCTGGGTCGGACGGGCCGAGGGCGCGGCGGGAAATTCCTGCGGGACCACCGGCTGGCGCTCGATCGGCGTAGGTTGCGGGTTCGCGGGAGCTTGGCGGGATTGCTGCGGTGCAGTCTGGCGTGGTGCCGCCGTGGTCGGAACGGGACGTTCGACTCTGCTCTGCTGCGGCGTCGCAGCGGCAGGCGTGGGAGTTGGTGTGGGAGCCGGGGCCGCGGTGCTGATCACCCGTGGGCGAAGCGGCAACGCTCCGCTCTCCGTGTCCACCGGTCCTTGCGCACGCTGCGTCGCACTCGGCGCGGGCGCGGGCGGAAGCGAGAAATCCTCGGCCTGCTGCGCCATAACGGGCGCCGAAAGGGTCACTGCAAGGGCGGTCAGGGGAAGGCGGAAACGCGTTTTCATCGGCAGCAATCTGGTGGGAGGCGCGCATATGCGCTGCGGCGGGCTGAATAGGTACTGAAGCGCCCGCTTCCAAGCCTTGCCTTGCGTGGAAGCGACAATCGCGGCAGATGCGCGGCATGAGCGACACACCCAGCCCCAAGTTCCTTGGCGCCAACAGCCCGCTGCCGACCTCTCCCGAGGAGGCCGAGCTCGACTACGTGCCCAACCCGCGCAAGGGTGAACTCTACATGGTCCGTTTCGCCGCGCCCGAGTTCACCTCGCTGTGCCCGGTCACCGGACAGCCCGATTTTGCGCATCTCGTCATCGACTATGCACCCGGCGAAACCATCGTCGAATCGAAGAGCCTCAAGCTCTTCCTCGGATCGTTCCGCAACCATTGCGGCTTCCACGAGGATGTGACGGTCGGCATCGGCAAGCGCCTGTTCGATGAAATGGCACCCCGCTGGTTGCGTATCGGCGGCTATTGGTACCCGCGCGGCGGGATCCCGATCGACATTTTCTGGCAGAGCGGTGCGCCACCGGAAGGACTATGGCTTCCCGATCAGGGCGTGGCGTCCTATCGTGGACGCGGATGACATAACTGGAAGGGGAACGGGGATGATTGCAAAGCTGCCCAGGATTTCACTCTGGCTGGCGGTTGCGCTGGTCCTCTGGTTCCTCGTCGCGGTGTTCGGACCGAAGTTCGGCCTGATCGACTGGAAAATCGGCTTCCTCACGATGGTCGTAACCATCGGCCCGATCCTCATGGGTATCGTCGGACTGGTCGCAATCATCGCGCTTGTCATGGCATTCGTCAAAGGTCCGCGTAGCGAATGGTGGAAGGCCGCCGCAGCGCTTGCGATCCCCGTCACCCTGTTCGCAGGCCTGATGTCGGTCCGCGCGCAGGGCGATAGCGTGCCGCCGATCCACGACGTGGCCACCGACACGGCCAACCCGCCGCAGTTCTCGCCCGAAACCATGGCCATGCGCGAGAAGTTCGGTGCCAACCCGGTCGACGACTACACCACGCCTATCGGCCAGATCGCCCTGTGGGCCGACCGGGTGAAGGGGCAGCCTATTGCGGCGAAAAGCCATGCCGACATCATCGCCGACAGCTACGGCGATCTCGTCCCCGTGCCCTACGAAGGCAGCGATGCCGAGGCCATGGCCGCAGTTGCCGGGGCGATGGAGGATATCGGCCTCGCCGACGTTCGCCGCGACGATGCGGCCGGGACGGTCGAAGGTACGGCGGAAACTTTTGCCTTCGGCTTCAAGGACGACGTCGTCGCCCGCGTCACCGAGGGCCGGATCGACCTGCGTTCGGTCAGCCGCGTCGGCGTATCCGACCTCGGCTACAACGCGGCGCGCGTGCGCAAGCTCGCAGAGGCGATCGAGGCGCGTCTGGCGAAATAGGCTGGAGCCGGGGATCCTGGTGGAGCCGAGGGGGATCGAACCCCTGACCTCGTCATTGCGAACGACGCGCTCTCCCATCTGAGCTACGGCCCCGTTCCAGGTCTGATTGCCGCCGGATGGCAAGGCAAAAGCAGGCGCGACCGTTAGCAACGGGTCAAGCGCCTGCAAAGGGGGTAATTCCGCCGTCCTGCCCTGCCCTTACTTGGGCTTGGACGCGTCGTCGGTCTTCTGGACAATCTCGCCCGAGCGGAAGATCGGGCCGCTGGTCGGCAGGCTCCCGCTGGCGGCGGTGGCTGGCGGCAGGTCGACGGGCGCCTGGTTCTGGCCCGCGACGACGACCGGCTGCGTTGCCGGCATGGTGCCCACGGGCGATGTGCCCGGCGCGACCGGCGTATTGGGATCAAGCGGGTTGGTATAACCCTGCACCGTCGTAGTCACCGTCGGCGGACCGTACTGCGCGTTCCATGCGGTCAGATTCACGCGATACTGCTCGTAAGCGCGGAAGAAGTTCTCGAACACACTCTCGATCCGCGGAAGCGCGGTCGAAGCGTAGAGGTCGATATCCTCCTTCGAGGTCTTCGGCAGCTCCGTCGCCACGGCCAGCGACGCGGCGCAGAAATCATCAAGCGCAGGCGGCAGGGCGAAGTAGTTGTAGACCTGCGTCATGTAGGCATCCTGCACGTCGCGATAGGTCGGCCCGTACTTCTGGCGGAATTCGCTCTGCAGTGCCCGATTGGTGGCGGACAGCTTGCGCGCATGGGTCTCCAGGAAACCCTTATAGGCTGGGAGGATGCCCGCATACTGCGGCTTCAGGCAGTTGAGCGCCGCCACGTTCAAGGCTGAACGCAGGTTCCATGTCGTCTGCGAGGGCGTGAGATTTGCATTGACCGTCTGGCGAATGCCGTT
This sequence comes from Qipengyuania sp. RANM35, assembly GCF_041021145.2. Classification (NCBI taxonomy): domain Bacteria; kingdom Pseudomonadati; phylum Pseudomonadota; class Alphaproteobacteria; order Sphingomonadales; family Erythrobacteraceae; genus Qipengyuania; species Qipengyuania sp. RANM35. The sequence goes on along the minus strand of NZ_CM196433.1, from coordinate 449,653 downwards.
GGCACCCATGAGGGGGATGGTCATGCTTGCAGTTGCGCCGCCCGGCGGCAACGGCCTCGGCGGAATGACGACCGCAGGCGGAGGCGGCGGCGGAGGCGGAGGTGGCGGCGGAGCAGGCGGCGTACACGCGGCGATGGCAGCAAGCCCGGCGGCAGTAGCCGCAAGGCGGACGGATTGCGTTGAAACGCGGCTCATGGCGCGCGGACCCTCCTGATACTTGACCCTTATCCATCCTGCTCCGTCGTCCATTGACGGGGGATGAAGCACTACCGGACTAGACTGCGAAGAGGGTAAAGAAAATGCCCGGGGTGCGGATAACACCCCGGGCACGATGAGGCGATTCACGCCTGCGACGAATGGAGCGCGATCAGTCGCGGCTGCCCATGAAGCGCAGGAGGAACAGGAACATATTGATGAAGTCGAGGTACAGGCTGAGCGCACCCATGATGATGGCCTTGCCCGCGAACTCGGTACCGCGCAGGTACTGGTATTCCTGCTTCAGGCGCTGCGTGTCCCAAGCGGTGAGGCCCGCGAAGATCAGCACGCCGATGAAGCTGACTGCCAGCGCCAGCGTGCTGGACTGCAGCCACAGGTTGATCAGCATTGCGATGAACAGACCGATCACGCCCATGGTGAGGAAGGTGCCGAAGCCCGACAGGTCCTTCTTGGTGGTGTAGCCGAACAGGCTGAGACCAGCGAAGGCGCCCGCCGTTGCGAAGAACGTCGCAGCAATGCTTTCACCAGTGTAGACGAGGAAGATCGTCGAGAGCGACAGGCCCATCACCGTGGCGAAAGCCCAGAACATGAGGTTGAGCGTCGCCTTGCTGAACTTGTTCACGCCGAAGCTCATGGCGAAAACAAAGGCGAGCGGCGAAAGCGCGACGATCCACATCAGCGGACCGCTCGCGAAGGTCATCGCAAGGCCGCTACGCGCGGTCAGCAGCGCGACGATGCCGGTCAGCAGCACGCCCGACGCCATATAGTTGTAGATCGACAGCATGTGCTTGCGCAGGCCCGCGTCGAAAGTGTCCTGCCTGGCAACGGCGTCGCCAGCGCGCGGCACGGTGCCGAAGCCCTGCCTCTGGTCGGTGTCGTTCCAATTGGCCATTATTCCAAACTCCTCGTTGCGGAGAGGGTACGAGCCTCCGCTCCTCAGGGATGGAATATCGGGTGGAATGACCCGATTTTCAAGCGAAACCGGACCGAAACGGGTTAACCGGCGCTAACCGGAAAAGTTCAGCAAGATCAGGCTTCGCCTGCCGCGTCGACCATGGCGGCATCGAGTGCCTCGACCGGCGTCTTGTCGCCCCACAGGACGAACTGGAAGGCGGGGTAGAAGCGGTCGCATTCGTCGACCGCGATCTCAACCAGCGCCTGCGCCTGGCTGAGGCTGAGGAGACCGTCGTCGCCCAGCATCGTGCCGTTGCGATAGAGCACGACGCCGCCGTTCGACCAGATGTCGAAATGGCCGAGCCACATCTGCTCGTTGACGCGGGTCACCAGCTCCTGCGCCTGCTTGCGCTTGGCATCGGGGACGCGGATTTCAGGCAGGCAGAGAATCTGCAGCACCATGTCGTCCGGGCGCCAGATGCCCTTGACCTGGTAGGTGGTCCAGCTTCCCTGGATTTCCCCGCTCATTTCCCCATGGACGCTTTCGCACGGCCAGCCGCGCGCTTCGAAGAGCGCCACGAGCATTTCGAGAGGCGCCGCGTCCTCTTCGGCTTCGTAGTTTTCGCCGACTGCTCTCATCGACCCTTTTCCGTGCGCGTCATGCGAATGGGGATGCAGAACGGGGGGGTGATTTGGCAATCCGTGATACGTGCGGCGCTGGGGAGAACCGATTTCGGCTGTGCAAAGCCTGTGCACAAACCAATCGCACGAACCCTATTTCAGAGGGTCGACCTTCTCGCCCTCGGCACTGGTGAAGGTAAAGCTGTCGATGCCCATCTTCTTGAGATCGTTCATGAAGTTGCGGGCTTCGGTGGCATTGCGGAACGGCCCTGCGAGCAGCCGGTTAGCCTCCACCCACTTGGTTGTGAAGGGCCCCTTCCCATCGAGTTTTCCCTCGGCCTTCTTGGCGATCCGGCGCCAGTCGAAGGCGAGTGCCTTGAGGTCCTTGCCAGTCGCCACCTGCACCCAGTTGCGCGAAGGAATTGGCGGTGGAGGGGGAGGCGGCGGAGGCGGAGGCGGTGCGGGCTTCTCGCGCTTGATCTCGATCCGGGTGATGTCGACGGCACCCGGGGCACGCGCGGCCTGCGGGGCCGGTTCGAGCGTGAATGCCGCGAAGGCTTCCTCGATGGTCGGCTCGGGCTCGGGTTCCGGAGCGGACTGCTGGACCGGCGCAGGCACCGGCTGGGCAATGATCGTAACCGGCGGCGCGCTCGGCGGCGGGGGAGCTGGCGCCGGCGGCGGAGGAGGAGAATACGCAGGGGTCTGCGATGCGGCTTCGCGCTCCTCCTTGGTCAGCAAATCGATCGGCTGTCCCTGTTGCGCGATCACGACCGGCGGCTCCTCGCGCGGCGGGAGTTCGCGCGGGGGCAGTTCGACACCGACCGACGGCACGGGCGCGGTGGACACAGCCGGAGTTGGCGGCGGAGGAGGCGGCGGCGGTGCCTGCTTTACCGGCTGCGCGGACGGCTGCGTCGGCTTGGCAGCCGGCTGTTGTGCAGCGGGTGCGAACGGATCGCGCCACTGCGTGCTGCCGGTGCGGTCAGGGCGGCGACGCTGATCGCGGTTGCGCGGATCGGATGCGGCAGGCTTCGGCGCGGAATCCGCCTGCGCCACGCGAACCGGCGGCGCGCTCGGGGTCGGTGCGGGGGACGGAGGAGCCGCCACCGGGGGCAGTTCGGCGGGCGCGCCCGCATATGCAGCGATCTTCGCATCGTCGGTGCCGATCGTCGAGGCGCGCGGGAAGATGCCAAGCGTGCCTGCGGCGGCCTGCTGTGCCTCGGTTAGGCGCGGCATGAATTCGAGATAGGGCTCCATCTTGCGCGCCATGGCAGGCGGCAACATGGCATTGGCGATCTTCACCGCCTCCTTCGTGTCACCGAGGATCGCAAGTCCGAAAGCCCGGGTACGGAAGGATGCAAGGTCCTGTTCCTTGAGGAGCGGGAGAAGCGTCGCCTCGAACTGCTTGCGGTCGCCGGAAATGGCATAGCTCAACGCGAGGCGACGGCTTGTCTCCGCGTCCGGCCTTTTCGACAGCGAAAGGCGGTAAAGTGCCTGCGCGCTCCGGCTGTCTCCGACAAGGTCGAAAGCCAGCGCACGATCTTCGGCCATGCGCTCCGGCGCCACGCCCGCCTTCTCCGCCTCGGCAAAGAGCCGAAGCGCTTCCACGGGACGGCGCGAGCGCGAATAGGCCGATGCGAGGCCCAGCATCACGCGGCTGTCCGACGGCGAGAGCTCCTTGGCGCGGCCGAAGAAGCCGATCGCCGCGTCGATATCGCCCAATGTCATGGCCGCCTCGCCGGCGTCGACCAGGGCCGACACGTCCTGCGAATTGCGGGCAAGCCGCGTCAGCGCGTCGTTGAGCTTGGCCGAACCTTCCGGCGGGAGCGGCTGGACAATCTCACGCTGGGCAAAAGCCGGCCCGTGCCCCAGGCCGATGGCAAGGAACGCTGCGGCGCCCGCAAATCGGATATTTCGTCGCATGATCCTGTCCCTGCCCGCGCGCGCTTTAACCTGCGCTGACGCGGGCCACCGGGTTACGAGTTACTGGTTGTTCTGGCGCCCGAGGAAACGGGGAATGTTGAGCGAACCGCTGCCGCCTTCATCGTCGTCCTCGTCGTCATCCTCGTCATCGGCGGGCTTGTTGGCCCCGCGCGAAAGGTTGGCCATGCGCTCGAACAGCGTGCTGCCACCAGAAGCGCCTTCGTCGCCGCCGCCCGAACCATAGTCGCCGCCGCCACCCAGGATGGGGCGCTTGCGCATCGGCTTGCTGGCGAGCGGGCTTTCGCCGTCGGCATACTGGTCCGAGCCGAGCTGGAGTTCATCCTGCCCCCCTTCTTCCATGGTCTCCGACAGGTCGAGCATCGATCCGTCGCCCTCGTCTTCGTTCCAGCCGTCGCCCGCACCGTAGTTGCCGGCATCTGCCGGAGGCGGAACGGCGCCGTGGCCACCGTCGTATTCGTCGGTTTCCTCGTTGCGCAGTCCAGCGAGGGGGTCGACGATTTCGTCGACGTCGTCGAAATCTTCGTCATCCTCTTCCGAATAACCGAGATCGTCCGAGAGAACGGAATCGTCAGCCGCTCCCGCTTCGTTTGCGAGGCCGTATGCGCTGTCTTCATCGACCTCGGGCTCGGCCGAAAGGCCTTCATTGAGTTCGAACGGCTCTTCCTCGACCATATCGTCGCTCGGCAGGTCGAGCACAGGGCGCTTGGGCGCGCGGCTCTCGCTCATCGAGAAGCTGCGCGGCGCCGAATTCATTACCGAACCGCTTCCGTCGATACCCGTGGCGACGACCGAGACGCGGATCTTGCCTTCGAGGTCGGGATTGAAGGCCGAACCCCAGATGATGTTCGCGTCCTCGTCCACCAGCTCGCGGATGTGGTTGGCGGCTTCGTCGACTTCGAGGAGCTTCATGTCCTCGCCGCCGATGATCGAGATGATGACGCCCTTGGCACCGGCCATCGACACGCCGTCGAGCAGCGGGTTGGCGATGGCGCGTTCGGCGGCGTCGAGCGCGCGGTTGTCGCCCTCGCCCTCGCCCGTGCCCATCATCGCCTTGCCCATCTCGCTCATCACCGAACGGACGTCGGCGAAGTCGAGGTTGATGAGGCCCGGCATGACCATGAGGTCGGTGATCGAACGGACACCCTGCTGCAGCACCTCGTCGGCGAGCATGAAGGCTTCCTTGAAGGTGGTTTCCGCCTTTGCGACCAGGAACAGGTTCTGGTTGGGAATGACGATCAGCGTATCGACGTGTTTCTGCAGCTCCTCGATGCCCGCTTCGGCAGCGCGCATGCGGCGCGTGCCTTCGAACAGGAATGGCTTGGTCACGACGCCGACGGTCAGGACGCCCTTCTTGCGCGCGGCTTCGGCGATGACCGGGGCAGCGCCGGTGCCGGTGCCCCCGCCCATGCCGGCTGCGATGAAGACCATGTTGCAGCCATCGAGCGCGTCCTCGATCTCATCGACGGTTTCTTCCGCCGCAGCCTTGCCCACTTCGGGGCGGGCGCCGGCACCCAGGCCACCAGTGATGTCGGGGCCGAGCTGGATGCGCTTGGCGGCAGGCGAAGTGCTGAGCGCCTGCGCATCGGTGTTGCTGACGATGAAGTCCACGCCTTCGATGCCGGCCTCCATCATGTTGGCGATGGCGTTGCCGCCTGCACCGCCCACGCCGATGACCATGATCTTGGGACGCAGGTCGTCGCTGGAAGCCGGACCGATATTGATGCTCATTGGGTATCCCCCGGGAAGTCGAAATTCGTTCGGATCACTATGTCACACATCTAGCGCAAAGCGAATCGCGAGAGGCACATAGAAACATCCTTATCCACAAGGGCTAATGACCGGTTAGCCCGTGCAAACAAGCGTCAAAAATAGTCACGCACCGCCTGTACGACACGGTTCACCAGACCAAGGCCCGAATAACGGCGTGTCGGCTGGTAACTCGAGCCCACGGAGCGGATGTCGACAGGGTCGTCGGCCGCATAGAGGCACAGACCTGCCAGCGTCGCGAAACCGGGGGTGGCATGGGCTTCAGGCAGTCCCTGCAGTGCCGGCGGCTTCCCGATGCGGACCGGCTGGCCGAGCGCACCCTGCATGAATTCGGCAATGCCGTGGAGTTCCGCTCCTCCGCCGGTCAGCACGACCTGTCCGCCCTGCGCCCCGCCGAAGCCGAGCGTCTTCAGCGCCTTGCCGATCTCCGCGCTCATCACACCAAGGCGGTCGGTGACGATCGAAACAAGTTCGGCACGCGGGATGCGGTTCTGTTCGTCTGCCCCGCGCGCAAGGCGCCCTCCCGGTTCTTCACCGGGCGCGTTGACGGCAACCATCTCTCGGTGGTCGGTGGGTGTGGCGATGGCAGAGCCGGAAACGCATTTCAGTCGCTCCGCCTGGCTGCGGCGAATGCCGAGCGAGGACGCGATGGCGTCGGTGATGTCGTTCGAGCCAACGGGAATGGAACGCAGGCCCAGCAACATGCCCGCCGCGTGGACCGAGACATTGGTGACCTGCGCCCCGATTTCGACCAGCGCGACGCCAAGGTCGCGCTCTTCCGCCGACAGGCAGGCATAGGCAGCGGCGAGGGGGCTGGCGACGACACCCTCGACATCGAGATGCGCGCTCTGCACCGCCTCTATCAGGTTACGTACCGGCGCACCCTCGGCGAGGGTGACGTGGACATCGACGCCCAGCGCCTCGGCATGAAGTCCCTTGGGATTGGCGACCCCATGCGCCCCGTCGAGCGTGTAGTGCGCCGGCTGGGCATGCAGCACCATGCGGCCGTCGGGCGCGATATGGTCGCGCGCGGCATAGAGCAGGTGCTCGATATCGTCTTCCTCGATCCGCCGTCCGCCAATCGCGATCTCGACGCTCGAAATCTTGCTCGAAAGCCCGGCACCTGCACATCCGATCCACACGCTGGAGACCGAGGTGTTGGCGTTTGCCTCCGCCTTTTCGACCGCGGTGCGGATGGCATGGCTGGCGGCGCGCATATCGGTGACGTAGCCGCGCTTGATGCCGTCGCTGGCACGGTGGCTCGAACCCAGCACGATCATCTCGCCGTTCTCCGCCCGACCCATAATCATGGCCGAAATACGGAACGAACCGATGTTCACTGCCGCATAGACGCTGGTGATGCGGGGTGTGGTGGGTGCGGCCATCAGTTGGCACTTCCGTTGGCCGCAAGGCCGTGCGGGCACGGGCCATCCTTGCAGCGCAGGTAGGCGCGGTCGGGCACGCGCATGTCGATGGCGATGGGCTTGCCGCCGATCAGGCGGTGCATGCCGTCAAGTCGGGCAAACTTGACCAGCGCGGGCGCTCCCAATTCGCCTTCCGGCAAGGCCAGCAGCTGGCCGGTCTTGAAGGTCAGGTTCCAGCGGCGGTTGCCGACCCATTCGGCCTCGGCGATCTGGGGTTTCAAGGCTGGAGCGGCATCGAGCAGCTTGCCGAGTTCGACTACCTGCTTCTGCGCGCCCGGCCCTCCGATCAGCAGCTTGCCCTTGGCGGCAGCAGCGCTAATCGGTTCGAGTTCATTGCCTTCCGGATCGATGAGGACCAGCCGCCCCGGCTTGCGCAGGACGGCATGTGGAATTCGCTCGACGATATCGACCTTCAACGTGTCGGGAAGCTGGCGCGAGACGCGCGCGTCGGCGACCCATGGCAGCGCGAGAAGGCGCTGGCGCACCTCGCCCAGTTCGACCAGCGGCATGGGCCGATCCTGTTCCGCCAGCACGCGTTCGTAGACGAGTTCCTCGTTCATTCGGTCGACGCCGGAAACCCGGACCTTGCTGACCTCGAACCCGGCGCGCGAGGCGGACTTGGCCAGCTCCTCGCGAGCGATGTCGGGCACACCGGCGTAGTTCGCGATTGTAGCGACAACCCCCACGCCTGCCAGGACAATCATGGTCAGGAAAAACTTGTGCCACTGCTCGTCGGTGAAAGGCAGCGCCGCCATGGTCCGGTCGAGCAGGCCGCCGGTGTGCTTGCGCGCAGCGCGCACCTTCTGGTTGCGGCTGCGGGCCGCGGCAGAGCGACGGACACCCTGCGGCTTGCGACTGACCTTAGCCATCGCCGCCCCCGCCCGATTTCGCGGCGTGATCGCGCAGCGCGGCAGCGACGATCATCTCGCACAGCTCGCCATATTCGTAGCCCGCATAGCGCGCCTGTTCGGGGACCAGGCTGAGCGCGGTCATGCCCGGTTGGGTATTGGTTTCGAGCACGAAGAGCCCGTCCTCGCCCTGCTCCTCGTCCCAGCGGAAATCGGTCCGGCTGGTACCCTTGCAGCCCAGCACCTTGTGCGCCTTGAGCGCATATTCGAGGCACAGGTCGCGGATATTGTCGGGCAGGTCGGCGGGGCAGACGTGGTCGGTCATGCCGTCGGTGTACTTGGCGTCGAAATCGTAGAAGCCGCTCTTGGGCTTCAGTTCGGTGACGGCCAGCGCGCGGGGGCCCTCGGGGAAATCCACGACGGCAGACGTCATCTCGCGACCCTTGATATAGGGCTCGGCCAGCAGCTCCCTGAACTCCTGCCACGGGCCCTTGGCATCGCGCGCGATCGGGTTGCCGTAATTGCCTTCGTCGGTGACGATGGCGACGCCGACCGAACTGCCCTCGTTGACCGGCTTCAGCACATAAGGTCGCGGCATCGGGTCGCGGTCGTGCAAGTCTGCACTCTTAACGATGCGGCCGCCAGGCATGGGAATGCCTGCGGGCACCAGCGCCTGCTTGGTCAGCTGTTTGTCGATCGCGATGACCGAGGTGACGAGTCCCGAATGCGTGTAGGGCACGCCCATCAGGTCGAGCATTCCCTGCACCGTGCCGTCTTCGCCCGGAACGCCGTGGAGCGCGTTGAAAACGACGTCGGGAGCGACCTCGGCAATCCGCGCCGCGACCTGCCGGTCCATGTCGATCCGCGTCACGCTATGGCCGCGCTCTTCCAGCGCCTTGGCAACGCCCTCGCCCGACATCAGGCTGACAGGCCGCTCGTTCGCCCAGCCGCCCATGAGGACGGCGATGTGGAGTTTGGGGAGATCGGTCATTTCACTTGCTTCCTACGGTCGCCCCACACGTTGAATTTCCCACTCCAGCTCGACGCCGGAATTGGCGTAGACTCGGCGTTTCACTTCCTCGCCCAGCCCTTCGATATCGGCGCTGGTCGCGTGCCCCATGTTGATCAGGAAGTTGGTGTGCTTCTCGCTTACCTGCGCGCCGCCCATCTGTAGGCCGCGACACCCGGCTGCATCGACAAGCTCCCACGCCTTCTTGCCCGGCGGGTTCTTGAAGGTCGATCCGCCGGTCTTGGTGCGCAGCGGCTGGCTTGCCTCGCGCGCTTCGGCGATGCGGTCCATCTCCGCGCCGATCACCGCTGGATCGCCCGGCACGCCCTTGAAGCGGGCGGCGACGACCACGGCACCTTCGGGCAGGACCGAGTGGCGATAGGTGTATTGCAGGTCGACGGCGGGCAACGTCACCAGCGATCCGTCGGGCAGGATGACGTCGCAATCGACCAGCACATCGCTGACCTCGCGCCCATAGGCGCCCCCGTTCATGCGGACGAAGCCGCCGACTGTGCCGGGAATGCCGCGCATGAATTCCATGCCCGCAATGCCCGCGTCGCGCGCGGTCGAGGCGACGAGAATGCCATGCGCGCCCGCACCGCAGGCGAGGACATTGTCCTCCAGAACCTCGATGCTGGCGAAGGCCTTGCCGAGCTTGATGACCACGCCCGGAACCCCGCCGTCGCGCACGATCAGGTTCGATCCGAGGCCGAGCGCCATGACCGGCAGCGAACCGTCGAGCCGTTCGAGGAACAGCACGAGGTCCTCTAGGTCGGCAGGCTCGAACAGCCAGTCGGCATTGCCGCCGCTCTTGAACCAGACGAGCTTCGCCAGTGGCGCATCATGGGTCAGCTTGCCGCGGATCCCGACGGTCGAGATGGGCGCCGCCACAGCGCCATCGACTTCGCAGTCGGGCGCCATGCCATTGTCCCAGTTCCAGACGTCGTCGGGCTGCTCCATTGTCACGCCGACCGCTCCCGCTCGATACGCCCGGCGAGTTCGGCGGCCCAGCGTGTGATGTCGCCCGCGCCGAGGCAGACGATGAGGTCACCCGCCGCGATATCTTCCGCGAGGGCCTTGGCCAGCTCGTCCTCGTTGGCAACGGTCGCGGCCGAGCGATGCCCGCGCGACTTGAGACCGGCCGCCAGCGCCTCTGCATCGACGCCTTCGATGGCCTCCTCGCCCGCGGCATAGACCGGGGTAACGAAGACCTTGTCGGCATCGTTGAAGCATGACTGGAAGTCATCCATCAGGTCGCGCAGTCGGGTGTAGCGGTGCGGCTGGACCACGGCGATCACGCGGCCAGCGCCTGCGCTCTCACGCGCGGCGGCGAGCACGGCTTTGATCTCCACCGGGTGGTGACCATAATCGTCGATGATCGTTGCGGAGCCGGTCCGCGTCTTGACCTCGCCCACGCGGGTGAAGCGGCGACGCACGCCGCCGAAGCTGGAAAAGCCGTTGACGATGACTTCGTCCGCACAGCCCATCTCGATCGCCACGGCAATCGCGGCGAGCGCGTTCTGGACGTTGTGACGGCCCGGCATGGGGAGGCGGACGCCCTCGATCCGGCGATCCTCCTCGCCCCGTTGGCGGACAATCACGTCGAACTTGTTGCCGCCTGCATCGGGCTGGACGTTGACGCCGCAGATGTCGGCCTGGAGCGAGAAGCCGTAGGTCACCACGCGGCGGTCGCGGACCTTGCCGATCACCGCCTGCACTTCGGGATGGTCGATGCACAGCACCGCCGCGCCGTAGAAGGGGACATTGTGGATGAACTCGACGAAGGCGTCCTTGACGCCCTCGAAATCGCCGTAATGGTCGAGATGTTCGGGATCGATGTTGGTGACGACCGCAATCGTCCCGTCGAGGCGCAGGAAGCTGCCGTCGCTCTCGTCGGCCTCGACCACCATCCAGTCGCTGTCGCCGAGGCGGGCGTTCGAGCCATACTGCTCGATGATCCCGCCATTGATGACCGTCGGATCGACATTGCCCGCATCAAGCAGCGCGGCGATCATGCTGGTCGTCGTCGTCTTGCCGTGCGTCCCCGCGACGGCGATGGTCGACTTGAGGCGCATCAGTTCGGCCAGCATTTCCGCGCGACGCACCACGGGAATGCGGTTCTCGAGCGCGTGGGCCACTTCGGGATTGGTGCGCTTCACGGCAGTGGAGGTGACGACGACAGCGGCGCCTTCGACGTTTTCCTTCTCGTGCCCGATCTTCACGGCAATGCCCTGCTTGCGCAGTCGCTCGACCGTGGCGCTTTCCTTCATGTCGGAGCCCTGCACGGTATAGCCGAGGTTGTTCATCACCTCGGCAATGCCCGACATGCCGATGCCGCCGATGCCGACGAAATGCACGACGCCGATATCTGTCGGAACGCCTCTCACTTGGCCATCTCCCGCGCTGCACCCTGACCTGCCGGCACGCCCTGCGACGCGCCGCGAGCGTTGTTTCCGCCGACGCGGATGACATCCATCATCTCTGCCCCGCCGAAGCTCTCGACGAGATCGGCCAGATCCTCGACCGCCTTGGGGCGACCGCAGTTCCACGCCGCGTGCGCTGCAGCAGCCAGACCCTTGGGATTGTCGGCCAGCGCCATGATCTGCTTGGCGAGTTCCTTGCCGTTGAACCTGTCCTGCCGGATCATCCGAGCCCCGCCGGCCTTCGCCAGTTCGCGGGCATTGGCGGCCTGGTGATCGTCGGTCGCGATGGGCAGCGGCACGAGGATCGCGGGCCGGCCGACCGCCGTAAGTTCGGCAATGGTCGATGCGCCTGCGCGGCCGATGAAAAGGTGCGCGTCGGCCAGCCGTGCGGCCATGTCCTCGAAATAGGTGCCAAGTTCGGCAGGGATGCCATGGGTGCGATAGCGCTCGCGAACCTTGTCGAGGTCTTCGGCGCGGCACTGCTGGGTTACCTGCAGGCGCTGGCGAACTGCTGGCGGGAGCATCGCAAGGCCGTCGGGCACGACTTCCGACAGGACGCGCGCACCCTGGCTGCCGCCGGTCACGAGGACGCGCAGCAGACCGTCCTCGCCATAGGCGGGATAGGGCTCGTCGCGCAGGCTGAGGACGCCCGCGCGCACAGGATTGCCGACGAGGTGGGTTTTCTCGAGGAACTTGGGCGCCAGCCGCTCGACCTCGGGATAGGCGGTAGCGATGGCATCGACGCGGCTCGCCAGCAGGCGGTTCACCCGGCCCAGCACGGCGTTCTGTTCGTGAACCAGCGTCGGGATGCCGGCCGAAGTCGAGGCGAGGATCGAAGGCAGCGAGGGATAGCCGCCGAAACCGACCACCGCGCTTGGCTCGAAACTGTCGAACAGGCGCAGCGCCATGCGGCGCCCTTCCATCACCGCGGAGACGCCCTTGAACCAGTTCAGGGGGTTCTTGCCGAACCGGCCTGCGGGCAGGACATGCGCGGGCATGAAGTCGGGCTTGCCGGGAATTTCGGCGCCGCGCGCGTCGGTAATCAGGGCGACGTGGTGGCCACGCCGGTCAAGCTCGGTCGCAAGCGCAAAGGCAGGCAGCAGGTGCCCGCCGGTGCCGCCCGCCGCAAGGACATAATGTCGCGTCGCACCGGTCATGGATGGATCTCGCGCTTGGGCCGCGAAGTGGTCTCGTTCATCGGGCCGCCCTGCCCTAATCCGAGCAGATCGCCAAGCCCGCGGGTCCGGCTTTTCAGGAAGGGATTGCGCCGCGTCACCGCGATCAGCAGGCCGACGCCAAGGCACACGGCGATGGTCGATGAACCGCCATAGCTGACCAGCGGCAGGGTCATGCCCTTGGACGGGAACAGCTGCAGGTTGACCAGCATGTTGATGAAGGCCTGTCCGCCGAGCAGCGCGGTAAGGCCCGCGCCCGCCAGCAGGGCGAAAAGATCCTCCTCGTCCACCAGCCGCATGAGCACGCGGGTGACGATGGCGAGGTAGAGCAGCACGATCACTGCACAGGCGAGAAGGCCGAACTCCTCGCCGATGACGCTGAAGATATAGTCGGTGTGCGCTTCGGGCAGGCTCATCTTGCGGATGCCGAGGCCATAGCCCGCGCCGGTCCAGCCACCCGCAAGCAGCGTGCGGCTGGCAAGATCGACCTGGTCGAATGCGGTGCCGCCACCAAGGAAGCTGTCGATACGGTGGCGGGCATTGTCGTAGAGGAAGTACGTTGCGGTGAGGCCGACGATGCCCCCGCCGATGACCCCGCCGAGCCGCTTCACGTCGATGCCCGACAGGATGATGAGGACAAACCACACGCCTGCAAACAGCAGCGTGTCACCGAAGTTCGGCTGCATCATCAGCAGTGCGGCGATGAGGCCCATCAGGCCGGTCGCGATGCCCTGGACCGGCAGGTTGGGATCGCGGATGCGCCACGAGAGGATCCATGCCAGCGCGATCGCGAAGGCCGGTTTGAGGAACTCTGACGGCTGGAACTGCATGCCCACGTTGATCCAGCGCCGGGCGCCGTTGATCTCCGGCCCGATGACCGGGACGAGGAACAGCAGGCCCAGCATCGCGCCGGAAATCAGGATGCCAAGCCGTCGCGCATTCTCGCGACTGAGCATGGACACGCCGATCATGGTGCCGAAGCCGAGCACCTGCCAGGCGATGTGGCGGTAGAAAAAATAGAGCGGATCGAGCTTCTCGCTCGCGGTCGAGAGGCGTGCGGCGCTGGCCGGGCTGGCCGCAGCGACGGCGATGGTACCCAGGCTCATCAGCAGCAGCACGAGTAGCAGCAGGACGCGGTCGATCTCGCGCCACCATATCTTGAGCTCGGTCCAGCGCGAGATCTTGCCCTTGGGGGTGTGGGCGGGCTGGCGCTTGCCGGGGACGTAGGGCTGGACGGTGTTCACTTGAGTGCCTCCACCAGCTCGCGGAAGTGGTCCCCGCGCTGTTCGAAGTCGCGATACTGGTCGAAGCTGGCGCAAGCTGGCGAAAGCAGGACGGTGTCGCCGGACACCGCGGCCTTCGCTGCATCGGACACCGCCTGTTCGAGCGTGACCGAGCGCTCGATTGACACCCGCCCTTCCAGCAAGCGGGCGAAATCCTCACCCGCCTTGCCGATGGTGTAGGCGGCTTTCACATGGGGCAGTTCGGCCTCGCACTCGCCCAGACCCGGCTCCTTGGCCAGCCCGCCGAGGATCCAGTGGATGTTCTCGAACGCGGCCAGCGCGGGGGCGGAAGCGGCAGTGTTGGTGCCCTTGCTGTCGTTGACGTAGGCAACGCCGCGCAGCTCGCGAACCCGCTCCATACGGTGCGGTAGTCCACGATAGCTCGCCAGTGCCGCGTTGACGGTGGGGCGGTCCAGTCCGAGGTCGAAAGCCACTGCCCAGGCGGCATAGGCGTTCTGGGCATTGTGCGGTCCCTGCAGCGAAGGCGCAGCGGCGAGGTCGAGAAAATCGCTGTCCTTTGCGTCGGGGTTGAGCGTGGTCATCTCGCCCGGCCCGTCGACACCCTCCAATGCTTCGCGGATCGCCGGGTCACAGCTGGCGTCAACGCCCGTGTGGCCAGCGGATTGCATCGCGAAGAGGCGCAGCTTGGAGGCACGATAAGCCTCGAAGCTTTCGTAGCGATCGAGATGGTCGGGCGTCACGTTGAGCAACACCGCTACATCGCAGTCGAGCGAATATGTCAGGTCGATCTGGTAGCTCGACAGTTCCAGCACGTAGACCCCGCCCTTGGGCAGCGGGTCCTGCTCGAGGATGGGCAGGCCGATATTGCCGCCCATGGTGGATGGCACGCCCGCGGTCTTGAGGATGTGGTGGACCAGCGCAGTGGTCGTGGACTTGCCATTGGTGCCGGTGATGCCGACGACCTTGTGCTTCAGCAGTCCGCCGCGCGCCTGCGCGAAGAGCTCGATGTCACCGATGACCGGCACGCCGAACTTGTCGGCATGCGGCTTGATCGGGTGGGTGTTGAGCGGGACACCAGGGCTGACCACCACGCCGGCGAAGTCCGTCAGGTCTGCCTCGACCGGATCGGCCAGCTCGACCCGCCCGGCGAACTCGGCGCGCGCTTCCTCGCGGCTGTCCCAAGCGAGCACTTGAGCCCCGCTCGCCAGCAACGCCTCGACCGTCGCCCGGCCGGAGCGCGCCAGCCCGAGGACGGCGTATTTCTTTCCAGACCAGGCGGACGAGGTGATCATCGTAGCTTGAGCGTCGCCAGCCCCATGAGTGCGAGGATGATGGCCACGATCCAGAACCGGATCACGACCTTGCTTTCCGACCAGCCGAGCTGTTCGAAATGGTGGTGTATCGGCGCCATCCGGAAAACGCGCTTGCCGGTACGCTTGAACCAGAACACCTGGATGATGACCGAAAGCGCCTCGAACACGAACAGCCCGCCGACGATGGCGAGGACGACTTCGTGGTGCGTCGCCACGGCGATGGCACCGAGAGCGCCGCCAAGCGCGAGGGAGCCGGTGTCACCCATGAACACCGCCGCCGGAGGGGCATTGAACCACAGGAAGGCAAGGCCCGCACCCATGATTGCGGCGCAGAATATCGCCAGTTCGCCCGCGCCCTCGACATAGGGAATGCCGAGATAGCCCGAATAGTCCACGCGACCGACGAGGTAGGCGATGATTGCGAAAGTACCCGCCGCGATGATCACCGGCATCGTCGCAAGGCCATCAAGCCCGTCGGTCAGGTTCACCGCATTGCCCGCACCGACGATGACCACGGCGGCGAAAGCGAAATAGAGGAAGCCCAGTTCGATCCCGAAGTCGTTGACGAAGGGCACGTAGAGGAAGGTATTGATCTGGCTGACCGTGATGTAGCTGGCAATACCCGCCACGGTGAATTCCAGCAGCAGGCGGATGCGCGCCGACACGCCCTTGTGACTGGCCTTGGTGACCTTGTCGTAATCGTCGAGGAAGCCGATGATCCCGAAGCCCAGCGTCACCGCAAGGCAGGCCCAGATGAAAGGGTTCCTGAGGTCCATCCAGATGAGGACCGAAACGGTCAGGCTGATGAGGATCATCAGGCCGCCCATGGTCGGCGTGCCGCGCTTGGCGAGGTGGGTCTGCGGTCCATCTTCACGGATCGGCTGGCCTTTGCCCTGGCGCACACGCAGCATGTCGATGAAGCGCGGTCCGATAAGCAGGCCGATGATCAGCGCCGTCATCAGCGTCGCCCCGGCGCGGAATGTCTGATAGCGCACGAGGTTGAAGATCCCTTCGAAATTCAACCATTCGGCGAGGAGGTAAAGCAATCGAGCCTCTTTGCGTCAGCGGACGCGAGTGAAGTGTTCCACGAGCCGTCCGAGGCCCACCGAATTCGAGCCCTTTACCAGCACGGCATCGCCAGCGACGATGCCGAAATCCTCGAGCAATTCGATCGCCTCGTCTGTGTTACGGCAATGCGCCCAGGCAATGGGCTTGCCAAGCACGCTGCTCTGGGCTTTCCCCAGTTCGCGCGCGAGGGCGCCCATCTCGTCGCCGACAAGCAGAGCATAGTCCACATCGGCTGCGACGACCGGTTCGGCCAGTGCGGCGTGGAACTGCGGACCGAAGTCGCCCAGTTCCTTCATGGCGCCGAGAACGGCAATGCGGCGGCCCGATGGCGTCGCACCCAGTTGCGCGAGCGTGGCACGCATGCTTGCGGGATTGGCATTGTAACTCTCGTCGATCAGCAGCGCCTTGCCGCCCGGAACGTCGATGCCATGGCGCGCGCCGCGACCCTTGAGGCCGCCCATTTCGGCCAGCGCCAGACCGGCCGCGGCCATGTCGCCACCGGCAGCGCGCACCGCAGCCATGACGGCGAGAGAGTTCATCACCCAGTGTTCGCCCGGCTCGGCGACGGTATAGCACAGCCGTCCGCCGGGGAATTCGCAGGTCACCAGGCTACCGCCATTGGCGCTGGGAATGGCATCGAGCAGGCGCATGTCGGCATGGCGGGCCTTGCCGAAGCTGACGATCCTGACACCGAGCTTGCGGGCCGAGGCCTCAAGGCGCTCGAAATAGGGGCTGTCGGCCGGGATGATCGCGACGCCGCCAGGCTCGAGGCCGAGGAAGATCTCGGCCTTGGCGTCGGCGATGGCCTCCATCGAACCAAGGTTCTCGATGTGCGCGGGCGCGATGGTCGTGATGACTGCGACATGCGGGCGGACCTGCGTGGTCAGTCCCTCGATCTCGCCGGCATTGTTCATGCCCATTTCGAAAACGCCGAAGCGGCTCCGCGCAGGCATCCGCGCAAGGCTCAAAGGCACGCCGACATGGTTGTTGTAGCTGCGGATAGAGCGGTGTGCGGCCCCGCGGCTCGCACGCTCGAGGCTGGCGAAGATGGCTTCCTTCACGCCCGTCTTGCCGACCGATCCGGTCACACCGATGATCTTTGCCGCAGTCCGTTCGCGTGCGGCGCGGGCGAGCGCCTTCAATGCGGCGGTGGTGTCCTCGACGAGGATGTGCGGCCAGTCCACGGGCCGGTCGACCAGCGCTCCGGCAGCGCCATTGGCGAATGCCTTGTCGAGGAAGCGGTGGCCGTCCATCGCCTCGCCCTTGAGCGCGACGAAGAGGTCCCCGTTGACGACATCGCGGCTGTCCATTTCGACACCGGCGACCTGGAAATCATGGCTGGCGGTGCCGCCCACAGCTTTGGCAATATCCATTGCCGACCACAGGGTCAGCGGCAGGCGGTCGCGCGGGTCCGCAGGCCAGCTTACATAGGCCGGGTGGCGCAGGATCGCAGCGCTCATGCATCACCTCTGGCAATGGCCGCCGCGCATTCGCGTGCGACCTCGACGTCGTCGAAGGGCAGTACCCGCATGGTTTCTCCCGACCCGATTATCTGACCCGTTTCGTGTCCCTTGCCGGCGACGAGGACGATGTCGTCCTCGTGCGCTTCGGCGATGGCTGCACAGATGGCTTCGCGACGGTCGCCCACTTCGCGGGCATTCGGCGCCCCTGCAAGCACCGCTTTGCGGATTTCCGCAGGATCCTCGCCGCGCGGATTGTCATCCGTCACGATCACGAGATCGCTCGCCTTGGCCGCTGCCTCGCCCATCGGCGCGCGCTTGCCATGATCGCGGTCACCGCCTGCACCCAGAACCGTGATGAGCCGCCCGGTGACGTGGGGACGCAGCGCCGCAATGGCTGCCTCGACAGCGTCGGGCGTGTGGGCATAATCGACGTAAACCGGCGCACCCGAGGGCGCGATGACGGCGCGTTCGAGCCGCCCACGGACCGGCTGAAGCCGAGCCACGGCATCCCAGACGAGTCCGGTATCGGTTCCGCTCGCCAGTGCCAGCCCTGCGGCGCAGAGCGCGTTCGAAACCTGGTAGGCACCGATGAGCGGCAGGGTGATCTTGCGCGTCTGTCCGGCGTGATCGACTGTGAGGACCTGGCCAAGCTGGGTCGGCTCGCGGCTGGTCAGGCGGATGTCTTCGCCCGCTTCGCCCACGGTCATGACCTTCAATCCGCGGCGTTTCGCATGGTCGAGGACGCGAAGGTTCCACTCGCTACCGTCCGCACCCAGCCACACGACTGCCGTGGCGTCATCGGCCACGACCTCGTCGAACAGCCGCATTTTGGCGGAGAAATAGTCCTCCATATCGGCGTGGTAGTCGAGGTGGTCGCGGCTGAAATTGGTAAAGGCGGCGGCTTCGACCTTGAGGCCTTCGTTCCGGTATTGGGAAAGGCCGTGGCTCGATGCCTCGTAGGCGACGTGGGTCACACCCTCGCGCGCGAGGCCGCTCATGTTGGAGAGGAATGTCACGATGTCGGGAGTCGTCAGCCCGGTCGATACGCTGCCGTCTGGCGTGGTCACGCCGAGCGTGCCGATGCTGGCCGCCCGCTCGCCCGCCATGCGCCAGATCTGGCGCGTCATCTCGGCGGTCGAGGTCTTGCCGTTGGTGCCGGTCACCGCGACAATGTGCTCCGGCACCGGGGTGAAGAAGCGCGCGGCGAGCTGGGCAAAGGTCTTGCGCGGATTGTCGCTGGCAATGTGGACAGCGCCCGTCACCTGCACCCCATGACGGGCGACCACGGCAATGGCCCCGGCATCCACTGCGGCGGGAATGAAGTCCTCGCCATTGACCTGCGTGCCCTGGAACGCGCCGAACACGGTGCCGGGCGCGACCTTGCGGTTGTCGATGGCGAAACCGGTCACCTCGGCATCGCTGTCGATGCCGGCAACCCCTGCCGCCGCGGTCAACCTGGAGAGTTTCATTCCGAAGCCGCCTCCGGAATAAGCGGCTTGATGTCCGAGATATCTACGTCGCGGGTATCGTCGGGACGCACGCCGATCAGCGGTCCGATGCGCGGGACGAGGCGACCGACGATGGGTGCAGCGTTCCACGCGGCGGTGCGCTGGAAGCTGGAGGCGACGGTGCCCTTGGGCTCATCGAGCATGGCGATGATGACATAGCGCGGCTTGTCCATCGGGAATGCCGCGGCAAAGGTCGAGACGATGGCGGACTTCTTGTACCCGCCCGCACCCGGTTTCTCGGCCGAACCGGTCTTGCCGCCAACACGATAGCCGGGGGCGTTGGCATTGCGTCCGGTGCCGTAGACCGCAATCGTGCGGAGCAGCTGGCGCATCCGGCTGGAGGTCGACTGCTTGAACACGCGGCGGCCCTTGGGTGCTTCACCGGGCCCAAGCTTGTGGAGCGTCGCCGGACGCCAGATGCCGCCGTTCACCAGCGCCGCATAGGCCGATGCCAGGTGCAGCGGGGTCACCGCGATGCTGTGGCCGAAGCCGACCGTCATGTTGGTCAGGCGCGGCCATTTCTTGCCCGGCCAGAGGGGAAAGCCGCGTGCCGGAATTTCGATATAGGGCCGCTCGTTCATGCCGAGGTCCATCATCGTACGGCGCATGCGTTCCGGGCCGAGCTGGTCGGCGATGCGCGCGCTAACGGTGTTCGACGAATGGATCAGCGTCTCGATGGGATTGAGCGAGGAACCAAGATTGTGGCTGTCGCTGATGGTGAAGCGACCGACCTTGACCGGCGAGGCGTCGTAGCGCTTGCCAAGATCGCGGATCACGCCGGCATCGAGGGCAGCTGCCACCGTGATCGGCTTGAAGGTCGAACCCAGTTCGTAGACCTGGTTGGTGACGCGGTTGAACATCAGGCTTTGCCCGCGCGCATCGATCTTGTTCGGGTCGAATTCGGGCAATGAAGCGAGCGCGAGGATTTCGCCCGTATCGACGTCGAGGACGATACCGGCGGCACCCTGCGCCTGGTTGAGCTTCATGCCGCGGGCCAGTTCGTCTTCCAGCGCTCCCTGCACGCGCACATCGATCGACAACGGCACCGGCGTTCCCCGCGTGGCGGGGTTGGAGAGCTTGTCGTCGAGCACCTGCTCCATACCGACGCGACCCTTGCCGTCGGCGGCAACGTATCCGAGCACGTGCGCTGCCATCGATCCCTGCGGATAATGGCGGTCGTTCTCCATCGGCATTTCGAGCGCCAGCTCGCCGATTTCTTGCACCCGGTTCGCCTCTTCGGGCAGTACGCGACGGCGAATGTATCCCTGCTTGCCGGCTGCGAACTGCGCGGCGAGCTTCTTTTCATCGAGATCGGGGAAGATGGCCTTCAGCTTGTTTGCGACTTCTTCAGGGCTCCTGACCAGCGGGTCGCCATCTTCCCCCAAAGCCTTGGGGTTGAACCAGAGTGCATATGCGGGAAACGCGCGCGCCAGCGGCACGCCGTTGCGGTCGACGATCTCCCCGCGCGGCGGCAGCAGGGCATCGGCAAATGAAGTGGCGCGCAGCCCCTGGTCGGACGCACCCAGGTAGAGGATGCGCACGATCGCGAGGAGAGCGATGAAGGCGAATGCCATGGTGATCCACAGCACGCGCCAGCGCGCCATGGTAAGCGTGCGCTGGCGAACGGTGACAAGCTGAACTCGTCCCGAAGCGACCGCCATGCTGACTGCACCGTGCCCGCTCCGACCCGCGGCAATGGCGGGACCGAAGCCGGAAAAGGCATTCACTGCGACACCTCGGCGACCTTGGCGATGGGACCGACGGGGTTGGAAAGACGTTCGGCAAGGCCGGTCGCGGCCAGTTCACGCTGCGCCGGATGACCGGCCGAAGGCAGGGTCGGCTGCGATGCCGCAATCCAGCCCGACAGCAGGCTTTCATCCTCGGCGCCTTCGCGTTCCGGACGGTTCAGGGCCACGCGAACCGGCGATGGCGCGCCGATGCCGCGCGGACTGCCAAGCGCGGCCAGCTGGGTCTCGCTCTCGAGATACTGGTCGGCGCGCGGCGCGCCATATCCGAATTCGACCGCATTCCAGTCGGACAGCTGGTGCTGGCTGGCGCGGGTCTGGAATTCGGTTTCCAGCATCAGCCGTTCCTGCTGCGCCGCGATGATCGCACGTTCGGTGAGGCGCACATCGCTCTTGACCGCATTGACCTTGAAGGTGAGCGCGAGGAGCATTGCGAAGCACGTGCCGAGAACGACAGCCCAGCCGATCTGGCGAATGCGTGAACCCGTGACCATCATGCCGCCTCCCTCGCCGGAGTTGCCGTGCGTGTCGCGTAACGGAGGACCGAGGAGCGGGCGCGCGGATTGCGGGCGATCTCTGCTTCGGTGGGCTTGATCGCCTTACTGACTCGAAAAAAGACCGGATCGTCCTGCGCCGCCATTGGGACGTGACGCGAGGCGCTCGGGGTTGAGGATGCCTCGCGCAGGAAGCGCTTGACGATCCGGTCTTCGAGGCTGTGGAAGCTGACCACCGCAAGGCGGCCCCCTTCCTTCAGCAGGTGTTCGGCAGCCGACAGTGCTTGGGACAGTTCGTCGAGCTCGCCGTTCACATGGATGCGGATGGCCTGGAAAGTACGGGTGGCCGGGTCTTTCTTGTCGTGCGGCTTGAAGCCGAGCGCCTTGCGGACCACACGCGCCAGCTCGCCCGTGGTCGACAGCGGACGGGCCGCCACGATGGCGCGTGCGACGCGGCGCGACTGGCGCTCCTCGCCATAGTTGTAGAGGACGTCGGCAATTGCCTTTTCATCGGCGGAATTGAGGAAATCGGCCGCACTCTCGCCATCCTGGCTCATTCGCATGTCGAGCGGGCCGTCCGCAGAGAAAGCAAAACCGCGATGAGCCTGGTCAAGCTGCATCGAGGACACACCGATATCCATTACCACACCGTCGACTCGAGAGACGCCCGCCGACGTCATGACGTCGAGCATTTCCGAGAAACGGTGCGGATGGAGAATAAGGCGCGGCGGGTTTTCCCCCGTCTCGCGCCAGTTGCGACCCGACGAAATGGCATCGGGGTCCCGATCGAAGGCGTGCACCGTCGCGCCGCGCTCAAGAAGCGCGCGGGTATAGCCGCCGGCACCGAAGGTGGCGTCGATGAGAACGTCGCCCGGCTGCGGGTCGAGCGCCTCGATCACTTCGTCGAGAAGAACGGGGATGTGCGGGGCGTCGGTCATTTGCCCGCACCCTTCGATTTGCCTTTCGCTTCGGCGAGGAAGCTTTCGCAGGCCGCCTTCGCGCCAGCCCAGTCGTCGCCCATCTTGGCGAGTTCTTCGGGGTTCCACAGGGTGAAGAAGCGACCGCCGCCCTGGAAGTAGAGGCCTTCGTCGATGTTGGCGAGCGTACGCAGGTGATCGGGCATCACGAAACGACCGCTGTCATCGAACGGCATTTCCTGGAAACCGAAGAGCTGCATCGCGCGGGTGTCGCGGTCGAATTCGTTGCCGAGGCGGGCTGCCAACTCTTCTTCACGATCGAGCTGGGCGTCGAGTTCCTGCTTGCGGCTGAGGCCGAAGCCAACGAGGCAATTCCACTTGGGGTGCTTCATCAGGCACAGGACGCGACCGTCGCTGCTATCCTTCACGGCCTTGCGGAAGAGGGGCGGAAGCACAAAGCGGCCCTTGTCGCCCGCGGGCGAATAGGCCTGACCGCTGTACCCTCCGAATGACACTTGCCCCAAGTCCCGAATACGAGTTCGAAATAGCTCCCCAACGGACAAGACTTCCCCCCTGCCGCCCGCGCAAACGGGCAAGCTGCGACGCCATTCGGCTGTGCGCATCTAGTCGGCTTTGTCCGATGTCCCCTTGATTTATCGCGGGAAGGCCGGGGAAGAAAGGGAAAATTGCGGGATTTCACGGGATAAGCCCGTATATCACTGATTTATCTAACTATTTTTTCTCACTACAAGCTCGAACTGCTTACCAAAATCTTACCGAGATATCTGGAAATGCACGGAATTCTGCGGAGTCGCAGGCGCGACTCCGGACGCGATTCCGGCCTGTCCCGTGTTTTCCCGTGGATCAGTAGTCGAGCGAGGCCGCGACCAGCGAGTCGAGCGCGCCGGTGCGCTTGGCCGGAACCTCGCCCTCGCCTTCCCAGTCGAGGACGGCCGCATCGGCGAGCAAGGTCACCCGGCCTTTCCCGACCTGGCACTGCGCGAGGAGGCCGGTCTCCGAGACGATGCACTCGTCTTCCCCGCCAGCTGATCGCAGGCGGAACTGGCCGGGCAGGTTCACGGGGAACTCGCCATCATATGCCTTCACCCAGCGCTCGCCTTCGGCCTGTTCGTCATCGAAGAAGAGTTCGAGGCCCCAGCGCGTAAGGATCGGGGAGAGCACGACCACGTCCTGCTGGCGACGCTTGTCCCCAATGGCGAAATTGCTGTGCCGCGTCAGCATGGGGTCGGCGAAGACCAGCAGACGCCCGCCCTCGCGAACCCACTCGTCGAGTGCGAGGTTTTCGGACGGAGCAAGCGGGCGCGGCTGCGCCATGATAAGGCGCTTCGTCCCCGCAAGCGTGTCCGGCTCAAGCGCATCAAGCGGTTGGATGGCGAAGCGATGTTCGACCAGTTCGCGTACCCAATCGGGTTTACCGCTGCCATCGAGGATCGCGTTTATATTGTCGCTCTCGCCCCAGTAGATCGGCAAGCTGGTGAAGAGCCCGACGCCTGGCCGGTCCGCCACGCGCTGGTCCGCCTGTCCCGCGCTGCACGCGGACAGGAACAGCGCGGCAAGGAAAATCAAACTAGTTCGCAACCTGTCCTGCTTCGCCCTGTCCCGACGGCCCGGCGGGGGTCGTCGCTTGCGGTGCAGGAAGGTCCGGTACGACGCCCGCTTCGACGAGCGGGTCGTTCTGCTGTTGCGTGGAGGTCGGTTCGGTGGTCGGCGCCGCTTCTGGAACAGCCGTCGCGTCGATCTGCGAGGCGCTGTTCTCGACCAGGCTGGCAAGGCCGACGAGCACGATCATCAGCACCACTCCCGTTACTCCGATCTGGAGCCGCTGAACGGTTCGCGCACGCTGCGCGCTACCGGGAGAAATCTCGGGGAGCTCGCCCACCGGGGGCTTGCGGCTCATGTCGAAAAACTGCGCCATTCGCACGAGATTAGGCTCCTGCAGCCCGACAGGTCAATCTTGCGGCTGCAACCAGTCGAAGACGGGCAAGCCCTTCGACTGCAGCCACTCGGCATTGTATAGAGTAGACAGGTAGCGGAAGCCGGTGTCGCAGAGGATGGTCGCGACCTGCGGATTTTCGCGCCCTTCGGCGACCAGCTGCTTGCCCAGCGCGATGGCGCCGGCGACGTTTATCCCGCTCGACAGGCCGAGGCACAGGCCTTCCTCGCGCAGCAGGCGGGCGACCCAGTTGAGGCCTTCCTCGTCCGAGATACGGAACTGCGTGTCGATCGGCGCACCTTCGAGATTGCCGGTGATGCGGCCCTGCCCGATGCCCTCTGCAACCGAGGAGCCTTCGGCCTTCAGCTCGCCATTGGCGTAGTAATTGTAGAGCGCCGCGCCGTGAGGGTCGGTCAGCGCGATGACGACGTTCTCATCGAATTCCTTGAGGCCCATGCCGACGCCGGCAATCGTGCCGCCGGTACCCGCCGCGCAGGTAAAGCCGTCGATCCGGCCACCCATCTGCTCCCACAATTCCTTCGCCGTGCCTTCGATATGCGCCTTGCGGTTGGCAGTGTTGTCGAACTGCCCGGCCCAGATCGCCCCGTCGATCTCGCCAGCCATGCGGCGCGAGACATGCTGGAAGTGGTTGCAGTCGGCGTATTTCGTCGGCGGGACAGTGACCAGTTCGGCGCCGAGTGCGCGCAAGGTCGCCATTTTCTCCCGGCTCTGGTTGTCCGGCATGACGATGATGGTGCGATAGCCCAGCGCATTCGCGACGAGCGCGATGCCGATACCGGTGTTGCCTGCGGTCCCTTCGACCACCGTGCCGCCCGGCTTCAGTTCGCCGCGCGCCTCTGCATCACGGATGATGTAGAGCGCGGCGCGATCCTTGACGGAGGCCCCGGGGTTGGCGAATTCGCACTTGCCGTAGATGTCGCATCCGGCTTCCGCGCTGGGTCCGGCAAGGCGGACGAGCGGCGTATTGCCGATGAGGTCGAGCGTCTGCCCGGTCACTTTGCTTGCAATCATGCCGTGCCAGTTAGGCGCGACAACCTTAACCGGCAAACAACATCAATCTTCAGGCGCGATAGTAACCTTCATGCCGTCGAGATCGGCGGTGAACGGGATCTGGCACGACAGGCGCGAATTCTCGGTCCGGTGGTCGGTGGATTCGAGCAGGTCGTCCTCGTCCTCGCTCATCGTCGGGAGCTTGTCCTTGAACTCGGGATCGACGTGTACGTGACAGGTCGCGCACGAGCAGCAGCCACCACACAGCGCAAGCAGCTCGTCGAAGCCGTTGTCGCGGATCGCTTCCATCACGGTCAGGCCGTCGGCGACGTCGATTTCCGAAGTCTCGCCTTCGCGGGTGGTGACGATCAGTTTGGGCATTGCGTCTTTCCTCGGTTGCAAAGGGCCACTGGCCGACCCTATGCGAGCGGCTGCTATTCAATCACGGGCGGGAAGGCAAGCGCGAGCGGCATGGGACTGACAAACACGCAATTGCGCGACCATCTCGATGCCGTCGCCGCGAACGACAAGGTCGTCGCCGCTGCGATCGAGCGCTGCGGCTATCCCGAGGAGCGGATCCGCCCGACCGGCTACAAGACGCTGCTGCGCACCATCGTCGGACAGCAGGTCAGTGTCGCTGCCGCGGCATCTGTGTGGAACAAGCTCGAGGCCGAACTGGGGGAGGACATGCACGCCCACGAATTGCTCGCGCGCGACTTCGACACGCTGCGCGCATGCGGCCTGTCGCGCCAGAAGCAGGGCTATGCCCGGTCCCTGTGCGAACTGGTCGCCAGCGGCGAACTCGCATTCGACGACCTGCCCGAGGATGACGAGGAAGCCATCGCCGAACTAACCCGTATCAAGGGAATCGGACGCTGGTCGGCGGAAATCTACCTGCTCTTCGCCGAGGGACGGCAGGATATCTGGCCCGCCGGCGACCTCGCCGTGCAAGAGGCGGTGGGCCGGTTGCTCGAACTGCCTGCCAGGCCGAACGAGAAGGAAACCCGCGCTCTGGGCGACAAATGGCGGCCCTATCGCGGGGCCATGGCCATCTTCACCTGGCACACATATAACAACGCCGCGCTCTGAAGCGGCATAGGGGTAGGGAGAGAGACATGAGCACGCGCAAGGCAATCTTCATCACTGGCGGCGGTTCGGGCATCGGCCGCGCCATCGCCCGCAAGTTTGCGTCCGAAGGCTGGTTCGTCGGCGTCGGCGATATCGACGAGGCAGGCATGCGCGAGACGCTCTCGTTGATCGGCAACGGCTTCACCTTCATGCACAGGCTCGACGTGCGCGACCGCGGGCAATGGGACGAGGCGCTCGACGGCTTTGCGACGGCCGCGGGCGGCCGCATCGACGTTGTTGTCAACAACGCCGGAATTCCGGTTGGCGGCCCCCTGGCAGACATGTCGATCGAGGATATCGAGAACTGCCTCGACATCAATCTGAAGGGAGTCCTCTTCGGCGCGCAGGCGGCGCATCCCTACCTCGCGAAAACCGCGCCGGGGTCATGCCTGCTCAACATTGCGAGCGCGGCGGGTGTCCACGGCGTCGGCGGCGTGAGCGTCTATTGCGCCTCGAAGGCAGGCGTGCGCAGCATCACCGAAAGCCTCGATGCCGAATGGGCCGAGGAAGGCATCAAGGTCACCGACCTGTGCCCGATTTTCGTCGACACGCCGCTGCTCGACAAGGCCCCCAATCGCGGGTCGAACGAGCTGATCCGGCAGACCGTGGTCGAACAGAAATCCGAAGTCCTGCCGGTTGCCGATGTGGCGCAGGCCGCATGGGATGCGGTGCATTCCGACCAGCTCCACCACCTCATCGGCAAGTCCACCCGCCAGCTCGGCTTTGCACTGCGCTGGATGCCGGGGCGCGTCCGCAAACAGATGCGCGCCGGCGTCAGCCCGCTGGGCCGTTAGGCCACCAGCGCGTCGATCTTGCGCGCCATCTTCACGTCGCGGAGCGACAATCCGCCCGCGTCGTGCGTGGTCAGGGTGATCTCGACCCGGTTGTAGACGTTGAACCACTCGGGGTGATGGTCGCGCGTTTCGGCGATCATCGCCACGCGGGTCATGAAGGCGAAGGCTTCGGAGAAGTCGGCAAACTCGAACTTGCGTTCGATCGCCGCGCCGTCGCGGGACAGCGACCACTGCGGCAGTGCGCTCAGCCAAGTGGCGCGTTCTTCTTCGGTCAGTTGTTCGACGGTCATTGCTGTTCCTGAATCGGCTTGCTGCCGGCCATTCGACGGACGAGCCAGTAGCCAGCGGCGAGCGCCGCGACCAGAGCAAATCCGAGCAGCGAATTGGCCGGATCCTGCCACACGAAGACGACCAGCAGGGCGGCGTCGAACAGGATCACAAGCGCCATCACGGACTTGAAGAAAGGCACGCGGAACGGGCGCGGCAGGTCAGGTTCGCGACGATACAGCTGCCACGAGCACAAGGCGAAAAGCAGGATCATGACCTGTGACAAGGCCGTGCTGGTCGACGCCAGCGTCAGATAACTGCCCGACCAGAGGAATGCGGCTGCGCCCAGCACCACCAGGACCATCGCATTGATCGGCGTGCCGTTCGCGGCGACGCGTTCCAAGGCGGGAGGGAGCAGACCCACACGCGCCGAGGCATAGGCGATACGGCTGACGGTCATGGTCATGAGACTGCAGATGGCCGCGATCGAAACCACGCCGAAGATCGTGAAGACAGTGTCGCCCGCTTGCCCGAAAATCCCGGCGGCGGCGTCTCCTGCAGCGAAGTCGGACGCTGCCATCTGCTGAGGGGTGAGGACATGGAGTATCGCCATGTTCACGGCGGTGTAGAGCACCGTGATGGCAATGATCCCGCCGAACAGCGCCCGCGGCAGGGCGCGCGCCGGATCTTCGATCTCCTCGCCATAGAAGACGACATCGCCCCAGCCGTTGTAGGCGCCGATGATGACCAGCATGGCGGTCGCGTAGCCGAGCAGGCCCTGTGGCGCGATGCTCGCTTCACCCGCAACGGCGGGTGC
The DNA here is from genome assembly GCF_041021145.2 of Qipengyuania sp. RANM35. Classification (NCBI taxonomy): domain Bacteria; kingdom Pseudomonadati; phylum Pseudomonadota; class Alphaproteobacteria; order Sphingomonadales; family Erythrobacteraceae; genus Qipengyuania; species Qipengyuania sp. RANM35. The sequence continues at coordinate 421,612 of NZ_CM196433.1, read as the reverse complement.
ACCAGGCTGCGCAAAGAGGATGACCACGAAGATCGCCAGCACCGCGCCCTTGAAGGCGGAAAACGCGATCTGTGCCCCGCCACTGATGCGCGTTCCCATGGCATTGATGGCGAAGAACACCGCAAGCGTTGCCGTCGCGATCGCTCCCGGTCCGATTTCTCCTCCGCCGACGCCCAGCCGGACCAGCAGTTCGCCCGCCACGAAGGCCACATTTGCGAGCGCGGAAATGAGCATGAGCAACATGGAATAGGATGCCAGCACGCTTGCCCCCTTGCCGAAAGCGCGCTCGGTAAAGGTGACGATCCCGCCGGCACTCGGCAGTGCGGCGCCCAGTTCCGCATAAGGTAGCGCGGCGAGGAGCGAGAGTGCTCCACCCAGGAACCAGAGCCCGATCAGGACGGTCCCGCTTTCGCTTGCCTGTGCGGCGATGCCGGGCGCTCGCAAGATGCCCTGACCGACAACGCTGCCGACCACGGCGGCGAGTCCGAAGACCACCCCCAACACGCGCAAGAGGTGACCCTTGTCGGACATTCCCGTTCCCCTTCCCCCAAGCGGCCGAACCTGGCCATGCCGGCCTTGTCGGTCCGCTTGGTCCGGTTGACAAGCCCAAGCGGATACTTGGCCACCGGCGAACGAGCCCCTAGAGCCTGTTACCCATGACACCCCGCCTATCCGCGACCGATCTCGCCTGCCGCCGCGGCGAGCGCTTGCTGTTCCGAGGCGTCTCGCTGGAGTTGCGGCCGCGCGAGGTCGTCCACGTCACCGGCGCGAACGGGATCGGCAAGTCGAGCCTGCTGCGCATCCTTGCAGGCCTGCTCCGCCCTTTCGCGGGCACGGTCCAGCGCGAAGGCCAGGTCGGGCTGCTCGACGAGCGCTCCGCCCTCGACACCATGCTGCCGCTCGGCAAGTCGCTGGGCTTCTGGCGTGCGCTCGATGCAACCCCGCCGACCAACGTTCCCTCCTACCTCGAGGACCTGCTCGACGTTCCGGTTCGTTATCTCTCGACCGGCCAACGCAAGCGTGCTGCACTGGCCCGGCTAAGTGCGCAGAATGCCGACATCTGGCTGCTGGACGAACCGCTTAACGGTCTCGACGAGAGAGGCGTATCGATGGTCGGTGCCATGGTCGAAGGCCATTGCCGCGCCGACGGAATCTGCGTCCTGGCATCGCACCAGCCTTTCCCCCTGGACGGAATGCGTGTCCTCGACCTTTCGGAATTTGCCGCATGACGCGCGCCTTTGTTGCCCTCCTTCGGCGCGACTTGCGCAACCTCCTGCCCGGGGGTTCGGGTGGCGGGAGCATCCTGCCTTTGCTGTTCTTCCTCGCCGTCGCCATGCTCTACCCCTTCGCCGTCGGTCCCGAACCGCAGATGCTTGCCCGCACCGGCGGCGGCGTGATCTGGGTCGCGGCGCTGCTTGCGGCGATCCTCCCGCTCGAGCAGCTGGTAGCGAGCGACCTCGAAGCGGGAGTGTTCGACCAGTTGCACCTGCGCGGCGTTTCGGAAGAGCTGGCGATGTTCGTCCGGCTCCTCGCCCACTGGCTCGCCTTTGCGCCCCTTCTGCTGTTGGCAACCCTGCCCGCAGCCGCCCTGCTGGGCCTAACGGGAGAGACCACGCGCACGGTCCTGTGGGGGCTGCTGGCAGGCACGCCCGGACTTGCAGCAGTGGGCCTTGCCGTCGCTGCGCTCACCGCCACACTTCGCGGTGGTGCCGCGTTGGCAGGACTGATGGTCATCCCGCTTGCCGTGCCGATCCTGATCTTTGGTGCAGGAGCGCTGGCGCGTCCTGACGACAGTGCCATTATCCTTACCGCAGCAATCAGCCTCGGCCTGTGCGCTCTTGCTCCTTTTGCAGCGGGGGCAGCGATCAGGTCTGCACGGGAGAGCTAATTCCGCCATTTCCTTTGACAATTGCCGCGTTGCCACGAAAACAAAGGCCAATAACAAGGCAAAGGTACTCTCGCCCGATGGCGTCGCAACCGAAAGTGGAAGCATGAACCGGTCGTCCCACCGGTCACACGGCGAGGCCTTGATGAACGACGAGAGTCACAGCTTTACCGATTTCTATGCGCTGCTGCAGGTGTCGCCGACCTGCGATGCGAAAATGCTCGAAAAGGCCTATCGCTACTTCGCGCAGATGTATCACCCGGACCACACGCAGACTGCGGACGTGGACAAGTTCCAGGAGATCATCGAGGCCTATCGCGTACTGCGCGATCCGGAATCGCGTGCCGAATACGACCGCGAATACCGCACACACCACAAGGATGCGGTGTTCGAGGAGGTCGAGGAAGGCGACCTGCGCATCGACGAGCGCACGGCCTCCGAAGACGCTTCGGCGCACGAGAAGATCCTGCAGTTCCTCTACAAGCGGCGGCGCGAGAAGCCGCGCGATCCGGGCGTGATCGGCTTCTATATCCAGGAGCTGATCGACTGTTCGGACGACACGTTCGACTTCCATGCGTGGTATCTGAAGTCGAAGGGCCTCATCCGCGCAACCGAGCACGGGACTTTCGAAATCACCATCGAGGGGGTGGACCACGTCATCGCCATGAGCCGCGAGGCCGAGCGAGGCCGCTTCATCAGCGATCAGTCATGGCAGGACCGGACAACGACTCCCGCGGAGCCCGCACCCGATCAGTAGGGCGGCTGGTGCAGCCCCTTCGGACTTTCGGTGAAGATCTCGACGCCGTTCTCGGTAATGCCGATCGAGTGCTCGAACTGGGCCGAAAGCGACTTGTCGCGCGTCACCGCGGTCCAGCCGTCGCCGAGGATCTTGGCATGCGGACGACCGAGATTGATCATCGGCTCGATGGTGAAGAACATGCCGGGCTTGAGCTCCGGGCCGGTCCCTGCGCGGGCGGCATGGATGACTTCGGGCGCATCGTGGAACAGGCGACCGAGGCCGTGGCCGCAGAACTCCTGCACCACGCCATAACGATGCTGGCGGGCATGCGCCTCGATAACGGCGCCGATGTCGCCCAGCCGAGCACCCGGCTTCGATGCCGCCTCGATACCGAGCATGAGGCATTCGTAGGTCACGTCGACCAGCTTGCGCGCCTTGAGCGATACATCGCCGACGAAATACATCCGGCTGGTATCGCCGTGCCAGCCGTCGAGCAGCGGGGTCACGTCGATATTGACGATGTCGCCGTCCTTCAGCGCTTTGTCCGAGGGGATGCCGTGACAGATCACATGGTTGATCGAGGTGCAGCAGCTGTGCGCATAGCCGCGATAGCCCATCGTCGCCGGGACCGCGCCCGCATCGAGCGTCATCGTCCGCACCAGATCGTCGATCTGGCCCGTGGTCACCCCCGGCTGCACGAAAGTGGTCAGCTCGTCGAGGATTTCGGCGGCAAGGCGGCCGGCCTTGCGCATCCCCTCGAAGCCTTCCGGCCCGTGGAGCTTGATGGTGCCGTCGCGATAAACGGCCGTGTCGTTGTCGATCACCTGGTATTCGGTCATGCGCGCCACATAGCGATTGCAGCGTCGAATTGCGAGGCCGTCAGCGCTTGATGCTGAAACCGCTCGCATATTCGGGCTTCACCGCATCCAGAACGGCGGCGGTCACCGGGAAATCGAGCTCGAAATCGCCTTCCGCATAGGGACCGGCGACATAGGGGCCGAAGTAGATCGTCAGACGGTCGAGCGTCTTGCCGGTCGAGGAGCCCACCAGCACCGTCGCCTCGTCGAGGCCCGGGCAATTGTCGAACGAGTCACCGCTGTTCGGGTCGACCCTGATGCCCCTGCGCTTCTCGCGCTCCTTGTTGAGCTTGGCGCAAAGCTCCGCCCCGAGAGCGGTTTCGAGCCTGGTCGGTGACTGGAACAGGACCTTGGCATCCATCCCGTCGTCCGCCTTCTTGTCCCACACGAGCGATTCCACGCCGTACATCCCGTGCGCGCCGCCCGAGTAGGTGGCGAGATGGCCGGACAGCGATAGGAAACGCGGCGTGTCGGTGACGACTTTCCATTCCAGCGATGCACTGTGCTGGCGCGGGGTCCAGTCCTGTCCTTCGGCACCCTTCCAGTCCTCTGCCGCTTCCTTGGCCAGTTCGCCCTGCATGTGATCGGCGTCCTCCTGGAGGAATGCGGCCAGCTTGTCGTGTCGCCCGGCTTCTTCAGGCCAGGCGTAGGCGAACTGATACTGCTCCGTTTCCTTGGAGATGGCATTCGCACCGCCAGCGGCGGCCTTCGCCTGGGCTGTCGCCGGGGTCGATACGGCCTCCTCCTTGACCCCGGCGTCCTCGGCAAACTCGGTAGCATCGCTGCAGGCGGCACTCGACAGAGCCAGCGAAATCAGGAACAGGGACGCTCGCATGCCGGTTTCCTCCATGGAAATCGTTGAAAGAGGGACTTCGCCGATATGGCCGACAAGACGCCGCTAATCCAGCCCGACAAGGGCCAGGAAGCGACAGCCATCCACCTCGTCAATCGCGACGGCTTTGCCGATTGGGTCAAGAAACTATCGGCGGGCCAGCGCGCGGCCCTGGCGGCGCAGAAATTCGACGGCGGTGGCTACCAGGTCGGCATCGTGCCGGATGGCGACGGTTTCTTTGCCGTGGGCGGCGTGGCGAACCCGGACAACCTGTCGAGCTGGTGCCTCGCCAAGCTGGCCGAAGTCCTGCCGGAGGGAACCTACCGCCGCGTCGATGGCGAACCCGGCCCCGCCCTCCACGGCTGGCAGACGGCTCAATACGTTTTCGACCGCTACAAGAAGCCCGAGCGCCCGGTCGGTCCGCGCGTCCTCCTGACCAAGGAGGCTGGCAGGATCGATGCCGCGATTGCCGAGGCAAAGGCCGTCAGCCTTGTCCGCGACCTCGTCAATACGCCAGCCGAGGATATGGGACCCGAGGCGCTCGAGGCGCAGTGCGAGAAGCTCGCCAAGGCGCATTCGGCCAAGCTCAGCGTGACAAAGGGCGATGCGCTCGAACGCGAATACCCGATGGTCCACGCAGTCGGGCGTGCCGCGGCCCGCACCCATGCACCGCGGATCATGCACCTGACCTGGGGCAAGGAAGGCGATCCGGTCCTGGCCATCGTCGGCAAGGGCGTCGCATTCGATTCCGGCGGCCTCGACATCAAGCCTGCGAGCGGCATGCTGCTGATGAAGAAGGACATGGGTGGGGCTGCCCACGCCATCGCCCTTGCAGGCCTCGTCATGGGGGCAAAGCTGAGGGTTCGCCTGCACCTGCTCGTCCCGGCGGTCGAGAATGCAATCAGCGGCAATGCCTTCCGCCCTGGCGACGTGCTCAAGACGCGCAAGGGACTGACCGTCGAGATCGGCAATACTGATGCCGAAGGTCGCCTGATCCTCGGCGACGCGCTGCAACGTGCCAGCGAGGAGAAGCCCGAGCTGATCATCGATTTCGCCACACTGACCGGCGCGGCGCGTGTGGCACTTGGTCCCGATTATCCGGCGCTGATGACCCGGCGCGACGAAACTGCCGAGGAACTCATCGCGGCGGGCAAGGCGAGCGACGACCAACCCTGGCGCCTGCCCCTGCCCGAAGCCTATCGGGAATGGCTGTCCTCCGACATCGCCGACCTCAACAACTCGCACACCAACGGCTTTGCCGGGGCAAGCGTGGCGGGCCTGTTCCTCGACAAGTTCGTCGGCGAAGGCATCGACTGGGCGCATTTCGACACCTTTGCATGGCGTCCGGTAGGCAAGCCCGGCAGGCCCAAGGGCGGCGATGCCTATGGCCTGCGCGCTGCATGGCACATGCTGCAAAAACGTTTCGGTTCGGCATAAGCCGCGCGCGCGCCTTGCGGGAATCCGCCCTTGGGGTTAAGCGCCCGCAACCGCAATTTCAGGGCATCCACAAAGAGTGAGCGAACAGGCCAGCTACCAACTTCCCGAAGGGATCGTCGGACTGAAGGGTCCGGTCGAAAAGCCTGCACCGGGAACGCTGCCGCTTCGCGGGGACTTGGCGCACATTGCGCTCGCCGGGCGCTACCTCGCCGCGCACTACGTGATCCCGCACCTCCGCAAGGTTGCCGCTGGCGGCGCGGTTCTCAAGCTCGCCATGCGCGATGACGCGGGCGACGGGGCATCGCTTTCGGGCGGAACGGCGGTCGAACTGCTCGACGTCGCAGGCGACTGGGCCTGGATCACGCGTGGCCCCGAGGGCCCCAGCGGCTATGTGCATCTCGGTGCACTCGAAGCCGACAGTGACGCATAAGGTATTCATCGACGGCGCGGCGGGCACGACCGGGCTGGAAATCGCGGAACGGCTCGCGGGCCGTAGCGAGTTCAGCCTCATCACGCTCGACGATGCACAGAGGAAGGATACCTCCGCCCGGCGCGAGGCGCTGAACGAGGCGGATGTCGCCATTCTCTGCCTGCCCGATGAAGCTGCGATCGAGGCGGTCGCTCTCATCGACCCGGCGTCCGGCACCCGCGTGATCGACGCTTCGAGCGCGCACCGCACGACCGAGGGCTGGTGCTATGGTTTCCCCGAACTGGTCGGCAGCGAGCGGGTGGCAACGGCGCGCCGGGTGAGCAATCCTGGATGTTACCCGACCGGCTTCCTCGCCCTTGTCGCACCGCTGGTGCGCGCAGGCCTGCTGCCTGCCGACTGGCCCTACACCGTCAATGCGGTGAGCGGCTATTCGGGCGGCGGCAAGGCGCTGATCGAACGGTTCGAGGCACCTGGCGCCCCCGCATTCCGCGCTTATGGCTACGACCTCAAGCACAAGCACCTTCCCGAGATGAAGGCCCATGCGGGCCTCGAACATCCGGTCATTTTCGCGCCATCGGTCGTTCCCGCCTACCGCGGCATGATCGTCGAGGTTCCGCTCCATCTGGGTGCCATGGCGAATGAGCCGCAGGCCGATGCCTTGCGGGATGCCCTTGGCGAATTCTACGCCGTTTCCGCGGTCGTCACGGTCCACGACAAGCAACCCGTCGGCGAATTGCTGCTGGGTCCGGACGATGCACCTTTCGACGGCCTCGAACTCTTCGTGTTCGGCAATGACGGTGGCTGGAACGCACGCCTCGTCGCCCGCCTCGACAACCTCGGTAAGGGTGCGAGCGGGGCCGCGGTGCAGAACCTCAACCTGCTTTGCGGCCTGCCCGAAACTGCGGGCCTGCGGCTCTTGTCTGCCTAAAAATTAAGCACGGCGCGACCAGTCGCTAGGCACTGGCCTGCCATCTCGATCGGGCTGTTGCGCAAGAGAAGCCGGATTCGGCCAAAAAATTGCGCAACACCCCTTCCGAAGGCCCCAATTCTTCGTCTACGGCCCGACGCGACGCTTGGCACGATTCTTGGATTGAATCGCGCGAGGATCGAAATCGCAGCAGCATCCCGAGGACGGAAACCAAGTGAAAAAGATCGAAGCGATCATCAAGCCGTTCAAGCTCGACGAGGTGAAGGAAGCCCTTCACGAAATCGGCGTGTCCGGCATCACCGTGACCGAGGCCAAGGGCTTCGGGCGCCAGAAGGGCCACACCGAGCTCTATCGCGGTGCCGAATACGTCGTCGATTTCCTGCCCAAGGTGAAGCTCGAGGTCGTCGTTGCCGATGACATCGCCGAACGCACCGTGGAAGCCATCGCCGCCGCCGCCCAGACGGGCCGTATCGGTGACGGCAAGATCTTCATCTCGAATATCGAAGGCGCGCTGCGCATCCGAACCGGCGAACGCGACAACGACGCCATCTGATCAATACCGGGCGCAGAGCCCCAAACCCAACGAGTTCAAACGGAGGCAATACCAATGTCCAGTGCAAAGAAGGTCCTGAAGCAGATCGCCGACGACGGCGTCGAATGGGTCGACCTGCGTTTCACCGACCCCAAGGGCAAGTGGCAGCACCTGACCATGGTCGCCAAGACGCTCGACGAAGACCAGCTCGAAGACGGCCTGATGTTCGACGGTTCGTCGATCGCCGGCTGGAAGGTCATCAACGAATCCGACATGATCCTGAAGCCCGACCTCGAACACGTCTACATGGACCCGTTCAGCGCCGAGCCGATGATGATCCTGTTCTGCGATATCGTCGAACCCTCGACCGGTGAATGGTACGCGCGCGACCCGCGTACCACCGCCAAGCGCGCCGAGGCATTCCTCAAGTCGACCGGTATCGGCGACACCGTCTACGTCGGCCCCGAAGCCGAGTTCTTCATGTTCGACGATGTCCGCTTCGAAGACGGCTATGCCGGCTCGGGCTACGCCATCGACGACATCGAACTGCCGACCAACACCGGCAAGGAATACGAGAGCGGCAACATGGCGCACCGTCCGCGCGCCAAGGGCGGCTACTTCCCCGTCGCCCCGGTCGACAGCGCCGTCGACATCCGTGGCGAGATGGTTTCGACCATGATCGAAATGGGCCTGCCCTGCGACAAGCACCACCACGAAGTCGCCGCGGCACAGCACGAGCTTGGCCTGACCTTCGGCACGCTCGTCACGACCGCCGACCGCATGCAGATCTACAAGTACGTCGTGCACCAGGTGGCCCACGCCTATGGCAAGACCGCGACTTTCATGCCCAAGCCGATCAAGGACGATAACGGGTCGGGCATGCACACCCATATTTCCATCTGGGATGGCGGCAAGCCGACCTTCGCGGGCAACCAGTATGGCGGCCTGTCGGAAACCTGCCTCTATTTCATCGGTGGCGTCATCAAGCATGCCAAGGCGCTGAACGCCTTCACCAACCCGACCACCAACAGCTACAAGCGCCTGGTGCCGGGCTTCGAGGCTCCCGTGCTGCTCGCCTATTCGGCACGCAACCGTTCGGCTTCCTGCCGCATCCCCTATGGTTCCGGCGACAAGGCCAAGCGCGTTGAATTCCGCTTCCCCGACGCGATGGCCAATCCCTACCTCGCCTATGCAGCGCTGCTCATGGCTGGTCTCGACGGGATCCAGAACAAGATCCACCCGGGCGAAGCCATGGACAAGAACCTCTACGACCTGCCGCCGGCCGAACTCGCCGACGTGCCGACCGTGTGCGGCAGCTTGCGCGAAGCCCTGGAAAGCCTCGAAGCCGACCACGAGTTCCTGCTCAAGGGCGACGTCTTCACCAAGGACCAGATCGACGCCTATGCCGAGCTGAAGTGGGAAGAAGTCATGCGCGTCGAAACCACGCCGTGCCCGGCCGAATTCGACATGTACTATTCCGCTTAACCTTTTGGCGGCATAGCCCCGCAATCACCGAGGAGGGCGTCCGGGAAACCGGGCGCCCTTTCTCTTTGCGCGCTCGAAAAGGCGCTGCGCTATCGACACGGGAAACACCTCTGGTAGGCTCGTCCGGCAATTGCGCGGGGGGCTGTCATGGAATTCGACCGCAGGACCTTGTTCGGGGCAGCCGCCCTCCCGTTGCTGCCCGCCACGCTGGGCAAGGCTTCGCTCTCCGGGAACTGGGACGAGATCGCCGGCCAGTACGATGTCACGCGCGAAATCATCCAGCTCGAGCATGGCAATTGGGGCATGATGTCCCGCCCCGTGCAGCAGGCGTACCTCGCCAATGTCGAGCGGGTGAACCGCGATACGAGCTATTACGCTCGCCGGACCATGAACGACGACCTGCAGGAAGTGACGGAGAAGGTAGCGGATTTCTTCGGCGTGGCCTTCGAGGAGATAACTCTCACCCGCAATGCAACCGAGGCGCTGAAGGCCCTGATCCTGCAGTACAATCGCCTGAAGCCTGGCGATGCCGTGCTCTATTCCGACCTCGACTACGACAGTGCGCAGGCGTGCATGGACTCCCTAGGGGAACGCCGGGGCGTGCGCGTCGTGAAGATCGCCCTGCCCGAGCCTGCCACGCACGACAATCTGGTCGCAGCCTATGCGGAGGCCTTTGCCGCCAATCCCGATGTCCGGATGGCGCTCCTGACGCATGTCAGCCACCGCACCGGGTTTGTCCTGCCCGTTGCGGAGATCGCGGAACTTGCGCGAGCGCGGGAGATCGACTGCATTGTCGACGCAGCGCACAGCGTCGGACAGCTCGATTTCGCCCTGCCCGATCTCAAGGCCGATTTCATCGCCATGAACCTCCACAAGTGGATCGGCGCGCCGCTTGGCGTGGGAGCGCTCTACATCCGCAAGGAGAGGATTGCGGCAATCGATCCGGATCCGGCAGAGCCGCCGGACAGCACCGGAATCTATTCGCGCGCCCATACCGGTACGCCGGACTATGCTGCTCAGCTGACCGTCCCGACCGCGCTTGCCTTCCAGTCGGCGATCGGGTCGACTCGGCGTGAAGGCAGGCTCAAGTCACTGCGCGACCGCTGGGTGACCGCTTTGCGCGAGCTGCCGCAGGTCCAAATCCTGACGCCCGACGATCCGCGCTGCTATGGCGCGATCACCTCGTTCCGGCTGCGTGGACTGGTCACGCGCGAACAGAACGTGGCGCTCGCTGCGAAGCTGCTCGAACGCCACCGCATCTTCACCGTCCACCGCACGGGCCTTGCCTCGGGAGCATGCATTCGCGTGACCCCGGCGCTGGCGACGCGGGAGCGCGAGGTCGACAGGCTGGCCGAGGCCATTCGCGAGATTGTTTCGACGACCTAGCTCAACGCCTCTACGGGCGCGCCCGGTTCATTCGCACAGACCGGCAGCTCTCATCGCAATCCCCTTCAGCCCTTTGCACTTTGGTTTGGAGGCGGGCTTGGGAGCCGCTTCGGAGGCTTCGGAGTCGCTCATCTGACCCGTGTCGGGCATTTCCATGCCGAGAACGGACATGTTGGTTGAACGATACCGGACCCGCGCGATCCAGTCGGGTTTCCAGCCAGCCGCAGCCTTTGGCGGCCTGGGCGGATAAGAGAAATTGCGTTCAGGCCCGTAGGCCGAGAGGTTGGCCATCATCATCTCGCCGCCCGCCTTCTGCACTTCGGCCGGAACCGTGCAACTGGTCTGCGACGGCGCCATGACGGTCTTCGCCGCGACCAGCTTGGCGGCTGCCGCAGGCGAGAGCCAGTCCCACATCGGGCCGCCGAAGGCACGGTTTGCGCTCGAGGTCCACCACACCATCTCCGACGCCTCGCGACCCGGCCCCTCCTTTGCTGACATCACCCAGGCATAGTATCCGGTCGCGCCGCCCACCCCCTGCCAGCGCATGTCCCATGCGCCGCTTGGCATCCGGCTGCTCTTCACCTCGACCGGGGCCATGAAGTCCTGGTCGAGGGAGAAGGAGATTTCGGGCGCATAGGTGCTTGCGATCCGATGCGCCCCGATCAGCGAGGACTTCGGCGGGACGGCTTTCGTCTCGAGGCCGTTGGGCCATTCGCCGTAGGTGCGGCTGTTGGAGGGCATGATCCGCCACTCTTCGGGAATGTTGACCGCAGCTGCATAGAGATCAGGCGGAACCTGGCCCTTGGCCAGTTTTGAGAAATCGATGACCACCGGCTGGCCCGGAGGGGCATGTTCACCGCACCCCCAGAACAGCAAGAGCTTTCCCTTCGGCGTCGCTGTCCCCGCTGGCCCGACCTCCCCCTTGCCCGGGGTATAGGTCAGCGGCACGGACGCCCCGAGACCGGCACCGCTGGGCATGAAGTGGTCGGCCTTGGCAGTGCCCGTCGGGGCCTGCCCCGATCCGAGCTTGAGGTGCAGTTCATGCGCCGCGCCGCCGCCCTTGCCCTGCATCATCGCCATGGCGGCCGCCATCCCACCGCCACCGCCCATTGCTGCCATGCCGGACATGGTCCTGGCATCCATCGTGTAGCGGGCAGGCGAGGCGGCGGACTGGGTCATCGCCGGGATCGCCCATCCGGTCGTCAGCGCGGCGAGCGCAACGCCCGCGACAAAAACGGATCGCTTCATGCATCATCCTCCCAAGAATGCAGACGGCGACCCGGTCGTCCGGACTCGTTATCATTTGGCTGGCATCAATACGCCCGTACCCATTGCCCGGATAGGACAAATGCGCTCACTGCACCGAAGAGTAGTTCATCGACTTTCCTACACCGGGCGATGCCGCCTAATTGCCCTGCCTCCAGCAACTCCAGAGAGGCATAATCATGGATCGCAAACCGCTATTTGACCTCGTCCGCCGCCTGATCGGGCGCGGATTTCGCCGTTCCGAGATCGAAGCACTCGATCGCGCCCTCGACGGGATGGAAGACTTGCCTCAGGACCGTGTTCCATGTGTTCCAGATCGTGGGATGGGAACTGCGGGGCTCCAACTCATCAAGCGCTATGAAGGATGTGCGCGATTGCGGCGGGACGGACTTGTCGAAGCCTACCCGGATCCCGGCACGGGCGGGGCGCCATGGACCATAGGCTGGGGCGCGACCGGACCCGATATCGACCACGACACGGTCTGGACCCGCGAGCAATGCGACGACCGGCTCGCGAAGGACATTGCGCGACATGCCAGGGACGTGGCCCGCGCAATCGGCGATGCCCCTACCTCAAAAGCGCAGTTCGATGCCCTCGTCAGCTTCCACTACAATACCGGCGCCATCGCCCGGGCAACCCTGACCAAGCTCCATCGGGCCGGAGATTTCGCAGCTGCCGCGAACGAGTTTGGCCGCTGGAACATGGCCGGTGGGCGGGTCCTAAAAGGGCTGGTCCGCCGTCGTCGCGAGGAGGCAACGCTTTACCGCTGTGGTAGCTGAACCTCCGATAAACGGCGGAAATAAGGGCTTTTGCGCAGGAACCAAGACCGTTGCGTCCCCGTTGAGCCGGCAAAAGGAGACTTATCATGCGTTACATTCTGGCAGGCGTGGCGGCAGTCGCGCTGGCAGCTGGTGGCGCCTATGCCGAGCCCGGCAAGGGTAACGGAAACGGCAAGGGCAAGCCTGAAGCTGCGGCAATGAAGCAGGACCGTGGCGGCGGCAAGGACCGTGGGCCGCAGGCTGTCGAACATCGTTCGGATAACCGCGGCAATGACCGCAGCCAGGTCAAGGCGGTCGAGCGTCGTGTGGAAAATCGCGGCAAATCGGTCGAACGTCGCGTTGACCGCGCAGTCGAGAACCGTGTCGAGCGGCGCGACGAACGCGCCTTCGTCAACCGTGGCCGCGATGACGACCGCGATAACGGCGACCGTGGCTACGACGATCGCCGCGATGGAGACCGTCGCTTCGTCGATCGTGTCGATTACCGCCGCGACCGCGAACTGCTGCTGCGCGACGGGTCGCGTGGCCTGATCAACGGGTGCCCCCCGGGCCTTGCCAAGAAGCACAACGGCTGCATGCCTCCGGGCCAGGCCAAGGACCGATACGAGCGCAGCCTGTTCGGCTATTCCTATCGTCCCAGCCTGTTCGGCCTGAGCAATTACGGCGACGGTCGTTATTACTACAATGACGGCTACCTGCTGCGCTTGGGCAATGGCGGCGGCATCAGCGGCTACATTCCGCTGCTCGGCGGCGCTCTGGCGATCGGCAACCCGTGGCCAACCTCGTACAACTACTATCCGGTGCCCGACTATTACGTCGACTATTACGATCTCGGCGGAAGCGGTCGCTACCGCTATGCCGATAACGTGATCTACCGGGTCGATCCGGAAGACGCCGCAATCATGTCGGTTGCGGCTCTCCTGACCGGCGACGACATTCGCGTCGGCCAGCCGATGCCGATGGGATACGACGTCTACAACGTCCCCTACGCCTATCGCGATCGCTACTACGACACGCCTGATGCCTATTACCGTTATTCGGATGGCTACGTGTACCGCGTCGATCCTGAAACGCAGCTTGTCGCCGCTGTGATCGACCTGCTGGTTTGAGGGAGCACAAGACCATGAAAATGATCAAGAACGGTATCGCCGCCATTGCTCTCGCTTCGCTTCCGCTCCTCGGAGCCTGCTCCGAGGCGAAGGACGACGCATCCGCGACCGCCTCGACCAAGGACGACGGCACTCTGACGCTTGCTGCTGCCATCACTGGCGAAGAGGGTATGTCCAAGCTTCGCGACGCCCTGACCAAGAGCGAGCTTTCAGGCCTGCTGGAAGGTCCGGGCAGCTACACCGTCCTCGCCCCGACCGACACCGCCTTCGGTGCGCTTGGCGAAGACGGGGAGGCTTTGTTCGCGGATGACCAGAAGCCCATGCTGATCGCGCTCCTGCGCGATCACATGGTACCCGGGCATCTCACGCCCGAGGCCATCGACAAGGCAATCGTCGACAAGGGCGGCCCTGTCACGATGACGACCCTGGGAGAAGGTCAGGTGACCTTTGCCAAGGAAGGTGACGCAATCACCGTGTCGATGCCAGGCGGAGCCAAGGCCAAGTTCGCCGGCACTGCGGTTGCCGCCAATAACGGCGTCCTCATCCCGCTCGACGCGGTTCTTCTTCCGAAAAAGGAAGGCTGACCCGGCCTAGTAATCGCGGCTGATCTCTGCGACGACGCTTTCGCGTCCGATCGTCGAGACAGCTGCGAGTACCGAGAGCCAGCTGGTCACGCGGAACTCGACCTCGGTAGCGCTATAACCGCGTCCGTCGGTGATGATCTCCGCGTAGAACCTGCGGCCGAAATTCTTGCCCAGAGCGACGCCGGTCCCGCGCCCAAGCGCGGGGTCGGCGCTTACCACGCGCAAGCGGTCGAGCCCGATCGCGCTGCGCAACTGATTGATCGGGTCCATGCCGCCACCCCCGCGCAGGCTTGCTACCGCAGCGCCGAGTTGCAGCGCATCGGTCGCGGACAAGGTCGTGATCGAACCACCGAACAACAGGCGCGCCATGATCTCTTCCTCCGGCAGGGAGGGGTCGGAGGTGAAGGCGATTTCCGGCTGGGTCGCGCTGCCCTTGACTGTCACGACGACGGTCAGGCTGTCACGCTTTGTCTCGGCACGAATATCGAGGCGCGGATCGATCGGAACGGTTTCGTCGAAGGCGATCTCGCCGCGGGTCAGTTCAAACCGCGTTCCTGCAAAAGTGTAGTCGCCGCGCACCACGCGCGCACGTCCGCCGATGCGCGGATTCTCGGTCGTGCCACGCAGGATGACATCGGCTCCCCATTCGCTGTCGAGGCCCATGCCGTCGACGTCGATGCGACTGCTTGCCTTGGCATCGATAAGGTAGCGCCAAGGCCTCGCGGGTGCGACGCGCGGAGCACGGCTCGCGGGGGAATTGATCTCTCGCGTCGGGATCTGAGGGAGCCGCAAGTCGTCCGCTGCCACGCCGAGCTTCCAGCTTGCACGGTTGACCTTGACCCGCCCGGCGATCGTGCCGCCAAGCCCGTCCGAGATGATGCGCAGCGGTCCGGTGATCGTTGCATTGAGACCTTTGGCATTGAGCAGCCGCGCATTCTCCACCGAAGCACGCAGGTCGATGATCGGGCCGCGGATTTCGAGCACCCGGCCTTCGACCGGCTCGCCGAGGGTGCGCAGGTCGACGATGCCGCTGCCCTTCACCGTCCCGCCATTATCGGTGGTCCCGGCAAACCGCATGAGCTGGAGCCGGGACCCGGTGAACTTGCCGCGCACGGAAACCTTTCGGATGTCGGTGCCTGAAAGCGAGCTCAGCACGCGCAAGTCGTCGCTTGTGACGGAGCCGCGTACGGTCGGGTCGGCAAGCGATCCGGTGGCATCGGCTGCGATCGATACGGGGCCTGTAAGGTCGAATGCCTCGATGGCGGCAAGACGCCAGAGGCTTTCCGCCGCGCCCTGGTAGCGCAGCTGCGCCACCAGGCGTCCCGCACGCAGGCGATCGAGCAGCAGGCCCGCTTGCGGCAGGCCACTTATCCGAGCCTGGACGCGTCCGCGCCTGATGTCCTCGTTGCGCAGCAGGGCGCGGACCTGGAGTTCGCTTTCGGTAAGGCGCGCGACCAGCGATAGGTCAACCGGCCGTGAAGTAAGGACGAGGCCCGAGCGGGTAAGGCCGTCAACCTTGACCTTCGCCTCTCCGACCGGAATTCCGTTCGCGCCGTTGCGGAAATTGACAGTCCCCGAAATCGTCCCGCCAAGCCCGGTGTCCGAGCGCGCGATGTCGATGAGCGAAAGGGGCATCCCGGCCAGCTTGAAATCGAAGGCGAGATTGTCGCCGCCGAACCGGCCGGAGGCTACCATTCCCGCGTCGCCATAGCTGACCTGTGTCGGCGCCAGTTCCCAGCCGCCACCCTCGAGGCTGGTCAGGATGGCGCGGCGTGGCATGGTGATGGCCCGACCGGCGAATTCGCCTTTCGCCGCCACGGCGATCTGCCCCGGCGTGAAACGACCGTTCAGGTCCAGCTCGAAGCGGGCATTCCGGCGACCCGAAATTGACGCATCGACTGTGCCGCTGCCGTTCTCGATCTTGCCCTGGGCTGCCGCGCGGGCGATGAATAGGGTCCCATAGGACAGGCCCGCCGCGGTGCCCGAGCCGGTGAAGCTCGACTTGCCGTCGCTGATCAGCCCGTTCGCCTTCAGGTCGGCACGCGCGATCCGCATTCTCGGCTCTCCACCAAAGCTCGCATTGCGTGCCTTGAGGTCGATATCGAGACCCTGACCGCCGCCGCGCGGAGCAAGGTCCACCGTTCCGTCGAGGCCGCCACCGGCAAAGGCCAGCTGGCCTTGTGCACCGCCATCGACCAGCGTCAGGCCGCCCGTAACGCTTGTTTCGGACACAGTCAGCGTGTCGATATCGATTCGCGTCGGGCCGCCTTTCGGAGCGAACAGGCCGAGTTTGCCTGTGAATGGCCCAAGGACCGATCCTCCGTCAGCGTCGATCGCGAAACCTTCCCGGGTCGGCGCGATGGCTAGGCGGACATTCTCCACACCAGTCGCCGGCTTGGCGAAGACGAGCACCGCGCGGGGACCCTCCTGGGTCAGCGAGGCCTCAACGGTGAAGTCGCCGTAATCGACGTGGTGTCCCTTGCCCGCGACCCGTGTGGTGCCCTGGCGAATGTCACCGTTGAGCGACGCCGTCAGCTTGCTGGCATTGATCCGCACGCCGTCGAAGCGCAGCGGGGCATCGCCACCCATGGCTATTCCGCCGCGTACACGGATCGGCGTTCCCGCGAGATTGGCCAGCGTGGCATTGGTCACCGGCGCGATACGCGCATCGAGATCGGCCTTGAGCCTCCACGGTGCACCCGGCGAGAGAGTCAGGTCGATGGCCGCCGTGCCTCCTGCCGAGCCCACGTTCTCAAGCGCAAGGCGATCCGCGCGAACCGGCCCGCGAACCTGGTAACTTCCCTTGGCAACGTCGCCTCGCAAGGCGAGGTTCGCGGTCAAACCCTGGAAAACCAGTCTCAGGTCGTCCGATACGAGCTTGCTGCCTGTGAGGACCAGCCTGCCCCGTGCAGTGCCATTCACGAGGCGTGGGTCAATCCACGAATTTCCGCTCGCTACCCGATCAACGCCGAGGTCGAGCGGGACAGTCCAACGCGAACCGTCGTAACGGGCAGTTCCGCGCTGGCGGACGCGCGCAAGCTTGGTGCCGCTGACATCGAGTTCCGCCAATTGCAGATCGTGAAGGATCGTCAGGTCCTTGAACGCGCCGTTGATTGTCGCGATCATCCGGCCGCCACGCACCGCAATCCCATTGCCGAACAGCGATGGGTCACGCACTTGCGCAATCACATCGAGCTCGTTGACGCGGTTTTCCGCGAGGTCGAGCTTGCCGTCCGCATCGAGCGAAAGTCCCCGTCCGATGAGGATCGTCCGGCCATCGAATACCCGGTTGTCGATCCTGATGTCCGATCTGATCGCGACATCACTTCCCATCGCCCTCAGCGGGAGGCCGGTGAGGAAATCGGACGGGTCGACTTTTCCGAGGAGACCGAAGCGACCGGAGCGGTTCGTCACGCGCAGCGCCGCGACCCGCTTGCCTTCGCTCCTGACCAGCAGGCCACCCTTCCACGCAGTCCAACTGCCATCGCCGCGCAATTTCGCAGTGTACGGCTTCTCGACCCCTGCCAGCGACGCCAGCGGCCCATTCGCCTGCGCGTCGAGATCCAGGGAAGCATCGAAGTCATCCCCGTCCGGTTCCGCGTCGAGCCTGAAGGCGAGCCTGTCACGCGACCCCAGCGTGCCCTTCGCATCGACGAGCAGGCGGCGATCCTCGACCTGCAGCTCTGCGTCGAGATCGACCCTCTGCGCCTTGTCGCCCGCAATTCCGGAAGCGATCGTCAGATTGTCGATTTCCAGATGGTCGATTGAGATGTCGAAGCCAGGAAGGATGGGATTGTCGTCTTCGCTGGGCAGGAATTCGGGGATCCGCGACAAGGTTGCGCGCCGGGCCACGAAGCTGTCGATGTCCAGCCGGTTGGACAGCCATGCACCGGGATTCCAGTCGACCTCCGCGCGCGGGATCGTCAGGAAAACGCCCTTGGGATCGGAGAGGCGAACATCATGCAGGATCGCCGCGCCATAGAGGTTGCCCTCGATCCGCCCGATCGAGATGTTGAGGCCATTGGGAAAGGTTCGCTCGGCAATCTTGCTGGCGAGAAAGCGCTCACCCAAGGGCGTATTGAGCAGAACAACTGCGGCGACCACCGCCAGTACGAGCGCACCCAGAATGCCCAGCAACCATTTGGCTGCCCGCCCAAGGCGGGATCTCCGCCGCGGGGGCGCTACCTCGTCGACAATGGCCACGTCATCGACCATCAGAAGGCCTGACCCAGCGAAACATAGACGGCGACCGAGGAATCCTCAGGGTCGGGGTTGAGCGGCACGCCCACATCGATGCGGATGGGACCAAAGCCGGTGGCATACCGCAAGCCCAGGCCGGCGCCGTATTTCACATAACGGAAATCCGGGGTGCGATTGATGGAAACCGCACCGAGATCGAAGAATGGCACGACCGATACCGCCCCGTCGAAGAAACCCGTACCAATACGGGCCTCGACCGATGCCTCCACCAGGCTGAGCCCACCGGTCACCTCGCCGAGGTCGTTCTTGGGCCCGATGGACTGGTACCCGTAACCGCGCACGGACCCGCCGCCCCCGGCATAGAGCCTGCGAGAAGGAGCGATCGCGTAAAGCGGCGCACCCTGGATACTGGCGAAGCGCAGGCGCCCAGCAAGCACCGTTCGGTCGGTGATCGACTGGTAATATGCCGCATCGACCTGGTTGCGCAGGTAATAGAATTGGTCGCCCGCGGTTCGAGAGGTTTCCGGGGCCAGCATCCCGGTAATTCGAAAGCCTTTGGTGGGATCGACAAGGGAGTCGCTCGTATCGATTGTCGCGCGACCATAGAGTGAGGCAATGAGGAAGGTCCTGCGCGGACGCGGGATGCCCCCAATCACGCGGTTGCGTTCATCTGTCGCCAGGAATTCGGCTCCGAGGGCCCAACTGAACGGCTTCTGGAATAGAAGCGTGGAGGTCTTTTCGAACCCTCCCTGGATAGCGACGGTCCTTGCGTCATAGGCATCAGTGTCGATTGTTGATGCATAGGCATCGACACCGGCGACGTTGTCGCGCCCGTGGAAGTTGTTCTTGCGGAAAGTCACGCCTGCAAGCTGCTCGCGCGTGCCGACAATACCGCGGAGGCGCAGCAACCCTTCCGACGGGAAGAGGTTGCGGTGTTCCCAGCTCGCCTGGACGCGAATGCCTTCTTCCGAACCGTAACCGATGGCACCGGCCACAGTGCGCAACTTCGCGCGCTCGATACCGACATCCATCTCCACCACGCCCGGCTGGTCGCCCTGCGGTGCGACCACCTCGCGCGGGGTCACGGAGACGGTTGAAACCAGTCCGGTCGCGGTGATGGCGCGCCGCAGGTCCATTTCAAGGCTGCGCTTGTAGACATCGCCCGCATCGAAGCGCGCTATTTCCGCGAGGTGCTTGCTAGAAAGGAAGCGCGGATCGCTGCTGATGACATCGCCAAAGACATACTTGCCCTTGGGCCGGACCGGCATGGTCAGGTCACCCTCGACCCTCTCGTGGTCGATCAGGAGTTCCGGCTCGTCGATCTCGGCAAAGGCATAACCGGTCTCGCCCAGCTTGCGGTCGAGATTGAAGCGCTGCTGGACGATGGTGTCGGACTGCAGGTAGTCGCCGGGCTGGATGCCGAAGGATGCGCGCAATTCCTCCGCATCGAGCGCGCTCGCGAGATCGCCGAGATCGATGGTTCCGTATTTGTAGCGGGGTCCGGGAATGATGTCGAAGCGAACCCGGGGAGCGGCCTCTCCGCCGTCCTCGCCCACCTCGCGTGCGCCGATGTTACGGATGATTTCGCCATCGTAGTAACCGTAGACGCGAAGGAGATTGCCAAGCAGTTCCTCGTCCTCACGCGCCCGGGCAGCAAGCTGCGCGACGGTCTCGTCATCCCCGTCCAGTTCCTCGATCGTCGACAGCGCCTGGAAGCGCGAGACGAAATCGCCGCGTTCGCTGAAGGGCGGTTCCTTCTGCGGAAAGCCTAGGACGAGAGAGGGGGAAAGCGTTTCGGTCTCGGCGTCCTCGAGTGCGACCTGCTGGCGATCATCGAGCAGTTGGACGAATTCGATGCCTTCCTCGGGCTCGAGCTGCTGCAACGGTTCGAGTTCGATGTCCTCGGGCCATGCGAGATCCATTCCGGGCAGATCGGTGAGCGGTGTATCCGCCTCGACTTCTACTGCGGAATCGATGTCGGTAGCGACAGGCGCATCGGTTCCCTGCTGAGCCCAGCTATCTGGGTCCTCCACTGCGCTGTCGGGAATCAGATCCTCGAGCGAAGGAGGCGCGTCCATGTCCTGGGCGGCCAGATCCAGCGGCGCGAACGCGACCGCGGCGGCAGCACAAAGGATCAGCGAATGGCGGATGTGCTCAGTCAGCGAGCTTGTATTCGGCCTGTGTGCCATCCTTGGCAGGCAGGGCCTCGTCACGGCGGCGAGCACGCGGGGCGGTAGCCGTGGCGATGAGCCGACGCTGTTCGTCATCGGCCATGCGTTCCCATCCGCCGCGACCGAGCTTTTCAAGCGGCCGGTAGCGGACCTTGTATTGCATGCGGTCTGCCCCTTCGACCCAGTAACCGAGGTAAACGTAAGGCAGTCCGCGTTCCGCCGCGCGGCGGATATGGTCGAGGATGATGTAGTTACCAAGCCCGGCGCGATCCTCATGCTCAGGGTCGTAGAAGCTGTAGATCATCGACAGCCCGTCACCCTGGTAGTCAGTCAGGCAGGCACCCACCAGCCGCCCAGGTTCGGCGCCGATACCCGGCTCCCGATATTCAATTACATAGCTGGATACTGGAGTGTGTTCCACCATATCCGCAAAGTCGTTTTCCTCCATCTGCGTCATGCCACCACCAGGGTGGCGCACTGCGAGATATTTCTGAAGGAGTTCGAACTGCTCGCCGGTCGCCCAGGGACGACACTCGGTAGCGACGAGATCCTCGTTCGCCTTAAGCGCGCGCTTCTGCGTGGAAGACGGCTTGAATTCGTTGGCCACGACGCGGACCGAGATACAGGCCTGGCAGTCGAGGCAGGAGGGGCGATAGGCAACCGTCTGGCTGCGGCGGAAACCGATCCGGCCCAGCGCTTCGTTGAGCTCGTCCGCGCTGGTCCCGCGCAGTTCCGTGAAAACCTTGCGCTCGCTCTTGCCCGGCAGGTACGGACACGGCGCAGGGCTGGTCACGAAGAACCGGGGAAAGCGGATCGGGGCCGTCACTGCGCTTGGCATCCTTTCGTCGAGAGACAGTTAACGTCTCATTGACTCTTTTATGCCGCAGAGGGTCCCGCGTTAAAAGTCCCTTAACCACGAATTCGACGTTTCGTCCGACTAACCACACGGAATGGATGGTTAATTCGCGCGCTGGCGCGTCTCGCTCAGGCCAGTTCGGCCAGCTCCACCGAATATCCCTTCGCCACCAGCGAAGACACAAGGGCGTCTATCTGATCCGAATCGCGCGCCTCGCACTCGATCTCCGCCGTCAGTCCCTTCGCCGGGAGGGTGGTGAAAATGCGCTGGTGATAGATCTCGATGATGTTGACGTTGTGCGCGTTGAACTCGCGCATCACTTTGAACAGCGCGCCGGGACGATCCTGCAGCACGATCCGCAGGCGTGCGAGACGCCCGGAGCGAGCAAGATCACGTAGGAGCACGTTGGCGAGCAGTCGGGTGTCGATGTTGCCGCCGCACAGGACCAGGCCGACAGTCTTGCCGGCGAACTTCTCGGGATAGGAAAGCACGGCCGCAAGCCCGGCAGCACCGGCACCCTCGACAACCGTCTTTTCGATCTGGAGTAGCAGCGAAACCGAGTGCTCGAGCTTGGGCTCGTCCACCAGGAGGATTTCGTCGACCAGCTCGCGAATGACTTCGCGGGTGAATTCGCCCGGCGCCTTCACCGCAATGCCCTCGGCAAGTGTGTCGCCGCCACAGGGCAGGTCGTTGCCGGTCACTTCCGAATACATCGAGGGGAACAGCTTTGCCTGCACCCCGATCATCTCGATCCCGGGCTTGAGCGCCTTGGCTGCCGTCGCCATGCCGCTCATCAGGCCGCCGCCACCGATGGGAACGACAAGACAATCGAAGTCGTCCTTGTCCTCAAGCATCTCGAGCGCGACCGTGCCCTGCCCCGCCGCGACCAGCGGGTCATCGAAGGGATGCACGAAGGTCAGGCCACGTTCCTGCTCGAGCTGGCGGGCGTGGGCGTAAGCCTCGTCGAAGGTCTCGCCAAACTGTTCCACCATGCCGCCAACGCTCTCGGTCTGCATGACCTTCACGCTGGGCGTGGTCTGCGGCATCACGATGGTGACCGGTACGCCGAGGCGACGGCCATGATAGCTCAGCCCCTGCGAGTGGTTGCCCGCAGACGCTGCAATCACACCCCGCGCACGCTGTTCTTCAGTGAGGTGCAGCAGGGCATTGAGCGCACCGCGTTCCTTGTATGCGGCGGTGAACTGCTGGTTCTCGAATTTCAGCCAGACATCGGCCCCGGTAATCTCCGACAGGGTCTGCGAACGCATCATCGGCGTGCGCACCACGGCACCCTCGATACGCGCGGCAGCGGCGCGCACGTCGTCGAGCGTCAGGAGATCGGTCGCCTTTTCGGCGGCGCGGGCGGAAGTTGCCTGTGTCATATGCACTCGCCCCTACGGCCCGCGGGGGTCGTGCGCAATCGCGGAAAGGGTTTGCCTGCGCCAAGCTATGCCTTATCGCCGCGCCTCATGCATTTACGGGACCGCACCAAGATGAAGCTCAAGTTGATTGCCGCCCTCCTCGCCGCAACGATGGCCCCACCGGCCCTCGCAGACGTACTGATCGACAATGTCGAAGGTTTGACAATTGACGAAAACGGCAAGGTTTTACGCTTCACGGGCATCGTTGTGGACGACCAGGGGAAGGTCGCCAAGGTCCTGCAGCGCGGCGACAAAAAGCCGCAGACCGACTATCGCGAGGATGGCAAGGGCCGGGTGATGATCCCGGGCCTGATCGACGCACACGCCCATGTCATGGGCGTCGGCATCGCCGCCCTGACGCTCGACCTGTCCGACACCAATTCGCTTGCCGAGGCGCTCGAGAAGATCCGCAAGTTCGCAGCGGAGAACGAAGCGCGTCCGTGGATCCTCGGCCGCGGCTGGAACCAGGAGAAGTGGGGCTTGGGCCGCTTCCCGACCGCCGCCGAATTGGACAGTGCGGTAGCCGATCGCCCCGTCTATCTCGAACGGGTCGATGGCCATGCAGGCTGGGCGAACACCATGGCCATGAAGGCCGCGGGGATCACCACGGCGACGAAAAATCCGGATGGCGGACGCGTCGAGCGCCTGGCCGGATCGCAAGCGCCTTCGGGAGTTTTCGTCGACAACGCCACGCGGCTTATGGAAACCGCCATCCCCGCCCCGCGCCCGAACGAGCGTGATCTCGCCTTCGCCGAGGCGCAGAAGGTGCTCCATCGCCTGGGCATCACTGCCGCAGCAGACATGGGCACTTCAATCGAGGACTGGCAGGCCTATCGCCGCGCGGGCGACAACGGTTCGCTGACTCTGCGCATAATGGCCTATGCCGGCGGCCCGCAGAACATGGAACTGATCGCCGGATCCAGGCCCACTCCCTGGCTCTACGACGACAAGCTGCGGATGAATGGCATCAAGCTGTACATGGACGGCGCGCTCGGCAGCCGGGGTGCTTGGCTCAAGCAGCCTTATTCCGACGACCCCAAGAATACGGGCCTCCCGCTTACCGCGCCGGCGCAGCTTCGCAACATCCTCGTCCGCGCGGCGCAGGGGAATTTCCAGCCCGCCATCCACGCCATCGGCGACGCCGCAAATGCCGAAGCTCTCAACGCCATTGGCGAGATTGCCGAAAGCTTCCCCGGCGATCGTCGCTGGCGCATCGAGCATGCGCAGATCGTTGACCCTGCCGACCTGCCGAAGTTTGCCAAGGACGGCATCATCGCTTCGATGCAGCCAGTTCACCAGACCAGCGACCGCCTGATGGCCGAGGCCCGTCTCGGGCCCAACCGGCTCGATGGGGCCTATGCCTGGAACACTATACTGCAACTGGGCGGTAAGCTCGCATTTGGCTCGGACGCGCCGGTTGAATCCGCCGACCCCTTCGCCGGCATGGCTGCCGCCAGCACCCGCATGGATGCCGATGGGCAGCCGTTCGGCGGCTGGCGTCCGCAGGACCGCGTGACGCGCGAACAGGCATTGGCCGGCTTCACCAGCGATGCTGCCTATGCCGGCTTTGCAGAGGGGCGCTTCGGGCGACTGCTACCTGGAGAACGCGCCGACTTCGTGCTCGTCGATCGTGACCCGCTGCTGGCGACCCCGGCAGACCTTCGTGCGACCAAGGTCCTCGAAACCTGGGTCGGCGGCCGCAAGGTTTACGACGCGGACTGAGGCTCTTCGGCTTCGGCGTTGTCGCTGGCAGCTTCGGCGAGACGGCGCTTCTCGGTGAAGCGCATGACCAGCAAGGCGCCCTCGAACAGCAGAAGCAGCGGTATCGCGAGCATCAACTGGCTGATCACGTCGGGCGGCGTGGCAATCGCCGCGATCACGAAAACCAGCACGATCACGTAACGGCGCGCGCCAATAAGCTGCGCCCGGCTGACGATCCCCGCCGTGTTGAGCAAGAGGAGCAGCAAGGGCAGCAGGAAGCTCAAGCCGAAGGCGAGGATGAACTGCATTACCAGCCCGAGGTAGTCTTCCGAATTGGGCAGCGCCTCGATCTTGACCCCGCCCGGCGATCCCTGGAACCCGAGGAACCAGTGGAACGCGGTGGGCATCACGACGTAATAGGCCAGCGCTCCGCCCGCGGTGAACAGGATTGGCGTCGCCAGCAGGAACGGCAGGAACGCCTTCTTTTCCTTTGCATAAAGCCCCGGAGCAATGAACTGCCACAGCTGGTTGGCGATCACCGGAAAGGCGATGAAGAACGCGGCAAACAGCGCGACCTTCAGCTCGACGAAGAATTGCCCGTAGAGCTTGGTGTAGATCAGCTTCGATTGCCCCGCGTCGAGCAGCGGCTGGACGAGGAAGGCGAGAATGTCCTTCGCGAAATAGAGGCACACTGCGAACGCCACGCCCAAGGCCATGAAGGCCCGAACCAGCCGTGCGCGGAGTTCGATCAGGTGATCGAGCAACGGTGCCTGCGTTTCGTCGATGTCCTTGATCACCGGCATGTCAGGCGTCCTTCGGCCCAGCCGGGGGCGCAAGCGGCAGCGGCGGCTCGCTCTCATGCTCGGGCGCCTTGGCCGGCGCAGCACGCGCTATTGCGGCTTCGGCGCGCGCGTCGGCCTCCGCCGGATCGAGCGGTTCCATCTGTGGCGGGAGCAAATCGTCGGGAGCGCCGCCGGCGGGCTCATCGCCGGTCGGGTATTTGGCCATGATTTGCTTGTTCCGCTCGGCCCACTTGGCTTCCATGTCCTCGATCTCGGCCTGGCGGATCATCTCGTCGACCCCGGCGCGAAAGTGGTTCGACATGCGCCGCACCTTGCCGATCCAGCGCCCGGCGCTGCGCAGCGCACGGGGCATGTCCTTCGGGCCTATCACCACGATCGCCACGATGACGATCATGAGCAGCTCACTTGCACCGATGTCGAACATCGCCAGTTATCCGAGGGTAGGGATCAGCCCTGACTGTCGCTGCGCGGCGCAGGCTGAGGCTCGGCAGGAGCCGGATCGGCGGGTTTGGCATCGTGAGCCGGACCTTCGATCCGCGGAGCCGCCTTATCGGTTTCGTCCATACCCTGCTTGAAGCTTTTGATGCCCTTGCCGAATTCGCCCATGATGTCGGAAACGCGCCCACGTCCGAACAGCACCAGGACGATTACGAGGACGACCAGCCAGTGCCAGATCGAAAAGGAACCCATGGAAATCTCCGTGCCGCACATCTGCGGCGATAAATTGACTGCGCGCGCTTACCTGTAGGCGCTGCAGCGGATGAATGCCAGTGCGACTACGGTCAATCGCCCGGTTCGGCATCGACCGGGTCTGCGACCTCGAGATCCTCGCCCACCAGCGCATCATAGGCATCGTCGATCGGATCGAGCAGGCCTGTTGCCTTGAGTTCGGCAAGGCCGGGCAGGTCGCGACGACTTGAAAGGCCGAAATGGTCGAGGAATTCGGGAGTCGTCGCATAGATCGTCGGACGTCCGGGAACTTCGCGCCGACCGGCGATCTTCACCCAGCCCGCCTCCATCAGCACATCAAGCGTGCCGCCAGAGGTCTGAACGCCGCGGATCGATTCGATTTCCGCGCGACTGACCGGCTCGTGATAGGCGATGATGGCAAGGACTTCGGTCGCTGCACGGCTGAGGCGGCGGACCTGTTCCTTCTCGCGCCGCAGCAGGTGGGCGAGATCGGGGGCGGTTTCGAAATGCCAGCGCTTGCCGCGCTCGACCAGCTGCACACCGCGGTCGCGATAATGCGCAGCTACGCTGTCGAGCGCGTCACGAACATCACCGACAGCGGCATCGCCAAGGAAATGCGCGAGTTCCTCCGCCGTCATCGGCTCCTCGGCGGCAAACAACGCCGCCTCGACTGCGCGGGTCAGCTCATCCACGGGCGCCCGCCTTCCTGAGATGAAGCGGCCCAAAGGTCTCGTCCTGTTGCAGTTCGGCCCGGCCAAGCCGCGCCAGTTCGAGCGCAGCGACGAAACTTGATGCCAGCGCCGAACGGCGCAGGCGCGGTTCGGCATAGGGCGGAAGGAAATCCTTCAGCTCCATCCAGTCGAGCGACACGCCGAGCATGTGCGACACGCGGTCGAGCGCCGATTCGAGGGTCATGACCGGACGTTCGCGAACCATGTGGATCGCAGGTGCCGTGCGCGCCTTCACGCGGCCATAGGCCTCGATCAACGCGAACTGGTCGCATTGCCACAGGTTCTTGCGGGCAATTTCCAGCCCCTCGGGCGCGCCACGCAGGAAAACGTCGCGTCCGATGCGGTTGCCGCCCATGAGCCGCGCCGCCGCGTCGCGCATCGCACCCAGGCGCTGCAGGCGCAGTTGCAGCTTGAGGGCGAGTTCTTCGGGGCTCGGATCCTCCTGCTCGTCCTTGGGCAGGAGCATGGCCGACTTGAGATAGGCCAGCCACGCCGCCATCACGAGGTAGTCGGCAGCCAGCTCCAGCCGCAGCGCCTCGGCCCGCTCGATGTAATCCAGGTACTGGTCGACCAGCGCGAGGATCGAAATCGAGCGCAGATCGACCTTCTGCCGCCGCGCCAGGTCGAGCAGCAGGTCCAGCGGCCCTTCCCACCCGTCGAGCTCGAGGTAGAGCGCGTTCTCGTCCACCTTAGCCTCGTTGGCGATGCCGTCCCAATCGTCCTCGACCACGGCGGTTTCGGGAAAGAGCAGGCCCTCGTCGGTCATGCCGCAGCCTCCACCAGCGCGAGCAGCGCGTCGCGCTTGGCCAGAAGTTCGGTGGTTTCGATCGCATCCGCCGGTTCGCCCATGGCGGCGTGGACACGGTCGAGGCGAGCCGAGGTCGCTTCGCTCATCGTCCCGCAGCGTTCGACAATACCGGCCATGTCATCGAGCTTGGCCCAGCAGTTGAGGACGATGTCGCAGCCCGCGGCCAACGCGCGCTCGGCGCGTTCGGGAATGGTCCCGTCAAGCGCCTGCATGTCGATGTCGTCGGTCAGCAGCAACCCGTCGAAGCCGATCTGGCCGCGGATGACGTCGCGCACGACCTTGGGCGAAAGCGTGGCGGGATTGTCCGCATCCCAGGCGGTGAAGACGATATGCGCGCTCATGCCCAGAGGATGCGAAGACAGCGTGCGGAAGGGCACGATATCCACCTCCAGATCCTCTACACTCGCTTCCACCCGGGGAAGTTCCTTGTGGCTGTCCACCGTCGCACGGCCATGGCCCGGCATGTGCTTCAAACAACCGACGACGCCTGCGCGGCCAAGTCCGTCGAGGACTGCGCGACCCAGCGCCGCCACCTGCATCGGGTCGCTGCCCAGCGCGCGGTCGCCGATCACGTTGTCGGTTTCCGGACGGCGCACGTCGAACGGTGCGTGATAGTCGACACTGACGCCGACCAGCGCGAGTTCGCGTCCCATCGCCTCGGCATTGGCGCGCGCCGCCTCGATGGCGGAGGCGGGTGCGATCTCGAACAGCCTGGCGAAGGCTTCGCCTGCAGGATAGCGCGGCCATTCGGGCGGCTTCATCCGCACGACACGTCCACCTTCCTGGTCGATCGAGACGACCAGCCGATCGCGCCCGTGGAGGGAACGCAGGTCATCGGTCAGACGGCGGAGCTGTTCGCGGTTTTCGCAATTGCGGGCGAACAGGATGTAACCCGCCGGATCGGCGTCGCGGAAGAAGTCGCGCTCCTCGGCCGTCAGTTCGAGGCCGGCAATGCCGAAAATGGCGGGCGTCATGGAGAGGAAACTGCGACTTTCGCCCTGTGCCCGCAAGCGCACCGCCTGCGGCAAGTGTGGAAATTAAGCCAGTCTGCGCGCTATTTCACGAAACAGGCCAGCCCGTCGGCCTTCAGCGCGTCGCACAGGCGGTTCGCGCCGGCCCGGTCACCCGCTATCGCCTGCAGGCGATAGACGCGTCCGATGTCGACGCGCGCCTCGACGACGCGGTGGCTGACACCAGACAGGACTTCCGTCTGGCGAATGAGGCGGCCCCATGCTGCCTCTGCCTCTTCCCTGCTCGGGAATGCGCCCACCTGTACCGCGCCGCCCGAAACGGGTTGCGGCTTGGTCTCGCGCGGCTCTTCGCCCACGGTCGAGGCGATCGATGGCTTTGCAGCAGTCGTCTTGGTATCGATCGGCGAGGTATCGGCCAGCTTGCCCTCACGGCTCTGGCCCTCGCCAACCGCGAAGCTCGTGTCGCCGGTACCGGCAAAAACCTTGCCGCCCTGGTCCTTGGGCCGGGTCTTGTAGGGTTCCGTCGGAGCAGCGATCAGGCTTCCGTCAGGTTCAGGCTCGTCCGAGGTGCTCTTGCCGAGATACCAGATACCTCCGACCACTACTGCCAACGCCAGGAAGGCAAGCACGCCGAGCAGGGCAAGGCGCGAGGTATCGAACCCGCCAGCACCTTCATCCTCCTCGCCCGACTCCAGCCACGGGAGACGCTCGTTCTCTGCAAGGTCGAGCTGGTCGTTACCGTCCCAGTCGTCGTCGCTGTCGAAAGGCCTCGACCCCATGCTCACATCTCCTCGACCGCCTGGACCCCGAGAATGCCGAGGCCGTTGCGGATGACCTGCCCCACCGCGTCGGCGAGGTAGAGCCGGGCCGCGGTCAATTCGGGATCACCTTCCTGGATGATCCGCTTCGAAGGATCGTCATTACCCGCATTCCAGAAGCTGTGAAAGGCAGCGGCCAGATCACCTAGGAAAAATGCGATGCGGTGCGGCTCGCGCGCCTTGGCTGCGGCCTCGACTACGCGCGGGAACTGCGCGGCCTCGCGAACCAGTGCCAGCTCGTCCGCACCAAGGCGGTCGAGGTGGTCGCCCGAAGGCTCGACCCCCGCCTTGCGCAGCGTCGAACGGATGCGCGCGTGGGCATACTGGAGGTAGAAGACGGGATTGTCCTTCGACGCCTCGACCACCTTGTCGAAGTCGAAGTCCATCTGCGCGTCGGGCTTGCGGGTCAGCATGGTGAAACGCACGACGTCCTTGCCGACCATCTCAACCACATCCGCCAGCGTGACGAAGTTGCCGGCGCGCTTGGACATCTTGAACGGCTGGCCGCCCTTCATCAGCTGGACCATCTGGACCAGCTTGACGTCGAAGGGGATCGCCTTGCCCTGCCCTTCGCTGAGCGCGGCGACGGCAGACTTGATGCGCTTCACCGTGCCGGCATGGTCGGCGCCCCAGATGTCGATCAGCTCGTCGGCATTCTGCGCCTTCTGCAGGTGATAGGCGAGGTCGGCACCGAAATAGGTCCACGCGCCGTTCGATTTCTTGATCGGGCGATCCTGGTCGTCGCCGAACTGGGTCGAGCGGAAGAGCGGCAGTTGCACCGGCTCCCAGTCCTCGGGCGGGGCCTTGCCCTTGGGCGCTTCGAGCACGCCGTCATAGACATAGCCGTGTTCGCGCAGCCACGCCTCGGCGGCTTCGGGCTTCTTGGCTGCCTGCAATTCGGCTTCGGAAGAAAACAGGTCGTGATGGATGCCGAGCTGAGCAAGGTCGCTGCGGATCATGTCCATCATCGCGGCAACGGCACGCCCGCGGAACAGAACCAGCCATTCGCTCTCGGGCGCATCCTTGTAGGCCGGACCGAATTCCTGGGCGAGCTTCTCGCCCACCGGGACGAGATAGTCGCCCGGGTAGAGACCTTCCGGAATCTCGCCGATATCCTCGCCCAGCGCCTCGCGGTACCGCATGTGCGCGGAGCGGGCGAGCACGTCGACCTGCCCGCCGGCATCGTTGACGTAGTATTCGCGGATTACCTCGTGCCCGGCGAATTCGAGCAGTCCGGCAAGCGCATCGCCGACGACTGCCCCGCGACAATGGCCCATGTGCATCGGGCCGGTCGGGTTGGCCGAGACGTATTCGACGTTGACCTTGCGCCCTTCGCCCATGGTCGAGCGGCCGTAGTCGCCACCTAGAGCGACGATAGCGGCAAGCTCGCGCCGCCAGGCATCGTCCGACAGACGCAAGTTGATAAAACCGGGCCCGGCAATCTCGGTCCCGACGATGTCCGGATCGCGGTCGAGGTGGGCGACGATCTTTTCCGCCAGCGCGCGCGGATTGGTCTGCGCGGGCTTGGCAAGGACCATGGCGGCATTGGTGGCGAGGTCGCCGTGCGAGGGATCTCGCGGCGGTTCGACCGTCACGTTCGCACGCGAGATACCGGAGGGCAGCACGCCTTCCAGTTCCAGTGCATTCAATACCGCGTCGATGCGGGCCGCGAAGGCCGCGTGGAGTGTCTGCATTTCAGCCATGGCGCGCGCCTAGCCCATTGGGCCAGAATCGCAAGAGAGCAGCGCGCCTGCTCAGCGCGTCGCGTTGTAGCGCAGCTGTGCTTCGCTCAGCTGGAAGCCGACCAGCAGTTCGAAGGTTGCGCGCTGGACGGCAGCCTTCACTGCAGGATCGGCCAGCGGGTCGAGCGCGGCGTCCGGGTCGCCGGCCTTGCGCTTGCGGGTAATCTGCTCGCGAATGTCGGCGGGAAGCGATGCCTCGGCACGGTTGACGAAGGCACCTGCCTTGCCGCTGGCCGAGGCGCGTTCCTGGCCATCGGCGAACTGCAACGTAACCTGGCCGACGCGCTTGGTCACGACCTGGGTACCGCCGCGCAAGACGGTCGAGAAGAACGGCACGGTGACGGTGCGTGCGCCGCGCGTATCGGCACGGCGGGCAAGGACGTCGAAAGTCGCCTCGGTATAGACGCGCTCGGCGCCCTCGTCGCAGGTCGAACGCAGGTTGGTCATGGTCGCAACCAGATCGAGGTCGGCGAGAGTGGTCGAGCCGGGCGCACGGAAGGTGGTGACGTCGCCGGTATAGTCGGGGATGCCGACAGCCGGACAGGCGGTACGGATCGCGGAGATGCCGACGCCCTGGTCGATAACCAGATCGCCCGTCCTGGCGCAGCCTGCAAGGGCGAGCCCCAGGGCAAGGACGGGGAGAAGGCGGTGGCGACTGGTCATGCGGAGTTCGTCCCTTGTCGAAATTCGAATTCATCCCGCCCGGCGGGCGCGGACACGCCCTAGCTTGGGTCGGGGGAAAGCGCTAGAGGGCGGCACATGAACGCGCCCTTTCCATCCACTGCCGCGGGCCAGAACCCCGATCCGCGCCTTCCCCTCAAGCTCCTCATCGCTGCACCGCGCGGCTTTTGCGCAGGTGTCGACCGGGCAATCGAGATCGTCGAACGGGCGCTGCAAAAGTACGGTGCACCGGTCTATGTGCGGCACGAGATCGTCCACAACCGCTACGTCGTGGACAGCCTCAAGGAGCGTGGGGCAATCTTCGTCGAGGAATTGGACGAGGTCCCGGACGATGCACCGGTAGTATTCAGCGCACATGGTGTGCCGAAGTCCGTTCCAGCGGAGGCCCAGCGCCGCAACCTGCTCTACGTCGATGCTACTTGCCCGCTGGTCAGCAAGGTACACCGTCAGGCGGAACGCCAGATCGAGAAGGGGCAACACATCCTCTTCATCGGCCATGCCGGCCATCCCGAGGTGATCGGGACCATGGGCCAGGTTCCGGAGGGCATGATAACCCTGGTCGAGACCGTTGAAGACGTCGCCAACTTGCCGTTTACGCAGGATGACGACTTGTCCTTCCTCACGCAAACGACCCTTTCGGTCGATGACACGCGAGAGATGGTGGAGGCGTTGCAGGCGCGTTACCCGCAAATCGTCGCGCCCAAAGCTGAAGACATCTGCTACGCCACCAGCAATCGCCAGGCTGCTGTCAAGAGCATCGCGCCCAGCTGCGACCTGGTTCTGGTCATCGGTGCTCCCAATTCCTCGAACTCGCTTCGCCTCGTCGAGGTCGCCCAGCGTCTCGGAACCGACGCTCGCTTGATCCAGCGCGCGTCCGAAATCGACCCGAGCTGGCTCGAAGGCGTCGGCACCCTCGGCCTTACAGCAGGCGCGTCGGCGCCGGAGAAACTGGTCCGCGAGGTGGTGGACCGTCTGTCCGACTGGCGCGTGGTCGAAGAAACGCCAGTCGTCACGACCGAGGAAAACATGGTCTTCAAGCTGCCCCGGCAGCTCATCGAATAGGTGGCGGTCTATACCCATCTCGGCGCAGAGGACCTCGCGCATCTGGTCGCATGCTACGACGTAGGCGATCTCGTCTCGGCGAAGGGGATCGCCGAGGGCGTCTCCAACTCCAACTGGCTGGTAGAGACGACGCGCGGGCGCTTCATCCTGACGATGTACGAGTATCGCATCGACACAACCCAGTTGCCGTTCTTCCTCGGCCTGCTGGACCATCTCTCGGCGCGCGATTGCCCTGTACCGGCAACGATCCACGACCGGGACGGAGCTGCGTTCCGCATGATCGGCGACAAGGCGGTTGCGCTGATCGAGTTCCTGCCCGGCGTGTCGGTCGATCGGCCGACGCCGGCACAGGCCGCAGCGGTAGGGCGGGCACTTGCGCAGCTCCATCACGCGGTCGCCGACTTTCCCATGCACGGCCAGCAGACGATGGGGCTCGCAGAGTGGGACCGGCTTATCCACCAGTGCGGGACCGACAATCTGGAGGCGATTTCACCCGGTCTCGCCTCAAGTGCATACGACGAGCTGTCGTTCCTCGGCGCCAACTGGCCATCGGGCCTGCCGCACGGCGTGGTCCATTGCGACCTGTTCCCCGACAATGTGCTGATGCTCGGTGACACGGTCTCTGGCCTCATCGACTTCTATTTCTCGGCCGACGATTATTTCGCCTACGACCTTGCCGTGACCCACGCCGCTTGGTGCTTCACTCGCGGTGGGCACCAGTTCCTCTCCGATATTTCGGACGCATTGCTGCGCGGCTATGCTTCCGGGCGGACATTGTCCGAGGAAGAGCGTACCGCCATGCCGGTCCTGTTGCGCGGTGCCTGCGTCCGCTTCCTGTCTTCGCGCGCTTACGACTGGGTATTCACGCCGGCCGATGCACTGGTGGTCCGCAAGGACCCGCTCGATTTCGCGCGCCGTCTGGCCTTCTATCGCGAGAACGGCCAAAGCCTCTTTGCATGAAGAAGGTCGAGATTTTTACCGACGGGGCATGCAAGGGCAACCCGGGCCCGGGCGGCTGGGGTGCGCTGTTGCGCATGGGGCGTCACGAGAAGGAACTTTCGGGCGGTGAGCCCGACACGACCAACAACCGGATGGAAATGACCGCCGCGATCCGCGCACTGTCGGCGCTGATCGAGCCGTGCGAGGTCGACCTCTACACCGACAGCAAGTACCTGGTCGATGGGATCACCAAGTGGGTTTTCGGCTGGCAGAAGCGCGGCTGGGTCAACGCCAGCAAGAAACCCGTTCGCAATGCCGAGCTATGGCACGAGCTCATCAAGCTCACGAGCCATCACAAGGTCAAATGGCATTGGGTGAAAGGCCACGCGGGTCACGAGGAAAACGAGCGCGTAGACCGGCTGGCCAGCGACGAAGCGGATCGCATCCTCGCCGGCCAGCGGTAGGCGAAATCAGCTTTCGTCGACGGTTTCCGCGCCGGGGCCGTTTTTCTTGATCGATTCGATGGCGTTCTTCGCGCTGGCCTTCGAGCTGTAGCCTTCGGTCCAGAACATCGTTTCGGAATTGTACATGAAATAGGCGACGTATTCGCCCTTCTTGTTTTGTTTGATCTTGAAGTGGTGAGCCATTTGGTTGCGTCTCCCGTCTCTCTCTTCGGATTGGACGGCCGGTACATTAACAAATGAGAACTTCTTGGCTACCCCCGTCTCGCGGGCGAATAGAGCGAAGCGTCGAGACTTGCCGTCATGGCATCGCGCTCAAGTCCCAGCAGCAATTGTGAAGTCAGCCGCGCGGCAGCGGGCGCAGTCTGGATGCCGTAGCCGCCCTGCCCGGCGAACCAGGCAAAGCCTTCGCATTGACCGTCGAAGCCATAGACCGGGCAACGGTCGGGCGCGAAGCTGCGCAAGCCCGCCCACTTTCGCTCCACTGCCACGATTTTCCAGTCGACCACCTTTTCGAGCCGATCGATGGCTTCGGCAACGGCCAGCTCCTCCGGGGCCGCATCGCAGGGATCGCTCGGCTCCTCGTCATGCGGACTGAGCCAGAGACGCCCGGACTCGGGTTTGAAATAGAAGCTCCCTTCCATGTCGAGCACGAGCGGAAGGTCGCTGGGAGGCGCAGGTTCGACGCGCAATTGCACGACCGTCCGGCGCAGCGGCTGGATGCCCATCGGCTTGGCTCCTGCAATTGCCGCAACCTCGTCCGCCCACGCCCCGGCCGCATTGATGAGCACCTTTGCGCGAAACTGCTCCCCAGCCTCGGTCTGCAAGGTCCAGGTCCCGCCGCGTCGCTCTGCGTTGCCCAGCCGCGCCCGGCACACGAGGTCGACGCCATTCCTCTTCGCCATCGAAAGATAATGCGCGTGGAGGCCGGCCACATCGATGTCGGCGCAGGCAGGTTCCCAAATGGCGCCTGACCAACCGGAACGGATCCCTTCGATCTGCCGCTCGAGACCCGCTCGACCCAGCCTTTCGATGGTGACACCAGTTTCGCCAAAGGTGTCCATGAACTCATCGAGTCCGCTCTCTTCCCCCTCACGCGCGATGTAGAGTGCGCCGCGCGCCGAGAGGAACCCGTGTTCCTTGAGGTAGGGTCCCGAAGCAAGCGTCAGGGGGACGATTTCCGGCCCGCCGTAACACTCCTCCCAGAATGCCGCTGATCGCCCGGTCGAATGATATCCTGGGCGATCCTCTGCCTCCATCACGAGCACGCGTGCACCATGCCCCGAAAGTTCGGCAGCTAGGCTGGCCCCGGCAATCCCGGCACCGACAATGGCAAAGTCGTAGGTGGTCACGTCGTTCGCGGTGCCACCCGGTCGAGGAATTCGGCGATCCCGTCCATGGCGCGGTCACGGACCGGATCGACCTCGCGCAGGATCTCGTGATGCGCCTCGGGCCCGAAGGCAATCAGCTCTCCATGCGGCAGGCGTCCGGCAGCGCGGGCGGCAGCCTCGTGGCTGACGAGCTTGTCGGCGGAAGTGGAGACGATGAGGATCGGCGTGTCGATACCTTCGAGCGCGCCCTTCGCTTCGATCGCGCGGCTCGATGCGTAGGCGCGCTCGACCCAGCCCCAGCTACCCGGCCCCATGACCAGCTCTGGCCGTTTCTCGCGCCACCAAAGCTCGTCGGCATAACGTTCCCCGTCATGGCTCAGGAGGTCGCGTCGCCGCGCAGGAATCTCGCCCGGCTTTTCGCTCCATTTCCACGCCGGACGGGTGGGCTTGCCGATTCGCGTCATCAGCTTCGCCACCGTGTGAAGCACCGGCAGCGGCAGCGGCGGACCAGCCATGCCGAGCATCGGTGCGATCATGATCACCGCGTCAGGATCGACCGCATGGGCCATCAGCGCGCGCATGACGACATGGCCGCCCATCGAATGCGCCGCGAGAATATGCGGGGCAGGCGTCGATGCCTTCCACTCGGCCCACAGCGAACGCAGGTCGTCGACCCAATCCGCGAAATCGCCGATATGCCCGGTAACCTCATCGTCGCCCAGGCGACCCGATCCTGCCTGCCCACGCCAGTCGGATGCCGTCACCCGCCAACCGACGCGGTGCCATTGTTCGAGCGTTTCGAGATACTTTTCGTAGAAATCACCGCGACCTGGCAGGAACAGGATCGATCCGCGCGGCGGATTGTTGGCTTGCCAGTCGATGCGCCGGATGGATTGACCGCCGGGCGCGGCCCAGGTGCTCTCCACCGCGTCGGCCGGTATCGCGCGACGATCTATCGCTGGGCTGGGTGAACGATCCAAGGCTGTCTGCGCTCCGCTATGGTTACTTTTTGGTAAGCCCTGTCCTGTAGCACCCTGCGGTGAAAGACCTTCAGGGGGCATCATGGCCGGTTTCGATTTCACCTACGTATTGCTCGGCGGATTGGCAATCGCGCTGCTCATCGCAGCGTTCACCGATCTAAAGAGCCGCCAGATCGGCAACCAGCTTAACGCGGCCATCGCGATCGGTGCGCCGCTCTGGTGGTGGGACAGCGGCATGGCCCTTTGGCCCGACGTCGCACTCCAGGTAGGTTTCGCCTTCGCCATATTCGCCCTGTGCTGCATCCTCTTCGCACTGCGCCAGATGGGTGGCGGTGACGTCAAGCTGCTCACCGCGCTCGCGCTGTGGATCGCGCCCTATTCGTTTCTCAAGCTCGTGGTGATCATGGCCGTCGTCGGCGGCCTGCTCACGATCGGTTTCGGTGCCGTGCACATCATGCGCCGCCGCCGTGACCGGATCGCCATTCCATACGGCCTCGCAATCGCCGTCGCAGGACTGTGGGTCCTCGGCACCGAACCGCTGGTTGCCGGCTCTGCCGCGATCGCACTGGGCTGAAAACCCGATCTTAACCAATTCGACCGTAGAGGTTGAAACCATACTTGCCCGCAACAGGATTTCACGGCGGGCCATACGAGGGGGCTAGACAGCCATGGACAGGAAGAAGCTGGTTCTGCTGGTGGGTGCGCTGATCGTCGCGATCGGT
This sequence comes from Qipengyuania sp. RANM35, assembly GCF_041021145.2. NCBI lineage: Bacteria > Pseudomonadati > Pseudomonadota > Alphaproteobacteria > Sphingomonadales > Erythrobacteraceae > Qipengyuania > Qipengyuania sp. RANM35. The sequence continues at coordinate 384,275 of NZ_CM196433.1, read as the reverse complement.
ACCGCACTTATCGCACGGAGCATGTTTGCAGGCGCATCGGCACCGCAGGCCGAGGCCGCGCAGGTCGAGCCGCAGGGGCCCAAGGTCCTCGTCGCGCAGCGTGCGCTGCCGGTGGGCACTATCATCACCGCCGACGCCATCGGCTTCCAGCTGTGGCCGGAAGAACTGGTGCAGGATGCCTACTTCCTCGATGGCGAGGCCGACATGACCAAGCTTCTCGGCACGGTCGTCCGCTTCCCGATCACGGCTGGTGAACCCGTTACCCAGGGCGCCCTCGTCGCTCCTGGTGATCGCGGCTTCCTTGCTGCTGCCCTTACTCCGGGCATGCGCGCCATCACGGTTCCCGTTTCGGCCCAGTCGGGTGTTGCCGGCTTCGTCTTCCCGGGCGACCGCGTCGACATGGTCCTGACCCAGACGGTCAACGGCACCGACGGCGGTACGGCGCTGAAAGCGTCCGAAACCATCATTCGTAACCTTCGTGTGCTCGCGACCGACCAGTCGACTGTGCAGGAAAAGGCCGAAGACGGCTCCACCGTCGTCAAGCCTTTCCGCGCCGTCACGCTCGAAGTGACCCCGGTCATCGCCGAGAAGATCGCCGTCGCGCAGACCATCGGTACGCTCAGCCTCTCGCTGCGCTCGCTCGCCGACAACCAGTCGGAACTCGAGCGCGCCATCGCGGCAGGCGACGTGAACATCCCGGACAACGCCACGCCCGAAGAAGAAGAGAAGCTGCTGCGCGAAGCAATGGCTCGCCCCGATGACGGCAAGAGCACCTATGTGACCGGCGGTGACGTGTCGCGCTTCCAGCGCCGCAGCATGCCTTCGCAGGCTGCACCGCGCTCCGGCGGCGGCGGCGGCGACTTCAACCCGGCCGACCTCTTCAAGCGCCAGGGCAGCTCGCACCGCGGTCCGGTCGTCCGTGTGACCCGTGGCAAGGAAACGGAAGCTGTTCCGATCGGCGCCAACGGCAACGCAACCGCCAACGCAACCGAACCTTCGGTTTTCGAACAGATGCTCTCCTCGGCCATGAAGGCCCAGGGTCAGGGCATGCAGAATGCCGCCAACACCGTTCCCGCCGCAGGCGCCACGGTGACGCGGTGAGCCGGGTCTTGGACACAGGAAGCCATTCAGGGGGCAATTCCATGAAACGTCGTCTTTCCACCAAACTGCTGCTCGCCAGCCTGGCTATCGCGCCGCTGGCAGCCATCCCGGCGAATGTCGCAACCGCCCAATCGGTCTCGCGTCCTTCCACGGAAATCGTCCTCTCGATCGGCAAGGGTGAACTCGTCACCGTGCCGGGCACGATGGCCGACGTCTTCATCGCCGACGAAACGGTCGCCGATGTGCAGGTCAAGTCGCAGCGCCAGCTCTACGTAATGGGCAAGGGCGGCGGCGAGACCACGGTCTACGCCAGCAACGCTGCCGGCGACGTCGTGTGGTCGGCCAACGTCCGCGTCGGTTCGAACATCGGCAGCATCGACCAGATGCTGGCGCTGGCGATGCCGGAAGCGAAGGTGAACGTGGCCACCATGGGCACCAACACCGTGCTGCTCACCGGCACCGTGGCGGCCCCTGAAGATGCCGCCGAGGCACAGCGCCTCGTCGAAGCCTTCGTTGGCGAGGACACCAACGTCATCAGCCGCCTGCGCATGGCGACGCCGCTGCAGGTCAACCTGCAGGTGCGCTTTGCCGAGGTTAGCCGCTCGCTCGTTCGCGACATCCAGGGCAACCTGACCACGCGCGACCAGTCCAACGGCTTCGTCTTCGGCGCTCAGAGCGGCCGGGCGGGCAACATCGTCGGCGCCCAGCCGACCGATAACACCGTGCCGCTCGATCCCTGCGCCGTGTACGACTTCGGCTGCGTCAGCGAGACGCGCCCCTACGACTACATCAACCAGCGCTTCGTGACACCGCGGACGACTTTCGAGCCGATTCGTGGTTCTCGCAACGGCCTGCTTTCGCTGGGCGGCAAGCTGCTCGGCCTCGACCTTCTTGCCACGCTCAACCTGGGCGAGCAGATCGGCCTCGTCACCACCCTGTCGGAACCGAACCTGACCGCCCTTTCGGGTGAAACGGCCGAATTCCTCGCAGGCGGCGAGTTCCCGATCCCGCAGAGCCAGGGCCTCGGCACGACCTCGGTCGAGTACAAGAATTACGGTGTCAGCCTGACCTACACGCCGACCGTGCTGGCCAACGGCCGCATCTCGATCCGCGTGCGTCCGGAAGTCTCCGAGCTCTCGAGCCGCGGTGCGGTCACGCTCAACGGCTTCCAGATCCCGGCACTGACGACCCGTCGTGCAGAAACGACCATCGAACTCGGCTCTGGCCAGAGCTTCATGATCGCGGGCCTGATGCAGAACAACTCGCAGAACCTCCTGGAGAAGACCCCGGGCCTCGGCGATGTTCCGATCATCGGCAACCTGTTCCGTTCGAAGAGCTACCAGAAGGGTGAAACCGAACTGGTGATCGTGGTTACGCCGTACCTGGTGAAGCCGATCAACGCCAACGACGTGGTCCTGCCGACCGATGGCTTCAAGGCTCCCAACGAGATCCAGAGCATCATCGGATACATGGAGAACGCCGGCAAGGACGGCGCACACCGTCCGGTGCCGACCATGCAGGAAAGCGCGCAGCCGGCCACTCCCGGCATCTCGCAGGCCCAGCCGGCGGGTGAAACCAAGGCGGCAGCCGCTCCGGTCCAGTCGCGTCGTGCAGAAGCCGACGCGGATGCCAAGCCCGGCTTCAGCTTCAAGTGATCGAGAAGGAACAGAACATGCGTAACGATCTGACCCGCAAGACGGCAGTCGCCCTCGCCCTCTCGCTTTCGCTCGGCCTTGGCGCCTGCGGCGGGATGCCCGAAAACCGCTCGCTTTATTCGACGAAGCAGCCGGTGGTCGAACGGACCAACTACACCTTCGACGTCGCTACCAGCGGCGACAGCCTGCCGGTGTCCGAACAGCGCCGTCTCGACGGCTGGTTCGAAACGATGGACCTGCGCTACGGCGACCGCATCGCGATCGACGATCCGACGAACAGCCCCGGGGTCAAGGCCACCGTGGCCAGCCTCGCCGGTCGCTACGGCATCATCGTTGCCGATGGCGCTCCGCCGACCGAAGGCTATGTCAATCCGGGCCAGGTCCGCGTGGTCATCTCGCGCACCACGGCCAGCGTTCCGGGCTGCCCGGACTGGTCGGCCAAGAGCGACATCAACTACAACAACGGCACCTACCCCAACTACGGTTGCGCGGTGAACTCGAACATGGCGGCCATGGTCGCCAACCCCGAGGACCTCGTGCGCGGCCAGCAGGGTAGCGGCGAGACCGTAATCCTCAGCTCCAACAAAGCCATCGACAGCTACCGCGAAAAGCCCGCCACGGGCAGCCAGGGCCTGTCGAAGGTGTCCTCCACCGAAGGGAATTGATGTCATGAGCGCTTCGTTGAAAACATCCATGCCCGGCAATCGTGACGCATTCGCCGCGTATCTCTGCGACGAGGCCGCGCTCGATGTCCTGCGTCCGGTGGTGATCGAACTCGGCTGGCAGCCGGAAAAGTGCAACAAGGGCGGTCTGCGTAATGCGGTCCAGTCGCTGTCGGTGTCGGCCAGCCCGAACATCCTGATGGTCGACCTGTCGGAAAGCGGCGATCCGCTGAACGACATCAACGCCCTCGCCGAAGTTTGTGAACCCGGCACGGTGGTGATCGCCTGTGGCCAGGTTAACGACGTGCGCCTCTATCGCGACCTGCTCGCCAGCGGCATTCACGACTACCTGCTCAAGCCGCTGTCGGCGAGCATGCTGCGCGATTCGCTCAACAATGCGCAGGCGGTCTTTGCCGCTCCGCGCCTGAGCGACGAGGAAATGGCCAAGCGCCATATCTCGACCGCCATCATCGGCACCCGCGGTGGCGTTGGCGCATCGACGCTGGCGACCTCGATCGCGTGGAACTTCTCGACCGAGCGCAAGCTGTCGACTGCCCTGCTCGACCTCGACGTCCACTTCGGGACCGGCGCCTTGGCGCTCGACCTCGAACCGGGTCGCGGCCTGACCGACGCGATCGACAATCCGAGCCGCATCGACGGGCTGTTCATCGAACGCGCCATGATCCGTGCGAACGACAACCTCGCGATCCTGTCGGCAGAAGCGCCGATTAACCAGCCGCTGATGACCGATGGTTCGGCCTTCATGCAGCTGCAGGACGAATTCCGTCACGCTTTCGAGATGACGGTTGTCGACATGCCGCGCAACATGATGATCAACTTCCCTCACCTCCTCAACGAGGTGAACGTGGCAGTGCTCACGACCGAAATGTCGCTTGCCTCGGCACGCGATTCGATCCGCATCCTGTCCTGGCTCAAGACCAACGCCCCGCATGCGGTGCCGATCATCGTCGCCAACAAGGTGCAGCCGGGCGTCGCCGAAATCAGCAAAGCCGATTTCGAAGCCTCGATCGAACGCAAGATCGATATCGTCATTCCCTTCGACCAGAAGGCGGCAGCCAATGCCGCCAAGCTGGGCAAGACCTTCGTCGAGGCGAACGGCGGCTCCAAGGCCGCTGCCGCGATGAAGCAGCTTGCTGCGCGCATCGTCGGCATCGGCGGTGACGGAGCGGAGGAAGGCGAAGCCTCCGCCGCGAAAAAGTCGCTCCTCGGCGGCATCGACCTCAAAGGCCTGATGCCGAAGAAGAAGGACAAGGCGGTCTTCGCCGAAGCCGCGGAATAAACCGACTAACCGGCGGGCGCTGCCCGATGGGGCGCCCGCCGGACCACCGAATTCGACTTACGGAGTGTGGGCATGGACATCATTCAGGTAGTACTGCTGGCGGTGGGCGTCCTCGCGCTGCTCGCGATCGGCTACACCCTGGTGGCTGGTCCCGACGCGGGCAAGGCCGGCCAACGCCGCCTGCAGCAGTTGCGCTACCGCCACTCCGAAAGCACTGACGCCAAGGTCGAATCCCAGCTGAAGAAGGCAATCGCAGCGCGCAAACCCAAGCGCTACAAGGTTGCCGGCTCGGGCTCGCGCGTGGATGCGCTTGCCGTTCGGCTTGACCGTACGGGGAAGAACTGGACGCTGAGCCAGTATGCCTACACGTCTGTCGGCATCGGCCTCGGCGTGGCCATCCTCCTGTTCCTGCGGTCGGGTTCCTTCGCCCTTTCGCTCGGCCTCGGCACACTTGCCGGCGCTGGCCTGCCGCACTTCATCGTGAACCGGCAGATCAAGAAGCGCACGGCGCAGTTCAACACCAAATTCCCCGATGCCATCGAGCTACTCGTTCGCGGCCTTCGTTCGGGTCTGCCGGTTACCGAGACGCTTTCGGTCGTGGCGCAGGAACTTCCCGGACCCGTGGGCCAGGAGTTCAAGGGCATCGTCGAGCGCATCAAGATCGGCAAGACCATGGAGGATTCGCTCCAGGACACCGCCGACCGCCTGGGCATCCCTGAATTCAACTTCTTCTGCATCACGCTCGCGATCCAGCGCGAAACCGGCGGTAACCTCGCCGAGACGCTGTCGAACCTCGCCGACGTGCTGCGCAAGCGCGCCCAGATGAAGCTCAAGATCCGTGCCATGAGCTCGGAATCAAAGGCCTCGGCCTACATCGTCGGCTCGCTGCCCTTCATCGTCTTCACGCTGATCTGGTGGATCAATCCCACCTACATTGGCGGGTTCTTCGAAGACGACCGCCTCATCGTGACCGGCCTTGGCGGCCTCGTCTGGATGTCGATCGGCGGCTTCATCATGGCCAAGATGGTCAGTTTCGAAATCTGAGCAGGGAAGAGAAAGACCCATGGACCCCTCCACCGGCCCCAAGCTTCTCGGCTTCGACGTCATCCTCGTCGGCTCGATCCTGGCAGGGATCGCCGCCGTCGCGGTGCTCGTCGCGATCTATTCGGCCGTCACCATCAAGGACCCGATGGCAAAGCGTGTTAAAGCGCTCGAAGGTCGTCGCGAAGAGCTCAAGTCGGGCCTCGTGACTTCGAGCGCGAAGAAGCGCCAGAGCCTCGTCCGCAAGACCGACACGACGGAAAAGATCAAGGACACCCTGGGCAACATGAAAGTGTTGCAGCAGAGCCAGGTCGACATCGTCCAGCAGAAGCTCGCCTGGGCGGGCATCCGCAACAAGGAACTGGCGGTCCTCATCATTGGTCTGCGCATGATCCTGCCGATCGTGCTCGGCGGTACCGCATTCGTCCTGCTCTACCTCGTCGAGATCTATCCCGACTGGCAGATGAAGCGCGTCATGGCTCTCGCTGCTGCCCTGTTCGCAGGGTACAAGGGGCCGGAAATCTACCTGTCGAACATCGCCAAGAAGCGGTCTGATGCCATTCGCAAGGGCCTTCCCGACGCGCTCGACCTCCTGGTCATCTGCGCCGAGGCTGGCCTGACCGTAGACGCCGCCTTCAACCGCGTCGCCAAGGAACTCGGCCGCGCCTATCCGGAACTGGGCGACGAATTTGCCCTGACCGCGATCGAGCTGTCGTTCCTCAACGAACGTAAGAAAGCCTTCGACAACCTCGCCTATCGCGTGAATCTCGAAGCGGTGAAGGGCGTGGTCACGACCATGATCCAAACCGAACGCTATGGTACTCCGCTTGCATCTGCTCTCCGTGTGCTCTCGGCAGAGTTCCGTAACGAACGTATGATGCGCGCCGAGGAAAAGGCCGCGCGCCTGCCCGCGATCATGACCGTGCCGCTGATCATGTTCATCCTGCCGGTGCTGTTCATCGTCATTCTCGGCCCGGCGGCCTGTTCGATCGCCGACGCCTTCAGTGGCGGCATCGGATAACCGAATAACCCTGAGAAGAAGACGGGAAGCGAGAGAGCCTGGTCGACCTAGTCGGCCAGGCTTTCCGCATCGAAGTCGCCCGCGTTTTCTCGTACGCGGACAAGCATGTCGCGCAGGCTCGCCTGTTCGGCGGGTGACAGGACGGCGAAGAGCTCTTCCTCGATCTTGACCGCCAGCGGCATGATGCCCGCGTGCACTGCCCTGCCCTCGGTCGTAAGTTCGAGGAGGTGCGAGCGTCCGTCCGAGGCGTTCGGCGATCGCTGGATCAGGCCGCGATCTTCCAGACGCTTGCATGCGCGATTGACCGGCACCTTGTCCATCAAGGTCAGCTGCGACATCTCGCGCTGAGTCAATGCGCCGGCATCACCCAGAACCGCCATGATCCGCCATTCGGTTGTCTTGAGCGCAAAGCGCTTGCGATACTGCTCGGCAATGCGGGTAGAGACTGCGTTCGACGCGACCGAAAGCTGGTAGGGCAGGAAATCGGCAAGGCGCTGGGCGGGCTGGCGTTTCGACATGACGCCAACCTTAGGAATCGCGCCGCGCTTGGCAAGTCAGTTGCGCCTGTAACCGTCACAAGCGCAACTATTGCCCTGCCCTCATTCGTAGCCGGGTTCGTCCCACCAGGGATAGAAGTCGGGCATGTTCTTGCTGACCGTGTCGGGATAGGCCGGGGCACGCTTTTCGAGGAAGCTGGCAATGCCTTCTTTCGCATCGTTGCTGCGGCTGAGGCGGTAGATCGCGCGACTGTCGACGCGATGGCCTTCCATCGGATGCCCGCCACCGCCGATGCGCCAGAGCATGGCGCGGGTCATGGCTACGGAAACCGCCGAGGTGTTGTCGGCAATCTCGCGGGCAATGCCGCGGGCGACATCAAGGAGTTCGCCCTGCGGATGGACCGAGCGGACGAGACCGCGCTCCTTGGCTTCCTGCGCGTCGAAGATCCTGCCCGTCATGCACCATTCGAGCGCGGTCTGCATGCCGACGAGGCGGGGCAAGAACCAGCTCGATGCAGCTTCGGGGGTAATCCCCCGGCGCGCGAATACGAAGCCGAAGCGGGCATTGTCGGAAGCCAGGCGGATGTCGAAAGGCAGCTGCATCGTTATGCCGACGCCCACGGCCACGCCGTTGCAGGCGCCGATCAGCGGCTTCTTCGAATTGAACAGGCGAAGCGTCAGTCGCCCACCTCCGTCGCGCACGCGCTCGTCGGAAAGGCTTTCGACCGGGTTCGGGTCGGAAAACACATGACCGCCGCCCTCGGGGGTCAGGTCGGCACCGGCGCAGAAAGCCCGGTCACCCGCCCCGGTGACGATGACCGCACGCACGCTGTCGTCGGCATCGGTCACGTCCATGGCATCGATCATCTCGTCCATCATCACGCGGGTGAACGCGTTCATCTTCTCCGGCCGGTGAAGCGTTAGCGTGGCGATGCCATCGGCGATATCGAGCTTGATCTGCTTGTATTCGGTCATGTCTCTCTCCCAAACGAAAAGGGCGGCTCAGATGGCCGCCCTTCCCTTGATCGTTTCGCTTAGCGCGGGGCCATCCTGATGGCCCCGTCGAGGCGGACGTCCTCGCCGTTGAAATAGCCGGTCTCGATCATGCACATGGCGAGCTTGGCGTATTCGGTCGGGATGCCGAGGCGCTTGGGGAACGGCACGGATGCGGCCAGTGCGTCGCGCACGTTCTGCGGCGCGGCGGCGAGCAGCGGGGTGTCGAAGATGCCCGGCAGGATAGTGTTGACGCGGATGCCTTCGTTCATCAGGTCGCGCGCGATCGGCAGGGTCATGCCGATGACGCCCGCCTTCGATGCCGAGTACGCGGCCTGGCCGATCTGGCCGTCCTCGCCCGCGACCGAGGCGGTATTGACGATCGCACCGCGCTCGCCGTTCTCATCGAGCGGGTCGAGCGTCAGCATACCGGCAGCCGACTTGGCGATGCAGCGGAAGGTGCCGATGAGGTTCACCTGGATCACGAAATCGAAGGCGCTGATCGGGAAATGCTTGATCGAGCCGTCTTCCTTCGAACGGCTGGCAGTCTTGATCGCGTTACCGATACCCGCACAGTTGACCAGAATACGCTCCTGCCCGTGGGCGGCGCGGGCCTTGGCGAAGGCTGCATCGACTTCCTCGTCGCTGGTCACATTGACCTTGCAGAAGACGCCTCCGAGTTCGGCTGCGAGCGCCTCGCCCTTCTCTTCGTTCATGTCGAAGATGGCGACCTTGGCACCCTTGGCGGCAAGGGCGCGGGCAGTTGCCGCGCCAAGGCCGGAGGCGCCGCCGGTGACGACGGCGGGAGTGTTTGCACTGACTTCCATGGAATTATCCTCTCAGGATTTGGGGGTTCTTACATTGCCTCGATGATGGTGACATTGGCGACGCCGCCGCCTTCGCACATCGTCTGCAGGCCATATTTCTTGCCGCGCGCGCGGAGCGCGTGGACGAGCGTTGCCATCAGTTTGGTGCCGCTCGCGCCGAGCGGGTGGCCCAGCGCGATCGCGCCTCCGTTGACGTTGAGCTTGTCCGGATCTGCGCCCGTGTGCTTGAGCCAGGCGAGCGGCACCGGGGCGAAGGCCTCGTTGACCTCGTAAAGGTCGATGTCCGAGATGTTCATGCCCGCACGCTGCAACGCGCGATCGGTGGCGAACAGCGGCTCTTCCAGCATGATCACGGGGTCACCGGCGGTGACAGTGAGGTTGTGGATGCGCGCCAGCGGGGTGAGACCGTATTCCTTCAGCGCCTTCTCGCTGACGACCAGCACGGCGCTCGAACCATCGCAGATCTGGCTGCTGGTTGCGGCAGTGATGGTGCCCTCGGGATTGAGCAGCTTCACGCTCGAGATGCTCTCGAGAGTGGCATCGAAGCGGATGCCTTCATCGACCGTATGCATCTCGGTGCCTTCCGGCGTCTCGATCTGCACCGGCACGATTTCATCGGTAAAGGCGCCCGACTTGGTTGCCTCGATCGCCTTGAGATGGCTCGACAGCGCAAAGCGGTCGAGGTCGTCCTTGGTGAAGCCGTGCTTCTTGACAATCATCTCGGCACCCATGAACTGCGACCACTGGATGCCGGGGTATTTTTCCTCAAGGCCGGGCGACTTGTAGTTACCCAGACCCTCTTTCATGTGGAACATGGCGGTCGAACCCATCGGCACGCGGCTCATGCTCTCGACGCCGGCGGCAATAACCACGTCCTGGGTGCCCGACATGACTGCCTGCGCAGCGAACTGGATCGCCTGCTGGCTGGAACCGCACTGGCGATCGATGGTGACAGCAGGTACGCCTTCGCCGAGGGTCTTGGAGGCGAGAACCGCATTGCGTCCGACCTGCATGGCCTGCTCGCCGCCTTGGCTGACGCAGCCCATCACCACGTCGTCGACGGCCTTGGCTTCGAGCCCGCTGCGCTCCATCACCGCATCGAGCGACTTGGCGGCGAGGTCCACCGGATGGACACCAGCAAGGCGGCCGCCGCGGCGCCCCCCGGCCGTACGAACGGCTTCGACGATATAGGCGTTGGGCATGGGGGCTCTCCTCACAGGTTTCGATTTGCCACTGGCGTATTTGACGTTGACGTTAAGGTCAAGCGGACCTTGCACTGGATACGCTCAAGCGCCGCTAGGCTGCCGGCAGCTGCGCCCGTTGTTGCATTTTTCCGACCGGGACAGGGGTTTGACATGGTTAAGGTGACAAAAATGACGGAATTCCGTGGGCCGCGGCCATGTTGCAAGCAAGACACATGGCGTGCCGCAATTAACAATTGCAATCACTTTGGCATTGCGGAGAGCCCTCCCGAGCCTCCATCGTGTACGACAGCTTGAGTAGGCGTGCGCGTGCGCGCGTCTCCTTGGCTTGAATAAGATGAGAGAACCCGCCCCGCGGGTCTTTATAGGGGATTGATATCTCATGAAGAATTCCACCATTTTCAAGGTGAGTGCGGCTCCGCTTGCACTTAGCCTTGCCCTGGCGAGCGCCCCGGCGTTTGCACAGGACGCAGACGACGACGCCGGCGTTCAGCCGGCTGAAAGCGTCGACGGGGACGAGCTTGGCACTTCTGCCAACACCATCCTGGTTACCGGTTCGCGCATCAAGCAGCCGAACCTCGAATCGGCCACTCCGGTTACCGTCGTCGGTTCCGAAGAGTTCGCCCAGACCGGTACCACCCGCGTCGAAGACCTCATCAACTCGCTGCCGCAGGTGTTCGCCGGACAGGGCGCCAACATCTCGAACGGCGCATCGGGTACTGCCACGCTGAACCTTCGCGGTCTCGGCTCGGAGCGTAACCTGGTTCTCGTCAACGGCCGCCGCCTCGTCCCGGGTGACCCGGGCACTTCGGCTGCCGACATCAACGTGATCCCGGCTGCCCTGATCGAACGCGTCGACGTGCTGACCGGTGGTGCTTCGTCGGTGTACGGTGCCGACGCCGTTTCGGGCGTCGTCAACTTCGTGATGGATACCGATTTCGAAGGCTTCAAGCTCGACACGCAGTACTCGGTCTACCAGCACAACAACCGTGCCGGTGCCGACATCACCAACGCTCTCGACGCACGCAACTTCGGCTATCCGAAGGGCATGTCGACCAACGGCGGCACCTTCGATGCCACGCTGGCTTTCGGCACGAGCTTCGATGACGGTCGTGGCCACGCCACTGCCTATGTCGGTTACCGCAAGATCAAGGCTGTGAACCAGTCGTCGCGCGACTACTCGGCTTGCGCCCTTTCGGCCCGCACCAACGCCCAGGTCGCTGGCGGTGCAACGCTCTACACCTGTGGTGGTTCGGCAACCTCGCCGACCGGCACCGTGTTCTACTATGACGACTTCGACAACCTGACCGATACGGACGGTGACGGCATCTATGATTCGTTCACCTCGACGATCGGCCAGTTCGGTCCGAACCGTACCCTCCTGCCGGGCTTCACTGCCTACAACTACGCCCCGCTGAACTACTATCAGCGTCCGGACGAACGTTACACGGCAGGCGTCTTCGCCGACTACGAAATCAGCTCGGCGCTGCACCCCTACATGGAGTTCATGTTCATGGACGACCGTACGGTCGCCCAGATCGCTCCGTCGGGTAACTTCTTCGTCACCACTTCGATCAACTGTAACAACCCGCTGCTCGGCGCGAGCCAGCTGGCAGGTCTGTGCGATGACGAAAACCTCCTGGTCAGCAACGACCCGGCCCGCGCTTTTGACGTCGTCGGCAACTCGCCGATCCTCGACGCCAATGGCGACCCGACCGGCACCTTCGCTGCACCGTTCGACTTCGTTGATCCGGTTACCGGCACCACCTACAACCGTGGTTTCGCCCAGATCGGCCGTCGTAACGTCGAAGGCGGCCCGCGTCGCGACGACCTCCAGCACACCAGCTACCGCGCCGTGCTGGGTACCCGTGGTGACCTGAGCCCGGCCTGGTCGTACGATGCATACTACCAGTATGGTCGTACCAACTTCGCCGAAACCTACACCAACGACCTTTCGGTGACGCGTATCACCCGCGCACTCGACGTTGTGACCGACGCCAATGGCAACGCGGTCTGCCGTTCGGTGCTCGACGGTACCGATCCGAACTGCGTACCCTGGGACATCTTCAACCCGGGCACTCCGCCGAGCGCGGCAGCGACCAACTATCTGTCGACCCCGGGCTTCCAGCGCGGTGTTGTCAGCGAGCAGATCCTGTCGGGTTACGTCTCGGGCGCTCTGGGTGAATACGGTATCCAGACTCCGTGGGCCTCGGAAGGTGTCGGCATCGTTCTCGGTGCGGAATACCGCAAGGAGAAGCTGGAATTCATGTCGGACATCGCGTTCCAGACCGGCGACCTCGCTGGCCAGGGCGCCCCGACGCTTCCGGTTTCGGGCTCGTTCAACGTGAAGGAATTCTTCACTGAAATTCGTCTGCCGATCGTCCAGGACACCTGGCTGCACGAATTCACGTTGACCGGTGGTTACCGTTATTCGGACTACAGCACCGGTGCCAAGACCGACACCTACAAGATCGAGGGTGAACTTGCCCCGACCGCAGACATCCGTCTGCGTGGCGGTTACAACCGTGCGGTGCGTGCGCCGACGGTGCAGGATCTCTTCGCTCCGCAGCGTGTTGCTCTTGACGGTTCGACCGACCTTTGCGCCGGTTTCACCATCACCGCAGCTGACACGGGCTGTCTTGCCCAGGGTCTTTCGGTCGGCCAGTTCGTCGCTCCGAACCCTGCCAACCAGTACAACGGCCTGATCGGCGGTAACCCGGACCTGCTTCCGGAAGTCGCTGACACCTACACCGTTGGTGTGGTTCTGACCCCGACGTTCCTGCCGGGCTTCAGCGCCAGCGTCGACTACTTCAAGATCAAGGTTGAAGGTGCCATCCAGGGCATCGGCGCCGACATCATCATGGAGCAGTGCACCGACACCGCAGACGCTTTCTTCTGCGGCCTGATCAACCGTGACGCATCGGGTTCGATCTGGCGTACGTCGAACGGCTACATCGAGGATCTTTCGCAGAACATCGGCCGCCTGAAGACCTCGGGTATCGACGTTCTGGCCTCGTACAACCGTCAGATCGGTGACCTTGGTCGACTGAACTTCAGCTTCGTTGGTACGTGGCTTGAAGAACTCAGCTCGAACCCGGGTGTCCCGGGCGTCGAAGACATCGACTGCGTCGGCCTCGCCGGCAACGTTTGCGGAACCCCGAACCCCGAGTGGCGCCACCAGGCCCGCGTTGGCTTCGACTTCGCCAACGGCATCGGTGCTTCGGTTCGCTGGCGTTACTTCGACGCCGTCGACCTCGACGGTGGCCGTCCGGGTGCTTCGCACTTCGACGCGGTCAGCTACTTCGACCTGGCTCTGACCGCGGAAGTGGGCGACCACTACAACTTCCGCCTGGGTGCCAACAACATCCTCGACAAGACCCCGCCGGTGACCGGCTCGCAGGCTTGCCCTGCCGGCTCGTGTAACGGCAACGTCTTCGCGCAGGTGTACGACGCTCTTGGTCGCTACATCTACGCCGGTGTGACGCTTGAATTCTAAGCTTCACAGTCGCTAGAAAGGGAATGGCGGGCCTTCGGGTCCGCCATTTTCTTTTGTGGCTCCGGCCACGCCAGATTTTCCGGACTTTCGATCCCAGTGAACCGCAAAGAAGCCAGCCAGCGTATCGCCAGCTTTCCCCTAGGGGATCTGCAGGCCGCTTTTGCCTCGGGCATCGAGCTGCTTCGTTCCGGCCATGCTGAAATCCTCCTTCCCGCTGCGCTGAAGCTCGCTGGCAAATTTTCACGAGAAGCCCGTGCGCACCAATTGCTCGGTCTGGCCGCACGGACGGCCCAGGAGAGCGCGACAGCGGTCAGCGCATTCTCCACGGCGGCCCAAATCGCTCCTGGCGATGCGCTCATTGCCCATTCCCATGCGCGCGCCGCGCTCGAGGCGGGCCAGCCGGCCAGCGCCCTGTTCGAGCGTGCGATCGCCCTCGCCCCGCAGGACGGCACTGCGCGTCTTGGCCTTGCCGCAGCCTTGCTGCACGACGGCCGTGCGACAGACGCTGTCCAACTCCTCGACGCACTCCTTGCCGGCAATGCCGAGTGGATCGAGGGGCACCGTGACGCGGCGCATATCCGCGGCCAGCTGGGCGTCGATCCGTATGCCACGATTGCCGCAGCCATCCGCAGCAATCCCCGCTCGGTGGCGCTGCACAGCCTTCACGTTTCCACCCGCCTCGAGGCGCTCGACCTTGAAGGAGCTGCGCGAGCTCTTGATGACGCAAACAGGCTTGGGATTGTCAGCCCACAGCTCCACGCGCTGGCCGCGCATGTTTCCTCCGAGCTGGATCGGATCGAAGAAGCCGACAAGCTGTTTGCCGCCTTCGATCCGTCGCACTCGGTCGGTGATGCCTCGCTATATGCGCGGCACCTGTTACGGGCGGGCCGCGCCGAGCTGGTAACGCCCCTCCTCGAGCCCCTGCTTCCGCAGGACCATGACCACATGTTGTGGCCATACCAGTCTTTGGCATGGCGCCTGACGGGCGATGAGCGCTGGGACTGGCTTGAGGGGGAAGAGAATCTTGTCGGGATTTACGACATTGCCGATGAGATCGGCGACATCGCCGGGCTGGCCGAATACCTCCGCAAGCTGCACTTTGCCAAGGCACAACCGCTCGACCAGTCTGTGCGTGGTGGTACCCAGACCGATGGAAATCTCCTCCTGCGGACCGATCCGGTCATCCAGCACCTGCGCAAGGTCATACTGGAGACGGTCGCACGGCATGTCGCACAGCTGCCTGCGCCGCGCGAGGGCCATCCGACGTTTCTTGCCGAGCGTGACCCGCTCCGCGTGGCGGGCTCCTGGTCGGTGCGCTTGCGCGACGCCGGCTTCCATTCGGACCATGTGCACGGTCGCGGATGGATCAGCTCCGCGCTCTATATCCACCTGCCCGAAACCATGGCGGACACGACGCAGCCCGACCGGTCGAGCCATGCCGGATGGCTCTCGATCGGCGAGTGCCGCGATGTCCTGCCGGACCTCGATCCCGTACGGCTCATCGAGCCGGCAATAGGGCGACTGGTACTGTTTCCATCGACCATGTGGCATGGTACGCGCGCCTTTCCTTCGGGCGAGCGAATGACCGTGGCATTCGACATTGCGCGCCCGACACCCTGACCGGATACGACCCAAAATGAATCTCCCTCCCCCGCCCCAGGAATTGATGCAGGCCATGCAGATGCTGCGCAGCGGGAACCCCGCGGGCGCTCTGCAGCTGATCGAGCAGGCCTTGCCCTCTGCGCTCGAACGGGGTCCGTTTCTTGCGATAGGAAGCCTTGCTGCCTTGCATATCGAGGCATTCGACAGGGCGATCCCCTACCTGCGCGAACTGGTGCAGCTTAACCCGGCCGACAGGGCCAGCCGGAACAATCTGGCCGCGGCGCTCGTGCAGTCGGGTGATGATGACGGCGCACTGGCCATCGCCGCTGGATCGACCGACGCTCCACTTGCTCGGATCGAGGGCTATATCCAACAGAAGCGTGGGCGGTACCAAGAGGCGTTGGCCGCCTACCGCCGTGCGATCGAAGCGGACCCCAACGATCTCGCTGCGCTCAACAACCTCGGCAACATCTATGCCGAACTCGGGGAAGTCGAAGAAGCTATCACCGCGTTCGAGCAAGCCATCACGCTCGCGCCCGTCGAAGTGCCGATCTACCTCAATCTTGCCGAAGTGCTGCGCGAGGCTGAACGAGGTCCTCCGCGGGTCAAGGTGCTGGAAGATGCACGGGCAATCGAGCCTGACAATGTCAGGGTCCTGACCGATCTGGGCATGGCTTACGCCCAGGTCGATGATCTGGACAAGTCGATGGAGGTCTACCGCGACGCCATTTCGCGCCTCGACGGCTTCGGCGAAGCGCATATCGAATACGGCATGTTGCTGGAGAAGCTGAACCGGATCGAGGATCTCGATGCTCTCGTCGCAGGCCTCGACAAGGAATCGGCACCTCCCGAAGCATCTTTCCTCTTTGCCTGGCAGGCCCGTCGCGCAGGCGATTTCGAAGCTGCCGCCCGCTATGCAGATGCGATTCCCGAAACCGTCCTGCCGATGCGCCGCTGGCAACTGGTTGGTGGTGTGGCGGATCGCCAGAACCTTGCCGACAAGGCGTTCGCTGCTTTTGAAAAGATGAACGAGGCGGCAGTGGCAAAGGCTCGCCCACATGTAGGCAAGACCTACCGCCAGCGGGTTGAGGCCGATCTGGCCCTTTGGACGCCCGAATGGCGAGCGAGCTGGACACCCGCTTCACCGGGCAATGAATATCGTGACCCGGTATTCCTCGTCGGCTTCCCGCGTTCGGGCACAACCCTGCTCGACACCATGCTGATGGGACATCCTGCACTCAGCGTGCTCGAGGAAAAGCCCATGATCCCGCGCCTGGTCCGTCATACGATGAACGAGGATATCGCCACGCTGACGCCCGAGCGTATCGCCGAACTGCGCGACATGTATTTCGCCATCGCGCGCGACAACGGGTGGGACGATAGCCGCTGGCTACTCGACAAGCATCCACTCAACATGCAGCGCATCCCGCTGATCAAGCGATTGTTCCCAAGCGCGAAGTTCATCCTTGCCGAACGGCACCCTTACGACGTGGTCTTGAGCTGCTTCATGGCCAATTTCACGCTGAACCTCGGGATGCGCAGCTTCACCGATCTCGACGAGGCGGCGAAGACCTACGATGCCGTGTGGCAGTCATGGCATCGCGGCCTGGAACTGTTCGACGTCGACTGGCGAGCGGTGCGTTACGAACGCCTGGTGGTCGACACGGAAAACGAACTCCAGCCGATTGCCGAATGGCTTGGATTGGAAGTGACCGAGCGAATGCTCGATCACACCACAACAGCAAAAAGCCGCGGGCACGTGCGCACGGCCAGCTACTCCCAGATCGGTGAAGAGTTGTACACGCGGGCCAGCTACCGCTGGCGGCGCTATGCCCCCCACTTGCGGGGCGTCATGCCGATATTGCACCCCTGGGCAGAGCGGATGGGCTATCCGGTCGAAGAAGAAGGCGAAGCTGCCTGAGCCTCGCTCAGGTCAGTTGCCTTCTTTCATCCGTTCGTTCTGGCCGCGCTCGACCGTGCGGCGCATCTCGATGCGTTCAAGGTTCCAGAGACGGGCGGTCTTGCAAACGCGCTTGGTGGCCACACGGGTACCGGTGGGTTTATCGCGCTTGCAGATCACCTCTTCCTCGTTCGGGCCGGCGATAATCTTCTCTTCGCTGGCGACGTCCGAGGCCTTGGCGACTGCATTGGGCCTCGTCTCTGCGGCCTGAGCGAAGGCAGCGACCGGAGCCACCGACAAGACGAGCGGCACGCCCAGCCCAAGCAGGTTGATTCCACGCATCTTTCCAACTCCTCTCAGGCCGGGGGCATTGCCCGCAGGACGAACGTATTAGGGCAATATCGCGATCAATTGCTCTTCCAGCGAGAAGACTGGATCTTTTCGAGATCCTGGCGGTTCTGCGCCTTCTCGGCAGTCCATTGACGGCGGCTCTTGCATTCCTTGCCCGTGTTGACGCGCGAACCGATCACCTTGACCGTCTTGCAGACGATCTTGTCCTGCTGCGGGTCTTCCTGCTGACCTTCGACAATGATGGACTTGGCTGTAGCTTCCTCGCCACCTGCATCACTCGTCTGAGCGGCAAGATTGGCGGGGGCGAAAGTCAAAAGAGCAGCTGTCAATGCAATGCTTCGGAACGACATCGGGTAATCCTTCGAATAAATAGATTATTGATTTTCAACATACGTCATTTGCCGGACGAGGTCGAATCCGTTGGCGACATACCAGCTCGCTATTTCAAATCCGCGACCTGCGGGATATTGTGGAGCCCGAACTTGCGCCGGGAGAGGTGAATGGTCCCTTACGAATTGAACCGCCGGATGAGTTATCTCGTCGCGGCCAGTCTTGTCGCAACATGCCTGCCTGCATCGGCTGTGGCGCAGGAGGCGGATTCTACGAACGTCCACATCCAGTCGATCAAGGCGTGCCAGGGGGAGGCCGATCCAACTGCCCGTCTCGCGTGTTTCGACGCGGCAGCCGCAGCGATCGTCGGTGCGACGGAAAAGGGCGAGTTGAAGATCGTCGATCGCGAAGAGGTACGCAAGACGCGGCGCAAGCTGTTCGGCTTCTCGCTGCCGGACTTCGGCATCTTCGGGAAGAAGGACAAGGAAGGGAAGGACGAAGAGGAAATCCAGGAGCTCGAGACGACCATCGCATCGGTCTCCGGCTCGCATGGCACCGGTTACACCATTCGCACTGCCGAGGGTGCCGTTTGGCGGATCGACCAGGTCCCTCGTCGCCTTCTCGAACCCAAGTCCGGAGACAAGCTCCTGATCAAGAACGCCGCCCTTTCATCCTATTTCATCAGGATCAACGACCAGGGTGGGGTCAAGGCCGTCCGCGTGCGCTAGGTCAGCATTTAACGTGGGGCGTTGCCGAAACAGCGCCCGGAATGAAAAGGCCGGCCACGGTTATTCACCGGGCCGGCCCTTTTCGTTCTGGCGATCGGCTTAGAGGCCGCCGGGACCGCAATCCTTGGCCAGGAAGTCACGCATGGTGGTGAACAGCTGCGTCTGGTGGTTGTACATCAGCGTATTGTAGAAGTGGTCCGCACCCTTGAGGGTCACGAACTGGGCATTGGTCTTGCCCGCCTTCTCCATCGCCTTC
Source organism: Qipengyuania sp. RANM35 (assembly GCF_041021145.2). Taxonomy (NCBI): domain Bacteria; kingdom Pseudomonadati; phylum Pseudomonadota; class Alphaproteobacteria; order Sphingomonadales; family Erythrobacteraceae; genus Qipengyuania; species Qipengyuania sp. RANM35. The sequence goes on along the minus strand of NZ_CM196433.1, from coordinate 365,313 downwards.
TCGTAGTCCTTGTAGTTGAAGTATAGGACGCGCCGGTCGACGTCGCCGTGGATCATCAGCAAGGGGATGTTGGACTTGGCCACTTCCTTGATCGGGTTGATCCCGATCGTACCGCGACGCTTCTCCCATTCGTCCAGCGCCTTGGGGCTGTAGGGGTTGCGGCGCAGGTTGTAGACCTTTTCAGGGTCCGCAACCGCTGCACCGGCAATGGCGCACTGGTAGATCTGCGGATCGCGCGTGGTCGACGCTAGTGCGGCATAGCCGCCGTACGACCAGCCGAACATCGCGATACGGTTGCGGTCGACCAGACCCTGTGTGACCAGCGCCAGCGCGCCGTCATCGAGGTCATCCTGCATCTTTCCGCCGTGTTCGCCATATCCGGCATCGAAGTGCGACTTACCCCAGCCGGTCGAGATGCGGTACTGCGGTTGCAGCACCATGTATCCCTGGTTGGCGAGGAACTGGCTCCACTCGTCATAGGTAACGATCTCGTTCACGTGCGGGCCGCCATGAGGCAGGACCACCAGCGGGAACGGGCCCTTGCCCTGCGGCACGGTGAGATAGGCCGGGATCGTGCGGCCGTCTCGAGCCTTGTAGTTGATAAACTGGACATCGGCCAACTGTTCGGGGCGGAGCAGCGGATTGGTGCTGCCCAGCTTGCTCATGCGGCCGTTGCGGACGAGCCAGAACGAACCCGGGTCCTTCGGGCCGGCGTTGTTCACGATCATCGTGTTGCCATCGCGCGAACGGCTGGTGATCCAGACCTGCCAGGCCTCGGGGATTTGCTTCGACAAGGCGTCGTAGAGCGCCTGTTCCTTCGGATCGAACCAGTGACGTTCGAGCATTTCGCCGGGGTAAAGCGCAGCAGTCAGGTGGTTGTCACCCGCCCAGCTCATCGAACTGGTCTGGATGCCGATCACGTCGGAATTGGGGGCTTCGAACAGCTTCTGGCCAATCTTGCCGGTCTTGAAATCGAACTCCCACAGCGCGGCCTTGTCTCCCTCCGCAGTGTCCAGCATGTAGCCGACGGTGGGATCTTCGTCCTTGAAACCGACCAGGCCCTGGAAACCGCTCAGCACGCGGTAGAGGTTGTCGTGGGAATCGAGGTCGTAGCTGGTCGAATACTCGGTCCAGCTGCCCTCGCCCGGCAGGCGGTAGTAGAACTTCTGCAGATGGCTACCCGGCTCGACCGACGAGGTGAAACGCGGGTTGCCCTGATTGTCGAAGACTGCCGTGGGGAATTTGTCGTTGCCCTTGTAGAGCAACTCCTTCGCGCCGGTTTCAAGGTTGTAGCGGTAATAGGCGCGCGGGCGGAATGCCTCGAACGGATCGACGGCGTCGCCTGACTGGACCGAACGGCCCGATGAAACCAGGATATGGTTGGGTTCGTCTCGCAGCAGGTTCACGACATTGAGGTTGCCCTCGCTGCTCGAGAACTTGTTGTCGGCCAGCGAATAGGAGAACGACTTGTAACCGCGCACGTCGTCTTCGGGACGAGAGACCGACTTGCGCACCACCTCCCAAGCCGTACCGAAAATGTAATTGTCGTTCACCCACCGCGCGCCGATGATTTCCATCGGGTCGGCATTGAGACGGCGCCACGGCTTGGAGAGGTCGTCCGACTTGTAGATCTCCATGACGTAATCGCCCTCCTTGCTCTCGGTCTTGAGAACGAGGATGTGCTGTCCATCGGGCGACACCGACACGGAAGTCACGACTTCACGAAGGGCCCAGACATCGATGGGAACCGTGGGGGCCTGCGCCTGGACCGCCAGCGGCGCGGTCGACAAGAGGAGGGCTCCGGCCAGCGCGCTGCGCAGGGCCGTACGATACGCTTTCATAATGATAATTCTCCCGAATCCAGTCCCGCAACCATAATGAAAAAGCGGCCCCGGGACAAATGCCCGAGGCCGCTTTTCTTATTCAGACTGGTATATGAACGTCGTCAGAACTTCTTGTTGATCGACATGAAGAACTCACGGCCGTTGTAGTCATAACCAGCACCCAGTGCGGTGTTCGAGATATCGGTGATACCCGAAGCGAAGGGGCTGACCTGCGGCGGAGCGGTATCGAAGATGTTGCTCACGCCCAGGATGACTTCCAGGCTGTCGCTGCGATACGAAACCGAAGCGGTGTGCAGGAACTGCTCCTTGCCGAAGCCGACGGGGCGACAGTAGACGCCGTCGCCTGCGACCACGCCATCGGGAACGCCGTTCGCATCGCGCGAACCGCCACCGAGGCAGGTGCTGCCGGTCTGACCGATGAAGTCGCCGTCCGCGTTGTAACCGAACACGTCCGAGAACTCGTCGATGACGTCCGGATCCTGGTCGAACGGGCCGATGTAGCGGGTCGTCCAGGACAGGCGGAACTTGTCGATGTCGGCTGCCAGCGTCGCACGACCGGTCCACTTCTGCAGACCGATTTCACCGGCATCGTCGTCGTAGGTGCGCTGGCCGTTGTCGTTCACGAACAGCGAGCTACGCTCGATCAGGTGGTTGGCACGCATGGTCAGTGTCCAGTCGACGAGCTTGCCGAACATGTTCACTTCCTTGCGGAAGCGGCTGTTCAGGTCGATGCCGCGGACGCTTTCCTGGTTCAGGTTGATGTAACCGGCGAACACGTCCGAAACCAGTTCGCGGCCCGTCGAGGAAACCGTGATGCGGTCACAGAACGGGCTTCGCTGGCCATCTTCACGCGTGTAGCAGTCGTTCAGAATGAACTGTGCCGACGGCGCGATGATCGAGCCCTTCACCTTGATGTCATAGTAGTTGAAGCCGAAGCTGACATCGAAGCCGTCACCGATGGTGTCTTCGAAAGCGAAGCCGGTGGTCAGCGAGCGCGACGTTTCCGGATCGATATCGAGGCTACCGCCGCGGGCGATTTCGACACTCGTATTCTGCGTCGTGTTGAGCGACTGACCGGTGGTCGGGTCGATCAGGAGACCGGCCGTGGTCGGGTCGCGACCTTCACGACGGCAGTTCTCGAGGATACGTGCGTCGCGGGTTTCTCCTGTCGGATCGTACACGCCGTTGACGTCGTCAAACGCAGCATCGGGAACGGCGCAAGGATCGAACAGGGTGCTGAAGCCGGTCTGCGAACCCAGGAAGTTTTCGCGCAGGTTCGGAGCACGGAACGAGGTGCCGTAGCTGAACTTGATCAGCAGCGGGTCGATCGGACGCCAGCCAGCCTTCACCGCGTAGGTGTAGTTGGTGCCGTAATATTCGTCGTCCGTGATACGGCCCGAAAGGTTCAGGTTGAGTTCCTGCACCCAGGGCTTGTCGGCCTGAAGCGGAATGTCGATTTCGCCATAGGCTTCCTTCGTTTCCTTGCTGCCGACAGCGCCGCTGTCAGCGAAGAAGCCGAAGAACAGGCCGTCTGCCGCAACCGAGTTGGCGATCGAGTTGATTTCGTCGCGACGGTACTCGACACCGACCACCGCACCGACCGGACCGGCCGGCAGTTCGAAGAGATCGCCGGTGGCGAAAGCGCCCCATACGAGCTGTTCATAGGTGGTCTTGAACGAGCGGTTGCCGAAGACGTAGTCACGCTCGGCCTGCGATGCGAAGTCGCCGATGCCGACACCCAGCACGCTCGGCGCGAACAGGTTCACGGGCACACAGCCGTCCAGCAGGTCCGGCATGGCCAGTTCCGGGTTTGCAAGTGCCGAGGCGTCGCATGGCGCGATTGCTGCGGGGTAGCCGAAAATCGACTGCAGCAGGGCGTTGTTGGTGACGATCTGGCCCGAGTTGTAATCGTCAGCGATGCCGTTGCCGTTGTTGTCGGCCACGCCGTCGCCGTCGAAGTCCATCGTCGGGTCGATGCCGAGGGCGAAGGCGAGCTTGTCTTCACGGATACCGCGGACGTTCGACGTGCCGATGGCCTTCGAATAGGTCAGTGCGGTTTCGAAGCTCCAGCTCGGCGAGATGAACGGCAGATCGCCGCGGATACCGAGAACACCGCGATACTGCTCCTGCTTCACGTCGGTGTTGTTGCGGTCGCCGGTGATCGCGAAAACCGGACGAACCGGCTGCGGACCGATACCGCCCTGGCGCGAGCCCGGAATGGTCAGGCTGGAACGGCAGTCGATCCCGGTAACGTTGGTGTTACAGGGGTTGAACTGGTTCGAGTCCGGAACATACGGGAAGACCTGAGCGAAGAACTCGTTGTCGCTGTTGATTTCGGCGCGGGTGTACATCGCTTCGAAGAACGGAGTGATGTTGGCTTCGCCGGGCAGGGTGTATTCACCGTAAGCGAGAATGTTGTAACGCTTCTGCTTGCTCAGGAAGATCTGGTCGGGGTTGATGCCGTTCAGGTTCTGGCCGAGCAGGAAGTCGACGTCGCGAACGCCGTCGCCGTCGGCGTCGATCGGGCCACCGAAGGCCGATTCACTGAAGCCCGGGATACCCGAGTTACCGATCTGCGAGCCGTAGGTGCGGTCGTCATAGTAGACCGAGCCGAGGCGGTTGAACGGAACGATGATACGGCCGTTGAAACCGCTCTGAATGCACTCGCTGGTCGAAGTGGTGATGGTGCCACCCGAGTCAGCAAGAGTGTTGGCCTGGTCGTCGATGGTCAGACGACGAATTTCACCGGTGTTGGTGATGTCGAGGTTCGTCGTACAACCGCGGAAGAAGTCACGATCGCGCAGACGGATCTCGTCGCGGTAGTCGTATTCCGCGCCGATGCCGAAGAAGCCACGGTCGGTGTTGAAACCCCAGGCACCGCCGATGGTGTAGTCATCGCCGCCACCCTGCGGATTGACGTTGCCGAAAGCGGTCAGTTCGAGGCCGTCGAAGTCCTTGCGAAGAATGACGTTGCCGACACCCGCGACTGCGTCCGAACCGTAAACCGACGATGCACCTTCGAGGAGCAGTTCGTAACGGTCGATCAGCGTGCTGGGCAGGAGGTTGATCGAGGGAGCGGTCGGAGCGCCTTCCACACCGGCAGGGGCGAGGCGGCGGCCGTTGATCAGCAGCAGGGTGCGGTCGGCACCGAGGCCACGAAGGTCGAGCGTTGCCGAACCCGGGCCGTTGTCGAGCACGAAGCCCTGGAAGGTCGCATCGATCTGGACGCCGGCAGCAGCTTCCGAACGCTGCAGGATCTGGGTCGGGTCGAACAGACCGGCTTCGTTTTCGGTATCCGAAGTCAGCACCTGCAGAGGCGAAACGCTGCTGTAGGTGTCGCGCTTGATGCGCGAGCCGGTGACGACGATGCCGCCTTCGACAGGCGCGCCGTCGGCGCCGGTGGTCGACACATCGTCGGTGCCTTCGATGACGACGCAATTGCCGTCGGCATCAAGGGTCCCGTTGACGGTACCGACGACGCATGCATCGCCTTCTTCCTGCGCCATGGCAGGCGTGGCCACGAGTATGGCCAGGGTCGAAGCGGAAATCGCCAGACCAGCCAAGGTCTTTTCGTTGAACTTTTTCATGTTTACTCCAGTTCGCGACACTGGAACGGGAGTATTCTTGCTGCCCGACACCGAACTATATTTCCCCGCGCCCCAAGGCGCATAGAGTTCGAATCTGTCGAGAGACCCCCAGTCCCTAATGGATTGCTAGTGCAATAGGGGGTCTGGCTTGTCAAAGCCGTCATTACGGGTTTTCAGTATGTGTGGCCGGAATCACACAGCGCGTGATTCCGGCCGTTATTGCGGCTTTCGGGATCAGCTGATCTTCATTTCGAGCTGCCCGTCGCCTTCATCGATGTGGACGGTCGAACCGTCCGGAACCTTGCCCGACAGGATCATGTCGGCCAGCGGGTCCTGGACATAGCGCTGGACCGCACGCTTCAGCGGGCGTGCGCCATAGACCGGGTCGTATCCCACGCGGCCGAGCCACTTCTTCGCGCCGTCGGTAAGGTCGAGCACGATCTTGCGGTCCTTGAGCAGCTTCTGCACCCGCGCGACCTGGATATCGACGATCGGCGCCATGTGCTCCTGCCCCAAGCGGTGGAACAGGATGATCTCGTCGAGGCGGTTGAGGAACTCGGGCCGGAAGTGCCCACGCACCACGTCCATCACCTGTGGTTCGACATCCTCGACCTTTTGCCCGTCGTCCATATTGGCGAGGTACTGGCTGCCGAGGTTGGAGGTCAGGATGATCAGCGTGTTCGAGAAGTCGACCACGCGGCCCTGCCCGTCGGTCAGGCGGCCGTCATCGAGCACTTGCAGCAGCACGTTGAAGACGTCGGTGTGGGCCTTTTCGACCTCGTCAAACAGCACGACCTGGTAGGGGCGCCGACGGACCGCTTCGGTCAGCACGCCGCCTTCCTCGTAGCCGACATAGCCCGGAGGCGCGCCGATCAGGCGGGCGACCGCGTGCTTCTCCATGAATTCGCTCATGTCGATGCGGACCATCGCGCTATCGTCGTCGAACAGGAAGCCGGCGAGCGCCTTGGTCAGTTCGGTCTTGCCGACGCCCGTGGGCCCGAGGAAGAGGAACGAGCCGAGCGGACGCCCCGGGTCCTGTAGGCCCGCACGTGCGCGGCGCACGGCCTTGGACACGGCGTCGATCGCCTGCGCCTGCCCGATGACGCGCTTGCCGAGGATCTCCTCCATCTGGAGCAGCTTCTCGCGCTCGCCTTCCATCATCTTGTCGACCGGGATGCCGGTCCAGCGGCTGACGACAGAGGCGATGTCGTCCTCGGTCACTTCCTCGCGCAGCAGGGCATTCTCGTTCTGGCCGGAGGCTTCGTTGAGCTTCTTCTCGAGCTCGGGGATCTTGCCGTATTGCAGCTCGCCAGCCTTGGCGAGGTCGCCGGTCCGCTGCGCCTGCTCGAGTTCGAGCCGCGCCGCGTCGAGCTCTTCCTTGATCCGCGCCTCGGCATGGATCTTGTCACGCTCGTTCTGCCAGCGCGTGGTGAGTTCGGAGGACTGCTGCTCGAGCTCGGACAGCTCCTTGCGCAGCGCCTCGAGCCGGTCCTTCGACGCGGTATCGGTTTCCTTCTGGAGTGCCTGCTCCTCGATGCGCAGCTGGATGATGCGGCGGTCGAGGCCCTCGATCTCCTCGGGCTTGCTCTCCACTTCCATGCGGATGCGCGACGCTGCCTCGTCCATCAGGTCGATGGCCTTGTCGGGCAGGAAGCGGTTCTGGATGTAGCGGTTGCTGAGCTGCGCCGCCGCTACGATCGCACCGTCGGTGATGCGCACGCCGTGGTGCAGCTCGTACTTGTCCTTGATGCCGCGCAGGATGCTGATCGTGTCCTCGACGCTCGGTTCGCCGATATAGACCGACTGGAAGCGCCGCTGCAGCGCGGGGTCCTTCTCGACGTACTTCTGGTACTCGTCGAGCGTGGTCGCCCCGATGCAGTGCAGTTCGCCACGGGCCAGCGCGGGCTTCAGCAGGTTGGAGGCATCCATGCTGCCTTCGGAAGCACCGGCGCCGATCAGCGTGTGCATCTCGTCGATGAACAGGATGATCTGCCCCTCGGCGCCCTTCACCTCGTCGAGCACGGCCTTGAGCCGCTCCTCGAACTCGCCGCGATACTTCGCGCCCGCGATAAGCGAGCCCATGTCGAGCGCCATGAGCGTGCGGCCCTTGAGGCTGTCGGGCACGTCGCCATTGGCGATGCGCAACGCCAGACCTTCGGCGATCGCGGTCTTGCCGGTGCCGGGCTCGCCGATGAGGGCAGGATTGTTCTTGGTCCGGCGGGCGAGGATCTGCACCGTGCGGCGGATTTCCTCGTCGCGGCCGATCACCGGGTCGAGCTTGCCGTCACGCGCCGCCTGGGTCAGGTCGCGGGCATACTTCTTTAGGGCGTCATAAGCGTTTTCCGCTCCCGCGCTGTCGGCGGTGCGCCCACCGCGCAGTTCGGTGATCGCCTGTTCGAGCTTCTTGGGGTCGAGCCCGGCGTTCTTCAGCGCCTGGCCAGCAGCCGTGGTGCTGGCCAGCGAAAGAGCAAGGAGCAGCCGCTCGACGGTGACATAGCTGTCACCCGACTTCTCCGCGAGCTGCTCGGCCTGGTCGAGCACGCGCACGGCATCGTTGTCGAGGCCCGGTGTCTGCTGCGCGCCGCCGCCAGTAACAGCAGCAACCTTGCCGAGCGCGAGGTCGACTTCGGTCACGGCCGTGCCCGGGTGGGCACCCGCACGCTGCATCAGTCCGGCGGCCATGCCCTCGTTATCCTCGAGCAGGGCCTTGAGGATGTGGGTGGGCGAGATCCGCTGGTGGTTCATGCGGATGGCGACGGTCTGCGCGCTCTGGAGAAAGCCCTTGGCGCGATCGGTGAACTTTTCGAGATTCATTCGAAACCCCTCAATCGAGAATTACCGCTCGAATATGGTGTTGCATTATAGCAACACAAGCCCTCCCCCACCATTTTCGTGAGGTGTGTTAGGCGGATATAGGGGTGACCGCAGGTTTGGCCAGACGGGATGCGAAAATTTTCGCCGATTGACTGTCCGCACCGCGCGCATGAGGATGCCGTCATGACAGCATTCGACGACTGGCGCGCCCGCTCTCCCTTTTACGACGAAAGCCACGAGGCGTTGGCAACCAGCGTTCGCCGCTTCGTCGAGCGCGAGATCGCGCCAAACATCGACCGCTGGGAAGCCGAAGGCGAACTCCCGCGCGACCTCCATCGCAAGGCTGCCGAGGCGGGCATCCTCGGCCTGCGCTACCCGGAGCAGTACGGCGGGCACGAACAGGGCTTCGACATCTTCCACGGCCTCGTCCTGACCGAGGAACTGGCCGCCGTCGGCGCAGGCGGTCTCGGTGCATCGCTGATGACGCACGGCATCGGCTTGCCGCCGGTGCTGGCGCTGGGGTCGGACGATCTAAAGCAGCGCGTCGCCCCGCCGGTGCTCGCGGGCGAGAAGATCATCGCGCTCGGCATTACCGAGGCGGGCGGCGGATCGGACGTTGCCAACCTCAAGACCACTGCGGTGCGGGATGGCGACCATTACGTCGTCAACGGCGGCAAGATGTTCATTACCTCCGGCATGCGCGCGGACTGGCTGACGTGCGCCGTGCGCACGGGCGGTCCGGGAGCGGGCGGCATATCGCTGCTGCTGATCGACATGGCGAGCGAGGGGGTCGAGCGCACGCGGCTCGACAAGATGGGCTGGCGCTGTTCGGATACCGCCGCGATCCACTTCAGCGACGTTCGCGTGCCCGCAGAAAACCTGATCGGGACCGAGAACGGTGGCTTCATCGGCATCATGCGCAATTTCAACGGTGAGCGGCTGGGCATGGCCATGGGCTGCTGCGCCTACGCCCGCGTCGCCATGGCCGAGGCCGCCGACTGGGCACAGCAGCGCGAGACCTTCGGCAAGCCGCTGGTCGGCCACCAGTCGATCCGCATCAAGCTGGCCGACATGGAACGCCAGATCGAGGCAACGCAGGCCTGGGTCGACCTGTGCGCCTGGCAGGTCCGCGAAGGGCGCGACCGTCCGGCCGATTTCGCCATGCTCAAGGTGCAGGCCACGCGGATGCTTGAAGCCGTCGCGCGCGAAGCTGCGCAGGTCCTCGGCGGGGCGAGCTACATCACCGGCAGCAAGGTCGAACGCATCTATCGCGAGGTCCGCGTCAACGCGATCGGCGGCGGCAGCGAGGAAATCATGCTCGACCTCGCCGGTCGCCAGCTATTCGGCGGGAGTCGCTGAGGCTTCGAGCCCCGGGACGAGGACCGAGCGCCCTCCCCCGAAATCCTCGCGCACCACGATGAGGCCCTGCCGCTCGAGATGGTCGAGCAGGCGGCGGATGCGACCGGGCGAACTGGTGCCGTAGGCGCGCGCCAGTGCATCCTCGTCGACATCTGCCTCCCCCGCGCTGGCGGTCTTGGCGAGAACGAGAAACGGCGCGAGCAAATCGTCCTCGACCGCGTGGGCGAGCTTCATGATGCGCTCACGGGTTTCCTCGTCGACAAGGTCGAGGCCGGCACCCGCCATGGCGAAGCGGCGACGAAACGTGCCCATGTCGGGCATCGGGCCGATGATCCGTTCGCGCCGGCAGCGCGACAGGAAGGTCTGGTACTGCGCGCTCGCCGACTGGAAGGCGACGCCTTCCTCCCCTGCCATGGCAACGATGATCGCTTCGATCTGTTGCGCGACTGCGGAGGTGTCGGGTGCGGCGCGCGGAGCCTCGACCTGGCGCTCTTCGGCGTGGGCGATATCGGCCTCGACCTCTTCCCAGCGCGGGGCCGGAGGCGGGCCGGGCGGCGGGGCCTTGGCGACCTCGCTCGCGAGGTCGCGGGTCAGCAGTGCTTCCATGTCGGCAGGTGCGGTCTCGGGCATGGCCATGAGGCCCTCGGCGCGCGCCTTGAGGCCCGATTGCACCGGACCGATCTTCACCGCCACCGGCAAGCGCGTGATCGCCGGGCCGAGCGCGAGGAAGTGCCCACGTTCGAGTTCGCGAATCCGCTCGGCCTGCCGCCGCTCCATGCCGAGGAGGTCGGCGGCGCGGACCATGTCGATGTCGAGGAAGGTGCGGCCCATGAGGAAGTTCGAGGCCTCTGCCGCGACGTTCTTGGCGAGCTTCGCCAGACGCTGGGTCGCGACGATGCCCGCAAGGCCGCGCTTGCGCCCGCGGCACATGAGATTGGTCATGGCCGACAGCGTCATGCGCCTTGTGTCCTCGGCAATCTCGCCCGCCACGGCTGGGGCGAACATCTGCGCCTCGTCGACCACCACCAGCGCGGGAAACCAGTGTTCGCGCGGGGCGTCGAACAGGGCGGTGAGGAACTGCGCGGCGCAGCGGATCTGCTGTTCGACCTCAAGCCCTTCGAGCGCCAACACCACACTGGCGCGATGTTCGCGGATGCGGCGGGCCAGCGCCTCGATCTCGGCGGGCGAATAGGCGGCACCGTCGATGACGATGTGACCGAAGGGCTCGGCCAGCGTCACGAAATCGCCCTCCGGGTCGATCACCACCTGCTGCACCATGCGCGCGCTCTCTTCGAGGAGGCGGCGCAGGAGGTGCGATTTGCCGCTGCCTGAATTGCCCTGCACCAGCAGGCGGGTCGCGAGCAGTTCCTCGATGTCGAACTGGACCGGCTTTCCGGAGGCGTCGTGGCCGATGGTGATCTGCGCTGTCACGCTCGCGGGGCTAGCGGGCCGAATCCCATTAACGAAATAGCCGCGCGGCAGTTTTGCCCAACCCAAAGCGTCCCCTTGCCCTTGGCGCGAATCCCGCTAGGCCAACATCCAAGAGAGGAATTGCCTGAATGCGGAAATGGGTTGGGCGCATCGGATTTGCGCTGCTGGTCGTATTGTTCGTCGCCTTCGTCGCCTTGGCGACATGGGAGCCGTTCTGGGCGAAGCGCGATGACGTTCGCCTGTCGGACCGAGCCTATTCTGCCGAAATCACCCGCGACGAGTTCGGCGTCCCTCACATCTACGGCAAGACCGACGCCGATGTCGCCTATGGTGTCGCCCGCGCCCATGCCGAGGACGACTTCGCAACCTTGCAGGATGTCATCGCGATGGCCCGCGGTCGCTATGGCGCCATCGCCGGCGAGGACGGCGCGGCGGTCGATTACGTCTACCACCTGCTCGATGCGCGCGGCACGGCCGAACGGCACTATCCCGAGTTACCGGAAGATACCCGTGCCCTGTTCGAGGCCTACGCGACAGGCCTCAACGACTACGCCAAGCTGCATAGGGGTGAGGTAAGGCTCGACAATCTCTTCCCCGTTGACGGGGTGGACGTGGCGGCAGGGTTTGCCTTGCGCCAACCCTTCTTCTTCGGCCTCAACGGCACGATCGAACCGCTGGTCAAGGGTACCGACCTGCTACCCGAATTCGGGCCGGCCATCGGCAAGCCCAAGCAGGCACGCGCCTTCCCCCTGCCCTGGGCGGAAGATGGAGCGCTGTCGGGATCCAACGCCTTTGCCGTCGCCCCAAAGCGCTCGGGCGATGGGGTGACCCGTCTCGTGTCCAACAGCCACCAGCCCTGGCGCGGCGGGGTCGCCTGGTACGAACTCGTCGTCGAAAGCGGTGAAGGGTGGCACTATGCAGGCGCCAATTTTCCCGGAAGCCCCTACCCTTTCCTCGGTCATAACGAGGACCTCGGCTGGACCAACACGGTCAACCGGCCCGACATGACCGATGTCTACAAGCTCGTGCTGGACGAAAGCGGGAAGAAGTACCGCATGGGCGACAAGTGGCTGCCGCTGAAGGAAACCACCGTCACCCTCCCCGTCCGGATCGGCCCGCTCGTGCTGCCGATCCAGCGTACGGTCTATCGCAGCATCCACGGTCCGGTGATCATCAACGACCGCGGCGCTTTCGCCATCCGCTATGGCGGCATGGACAATCTCGGCCAGCTCGACGCCTATTACCGCCTCAACAAGGCGAAGAGCCTCGACGAGTGGCAGTCGATCCTCGCCCGCATGGACATCCCGAGCACGAACTTCATCTACGGCGACGCCAAGGGCAATATCGCCTACGTCTACAACGCCGCCATGCCCGATCGGCCGAAAGGCTACGACTGGCGCGGCGTCCTGCCCGGTGATGATCCGAAAGCGATCTGGAAGGGGCCGGTGGCCTACTCGGCACTCCCCAAATACGTAAACCCGTCGAGCGGGTGGCTCTACAATTCGAACAACTCGCCCTTCACAGCGGCCGGTGCTGCAGACGATATCGCACCGGCGAGCGTCGCACCGGAAATGGGGGTCGAACTCAAGACGACCAATCGCTCGCGTCGCGCGTGGAAGCTGCTGAGCGAGGCAGAGACCATCGACCGCGCGACGCTGGAGAAGATCAAATACGACACGGGCTACGAACGTGCTGGCTATGTCGGTGATCTTTGGGCGGCGCTGGCGAAGCTCAAGCTCGACCCCAAGAGTGATGAGGGCAAGGCGCGTGCGCTGCTGATGGATTGGGATTTCACCGCCGACAACGAGGGCCGCGCCGACAGCCTCGCGCTGCTCATGATCAAGGATTTCATGTCCGCCGAGTACCAGAACAAGCCCTTGCCCGATGTGGGGGAAAAGCTGGCATGGGCAGTCGACCATCTCAAGACCCATTTCGGACGGATCGATCCTCCGATGAGTGACCTGCTGCGCCTGCGCCAAGGTTCGGTCGATCTTCCGCTCGATGGCGGGTCGGACACGCTCCGCGCCTCGACGACCTGGGACGTGCAGGAAGATGGCAGGCTGGCGGTCAAGCACGGTGACAGCTTTGTCCAGTTCGCCGAATGGGCACCGGGAAAGCGCGTGAAGTCGCAGTCGATCCAGCCCTACGGCGCGGCGACCACACGGCCCAAATCCATGCATTACGCCGACCAGGCGACGCTGTTCGTCCAGCACCGCTTGAAGCCGGTCCATTTCTGGCGCGAGGACGTCCTCGCGAATGCGGTTAGCCGCTACACCGTTTCACATGACCCAGGTCGCAACTAAGGGACTGCCATGCGTCGATACCTTCTGAGCGGCATTGCCGCCCTCGCCCTTGCCGGATGCGCGACTGCGCCCGTCGATGCCCCGCTTGCCAGCGCGCCGGCAGCCAGCCCGTCCTCCCTCGCCTCGCTCGTCGAGAAGGTCGACATTCCCTACGAGCAATTCCAGCTCGAAAACGGCCTGACGGTGCTCGTGCACACGGACCACAAGGCGCCTATCGTGGGGGTCACGACCTACTACCGTGTCGGCTCCAAGAACGAGCCGCGAGGTCGCACCGGCTTCGCCCACCTGTTCGAACACCTGATGTTCGGCGGCAGCGAAAACGTCGAGAATTTCGACATCCCGCTGGAAGCCGCGGGCTCGACCAGCACGAATGGTTCGACCTGGTATGACCGCACCAATTACGTCGAGACGGTGCCGACCGGCGCGGTCGACCTGGCGCTGATGATGGAGAGCGACCGCATGGGTTACCTTCTCGGCGCGGTCACTCAGGAGAAACTCGACAAGCAGCGGGGCGTGGTCAAGAACGAGAAGAACCAGGGCGACAACCAGCCCTATGGACTCGCCGAATACGCCATCGGCGAAGGCCTGCTCCCCGTCGGCCACCCTTACCGCCACTCGACAATTGGCTCGATGGCCGATCTCGATGCCGCCAGCCTTGCCGACGTCGCCAAATGGTTCAAGGACAATTACGCGCCCAACAACGTCGTGCTCGTCCTGTCGGGCGACATCGACGCGGCGACCGCCAAACCGATGGTCGAGCGCTGGTTCGGAGACATCCCGCGCGGCCCCGAGATCAGCCCGGTCAGCGCGCCGCCGGTGACACTCGCAGCACCCGTCACGCGGGAGATGGTCGATCAGGTCCCGCTCGTGCGCGTCACGCGCAACTGGACCGGCCCATCGACCAACGATCCCGACGCTATCCCCGTTGCCGTCGGCATGTATGTGCTCGGCGGGCTCGCATCCTCGCGCCTCGACAACACGCTCGTCCGCGACGAGCAACTGGCCGTTTCGGTCAGCGCCTATTCGCAGCAGCACGAAAACCTCTCGTTCCTCCAGGCGCAGATGGACGTGAAGCCGGGCGTCGACCGGGCGAAGGCCGAGGCGCGGCTCGACGAGCTGATTGCGCAAATCATGACAGAAGGGCCGACCGAAGACGAAATCCGGCGCGCGGCCACGTCCATCCTGTCGAGCAATATCGATGGCCTCGAACGGGTCGGCGGCTTCGGCGGGAAGGGTGTGACCCTGGCGGAAGGCCTGCTCTATTCGGGCGACCCGGCCCAGTACCGCAAGGACCTCGAACGCCTCGCCACGCTTACCCCGGCAGAAGTCCAGACGGCCCTCTCCAAGTGGCTCTCGCGCCCCGGCATGAAGCTGGCAGTCGTTCCGGGCGATCGGACCGAAAAGGGCGCCGACATGGGCGGTTGGGGTGACGAGGACAAGGTCGCGCCGCCCGCACCGGACAAGGGCGACGGTCCGGCACTCGCCCGCAGCGGTCCGGAACGCAGCTTGCCGCCGGTAGCCCCGGTCGGCTCGCTGACTTTCCCGACGCTCGAGCGCACCACGCTGTCGAACGGCATCGAGGTAACCCTCGCACGCCGGACCGCCGTACCCAAGGTCGCGGTGTCGATGGAATTCGACGCTGGCTACGCCGCCGACGGCAAGGCCGGCGCGGGCACGCAGTCGCTGATGATGGACCTGCTCGAGGAGGGGACCACCACGCGCAGCGCAGTCGAGATCGCCGAGGCGCAGGAGCGGCTCGGTGCATCCATCGGTACGGGCAGTTCGCTCGACACGAGTTCAGTGACGATGAATGCCCTCGCGTCGAACCTCACGCCCTCCCTGGCGCTGATGGCGGACATCGTGCGCAATCCGGCCTTTGCCGATACCGAAGTCCAGCGGGTGCGCGACCAGCGCCTGTCGGAAATCGCGCAGCAGCTTTCCTCGCCAGGCGGCCTCGCCAGCCGGACGCTGCGCCCGCTCGTGTTCGGAGAAAATCATCCCTACGGCACCGTCGGCGGTCTCGGCACTGTCGACGTGGTCAAGGCGATCACCCCTGCCACGCTGCGGACCGAGCACGAGGAATGGATCCGGCCGGAAAAGGCGCGCATCACCGTGGTCGGCGATGTCACCATGGCCGAACTCAAGCCGCAACTCGAAGCAGCATTCGGCGACTGGACCGCGAACGGCACGGCAGCGCCCGAAAAGGTCTTCACCAATTCCGCCCGCGTCGAGGGCACGCGACTGGTGGTAATCGATCGGCCCAACTCGCCGCAATCCGTTATCTATGCGGGCCGCGTCCTGCCGCTCAATGGCCCGACGCAGGGGCTGGAAGCACTCGATCTCGCCAATGAAGTGCTGGGCAACGGCTTCCTCAGCCGCATCAACATGATCATTCGCGAGGAAAAGGGCTGGAGCTATGGCGCGCGCAGCGGCGTCGACCAGAACGCTGGCCCTCGCCTGTTCACCATCAGCACGGCGGTTCAGTCGGACAGGACGGCAGACTCGATCCAGCTCATCCTCGATACGGTTCGCGATTTTGCGGATGGCAAGCGTGCAGTGGACGACGTGGAATTCACCCGGGTGACAGACGGCAATATCCGCGGCCTGCCGAACCGTTTCGAGACCAATTTCCAGGTCCTCGGCGCGATTACGCAGAACGCACGGCTGGGTCGTCCGGACGACTACTACTCCAAGCTGCCCGATACCTATCGGGCGATCGGCAAGGGCGCGATCGATGCGGCGGCCAAGCAGTATCTCGGCCCGGACAATCTCACAATCGTCGTCGTCGGCGACCGCAAGCTGATCGACAGCCAGCTTGCCGGACTAAAGCTTCCGACCACCTATCTCGATGTTGACACGAGTGTCAGCAACGCGGATTAAGCGCCCCAATCCCACCCTCAAGCGAAGAGAGGAATTACCATGTCCGTAGCCGGTACCTATGACACCACCGTCAAGAGCCCCATGGGCGACCAGAAGGGTACGCTGACCGTCACCCCCAACGCTGACGGCACCGGCTTCACCGGCCTGATGGCAGGCGGCATGGGTTCGATGGAAATTGCCGACGGCACGATCGACGGCAACACCATCGGCTGGAAGATGAACATGACCGTTCCCATGCCGATGACCCTGACCTGCACCGCCACCATCGACGGCGACAACCTCACCGGTACCGTGAACGCCGGCGCATTCGGCGACATGCCGCTGTCGGGCACCCGCCAGGGCTAAAAAGCGAAAAAATGAATTTGGGGGGGCGTCGGGAAAAATTCCGGCGCCCCTTTCTTTTTGTACTTCCCTAGCTGGCTGCTGATGCTCGCCGCCATTCACCGGGAGCAACGCCGAACTTCTTACGGAATGACCTGATGAAGCTGGACGCTTCAGAATAACCGAGGCTGGATGAAATTTGGGCGACCGTCATAGAGTCGTCCCGGAGATATTCGGTCGACAGTTCCATCTTCGCCTCATTGGCAACCTCACGCAAAGAGAGTCCCTGTCCCGCTAGTTCGCGAGCGAGTGATCGCACCGACGTTTGGCGCTGTGACGCGAGTTCGGCGATCTGTGGGGTGCGTCGATGCTGCTTCAGGGATTTTTTGATCAACGCACGTAGAGCCTCGTGCCCAAGCGGACCGGCAATCGCGGCGTCCCGAGCAAGTTCATCGACGACAACTTGCCACCTGTCAGGCCGATATTCGGGGTTCGGCAGGGTCAGGTATTCATGGCTCAACACGATCCGCGTGATATCTGCGCCCGCCGCGAACTGCCCTCCTTCTACTCCGTCGACCAATTCAACCAAGCCAACTTCTGCATTTCTCAGCTGAGCTGAAATAGGAGACCGTGCTATCAATTCCCTACCGGCAAAACCTGTGAAGGAATTGACCAGTCTGAACAGGAAAATGATGGAAACCAACTCCAGGAAGCCACGCAGCTCCCCAATGCAGGGATCGATTTCAACGACGATCTCCACCCCGTCCCTTGCCTGACCTATTGACATCGACATGCATGGATTTGTCCGGGTGATGCGGCTACCAATTGCCTTCATCGCGCTGGCGAGGTCCGGGGAAGCGAACAGGATATCTTCGTGTGGCACGAATGGCCATTCGAGTAAGCTGCGCAGAAGATATTCCTCGCCTACATTCTCGACGAGATTTGCAATCAACCTTAGGTCGGTACTCAAGGGAATTGCATCGGTCGGGAATTGGCCGACCGAGAGTTTCGTGCCCTTCCATATCCACTCCGGCCAACCCAGGCTTACACCCCAGTATCGCGTCACTCCGACGGGAATCAGCGATGACGCCAAATCCGGGCATTCAGCTTCGAATCTCTCGATCGATTGAAGAAGCGGACTCAATTTCAGCCCCACAGGGAAGATTGGTTAGGGCTATTGCGTACAAATTGGCAGAAAATGTCAACTCCTTGGCAGGAAGAGACAATATGCACGGTCACAACCCTTTGATAGCATTTCCCAGAATCGGGGGACTTTGAGGAAAATCAAAGCCGGGCCAGCTCTTCAGTCGCACGCAAAATCGTTGATTCCGAGGAGATCACTATGACTGCCCGCTTAGCGAAAATTATCGCGTTCTCTGCATGTACGGCCTTGGCGGCGACACCCGTCCTCGCGGAAAAGGCAGCTCAACTCACCTATATCAATGGCAACTATGCCAAAGAAGCAGAGGGAATGCTTAGGGATCGCGGCTTCAGTCACGTTTCCACCAACAAGAATTCCATGGGCTACATCTACAGCTACTGGTGGGATGGCTCCGACAAGAACTGCGTCGTCGTTGAGACCTATAACGGCCAGGTGATGACCATTAACGACGCATCCGACCAGGATTGCGGCCATCATAAGGGCGGTGGCGATGCCGCAGCGGCGGTCGGCGTCGTTGCAGGCGCCGCAATCCTCGGAGCGCTACTGAGCCACAAGTCGAACCACCACGAAAACAAACAACACTACACCGACTACGCGCAAGAGCAGCAGTACGAGCGGGGATACAACGACGGCCTGCACAATGTCGCTTACCACAATTATGACCGTTCGGATTCGTACTCGAGCGGTTACCAAGCAGGCGTTCAGCAGCGACAGGCCAATACCAGCTACCATCACGGCAAAGGCGGCTACCATCCCGTAGCTCAATATGCCGACCTCCAGGGGGCCCGGGCGGCTGGCGGAATGGACGAAATGTCGCGCCGCGGCTTTGTCCAGGTCGACAATTTCACCAGCGGCAACACGCGTTACTCGATCCAGTACAAGCGCGACACGAACCAGTGCGTGCAGGTGACGATCGCCGACGGTCACTTCTACGACCTTCGTGACATTGGTCAGCACCCGAACTGCCGCTGATCGGACAGGAGAGACGTCATGCGATTTCGCATCCTGTTGGCGAGTGCTGCGGCGCTCGCCCTCTCCGCTTGCGGCGGATCGACAGAAGAGACCCCGGTTGAAGAGGTGACCACTTCTGAGGCCGTGGCAATTCCCGAGTCCCTGGCACCGTTTGGTGACGGCTATCCCAACGCAGGCGATCCGTGCCGTAGGCTCGGCGAGAGTGCGGCGACTTCGAACTATCTCGATGACAGTGCCGACCTTGTCGGTTGCCCAACTGAGGCCGATGCCGAGGCGTTGGGAGGAAAGGTCGTCGGCAACGTCGATGGCGTTCGCCTGGTCAGTGTCCCGATGGGCGATGCCAATGCGGGCATGTCTTCACCGGTCGGTGAGAACGGCCCCGTCGAAGCGGCATCCGCCCCCAAGCCGAAGGAGGTTGCAATTCGCGGACCCAGCGGCCTCGAAGGCAAATGTGCCATGAAGGTTGGCAAGGAAACCGGTGCCCGCGTGATCGGTACCAACCGGATCGAGGAATCGGAGGCTGCCATCGCCATCTTCATCAACGTCGAGGGCGGGGAAGCACCATGGCAGTGCCTCGCCTATCGCGACGGGACGATCGGCGACATCATGTACACAGGCAGCGAAGGGGCAATGTAGGGCCACCGAGGAAGGCCGGGTCCGACATGCGGTCCGGGTCCGGCCTTCGAACCCATTGGAGGGAAATATGCGAAAATTCATCCTTGCGGGACTGGCAATCGGCGGGCTCGCAGCATGCGGAGCGCAGACCGAGGCCGATGCCTCTGAAGGTACGGCCACTGCGACACCAGCCACCGCGAGTTCTCAGGGTCCAGAGGCAGGCGGACCGGATGATGTGGAGCCGGCCTACGGGCAAGGCGACGCCCTTGTCTCCGGGACGGAATACAACGCCACCACCATTCTCAAATGCGGTTTCGACAACAAGCCTCCGACGCAGGACTGCAACGCGGGCATCAAGCGCAATTGGGGCAATCCGGGTGAACACCTGATCGAGGTTGAGAAACCCGATGGCCGCAAGCGTGCCGTATTCTTCAAAGGCACCGATCCCTATGGTGCCGACAGCGCACAATCCGACGGTTCGGCGGGCTGGGAGTTCAACTGGACCCGCAAGGAAGATCAGGTGATCGTACGATACGGACCTGAGACATACGTCTTCGTCGATGCGATGATTACCGGCGGCTGAGGAGGACGGTTCGATGAGCAAGACAGTCGTTGGAATTCTGGCATTCGTCGCAGGGCTTGCTGGCGGTGCCTTCCTTGTCGCACCCCTGATCGGTGGAACCATGGTGGGTGTGGGAGCGGGCGTTGGCCTGTCGACAGGCATTTGTTCGACGGCGCAAGCTGCGCAGGAACTCGGCTACCTGACCCCGGGGCAGCTTGACGAAGTGCTCAACAAAGCCGCGATGGATCTTTCCGGAAAAGCCGAAATTCCTGAGGGCGAAAAGGCCGCAAACAGCGCTGCCGCGTGCAAGGAAGTGATGGACCGCATCGCTAATGCAAAGGAAGGATGAACCGATGAAGCGCACCAATCTCGCAAAGGCCGCAGTCCTCGGCATCTCCGCGCTATCGCTTGTCAGTTGCGAAAGCTTGCCTGGCATCTCCCATCCTCTCGATGGTACGACGTGGCGGCTCGTCGACGTCGAAACATCGGGCACGTCGACTCGTCTCAACCCCGAATTGCAGGCTCGCCATACGCTCAATTTCCAGCGCGGCGGCAAGCTTGTCATGCAACTGGATTGCAATCGGGGGTCGGCAGACTGGAATGCGTCCATGCCGGAAACTTACAACGGTGTAATGACTATCTCGCAAGTCGCAGCGACTCGCGCTCTATGTCCGCGACCGACTTTCGGCGAGGACCTCGCTGCCGATCTTCCCACAGCAACGAACTACACGCTCACACCTGATGGTCGAGGGCTGGTAATTCGCGCCCGACGGGTGGTCTACGCTTTCGACAAGTTCTGACCAAGTGACACAACTGCCCGCCAGGTTGAATGCGGCTCGCCTCGTCCAGGCAATCGCTGTTGCGGTGGGACTGGCTGTGGGTTTCCCAGCCCATGCCGGAAACTCCAAGAAACCACACGGGCCGGACTGGGATTTCGTTTCATTCGAGGTAAAGAGCTGGGGAGCGCCGGTGACCTCGTGGCGCATGCTTCCCGATGGTGGAGGAAGCTGGACCGAGGCTGTGAGGAAGGAAGGCGAAGCTTTCAATTCGCCACCTACGCTTGTCTGGCACGAAATCGATCCGGACGCTTCCAACTATGTTGTCCTTGAGAAGATCCTCCGGCGCCTGCCCAAGCCTGCCCCGGATTCGCAGGCTTGCACAAACTTCATGACCGATGCTCCATATGGGCTGCTGCGCATGACCAAGGGTGCGACGACAACCGAAATTTCGTGGAACGATGGCTGCATGGACGACGATTACCGCACGTTCGTCGCCGTGTTACGCGAAGCGGACGCACATGTAGCCAAGCTGGGCAAGGCGGCGCCGGTATCAAGAACCGAAGACCCCGCTTCGAACTAGGCTGTTATCGCTTCCAGAGGAACCAGAGCACGGCAGCATTTATCGCGGGAGCCGCGACTGCGGTCAGCCAGCCACCGAAGCCGAGCTTGTCGGCAACGAGGTTCCACGGCAGGCCGAGGGGCAGGAGGAACACACCGGACAACGGGTCTTTTTCTTGGCCGAACCATCCGAAGGTTCCCACCGCAAGCAGGAACAATGCGATGAGGTAGAGACCCAGAAATATGGAGAATGCCCACTTCATTGGCCAATGCTTACCATGGATCCCTTAAAAGGAAAATCAGCGCCGTCTTGGGCCTATATGTGTCGCCTAACCGCTTGGTACGCGGCGGCCGCCACGGTGTTAGCGAGGTTTAGCGAACGTACCTTTTCGGAACGCATCGGGAGACTGACCATCTGCGCCCGGTGAGCGGTGACGATCTCTTCCGGGATACCCTTGGTCTCGCGTCCGAAGACCAGATAGGCATCTTCCGGGTACTCGGGCTCGTAAAAGTTGCGCTCGGCATATTCCTCGAAAAGGAACAGCTGGTCATGGCGCGGTTTGCGTTCGGCGAGGAAGGCATCCCAGCTGGCAAATTCAACCAGCCTGATGTGCGGCCAGTAATCTAGTCCCGAGCGCTTGACCCGCTTGTCCGAGATCTCGAAGCCCAGCGGGTGGATCAGCACCAGTTCCATGTCGAGTGCGACGCAGGTGCGTCCCACCGCACCGGTGTTGCCGGGTATCTCGGGCTGGACAAGGACGATGGAAGTCATCGTCCCCGCCTAGTGCCCAAGGACCGGTCATTCCAGAGGGAGGTAGAGCTCCGTCACCATTTCGCTCTCGGGCATGCCAGGGCCGAAATTGCTCCGTTCACAGAACAGGGGGAAGTCGCGCAGCGTTTCCCCGCTCTGTGGCAACCAGTCGCGGTAGAGCCAGGTCGCGGGCACTTCGAGCTCGTCATTGACGCCCGTAAGCTTTAGGCGCGCACAGCGTCCGCCAGCGATGGCAGAGCGTTCCATGCCCTCGCTCGGTTCTAGACCCCGTACCGCTTCGCATGCCAGATCGATGCGGAAATCCTCGGGCGCCACATCACGGCCGCCATAGAACATGTTGAAGGTGCGGGCGACCTGCGGCCCGACCCTGTTCGCTTTCCGCCACTCGATGAACCGCGCAATCGACGGCTGGACTATCGCCGGATCGCCCCGGTGACTGAGCACGATGATCGGCGTTTCGGCGAAATCGACGATCTCGACATCGCCTGGTTGGAAGTTCGAAGCCATGATGTGTTTCCTCGCGTTGTCGTACGGCGTGATTGCCGTTTGCCACGCGGCCCAGTCGGGTGCCTTGCGGAATGCGCTCGGGCTGACACCGAACTCCCCACGAAATGCCTTGGTGAAGGAATCAGGGGACTGGAACCCGGCGGCAAGGGCAATCTCGATGACCGGCAGTTCCGGCCTGCATGCCAATGCGAAAGCCGCACGCTTCATGCGCGAAAGGTTCACGTAGCGCTGGACGGAAATGCCGAAATTGGCACCGAACTGGCGATGGAAATGGAACTTGCTGAAGGCTGCGACCCCGGCCAATGCCTCCAGCCGCAGGTCGCCGTCGGGGTGCCGGTCGATATGATCCAGCACCCGCGCCATGCGCTTGCGATAGTTGTCGGCAGCCGTCGCGTTCATTCCATCCTCCGTGGCAGGGGATGGTTAGGCGAGGTCAAGCCGACGTGCCCGACCGATCTTGCGGTTCAGCCGAGCTTGTCCTTGAGGATCTGGTTGACCACTGCGGGATTGGCCTTGCCCTGCATCGCCTTCATCGTCTGGCCGACGAAGAAGCCGAAGAGCTTGTCCTTGCCGCTGCGGTATTCCTCGACCTTGTCGCCATTGGCGGCGATGATCGCATCGATCGCCTCCTCGATGGCACCCGTGTCACTGACCTGCTTGAGGCCTTCCGCCTCGGCGATTTCGGCAGGGGTGCGACCGGTCTTGAGGACGATCTCGAAAATCTCCTTGGCCTGGCCGCCGGAGATTTCGCCCTTGGCCTGCATGTCGAGGATGGCCGCCTGCGCTTCGGCCGTGGCATAGGCAGGATTGGCCTCGTCACCCAGTGCGTTCATTACCCCCGGCGCGACCGATAGTGCCCAGTTTGCGACCTGCGTCGCGACGTCCTTCTCCGGCTTGCCGATACCCTTGGCGGTGGCGGCAAGAAGCGTTTCGAAGCGGGCGAAAGTCTCGACCTCTGCGGTCAGTTCGCGCGCGTTGTACGGCGTCAGGCCCAGCTCGTTCTCATAGCGCGCGCGCTTGGCATCAGGCAGTTCGGGCAGCGATGCACGGCATTCCTCGAGGAAGCTGTCCTCAAGTTCGAGCGGCAACAGGTCCGGATCGGGGAAGTAGCGATAGTCGTGCGCGTCTTCCTTCGAACGCATGGTGCGGGTCGTGCCGGTGTTCGGATCGAACAGGCGCGTTTCCTGCTCCACCTTGCCGCCGTTCTCGATCACGTCGACCTGGCGGTTGGCTTCGTATTCGATGACCTGCATCACGAAGCGGACCGAATTGACGTTCTTGGTCTCGGTGCGGGTGCCGAATTCCTCACCCGGCTTGCGCACGCTGACGTTGACGTCGGCGCGCATCGAGCCTTCTTCCATGTTCCCGTCGCACGATCCGACATAGCGAAGGATCGAACGCAGCTTGCGGACATAGGCCCCGGCTTCGGCGGGCGAACGCATGTCGGGCTTCGACACGATCTCCATCAGCGCCACGCCGCTGCGGTTGAGATCGACATAGGACATGGTCGGGTGCTGGTCGTGCATCAGCTTGCCCGCGTCCTGCTCGACGTGGATGCGTTCGATGCCGATGACCTTGTCTGCGGGGATGCCCGCCTTCTCGTCGGCTTCGATGGTCAGCTGTCCCTCGCCCACGAGCGGGTGGTAGAGCTGGCTGATCTGGTATCCCTGCGGCAGGTCGGCATAGAAGTAGTTCTTGCGGTCGAACCGGCTCCACGCGTTGATCTGCGCCTCGATCGCCATGCCGGTGCGCACCGCCTGACGGATGCACTCGCGGTTTGGCACGGGCAGCATGCCGGGCATCGCCGCATCGACGAGGCTGACTTGCGTATTCGGCTCAGCCCCGAAGGCGGTAGCGGCGCCGGAAAACAGCTTGGACTTGGAGACGACCTGCGCGTGGACTTCGAGGCCGATCACGACCTCCCATTCGCCCGTGGCGCCCTGGATGCGGTAAGTGGATTCAGTCATGTTCTCGCCGATAGTGCAGTGCAGCGTGCGTGAAAAGGCTCACTTGTGCGGATTTGCGAAGCGCCGGCTCCATTCGCGCGCGGGCTCCTCGATATAGCGCCAGGCAAGCCACGCCGTACCGATGGCCAGGGCCAGCAGCGAGAGCGAGATTGCCGTGGCGAGCGCGGGCGGTGGAGCGACGCTGAGAAGACCGAACTTGTCGGGCTTCGTTGCGATCCAGTCTGGATGACCGGTCGCCTCGAACATGTGCGGGAGCAGGCGATTGGGCAGGATCACGTAGAACAGGTGCATCATGTAGAGCGCAAAAGAGAGCGTCCCGAGGGTCACCAGCGGTTGCCACTGAAGCACCCTGCTAACGATCCCTGCATCCCATGCGAAAACCAGCACCATGACAAGGAACAGCACGTCCATGCCCGGTATCCAGTTCGCGTACTTGCCCGGCAGCCAGAGCAACCAGACAAGCAGCGCGAATAGCGCGATTTCCATCATACTCGCCAGCAACACGCCGGGCTTCCTGCCTTCCATCCGGCGATAGAGCCAGCATGCCAGCACACCCAGCGGGAATGCCAGCAGTCCCCGCTGCAGCAGGCGACCGAAACCGGGCACGTTGAAGCCTGTCCACAGAGCCCATGCCGAGATCGCGGCGAGGAGGACCGCGATTGCAATCGCTGAG
Organism: Qipengyuania sp. RANM35; assembly: GCF_041021145.2. Classification (NCBI taxonomy): domain Bacteria; kingdom Pseudomonadati; phylum Pseudomonadota; class Alphaproteobacteria; order Sphingomonadales; family Erythrobacteraceae; genus Qipengyuania; species Qipengyuania sp. RANM35. The sequence continues at coordinate 340,207 of NZ_CM196433.1, read as the reverse complement.
CGGCCACGCCCGAACATTGAAGCGGCAATAACGTAGAGCACCAGCTCCACTGCAACTGCCCAGCTGACCGGCGCATAGAAATTTCCGGCACCGGTGCGAAAGGCATCGAGCAGGAATATGCCGCGTACCAGCTCGGTGAGTGAATGTGCCTCGTGCAATACCGGGCGGAACAGGGCGAATTCGAGGATCACGAACAGGAGGACGGTCGCGATGTGGAGCGGGTACATTCGCCCCAACCGCACCAGTACGAAACCGGTCCGCGGATAGCCCATGGCCAACCGCTCGCCATAGCTCCAGGTGATGACGAAGCCCGACAGGATGAAGAAGAAGTCGACCAGCATCCAGCCGTAGCGGAACGGCGGCAGGCCGGCGACCCAGCCGAAATCACCCATGTGGTAGAACACAATCGCCAGCGCGGCGAGCCCGCGCAGGGAATCGAGCGCGATGAAGCGATGCGCTGCGGCAGCCCTTGAAGCAGCCGCGGAAGGCGCCTCTACCACCACTTCTCCGGCTTCGCCGCGAACGCGGCGCGCTGTTCGATAGCGAGGCCGACGTTCAGCACACCCTGCTCGTCGAAGGGCTTGCCGACGATCTGCAGGCCGAGCGGGAGGCCGTCCGAGTTGAGCATTGCGGGCACGCTCATCGCAGGCAGGCCGGCAAGCGACGCAGGAACGGCGAAGACGTCGTTGAGGTACATCGTCAGCGGGTCTTCGTTGAGCGAGCCCAACGGGAAGCTGGCAGTCGGAGTGGTCGGCGCGAGGATCGCGTCGCACTGGCTCCACGCTTCCGCGAAGTCGCGGGCGACGAGCGCGCGGACCTTCTGCGCCTGCGTGTAATAGGCGTCGTAGAAACCCGCGCTCAGCACGTAGGTGCCGATGAGGATGCGGCGCTTGACCTCGTCGCCGAAACCGGCGGCGCGGGTGGCTGCATACATATCCTGCAAACCTGCCCCGTCCGGCAGGTCGCGCAAGCCGTAACGCACGCCGTCGTAGCGCGCGAGGTTGGACGAGGCCTCGGCCGGAGCGATGATGTAGTAGGCAGGCAGCGCGTACTTCGTATGCGGCAGCGAGATATCGACGATCTCCGCGCCCGCATCGCGCAGCCATTCCTTGCCCTGTTCCCAGGACTTGAGGATTTCCTCGTCGGTCCCTTCCATGCGGTATTCGCGCGGAATGCCGATCTTCTTGCCCTTGAGGTCGGCGGAAAGGCCCGCTTCCCACGCGGGAACATCCATCTTCAGGCTGGTAGCGTCCTTGGGATCGAAACCGGCCATGGCCTCGAGCATGATCGCGCAGTCTTCAACGCTGCGGGCCATCGGACCGGCCTGGTCGAGGCTGGATGCGAACGCGACGACACCCCAGCGGCTGCAGCGGCCGTAGGTCGGCTTGATGCCGCAAATGCCGGTGAAAGCGGCAGGCTGGCGGATCGAGCCGCCGGTGTCGGTGCCGGTCGCAGCGGGCGCTATGCGCGCGGCAACCGAAGCTGACGAGCCACCCGACGAACCGCCCGGGCTCATCGCGGCGTTGCTGCCAGCCTTCTGCCACGGCGAGGTGACATTGCCGAAATAGGAAGTCTCGTTCGACGAACCCATCGCGAACTGGTCGAGATTGAGCTTGCCCAGCATGCCCGCGCCCGCGTCCCACAGCTTCTGCGAAACGGTGCTCTCGTATTCGGGCTTGAAGCCTTCGAGGATGTGGCTCGCGGCAGTGGTCTGGACGCCTCTGGTGGCGAACAGGTCCTTCATGCCGATGGGCACGCCGCCCATCTTGCCAAGCTCCTCGCCCTTGGCGCGCTTTGCATCGGTCGCATCAGCGGCGGCGAGCGCATGTTCGGGGGTGGTGACAATGAAGGCGTTGAGGCTGGCAGCCTCGGCCACCGCGGCGTTGAACACCTCGGCCACTTCGCGCGCAGTGAATTCGCCGCCAGCAACGCCGTCGCGGATGGCCTTGACGCCAAGGTCGGTAAGCGCGCTCATTATTCAATCACCTTGGGAACGCCGAAGAAGCCGTGTTCTGCAGCGGGGGCGTTCGCGAGGACATCCTCGCGGCGGCCACCGGCGGTGAACGGATCGGCATCGACCACGTCATCGCGCAGGCGCAGGTGGTTTTCGATAACCGCAGTCATCGGCTCGACGCCGGTCGCGTCGACCTCGCCCAGCTGTTCGACCCACTTCAGGATGCCGTTCAATTCGGGCACCATGCGTTCGAGTTCCGCATCGCCCATCTTGATGCGGGCGAGCGAGGCGATCTTCGCCACTTCTTCACGTGTTACGGACATGCGAGCGCGTTAGCCGCGCGAAGGCCGCGCTTCAAGCGGTCATGCTGCACTGCAATGCTATTCGAACGGATCGCCTGCAGGCTTCCCGTCGATATAGACCCGCCTGCCCTTCCATTCGCGGATCTCCACCTGAGAATCCGCCTTCTGTTCGGGGTTCTGCGGCCCGGGGACATTGCCGACATCCAGAACGAAGGAATCTTCCCCCGAGGTGCCCTTCTCTCTCAACAGGACTCGGCGATTGACCGTACCGTTCTGGACGTAGGCAACCCACCGGCCGCCACCAGGTCGTGGTCCTGCGTCGATTGCGACGCACGGGGCCATGCAGAGGTACGGATTATTGCGCACATCCTCCCGTATCGCCTCTTGCAGGACCGCATCGCCGGCATCGATGCGAAGGTTCGCAATTCGCTCATCCAGCTTGTCGCGATTTTCATTGAGCCAGCGGTGAGGGCGGGATTCGCGCTGTTCGGCTTCGCGGGCAAGCTTCGCAACCTGAGGATTTGAATTCTTCGTGAGAGAGGCCAGAACCTCGCGCCCCGCGTTACCGAAATCCCACCGCAGCGCATCGTAATCGAAATCGTCGACGCTCACCTTGCCCGCATCCAGTCGTGCCACCTGGTTGCGCGCAGAAATTGCTCCGAAGTCGAGGATTGGCATTGCCAGCAACAGGGCGAGGACACAGGTCGCGACTGCGAGATGCAGGTTCGCCTGACGCTGCGTGTCCCACCCGTGTCGGCGACTGCGGATCGCAGCAACGAAATAGGCAACGCCGTAGGCCACTGCGACCATGATCGCGATGAGGCCCCAGATGCGTTCGGGGCTGAGGCCGTATTCGGCGATACGTGTACCCATCGAAATCGCCGCAAGGATGGCCAGCGGCAGGATGCCGACTGCCAGCACAAATGCCGCCCCCCGCATGATGCGCGACTTGCTACCGGATTCGTCGCTGTTACGCAGCACGGCATTGACCAGCACGAAGCTCGCTGCCGCGATTGCGAGCAGCATTGGTGTCGCACTGCGCGTTGCTTCCCACAGGACGTCGAGCCCGCTGAAAAGTACCGCCAAAAGGAACAGTGCCACAGCGAAAGCGAGGGGAACCGCGATCAGCGAGAAGACCAGCATGACCACGTTCTGCAGCGTACCGAGAACCTTGATCTGGTTGCGCAGCACGCCCAGCGCGGCTCCGAACGCAAGACCGGAGAAAGTCCAGCCGAACCATCCTTCGTCGATGAGATCCTTCAGGAGATCGATCTTGATCGCGTGGAACAGCTGGGCCAGCAATGCCAGCACGAGCCAGGCAAGACCCGTGAACGCCAGCGCCCCGCCGCCGCTGATAGCGTCGGTCCACACGTGATAGTGCGTCTTCTGGTAGGAGGTTTGCCAGCGATATCGGTGGAACCCGGCCTGGAAGAGCGGCACCGCAAGCAATGCCGACACCACGCCTGCGGCAAGCCAGAAGGTCGCCGCCTCGTAATGTTCGACCTCGGCAGCGACCCGCCAGGCAATGCCGCCCATGACGAGGCCGACAAGCGCAGAGAACAGGTCGGCACGCCGCCAATTCTCCCGTTCGAGAGTCAGCCCGGCGCAGATCGGCCCAAAGAAGGCCAATGCCATGAGCGCCGCTCGCCATGGCTCGGGGTCACCATCAAAACCGTCCGCAGCCAGCCAGACTGAGAGACCGCCAAGTCCAAGGAGAGCGGCAAGGATCCAGGGCCGCAGGGGCCACTCGTGTTCGTCGCCCGCCTTGTCCTCAGTCACCTGCGCCCTCCCTGGCGATGGAGATTATTGCGCGGGCGGAGCCCCCTCGGGCTGAGCCTGCTGTTGGCCCTGCTGCGCCTGCATCATCTGCTGGATAGCGGCGGCGCGCTGCTGGAAATCGTCGCGGCTCATGAAATCCACTATCTCGACATCGAACACGAGGTCCGCATTCGGCGGAATCGGCGAGCCCGGGGGCGGTTCGGCGCCATAGGCCTGGTCGGCCGGAATGGTCAGCGTGTACTTGCCGCCCTTCTGCATCTGGGTCAGGCCCTGGATGAAGCCGTCGATAATCGCGCCTTCCTCGAGCAGCAGCGGGTTGCCGTCGGGCAGCAGGCCGGGAGGAATGGGGAGCGGCTGCGACCGGTCGAATTCGGTCCCGTCCTTCAGCTTGCCCACGTATTTGACGAAAACCACATCGCCCAGCTTGGGGGAATCGCCCGTGCCGGCGGTGATCGTGTCGACCGACAGCCCCTTGGGGGCGGCTGCCCAGGCAAGGCCTGCGCCGAGCAGGACTGCCAAGAGGACGCCCAGCCACAGCTTGGTGAGCGAGCCCTTGGCGATGGGCTGGAGAGGTACGCGGGTAATCTCGGTCATGCGGATATGGTCCTGATACGCAAAGGGCGCGGATTGCTCCGCGCCCTCATGGCTTAGCTTGGATTTGCTGGCAACGGCTTACTTCGAGCCGTCACGCTCCATGCGCTTGCGCTCGAGCTTGCGGGCGCGGCGAACAGCAGCGGCCTTTTCGCGGGCGCGCTTTTCGCTCGGCTTCTCGTAGTGGCGGCGCAGCTTCATTTCGCGATACACGCCTTCACGCTGCAGCTTCTTCTTGAGCGCGCGGAGAGCCTGGTCGACATTGTTATCGCGAACCATAATCTGCATAAAAATCAACACCTCAACTTGCGGGCCAGAGCCCGCCGCAAGCGGGGTTTGCCTCCTTAATACGGGTTCGTCCAGAAAACGAAAAACGCGCCGAATCCCAAAGGGGCCGGCTCGAACGGGGGCGCACATACGGATTCGAGAGGGGAAAGGCAAGCGCTTTGGCGGCTTTCATAGGCGAGCCGTTGGCGCTAGGGGCTTGGGCGATGTCCGGCTTCTCCCCATTCATTGCCAGCCTGCACGTCGCCTTGGGCGGCGCGATCGGTGCCGTCATGCGTTACCAGCTGGGCCGGGGCATGACCCACTGGCTGGGCGTCCAGGCGGTCACGACCTTCCCATGGGCGACGCTGGCCGCCAACGCTTTCGGCAGCGTGCTGATGGGCTTTCTGGCCGGATGGCTCGCCCGCCACGGCAGCGGCGAGGGGGAGCAGCTGCGCTTGCTCCTCGGCGTAGGTTTGCTTGGTGGGTTCACCACCTTCAGCGCTTTCAGCCTCGAGATGGTCCTGCTGCTCGAACGCGGGCAATTCACCTTCGCCGCGCTTTATGCCGTGCTATCCTTTGCACTCGGGATCAGCGGGCTGATCTTCGGACTAACCGTAATGCGAGCCTACGGATGAAGACTTCCGACGAAGTGCGGCTGTTCACGGTCGATGCCGATGATGACGGCGTGCGCCTTGACCGCTGGTTCAAGCGCCACCTGCCGCAGGTCGGCTTCGGCACGGTGAGCAAGTGGGCACGGACGGGCCAGTTGCGTGTCGACGGCAAGCGCGTGAAGCCCGAGGACCGCATTGCGGCAGGCCAGACCGTCCGTGTGCCGCCAGGCGGCGATGCGCCGCACAAGAAGCCCAAGGCCAAACGCCAGCTCACCGAAGCCGAAATCGAACAGGCCCATGCGATGGTCATCCGCGAGGACAAGGGCGCCATCGTCCTCAACAAGCCCCCCGGCCTTGCGACGCAAGGCGGGACCGGCACCACGACCCACGTCGACGGCCTACTCGACGCGTTCGCGCCGGGCGAGGACGAGCCGCGTCCGCGCCTCGTCCACCGGCTCGACAAGGATACCTCCGGCGTCCTTCTCGTCGCCCGCACCCCGGGAAGCGCAGCGTTCTTCTCGAAGCGCTTCTCGGGCCGCAGTGCGAAGAAGGTATACTGGGCGCTGGTGGTCGGAGTGCCCGAGGTCGCACAGGGCATCATCGAGGCGCCGCTTGCCAAGCAGCCCGGTTCGGGTGGCGAGAAGATGCATGTCGATCACGAAGGCGGGCAGCCCGCCAAGACCAAGTACCGCGTCGTCGACAAGGCCGGACAGAAGGCTGCATGGCTCGAACTGGAGCCGCTCACCGGCCGCACGCACCAGCTTCGCGTGCACTGCGCAGCCATGGGCACGCCGATCGTCGGCGATGGCAAGTATGGCGGCAAGGATGCCTTCCTGACCGGATCGATCAGTCGCAAGATGCATCTCCATGCACGCCGGTTGATCATCGACAATCCCTCGGGCGGCAAGATCGATGTCACTGCCGACCTGCCCGAGCATTTCGCGGCCAGCCTCGAACAACTGGGCTTCAACGTGAACGCCAGCGACGCGACACCAATGCGCGACGATCCGCCGCCAAAATCGCGCGAGGAAAAGAAGCAGCAGGCCCGCCAGCACGCCAAGAACTATCGCAAGACGCGCAAAGGCGAACGCCGGGGTCGCCGCGATGCCGGACCCAAGGCGAAAACTGGACCCAAGTCCACCAAACCGCCCAAGGGCAAGCGCTGATGCACCCCAATCCGCTCTTTCGCAGCGGTGATGTCGCGCTGCTCGATGGGTTGGTGGAGGAAATCGGCTTCGGCATGGTGTTCATCACGACGCCGGACGGTCCGCGTGTCGCCCATACCCCCCTGTTGATGTCGGACGGTGGCTGCGTCCGGTTCCACCTGTCGCGCCGCAATGCGCTGGTCCCGCATCTCGAAGGGTCGCGCGCGCTCGTCGTCGTGAATGGTGCCGAAGGGTATGTCAGCCCCCGCTGGTACGCCAACCGCGATACCGTACCGACCTGGGATTATGTGACGATCGAGATGGAAGGCACGGTCCGCAAGCTCGACGAGGTCGAGCTCGAAGATTTCCTCTACCGCGCAATCGACCGGCACGAAGGTCGATTGGGCGGCGATCGCTGGTCCGCAGAGGAGACGAGCGCGGACAACTGGGCTCGCCAGCTGCGCGGCATCACCGGCTTCGAGATGGCAATCGATATCAGGCGGCCGACGTTCAAGCTCTCGCAGAAGCAGCCGCAAGAGGTGCGTGAAGCCATCGCCGCAGGACAGGTTGCAGCAGGGAATGCCCCCATCGCGCAGGCCATGGAGCGCTTTGCACCATGACACGTCTGGTCGTCTTCGATTGCGACGGAACCTTGGTCGATGGCCAGGCCGCAATCTGCGACACCATGGAACAGGCCTTTGCCATGGCGGGCCTGCCCACGCCCGACCGCCACGCCGTACGACGAATGGTCGGGCTCAGCCTGCCCTACGCCCTGCGCGAACTGGCCCCGCACGCCAGCGATGAGGAACGGGCCCGCGTCGTTGAGGCGTATAAGGACGGATATCGTTCGCTTCGCGTTTCGGGCGCGCTGCAGGAGCCGCTCTATGATGGCATCGGCGAACTGGTCGCTCGCCTGGACGCGGCGGGCTGGCTTCTCGGAGTGGCCACGGGGAAGAGCGACCGCGGCCTCAACGCGTGCCTTGAATCGCACGGTATCAGGCAGTTGTTCGTGACCTTGCAGACTGCCGACCGCCATCCCTCCAAGCCGCACCCCTCCATGCTGGAAACCGCGCTCGCCGAAGCGGGTGTCGAGCCCCAGGACGCGATCATGATTGGCGACACCAGTTTCGACATGGAAATGGCAGTAGCTGCAGGCGTGCGGGCAATCGGCGTTTCCTGGGGCTATCACGAAGCAGATGAACTCATGGCCACTGGAGCGAGCTGTGTGGCGGACACCATCGAACAATTGGAGGCATTGATCCTTGGCACAGAGTGACCCCGCGAAGGCCCGTTTCTGGGCCATGCAATGGATCCGGATTTCGGGGGTGATCCTGGCGGTCCTGGGCGCGATGATCCTCGCCCAGATCGTCGACCTACCCGCAATCGTCGGCTACATTTTCCTCTTCATCGGCGCACTCGACGTATTCATCATGCCGCTGCTTCTCGCCCGGAAGTGGAAGAGCGACAAGTGAAGCGTTTTTACAAGGATGTGACGGTCGCCGAAGTTAAGGGCGGCTGGCAGGTGCAGCTGGACGGCAGGGGCATCAAGACGCAGGGCGGCCAACAGCAGGTCCTCCCGACGCGCATCCTTGCGTCAGCCATGTCGTCGGAATGGTCGAAGCAGGGAGACGAAATCGACCCCGGCAAATTCCTGTTCCGCGATCATGCCGACTTCGCCATCGATGTGGTGGCCGCAGACCGCGAAACTGCAATCACCAAACTGCTGGCCTTCGCCGAGACCGATACGCTCTGCTATCGCGCGGACCCCGACGAGGCGTTCCATGCCCGCCAGCGCGAGGTATGGGACCCACTGCTGGACCATCTCGAAGGCCGGATGGGCGTCCGCTTCCAGCGCGTAAGCGGGGTGATGCACAGGCCCCAGCCGAAAGAGACGCTGGACCGGCTGCGCGAGCACCTCGCGACCCTCGACGATTTCACCCTTGCAGGCATGACCTCCATGGCCTCCCTCGCCGCATCACTGGCGGTGGCCCTGCTGGCCAATGACGATGCAATCAACGACCCGATGCTCCTCTGGCGTGATGCCAATCTCGAGGAGGAATGGCAGGCCGAACAATGGGGCCGCGAGGAAGAGGCCGAAGCGACGCGCGCGCGTAAGGGAGAGGAATTTTCCGCCGCGCAGGTCTTCGTTACGCTGGCGCAGGCCAGAAGCTAGGCAGCTCCTCCCGGGCCTACCAGCCCTGGTAACGTCGCCCGGACATGATCCAAGGCAATGTGAAATGCTTCGTGCCAGGTGTCGTCAGGATCGTGGTGCAGGGGATGCCAGAAGAACCGGAAAAGCCGGCCGCCGTCGTCGGGGGTGAGGAAATGCCAGCCATCAGGCAGGCCCAAGGTTGGGAACGCGAAAAAATGCCAGGTGGAGTCCGGAGTAACCGGCACAGGAACTCCCAGCTCCAAGCTTCCGTTACCCAGGACTAGTCCGCTCTCCTCCCTAGCTTCACGAATTGCTGCGGACAGAGGATCTTCGCCAGGCTCGATACCGCCCTTGATCAACTGATTCCCGGCCAGCGGGTGTTCGAAGGCCAAGACGTCCAAGATTCCTTTGACCTGTCGGTATGGCACCGAGCAGGCTTTGCGCTGGATCAGCCGACCCAATCCGCCACCTGAGCTGCAACATCGTTGGCTGCCTGGTTGAGTGCCGGTCCGACTGCTCCAACTTCGGCGGGTACGCCTGAAATGCGCGATTCAAACCGCTTGGTCGTTACGCTGGATCCTTCGCCGCTGCGCGCAGCGTCAAAGACCACAACGACCGACGATGTGCGCGCGTCGTAACCGAAGGAGCGAAGAGTGCCGCCCACACGGTCTATCGCGAGCGCCCCGGGATCGTCGCCGTCGATGACCATGCGGCCCGACTTTGCGCGAATGGTTTCGGCGATGAGGCGGCGGAAGAGGCGCGCCGGCCGTTCGACCCAGACCGCGTCCTTGAGATAGGCTAGTTCGGTGTCGCTCACCTGCACCGGCACGCGGGTGACATCGAGCGCCTGCGGTACGTCGAGTTCGACAAGCGCCAGCGAACTGCTGGACGAGCCTTGCGCGACCGTACCGGCCGCAGCCGTCGTCGCCGGAGTCAGGGTCAGGAGGCTTTCGGGCACTTTGCCACCGAGGCTGAGACAGCCGCCGAGCAGCAGCACGGGCGCCATGGCGGCGAGTGCGGTGATCCTGTTCATGCGTCGGTCCCTCACGGCTTGTACTCGGGCAATGGCTGGCTGGAGAGCAGCGCTCCGGCACCCTTCTCGTCTATCTTTTCTGTAACTTCGCGCAGTGCCTTGCTGGTCGCGCGAAGGTCCTTGAGCGTGGCTTCGGCTGCAGGAAGCGTGCTTTCGGTGAGCTGCTTGGTGGCCGGACGGGCCTCTTCCAGTGTCTGTTCGAGCGCAGCCGCAGCGCCGCTCGCCGATTTCAGCGTCGCGCGAAGCTGCTTGGCGATCTGCTCGCCTTCCTCGTTGAGAATCCGATCGGTCGACGCCGTCACCTTCTCGAACTGGTCGAGCGTTTCGCTCGCTTCGCGCAGGGTGACCTGCAGTTCGGCCATGGTCCTTTCGACCTGGGGTGCCGCGTCGGCAAGGCTCGCACTGGCGCGATTGGTATTGGCGAGGATCGCCGAAATCTCGCTCTGGTTCTTGTCGGACAGGAGCATGGTCAGGCGCTCGGTCAGCGTCGCAAGGCGCTCAAGCAGCAGCGGTGCGTTGGCGAGAATCTCGTTGAAGCCACCGGCCGCGGGCGGGATGATGGGCGCGCCCTCGGTGCAGGCGGTGGTCTCGCACGTAATTGGCGGAGCACCCGAACGTGCACCGTCGAGCATGATGGTCGAAACGCCGGTAAAGCTGCCCTGGATCGTGGCGACGGTGCCGACCAGGATCGGGACCTCTTCCTTCACCTTGATCCGGACGCGGACGAATTCGGGGTCCTTTTCCCACAGGACGATCTCGTCGACCTGCCCGACGGGAACGCCCGCAAAGCTGACCTGACTGCCATTGGCGAGGCCTGCCACCGACTGCTTGAAGAAGATGTCGTACTCTTTCTGCGAGCCGTTACCCAGCCGCGCGAGCCAGACGATGAAGAATGCCAGCGCGGCGAGGATCAACAATGTGACCACCCCCACCCAAACGTGATTTGCCCGCGTTTCCATTCCCTTGCCCTATGCCTTGCCCGGTGGCGTCTTGTCCAACGCTTTGACCGCATGAGCGGCCACCGGCATGTCCATGTGCCGCCGCAATTCGTCGAGTGCCTGCGCGGTGAGCGCCGCCCGGCCGCGGGGGCCGTTGAAGTATTCCTGGATCCACGGATGGTCGAGTTCCATCAGGTTCGGAACCGTGTCGACCGCGATCACGCGCTTGTCCGCCAACACGGCCACCCGGTCGCAGATCTCGTGCAGCGTATCGAGGTCGTGGGTGATCAGGAAAACGGTCAGGCCCAGCGTTGCCTTCAATTCCCGCGTCAAATTGTCGAATGCGGCTGCACCGATCGGGTCGAGGCCCGCCGTCGGTTCGTCGAGGAAGAGCAGTTCGGGATCGAGCGCCAGCGCGCGGGCGAGGCCGGCGCGCTTCTTCATGCCGCCCGAAAGCTCGCTCGGATATTTGCTCACCGCCTCTTCCGGAAGGCCCGACAGCATCACCTTGTAACGGGCGATTTCCTCCAGCAGCCGGTGGGGGATTTCCGGGTAGAATTGCTTGAGCGGAACCTGCACGTTTTCGCCCACGGTAAGGGTCGAAAACAGCGCACCGCCCTGGAACAGCACGCCCCATCGGTTGCGAACGCCGATTTCCTCATCAGGCTCGGCGTCGGTCATCGAACGGCCGAAGACCTTGATCTCGCCCTCGGCCGGAGTCTGCAGCCCGATGATCGAGCGCATCAGCACGCTCTTGCCCGTACCCGAGCCACCGACGACGCCAAGGATTTCGCCGCGCTTGACCTTGAGATCCAGATTCTCGTGAACGACCTGTTCCCCGAAGGCGTTCTTGAGGCCTTCGACAACGATGGGGTATTCGCCGCGGTAGCGTTCGTGACGCCCGAGGGTCCGGCCGGTTCCGTCCTCGGCCATCAGCCCCACCCCACTTCGGTGAAGAAGACCGCGAAGAATGCGTCGAGCACGATGACGGCGAAGATAGCCGAGACGACTGCCATGGTCGTGCGCAGGCCCACTTCCTCCGAATTCCCTTCGACCTTCATGCCGTGGTAGCAGCCGGCAAGGCCGACGATGAGGCCGAAGACCGGCGCCTTGACCAGGCCGACCCACAGGTCATGGAGCGGCACAACTTCCTGGATTCGCGAAAGGAAGCTCCAGAACGGAATGCCGAGCATCAGGTCGCCGACCACGGCACCGCCGACGATTGCGACGACCGAGCTGTAGAAGCCCAGGATGATCATCATGAAAGTACATGCGAGTATGCGCGGGATGACCAGCGCCTCCATCGGCGCGATGCCGATCGTCCGCATGGCATCGACCTCTTCGGTCAGTTTCATCGTGCCGATCTGCGCGGCAAAGGCGCTGCCCGATCGGCCGGCAACCATGATCGCGGTCATCAGGACGCCGAGTTCACGCAAGGTGATGCGGCCGACGAGGTTCACAGTCAGCGTCTCGGCGCCGAACTGCTGCAACTGGACCGCGCCCTGCTGCGCGATGACGATACCGATGAGGAAGCTCATCAGCCCGATAATCGGCAGCGCCGCGACGCCAACGAGTTCGAACTGGCGGATGAGTGCGAGCCAGCGGAAGCGGGCCGGATGCCGGATGAGGTTCCCCGCAGCTGTAATCAGCGCGCCGAAGAAGCTTAGGACGCCCATGATACCGGTGCGGGCATTGAACACCTTGTCGCCCATGGCCGTCGGCACGCGTTCCCAGACCGGCAGCCGCGGCGCAGCGACCTCTTCGGTCCCGCGCATGCCTTGAAGGGCACCGATAAGACGTTTTGCGCGCTCGCTTGCCCCGACGATTTCGGCATCGTGATCGCTCGAAAGCGTACAGGCAACCCACGCGCCCACCGTGTCGATCTCGCTCACGGAGGACAAATCGACCTTGGCAATGGGGCCCTGAAGCGAGCGCAGTTCTGCATCGACCGCACCGATCGTCGAAACGAGGTATGGCCCCGAAAGCGCCAGTACCGCGCCCTCGCCTCCGCCTTGTCCGAGATCGTATTGTGCAAGCCCTGTCATGCGGGCGCGGGTATGCGGGGAAATCCGGCACTTAACAAGCGGCTATGCTCCCGGTGCCACAGCAACGTTGCATCGCAGCATGGGCGCTGGCAAAGGCGCGTCCCATGAGCACCGAACTGCCCAAGACATTCGACCCTGCGGAAATCGAGGCGCGCTGGTACGCGCATTGGGAGGAGAACGGCCTGTTCCGGCCCGATCGCCCGGACGCCGAGCCCTACACCATCGTCAATCCGCCGCCGAACGTCACCGGCAGTCTCCATATCGGCCACGCGCTCGACAACACGCTGCAGGACGTGGTGATCCGTTACGAACGCCTGCGCGGCAAGGATGCGCTGTGGGTCGTCGGGACCGACCATGCCGGCATCGCCACGCAGATGGTGGTCGAACGTCAACTGGAGGAACGCCAGGACAAGCGCACCAACTACAGCCGCGAGGATTTCGTGGCCAAGGTGTGGGAGTGGAAGGAGGAGAGCGGCGGAGCGATTACTCGCCAGCTGCGCCGGCTCGGCTGTTCGATGGACTGGTCGCGCGAGCAGTTCACGATGGACGATCACTTCAGCAATGCCGTGCTCAAGACCTTCGTCGACCTCTACAACGACGGCCTCATCTACCGCGACAAGCGGCTGGTGAACTGGGATGTGAAGCTCAAGACCGCGATCTCCGACCTCGAGGTCGAGACGCACGAGGTCAAGGGCGGCTTCTGGCACTTCCGCTATCCGCTGGCAGACGGCGTCACGACGTCGGAAGGCAAGGATTACCTCGTCGTCGCGACCACTCGGCCCGAAACGATGCTGGCCGACATGGCGGTGGCCGTTCACCCGGATGACGAGCGCTACAAGTCGGTCGTCGGCAAGGACATTCTCCAGCCGATCACCGGTCGACGCTTCAAGGTGGTCGCCGATGAGCACGCCGATCCCGAACTCGGCTCGGGCTGCGTGAAGATCACGCCAGGTCACGATTTCAACGACTTCGAGGTGGGTAAGCGCGCGGGCATGAAGCCTGCCGAGATGCTCAACATGCTCGATGCGGAAGGCAACGTCTGCCAGACCGCCGACGGGCTGGTCCCCGAAGAGTTCATCGGCCTGCACCGCTTCAAGCGTGACGGCGTCGATGGCGCACGCGAACTCGTCGTCGCGCGGATGAAGGAACTGGGATTCCTCATCCCGCATGTCACAAGGGACAAGGAAGGCAACGAAACCGAGCACGACGCCGAACCGCGTACGATCCAGACGCCCTTCGGCGACCGTGGCGGCGTGGTCATCGAACCCTGGCTGACCGACCAGTGGTACGTCGATGCCGAGACGCTGGCGAAAAAGCCGATCGAGGCCGTGAAGAGCGGCGCGATCGAAATCGTCCCGAAGAGCTGGGAGAAGACCTTCTTCAACTGGATGGAGAACATCCAGCCCTGGTGCGTTTCGCGCCAGCTGTGGTGGGGCCACCGCATTCCGGCTTGGTACGATGCCGAAGGCAAGCCCTACGTCGCACTCACCGAAGAAGAGGCACAAGCGCTCGCCGGGGAAGGTGTCGCGCTGACTCGCGACGAAGACGTCCTCGACACCTGGTTCTCCTCCGCGCTGTGGCCTTTCGCCACGCTTGGCTGGCCGGAAAAGACCGACCTGGTCGAAAAGCACTACCCCAACGACCTGCTCATTTCGGGTTTCGACATCCTGTTCTTCTGGGATGCCCGTATGATGATGATGGGCCAGTACAACACCGGGCAGAACCCCTGGCCGCGACTCTACCTCCACGGTCTCGTGCGCGCGGCGGACGGGCAGAAGATGTCCAAGTCCAAGGGCAACGTCGTCGATCCGCTAGGCCTCATTGACCAGTACGGCGCGGATGCGCTGCGCTTCTTCATGGCGGCGATGGAAAGCCAGGGCCGCGACATCAAGATGGATGACAGGCGCATCGAGGGCTATCGCAACTTCGCGACAAAGCTCTGGAATGCGACGCGTTTCTGCCAGTCGAACGGCATCGGCGCGAGCACGTCGATCGCTGCCCCTGCGGCAAACCATGCGGTCAACCGCTGGATCATCGGCGAGGTGGTCGAGACGCAAGGCCAGCTCGAAAGCGCGATGGCCGACCTGCGCTTCGATGCGGCGGCCAATACCATCTACCACTTCGTGTGGGACCGCTTCTGCGATTGGTATCTCGAACTCATCAAGGGCAATATCGATGACGAGACCAGGGCCGTCGCCGGATGGGTCCTCGACCAGATCCTCGTCATGCTGCACCCCTTCATGCCTTTCATCACCGAAGAACTGTGGTCGAAGCAGGGCGAGCGCGCGCATTATCCGCTCATCACCGCGAAGTGGCCCGAGCCGGGTGCGGCGGTGGATGCAGAGGCCAAGGCGGAAATAGACTGGCTGATCGCGCTGACCAGCGCGGTGCGCACTGCCAAGAACGAGCTTGGAATTTCGCCGGGTGCAAAGCTGGAAGCCTATGTCGCCAGCCCCTCGGCACTGGGCCAGCGCGTGATCGAGGCAAGCGGACCGGCGATCGAGCGGCTCGCCCGACTGACGCCGATCCACATGGCCGACGCTCCGGCCAGTGCAGCCATGCAGGTCTCGGCTGGCGAAGATGCCTTCATCGTCCCGCTCGAAGGCGTGATCGACATCGCAGCGGAAAAGGCTCGGCTCGACAAGGCGCTCGCTGCTTCGGCCAAGGAAGCCAAATCGCTCGAAGGTCGGCTCTCGAACGCGAACTTCGTCGAGCGGGCAGCGCCGGAAGCCGTCGAAAAGGCGCGCGCCGACCACGCGCATCACACGGCCGAAGTCGCTCGCCTCGAAGCTGCCTTGGCGCGGCTGGGATGATGTGCCGCTAGTCCTCGCCACGCAGGCTCCCGGCGAGCCGGAGATCTTCGCCAGCGTGCAGGGCGAAGGACCGAGTGCGGGCATGCCCTGCACCTTCGTGCGCCTGTCGCGCTGCAACCTCGCCTGCGTCTGGTGCGACACGGCCTACACCTGGCATTTTGAGGGCGACAACCGCCCGCACCGCGATGGCGTCGACTACGAACGCAAAGCCAACCAGCTGACACTCGACGAAGGCGAGGTTGCAGCGCGCATCACGGCACTCGGTCAGAAACGCCTTGTCATCACGGGCGGCGAACCGCTGCTGCAGGCCCCTGCCCTTGCACGCCTGCTCGACCTCCTGCCCGATATGACGGTTGAGGTGGAAACCAACGGCACCACCAAGGCGCCGACCGCGCTGGACGTCCGCATCGACCAGTTCAACGTCAGCCCGAAGCTGGCGCACAGCGGCAATCCTGCCGATCTCGCGCTTCTGCCGGAACGGCTCGATGCTTACGCCACCGACCCGCGCGCATGGTTCAAGTTCGTGATCGCCGAACCTTCGGACATCGACGAGGTCGTGACGCTGCGGACACGCTATCGCTTCCGGCCTGACCACGTCTTCCTGATGCCCGAGGGCACCGACAGCGCAACCCTGCGCGCACGCGAGAAGTGGCTCGCCCCGCTATGCGTCGAACACGGTTTCCGGATGAGCGACCGCCTGCATATCCACCTGTTCGGGGATACAAGGGGGACGTGAGGCTGAGATTTCCTCTCCATTTTGCCGCAAGGCCAAATGGGGAGGTGGCGCACGCCGCAGGCGTGTGACGGAGGGGCATCGGCGCTCCTGGCCCCTCCACCACCAGCCTTTCAGGCTGGCGATCCCCCTCCCCCCTTTCGCTGCGCAAAAGCAGGGAGGATTTCCAACATCAGCCCTGCGAACGCCAGCGCTGCACGGTTCGCTGGACGATGTCCTCTTCGCCGCCGGTCTTGTTCCAGAGGTCGACGAAGCTGGGGTCTTCCGAAGCCGGACGCTTGGCTTCCTCGAGATTGTCGAAGGCGACGCGGATCGGAATGGCGACACCCTCGCCGCAGATGATGCACTCGCGGTTGCGCAGCGCCGGGATGCTGTCGAGGAAGCCGCGCGCGCCTTCGGGCATGGCGGCCTTCACGAAGGCCTGGTCACGATCGTTGTTCAAGCGCATCGAGATGATAGTACCGCACTGCGACAGCACGCCTTCGGCAAGGTCGGACGGACGCTGTGTGATAAGGCCCAGCGAGATACCGTACTTACGGCCTTCCTTGGCGATACGGCTGAGGATTTTCCCGACCGAGTTGCCATCGGCATTTTTCTCGTTCGGCACGTAGCGGTGCGCTTCTTCGCAGACCAGCAGGATCGGGCTGGTGCGTTCCTCGCGGCCCCAGATGGCGAAGTCGAAGACGAGACGGCTGAGCACGGCGACCACGGTCGAGGTGATGTCCGAGGGCACGCCCGACACGTCGATGATCGAGATCGGCTTGCCGTTTGAAGGCATGCGGAAGATCTTGCCGATGAACTCGGCCATGGTGTCCGCCACCAGCATGCCGGAGAACATGAACTGGTAACGCGGGTCAGCCTTGATCTCGTCGAGCTTGTTCTTGATCCGCATGTAGGGCGCGGAAGTGGTCGACTTGTCGAGCTTGCCCATCTGGTCCTGGATCTCGTTTGAGAGATCCGAGAGCAGGTAGGGGATCGGACTATCGACAGTGATCTTGCCCATGCTTTCGGCAAGGCGGCTCTTCTGGCGCGCCTTGAGGAGACACTTGGCGAGAATGTCGGCGTCGACCTGACGCTCGTTGCCGTTCGAGGTCAGCAGCACTTCGCAGTGCTCCTCGAAATTCATGATCCAGTACGGCATCTGCAGGTTGGAGACGTCGAGGATCACGCCGGTCTGGCGGAAGGCGGCGGAATATTCGCCGTGCGGGTCGATCATCAGGATGTGCCCTTCGGGCGCGGCCTGGCAGATGCGGTGAAGGATCAGCGCGGCGCTGGTCGACTTACCGGTACCGGTCGATCCCAGCAGGGCGAAGTGCTTGCCCAGCATGGCATCGATGTAGATGCCGGCACGGATGTCCTTGGTCGGATAGACCTTGCCGATCGTCACGGCGCTGCGGCCGTCGCTGGCATAGACCTGCTTGAGGTCGGCGGTGCTCGCGGCGTAGACCATCGAGCCGGGGACCGGATAACGGGTCACACCGCGGCGGAAGCCGTGGAGGCGCCCCGTGAGCTTCTCCTCGATACCTTCGCCGAGGAAGTCGATGTTGGCGAGGATGCTGCCAGCCTTGCGGTCCTGGCGCTGGTTGCGAACGCTGGCGAGCAGCCAGTTGTTGCCTACACGGATCTTGATCTGGCTACCGACCTGCCCCGCCATGGCAACCGACGGATCGTCGTCGTCGGCACATTCGTTGAGGCGCTGGAGATCGATGGCGATCATCGAACCCGATCCTGCAATCTCGAGTACGACGCCGATCGGGTCGAGCGTGTTCTGGCTAATAGCTTCCGCCTCAGTGGTCGCGACCGGCGTATCGTCGGGTTGCTCGACTGGGGCAGGCTCGGGCTGTGTTTCCGCAACCGGGGCAGGTGGCACATCTGCAACGGGCTGATTATAGCTTTGCTGGTTCTGCGGTTCGTAGGCCGGGGGCGCTTCGGGCGCAGGCTCCGGCTCCGGATTGTGCACGTAGCCTGACGGCGAAGCATAGGACTGCGGCGCAACCGACTGTTCCGAACGACGGATGCGGTCGCGCAGCGAATTGCCGCGCGGCTGGGGCGGCTCCGCGCCATCTTCCTTGGATGGATCGAAAGTACGGAAGTTCTGGTTGCCCATATCGGTCATGGTCAGGTTCGGCCCCTCAGTCGCGCGAACTGCCCGCGCATGCCGCACCTACCTGCCCGAAGGCGGTTAAAATCCGGTCAACGATGTTGGACGAGGGAGTATCAGATCATCGCGAAGAGGCGGCCGGCCCCCCAGCCCATCGTTACCGACAGGGCCACTGCCAACAGGCCGTAAATCAGTGACCATTGTTGCGAATAGTAGGTCACCTGCTTTTCGAATCCGACTTTCACAACTTCGACGTCGGCCTGTGCCGACGCGATTACGCGCCCACCGGTTATGGCAAAGGTTTCCGCCGTATAGGTCCCGGTTATGACGCTGGAAGGGAGAGAGATGCGGGCCTGGTAAAGGACCTGCTCACTGATTTTCACACCCTGGAAATCTTCCTTGTAGAGTTCCTGGCGCGTCTTGAGATCGACAAGACCCGAGGCAAAGCGCGACTGCTGTTCGACGTCGATGACACCATTGGGCGACAGCTGGATGTATTGGGTGCCGAATTCGTAGATTGCAGCCGTCTTTTCGTCGACGATGTCCTGGATGGGACGAGACGAGGATACAGCGAAGAACGAGGGGACTGAGCGGAAATCGCTGCTGTCGGCATTGACCCACACGCCCGCAAACCGCGCCTTCTCGCGGATGCGGAGGGGCTGTGAGGGCCCCTTCAACACGACCACGATATCATACTTGTTACCTGCCTGAAGGCCACGCGGATCAAGGATCGCACCAAACAGGAGCAATTCCGTTCCCGTGAAGCCCTGACGCACCTGGATTTCGTGCTGGCTTACTTCCGGCACGAGGATCGGGTCACGTTGGCCCATCAGGACGAATGCGAAGACGAGGAGAAGCAGCGCCCTCATAGCGGTGACAACGTATAGATTTCGTCGGGTCGGTAAAACAGGCCCAGGAACATGCGGAAGGCAATCACGAGAACGATCGCAGCAAGGATCAGGCGCAGCATTTCCGGCTTGGCCTTGACCGCGATCTGCGAGCCGATCTGGGCCCCCGTGACAGATCCGACAAGCAGGAGGAACACCAGCACGATGTCGACTGCCTTGGTCGTCAGCGAGTGCATCATCGTGGTCGCCATGGTCACGAACAGGATATTGAACAGGCTGGTTCCCACGACGACATTGGCGCTCATGCCTAGGATGTAGAGCATGGCGGGCACCAAGATGAACCCGCCGCCGACACCCATGAGCATGGTGAGGATGCCCACCACCACACCGACAAGCAGCGGGGCCAGAGGCGATATGTAAAGGCCCGACTTGTAGAACCGCCAGCGCATGGGGAGGCTGGCGACCAAAGGATGATGCCGCCGCCGGGCGACCTGCTTGGAGCCGCCGCCGCGCAGCAGCTCGATCGATTCCTTGGCCATGAGCATTCCGATGGAACCGAGAAGCACGACGTAGAGCATGCTGATAACCACGTCGATCTGGCCGATCGACCGGAAGAAGCGGAACAGCAAGGAGCCGATGCCGGATCCAATGACGCCTCCTGCAATCATCACCGCACCCATGCGGTAGTCGACCCCGCCGCGGGCATTATGGGCAATAACCCCGGTTACGCTTGCGCCTGTGACCTGGGTCGAAGCGGATGCGGCTGCGACCGTCGGAGGAACACCAACGAAAATCAGCAGCGGTGTGGTCAGGAAGCCGCCGCCAACCCCGAACAGTCCAGAGAGAATACCGGTCAGGCCACCCAGCGCGACAATCCACAGTCCATTTACGGACATGTTCGCGATGGGGAGGTAGACGTCCATGAGCGGCCTCTACGTCACCAGCGTGCCGGTTGGAAGAGCCGCGTTTATTAGAATCCGCTAATAATCGTCAGGGCAGCGCCTGAACCGGGCTGGGCATCCCCCGCAACCCGCATCCTGTAGTCGGCGGACAAGGTGGTGGGCGCACCACCAAGCTTGAGATTGAGCTGCAATGACGGACCGACATCCAGCCTCGCGGAACCACGCTGCGCGCCGCCCCACGCCCCAAGAGCCACATCCACCTGACGCTCGCCCGAGCGGGCGACCTGCAAGGCGCCGTCGGCGAATGCAGTGCCGAACCGCCCACCGACGACACCAGCCTGGGCATAACCGCTGGCAGCGAGACCCAGCGGCAGGGGGGCGTCATCGACACCACCGGCGACGAAAGCCGCCGGTCTGATCTCGGTGTCATCTCCGCGACGGGTCGCGCGAAGCTCTGCGTGCGCCTTGATCGGCAGGGAACGGAGCGGACGGAACCCGAGACCCGAGGCCAATTCGCTTTCGCCGTCGCGCACCAAAGCCTTGGTGACACGGGCGTAGACTTGCGGTTCGCGGTGACTTCCCGGATCAAGCCGGAATGAAAAAACCGCCCCGGCCTGGCTTCCCCCATAGCTTGAAGGCCTGTCGACTAGGGCCACGTCGGACGTTGCGCCTTGTCTCAGCAATAGCCACGCATCGGCGTGCCAGCGGCGCTCGGATCGTTGCTGGCCCGGTAACATCGGTTGCGAATTGTTCGTTGCTCTGTCGGAGCGCTCGCGTTGGAGCAGTGCACTCACTTCACGGGGCATGGGCAATCCGGCCATGGCCGACAACCAGAGCAGGTTGTGGCCGGACGCATGAGCACCCGGCACGAAATGTTTCTCGTATTCCGAGGCATCATCGTCGGACCCGTCCCGCAGCATCGCGGACCATTCTGGGGAAGTGATTGGAGCCCGCTCAATCGACGGCAGCCGTTGTGAGTTGTCGACCGGATCGGCCAATCGACCACTCGCCCCTTCCGGCAGGCTGGTGGATACCGTGGCGGTCATGCGAACCGCCTCTCTCGCCTCATTCAAGGGGATCCAGGGTGTTTGCCAGGTAACGATCCGCAGCAGCACCCAGCTGGCGAGCAGAAGGCCGAGGAAGAGGATAGGTTGCCCCCTCCCGCTATCTTTCACGTCCATCATGCGACCCGGACCAGTTCGCGCCAGGGCACCATGGCCGGATGATCGCTGTGATCCGTCTTGTCCCAGGTTACCGGGCCACCGCGAAGTGTCTTGATATATGCGCCGAGCGCGCGGCGCCCGGCCATAATCGAAATAATATTGGATACCACGACGCGGGGGATTGCCAGCAAGCCTTGTCGCCACCCGAACTCGCGTGCAGTGAAAACGGCGCGGGACAGTGAACGGGCGGCAAGCCCCAGCACGTTGATGAGGAGGAGAAATCCTAGGAGCGGCGAATATTCGGAGGGGGCAACAATCCCCAGACCCGACGCAAGCCACCCCGCAGCGGTGATTGCAATCAGCAGATAAGCTGACGCAAGAAGTATCGCCGCCAAAGGTCCGCGCCTGTCACGCATCTGCATCCACAGATCTACCCAGGTACCGCGCCACCCGAGGCGATCCCACCCTTGCAGCGCGATACCATGCATCCACCGGGTTTTCTGCCGCACCGCGACATCGAGGCGCGAGGGAAAGAAGGCCCTCGTCGCAATGAGGCGACCATCCGAAGCCCGCGCCCTCAGGAAACGGCCCTTCCCGCCCAGCGCGGCGATCTTGAGGCCAAGCTCGTAGTCCTCCGTCAGCGACTGTCGTGCAAAGGGCTCTGGTCCCATGCGGGCCAAAATCTTCCTCGCAACGGCACACCCGACCCCTGCTCCGGGAATTGCGGCTCCCAATGCATCGCGCACGACCAGCGACTTGGCATGTGCTTCGGCAAATTCGTCGGAATAGTGGCTGCCGATGAAGCGCGAATTGCTCTGCGGCAGGGCCATAACCGGTAATTGTACGAAATCCGCACGCCACAGCGAGAGATCGAGCAAGGCGAGTGCCGCCGGGTCTACCATGTCCTCGGCGTCGTGCAGGACCACCATGCGCGCCTCGCGTCCATACCGCGCCTCGTCATCGCACAAGGCACGGTAGAGGCGGTTGAGGCAGTCGGCCTTGCTGGTCGGGCCGTCTTCGCCGTGGATTACCAGCCTGACGCGATTATCGCCTCGAGCCGATGCGACGACCGAAGCGATGGTCAGCGGATCATTGCGATAGCAACCGACGTAGAGCCGGAGATTGTCGTGCCCCCAGCTCGCCAGCAGGTGAGCAATCGTCGGGCCGATGACAGACGATTCCTGCCAAGCAGGGATGAAGATTGCCGCGTCGCCAGCCAGCAGCCTTTGCGGCAGGCTTTCGGTTCTGATGTGCGGCGTCGAAATCCGCCCCGTGATGCGCATCCAGAGATAGCTGAGATCGAGCGCAAACTCGTCGACTACGCCCACGGCGAAGAAAGCCGCCGTGAACAGCAGAAGCTCCCTGTGGAAGAGCAAATACCATTGCTCTCCAGATATTTGGTAGAAATCCACGACCCTGATCCCCCTGTCCCGGACTTGTAGCGATGCGACAGTTGAGTGGCAACGCCCTGTGTTGGACTTGCAAGTCGAGGCTCTTTCCTCAAAAGCGGGCCGCGATGACCGAACGACCTTCAGCACTCCGCATCGTCTTTGCTCCCGTCCGCGCTCTTTTCGTGAGCGATGCCTCGGCCGGGATACTCCTCATTCTCGTTGCGATGGCGGCTATGCTGGCCGCGAACTCGCCTCTGCGCGAAGCATACCACTCGCTATTCCATGGGGCCCTGTTCGCGCCCGAACTGTTCAAGCTCAACACGCTGCACCTGTGGATTAACGACGCGCTCATGGCGGTTTTCTTCTTCGTCGTCGGGCTCGAGGTGAAGCGCGAATGGATCGAAGGCCAGTTGTCGACCAATGCGCAGCGCAAGCTGCCGGTCCTGGCGGCGATCGCCGGAATGGCCGTTCCCGCAGCGATCTATGTCTTCTTCGTCAGCGGCGCGGGTGATGCCGAGCTCATGCGCGGATGGGCGATCCCGGCTGCGACCGATATCGCCTTTGCGATGGGCGTGCTTGGCCTGCTCGGCAATCGGGTCCCCGCTTCGCTGCGGCTCTTCCTCCTGACCGTCGCCATTGTCGACGACATCGGCGCAGTCCTGGTGATCGCGGTTTTCTACACCGCCAATCTCAAGCTCGGCTACCTCGCAGCTGCCGCCGCAGTCGTCGCCCTGATGTTTGTGATGAACCGGATGAAGGTAACGCGCTTCTGGCCCTTCATCGCGATGGCTGTCGTACTTTGGTATTTCGTCCTCAATTCCGGCGTCCACGCGACAATTGCAGGTGTCTTGGCAGCGCTCACCATCCCGATGGTCGGCAAGGACGACGACACCATGGTCGAGCGGATGGAGCACGCACTTGCACCATGGAGCGCATATCTGATCGTTCCCGTGTTTGGTTTCGCCAATGCAGGCGTGGATTTGGGCGGCATGGGGATCGAGGGCGTCCTGGCTCCGCTACCCATTGCGATCGCCGCCGGCCTGTTCCTGGGCAAGCAGGTGGGCATCTTCGCCGCAATCTATGCTGCGGAAAAAACCCGCTTCGCGCTTCGCCCGGACCAGTCCACCTGGCCCGAAGTCTGGGGTGTCTCGATCCTGTGCGGGATCGGCTTCACCATGTCGCTCTTCATCGGCGAACTTGCATTCCCCGGTTCGCGTGAGCTGATCGATGAAGCGAAGATCGGCACTCTGCTGGGTTCGTTGGTCTCGGCACTGGTAGGATACGCCATTCTCCGTATGACGACGACGCATCCCGACGATCCGAAGAACCCCTACGTCGACTGAGCCCTACCAGCTGCCGGTGTTCTCCATGCTCGCCCAGGGCTCCTGCGGTTCGAGATAGCCTTCCTGCAGCAGTTCGATGGAAATGCCATCGGGGGTCCTTACAAAGGCCATGTGTCCGTCGCGCGGCGGGCGGTTGATGGTCACACCCGCATCCATCAAGCGCTGACAGGTCTCGTAGATATTATCGACCCGATAGGCGAGATGGCCGAAATTGCGTCCGCCCGAATACTGCTCCCCCTCGCCACCATCTTCGGGCGGCCAGTTGTAGGTCAGCTCCACCTCGGCGATCCCTTCCTGCCCGGGCGGTGCCAGGAAAATCAGCGTGAACCGCCCCTGCTCGCTATCGAACCTGCGAACCTCCTCCAGACCGATAAGCTTGAAGAAATCCACCGTGGCATCGGGATCTGCCACCCGGATCATCGTGTGGAGGTATTTCGTCACGCGTCGCTTCTCCATGTTCGTGCATCAACCACCCGGCGTCGCCGGTTGCGAGATCTTCGATACATCAATGCACGGTCGACGCGACAGTGCCTGCGCACCAGCAATTGGCAAGAGATCTGGCGCCCGGCGGAAGGGATTTGACCAGGGCGTTCCGCATCCGACATGAAAAAGGGGGCGGACCGAAGCCCGCCCCCGTCCCCCCACGGGTTAAATCAGAAGCTTGCGGTGAGCGTTGCGACCACGGTGTCGTCGGTAAAGCCGTCGATCGAGGTGCCATCGACGCCCATGTAGCTGACGCCGAGTTCGAAATTACCTGACGACGCCGAGACACCGAGGGACCAGTCGATCCCGGTATCGTCGGCGTCACCGGCCAGCAGCGGCGGAGCAAGCGCACCATCGGTGTAGCCAATGTGGCCGGTCAGGGTCAGCGGAGTGCTCGGAATGCCGACACCGAGGTCGGTGTAGAGATAGAGGTTATCGTCGCCACCGAGCGAATCCTGCTTGGGCGAATAGCCGACCCCGACGGTCGCCTCTGCCGGTCCGAGCGTGAAGCCCAGCGAGCCGAGGAGTTCGTAATAGTCGACATCTGCGCCGATGTCCTCGGTCGGGTAGATGTAATATACCGCCCCGACATCTACGCTTACCGCATCGGTAAGCTGCCCACTCCAGCCGCCATAGATGTCGAGTTCCATCTGGCCATAAGCATCGCCGCCGTCGATCGACGAAGCCCAGGTTCCGACATAGAAGCCACTTTCGTGGGCGACGTCGAAACCGCCCTGGATGGCCGGATCTCCGCCTGACAGCGAAACGCCGCGGAAACGATAGTCGGTGGTCAGCGCTGCATTGGCCGAAAGCGTGACGGGGCCGCTGTCCGCAGCCTCTTCGTCCTGCGCCAGAGCCGGCGATGCGAGGAACAGGCCCGCCGAGGCGAGCGATACGGCACAAAAGCCGCGAAAGGACGTCAGCATATTAAACTCCTGTACGAGTGTCGCTTCGTCCCACCTGCGAATCCGCCGGGACCGGTTTGTTTCGGTTCCTCGTGCAGATACGAGTGTTTTTGTGCACGGCACGCGTGCGCTGCGCAAGATATGGAGCGATATCTTTTCGCAGTTGCACAAAAGCTGTGATTTTTCCGCAACGCCTTCCACAGGGGCGTTCAGCGCAAGTTGTGGCTTGGAACGATAGCGCCTATCTCCCGTCTCCCCCGAGTACGCCCAATCCAAACCCGATGCTTCGATCACTTCGCCAACTCTTCAAGGAAC
This sequence comes from Qipengyuania sp. RANM35, assembly GCF_041021145.2. Taxonomy (NCBI): domain Bacteria; kingdom Pseudomonadati; phylum Pseudomonadota; class Alphaproteobacteria; order Sphingomonadales; family Erythrobacteraceae; genus Qipengyuania; species Qipengyuania sp. RANM35. The sequence goes on along the minus strand of NZ_CM196433.1, from coordinate 314,393 downwards.
GCACCCCCGAACGCCGCATATCGCGCGTTCCGGAGGGCGAGCGGTACTATGTGATCGGCGACATCCATGGGCGCCTCGACCTGTTCGATGCGCTCATCGAGGCGATCGAGTCGGACGATGCGGCGCAACCGGTCGCGCAGACCACGGTGGTCCTGCTGGGCGACCTGATCGACCGCGGTCCCGAAAGTGCCGGGGTTATCGAGCGTGCACGGGACTGGGGACAGACCCGCAAATTGCGCTGCATTGCCGGCAATCACGAGGAGATGTTCCTCGAAAGCTTCGAGGATCGCGAAATGCTCCGCCATTTCGTGAAGCATGGTGGGCGCGAAACGATCCTCAGCTACGGCATCAAGCGCAAGCACTACAACGAGCTTACGATCAGGGAATTACAGGGCCAGCTTCCTGATCTCGTTCCCGACCATCACCGCGAGTTCCTGGCGGGATTCGAGGACATGATCATCGCGGGCGATTATGTGTTCGTCCATGCCGGCCTGAATCCCAAGCGTTCGCTCGAGGACCAGAAGAAGGGAGACTTGCGCTGGATCCGCGAACGCTTCCTCAAGCACACCGAACCCTTCAGCCACGTAGTCGTGCACGGTCATACGATCTTCGAGGAAATCGAACGTACCGACCACCGCATCGGCATCGATACCGGCGCATTTCGCACCGGCCGCCTGACGGCCCTTGTTCTCGAAGGGGAAACGCGTCGGGCGCTGCAAGCTGTCGAAACGGACGGAACGATAACGACGTCTGCAGCCGCACTCGGCTGACCATATCTCTCTGAATAGTAGTGCCAGGGGGCCTGTAAGCCGGGTTCTGTTCCGCACGCGATCTGCTCAAGGCATCAGCCGCGCGGCGGCAGCCATTCGTCTGGGCCATGGATTGCTCCATGGCTCGAGCAGCCAACCCGGGCGACTGGGGTGAAACACCCCTGCTTTCGCGCGCCGCCCCTATTCGGCCTTGCTCCGGGTGGGGTTTGCCATGCGGGCGCTGTTACCAGAACCCCGGTGCGCTCTTACCGCACCCTTTCACCCTTGCCTGATCCTCCGAAGAGGCCATCGGCGGTATGCTCTCTGTGGCACTTTCCCTGGACTTGCATCCGGCGGGCGTTACCCGCCACCCTCGTTTCGTGGAGCCCGGACTTTCCTCGCGTCCTAAAACGCGCGGCTGCCCGGCCCCCTGGCGTAGCGGCATATAGTCATTCGCGGGACGACTGCCTAGCCGCCCCGCGAATGCGACCTATTCTCCCTCGCCGCCGATGCCTTGCAGCGATTCCTCAGGAGCAATTACGTAACGCCAGATTGCGGCTCCGATCGCCGCACCAAGCAGGGGGGCAACCCAGAAGAGCCACAGCTGGGGCACCGCACCCGTCTCTGCATAGAACGCGACACTCGTCGATCGCGCCGGGTTGACCGAGGTATTGGTCACGGGAATCGAGATGAGGTGGATCAGGGTCAGCGCGAGGCCGATCGATATCGGCGCAAAGCCACCCGGTACCTTCGCCGATGTCGAGCCCAGGATGATGATCAGGAACATGCCGGTCAGGACCATCTCGATCAGGAAGGCCGACTGCATCGAGAAGCCTCCAGGCGACAGCTCTCCATAGCCGTTCGATGCGAAGCCGCCCGGCGTCCAGTCGGCCACACCTGAGGCGATCACGAAAAGAGTCCCCGCGGCGCAGAACGCCCCGATGACCTGGGCAGCCCAATACGGGATCAATTCGTTCCAGGAGAACCTTCCGCCCACTGCAAGACCCAGCGAAACCGCAGGGTTGAAGTGCCCACCGGAAATCCCTCCGACAGCATAGGCCATTGTCAGGACCGTCAGGCCAAAGGCCATCGAAACTCCGACGAAGCCGATACCCAATTCGGGAAAACCTGCGGCCAATACTGCCGATCCGCAACCACCGAAGACAAGCCAGAACGTACCGAAGAACTCTGCAAACAACTTGCGTGTCATGGCAACTCCCTCCCTTCAGGAAGCAGCGACCCGCCACGAGTTATATTCCCTAGCCCGATTGATTGGCCAGTAGGGCTGGGGATAAGTCAGTGCCCCGCCTGCTGTTCGCAAGATGCCAAAGAAAACGGGGCGGACGACTTGTGCCGCCCGCCCCGCTTCAATCTGTCAGTCCTGTCTTAGAGGCCGTCGAGGCCCTTGCTGACGAGGATGTTCACCGCGACACGGCGGTTCTGCGCCTTACCTTCTTCGGTGCTGTTGTCAGCAGCCGGGTCGGCTTCGGCCATGCCGGTCGGGGTCAGCATGCGGTACGGCTTCCAGCCGCAGGCCTGCTGCAGGTAGTTCACGACGCGGCTGGCGCGCTTTTCGCTGAGTTCCTGGTTGAACTCGTAGTCGCCGGTCGAGTCGGTGTATCCGACCACCAGGAGCAGCGCGTTGTCCATGCCGTTCGCCTGGCTGGCGGCGGCACACAGGTCGTTACGGGCCTGGTCGGACAGGTTGTACTTCGCGGTGTCGAAATAGACGTTGGTCACGCCCTTCACGTTGTATTGGTCGATGTCGGCAACGCGGCTGCGCAACGCTTCGGTAGCAGCGGTCTGCTCGGCGAAGCCCTGGGCGGTGCCCTGCTTGATCATCTGCGCGGTCTTGAGGTCCTTGCTCTTGAGCGCGACCTTGCTGGCGATCAGGCCGCGACCGCCCCACTGGACGGTGTCGACAGTGACCGGGAGACCGTTGAGCAGGGCATCCTTGCCCAGCTTGTTCTTGTTCATGCCAAGGAAGCCACCCTGGCCGCGAATTTCGGTCGCGTCGCTGATCGTCAGCACGGTGTTGGTGCCGTCGGTCGAGGTGACCTGCATCTTCTCACCCTTGCGGGCGGTGATGATGCCTTCGATTTCGGGACCGGCAGGCATTTCCTTGAGGTCGGTCGGCGTGGCGCCGTAAACGGTGGTCAGGACTTCGCCGTCGGCAGAGGTGTCCATGTCCTGAGCCGAAAGGCTACCGGTCATCGGAAGCGCCATGGCGGCGATTACGAGAAGAGCCTTGGGGCTCTTGGAAACGAAACTCATACTTCTACTCCTTCAATCGTCACCAGCCGGCGCGCTGCGCCCGGACCGGACTGGCAGGCCACCTCCCCCAGCGAGGCTGACCCGGTGTAAAAACCCCCGAACTAACCTGCGCGAGGCAAGTGGCGGATTGCCGTTTTCTCGGCTCGGCTGGCCGCGTGTTAATCTGAACCTGTCTCATAAATGAACAGTTCCGAACCGCCACGTGGCTCGGGATGGCAAGAGTGAGTCCTGCGGCGAACCGTTGATGTCTGTGCGCGTGGTCGAGGGTCAACTTGTGCCCAATGACGCGATATCACCCGGGCGCGAATCGCGCCTAGCGGTGCGCTCCGCGATCGCGATCGACGAGTAACTGGAACAGGATCGCGCGCACCTCGCCGTCGATTTCGCCGTCGATCTTGTGTGGCCGCCAGCGACGCTGGAACGCTTCGACGGCCTTGTGCCCGTCGGTTATGTCGTATCCGAACCGTTCCAGAGCGAGGTAGAAGGCGCCATCGTTGTCAAAGGGATCGCCCAGTTCGATCTTTGGTCGCGGAAGGCAAAGGCCGTATTCCGCCAGTCGCTCCCACGGGAAAAGTTCGCCCGGATCGATCTTGCGCTGCGGCGCTATGTCGGAGTGTCCGATGACGTTGGCACGCGGAATGTCGTGCGTCTTCAAGATCCGCGCCAGCAGAGGTACCAGAGACTCGAACTGGGCCTCGCTGAAATCGCGGTAGCCGTGAAGATGGCCGGGATGGTCGAGTTCGATCCCGATGCTGGCCGAGTTGATGTCCCTCTTCCCGCGCCAGTATGAAACGCCGGCATGCCAGGCACGTTTGTCCTCGGGCACGAGCCGCGTGACGGTGCCGTCTTCAGCTATCAGGTAATGCGCGGAGACCTTGGCGTCGGGGTCGCACATGCGCTCGAGCGCGGCCTCGGGGCCGAGCATCTCGGTGTAATGAAGAATGACCATATCGACGGGCAGCGCGCGCTCGTCGAAATTGGGCGACAGCCGCTCCTGGTGGACCAGCTCGTCGGTGCTCACCCGATCAGGTCTCCGCTTTCGGGCAGGACCGCACCCAGCACCAGCGCATCGTCGGTCTTCGCATACTGCAGCCCGCCACCCGAACCCTCGGCGAGGAGAGAGATCATGTGAGCGGCAGCTGTCCGGCTGGAAAGTTCCGAGCGGTCGAGCGACCCGTCGAGTGCCTTGCCGATGGTCTCGTCGAAGGCGATCTTGGGACCCGAGGCGCGAACCACGATCTCGCAGGCCCCATTACGCACTTCCGCCCCGATATCGAGCGTACCGCCACGAACCAGTGCATCGATTGCGATCTGGGCGAAGTTCAGCAGCACCTTGACCGCCGGCTTGGCGAGGTTGGGTTGGGCGAGGGCCCAGTGGATCGTGATGCCGTTCTTGTCCGCGGCCAGCGCCTCGATCAATGACTTGGGCTCTTCGATGTCGACGCGCTCGCCAAAGCCGCCCGCGGCCCCGAAGGCCAGGCGGAAGAACTTCAGCTTGTTGGTGCTGATCTGCGCGCTCTGTTCGAGCAGCTGCATCACATTGGCACGCATGTCAGGGTCGGTTTCGACCGCCAGCAGTTCAAGGCCGTTGGATAGCGCCCCGACGGGGCTCAGCATGTCATGGCAAAGGCGCGAACAGAGCATCGCGGCAAGGTCGATCGATTGGCGGTCGTCCATCGTGTTCCTGGGTACTGAAGATTGCGTGAGGTGTCTTAGCGGTGCGTCGTCACATAGGGAAGCGGTTCGAAACCCGCATCCCCCGAACGCCAGAAACAGACTCGTCCCGCCGCGACGATGGCCCAGATCATCCCGTCGCGTGCCGCCATCTCCCGATCGGTTCGTGACGGCTCTGCCAATCCGTTAGGATGGGAATGATAGAAGCCGGCGACCTGTGACCCACCGCTGCGCGCAGCGCGATGCGCATCGACCAACGCCTGCGGATCGATCTCGAAATGGCTCTCGGGAAGCAAGTGCACGTTTCTCGCCGGTGCGGCTTGAAGGATTCGCCCAGCCGCCCCGAAGAGGATTCCGCAACACTCTTGCGGATGGGCAGATCGCGCCTGTTCCAGCAGGACATCGATCACCGCGCTTGAGACTTCGAGTGCCATCGCGCATGGCCCTAGCATGGCCGAGGCGGAAATCATCACCGGAACTCTGGGAACGGCAGGCAGGCTGGACAAGGCGCTGGCGGAGGCTACTGGCCTGTCGCGCGAACGGGTGAAGGCGCTGATTGCCGATGCAGCAGTCACCGTCGGCAAGCATGTTGCGACGAGCGCGTCGGCCAAGGTTGCCGAGGGCACTCGGTTTTCGATCGCTCTCCCCCCACCCGAGCCGCTTGCCGCCGAACCGCAGGACATTCCGCTCGATATCGTGTTCGAAGACGACCACCTCGTCGTCGTCAACAAGCCGGCCGGGATGGTCGTGCACCCCGCAGCCGGAAATCCCGACGGTACGCTGGTCAACGCCCTGCTCCACCATTGCGCGGGCAGGCTGTCCGGCATCAACGGTATCGCGCGCCCTGGGATAGTGCACAGGATCGACAAGGACACATCGGGTCTATTGGTGGTGGCAAAGTCGGACGCGGCACACGAGGGGCTGGCAAAGCAGTTCGCCGACCATTCGATCACCCGCCGGTACCTCGCCGTTTGCGCCGGCCACCCCAATCCGCCCTGGGGCACCATCTCGGGCCGGATCGGCCGCTCCGACAAGGATCGCAAGAAGATGGCGGTCCTCCCGGATGATTCCAGCCGCGGGAAGCGTGCCGTCACCCACTACGAGACCCTGAAGCCCCTGAACAATGCCGCGTTGATCGAATGTCGCCTCGAAACCGGGCGCACGCACCAGGTCCGCGTTCACTGTGCGTCAATCGGTCATCCGCTATTGGGAGACCCTGTCTATGGACGCACTCCCAAGCCCCTTCGGGCGCTTCTCGAAAGCCTCGACTTCAAGCGCCAGGCCCTTCACGCGGCGAGACTGGGATTCATACATCCTATCAGCGGTGAAAGCTTGGATTTCTGCGCCGAATTGCCCCCGGATATGCGGGAACTTATCGACGAAACCGCTCGTTGAAATCGACGAAACGCAGGTGCATTTTCGGCCGCGTCCAGCTATAAGTAACCGAGTGGCCCGAAAGACCGGATGCCCATCTGGGGTCCGGCAAATGTGGTCGACGAAAGAAAGGTCAGGGTATTAGTGAGCAACGCACGATCCATGAGCGTTCCGGCGCTCGGCGGTGAGCAAAGCCTCAACCGCTATCTCTCAGAAATCAAGAAGTTTCCGGTGCTGACCGCTGAGCAAGAATACATGCTCGCGAAGCGCTACGAGGAACATGACGACCCCGAAGCTGCGGCGCAGCTTGTCACGTCGCACCTGCGACTCGTGGCCAAGATCGCCATGGGCTATCGGGGCTACGGCCTGCCCGTCTCGGATCTCATTTCCGAAGGCAACGTCGGCCTGATGCAGGGCGTCAAGAAGTTCGAAGCCGACCGCGGCTTCCGTCTCGCCACCTATGCCATGTGGTGGATTAAGGCTTCGATCCAGGAATACATCCTGCGGTCCTGGAGCCTCGTGAAGATGGGCACCACCGCGGCTCAGAAGAAGCTCTTCTTCAACCTTCGCCGGATGAAGAAGAACCTCGATGCCTACGAGGATACCGACCTTCACCCGGACGACGTGACCAAGATCGCGACCGACCTCGGCGTACCCGAGCAGGAAGTCGTGAACATGAACCGTCGCATGATGATGGGCGGTGACGGTTCGCTCAACGTTTCCATGCGCAACGGCGAGGAAGGCTCGGGCGAGTGGCAGGACTGGCTGACCGACGATCGTCCGCTGCAGGACGAGACCGTCGCCGATGCCGAGGAAGCAGAAGTGCGCCACGAAATGCTCGTCGAAGCGATGGAAAGCCTCAACGAGCGCGAAAAGCACATTCTCACCGAGCGTCGCCTGACGGACAATCCGCAGACGCTCGAGGAACTCTCGCAGGTCTATGACGTCAGCCGCGAACGCATCCGCCAGATCGAAGTTCGTGCCTTCGAGAAGCTCCAGAAGGCAATGCAGCGCATCGCTGGCGAGAGGCTCCTGCCCGGCATGGCGTGACGCGCCTGCCAAGTCGGTGCGATTGACATAGTCCGCAAACACTTCAGTCTCCCCCGGTCAGGCATGATCGGGGGAGATTTCGTTTGAACAAGGCAAAACTGCTGCTCGCATCGGCGGCCCTGGTCGCCCTCACAGCCAACCATCATGGTGAGGCAGGCGATCCGGCCACGCGGGCCTGGTGGGACCTGGCCAGCGAAATTTCAGGCGACGCCTATGAAGGGCGCGCATCGGGCACGCCCGGGCACGAGAGAGCCGCGGTACTCGTGGCCCACAAGCTGGCCGAGGCTGGCTTCAAGCCGCTCGGGACCGATGGCAGCTGGTATCAACGGGTGCCTCTCGAAGAACTCGCTGTATCGTTCGCGACGCTGAGAGCAGATGGTGGCACATTGTCCCATCTCGACGATTTCGTCGTCCGCCCCCAACCCGGTGTGCCGTCTGACAAGGTATATTCGCTCGTCTACCGCGGCTACTGCGCGGCGCAGGACCTTGGCGATGTCGCTGGCAAGATGGTCATCTGCCACAATGCCAACCGCACCGGCCTGCCGGGCGATGCGGAGCGCGAACAGGCTGTGCGTGCCGCCGGTGCGCAAGGCGTCATCCAGATCGCCGACCCGGGCTTCGTGATCGAGCCGCCCCGCTGGCCCTTTGCCTACAACAAGGTCGTCGCGCAGCCCGGCGAACTCCCGGTCGCCGACGATTTTGTTTCCATTCTTCTCAATGCGGATGCGCTGGAGAAACTCGTTCCCGGACATGATGCCGCGGGCCTAATCACCAAGGGGTCGACTGGTCAGCCGCTCCCGTCTTTCGATGGCGGCACGGCGCGGTTGACGACAGTGTTGCGCAGTAGCCAGTACAGCACGCCCAACGTCATAGGTTACCTGCCGGGATCCGATCCTGCGCTCGCGGACCAGGCAATCCTGCTGGGCGCGCATCTCGACGGCTACGGCTTCGGTCATGCGGTAGATGGCGATCCGCTCTACAACGGCACTCTCGACGATGCGGCCTATGTGGCGCTGCTGATCAAGTTTGCCGAGGCGCATCGCGGCAAGCCCATGAGGCGACCGGTCATCATCGGTGTGTGGACCGGCGAAGAGCTCGGTCTTCACGGTTCGCGCTGGTTCGCCGCCCATCCGACATGGCCGATGGACAGGATCGCAGGTGTGCTCAACCTCGACCAGTTACGGCCGATATTCCCGCTCGAACGGCTGACTACGCATGGCCGGACCGACAGCACACTGGGCGATCAGGCGGCGCTGCTTGCAGCCAAGCATGGCTTCGTGTTGCAGGACGATCCCGAGCCGGAAAGGCGCCTTATCCTGCGGACCGACCACCGCCCGTTCATGGAGGCCGGCATCCCCTTCCTCAATTTCACCTTCGGCTTTGAACCGGGAAGCGAGAGCGAGCGCATCTACCGCCATTGGTATCGCACCGGCTATCACAAGCCGCAGGATGATCCCGCCCAGTTGATGGACTGGAAGGCGGCGCAGACCTTCAACGAGTTCTGGCTCGAGCTGGCGGAGAATGTGGCAAACGCGCCCGATGCCCCGAAGTGGCACGAGGGCAGTCCGATCCGCGCCCAATACGCCGGTCGGTAGAGCAACGACAGCCATCGGAGAACGGTGTCGTCCAGATTGCGTCGATAGTCGCCGGTGGCTAGATGCACGCGATGCGCTGGCTGGTCCGTTTCCTGTTCAAGGCCATGGTGGGTTTCGTCGCCATAAGCCTCGCCCTCGTCCTGCTGTTCAAGTTCGTTCCGGTACCGGTTACCGCCACCATGATACTGGATGGCGAAGTATGGGATCGCGGCGGTGTCACCAAGGACTGGGAATCGCTCAGCAACATCGACCGCAACATGGTCCGCGCTGTAATTGCGGCTGAAGACGGCAAGTTCTGCAGCCATGACGGGTTCGACACCGAGGCGATTGCCAAGGCCGCGGCAATGAATGCTCAGGGCGGGAGGATCCGCGGGGGCTCTACGATCAGCCAGCAGACCGCCAAGAACGTCTTCCTGTGGCAGGGTGGCGGCTACTTCCGCAAAGGGCTCGAAGCGTGGTTCACCGTGCTGATCGAACAGATCTGGGGCAAGCGGCGGATCATGGAGGTCTATCTCAACGTCGCGGAGACGGGACTCGCCACCTATGGGGTGGAGGCCGGTGCGCAGCGCTATTTCGGCAAGTCCGCTGCCAGCCTGAGCCCGACCGAAGCCGCGCGCATGGCAGTTGCCCTCCCCCTTCCCAAGGAGCGCTCGGTCAAGAACCCGGGAGGCTGGCTCCGCCGCCACGGCAATACCATAGCTGCGCGGGTGGGCGTCGTCCGGCGCGACGGGCTGGACAACTGCATCTATGACTGAATCCTCGCGTAGCCCGATCGGGTACCGCGAGGCTGCGCAGGTGATTTCGGACCAGTTTCCCGAGCTTTCAGCCTTGCCCGTCTCACCGGTGGTTCCGGGAGGTTGGGATCACGCGGTCTTTCGTGTAGGCGAACACTTGGTCGCCAAATTTCCCCGAGATGCACGCTACGCTTCCCAGCCACTGCGCGAAGCGAAGGCTCTACGGACCTTGAGGTCCCAATTGCCAATTCCGGTTCCTTGCGTTCACGCCGTGGGAACGGCCTGCGAAGTATTTCCCTATCCCTTCCTCATCGTCGAATGGCTCGATGGCGAGACTCTGGCGAATCTTTCGCGACCTACCGAGATCCATGCCGTGCAACTGGCTGATCTCTTGGCAGCACTCTCGAAAGTCTCCAGTGACGGGTGCGAATACCCGTCTGCCGGGAATTTCTGGCGCGGCGCCGGTCTGGCCTCCCTCGACAGCAGCTTTGAAAGTGCATCGGAAGGGCTGCAGCCGGCTGTGGGCAATGCCGTCCGTGAGTTCTGGAGCCGGGCGAACAGCGCAGGTGCTCCGCCGCGAGAGGCATTTGTGCATGGCGATATCGCGCCCGCAAACCTTATCGCTACCGGCAGTGGGATCGGCGGGGTCATCGACTTCGGGCTTGCGGCGATAGGCGATCCAGCCTGCGACTGGGCCATTGCCTGGCTAGGCTTCGACAAAGGGCTGCGTGAGACATTTCTCAAGGGCATGCCCTCCAGGGATCCCTCATTGGCGATGCGAGCAGCCGGGTGGGCCTTGTGGAAGGCGGTCCTGGTCATGTCCGGCCATTCGATACTGCCTCCCGGCCATCGCGACCCCGAAGTTGTCGTGAAAGAGGTTCTCGGCGCCAATTTCTGAGCTCCGGTCAATCCCATGCCGGCATCCGCTACGCAGTCCATCGTTCGTCCGAGTTCCATTTCACGTCAGGCGACAAATGCCTCTGGACCAATTCGTATAATGTTATAACATGCCACATAATGATATTCTATATCTAATTGTTTTTGCATGTTTTTCTTGTCGGTCATCATCGTTTAGCGCTAGGTCCGACTGCGGGTCGCGCCAAAGGGGAAAAGTCGAACCGGATGGGACAGGGGCATTCACACGACCACGACCACCAACATGGTCATGGCCATGCACATGCACCGGCTGACTTCGGTCGCGCATTCCTGATCGGGATCATACTCAATACCGCCTTTGTCGTGATCGAGGCCGGATACGGCTGGATCGCGGGGTCGATGGCCCTGATCGCGGATGCCGGGCACAATCTCTCCGACGTACTAAGCCTCCTGCTCGCCTGGGGCGCCAGCGTAGCGGCAAAGCGCCCTCCCTCGGAGCGGTTTACCTACGGCTTCAAGAGCTCGACGATACTGGCGGCGCTCGCCAATGCTGGGCTGCTGCTGGTCGCCATCGGCGCCATCCTGTTCGAAACCTTGCACCGGATTGCCGAGCCTGCCGTCGTGCAGGGCAAGACCATGGCAATCGTCGCTGGGATCGGCATCCTGATCAATACCGGCACGGCCCTGCTCTTCCTCAAGGGGCGGCACGACGACCTCAATATCCGCGGCGCATTCCTTCACATGGCTGCGGATGCACTGGTGAGCCTTGGCGTGGTCATTGCGGGCATAGCCATCATCATTACCGGCGCGCACTGGATCGACCCGCTCGTCAGCCTCTTGATCGTGGCCGTGATCGCATGGGGCGCATGGGGACTGCTGAAGGATAGCGTGGCGATGAGCCTGCTCGCCGTTCCCAAGGGAATTTCGGAAAAACAGGTCCGCGCCTATCTTGCCGGTCTACCGGGAGTACACGCGGTGCATGACCTGCATATCTGGCCAATGAGCACCACGGAGACCGCTCTAACCGCGCATCTGGTGATGCCCGATGGTCATCCGGGCGACAAATTCCTTCGCGACATCCAGCACGAGTTGGAGCATCATCACCGCATCGGGCATGCCACGATCCAGGTCGAAACGACGAGGGGTTGCGCGCTCGGCTGCTAGGGAGGCGGAAATGGGCGAAGTGGTGCGCGAAGGCGGATGCGGATGTGGCGCGGTCCGTTACAGCATCAGTGGGTCACCGATCTTCGTCAACAATTGCCATTGCACCCAGTGCCAGCACCAGACCGGATCGACGAGCGTGGTCAATGCCTTCATCGAAAGCGACCGCGTTGAGCTGCTACAAGGCCAGCTTACCGAAGACGTGGTGAAGGCCGGAAGCGGCGGCCCGCACATTATCTGCCGCTGTAGCGAATGCGGCGTTGCCGTTTGGAGCTATTACCCCAGACTTGGCCGGCTAGGCGCAGGTGTACGCGTCGGCACGCTGGACGAACCCTCGACCCTGACGCCCGATGCCGTGATCTTTGTTTCGGAAAAGATGCCCTGGGTCGCTTTGCCACCTGACATCCCGAACTTCGAGAAAACCTACGATTACCGCGAGGTACTGCCGCGCGAACGCGTCGAGCGGATGAACGCCTTGCTCCAGAAGAGCCAGGCCTGGAGAGGCGCTTAGGCCGCCTCTTCCTTTTCACCCTTCTTGCCGCCGTGGACCTGGATCGGCTCTTTCTTGCCGTCCACCACATCCTTGTCGATCACGATCTCCGTCACGCCGTCCATGTCGGGCAGGTCGAACATCGTGTCGAGCAGGATGCCCTCGACAATCGAACGCAGGCCACGCGCACCGGTTTTGCGCTTGATCGCCTTTTCGGCGATCTCGTTGAGCGCGTCGTCGGTGAAGGTCAGTTCCACGTCCTCGAGCTCGAACAGCTTCTGGTACTGCTTGACCAGCGCATTCTTCGGCTGAGTGAGGATCGTCATGAGTGCTTCGACATCGAGGTCGCGCAACGTCGCGATGACTGGCAGGCGGCCGACGAATTCCGGGATCAGGCCGAACTTGAGGAGATCCTCCGGCTCGCCCTTCTCCAGCAGTTCGCCGACACGGCGCTTGTCCGGGTCGGCAACATGCGCACCGAAACCGATCGAACGCTTCTGCAGGCGATCGGCGATGATCTTTTCAAGACCTGCAAACGCACCGCCGCAGATGAACAGGATGTTCGTCGTGTCGACCTGCAGGAATTCCTGCTGCGGATGCTTGCGGCCACCTTGCGGCGGAACCGAGGCGGTGGTGCCTTCCATCAGCTTGAGCAGCGCCTGCTGGACGCCCTCGCCCGACACGTCGCGGGTGATCGAGGGGTTTTCGGCCTTGCGCGTGATCTTGTCGATCTCGTCGATGTAGACGATGCCGTGCTGCGCCTTCTCGACATTGTAGTCGGACGCTTGCAGCAGTTTGAGGATGATGTTCTCGACGTCTTCGCCGACATAACCGGCTTCGGTCAGCGTCGTCGCATCGGCCATGGTGAAAGGCACATCGAAGGTGCGCGCCAGCGTCTGGGCGAGCAGGGTCTTGCCCGAACCGGTCGGACCGACCAGCAGGATGTTCGACTTCGCCAGTTCGACGTCGCCGGCCTTGCCGCTGTGCTTGAGGCGCTTGTAGTGGTTGTGAACGGCGACCGACAGCACGCGCTTGGCGCGGTCCTGGCCGATGACGTAATCGTTGAGCGTTTCGAAGATTTCGGAAGGCGTGGGGACATCGCCTTCCTTCTTGCCCGCGATCCCGGCCTTGGTTTCTTCGCGAATGATGTCGTTGCAAAGCTCGACGCATTCGTCGCAGATGAACACGGTCGGACCCGCGATGAGTTTCCTCACCTCGTGCTGCGACTTGCCGCAGAAGCTGCAGTACAGCGTGCTCTTGCTATCGGTTCCGCTCAACTTGGTCATTTCCTAATCGTCTGCCCCGCTTCCCCGCCAGCCGGATTCGCCGACTTTAAGGTGCACAGGGTAAGGGTCAATATCATAGGTACTTCAAGCCCCTTGCCACAAGCTGAAGCGGCAGGGTTGCCGAAATCCTACGATGATGTGGCAATGATGCCCGGCAGGAGGGTTTCCCGCCGCCGGAATCACTCGGGCGCGCCGCCCGAGCCATCCGCATCGCTTTCCTCGTTCTCAGGACGGGATTCGAAGACTTTGTCCACGATTCCGAACTTCATTGCCTCTTCGGCTTCGAGGAAAGTGTCGCGGTCCATCGCCTTCTCGATCTCGGTCAGGCTCTGGCCGGTATACTTCACGTAGAGATTGTTCATCCGCTCGCGAATGCGCAGTATCTCGCGTGCCTGGATCTCGATGTCCGATGCCATGCCGCGGGCGCCGCCCGAAGGCTGATGGACCATGATCCTGGCGTTGGGGAGCGCGATGCGCATGCCCGGTTCACCGGCTGCAAGGAGGAAGCTGCCCATCGAGGCGGCCTGACCGATGCAGACGGTCGAAACGCGCGGCTTGATGTATTGCATCGTGTCATGGATCGCCATGCCTGCAGTCACCACGCCACCGGGCGAGTTGATGTACATGCTGATCGGCTTCGACGGATTTTCGCTCTCGAGGAACAGCAGCTGCGCCGTGATGAGCGAAGCCATGTTGTCCTCGACCGGACCGGTCACGAAGACGATGCGTTCGCGCAGCAGGCGGCTGAAGATGTCGAAGCTGCGTTCGCCCCGGCTCGTCTGTTCCACGACCACAGGCACGAGCGCCCCGGTCACGGGGTCACGGGTGAACTGGCCTTGAGTGGAATATGCGTCGGTGCCGAACAGGTCGATCATGAAGGGTCCTTTGTGTTTGCGGCTATATCTGTGCTGCTGCCGCACGGTTCAAGGCTTGTTTTACGCGATATCGTTGCGATGTGGTTCACGTAGCGATAACCCCCGCGCCAGATCAACACGAGGTCCCACACATGTCGCCAACTCAGTTCTCCGCCAATTTCCCCATCCGCGCCGACGAAGAGGACGAAGAAACGGAAGGCACCGGCATCCGTGCCGCGATGACCGCCAAGTTCCTCGAAGCGCGCACGGTGATGCTGTTCGGCGGCGTCGACCAGAAACTCGCCGAGCGCGTGTCGATGCAACTGCTCTACCTCGACCACCTCTCGAACGAGCCGATCAAGCTGATCGTCAACTCTCCCGGTGGGCATGTCGAGTCGGGCGACACGATCCACGACCTCATCGGCTATATCAATTCGCCGGTCGCCATCATCGGCACCGGCTGGGTCGCCAGTATCGCCACGCACATCTTCCTCTCGGTCCCGCACGAGCGCCGCTTCTGCCTCCCCAACACTCGCTTCCTTATCCATCAGCCTTCGGGCGGCGCAGGAGGCAAGGCGTCCGATATCGCCATCCAGGCGCAGGAAATCGTCAAGATGCGCGAGCGCATTGCCCGCAAGATCGCCGAGGCGACCGGTCAGGATTACGACAAGGTTATCAAGGACATCGACCGCGATTTCTGGATGAGCACCGAAGAGGCGAAAGCCTATGGCATTCTCGGCAACGTCATTTCGCACGCCAGCGAAGTGAAGTTCTGATCCGGCATTCCCGACCGGCGTCTTTGTGCGACGCCGGTCGGTCGCCGATTGTCGTTCGGCGGCCCCAAACCCAGTTTCATCGGCATCGATAGCGCGTCGGTCGAGCACCGATTCAGCCGATTGCCTACATGTGTAATCAGAACTCCCGAGATCGAAGCAGTTTCGATGGGGAGCCAATCTTTCATGCCGAATATCCGCGCCGTGTCCGTTGCTGGAATCATTGCAACGCTCATGCTCATTCCGACTGCCGTGAATGCACGCGACAAGGACGATGTCCCGGTCGCCGGCGAGAAGGACTCACCGACTGTCGGCGCACAGGTCTTCCAGCCCGACTATTTCAGTCGCTACGCACCCCGCAGCGCACTCGACATGCTGAGCCAGGTGCCCGGATTCGTCATCGACGACGGCAACAACGGGGCGCGCGGCCTGGGCCAGGCAACCGCCAATGTCCTTGTCAATGGCGAGAGGTTCTCGAGCAAGTCGGACAGCGTGCGTGATCAGTTGCGGCGCATTTCCGCGAAGGACGTGGTCCGCATCGAGATTGCCGATGGCGCCACGCTCGACATCCCGGGCCTCAACGGACAGGTCGCCAATGTCATCGTCAACACGACAGCGACCTCCGGACAATTCCGCTGGAATACAGGTTTCCGCCCCCACAATACCGAAGCGCAGCTCTACGGTGGCGAGATCTCGCTTTCGGGCAAGTCCGGCAATCTCGACTATACGGTGTCGCTCAACAACGACAACGACCGCTTCGGCGCCGACGGCCCGATCGTGATCACCAATGGCGCGGGTGACCTCATCGAGCGCCAGGACACCACCTTCTCCGGCAAGTTCGACAACCCTCGCCTGTCCACGAACTTCACCTACACCTTTGCCCCGGACACGCTGGCGCACCTCAACCTGAAATATGGCGAAGACTTCTTCTGGCGCCGCGAAACCGAACTGGCAGTGCCCGCGAGCGGACCAGTGCGCGATCGCCTCGTCCTGTCCGATGAAGACGGCCCGGCATACGAGATCGGCGGCGATTTCCAGTTCCCGCTGGGGCCGGGAAAGTTGAAGCTGATCGGCCTCGAACGTTTCGAGCGCGACAATTTCACCAGCAAACTCGTCGACAGGTTCGACGATGGCTCACCCGACACCGGGTTCCGTTTCGCCCAGAGAAATGGTTACGGCGAGCGCATCGGGCGCTTCGAATACGACTGGAACATGTTCAAGGCGGATTTCCAGCTGTCGGGCGAAGCCGCATTCAACCGGCTGGACCGGGCATCCGCGCTGTACGAACTGGATGACACGGGCACTTTCGTGGCCCTGCCCTTCCCCGCGGGAACCGGCGGAGTGACCGAGGATCGATACGAAGCGTTGCTCAGCGTGACCAAGCAGCTGAGCCCCAAGCTGACTCTCCAGGCGACGGGTGGCGCAGAGTACTCGAAGATCGAGCAGACCGGTTCACTGCCCAACTCGCGCCAGTTTACCCGCCCGAAGGGTTCGGTGTCGCTTGCCTGGAAGCCGAGCGACGATTTCGACGTGTCGGTGGAAGTGCGCCGCAAGGTCGGCCAGCTCGGCTTCGGCGACTTCCTCGCCAGCGTAAACCTCAACGACGACAATGGCAGCGGCGGGAACAACGAGTTGCAGCCCGACCAGAGCTGGAATGTCGAACTCGAGGCGAACAAGAAGTTCGGTCCTTGGGGTTCGGCCAAGCTGCAGGTCCGCCAGGCCTGGTTCGAGGATTTCGTCGATTTCTTCCCGCTCGAGAACGGCGGCGAGGCGCGCGGCAATATTGGCGACGCCAAGCGCCTTCACATCCAGTTCTCCGGGACGATCAAGTTCGATCCGATCGGCTTCAAGGGCGCACAGCTCAGCTTCGATGCGACTAAGCGCTGGATGGACGTGACCGACCCATTCGTGGGCGGGCAGCGCGAATTCTCCTACGATCTCAATTCGCAGCTGGAGCTCGATTTCCGTCACGACATTCCCGACAGCGACTGGGCCTGGGGTGCAGGCCTGTTCACCTTCAACCCCGCCGGATACTCGCGCCGATATGAGATCGGGCGTTACTGGGAAGGGCCGAGCTTTGCGTCGGTCTTCCTCGAGAACAAGGACGTTCTGGGGATGACCGCCAAGGTCCAGGTCAGCAATGTGCTCGGTGCCCGCAACAAGGGCTGGCGCACGGTCTACGATGCCGAACGGCCCGATGGCGCGGTGCTCTTCAACGAAGTTGTCGACCGTCGCATAGGCCCGATCTTCCGCTTCACGCTCAGTGGGAATTTCTAGTACGCTTGCATTGGATCGTACCCGTGGCAGGGTGGTGGTCATGAGAAGGCCTCCACCCACCACTTTCGCCCTCGCCCTTGCCCTCCTGGCTTCGCCCGCAATCGCGGCCGAAACCTATGACGCTCCTGCCGAAGCAGAGCTACAGATCGCCCGGATCAAGGCGCTCGACGATGCCGGGCCGATGCTCAACGCGGTTATCGTCTATGAACCCGAGGCCGCGAATTATGCCAATGAGGCGAGCGAGGCGGGGATGCCGCTCGACGGGCGGACTGTGCTCGTGAAGGACAACATCGAGACGATGGAATGGCCGACGACTGCCGGTTCACTTGCGCTGAAGGACAACCTCACCGGACGCGATGCCCCGCTGATCGCCAGCCTCCGGGCTGCGGGCGGCGTGGTCCTGGGCAAGACCAACCTCAGCGAGTGGGCCAATATTCGCGACAATAATTCGACCAGCGGGTGGAGCGCGGTGGGCGGACTGACCCGCAATCCGCACGCGATTGACCGCAATGCGTGCGGCTCATCCTCCGGCAGCGGCGCTGCCGTCGCTGCGGGCTTTGCCTGGGCCGCGATTGGCACCGAAACGGATGGTTCGATCACCTGCCCGGCAAGCATCAACGGCATCGTCGGCTTCAAGCCTACCGTCGGAATGGTCAGCCGGACCCACGTCGTTCCGATCAGCAGTTCGCAGGACACTGCGGGTCCCATGGCTTCTACCGTCTTTGACGCCGCGCTTCTGCTGGGAGCCATTGCAGGCAGCGATCCACTGGACGCGGCCACCGCGGAGGCGGATGCTCGCAAGACCGACTTCACGCAGGGGCTGGCCGGGGCGTCACTCGCAGGCAAGCGGATAGGGGTGCTGCGAAAGCAGGTCGGTTCGCGCGACGATATCCGCGCCCTGTTCGACAAGGCCATCGATGACATGCGCAGGGCCGGTGCGGAAATCGTCGAAATCGAAGCCGATGAACCGGGCGAACTGGGGGCGGCCGAATTCACAGTCCTGCTCTACGAATTGCGAGTGACGATGGACGCCTACCTTGCGTCGCTCCCCGACAAGAGCCTGCCAAGGACGCTGGCGGAATTGGTGGAGTTCAACAAGGTGCATGCAGACGAGGAAATGCGCTGGTTCGGCCAGTCGCTGTTCGAAATGGCTCTTCAGACGACCGACGAGGCTGCCTATCGCGAGGCGCGGGCAACTTCGCTCCGGCTGGCGGGGGAGGATGGCATCGACAAGCTGCTGCGCGATTATCGCGTCGATGTGCTGGTGGCTCCGACAGCAGGCCCGAGCTGGACCACCGATCTTGTCCTGGGCGATCATTATCCCGGCGGGATCGGTGCAGGCTCGCTCGCGGCTGTCGCGGGATACCCTCACCTGACCGTACCCATGGGCGCGGTGGAGCGTCTGCCTGTCGGGCTGAGCTTCATGGGGGCCAAATGGTCCGACCACGAAATACTCAAGCTGGGCGCTGCCTATGAGCGCGCCCGCTCGACCGAACTGGCAACTCCGTCGTTCGGGGCATGGAGCCCCTCGGACCAATAACACTACGGCCAAACGCGAAGGGGCGGCGGACCGAAGTCCACCGCCCCTCGCAATTGCTTTCCAGCCGGAAGCTTACTTCTTCGCAGCGGCCTTCTTGGCCGGAGCCTTCTTGGCGGCCGGCTTCTTCTCGGCAGCTTCCTTCTTGGCCGGGGCCTTCTTGGCGGCGGGCTTCTTCTCGTCCGCGCCCTTGGCTTCCTTCTTCGGCGCTTCCTTCTTGGCAGCAGCCTTCTTGGCCGGAGCCTTCTTCTTCGGCGCTTCGTCGGTTGCGTCTTCCTCGGCCTCGATCGCGGCTTCGAGTTCCTCGCGTGTCACTTCGCGGTCGGTGATCTCGGCCTTGTCGAAGAGGAAATCGACGACCTTGTCCTCATAGAGCGGGGCACGCAGCTGGGCGGCAGCCATCGGCTCGTTGCGGACGTATTCGATGAAGCGTTCGCGGTCTTCGGCGCGGTACTGCTGGGCAGCCTGCTGGATGAGCATGCTCATCTCGTTATTGGTGACCTCGACGCCGTTGGCCTGGCCGATTTCCGACAGCAGCAGGCCCAGGCGCACGCGACGCTCCGCGATGCGACGATATTCGTCCTTCTCGGCTTCCATTTCCTTCAGCGAGGCTTCCGGATCGTCGGAACGGGCCGCTTCCTGCTGGAGCTGGGCCCAGATCTGCTGGAATTCGGCTTCGACCATGCCTTCCGGCACGGCAAAATCATGACCGGCAGCAAGCTTGTCGAGGAGCTGGCGCTTCATCTGCGTGCGGGTGAGGCCGGCAGTTTCCTGCTCCAGCTGGCCGCGCAGGAGTTCCTTCAGCTTGTCGATGCTGTCGAGGCCGAGGTTCTTGGCAAACTCGTCGTCAGCCTTGGTTTCGTTCGGGACCTTCACCTGCTGGACCTTGATCGCGAACTGTGCGTCCTTGCCGGCGAGGTGCTCGGCCGGGTAGTCGGCGGGGAAGGTGACGGTGATGGTCTTCTCGTCGCCGGTCTTCACACCGGTCAACTGTTCCTCGAAGCCGGGGATGAACTGGCCCGAGCCGATGGTCAGCGGGGTGTTTTCCGCTGCACCACCTTCGAATTCGACACCGTCAATGCTGCCGACGAAGTCGATGATCAGCTGGTCGCCATCGGCAGCCTTCTTGGTCTTCGGCGCGTCCTTGTAGCTCTTGTTCTGGTCGGCGATGCGCTGAACGGCTTCGTCCACGGCCTCGTCCTTCACCGGAACGGTCAGGCGCTCGATCTTCAGGCCCTCGATTTCAGGGGCCTTGATTTCGGGCAGCACTTCCACCTCGACGGTCAGCGAGGCGTCCTTGCCTTCTTCGTAGCCGTCACCGAATTCGACCTTGGGCTGCATCGCGGGGCGCAGCTTGTTGTCGACCATCACCTTGTCGACCGATTCGCGGATCATGTCGTTGACGGTCTGAGCATGAAGCTGTTCGCCGTGCATCTTGCGCACGAGGTTGGCGGGTACCTTGCCGGGGCGGAAGCCGGGCATGCGCACCTGCGGGGCGATCTTCTTCACTTCGCTCGAAACGCGCTCGTCGATTTCCTTGGCCGGGATGGTGACGGTGTAGGCGCGCTTGAGGCCCTCGTTGGTGGTCTCTTTGATCTGCATGGGTGAACTCGTGACTTTCCAATACCGAAATTTGCGAAGGGCTCACATGGCGGCGGCATTGGTGCGGGCGAAGGGACTCGAACCCCCACATCTTTCGATACTGGTACCTAAAACCAGCGCGTCTACCAATTCCGCCACGCCCGCTAACCCGAACGAAGCTGCGCGAGAGGCGCCAGTCCTTCGCGTATAGGCGCGTGCCTCTAGTCGGATGCGACGCCAAGCGCAAGCATGGCGCGCCGGTGTTCGTCCAATTGAACTTGCGATGCGGCGACAGGCCGATTACGGGCGCCCTCCATGACCGAAGAGACCAAGACCGACACCCCGCCCGCACGCCTTTCGGTAAACCCGAAGAGCGAGCATTTCGACGTCGAAGTGCTGAAGCGCGGCGTCGGCATTCGCTTCAAGGGCAAGCAGCGCACGGATATCGAAGAATACTCGATTCCCGAAGGCTGGGTTCGCGTGCAGGCCGGCAAGACCATGGACCGCCATGGCAACCCGCTGACGCTCAAGCTCAGCGGCCCTGTCGAAGCCTGGTTCGAAGACCTCGGCGACAACGCGCCGGTCGCCAAGAAGGACTGACCGCCTCACAAGTGACCTACCTTGCGCCCTGCCGGAGTGGGGCGCGAACGTTCGTGCCGCTTGCAAAGAGAGCGGCGAGCCGCCACTTGGCGCCCCATCATGTTCGCCTCATCATCCTCGAAGCCCACGGTGATCATCATCGGCAGGCCGAATGTCGGCAAGTCGACGCTGTTCAACCGCCTGATCGGCAAGCGGCTCGCCCTGGTCGACGACCAGCCCGGCGTCACTCGTGACCGCCGTATCGGGGATGCGGAGATCGCGGGCCTCGAATTCCAGGTCGTCGATACCGCGGGCTGGGAGGACGAGGATCCCGATACCCTGCCCGGTCGCATGCGCAAGCAGACCGAGGTCAGCCTCGAAGGCGCCGACGCCGCGATGTTCGTCTTCGATTCGCGCGTGGGCATCACGCCTCTCGATGAAGAGATCGCGCGCTGGCTCCGCGGACAGGAAGTCCCGGTGGTACTGGTCGCCAACAAGGCCGAGGGAACCCAGGGCGATGCGGGTATCTACGAAAGTTTCTCGCTCGGCTTCGGCGAGCCCGTCGCGCTTTCCGCAGAACATGGCGAGGGCGTGGCCGATCTGTTCGATCATCTTTGGCCCATCATCGGCGCCAAGGCCGAAGCTGCCGAGGCCGAAGCCGAAGCTGCTGACGCCGAGGACGGCGAGGATGCACCCGCAGGCCCGCTCAAGCTCGCCATCGTCGGACGACCCAATGCGGGCAAGTCCACGCTGATCAACCGCCTGCTGGGCGAGGATCGCCTCCTTACCGGCCCCGAGGCCGGGATCACCCGTGATTCGATCGCGGTCGACTGGGAATGGACCGACCCGCGATCCGGCGAAACGCGCGAGATCCGCCTCATCGACACCGCCGGAATGCGCAAGAAGGCGCAGGTCGTCGAGAAACTGGAGAAGCTGTCGGTCGCCGATGCCCGCCGCGCGATCGATTTCGCCGAGGTCGTCGTGCTGCTGCTCGACGCCACGCGAGGGCTCGAACACCAGGACCTCAAGATTGCCAGCATGGTTCTCGAAGAGGGCCGCGCCCTCATGATCGCCATCAACAAATGGGACGTGGCAGAGGATGCCTCGGCTCTCTTCAATGGTGTACGCGCTGCGCTCGATGAAGGCCTCGCGCAGGTTCGCGGCCTTCCGCTGATCGCCGTCAGTGCCAAGACCGGCAAGGGCCTCGACCAATTGCTTTGCGCGGCTTTCGACCTGCGCGAAGCATGGAGCCGCCGCGTACCGACCGCTGCGCTCAACCGCTGGTTCGACGATGCGCTGGAAGCCAATCCCCCGCCCGCGCCAAAGGGCAAGCGGATCAAGCTGCGCTACATCACCCAGGCCAGCACGCGCCCGCCGCGCTTCGTGGTATTCGGCACCCGTCTCGACATGCTCCCCAAGAGCTACGAGCGCTATCTCGTGAACGGCATCCGCTCGAAGCTCGGGTTCGAGGCTGTGCCTGTGCGGGTGGTCCTCAAGAGTCCGAAAAACCCGTACCAGAAGGACTGAGCCCATGTTGCTCGACCTTTTAGCGTCTACCCCGGCCAGTGCGATCCTCGAGCGCACGAGTTCGACGGCTCAGGTGCAGCATGTCGTCCAGCTGAGCCTTGCTCCGGCCTTCCTTCTTGCCGCCATCGGCGCGGTGATGAACGTGATGACCAATCGCCTGATCTGGGTCGCAAACAAGATCGAGAAGATCATGGCTGCCGACGAGGAAGGCCGTGCGGGCATCCTGCTGGAGGAACTGCCCGCCCTTGAGAAGCGGCGCATCTATGCCCAGCGCGCGGTCATGCTCAGCACAGCGGCAGCACTCACCATCAGCATCGTCATCGTACTGCTGTTCGTCAGCGCCTTTGTTCGCACCCCGCTCGGTACACTCGTGGCCTTGAGCTGGATCGTCACCATGGCATTTCTCGTTGCAGGTCTCGCGTCCTTCCTGATGGAGACGAGAACTGCCGCAAAACGTAACCGCGAGCGAATGAAGCGTGTGATGCACAACGGCTGAGCGCATTCCACGCGCATTTCCCCGCTCAATTGACGTTACGGAAAGGCCGGGAGGAAAGCTGTTATACAGGGTTCACATTGATCGTCTCATCTGCGCTCAGGCAGAGAAGGAGATGCTTCATGGGCCGCATCCTATTGTCCATCACGGGCGAGCGTGAAGAAACGCTCGAACTCGAAGTGCTCGACGAAGCCACGGCACTACTCGTGGCGGATATCAACGTCGTGCATGGCAATGCCGAATTGTGGGACGGTGACCGACGGATCGCGCGCCTGACCAAGCACGGCGGCACACATGGCACCTTTTGGGAAATCGCAGGACCCTAGCGGGCTACCGGCGCAAGGGGAAAATCCGCCAGTAGGTCAGGCAGCGCCACAGCCACTCGAGCGGTCCATAGCGGTACCTCTCGAGCCAAGGCTTCGACCAGCCGAGCATGGCAACCCAGACTGCCAGGACCATCGCGAAAAGCGCCAGACGGTGCATCGAACCGAACAGGCCGAGACCCCAGGCCGGGAAAATCGCCAGCATGATGATCGAAGTCCCGAGGTAATTGCTGAACGCCATCCGTCCTGCTGCCACGAAACGCTGCCCCAGCCACCCCTGCGTAGCCTTGGGAGACCAGACGACAAGCAGTGCCGCAAGGCCAAGCGTGAACAGGAGGCGCGGAATCATGAACAGGCCCTGGAACACGAAGAAGGTCAGGAAGAAGGGGAAACCGGAAGCATAGGCCCATATGCCGAGCCCCGCCGAGATGGCGGCACCTGAACCCAGCCCCACCCAACCCCACAGCCGCATTTCCGACCGATCGAGTTCGCCGCTGAAAAAGCCGAAGCGGTAAAGCCCCATTCCCATAAGGATCAGGCCAATGGTTTCGAAGAGGCCGAAACCGATGCCGACGAGGTTCTGGCCCGTTTCTTCGACAACCTGGTGGCGGACTGCCGCGGGATAGTCGCTCTTCCTGACCAGCGTAATGTCCTCGGACACCTCCTTGAGGATTTCGGGAACGGCGTTCCGCATTCTCTCCTTCTGCTTCTCCGAAAGGCGCTTCTCCGCCACTGCCGGATGGGTGGCGAGATAGTATTGCGAACCGATCATCCCGAACATGGCGAGGGTGCCGAGCCCGTAGAGCGACAGGCCGACGAGGAACTGCGTCTTCGCCCGCCACTTCATGCACAACAGAGCGACCATGCCCCATACCGCGTAGGTCTGCAGGATGTCGCCGAACCAGATCAGATAGTAATGGATCATGCCGAAGAGCAGCAGCCAGACGAGGCGCCGGAACTGCAGCCCGCGCCCTGAACCCTTGGCCCAGGCCTTCTCGACGAAAAGCATCATCCCCGCCCCGAACAGTAGGGTGAATAGTCCGCGCATCTTGTGGTCGATGAGTACGTACTGGATGAGCCAGACAATGCGGTCCCCCTCGGTCGGTCCACCCGGCATGGCGCCTGGCCAGACATAGACCATGAACGGGTGCGCGAAGGCTGTAATATTGGCAAAAAGGATGCCGAGGACGGCGATGCCACGGATGAAGTCGAGGCTTACCAGCCGGTCATCACCCAGCGTTGCACTCGGCTGAACTGGCACATTCGCGACATCCGCCGTCATCTGGTCGATCGATTCTGCCATTACCCATCCCCACCGTGTTCTATCCCACTAACACACGGCATTGGATTGCCAAGTCAGGAACCGACCAACGGTCGAAGGATGCGGACAAACTGCGCGCAGACTACTGCGTTACAAGGCAGTCCTGACCGCTACGCTTGAGCGACGCGCACGCGGCTGCGGCTTCATCGCGTGTTGCATATCCGCCTACGAGCAACTTCGTCAGGCGTCCGGCGGGTTCCTTGACCTTCTGGCGCCCGGCAACTTCGCTGCGAGACGCAAGTTTGTCCCACAGCTTGTCGGCATTCCCCGGAACGCCGAAGGCACCCAACTGGATCTTCCAGCTGCCAGATGCACGCGATGGGGCTTGGGCGATCGCGGCGGGTGGCGGTGATACTTTCGGCGGTGTCACGACGGCTTCTGGAGCTGTCCTTGCCGGAGCCGGAGGTTCTGCCCGTGCCACAATTGTCGCCTTGGGATCGCCTGGCGATCGTGTCGGATAGTCGACGCCGGGTTTGCTCGAAGAGGGAGGCGTCGGCAGGTTGCGCGGCGCGGCCGTTTCGCTTGCCAGGGCAAGGTCGACGGCCGCCAGCTCTCTGGCTCGCGTCGCCTCCGCCTTGGCCTTGATCTCGGCAGCAAGCGTCTGGGCCGCCTGTCGATCCGCGAGCGGAATGAATTCGTCCATTTGCGCCAGGGCACCTCGTGCCTGGGGTAGACCGGTGGAATTGGCGAGCGAAGTCAATGCATAGGCTCGGCGCCAGTCCTTCTCCACCAGATCGCCGTTGAAATAGGCGATGCCGAGCAGATACTGCGCCCGCGGATCACCGCGCATCGCAGCGCCTTCGATATAGGGCATCGCCTTCTCTCGCTCGCCCTTCTGGAACAATATCAGTCCGTAATTGTCCGCCGCCTTGATATGCCCCTGCGCGGCCGCACGAGCATAAAGCGCTTCCGCCTGGGCCTGGTCGGCATCGACACCGCGGCCGAGGCGGTAGGCCTGGGCAAGGTTGAACTGCGCGTCAGGGTCGCCCTGTTCGGCAGGACCGACCCATTCGCGCACTGCCATGGCGTAGTCACCACGACTCCAGGCATCGACACCCGCCTTGACGTCGGCAATCGCGGGCACAGCAACAGCGAACATCGCCACTCCCGCCACCAGCACAACTGCCTGTTTCATCACGCGAACCATCGACCCAATCCCTCCAATAGGCGCGGCCAACCTGCGCCCGGTGACGCATCCTATAGTAAACTCACGGTTAGCAAAGCCTTGCGCCTCCAGCGGCCGGACCCCGGCGATGCAAAGTGTCGGCAAGTTAACTCTAAATTAGGGGTAGTCTGCGATTTCCCATCGGGAGAGCCGCAAATGGTCGCGGCAGACGTATGACACAGGCGCAAACCAGGGGGACAAGCCTTGCGTGTACTGGCACTGGCATCACAGAAGGGCGGATCGGGTAAAACCACGCTCTCCGGACATCTAGCCGTTCAGGCCCAGCGCGCAGGCGCCGGCCCGGTCGTGCTCATCGACATCGACCCCCAGGGTTCGCTGGCCGACTGGTGGAACGAGCGTGAGGCGGAATACCCTGCCTTCGCCCAGACCACGGTGGCCCGCCTGGCGAACGACCTCAACGTCCTGCGCCAGCAGGGTTTCAAGCTGGCCGTAATCGACACGCCGCCGGCGATCACCATGGCAATCCAGTCGGTGATTTCGGTCGCCGAACTGATCGTGGTCCCGACTCGTCCCAGCCCGCACGACCTGCGCGCCGTCGGTGCCACTGTCGACCTGTGCGAACGCGCCGGCAAACCGCTGGTCTTCGTAGTCAATGCCGCGACGCCCAAGGCGAAGATCACTTCGGAAGCCGCCGTCGCGCTGTCGCAACATGGCACGGTCGCCCCGATCACCCTGCACCACCGCACCGATTTCGCTGCCTCGATGATCGATGGCCGCACGGTGATGGAAGTCGACCCCGAAAGCCGCTCGGCCGCCGAGGTCACCGCGCTGTGGAAGTACATCGCCGACCGCCTGGAAAAGAACTTCCGTCGCACGGTTTTCGCCGCGCCGAACTCGCAGTCGGCGCTTCCCGGTGCTCATCGCCCCTCGGGTGGCTTCGGCCGCCGGGTGGCACAGTAAGAACGGAAAGGCGGAGACTGCCGGATGTCTGACGCCAATTTCGCCTCGCTCTCTCCCACTCTCCTTGCCCGCAAGGGTGGCGCCAAGCCAGCCATGCGCCCGCAGTCGGGAATTCCCGGCCCGGTCGATGGCGCCGCAGCGGCTGCCAACCTTGAAGACCTCGGCTGGAACGACATGGGAGATGATGCAGGTCACGACGGCAAGGTCGTGCAGCTAGCTCCGCAGGCCGCGAACGAAAGCGGTGCGCCCAACCAGGTGCGCCAGTCGCTCGATCGCATCGCTGCGCATATGGAACGCCCGGTCGCGGAAGACCGTCCGGTCGTGCGCCAGGCTGCATCAAGCCGCGGCAAGCGCGCAGCCTTCACGCTGCGTCTCGACCACCAACGCCACCTCCAGCTGCGCCTTGCCTGCACCGTCCGCGGTCGCAGCGCCCAGCAGCTGGTCACCGACGCACTTGATGCCCTGCTCGCGGAAATGCCGGAAATCGCCAGCCTCGCCGCGCAGGTCCAGGGCAAAGAGAAGTAAACCGAAGACGATGTGGGATCGCCTCCAGGGGGATTTGAAATGAGCACCGAGACGAATGCCAAGACCCGCCGGCTCGTACAGCTTGCCGTTACCACGGCACTGGCGACGACCGCGCTGAGCGCTTGCACCGGCAAGGTCGCGCCGTCGCACAATTATTCGGCCGCGCAGGCCGAAACTGCTCTGGCCAAAGGCAAGACGAGCAAGGCGATTACCCACGCCGAAGCCGCCGTTCTCGCCAGCCCGCGCGACGCCTATACCCGCACCCTGCTGGCAAACGCCTATCTGGAAGCAGGCCGCTTCCAGTCGGCAGCCACGACCTTTGCTGAAGCAATCGAACTCGGTGACAACGCGCCGCGCACCGTCATCAGCTATACGCTGGCCCTCACGGCCATCGGTGACCAAGCAGGCGCCCTCGAAACACTTCGTGTCCACCAGTCGGAAATCGATCCGGCGGACTTCGGGCTCGCGCTCGCACTTGCCGGTGAACCGGGCCAGGGTGTGCACATCCTCCTCAACACGCTTCGTGGCGGCCAGAACACGGTCAAGGTTCGCCAGAACCTCGCCTATGCCTACGCCCTGTCGGGTTCGTGGACCGAAGCGCGCCTGATCGCCGCCAACGACGTTCCGGGCGACGAACTCAACGACCGCATGGCCAGCTGGGCATCGATGGCCCGCCCCGAGCTCTACACGGCTCGTGTCGCGAGCCTCCTCGGTGTGGAAGCCAAGGAAGATCCGGGCCAGCCTGCGATGCTCGCGCTTTCGAACCACCAGAGCGTCGAGCAGCTGGCACAGGAATCGGCTGATACGGTCGAAACCGCTCCGCAGAGCGATTTCGCCCTTGCTTCCGAACTGCCCGCAGTCGACCAGCAGGCGAGCGTCGACGACAGCGCTGACGCAGCCCTCGCGGAAGCAGGCATCTCGAACGACTTCGACCACAGCTTTGCGCAAGCCGAGACGATCCAGCCGCTCCCGGCAACCTACACGCCGGCGGCCAAGAAGGCAGAAGTCTCACTGGTAGCCGCACCGCGCAAGGCGCAGGAGTCTGCTCCCTTCGCCTCGCATGCGTTGGCCTCGGGCGATTACAATATCCAGCTCGGCTCGTATTTCTCGATGTCCGATGCGCAGGCAGCGTGGAAGGTATTCCAGAAGCGCTATCCCGAACTGTCGGGTGCCGAAAAGGTCATCACCAAGGCCCGCGTCAACGGCAAGATCTACTACCGCGTTGCCGCCGCCGGCTACGCCAAGGCTTCGGCACAGTCGATGTGCCGCACGGTCAAGAGCAAGGGCGAAGGTTGCATTGCCTACGCCGCAACCAATCCACTTCCCGGCGCACTTGCAGTGGTCGGGGACGAAGTGCGGGTCGCAGCGCGGTAACATTCGCGCACTCCATCCAGCCTTCGTAGCCCCGTCCGGAGCAATCCGGGCGGGGCTTTTTCAATGGCTGTGTAGTCACAGGGTAATCGGCACGCCACCCTTATAGAGCGCGCTGACGCGGCCTTGCGTAGGCTGACCATCGAACGGCGTATTACCGGCGGTAGCCTCCATCCTCGCGCTCTGGATGATCCACGGCTTGTCCGGGTCGATGATGGCGATGTCTGCCTCGTGTCCCCCGGCAATGGCTCCTGCCTCTACTCCCAGGAGTGCAGCGGGATTGCGCGCGAGCAGTTCGAACGCCCTGCCAATGTCGATCACGCCGTCGCGGACAAGCGTCAGCGTCATTGCCAGCAACGTCTCGGCTCCCGCCATGCCCGGCTCCGCATCGGCGAAGGGCAGACGCTTGTCCTCGGGCCCGCGCGGGTCGTGGCCGCTGGCGATGACGTCGATCGTCCCATCGGCAATGGCCTCGCGCACTGCCTGCCGGTCCGCTTCGCTGCGTAGCGGCGGCGAGAGGCGGGCAAAGGTACGGAAGTCGACCGTCGCGAGGTCGGAGAGCATGAAGTGTGCCGGAGTGACGCCGCAAGTGACGCGCTGGCCCGCGTCCTTGGCCTGCCGAACCAGGTCCAACCCGGCTCGCGTCGTGACCTGCCGGAAATGCAGCTTGGTACCAGCCATTCGGGCAAGAGAAATATCGCGTGCGATGGCGATCGCTTCGGCTTCGGCCGGCGCGCTCGGCAAACCGCGACGGGTGGCAACCTCCCCGGCAGTCGCGACGGCGCTACCCACCAGCGCCGCATCCTCGGCGTGAGAGACAACGATCATGTCCAGCATCGCCGCATACTGCAGCAAGCGCAGCATTGCGCCCGAGTCCGCTATCCACTGGCGTCCCGTTGCGATCCCGCGAGCCCCGGCCTCGCGCATGAGGGCGATTTCGGCGATCTCGCGCCCCTCGAGCCCGCGCGTCGCCGCGGCGAGAGGGTGGATCCAGAAGTCGGGCTTGCCGCTCTTGGCGATGTAGGAAACCCGGCTAGGAAGGTCGAGCGGCGGCGACTGGTCGGGCATCAACGCCGCGCGGGTAATCCCGCCGAAGTGAAAGGCGGGCTTGTCGATTGCGAACACACCGAAGTCGATCAGTCCCGGGGCGATAAGCTTGCCGCCCACCTCGACTATCTCGTCCCCGTCGCAAGGCGCTTCAGCGCCTGCTGAAGCGATGATTCCATTGGCAAGGCGGAGCGTGCCGTCGATGATTCCCTTCGGCGTGACGATCCGGCCATTGGTAATCGCGATGGGGCGCTGTTGCTTCATGCCGCGTCTCCCCATCCTGCAACGCCTCTCGCGCGGCGCGTCAGCACGTCGAGTGCGGCCATGCGGATTGCGACGCCCATCTCGACCTGGCGAGTGATGATCGACCGATCGATCAGATCGGCAACCTCGCTGTCAATCTCGACCCCGCGGTTCATCGGCCCAGGGTGCATGACCAGCGCATCGGGCTTCGCATTGGCGAGTCGCTTCTTAGTCAGACCGTAAAGGTGATGATATTCGCGCGCCGAGGGGATGAACTGGCCGCTCATCCGTTCGGTCTGCAGGCGCAACATCATTGCAACGTCGGCGTCATCGAGCGCAGCCTCGAAGTCATGGTAGACCTCCGCTCCCATCGCCTCGATCCCCGATGGCATCAGCGCTGGCGGTGCACAGAGCCGGACCGTCGCCCCGAGCGCCTGCAGGCACAGCAGGTTGGAACGCGCGACGCGGCTGTGCAGGATGTCGCCGCAAATCACGATCTTGAGGCCGGTGAAGTCGTCGGCTGCTTCGCCCCTGTCACGCAGGGCATGGCGCAGGGCCAGCGCATCGAGCAGCGCCTGTGTCGGGTGTTCGTGCTGCCCATCGCCGGCGTTGAGGACCGGGCAATCGACCTTGTCGGCTATCAGCTGCGTCGCCCCGCTCGATCCATGCCGGATGACGATGGCGTCGGCGTGCATGGCGTTGAGCGTGATCGCCGTGTCGATCAGCGTCTCGCCCTTCTTCACGCTCGACTGCGCCGCATGCATGTTGACGACGTCCGCCCCCAGGCGCTTGCCCGCGATCTCGAAGCTCAGCAGCGTGCGGGTCGAATTCTCGAAGAAGGCATTGATGATGGTCAGGCCAGCCAGCAGGTCCTCGTGCTTGGTCGCCTGCCGGTTAAGCGCAACCCATTGTTCTGCCTCGTCGAGCAGGAACAGGATTTCGTGCCGTTCCAACTGGCCGATGCCAATCAGGTCGCGGTGCGGGAATGCCAGCGCGCCCGCAGGATAGCGGGCCGCATGCGGCGAAGTTTCCATCGATGCCATTGAAGCCACGCCCTTAGTCGAGCCTGATGGGTCTCTCAAGCGCTTTCCGGTGGCGAAGTTTCTTCGCCTTCCCTAGCTAGGACGCAACAGGAGAATATCTCGATGCATTTTGCGGGTCGTGTCTGGCGCTTGCTGGTCGGTATCAAGGACGCGCTGGTCCTCATTTTCATGCTGCTGTTCTTTGCCGCATTGTTCGCGATCCTCGCCGCACGGCCGAGCCCCGCCGCGGTTCGCGATGGCGCGCTCCTGCTCGAACTCGACGGCGTGGTGGTGGAAGAGCGGGCCGAGATAGATCCGATCGCAGCGCTGCTCGCATCGGAAGCACCAACCACGGAGTACCAGACGCGCGACATTGTCCGGGCACTCGATGCCGCGGCAAAGGACGAGCGGATCTCCGCCGTCGTTCTCGATCTCGACCGGTTCCTCGGCGGGGGTCAGGTCCACCTGCAAGAAATCGGCGGAGCGCTCGACCGGGTACGTGCAGCGGACAAGCCTGTCCTCGCCTTCGCTACGGCCTATGCCGACGATGCCATGCTGCTGGCGGCGCATGCGTCGGAAATCTGGGTCGACCCGCTTGGCGGTGCGGTCATCGCCGGGCCTGGAGGCCAGCGGCAGTACTACGCCGGCCTTCTCGAGAAGTTGAAGGTCAAGGCGCGTGTCTACAAGGTCGGCGAATACAAGAGCGCGGTTGAGCCCTACACCCGCTCGGACATGTCGGATGCGGCGCGCGAGAACTACAGCGCACTTTATGGGGCGCTATGGGAAGAGTATCAGGCGGCGATCAAGAAGGCGCGGCCGGCAGCCAATATCGCGAAGGTCACCACCGATCCCGTCGGGTGGGTTGCGGCGGCCAAGGGCGATCTTGCCACAGCAGCGCTGCAGGCCGGCCTCGTCGACAAACTCGGCACGCGCGCCGATTTCGAGAAGCGCGTGGTCGAACTGGTCGGTGAAGACGACTGGAGCGATCTTCCGGGTGCTTATCCGGCCACCCCGCTCGACGCCTGGATCGAAGACAATCCAGCCCCTTCCAAGGGCAAGCCAATCGGGGTCGTGACCATCGCAGGTGAAATCGTCGATGGAGACGCCGGTCCCGGCACGGCAGGTGGCGAACGCATTGCCGAATTGCTCGACGATGCGCTGTCGCAGGATCTCGCGGGCCTCGTCGTACGCGTGGATTCACCGGGTGGTTCGGTCCTGGCATCCGAACAGATCCGCAATGCCATCCTGCGCCACAAGGCCAAGGGCATCCCAGTGGCGGTTTCCATGGCCAATCTCGCTGCAAGCGGCGGCTATTGGGTGTCGACCCCGGCAGACCGCATTTTCGCCGAGCCGGAGACTATCACCGGCTCGATCGGTATCTTCGCGGTCATTCCGACTTTCGAGGAGACCGCGGCTAGCCTGGGCGTAAATTCAGATGGTGTGCGCACTACTCCGCTCTCCGGCCAGCCTGACATCGTGGGTGGATTAACCCCTGAAGTGGACGCCCTGCTGCAGGCCACTATCGAGAACGGCTACGAGGATTTCCTCGAGCGGGTTGGCGGGTCGCGTAAATTGACCCGCGACCAGGTCGACCGGATCGGACAGGGCCGTGTCTGGGATGGCGGTACAGCCCGCCAGATCAACCTCGTGGACCAATATGGCGGCATCGACGATGCGTTGGAGTGGGTCGCGAAACAGGCCAAACTGGGCAGCAACTGGCACGCCGAATACCTCGGCAGCGCGCTTCCGAACTATGATAGCCTCTTGCGGCGTTGGCTAATCGACGATGCGGGCACGGGCAGGCGACAGGATGTTGTCGCGCTTTTCGCACGGCGCGAGAATGCTCTCGTTTCGAGAATGCAGGGCGATCTCAATCGCCTTCTCAAGGTGCAGGGGATGCAGGCCTATTGCCTCGAGTGCGAACCCGTCTCGCAGGCGAGGACTTCCGCCAAGCTGGAGGTCAACTGGCTCGCCAGGTTTGCGGCAGCACTACTCGACTAGGCAGGCGCTTGCCTTGGCGCGATTCGCCGCGTAAAGGCCCGCCCCTGCCCCGATGGCACGGCTATCGAAGCATCGAACGGGCGGGCGCGTAGCTCAGCGGTAGAGCACACCCTTCACACGGGTGGGGTCACAGGTTCAATCCCTGTCGCGCCCACCATCCGCCCCGCCGAGGCGGGTGGATGGGACCTCGCGAACTATCGGTTCATGCGGCTTGGCGCGGCGAAATGTCCGGGTCTGCGGTCGTGGTCGCGGACTTGGCCGCCTTCTCACGCTCGTTCTTCTCAATGAGCCTCTTGGCGACATAGCCGCCAGCCCCCAGTGCGATCATCGCGGGAAGGCTCATACGGCGCAGGACGGTTGCCGCGACGACGCCGAGTGCTGCGCCGCCGGCTCCACCGACTGCGCTGGTCTGCTTGGCGAGTTTGTCGCCGACGAATGCTCCGATAATCTTGCCGAACA
This sequence comes from Qipengyuania sp. RANM35, assembly GCF_041021145.2. NCBI lineage: Bacteria > Pseudomonadati > Pseudomonadota > Alphaproteobacteria > Sphingomonadales > Erythrobacteraceae > Qipengyuania > Qipengyuania sp. RANM35. The sequence continues at coordinate 281,111 of NZ_CM196433.1, read as the reverse complement.
TTTGAAAGTCTCCTTTGGAGATCAAACCGTTTCGGGCTGCCGGGGTTCCGGGAAAGGCTCAGGCGATTGGGGCTATTCCCGACTGCAAAAGGCGATTTGCTGCTGCAGCAACCTCGGCCGCATCCGGATCGCCCTCGCGCGCCCAGATCGCATAACGAAGGCCGAGGAAGACGTTCATGCCCATCAGCGCCCAAGCTTCGGGTGTTCCGAGGCCCTCGCGTAGTTCGCCACCCTTGCCGCCAGCCCGAAGGCGATCCTCGATGCGCGAGCCGATGGTCTCATAGTGAGCGCGATAGCTTTCGGCATCGACGAATTCTGCCTCGTCGATGATCCGGTAAAGCGCCTTGTTTTCGGCAGCGAAGCGCAGGAATGCCTCCAGGGCCGCTCGCTCCACTTCCAGTGCGTCCATGCCAGGCACCAGCGCGTTTCGCGCTGCGGCACCAACCGCCTCGCTCATGTCCTTCACCAGCGCGCGGAAGATCGCATCCTTGCTGTCGTAATAGGTGTAGAAGCTTCCCAGTGCGACGCCTGCCCGCCGCGTGATCCCGCTGATCGAGGCTTCGTGGAAGCCGTGATCGGCAAATTCGCGGGCCGCAGCATCCAGCAGCTTGCGCAAGGTCTTGCGACCGCGCTCGGTGCGCGGGGCCTTGTCCGCAATGCTCGTTTCAGCCGCCATCGACATCCCCCGTTACCGGAGCGTTCGTAAGCCGGAACTTGGATCCTCGCAAGATGAACTTGAAAGGTGGTTCAGGTTTCATTATTGGCTGGCGGATAAGACAATCCGGGAGGGAGAATTCCGAATCATGCTTACGCAACGAAACCTCATCGCCTGCCTTCTCGCAGGCGCCGCCACTGCCGCTTTCATCTCGACCCCGGCCAGCGCGCAGGACGTCGGCGACGCCGCCGCGACCACCGCGAGCGAGGATGAGGCCGGGAGCGTCATTGTCGTGACCGCGCGCCGGCGAGAGGAAAGCATCATCGATGTGCCCCTGTCGGTCACCGCGCTTTCTGGCGAGGATATGGAGCTCAAGGGCACGACCGACCTGACCCAGATCGGCCAGGAGGTGCCCAACCTGACCCTCGAAGTCAGCCGTGGCACCAATACGACCCTTACCGCCTTCATTCGCGGCGTCGGACAGCAGGACCCTGTCGCAGGGTTCGAGGCCGGCGTGGGTCTCTATGTCGACGACGTTTATCTCAACCGCCCCCAGGCAGCCGTTCTCGACGTCTACGATGTGGAACGCATCGAGGTGCTGCGCGGCCCGCAGGGTACACTTTACGGCCGCAACACTATCGGCGGCGCGATCAAATACGTCACCGCTGCCCTGCCCGACGAGACCCAGGTCAAGGTCAAGGCAACCTATGGTTCCTACAATCAGGCTGATCTGATCCTCACGGCCTCGACACCCGTCAGCGACAGCTTCAAGATTGGCGCGTCGGTGGCACGCCTTTCGCGCGGAGGGTTCGGAGACAACCTCACCCAACCCGGCGTCGAGAACTACAACAAGGACGTCTGGGCGGGTCGCGGAACGATCGAGTTCGACAATGGTCCGCTCTTCATCCGCCTGTCGGGCGATTATGTGAAGGACAACTCCGACCCCCGGCAGGGCCATCGCCTATTGCGGGGAGCCTTCACCGGTGCTCCCGTCCTCGACAATGTCTACGATACACGCGCCGGCCTCAATGTCGTCGAACAGGAGGTCGAGGCCTATGGCGGGGGCCTCACCGTCGCCTATGATCTGAGCGACACGCTGACGCTCAAGTCGATCACCGGATATCGCAAGGACAAGTCCACGACGCCAATCGACTTCGACAGCCTGCCGGCTGCGGACCTCGACGTTCCGGCGATCTACCGCAACAAGCAGTTCAGCGAGGAACTGCAGCTTCTTGTCGAAGGTGACAGGCTGTCGGGCGTTCTCGGCGCATATTACCTCGACGCCAACGCCTTCACTGCCTTCGACGTGGCGCTGTTCACCACCGGCGCATTGCCCGCGGTGGGACTTCCCGGCCTGAATGCCCAGACGCTCGGCGATGTCGACACCAAGACCTGGTCGATCTTTGGCGATTTCACCTACGACCTTACCGATCAGCTGAGCCTCTCGCTCGGTGGTCGCTACACTTGGGACAAGCGTAGCAGCCGCATTCTGCGCACCACCTTCATCGGCGGCTTTTCCGACCTGTTCCCGCCGTCGACCGCGATTCCGATCGCCGTCACCAGCGACTTCGAAGGCAGTGCGACGTTCAAGGAATTTACCCCGCGCGCATCGCTGGCCTTCAAGCCGGACGACAACAACACGCTCTATTTCACCTATTCCAAGGGCTTCAAGGGCGGCGGCTTCGACCCGCGCGGCCAGTCGACTGCGGCACCCGACCTCGATGGCGATGGCGATCGAGATTATGCGGACAGGTACGAGTTCCTGAGCTTCGCTCCCGAAAAGGTCGACAGCTACGAAATCGGCTGGAAGGCATCCCTGCTCGACAACCGGCTCTTCATCAGCATGGCCGCCTTCAAGGGCGACTACACCGATGTCCAGATTCCCGGCTCGGTGGGCTTCGATACCAACAATGACGGCGTCAACGACAGCTTCATCGGTATCACCTCGAACGCGGGCGATGCCGACGTCAACGGCTTCGAGTTCGAGGGCCGTGCTCTGGTAGGCAAGGATTTCGCAGGTCCAGGCAGCCGCTTCGCCTTCAACTGGGCCCTCGGCTACCTCGATGCCAAGTACAACACCTTCATCGACGCCTTCGGCAATGATGTCGCTGACCAGCGGGTGTTCCAGAACACTCCGGACATTACCGTGAATGCCGGTTTCGACCTCGGCCTGCCGGTCGCGAACGGCATTGTCGACTTCATCGGATCGGTCTCCATGCGCTCGGATTCGAGCCAGTTCGAAGTGCCCGGCCCACTCGACCAGGATGGCTTCGAACTGGTCGATGCCAGCATCGTCTACACCGACGACAGCGACCGCTGGTCGATCGGCGTTCACGGCAAGAACCTCTTCGACCAGCGCTACATCGTCGCAGGGTACGACTTCGTGACTGCTACGCGTCTCGGCCTCGAAGGGAACCTTACCGGTTTCTACGGTGATCCCCGCCGGTTTTACGTCACGGGCCAGTTCAAGTTCTGACCTCTCCCCAGGGCTTGATATGCGAGGGCCGGGCTTCGACCCGGCCCTCTTCGCATCTGCTACCCTCTGGCCATTCGCGTGACGGCAGGGCATAGCGCGCCGCCATGCACGACATCGCCTTTATCCGCACGAATCCCGAAGCCTTCGATGCCGCTCTCGCCCGCCGCGGGGCAGAGCCGGTCGCGGCGCGAATCCTCGAACTCGACGCTGCGAAGAGGGAAGCCGCTACCAAGGTCCAACAGGCGCAGGGCCGCCGCAACGACGCGTCCAAGGCCATCGGTCAGGCGATGGGCCAGGGCAACAAGGACAAGGCCGAGGCACTGAAGGCCGAAGTGGCCGAGATCAAGGCCGCGATGCCCGAATGGGAAGAGGCCGAAAAGGCTGCGGATGAAGCGCTTCGTTCGCTGCTCGAACAGCTGCCGAACACCCCGGCGTCCGATGTGCCCGATGGCGCGGACGAGAACGACAATGTCGAAGTCCACCAGTGGGGCACAAAGCGCGAGTTCAACTTCGAACCGAAGGAGCACGCCGACCTCGGTCCGGCGCTGGGCATGGAGTTCGAAACCGGCGCCAAGCTGTCGGGCGCGCGCTTCACTTTCCTGCGCGGCGACATGGCGCACCTTCATCGCGCGCTCGCCCAGTTCATGCTCGACAAGCAGACGCGCGATAACGGCTACACCGAATGCAACCCGCCAGTACTGGTCAATGACGACGCGATGTACGGCACCGACAAACTGCCGAAGTTTGCCGAGGACAGCTTCCGGACGACCGATGGCCGCTGGCTGATCCCAACTTCGGAAGTGCCCCTCACCGCTTCGGTCGCGGGCGAGATCCTGCCCGACCTTGCCGAGCCGATCCGCATGACCGCGCATACGCTGTGCTTCCGCTCCGAAGCGGGCGCGGCGGGACGCGATACGCGCGGCTTCATCCGCCAGCACCAGTTCGAAAAGGTCGAACTGGTCAGCGTATGCCGTCCGGAAGACAGCGAGGCCGAACATGAGCGCATGACCAAATGCGCCGAGAGCATCCTCGAGGCGCTCGACCTGCCCTATCGCCGCGTGCTGCTGTGCACCGGCGACATGGGCTTCGGCGCGCGCAAGACCTACGACCTTGAAGTTTGGCTGCCCGGCCAGGGCGCATGGCGCGAAATCTCTTCGTGTTCGAACACGGGAGATTTCCAGGCGCGCCGGATGAATGCGCGCTACCGCCCCGAAGGCGAAAAGAAGACCGCCTTCGTCCACACATTGAACGGCTCGGGTCTCGCTGTGGGACGCACGCTGGTCGCAGTGATGGAGAACTATCAGCAGGCCGACGGCAGCGTCAGCGTGCCCGACGTGCTCGCCCCCTACATGGGCGGCGTCACCACACTGGAGCCCAAGGCCTGATGCGCATCCTCCTCACCAATGACGACGGCATCCGCGCTTCCGGCCTTGCGGTCCTGGAGGGCATCGCGCGCCAGTTCAGCGACGACATCTGGATCTGCGCCCCGGACGAGGAGCAGTCGGGCATGGGCCACGCCCTCACGCTGACCAAGCCGGTCCGGCTGCGCCAGCATGACGAGCGGCGCTTTTCGGTCACCGGCACGCCGACCGATGCGGTGACCATGGGCCTGCGCAAGGTCGTCCCCGGACCGCCCGACCTGATCCTGTCCGGCGTCAATCGCGGCGCGAACCTCGCCGACGACATCACCTATTCGGGCACCGTCTCCGCCGCGATCGAGGGCGCGCTGGCGGGCGTCCGTTCGATTGCCCTGAGCCAGGTCTATGCCCGCGAGGGCATGGGCGAGGACGTGCCTTTCGGCGCGGCCATCGAATGGGGCGCGAAGGTTCTGGCTCCGCTGCTCACCACGCCGCTTCCGAAGCGCACACTCGTCAATGTGAACTTCCCGCCGCTTCCCGCGTCGGAGGTGAAGGGTATCCGCGCCGTGCGGCAAGGATTCCACGATTATTCGCGCGGCACGGTGGTCGAAGGCCGCGATCCGCGCGGCTTCAAATATTACTGGTTCGGGCTCGATTCCATCGAGCACACACTCGACCATGGCACCGACCTCGAAGCAATCGATGAAGGCTATATCTCGGTGACCCCGCTCCAGCTCGATCTCACCCACCACGCCTCGCTCGGCGCGCTCGCGGACCGCTACGAGCCCTAGCGCCATTCGCCCAAGGGCGTTGACCCTGCGGCAGTTTCTGTCGAAAGAGGCGCCGGATGAGCGGAGAGAGCAGGAAACTTTCGGTCAAGCAGACCGCATCGCCGCGCAACCCGCGAGGGCCGCGTTTCCAGCCGCTTCGCCGGGCTGTTCGCATTCCGGTTTGGGGCGACCTAGGCATCAGGCTGGGCCTTGCGCTGCTGCTCATCTTCGCGGTGATCATGATCCACTGGTGGGACCGCGAAGGACTGGTCGACAATCTCGACGGCGAGGTCAGTTTCCTCGACGTCGTCTATTTCACCATGATTTCGATCACCACGACCGGGTTCGGCGACATCGCGCCGATTTCCGACCGCGCCCGCCTGGTAGAGGCGGTTATCGTGACGCCAGTCCGCTTCGCCGTGCTCTTCATCTTCGTCGGCACGGCCTATAACTTCATCATCAAACGCACATGGGAGCAGTGGCGCATGGCCCGCATCCAGGAACAGTTGCGCGACCATATCGTCGTGCTGGGCTTCGGCATCTCGGGTTCGGAGGCGGTTACCGAACTTATCGAACGCGGCACCGACCCCAGCCGGATCGTCGTGATCGACCCGAGCGAGGACCGCCTGTCCGAAGCCGAGGCGCTTGGTTGCAATGTCATGGCAGCAGACGCGACGCGCGACGAGACGCTGAAGGCGGTGCGCATTTCCGAAGCGTCGAACGTGCTCATCTCCGCGGGCCGCGACGACACCACCATCCTGATCACACTGACCGCCCGCTCACTCGCCCCCGATGTGCCCATCAGCACCGTCGTGCGTGCTGACGACAACGAATCGCTCGCCCGCCAGGCAGGGGCAAACAATGTCATCAATCCGGTGCGCTTTACCGGCCTGCTGCTGGCGGGAAGCGCGAAGGGCGAGCACATTGCGGACTACCTCGCCGACCTCGCGTCGGTTTCTGGCCGGGTCCAGTTGATCGAGCGCAAGGTCCTGCCCGAAGAGTGCGGCTGTTCGATTTCGCAGCTGTCCTCGGGCGGACGGGGCCTGAGGGTCTATCGCGATGGCAAGGCGCTCGGCTTCTGGGAGGATGCGTGCCAGAATCTGCAGGCGGGCGACATCATCGTCGAGATCGTCCCGACGGAGAACGGCGCCGCCAAGGGCGACGGCCACTTCCACAATGACCGCCTCGATGTCGGCTAGGGCTCAGCGCAAGTAGAGCAACACTGCGCCTGCCAGAGCCATGCCGACCACGAAATGGCCGGCGTCGATCAGGAACAGCGTCAGCGACTTCCGCTGGTGGAGGTAGTTGATCCCAATGGCAGGCGTCATGATCGAAAGCCCGAAACCGATGGCGATCATCATGATCGCCCGGTCCGATGCCCCCGTCCGGGCAATCGTGTGTTCGAGCATGAGTACGACCAGCATCTCGAAGGCGAAGGTCAGGCCCATGATCTTGGCTACCTGTGCGCCTCGCGGTGCCTCGGTCACGCCGGTTTCGCGCTGCCACGGCTTGCTGAAGAGCACGCCATACCAGACCGCACCGACCGCGAAGAAGGCGAGACTCGCCATCACCACGGCGAACATGTTGATGTTACCCATTGGAATTACCCTTCCATTCGAGCGTCAGCGATCCCTTTGGCGGCAAGGCATGCCAGTTTGCGGCAAACCCGGCGATACCATCGCGGATACTACCAAGTTTCGCGCGAACGCCATCAACCGGGGGAACGTGCGAGGCTGCCCAGCCCGGCTCGGCCATGGCCATGATCCCCTCGTCGTCGCTGGCACCGGCCCAGCTCTCCGCCTCGAAGCACTCGACGAGGCGTTCGGCCTGAAGCAATTCCACGATGTGGTCGTGCGGCATCTGGGCCCGCTTGGCGCTGGCATGACCCGCCTCGGCCGCCATGGCGCCGACCGCTTCTGGGTCCATGCCCGACGCAACGAGGCCCCAGAAGCCGTGCGCCATGCCCAGTTCGTGTTCGACGAAGAAATGGAACGCGTCGTGCGGAACCGGGCCTTTCTTGGGAAAGTCGAAGCCTGCACGTGACCCGTCGTCGCGCTCGATGGCGACGTTATCGGACGTGCTCCCCTTGGTCAGGACGATGCGCATCGCTTGGCGGTAGCGCAAAGCGTCAATCGCGTGTAGGGGGCCGCGCGAAATCCGGATAATCGCATGACCACTTCCCCCGCCTCGATCCCCGACCAGAAGAAGGTCGGGATGGTTTCCCTCGGCTGCCCCAAGGCGCTGGTGGATTCCGAACGTATCCTCACGCGCCTGCGTGCGGACGGCTATGCCATGAGCCCCGACTACGCCGGTGCCGACGTGGTGCTGGTCAACACCTGCGGCTTCCTCGACAGCGCAAAGGAAGAAAGCCTGGAAGCGATTGGCGAGGCGATTGCGGAAAACGGCCGCGTCATCGTCACCGGCTGCATGGGCGAAGAGGCGGATGTCATCCGCGCCCGCTTCCCGCAGGTCCTGGCAGTAACCGGCGCCCACCAGTACGAGGACGTGGTCGAGGCAGTCCATGAAGCCGCCCCGCCATCGCAGGGACCGTTCGTGGACCTGATCCCGCAGCCCGACGTCAAGCTCACCCCGCGCCACTACAGCTACCTGAAGATTTCCGAGGGCTGCAATCACTCCTGCGCCTTCTGCATCATCCCGCAGCTTCGCGGAAAGCTCGCCAGCCGTCGCGTCGATGCCGTGCTGCGAGAAGCAGAAAAGTTGGTGGCGGCGGGAACGAAGGAACTGCTCGTCATCAGCCAGGACACCTCGGCCTACGGCGTCGATACCCGGCACGAGGAGCGGGTGTGGAAGGACCGTCCCGTCCGCGCGCACATGACCGAGCTTGCCCGCGAACTGGGCCAGTTGCGCACGCCCGAGGGTACTCCGCCCTGGGTGCGGCTGCACTACGTCTATCCCTACCCCCACGTCGACGCGGTGATCCCGCTGATGGCCGAGGGGCTGCTGACGCCGTATCTCGACATCCCCTTCCAGCATGCCAGCCCGTCGGTCTTGCGCGCCATGAAGCGCCCGGCCAACGAGGCCAAGGTGCTCGAACGGCTCAAGAGCTGGCGCCAAATCTGCCCCGACATCGCCATCCGCTCGAGCTTCGTGGTCGGTTTCCCCGGCGAGACCGAGGATGATTTCAAGTACCTGCTCGACTGGCTGGAAGAGGCCCAGCTGGACCGCGTCGGTGCCTTCCGTTTCGAGCCGGTCGAGGGTGCCCAGGCCAATGCCCTGCCCGACCCGGTCCCGGAAGCGATGAAGGAAGAACGCTACGCCCGCGTCATGGAAGTGACCGAGCGGATCAGCGCCGCCAAGCTCGCCGCCAAGGTCGGCAAGGTCATTCCGGTGATCATCGACGAGATCGGCGAACCCGACGAAGATGGCGACATCGGCGCGACCGGTCGCAGTCAGGCCGATGCACCCGAGATCGACGGCGCGGTGTATCTGCGCAACGTCCCGGCTTCGCTTTCGCAGGGCGATATCGTGCACGTTTCGATCGAAGAAAGCGACGCACACGATCTTTTTGGCGTTCCGGCCTGATTCTTGTACGCGGGCGACAGCCGGATTTACCCGTTAACCTTATTCGTAAGCCGCGCGAAACCTGCCCTAAAGTCGCGGAAATTCGAGGTTTTGGTGAGTAGCTTGGGAGCGTTCCCGAGGGTTCGGGCCGAATTTCCTTAGCCTAATTTCCTAAACCGCATTTAACCATCGCAACCCGCAGTCTGCGGTGGCTTGCGACCTTTTGCGCAGCCCGCATCAAAACTTTCTTAAACTTAAGGGCCCCATAAGGGGCGCAATGAGCCAGAAGAGCGCCCTTTCTGCCCTCGATAGGGCTGCCGTCCCGACAGACGGCCGCTTCGGCGCGCGCGTGAAGGAACGGCTGCGCCACGTCCTCTGGGCTGTGGGCATCACCCTGGTGATGACCGCGGTTTTCCTGCTCGAACCGGTCGACCAGTTTATCTGGCTGTTCCAGTCCAAGATCGCGGGTCACAAACCTTCGGGCGACATCGTCTTTGTCAGTGTCGACGAGCCAATCAATGATCCGGTTTTCGGTCATCGCCGCGTGCGATTGGCCAACGCCTTGCGCGAACTCGACCGTCGCGGTGTCGGCAAGGTCTATATCGATATCGCCTTCGAAGAAGAGTCGTCACCCGCATTCGACGAACCTCTTTCCGAGGCCATTGCCCTGCTGGGCCCACGAGTAGTTGTGGTGGACCAGCTGTTCCATGATGCGCAAGGCAAGCAGAAGATTGAGCGGACGGTCCCGGAACTTGCCGGACAGGCCACGCGAGTAATTTCGGACAAGCAGAACTCCGACCTCTTCGACGTGAGGTGGGTGTCCGACTTTGCCATCGTCATCGGTGGCAAAAAGATGACCACGCTGGGCGCGGCACTCGGCGGTGCGCGCAATGCGACAGCTTCACGATTCCAGATCGACTATGGCTTCGGCAGCAAGGAAATCGATTCCCTGCCGATGAGCGATCTCGTGACACTCGGCGGGAAGTTGAGCGATGATATCGATCTTGCAGGCAAGAGCGTTGTCATCGGCTATGACCGTCAGAACGCCGGATCGAGCCTTCGCATTCCAAACAGCAGCAATGCGCCGGCCAGCTATGTCGAAATCTATGCCGCAGAATCCCTAAAGGCGAACCGCCTGAGTTATCTGGGGCCGGTTCCATCAATGCTATTCTGTGCCCTCGCGCTTGCACTTGTCATCTTGCTGGGTCGGACGCGCAAGCGCAGGTGGATCGGCTATACTGCGCTGGTCGTCACCTTCTTTGCCAGCCTGATCGTCGCGGCCCGCATCGGCATCCGCATGGAATCTTCCTATGCACTCGGCTTGCTGGGTGTCTACGCCTCCTATCGCCTGTGGACCCGCTGGAAGCGCCGCGTGGCACACTTCAACCAGGATACCGGCCTGCCCACCCTCAAGGCGCTGGAAGCACGTCTGATTCGTCTTGGGACCAGCAGTGGCTTCGTGGTCGTGGCCAAGGTCCACAATTACGAGCACATCCTGAAGACGCTGAAGGTCGAGGACCGGAGCAAATACCTGCTCAAGCTGGTCGATCGATTCCGTGCTGCAGATCCCAACCTCGCCATCTTCAGTGACAGCCATTACCTCGCATGGCATTCCCCGATCGAGAACGCGGACGCGCTGCAGGAGCACTTGTCCGGACTGCGCGCCATCTTCGCCTCACCGGTGAATGTCGGCGGCAACTCGGTCGACGTTGGCATCACGTTCGGCGCAGTCGCGATCGAAGGCGATCCGATCAATCGGGTTCCGGCTGCCACCGCAGCCGTGGAAGAGACCAACGAAGCGCTGGAGCCCATCCGTATTGCCGAAAGCGCATCGCATTCAGACATGCTGTGGGACATCTCGCTGCGCGCCCGCATTGATGCCGCGATGGAAGCGGGCGAGATTTATTGCCTCTACCAGCCCAAAATCGACCGTGCGAGCGGATCGATCGCCGGGGTCGAGGCCCTGGTGCGCTGGCACGACCCTGCTCGCGGCTTCATCGAACCGCTTCACTTCGTCCAGCAGTGCGAAAAGGCCGGGCGCATGGAGCACCTGACCCGCTACGTCCTCCAGTCGGCGTGCTCGGCAGGACAGCTGCTCCATTTCCGCGGGACGATGATCAAGATGTCGGTCAACATCTCCGCGACATTGCTTGGCGACATGCGCATCGTCGGCATCGTCCGCAACATCCTCCAGGCGACGCGCTTCGATCCGCGCTTCCTTGTCCTGGAAGTCACCGAAACCTCCCGCATCGCCGATCTTTCGACCGCCGCAGCCATTCTGTCCGAGCTCCGGGCATTGGGCCTCAACGTGTCGATCGACGATTTCGGGATGGGTGCAGCGAATTTCGAGACCTTCTTCGCCCTGCCCTTCGACGAGCTCAAGATCGACCGCCTGTTCGTCAGCAACATGCTGAAGGACCCCAAGGCGCGGGCCATCGTCTCGAGCCTCGTCGCCATGGGCCGCGAAGCGCGAATCACCATCGTTGCGGAAGGCGTCGAAACGCCCGAAGAGGTGGAAATCCTTAACGAAATCGGCTGTGACGAGCTTCAGGGCTATGTTTTCAGTCGCCCGATTTCCCTGTCTAAGTTGCTGGAATTCAACGAGAACCGAGAAGAAGCGCGAAAAGCGAACATGGTTTAGACTTTACAAACAACCATGGTTAATGGAATTAACCCTCCTGTATCAAACAGGAGGTACATATGTTCCGTATTTGGCGTTGGTTCTTCAGCGACGACTAGGATCGTCGATCTTCAACCAGTTTTCGATAGGGCCCCTCACGGGGCCCTTTCTCGTTTCGGGGTTCGACTTGCTTTTCCCGATCGGAGATGAAGTCGGGAAATTCGACGAAACAAGCGCGCAGTTCCTGCGTTCCAAGGTCATATGTCGCTCCTCATCGAAGCCAGCTTTTCCTTTTCGCTCGACCAGCCGACCGATGTGTTGCTGCAGTTCGAGGCGGCCTCGCTTCCAGAACAGAAGATCATCAATCCGAAAACCACGCTCTCCGCTTCGGAACATTGTGCACGCGTTCCGGCACAGGACGATATCGGCGAGCGAATCTGGATCAGGGCGGAAGGCGACTTCGATGTAAGCTACAGCGCTCGGGCTGAAGTCCAGCGGATGATCGCTCCGCTCCAGTCGCTGGAAATGCTCGCTCCGCACGACATGCCCGGAGAGGCAGTGCAGTACCTGTTCGACAGCCGCTATTGCCCGGCAGACCAGTTCCAGCCCTTCGTCGAGGCCGAGTTCGGCGACACTCAGGGCGGTGCACGGATCGCCGCGATCCGCGACTGGATCGCGCAGAACCTCTCCTACGTCCCCGGAAGCTCCGGCCCGGACACCGGCGCGGTCGACAGCTTTGTCCAGCGACAGGGCATCTGCCGCGACTATGCCCACGTGCTCATTTCTCTCGCCCGCGCCAGCACCATCCCGGCACGTTACGTCGCCTGTTATTCGCCCGGCGTTACCCCGCCCGATTTCCACGCCGTGGCCGAAGTCTTCCTCGAAGACCCGAACACCAGGGATGGCGGCACCTGGCAGCTGGTTGACGCAACGGGCATGGCCACGCCGGAAGATATCGTGAAGATCGGCGTGGGTCGCGACGCGGCCGACGTCAGCTTCCTCACCAGCTTCGGGCCAAGCAATTTCCGGTCGAGCCGGGTGTCGGTGGTGCAAGAATAGGAATGCAGCCCACTGGCATGGTGTCGCCCGCGCTGGTAACCGCCTGACGCAGGAGAGAGGGAGAACCATGACTGCAGGGCATTTCGCATGAGCTTCACCGCGGACAGACTGCTGCTCTTCGGCGCGACCGGTGACTTGGCGCAGCGTATGCTGCTGCCATCGCTCTGCGCGCTCGACGCCGACGGCCTCCTTGCCGAAGATCTGAAGATCGTCGGCACCGCCCGATCGGACCTTTCGACCCAGGCCTATCGCGACTTCGCGCGCGAAGCGCTGGAGAAATATCTCCCCGAAAACCGCCGGACGGGCGTCGATAACTTCCTCGGCCGCCTGCACTACGTGCCCGTCGATGCAACGACGGTCGAAGGGTATGACGAGCTGGCGAAGGAAATCGGCGACTATGGAAATGGCCTCGCCATCTTCCTTTCGACCGCACCGAGCCTGTTCGAAGCAACGATTTCCGGATTGCAGCACGCGGGGCTGACCGAAGGCAACGTCCGCATCGGGCTCGAAAAGCCGCTTGGCACCGACCTCGGCAGCAGCTGCGAGATCAACGACGCGGTCGCCCGCGCCTTCCCCGAGGACCGGATTTTCCGGATCGATCACTATCTCGGCAAGGAAACGGTTCAGAACCTCCTCGCCCTGCGCTTTGCCAACCTTCTGTTCGAGCCGGTGTGGAACGCGCGTTACATCGACCACGTCCAGATCACCGTCGCCGAAACCGTGGGCCTCGAAAGCCGCGTCGCCTATTACGACGACAGCGGCGCGCTGCGCGACATGGTCCAGAATCACATGCTGCAGCTGCTAGCGCTCGTCGCGATGGAGCCTCCGACGAGCTTCGATGCAACGGCCGTGCGCGACGAGAAGGTCAAGGTGCTGCGCGCCTTGCGCCCGGTCGGCCGCGACGAGACCGTCACCGGCCAGTATCGCGCAGGCGCGGTCAACGGTGCCGCCGTACCGGGCTACGACGAGGAACTCGGCAAGGACAGCGACACCGAAACCTTCGTCGCGATCAAGGCACATGTCGACAACTGGCGCTGGAAGGGCGTGCCCTTCTACATGCGCACCGGCAAGCGCCTGCCCGAACGCGTGACCGAGATCGTGGTTCAGTTCCGCTGCATCCCGCACTCGATCTTCGAGGGCCGCGGTGCGACCACCCAGCCGAACCGCCTCGTCATCGGCATCCAGCCCGAAGAGAACATCCAGCTGACCATGATGGCCAAGGTGCCAGGCCTCGATCGCGAGGGCCTGCGCCTGCGCCCGGTGCCGCTCGATATCGCCATGGACGATGCCTTCTCGGGTGCGGTCCGCCGCATTGCCTACGAACGGCTGCTTCTCGACCTTGTCGAAGGCGACCAGACGCTGTTTGTCCGCCGCGACGAGGTGGAGGCGCAGTGGGAATGGATCGACGCCATTCGCAAGCTGTGGGTCGATGCCGGCATCAGGCCGAAGACATATGGTGCAGGCAGCTGGGGACCAAGTGCAGCGATCGCTCTCGCAGAGCGTGATGGGGTGAGCTGGCACGATGAGTAAGCCACTGAACGATACCGTCCATCGCGTCACCCAGCGGGTGATCGAGAACTCGCGCAAATCGCGTGGGCAGTATCTCGAATTGATGGAGCGCGAGGCCGGCAATCAGGTCAACCGCCACTCGATGTCCTGCTCGAACCTCGCCCATGCGTTCGCCGGGGCGGAGGAAGACCAGGAGGCAATCCGCGCGGCGCGCGGCCCGAACCTTGGCGTCGTCACCGCCTACAACGACATGCTTTCGGCCCACCAGCCGTATTACCGCTATCCCGAGCGGATGAAGATCTGGGCGCGCGAAGTCGGCGCGACGGTGCAGGTCGCGGGCGGCACTCCGGCCATGTGCGACGGCGTGACGCAGGGGCAGGACGGGATGGAACTGTCGCTGTTCAGCCGCGATGCCATTGCGCTCTCGACCGTGGTTGCGCTGAGTCATGCCATGTTCGACGGGATCGCCCTGCTCGGCATTTGCGACAAGATCGTCCCGGGCCTCCTGATGGGTGCGCTGCGCTTCGGCCACCTGCCGGCGATCTTCGTGCCTTCGGGGCCCATGGGCACGGGCATCTCGAACAAGGAAAAGCAGCGCGTCCGCCAGCTCTATGCCGAGGGCAAGGCGAGCCGCGAGGAGCTGCTGGCGAGCGAGATGGGCAGCTACCACTCGCCCGGCACCTGCACCTTCTACGGCACGGCAAACTCCAACCAGATGATGATGGAGATGATGGGTCTTCACGTTCCCGGTGCGGCCTTCGTGCCGCCGGGCGCGAAGCTGCGGCAGGAACTGAGCCGCAAGGCGACGCATCGCCTCGCTGAGATGGGCAAGGATGGCGACTTCCGTCCGCTCGGTCGCGTGGTCGACGAGAAGGCGATCGTGAACGCCGCCATTGGCCTCCTCGCCACCGGCGGGTCGACCAACCATGCGATCCACATTCCCGCCATGGCACGCGCGGCGGGCATCGCCTTCGACTGGACCGACCTCGCCGAGCTTTCTAGCGCGGTCCCGCTGGTGGCGCGGGTCTATCCCAACGGATCGGGCGACGTGAACCATTTCCACGATGCGGGCGGCATGGGCTATGTCATCGGCACACTCCTCGACGAAGGATTGGCACATGCCGACATCCTGACGATCTGGGACGGCGGGTTCGAGGCCTATTCCAGGGAACCCGGCATGGACGGCGACGCGCTGACCTGGCGCGATCCCGGCCCCAGCGGCGATGCGGAAATGCTCCGTCCAGCCTCCGACCCGTTCCAGGCGGACGGCGGCATGCGCCTTGTCGAAGGCAATCTCGGCCGCGCCTGCTTCAAGTCCTCTGCCGTCGATCGCGAACGCTGGACCATCGAGGCCCCGTGTCGCGTGTTTGAGGACCAGCATTCGGTCAACGAGGCCTTCAGGCGCGGCGAACTCGACCGCGACGTGGTCGTCGTCGTCCGCTTCCAGGGCCCCCGCGCCAACGGCATGCCCGAACTGCACAAGCTGACCCCTGCACTCGGCGTGCTGCAGGATCGCGGTTACCGCGTCGCCCTCGTCACCGACGGGCGCATGTCGGGCGCGTCGGGCAAGGTCCCGGCAGCGATCCACTGCACGCCCGAAGCACTCGGCGGCGGGCCACTCAGCAAACTGCGCGACGGCGATATGGTGCGGCTGTGCGCCGTCACCGGCACGCTTTCGACAGATGCCGACCTCGACGCGCGCGAAGCGGCGAGCGAACCGGCACCCGATACAGGCATGGGCCGCGAACTCTTTGCCATGTTCCGCCTCGGCGCGGACGGGGCCGAGCGCGGGGCGTCGGCCATGCTGGCCATGGCAGGACTGTGAGCATGGACGTTGTCAGCGTAGATATCGGCGGGACGCATGCCCGCTTCGCCATCGCAACGATCCATGACGACGGCTCGATCACCCTCGGCCAGCCCGAGACGCTTCACACCGTCGACCATGCGAGTTTCCAGACCGCGTGGGAGGACTTTCGCGACCGCATGGGGGGCAGCCTGCCCCCGCGCGTGTCGATGGCCATTGCCGGACCGGTTGGCGGCGAAGTCATTCGCTTCACCAACAATCCGTGGATCATCCGTCCGGCGTTGGTGAAGGAAAAACTCGGCGTCGAGCGGTTCACCATCGTCAACGATTTCGAGGCAGTCGCCCATGCCGTCGCGCGGGCGAGCGAGGACCAGTTCATCCATTTGACGGGTCCCGACAAGCCGCTCGCACCAACCGGTCGCCTGAGCGTGCTCGGTCCCGGCACGGGGCTCGGCGTCGCGCATCTCTATCGCGAACCCGATGGCACCTATCGCGTCTCGGCGACCGAGGGCGGGCATATCGACTTCGCCCCGCTCGACCAGATCGACGATGCCATTCTCGCCCGCCTGCGCAAGCGCCATACCCGCGTTTCGGTCGAGCGCGTTGTTGCGGGCCCGGCGATTTCGGACATCTACCAGGCGCTCGCCGCGATGGAGGGCAAGCCGGTCGCCG
Organism: Qipengyuania sp. RANM35; assembly: GCF_041021145.2. Lineage (NCBI taxonomy): Bacteria > Pseudomonadati > Pseudomonadota > Alphaproteobacteria > Sphingomonadales > Erythrobacteraceae > Qipengyuania > Qipengyuania sp. RANM35. The sequence goes on along the minus strand of NZ_CM196433.1, from coordinate 264,666 downwards.
AGGAAGACGATATTGCCATCTGGACGCGCGGGCAGGACGGCAGCGACAGCCTCGCCGCCGCGGCGGTCGACCGCTTCTGCATGTCGCTTGGCAGTGTCGCGGGCGACATTGCGTTGGCGCAGGGCGGTTTCGGCGGTGTCGTGATCGCGGGCGGCCTCGGCTACCGCATTCGCGAGACGTTGCTGAAGTCGGGCTTTGCCGAGCGCTTCAAGGCCAAGGGCCGCTTCCAGGAGCTGATGGCCTCGATCCCGGTCAAGCTCATCATCCATCCGCAGCCGGGCCTTTTCGGTGCCGCTGCGGCATTCGCCTCCGAACACGGAAAGGCCGCCAAGTGACCCATATTGCCGACATCATGCAGACCGCGCCGGTCATTCCGGTGATCGTGGTGGACGAGGTCGAACATGCAGTCCCGCTCGCCCGCGCGCTGGTCGCCGGCGGCCTGCGCGTCCTCGAAGTTACCCTGCGCACTCCTGCGGCACTCGATGCAATCCGCGCGATGAAGAGCGTCGAAGGCGCCATCGTCGGCGCGGGCACGGTGACCAACGAAGCCGAGCTGATGAAGGCAATCGATGCGGGCAGCGAGTTCATCGTCTCGCCCGGCCTGACCGAACCGCTCGGCAAGGCGGCAATCCGCGAGCGCATCCCGTTCCTGCCCGGCATCGCCAGTGCAGGCGACATCATGCGCGGACTCGATCTTGGCCTGACGCATTTCAAGTTCTTCCCGGCAGTGACTTCGGGCGGAATTCCGGCACTCAAGGCCCTCGCTGCGCCGTTCGGCCAGTGCCGCTTCTGCCCCACAGGCGGGATCACGCTGCAAAATGCCCCCGAATGGCTGGCCTTCGACCCCGTGCTCTGCGTCGGCGGAAGCTGGGTTTCGCCGCGCGGCCCGGTCGACGAGGCGAATGTCGAGAAGCTCGCGCGCGAGGCGTTTACCCTCGGAAGCTAGGGTTTCACCTGCCCTGCCCGCTGGGGCGGTACTGGAAAATTCACCTTTTGCTGCGCATACTGCAGCGCATGGATGCGAATCTGAAGTGGATCGGTGGGGCGACACTGGTTGTTGCCGCCGTGCTGGGCGGCGTTGCGCTGACCGGTGCGGGCGATCCCGCCGATGCGACGCCGTCCGCTGCCGCCAACCAGCCGAAGCTCGAGCCGATGGGCGCAATCGCTGCGAAGGCGCAGGCCGATTACGACCGCCTCTATACCGTGCGCCGCATCCTCCCGATCGAAGGACCGATCAAGTACGGCGAGTGGTACTGGGACGACAAGGACGTGCCGCCCGGTCCCTTGCTGGTCACCGTGGACCTGCAGGCACGGGTCATCTCGGTCTTCCAGGGCGGTTACGAGATTGGCGCGGCTGCAGTGATGCTGGGGACCGATGACCACCCGACCCCTACGGGACACTTCCCGATCCTCTACAAGGATCGGCACAACGTGTCCGAGAAATATGGCAATGCGCCCATGCCGTGGAGCCTGTTCCTGACCACCGACGGGGTCGCCATTCACGGCGGCCACCTGGTCGAGAACGGCTATGCCAGCCACGGCTGCGTCGGCGTGCCGGACGAGATCGCCAGCCGCCTTTTCGCCATCGCCAAGAAGGGCGACATGGTGGTGATTACCGACGGCAAGACCATGGGCCTCGGCGACAGCATCATCTGAAATGCGCTAGCCGGTACGGCGCGGATTCTCAGGCCGGAATTGCCATAACCGCTCGCCTGCAACATCGACGGCCTCCGCATGGATGCCCGCGACATTGCCCGCCTTGCCACTTTCGAGATTGGCGGCGAGTGCACCTGCTGCCGACAGGTCCAGCGTTGCGCCCAGGACCCTGAAAATCCGGACCAGCAGCGCGGGGCGGATGACCCGGTCGCCGCCTAGTCCGGTCTTGAGCGCGCGGTAGGTGATGGCCCCGTCGCCTTGCGAGACGCACTCCATCCATTCTCGTGACACTACCCAGTCGAGCGAAGCATCGGCATGTGCCAGCAATTCGGCGCTTCTGGCGATTGCGGGGATGTCCAGCCAGTCCACAGAGGCCAGCGCCTTGCGCATCCTGACACGGTCGAACTGGTCGTCCTCGTTCGAGGGGTCGGTGACCGCTTCGATCCCCGCCACATCCACCACCGCCTGCAACTCGCTCCGCCGCCAGCCGAGCACCGGCCGGATGAGGCGCAGGTATTCGTGGCCGGGAACGCCGGTCAGCTTGCGGATCCCCGCGAGGCCTCCCAGCCCACTGCCACGGTTGAGGCGCATGAGGAACGTCTCTGCCTGGTCGTCGAGCTGGTGAGCGGTGGCCATGGTGGAGATTTCGCGCTCCTCCATCCAGCCTGCCAACGCGTCGTAACGGGCCGATCGCGCCTCCGCCTGGAGGTTGCCCTCGGCGACATCGACCTCGAGCACCTTGTGGCGAACTCCCAGCCGCTCGCAGATGCCAGCGACGTAGGCCGCCTCCCGTGCGGCGGCGGCGCGGAGCCGATGGTCGACCGTGGCTGCCTCGACCTGCCCGGGGATTGCCGCGTGGGCCAGCAACAGCATGGCGAGGCTGTCCGGCCCGCCGGACACCGCCAACAGCAGTTTCTCACCGGTGCCGGAAAACGGCCAGACCGCCTCGAGGTCTTCGCGAAATCGCTCGACCAGAAGCGGGTCCAGGTTCACGTCAGCCGCACTTCACCTTGTCGCGCCGTGCCGCATAATCGCTTGCGAGGCGACCGGTAGCGAGAGCCGGATAGGTTTCCGAGAACTCGGCCAGGGCGATGCAGGCGCGCTTGGTGTCCTTCAGCTGGATCATCGCTTCGGCAAGGTACAGCAGGCTGTCGCCCGCGCGCGCACCCTGCTTGTCCGACTGGTAGTTCTTCAGGAACCACGGCGCTGCCTCGCGCGCCTTGCCATCGTTGAGATACGCGCGGCCGAGCAGGTTGCGGCCGTAGGAAATCCGGCTGTGCTTGGGATATTTCTCGACGAACATCGTCAGCTGCTGGGCCGCCTCGGGGAAGAAGCCGGCATTCCACAGGCGGAAGCCATAGGAATATTCGTCGTCGCCGGCATCGTCGGTCTGCGGCTTGGCGATCGCCTGCACTGCGGCAAGACGTTCGGCGCTGGGTCCGGTCGCAGGCTTGGCCGGCGGCGCGTTGCCGGTCATCTTGTCGACATTGGTGTTCACCGCATTGTTCGACGGCGAGACGATCGTCTCGGTCGCCGGGGCCGTGTTCGTGGCCACTGCGGGCTTGACCCCGCCAGCTTCCAGGACGGCGATGCGTTCTCCGAGAACCCGAAGCGTGTTGGCATTCTCCTCGTTCTGCGCGGTCTGGCGCTGCAATTGCGCCTCGAGCGCGTCGAGGCGGGCGAGGATATCGGTCACTGCCGTGGTCGAGTTAGTCGGCACGGTCGTTGTGCCGGTAGACGGCGTCGCGCTGATCTCGGGTTCGAAATAGCGCCCGTCTGCGCCCGGGAACACCTTGCGCTGCAGCGCCTTCACTTCCTGCTCGAGGCGGCGGATGCGCATTTCCTCGCCATTGTCCTGCGCAAGGGCGGGCACCGAGGTGGCGAGCAGGGCGACGGCGACGCTGCCGAGGCCCCAGGTGCGTGCAATTCGTCCGATGTTCATCGGGTGGGCTCCTGATGGAAATCCGTTGGTCTGGAAAACTGCCCTAGGGGCGCAAAGCTGTCGAGGTCATGAAGGGGCTTTTCCCCTCCCCTCGATCAGGGCGTTGCGACCGGAGCAGGCGTCGCGGGTGCAGAGAGTGTAGTCGAGACAGACGGCGCAGGCACGGGCCGGGCTATCAAGGCTGCGGCATCGACCGGGACGTTGCTGACCACCTCGTCCACCTCGGACAGCTTGGGCACCGCCTTGCCACCCACGGTAATCGTGAAGGCATAGGGTCGTCCGGTGCGGATTTGCGGGTTCGCGGCATCGGCAGGGACGGTGAACTTGTCCCCCTTGGCCATGATGCCTTCGAAGAGGGTCTTGCCGGTCCCGTCGTAGAACCGCACCCAGGTGCCATCCATCTCGTTGGTGAAGACCACCGGGCCACCGGTCGGTGTCGCGGCAGGTGCGGCAGCAGGGGCGGCGGCTGCCGCAGCGGGCTTCTCTTCGGCGGGATCGCGCAGGGGTGCAGGACCGAGGCCGGGCGCGAAATAGGTGCTGTAGAAGGCGTAAATCCCCGCCACGAGGATGATGCCCGCAAGGACAGCGAACCAGGCAAGGCCGCGGCCCGGCACGCGTGCCGGGTCACCCGGCTCGAAACGGGCCGGCGAAGTGCGTGGATCGAGATCGCCCTCGGCCAGCTCCGCGCGGACCTGGTCGATGATCTCGCGCTCGTCGAGACCCACGGTGCGGGCATAGGTACGGCTGAACCCGACCGCATAGGTGCGCGAAGGCAGCGCACCGAACTGGCCTGCTTCGATCGACTGGAGATGCCTGATCGGGATGCGCGTTTCGGCGGCTACCTGTTCGAGGTCGAACCCTGCCTTCTCGCGCGCGGCGCGCAGGCGGTCCCCCACCCTTCCGGTATGGGCAAATTGTTCCTCGACGCTTGTGTCCTGTTCCATGCGGTCCCCGAAATGCGATCCCGCGGCTTGTGCCGCCTTTTTCAGCGCCCGTGAAAGCGGTGCGGCGCGCAGGCGTCAAGCGCAGCTTGTAGCACGATTCCGGCAAACCGACGAAGCGCGCCGGACGCACGACGAAATCAGTCGACCTCGATATCGCGCTGCTCGGCCCAGCGCTTCAGCTCGGCGCGCAGGTCCGCTGGCGGTGACAGCAGCCACTGGTTCATCTGTGCGCCGATTTCGCCCAGGTCCACCTTGCGAACCAGTTCCTTGATCGGACCGACGGCCACCGGTGTGATCGACAGGCGGCGATAGCCGATACCGAGCAGCGCCAGGGCTTCCAGCCTGCGCCCGCCCATCTCGCCGCATACGCCGAGCCGCACCGGATGGCCGACCGTGGCCTGCGACACACGCTGCAGGAAACGCAGGATGGCCGGGCTGAGCCAGTCGTAACGCTCCGCCAGCAACGGGTTGGCGCGATCGGCGGCGAAAAGGAACTGGGTCAGGTCGTTGGTGCCGACGGAAATGAACGAAATGCGCGGGATCAGCAGGTCGAGCACTTCTGCCAGCGAAGGCACTTCGAGCATGCAGCCGTACTCGACCGCTTCGGGCAGGAGCTTGCGGCGGGCGCGCAGGAACTCGAGCTGGTCTTCGAACACTTTCTTCGCCGCGTCGAACTCCCACGGCTCGGACACCATGGGGAACATGACCGAAAGGGACCGACCCGCGGCCGCTTCCAGCAGGGCGCGTGCCTGCGCCTTGAGCAGGCCTTCGCGGTCGAGCGAGAGGCGCAGGGCTCGCCAGCCCATCGCCGGGTTCTCGTCACGCTCCGCGACCTGCGAATTGAGATAGGGCACCGCCTTGTCGCCACCGATGTCGACCGTGCGGAAGATGACCGGCTTGTCGCCTGCTGCATCGAGCACGTCGCGGTAGAGACGCAACTGGCGGTCACGGGCGGGCAGCGTGGCCGAGACGAGGAACTGGAACTCGGTACGGAAGAGGCCGACGCCATCCGCCCCGGTCAGCTGCAGCATGCTCATGTCATCGCGCAGGCCCGCGTTGATCATCACCGTGATCCGCGTGCCATCGCGGGTGAAGGGTTCGACATCGCGTAGTTCGGCATAGGTCGCCTGCCGCTCGCGGTTCTTGGCGAAGCGGGTCTCGAAAGCGTCGAGCAGCTGCTGGCCGGGGCGCAGCGTAACCGTGCCGCGGTCCGCGTCGAGCAGGATCTCGTCCCCCTCGCTCACACGCGCACGTACCCCGCTGGCGCGACCAAGGACGGGAATTCCCATCGCCCGGGCGACGATCACCACGTGTGCCGTCAGCGAGCCTTCCTCCAGCACCACGCCCTTGAGCCTGCGCCGGTCGTATTCGAGCAGCTCGGCGGGGCCGAGGTTGCGCGCAATCAGGATCGAATCCCGGCGCAGCCCCTGCGTTGCCGCGGTGCCGAGCTGGCCCGATACGATGCGCAGCAGCCTGTTCGACAGGTCTTCCAGGTCGTGCATGCGGTCCTGCAGCAACGGATCGTCGATCTCGCGCATGCGCATGCGGGTGCGCTGCTGGACCCGTTCGATGGCGGCCTCCGCAGTCAGGCCGGAATCGATCGCCTCGTTGATGCGGCGGCTCCAGCCCTCGTCGTAGGCGAACATCTTGTAGGTCTCGAGCACCTCGACGTGCTCGCCGCCCTTGCCGAACTCGGGTTCTTTGCCGAGTGCGTCGATCTGTTCGCGCATCTTGTCGAAGGCGCGATAGACGCGCTGGCGCTCGGCTTCGATATCCTCGGCGACGACCTGGTCGATCTCGATGCGCGGCTGGTGGAAAACCGCCTGCCCTGCCGCGAGGCCTTTGACAAGAGTGAGGCCTTCGATCACCTCGGTCTCGGTATGCGCCTCGCCAAAGGTTATCGTCTCTTCGTCGTCAACCAGTTCCTTGTGCGCGATGAGCTCTGACAGGATCATGGCGGTGGTCTGCAGCGCCTCGATCTCGACTTCCTCGTATCGGCGCGGCTCGACGTGCTGGACGCACAGAACGCCCACGGCACGCTCGCGATAGACGATGGGGACACCGGCGAAGGAATGGAATTTCTCTTCGCCGGTCTCGGGCCGGTAGAGGAAGTCCGGATGCGCCTTCGCCTCGGCCAGGTTCAGCGTCTCGATATTCTTGGCGATGGTACCGGTCAGCCCTTCGCCCACCGCCATGCGGGTGACGTGGACTGCGGCCGGGTTGAGGCCCTGGGTGGCAAACAGCTCGAGCGCGCCCTCGCGCAGGAGGTATATCGAGCAGACCTCGCTATTGAGGCTGTCGGCAATGACTTCGACCACGCGGTCAAGCTTGTGCTGGGCGTGTGTGCGCCCGGCCATGATCTCGTGCAGGCGGGTCAGGATCTGGCGGGCGGAGGCTGCAGCTGACATGGCCACGGCCTATGGCAAAAAATGGAGGGTTGCGAAAGCGGGACGCGGACCGCCGCGCCCCGCATTTCGCTATGCGATGATGCTCAGCAGCTCGCGAGTTCTTCCTTGATGCGTAGCTTCTGCTTCTTGAGTTGCTGGATCATCACGACGTCGGGCGCAGGACGGGTCTGTTCCTCGTGCAGGCGGGCTTCGAGACCGGCATGCTTGGCTTTGAGCGCATCGACGTGGGATGATTGCATCGGGTTGTCTCCTTCGGGTTTATTGCGACCCCAGAAGCGACTCGTGCCGGCGCGGCACGGGCCGCAGACCGACTATAGAACCACACTATTGTCGATTTACAAACACCCTCCTTAAGGGGCATGCGGCGAAGCGAGATTCGGGAAGGACGAGCGTGAACGAACAGGAGCTGCGCAAGCGATTGGAAACGCTGCGAAGCGAGCACCGCGACCTCGATGCGGCAATTGCCGCACTGAGCGAGGCGGGCGAGCGCAGCGGTTTCGTCGACCAGCTGCAAATCGCGCGACTCAAGAAGCGCAAGCTCCAGTTGAAGGACCGGATTGCGCTGATCGAGGATACTCTCGTCCCCGACATAATCGCCTGATTATCTCCGCTTTAGAGCAGCTTGGACGCGCCATCGTTCCAGCGCGGGACAGGCATGTTAACGCACTGGCCTGAAGCCCCCTTCAGGCGTAATCCTTCTGTCATGCAATCGCGCGACATCAGCGAGGAAATCGTCGAGGACCTTTATGCAGAGGCCCTTGTCCTGGCGGACGACGTCCGTGCGGTTTTCGACCTGCGCCTGGGCGCGGAAAGCACCGGTTCGGACGACCTCCTGCGTGTCGCGCTCTCGATCGAGGGGCTGCGCACGACGACCCGTGTCATGCATGTGCTGGCCTGGCTGCTGAACCAGCGTGCCTATTACTCGGGCGAGCTTACCGAGACCCAGCTTCGCCGTCACGGCGCGCTGCCCGAGGAAAGGACCTCGGATCCCGACAATATCGCCATGCTCGAGCCCGAAACACAGGCGCTGATCCGCGAGAGCGAGGAACTCCATGCCCGCGTGGCGCGGCTCGATCGCGCTTGGCGCAATCGCGATAGCGATCACGACGCCCCGGTTCAGGCGCTCCAGGGAATGATTGCCAAGGCTTTCGCTACCGGCAGCTGATCAGGCAGCCGACAGCGCCCGCGCATAACGAGCCAGCCGGTCGCGGCGCACATCCTCGTCCATCTTCGCCACAAAGCAGGTGCTCGACCCACGCATCGCCTGCGCCGCAGCAGCCAGCGAGGGATGGAACCCCGCACCGACCGAAGCGAGGATCGCTGCACCGAGCGCCGTGGTTTCCACGAAGTCCGGGCGTTCCACCTCGATGTCGAGGATGTCGGCCAGGTCCTGCGCCATCCAGTTGTTGGCGCTCATCCCGCCATCGATCCTGAGGCGCGACCACGGCGCACCATCGGCGGCAAAGGCGCTCGCGAGGTCGTGCGTTTGGTGCGCCATCGCCTCGAGCGCGGCGCGCGCCAGCTGCGCCTTGCCGCTGGCAAAGCTCAAGCCCGAGATCACCCCGCGGGCGTCGGGCCGCCAGTGCGGCGCACCCAGTCCGGCGAGTGCGGGCACGATGACCACCTCGCCACTGTCGGGGATCGAGCGTGCAAGCGCCTCGGTCTCTGCGGCATTGCCGATGAGGCCGAGCTGGTCGCGCAGGTACTGGACGAGGCTCCCGGCGACGAAGCAGGCGCCTTCGATGGCATAGGTGCGCACGCCTTTCTCCTGGTACAGCACCGTGCCCAGCAGCCGGTTGGCGGAGCGGGGAATCTCCTGTCCCTTGTTGGTCAGCACGAATGCCCCTGTGCCGTAGGTTGCCTTGGTCTCGCCGAACGAGAGGCAGCCTTGTCCGATCGTGGCCGATTGCTGGTCACCAACGAGGCCGCAGATGGGGATCTCGCTGCCAAAGCACTCCGGGCGGGCAACGGCTATGCGGCCATGCGTATCGACCACTTCGGGCAGCGTTGCACGCGGAACCCCTATGATCTCGCACAGCCCCTCGTCGAACTGCTCGCCGTCGAGCGCCAGCAGTAGCGTACGGCTGGCGTTACTCGCATCGGTCACATGGGTCCCGCCCGACAGCTTGTAGACCAGCCAGCTCTCGACCGTACCGAAGGCCAGTGTCCCGGCCTGCTCGGCCTCGCGCACGGCATCGCAATGGTCGAGCATCCAGCGCATCTTGGTGCCTGAAAAGTAGGGATCGAGCAGCAGGCCAGTGCGCTTCTGGACGGTTTCCTCGTAGCCGTAGTCCTTCAGCCCGGCGCAGAAATCGGCCGTGCGCCGATCCTGCCAGACGATCGCGCGGGCCAGAGGTTCGCCCGTTGTCTTGTCCCAGGCGACCACGGTCTCGCGCTGGTTGGTGATGCCGATCGCGGCAATGCGTCCTGCGTCGCCACCGACGACTTCGCAGGCGCAGGCCAGCGTCTTGTCCCAGATTTCCGATGCATCGTGCTCGACCCAGCCTGGCTCGGGATAGTGCTGGGTAATCTCCTGCTGCGCCACGCCTTCGAGCGTCCCGTCGGGCGCGAATACCATCGCGCGGGTCGATGTGGTCCCGGCATCGAGAACGAGAATGCGGTCGGCCATGATCTCTCCCTGTCCTGCGCTGTCATACGCATGGGCGTGACATGGGCCAAGCGGTGCCCCATATGCAAGCCCATGGCTGGACCTCCTCCCAAACCCTGGCCCACGGGCGAAGCGATGCAACTCGAGCCGCTGGTGCGCCGCGTGCTCGCCCCCAACCCCTCGCCCTACACCTACACGGGTACGCAAACCTATATCGTGGGTCTGGGCGACGGCTGCGCGGTGATCGACCCGGGTCCGGACGAGAAGGAGCACCTGCTCGCCCTCGATGCCGCGATCGGCGATGAGCATGTCTGCGCAATCATGTGCACCCACACGCACCGCGACCATTCACCAGCAGCAAAGACGCTGGCTGCGCGCACCGGCGCTCCCATTGTCGGTTGCGCACCGCTTGTCCTCGACGACAGCGGCCCGCGCGCCGACGCCTCCTTCGACCGCACATACGAACCCGACCGGGTGATGGAAGACGGTGAACAGATGACCGGCCCGGGCTGGACCCTGACCGCCGTCGCGACACCGGGCCATGTCTCGAACCACCTGTGCTTCGCGCTGGAGGAGAGCGGCGCGCTGTTTACCGGCGACCACGTCATGGGTTGGTCGACCAGCGTCGTGATCCCGCCCGACGGCGACATGAGCGCCTATATGGCGAGCCTCGAAAAGCTCTACGCGCGCGAGGATACGGTCTACTACCCGGCCCATGGCGAAGCGGTCGAAAAGCCGCGCCAGCTCGTGCGAGGGATGATCGGTCACCGCCGCCAGCGCGAGAACCAGATCGTCCGCCTGCTCGGCGAAGGGCCCCACCGCGCCAGCGAATTCGTGCCCAAGATGTACAAGGGCCTCGACCCTAGGCTGGACAAGGCCGCTGAGATGTCGGTCACGGCGCACCTGATCGATCTGGAACGCCGGGGCCTCGTCGCCCGTTCTGACGATATATGGAAAACGATCTGACGACCCGCGAGACCGACCTGCAACCGACGGTAGTGCGCGAGCAACCGCTTGCCCGTACGCAGGCGGTTCCGTGGCTGATCGTCATCCTCCTGCTCGCTGCGGTCGCCTGGCTGGGCTGGCGCGCATTCTTCCACAAGGAAGAGGGCGATCCGGTCGGCCGTGCAATGCTCGCCTTCGAGAAGCAGAACTCGCTTACCGTCTTTTCCAGCCGCTTCGAGGTCGTCGCCGAGAGCGAGGACACGCGCGGCGTGCTGGGCGTCGACCTTCTCAAGAGCCGCCAGGCCGCGATCATCCCGGCGACCGTCGAATATCGCCTCGACCTTTCCACCATGGACCGCGACCGGTTCGAGTGGGACGCGGACAAGGAGCGGCTCGATGTCGTCCTGCCTGCCCTGCGCATCTCGCGCCCCAATCTCGACGAGGCGCAGCAGAAGGTCTTCACCGAGGGCAGCTGGGTCACCCGCGATGCCAGCAGCGACCTTGCCCGCAACAACTCGCTGCAGGCCGAACGCAAGGCGGCTGCCTTCGCCAAGAACCCGCAGGTCCTCTCGATGGCGAAGTCGGCTGCCAAGGAGGCGGTGCGCCAGAACCTCGCCATTCCCCTGCAGATTGCCGGCTATGGCGACGTGAAGGTCGAGGTGCGTTTCGACGGAGAGCCGAAACCGGCCGGTTGAACGACACTTCAAATAGGCATATTCTCGGAGTATTAGGCGCATAACACACTAACAACGCCCGGTCGCAGAACAAGGGAGGGTTCTCATGGCCACAGCCGCCGCACCGCAGCACACGTCCGTTCCGGGCACGCGCTTCTTCACCATCATGGCATTCGTCATGTCCGCGATCATTCTCGCGGGCTTCTCGCTCAACTTGGCGATGGGACGTTCGACCTTTGCCGTTCCGTGGCAGTTCCACGTCCACGGTCTGATCTTCATGAGCTGGATCGGTCTCTACCTCGCCCAGCACGTCACCATCAACTCGGGCAACATTGCCCTCCATGTGCGGCTGGGGAAGCTGGCCTACCTGTGGATTCCGCTGATGGTGGCGGCCGGGGTTACGATCATCGTGACCTCGGCACGGCGCAACGGCGGGCCGTTCTTCTTCGACATGAACGAGTTCTTCGTCAGCAATCTCTCGCTGCTCCTGTGCTTCGGCGGACTCGCGTTCTGGGCGCTGAAGCAGCGCCGCTATACCGGCTGGCATCGCAGGCTGATGCTGTGTGCCATGGCAATCCTCACCGGCCCCGGGCTCGGTCGCCTGCTTCCCCTGCCCCTGATGATTCCGTATTCCTGGACGGTTACCTTCCTGGTGACTCTCATCTTCCCCATCATCGGAATGATTGCCGACAAGCGCCGCGACGGTGTCGTCCACCCGGCCTACAAGTGGGGTTTCGGCATCTACGTGGGTACGTTCATCGCCTCGATGCTGCTCGCATACTCGCCGATCGGGTATGCGGTGACCGAGTGGCTAGTAGCCGGAACGCCCGGGGCGGAGCGGCCGATGCAGGCCTTCCTGCCGCCCGGTTTTTCCATGTGAGAAGCATGCAATAGGGCTTGCCCGGAACGCACTCGCCTTCGCGCCCGTTGAGGCTATAAGCGCCTCAAACGCAAGAAGACGGGAAAGAGAATGACCGACCAGACGAAGCCGCTCACCGGGCAGGATTTGCTCGAAGAGATCAACCGCCTGCGGAAGGAAAAGAACGCGGTCATCCTGGCGCATTACTACCAGTCGCCCGACATCCAGGATATTGCCGACTTCGTCGGGGACTCACTCCAGCTCTCGCAGATGGCTGCGGACACCGATGCCGACGTGATCGTCTTCTGCGGCGTCAAGTTCATGGCCGACACGGCAAAGATCCTCTCGCCCGAGAAGATCGTGGTCCTGCCCGACATGGACGCAGGCTGCAGCCTCGAGGACAGCTGCCCGCCAGAAAAGTTCAAGGCCTTCCGCGAGGCCCATCCGGATCATATCGCACTCACCTACATCAACTGTTCGACCGAGGTGAAGGCGCTGTCCGACGTGATCGTCACCAGCTCGAGCGCCGAGACCATCCTCCAGCAGATCCCCAAGGAACAGAAGATCATCTTCGGCCCCGACCGTCACCTCGGCGGCTATCTCAGCCGCAAGTTCGGGCGCGAGATGCTGCTGTGGCCGGGCGTTTGCATCGTCCACGAAGCTTTCAGCGAGACGGAACTGCTCAAGCTCAAGCAGCAGTACCCCGATGCGCCCATCGCCGCGCACCCGGAATGCCCGCCGACCATCATCGACCACGCCGATTACGTGGGTTCGACCAGCGGCATCCTGCAGTTTGCCGAGACCTTCAGCGGCGACACGCTGATCGTCGCAACCGAACCGCATATCATCCACCAGATGGAAAAGGCGCTGCCGAACAAGACGTTCATCGGTGCGCCAGGCGCGGATGGTAACTGCAGCTGCAACATCTGCCCCTACATGGCCTTGAACACGATGGAGAAGCTCTACGCCTGCCTGCGTGACCTCGAGCCGCGCATCGAGATCGAGGAAGGCCTGCGCATCCAGGCCAAGCGCAGCCTCGACCGCATGCTCGAAATGGCAAGCGGCACCATCGGCATGGGCGATCTCGGTCGCCCGCAATAAATACGATTACCGGAGAGACAGAATAATGGTCGCACGACTGGCGCTTGCCGCCGCACTCGCTTTTGTCGCCGCGCCGCTGGCGGCGCAGGATACCGATGCCGATGATCCCTACATCTGGCTGGAAGAGATCAAGGGCGAGAAGGCTCTGGAACAGGTCGACCGCTGGAATGCCGACACCGAGGCGCTGCTGACCGCTTCGCCCGAGTATCCCATTGCCAAGGCCTGGGCGAAGCAGATCCTCGACGATGATCGCCAGATCGCCATGCCCACAGCGATCCAGGGCGACCGCGTCATCAACCTTTGGCGCGACGCGAACAATCCGCGCGGCCTGTGGCGAATCGCAAGCCTTGCGAGCTACATGTCCGGCAAGCCCGACTGGCGCGTGCTGATCGACGTCGACAAGCTGGGGAAGGACGAGGGCAAGAGCTGGGTCTGGCACGGCGCCGACTGCCTTGCCCCCGAATACACGCGCTGCCTCGTCTCGATCAGTGACGGCGGCACCGACGCCGATGTCGTGCGCGAATTCGATACCGTGACCGGCAAGTTCGTGGACGGCGGCTTCACCCTGCCCGAGGCGAAGTCGAACGTCGCCTGGTTCGACAAGGACACGCTTTTCGTCGGCACCGACGAGGGCGCCGGCACGCTCACCGATTCCGGCTATCCGCGCCTCGTGAAGCTCTGGAAACGCGGCAGCGATTTCGCTTCCGCCAAGCTGGTGGCCGAAGGCCAGCAGGCCGACGTCAGCATCAGCGGGCTTTCGGTGCTCGACGGCGAGACGCGCTGGCGCTTCATCAACCGGAGCCCGAGCTTCTGGACCAACAATTACGAGCTAGTGAAGGACGACGGGAGCACGATCCCGCTGCCCATGCCCGCCGACGCGGAATTCCGCGCCGTGCTCGACGGGTTCCTGGTCGCCAAGCTCAATTCACCGCTGGCGATCCAGGGCGGCACTGCTGGCGTCGGCTCGCTTGTCGCCTTCTCGCTCGAGGACGTGGTCAAGGGTTACGACGTGACCCCCTTCACCGTCTTCGTTCCCAGCGCATCGCAGGCGGTCGAGGAAGTCTCCGCGTCCGAGCACAAGCTGTGGATCAAGGTGCTCGATGATGTCTCGGGCAAGCTGATCGAGCTGACCCCCGCCCACCCGGGCTGGATCAGCCGCGAAATGGACCTGCCCGCCAACAGCACCATCCAGATCGCCGAGACCAGCGGCAAGGGCGACATGGCCTTCGTCACGGTCGAGAACATGCTCACCCCGCCCACGCTCTATGCCGTGCCGAGCGAGGGCGAACCGGTCGCGATTGCCAGCGAACCCGCACAGTTCGATGCCTCGAAGTTCACCGTCGAGCAGAAGTTCGCGATCTCCAAGGATGGCACGCGCGTGCCCTATTACCTCGTACGTCCCAAGGGCGTCGAAGGCCCGCTGCCGACGCTGATCCACGCCTATGGCGGCTTCCGCAACGCGCAGACGCCCAAGTACCTCACCGCCGAACCCTATCGCAGCGGCCCGCTCGGCCTATTCTGGCTGGAAAGCGGCAATGCCTATGTCCTCGCCAACATCCGTGGCGGCGGCGAATACGGCCCGCGCTGGCACGAGGACGCGTTGCGCGACAAGCGCCAGAACAGTTTCGACGACTTCCACGCGGTCGCCGACGACCTCGTCGCCAACCGCCTTGCGACGCCAAAGCGCATCGCCGCATCGGGCCGCTCGAACGGTGGCGTGCTGGTCGGCGCAGTGGCGAACCAGCGCCCCGACCTCTACGGCGCGATCATTTCGGGCAGTCCGCTGATCGACATGCGGCGCTATAACAAGCTACTCGCCGGTGCCTCGTGGATGGCCGAGTACGGCAACCCCGACGTGGCGGAGGACTGGGCCTTCATGAAGGCATGGTCGCCGTATCAGAACATGAAGCCGGGTGCCGATGCGCCGGTCGCCTTCTACTACCTCTCGACCCTCGACGACCGCGTCCACCCTGGCCACGCCCGCAAGGCGGCCGCCAAGCACGAGGCGTTCGGCCAGACCTTCTACTATCACGAGTACAAGGAAGGCGGCCATTCGGTCGGCGCGGATCACGAGGAAGATGCCAAGCGGGCGGCGCTGCTTCTGACATTCCTCAACCGCGAAATCGGCTCGGGCAAGGACGACTGAGGCACCCAAAGCGGGTTCGAGCGTATTGCCCCTGACTGCGATCGCATCAGGGGAAACGCGCTTGCCTGCCGAATTACGCTGGTTCTGGACCCGGCTGAACTCGAATTACTGGTTTTATCCTGCGCTCTTCTCCATCGTGAGCGGTGCGATGGCGTTCGCCCTGGTGTGGGTCGACCGCAACGGCTTTGCCAAGTTCCTGAGCACCGGCGGATGGCTGGTCCCCGCACGACCCGACGGCGCGTCGAACATGCTCACGGTTATCGCCGGGTCGATGATCGGGGTAGCATCGACCGTGTTCTCGATCACCATCGCCGCAGTCGCCTATGCCAGCGGTACCTACGGCCCCCGGCTCCTGACCAACTTCATGGAGGACAAGGGCAACCAGTTGAGCCTTGCGACCTTCATCGGCACCTTCGTCTACGCGATCACCGTCCTGCGCACCGTGCGCGCTGAGGACGAGGCAACGGCGAGCATAGAGGAAGCCGTTCACAGCACTCTGCCGGGCTTCGTCCCGCAGCTATCGCTGCTGGTCGCCTACGGGCTGATGGCCCTGTCGGTTGCGGTGCTGGTCTACTTCCTCAATCACGTGCCCTCGAGCATTCGCATCAACACGGTCCTCAAGGGTATCGGCCACCGCCTCCTTTCCGACATCCGCGACAACTACCCGCGCGATGACAGCGGCGAGGAACTGCCACCTGCGCCCGACGGAACGGAGGTCCTGACAGAGCGGACCGGATACGTACAGATCATCGATTTCGAAGAGCTGCGTGACCTTGCCGAGTCGATCGACCAGAA
This sequence comes from Qipengyuania sp. RANM35, assembly GCF_041021145.2. Taxonomy (NCBI): domain Bacteria; kingdom Pseudomonadati; phylum Pseudomonadota; class Alphaproteobacteria; order Sphingomonadales; family Erythrobacteraceae; genus Qipengyuania; species Qipengyuania sp. RANM35. The sequence goes on along the minus strand of NZ_CM196433.1, from coordinate 248,588 downwards.
GATCGCGCTCGAGGTTCGTACAGGTGACTTCGTCCATCCCGGCATGGCGCTGGTGCGGGTGACCGGAGACGTCAGCGAGACTCTGCCCTCCCGGGTCGAACATGCCTTCACGATCGGTTCGACCCGCACCCCGACACAGGACCCCCAGTTCCTGATAGACGAGCTGGTCGAGATCGGCCTGCGCGCGCTCAGTCCGGGCATCAACGATCCCTTCACCGCGATTACCGCAATCCACTGGCTCGGTGCGGCGACTGCCGAACTGGGACGACGCGACCTGCGGCGACGGTGCGAGGACCACCCCGAGGACGACAGCGTCCACCCCCTCCCAGACACATTCGCCCACTTCCTCCAGCGCGGCTTCGGTGCCTTGCGCAGCGCCGTCGCCACGAGCGTGCAGGCGTCGCTGGTCATGTTCGACAGCCTTCGTACCGCCGCCGCCCCTGTGAGCGATGAAGGCCGGGTCGGCCTGATCAGGGAGCAGGGCGACAAGCTGGTCGAACAGGCCCGGCTGGCGCTCGCCGGACCCGACCTTGCCGAGGTCGAGCAGCGCTACCTGCTGTTCCTCAAGGCGTTCCGGTAGGTGCGCGCTGGCGAGGCGTCGTCCGTGCAACCAGCAGCGCCGCGGCGACCAGCGCCATGCCGAGGAAGTCGAGCGGCATGAGCACTTCCCCGAAGGCAAGGAAGCCGACCAGCGCAGCGAGCGCGGGCTGGGTGAGCAGGGCGAAGCCGATGATCAACGGCGGGAAGTTCTTCAGCGAATAGACGATCAGCGCCTGCCCGATCAGTTGGCCGGTTATCGCCATGGCAACAACGGGTGCCCATCCGACGGGTCCGGGGAGGATCGGCTCGCCAACCCTGTATGCGATCACGAACAGGACCGGTGCCGCTGCCATGCTGACCAGTGAGAGCACGGTCCACTGTCCCAGCCCCTCGCGCACCTTCTGCGCGGGGATCAGGTAGAGGACATAAAAGAAACCCGCGGCAAGGCACAGCACGTCGCCCAAAAGCGTCCGGGGCGAAATCTCGAAGCTGCGCCCGAGCAGGATCGCGACCCCCGTCAGCGCTGCGAATATGGCGACGGATTCGTTGCGATGCGGCATGCGGCGCAGCTGGACGAGGCCCCAGACCATCAGGAACAGGCTGCCCGAATTGGCCAGAAGCACCGAATTGCCCAGACGCGTACGCTCGATGCCGAGATGCCAGGCGGCAAGGTCGAGCGCGAAGGCGATCCCGGCGAAGACGATCCAGCCTGCTCGCTTCATGTCGAGCGGCGCTTCTGACCGCTCCCTGCGAGCAAGAAGCAGCAGGATCGGCAGCGGCAGGAGCATGCGCCAGAACCCGACCGAGACCGGACCGGTGTCGGCCAGCCGCACGAACCACGGCCCTATCGCCAGCGCGGCATTGCCGGCGAGCAGCGCGACAAAGTGCCACGCGCTGGCCTGATAGCCATTCTTGTCCGCCGTGCTGGTTGCGCCGCTCATGTCTCGCCCCTAGCTCAATCGCCGACACGAGCTAGCAAAAAGGATTTGTCCGCGATGCATGAAACGCTTTTCCAGCCGCTGAAGATGGGCGCCCTCGAAGCGAAGAACCGGGTGTTCATGGCGCCGCTGACGCGCGGACGTTCGAGCCAGCCGGGATCGGTGCCGAACGAGATGATGGCGACCTATTACCGCCAGCGCGCCGGGGCGGGCCTCATCATCAGCGAAGCGACCGGTATCACCGTGGAAGGTTCGGGCTGGCCCGCAGCTCCGGGTATCTGGAGCGAAGAGCAGGTCGAGGGCTGGAAGCTGACCACCGATGCCGTGCACGAGGAAGGCGGTCTGATCGTCATGCAGCTGTGGCACATGGGCCGCCTCGTCCACCCGCTGTTCCTCGGTGGCAATCCGCCGGTTTCGGCCAGCGCGACCACTGCGCCCGGTCATGCGCACACCTTCGAGGGACGCAAGGACTACGAGCAGGCGCGCGAAGCGACCGTCGATGACATCAAGCGCATCGTCGAGGATTACCGCCACGCTGCCGAAAACGCCAAGAAGGCCGGCTTCGATGGCGTGCAACTGCACGGCGCGAATGGCTATCTCGTCGACCAATTCCTGCGCGACAGCACCAATTTGCGGACAGACGAATACGGCGGCAGCCCGGAAAACCGCACCCGCTTCCTGCGCGAGGTCCTGACCGCACTGGTCGATGTCTGGGGTGCCGATCGCGTCGGCGTTCGCCTCTCGCCCAACGGGGAGACGCAGGGTTGCGACGACAGCGATCCGCCGGCAACCTTCGGCGCAGCGACGAAGGTCGTGGAAGACCTCGGCCTCGCGTTCCTCGAACTGCGCGAACCGGGCCCGAACGGCACTTTCGGGGCCACCGAAGTGCCCAAGCAGAGCCCGCTGATCCGCCAGATCTATTCGGGCGCGCTGGTGCTCAACAGCGATTATTCGCCCGAGGGCGCGGTTGCCGATATTGAAGCGGGACGCGCCGACGCGATCAGCTGGGGACGCGACTACATCTCCAACCCCGACCTTGCCGAACGCTTCCGCCTGGGAGCCGAAATCGCTCCCAACGTCAACGTACCGCATTCCTGGTACGGCTCGGGGCCGGAAGGGTACATCGATTACCCCATGCTAACCATTTGAGAGGAGGCTCCCTTCCAGTGATTCGCCACATGGCGAGCAACTGGAGGGTAGCATGCGCTCGTGGATTCTGGTCCCGGCCGACAATGACAAGGCGCTCGCATCGGTAGCCAATGCCGGGGCGGACGTGGTGGTGGTGGATCTCGTACGCGGGGGCCATGCCGAAAAGCAGGCCAAGACACGGCTCCAGGCGCGAGACTGGCTGATCTCGCACCGCGAACAGGTGGTCGCCGCGAGGCGCTTTGCGCGCTGGGCGCGGATCGTGCCGGGCGACAGTCCCCACTGGCGCGACGACCTGGAGGCCGTGATGGAAGCGGCTCCGGAAGGCATCGTAGTCGGCGGATGCGGTACGCAGGACGATATCCAGCAGTTCGCAGGTCTCCTCTACGAAATCGAACAACGTTGCGGTGTCAGGAGCAATTCGACGCGCATCATCCCCCAGATCGGCAGGTCGCCGCGCGCGGCGCTCCAGGTGCCGAAACTGCTCGAGGATATGCATCCGCGCGTATCGGCGCTGGCGTGGGACGCCGACGGCCTCGCCCATTCGCTGTCCGCCCGACGCAAGCGCGGTCCCGGGGGTGCGTGGAGCGATCCGCTTGCCTACTTGCGCGCGCAGGTATTGCTGGTGGCGCAGGCACTGGGCCTGGAAGCGATCGAGGCGGCATACTCGGGCCCGCGCGAGCCGGAACCCATGGCTCGTGCCGCCGAGGGCGCACGGGCAGACGGATTCACCGGCATGTTCGCGACCCATCCGGCGCACGTCGCAGCGATCAACGCCGCGTTCGCGCCCACCGCGGAGGAACGTGGCGAGGCGCAGCTGGTGATCTCGGCCTTCGCGGTCAGCCCGCATGCCGACAGTCTGATGCACAAGGGCCGGCGCATCGGCCAGCCCGAGCTGCGTCGCGCCAGGGCGGTCCTCGGCGAGGTCTAGTTCTCGGGCAGTTCGGGAGCCGTATCCTCGGCAGGCGGGGCCTCTGCCTCTGAGGGGGCATCTTCTCCCGCAGCCTCCTCCGCCGGCGCTACGGCACTGCCGGTCGAGGCGGAGGCCGGAGTGGCCTTCATCGGGGCCGCGCGCGACTTCAACTCGTCGAGCGGGATCATCCCGTCGCTGATCGAGCCGCCCAGCACTTCGCCGCGCGCGCCTGCATTCGCGTCGGTTGTCTCTCCGCTGTCCTTGCCTCCGCAAGCGCCCAATGCAGCCGAGAGGGTCAAGGCGATAAGAGTCTTGCGGATCATGGCAGTGCGCAGGCCTTTCCTTCGAGTGCGGCGAGGAAATCGCCGAAGCGGGCATGCAATGCCTCATCGAATGCCTCGGGCGCAAGGTCGATACCAAGCCGCGCAAGGCTGGTGACGCCGAATTCCTCTATTCCGCAGGGCACGATACCGGTGAAGTGGGTCAGGTCGGGCGCGAGATTGACCGAGAAGCCGTGCATCGTCACCCAGCGCCGCACGCGCACGCCGATGGCGCCGATCTTCGCCTCGCCCCCATCGACATCGCGCGTCCAGATGCCGATGCGACCTTCCGAGCGCCAGCTCTCCACCCCGATATCCGCCAGCGTGGCGATGACCCAGCCTTCGAGCGAGTGGACGAAGCAGCGCACATCGCGCCCGCGTTCCTTGAGATCGAGCATGACGTAACCCACCCGCTGCCCCGGGCCATGGTAGGTATAGCGCCCGCCCCGCCCGGCCTCGACCACTTCGAAACGCGGGTCGAGCAGTTCGGCACCATCGGCGCTGGTCCCGGCGGTGTAGACCGGCGGATGTTCCAGCAGCCAGACCATCTCCGACGCGCTCCCCTCGCTGATCGCGCGGTTGCGTTCCTCCATCGCGGCCAGCGCGTCGCGATAGGCGATCTGCCCGCTTTCGCTGCGCCATTCGATATTTGCGGGGTGTTGTGCCGACATCGGCGATTGCGTGGCGACTGGGCAGGCGCTTATCAAGGGGGAAATGGAGGTTGCGGGATGAAGTTCGACCTGGACAAGGCGTGGCGCGATGCGATGTCGCTGCTGAAAGCCAATCTCGGCTTGCTGGTGACGATCGCCGGGGTCTTCTATTTCCTGCCATACGCTGCGGCGACCAGCTTCATCCCCGAAATGTCGCAACTCGCCAATCCGGGTGCCGGCACGAATGCCGACGCCATGATGGCAGTGATGCAGTCGATGGTTGCCAAATACTGGTGGCTGTTCCTCGCGCTGATGATCGTCGGCGGAATCGGTAACCTCGCCATGCTTGCCCTGATGCGCCAACGCGCAAAGCCGACGGTTGCGGAGGCTCTCGAAACCGGGGTCAAGTCAATCGCGACCTATCTCGGCGTACAGGTCATTCAGGCAGGACTGATCGTCCTCGTCATCTTCTTCCTCGTTGGCCTTCCGGGTGTCGTCGGCGGACGGGCCTTGGCTGCGCTCGGCATGGTGCTCGCCTTCGTGGTGACGCTCTATATCATCATCAAGCTGACGCTGGTCTCGCCCGTAATTGCCATGGATGGCGAAATGAACCCGGTCGCAGCGATCCGTAAATCTTGGACCTTGACCAAGGGCAACAGCTTGCGGCTTTTCCTGTTCTTCGCGCTGCTGGTGATCGCTTTTCTCGTGATTTCGAGCGTCGTTTCGCTGGTCGCCACGCTCTTGCTCGCTTTCGCCAGCGCCGAGATAGCTAGCTTCGGGATGGCCGTAGTCGAGGCGGCAACAAATGCGATCGCCGTTGTCGTCGGCGCCTGCATACTCGCCGCTATCCACGCCCAGCTTGCGCGCCTGCACAGCCGGGACGAGATCACGATCGAAATCTGATCAGTCCTTCCAACCCCAGAAAAGCTGGCAGGGCAGGACGTTCCAGAATTCGAAGCCGCTGTCGATCCGGCGAAAATGCTTCGCCATGAAATCGCGCGCCTTGGCCGAAAACTGGTAGACGAGGAACGCGCCGCCGGGGCGGATGACCCGGTGGGTCGCCGCAGCAATGGCCGGGCCCACGCCATCGGGCAGGGTCGAAAACGGCAGACCCGACAGCACGTAATCTGCGTGGTCATAGCCATGCGCCCTTACGATGGCCTCGACATCCTCGGCACTGCCGAGCACCGCATGGAAGCGGCTGTCCCGAAAATGCTTCTTGAGATAGTCGATGTAGAGCGGGTTGGTGTCGATCACGATCAGGGCACCGTCGCGGCGCAACCGGTCGAGTACGGGCTGGCAGAAGGTGCCGACACCCGGGCCGTATTCGACGAACAATTCGCACTCTTCCCATTTCACCGGGGCGAGCATCTTCTCGATGGTGAAGCGCGAAGACGGGATGATCGAACCCACCATCCTCGGGTGTTCCAGGAAACCGCGGAAGAAGACCCCCCACTGTCCGAAGAACCGCGCCGCCTTATGCTTGAAACTGGGGCGTTCGATTACGCCAACACCTTGTTCGGAAGCCAATTCCAATTCCTCACGGCGACCTGAAAAAAGAATTCGCGCGGTGTGACAGCACCCTGCTGGCATTGCAAGCGCGCTTCGGCGGGCGTAGCGCACGTTTCATGGGCGACGCCGATCCGGACAAGACACTGACCCCCGCGGGCGTTGCTCCGCAAAGCAAGCCTATCTCGCGAGAGCGGATGGTTCTGCTTTTCGCCGTCATGCTGACGACCGCAGCGGGCAATACCGCAATGCAGTCGGTGATGCCGTCCATTGGCACTGCACTGAAGGTCGACGACGTGTGGATCAGCCTCGCCTACAGCTGGTCAGCGCTGCTGTGGGTGTTCTGTGCGCCCATCTGGGCGGACCGTTCCGACCGGCGCGGACGCAAGGCGATGATGGCGCTCGGCCTTGTCGGCTTCATTGCCAGCTTCTCGCTGTGCGGCCTGATGTTGTGGTTCGGTCTTTCGGGCTATCTCACTGCCTTTTGGGCCTTGCTCCTGTTTGCGGCGGCGCGCAGCCTCTACGGCGGCTTCGGCAGTGCGGCCCCGCCTGCCGTACAGGCCTATGTCGCCAGCCGCACGCCCCGCTCGGAACGCACGCAGGCACTTTCACTAATTGCGTCGAGCTTCGGCCTTGGTACCGTCATCGGCCCAGCCCTGGCACCATTAATGGTCCTCCCGGGCGTCGGCCTGACCGGCCCGTTCGTCATTTTCGCGCTCATCGGGGTCCTTACGCTGGTCGCGCTGAGGTGGCGCCTGCCTAATGACGAGCCGCAGTTTCCAGCGCGCGGTAAGGCCTACGACCCGTCCTATTCGGGTAGTCCGACGGCGGATCTTTCCGGCACCCAGTCCGAAGACGACGACGACGGCGAAGAGCAGGTGGAGCCGCACAAGCTTCGCTGGTTCGAACCGCGCCTGCGCCCCTGGGTAATAGTGAATTTGCTGGGGGGACACGCCCAGGCAATGATGCTCGGGATCGCCGGGTTCCTCGTGCTCGACAGGCTCGGGCTACGGGACAACCCGACCGAGGGCACGGGTCCTGTCGGACTGGTCCTGATGGCGGGTGCGATTGCCACGCTTCTCGCTCAGTGGGGATTGATCCCCCGCTTCAACCTCGGCCCGCGTGCAGCGACACTATCGGGCATCCTCATATCGGCAATCGGGGTGGCGGTACTCGGCATCGCAGACGACCTGCACCTTATCGCCCTCAGTTTCGCCATCGCCTCGCTGGGCTTCGGTCTTTTCCGGCCGGGCGCGACGTCCGGAACGTCCCTCGCGGTCACCCGGTCCGAACAGGGGCAGGCGTCAGGCATCACCGCTTCGGTGGCGGGGGCGAGCTATATCTACGCTCCTGCGCTGGGCGTCTGGCTTTACGGACATTCCGACTGGCTCGGCTTCGGATTGATCGTCGCGATCTGCCTGATCGTCTTCGCCTATGGCTGGGTGTCTCTCCAGGCCGACAGCGACCTCACCCGCGACCGCCGCTAGAGTATCTCCAGGACCCGGTCCTGCGGACGGCAAAGGCGGACGCCCTTGTCCGTTTCGACCAGAGGTCTCTCGATAAGGATTGGATCGGTCGCCATGGCGTCGAGCACCGTAGCCGCGTCGGCGTTCGGCAGGCCGCGCTCCTCTGCATCGGTCCCGCGAATGCGCAGGCCTTCGTTCGGAGTGATCCCCGCATCCTTGTAGAGCTGGGCGAGCTTTTCGGCGCTTGGCGGTTCCTTGAGATATTCGACCACGGTCAGCTCGACCCCTGAAAGGCTCTCGAGGATGGCGAGAGTTTTGCGCGATGTGCCGCACTTCGGATTGTGCCAGATGGTCGCCTTCATGGCTCTTGTCTCCTTTTCCGGTAGCAAGCCCTAGGCGGCAGTTGCGCCCGGCGAAAGCGGGTCTTGCAGTTTTTTCACGCGCAAAACTCAATTTCTCTGTTGCGAATGCGAATGGTTCGCAATAGCAGGCGGACAGGATTTGAGAATCATTCGCAAGAAAAGAAAGTTTTCCATGAGGCCCCTTCCCTTCACGCGCGCCCTTCTGCTCGGCACTGCCATGCTGGCCACGCCTGCGATGGCCGACGACGCCCAGCCCGAGCGCGACTACCTGCCCACCGACATCATCGTGACGGGTGCGCGCGACGGCTATGACGTCGACGACGGGTCGACGGCCACCAAGACGCCCACCGCGCTGATCGACGTGCCGCAGGCGGTGACGATGATCACCGAAGACCAGCTCGACGACATGGGCATAACCCAGCTCAACGACGCACTGCGCTATGTCCCGGGCGTTTCGCTCGATACGGGCGAGGGTCATCGCGACCAGATCTACATCCGCGGCCAGTCGAGCACGGCGGACTTCTACCTCGACGGCCTGCGGGACGATGCGCAGTACTACCGCTCGCTCTACAACGTCGATCGCGTCGAAGTGCTCAAGGGTTCGAACGCGCTCATCTTCGGGCGCGGCGGCGGCGGCGGGATCGTCAACCGCGTAAGCAAGGTCGCCGAGTTTACCGGAACCGAATTGGGCTTCGATGCCTCGGTCGACAGTTTCGGCGCCTTCGCCCTCGCGGCGGACCTCAACGTGCCCGCCTCGGAAACGATCGCCGCCCGTCTCAACGCGACCTACGAAGAATTCGGCAATCACCGCGATTTCTACGAAGGCCGCTTCATCGGCATCTCGCCGACCGTCACCGCCCGTCTCGGCGAACGCACCCGACTGACCGCACATTACACCTATGACGACGACGAGCGCGTGACCGACCGCGGTTTGCCGTCGGTCGGGACCGGACCGCTTGAAGGTTATGATCGGACCTTCTTCGGCAGCCGCGAATTTAATACCTCGACCAATGTCGCGCATATTGCCCGGCTACGGATCGATCATGAGTTGACCGACACGGTGAGCATCAACGCCACCGGCCAGTACGCCAACTACGACAAGTACTACGCCAACGTCGTTCCCTCGAACAGTGACGGCACCACGGTGAACCTCGGCGGCTACACCAGCGCGACCGACCGCGAGAACTGGATCGGCCAAGCGAACCTCGTCTGGGATACGGATTTCGGCGGGATCGGTTCGACCTTCCTCGCAGGCGTCGAAGTAGGCGACCAGGAGACGATTGCCTCGCGCACCGAGATCGATTTCGGCGGCGGGGTCGAGGATATCAACCGCCCGCTCGCCCGCATCATCGACGTCCCTGCGGTCGGGATCGGTCGCCTGACCAATCGCAGTGCATCGCAGCTCGATACCTTCTCCGCCTATGTCCAGGAGCAGCTCGATTTCGGCATCGTGCAGCTGGTCGGCGGTGTCCGCTTCGACCGCTTCGACCTCAAGGCCACCAACCTCTTCAATCCTGCAGTCCCGGTCCAGACTGCCCGTGTCGACGAGAAGTGGAGCCCGCGTTTCGGCGTGATCTTCAAGCCGCAGCGGGACCTGTCGCTCTACGCCAGCTATTCGACCAGTTTCCTGCCGCAGTCGGGCGACCAGTTCTCGACCCTCGGCGCGGATGATGCGGCGCTCGAGCCGGAGAAGTTCGAGAACCTAGAACTTGGCGTCAAGTGGGCGGTCCGCCCCGACCTGTTCGCGACGGCTGCAGTGTTCCAGCTGGATCGCACCAACACGACGGCCCCCGATCCGTCGGGTTCGGGTCTTCCCGTCCTCACCGGGTCGAGCCGCGTCAAGGGTTTCGAGGCAAGCCTCGTCGGCAAGATCCTGCCCATGTGGCAGGCGAGCCTCGGCTACACCTATCTCGACGGCGAGATCCGCAACGACACCGATCGGGCCGTCGCCGGTACGGTGCTGCAGCAGCTGCCGAAGCACCAGATCGCGCTATGGAACCGCATCGACCTGAGCGAGCAATTCGGGATGGGTGCAGGCCTGGTCTACCAGGACGAACAATATGCCAGCATCAGCAACACCGTCGTCCTGCCCGACTACGTTCGCGTCGATGCAGCGGCCTATTACACGCTCAACGATCGCATCGGCATCCAGCTCAACGTCGAGAACCTGTTCGACGAGAACTATTACCCGTCGGCCCATGGCGACAACAACATCCAGCCGGGCAAGCCGCTCACCGCCAGGATCGGCGTGAAGGTGAAAATCTAGTCGGAAGGTGCAGTTTCGGGGGCGCTGATCGCGGGAACTTCGCGAGCAGCGTCCTCGGCGCTGATACCGGGCGCGGGCGCGGCGCTGATGGTCTCGGCTCGGCGGGTCACCCTGCCGGCGCGCAAAATGGCTTCGACCAGCCGCGGGTAAATACCGCAGCGGCACAGGTTCGTGATAGCGGCCTTGATCTCGGCCTCGCTGGGTGAGGGATTCTTCCTCAGCAAGGCAGAGGCCGCCATGACGATGCCCGGTGTGCAGAAGCCGCACTGGATCGCCTGTTCGGCGACCATGGCCTGCTGGACCGGATGAGAGCGATCACGACTGAGGCCTTCGATCGTGGTGATGAAGCGGCCCTCCGCTTCGGAAATCGTGATCAGGCAGGATCGCAGTGCCTCGCCATCGACATGGACCATGCAGGCCCCGCAATCACCCTCGCCGCAACCGTACTTCGTACCCGTAAGGTTCGCCGCGTCGCGCAACGCCCACAGCAGCGGGGTGTCTGGATCCATCAGGAAGCGCACGGGCTTCCCGTTGACGGTCATGCTGGTCATGCGAAGCGGATACCGTCAGCCGGTCAGTATTTCCAGCTATCGTCGATCTTCGACACCCGGCGTTTCCACGCTTCGAAATCCAGCACGCCTGCCCCGCCCTGCGACGCCATGACGGAAAGATCGCGCTGGTGAACGTCGACCACGTCCTGCGAGATGACGTTGGCCGCGCCCTGGCTGAGTGTGGCGACCTGGATCTCGCAGGCGCGCTGGAGCGACCACATCTTCACGAACATGCCCTGGATCGTCCGATCCATGACCACCGGGCCGTGGTTGCGCAGCATAAGAATTGAGTTGTTTCCGAGGTTCTCGACCAGGCGCTCACCTTCTTCCGGACGAACGGTGACGCCTTCGAAGTCGTGATAGCCGATGCGCCCCTGGAAATTGCAGGCGTAGAAATTGGTCGGGAGCAGTCCGTCCTTGTGGCTGCACACTGCCATCGTCGCTGTCGTGTGGACGTGGCAGATCGCATTCGCCTTCGCGCCGAGGTGCTTGTGGAAGTAGGCGTGCTGGGTGAAGCCGGCCTTGTTCACCATGTATTGCGAATGGCCGACATTGTTGCCTTCGACGTCGATCTTCACGAGGTTCGACGCTGTAACCTCGTCATAGAGCAGGCCGAAGGGATTGATGAGGAAAGTATCGTTCTCTCCCGGAACGGCGACTGAAATGTGGTTGTAGATGCTCTCGCCCCAGCCGAGGTGGTCGAAGATGCGATAGCACGCGGCAAGGTCCTGGCGCGCCTGCCATTCGGCATCGCTGCATTCGAAATCGCGTTGCCTGATCTGGGTCGCCATGGTCTCAGTTCCTCACCGGTTTCGTTTCTCCACCAGTATCGCATGCGGCGCTGCGAGTGCGCAAGCGGTCTGGGGTGATTGGGCGCTAGGCAAGGCGGTCCCTTGCCGCTAGGCGCAGAGGCGATGAGCGCGACGGCCAAACTGACGAGCGGGAGTATCCGCGGCCACCTCGTCACCCAGACCCTTCCGATGATCCTCGGCGTGGCGGCAATCATGTCGGTTGGCCTCATCGACGCCTATTTCATCGGGCGGCTCGGCTCGGCCGAACTGGCGGCGGTAAGCTTCATCTTCCCGATCACGATCGCAATCTCAAGCCTGGGCGTCGGGGTGATGGTCGGCATCAATTCCGTGATTGCGCGGGCGCTGGGCGAAGGCGACCGCGACCGTGCGGAACGCAGGGCGAATTTCGGCGCGATCTTCGCGCTCGTGATGGGGCTCGCCTTCGCTCTTGTGCTTTACCTCCTGCTCGATCCCCTCTTCCGCCTGATGCAGGCGCCGCCGCAACTGCTGCCCCTCATCCGCGAATACATGGTGCCCTATGCAATCGGCATGCCGTTCCTGCTGCTGCAGATGGGCCTCAATGGTATCCTGCGCGGACAGGGCGAAGCGAAGGCCACGAGTTATGTCTCCCTGACCTTCTCGATCGCGAACTGGATACTCGACCCGCTGCTCATAACCGGTGGCTTCGGCTTCGAAGGTTTCGGGGTCGCCGGCGCGGCCTGGGCAACGCTGATCGGCTGGGTTCTGGCGATCGTGGTGGCCCTGGTGCTGATCGACCGCTCCGCGCTCAAGATACACCCGACCCTCATCCGCAAGTGCCGCATGGGGGAATCGGCCAAGGCGATCCTGTCCGTTGCAGGTCCTGCAGCCTTCTCCAACGCGATCAATCCCATTGGCCTTTCGGTCCTCACCGCCCTCCTTGCCAGCCAGGGCGAAGCAGCGGTCGCCGGCTTCGGTGCAGCAGGGCGTTTGCAGAGTTTCGCCGTGGTTCCATTGCTTGCCCTGTCGGGTTCGATCGGGGCCATCGTCGGACAAAACTGGGGCGCAGGAATGCCCGACCGCTCACGCGAGGCCATGCGCGAGGCGGCTGTCTTCTGCATCGCCTACGGGCTCATCATCGCGGTTCTGCTGTTTGCCCTTGGCCAATGGTTTGCCCGCTTCTTCACGGATGACCCTGCGGTCATCGCCGAGTTCGCACGATATCTGGAGATCTCGGTCTGGGGCTATGCCGGTTTCGGCGTCCTGATCGTCGCCAATGGCGCGCTCAATGCCGTGGACAAGGCCCGCTTCGCGCTGGGCCAGAGCTTTGCCCGCGTCTTTCTGGTCATGCTGCCCTTCGCCTGGCTGCTTCGCCCGGTCTGGGGTGCGGAGGCTGTCTATGCAGCGGAACTCGCGGCCAACGTTATTGGCGGATCATTCGCCGCGTTTGTCGTCTGGAAAATCCTCCGGAGTCCTCAGCAGGGAGCTGGGCCCGCCCAAACCAATCGTTAACCATCTTCGTCCATAGCTCGACCCGATCGTATCAGGGGCGAACACCATGGATGAGTTGCTGGCGGACTTTATCGCCGAGACCAGGGAGATGCTTGAAGCCAGCGGCGGCGAAATCGTCGCGTGGGAAGCAAACCCTTCCGATACCGAACGTCTCGATACCATTTTCCGCTTCGTCCACACGGTGAAGGGCAATTGCGGCTTCTTCGACTTCCCCCGCCTCGAGAAGTTGAGCCACGCAGCCGAAGACGCCCTGTCGGAATGCCGCGCCGGGCGTCGGACGCCCGACAGCGCTCTGGTTTCGGCGGTGCTCGCGATCATCGATCGCATCAGCGCAATGACCGATGCGATCGAAGCGGGCGAGGAATTTCCCGAAGGCGGCGACGAGCCGCTGATCGCGGCACTCAATCCGCAGGAACCGGACGAATTCGTACATCGCCGAGCGGACAGCGAGCAGGAAGATACCGCAGCGTCGGGTGCGATCTCGGTAGAAATCGCCGATACGTCAGAGGACACGACCAAAAGCAGCCGGGCCAACGCGGTCCAGCGATCGATCCGCCTGCCGGTCGACCTTCTCGACGAGGTAATGAAGGGTGTCTCCGACATGGTGCTGGCGCGCAACGACCTTGCCCGCCGCCTGCGTGATGCTGGCGAACAGCCGACCATCGACGGCCCTTTCGAACGCCTCTCGACCATCCTGGCCGATGTCCGTTCGTCGATCACACGCATGCGAATGCAGCGGCTCGAACACCTGTTCAGCTCGCTTCCCCGCCTCGTTCGCGATCTGTCGAACGAACTGGGCAAGCAGGTCATGGTCGATTTCGAAGGCGGTGAAGTCGAACTCGACCGCGAGATGATCGAGATGGTCCGCGATCCGCTGACCCACATCATCCGCAATGCAATCGACCACGGGATCGAGAGCCCGGGCGACCGACTGCACAAGGGCAAGCGCGAAATCGGCCTGATGCGCTTCTCGGCACGCCAGGCCGGCAACCAGATCAGCCTCGTGGTGACCGATGACGGTCGCGGGCTGGACATCGAACGGATCGCGGCGAAGGCCGTCTCTGCCGGGATTCACACCAAGGCGGAGGTCGACGCCATGTCGGACCGTCGCAAGCAGCACCTCATCTTCGCGCCGGGCCTGTCGACCGCAGATCAGGTGAGTTCGGTATCCGGACGCGGCGTCGGTATGGATGTGGTGCGCGCCAATATCGAGAAGGTCGGCGGTTCCATCGACCTCACCAGCAAGCCTGGCCAGGGCACCAGCTTCCACATCAAGTTGCCGCTGACCCTGTCGATCATTGCCGCGCTGACCGTTGGCGCAGGGCGTCAGCGCTATGCCATTCCGCGCAGCTACGTCGAAGAGATCGTCTTCGGTTCCAACGCCAATGTCGACTTCGCCGAAGCCGGCGAACGTCGCCTCGTCACCTTCCGCGGCAAGCGAGTACCCTGCCTCTCCCTCGGAGCGATCCTCGGCATCGAGGACAACGCCGATGTCATCTGGGAAGAGAGGACGCTGGTGCTGATCCGCCTAGCCAGCGACGATGTTTTCGCACTCGCCGTCGACCGGGTCTACGACCACGAGGACGTGGTGGTGAAGCCGATCGCGCCCGCCGTCATGGAGACCCGCCTTTATGCCGGCACCACCCTGCTTGACGACGGTCGACCAATGATGCTGCTCGACATGCCGAGCATCGCGGCGACCCACCAGTTGGTTTCCGAACGAGGAACAACAAACGTCGTCGAGGAAGAAAAGGTCGAACATCGCCGCAAGACAGTCCCGATCATGCTCTTCGCAGGGCTCGACGGACGTCGACGGGCTGCCCGCCTCGACCTTGTTCGCCGCATTGACACCATTTCGCGCGAGGCCATCGACATCGAAGGCAATCGTGCGCAGGCCGTCATCGACGGAGCCATCTTCTCACTCGTAGGCCTCGAGTTCGGTGAACTTCCCCAAGATCGCTGCCGACTGCTGCGCCTGTCGGATGGAGAAAGCGAGCTTGTGTATGCCGTCTCGGAAGTCCTCGACGCGTCGGAAATGGAAGGCGACATTGTCCCGGTCGAAGGAGACCCTCTCATCGAGGGTGTGACTCTCATCGAGGGCCAGACGGTGCCAGTCATTGATGGCCACGCCCTCTTCGCCCGCCATCGGGCCCCGCAACGACTCGATCACCCGATGTCGTGCCGAATTCCCGAAGCCAGCGAATGGGCCCGCACCATCCTGGGTCCGCTGGTCGAGGCTGCAGGCTACCGCATCGCTGGCGAGGGAGATGACAGCGCCGATGTCGCGATCGTCTTCGAACGGCACGAAGAGACCGAACAATCACCGGCTGCGCGAAACGTCATTCGACTACGCCAAGAACCGGAAGCCGGGCCCGAGATGCCCGACACCATTTATCGCTACGACCGCGACAGCCTCCTGGCGGCCCTCAAGCAGGTTCGCCTTGGCAAGATGGCAGGGGGGAAGACCGCATGAACGAGCTCCTGTTGATGTGCATGATTGCAGGCCGCCGTGCTGCAATCCCTGCCAGCCAGGTCCAGTCGGTGATCGAGATCGACGAGATCACGCCTATTCCGGGCACTCCCGGCTTCGTCCGTGGCCTGACTGCACTGCGTAGCCAGGCGCTGACCGTCATCGATTGCCCGGTTGCCCTCGGACTGGAGAGCTCTGGCGAAGTATCCGATCAGCGTGCTGCGGTCGTCGACGTAGGCGGGCATCTGTACGCCCTGCTGGTCGACGAGGCCTATGACGTGGGCGAAGCACGAAGCGAGGCGATGGCCGTTCCCGGCGGCTTCGGGAGCGGTTGGCAACATGCATCCCTGGGAATGGTCGAAACCGACGGGGGACCTGCGCTCGTGATTGACGTGGTCACGCTGGTCGCGGGACCGGTCGCAGAGGCAGCTTAAGCGAATAGTTACCTGCGGCGGTTACTACCGTTGCGAACACCAGAGGTCCTACGAAATGAAAACCTGCCTGATCGTCGACGATTCGCGCGTTATCCGCAAAGTTTCCCGTCATATCCTCGAGACCCTCGGTTTCGCGGTGGAAGAGGCGGAAAACGGCCAGGAAGGCCTCAACAAGTGCCTCGAATCAATGCCCGATGTGGTCCTGCTCGACTGGAACATGCCGGTCATGACCGGTATCGAGTTCATCGTTCAGCTGCGCCAACGTGATGGCGGCGACAAACCGAAAGTCGTTTTCTGCACTACCGAGAACGATGTTGCGCACATCCGCGAAGCGATCAGCGCGGGTGCCGACGAATATGTGATGAAGCCGTTCGATCACGAGACCCTGCAGATCAAGCTCCAGCTTGTCGGCATGGCCTGAAGGGGGCCCGGCAGATGGTTGCGGCACTTCGCACTGAACGGATAGTTTCCGTGACACCGCAGAAGCGCGTCGTCCGGATCATGATCGTGGACGATTCCCTAACCGTCCGCACGGTCTTCACGCGCATGCTCCAGAACGAAGAGGACATGCGCCTCGTCACCACCGCGAACACCGCCGAACGCGGGATCGAGGCGCTGGCGAGCCATGAGATCGACGTGATCATGCTCGACCTCGAGATGCCCGGAATGGGCGGGATCGAGGCGCTGCCCAAGCTCCAGCAAGCTGCGCCCAAGGCGCAGATCCTCGTGATCTCCTCTCTGACCGCCGACGGGGCCGAACATACGGTGAAAGCGCTGTCGCTTGGCGCCGCAGACACCATGCTCAAGCCGCGTCCTGGCGGCTTCAACGATGATTATCGCAATACCCTGCTTGGCAAGATCAGGGCATTGGCCGGGGTCGACCCGACGACGGCAAAGCCATCAGTCCCTGTCGCTCGTGCACCGAAAACGCTTGGCAAGAAACCGCAGGTGGTTGCGATAGGTGCGTCGACTGGCGGCATCCACGCACTGAACTTGTTCCTGCGCAAAGTGCCGGAGAACTTCGATCTCCCCATTCTGATTACTCAGCACCTGCCCGACAGCTTTATTCCGGTCTTCGCGAAGCAGATGGAAATGGCTGCGCGCCGTCCGGCCATCCTTGCCGACGAAGGGGTCGAGATTCGGCGTGGTCACATCGTCATCGCTCCAGGCCATGGCCACATGATTGTCCGCAAAAGCGCCGGGCGTCTGGTTACCGGTCTGGCCTACCATCCGGTCAAGAGCGGCTGCATGCCATCAGTCGACCCGATGTTCGAAACGCTTGCCGAGGCCTGCGACGGGCACGTCGCTGCGGTCCTTCTTTCCGGGATGGGACGCGACGGAACCGAGGGTGCACAGGTCATCGCCACCGCCGGTGGGTCGATCTTCGCGCAGAACGCGGAAAGCTGCGCCGTTTGGGGCATGCCGCGCGCAGTGACCGAGATGGGTCTCGCTTCAGCAGTGCTCCCGCCAGAGGAACTGGCCGAGAAGGTCCTTTCAAGCGCAGGAGCGGACGCATGGGCGTGAATGACGCCTCACACTCAATTATTGCCGACCTACTTGCCCAGAAGACCGGACAGCAACTCACTGAGAACCGCCGTTGGCGTGTGTCGACGGCGCTTGCCGGCCTGTTTCGCGAATTCGGCATCGACAATATCGACCAGCTCGCCTGCATGCTTGAACGACCGGGCGAACAGCACCTTGCAACCAAGGTCGTCGAGGCGCTGCTCAATAACGAAACCTACTTTTTCCGCGACCACGTCTATTTCATGACGCTCGCCAACCAGGTCCTGCCCGACCTGGCTCGCAAGCGTGCGAGCACCCGAAAGCTGTCGATCTGGTCGGCAGGATGTTCGACCGGCCAGGAAGCGCTCAGCCTGGCGATGATCTTCGCCGAGCAACCGGGCCGTTGGCAGGATTGGGATATCGACATTGTGGGAACCGATGTTTCGGGCAAGGCAATAACCACGGCCAAGACCGGCTGCTATTCGCAGTTTGAAATTCAGCGCGGGATCAGTGTCGCGCAAATGCTCAACTTCTTTTCCGAGACGCCACGCGGCTGGCAGGCGAGCGATCGCATCTGCTCGATGACCCGCTTCCAACAGCAGAGCATTCTCGATTATCCGCCCGCGCCCGGTCGGTTCGACCTCGTACTGTGTCGCAATGTCCTGCTCTATTTCGACCGTCCTACCCGGGCATCGGCCTTCGATCGCGTCGCTAGTGCGCTCGCCCAAGACGGCTGGCTCATGCTTGGCGCCGGGGAATCGGTGGTTGGACAGACCGAACGCTTCGAATCCTCCGAATGGGGTTCGGCAATCTACAAGCCGACGTCGGTAGCATCGCGCGTCGCGCACTCGCCGCGGATCGCCGCCGCGCGATAAGGCAAACCGCCTGCCAATCAAGGTAAACCCCGGGTTTACGCTTCCTTAGCGATTCCTAGGTAAATCGCAGGGTACACAAGTTCGTGGGGTCGCACCGCGGGGGGAATTCGTGAGTTTCAAGGACGATAGCGCGGGTGCCGACAGCAGAGCGTTTGTGCTCGGCCCCATCCTTGTCTTATCGACCATCTTCCTGCTCACGATGTCGCTGGCGATGGTCAGCCACAAGATCGGACTTTCTACGCCCGCACCTGTCCTGGCCGCCGGATCCATCATCTTCTGCTGTGCAGTTGCCGTCCTGGCGATACTCGGCCTGCGTCATATCGGTCGATACGAAAAGCTCGGTTTTACAGACAGCCTCACTGCGCTTCCCAACAGGCGATCCCTGCATGTCGACTTCCAGAAGCATGACCGGGCAGGTCAGGAAATCGCACTCGCACTGATCGACCTCGACGGGTTCAAGCTGGTCAATGATCACTATGGCCATTTTGTTGGCGATGCCGCGATCCGCGAATGCGCGACGATCCTGAAGGATCTCGCGGGGGACGAAGCTTCGGTCTATCGCCTTGGCGGCGACGAGTATGCACTGCTGATCAGTGGCCCGGTCGCCGGCACACTGCTTGAGGGGCTTTGCCGCCGCTTGATCGAACGCCTCGCCAAGCCGGTCAGCGTTGACGACCGGCGCCTGACCCTGGGGGCAAGCATCGGCCTGTCGCGCAAGGTGCCGGGCGAAAAGCTCAGCTCATCCGAACTGCTGCGTCGCTCGGATGTGGCGATGTATGCGTCCAAGCGCGGTGGCAAGATGCGCTGCACCTGGTTCAGCGCCGCGTTCGATCAGAGTCGCGAACAGCTGAAAGAAATGGACGACGAGCTTCGCGCAGGCCTCGCCAACAGGGAATTCCGTCTTAACTACCAGCCGCTCGTCGACAGCCGCACCCGCAAGGTCGTGGCGGTCGAGTGTCTGCTGCGCTGGGAGCGTGCCGACGGCAAGCGCGTGGGTCCGAACATTTTCATCCCCGTCGCTGAGGAAAGCGGCCTCATCAATGCGATTGGCCTGTGGGTCCTGCGTCAGGCCTGCTGCGATGCACTCGAATGGGATGACATTACCCTATCGGTGAATATCTCCGCCGCTCAGCTGCGCAATCCGGAGTTCCCGATCCAGCTCGGCCATATCCTCGAAGAGACTGGCTTCGATCCGGAGCGCCTCGAACTCGAGATTACGGAAACCTGCCTCGTGCTCGACCCGGTGGTCGCCGAGCGCAGCCTTGCTGTCATCCGCGGTTTCGGGGTCAAAATCTCGCTCGACGATTTCGGCACCGGATATGCCTCGATCGGCTTCCTGCGTCAGTTCCGCTTTGAAAAGCTCAAGCTCGACCGTAGCCTCGTCGTCCAGGCAGGCGAAGACGAGGGCAGCCGCGCCATGATGCTGTCCAGCATCACCGTGGCGCGTGCCATGAAGATGGGCGTGACGGCCGAGGGCGTCGAGACACAGGACCAGGCCGACATGGTCCGCGCCGCCGGCTGCGACCAGATCCAGGGCTGGCTCTATTTCAAGGCCCTTCCCGCCGAGGAAATCGCCCAGCATCTGGGCAAGCCGGTCGGAACGGCAACACCTACAGAACTGAGGGATTCCAAGGTCGCATGAGCGCACTTTCGGACATGGTGAACGGCGTTGTCGCCGAACAGGAAGTCGTGGGCGAAATCCACGTGCCGGAGCTGGGCGGACAGCCGCTCTTCGCGGGGATTTCCGAGGCCGCTGAGGCGACCGACATCGATCGTCCCAGCGGGTTGAAGGGCTTTCTCTTCAACAAGTCAGTCGGCGAGAAATTACGCGCCATAGCAATGGCCAACATTGCAGCAGTGGTGCTCGGCCTGCTGGCAACGCTTGTCGGCGGTTACGTCGCCTTGCAACTGAAGGCGGAGCGGATGGCCTTGTCGCAGGCGAATGTCGAAGCTGCGCGCATGATCGGCGACATCGGCGATGCCCGTCTGTTCGTACAGCATTACGCCGCCGTGGGTGACAAATCGGATCTCGTCGCGGCGCACGATGCGCTTCGCAATGCCGACCGCAAGCTCAGCGACATCAAGGCACTTGCCGTAGACGTAGCGCCTGTAACCTTGCCGGCCATCGACAAGCTCAACGGCGATCTTGCTTCGCTCACAACTCGGGTCGAGGCTGCCCAACGGTCGCGCGGCTCGGGCCAGCAATGGCAGGAGTTCTCCGACAGCGTCTACCTCGATGGTGTACAGTTCGTCGATGAGGCACATGGACTGCGTAGCGATTTCGAAGCGATAGCCAAGGCTGCCGACGAGCACTCGACCTTCATCGTTTCCCTGCTCTTCGTCGCCTTCATCGTGGTCGCTGTCATCGGCATTTCGATGGTGACGTTGAGCGCGCGCTACCTCGCCCGCGACATTTCGCACACCTTGCGCCGTATGACCGATGTCGCCGGTCGCCTCGCCAAGGGCGAAAAGGACATGCACATCCCCGCTCTCGACCGGCAGGACGAAATCGGCGATCTTGCCCGCGCGTTCGAGGTCTTCCTTCAGGCCGCATGGGAATTCGAACGCATGTCGCAGGAACGCGCCTCACTACGCGCAGAACGTGGCAAGGAAATGCAACTCATCGCCGAGCGTTTCGAACGCACGGTAGGTGAAGTTGTAAGCGGCGTCGCCGCAGCATCTTCTCAGCTCAAGACCACTGCGTCCTCGATGGCAGGGGCAGCAGAAGAAGCCAGCGACCAGACAGCCATCGTATCGCGATCCATCGAGCAGGCGTCGGTGGGCGCAACCGCGGCAGCATCCGCATCAGACGAATTTGCCATGTCGATCGGGGAGATCAGCCGCCAAGCTTCGCACTCGGCGGAACTCGCCCGCAAGGCAACCGAAACCGCAACCGGTGCCGATACGACTATTTCCGCACTGGCGTCGTCGGCCGATCAGGTCGGCCAGATCGTGGAGCTGATCCAGTCGATCGCCAAGCGCACCAACCTTCTTGCGCTCAACGCATCGATCGAAGCGGCGCGCGGCGGCGAGGCAGGTCGCGGCTTCGCTGTCGTAGCGAGCGAAGTGAAAGAACTTGCCGCGCAGACGAGCCGCGCGACCGAGGAAATCGCCGGACAAATCCGGGCAATGCAGGATTCAACCGGTGCCAGCGTCGGCGCACTCCGTTCGATCGCCAGCCAGATCCGCGAGCTCGAAAGCACTGCCGTCTCGATCGCCAGCGCCGTCGACCAGCAGTCGGTCGCCGGACAGGATCTGGCCCGAAGCATCGACCTTGCCGCACGTTCGACCGACGAAGTTTCGGGAAGCATCCTCAAGGTGCGCGAGACGTCCCTCACAGCCGGTGCAGCCGCGAGCCAGGTGCTGACCTCTGCCACGTCACTCGAAGAACAGGCCGGCACGCTCCAGACGCAGGTCCACGACTTCCTGAGGCACGTGAAGGCCGCTTAACGCGATCTCAAGCATTTCCCGCTTATGGTTGACAGGAAGTTTAGCGGGGATGGCCAGCGATGAACGCGCAGACTAAAATCCTTACGGATGAAATGGTTGAGGAGATTGCGGCGGTCGACATCGCCGTAAGTGCCGGAAAGGGCGAGCAAGGCGGAATTTCTGCCTGGTTCATGTCCCGCTCGCTCGATCACAAGGCCATGATCGCTTCCGTGTTCACGATGGGCGGGTTGGTGTCGGTGACGCTTCTCGCCCTGTGGGGCTTTTCCGACCCCGCCAACATCGCTTCGGCCAAGATCGGCATCATCGCGATCACTGCAATCGCGCTCATCCTCGGTGTGGCCAGCCTCCAGTTCATCCGCAGGCAGATCATCGTACCCTTCGTGGACATCTCGCGCGAGATGGGCCGCCTTGCCGCCGGCGCTCGAGACATCGAGGTTTCGGGTACCGACCGGGTCGACGAAATCGGCGACCTCGCCCGATCGCTCGCGGTGTTCCTGAAGTCGGGGCACAAGCTCGATGAGCTCTTCGTCGCCCGCAAGGCAGCCGCAGAGGCGCGCAAGGCGGAAGTCCTGCGATTTGCCGGAGAATTCGACACCAGCATCGGTGAAGTCGTGGGCAGCGTCGCATCCGCTGCCAGCCAGCTCAAGACGACGGCTGCAAGCATGGCCGCAACTGCCGACCAGGCCACCGGCAAGTCGGAACAGGTCATCCGCGCCATGGAAGGCGCTGCAGAAGGTGCCACCGCTGCCGCCTCCGCATCGGACGAGTTCGCCATGTCGATCGGCGAGATCAGCCGGCAGGCGTCGCACTCGGCCGAGTTGGCCCGTCGCGCGACCGAAACCGCGACCGGTGCCGACGCGACCATTTCCGCCCTCGCCAATTCAGCGGACCAGGTTGGCCAGATCGTCGAACTGATCCAGTCGATTGCACAGCGTACGAACCTGCTCGCACTGAATGCCTCCATCGAGGCTGCTCGTGGCGGTGAAGCAGGACGTGGCTTTGCCGTCGTCGCCAGCGAGGTGAAGGAACTCGCCGCGCAGACCAGCCGCGCGACCGAAGAAGTCGCCGAGCAGATTCGCACGATGCAGGATTCCACCGGTGCCAGCGTCGGCGCGCTGCGCTCGATCGCCGACCAGATTCGCGAACTCGAACGCACTGCGGTCTCGATCGCCAGTGCTGTCGACCAGCAATCGGTCGCGGGGCAGGACCTCGCCCGCAGTATCGACCTCGCCGCCCGCTCGACCGATGAGGTTTCGGGCAGCATTGAGGAGGTTCGCGAAACCTCGCTCGCCACGGGGGCTGCCGCCGCACAGGTGCTCAGTTCGGCCGAGAGCCTCGAAGGGCAGGCGGATGTCCTGCGCCGCAAGGTGCAGGACTTCCTGGGCCACATTCGCGCCGCCTAGGCGCCGAGGTCACTCCCACCAATAGGGAAGGCGCTTCGCCGTCCCTGTCTCGACCTCGTTCATGGTGCGGGCATCGTAGAGCCGCCCGCCGAGCATGACGCGATCGATCTTGTCGGAATTGCGGATGTCGGTGCTGGGGTCCGCCGACAGCACCAGCAGGTCGGCGAGCTTGCCGACTTCGAGGCTGCCGATATCACGCGACATGCCCAGCGATTGTGCCGAAACGATCGTCCCTGCCCGCAGCGCCTCGACCGGCGTCATGCCGCCACGAACGAAGCTCCACAGTTCCCAGTGCGAGCCGATACCTGCCTGCTGGCCATGCGCGCCGATGCTGATCTTGACGCCGCGTTCGCTGAGCTTCTTCGCCTCGCGCGCGGAATCATCATCGACATAGGCCCAATCGGGTGCCTTCGTCCGGCGCCCGGTCTCCGCGATCAACTGGCGCGGCGGGGTGTGGACCATCAGCGGGTTGGCAAACACGTCGGTCGCCTGGCGCCAGTAGGGATCGCCCGCCAGTCCGCCGTAGGTCACGACAAGGGTCGGCGTGTTGTTGGTCTGCGACCCGCTCCAGAACTGGAGCACGTCCTCGTAGAAGTGCTCCACGGGGACATTGTGTTCGACCGTCGAATTGCCGTCGGCGATCAGGTTCATGTCCATGCCGAACAGCGAACCACCCTCGGCCACGACGAGCATATTCTCGTCGCGCGCCGCAGCAACCACCTGTTGGCGCTGTTCGCGCCGGGGCTGGTTGTAGTTCTTCACCGACACACCGCCCTGCGCCTTGATACGGCGGACATGCGCCAGCGCATCGTCATAGCCGTCGATGCGGGCATAGATACCGGGTGCCTTCGCGCCATAGATGACCTCGCCGGTCGAGAAGATGCGCGGCCCGAGCAGGAGGCCTGCCCGCTGGCGCTCGGACGCTTCAAAGATCTGGCTCGCTTGCGAGGAAGGATCGTGGATCGTCGTCGTGCCGAGCGCGAGGTTCTGGACCAGCGACCAGTTCTGCTGCGGGACAAGGTCGCCCGTCCCCTGCGATCCATGCGCGTGTGCGTCGACGAGGCCGGGCATGATGGTCTTGCCTGTGGCATCGACCTTCGTGGCACCTGCCGGAATGCTGACCGATGAGGCGGGTCCGACTGCAGCGATGCGATCACCGTCGATAACGATCGTACCGTTCTCGATCACGCCTGCGCCATCGCCGGTCATCGTCAGGATGCGCGCGCCTGTCAGGGCGACGACTCCCTGATGCTTGTCCGCCTGGACCGTGCGGGCCAGTGATACACCGTTAACCGGCGGCTCGAACTTGGGGGCATCCTTGTCCTGCGGAGCGTTGGCGAACATCGACGCGATCGGCGCGCGGAACAGCGTCGGTCCCATCGACCAGGTCAGCGTGCGGCCACCGTCGGTCCAGCCGACATAGTCCGCACCGCCCTTGCTCGCACGGGTCACCGGCAGTGAACTGGCCTTCTCTCCCAATGTAACCGCCTGCCCGCCGGGCATCAGCGGCGTTACGAAGACTTCGTAGTTCTCGCGGAATGCCAGCATGTCACCCATGGGGCTGACGCTATAGCCGCTGACAAGTTCACCCTCGGCATGCACCTGTCGCTTGTCACCATCGAGGTTGGCTGAGATCAGCTGCAGCTTGCCACCCGACCGCCCGAGCATGAACACGCGGTCACTCGCTGCACCGAACTGCGGCTCAGACGTGTCGCGGGCAATCAGCTTCGGCGTCCCGCCGCTGACCGGAACTGCATAAACACCCTCGTTTTCGGAATACTGAGGCGAAGTCAGGTATCCGCCAGAGCGCTTCTCGAACACGACAGTACGGCCATCGGGCGAGAACTGCGGCAGCGCGTAGTGGCCGCGCATGGTGGTGACCGCCTTCGCATTGCGTCCATTGGCATCGGCCACCATCACCTGCCCCAGGCCAGCATCGGTCCAGCGCACGAAGGCCAGCTTGCGCCCGTCGCGCGACCAGCTCGGCCACAGTTCCAGCGCGTCCCCGCCATCGGAGAACAGGCGGCGCGGTTCGCCGCCCGCCACCGGCTTGGCGTAAAGCTTGCCGAGGCTTTCGAAAGCAACCGTCCGTCCGTCGGGCGACACGCTGGCAAAGCGCGGGATTTTCGCGGTGAAGCTGTCTTCACCCACCGGAATGACCGGATGCGGGGCGTCGGCGACGCCCCGCGTATCGTCGATGCGGAAGGGAATGACAGTCGCCCCGCTACCGTCGGCGGCGATGCGGCGGATCTTGCCGCCCGCCCATGCGACGATGCTCTTGCCGTCGGGCGTCCAGTCCATCAGCGGGTAAAACCCGTAAACCGCCCAGGTTTCCTGCATGTCCATGTCGAGGTCGCCATAGACCATGCGCTCGACCCCGCTGGCGAGGTCCTTCACCCAGAGTTCGGTCTGATCCTTGTCGCGGCGGATGAAGGCAAGCGACTTGCCATCCGGCGACGGCGAGGGGCGCACAGCGCCGCCGAACCCGCTGGCGACCGTGGTGACTTCGGTGGTTGCAAGATCATAGCGTTCGATCGCGAAAGTGCCTTGCGTCGAATCCTGCGCATATTCGAACGAGTTACCGCCGGTGACATTGCGCGTGTAGTAGACCGCATCGCCCGAAGGTGCGTAGGTCGGCTCGCCCAGTTCCTTCTGCAGGTTTTCGTTGGCGCGGGCGACCAGCTTGACGCCGCCACCGCCGGACACGTGGTAGAGCCAGATTTCGCCCGTGCCAGCGCTGCGCTGGGTGGTGAAGTGCTTCTTCGCCGCGATGTACTGGCCATCGGGCGACCAGCTTGCCTGGTTGAGCAGGCGGAAATCTTCCTTGGTGACTTGCTTCTTGTCCGAACCGTCGGCGTTCATCACCCAGATGTTGTCACCCCCTGCACGGTCGGAAGTGAAGGCGATACGCTTGCCGTCGGGCGAGAATCGTGGCTGCACTTCCCAGGCGAGGCCCTCGGCGACGCGCGTCGGGGTGCCGCCGGAAATGGGCATGGTATAGATGTCGCCAAGCAGGGAGAAGGTCAGCATCCGGCCGTCTGGCGAGACGTCGACATCCATCCACGTCCCCTCGTCGGTGCGGATCGGTACCTGGCGGATCGTCGCCCAGCGCGGTGCGGTGACGTCCCACTTCTCGTCTTCCTTCTTGGCTTCGGCCGTGGGCTTGGCCGGAGCGGCCTGAACCGCAATGCCCGAACCGTCCTTGGGGCCGGTTTCCTGCGATGCGTCGACTTCCTGTTCCTCTACCGGATTGGGGCTCGGCTGCGGATCCTGCGCGAATGCGGCCTGGCTCGCGAACAAAACCGCGAGGACGGAAGCGATACTCGATTTCATTATGCTCTCCCTGTGCGTGACCGCTTCATAGGCGGTGAGGCAGGGAGGGCAAATGCAGTTTGTCGATTGGGGTCAGCGGACGCTCGAACGCTCCACGAGATGAACCGGAACGCGGCGTTCGGGCTTTTCCCCCTCACCCGCCAATGCCGTATCGACAAGAAGCTTTCCTGCCGCGGCGAAGTCGGGCTCGACGGTGGTGAGCGGCGGCGAGCTGAATTCGCCCGAACCAAGGCCGTCGAAGCCTACCACGCCGACGTCGCCGGGCACGGAGATGCCCCGCGCCGAGAGTTCTTCCAGCGCGCCGAGCGCCATGGCATCGCAGGCGAAGAAGAGCGCATCGAATTTTGTCCCGGCGTCGACCAATGCGGCAATCGCGCTGCGCCCTTGCGACACACGGTCCTCGCCTTCGCTGACCACTGGCTCGCTAACCGGCAGGCCCGCCGCCTCCACGGCCTCGGCATAGCCTTCATAACGTTCTCGGAACTGCCGCTGCGAGGAATTGGTGTCGCCGACAAAGACGATGTGCCTCGCGCCGCTGTCGACCAGCCGCTGAACCGCGATCCGCCCGCCCTCGCGATTGTCCGAACGCACCCACACCGCATCGTCGAAAGGCGAACCCCAGAAGGCGATCGCGTCGGTTTCCTTCGCGCATTCGCGGAAATAGTCCCACGCGGCAGAGTTGGTCGCCGTGCCGATCACGACGACCCCGTCTGCCTGGCGTCGCGCGACGTAGTGGCCGAAGAAGTCGTCCGGTTGTGCCTGGAATGACACCAGCGCTTCGTAGCCGCGTTCTGCTGCGGCGGCACAGGTGCTGCCGAGCATGGAATAGTAGAACGGATTTATCGCTGCGGCGCCCTGCCCTTCGCGACCGATGATGACGATCGCGATCGTCCCGGTTTCGCCCTTGCGCAGCCCGGCGGCGCGTGCGTTGACGAAATAGCCCAGTTCGCGTGCCGCCTCCTCGACACGGCGGCGGGTTGCCTCGGTAATAGTCTCCGACCCGGAGAGCGCCCGGCTGACCGTAGACTGGCTGACCCCTGCCCGTTCGGCGACGTCAATCGACGTCATTCGCCGGACCCTACCCTTATCGTTATGCGGCATGTTTGCCCCGACTCCTCTCGCGCCCAATCCCTAACCGATCGCTTGTCTGATTGGTAGCGGGCGGCAATCCGCTTGTGCAAAGTGTCTTGCCATGGCTATCCTGACGAAAATCCAGGAAAGCTCATGCCAAGCGACAGTCGCCGTGAAGAACGACATATGGTTCAGGTTGCTGGACGCTATCGGTCGAAACACGGCCAGTCGCGAGACATCTGGATCAAGGACATCTCCGAATATGGATGCCGCTTTTTCGACCGATTTTCGGTGCTGGAGGTCGGCAGCACGATCCTGATCAAGGTCGGCAATATCGGTCCGATCACCACCGATGTGAAATGGCGCGAAGGGAGCACCGTGGGGGCCGAATTCGACAATCCTCTCCACCCGGGCGTGCTGGGTCACATCATCCGTGAGATGGACCGGCCGGGCGAGGGGCAAGACTGACCGCTGCTGCCCGGACAAATTCAGTGCATCGCGTACGTCCGCTGCTTGCCTGAGACACTCCGCAAAGGCATCCTTCCTGGAGTGTACGAGTTCCTCCTCCTTGCATCCTGCATCCTCTTCGTCGGGGTCTGCATCGCCTATGTAAGGCAGGAGGCGGCGAGCCTGCTGCACCCTGCGTCGATCTACCTCGCCTTCCACGGCTTCATCTTCGTGATCCGCCCACTGTTCGCGTGGTTCTACAAGTTCGATCTCGTCTATCGGGTCTACGATTTCCAGCCTTCGATGGCGGACAAGATAACGGTCATACTGGGTGCAAATCTGGCGATGGTGGTCTTCGTCGCCGTATCGCTGAAAGTGGCGTCCGTTCCCTCCCAACCTGTGGCGACGGGCGACTTCGATCGCTTGCGGCGCGCGATGGTCGGACCGATGTTGCTCGTCTCCGCGCTGCTGGTGCCGCTTGCCGTGGCTGCACAGCTGGAAAACTGGAATCGCCGTATCGACCCCTATGCAACCATGGCGCGCGATGCGGCGACCGGTATCATGGTCAATGTCGACGGCAACGGCTGGTTCAGCGAGTCCGCGCTGGTCCTTGGCCCGCTGGCCGTGCTCGCGGTCTGGTTGCTCCGGTTTCGCGCCTCGGGCTGGCTGCTGTTCCTTGCCGCCAGCCTGCTGATGCTCGGCTCGGGCGGACGCGGTTCCTTCATTTTCGCTGCAGCGGCGGTCGCTTTCCTATTCCTGCTCGAGCGGCGCCGAAGCTGGTTCGACTGGCGCGTGATGGCGATTGCCGCAATCAGCTTTCTCACCTTCAATGCAGTGGTCGTCGACCGCGGCGCTGCTATCCGCGGTGTGCTGGGCGGCGACGCCGGCGATACCTACACCTCGGCCATGGAGCTCGATCCGCTCGAACACATGGATTTCGCCAGCCTCGAGTATTTCGAGTACATCGTTTACGCCGTCCCCCAAAGGACGGGCAGCTGGGACTATTTCGCCCACAACCTGCAGATTCTCACCGAACCGGTCCCCCGCACCCTGTGGAAAGACAAGCCCATCGGATCACCTGTGCAGTTCTTCAAATTGTGGGACTACGGCACGCCAATCGGGATGACGATTTCACTGCCGGGCGCAGGCTGGATGTCGCTCGGCTATTTCGGCATCATCATCCAGGCGGCGATCTTTGCGATGCTCTACGGCGGCGCGCACTCCCGGCTGCTAACGCGCAACGACGATGCCATGCCGCGCCTCTACTATGCTCTCTTTGCAGCGACCTCGATCGTGGTCTTCCGCGACGGGATCCTGCTGACATTGCTCCGTCAGCTCCCCTTCTATCTCGGGCCTCTTGTGCTCATCCACCTATTGGTGCGCCTGAAAAGCGTCAGGGCCGCGCGAATACCGGCGCAATCTCAGAGCGCCCCTGCCCAGACTCCTGCCGAAAGGCGACGCGAACTGGCCTCCCGCGCCTCCTAGTTCGGGTTGCATTTCACAACCTACTAGCGCACGCCTCCCGCTTGGGTTACGTTCGCGTAAAGTGGGAGACAAATTGATGGCAGACACGGCGACCGATTTCGACGTTCTCATCGTCGGGGCAGGCATTTCCGGCATCGGCATGGCAGCACACATGACCGAGAAGGCCCCCGGCCACAGCTACGCGATCGTCGAACGCCGCGAGAACCTGGGCGGGACCTGGGACCTGTTCCGTTACCCGGGCATCCGTTCGGACAGCGACATGCACACGCTGGGCTTCGATTTCGAGCCCTGGAAGCACGAGAAGTCGATCGCCGATGCTCCGGCGATCCTCGAATATCTCGATCGCGTCGTCGACGAACGTGGCATCCGCCAGCACATCCGTTTCAATCACAAGGTCATCTACGCCGACTGGCGTGAGAGCGATGCGCGCTGGCATGTGACGCTCGAAACCGGTGAGGGCGAGCGCAAGATGCTGACTGCGAACTGGCTCTACCTCGGCGCAGGCTATTACGACTACGACGAACCCTACGATCCCGGCTTCGATTTCGGCGAGTTCGAAGGGCAGGTCATCCACCCGCAGTTCTGGCCCAAGGACCTCGACTACAGCGGCAAGAACGTCGTCGTCATCGGATCCGGCGCAACGGCGGTCACCATCGTCCCGTCGATGGCGGACAAGGCGGCGAAGGTCACCATGCTGCAACGCACGCCGACCTGGATGTTCAGCCGCCCTGCCAAGGACGGCATCGCCAACTTCCTGCGCAAGATCCTGCCGGAGAAGACGGCCTACAACATCACCCGGTTCAAGAACATCAAGATGCAGGACATCAGCTTCAAGATGGCCCGCAACAAGCCGGAGAAGGTGAAGGACGGGCTTCACAAGCGGATCCGCAAGTCGATGGGCAAGGACTACGATCTGACGCCCTTCACCCCGCCCTACAACCCGTGGGAACAGCGCCTGTGCCTCGTTCCCGACGACGATCTGTTCCAGGCGATCAAGAAGGGCAAGGCCGAGGTCGTAACCGGCCACATCAAGGCTTTCGAGAAGGGCGGCGTGCGCCTGACAGACGATACATTCCTGCCCGCCGACATCGTCATCACCGCAACCGGGCTCAAGCTTGCCGTCGCGGGCAAGATCGCTCTGTCGAAGGAAGGCCAGCCGATCGATCTGGCGCAGCACTTCTATTACAAGGGCTGCATGTTCTCGAACGTGCCGAACCTTGCGGCCGTATTCGGATATCTCAACGCCAGCTGGACGCTTCGGGCCGACATCAATTCGGATTATATCTGCCGGGTGCTGGCCAAGCAGAAGGCGACCGGGACCGATGTCGCCGTACCTGTTCTCGCCGAGAATCATGGGCTCGAGGAAGACGACATCTTCGATTTCTCCAGCGGCTACATCCAGCGCGGCAAGCACATCATGCCGAAGAACGCGGTCAGCTATCCGTGGCGGCTCAACCAGGAATACGTGATCGACCGAAAGCGGATGAAAACCGATCCGGTGGAGGACGGCATTCTCGATCTACACCGCCACGGAGCAAATGCACGTGAAGTCGAGGAACAGCTCGAAGCTGCGGAGTAGCTTTCCGGGCAAAGCCGCACTACGTCCTCACGCATGAGCGAACGCATCTATACCGCCGGCCTCGTCGTCATCGGCGACGAGATCCTGTCCGGCCGCACGCACGACAAGAACATCGCGCAAGTCGCCAGCTGGCTCCAGGTGCAGAACATCCGCCTCGCCGAGGTCCGGGTGGTCCCCGATGTAATCGAGCGGATTGTCGAGGCGGTGAACGCGTTGCGCGAGGCCTACGATTACCTTTTCACCACCGGCGGAATCGGCCCGACGCATGACGACATCACCGTCGATGCGGTTGCCGAGGCGCTGGGCGTCGCAGTCGTCGTTCATCCTACGGCGCGGGCGATCCTCGAGAAGTATTATTCCGACAAGGGTGGCCTCAACGAAGGGCGCCTGCGGATGGCACGCGTGCCCGAGGGAGCCGAACTGATCCCCAACCGCATGTCCGGTGCACCGGGCATCAAGATCGGCAATCTCCACCTCATGGCCGGCGTGCCGCACATCACCGCGGGCATGCTCGACGCGCTGACCGGCACGCTCGAAGGCGGGGCACCGCTGCTGAGCGAGACGGTCGGCGGGTTCATCCCCGAAAGCGAGGTCGCGATCTTGCTGCGCGATACCGAGAAGGCGTTCGAGAACTGCCAGATCGGCAGCTATCCCTTCTTCCGCGAAGGCAAGGTCGGATCGAACTTCGTCATCCGCTCGACCGACGAAGCGGCGCTCAAGGCCTGCATGGCGCAACTGTGCGAAGGACTCGATGCCGCCGGATTTGCCTTTACCCACGGCGGAATCTGACTGCGGCTTTCGCGCCGACCAAGCCACCGTTAGAAATGGCGCGAGGGGGATCGCGCGATGGAATGGCTTTTCATCTTCGGACTGGCCGGGCTGGTCGCCCGCTTGTGGCATCGTCTCGACCGGGCCGAACAAAAGCTCGAGCGCCTCGACGAGCTGCAGGACCACATGTTCGATGCAATGCGAACCATGCGTCCTGCAGAGCGCGAAGCGCCTGTCCCCGTTGAAGAAACCGCCCCTCCGGCACCTCGCGAAACGGTTACGGTACCCAAAGTTCGCCTGAGCCAGACGGCCCATTCCGCACCCCCTTCGGAGACACCCGAACCAGCTGGCGAACCCCAGGTCACGGCACCTGCCGCCGTTGATCACACTGAAGAACCCCACCCGCCTAAGCCACTCCGCGAAAGGTTCGCGTTCGACCTCGAAGACGTTTTCGGTCGCAGGCTGCCGATCTGGGCTGGCGGGGTCACCCTGGCGGTCGCCGGGGTTTTCCTGGTTCGGTATTCGATCGAACGCGGGTTGATCACCCCGCTGCTGCGCGTCATCATGGCCTTCGTCTTCGGCGGCGGCCTGATCGCCGGCGCCGAAGCCGCGTACCGTTTTCGCGAGAAGGTCGCCGATCCTCGTGTGGCGCAGGCGCTGGCAGGCGCAGGCCTCGCGACGCTCTATGCCGGGTTCTATCTCGCCGGCACGCAATACGGCCTGATAGGGCAGACGATGGCCTTTCTCGGCCTGGCAGCGGTCACCGCCGGCGCCATTGCGCTGTCGTTCCGTTTCGGCCTCCCAAGCGCGGTCCTGGGCCTCGTCGGTGGCTTTGCCGCGCCGGCAGTCGTCGGGGGTGACAATGCCAATCTGCCGCTGCTGGCACTCTATCTCGGCCTCGTCACCGGCGGCCTTACCTACGCGGGCCGCGAGCAGAAGCGCGAATGGATGGGCATCGCCGCAATGGTCGGTGGCCTCGGTTGGGGCGCTTTGCTGCTGCTCGGCGGCGAACCAGGTTTCGCCGACGTTCTGGCACTTGGCCTCTATTTCGTCGTGCTCGGCGCAGTGCTGCCCGCGCTTTCGGGGACGAGCCGTTTCGAGCTACCGTTCCGCCTTGCGTCCGCGCTGGTCGCCAGTGTCCAGCTGGCCCTGCTGGTCGACAGCGGCGGCTATTCGCCGCTCGCCTGGGGACTCTACCTTTTGCTCGGTGCGACTCTCGGTTTCTTCGGCTGGAGGAGACCCGACATGCGCGAGGCGAATGCAATTGCGGCAACGGTCGGATTGTTGCTTCTAGGCCAGTGGACCGGTGCGTCGGGCGAAGGCTTCGCTATCGTGGCAAGCGGCATTGCAGCAATATTTGCCGGCCTCCCCTTGCTCCACATCTGGCGCGAGGACGAACGCAAGATCGATCTCTGGCAGGTTGGAGGCTTGACCGCTGCGCTGGCCATAATTGCCTACGCCTCGTTCGGCGATTTCGTCGCAGACCGTATCGAGGCTGCACTGGCAGCGGGAACACTGGCGCTCGCCACATTCCCGGCCCTGGCGGCATGGCGGCTCTGGCACAGGGGCCCTGCGCCAATGCTGGCCTTCGAATTGCTGGTTGCGTTGATGCTGGTGTTTGCCGCCAGCCTCATGGTGACCCCCGCGTGGCTTGCGCCAATCGTGGCTGCAGCCCTGTTCGCGGGCAGCTTTGCCCTCCTGCGCGAACGCGAGGAAAAGGAACTGTTCGGGCTGCTCTGGGGCATCGGAACGGCAAGCATTTTCTCGCTCCTCGGTCACGTTGCGGTCGAGGCCGAGGTCATGCGTCTGTCCGCAGGCACCGAACCGGCGCTTGGCCTGCGTAGTCTCCTTCGCTGGCTCGCCCCGCTCGCAGTCATGGCAGCACTCGCATGGCGCGAGCGGATGCCCGAGTTGCGTCATTTCGCGGAAGGGGCTGCCGCGGCGCTGGCCTATGCTGCGCTCGCGCAAGTGCTACCGGGCTGGACCCTGGCGTGGGCAGCCGCCTTGCTGGCCATCGCATTGTCCTTCGGTCTGCCGGACCGCCCGGTCGCCAGGCTGGTCGCCGTGGCCATCGCCGCGTCCTGGGCGCTCCTCCCACTGTTGAACTGGGTCGGCGCAGCGCTGATGTCGCTCGGCGGCGAGCCGGTGTTTGTCGATGCAATCCCTTCGCTGGCGATGATCGGACGTCGCCTGCTACCCCTGATCGCTGCGCTGGCGTTCCTCCGGCTCCCTCCGCATGTTTGGCGGAGCGTGAATTTCCGCCTGGAATGGCTTGCTCTCATCCCGCTCGCGGTGGCGCTGCATGTCGCATTCAAGCAGGTTTTCGCGATCGAGACGATCACGGCCTTCGTATCGCAGGGTCTTGCCGAGCGTACGCTTTGGCAAGCCCTGCTGCTTGCGGCGGGATGGGCCGCGATGACAAGGGTACCGCTGGTCGGGCGGGTCATCATGACTGCCGCGCTGGTCCATTTCCTCGTCTACACCGGCCTGCTGCATAACCCGCTGTGGGACAGGCAGGCAGTAGGCGCGACGCCGGTCGCCAACCTGGTGCTGGCCGCCTATGCGGTTGCGGTCGGCACGGCGCTGATGCTGCGCCGGGCCATTCCCGAGCGCCTGAAACCTGCGGCAGACGGGCTTGTCGTCGCGCTGGTCAGCCTGGGAACCCTAACGTTGCTTCGACAGGCCTTCGCTGGTTCGATACCCGTGGATGCGCCGATGACGCAGACGGAGGACCTGCTGCGCTCGCTGCTCGGAATTGTCCTGGCGATCGGCTTCCTCATCCTCGGCAGCCGCCGGGGAGAACGCAGCTGGCGGGTCGGATCGCTGGTGCTCATGGTCCTGGCGGTTGCCAAGGTCTTCATCGTTGACGCGGCCGGGCTCGAGGGCCTGTTGCGCATCGCCAGCTTCATGGCGCTGGGCTTCAGCCTGATCGGCATCGGCTGGCTCTATTCGCGCCAATTGCGGGGCGCACCAATTCCACAATGAGAAAGGGCCGGAGGTTTCCCCCCGGCCCTTCTGATCTCATCGTTCGAAGCGAGTGGCTCAGGCGCCTTCGACCTCGGTGAGGTCGAGCTTGAGGCCCGGGCCCATCGAGCTGGTCAGGGTGACCTTGCGGACGTACTTGCCCTTGGCACCCGACGGCTTGGCCTTCACGACGGCTTCGGTCAGCGCCTTGAAGTTCGCCTTTAGGTCGGCGTCCTTGAACGACAGCTTGCCGATCCCCGAGTGGATGATGCCCAGCTTCTCGACACGGAATTCGACCTGGCCGGCCTTCGCATCCTTGACCGCCTGTTCGACGTTCGGGGTGACGGTGCCCAGCTTCGGGTTCGGCATCAGGCCCTTGGGACCCAGCACCTTACCGAGACGGCCGACGACGCCCATCATGTCCGGCGTGGCGATCACGCGGTCATAGTTGAGGTTGCCGTTCTGCATGTCTTCCATGAGGTCTTCCGCACCGACCTTGTCGGCACCGGCAGCGAGAGCCTTGTCGGCATTGTCGCCACGGGCGAACACGGCGACGCGAACGTCCTTGCCCGTGCCGCTCGGCAACGAAACCATGCCGCGAACCATCTGGTCGGCGTGACGCGGGTCGACGCCCAGGTTCATCGCGACTTCGACGGTCTCGTCGAACTTGCTCTTGTGCTCGCGCAGCGTGGCGAGCGCCTCGTCGACGGTGTAGAGCTTTTCGCTGTCCAGCTTGGCGCGAACCTGCTGCTTCTTGGTCTGCTTTGCCATGGTCTTAGCCCTCCACCACGTCGAGGCCCATCGAACGCGCGGAGCCTTCGATGATCTTGGTTGCCTGCTCGATATCGTTCGCGTTGAGATCCTTCATCTTGGTCTCTGCGATTTCGGCGAGCTGCGAGCGCTTGATGGTTCCGGCCGAAACCTTGCCCGGCTCCTTCGAACCCGACTTCAGCTTGGCAGCCTTCTTGATCAGGAAGCTGGCCGGCGGAGTCTTGGTGATGAAGGTGAACGAGCGGTCGGCATAGACCGTGATGATCGTCGGGATCGGCATGCCCTTTTCGAGGCTGTCGGTCGCGGCGTTGAAGGCCTTGCAGAATTCCATAATGTTCACGCCACGCTGGCCCAGTGCGGGGCCGATAGGCGGCGAGGGGTTGGCGGTGCCGGCGGGCACCTGCAGCTTGATATAGCCGTCGATCTTCTTGGCCATGAATGGCCTCCTTTCTCACTGTTGCCGCGACTCTTTCGACACGCGGCTCATGGTAAGCGGTCAAGTGGACTACCGGGGCAGTCCTCCCGCGCGGGTTTCCCTAAGATGTCTCGGGAAGGCGCGCACATAGCGTTTCGCGCCGCGAATGCAAGCGATTCTCCCCCTGCGCCGTCGACCGCCCATCGAACCCGATGGCTCCTCTATCGAAGCCCACTCCCTTCGAGGATTGCAAAGGTCTATGATCGCTGCATGAAGTGGAGAGGATCGATCGCCGCAGCTCTGCTGCTGGCAAGCTCATCGCCGGCCATGGCACAAGCTTCGAAAGAGGTGCGGACCACGCCGGTCATGCGGATGCCCGAACTGCCGCCTGCCGTCATCGACGAGACTCTGCAGATCGGTGGCGAAGCCATCGAGGCGGAGAAGCGCGTCAGCCGGATGACCGCAGAGGTCATGGTCAACGGCAAGGGACCCTACAACTTCGTCGTCGACAGCGGCGCCGACACCTCGGTGATCGGGCAGTCGCTGGCGGGTAAGCTCGGCCTTCCCGACGGGGAGCAGGTTTTCCTCCACGGCGTGACCGAAAGCCGCATGGTCGACACGGTCAAGGTCGACACGCTGGGATTGGGCCCGACCGAAACCGTCGGTCTCGAATTGCCCGTGCTCGACGAAAGCGATCTCGGCGGGGACGGGATGATCGGCCTCGACACCCTTGTCGAGCAGCGGCTGATGCTGGATTTCGAAAAGCGCATCATCACCGTTGATGACGAGCGCAGCGCGGGCATGTTCGGCGATGGCATCATCGTCGTGACGGGCCGTCTGGAGCGCGGCCAGCTGATCCTGACCGAGGTCACTGCCGAGAAGGAGAAGGTCGACGCAATCGTCGATACGGGCTCCGAGATCACCATCGGCAACCTTGCGCTGCGCGACAAGCTGCTGCGCCGTCACTTCGACGAATTCAGCAAGATCAAGGTCTATGGCGTGACCGGCGCCGCTATGGAGCTCGATTTCGCCATCATCAAGCGGCTCAAGGTTGGTCCGATCATTCTCCAGAATGTGCCGATCGCCTTTGCCGATATCCCGCCGTTCGAAGTGCTCAACCTGACAGGGAAACCTTCGCTGTTGCTGGGAACGGACATGATGGAGAACTTCCGCCGCGTGTCGCTCGACTTCAAGGAACGCAAGGCGCGATTCCAGTTGAAGAAGTGCGACAGCAGCCGCGTTTTCGTGCGTACCACGCACAGCGCATCGCGCATCAGCGCGGATCGCGACACAGCCTGCTCTTAGGGGTAGCTTGGCGGGACCCGGGCCCCGCCAGCCGAATTACTTGACGAGTTCGACCTGCTCGAAGTCGAGTTCGACCGGGGTCGCGCGACCGAAGATCGAGACCGAGACCTTGACCTTCTGCTTGTCGAAATCGAGTTCCTCGACGAGGCCGTTGAAGCTGGCGAAGGGGCCGTCGAGCACCTTGACCTGGTCGCCGATTTCGTAATCGACCGAAACCTGCGTCTTGGGCGCGGCCTTGGCTTCTTCCACACCGCCGAAATAGCGCGCAGCTTCCTTGTCGGAGATCGCCTGCGGCTTGTTGTTGGTGCCGAGGAAGCCGGTCACCTTCGGGGTGTTCTTGACGAGGTGGTAGACATCGTCGGTCATGTTGAGCTTCGCGAGAACGTAGCCCGGCATGAACTTGCGTTCGACCTGGACCTTCTTGCCGCGCTTCACTTCGGTCACGGTTTCGGTCGGGACCTGTACGTCTTCGACCCCGTCCTGCAGGCCCAGGCGCTCGGCCTCGGCGATGATCGCGTCACGGACCTTGTTCTCGAAGCCCGAATAGGCGTGGATGATGTACCAGCGTGCCATTTTTTCTCGTTACCCTGTCGGAAGTTCGGCCTGATCGGCGATTATGCGAGCGACAGCAGCCACTGCATGGCGGCGCTGAAAAGCGTGTCGATGCTGAGGAAGAAGACCCCCAGGATCAGCATCATGATGAAAACGAAGATGGCAGTGCGTACCGTTTCTTCGCGCGACGGCCAGACCACCTTGCGGGCCTCGGTCTGGACCTGGCGGATGAATTCCGCCGGCGAAGTCTTCTTTTCGTCTGCCATGTTCGCACTCTCGCGTGTAATTCGTCGCGCCTTCCGCCACGTCCCTTTCAGGTAGGGTCTCTCGCCGCCCCGGTTCAAGTCCGGGAGGGGCTTTTTCGATTCCCAATGTCGGAAGACGGGTGCGCATCTAGGGCTTGCGCGCATAAAAGGCAAGCGGGCTTGGCCGGCGACTGGACACGAAAAAGGGGCCGGAAACCACCATGGCTTCCGGCCCCTTATCCTTCGACTGAACCCTCAGCGCCGTCCGAACAGTCGGGCCAGGAAACCCGGTTCCTCCATCGGGAGGATCTTGCCGTGGGTCTGATAGCGCAAGCTGCTGTCGCTATAGGCCTTTGGCTGGGTCCACCGGTCGGGGCGGCTACTGTGGAAGGACAAGCTCGACATGGGTTACCTCCATGAAACTCTTTCCCTCCGTCCTGATGGGTAGAAACCCTAAGTAGCTGCGGCGGTTCCCGTTTCCGTTTCGGCGAGTCCCGATCCGGGACGCGTCCACACGAGGAAAAGCAAGGCCAGGGCGGCAAGAGGCATGAGGTTCACCCCCATCGGCAGTGCGGCGGCGCGAGTCGCATAGGGTGCGAACCACAGGACCGCCAAAGCTAGCTTTTCGTAAGTGCGAAACCCCTCGGCGATGCCCCGCTCCACTAGCCACAACGTAGGGAAGATGAGGAACGGCAGATCGTAGTTGAACAGGTAGGGCGATGCGAGCGCCGTGGCTGCAAGGACGGCTGCTCCCGTGGCGCGGGCATCCCCGTCAAACCGACGCCAACACGTTACTGCGGCGAGCAGTGCCAAGAGCGCGGAAATGCTGCCCGCAAAATAGGCTGCCCCGTCTCCAGCAAAAATGCGGGTCTGCGAGAAGAAGGTTGTCATGCGCAGGAGGAAGTCGGTGTTCACCCCTTCCATCAGCAATCCGCTAGCCTTCCAGCTGGTCACGTATCCTTCGAAAGTCGCCGTGCCGAAAGCGAGCAATGCCGCAAGCAGCAGCGCGGCCACGGTCATACCTGCTGCAACGAACGCCCTCCATTTCCCTCCCGCCGCGAACCAGAATGGCGCCAGCAAGGCGAGGTGGGGCTTGATTACCAACGCTCCGATGGCGGCGCCTGCGAGGCGCGGCTGTTTACCCAGCTCGTGAGCTGCAAGGACCAGAAGTGAGCCCGTCAGCAAACCCGTCTGCGCATGGCCCGCCGCGACCAGCGCTCCGGGATAGGCGACCACCAGTGGCCACAGGCGCGGAAAGGCGCGAATGCTCGCCCACGCCCACAGCCCCCAGGTTACACCGACCCATGCAATCCAGGCCAACGGGAACGGCAGCGCGCCAAAGGGCGTCGCGGCGAACAGGAATGGGGGTGGGTTGACGAAGGCGAACCAGCCCAGGCTCC
The DNA here is from genome assembly GCF_041021145.2 of Qipengyuania sp. RANM35. Classification (NCBI taxonomy): domain Bacteria; kingdom Pseudomonadati; phylum Pseudomonadota; class Alphaproteobacteria; order Sphingomonadales; family Erythrobacteraceae; genus Qipengyuania; species Qipengyuania sp. RANM35. Next base: position 209,175 of record NZ_CM196433.1, on the reverse strand, counting down.
CGGTTGCGGTCTGCACACGCTGCTGCGTTGCCAGATCGTATGCCGCTGCCGGTTCGCCTGCTGACGTGACATGTCCCGCACCCCAGAATGCGAGGAAATCCGTCCCGTCAGGCCCCATGGCCTTGAAGTAGCTATTAGCAAGCAAGGCCAGGGAGGCGAGCGCGACGAGCAGGGCATAGCCCCGCACACGATCTCGCGTCAGCCAGTCTGCCTTGCGCAGGAAATCCATCGCCACCCCCGGTCAACTCCCCCGCCGTAATGGCAGCATGAGGACGCGGCCATAGGGGGCGGCGATCAATCCACTTTCACGAGCCGGTCTACTTTCCGCCGCCGGCGATCCAAGCGTCGATCTTGGCCTCCAGCACCGACAGGGGCAGGTCGCCGGTATTGAGGACCTGGTCATGGAACTTGCGAACGTCGAAGCTGTCGCCAAGCGCCGCTTCGGCCCTTGCGCGCAGCTGCTTGATCTTGAGCTCGCCGGTTTTGTAGGCAAGCGCCTGGGCCGGCATGACGATGTAGCGTGCCGTCTCGCTCTCGGCGAAGTCGCGGGGCTGACCGTTGGCGACCATGTATTCGATGGCCTTCTCGCGGCTCCAGCCCTTGGCGTGCATGCCGGTGTCGACCACCAGCCGGACCGCGCGCAGCAACTCGCCCCCTGCCAGGGCACCTATGCGATCCAGCGGGTCGCCGTAGAGGCCGAGTTCGTAGCCGAGGCTTTCGGCATACAGCCCCCAGCCCTCGCTGAAGGCCGTGAAACCGCCGTAACGCATGAAGTCAGGCAGGTCCTCGTTCTCGTAAGCGATCATGGTCTGGAAATGATGCCCCGGATTGCCTTCGTGCATATACAGCGCGATCGAGGTGCCCAGCTTGCGCTCGGCCACGTTCCAGCCACTAAAGTAGAAGGTGCCCGGTCGGGTGCCGTCGATCTTCCCCGGGTTGTACGAAGCCGCAAGGTTGAAGGCCTCCCGGTATTCCTCGTAGGGGAGGATCTGCAACTCCGTCCGCGGCTTGTGGATGAAAAGCTTGTCGAGCAACGGATCGACCTTGCGACCGACGCCGTACCATGCCTCCTGCAGGTCCGCCTTGGTGGTATAGGTCGGTTGCGTGCGATCCCCCGCCTCGCCCCGGGCCTTGGACAGCGCTGCATTGATCCGTGCCACCTCGGCAAGTCCGGTCTGGTGCACTTCCTCCGCAGTCAGCGGCAGCGTGGTCATTTCGTGGATGCGATGCGCGTAGTAGGCCTCGCCACCAGGGGTCGCTGTGGCTGCAATGCTGGTCCGCGCCAGCGGCAGGTATTCATTTGCAAGATAATCCCGCATCCGCCTCATCGCAGGGAAGAGTTCGTTCTGCACGGCGGTGCGCGTTTCTGCGTCGAGCCGCGCCTTCTCGGCAGCGGAAAAACTGTCCGGGAAGGCCTTCAGGGGCGCGTAGTAGGGATTGCTCGGGTCTGGTGACCCAAGCTGTGTGTCGAATTGCTTGACCATTATTTCGACGGTCAGCCGAGGCAGAGTAATCCCCTCATCTGCGCCGGTCCGCAAACGGGCGATCATCTCGTCGATGTTCTGGGCCGCCGAACGGTGCCGGGACAGATTGTCCTCGTAATCCTTCACCGTATCGAAAGGCATGAAGGCGCCCGGAGCCGACATGCGCGGATAGAATACGTGAAAGCCCGTGAAATGGTCGATCGGAGTGGCGAGGTTGGTCTTGAGCACGTCGCCGAAATTGTCCGCGATGCGCCTCTGCATCGTATATTCGAAGGTATCGTAGACCATTCGGTCGGTCTCGCTCAGAGCCGATCGATCGATGGCGTGCAACGATGCCAGGTCCGACTGCGCAGCGGCTCGCTCGCGGTCGTAATATGCAGGCGAGGAGTCGCCCAGAGTGTCGGCATGCGTGAAATCGCCGCGGAAGAACGCCGATACGGGATTGCGTTCCAGATACGCTGCTTCGCTGGCGACGAGGAGTGCATCCAGTTGCTGGTGGGGGCTGGGCAGCGCCGAGACCGCTTCCGCGTCGACGCCTCCCGTGGTGGTGCAGGCCCCTGACATTCCCGCAAGGACCAGTGCAAGCGCTGCCTGCGCGGCGAATTTCCTCATGTTCTTTCCTCCCCTTGGAAAGCTATTTGCTGAGCGGCCTCCACGCTTGCGGAGGCCGCCTCGATCACTTGCCTCCGCCGGCAATCCAGCGGTCGATCTTCTCCTCTAGCACCGGCAGCGGCAGCGCACCCGTATCGAGCACTTGCGCATGGAATGCACGGATGTCGAACTTGTCGCCCAGCTTCTCCTCGGCCCGCTTGCGCAGTTCCTGGATCTTCAGCGCACCGACCTTGTAGGCGAGCGCCTGCGAGGGGATGGCGATGTACCGCTCGACCTCGGCCACGACTTCGGTACGGGTCATGCCGGAATTGGCCAGCATGAAATCGATCGCCTGCTCGCGCGTCCAGCCCTTGGCGTGGATGCCGGTATCGACGACCAGGCGCATGGCGCGAAGCTGTTCGTCCTGCAGCGTGCCGTAACGGGCCCAGGGATCCTTGTAGAAGCCCATCTCGTAACCGAGCGTCTCGGCATACAACGCCCAGCCTTCAACATAGGCAGTGTTGCCGCCGAACCGCATGAAGGCGGGCAGCGCCTCGTTTTCCTGCGCAAGGCTGATCTGGAAATGGTGCCCGGGCGCGCCTTCGTGGAGATAGAGCGTGACGTTGCCCGTCGTCAGCCTGCTCGGCAGGTCATAGGCGTTGAAATAGAAGGTGCCCGGACGCGTGCCGTCGGGCGAGCCGGAATCGTAGGAACCGCCGGCCTCGAACTTCTCGCGCCATTCCTCGTAAGGCTTGATCTGCAACGGAGTCTTGGGAAGCAGCGAGAAGTAGTTGCCGATCTGCTCGTCGACGCGCTTGCCGATGTCATAATAGCTCTGGGTCAGCGCCTCGCGGCTCTTCGGCTTGAACTTCTCGTCGGTGCGCACGTAATCGAAGAACTCGTTGAGCGTGCCCTTGAAGCCGACCTCGTCCTTGATCTGCTCCATCCCGCCCTTGATCCGGGCGACTTCGGAGAGGCCCAGCTGGTGCAGGTACTCGGGCTCCAGCGGCAGCGTGGTCGAGTTCTCGATGAGGTAGCGATAGTAGGCCGGTCCGCCCTTCATCTGGCCGAGACCGACGCTGTCGCGCGCCACCGGCAGGTATTCGTCGCGCAGGAAATCGCGCAGGCGGGTGTGGGCAGCGTAGATTGCTTGCGTCGCTGTGCGATATTCTGCGGTCAGGCGCGCCTTGTCCTCTGCCGAGAAATCTTCCGGCATGTTCTTGATCGGCATCCAGAAAGGCGAGTCCTCGATCGGCATAGCGAGCTGCGTGTCGAGCTGGCTGACGACATTGCCGATGGTCAGCTTGGTCTCGAAAACGCCGGTCTTCATGCCTTCGCGGAACTTGCCGATCGCCCGGTCGGTGATGGCAATGTAGTCGGCATGGCGCTTGAGATTGTTCTCGTAGTCGGTGACAGTCTTGAACGGAGCCGCGCTCTGGCCGCTGGCGAAGCTCGGGTAGAAGGTGTGGAAGCCCGCGAAGTGGTTGACCGGACGGACTTCGGAGGCAGCCATCAGTTCGGGCGCGAAGCCTTCCATCGCCCCCTTCTGGTCATGCGCGAACACATCGTAGGCGATCTGGTCCGTCGGGGAGAGCTTGCTACGGTCGATGGCAGCCAGCAGCGTGAGATTGGTTTCGGTGTCCGCCTTGCTCGCGGCGGTGAATTCGTCGGTGAGATAGTCGCCCAGACGATCGGCGTAACGCATGTCTCCGCGGAACAGCGCGCCGATGGGGTTGAGCTTGAGATTGCGTTCGTCGGCATCGGCGAAGAGCGCGAAGAGCGCGTCATGGGCAGCCTGCTGCTCGTCAGCCTGCGAGACGACCGCAACTCCCTGCGGTTCGGACATTGTGCCGGTGGTGGCGCAGGCGCCGAGCGAAAGTGCTGCCGTCGACAGCAATGCGATGCGGGCGAGTTTCATTGTGTTTCCCCTGGTTTTCTCGTGGCGCCCCTCAGACACGCGCAAGCGCGCGCCGAAAAGCGCCCTTCCGACCACGGGCGGACACTACTCGACCAATGTCAGGCGGCGACGGTCGCCCTCGTCTGCGATTCCTCTCCCAGCGGCTGGCCGCCGGAATAGGCGAATTCCGGACCGTTGAAATCGATGTGGGGGAAGGCCTCGCGTTCGGCCCAGTAATCCTGGTTGTGCCGCCATTCGGGCTTCGACCCACGCCGCGGCATCGCGTCGATCCCGCGATTGAGGTAGCCGGGATTGAAGTTGTCGGACTCGATCCAGGGCAGGATTTCCATGTCCTGATCCTCGGGCCGGAACTTCACCTCGACCTGCGACACGCCCTTGTCGCGCATGTTGTTGAGCATGGCACACACGAAATCGCCCATCATGTCGACGCGCAGGGTCCAGCTGGCGCGGAAATAGCCCATCACCCAGACCATGTTGGGCACGCCGGTATGCATCGCGCCGCGATAGGTGACGGTCTTGCCCCAGTCGACATCCTCGCCATCGACGGTGAAGGGAATGCCTCCCATGACCAGCAGGTTGAAGCCGGTGCAGGCGATGATGATGTCTGCCTCGATCTCTTGGCCCGACGAGGTGCGCACACCCTTCTCGGTGAAGCGGTCGATCGTGTCGGTGACGACGTCGAGCTTGCCCGAGACGGCCGCCCTGAACACGTCGCCCTCCGGACAGAAGGCCAGCCGCTGCTGCCAGACGCGGTATTTCGGGGTGAAGTGCGGTTCGAATTCGAAGTCGGGCTTTTCCGCGAAGGTCCGCACCAGTTCCTTCAGTTCCTCGAAAACGGTCTCGGGTTCCTCCTGGCAGCGCTTGGTCATCACGTCCTGGTTGAACATGATCTGGCGCCGGACGATGTCGTGAATCGCGGGCTCCTCGGCCCCGACCTCGCGCAGCTTGTCGGCCAGGGGGTTCTTGTTCTCGCTGCAGAAGAAATAGGTCGGGCTGCGCTGGAGCATGATGACCTTCTCCGCCTTTTCGGCGAAGGCCGGCACGACCGTGGCGGCGGTTGCGCCCGATCCGATGACCAGCACGCGCTTGCCGGTGTAGTCGTAGTTCGGGTCCCACTGCATGGCGTGGAAGAAATCGCCCTTGTAGTCGCCCAGCCCCATGCCCTGCCACTCGGGCGGGATGTAGGGGTTCTCGTGGTCGTAATAGCCCTGGCACATCCACAAAAAGTGGCAGGTGAAGGTGAGTTCGGCACCGTCGGACAGGCGGGTCGCACCGACGGTCCACAGTCCCGTGTCGCGCGAATAGGCGCAGGAGGTTATGCGGTGACCGTAGCGGATATGCTCGTCGATCCCGTTCTCCTCGATCACCTCGCCCATGTACTTGAGGATCTCCTCGGCACTGGCGATCGGCGCACCTACCCACGGCTTGAAGCGATAGCCGAAGGTGTAGAGATCGCTGTCGGAGCGCACGCCCGGGTACTTGTGCGTGTCCCAGGTCCCGCCGAACGTGTCCTTCATCTCCAGGATCGTATAGCTCGCCCACGGGCATTGCTGCTGCAGGTGCCAGGCAGATCCGATGCCCGATATGCCCGCGCCGACGATCAGGACGTCGACATGGGTGGCATTCTTGGAGGGCGAAAAACTCTCGACAGCGTTCATAGGCGATTCCTCTCTCGCTGACGTGCTTATCACATCCGCGCAGGAATCGAGTCATTGATCGGCGTCAAAGCGCCAGATTGTGTCGCTAGAACGTGTAGCCGACCCCCGCGGCGAGCATCCACTGGTCATCGTCACCCCGGATGCTGGTGAAGGGAGTGCGCTTCGCATCGCCGAGCATCTTCGAGTATCCGCCCAGCACGATCAGCGCGAAACCGCCGTTGGTCAGGTCACCGTCGAGATCCACTCCGGCGAGCAAATTGACTCCAACGCTGTCGAAACCGCCCTTGGCCTGGAAGCCGGGCAATGTGTCTTCGGGGGCCAGCGTATTGAGCGTCGGGACCGAGTAGTAATAGTCGGCATAGTCGTCGTCGACGTGGCTCGCGCTGACCGACAGCGATACGGCGGCACCGCGGCTGACGGGTGTGAAATAGGTCACGCTGGGGTTGATGGTCATGCCCTTGTGCGCGCCCGCCACGTCCCACAGCGCGTCCACGTTGAAGCTGAGGCTGTCGTAGGGATTGAGGACGGCGGGGAAGCTGACGCCGAGCGTCGGACCCACTTCGACCGCGGTGTCGAGCTTGCCGTAGAGCTTGACCACCGGATCCTTGATCTGGCTGGCGCGATTGCGGTTGATCCTGGCTGCGACGCCCGCCGAAAATGCCACTTCGCCATCGGCATCGGGGATGAAATCGAGCGCCAGACCGCCGGGTCGCGGATTGATCCCGATGCCGCCCAGCTTGCCCTGCACGATCGGCAGCGGCGAAATCACATAATCGTCCGACCCGTCGTAACTGGGCGAATAGACCACGCCCGCCCCGACGCTGAGCCAGTCGCCAGTATAAACCGATTGATGCGACTCACGCAGCAAGGCGTCGCCCTGTTCGTCGTCCTGCGCGAAAGCTGGCGTTGCACTGGCGACGAGGATGGCCCCGAGCGCAAAGCGGATCGTATGCGATTTCATTCTGACATGCCCCTTTTCAATGGAGAACCGCCTTCACGCCGCGACGTTCCCCCATTCGGTCGAGCCAAGCCGTTGATCCACGTCACTTTGCGCGCCACAAGCCTGCGATGATCACGAAGCTTAGCCTTGCTGCCCTGCTGGCAATTGCAGCGTCTGTGCCAGCGCCGCTGTCTGCCGCTGGAGGAAGCGCGTACACCGACCTCGTCGAAGCCCTTGCGGCGAAGGATCGTCTCATGTCCGGGTTCGCCGATAGTGCGATCGCCGTCATGGTCGAGGAAGCGCAGCGCGATCCGGAAATGGTCGAGATGGAAGAAGAGTGCGCGGGAACGCTCGACCTCATGGGACAAACCGCGCGTCCGCATCTCGTCGCTTCGCACGAAAGAGGTGTGACGCAATACCGGGCGCAACTGCTTGAGCTCTTTTCATCCAGGCTTTCGCCAGAGGAAGCGCGCGGTGCGGCCGAGTTTTATGCATCCGATGACGGGCGATTCCTTATCAGCCTGGCCGAACAGAACGAGTCGGTCGAAAACGTTCTCTCGGACGTCCGGGGGAACGAGGACGGCTCAGTCTCCGCCGCAGCGCTCGCGGCAGACAAGGCGGTAATGGAGGAGAAGATCAGGAAGGGCGGCGACAGGACCAGGCTGGCAAAGATCGGCTGGTTCCTGATGACCGCCGACTGGTTTCGCAATTTCCAGACGCTGAAGCCCGAAATGCACCAGCTCGAGCTCGCCTTGGTGAACGACGATTTCACCGCGGAAGAAGGGGCCGCTTTCGATGCCGCCCTTGAAGAAGCCTTCACCGCGCATTTCGAGGCCTGTTACGCCGATTGAGCGGCGACACTCGTGATTGCCGCAAGCCAAGTTACTCCCTAAGCCTTCCTGCCAATGAGCGGGCGCAAGATCGACATGGCCATCGTGGGGGGCGGACTGGCCGGGGGGCTAACCGCCCTCGCCGTGCACCGCACCTATCCCGACATGGCTATCGCAATCTTCGAAGCGGGTGACAGTTTCGGCGGCAACCACCGCTGGAGCTGGTTCAAGAACGATGTCGCCGACACCGCCAGGGGCCTGCTCGTCGGTTTCGACAAGACCGACTGGACGAGCGGTTACGACGTGCGTTTCCCCGCCCATTCGCGGAACCTGAAGGCGACCTACCGCTCGATGTCCAGCCGCGCCTTCGACGCATACCTGCGCCGCGAATTGCCTCAAGGTGCGATACAACTGGGCACGCGCGTCGCCGGACTGCGCGACGACGGGATTGTCCTCGAGAACGGACAGGGCATTGCCGCAGACAGGGTGGTCGACTGCCGCGACTTCGAACCCAGCCAGCATCTGCGCGGGGGCTGGCAGGTCTTCATGGGCCGCCACATCCGCACACCTGCCCCCCACGGGGTCGAGCGCCCGATCGTGATGGATGCGGACGTCGCACAGCACGATGCCTATCGCTTCGTCTATACGCTGCCTCTCTCGCCCGACGAACTCTTTGTCGAGGACACCTACTACGCCGATGCGCCGACGCTCGACCGCGAGGCGCTTTCCGCGCGGATCGATGCCTATTGCGAGAAGCAGGGCTGGAAGGGAGAGACGATCGGCGAGGAGACGGGTGTCCTGCCAGTGGTCACGGGAGGCAATTTCGCCGCCTTCCAGCGCGAACTTGGGATGCGCGGCGTCGTTCGTGCGGGTGCCCGCGCGGGCTTCGTCCATCCGTTGACAAGTTACACGCTGCCTTTCGCTGCCGCAAACGCGGTATTCATCGCGCAGAATGCCCGCCTTCCGGGAGCCGAACTCGCCGACCTCCTCGCGGAGCGCGCGAAGGAGCACTGGAAGGCGATGCGGTTCTATCGCGATCTCGGGCGCATGCTGTTCGACGGCGCGGTGCCGGACCAGCGCTACCTTATCTTCGAGCGGTTCTATCGCCTGCCGGAACCGCTGATCCAGCGGCTCTATTCGGGTCGGTCCACGTTCCGCGACAAGCTGCGCATATTGAGCGGCAAGCCTCCCATCCCGATTCATGCCGGTGTGCGCGCCTTGCTTGGCAAAGGCGCTCCGCTGCGCCAAGGGGGGAGCCGATGAACGCCGAAACGACGTCCCCGACCGCACCTTCGCCCGAACTTTCCGAAGTCCCTATGACGCGAGGCCGGACCGCCTGCGTGATCGGATCGGGCTTCGGTGGCCTTGCGCTCGCCATCCGCCTGCAGTCCGCCGGTATTGCCACGACGGTGGTCGAGGCGCGCGACAAGCCGGGTGGCCGGGCCTACTTCTGGGAAAAGGACGGCTTCACCTTCGATGCCGGGCCGACCGTCATCACCGATCCCGATTGTCTCAAGGAACTGTGGGCGCTGACCGGGCACAACATTGCCGAGGACGTCGACATCGTTCCCGTCATGCCGTTCTACCGCCTCAACTGGCCCGACGGGACGAACTTCGATTATTCGAACGACGAGGAGAAGCTGTTCTCCGAAATCGCCGCGCTCAACCCGGCCGATGTCGCCGGCTACCAGCGGTTCCTCGAATATTCCGAGGCGGTGTACGAGGAAGGCTACGTCAAGCTGGGGCATGTGCCGTTCCTCGACTTCAAGTCGATGCTGAAGGCCGCGCCAGCGCTCGCGAAACAGCAGGCCTGGCGCAGCGTCTATTCGATAGTTTCCAGCTTCGTCGACAACGAGAAGCTGCGCGAGGCGCTCTCCTTCCACACCCTCCTCGTCGGCGGCAACCCGATGAAGACGAGCAGCATCTACGCCCTCATCCACAAGCTGGAGAAGGACGGCGGCGTGTGGTGGGCCAAGGGCGGCACCAATCGCCTCGTCGCCGGCATGGTCCGCCATTTCGAGCGTATCGGCGGCACCGTGCGGCTGCACGACCCCGTCACCAAGGTGCACACGCTGGGCAAGACCGCGACCGAGGTGGAGACGCATTCGGGCTGGAAGCAGCGCTTCGACGCCGTCGCCAGCAATGCCGACATCATGCACAGCTACCGCGACCTGCTCGGCGAATCCAAGCGCGGCACGGACTACGCACACAGCCTCGCCAAGAAGAAGTTCTCGCCCAGCCTGTTCGTCGTCCACTTCGGGATCGAGGGAACCTGGCCGGGCATTCCGCACCACATGATCCTGTTCGGCCCGCGCTACAAAGGCCTGCTCGAGGACATCTACGACCACGGCGTGCTGCCGGCGGATTTCTCGATCTACCTCCATCACCCCAGCGTTACCGATCCGGGCATGGCGCCCGAGGGCAAGAGCACTTTCTATGCGCTCGTCCCCGTCGCCCACATGGGCAAGCTGGCGGTCGACTGGGCAGAGATGGGCCCGATCCTCGAAAAGCGTATCCTCGACGAGGTCGAGCGGCGCCTGATCCCGGGCCTTTCCGAACGCATCGTCACCAAGTTTCACTACGCACCGCGCGATTTCGCCATGGACCTCAACGCCCACATGGGCAGCGCCTTCAGCCTTGAACCGCTGCTGACCCAGAGCGCGTGGTTCCGCGGCCACAATCGCGACGACGTGATCGACAATTTCTACCTCGTGGGCGCAGGCACGCACCCGGGCGCGGGCATCCCCGGCGTCGTCGGCAGCGCCAAGGCGACCGCGGGGCTTATGATCGAGGACCTGCTTTCATGAACCGTCTCGCCGTATACTGCGGCTCCGCCAGCCCGGAGGATCCGCGATACATCCAGCTGGCCTACGACGTGGGCAAAGGTCTCGCCGAGCGCGGGATCGGGACCGTCTATGGCGGCGGCCGCCTTGGTCTGATGGGCGCGGTTGCGCGTGGCGCGCTGGAAGCCGGGGGCGAGGTCATCGGGGTAATCCCCGAAGCGCTCGCCAATTCGGAGGTCGCCAACCACGACTGCACCGAACTCTATACCGTCTCGGGCATGCACGAGCGCAAACAGCGCTTCACCGACCTTTCCGACGGCTTCGTCACCATCCCCGGCGGCGTCGGCACGATGGACGAGCTGTGGGAGGCGATGAGCTGGGCGCAGCTCGGCTATCATCAGAAGCCCGTCGGCCTGCTCAACGCCTTCGGTTTCTACGACCACCTCGTCGCCTTCAACCGCCACATGGCCGATGTCGGCTTCGTCCGCCCCGCGCACCAGGGCATATTGATCGCGGACGAGACGTTAACCGGATTGCTCGACAAGATGGCAGCATATGAGCCGCACACCCCGATCTTCCGCATGAAGGCCGAAGACCTCTGAGCAAACCGCGTCCCCTTACGACCAGCAAGATCCGCCACACCCCAGCCCGCGCCGGCGGCGGGCGGGAACGGCGCTATCTCGTCGAAAAGGCGCGGACCGCGATCGAGGAAGGTTCGCAGAGCTTTTCCGCCGCCTCTAAACTGTTCGACCGCGCTACGCGCGAACGGGCCTGGCTCCTCTACGCCTGGTGCCGCCGCTGCGACGATATTGCCGACAATCAGGACAAGGGCGGTCCGCTGGGCGACCAGGGTGACCTCAAGGACGCCGAGGACCGGGTGCAGGCCATCCGCGTGCTCACCCGCCGTGCGCTTGAGGAACAGCCGACCGCCGACCCGGCCTTCGACGGCTTCGGTCTGGTTGCCGACGAATGCGGACTGACCATGGACCTCGCCAACGACATGATCGGCGGCTTCGCGCTCGACGCCACCCGCTGGAAGCCGGCGAACGAGGCAGACATGCTGCGTTATTGTTACCATGTCGCGGGGTCCGTCGGGGTAATGATGGCGCAGGTCATGGGCGTGCCCGAGGATGACGGAGACACGCTCGACCGCGCCTGCGACCTCGGCCTGGCTTTCCAAATCGCCAATATCGCCCGCGACATCGTCGAGGACGCCGAGGCCGGACGCCGCTACCTGCCGATGACCTGGCTTGCCGAGAAGGGCTGGGCCGAGGGCGAACATGCTCTGCCCGAAAACCGCTTCGTGCTTGCCAGCCTCATGCCCCGCCTCATCGCGCTGATGGAAAAGCACGAGCAGGCCTCCAAGCTTGGCGCGGCGCGCCTGCGCTTCCGCCAGCGCTGGGCGGTCCTGTCCGCCGCGAACATATACGGCGCGATCGGCCGCAAGGTGCTGGGCCGCGGGCAGAAAGCATGGGACAAGCGGGTACGCGTCAATGGCCTCGAAAAGCTGTGGCACGTGACCAACGCCTTCTTCGAGGCGCTGATCAATCGCCCCACTCCGCTCGACGAACCGATCCTCTGGTCGCGCCACGATTTCCGCCCCGTCGCCGGGTGGTAGCTTGAAGAGGGCTTCCGCTACGGCTAGCGCGGGCGGGAAGTTTCAGGAGAGAGACGATGAAGGGATGGCTCGCCGCAATCGCGGCCACTGCGATGTGCCTGGGCACGCCCGCTTTGGCGCAGGACGACAGCAATTCCGCGATCCTGCACTCGGTCGACGAGTTCCTGCGCGGACTGAACGAGAAGGACCCCGCAGTGATCGGCGCCGTCTCGACCAAGGATGGCCTGCTCGCATCCCACCGGATGCGCGATGGCAAGGAAATCGTGCGTTTCCGCAGCTTCGCCGACGACCTCGCCACCATCAACGAGGGCGATGACACCTTCCGCGAGGTCTATTGGGACCCCACCGTGCTGGTGCGCGGCAACATCGCCGTCGTCTGGGCCGAATACAGCTTCGACTTGAATGGCAAGCGCAGCCACTGCGGCATCGACGTTTTCAACCTGATCAAGATCGAAGGCGCGTGGAAGGTCACCGGCATCCAGTACACCGTCGAACCCGACAATTGCCCCAAGGGACGCTGATTAGCTCACGATGATCCAGAAACTCCTCATCGCCAATCGCGGCGAGATCGCCTGCCGCATCATCCGCACTGCGCGCGAGATGGGTATCGCCACGGTGGCTGTCTATTCGGATGCCGACGCCAAGGCGCTGCACGTCCGCTCGGCGGACGAGGCAGTGCATATCGGCCCCTCGCCCGCGGCTGAGAGCTATCTCGTTGGCGCGAAGATCATTGCGGCTGCCAAGGCTACCGGAGCGGATGCGATCCACCCGGGATACGGCTTCCTGTCGGAGAACGCCGGCTTTGCGCAAGCGGTGATCGATGCGGGCCTGATCTGGGTCGGCCCCAAGCCATCGAGCATCGAGGCCATGGGCCTGAAGGACGCAGCCAAGAAGCTGATGCGTGCCGCCGGGGTGCCGGTGACGCCCGGCTACGAGGGCGAGGACCAGTCGGTCGAACGTCTGAAGCAGGAAGCCGACGCCATCGGCTATCCCGTGCTGATCAAGGCAGTCGCAGGCGGCGGCGGCAAGGGTATGCGCAAGGTCGATGATGCGGCGGATTTCGAGGCTGCGCTGGAAAGCTGCCGGCGCGAGGCGAAGGCCAGCTTTTCGAACGACGAGGTCCTGCTCGAAAAGTGGATCACCTCGCCCCGCCATATCGAGGTGCAGGTGTTCGGCGACAGCCACGGCAACGTCGTCCACCTGTTCGAACGCGACTGCTCGCTCCAGCGCCGCCACCAGAAGGTAATCGAGGAAGCCCCCGCCCCCGGCATGGACGAGGCCACCCGCGAGGACATCTGCGCCGCCGCTGTGCGCGCCGCGAAGGCGGTCGATTACGAAGGCGCGGGCACGATCGAATTCATCGCCGACGCCAGCGAAGGCCTGCGCGCCGACCGCATCTTCTTCATGGAAATGAACACCCGCCTGCAGGTCGAACACCCGGTGACCGAGGAAATCACCGGCGTGGACCTGGTCGAGTGGCAATTGCGTGTCGCGAGCGGCGAGCCGTTGCCGCTCAAGCAGGACGAGCTTTTCATCGACGGTCATGCGATTGAGGCGCGCCTTTATGCCGAAGACACGGTTGCGGGATTCCTGCCATCGACCGGTCGCCTCGAACATTTCGATCTCGGCGTTGAGGGCAGGATCGAAACCGGCGTGGAGGAAGGCGACATGATCTCGCCCTTCTACGATCCCATGGTGGCCAAGCTGGTCGTCTGGGGTGAGAACCGCAGCGATGCCATCGACCAGCTCGCCGAAATCGCCGAGGGAGTCGAAATCTGGCCGGTGAAGACCAATGCCGCCTTCATCGCCAATTGCCTGCGCGACGAGGACTTCGAAGACGCCAACCTCGACACCGGCTTCATCGCTGCCAAGCTCGACGATTTGGTCACTTCGGATGAGGCTGACGAGACGATCTGGCGGACCGCAGCCGATTTCGTCGTCCTGGCAGAGACCGAGGAATACGACCATCTCCCCATCGGGCTACGCCTCAATGCGCCCGGGGTGCTGACCACGACCCTTTCTCACAAGGGCGACACCCGCACCGTCTCGGCCGCGCGATCCGGCCTCGATGTTCCCGCAACCGGATTCGTAGATACTGCGCGGGTCGTGGTGTTCGCAGAAGGGCAGAGCTTCGTATTCGATCGCGGGGCACGCGGCGCTGGCGCGCACCACGCTCACGACGGCGACATCATCGCGCCCATGCCAGGCAAGGTCATCGCAGTCGATGTCACCGAAGGGCAGGCCGTCACTGCCGGACAGCGCCTGATGGTGCTCGAGGCGATGAAGATGGAGCACGCGCTTACCGCGCCGTTCGACGGGACAGTCACCGAACTTTCGGTCAGCGCCGGCAGCCAGGTGCAGGTCGAGGCCGTGCTGGCAGTTGTCGAGCCGAAAGAAGAATAGGGCTTCCCTTTCGCCGCGTCCCTTGCAAGCGTGCTGGCCTGAGGAGAGCGGGCACGCATGAGCTGGGAAAAGGAACTCGAGGAACTGCGCCATCGCGAGGCGCTGGCCGAGGCGATGGGCGGGCCGGACAAGGTTGCGCGCCAGCACGGGCGCGGCAAGATGGACGCCCGCGCGCGGCTCGCCGCCCTGGTCGATCCCGGCTCCTTCCGCGAGATCGGCAAGATCGCCGGCAAGGGCTCCTATGACGAGGACGGCAACCTTACCGGCGTCCTCCCTGCCCCGTTCCTGTTCGGCAAGGCCACCATCAACGGGCGGCCCGTGGTGGCTACCGCCGATGACTTCACCATTCGCGGCGGGGCGGCGGACGCGGGGATCGGCCGCAAGATGGAGCAGGCCGAAAAGATGGCGCACGAGCTGCGCCTGCCGATCATCCGGATGATCGACGGCACCGGCGGCGGCGGCTCGGTCAAGACGCTCGAGATGATCGGTTCGACCTACATCCCTGCGGTCCACATGTGGGGCGAGGTGGTGAAGAACCTCGACACCGTGCCCGTTGTGGCGCTCTCGCTCGGTCCCACCGCAGGCCTCGGCGCGGCACGGATCGCGGCGAGCCATTACTCGGTCATGGTCAAGGGCCTCTCTCAGATCTTCGCCGCCGGGCCCGCCGTGGTCGACGCGCTAGGCGATGCCTGGAAGGACGGCGGATCGGCGAACCACGAGGAGGCCAAGGAAGCGCTCGGCGGCAGCGGCATCCACACCCGCAACGGCGTGGTCGACGACGAAGTAGCGAGCGAGGCAGAGGCGTTTGCCCGTGCACGCCACTTCCTTTCCTTCATGCCCGAACACGTCGGCCAGCAGGCGCGTCGCATTGTCAGCGGCGATCCCGCGGACCGGCGCGAGGAAGCGCTGCTAAGCCTGATTCCGCGCGACGAGAAGCAGGTCTATTCGATGCGCCGGGCGATGGACCTGATCTTCGACAAAGGCACCGTGTTCGAGATCGGTCGCATGTGGGGCCGCGCCTGCATCACCGCCCTCGCCCGCCTCGACGGCTGGCCAGTTTTCGTCCTCGCCAACGACCCGAGCTACCTCGGCGGATCGTGGGATGCGAAGACCTCCGAGAAGGTCGAGCGGTTCGTGAAACTGGCCGACCTGTTCCGCCTGCCGATCGTGCATCTGGTTGATAATCCCGGCTTCATGATCGGGCGCGAGGCTGAGGTGGCGGGCACGATCCGCTACGGCGTGCAGGCGATGAACGCGGTCTACAAGGCCACCGTGCCGCTCGCCTCGATTGTCATGCGCCGCGCCTATGGCATCGCGGGCAGTGCGATGAGCAATGCCGATCTCTACCAGTACCGCTATTGCTGGCCCTCGGGCGACTGGGGCTCGCTCCCCATCGCAGGCGGGCTGGAGGTTGCCTACAAGTCGGAGATCGAGGCGGCCGTGGACCCGGCGGCCGAACTCGAGGCGATCCGGGCGCGACTAGACAAGGTCACTTCGCCCTTCCGCAGCGCCGAGCGCTTCAATGTCGAGGATATCATCGACCCGCGCGACACGCGGCTCTTGCTCTGCGAATTCGCCGACCTCGCCTGGCGCAGGCTGGCGAGCGACCTCTAGTCCTCGTCTTCGTCGTCGGGTTCAGGCGGCCCGAACAACTTCCCGCGCTCGGAATAGAGCACGAAGGCAAGGCTCGTCAGCGCCGCCAGCAGCAGCGCCGTCGCCAGCGGGCGGGCGCTTCCGTCATAGGCGTAGCCGACCGTGGCACCGAGCAGGGCACCCGTGGTCATGCGCAGGAAGCTCTGCGCGCTCGATGCAGCTCCGGCGATGTGCTTGAACGGCTGCATCGCGATCGAGCCGAAGTTCGCACCGATGAACCCAAGCAGGCTCATGTTGGCAGCCATCAGGGGCACGAAGGTCCACAGGTCCTCGTCCGGCTGGTGGGCGAAATAGTACTGCAGCCCTGCCACGCCGATGAACAGGAACAGCGCCGTGTGGCTCACGCGCCGCGCGCCGAAGCGCTCGACGATGCGGCTATTGGTCCAGTTGGCGATGGCCATGCAGCCCGCGCAGATGGCGAAGAGCAGCGGGAACATCTCGCCCGCGCCGAAGGCTTCGCCGATCAGCTGTTGCGAGGAATTGATAAAGCCGAACAGCGCCCCGAAGACGAGCGAACTCGCCAGCGTGTAGCCGATGGTCGCGCGCAACGAGACTGCGCTGAGCATGTTGCTGGCGATATGCGAGATCTCGATATCCTGCCGGTCTTCCTCGTGCAGGGTCTCGGGCAGGCGGAAATAGACCCATGCCGTCATTAAGGCGCCAAGCACGGCCATCGAAACGAATATCCAGCGCCAGTCCCCGAACAGCAGCAGGACGCCCTGTCCGATACTGGGCGCAACCGCAGGTACGAGCAGGAAGATGACGAAGATGAGGCTCATCAACCGCGCCATGCGGTCGCCGCCCACGCGGTCGCGAATGATGGCGGGCGGCAGAGCGATGATGCCCGCCGCGAAGAACCCCTGCAAAGCGCGCAGGAAGAGCAACTGGTCGAAACTCGTTACCGCTGCGCAGGCCAGCGACAGCGCGATGTAACAGCCCAGGGCCACGAATAGGACCGGACGACGACCGTAGCGGTCGGCGAATGCCCCCGGTATCAGCGTTCCTATGCCGCCGGCGAGGAGGTAGATGCCGACCACGAACTGGCGGTCGTTACCGGCAACGGCAAAGCTGTTCGCAAGGCTGTCGAGCGCAGGCAGGATGGCGTCGATGCCGAAGGCGTTGCACGCCATCAGCAGCGCCATCATCCAGATGAGCTCGCGCTCGCCGATCCGCCTCTTGGGGGCGGCGGCGATTACCGGCTGTTCGCCGTTGGCAAGGACTTCTCTTCGCATGCGCACAAAATGGCAGGTGACGGACAAGGTTCCGCTTTGCAACCCGTCGGCCTATCTTGGTTGCGATGAGTGACGCGAAAGACACGGATGAAGACGGCGAGGCGGGCGGCCTGCGCAAGGTCATCCATGTCGACATGGACGCTTTCTTCGCCAGCGTCGAACAGCGCGACAATCCCGAATTGAGGGGCAAGCCGGTTGCCGTGGGCGGTTCGGGCGGACGCGGCGTGGTGGCGGCGGCGAGCTACGAGGCGAGGAAGTTCGGCGTGCGCAGCGCCATGCCCTCGGTCACCGCCAAGAGGCTGTGTCCCGACCTCATCTTCGTCCGCCACCGCTTCGATGCCTACAAGGAAGCGAGCCGGCAAATCCGGGCGATCTTCCACCATCACACCGACCTCGTCGAACCACTGAGCCTCGACGAGGCGTATCTCGACGTTACCGAAGACAAGCTCGGCATCGGCAGCGCGACACGCATTGCCGAACTGATCCGGCAGGAAATCCGCGCCAAGACGAAACTGACCGCCAGCGCCGGAGTGAGCTACAACAAGTTCCTCGCCAAGATCGCCAGCGACCAGAACAAGCCTGACGGGATGTGCGTCGTCCGCCCGGGCGAAGGCGCGCAATTCGTCGCAAAGCTACCCATTCGCCGGTTCCACGGCGTCGGACCCAAGGGCGCGGAGAAGATGGCGCGGCTCGGGATCGAGACCGGAGGCGACCTGGCGCTCAAGGACATCGAGTGGCTGCGTGCGAACTTCGGTAGCTTCGCCGACTACCTTTATCGCGCCGCGCGGGGCATCGACCTGAGGCCGGTGCGCTCAAGCCGCATCCGCAAGTCGGTCGGCGGGGAGCGGACCTTCAACCGCGACCTGTCATCGGGCAGCGAACTGCGCGAGACGATGGAGGACATCATCGACATCGTGTGGGGTTATATCGAGCGCGCCGAGGCCAAGGGGCGGACGGTGACGCTGAAGATGAAATACACCGACTTCCAGATCTTCAGCCGGGCGAAGACCGTCGACCGGCCAATCGAAACGAAGGCCGAGTTCGCCGCCATCGGACGGAACTTGCTGGAGGAGGTCCTGCCGCTACCCATGCCGATCAGGCTGATGGGGCTCACCCTGTCGAAACTCGAGGGTGACGGCGAAGCCGAGCAGTCGCGCCCGGATGCCCAGTTGAGCCTGCTCTAGCTCTTGCGCGCCTGCCACAATTGCAGTCGGGCCTTGGTGCGCGGGCTCAGCGGTTCGGGCAGCGAATGGGTCGGGAAAAACCGGGCCTCGACAATCTCGCGGCCATCGGCCTTCGGCATGGTGTTCACCACGCCTTCGAAGATGTGCGCCCGGTGCGGAGCGCCCGACAATTCCTCCTCGATGATGCCGACGAGCTTGAGCCCTTCGATCGGGCAGTTGGCCTCTTCGCGCAATTCGCGCCGGGCTGCATCCTCCGGCGTCTCCTTCCGCCCGATTCCGCCGCCCGGGAAGTACCAGCCCTGCGGCCCGTAGCTATGCCGGACCAACAGGATCTGGCCGTCGAAGTCGCGTCCGATCACCGAAACGCCCTCGCCAGTGACGCCGGTCGCCTTGCGCCAATGATGGCGCAGGCGATGGCCGACGGTGAGGGCAAGCCGATGGAGCGGCTTCGGGATCAGGTGAAGCATGTCACCTTTTGTCTAGCTGCACCGAGCAGCCGCGCAACCGGAAGATCGCTTTGTCCCCCAATGGCTTGGTCGAGAACGGCGCGTTTCTCCTCGCCGCGGATGACGAAGACCAGCTGGTCGCTTGCCAGCAGCGAAGGAATGGTCAGGCTGATGCGGTCGAAGGGCGCCTCGGGCGGCAGCGGGTCCGGCGTGAGCCGCACCACTTGCTGCGGTTCGTCCACCTGCGGATCGGTATTGGGGAACAGCGAGGCAATATGCCCGTCGGCGCCCATGCCCAGCCACGCCAGCGTGAAGTGCGGCACGGCTTCCATCTCGGACAGAGTGACTACTTCGGCTCCCGCAGGTTCGAACAGGTCGCGCAGCTTGCCGGTGTTGGATGCGGGATGGTCCTCCGGCACGACGCGGTCGTCGCCCGGCCAGACGACAAGACGCGTCCAGTCGAGATCGTGGTCGAGCAGCGCCTCCATTATCGGGAACGGAGTCGACCCGCCGGGGACAGTGATGGTCACCGGCCCGTCGCCCGCGTTGAGCGCATCGGCAATCTGCACGGCCAGCCAGTCGGCAATCGCCGAGTCGCTCGCGCTTTCGATAATTTCCACCTGAGCCATCCGCTCTCCATACACCAAGGCCGCCCACGCCCAATGGCGAAGGCGGCCCGATGCGCGTGCGAATAGCTATTCGCTTACTTGGCGGTCTGGCGGAGGAACCAGATGCGCTCCTCGCAGGCGTCGATCCATTCGTCGACAAGTGCGCTGGTGGCGTTGTCGTTCGCCGCTTCGGCTGCGTCCTTGAGCGTTTCGAGCCGTTCGTGCAGCGTTTCGTTGTCGCCCTTGAGTTCGGTGACCATCTTGTCCGGGCCGATCGAGGTCGAATCCTGGTCCTTGATCTTGGTGTGCTTGGCAATCGAACCGATCGAGGTCAGCGTGTCGCCGTCCTGCTTGCGCGCGCGCTCCGCAATGATGTCCACCGTGCCGAACAGCTGTTGTGCCTGCTCGTCGAACATGAGGTGAAGGTCGCGGAAACGCGGGCCCGCGACGTGCCAGTGGAAGTTCTTGGTCTTGATGTAGAGGGCGTAGGTATCCGCGAGCACCCCGTTGAGTGCCGCGATAAGTTCCTTCTTCGAATTGTCGCCAGCCTTGGCCATGGTCCCAACCTTTCGTGGATTTCGTGTTCGAACATCCAACGCAGGAAGGGCTGAACGGGTTTCCCGATTTCAACCGGTCAAGGTAATCGGTTTACCCGATGATGCCGCGGGCCGAAAGCGCAGTCGATACGGCGACGAGGAAGAGGAAGATGGCGACGAAATGCCTGATGGTGCGGAGCGGCAACCGGTCGAGACCGTCCCTTCCGAGCGTCCAGCCGATCGCGACGATGGCCATACCGCCGACAGCGCCTCCGAATGCGGCCATCTCGGGCGAGGCATAGGCCGCCGCAACGGCGAGGACGAGGAACCGCGCTGCATCGGTGAGCTGGCGCGCGAACAGGACGATGCCGATGGCGCCCAGCGACCGCGTCGGCTCGTCGGGCGAGATCAGCCGGCGCGGGAGCGCACACTCGATGGCGGCGACCAGCATGGCAATTGCGACGAACATGGTCGAAGCGTCGTTCGACATGGTCGAGCCGATCAGCGCTCCGCACCATGCCGCGATCAAGGCAGTGGCCAGTGCCGTGCCCAACCCCGTCACCAACAGTCCTCCGGATTGACCCAGGCGGTCGCGCAATGTGCCGACGAGCATCTGGTCGCGCGCACCGAAACCGGCGGCAAAGGTGGCAAGAAGGGCGAAAAGAAATGCTGTCACGGTTCTGCGACGGCTCCACTGGCTATGGCTCTCGGCATGCGATAGCAGTTTCGCACGAGAGACAAAGAGCTGGGAGAGAGAGCATGGAACTGAAGGCAGGCATGGCAGCGGTGGTGACAGGCGGCGCATCGGGCCTCGGGAAAGCAAGCGCGCAGGCATTGGCGGATGCGGGCCTCAAGGTGACGATCTTCGACGTCAACGAAGAAGCGGGCGAAGCTCATGCCGCAGCCATCGGCGGCACCTTCGCACGCGTCGACATCACCGACGAGGATTCGGTCGTTGCCGGGTTCGAAAAGGCCCGTGCCGCTCATGGCCAGGAACGCGTAACCGTCCACTGCGCGATGACCAGCCGCCGCGGCAAGACGCTGGGCTGGGACAAGGAAACAGGGAGCTACAAACGCCTCGCCACCGAGGACTATGCCTTCGGGGCTGAAGGCATCCTCGTATCTTCCTATCGCATCGCCAGCCATTCGGCGCTGGGCATGGCCAATTCCGAGCCGCTCAACGAGGATGGCGAGCGCGGCTGCATTACGCTGACCGCCAGCGTCGCGGCGCAGGACGGACAGATCGGGCAGGTCATCTACGGCAGCTGCAAGGCGGGCGTGAACGGCCTCGTCCTGCCGATGGCCCGAGACCTGATGGATGTCGGCATCCGCGTGAACTCGGTCATGCCGGGCATCTTCGCGACTCCGCTGATGCTGGGCATGAAGGACCGCAATCCGGCAATGTGGGCGCAGCTCAACGCCTCGGTGCCTTTCCCCAAGCGCCTTGGCCATCCTGAGGAGTTTGCCTCGCTGATCGTCGAGATCGCCCGCAACACCTATATCAACGGTCACCAGTTCCGCCTCGACGGCGGGATCCGCATGCCGCCGAAATAGGCTAGCGCAGCAGCGGCAGACCCTTGCGGATTGCCGCCACGAGTTCGAGCGGAGTGTCGACTAGGACGTGGTGATGCGCGTCCTCTATGACCGTCGAGAACCGGCAGTCTGGTAGCAGGGCCTGCAGCTCTTCCAGCCTGCCTTCGGGGAATAGGGCAGACTTTTCGCCGATGATGATGCCCATCGGCACTCCAACCCTGATACCGAAGGCGCCAGGCGTGAACTTCTTCCAGAAACGGGGATCGAAGCGCCAGGTCCATCCGCCCGGATCGTCTGCCGATGCGGGAACCTGGTGAAGGGCGTTGCGCGCCATCCAGTCGATGATCTCGGGCATGCCGCTGTCCTGCTCTGGCAGGAAACGGAACCGACGCAGCGCTGCTTCCAGCGTCGGATAGCGCGGGTTGCGCTCGCGTCCCTGTGCAAGACGGGGTGGCGGCCCCTGCCCGGGCTTGGGGGGCGCTGAATCGACAAGGATCGCGCCAGCTATCGCATGCGGGTGAAATGCGCCGATATTCAGCGTGGGAAAGCCGCCGAAGGAGTGGGCGACGATAACCGGCGGCTCACCCGATGCTGCGAGCCCCGCGACCTCGATCGCCGTCATCGCTTCCTTGGCGAAGGTCGGGATCGCATAGGCCTCGCGCCAGTCGGAGCGCCCCATGCCCGACCACGAGATCGCCGCACAGCGAAAGTCGTCGGCAAAGAGGGGCGCAATGAAGCTCCACCAGTCGGCATGGGCGGCATTGCCGTGAAGGAACAACAGTCCGGGTTTACCCGCTTCGCCCCATGTCAGGAGCTCGATTTGCGCGCCGTCGACTTCGAAATGCGACCGGTCCGGAGCAATTGCGAGCGCTTCGGTGAACCACTCCGCCGCCGGGGGTTTTGCACCGTTAAAGCGCCCGAGCAGGCTGCCGTCGTCGCCGGACTGTTGCGAAACGATGCGGTCCAAGCCTGCCCCCAAGCCTATCGAGCAGAAAGATCGTGGCGGCTCAAATGCACCAATCGGCCGGCTTGGTATGCGCGGCCTTGCCATCGAACTTGTCGCGGCCATGGATCATGCGCTTGGACAAATCGTGGACCGTGCGGCTGCCGTTGCCCTTGAACCAAAAAGGGAAAATCCCGTGCACGAAACAGGCAAGGCTCCCCACGAACATCCGCGAGCCGAAACTGAAGGCGCTCGACATATGCTCGCCATAGCTTTCGCCGACTGAGTTGGGATGGTCCGTAAAGATCGACATGGTCGCTCCAAGCAGTTGCTGGGGCCACCCTATAATGCACCTGTGATGATGGGAAGGGCGGCTGGAGCGGGTAGCGGGAATCGAACCCGCGCGTTCAGCATGGGAAGCTGACAGGCTACCATTACATCATACCCGCCTGTGCGCGGCGCTTTGCCGCAGGTGTCCGCCCCGGTCAACGTCGTTGTGGCCCGCGCCGTCGCGCTCCTCCCTTGCTTGTGGCGCACACATCTCTAGATGGGCCGCAAGAGGAGATTCCCATGCGTCAGGTAGACCATTTCATCGTCGGCGGAACCGGCGGAACCGCAAGCCGCACCCACAAGATCTGGAACCCGTCGACGGGTGAAATCCAGGCCGAGGTCGCCCTTGGCGACGCGGCGCTGCTGCAGCGCGCGGTCGACGCAGCGAAGAAGGTCCAGCCCGAATGGGCCGCGACCAACCCGCAGAAGCGCGCGCGCGTGATGTTCGAATTCAAGCGCCTCGTCGAAGCGCACAAGCAGGAACTGGCCGAACTTCTGTCGAGCGAGCACGGCAAGGTGGTCGACGACGCTCACGGCGATATCCAGCGCGGGCTCGAGGTGATCGAGTTCGCTTGCGGCATCCCGCAGGCGCTGAAGGGCGAATATACGCAGGGTGCAGGGCCCGGCATCGACGTCTATTCGATGCGCCAGCCGCTCGGCATCGGCGCGGGCATCACTCCGTTCAACTTCCCTGCGATGATCCCGATGTGGATGTTCGGCATGGCGATCGCGGCGGGCAACGCCTTCATCCTCAAGCCTTCCGAACGCGATCCGAGCGTGCCGGTGCGCCTCGCAGAACTCTTCATCGAGGCTGGCGCTCCGGAAGGCCTGCTGCAGGTCGTCCACGGCGACAAGGAAATGGTCGACGCGATCCTCGACCATCCCGACATTCCGGCGATCAGCTTCGTCGGGTCCTCCGACATTGCGCAGTACATCTACTCGCGCGGCTCGGCGAACGCGAAGCGCGTGCAGGCTTTCGGTGGCGCCAAGAACCACGGCATCGTGATGCCCGACGCGGATCTCGACCAGGTGGTCAACGACCTCGCCGGAGCCGCCTTCGGCTCGGCGGGCGAGCGCTGCATGGCGCTGCCTGTCGTCGTGCCGGTGGGCGAGGACACGGCCGACCGCCTGCGCGAAAAGCTGATCCCTGCGATCAATGGCCTGCGCGTCGGCGTCTCGACCGACAAGGATGCTCATTACGGCCCGGTCGTGACGCCCGAGCACAAGGCCCGCGTCGAAGGCTGGATCGACACCGCCGAGAAGGAAGGTGCCGAAGTCGTCATCGACGGTCGCGGCTTCACCTTGCAGGGCTACGAGAAGGGCTTCTTCGTCGGCCCGACGCTGCTCGACCGCGTCACCACCGACATGGACAGCTACAAGGAAGAGATCTTCGGCCCCGTGCTCCAGATCGTCCGCGCAAAGGACTTCGAAGAGGCCGTCCGCCTGCCGAGCCAGCACCAGTACGGCAATGGCGTCGCGATCTTCACCCGCAATGGCCACGCCGCGCGCGAATTCGCGAGCCGCGTGAACGTAGGCATGGTCGGCATCAACGTCCCCATCCCGGTGCCGGTCAGCTACCACAGCTTCGGCGGGTGGAAGCGTTCGGGCTTCGGCGACATCGACCAGTACGGCATGGAAGGCCTGCGTTTCTGGACCAAGACCAAGAAGGTCACCCAGCGCTGGCCCGACGGCGGCGGCGACGGCTCGAACGCTTTCGTCATCCCGACAATGGGTTGATCTTTCAGGGATAGTTTCCTCAACCCGGGCGTTGGAGGCTTCATGAACCATGCAGCCCTCCTTCGCCCGCTCCTTCCCGTATTGTTCCTGACCATGGCGGCATGTTCGCCGGGACCGGATGCATCGGGAGCAGATGAGCCTGCTGGCGCAGCCGGCTCTGGCGAAGCGAAGGCTTCCGCGCAGACGTCACCAACTTCCTCGCCAACCCCTGTCACGGCAGAGGAAATTCCCTCAGCCTTCCTGGGCGTGTGGGATCACGACAAGGGTAGTTGCGACGTGCCGTCCGACATGCGGCTGGAGATCGCGCCCAAGTCCATCCGATTCTATGAGTCGCGGGGCGAGGTCACGCGCATCGAGGTAGACAGCGCGGACAGCATCGTCGTCTCGCTGGCCATGGAGGGCGAGGGAGAGAAGTGGCAGATGGCTCGCAAGCTCGATCTTTCCGACGATGGTAATACACTCACCGAGTCCTCGGTAGACGAGGACCGGATAGACCCGATAAAGCTGATGCGTTGCGACAACTGAGGAGAATGCCCATGCGTTCGATTGCCCTGATCGCCATCGCCCTGCCCCTTGCAGCGTGCGCGGCCTACGAGGAGCCGGCCAGCACTCCGGCGGCAGAACCGACATATACTTGCGATGCGGCCGCAGTTCAGGGGCATATCGGCCATACCGCCAGCGCCGACATGGGTGCTGCGATCCAGCAGCAGAGTGGCGCTCGCACCCTGCGGTGGGGTCCGTCGGATTCGGCCTGGACCATGGACTATCGCCCGGACCGAGTGAACGTGCGTTACGATAACGCGATGAAAATCACCGAGATCACTTGCGGCTAGCCGTACTGGTTTCGATCACGGGGCTCATGTCGGTGGCGGCATGTGCCCCTCGCTATTCGAGCCTCACCGAGCGTGCAGCCGCCGAGGGCGCCTGTGATGCGAAACCGGCACAGGTCCATGTCGGCCGGCAAGCCTCGCAGGAGATTGCCCAGAGCATCCAGGACGTGACGCGCGCCCGCATATTCGAATGGATCGAGCCCGACATGATTGTGACCACGGCATTCAGCCCGTGGCGGGTCCGCGTTACCCTGAACGGGGAAGGCCGTATCACCGCGATTACCTGCGGCTGACGCCTTCCATCCTGCCCCGTCCGGCGCTAGGGCACGCGCCATGACCGGACAATTTGCACTTACCGACGACCAGCTCGCGATCCAGGAAATGGCGCAGCGGTTCACGGCCGACAACATCACCCCCTTCGCCGCCGAATGGGACGAGAAGAGCCACTTCCCCCGCGACGTTATCCAGAAGACCGGCGAGCTCGGCTTCGGCGCGATCTACGTCAGCGAGGAATCGGGCGGCATCAACCTCGGGCGGCTCGAAGCGGCGCTGATCATGGAAGCCATGGCCTATGGCTGCCCGGCGACCAGCGCCTATGTCTCGATCCACAACATGGCAACGTGGATGATCGACCGCTTCGGCGGCGAGGACGTGAAATCGCGCTTCCTGCCGAGCCTCGTGACCATGGAAAAAATTGCCAGCTACGCCCTGACCGAACCGGGTTCGGGATCGGACGCGGCGGGGCTCAAGACCACCGCTGTGCTCGATGGCGACCACTATGTCCTCAACGGCACCAAGCAGTTCATTTCGGGCAGCGGCTTCAACGATATCTATGTCGTCATGGTCCGCACCGGCGAGCACAAGTCCAAGGGCATCACCTGCCTCGTGATCGAGAAGGACACCCCCGGCCTCTCCTTCGGCAAGCCGGAGAAGAAGCTCGGCTGGAACGCATCGCCCACGGCGCAGCTGATTTTCGAGGATTGCCGCGTGCCCGTGGCCAACCGCGTCGGGCCGGAAGGCGACGGGTTCCGCTATGCCATGGCAGGCCTCGACGGCGGTCGCCTCAACATCGGTGCCTGCTCATTGGGGGGGGCCCAGCGTTGTCTCGATGAGGCAGTGAAGTACACCAAGGAACGCCAGCAGTTCGGCCAGCCGATCGCCGACTTCCAGAACACCCAGTTCATGCTCGCCGACATGGCCACCGATCTCGAGGCAGCGCGCGCCCTGCTCTATCTCGCGGCAGCCAAGGTCACCGACAACGCGCCCGACAAGAGCAAGTTCTCGGCCATGGCAAAGCGGCTGGCGACCGACAGCGGGAGCAAGATCGTCAACGACGCACTGCAGCTGTTCGGCGGCTACGGCTACCTCAAGGAATACCCGATCGAGCGCTTCTGGCGCGACCTCAGGGTCCACTCGATCCTCGAAGGCACCAACCAGGTCATGCGCATGATCGTCGGTCGCGAGATGCTGCGCCAATGATTGGCCTCGCCATGACGGCGTTGGTGGTGCCCGACTATGACGAGGCCATCGCCTTCTTCCGCGACGCACTGGGCTTCGCGCTGGAAGAGGACAGCGACCTTGGCGAAGGCAAGCGCTGGGTGGTCATGGCCGGATCGCATGGCGGCAGGTTGCTGCTCGCCCGCGCCGTCAACGACGACCAACGCTCCGCCATCGGCAACCAGACCGGCGGCCGCGTGGGCTGGTTCCTCGACACCAATGACTTCGCCACCGACCATGGCCGCATGACCGCATGGGGGGTGGAATTCACCGACGGACCGCGCGAGGAGCCCTATGGCACCGTCGCGGTCTTCAACGATCCCTGGGGCAACCGCTGGGACCTTATCGAACGCAAGGATGCCGCATGACCGACGAGGTCCATATCCATACCCACGGCCGCGCGGGGCACATCTCGCTCAACCGGCCCAAGGCGCTCCACGCGCTGACCCTCGACATGTGCCACGCGATGAGCGCGGGCCTCGCCAAGTGGGCCGAGGACGATGCGGTAGAGGCGGTCATCCTCGACCACGCCGAAGGGCGTGGGTTCTGCGCCGGGGGCGACATCAACCTGCTGCGCCATTCCGCATTGAACGACGGGGGCAAGAGCGGGCGCGCCTTCTTCCATGACGAGTACCAGCTCAATCACCAGATGTTCGAGTACGCGAAGCCCATCGTGGCCTTCATGGACGGCATCACCATGGGCGGCGGCGTGGGCATCGCCATGCCGTGCAAGTACCGCGTGGCGACCGAGAACACGCGGTTCGCCATGCCGGAGACGGGCATCGGCCTGTTTCCCGATGTCGGCGGCGGCTGGCACCTCTCGCGTCTCGGCGGCAGGCTGGGGCAATTCCTCGCGCTTACCGGCGCGCGGCTCGACGGGTCGGAATGCCTGTGGGCCGGCATCGCCACGCACTACCTGCCGGCTGAGAAACTGGCCGAAGCGAAGGCTCGCATAGCCGAGCATCCGGATCGCATTGCGGGCATCCTTTCCGAACTTTCCGAGACGCCCCCACCAGCACGCATCGAAGCCAATGCCGAGCGGATCGCCAAGCATTTCGCTTCCGATAGGTACGAGGATATCCTCGAAAGTCTCGAGCTGGACGACATCGAATGGGCGGCGAAGGAACTCGCGACCCTGCGCACCAAGAGTCCGCAAACCTGCAAGGTCGCCCTGAGGCAATTTGCCGAAAGTCAAAATCTCGACAATTTCGCCGACAACATGAAAATGGAGTACCGGATCGCTTCGCGCGTGCTGATCCGCCCCGATTTTGCCGAGGGTGTCCGCGCGGTGATCGTCGACAAGACACACGACCCCAAATGGGACCCGGCAACGCCCGAGGGCGTGAGCGAGGAACTGCTCGACAGCATCTTCGCCCCGCTTCCCGCCAACGAGGAATGGAAACCCCTATGAGTTACGAAACCATCACCGTCGAGAAGCGTGACGCGGTTACGCTGATCACGCTCAATCGCCCGCAGGCGCTGAACGCGCTCAACTCGCAGGTGCTGGACGAGCTGATCGACGCTTTTGCTGCCTACCAGGCCGATGCCAGCCAGCTGTGCGCGGTTCTGACCGGCTCGGGCGACAAAGCCTTCGCCGCAGGCGCGGACATCAAGGAGATGAGCGAGAAGGCGGCGGCCGACTTCTATCTCGACGACTTCTTCAGCCCCTGGACCAGCGAGATCGTCAAGAAGACCCGCAAGCCGTGGATCGCGGCAGTCAACGGCTTCGCGCTGGGCGGCGGGTGCGAACTGGCGATGATGGCCGACTTCATCATCGCGTCGGACAAGGCCAAGTTCGGCCAGCCCGAGATCAATCTCGGCGTCGCCCCGGGCATGGGCGGCAGCCAGAGGCTGACCAAGGCAGTCGGCAAGTCGAAGGCGATGGAAATGTGCCTGACGGGCCGGATGATGGGCGCCGAAGAGGCCGAGCGCGCGAACCTCGTCGCACGCGTCGTCCCGCACGAGAGCCTGATCGAGGAAGCGCTGAAGACCGCCGCGACCATCGCCAGCAAGCCGCCGATGGCCGCGATCGCCAACAAGGAAATGGTCAACGCCGCTTTCGAGACTTCGCTCGATCAGGGCCTGATCATCGAGCGCCGCATCTTCCAGATCCTCACCGCCAGTGAGGACAAGAAGGAAGGCATGAGCGCGTTCATCGAGAAGCGCGAGGGCAAGTGGAAGGGACGCTGACATGAAAATCGCTTTCATCGGCCTCGGCAACATGGGCGGCGGGATGGCCGCGAACCTCGTCAAGGCGGGGCACGAGGTGAATGCCTTCGACCTTGCGGATGAAGCGCTGCGTTCGGCCGCCGAACATGGGTGTTCAGTGTTCGACGACGCAGGCGCTGCGTGCGAAGGCGTGGACGCGGTCGTCACCATGCTGCCCAACGGGGGTATCGTGAAATCGGTCTACCAGGGCAGCGTCTTCGGCCATGCGCCTGCCGGTGCCATCCTGCTCGACTGTTCGACCATCGATGTCGCGACCGCCAAGGAGGTCATCGCGGCCGCCGAAGCGGCGGGCTATAACATGGTCGATGCGCCGGTATCGGGCGGGATCGCGGCGGCAAACGGCGGGACGCTGACCTTCATGGTCGGCGGCAGCGACAAGGCTTTCGAGCGCGCCAGCGAAGTGCTCGACCCGATGGGCAAGGCCGTGATCCATGCCGGCGCTGCGGGCGCGGGCCAGACCGCCAAGATCTGCAACAACATGCTCCTCGCCATCACCATGATCGGCACGGCAGAGGCGATGACCATGGCGAAGAAGCTCGGCCTCGACCCGCAGAAGTTCTACGAGATCAGCTCGGTTTCGTCAGGCTACAACTGGTCGTTGAACGCCTACACCCCCCTCCCCGGCGTCGGCGTGCAGAGCCCGGCGGACAACGATTACCAGGGCGGCTTCGCCACCGCGCTGATGCTCAAGGATCTGCGCCTCGCGATGGAAGCGGCGGCGAGTGTCGATGCCACCACCGTGCTCGGTTCGACCGCGGCGGAACTTTACGAGCGCTTCGCCGAGGCCAACGGCGGGCTCGACTTCAGCGCGATCATCAAGACGCTCTGATTTCCTCGATGATCCGCGCGAGCCAGTCGCGCGGCGCAGCCCTGCGCCCGATATCGGCGACGAATTCCTGCCCCCTCGCCACGCTGCGCAACCTGCCGCCGCGAAGCCAGCGGTCGGGACGGTCGTGATAGCTCAGACCGCCCGGCTTCAACCATGCGGGCCGCTGCCATAGCGAGGGCTGTGCGCCCGGCACGGTGAGACGCAACGCATCGCTCGCGCGCGCAGCCACCTGCCCGCGTCCGGCGTAGATAGCGTCGTTGCTGCCGTGCATTCCTAGCGCGTGCGGATGCCTGTGCTTGACCAGCCAGCCCGGCGCACCACCCGCGAGCGGGATAACATCCTCGACTTCGAGGAAGCCGAAGATCCGGTGATGTAGATCGCCACCCTCCTCGCGGAACAGGCCGAAGAAGAGGAACACGTCTCCCACCCCGACACCGCGGTTTTCCAGATGGGTCTGCGCCGCGCCAACCTGTCCGAAGAGGCAGCGCCCGTCAGCGGTGAACATGGGGTCGTGGTGGCACAGCGAAGCGGCGTCATGACGTCCCCTGCTCGCCCGCGCTGCATGGTCGCCAAGGCCGAGGTCGCCATAGCTTGTCCGCGATGCCACGCCCGCCGGAATGGGCAGGCTTACCGGTCGTCCCTCCACAATCGGCGAAGGCCCACCGCCCGCCGCACTATCGAAGCCCTTCCGGCTGAAGACGATCTTCATGACCGCGGGCGAGCGATCAACGCCCGCCCTGCTCGCTCAAACTCGGCGATCCGGAAGGTGGATTGGGCTCCTGCCAGGCGAGGACCGGCTTCCTTGCCGCCAGCGTCTCGTCGAGGCGGCGGCGCGGGGCGTAGTGCGGCGCGGTCTTGAGTGTCTCGTCACCGTTCACTGCCCGCTCTGCGACGCTGCGCAGGGCACCGATGAACTGGTCGAGCGCGGCCTTGCTCTCGGTCTCGGTCGGTTCGACCAGCATCGCGCCATGCACCACCAGCGGGAAGTACATGGTCATCGGATGATAGCCCTCGTCGATCAGCCCCTTGGCGAGATCGAGGGTGGAGAGCCCCTCGGCGAAACCCTTATCGCTGAACAGCGCCTCGTGCATGCACGGCCCGCTGGGTCCGAAGGGCGCATCGAGCACGTCCTCGAGGCTGCGCAGGATGTAATTGGCGTTGAGGACCGCATCCTCGGCCACCTGCTTCAAGCCATCGGCGCCGTGGCTGAGGATGTAGGTCAGCGCGCGGGTGAACATGCCCATCTGCCCGTGGAAGGCCGTCATGCGGCCGAAGGCCTGCGTGTGGTCGAACTCGGCCGCGTTCTCTTCCTCGACGAGGTGGACGATGCCGTCCTTGGTCCGCGCAGTGAAGGGCAGCGGGCCGAACGGCGCGAGCGCTTCCGACAGCACCACCGGCCCCGAACCCGGACCGCCGCCGCCGTGCGGGGTGGAGAAGGTCTTGTGCAGGTTGATGTGCATCGCATCGACGCCAAGGTCGCCCGGGCGCACCTTGCCGACGATGGCGTTGAAGTTGGCACCGTCGCAATAGACAAAGCCGCCCGCCGCGTGGACCGCGTCGGAGATCGCCTTCAAGTCGCGCTCGAACAACCCGCAGGTGTTGGGGTTGGTGATCATCACGCCGGCGACATCGGGACCGAGGCGTGCCTTGAGCGCCTCGAGGTCGACGCGGCCTTCGGCGGTCGCTGGAATGTCCTCCACGCGATATCCGGCAAAGGCGGCGGTGGCGGGGTTGGTGCCATGCGCGCTTTCGGGGACGAGGATGACCTCGCGCGCATCGCCGCGCGCTTCCAGCGCGGCGCGGATGCACAGGATGCCGCACAGCTCGCCATGCGCGCCCGCCTTGGGGCTCATCGCGACGCCGTACATGCCGGTCAGCTCGATCAGCCAGAAGGCCAGTTCATTGATGACCTCGAGCGCGCCGCGCACGGTGTCGACCGGCTGCAGCGGATGGACATCGGCGAAGCCGGGCATCCGTGCGACCTTCTCGTTGAGGCGCGGGTTGTGCTTCATCGTGCAGCTTCCCAGCGGGAAGAGGCCGAGGTCGATGGCGTAGTTCTGGCGGCTGAGACGCGTGTAGTGACGCACGGTCTCGGGTTCGGAGAGACCGGGCAGGCCGATGGCCTCGGCGCGGTCGAAACCGCCCAGGCGGTTCGCGCCGCCCTGAGGTTCGGGAAGGTCGACGCCGGTCTGCTCGACATGGCCGATCTCGAACAGCAGCGGCTCTTCCAGCATCAGCGCGCGGTTGCCGGTGGCGGTATCGGGACCGCTCATGGCGTTGTGACCTTCGACAGGCGTGCCGGGCTTCCAGCCGGATGCGTTTGGCGCGTTCATGCCAGCACCTCCTCGAGAGCGGAGGCAAGCATTTCAATGTCCTCCTCGGTGGTGGTTTCGGTCACTGCGACGAGCAGGCCGTCGGCGAGTTCCTCATGCGCCGGGAACAGGCGGCCGAGCGAGACGCCCGCCAGAACGCCCCTGTCGGCGAGAGTGCGCACGACCTTGCGCGCATCCGTGCCGAGACGGAGGGTGAACTCGTTGAAGAAGGCGTCGTTGAGGACGCTTACACCCGGAACCTTTGCCAGCCGGTCGGCGGCGAGGCAGGCGAGGCGGTGATTTTCCGCCGCCAGCGCGCGCAGGCCTTTCTCGCCGAGCAGGGTCATGTGGACGCTGAACGCCAGCGCGCAGAGGCCCGAGTTGGTGCAGATGTTCGATGTCGCTTTCTCGCGGCGGATGTGCTGCTCGCGGGTCGAGAGAGTGAGCACGAAGCCGCGCTTGCCCTCGGCATCGACCGTCTCGCCACACAGGCGGCCCGGCATCTGGCGCACATGCTTGGGATCGCGCACCGCGAAGAGGCCGAGGTACGGCCCGCCGAACTGCAGGCCGACGCCGATCGACTGGCCTTCGCCCACGACGATGTCCGCACCGAGCTCGCCCGGCGACTTGATCGCGCCCAGCGCGACGGGCTCGGTATTGACCGCGATCAGCAGCGCGCCCTTGGCATGAGCCGCCTCGGCAATCTCGGCGAGGTCGGGGATGCGTCCGAGGATGTCGGGGTACTGGACCACGACGCAGCTGGTCTGGTCGTCGATCCGCGCGATCAGGCCAGCGTTATCCGGCGCGGCCTGGAGCGCGGGCGAGGCAGATGCGATCTCGTCCTCGGTGAACTTCGCCATGGTCTTGACGACCTCGGCATAGTGCGGGTGCAGAGCGCCCGAGAGGACCACGCGTTTGCGCTTGGTCACGCGCCCGGCCATCGCCACTGCTTCCCAGCACGCGGTCGACCCGTCGTACATCGAGGCATTGGCGACCGCGCAGCCATAGAGGCGGGCGACCTGGCTCTGGAACTCGAACAGCATCTGCAGCGTGCCCTGCGCGATTTCCGGCTGGTAAGGCGTGTAGGCGGTCAGGAACTCGCCGCGCTGGATGATGTGGTCGACGCTCGCCGGGACGTGATGCTTGTACGCCCCGGCACCGAGGAAAAACGCAGCATCGGCCGCCGCGAGGTTCTTCTTGGACAGG
This sequence comes from Qipengyuania sp. RANM35, assembly GCF_041021145.2. Lineage (NCBI taxonomy): Bacteria > Pseudomonadati > Pseudomonadota > Alphaproteobacteria > Sphingomonadales > Erythrobacteraceae > Qipengyuania > Qipengyuania sp. RANM35. The sequence continues at coordinate 175,845 of NZ_CM196433.1, read as the reverse complement.
CGCCGCATGTGCTTCTCGACCGCCATCTCGCTGGCATGCAGCGGGAGACCCGCGATCGGGCCCGACAGGCGGGCTTCCTCGGGCACGTCGACGAAGAGATCGTCGATATTGCTGGCACCGATCCGGGCGAGCATCGCCGAACGGTCATCCTGGGTAAGCGGCAGGTAGCGCATCGTATGTCCTCGGGGTCCCCGGCACGGGGACGATCAATTAGAGACTGTCGCAGAAGGCCTTGTAGGCGGCTTCGTCCATCAGGCCGTCGAGCTGGCTCGCGTCGCCGATGGTCATCTTGAAGAACCAGCCATCGCCTTCGGGCGCGGTGTTGACGAGAGCGGGATCGTCCTCGAGCGCGCCGTTGCCTTCGGTCACTTCGCCGTCGATAGGGGCGTAGACGTCGCTTGCCGCCTTGACGCTTTCCACCACTGCCGCATCGCCGCCCTTGCTGAGCGAAGTGCCGGCTGAGGGGAGTTCGACGAAGACGATGTCGCCGAGCTGGCCCTGCGCATAATCGGTGATGCCGACCGTGGCAGTGTCGCCGTCGACGTCGATCCATTCATGTTCATCGGTGAAGTAACGGGCCATCGGATCATTTCCCTCTGTAGTAGCGGTGGGGGACGAAAGGTGTCGGGACGACCGTGGCCGCCAGACGCTTCGAACGGACTTCGATTTCGAGCGCGGTGCCTGTCGCGGCATGGGCGCTGGCGACATAGGCCATGGCGATGGGCGCACCGAGCGTGGGCGAGAAACCGCCACTGGTCACCACCCCGACCTGCTCGCCGCCGGCAAAGACCTCGGCACCTTCGCGCGCGGGCATGCGGCCTTCGACCTTGAGGCCGACCCATTTGCGCAGCGTGCCTTCGACGATTTCGCGATTGATCCGTGTCGCACCGGGATAGCCGCCCCCACCCTGTTCAACGGGGCTGCCGCGGCGCTTGTTGATGCCGAACACCAGGCCTGCTTCGATGGGCGAGGTTTCAGGCGAAAGGTCGTGGCCGTAAAGCGGCAGGCCTGCCTCGAGGCGCAGGCTGTCGCGCGCGCCAAGTCCGATGGGCTTCACTTCGGGTTCGCCGCACAGCAGGTCGGCGATTTCCTCGGCTGCATGGCCGGGAAGCGAAATCTCGAAACCGTCCTCGCCCGTGTAACCGGCGCGGGCAATGGTCACCTCGTGACCTGCGATGGTGAAGCGACCGAACTTCATGAAGGTCAGCGCCGACAGCGGGTATTCACCCGACGCATGGCGCGCCAGCGCATCCGCCGCCTTGGGCCCCTGCAGCGCCAGCAGCGCCTGCTCGTCGAGGTGGTTGAGGGTGATCTCGTCGGGCAGGTATTCGCGCAGATGCCCGATATCGTCCCACTTGGTCGCACCGTTGACAACGAGATACAGGCTTTCCGGCCAGCGCGAGACCATCAGGTCGTCGAGCACGCCGCCATCCTCGTCGAGCAGCAGCGAATAGCGCTGCTGGCCTAGTTTCAGGGTCGACAGGTCGATCGGCAACACGGCTTCCACGGCCGCGTCGAGATCCGGACCGGACAACAGCAGCTGCCCCATGTGGCTGACATCGAACAGGCCGGCATTGGTGCGGGTCCATTCGTGTTCGGCCACGATGCCTTCGTACTGGATCGGCATCCAGTATCCGGCGAACTCGACCATGCGCGCGCCCTTGCCGCGATGCCAGGCATCGAGCGGCAACGTGCCGGTTTCGGGTTCTTCTATTTCGATGTCTTCGCTCAACAAACTTCCCCGACAGCATGGCCGCCCCTTGCGGAGCGCAACATTTCCATGCCCCCTCTGTCGGGAAACCTGAGAGACTGGCCCCCACCTTTATGCAAAGGTGCGCGGGCTTACCCCTTCGGTGGCCGCCGATGATGGCGACGCTTTCCAGAGTGCCGATGGCAGCGCACGGTCCGTGGGCCTGAGAGTTTCCGGGGCGGTTGCTCCTTCGGCGCCGGAGGGTTGCCCCGCCGGTCTCTCCCGTGCGCGCCTGCCGCAGAATCGCTCCCGTGGCCGACGCCGATTGCCCTGCGCGATTAGCGCGGCACGGTCAATCTCTACCCTTGCCCCGTGAGGCAATTTCCACGGCACGCGCGACGAGCGCCCGTTCCTCGTCGGAAAAGCCGCCGGTGTCCTCGACTTCGGGCTCAGGCACGGCGGTAACGAAATAGGCGATGCCGCGGTGGCCCTCCGGGTCGATCCACAGCCCCGAGCGCAGCCCATAGGCCTCGCCCGCATGACCGTACCGGCGCGCGACATCGGGGAAGAGATCGTCGTTGCAGCCCGCCAGCCCGGGATGGAGCGTCTGCACGGCGAGGCCGTAGAAGCAGAACAGCGGTGCGCTCCCGGCAGTCGGCGGTTCCGGGCGCTTGAGCCGGGCGAATCCGACAGGGTCGAGCAGGAGGGGATTCTCGTTCATGATGGCCTGACCCAGTCTCGCCAGATCCACCATCCCGATGCGCACTCCGCCCTGCGGCGAGAAGATCGAGGCATTGGTCCCCGGCACATAGGCTTCAAGGTTACATGCGGCACCTTCGGCGACCGGGATAGTGCAATTGGGCGGGCGGTCCCCGGCGGCATCGCGCGCGACCTCGCCGGTGCTGCGATAGAGTACCACCGCGCGCTCGGCGAAATCCTGCGCACAGCCGATCCAGTTGAGGCAGGCCTCGATGCCCAGCGGCGCGAAGACCGTTCGCTCGACCAGCCGATCATAACGCTCGCCGCTCGCCGCCTCGAGCACCGTCGCGACCACGGGCGAACCGACATTGGCATATTCGAAGGGAGCCTCTCCCGGCGGTGCGCCATGATACCAGGCCGCGGGATCAGTGAACTTCGCCTGCAGGCTCTCGCTCAGCGGTATGACATAACCCGCATCGTCGCGCAGGCCCGACCGGTGCGAGAGCAATTGTGCGAGGGTAACCGGCACGTCGGGATAATCGGGGTGGCGCAGTTTCCAGCCGAGATAATCCGAAACGTCGCGGTCGAGGTCGACCTTGCCTTCGTCGACTAGGCGCATGGCCGCCAGTGCCATGACGAGCTTCGATATGCTGGCGATGCGCACGGGATCGCTGGCTGTGACCGCGCGCATGGTGGAACGGTCGGCCATGCCCTCAACCACCACGGGTCTGACGTTCTCCTTGTCGAAGACGACAGCGACCGCCGCCGGCGGGGGAGACGCAGGAGCCTTAGGCACCGAAGCGCAGCCTGCCAAAAGGGCAAGTGAAGCCGTGAGAAAGAGCCGCATCATCACCTCAGCGCCAGTTGAGCCACAGCAGGTATAGCGCCGACAGCACGATCCACGCACCGTCCATGGTCTTGAGGCGCCGTGCCCCCAGCCACAGCGCTATGGGCCGCGCGAGGAAGCCGCCGAGCGCCGCGCCCGGACCGGCGAGGAGTACGACCTCCCACTGCATCGTGCCCGCCTCGACGTGCCAGATCGCCCCGCTGAGCACGCTGATCGAGGAGATGAGGCAGGCCGCACCCGTGCACAGCAGTACCGGGTAGTGGCGAATGAAGAGGTAGAGCGCGACCAGCTCCCCGACACCGACCGAGAACAAGGCGGTCAGCACGCCGCCCGGGATGGCAAGCACGAGCAGGACTATCAGGTCGAACCTCTTGAGCTGCGTTTTCTCGGGCCGCGCCATGTTGACCGTCCAGGTCGAGCCGATGAGCGCGACGCCGAGCAGGACCGAGAAAGCCTTGTATCCCATCAGGACCGCATGCTGGTCGAAGGCCGTGAAACGCTGGGTCAACAGCATTGCTGGAAGCGATAATGCGAGGACGCCGAATGCGACGGTGAAGAAATCGCGCGGGCAGACGAGGGCGTGGAGCGGCTCGGGCGCGGGCTGGTGGTAGAGGCGGTCGGTCCAGCGCAGGGCCCCCATGGTCATGCCGAAGCTCTGGATGCCCATGGAAACGCCTACGACCTGTAATGGCTGGAGGTCCATGACCCCCCATTCGCGCAAGGCGTTGAAGACCGGCACGAAGACCACGCCGCCACCGGTTCCCGAGGTGTTGGCAATGATCGCCCCGATCACCCCGATGCCCGGCAGGAACCAGAGTTCGCGCATCAGGTCGGGTTGGAACGGGACTGCGATGAGCAGCAGAATGTATGCGGCCAGCATGATGCTGCCGCCGATCCACACCAGCCGCCCCCGGGGCAGCGCGCTCAATCCAGATTCGGTCGCAGCCATCTCTCGGCGGTCGCAATATCGACCCCGCGGCGGCGCGCATAGTCCTCAAGCTGGTCGCGCCCGATCCGCGCGACGCCGAAATACTGTGCTTCCGGGTGGCCGAAGTAGAACCCGCTGACCGCAGCCGTGGGATACATGGCGAAATTTTCGGTCAGGGTAAGCCCCGCGTTCTTCGGCGCGTCGAGAAGATCGAAGAGGATCGGCTTCAAACTGTGGTCGGGACACGCCGGGTAACCGGGCGCCGGACGGATGCCACGATACTCTTCCTTGATCAGCGCCTCGTTGGTCAGCTGTTCCTGCGGCGCATAGCCCCACAGCTCGGTGCGGACATGCTGGTGGAGGCGCTCGGCGAAGGCCTCCGCGAAGCGATCAGCCAGCGCTTTCAGAAGGATGTCCGAATAGTCGTCCTTGTCGTCCTTGAAGCGCGCCGAATGCGGTTCGATGCCATGGATGCCAACCGCGAAACCGCCGATCCAGTCGCCCGCCGGATCGATGAAATCGGCAAGGCACATGTTCGCCCGGTCACGGCTCTTCTTCACCTGCTGCCGAAGGAAGGGGAGCACTACGTGACGCTCTTCTTCCGCTATATGAAGCGTTACATCGTCGCCATCCCGCGCGCAGGGCCAGAAGCCCGCCACCCCCTTCGCCACCAGCCACTTTTCGGCGATGATCCGGTCGAGCATGGCGTTGGCATCGGCGAACAATTGCTGCGCGGTCTCGCCCACGACCTCGTCCTTGAGGATCGCAGGGTAAGTCCCGTGCAGTTCCCAGGCGCGGAAGAATGGCGTCCAGTCGATGTAGTGGCGCAGGTCCGCCAGGTCCCAGTCGTCGAAGGCGTGCACCCCCGGTTGCAGCGGCGGTGCGGCCTTGTCCGAAAGATAGGCATCGAAGAAATTCGCCCGCGCTTCCTCGATGGTCAGCAGGACGCTCTGCCCCTTGCCCTCGCGCGCATCGCGGACCTTCTCGTATTCGGCTGCGGTCGTATCCACGAACTCGTCACGCTGCGTGTCGGAGAGCAGGCGGCTGGCGACGCCCACCGCGCGGCTCGCGTCGAGGACATGGATCACCGGGCCCTCGTAGGCCGGATCGATGCGCAACGCCGTGTGGACCTTGCTCGTGGTCGCCCCGCCGATCAGCAGTGGCATGGTGAGGCCAGCCCGCTGCATTTCCTCGGCAACCGTCACCATCTCGTCGAGCGAGGGAGTGATGAGGCCCGAGAGGCCGATCATGTCGGCTCCGTTCTCGTTCGCGGCAGCGAGGATCTGCTGCCATGGCACCATCACACCGAGATCGATGACCTCGTACCCGTTGCACTGCAGGACCACGCCGACGATGTTCTTGCCGATATCGTGAACGTCGCCCTTGACCGTCGCCATGACGATCTTGCCCTTCGACTGGTCGGCAAGACCCGATGCCTCCTTCTCCGCTTCGATGAAGGGGATGAGGTGGGCGACCGCCTTCTTCATGACACGGGCGGATTTCACCACCTGGGGCAGGAACATCTTGCCGCTGCCGAACAGGTCGCCGACCACGTTCATGCCGTCCATCAGCGGTCCTTCGATGACCTCGATGGGGCGCGCGAATTGCTGGCGGGCTTCCTCGGTATCCTCGACCACATGGGCGTCGATACCCTTGACCAGCGCGTGCTCGATCCGGCGCTCGACCGGCCAGCCGCGCCATTCCTCGGCGGCCTTCTCGTCTGCGGCGGACTTGCCCTTGTAGCTTTCCGCAAGCTCGATCAGCCGCTCGGTCGCATCCGGGCGGCGCATCAGGATCACATCTTCGCACGCTTCGCGCAGGCCTGCATCGATCTGGTCATAGACGTCGAGCTGGCCCGCATTGACGATCGCCATATCGAGCCCGGCAGGAATCGCATGATAGAGGAACACCGAGTGCATCGCGCGGCGCACGGTCTCGTTGCCGCGGAAACTGAAACTGAGGTTGGAAAGCCCCCCGCTGGTCCGCGCATGGGGGCAGCGCGCCTTGATCTCGGCCACTGCCTCGATGAAATCGAGCCCGTAGCGGTCGTGCTCCTCGATCCCCGTCGCAACGGCGAAGATGTTGGGATCGAAGATGATGTCCTCGGGCGGGAAGCCGATGCCGGTGAGGATGTCATAGGCGCGCGAACAGATCTCGACCTTGCGGTCCTTCGTATCGGCCTGGCCCTTCTCGTCGAAGGCCATCACGACCACTGCCGCACCGTAGTCCATGCATTTGCGGGCATGGTCCAGGAAAGCATCTTCGCCTTCCTTCATGCTGATCGAATTGACGATGGGCTTGCCCGAAACACATTTCAGGCCCGCCTCGATCACTTCCCACTTGGAGCTGTCGATCATCACCGGCACGCGCGCGATGTCGGGCTCGGCAGCGATGAGCTTGAGGAAGGTGGTCATGGCCGCGACCGCATCGAGCAGGCCTTCGTCCATGTTGACGTCGATCACCTGCGCACCGTTCTCGACCTGCTGGCGCGCGACCTCGACTGCCTTGTCGTACTCGCCGCCAAGGATCAGCTTCTTGAACGCCGCAGACCCGGTGACGTTCGTCCGTTCACCGATATTGACGAAGCGGGCAGTGGTGGTTTGTGTGTCGGTCATGCTGCAATCGTGAAGGGTTCGAGGCCGGCAAGGCGCATGTCGGGGGCAATGGTCGGCAGCTTGCGCGGAGCCAGGCCTTCGACTGCCTTCGCCATGGCGGCGATATGTGCAGGCGTGGAGCCGCAGCACCCGCCAAGAGCATTGATGCGCCCATTTTCGGCCCATACGCGAGTCAGTGCAGCGGTCGTCTCCGGTACCTCGTCATATTCGCCGAGGTCGTTGGGAAGGCCGGCGTTGGGATAGGCCATGAGGTAGGTGTCGGCGACGGAGGACAACAGCTGGACGTGCGGGCGCAGCTGCTCTGCGCCGAAGCTGCAATTGAGGCCGATGGTCAGCGGCTTCGCATGACGCACCGTGTACCAAAACGCCTCGACCGTATGACCCGAGAGGTTGCGCCCCGACAGGTCGGTCAGCGTTAGCGAGATCATCAGCGGGATGTCCCGCCCCAGCTCGCGCTCGAGCTGCTTCACCGCCATGATTGCGGCCTTGCAATTCAGTGTATCGAACACCGTCTCGACGAGGATGAAGTCCACCCCGCCTTCGACTAGCGCGGCGCATTGTTCGCGATAGACATCGACGATGGTGTCGAAATCGACCTCGCGATATCCGGGATCCTCGACATCGGGCGAGAGCGACAGGGTCTTGTTGGTCGGTCCGACTGCGCCGACGACGAAGCGCGGCACGCCATCGGTCTGCGCATCGACCGCCTCGCGAATGATCCGCGCCGCCGACACGTTGATGTCGCGAACCAGCCCTTCGGCTCCGTAATCGGCCTGGCTGATCCGGTTGGCGTTGAAGGTGTTGGTTGCAAGGATATGTGCGCCCGCCGCGATGTAACTGTCGCAGATGGCGCGGATGACCTGCGGCTGGGTCAGGTTGACGAGGTCGTTGTTGCCCTTCTGGTCGTGCGCGAGGCCGGTGTCGCCTGCATAGTCTTCGGCGGCCAGCCTGGCGCGCTGGATCTCCGTGCCATAGGGCCCGTCCTTGATCAGGATGCGCTGCGCCGCTGCAGCTGCGAACTCTTCACGCTTCGTCATAATCAGGCCTTCGGACGCAAACCGAGCATGTGACAGATGGCATAGCTCAGCTCGGCGCGGTTGAGGGTGTAGAAGTGGAACTGGCGCACCCCGCCCGCATAAAGGCGGCGACAGAGCTCGGCGGCGATGGTCGCGCTGACCAGCTGGCGCGCCTCGGGACGGTCGTCGAGCCCCTCGAACAGGCCTTCCATCCACGAGGGGATGGCCGTGCCGCATAGTCCGCTCATTCGCTGGACGGCGGCGAAGCTCAGCACCGGCATGATGCCCGGCACGATCTCGCCCTCGATTCCGGCACGAGCAGCCTCGTCGCGAAAACGGAAGAAGCATTGGGGGTCGAAGAAGAACTGGGTGATCGCCCGGGTCGCGCCGGCGTCGAACTTGGCCTTGAGATTGGCGATGTCGGCCTGTGCGTCGGGCGAGTCCGGATGGACCTCGGGATAGGCGGCCACCGAAATTTCGAAATCGGCGATCTTCTTGAGACCCGTGATGAGTTCCACCGCATTGGCATAGCCGCCCGGATGCGGCGTATATTTGCCGCTGCCGTCCGGCGGATCACCGCGCAGTGCGACGATGTGGCGGATACCCTCTTCCCAATAGTGACGGGCAACCTCGTCCACCTCCTCGCGGGTCGCCTCGACACAGGTGAGGTGGGCAGCTGCGGGGATTCCCGCCTCGTTCTGGATGCGGACGACCTGCTGGTGCGTACGCTCGCGGGTCGATCCCCCGGCGCCGTAGGTCACGCTGGCAAAACGGGGGCCGAGCGGTTTCAGCGTTTCGACCGCATGCCACAGGGTCTCGCCCATCTTTTCCGTCTTTGGCGGGAAGAATTCGAAGCTCACTTCGATATCGCCGGGCAGGCCGGAAAAGAGCGGCGTTTCCAGCGCCCGTTGCGCTTCTCGCATCTGGTCGACGGTTGGGCTCACGAGACGGCTTTCCTTCTTTCGGCGGCTCTTTCGCCAATCCAGATCTTCACCACCAGTTCGCCATCCTCGAGCGCAATGGCGGGGACGGGGTCGAAACCGGCATATTCCATTAGCTTGTCCATCTGGGCATCTTCGAAGCCGAGGCGCGCATGGGCATGGCGTTCGCGCAATTCCTCGCGCTGGTGGGCAGCGAAATCTACAATCGCAATCCTCCCGCCCGCACGGGTGACGCGGGCCGCTTCCGCAAGGACGGCGTCCGGGGACTGCGCGAAATGGAGGACCTGGTGGAAGAGCACCGTGTCGAAGCTTGCCGCCGCGAAGGGCAGTGACGAAAAATCGCCCTGCACCAGTTCGACGCGATCCGCCGGCAGGTGCTGGAGCTTGGCCCGCGCGACGCGCAGCATGGCGAGGCTCTTGTCGAGAGCCACGATGTGTTCGGTCCGCTCGGCCAGCAATTCGGCCATCCGTCCGGTGCCGGTGCCGATATCGAGCAGGCGACCGAGCTGGCGTCCGCCCAAGGCCTTTGCCAGCGCATCCTCGACCGCCTCGTCCGAACTGTGAAGGCGGCGCAACTCGTCCCAGTCGCCAGCGTGGCGCGCGAAATAGGCCTGCGCTTCTTCCTCGCGATACTTGCGGATTTCGGCGAGTTTCCGCCGGTCCGCATCACAGGCGGCAGCGAATGCCGGATCGTCCTCTTCGGCGTCTGCCAGCAGGCGCAGGACCCCGCCACAAAGCGATGCGCCTTCGATCGAGGCCGAGCATGCGCGCACGAATGTCCAGCTGCCTTCGCGCCTGCGTTCGGCAAGTCCTGCATCGCACAGGATCCCGATATGTCGTGACACGCGAGGCTGGCTCTGTGCGAGGACTTGCGCGACTTCGCCGACGGCAAGCTCCATCGAACCCAGCAAGCGCAGGATGCGAAGGCGCGTAAGATCGGCAAGCGCGCGGAAGGTTGCTTCGGTTCGCATATCGAAACCAGAGGATATAAAGATATTTTTATATCTGTAAATCGCGCAGCTGTCGTGCGACCAAACGATAGCTTTCCTGCGGCCAATTCCTCGTTCGCAAACGGGATATTTACCATTCTCGGCGATCACCGGTGGCGAAATGCCTGCCGGCCCAACCCAGCCCGCGCCCGAACGCGAACGGTTCGTCGAGGACCTGCTCGAGTATATGACGCTCGAGGAGAAGGCGGGCCAGCTCGTCCTGTTTCCCCAGGCCCCCGAAAGCGGATCGGCAGCATCGAGCACCGAAGCCCATCTCCTCGACCAGTTGCGCCGCGGCCTTGTCGGCGGTGTCGTGGGCCTGCGCAGCGCCAGCGAAATCCAGCGGCTGCAACGTATCGCAATCGAGGAAACCCGCCTCGGCATTCCGCTGTTCGTGATGGCCGAAACGGGTTCGGGAATCCGCACCCACCTGCCCACACCGATCAGCGCCGCTGCCAGCTGGGACCCCCAGGCCGTCGAGGCTGCCGAGACGCTCGTGGCCGACGAGGCCGGAGCAATCGGGATCAACTGGGCGCTGTCGCCGGTGGTCGCAACCGGCGACCAAGTGGAGGGGAGCAGCTTTTCGCAGAGCTCCGGCGACTCCCCGGTCCTGGCAAAGCGCATGGCGGTTGCACGGATTCTCGGCCTCCAATCGAGTGACGACGAACGGCGCCATCGCCTGCTCGCGTGCCTGCAGTACCCCAATGGTACCACGCCGCGCGGCAGCGTTTCGCGCGAAGCAGCAGCTCGCCATGCAGCCGAACGAGCCGACATCGTTCTTTCCGCCTTGCGTCAAGCCCAACCCGCCAGCATCGCGCTCGACCCGATCATGCAGCGCGTCAGCGACCGTCGTTCGCCACTGCCGGATCCTGTGGAGTACCTGTCGAGGCCTGGCAGCTATGACGGGATCATGCTTTCGGACTGGAGCGAACTCGCAGAACTATCGGGGCAGCCCCTGACTTCCCCCGGCTTTGTCGGCCTCTCGGTCGATCGGATCGTGGCGGCGGTCACGGCGGGTCGCATAGAGCGCTCGACTCTCGACGACGCAGTTCGCCGGGTAATTGGCGCCAAGTACGACCTCGGGCTCTTTCGACCGACCCTTCACGACTCGCCTCGCGCTCCCGCCACCATCCGCGACCCCGTGCTCGATCTCGCGCGCAAGTCGATCGTATTGCTGCGCAACGATCCGGCCCTCCTTCCGCTGACAGTGGATTCGGGCGAAGTCCTGGTGGTCGGCAGCGCGGCACGCGACCGTTCGCTCCCCCTTGGCGGCGCTGCGGGCGAAGCGGCCAGCATCATCGACGGGCTCGACGAACTGGGAATCATCTACAAGTTCGCACCTGGGCTTGCCCTGCGCCAGGATGGCGCGGCGGTTTCGCGCATGATCGATGCCGACCGGATGGCGATCGGCATGGCCGGCGAAGCGGCGCGCCGTTCCAACACCGTGGTCCTCGTTCTCGGTGATGTCAGCGACGATGCCGGTTCCCCGCTTGGCGAAGCACATCGAACGCTGATCGAAACACTGCGCGCAGCCAACCCGCGACTTGTGCTGGTCACCCTCGGTGAACGTGCAATCGACCCCGAAATAGGCGGAAGCCCGCTCCCCTGCGTGCTTCATGCCGGCCAGTTGGGCAGCCGCTCCGGTCATGCGATTGCCGAAGTCCTGACGGGCGACCGCGAGCCGGTGGGTCGCCTGCCCTATGCCCTGCATGGCAGCGACGGAAAGGTGCGCATCCCCTTTGGTCACGGTCTGGGCTATACCGATTTCGCGCTGACAGAACTCGCCCTTGAACTGGGCGGCGACCGCGTCCTTGCCAGCGCAGTGCTGCGCAATGCGGGCGAACGTGACGGCAGCGAGGTCATCCAGCTCTATGTCCGCAAGCTCGGCCCGGATCCGCAAATGGAACCCGGATTGAGGGATTTCCGCCGCCTGACCCTCCAGCAGGGCGATGCCGAGCGGGCCATCTTCGAGATCGGCGCGGAGGAACTGGGAGCCCTCGACCAGGAGGGTCGTCTCGTCGTCGCAGCCGGGAACTATGAAGTCAGCCTCGCGGTCAACGCCAGTCGCGGCCAGTCGGGCGAAATCGTTGTCCCGCAGGCGGTGGCCGATGCGATGACCAGCGGAGTTTCGGGCGCGGGCGTCATGGTCCCCTTCCGGGGCCTGCGCGCCGGCTGATCAGCCTTCGAGCAGCGCGAGAAGCGCGAAGCTCGCCAGCCAGTGTTCACCCATATAGTCGCCCGCGACGTGCGGCATCGCAGCCTTGAGATGCTCGCTCGCCCGTCGCTCGATCAGCGGAAGAGCCGGATGATCGCCCAACGCCTTCCCGATACCACGCAGGCACCAGGCCCGGCTCAGATTGAGGCCGTCGAGATGCGCAATCTTGCCATCGCTGCGATCGGAGACCGTTACCGGGCGGCACTCGCGCTCGATCCAGCCATTTCCCAGCACCAGCCCGTCGACCCATGGCTCGAACAGCGTGAAGGGCATCACGCGGCTCATCAGCATCGAGGCGCATAGCACTGGCGAAAGGAACTCATCACCACCGGGTTCCCATCCCCGGTAGTCACCGCGATGCGAAAAGCCGGCTATCGACCAGTCGTCGATCGTGGCGAGAAGGACCGGGTCGTGCCGCGCTGCCCACTCGCGCGCCAGGATCAGGGCGAAGCTCGTATTGAAGTGCGTGCCGACGGTTATCGGATAGGTCAGGATGCGCAAGTATTCCGCCAGTCGCGCGGCGAAAGCTCTCGCCAGCGGCTCAAGGCGCTCGCCCCAACCGTGTTCGGCAGCGCGCTCGGCTTCGAGGTGGAGATAGAGCAGCCAGCCCCAGCCATAAGGCCGCTCGAAACCGCGCGACGATGGCCGTTCGAGATAGGCGAGTTCGACAGCCAGCTTTTCCTCGGTGAAAGTTCCCTCGGCCAGCGCCGTTATCGCTGCTGCCTCGGGCATATCCGGATACAGCCGCCGCAGGGTCAGCAGCGTCCACCAGCCATGGACGCAGGAATGCCAGTCGAAACTGCCGAAGAAGACCGGATGCGCCTCACGGGGTGCGCGCACATCATCTTCCCCCTCGTAGACATGGTCGTCCTTGTAGGGATAGGGCCGCGCGACATGGCCGAGCGCAATGCGCGCGAAATTGCGGGCGATATCCTCGGTCAGTTCCACAGCAGGAATGCTCCGACATAGATGATCGCGACGTTGCACACCCACAGCGGCAGTGCGGTACCGACCTGCTGGCGGATCACCGCATTCTGGTCCTTCAGTTCCAGCAGCGCGGCAGGCACGATGTTGAAGTTCGCCGCCATCGGGGTCATTAGCGTACCACAGAACCCGGCGAGCATGCCGACTGCGCCGATGACCGCCGGGTTGCCGCCGTATTGCTGGACCAGCAGCGGGATGCCGATGGCGGCGGCCATGACCGGAAAGGCGGCAAAGGCATTGCCCATGATCATCGTGAACAGCGCCATGCCGAGCGCATAGACCAGCACGGTCAGGAACACGCTGCCCTCGGGAATGACGCTTCCCGCGACACCGCCGATGATGTCGCCGACGCCGGCAAGCGCGAAGACCGCGCCCAGGGCAGCGAGCATCTGCGGGAGGATCGCGGCCCAACCGATGGAATCGAGCAAGCGTCGCCCCTCTTCGGCCGGGGCGAGGACCGGCGGTTTCAGCCGCAGCATGGCCACCACCAGCGCCACCAGCACGCCGATCCCGAACAGAAGCAGCGTCTCGCGTCGTTCCTCGAACAGGCCGGTCTCGCCCAGCGGCGTGTAGTTGTAGAGCAGCGTCCCCGCGACAGCGGTCAGCGGCACGATCAGCGCGGGCAGGAAAAGTCGGTTACCGAGCCGCGTCGAACTTGTCGCCCGTTCCTCGTTGCTGGTGGTCGGCGGATCGCTGCGCTTGAGGCCGCCCAAACCGGCGATGCCGACCATGGCGAGCACGAGCAGGCCGTTGACGAGGTCCGAAAAATGGCTGCCGAAAAGGAAGCTGCCTGCGAGCAGGGCCCAGAACGCGGCGTTCCCCTTGCGCCCGTCGCGCAGCGAGAGCAACGCCCAGATGGCGAAGAAAATCCCTGCAAGGACGTAGAGCCATTCGTAGGTGATCATCGCGCGACCCTCCCCAAACGACGGTCCATCGCGAGGATGCGGCTGCCATGAATGAGGAAGGCGCAGATCGCGGTCGGAATGGCCCAGACCGACAGTTGCAGCGGCGTCAGGGGATAGCCCGCGCTTTCGAAAACGCCCTGGATCAGCAGGATCGACGCGATGGCGAAGAAGATATCCTCGCCGAAGAACAGGCCGACATTGTCGGTTGCCGCCGCCATCGCCTTGACCTTCTCGCGCTCGTCCTCGGCCAGGTCGCCATGCGTCTTTTCAGCCGCCGCCTCCGCCATAGGGGCAACCAGGGGACGGACCGCCTGCGGGTGGCCGCCGATATCCTTCATGCCGAGCGCCGCAGTCAGCTGGCGGAAGGCTAGGTAGATCACCAGCAACCTGCCCATGGTCGCCCCGCGCATCCCCTCGATCACCGTCCGCGCACGCTGCTGCAGCCCATAGCGTTCGAGGAGACCGATAACCGGCAGGATGATCCATGTGACCGAGATGTAGCGGTTGTCGTTGAACGCCTTGCCCAGCGCCTCGATCACCGCGACGAGATCGAGCCCGGCGAGAACCCCGGTGGCCAGCGCCGCGCCGACCACCACCATCAGCGGATTGAAGCGCAGCGCGAAGCCGATGACGACGATCGCGATGCCGGCCAGTGGCCAGTAGTTCATGGCTTCTCCTCCCCGTATCCCCCGCCGCCGGGCGTCAGGATCACGAACGTATCGCCCGGCAGCATTTCGGCGGAGCCGGTTGCCCCCAGTTCCTCGCGCGTTCCGTCCGCGCGCTCGACCCAGTTGCGACCGGGCTGCGCATCCCCGCCACCGCAAATGCCTTTGGGAGCGATCCGGCGACGGTTGGCAAGCATGTTCGCGCGCATCGGCTCGAGGAAGGTCACGCGCCGCTCGACCCCGTCGCCTCCCTTGTGCGCACCCTTCCCGCCCGAACCGCTGCGGATGGCGAAGCTATCGAGCCTGACCGGCAGGCGCGTCTCGAGGATTTCGGGATCGGTCAGGCGCGAATTGGTCATGTGCGTCTGCACTGCGCTGGTCCCGTCATGGTCCGGCCCTGCGCCCGAGCCGCCGCAGATCGTCTCGTAATACTGGTGCCGCGAATTGCCGAAGGTGAAATTGTTCATCGTCCCCTGGCTCGGCGCGAGGCGGCCGGTAGCCGCGAACAGCGCGTCGGTGACGACTTGGCTCGTCTCGACATTGCCCGCAACCACCGCTGCTCCGGGCGCGGGATTGAGCATCGAGCATTGGGGCACGACCAGCTCGACCGGGCGCAGGCACCCATCGTTCATCGGGATCACGTCGTCGATCAGCGTGCGCAGGACATAGAGTGCGGCGGCGCGCGTGATCGAACGCGGGGCATTGAAGTTGTCGGGCAGTTGTTCGCTGGTACCGCTGAAGTCGAACACGGCCGAGCGATTTGCGCGGTCGATGCGAATGGCAATTTTCACCACCGCGCCATTGTCCATCTCGTAGGCGAACGCGCCATCCTCGAGCCGGTCGAGCAGGCGCCGCACGCTTTCCTCGGCATTGGCGAGGACGTGATTCATGTAGGCAGCGACCACCGCCTCGCCTTGCTCCCGCGCCGCTTGCTGCAACAGTTCCGCGCCGCGCGTGCACGCCGCAAGCTGGGCCCGCAGGTCGGACAAGTTGCGGTCGGGATTGCGCGCAGGGTGGAGCGCGGAAGCGAGCACCTCACGCATCCCGGCCTCGCGGTAATACCCCTCGTCGACCAGCAGCTCGTTGTCGATCAGGACGCCTTCATCCTCGATGGTTCGGCTTTCAGGTGGCATCGAACCCGGGGCAATCCCGCCGATGTCGGCATGGTGTCCGCGCGCGGCGACGAAGGCGTCGGGTTCCTCGCCGGCTTCGCCATAGAAAACCGGAACGATGACGGTGATGTCGGGCAAGTGCGTGCCGCCGCGATAGGGATCGTTGAGGACATAGGCGTCGCCGCGCCGGAAGCCGCGCCCGTCACGCCCCTCGCCACGCGCCTCGATCACCCGCGCGATGCTGTCACCCATGCTGCCGAGATGGACCGGAATGTGCGGCGCGTTGGCGATCAGCGCGCCCGTGCGGTCGAACAGGGCGCAGGAGAAATCGAGCCGCTCCTTGATATTGACCGAGGTCGCGGTCGACTGGAGGACTACGCCCATTTCCTCGGCGATGGCCATGAAGAGGTTGTTGAAAATCTCGAGGCGCACCGGGTCGACCGCGGTCCCGGCGGCACGTTCGCGCGCGAGCGGGACTGTGCGCGTAATGACGAGGCTTCCCTCATTCTCCAGCCGAGCCTGCCAGCCTTGCTCGACGACGGTGGTCGAGCCCGGATCGATGACCAGCGCCGGTCCGTCGATGGTCTCGCCAGCCCTCATGCTGGCGCGTTCCACCGTTCGCCAGCTTCCCGAGGGCTCACCCGTCGCCGCGACAGGTTCGGGGATGATCCCGCCGAGCCCGCCTGACTGTCCGCTGGCCTCGACACTCAGTGCCTCGACGACAATCGCCGCATCAGCGTCGGAGTAGCCGAAGCGCTGGCGGTGCAGTGTGCGGAAGGCCGTGTCCATCGTGGCGACATCGCCGCAATCGACCGCGAGCACGCTGTCGCTGCCGGCAAACCGCAGGCGCGCGCGACGTTCGAGGGTTATGGCTTCGGGAGTGATGCCCTGTTCGATCAGGGCCTCGCTCGTTTCGTCAGCGAGAGCGGCCAGCTCCCCGGCGTAGCTCTCCCCCAAGGGCCGCACGAGGCTGACCTCGCGGATGGCTTTGACCGGGGCCAATCCTATGCCGTAGGCCGACAGGATACCTGCCAGCGGATGGACGAGTACGGTCTCCATCCCTAGGGCATCGGCGACCTTGCAGGCATGCTGCCCGCCCGCCCCGCCGAAGCAAGCGAGCGCATAGGCGGTCACGTCATGCCCCCTCGCGACGCTGATCTTGCGGATGGCGTTGGCCATGTTGTCGACCGCGATGGCCAGGAAGCCTTCGGCGATTTCCTCGAGTGCGCGCGGCTCGTCGAGCAAGGCCGCGACCTCCGCCAGCCGACCAGCGGAGGCATGTGGATCGAGCGCTTCATTGCCCTGTTCACCGAACACCCTGGGAAAGAATGCCGGATCGATGCGGCCAAGGAACAGGTTGCAGTCCGTCACCGTCAGCGGGCCGCCCTTGCGATAGCAGGCAGGTCCGGGATCGGCCCCGGCGCTTTCCGGCCCGACACGGAAGCGGGACCCGTCAAAGCGGCAGATCGAGCCGCCGCCCGCCGCCACGGTGTGGATCTGCATCATTGGTGCGGCGACCCTTACGCCTGCGACCACGCTATCGCCGGTCAACTCGTACTCGCCGGCATAGTGAGCGACGTCGGTGCTGGTGCCGCCCATGTCGAAACCGATGAGCTTGCGGTGGCCGAGAGGCGCACTCGCCGCGACCATGCCGACTACACCGCCCGCGGGGCCCGAGAGGATCGCATCCTTGCCGCGAAATGCGCCGACTTCCGCAAGGCCCCCGTTCGACTGCATGAAGCGCAGCGATCCGGTCGCGGGCAGGCTCGCCTGCAGCGTGTCGGTGTAGCGGCTCAGGACCGGCGAGAGATAGGCATCCACCACGGTCGTATCACCGCGCGGTATCAGGCGGATCAGCGGTGCGACCTCGTGACTGACGCTGATCTGGGCAAAGCCGAGTTCACGGGCGATCCGCGCCAATCGCTCCTCGTGATCACGGTGCTTCCAGCCGTGCATCAGGACGATGGCAAGCGCATCGTAGCCTTCGCCTCGCAAGGCCTCGAAACCGGCGCGGGCCTGCGCCTCGTCGAGCGGGTGCAGGACTTCGCCATCGACCGAAACACGCTCGTCGATTTCCAATACCCGCGAAGGCAATTGCTCGGGGAGCACGATATGACGCGCAAAGATGTCGGGCCGCGCCTGCGTGCCGATGCGCAGGGCATCACCGAAACCGCGCGTGATCGCCAGCGCCAGGCGCTCGCCCTTGCGCTCGAGCAGGGCGTTGGTCGCGACGGTCGTGCCGATGCGCACCTCGGCGATCGGGCCGGACCCATGCCGCGCCATCAGGCGGCGAACCGCCTCGCTGGCGGCATCGTCGTAGAAGCCGGGGTTCTCGGATAGCAGTTTGTCGGTGACCAGCCTGCCATCGGGCGTGGTCGCGACGACGTCGGTGAAAGTCCCCCCGCGGTCGATTGCAAAGCGCCAGCCCTCGAACTTCTCTTCTGCCACGACTCAATGCACCCGGAGGAAGCTGCGGCCGGTCTGCCGTTCGAGTTCGCCTACACGGTCGGCGGCGAGCACCGCGACGACCGCACCGCCGAAGCCGCCTCCGGTCATACGAGCCCCGCCCTCATTGCCGATCACCGACTGCAGTTCCTCGACCACGGCATCGACCGCCGGAACCGATACTTCGAACAGGTCGCGCAGGGACGCGTGCCCTTCGCGCAAGACTACCCCGAAGGCGGCAAGGTCGCTTCGGCCCAGGGCGTCCGCCGCGGCGCGGGTGCGGGCGATCTCGTCGACCACATGCAGTGCCCGCCCGCGGGTGAGATCGTCCAAACCCGCCGCCTCGACGTCAGCGATCGACGCATCGCGCAGCGAAGCGATGCCGAGCGCCTTCGCCGCCGCTTCGCATTGCACGCGGCGGGCATTGTATTCGCCATCGACCAAGCCCCGCGTGACCCCGCTTTCCGTGACGACCACCGCCCAGTCGCCTGGCATTTCGTGGAGCGAGTAGCCAAGGTCGCGGCAATCGAGCAACATCGCATGGCCCGGCTCACCCGCCGCCACAGCCATCTGGTCCATGATCCCGCAGGCAACCCCGGCCCATTGGTGCTCGGTACGCTGTGCTGCCTTGGCGAGTTCGACTGGGGAAACCTCCCTGCCCGATGCCGCGGCAAGTGCGCGCCCGACCGCAACGCACAGCGATGCCGAAGACGACAGACCGGACCCGCGCGAAAGGTCGCCCGTGACCAGCATCTTCATGCCGCCTGCAGCCAATCCGCTCTCGGCCACCATTCCGCGCACATAGCTGCGCCAGTCGACTTCGTCCGGTTTTCCGGGCGGAACAGCGAAACTGTCCTCCTCGCCGAAATCTGCCGCGACGACCTCGAATTGCGTCCCTTCACTGCGCGCCCAGGCGATCGCAGTCCCCTCGCGAACCGGCATCGGCAGCACGAGGCCGTCGTTGTAGTCGACGTGCTCGCCGATGAGGTTGACACGGCCGGGAGCGAAAACCACGCCTTCGGGATCGGTACCGAACCGCTCCGCAAAGAGGCGGGCGGCCTTGGCTTTCAGCTCCGTGCTCATGCGAGGCACTCGCGCAGGCGCCGGGCAGCCGCCTCGGGCGTGAGGTCGCGCTGGGTTTCGGCCATGAGTTCATACCCGACCATGTGCTTGCGGATTTCCGCCGAGCGCAGGAGCGGCGGGAAGAAGTGGGCATGCAGACGCCAGTGTGCCGTATCCGCGCCCGCGTCGTGTGGAGCGCCGTGCCAGCCCATGGAGTAGGGAAAGTCGGTGTCGAACAACGCGTCATAGGCCGGGAGCAGCTGCCCCAGGATCTCGGCGAGCGCAGCGCGGGCGGTGCCCGACAGGTCCTCCATACGCGCCACATCGTCGCGCGCGATCAGCAGCGTTTCGAACGGCCAGGCGGCCCAGTGCGGGACGATGGCGAGCCAGTGATCGTTCGCGCAGATCACCCTGCTTCCTTCCGCCAGCTCGGCCTCGATCACGGCAGCGAGCAGGTTTGCGCCATTGCCGTCGCAATAGTCCCGCTGGCACTTGTCCTCCTGCGCGACGATGGTCGGGACGAAATCGCTCGCCCACACCTGCCCGTGCGGATGCGGCGAGGACGCACCCATCATCGCGCCCTTGTTCTCGAACAGCTGCACATAGGCCCACCGCTCGCCGAGGTCGCGCGACAGGTCGCACCAGCTTTCGACCACCTCGCGACGCCCGGCATCGTCGAGCCGCGCCAGCGTGGCGGAGTGGTCGGGCGAATAGCAAATCACCCGCGCCTCGCCCGCCGCCGGTTCCTCGCGCAACAGGCCATCGCGACGGCTGTCGTCGCGCTCCGCCAGCAGCGCCGGGAAATCGTTCGGGAAGACGAAAGCGCCACCGTAGTCCGGGTTGGGCACGCCTCCGACGCGCTCGTTTCCGGGGCACAGATAGCAGGACGGGTCATGGCTCGGACGATCACCTGCGGCCGCAGGTTTTGTCTCACCCTGCCATGGTCGCTTCATCCGCTGTGGACTTACCAGCACCCACTCGCGGGTCAGGCGATTGAGGCGGCGGTGGGGATGGTCAGCGGTACTCATGAAACGGCCTTGAGGTGGTAGATCAGCGCGCTTTCGGCAGCGATGGACGGCACGGGCAGGCCTGCGCCTGCAAGCCAGCTGCCGGTAAAGCGATGGGCCATCCCGCGCATTGCCGCAACCGCCGGCCCGATGCGCGGAGTGAGCACACCACGCGGGCCGGCATGGCGGAGCAGCTGGACCTCCCAATCGTGCGCCCCGGCAAAGGGCAGCGGGATCGGCTGCGCACGGCGGTCCTCGCCATGATCGCGGCGGATGACCCAGAGAAGGAAATCCTCGCCGTCACCCTGGGCTTGCCAAACGATCCCGTCGCTCGCCTCGCCCAGCACGGTGCAACCGCCATGGATCGTCGCGCGCCACTGCTTCCAGAACGCGATCCACTCCGCGAGGCGTGACCGCTCTGCCTCGTCCATGGCAGCCGGATCGAGCTCGACACCGAGGTGGCCCTGGCAGGCAATCGCCGCGCGGAAATCCAGCGATTGTGCGCGTCCCGTCGCATGGCTCGGGCTGGCGCCGACGTGCGACCCCATGACTTCGGGCGGCATGAAGGCAAGGAAACCGCGCTGCATCGGCACGCGGGCGACCGCGTCGATGTTGTCGCTGGTCCAGAAACGGTGGGTGTAGCTGGCGATCCCTGCGTCGATCCGCCCGCCGCCACCGGCGCAACTCTCGATTTCGAGGCCCGGATGCGCGGCGCGCAGTCGTTCGAGCAGGGCATAGGTCCCGCGAACCTGCGCCGCCCCGCCACCCGGCGCATGGTCGCGATTGTGGTCCCATTTGATGTAGTCGATATCGACCGTCGCACACACCTTGTCGAGCATGGTGTAGAGGTAGTCGCGCACGGCGGGCAGGCGCATGTCCAGAACGAGCTGGTTGCGCGCGGTCGGCTGGTCACGACACTCCAGTTTCAGCACCCAATCGGGATGAGCGCGGTAGAGCTCGCTGTCCGAGTTGACCATTTCCGGCTCGAACCACAGGCCGAACTGCATGCCGAGGCTGCGGACCTTGTCGGCGAGCGGCTTGAGGCCGTTCGGGTACTTGGCCGGATCGGGGGTCCAGTCGCCGAGCCCGGCATTGTCGAGATTGCGGCCCCTGAACCAGCCGTCGTCGAGAACGAAGCGTTCGATGCCGATGGCGGCGGCGGCCTCGGCGAGTTCGCCGATCCGCGCCTCGTCGTGCGAGAAGTAGACCGCTTCCCAGCTGTTGAGGTGGACGGGACGCGGGCGCATCGCACCGCCGGGCCAGTCGATCCGTTCTCGCACCGCCCCGTGCATCTGCGCCATCGCGCCGTTGCGGCCCTGGGCGGAGATTGCCAGCAGCAGCGGCGGGGCGTGGAAGCTCTCGCCGGGAGCCAGTACGATTTCTCCCGCGGCGAGCATTGCCTCGGCCATGGCGACCCAAAACCCCTCGTCGTCGCGCTCGATGGTGAGCTTAGCATCGCCTGACCACGCGAGCTGCATCGCCACCGCGAGGCCCGAGTGCCATCCCACATCCTCGCCCAGCACATAGGCTCCGCAAGGTCCGCCGTGCCCCGGCAGGCCGCGGCGCGTCTCGCGCACCCAGGCATGTTCGGGCATGACCTCGCGGCATTCCACGAACTCGGCATTGTGTCGCCCGCGCCAGCTGACGATCTCGCGCGAGTTGCCGGCCAGCGGCAGGACGGCGCTGGCGCAGCGGTCGAGCGTGACGCTGTCGACGCCGCGATTGGTCAGGCGGACGGCAATCTCCAGCCCCCCACCATCGAGCTTGCGGAACTGCTGCCGGACCTCGATCCCGCCGAGACTGTCGCGACAGGTGAGCGTCAGGCACGCCTCGGTCTTCTCCACCTCGCAGCAATCGAACACGACCGCCGCATCGCGCAGCGCCAGCGCCGGAGGCCCGAACCACCCCAGCCCGCCCACAGGCAGCGCATCCATCGCATGGTCGCCTTCGAGCGAGAATGTCGCCGGACCGCGCAAATCCGCCAGCCGTGGCAGGTTGCCCGGCTCGACCCGCGCGCCGAGGTGCCGCCAGACAGGTACCGCGCGGTCGCTCTTCTCGAGGACGAGGCTCCATTCCTCGCCGTGCAGTTCCAGCAGTTCGGCATCGCTCATGCGGGCGCTTCATCCCCGCCCCGGAAGAGCGCGAAGCCGATCCATTCGGCCCGTCGACCCAGGGCGAAACGGTTGAAGGCGAGCGCCGCGGCGACCGAGGTGAACAGGGTGATCACCATGAAGTCGATGTAGTGCAGGCCCACCGCTGCGGCGAACCCGTCGGCGAAGGTATAGGCCCCGTAGAGCGCGATGCCCCAGACCACGCCAGCAATCGCCGCGCGCGCCGCGACGTTGCGGAACAGCAGGCCGACGATGAAGGCGCTGAGGATCGGCATGGAGGACAGGCCATTGAGCTGCTGGAGCAGGTTTATGATGCTCTCGGCATTCTGGTAGAGCGGGATCAGCGCGATCGCGAGGACGGTCGCCGCCACGCTCATCACCGCGCCCAGCTTCCAGTGGTTGGCAACCTTGCCGATGAACTGCTCGTGGAAATCGACCGAATAGAGCGCGACCGTCGAATTCAGGACCGCGCTGAAGGTGGTGATGACAGCCGCCGCGACCATCGCGGCGAAGGCGCCCGAAAGCCAGGTCGGCAATACCTCCGCGACTAGCCGGCCATAGGCCGCATCGCCGACGTCGCCGAACAGCTTGTAGGCGACAACGCCGGGAATGACGACGATCGGCGGGACGATCAGGATGCGGATAGCGGCGGCGGCGAAGACACCCCTCTGTGCTTCCTTCACCGTCGGCGCGGCCATCGCCTTCTGGGTGATGTTCTGGTTGGTCGACCAGTAGAAGATCTGGATGAAGGCCATGCCGGTGAAGAGCGTGTGGAAGGGGATCGGGCTGTCCGCCGCTCCGACCATGCTCAGCCGCTCTGCGGGCACGCCGCTGACGATGTCGAAATCGACTGCTGCCAGCGCGAGGAAGACGATCACCAGCGCGAGGCCGAGGATGCCGACGCCCGAAAACGTGTCCATGACCGCCACGGCCCTGAGGCCACCGAAGATCGTATAGGCCGCCCCGATCACCGCCAGCGCGATGGCCCAGCCGACCAGCGGCACGCCATCGCCGAACAGCGACTGCAGGAACAGCCCGCCCGAATAGAGCGCGGCGGGCAGGTAAATGAGGATATTGCCCGCAAGGAAGATGCCCGAGATCAGCGTGCGGATCGAACGTCCGTCATAGCGCCGTTCGAGCAGTTCGGTGACCGTGGTGCAATTGTAGCGGTAGTAGAGCGGCACGAAGACGAAGGCCAAGGCCATCAGCCCGACGAAACCGGCGATTTCCCACCAGGCGAGCAGCAGCATCTGGTTGCCGTTCATGCCCACCAGCTGGTCGGTCGAAAGGTTGGTCAGGGTGATCGAGCCCGCGACGAAGAACCAGCTCAGCCCCTTGCCCGCGAGGAAGACGTCCTGTTCGGACCCGTCATGTTTCGCGCTGCGGACCTTCCACCAGGTCAGCGCCGCCACCAGCAGCATCAGCCCGGCAAATACGCCCAGCTGCACGATATTACCGAACTGTGCCTGCTCCCCGTACATCCGACCCTCCCGATTAGGCTGGCATCCATCGCATATTCGGCACTAGACGCAAGCGCATGGACCTTGGTGTTTGCTACTATCCCGAACATTGGCCCGAAACCCGCTGGGCCGAGGACGCGCGACTGATGCGCGAGACGGGCCTCACCCGCGTGCGGATCGGCGAGTTTGCCTGGAGCCGGATCGAGCCCGAGCCCGGAAAGTTCGACTGGGGCTGGCTCGACCGTGCGGTCGACACGCTGCATGCCGCAGGGCTCGGCATCATCATGGGGACGCCGACGGCAACGCCGCCCAAGTGGGTGGTCGACGCCATGCCCGACATGGTCGCGCTCGACCGCAACGGGAGGCCGCGCGGTTTCGGGTCGCGGCGGCACTATTGCTTCAGCCATGCGGGATATCGGGCGCAGGCGGCGCGCATCACCCGTGCGGTCGCAGAACGCTATGGCCAGCATCCCGGCATCGCCAGCTGGCAGACCGACAACGAGTACGGCTGCCATGACACGGTGCAGAGCTTCTCGCCCGCCGCGCGCGATGCATTCCGCCTGTGGCTGGCGGAGAGATACGGGACCGTCGCGGCACTTAACGAGGCTTGGGGCAACGTCTTCTGGTCGATGGAATATCGCAGCTTCGACGAGGTCGAACTGCCGAACCTCACCGTGACCGAGGCCAACCCGGCTCACTCGCTGGCCTTCCGCCGCTTCTCCTCCGACCAGGTGGTCAGCTTCAACAAGGCGCAGGTCGACATCCTGCGCGAATGTTCGCCGGGGCGCGACATCACCCACAATGCGATGGGGTTCTACACCGGCTACGACCACCACGATCTAGCCGCCGATCTCGACGTGTTGGGGTGGGACAGCTACCCGCTCGGCTTCCTCGAGATGTTCCGCTTCACCGAGGAGCAGAAGCGCCGCTTCGCCCATTCGGGCCACCCCGACATCGCCGCCTTCCATCACGACCTCTATCGCGGATGCGCGAAAGACGGGCGCTGGTCGGTGCTCGAACAGCAGCCGGGGCCGGTGAACTGGGCACGGCACAATCCCGCACCGCTGCCCGGCATGGTCCGTCTTTGGACATTGGAAGCATATGCCCACGGGGCGGAACTGGTCAGCTATTTCCGTTGGCGCCAGTTTCCCAAGGCGCAGGAGCAGATGCATGCAGGGCTCTTGCGTCCCGACGCGACGCCCGCTCCCGCGCTGGCCGAGGCGCGTGCTGCGGCAGACGACCTCGCGGGACTCGAAGGCGGCGCGCCGGTCAAGCAGGCCGCGCTCGTGTTCTCCTATGCCGCCGAATGGATGACGCAGATCCAGCCGCAGGGCGAAGGCAAGTCGGCACTGTGGGCGGCCTTCCACTGCTATTCGGCGCTGCGGCGGCTGGGGCTGAACGTCGATATCGTCCACCCTGATGCCTCGCTCGACGGCTATGCGCTGGCCGTGGTGCCATGTCTGCCGATCGTTTCCGATACGCTTGTCGCCAATCTCGAAGCTTTCGACGGGCAGGTGGTAATCGGCCCGCGCAGCGGATCGCGCGACACGGATTTCGGCATCCCGCCCACCCTCGCTCCCGGCAAGCTCGAAGCACTGGTCGGCGGGCGCGTGGTGCTCAGCGAAAGCTGGCGCCCCGGCCTCGCCATCGAAGGGGACGGCTGGCTTGCAAGCGGCTGGTTCGACCATGTGGAAGGCGCGGCGGCGCCGGAACTGACCGGCAGATGTGGCCGCGTCGCCAGCTGGCAGAATGGCAAGGTCCGTTATGCCGCCTGCTGGCCGGAGGGGAGTTACATCGACCTCGTCGTCGCCCGCGCCGCCTATGATGCGGGGCTGCAGCACGACCCGCTGGCCGACCACGTGCGCCACCGCGTCCGCGGGGACCGTCGCTTCGTCTTCGATTACGAGAGCGCGCAGGTCACTATTCAGCAGGCTTGAGCAAACCGATCACGACACGCAGGTTTTTTGCGTTGCAATAGGCGCATGAATCCGCACATCGTGGCTCCAGCATGCTGCGCCAGTACGAACTTGTAGAACGGGTCAAGGAATACGACCCCGACGCCGACGAGGCGCTGCTCAACCGCGCCTATGTCTATACGGTGCAGAAGCACGGCACCCAGACACGCGCCTCGGGCGACCCCTATTTCAGCCACCCGGTCGAGGTGGCGGGCCTGATGACCGACCTCAAGCTCGATCAGGAAACGATCATGACCGCGCTGCTCCACGACACGGTGGAGGACACGCTGGCGACGATCGAGGACATCGAGAACAATTTCGGCGAAGACGTTGCGCGCCTGGTCGACGGGGTCACCAAGCTCTCCAAGATCGAGCAGATGCCGGAAAACGAGCGCGCGGCGGAGAACCTCAGGAAGTTCCTCCTCGCCATGAGCGAGGACATCCGCGTCCTGCTGGTCAAGCTCGGCGACCGCCTGCACAACATGCGCACGCTCCACTTCATCAAGAACCCGGAGAAGCGCCAGCGCATCGCGCGCGAGACCATGGATATCTACGCCCCGCTGGCCGAGCGCGTGGGCATGTACGAATACATGCGCGAGATGCAGATGCTCGCCTTCGAGCAGCTCGAGCCCGAGGCTTTCCGGACCATCACCCAGCGGCTCGACCAGATCCGCAGCGAGGACGGCGGGCAGGTCGATGCCATCGCGCTCGACATGAAGCATGCCCTGCTCGAAGCGGGGATCACGACCGAGGTCTCGGGGCGCGAGAAGCACCCCTATTCGATCTGGCGCAAGATGGCCGAGCGCCATGTCAGCTTCGAACAGGTGACCGACATCATGGCCTTTCGCGTCATCACCGAGGACGTGGCCGACTGCTACCGGGCCATGGGCGTGCTGCATACGACGTGGCAGTTCCTGCCGGGCAAGTTCAAGGACTACATCTCGACGCCGAAGACCAACGGTTATCGTTCGCTCCACACCTCGCTGATCTACGGCAAGTCGATGCGCGTGGAGGTGCAGATCCGCACGCGCGAGATGCACAAGCTCAACGAATTCGGCTTCGCCGCGCACTGGGCCTACAAGCAGGGCGACAAGCCCGACGGGCAGGTCGGCTGGCTGCGCGACCTCATCGAGATCGTCGATGCGAGCCATGATGCGGAGGAACTGCTCGAGCACACCCGCCTCGCCATCTACCAGGACCGCATCTTCGCCTTCACCCCCAAGGGCGCGCTGCACCAGTTGCCCAAGGGATCGACCCCGGTCGACTTCGCCTTCGCCGTCCACACGGATCTCGGCGCGCAGACAGTGGGCGCGAAGATCAACGGGCGCCACATGCCGCTGCGCACCCAGCTGTCGAATGGCGACGTGGTCGAGATCATCAAGAGCGACAAGGCCGAACCGCAGATGAGCTGGCTGGGCTTCGTCGTCACCGGCAAGGCGCGCGCCGCAATCCGCCGCGCGGTGCGCCTCAAGGAACGCGCCGAAGTGGCCGAAATCGGCAAGAAGCTGTTCGACGAGATCGCCCTGCGCGTCCCTGCAAAGATCGGCCGCAAGGCCACGCGCGAGGCGATCAAGCGGCTGGAGATGGAGGAGGAGGAAGACCTCTACTACGCCATCGGATCGGCCAAGATCACCGACCGCGCGGTGATGGAGGCTCTGGTTCCCGGCTGCACCGCCGAGCTCGAGGACGAGCCCGACTGGACCCGCAGCGGCAAGGCATTGTCGATCCGCGGGCTGACCGCCGGCGTCGGCTTCCAGCTTGCCCAATGCTGTCACCCGGTTCCCGGCGACCGCATCGTCGGCATCCGCAAGCCGGGTGAAGGGGTGGAGGTCCACGCGATCGACTGCCACCAGCTGGCGAGCGGCATCGACACCGACTGGCTCGACCTGTCGTGGGGCAAGCAATCGCGCGGTGCTGTGGGCCGCATGCGCGTCACGCTCTACGACCGCCCCGGCACACTCGCCGAGATGGCCGGCATCTTCGCGCAGAACCACGCCAACGTGACCACGCTGGAACAGACCCAGCTCGACCATCCCTTCCACACCTACGAGGTCGATCTCGAGGTGCAGGACCTTCCCCACCTCACCCGCATCCTCAGCGCATTGCGCGCCAGCGATTCGGTCGCCCAGGCGGAGCGCGTATGAGCCACCTCACCGGTATCGACCACGTCCAGCTTGCCATGCCGCATGGCGGCGAAACCCATGCGCGACTGTTCTGGGAAGAGATCATGGGGCTGACCGAAGTCGCCAAGCCCGCGCACCTCGCGGTCAACGGCGGCTGCTGGTTCGAAGGCGACGGAGTCACGATCCACTGCGGGGTCGAGGACGGTTTCCTGCCCGCACGGCGCGCCCATCCGGCGTTGCTGGTGCGCGACCTGCGCGCACTGGTCGCCAGGCTGGAACTGGCCGGCATCGGCTTCAAGCCGGGCAAGAAGCTCGACGGCTACCTGCGCGGGGACATCGCCGACCCCTTCGGCAACCGCATCGAACTGATGCAGCGGGTCTAGAGCAGTTCGAGCTCGACCTTCGCAGTATCACCCGCGACGAGGTCTTCCGCTTTCAGGACCTTCTTGCCCACGAGCAGCCACCACTCGCCGGACTTCGAGGGGAATACCGAGGTCTTCCAGCGCGTCTCGCCGATCACGGCCATCACCTTGACCGAACCGAACCCGCGCCGCGCCCCGAATTCGAGGCGGCGCAGGCGTTCGTGCATGGTGATCGCCTCGGCCGCGTCACCGCCGATGGTGAGGACGTGGTAGACCGCCTTCTCGCCCTGCCAGCGGGTGATCTCGGCGGCGAAGGCGACCTCATCGCTCACTGCGCTGCGCGGCGCACCGGAACCGGGATGTTGCAGATATCCGCCCCGCCCGCAGGCACGATGAAGAACGCATCGCGCCGGTTGGCGCGCGCATCGGCATAGCGGGCGAAGGTCTCGCCTTCGGTAGAGAGGTATTCGAAGTGCGGGCGTGTTTGTTGGCCTACCGCTTCGCTGCTTGAGGCCGGGTCGGCTTCAGGCAGGTCGCTGGCGACGCGCACGGTCAGGATCGGTGTGCGCTTGTCAGCTTCCTCCTCGGAGTAGAATCCGAGGTCACCATGTCCGCGCGGCAGCGAGGAGAGGTTTTCCATCCCCTCGATGATCCGGCCGACGAGCGCGATGTTGCGATCGAGGTGGCGCGGGGCCTGTCCGATTACCGTGTAGAGCTCGGCTCCCGAGCCGGTGTCGGGCGAATAGTTCCGACCGACACCGACCATGCCGTAACAGTGGACCGGCCAGACCTTTGCCGGTTCTCCTTCGGCCGCACTTCCAGCATTCGATGCCAAGGGCCAGCCCGAATGGAAAAGGGCGGCCTGCGCGTAGGAATCGATGAGCCCGTTGGCGATGATGATGGCGGTCGTTGTGTCGGTTCCCGCCAAGGCGCTACCGGTTTCCAGCGCCAGATCGCGCCGCGTATCGGCAAGCTTCACGGCCAGACCGATCGCGTTGCCGTCTACGGTGTATTCGCTTTCACCGACTGTCGGCAGCCCCTCGGGCAGCAGCTTCGGCTCGCCCTTTGCCTCGGGGTTGTCGTAGTTGAGGTCGCCCCACTGGACGACGTAATTGTCCTGCACGCGGTTGACGGTGATGTCGTCGTACCACTTGGCGCGGGCGAGCGTGCGGATGTTCTCGACCCAGCCTTGCGAGAACGGCGCGGGCATCAGCTGGATGACGACCTTGCGTTCCTTGCCCGAAGCGTCCGGGGCGAGCGTCATGACCAGCAGGTCCTCTGGCGGGATCGCGACCCACTCCTCGGCCTTGGCCCCGGCGACAATCTCGTTAGGCGACGGAGCGCCCTGCGGTTCGTCCTGAGCAATGGCGGGTACTGTCAGCGCACACAGCGCGGCGAGCGAAATCAGGGGCTTCCTCATGCCGCGTTACCTGTCACGCCCGGCGCACAAACAAAAGCCCCTTCCCGCGCGTTTTGTGGGGCGGAAAGGGGCTTCGAGTCGGCGTTCGCAGGGAATGCATATCCGCGCAGCACCGCCACAGCGCTGGTTGTATCATCAATTTCGTAAAGGGGAATATGGCCCGCCTGCTTCGGCTTGCGAAACCCACCGGTCGCCGCTAGAGGCGCGGCTCCCTTGCGGCGCTGCCATGCTCGATCAGTCGAAGCGGCAGAGCAGTCGAGGATGCGGAGCGGTGGCCGAGTGGTCGAAGGCGCACGCCTGGAAAGTGTGTATACGGTAACCCCGTATCGAGGGTTCGAATCCCTCCCGCTCCGCCATCCGGACCCGCGCTAGTACCCCTGCCGGTTGGCTGAGGCCGAAACCGCTGAAGGCTCTCGGCGTCAGCGGTTCTGCCTGCCCTCGATCAGCGAATCGACGATCGTGGGATCGGCAAGCGTCGAGGTATCGCCGAGCGAGCCGAACTCGTTCTCCGCGATCTTCCTCAGGATCCGCCGCATGATCTTGCCCGAACGCGTCTTGGGCAGGCCGGGGGTAAAGTGCAGGTGGTCGGGCGTGGCGATCGGCCCGATTTCCTTGCGCACCCACTGGCGCAGCTCTCCTGCAAAATCGTCCGACGATTCCTCGCCCGCGTTGAGCGTCACGTAGCAGTAGATGCCCTGCCCCTTGATATCGTGCGGGTAGCCGACCACCGCGGCCTCGCTGACCTTGGGGTGGAGTACCAGCGCGCTTTCGACCTCGGCCGTGCCCATGCGGTGGCCGGATACGTTGATCACGTCGTCGACACGGCCGGTGATCCAGTAATAGCCATCGGCATCACGGCGGCATCCGTCCCCGGTGAAGTACTTGCCCGGATAGGTGCTGAAGTATGTCTGGATGAAGCGCTCGTGGTCGCCGTAGACGGTGCGCGCCTGGCCCGGCCAGCTGCGGGTGATGCACAAATTCCCCTCGGTCGCGCCTTCGAGCACATGGCCATCATTGTCGACCAGTTGCGGGCAGATACCGAAGAAGGGACGGCCTGCGCTGCCCGGCTTCATGTCGTGCGCGCCCGGCAGGGTGGTGATCATGATGCCGCCGGTCTCGGTCTGCCACCACGTATCGACGACCGGCGTCCTGCCGCCACCGACGTGGTCGTGATACCAACGCCAAGCCTCGGGATTGATGGGCTCGCCAACCGATCCGAGCAGCCGCAGCGACGACAGGTCGTGCTTCGCCACATGCCCCTCGCCCTCGCGCATCAGCGCGCGGATGGCGGTGGGAGCGGTGTAGAAGATGTTGACCTTGTGCTTCTCGCACACCGCCCAGAAGCGGTCGTGGTCGGGATAATTAGGCACGCCTTCGAACATCAGCGAAGTCGCCCCGTTCTGCAGCGGGCCGTAGACGATGTAGCTGTGTCCGGTGACCCAGCCGATGTCGGCCGTGCACCAGTAGATCTCGCCGGAACGGTAGTCGAAGACGTAGCGGAAGGTGGTCTCGGTCCAGACCGAGTAGCCGCCGGTCGTGTGGAGCACGCCCTTGGGGCTGCCGGTCGATCCCGAGGTGTAGAGGATGAACAGCGGGTCTTCCGCATTCATCGGCTCGCACGGGCAATCCTCCCCGACATCGGCGGACAGCTCGTGATACCAGTGGTCGCGTCCCTCGGTCATGGCGACATCGCCGCCAGTGTGACGGACGATCAGCACGGCCTTGGCCGACGCCTTCTCGAGCGCCGCATCGACATTGGCCTTGAGCGGGACGAGCTTCGAGCCGCGCAGACCCTGGTCGGCGGTGACGATCCAGTCGCTCTTGCAGTCCTCTACCCGCCCGGCGATGGCATCGGGCGAAAAGCCGCCGAAAATCACCGAGTGGATCGCGCCGATGCGCGCACAGGCGAGCATGGCGAAAGCGCCTTCGGGGATCATCGGCATGTAGATCGTGACGCGGTCACCCTTCTTCACGCCGAGCTTCTTCAGCGTGTTCGCCATGCGCACCACTTCGGCCTTGAGCTCGGCATAGGTGATCGTCCGGCCCTCGCCGTCGGGGCTGTCCGATTCGAAGATCAGCGCGACGCGGTCGCCATTGCCCGCATCAACGTGGCGATCGACGGCGTTGTGGCAGATGTTGAGCTTGCCGTCTTCGAACCACTTTATGTCGACCGGGTCGTAGCTCCAGCCGGCGATCCGGGTCGGTTTCTCGATCCAGTCGAGCCGCGCAGCCTGTTCGGCCCAGAACCCGTCCGCATCGTCCACGCTCTGCGCATACATGCGCTCGTAGTCGGCGGCGGTGCATGTCGTGCCGTCGGACGCATCAGCGGGCCGCTTGACCCATTCGTCGTCGTGCGCGGTATTGCTCATTCCTGGCCCTCCTGCCTCGTCGGTCGTTGCCCGACCCTTCGCCCGCGTACCTAGCCAATCCGGCCCAGCCGCGCGTTACGACCTTAGTCCCATAGTCGACTGCCCCCGGTTTATTCCGAAGCCCACGCAGCATCGCAAGGATCATTGCACGGGTCCCGATGGATGGGGCTTGCGACAAGCATGGCTGCGCGTACCATGCCGCGCAAGAGCAGGAGAGGACATGGGATTTCCCGAAATCGCCGCGAAGGCGCATTACGATCCGGCAGCGTTCTGGCTCGATGCCGCCGCCGCGCTCGAATGGTCGCGCTTTCCTAAGGTGGCGCATGACCCGCAAAGCGACACCTGGTTTCCCGACGGAGAAATCAACACCTGCCACAATGCCGTCGACCGTCATGTCACGGCGGGCCGTGGCGACGATACCGCGCTGATCTACGAAAGCCCGATCACCGGCCAGGCCCAGGCCTTCACCTTCGCCGAGTTGCAGGAACGGGTCGCGCGGACGGCGGGGATGATTGCGGCGCAAGGCGTGGGCAGGGGCGACCGGGTGATCATCTACATGCCGATGGTGCCCGAGGCGGCCTACGCCATGCTCGCCTGCGCACGGCTGGGCGCAGTGCATTCGGTCGTCTTCGGCGGGTTCGCCGCGCCCGAGCTCGCCAAGCGCATCGACGATTGCGAGCCGAAGCTGGTCCTCAGCGCCTCGTGCGGGTTCGAGCCGGGGCGGACTATTGCCTACAAGCCGCTGCTCGACGCGGCGCTGGATATCGCCCGGCACAAACCGGCAGCCACGATCATCCTCCAGCGCGAGCAGCTGCAGGCCGATTTGCAGGAAGGCCGCGATCTCGACTGGTCGGCGGCCTACGAGACTTCCGGTCCTGTACCTTGCGTCCCGGTCGCATCGGGCGATCCACTGTATATCCTCTATACCTCGGGAACTACGGGCACACCCAAGGGCGTCGTGCGCGACAATGGGGGGCACGCCACGGTGCTTACGTGGTCGATGGCCAATATCTATGGCGTGGGTCCGGGCGAAACATACTGGGCGGCATCGGACATCGGCTGGGTCGTCGGGCACAGCTACATCGTCTACGGGCCGCTGCTGGCCGGATGCACGAGCATCCTCTTCGAAGGCAAGCCTGTGGGCACCCCCGATGCCGGCACCTTCTGGCGGATCATCGACCGCCACCGGGTGAAGGTGCTGTTCACCGCACCGACCGCGATCAGGGCGATCCGCCGGTCCGATCCCGACGGCTCGTTCATCGATGATGCTTCGCTCGCCTCGCTCGAAGCGCTGTTCCTCGCCGGCGAGCGGGCCGATCCAGACACCCTGCTCTGGATAGCCGGCAAACTGGGCAAGCCGGTGATCGATCACTGGTGGCAGACCGAACTCGGCTGGCCCGCGATCGCGACCTGTTTCGGTCTCGGCCAGACCGCGATCAGGGCGGGCAGTGCGGGACACGCCGTGCCTGGCTATCGTTTCAGGGTTAAGGACGATGCGGGATCGGACGTCCCCGCCGGTACCGTCAGCAATCTTCTGATCGAGCAACCACTGCCGCCCGGGGCCTTCCGTTCGCTATGGAACAATCCCGAGCGCTATGCTGCCGGTTTCACCGACTTTCCGGGATTCTACACGACCGGCGACGCCGGGATGATTGACGAAGACGGCTTCATCCACATCATGGGCCGCACTGACGACATCATCAACGTGGCGGGACACCGGCTTTCCACCGGCCAGATGGAAGAGGTTGTCGCCAACCACCCGCAGGTCGTGGAATGCGCCGTGGTCGGGGCCGCCGACGAACTCAAGGGCGAGATGGCGGTCGGCTTCGTCGTTACCCGGCCCGGGTGCGGCGACCTCGAGGCGGTGCATCGCGAACTCGTCGCCGCGATCCGGGGGGACATCGGCGCAATCGCCAGCCCGCGCTCGATCTACTTCGTCGACGGCCTGCCGAAAACGCGCTCGGGCAAGATCCTGCGCAACCTGCTGCGCGACATCGTCAACGGGGCGGAGATCATCGTCCCGCAGACGATCGAGGACGCGAGCGTGATCGACGCGGTCAGGGAAGCCGTTCGGCCAGTACCTCGGGATGTTCCGCCCGGGGGATGACCGCGTCCCTGATGCAGCGCAGGCTCTTCACCACAGGGTCGATATAGGTCCCCTTGAGCGTGTAGTATTTGGCCAGTTCCTGCTCATCGAGGCCATAGATGCCGTAGACGATCTCCTCGCCCTTTTGTGGGTGATAGGCGGTGCCGAACATCCAGTCGAAGATCGACAGGTTGCTGCCGAAATTGCGGTCCCAGTGCACCTCGAGGCTGCTGTGGTGGACCTGATGCATGTGCGGGCTGATGAAGAGGCGATCGAGCGGACCGAAGCCGACGGGAAATTCCGAATGGCGAAGGGCGTCCAGCGTCGAGATCGTGAGCAGCTGGTTGGCCAGCGCGCCGATGGCCAGCACCTCGACCAGGCTGAAGCCCCAGTAGTGCATGAACAGGCCGGATGGCACGCCTCCGACCAGCCCCTTGAGCGAATACTTGCCGACAAGGACCAGCGAATGTGCGCGCTGGTTGGTGAAGGGATTTAGCGTTTCCGCTGCATGGTGGACCTTGTGCAGTTCCCACATGAAGGGAACCTTGTGTTCGGCATAGTGCCAGCCAAATGCCACGAACTCTCCCAGCAAGGTCAGCGTCACCGCCACTACGAGGATACCGGACAGCCCTGGCACCGCCCCGGTCGGCAGGATCGCCCAAGTGCCAAGCGCAGCTGCAGTCGCTGTCGCCACCATTGCCCAGACTGCCGTGCCCGGGGCGAGGAAGATGAAATCGGTCAGCTTGCGGATTACGTAGACCTTGAGATCGGCATGAAAGCTTTTCGAGCGCAGCGGATCGAAGGGGAAAAGCGTCTGGAAGAGATCGCGTACCGACCACTGCACCAGTCGACGGCGGAATCGCAGCAGGAAGAAGATCGCGCCCGCCGCGAAAAACGTCGTCCAGGTAAAAAGGAACGGCGGCAGCGCCGCGAATGCTTCCAGCTTCGCGTTCAAGCGTGATCCCTCCGATGTGCTGCCCGTATCATGATCACGAGACTACCCAGAGCGCCCCTGAGCCGCAGCTTGGCATTCGTATTAGCCTGAAATCGCCATTCCCCCCTTCGTGCACCTTGCACCCGTCATTGGGGTTACGCCCCATGACCAATTGCCTCCGCGCCATCGTGCGGTGGAAACTGGAAGGAAGCCGTGATCTGCACCGGGACGCAGGACGTGGCCGACGAAAGGACGGATGGGCATGGCAACGCGCAACTTCGGCGATGAAATCCTGACGCTCGACAACGAACTGATTGCCGTAGGTGAAATCGGCGGCGAGGAAGCTATCGAAAGTCAGCCGGGCGTGCTCCTGCTGCATGACGAACTTCCACCCGACCCGCCGGTTCGCAAGATCGACGTCAAGCCCAGGCTGCGGTCTGATCCGGGTGCCATTCGCGCGTCTTCCGAGCCGCCCGAGGATGACGGGTTCATCAAGTCGCCGCGTCTCGCCTGGTCTGCCGTGCAAAGCGAACCAGTCGAACGGACGCGCGATATCGCCCCGCCCGAGCCCGTCGAAAAGGCGCAGACTCCGCTCGAGACCGCGCTTCACGGCGCACGGAAACAGGCGCTCGTCTATCACTTCGTCGAGGCACGTACCCGCGCAGCACTCTACGAAGCGATTGGGAAGGCCTATGATTTCTCGCTTATCGCGCGCCGGTTCCCGGTCGAATACCTGCGGCATGTGGAAGATGCAGGTATCGAGATTTCCGACCGCGCCCGCCTGGTCGCCCTCGCCAAGCTCGTCTTCGGCAAGGATTACGACAAGACCCGCCTGAGCGAGATTGCCGCGGTCATCTCCTATTGCCAGCGCGAAGCGCTCAAGCCCGGCAGCGTGCCCCAGTACATTGCCGATACGCCTGGCGGCATCCGTCACATCGTTGCCTTGGAGCGGCTGCTCAAGAATGCCGAGGAGGGGGCGGAGGCTCCGGCTGAGCGAACGCTTCCCCGGCAGTCCATTGCCCGCAAGCTTGCCAAGGTCGAGGCGCACGGCCTCGAACTGCTCGACGGCGAGGGCGATGAATATGTCCTCGTGATAGCCAGGCGCGATCCTGCCGGCAGCCCCTGCCTTCTGGGCGAGGTTCCGCGCGACATCGGCCTGCTCGAGAAGGCTGCACGCAGCTTTCTGGCCGAAGGGAAGCGCTGACCCCTTTGGCGGGGCGTACCCTATCCTTGCGAGTAGGTGGAGCGGCTGGCCCACTATTCGTAAGGGTAGGTGCGTCCAATCCGGTGAATGTCCTTCTGCCACGGCGCAGCGACCCACCGGTACCCCTATGATTTCAGACATCGAGGCCGCGTTTCGGGCGGCCGCAGAACGGATGACAGGATGAGCAAGCCAGGTTGGAGGGAATGGGTCGCCGCGGGCAAGGCATTGCGGGGCGGGAATCTGCTGCGCAACGAAGGGCCGCGCCAGCTGACCGTCGGCTTCGAAAAGCACTTTGCTTCATACATCGGCAGCGAACACGCGCTGGCCCTGACCAGCGGGACCGTGGCGCTGCACGCGGCGATGACTGCCATCGGCGTAGGGCCTGGGGACGAGGTGCTGGTTCCGGCGTATACCTGGATCGCAAGTGCGGCGGCACCGGCGTTGGCGGGGGCGGTCCCGATCCTCGTCGACATCGACGAGACGCTGACGATCGACCCCGCCGACATCGAGCGCAAGATCACTCCGCAGACCCGTGCGATCCTGCCGGTCCACATGGTCAATGCGCCGTGCAACATGGACGCGATCATGGACATCGCGCGCCGCCACAACCTTGTTGTGGTCGAGGACGCCTGCCAGGCCGTCGGCATCGAATACAAGGGCCGCAAGCTCGGCAGCTTCGGCGCGATCGGAGCTTTCAGCTTCAACCACTACAAGAACATGACCATCGGCGAAGGCGGCGCAGTGGTCACCAATGACCCCAACCTGTTCTCGCGCCTGATGAACTTCCACGACCTCGGAATCTGGGCGCGCGACGGATACGAGGCAGGCAACGAGCCAGCTTTCCTCGCTTCCCACTCGCGTATGACCGAAGTGCAGGGCGCGATGCTCGACGTGCAGCTGTCCCGGCTTCCCGCTGCCGTCGCCGCAATGAAGCGCAACCGCAGAATCGTGGCGGACATCCTGCGAGAGCGGAACGGGCCGCGCATTTCGCCGCACAACGATCCCGACAGTGCCGCCGGCCTGACGGTCATCTTCGACACTGCGGAAGAGGCATCGGAATTCGCCAAGCGGCCGGCGGTGCACCGGATCTACGACAATTCGAAGCACGTCTATACGAATTGGGATCCGATCCTTAACCATCGCACGGCCCATCCGGCGATGAACCCCTGGGCATGGTCGAAACGCCCGGTCCACTACGACGAGAACACTTGCGCGCGCACGCTCGATATCATGCGGCGCAGCTGCAAGATCACCATCTCGCCCGGGTGGTCGCCAGTGCTGGCGCGCATCCTCGCGAAGACCCTCTGGACGCCCGGCGCGCCCGATAGTGCGGCT
This sequence comes from Qipengyuania sp. RANM35, assembly GCF_041021145.2. Taxonomy (NCBI): domain Bacteria; kingdom Pseudomonadati; phylum Pseudomonadota; class Alphaproteobacteria; order Sphingomonadales; family Erythrobacteraceae; genus Qipengyuania; species Qipengyuania sp. RANM35. The sequence goes on along the minus strand of NZ_CM196433.1, from coordinate 138,366 downwards.
TACCGCCTCATCGAGCGCGTCCAGGGACGCTGACCGGGATTCCGGGCACGTGAAGACCCGCAGGATCGACTTGGCGGACAATGGCGCAGTCATCGCCACCGATCTCGCCATCGTCGGTGCGGGACCGGTCGGCCTTGCCATTGCCGAGCGTTGCGAGCGTGCCGGGGTCGAGGTGTTGCTGCTGGAAAGCGGGCTCGAGCAGCAGGATCCGGCGCACGAAGCGCTTAACGAGATCTTTGCGGCAGCAATGGACAGCGCCGACGCGCGCGCGGAATTCCACGGTCCGCAGGCGAAGCTGTGGGACCCGCAGCGGCAGGCCTATGGCGTGCGATGCCGCGGCCTTGGCGGCTCCACGCAGGCGTGGGCAGGCAAATCTGCCTCCTTCGATCCAATCGACTTCGAGCCGCGCGACTGGGTAGCAAGCTCGGGATGGCCGATTAGGCTCCAGGAACTGGCACCCTACATTGCCCAGGCGGGCGAGATGCTCGGGTTGAGCCCCGACCTGCCCGTCCCTGCTGTGGAGTCGGCCGGCCTGCGCTCTTTCTACTGGCAGTTCGCCGGTTCGCGCGTCGACCGGCTCGACCTCATGCGCTTCGGTCGGGACCTGGCACCGGGCATAGGTGAGGGTACACAGTGCCTGCTCGATGCCACCGTAACCGAAATCGGCTTCAACGAGGCGAGCGGCGAAGTGAGCGACCTGCATGTCGCCAGCCTGACCGGAGCCAGGATTACGGTGCGTCCACGCCGTGTCGTCCTTGCCGCCAGTGCCATAGAGAATGCCCGACTGATGCTGGCCTCCTCGTGCGGCCGAGCAGGTGCGGCATTGAACCGTTACGACAATGTAGGCCGATATCTCGTCGATCACGCAGGGACCCGGCTCGGGCTTATCGGCCGCGAGGATGCGGCACGGTTGTCGCGCCTGTTCGGGTTCCAGTCGCTGGCATATGGTGGCTGCTCGCACATGTTCCAGCACGGACTGGCGCTCGATCCTGCCACCCAGCGCCGCCAACGCATCCTCAACGGCGCCGTCTGGTTCGCCCAGCAACGTGCGCCAGACGACCCGTGGCCTGCGCTCGAGCGCTTGCTGAGGCGGCGCAGCGCGGCGGTCGGATCAGACTTCGCGACCGTCCTTCGCGGCAGTGGGCTTGTCCTGCGCGGTGCGGCCGTGAAGGCGCTGGCATCCCCTCACATGCCTGAAGCGATCCGTCGCGCGGTCATCGAGGCAGCTATCCGGATCCTGCCCAATGCGGTTGCCGACGAATTCCAGACCGGCGGCCTGCCCCACAAGCTGTCGGGATTGTCGCTCGAAGCGATCGTAGAAACCGCGCCGCGCCGCGAAAATCGCATCGACCTGTCGGATCGTCTCGATGCCCTTGGCCAACCCTTGCCTTGCGCAACCTGGCGGACGGGCGAAGAAGAACACCGGACATTGCGGGTCATGGCGAGTTCGGTGGCGGAAAGTTTCGCAGCCAACGATTGGCCCGTTCCCGACTTCGAACCGTGGATCGACGACGTAAACGCGACCCCGTCGATCATCGATTGCGCGCACAGCATGGGTACGACGCGGATGGCGTCTACCCCAAGCGAGGGTGTGGTCGACACCGACTGCCGGGTACATGGGGCGGCCAATCTCTTTGCGGCCGGCGGATCGGTATTCCCGACCGGCGGGCATGCCAATCCGACCTGGATGTACCTTGCCGTCGCGCTGCGCCTTGCCGACCATCTCACAAGTCAGTCGGCCTGCCTTGTGAACGATACCAGGGCCGCTTCGGACAGACACCTCGAAGCTATTACGGGCTGACCCGTAACGCGCCCCATTAATGAGAAGTGCGTGGCCGCACCATCTATACCAAAGTGGTCAATCGACACTCTCCTGTTGCGCAAATCACGGGAACGGGGGGCTAGGGCACTGTCAATCTCCGTGCGGCGGAATATCGAGGGCCTAACCGGTTCGAACACCTCGATCCTGGTTGGGTTAGGGTCGATGGATAGGACTGCTTGCACCATGACGGATGGTCGAAAAGGCAGGGTACCATTCCTGTTGGAGGAGCTGCAGGAATTGCTCAAGAACGAGGATACTTTCCTGATCCGCGATTTCGAGGAAGTCGCGCAGAGTTTCGTTGCGGGATACGGGCGTTTCGTGCGCTCCGGTGTCCCCAGTTCCACCATCGGACTGGCGATGCTTGGTGCCACGGTGAACCTCTATGCGATGTTCGGCATGGAAGAGGAATTGCCCGATCTGCTGAGATCCCTGGCTGACAAGATGGAGGACAAGACTGCTCCGCATTGATCGCCGAATCTCATGGCGAACATTCCCTGGGCCCTTCGGAGTCGCACCCGCTAACCCATAGGGATTGAACCCTTTGCCACCCTTCTTCGTCCGCGCCGGGTGGGGTATTTTCCCCTTGCGCCATTATCGAGACGCGGAGGGACAATGCGCATCCATGTAGCCATCGCCACCACAGGCCGGCCAGCCATCGTGCGCCGGGTGGTCGATCACCTGTCATTGCAGGAACGCAGGGCCGACGGCATCGTCGTGGTCGGTGCCAGCCGCGAGGACATCGCCGGGCTCGAGGGTGAGGACGACGCGGTCGACATTCTCCTGTCCGATCGTGGCCTGTGCAAACAGCGGAACACCGCTCTGCGGCACATCGGCAACAGCAGCGACGTAGTGGTCTTCATCGACGATGATTTCGTCCCTGCCCGCGACTTCCTCCGCCGCATCGAAACGTTGTTCCGCTACCGCCCCGAAGTCGTCGGGGCGACCGGTGTCCTCGTGGCCGACGGCGCGCATACATCGCCCATCGGGTTCGAGGATGCGGTTCACCGGCTCGACGTGCTGGGCGAGCGTCCGCCCTCTCGGCTGGCAGAGTGCCAGTCGCTCTATGGCTGCAACATGGCCATTCGCCTGTCTGCGGCCGAAGGGCTGAAGTTCGACGAGCGCCTGCCTCTCTACGGCTGGCAGGAGGACGTCGACTTCACCTACCAGCTCGGCTGGCGCGGTACGCTGGTGAAGACCAGCGAACTGACGGGCATCCACATGGGTTCGCGCAGCGGGAAGACGTCGGGCCTTCGCCTCGGCTACTCGCAGGTCGCGAATATCGCCTACCTCCTGCGCAAGGGGACCATTCGCGGCAGCACCGGCCGCACGCTGATGATGCGCAACATCACCGCCAACGCGGTGCGCAGCCTGTGGCCGGAAAAGGACATCGACCGTCGCGGCAGGCTGGCGGGCAATTTCATCGCCGCGCGCGACGTGCTGCGCGGCCGGATCGATCCCGAGCGGATCGAGGCGCTCTGAGCGCATGAGCCTGCGCCTTGGAGTAATCCGCGGGGCGCTCTCGCTCGGTTCGGCAAGGATCGTGGCGAGCGTGCTGAACGCGCTCGGCATCCTCGTCCTCGCGCGATTGCTGACACCCGAGGATTTCGGCATCGTGGCCATCGCGACGGCGGTCGTGACCGTCGCGGCTTCGTTGACCGAGGCATCGCTCCAGCCAGCCCTGGTACAGAATCGCAATCCCGACCGGGTCCTCGTCGACACGGTATGGACCATGTCCGCCATTCGCGCGGTGCTGGTCTATGGCGGCGTCGCCCTTGCCGCCTGGCCGCTGGCGCTGGCCTATGGCGACGAGCGATTGTTCGCCGTGCTGCTGGTGGCCGGTCTTTCGGGCGCGTTCACCGACTTCTTCAACCCGATGCTGACGCTCGCCACGCGCGATATGCGGTTCGGCCCGCTGGTCATCTTCCAGGTCGCGCAAAAGGCCTGCGGCCTGCTGCTCGCCATCGTGCTGGCCTTCGCCTGGGGCAATTTCTGGGCCATCGTCGTCGGCAATGCGATCGGCATCGTTCTCGCCGCCCTCGCGAGCTATTTCCTCATCCCCTATTTCCCTGCTCTCACGCTCAGGCGCGCGCGCGAAGTATGGGATTTCTCAGGCTGGATGTTCCTCAACCAGCTCTGCGAGACGGTGAACTGGCGCTTCGACCAGCTCGCCATCGGGCTTTATGCAACCAAGGCACAACTCGGTTTCTACGCGATGGCGGACAACCTCGCGGTTATCCCGTCGCGCGAATTGTCGCTGCCGCTGCGCAATGCGCTATTCCCCGGCTTCTCCTCGCTGGGCGAGGACCGGGAGCGCCTGCGAAAGGCTTACATGGAGGCGCAGACCGGGGTCGCCATGCTGACTGCACCCGCCGCGATCGGCCTGTCGCTGCTCGCAGTCCCGGCCGTCGCTGTCCTGCTCGGCGAAAAGTGGCTGGTGACCGCACCGATCGTTCAGCTGCTGTGCCTTACCTATGCCTTCGACACCTTCATCACCGCCGTCCGCCCATTGGGGATGGCGATGGGCGAGACGAAGTACCTCTTCCTGCGCCAGCTCGCGGCACTGTTCGCCCGCATTCCGCTGATCCTCCTCGGCTTCATCGCCGGTGGGCTGGTAGGTGCCGCAGCAGGTCGAGCGGCAAGCAGTCTCGTCAACGCGCTCATCAGCATGATGGTCGTGCGCAAGCTTCTGGGTGTGCCGCTGGGCAAACAGCTGCGGGTGCACATGCCGACCATCGCCAGCCTCGGAGTGATGGCTATCGCGGTACTTGGGGCCTGGTCGATAACCGGGCTCGAGGGGAGCCTGATCCAGTTGCTCGTCCTCGCGCCGCTCGGTGCCCTTGCCTATGCCGTTTCGCATTGGGCGATCTGGCTTCAGTCGGGTCGTGGCGAAGGCGCGTTCCTCGAAATGGTCCGCCTCGCCGCACGCATGCCGGGATGCGGAGGACTGCAGCGACTGGCCGGAGCATGAGGAACCCGGCCAACCATTTCCTGCTGCTGTCGGCAGCGCTTTGCTTCGGCTGTTCCGCCAGTGAGGCCATCCCGCCCGAGCATCTTGATCTCTGTGCCTATACGCTGGCCTACGGAGACGAGTTCGACACCCTGTCAGTCGCCCCCAAGTTCATCGAGAACGGCGAACGCTGGACCGCGCACACGCCGTGGAACGGCGATTTCGGTGATGCGATGTTCTCAGATCCACGTCCCTCCTGGCCGTTCCGGGTCAAGGACGGCATCCTGTCGATCACCGCCTTCAAGGACGAAACCGGCAAATGGCGTTCGGGCCTGATCGCTGCAGCCGACCCCAAGGGCCGCGGATGGGGCGTGCAGTACGGCTATTTCGAAGCGCGGATGAAGCTCCCGCCGGGCCCCGGCACATGGCCGGCCTTCTGGCTGATGAGCCTCCAGCCAGCCTCCAAACTTCCAAAGGTCGAGATCGACGTGATCGAATACTACGGCCACATGACCGACCGCTACTTCGCCACGACCCATGTCTGGTACGCCGACGATGACGAGCGGGTTTCGACCCACGACGGCAGCACCATCCGTGTGCCGACGGGGTCGCTGACCAGCGACTTCCACCGCTATGGCGTGCGGGTCGATGCGGGCAACATTACGTACTTCCTCGATGGGGTCGAGGTGTGGAGGCAGGTGACCCCGGAAGAGATCGATACCCCGCTCTATCCGCTGGTGAACCTCGCGCTCGGTTCCGGGTATCCCATCGACGAAACACCCGATCCATCTGTTCTCGAGGTCGACTATGTGAGGGTGTACAAGCCTGCGAACGATCCCGAAGCCTGCCGGAAGAAGGCTTCAGAAGCGCCGCAATAGCGAGCCGACTGCCGTCTTCGCATCGTCGAACAACGCCCGGCAACTTGCGAAGGAAACAGGGTAGGCCGCCAGCCGGTAATCGCTGCGGCGTTCGTGTGGCCAGTAGTTCTGCCAATCCTCGCTCACCCCGAGGAAGCGATAGTTGCGGATCCCCCGCTCGTGAGCGTGGCGCAAAGTCTCGTGCATCTGGACGATACCCGGGGAATAGCGAGCGAACCGCTCATCGTACCCTATCTTGATCCCACACCAGCTGCGTCCATGCTGGAGGATTACCCGACCCGCGGCATCTTCGCCATCCAGTGTGAGAAAAGTCACCACAGCATCACCAGTGCGGGCGAACGATCTAGCCACCTTCAACACGAAACGTGCCATTGTCGGGTCACTTATAAGGGAAGTACCAGCGCGCCCTTTCCACCCGGCGTTTTCGATGACCGCGAACCGGTCCAGGAGAGCTTTGACTTCGTGTTCTCCGGGCGTTGCTACCGAAAGTTGGTAACCGCCGGCGTTCTCCATCATCTTCTGTTTGCGCCTGATCGTCTTGCGCCGGCTTTTTGACATGCTCGCTTCGAAATCTTCGAAGCTGTCCGGCATCGTTATGAACGAAGCACGATGCCGTTCCCGCAGCATGCCTGGAGCATGGCGCCGCAGCTGGCGGGCAAAGCCGTTCGCATCCGCTGCAGGGGCGGCAAAGCGTCGGAAGAGCATGGGCTCTCCGAGTTGTGAGCAAGCATCGGCAAGCGCGAGGAGCGAGTCCTCGTCGCAATAGAGGACCCTGTCAGGTTCGCCCGTGAAAGCATCTACAGGCACCAGTCGGCCCGGTCCCTTCCCGGTCGAATGCATCAGCGGAGCTGCCGCAACCAGCCGGTCCCCGCGCCAGATCAGCGGGATGCATAGATCCGGATTGCTATCGCTTTGTGCTTCGAGCGCTGCCTCGTACCAGCCGTGAAGCGCCAGCGGGGTCTCGTGCAGAGAGGCCAATGCATCCCAATCGGGAGCCAATTCGGAGAAGCGGGAGCGAGATCGCACTATCTCTGTTCGGAAGGGCAGGCGCAACGCACCTTCCACCAGTCGGCGCCTCGTCGCCCCCCCGGCCCCCACAGTCGCCCGGTCCATGGCCGAATGGTATGTCATGGCCTTGCCAGCCCTTCCTGGCGCAATTCGTCGAGCATCTCTTCCGCCAGCCTCTCATGCTGGCCAGCTGGGCGACGTTGGGCGCGCCGAACCTCGACCATGCGCGGCCTCACGGCGAGCGACCCGGCAGCAAGGAAGGCAAACATCACGCCGGGGACCGGCGAAGGCGAATTGACCATGGCGGGTACGATGCTGAGCACCGCCGCCACACCAAGCGCGCCGCCTACCGTGTCGAGTTCATCGTCGGTCGCCACCCAGCTCGAGCGGCGTCCGGGCTGGATCAGGCCAGCGAGGTACATCGCGAACGTCACCACGCCGATGACACCCATCGACCCCAATATGGCGTACAGCAGGCTGGACGAGCGGAAGCTGCCGGCACCGATACCGATGCCCCAGGAGAACTTGAAAGCTTCCCAGCCCTGCATCGCCCAGAAGACGCGTTGCAGGCTTGAATCACTGGCAGACTTCTCGACCGTCATGCGCTTGACCACGTCGATTAGCGAGCGGATCAGATCGGGTGACACGAGCAGCAGGATGGCACCGAAGAACATCGCGGCGAACAGGGCAGCCAAGGCAATGCGGGCTTTGCGGAAGTCCGCCACCTGAGGCAATGCGAGTGTCCTCGCCGCGAAAACGAGGCCATAGAATGCGAGCGCAAGATAGGCGGTCGACGACGTGCTGAAGAACAGCACCAATCCCATGACAAGAGCCGCTGCCCCCGTCCGGCGCGAGCGGACAGAGCGGTACCAGAGCTCGGCATTGGCGACGAAGAGCGCGAATCCGACACTGGCATAGGTGGAAGCTTCGGGCAGGACGCCGCGGATACGCGCGAAGCCGCCCACCGCGTCATCCATCTGGGCATAGTTGGAATTGCGAAAGAAATCGAAGACCGCATCTCCCGGCGTGTCGCGCAGCACCGTGGCGACTACCCCTGTAACGGCATGAAACCACGCCATGGCGACCAGAATCGCAACCATCGTTCCAGCCATGCCCTGACGGCGCATCATCGACCAGACGGCGATCACGATGAGGAGGGCGCCGATGAAGTAGCTCGCCGCCGTGAGATTCTGCGAAGTCGGTTCGAGCGGAACCGTCGCGAAAAGGTCGCCGGTCATCAAGGCGCGCATCGGAGCTACGTCGATCAGGCCGGCGAACATGCGTGGCAGGATGAAGGCCGAGGCGACGCCGTAGAGAGCGAAGGCGGCAAACCAGCGATTGGCGCGCATAGCCCGAGGCAGGTCGGGCAGCGTTCCCCCACCAGGCAGGAGCAGGCGAAGATAGACGAACAGCAGTGCGAACTGCACCGGCGGGATCGAAGAACCGCCGAGCGCGGGCAAGTCAACGGCCGAAGAGCCGTTGAAGAGCGCCGAAAACATCAGGAAGCCAAGCGCGTGCCGCAGCCCCCCCGCCAGCACAATCCACCCGCCGGCTACAATCATCGCAAAGCCGATGATCGTCAGTTCCATTGGCGAATCCCCTCGCTGCCCTCGTCGATGAAGCGCTTCATCCGCTCGTCGAACACTTCGGGCGCGAAGTGTTCGGCGCGCTCGATCGCATGGTTGGGGTCGAAGTGCGGGAGGAAGGACTCCAGACTTTCGACTGCGTCGACCAGCGAATGGACTTCCTGTTCTCCGAAGAACACCCCGGTTCTGTCGGCGATCACGGTTTCGAGGGACCCTCCTCCTGCAAAGGCCACCACGGGGCGCCCCGAGGCCATCGCCTCGACAGGAGCGATTCCGAAATCTTCCTCGGCGGTCATGATGAAGGCCCGCGCCCGGGAGTAGGCGCGGCGCAGCTCGTTGAACCCCAACCGCTCGACGAAGCGGATGTTCGGCCTTGCTCGCGCCTTGAGAGATTTCAGCATGCTGCCCTGGCCGACCATCAGCAGCTTGCGGCCATTCGCATTGAACGCGTCGACTGCGAGGTCGGGGCGCTTGTAAGGCACCATCGCGCCCACCCAGAGGTATTCGTCATCCACCTCGAGCGAGGGGGTGAACAGCGAAGTTTCGACCGGAGGGTGGATGACCTCAGCCTCGCGCCGCCAGACCTTGCGGATGCGGTTGCGCACGAAGCCGGAATTGGCCGCGAAACGGTCGACCCGCGCGCTCGAGCTGACATCCCATTGGCGAAGCCAGTTGTACACCAGCGGCATCGCCGCGCGGGCCAGCGGGTTCGCCGCCCTGCGGTACTGGTGGTAGTGGTCCCACAGGTAGCGCATCGGCGAGTGGCAATAACAGACGTGGAGGCTGCCAGGATCGGTGATGACGCCCTTTGCCGGACCGGATTCACTGCTGATGACGAGGTCGTATCCCGAAAGGTCGAGCTGCTCGAGCGCGGTCGGCATGAAGGGCAGGTAGTACTGGTAGAACCGCTTGGAGCCGGGCAGTCGATCGATGTAGCTCGTGGCGATTCTGGCCTGCCTGATCGTGTCGGACATGCGCGCCGGATCGTAGACATGGGTGAAGATGTCGGCGCCGGGATAAAGGCCCAGCATGCGTTCGACGACGCGCTCGCCCCCACGCATCGAGACGAGCCAGTAGTGCACGATCGCTACCCGCGGCGCCGAGAAGCGGCTCGGCGCGGGGTGGTAGGCTGCGACCCGGGAAGGCGTGCTGCCCGTCATGCGTAGTATTCGCGGTACTGCTTGTAGTAGAACGACGGATCGCTGTGATCGAAGTATGCGCGACGCCGCATGTCGACCTGGTTCAATGCCATGCCCACGAGGTTCACCTGGTCGGCGGGCAGGCGCTTGAGTGCCGTGCGCAGCGCATGGCGCGAAGTCTTGCGCCAGTGCACCGCCATCACCGTAGCATCGGCGCGACTGGCTATGATCGGTGCCGATGCGATCGGCAGCACCGGCGGCAGGTCGAGGATGATGTGGTCAAACGTCGCGCGCAATTCCGCCAGCAGTCGCTTGAACGGTTCGCCGGTCAGAAGGTGCTCGGGGTGCTCCTCGCTCGGCCGCAGCGGCAACACGCAGAAGGACCGGTCGCCGACCATTTCCGCCATGTCGATCGTCGCCTTGCCCTCGAGGTATTCGACCAGGCCGTTTTCGTAGCGGCGCATGTCGAGCAGCCTGCTGATGCCTGCCCGCCGCAGGTCGCAATCGATCAGCATCACCCGCTTGCCGCTCTGCGCAAGGACGTAGGACAGGCAGCACGAAATCACCGTCTTGCCTTCGTCCGGCAGGGAGGAGGTGATCGCGATCACCTGATGACCGTCATGCGTTATCTGGCCGATGGCGGTGTCGAGCGCGCGGAAACTCTCGGCGAAGGCCGAATTGGGCGCATCCTGCACCGCGGTAATCGCATGGCGGATGCGCGGTTCGACCGATTGGAGCAGCGGGATCGATGCGAGGAAATGCTCGCCCGTCGCGTCTTCGACCTCTTCAGGGGTCGAAACACCGTGGAACATCGCTTCCCGCACGAAGGCAGCGATCACGCCAAGACCGAGACCGATGACCAGCGCCAGCGCCATGTTGAGGGGAATGTTCGGCTTTTCCGGCAGCATCGGCACTTCGGCCATGGTCAGGATGCGGGCATTGGGCTTCTCGCTTCCCTCCGCAGCCAGCAGTTCCTTGTACCGGTTGAGATAGGTCTCGTAGATGCCCTGCGAAGCTTCTGCCGCACGTTCGAGATCACTCAGCCCCACCATGGCCGCGTTGTTCTGCGACAGCTGCGCACGGGCGCCCGACAGGCTGCCGTTGAGGGAGGCGAGGCGCTGTGCCGACACCTCGCGCTTGGCCCGCAGGTTGGAGATCACGCGACCGATTTCGTTCTGGATCTGGCCCCGCACTTCGGTGAGGCGGCTCTGCGCCTGGATCAGCAGCGGGTGGTTGGGGCCGTACTTGGAAGAAAGGTTCGCTACCTCACTCGCCGCTTGCGCTTCCTGGACACGCAGCTGCGAGACGACCGAGGATCCGAGCGCCTCGCCCACGTCATCACCCGAAGAGCCGGAACGCAACTGGGCAAGCGCGGTCGCGAGGCGCGCTTCATCTTCGGCCGCTTCGGCGCGGGCGCGGGCGACTTCCTGGTTGTAGTTGGAAATCTCCTGCTCGGTCAGCGAAGCACCCGACGTGCTGAGGAGATTGTTCGAAATCCGGTATTGCTGGAGCGCCTGCGTGTCGGCCTGCGCCTGCCCGCGCAATTCGCCGAGCCGCTGGCGCACGACGTTACGGGCCTCGACATTGCGGACCTTGTCGCTGTTGAGTTCCCAATTGGTGAACTGGCGCGCGAACTCGTTGGCGATCTGTGCCGCTGCCTCCGGCTCCGAAGCGGAATAGCCGATGGCGAGCGCGTAGCTCTTGCCTGTACGCTCCGCCGAGACATCGCTCTGCATCTCGTCAATGACGCCGCGCAGTTCGAATTCGTTCAGCCCGCGATCCAGCCCCAGCGAACCCGCGACCTGTTCGGCCATCGAACGCGAAGTGATGATCTCGACCTGGGTGTCGACCAGCTCGCTGCTCAAGACTTTCTGCGTCTCGACCGATCCGCCTGCCCGAAGCGCCTGCTGCTCGTCGTTGGTGAGCATGACCGTCGCCTTGGCGAGGTACTCCTTGGGCGCGAGCACCGAATAAAGTCCTGCCGCCACCACGCAAAGGGCGGTCACCGCGGCAATGGTGGTCCGCTGGCGGCGGAAAAAGGTCATCGTCTCGCCGAGGTCGAGCTTGTCGCTGCGCTCAACCAGCGCCGAACCCTGGCGCATGGGCAGCCTGCTGGCTGATTCCGGTACTAGCTGTCGCGATTCATTCATGGCCAAGTCTCGATTGCGCTGACCGGTTCACCCGGCTTGAGGTTTGGATTGACGATTACATTCGGATGCGGACGCCGACGGTCGCCGACACTCCGCTGTAGTCTCGGCCGAAGTCACCGCCGTCCTGCTGGCGCCAGCCGACGCGACCGACCACGCCGACATTGTTAGTCAGGCGATAATGCGCGCTGAGCCCCGCATGGAGCCTGAGGTCGGAGCGGTTGATGCCCTGGTATTCTTCACGCCGTGCACCAACTTCTGCCGTGGCGAGCAGGCGGTCGCCGAAGACCTTGGTCGCTTCCAGCCGGAAATCGGTCGCGACAATGGCGGGAACGTCGGTTCGGGGGCTGGGTTCGACGACCCTTTGCGCAAGAGCGGTGACTTCGACATCCGGCTTCGGTGTCCAGTCGATACGCAGGTGGTAATTGATGTCGCTGACATTCTCGATCGCGGGGTTGTCGAATTCCTGGTGGATGTAGCCGCCACCTGCCTCGAGCTGGATGAGATCGGTGAGCAGCAACCGCATCCCCGCGATAACCGCGAAACCATCGGAATCACGCGAGATCGGATCGTCCCGTTCGTAACGCACGCGGTTGCCCGACACCTCCAGGAAGATGCGCGTGTGGTCGCTGCTCGGAGCACTACCGCGGATACGCGCCCGCTGTACCGATACGTCGCGACCCGACAGGTCGACAGGCACGCCGCCCTGGGTTGCGTCCTCAAAGTCAATCTCGGCAAGCCGGACTTCGCCGAGCATCTCGAGGAAACCGCCTGTGCGACGAAGCTGCGCTCCGAATTCGACCCGATCGTATTCGATCGGGCGATCGGTCAGGAACTGGTCCCCAGCCGTACCGCGCTGTTCGATCCCGTGGCGATAGCCGCCGTCTATCGCCAGTTCGGTGCGCGAAGCAAAATCGAGCACGGCCCGCCCGCCGATATCGTACTGGTCGCTGTCTTCGGATGTGACATCGGCGTGGCGCTGGAACTCGGCTCCTCCGTAAACCTGCAGGCTGTGACGCCCGAGATCAGGCTTGAGAAGGAAACGTGGACGAACCGAAAGGACGAAATCGTCGATTTCGTTGTTCTCGGTATTGTAGATGTTGTTGTCGAAGGTGCCGTCGACTTCCAGGCGCGGGTAGAGATGCAGCTTCTCGCCGAGCTTGACGCCGTCGCCGGACTCCGGGTCGAACAGGTCGAACGGCGTCACGACACCGGGCTGCTGGGCATAGGCCGGACGCGCCAGCGTCAGCGCAGCCAGGGCCACTCCCCAACGCAGGTAGTGCCGCCGACGCTTGCGCAAACGCTGTGCCTGTACGCGCGCAATTCGGAGTGACCGGGCACTCTTCTTCACCCGCTTCGGTTCGCCGAGCACCCATCGCCCGACCAGGATTAGGTCCTGCACCAGCATTCCTGTGCCTCCCAAGGCCGCACCAGCGCGCGAATCGGGAACCATACGGGTCGTCGGCCTGTTGACCATTAGGGTTGCGCCCTTGTTTGTCGGACTGTTCGAAAGTAGTAGTGTGCAATCCGGATTGGATGGTCGATTTGCGATGGAAGAGCCCTTGGGCGCCTTTGAAGTGGAAGTAAGCGAATCAGAACGCGGCGGTTCTTTTGCCCGCGGCGCACTGATCGCCCTGCCGCTTGCCCTGTCGGCATGGGCGCTCCTGTACCTCGTCCTGTAGTCGCCCGCCCCTCTGCGCATCGCCATCATCCGTTCCCACCCAGAACCGCAGGAATCGTCGCCAGAAGAATGCGGCAGTCGAAGCCGATTCCGCGATTCCTGACATAGAAAACATCCGTCGCCACCCGGCGGCGATAGCTCGTCGTCTCGTCCCGGGTGACCTGCCACAAGCCGGTCAGCCCCGGCCTGACGCTGGCATAGTCGAGCGCGTGCCGACCGTAGCGGCGCACCTCGTTGGCCACGATCGGACGCGGGCCCACCAGGCTCATGTCGCCACGCAATACGTTGAAGAGTTGCGGCAGTTCATCGAGCGAGGTGTTGCGAAGGAACCGGCCCAGTCGCGTGACACGAGGATCGCACAGCAGCTTCTGCGTTGCTGTCCACTCGCGCTTGAGCATCTCGTCCGAGGATAGCAGCGCCTCGAGCCGCGCGTCGGCATCGACACACATCGTGCGGAACTTGAGACAGGGAAATGGTGCAAGGTCACGGCCGATGCGTTCGTGCGCGAAAATTGCGGGGCCCTTCTCGAACAGGCGCAGAGCCACCCAGATGATCGCCATGACCGGCATGAAGAGAACGATCATTGCTGCCGCCGCGACAATGTCGACCGCCCGCATGACAAGATCGCCGACGTTGCCCGATCGCGATCCCGGCAGCGGTTGAACCGCATTGCGCGAAGTGATGAGGGTCCGATCCTTCGCGCCCATCTGGCCATCGGCAAACATCATCGGTTTTGCCGATGCGCCGACGATCAGGCGACCGTCGGTATCGACCTCGTCCAGGTCGGTATCGAGCAGGGCAATTTCAAATTCGCGTTCGTTGGAGATACGCATCTGGTTCAGCATCTCGATTGTCCAGTTCCGGTGCCCTGCCTCCGCCCGAACGGCGATGCCGGCATCCCCCATGAAGTGGACGATTGGCCAAATTGTCGTGCCAGACAATCGAGCATCCGAACTAAGTCCCTTCTATCCAGACGGACTATTATCGCGCCCGAGGCCCCCCCGAATTCCCCACGGAGGGGGAAGTGCCAGCACCTTTGCTTTCGCCTATGAATTCAGGCGGAGAGCGGCGCCTCGTGCCGCTCGAGAGGGCACACATTTACAGCGCAGGACGAGACCGATGATGCAGTCACGATCGGAAAAGGATGCCAACGGCAGCTGGCGGGGATTCAAGAAGGCTATGGCACTGATGGCGGCACCGCTGGCGGTTATGTTGCTGGCAGGTTGCGCAGCTTCCAGCCTGCCCACGATCGCGGTTTCGGACGCCAATGCGGCCATGAACCAGGGCTATCGCGTGTCAGGCGGGGACAAGATCAGGGTCTCGGTATTCGACGAACCCACGCTGACTGGCGAATACGACGTCGGCCTCGATGGCGGGCTTTCTTTGCCGCTTCTCGGCACGATTCCGGCACAGGGCAAATCGGCAGAGCAGCTGGCGCAAGCCATCGCCGCGGCACTGAGCGAAGGCGGCTACGTCAATGATCCGCGCGTGTCGGTCGACGTGGCGCTGCACCGGCCCTTCTTCATTCTGGGAGAGGTCCAGGCTCCGGGCGAATACCCCTATGCAGGCGACCTGACGGTCGAGCAGGCGATTGCGAAGGCGGGGGGCTACACACCGCGCGCAGCACGGTCGGAAGTGGTCCTGAGGCGCGCCAGCTGGCCCGAACCGCGTCGCATCAAGCTTGGAAATTCGCCGCTCCTGATCGGTCCGGGAGACACGATCCGCGTAGAAGAAGCCTTTTTCTGAAAGACTTGCGTCAACATCGCGGTCGGTTATAGTGTCCCATTCCGGGACAGATTGCAATAACTCGAAATTGCAGACCCCGGTTTGATGAATCGGAATTGCGCAGGGCAGGCGCCTTACGCATTATTAATCGTAATTTCCTTCGAGTCGCGAACTTGAGGATGACCCCGGCAATAGATCGCGGGCATTCGGGCAGACGCTTTACATGACTTGGGGGTATCAAATGTCATCGGAACTATGCCTCGTAAGTGGAAGTGACATCTTTCGCGAAGGCTTGACTCACATTCTTGAAGCAGAGGGCTTCATCGTCACGCAATCCGTCGAGCGTGTACGCGACCTGATCAACCTTGATAGGGATTCGCATCAACTCCTGCTGCTCGACTGTCCCGTGCTCGACAATCAGGCCGAACGCGTAGAGGTGGCCAAGCAGCGCTACCCCGCGATGAGCATCGTCGTGCTGTCGGACGAATACGATCCGAAAGTCGTCATCGAATGTTTCAATGCCGGTGTGCAGGGCTACATCATCAAGTCGAGCAAGTCCGACCGTATCGTCGCCGCCTTCCGCCTGGTGGCGCTTGGCGAGAAGGTGATCCCGTCTGATCTCGTCGACCTGATCGGGGGCCGGGGCTTCGACTATCACAACGGTTCCGATGCCGAGCGCGAGGTCGAGATGGCCAATCTCTCGCCGCGCGAGGTCGAAGTGCTGTGCTGCCTAATGGCGGGCTTCCCCAACAAGGTCATCGCCCGTCACCTCGACGTGTGCGAAGCGACCGTGAAGGTCCACGTCAAGGCGATCCTGCGCAAGCTCAATGTACGCAATCGCACGCAGGCAGCCCTCTGGGCCAATTCTCGCGGCATCCGCGAACCGATGATCGCAGCCTGATTTTGCACTTGGAGGTCGTGGCACCCTACTCCCCCGGGGTACCCGCCCTCATCTCTCCCGCATCAACCGGTCCAGTTGCGGTCCGGAAGCCGGCAAGCACTGCGAGGCGTCGGGTCGGCTGACCCGCTGGCAATCCCACAGCGCCACATCCATCCCTGACGACCCATCCCGCAGGAACAGGAAGAGCGGACGCTCACGCTGGCTAGACGGGCGGGAGCGACTGGCCTCAAGCGCACCTGCGTCGCCATATCCCAACACCTGGCAATTCACCTTTCCCTGGCACCGCGCCATGGCCGAGATTGCCCATCGCCCGTTGGCCGAGCCCGGATCGAGCTGGAGGAATTCCGCATTCGAGACGACACGCGGGGCGGCAGCCGGCGCTGCATCGCCCATCGCGAAGGAAGTGGCATATTCGATCGTCGGACCGGCCGCCTCGCCAACCTCTCCGGGCGTGCCCGCCTCGCCAGGCTTGTTCGAGCGGGCGACCAGGTAGACGAAGTCCTGCTCCCCGCCCGCGACGCCTTGCCGCGAAGGGAGAACCCCGCCCCGGCCCGGAAGTCTGTAGAAGATGTGTCGCCCGACCTTGGCCAGCTGCATCATCGATCCGGCCCACCATGGGCGGACATAATCGGCATGGTAATGGGTTGCCTGGGCGACCGGCGCATAAGTCGATCCTTCAAGCGCCGCCAGCGCAGCCTGCCGCGCCCGTGCGAGCGCGGCGGCACTGGGGCGTCGGCGCTGGAGAGAGCCGTCACAAGTGAAGGTGAACTGGCAGCCCGTCGAAAGCTGGGACCCCTGGAAGACCACACCGCATACCGAGTTCGGGAATGCCGGATGCGCCACACGGTTGAGCACAACCTGCATGACCGACCTCTGGTCCTCGCGATTGTCCCCCGCCTCGTACCACGCGGCCATGGCAAGACACTCGGTCGCCCGCCCGAGGTCGGTGGTCGAACCGGCAAAGTAGAACGGGTTCGCAGCTGCCGAAGCAGCCAGGTTGGCAATCGCACCGACCGAGCCGATCCCTAGCGGATCCGAAGCGGCACCCGTGGCAAGCTTGCTTGCACTTTGGCGGAGCAGCTTGGCGACATCGGGCCGCGGCGGCACGCGCGCAGATACGTCTACCTTGTCCGTCTCGCGAACGCCGGAATGCAGCGTTGTCTGGCCGGATAGCGAAAAGGGAACGAAGACCGCCGCCAGCAGGAGCCAGAAGCGACGCCGGGGCGTGGCATCGTCTTGTGGCTGGAACACCTCAATTGCACGAGGGTCATGCATGTCAGACATCCCTTCCGCTGCCGGCGGCGATCGGCGTGGAGTATCCATCCCACCCGAGCAGGGGGCCAATGCTCTTCCGGAGTAGAAGGTGATAATTGGTGCGGTAGTCCATCGATGCCTCGCTACCCGAACCGGGGTATGCCGACGCCCGTCACCAAACGGTCGGCAATGCGACGGGGGTACGAATTCAGCGACTTCGGAAGGCGTCGCTCAAGCGGATCGAGCGTGCGCTGCCCGACGGTGCGAACCGCTGAAGCCAGGGTCGCAGGGCGGGTAAAAGACCCGGCCAACAGTTGGACTTCGCGTGTCGCGTAATGTTTCTTGTAGGCTTCATCGCCACGGCCGAAATCGATGGCGAAGACCTCCTCCGCCTGTGCTTGTTCGGCACATGCCTCGAGAAGCGAGAGCCCAGGGCTGCATCGGGACGCCCTCGCGTCGTATGCCGGGAACCACCAATGGAGCACGCCCAGCGAGATCATCCCGAAATGGGCTGCGACAGGCTCGCCACCTGCGCATAGGATGCTGAGCGTAGTGCGCAGGGTCCCCGCTTTCGCGCGGCGAAGCTCCGCGAACACCTCCCCCTGCCAACCCTTTGCGAATTGCGCTTTCATGCCCATGCTGAGGTAGAGCTCGTTGCGCATTCGCGTGTGAGCGGAAAGATGCGCCTGGTCCATGCTGTCGAACACGAAGGTGGTCGTGCCGAATTCGCGCTCGAGTTTCCGCAATTTGCGGCGCTGTGGGGCCTGTCGCTTGTGGAAGTCCTTCCCGCGCGATGCGAGGTAGGCTGCGTATCCTCCGGCAAGGTCCATCACCGGCGATGTCCCGCCGCCCCTGACTGTCGCCGAGCGAGCCGCGAATTCGGCAGGCAAGTGATTGAAATCGTATGCTGCTATTGCGGCAGCCGAGAGCAGTGCCGGGTCAGAATGGTCGATATCGCGCCGCAGAATGGCACCTTGGTAGTCGTTGATGTGACCGCCGATAGGTTTGGCGATCGCCCGCCCTACGCGGTGAAAAGGCAGGAAGCCGACCACTTCGCCACCCGCCGTGAAGATTGCAACGCGGGCGTCCATGCGAACCGCGCCGACGGCAAGTGTGAAGGCGGGGTCATAGAACGGGCTCGAATAGCAGGACCGCCCTGCCCGCAGTTGCTGCCAGGCCGAAAGCAGGGCCGGGTCTAGTTCTGCAGGGCGCACGACATCCGCAGTCACCGTCAAACCATTGCCAAAGCTGGTGCTGTGATAATTCATGGCGATGCAGGATAGCGTTCGCAGCGAACGGTCCCATTGCGCATCGGGCGAACCATTTGCCCCGATGCGGCGCAAAAGAATGATGTTCCACGCCCGCACTGCGCCGCAAGCTACCCAATAGGGAGGACATACCGATGTCTGCTTCCGTGTGCGCGCCTGCGACCGGATAGTGATGCTTGCCGGTTGCGCATTCCTGTGCCCGGACTTGGCCTCGGGGTGGGGGCTGGAAAGCGAGATCGAGATGACCCTGGACGAACACCTGCACCCGACATTGGGCGAAGCGGCGGACAGTGCCGTGCATGAGCAGCCGATTTCACGTGCCAAGCCCAAATCATCGGAGATGACCCCGGGCCCCGGCTTCATGATCCGCACCGATTTTCCGCGCCTCCCGACCGAACTGGTGGAAGGGTTTCGCGAGTTCGAAACGGCCGACGTGTCCGACGTTCTCAACCGCCTCTACGCCATGAACGGAGCGATCCGGAACCAGGTCAACGACAAGGAGCTACTTGGTGTCGCCTGCACGGTGAAGCTCTATCCGGGTGACAACCTGATGATCCACAAGACACTCGACATCGCCAAGCCGGGCGACATCGTGGTGGTCGACTGTAGCGGTGCGATGTCGAACGCGGTGCTGGGGGACCTCGTCTCCAACAAGGCAGTGCATCGCGGCATCGCCGGTTTCGTGATCGACGGGCTGATCCGCGACCTCGACGGGATCATTGAATGCGGCATGCCGGTCTACGCGAGAGGCGTGACGCCCTTCGGTCCACTCCACCGCGGTCCCGGCGAAATCAACACGCCCATCTGCTGTGGCGGCGTGGTGGTAAATCCCGGCGACATCATAAAGGCGGATTCGACCGGCATCGCGGTAATCCCGCGCGATTTCGCGGCGGTGATCCTCGCGCGCCTGCAGGACAACCGCGATCGCATGGCTTCCTATGTCGCAGCCGTGAAGAAGGGTGACTTCTCCAACGACTGGGTAGATGACCAGCTGCGAGAAAACGGGTGCGTGATCTGCAACTGACGCTGCCCCGGGTGGATGCGGGAAATGCGCCCCCGCCGGTATCGGCTGCGAAGCGGTTCTGGCTTCGCGGCAAGCGGCGCATTGCCGATTTCGGCGGCATCATGGAGCGCCGCCGGTTCGAGGAAGTCCGCACCTATTTCTATGACGCAATGTGGCGGCAGGCGGCGTCCGATGCGAGCGCACGGATAGAGCGGCTGCCCAACGGCATCTTCCGCATCTCGCGCCGCGGCCGTTCTACCTTTGTCGACCGTTCTACGCTGACACTCGACAGCGCGCTCGTCGACCGGATCATGCTCAACAAGTCGATCACATATGGCTGGCTCGCCGCGAAAGGACTGCGCACTCCACAGAGTGTTCGCTTCGGCATCGGCAATATCGAGGTCGCGTTGCGCTTCCTTTCCGAATCCAGGGGGCCAGTAGTGGTAAAACCATCCGACGGGACTGGCTGTGGGCACGGTGTTACCACGGGGATCACCGACGAAGCGGGCCTGCGTGCTGCAGCCGGTCATGCTGCCGCCTTCCATTCGCAACTGCTGGTGGAGCGACAACTCGCAGGTGCGAGTTTCCGCCTGCTGTTCCTCGATGGCCAGTTCATCGACGCCGTCCGCCGTGATCCGCCGCGGCTGGTGGGAGACGGCAGGTCCAGTATCCGCGACCTGGCCCGCCAGGAAAACGAACGTCGCCGCGCTTGCGCCCCGGTCACCGCGCTTAGCCCGCTGGTGATCGACATGGAGAGCCGCAACACGCTCGACCATGCTGGACTGCATCCCGGCTCGATCCCGGCAGCAGGCCAGTCGGTCAAGGTGAAGCTCGCCGTCAACGAGAACGGGGCAGCACAGAACCACGTCGTCCGCGACGAGGTCCATCCCGACATTATCGCAGCCGGCGCCCGCATCGCCCGCGATTTCGGCATCGGGCTTGCCGGTCTCGACGTTACCGCGACTGACATCTCGGCGCCGCCGGCGCACCCGGATACCGTATTCAACGAAGTCAACGTCGGGGCAGGCCTGCACCATCATTATCTCGTTTCCGATCTCGCGCAGGCCGCCGACGTGGCGCCGCGCATTCTCGATCACATTTTCACCACCGGTCATGGAGCCATGGAACTTTGAGCAACCTCGACACATCGCGCCCGGTCCTGCTGCTGGGCGGCGGGGCGAGCACCCTCGCGGCCGTGCGCAGCCTCGGGAGCGCAGGCATCACGGTCTATGTCAGCGGCCTCAGCGGTTGCAGGGCCATGCATTCGCGCCACTGTGCGAAGGCGTTTCCCGTGCCTGAACCAAGGCCTGCCGAAGATTTCTGGCGCGACCTACTGCTGGAGCGGGCCGTCCCTGAACTTCAGGGGGCCATCATCCTCGTCGGCTGCGATGAATCGCTCACCTTTGTCGAAAACTACGAGGACGAATTGCGCCAACGCTATGTCGTGGAAGAGTTCGTAACCGACCTGCGCCACGCCATGCTCGACAAGTACGAAACGCTTGTCCGTGCGCGCGAAGCCGGCATTCCCACCCCTGCATTCTGGGAAATCCATTCGGCAGAGGACGTCTACAAGCTGCGTGACGAACTGCGCTTTCCCGTCATGGTGAAACCCTTGTCGTCGGTCGGCTTCATGGAAAAATTCGGGCGTAAGCTTTTCATCATCAACGACAGCATCGACGAGGTCGCGGAGAAGGTCGCCCTGTGCCGGGAACACGGCCAGGACGTGCTGCTGGTGGAAATGATCCCTGGCCCTGACAGCCTGCTGTCGAGTTATTACACCTACCGCACGCCTTCCGGGCGCTCGCTCTACGATTACACCAAGAGCATTATCCGGCGCTGGCCGGTCAATCGCGGCGGCGCCTGCTTTCACCAGTCCGAATGGCTTCCGGAAACAGCTGCAATGGGCTGGAAGCTGTTCGATTCCATTGGCTGGCAGGGCATCGGCAACGTGGAATTCAAGCGCGACCTGCGTGACGGGCAGCTCAAGATCATCGAAGTCAACGGCCGCCTTACCGCAGGCCACCCACTGATCATCAAGGGCGGCGCACCGATCGACCTGGCGATCTATTGCCATCTCACCGGGCAAGAGGTTCCCCGCATCGAGAACTATTCCCAGGCGCTGCGCCTTTGGGACCCGGCCCGCGATTTCATGGCTTTCCGCCAGCTCCACCAGCGCGGCGAACTGACCTTCGCCGGCTGGGTACGGAGCATCTTCTCGCAATCCATCGTCCTGCCG
This sequence comes from Qipengyuania sp. RANM35, assembly GCF_041021145.2. Classification (NCBI taxonomy): domain Bacteria; kingdom Pseudomonadati; phylum Pseudomonadota; class Alphaproteobacteria; order Sphingomonadales; family Erythrobacteraceae; genus Qipengyuania; species Qipengyuania sp. RANM35. Next base: position 116,771 of record NZ_CM196433.1, on the reverse strand, counting down.
TTCTTTTCGTTCGACGATCCCAAGCCTGGTATCACCGAGGCCCTCGGCGTGTTCGGGCGTGCCCTTGGCAAGATTTTCGATCCGGTACGGAGAGCGCAATTGAATGCGGATTGACCTTGCCACCTATCGCCGTGCCCTCGGCGACCTGATTGCAGGTGCGGGCGTCGATGCGGCGCAGGCGGAAACTCTCGCCGATAATCTCGCCTGGTGCGATATGGCGGGACGTCGCAATCACGGTATCGAGCGCCTGCCGATCATGTTCGCGCGTGTCCGCAGCGGGGCGATCAAGTGCCCATGCGAACCGCGTTTCGAGCAGAAGGCACCGACGATCGCTCTCCTCGATGCCGATGGCGGCTTCGGCCACCATGCCGGCAAGCTCGCAATGGACCGGGCCTGCGAAATCTCACGCGAACAGGGCATCGGCGCGGTCGGCGTGCGCAACAGCAATTTCTACGGAGCCGGCGCTTACTATGCCCAGCTTGCCGCGCAGCGTGGCATGATCGGCATCGCGCTGAGCAATTCCTTTCCCAAGGTTGCGGCGCATGGTGGCAAACGCGCCGCGCTGGGAACCAATCCCCTGTCATTCGCTGCGCCGCGCGATGCCGAGCGCTCGATCATAGTCGATATGTCGACCGCCGCACTGGCAGGTTCGACCGTGCGCGAGGCCATGGCGCGCGGCACGCCGCTGGAGCCGGGGCTGGCGATCGATGCCGAGGGTGCGCCCGTGCTCGACCCCGCATCAGCAGCGGCCGCCACCCTCCTTCCCGCCGCCGGAGCCAAGGGCTTCGGCCTTGCCATCATGGTCGAGATCCTGAGCGGCGTCCTGACCGGCGCCGGGATCGGGGGCGAAGTGCGCTCGATGTATCACGATCTCGACCGCGCCGGGGCGAACGGCCACTTCATGCTGGCCATCGACATCGCCAGGTGGATGCCGATCGAAGAGTTCGGCGCGCGCATGGAAATGCTGTGCCGCTGGCTCCTCCCCGAGGACGCCCCGGAAGGCGCGCGCCTGCCCGGCGATGCGCGATGGAGCGAGATCGCCCGCAGTCATGCCGATGGCGTGCTGGTGGAGGACCGCACGCTGGGCGAGATAGAACGGCTGGCTGACGAACTGGGCCTTCAGCCCGCCTGGACGCACTGAACGATGCCGTCTCGAAAGCGCCTCCGGATTGCGTTGATCCTCCCCGATCTGGCTGATCCGCCGACCTGGATTGCTCGGCTAGTTTCGGGAATCTCAGACGATCCGGCGTTACAGCTTTGCGCCGTGGTTGGTCCGGCTGCACCACGCAAGAAAGTTGAGGCTGGCTGGGCATACAGGATGCTCCAGCGTGTCGAAACTGCGATCGCCGCACGCAGACCACCTGCAAATCTCGACGACTGGCACGAAAACCTGAACACGGTGCCTCATGTGGCATCAGGTGACGAGGTGTCGCTTGCACGATCAAAACCCGAGGTTCTTCTGGACCTGGCGGGCAATTTCGGCCTCACCGTGCCAGCATCTGCAGCTACACACGGCGTCTGGTTCACCGATGCCACGAGCACGATTCCGGGAGCAGCAGGACTTCGCCCCCTGCTGGAAGGCAGCCCGGTCAGCACGATCAACCTCTTCCGGCGGACCTCGCAACAGCCGGTCCCGTCGCAGATTTCTTCGGCGGCGGTCGACGGCAAATTCCTTGCTGCACGAAACACCTGGTTTCTCGAGGAGAAGTCGGTCGCGCTGATCCTGCGTGAACTGCGCCGCTGTGCACGCGATCGCAAGCCGGGACAGGGTCGCGAGGGTGCGCTCTTCGTGTCCCCCGCCGCACCTTCTGCACGCGAACTCATCCGTTACCTATCGGGTGTGATGGCTGCGGTCGTCGGCAGGGCAACCGACGAACTGGCCCAGCGTCTGCGCCTGAGGCCGGGAATGTTCCATCTGCGGATCGAGCGGGAGGGTTCGTTGCTACGGTTCGCACCCGAAGACGGAGAAGCGACCCGCCCCGACGACAACAGCTATTACGCCGACCCTTTCCTGCTTGAGCGCGATGGCGAGAAATGGTGCCTGTTCGAACGCTACGACTATGCCGAACGTCACGGTTCGATCTGGGCAGGCCGCCTTGAAGGCGATCGGGTAGTCGAAATACGCAGCGCCATCGATCCCGGTTACCACCTGTCCTTTCCAGTTCCCATCGAACATGGGGGCGAATTGTTCGTCATGCCTGAAAGCTGTGCCATGCGGCGGCTGGAAATCTGGCGTTGCGTGAGTTTCCCGGATCAGTGGGAACTGCACGCTACCGCGCTCGAAGATTCGATGATTGCAGATTCCGCGCTGCTCGAGCTCGACGGCGAATGGTGGATCTTCGCCAACATGGCGAGCGACCCATTCGGTGACGTGAGTTCCGAACTTCACCTCTACCGCACCAGTGGGCCGGACCTCGCCTGGGTAGAGCCTCACAGGCTCAATCCGGTGGTGTTCGATTCGCGGATGGCGAGGAATGCCGGTCGCATCCATCGGATCGGCGATGCCCTCTACCGCCCGGCCCAGGACAATTCGCATGGCACCTATGGATATGGCCTGCGCATCATGAAGATCGAAACGGTCGGCCGGGATGAATACCGTGAACGCTCCACGCGCCACGTCCTGCCCGACTTCGATCCCGGGGTCATTGGCATCCATCATGTCGACAGGCTGGGCGACCAGGTCATATTCGACGTTCGCGAACGCATGGGGGGCGCGGCGTGAACGCCCATGCGATCCTTCCACGGAGCGATCCCGGAGGATCGATCGACCGGGTGGTCGTGCTCCACGACTATCCCCATGCTGAAGGTGGGGCGGGCACGCTTGCGACCCTGGCGGCACGTGAGTTCGCAGCGCGCGGAGTCCCCGTGACCTTCTTTTCCGGTGCAAGCGATCTCGACGCGATCTCGGACAAGGGGATCGAGCATGCCGGTGCTACCGGGCGTCCGCTCCTGGATCTGCCAGCCAGCACGGCGATCCTTCAGGGATTTCACAACCGCGATGCCAGCGCGCGGCTGTCGACCTGGATAGCCAATCACGACACACCGCGCACCGTTTACCACCTGCACAACTGGTCGCAGATACTTTCGCCCGCAATCTTCGCGGCACTGCGGCCGGTCGAAAGCCGGCTTGTCGTTACCTGCCATGACTTCTTCAACCTGTGCCCCAATGGTGGGGTTACCGACTTCCGTCGGGCACAGCCGTGCGAACTGCGGCCAATGAGCGCTCGCTGCATCGCGACCGATTGCGACCGTCGCAGTCGGCTGCACAAGCTATGGAGAACCGCTCGTCACGCAAATCTCGTCCGCCTTGCGCGTTTTGCCCGGTCGGAGGCGACATTCACCTTCATCCATCAGGCCATGCGCGATCGGTTCGTCGAAGGCGGATTTGCCGGGCGAGATCTTGCGGTCTTGCCGAATCCGGTCGAGCCATGGACCGAGAGCCGGGTGCGGGCAGAGGATAATGCCGGCTTCCTCTTCGTCGGGCGACTCAGCCGGGACAAAGGAGCAGATATCGCTGCCGAGGCCGCTGCGCAGAGCGGCGTGCCGATGACACTGGCGGGCACTGGCGAGCTATTTGGCAGCCTGCGGCATCGTGCGCGCGGCGTACGGCTGGCGGGATGGTGCGACCGTGCCGACTTGAGAGCCCTCGCCCGCAATGCCCGGGCAGTGGTGGTGCCAAGCCGGGTCACGGAACCCTTCGGCCTCGTTATCATCGAGGCCGCGGCCAGCGGTGTCCCCGTGATCGTCTCCGACCGGGCCTATCTGGCGGCGGATGCGGAAAGGCTGGGTTTCGGCCTAGCTTTCGACCCGGCCCAGGACGGAGCTCTTGCAGCCATCCTCGACAGGATCTCACGCGATCGCACTGCCGTTGAACGGATGAGCAAGGCCGGGCACGCGATTGCCAGCCGCCTGGCCCTGAGTCCGGAAGACTGGGCGGACCGGCTCTTGGTCCTCTTCGAACGCAAACTGGGCCACATTTCTGCAGGCGCAGGCGTCCCCCTTCATTAGGACAAGTTGTATTAGCTCCAGCATGACCCTATCATCGGGCAAGTCTCGATAGAGGGGGCAATTTCCCGGTGACGGATGTATTCGTTTCCTATGCCAGGTCGACACAGGCGCACGCTCGCCGTGCCGCCCGTGCGCTGGAGGAAGCGGGATACTCGGTGTGGATCGACGACGAATTGCCCGCGCATCGGGCTTTTTCGACCGTGATCGAGGACCAGTTACGTGGTGCATCCGCAGTGCTGGTGCTTTGGTCCGAAGATGCACGCGCCTCTCGCTGGGTCCCGGCCGAGGCCGACATGGCCTATAATTCGGACAAGCTCGTCCAGATGAGCGTCGACGGCGCGTTGCCGCCCTTGCCCTTCAACCGCATGCATTGCGAGATGCTCTCGCACTGGGAAGGCGATGCGCAGGACCCTTCGTGGCGCAAGATTATCGACAGCGTGGCGGAACTCACCGGTCGCTCGACGCGCGCGGTAAACCCGGTGGAAGCCGTCGCAGCTTTCAAGCAGAACAAGCCCAAGACCGGGCCGGTTGAAAATGTCCTCGCTGTGCTGGCATTCGACAATCTCTCGTCCGACCCCGACCTCGATTATTTCTGCGATGGCGTATCCGACGAGATCCAGCGCACGGTCGCTCGTGCCACATCGCTCAAGATCGTCGCGCGGGCGTCGAGCTTCCAGTTTCGCGGTGCGGACAAGGCGACCGCGCATGTGGCGGCGGCGCTCGGCACCACCCACCTGCTCGACGGGACCGTCAGGCGCGGGGGCGACAGGGTGCGCATTTCGGCCGAACTCGTCGAATGCTCCAGTTGCTCGGCCATCTGGGCCGACCGCTTCGACGGCACGCTCGACGACGTTTTCACCCTGCAGGAGGAAATCGCCGAATCGGTAGCCCAGGCACTCAAGGTCGCGCTCGAACCGGCCGTGGCGGAGCGCCCGCTGACTTCGATCGATTACGAACGCTTCCTGCGCGCCAAGGCGCACCTCGCTGGTGGGGATTCGGTATTCGACGATTCAGCGTTCAAGGCCATTCCCTTGCTGGAAAAGGTCGTCGACGCCCGGCCCGACTTCGCCCCGGCGTGGGAGATGCTGGCAACGGCACGCGCGACGGAACTGCGTTCGGGTCACTCGCGCATATCCTATGCCGAGGGCGCGAGGAGGACGCGCGAGGCGGCAGAGCAGGCGCTGTCACTCGATCCCAACCGGACGCGGGCACTGATTGCGCTTGCCCTGCTCGAGCCCTGGGGCGCCTACTCCAAGCGCGAAGCCTTGTTGAACAAGGCGCTCGCCGCATCGCCAAACGATCCCTTCGTCCTGACCGAACTCAGCAATTTCTACTGGACAGTCGGCCGTGCCCAGGAGGGTATCGCCCTGGCCGAGCGAGCCTTCGAGCTGAACCCGATGCTGCCCGCCGCCGCGATCCAGGTCGCGCAAATGCTCGCCTATGTCGGCGAGCCCAAGGCTTCGATGAAGCTCCATCGCGAGCTGTACCGCAAGTGGCCGGACAATCCCGGAATGCTGCTTGCGCTCATCAACCAGGCAGGCGTCACCGAGTTGTGGGAAGATTTCGATGAGGTGATCGGCGACATCGAAAGGTTCGATGGCTGGCAGGCAGTCGATCTCAAGGCCTCGCGCGCATTCTCCCTAACGGTCCGGTCCAAGGATCCGGAAAAAGCTCAACGCCGCATAGCGCGTTACCAGGAACTGCTCGAGGCCACCGGCACGGTGCCGCTCAACATCATCACCGGGATCAGCGTCTTCGGCTTCCCCGAAGATGCGCTCGATATGGCCGAAAAGGCCAATTACGACTTCATCTTCCAGCCCGAAGGCAACCGTGCGGGGACCTATTTCCATGGCACGATTTTCGGGCCCTGGAGCACGATGCGCAATTTGCCGCGCTTCGTCGACCTGTGCGACCGGCTGGGCCTGTGCCGTTATTGGGTGGAAAGCGACAAGTGGCCCGACATGATCAGCGAGCTACCCTATGACTTCAAGGACGAGGTCCGGAAGCGGGTGACGGCTCAGGCTTGATTTCTGAATCCACCCGCATGTGATGATAATTGGGGCTGTCGCCATAGGCGTGCAGGACCTTGATCACATCGAATTGCGCATCGGACGTGAAGTAGACAGCCAATTTGACGTCCAGCTTCACTGCAGGCAGGTTCCAGTCGATCCCGGAATCGTCGATATGCATCCCCCTACCTAGATGTCCCAATTGGCCTGCGCCCTCCTCCGGGGGCTCCAGGCCGAACAGGTTGATCAACTGCTCGCTGAAGCTGGCCGACCACATGAAGCGGACGTCCACGCGCTCCTTCGGCAGGCATTTGAAGCCATCCAGGTTCGAATGGCTGACCTGCGATGAGACGAGCGCCCTGTAGGCGGCCAGATAGCTGTCGTTCGCATCGCGATACTGCTTCACGGAATTCAGCTCGATCTCGGGCACTTCGAAATGCTCACCCGGATTGTCGATGGACCATTCCGGCGGAAGGATACTGCTGAACGTCAGGAGGAATTTGCGCACCTCGGCATCCTGGGCGAGCAGTTCCTTCATTGAGGGTAACGGAGGGCCGATGGTGCTCCCCGGGGGTCCGTCGCTCCCCTTCGGTGGATGGGCCTGTTCACCACTTCGCAATTGTGCGGGCGGGTCGGTCACCATCGGACCCCCACGAATATGCACGCCCCCCAGATCGCGAACCTGCGAGCGCGGGCTGTATGTGGAGAAGCCGTGCAGGTCGACATCCATATGAAAGTCCTGCCCGGTCGAGCCATCCGCAATCAGCACGTCGGCCATCCCCTTTTCGCCACCATAGATTTCGCGGCTGGAGAAGGTGACGTAGCTGTTGTTATCGAAATAGAACGGCTGCACCCAGACGAGGGTCCGCTCGACCAGCAGATTGTCGTCGGTCCTGCGATAACGCGCTGCCGGAAATGTCCAGATGACTTCGCGGTGCTTCAGCGTTCGCTCGGGGTCTTCGCTTTCATGCAGGCTCCTGAAATCGCCGTGATCGACCACGGTGAGGAAGCCGAACGAAGGCTCGGCCCAGACCTCGTAGTGATACTTCGCGCGGTCCGGGCCCTTGGAATTCATGAAATGCTCGAGATAATCTCTGACCTTTTTCGCAGGGACCGCCGCCAGAAACAGCCAGGTCTGCGCCGCCTTCGTAGTCCACGGGGTCAGCATGTGTCGGGTCGTGAAGGATTCGATGAAGCGCGTCATGGCATCGGCCTCGGCCCGAAGAATCCCTTGAGCGGGCGGAACCAGCGTGCCGTGAGGTCGCTCGACCCTCGCTTCAGCACTTGCCCGTGGCCGCCCTCTTTCCTGTCCTTGCGGATATCGAACTCGTGCAGCACCCGCATGTCGTCGAAATCGACATTGGCCGAGAACTTGAAGGCGCCTACGACCTTTGCCATGCGCCCGGTAATCGACACGGTCTTGTCCAGCTCCGGATAGACCACCAGCGGCTTCTTTAATTCGTCGCCGAGGATCACGTCGACGGCCTCGCGAAAACTGCCGACGTAGTTGAACATGACCCAGATATCCCGCTCGTCGTAGAAATCGAGGTTGCTGATCTCGGAGTATTTCGAACGGCAACCGACCAGCGCCTGGTAGACAGCGCACTCCGGGTCGACGGCATCCCGGTACTGCTTCAGGGCAACGGTCTGCATGGTCGTCGGGACCAGGCCGAGTGACGCATCGTCGACAAAATTTGACAGGCCCGCAATCTTTTCCAATGCCCAGCGGACCGGCTTGGCCTGGAATGCGGTCGCCAGCGACTTGAGCGGCTCGGTCGCGCGGAAAGTGGGCAAAGCGGGTCCGGTCTGGACATAGAGGAACGGAAGGTCGTGCTGCATCTCGGGAGAAATTCCGTCCCAGCCCGGCATGTGGACTTGGCCGAGGAAGCTACCCGGCAAGTAGCCCGGACCGATATCGATGCGCGACATCATCTTGCCGAGGCCAAGCATTTCGCGGCCGCAGACGCACGACCAGGGCTGGTCCACGACGATGAACGGGAGAATCCATTCGAGTTCGGATTCGACCAGCAATCCCTTTGGACCGACCCCGTAGCGCATCACCGGAATTGCCGCGAAGACCTCGTTCTGGCTGGTGGTTCCACGATCCGCCATCGGCACGATGAAATCGGGATTGTTACTCGGAATGGGGTTTTCCGAATCCCGCCCACCCCCCCCTTTGACCACGTCGGGCGCAGCGCTGATCATCACGGGATAATGCAGGAACAGGAGCTGGGCGAAAGGCCAGGCGGGCACGGCCCGATACTCAAACCCCCGCTCCTCGCGCGTGCCAAGGTTGAGGAAATCGTCACAATATTTCTGCACCGCCTTGAGGTCGGCCTCGATAACGAATCCCTGGACGTCCACATTGGGAAAGAAATAGGGCGGCGCCACGTCGAGCGAGTTGTCCGACTGCACGTATTCGGGGCTGTGGTTGGGCCTCACGCCGCGCTCCTCCCGCTCAACGTCTCGAATTCACCGGCTCCCGACGTTTCGACAAGCGATGACCCCATTAGTCGTGCGGGCGTGTTGAAGCCCGGCTGACTTTCTCCCGCAAGGACCCGGCGAACCACCTCTTCGGCGATACGGGCCGAGGCACCGTATCCATCGAGCGTCTCCAGGCGCAGCAATCTTGGCCGTCGCCAAGGGTCCAGCGCTTCCACCACCATGCTAAAGCGGGCCGAACCCCGCGCGACCTCCGGTGGACCTTCGCGCAAAGTCCGGGTGATCAGTCCTCCGACCGCACGAAAGGCATTTCTCCCTGTAAAGCCCATCCCCAGACCAGTAGCGCGATATGTCGCGCGTTCGTGCCAGCGCATCTCGTTGTAAACGGTTACGTTTGGGACTCCGGTGGTGAAATGGCCGGTAACGACATCCGCCCAACTCATCGCCACGGCCTCGCTCATGCCCTCGCCGAAATCGAATGCCTTCGCCAAGCTCCCAGAAGGAACCTCGCACAGCTCCCCATCACGGCAAATCAAAGCGGTCGGCGCGACAAGACCCGACATGCTCGTAGCGCTGCCACGGGACACGACCTGAGCACGCGAGACCCCAAGGTCGAGCTGGGCGGTATCGGGCCAAAGTTCGACCGCACGCAGAAGCAGGCAGTCTGTCGCTGCGATGGTCAGCCCTACACCGGGCAGCAGCATTATTCCTGCCGCCCGCGCCTCTTCATCGCGTGCCATAATGTCGATGAATACCGGCCATTCGCCACCGAGGTCGAGGTAGTGGGTTCCGGTCGCAAGGCATGCGTCGATCAGCGGCATGGCCGTGCGGTCGAAGGGCCCTGCCGCATTGAGCAGGATGTCCGCGCCTGACAGCGCGAACACTGTCTCTGCCCGATCCGAGAGATCGAAAGAGCACCATTCGCGATCGAGAGGTTGAGCCACGGCTTCAACCTTGGCCGCGTTCCGGCCCGCCACGACGAGTTCATCGACCTCGTCCAGCTGCGCGGCGATCATGCGGCCGGTATAGCCGCTTGCACCATAGAGGATCACTCGCCCCCTCATGGTCGGTCGAACACCCAGCGCACCAGCCCGGCAAGGAACTGGCGATCCTCACAATCGCCAATGTCGCCGTAGGCCTGTTCGAACTCCTGAAGCGCAGCGCCGGCCATGGCGGCTGCAACCTTTCGTGCGTAAGCGATGGAGCCTTTGCGCTCCATCAGTGCGGCCAGCCAGAGAACGTCTGCGTCCGTGCGTTGATCACGTGTCAGGCCGAGGAAAGTATCGATCCGCTTCCTCTCGTTCACCGATGCAGCGTTACGGACATGAACGAGCATGAGCGTACGTTTCGCTTCGTAGAGATCGCCATTTTGCTCCTTGCCGTAACCGGGGTCCTCAGAAAGGTTGCGCAGGTCGTCCTCAATCTGGAATGCGACGCCCAGGAAATGGCCGAAGCCGATCACGCGTTGCGGATCGGCCCGGCCCCACGAGCCGACGATCAGGCCCAGTTGCGCGGGCCAGATCATGCCCATCCACGCAGTCTTCTTCAGCGCCATGCGGAAGTAGTCCGCCTCGGCAAGGTCGGTAACATTGCGGTCGCGCCAACCCAGCTCAAGCGCCTGCCCCTCGGCAGTCTGGCGAGCCATCGTCATCGTAACATCCAGCACCTGTCGTCCGACATCGGATCCCATGGTGCGTACCGCATCGAGCAATGGCCTGAAGGCAGTGAACAGCAGCGCGTCGCCGGCATTGATTGCCAAGGGCATGCCATGGATAGCATGCAGGGTCGGTCGTCCGCGCCGCATGTCGCTGCCGTCCTGCACATCGTCGTGGATCAGCAGGGCATTGTGGAGCAGCTCTACGGCCGCTGCGCAGCGATAGACCTCTTCGCGTGCTTCGCCGAAGATACGGGCATTGGCGATGCAGATCGCCGGACGCATCATCTTGCCGCCGCGATCGGGGTATTCCGCCAGCAGCGGGTCGAGAAAGGGCTCGGGGCTGTCGTTCTCGAGGTAGCGTCGCAATTGTCCCTTGGTCGCGGCCGAGTAACGGGCAAGCAGTCCGTCGGGCGGGAGCGAGGGGTGGATCATCTCCAACCGGTCCTGCCCCCTCGTAGCCATCAGCCGACCTTCAGGACCATCAGACCAAGGGGCTCGTCCTGGTCGCCGGTATAGATTTGACCGACATAAGTGCCCGCAGGTTGTCCGGAAGGAACTGGAACCGTGGCGACCAGTCCCATGATGGAAACGTCGAAGGAAAACTCGACTTTGCCAGCCAATTCTGCCTCGCCATTACGGGTGGTCAGCGGAGTTACGGAAAGCTGTTCTGGTCGGGTAGGCTTCTTCGGTCGCTGGAGCATGGCGTGCTGGTCTTTCGCACCCTCCTTCGCACCCTTGATCCGGACAGTGAGCAGGAGGCCTGAAGTTTCGTCCCCAGGTCCCTTATGCTTGCCCTTCCCGTGTTCACGAAATGACGGCACCTTGGTGGCACCGGGCTCCGGCAAAGTCGCAACTGCGGTCATCTGGTGCAGAAGCTGTTCGACGATATCGATCGTCGTCCCGCTCAGCTGACGTGCCAGGTCAAGCAACCGCAGGATCATCGTCTCCACGTCGTGGGGGACCTGGCGCATGTTGTATTGGCCCTGGCGGAACTTCTCCGCCGCTTCGCGCCCCTGGGCGATGGTCTTGGCAAGCGTGTCGTAGCTTGATCGAACCGCATCGGCGACCGCCTCGTCGATCGCCGGGTCCTTCGAGTGGTCGCGCTCCTCAGAATCGGCGCGTTTGGCGTTTGCCGCCTGGGCCCTGACACCGGACCGGATGGCGTTTGTGCGCGCGGGTTCCGGCTTCCTGGAACGGGCCTTCTTGGGCGACTTGCTCTTAGGGGTGGTCATAAGCGGTGATGTCCTCCAGCCTCGGCGATCCCGACAAGGCGTGTGCAGCGAGCAACCCCGACATGACCGCGCCTTCGACGCAGCCTGAATGGAATCCGCTATCGGTCCAGTCGCCTGCGATTGTCAAATTGTCATAGCTCACTTCGAGCGGTGAAATGCGGTGCCGATGGCTCCCGGGCTTATGCAACACGTAGCGATCCGAAGGGTTCACATTGGCTCGCCAGTATTGCGTCGCGAAACGTTCGCGTCCCTTCGGTTCAGCCTTCATGGTGCCGTCGTCAGGTGCTTTCAGGATTTCCCAACGGAATTCGCCCGAGGCGTCGAAAGCGCCCGGCCAGACTTCGCGCATCGGACCAGTCAGGTATTCCTCGGCATTCTGGCGTACCTCCTGGGCACGACGTGCCGGATAGTCGCGGTCCTTGTCGGAGGGCGGCGTTTGCGGCTCCGGAAGGACTGCGCAGAAATAGACCGATGTTACAGGCGGCCTTTTCCACCCTTCCTCCGGTACGACATGCGCCATGTCGCACCAGGTGTCGAAAGGCTTGGCCGAGGCACCGGTAATGTAGGCCGGGCCATCCCAACCGAGAGTCTCGATATCTTCATCGAGCCAAACCTGAAACGCTTGCGACGCGACAGTGCTGACATTGTCGACCATTCCCCGCCAACGCTGGTCGTGTGCGATAAGCTCATTAGCCACATGAGGCACCGCACCAAGGCCGACGCAAAGCGCGACAAGGTCGAAATCCTCTCCTACCTCCAGCGTGCGGGTGCCTGCCTTGCGGCGGTCCCAGTGGGATTCGAGGTTCCAGCCTTCGCGCTCGATTTTCCCGCCCTCCCTCAGCTGGTCGAGCAGCGGGTAGGATGGCCAACAGGGCCTGTCTTTCACCGGGATTAGCGGCTTGTATTCCTCATCACCGGCAACCCTTGCCTGGACGTCGAAGGTCAACCTGCCGACATGGTCCTTGCCCTCGCCGAGACCCATGTCCGTGAGGCGGTGGAAGAACTCGAAGCGGACGCCACGCCGCTTGAGCGCCGTGTAGAGCGGTGCGAAAACCACGTCCCCCATGCCTGCGCGCATCCGCCACATGAATGCACCGCGATACCCGAAGAACGTGCGCATCGTGCCGCGCAGTCCCTGCCCAGCGGAAATCGCCGGCTGGTCCGGGTCTCCATGCACATAGCCCATCGCAAGGTCATAAAGGCCGCGCATGAACGGGGACTGCAGGGCGCGAACCGATGCGCCGTTGATCCGCATCCATTCGCGGCACTCGTAGTCGTCGATCGATTCCAGTCCACGCGGGTGCGAGAGCGCGTTGAACCGGATCAGTCCGACGGTCGAGGCCAATGCAAGGTCGGCGATCTCCCACAGGAAGCGATTGGGATCGTCGGCGATCCATTCGTCCTCGATCCAGTTGCGCAGGCGATCGAGTGTGCCCTGGGCCGCATGCAGGAGGCTGTCCGCAGTTTCTGGCGTCATGGTGCGAACCAAGGCGGAAAGAACGCCAAGTCCCTCTGCCAATGCGGCTGCTCCTGCGAAGCCGCCCAACTTGGCGAGATAAAGCAACCGCGCCTTGATTGCTCCCTCCGGTGGTCGATCAAGTCCCGACAGGGTGCCTTCACCATCAACGCGCGTATCCAGCACCAGCGAACGAAACAGGTCGAAGGCGCGCGACAGGTAATAAGGCAGGCTGAAGACCAGGTCGGGCGGCAGGGGATCACCAGGCAGTCCCGGCCGCGGCGGCATGTGCGCGGTCCATTTCTGGAATGTGCCGTCTTCGCCTGTCGAACAGAGTGCGATGTCGTTTTCTGGGGTCCAGGCATCGCGCCAGTCGCCATAGACATGGCCCAGACCGGCCGCTTCGAGTTCCGCATGACATTCGCGCATCATGCGGAACGAATTGTCGTAGAAACCCAGCCAGATGTGGAGCCCGTGTTCCTCGATCCTGCCACTCGGACCGCGGCCGGAAGCCCCTTTCCCGCCAAGCCGCCACCCTTCCTGGTAGACAGTGACCTCGTACGCTCCGGCAAGTTCTGGCTTGGTCAGTTCCCAGGCGACCGTCATCCCTGCGCACCCGCCACCGATGATGGCAACTTTGGTGGGCCCTTCGCTCAACGGTCTTTCGCCGCTGGCAAGCTTGGTTGGAATGGCAGGTAGCCCATGATTCCCTCCTCCCCCGAAGAGGTGACAAGGGGTTCCACAAACGCGCGGCTTTGTCCACACCCCGCAAGGATAGGTCCGTCCGTGCCTTTTCTCTTGGTGCGCGGGGAGTTACACCCTCCCCACGACGCCGGGGACAGGAGGGCATCGACGAGCCATGGGTGAAACTGCAGCTCATGCCGATTTCCGGCCGCGTCTCGCCCTGAGGTTCGGGATCACGGGGCATCGTCCACCTCGCCTGAGCGCCGACCATCACGAAACCATTCGCGACCACTGCAAGGACGTGTTCCGCAAGGCTGAGGAAACGCTGGCCGAACTACATCGCGAGCATTCGAAGGTCTTCGCCCCTGAAGCACCGAATGCCAAGCTGGTCACGTCACTGGCAGAGGGCGCGGATGTCCTCGCCGCGCAGGCTGCGCTGGAGGCCGGGCTCGGTATCTCGGTCTGTCTGCCCTTCCCGCCCGAAACATATGCCGAGGACTTCGGCAAGGAGGAATGGAGCGATACGCAGGCGCTGATCGACCGCGCGGATTCCCTGATGGCACTGACCGACCATCACGGTGCGGACACCGCCGCATATGAAATGGCCGGCAAGATGGTGCTGGGGCAATGCGACATACTGCTGGCCGTGTGGGACGGCGAGGCATCGCGAGGGCGTGGTGGAACGACAGAGGTGATCGCCGAGGCCGTGGCGCTCAACCAGCCGGTGATCCATATCGACGCCACGGGCAAGTCGCCACCCGAACTGCTGTGGGGAGGCTTGCACGAAGCAATCCCCGAACGCCCGTCGATCGACGGCGTAGAGCGGGCGCCGGCAAGCGAGGCGCTGCCCGAGCTGATCCGGGCTCTGTGCGAACCACCGGTCAGGCCGGAGGACCTCAAGTCGCTCGAGAAATTCGTCGCGGGCGACATGAACCTGCGGCGCTATTCATTTGGCTGGCCGATACTTCTCGCGCTGACCGGTGCGAAGCCGCTGGCATCGCTGCGCCTCACCTCGGGAAGCGCCGAAGAAAGTGCCGACTACATGCGCAGCCATGTGGCGCCATTCTCCACCTGCGGCGCATTCGGGACGCGCCTCAACGAGAAGGTATTGTCACGGTTCGGACGAGCCGATGCGCAGGCCAACCAGTTCTCCCTCCGATTCCGTTCCAGCATGGTGACCAACTTCACCATGGCCGGACTCGCGGTCCTCTTCGCCCTGTCCGGCCTCCTGGCTCCCGAGCTGAAAAAGCTCTTCATCATCGGCGAACTGATGGTGATCACCGCGATCATCCTCAACACCCGCGGCGCACAGCGCCTGAAGCTTCATCAGTTCTGGCTCGACCGCCGCCACCTGGCCGAACGACTGCGCCTGTTGAGCTTGTCTTCGGTGCTGGGCCGGCTTTCATTGCGGGATGTGGAGGATGGGACGAGACACCCGGGCTGGGTCAGCTGGTATGCCCGCGCGACCGCACGCGAGCTTGGCCTTGTCACCGCAGTTCTCGACAAAAGTTTCCTCAAGATCGTTCGTAATGCGATCGTTTCGATGATCGACGAGCAGGTCGATTATCACATCGCCAATGCCGGGGTGATGCACCGTGCCAACCACCGTTTGCACCAGGCGGGGGACTTCCTTTTCTACGGTACGATCATCGCCTGCATCGCCTATCTGACGGTTTCACTGGGCATGGGCCACATGGCCGATAACTGGGGCATTGCCCCGCTCGTGACCTTCGTCACGGCCCTGTTCCCTGCCATTGCCGGCGCGCTTTACGGCATCCGGACACAGGGCGACTTCGCCGGGACGAGCGAACGGTCGACCGTCATCGCCTATCGCCTCGAACAGCTGCGCGCGGCCATCGCGTCCGACCCGCTCACCTACGAGCGGCTGGTCGAAAGGTCGCACAGGCTGGGCGAGATCATGCTCGCCGAAGTCCAGCAGTGGCGCCTCCATTACGAGACGCGGCCGTTGAGCCTGCCCGGCTGACGGCTATTCCTTGGCCATCAGCCGGTCGACGGCGCCCTGCGTCACCGAATGGTAGGTCTCGCGGGTTTCGGCATAGATACGCTTGGCGATCGGCCGGCCCCAGTCACTCTGGTTCCACAGCGCCTGGAACAGCGGGCGCACGAACTTTGTGCGGCCGACATGGCCGAGGAATTTCTCGACCTGCGGGACGGCGGGTTGATAGCGATTGGTCATGGCGAGCTCGAGCCACAGGAACAGTTCTTCATTGTTGCCGCTCGCGGACAGGCCCAGCCGCTCGTCCAGCTGCGCCAATTCGGCAGCGTCGAGCTTGCGCGGAAGGTTCTTGAGGAAGCGCTGACGCTCGGCCGAGGTCCACGTCTCCCAGCCCACGGGACGGGTTCCGTCCTTGGCATAGGCTGCAGACGCCGCATCGACGGTCGCAAAAGCAGCCGGGTCAGGCTTGGCGACATTGTCCGGGAGGCCCGGGGAGTAAATCCATTCCTTCAGCTTGAGGCGTTCCGCCTCGGCATCGCTGCCCGCGAGATTCGCCTTCAAGTCGGCATAGATCATGTCGGACGTTGCCGGCTGGAAGGCGTGCTTGTCGAACCACTGGCGAAGCCATGCGTCGAAGCGCTCGCGACCGGTCTCCTTCTCCAGCGTGCGGAGGAAGGCGGCACCCTTGTTGTAGATGATCGCCGAACCGGCGCTCTCTGTGCCGTCGGGCTGATGGAGTGCGGTCCCCGGCGCATCGCGACCAACCTCGTCCAGCGTCTCGAGGATCGCCATGTAGTCGAGCGCGACCTCCTGCTTGGCACGCTTGCTGCCATAGACCGCCTCGACGATGCGGTTTTCGAAATAGGACGTGACGCCTTCGTTGAGCCAGCTGTCGCCCCACACCGCATTGGTAACGAGATTGCCCGACCAGCTATGCGCCAGCTCATGCGCGACGAGACCGTTGTTGCTCCGGTCGCCCGCGATGAAGGTCGGCGTGAGGAAGGTCATCACCGGGTTCTCCATCCCGCCGTAGGGGAAGGCGGGCGGTAGCACGATCATGTCGTAGCGGCCCCAGCGATAGGGACCGTAGAGGGCTTCGGCCGCCTCGACCATTTCCTCGGTATCGCCCACTTCGGCACGAGCGCGTGCGAGTGTCGCAGGCTCGGCCCAGACGCCGGTCCGCGAGCCGACCGGGGCGAAATCGATGTCACCCGCGGCGATGGCAATGAGGTAGGGCGCAACCGGCTTGTCCATGACGAAGCGGAAGGCGCGGCGACCATCGCCGAGGTCTTCGGGCTCGCCCTGGATGATGCCGGACATGACCACGTCCAGCGGTTTGGGTGCTGTGATGCGGGCTTCCCAGGTCTGGCGGATGCCGGGGCTGTCCTGTGTCGGGATCCAGCTGCGGTTGAGGATCGCCTGCCCCTGGCTGAAGAGATAGGGGTGGACCTTGCCCGCGGTCTGCTCCGGCCTCAGCCATTGCAGCGCTTCGGCATCTGCGCCCGCGCGATACTGGATTTCGACATGGTCGGTACGGGCACCCGCAGCATCGACCAGATCGATCGTCAGCGGGGCACCCTTTTCGCCCTCGCTTGCGCCCATGCGCCAGCCAAGTTCGCGGCCCTTGCCGTCGGTCACGCGAAGGATCTCGAGGCCGAGCGCATCGAGGACCACCTCTGAAGCATTCGGGGCGGCAAGGATGTCGAGCGCGGCCGTCCCGCCGACCCGCTTGGCATCGAAGTCGAGCGCCAGATCGAGCGCAACATGGGTGACGCGCGCCTCCTGCGGCTTGGCGTAGGTCGAGGCATCTAGAGCATCGGGCGTCGTCAGGATCGGCGCGATCATCGTCGGCTCGCGCGTTTCGGGAGCGACTGCGACACCGCTGGTGGTGCAGGCAGTCGACGCAAGCAACAGGCTGATGGCGGGGATGATGCGACGCATGGTGTTCTCCGGCTAATCTTTCGGTTCCCGTTCATCTCGGGATGATACGGGGTCAACGCGCGGTGCCTATTGCCGATCCGGCCGCCAAGTTCCAGCTTCGCGCGCGAAAACGTATCCGCAGCTATGGCCAGATGGCCTGCCGATGTGCATGATAACGTTCTCATAGCGGCCGGAGAGTCGCTTGTCGGGAGAGCCAGAATGACGTTTCGCGCCCTTGCCTGCCTGATCCTTGCTGCTGCAGCCGTGAATCCGGCGAGCGCGCACGAGACGGGTTCGTCGCCGACCGATCGCCCGGTGATATTCGCTGACGAGTTCAATGGCGCGTCCCTCGACAGGACGAAGTGGAATGTGATCGGGCCCGACTTCTGGGTCAACAACGAGCAGCAGGCCTACATCGACGATCCGGGCGTCATCGCCATCGTGGATGGCATCGCCGGGGCGGACGGTGGCGTGCTGATGCTCCGCCCGCAGCACCTTCCGGGCATCGACCCGCACCCGACGCGCAAGGCCCCCTTCGTCAGCGGCCGGATCGACAGCCGCGACAAGTTCGACTTCACCTATGGCCGCGCGGAGGCGCGCATCCGCATGCCCGATGCCGAAGGCGTGTGGCCTGCCTTCTGGCTGCTGGGCAACGGCAAGTGGCCCGACACGGGCGAGATCGACATCATGGAGTTCGTTGGCGAAAAGGACTGGGTCGGGGTTGCCCTCCACGGTCCCGGCTATTCGGGCGAGACGCCGCTGGTCGACAAGTACTTCTTTCCCAAGGGCGTCGATGTGACCCAGTGGCACACTTATGCGGTCGAGTGGAAAGAGAACCAGATCGACTTCGAGATCGATGGCCAGGTTACTTATCGCGTGACGCGTCCGATGGTCGAGAATTACGGCAAGTGGCGCTTCGACAATCCCAAGCACATCATCCTTAATTTCGCGATGGGCGGCGCATATCCGTTCAAGACCAACGGCATCAAGGCGCCGTACAACGGCGTACCGCAAGAAACGGTCGCGAAGGTCGAAACCGGGACGGTTGCGATGCTGGTCGACTGGGTGAGAATCTACGCGCCGGAGTGACCGCCGCCCGGGAGCAGGTCCCGTCCGGCTTGGCAGTCCCCCGCCCATGCTGTAGCCTTTTGCCCACAATCCGGGTCGCGTCGATGTTCTGGGAGAGCGGACATGGGCGACGAAGCGAATAACCTGCCGACCGGTATCCAGCTGACATCGCTGGACCACACCTATCGCGAGGATGCAGAGAGCGTCCACGCGCGGCTTCGTGCCGAATGCCCGGTGCACCACGACAAGCAGTTCGGCCGGTATTTCCTGACCAACGGCAAGGACATCGAAGCGGTCCTGCGTAACCGTGCGCTGCTGCTCGATCCCGACCGCGCCAATCAGGGCACGATCGCCAAGCTGCAGACCCAGCGCGAAGGTTTCATCAAGTCGATGCTGTTTCTCGACGATCCGGACCATCACCGGCTGCGTTCGCTGGTGGCCCAGGCCTTCAGCCAGAGATCGATCAACGACATTTCGCTGCACATCGCCCAAGTCGCCAACGAACTGCTCGACGCCCTCGAGGGCAGGGATCGGTTCGACGCCATTGCTGCTTACGCGTCGCCCCTGCCGATCATCATCATCGCCGAAATTCTCGGCGTCGACCCTGCCGACCGGGCAGATTTCATCGCCTGGTCGCGCACCTCCGACAATGCATTCAATCCGATGCTGACTGCCGAACAGCAGGAAGCGATGCTCCGTTCGCAGAACGAGCTCTTCGACTATTTCGAAAGGCAGATCGCGGAACGGCGGCTCAATCCCCGGGACGATCTGATATCGGCCATGATCGCTGCGGCAGACGGCGATCACCGACTTTCCGACCAGGAAATCAAGGTGACCTGCAACCTGCTGCTGGTGGCAGGCAACATCACCACGACCGATCTCATCGGCAATGCGATCAGATTGCTGATCGACCACCCCGACCAGCGCCAGCTCCTGCACGAAAGACCAGACCTGGCTGCCAATATGGTCGAGGAAGTCCTGCGCTTCGACCCCCCGGTAACCGCCAGCTCGCGGATCGCGCCCGAAGACATGACCATCGGAGCCACCTTGATTCCGAAGGGAGAGGTCATGTTCACCGCGCTCCAGTCGGTTGGCCGGGATCCCGAACTGAACCCCGATGCCCAACGGTTCGACATCACCCGGGACAAGCCGGTCCACCATGCCTTCGGTGGCGGCGTGCACTTCTGTCTCGGTGCCCAGTTGGCGCGGATGGAGGCGCGGGTCGCGATCCCCCTACTGTTCGAACGCTTCCCGAACCTCTCGCTGGCTGCCGAGCCCGTGCGCAAGATCGCGCCCGGCTTCAACGGCTACGGCGAGTTACTGGTGAATGTCGGCTAGCTCCAAACCGCTTCGGGCGGCAGGCTCATAAGGATGGCATCGATATTGCCGCCGGTCTTGAGGCCGAACAGCGTGCCGCGGTCATAGACGAGGTTGAATTCGGCATAGCGGCCGCGCCATTCGAGCTGGGTGAGTTTTTCCTCGGGCGTGAATTCGCTCGCCATGCGTCGGCGGACCAGCTTCGGGAAGATGTCGAGGAAGGCTTCGCCCACGTCCTTCGTAAAGGCAAGGTTGCGCTCGAATGCCGCATCGTCAGTGCATTCGAGGTGATCGTAAAAGATGCCGCCCACACCGCGATGGACGCCGCGGTGCGGGATGAAGAAGTAGTCGTCCGCCCACTTCTTGAAGCGTTCGTAATAGGTCGGGTTGTGCGCGGCGCAGGCGGCGCGGAAGCGCGCGTGGAATTCTTCCGTATCCTCGGCATAGGGTATCGGCGGGTTGAGATCCGCGCCCCCGCCGAACCACGCCTTTCCCGTCGTGAGGAAGCGGGTGTTCATGTGCACGGCGGGCACATGCGGATTCGCCATATGCGCAACAAGGCTGATGCCGGTGGCCGTGAAGCCGGGGTTCTCCGCACTCGCGCCGTTGATGGTCCCCGCGAACTCCGGCGCGAAATTGCCGCGCACGGTCGAGACGTTTACCCCGACCTTCTCGAAAACCTTTCCCTTCATCAGGCCCTGAACGCCCCCGCCGGGATCCGCATTGCCTTCCTCCTGGCGCTGCCACTCCGTGTAGCGGAAGGTGGCGTCCGACCCCGCCTCGCGCTCGATCGCTTCGAACTCGGCGCAGATGCGGTCGCGCAGGCTTTCGAACCAGTGGCGTGCGGCTTGGGTCTTGTCGGTGAGCTCGGTCATATCGCCCCCTTGCCAAGCGTGCGGGCGAAGGGCAATAGCGAGCCATGGTTCCCCTTTCGTTCGCAGACGAGGAATGGTTCCTCACCGAAGGCCGTGCACTCTACTGGCCGCGCGAACGCGCGCTGCTGGTTGCCGACCTGCATCTTGAGAAGGGCAGCTTCTTCGCGCGTCACGGGCAGATGGTCCCGCCCTACGACAGTCGCGAGACGCTGGAACGGGTGGCGCTGGCAATCCGCGAGACGGGCGCGCGGCGCGTCATCACGCTGGGCGACAATTTCCACGATTCGGACGGGTCCGCGCGGCTCGAACCGCATGCTGCCGGAATGCTCGACGCGCTGACCAGCGCCGTTGACTGGCTCTGGATCACGGGCAACCACGATCCGCACATGGAGACCCGCTGCGGCGGCACGCTGGCCGAGGAGATCGAGATCGGCGGGGTCATCCTGCGCCACCAGGCGAAGCGCGGAGAGACGCGGCCTGAACTTTCGGGTCACTACCATCCGCGCCTCCAGGTCAAGGTGCGCGACCGCAGCATCCGGCGTCCTTGCGCCGTCGTGAGCGCCAACGAAGGGGCCGACGGGCGACCAAGCGGGCGAATGATCCTTCCTGCGTTCGGCGCCTACACCGGCGGAATGAACGCGGCTGATCCGGCAATCCTGAACGCGTTGCAGCCGGCGAACCGCATCGATGCGGTAGTCCCGGCGGCCGGAAAGCTCGCCCGCTTCCCGCTGTGGCAGGCGGCATAGGCGCAACGCCCGGCGGCGATTCTGCGCCCCACGCGCACAACACACTTCCGAATCCGCGCAAGAATGCCTACATGCGCGTGTCCGATTAAGGCCACCAAAGGAGAATGCCCCATATCACGTCCACCCCGCCGTAGCATGCAGATGCCCATCAAGAGTGGCCCGCGCTACGATAACATGATCAATGTGCCGAAGGTCCGCGTGATCGATCACGAAGGCGAAAACCTCGGCGTGATGTACACCCGCGAAGCAATCGAGCAGGCCAACGAGCTTGGCCTCAACCTCGTCGAAGTGTCCCCCAATGCGGACCCGCCGGTGTGCAAGTTCCTCGACGTCGGCAAGTATCGCTACGAGGCGCAGAAGAAGGCGAACCTCGCACGCAAGACGCAAAAGACGCAGGAAATCAAAGAGATCAAGATGCGTCCGAACATCGATGACCACGATTACGATGTGAAGATGAAGAACGTGAACAAGTTCATCGAGCATGGCGACAAGGTGAAGCTCACCCTGCGCTTCCGCGGTCGCGAAATGGCGCACCAGCAGCTCGGCATGGACCTGCTCAACCGCGTGCGCGAAGACATGGAAGAACTGGCCAAGGTCGAAAGCTTCCCGCGCCTCGAGGGTCGCCAGATGATCATGGTGCTCGCGCCCAAGTAAGCGCGTCCTGCTCGCACCGCAGTTTCGACAAACCGGGGAACGCGACACGCGCTTCCCCGGTTTCTCGTTTCATGGATCGCAGAATTCTGAGCGCGCTGGCGCTATTCGCCGTCACTGCCTGTTCGCAGCCCACCGAAGATAGCACACCGACGCAGACCGTTGACCTGCCTGGCAACGCCGACGACGGCTTGCCGCCACCACCTCCGCCGATCGGAGGTCCCCCGCCAATGGAAGGCGACGCGACGAACGACGGCTACCCTGACCTCACTCCCGCCGCGCTCACGCCGGAAGCCGAAAGGACAGTAAAGGGCGCGCGCAACGTCCTGCTGTCGTGGGCCCGCGCGATCGAGTTGCGCGAATTCGACCAGGCCTGGGCCCTGATGAGCGACACGGATCGTGCTAAGTGGTCCAAGCCCGCGTGGACCAGGCTATTCGCCGATCTCGACAAGATCACGGTCGCCGTGCCCGATGGCACGATGGAAGGTGCCGCCGGTTCATCTTACTACACGAGCCAGGCAAGCATCACCGGCACCGACAAGGATGGCCGAGCAGTCCGTTACGAGGGGCCGGTGGTCCTGCGCCGCGTCAACGATGTTCCGGGAGCGAGTGCCGAGCAGCTACGCTGGCATATCGACAGCGTAGCGCTCGACTGGGTCCACTAACGCCCGATGTGCGCGTCGAGGAACTTGAGATAGGCCTCTGACGCGGTGATCCGGTTCTCCTTGCCGCGAAAGCCATGACCTTCGTCCGGGAACAGCACGTATTCGACCGGCACGCCATTGGCCTTGACCGCAGCGACCAGTTCGTCGCTTTCGACCTGCAAGACGCGAGGATCGTTCGCTCCCTGCACCACCAGCATCGGCTTGGTCACGTTCGATGCGTGGAAGAGCGGCGAGATCGCGCGATGGCGCTCTTCGTCGGTCGCGGGGTCCCCCATCTCGTCATACAGCGCATCGCGGAAGCTGCCCCACCACGGCGGGATCGACTTGAGCGTGCGCACCCAATTGGTGACGCCGAAGATATTGATGCCGGCATCGAACACTTCCGGGTAGAATGTCAGTGCCGCGGCGGTCATATAGCCACCGTAGGAGCCGCCCATCACCGCGATCCGGTCATTTGCTACCCAGTCCAGTCCCTGGAGGAAGCCCTTGGACGCGACCACGTCCTTGAGGTCGACGTCGCCGTGCTTCTTGTCGTCCATGTGGAAGAAGGTCTTGCCGTAACCGGACGAGCCGCGGTTGTTGATCGCGTAGACAGCATAGCCATTGTTGACGAGGTGCTGGATCATGGCGCTGTAACCGCGCGTGCTCTGTCCACCCGGTCCGCCGTGGACCATGACGATCGCCGGGACCGGATGGTCGGCGCTGGCGTTCTTCGGTCGGTAAAGAATGCCCGGCACTTCCAGGCCATCGTAGCTCGAGAAACGTGCAACGGTTGCCGTGACGAGGTCGGCCTCGCGAATGGCGGGATTGAGGGCGTGGGTCAGCCGCGTCGTCTTTCCAGATTTGAGATCGGCAACATAAACGTCCGCGGGCGAAGTGTCCGAGGTGACGATGAAGGCAATGTTCTTCTCGCCCGGGTCGAAGCGTACCGATGCCAGCATGGCTTCAGGCAAGCCCTTCAGTTCTACGTTTTTGCCGCTCTTCCCATCAAGGATGGACAGGACGTTCAGTCCGTCGGCATTGATCGCACTGACCCGGTAGCGGCCGCTAGGCGAATACTGGAGAAAGGCGACGTCCCAGTCGGCTTCGATCACGGGCGATTTGGCACCGCTGGCAATGTCGTAGCGCCAAGCCTGGTTGAACTCGCCATGCTCGTCGGTTGCATAGATTAGCGCAGCATTGTCGCGGGTGAAGGAATATACGCCATGGCTGACATTGCCTTCGTGCTCGGAGATCAGCTTGGGCTCTCCGGTTTGAAGGTCGGCGAGGTAGAGATCGCTGTTCGCGCTCGAAATGGCCTTCGACAGCGCTACCCAGCGCCCGTCGCCCGAAACGTCTTCGACCGAGTAGGCACCCTCGTTAGTGAACACCCGGGTCCGCTCGTAGCTCGTCGCGTCATAAGCATAGAGGTCGAAGGCGGCGGAATCGCGTTCATTGGTGGTGACGTAGAAGGTCTTACCGTCGCTGCTCCATCCGGCGAAGCCAGCCTTGACCTTCTCGCCCGGAGTAAGGTCGGTGACCGTGCCATCCTCCGCACGAACGAACAGGTGGTTGAGCTCGTCGCCGCCATTGTCGGCAGTGAAGAGGATACGGCCATCGCTGGGGAAGAAGCTGGCCCCAAAGGTAGCATCGTCGGTCGATGTGGTCAGCGCGATCGGATCACCGCCCTTCACCGGCATCAGGTAGACATTGAACACGCCTGTCGCATCGCTGGTAACGAGAACGTATTTCCCATCGGGCGAGAAGTTGTAGCCATTGGGCGAGCCGACCGCATAGGACGTCGATTCAAAGAACTGGCGAGCGCTGTAGGTGGCCGCTTCGCTCGCTTCGGAGTGGCCCTTGTGGTCGTGGGCCTGGGCCATGGCGGGCGCAGCAAGGGCAGTCAGCGAAGCGGCGGCAAGCAGGGTCAGCGTACGGATCACGGCATCCCTCCTGTATGATTCAACTAATACACCTTCGATATGGCGAATTGCAATGTTCAGCAACCCCTACCGTTTGCAGTCGTCGGAGCCGCTGCATCTCCCGCAGCTGCCCTTTTCCCTTTTCGATGATCGACTTGTGGGCCCGGTCCCCATCGACGAACACCATGTGACAATCGGCAGGACACATTGAGACACCAGCCATCGTCCTGTAATGTTCGACAAAACCTAGATGCGATTACTCTAATCGCCAAATGAATCCGGAACCTCCGGACTTTTGCAGGGATTGGGAAATGACTATTCGTTCGATTGCCTTTCTTGGCGCGGCCACGGCGCTGGCATTGTCAGCACCGCTGCAGGCAGAAACCCCCAATGCGCCTTCGTCCGAAGCAACGCGCGACCAGGCGTTCGACCGCTTCGTGCCGCAGCCTTCGGGCAAGGAAACAAAAGTCGATTATTCGTTTCTCGACGACGCGCTGAAATACATGGTGCTGCGCATGGGGCCTTCCACGCGCCAGGGAATGGGCAAGCCCTCCGCAGGCATGGGCACGCGGATGACCTACGGCCACGACTCCCGCGTACGGCTCGAAGGTAACCGGATCGTCTTCGAATATCTCGACGAGGACGCGATCACGCCGCTGACTGCGTATCGCGAGGACCTCGAACGCCTCGGGGCCGAACTCGAGATCGCGACACTGCCGCGAAACGAACAGCTTTCCTACTGGATCAACCTCCATAATGTTGCAGTGATCGAGCAAATCGCGCGCAACTATCCCGTGCAGTATCCGTCACGCATGAAGCTTGGCGCGGATGGAACCGGGCTGGACGACAGCCCCGTCGTCACCGTTGCAGGCGTGGCCATGAGCCCGAAAGACATCCGCACGAAAATCGTCTTTCCCAACTGGCGCGATGCCAATGTGATTTACGGCTTTTTCCGCGGTGAGGTTGGCGGCCCGTCGATCCAGCCGCGCGCCTTCACCAGCGACAATGTCGGAGATTTGCTGACGTTCTCGGGCCAGGAATTCGTCAACTCGCTCCGCGGGGTAGAGGCCTTCGGAGACGACCTGCTGGTCTCGAGGATCTACGAAGAAGCCGCTCCCTTCTACTTCCCGCAAATGGGCGCCGACCTCAAGGCTCACCTTGCCACTCATGCGGCTGAAGACGTTGCCAAGCTCGTCGCCGCGAAGCCCAACGTGAAGGTCAACCAGTATGAAGGCATTGTCGCCGACCTTGCAGCTGGCGATCGTGAGCCGACCTATTCCTATATCGAGACCGATGGCGAAGCGCAGCGTACTCGCATCACCCCATCGATTGCCCGGCTGCTGAGCGAACGGTACGACAAGTTCGAAAAGCTGCGCCGAGAGGGCCAGCTTACCGGTCGCGTGATCATTATTCCGCAAAACGGCGGTCCGGCAGTCTCGTCCGACGAAGCGGATCCCGAAGTCAAATAGCTATCCCCCGCGCGTGGCGCGGCCATGATTGGCCTTACTCTCCTGCGATGGTAGTTCCTGCCCTCGGCTGAGAGGCAGGGACGGGAATGACAGCAGGGCGTATCGGTTTTCTTATCGGCAGCATGGCGCTGGCGGTCAGCATCTTCGCGCCGCTTCCTGCGGGCATGTCCCGCGAGGCATTCGTGACAGCCGGCCTCGTCGTGCTGATGGCCGCCTGGTGGATGACCGAGGCGCTGCCGCTGACCGCGACCGCGCTCATGCCGTTCCTCGTGCTGCCCTTCGCCGGGGTCATGAGCGCCAAGGACACCGCCTCGGCTTATTACTCCGACATCCTTTTCCTGCTCCTGGGTGGTGCCTTCATCGCGCTGGCGATCGAGCGGACCGGGCTGCACAAGCGGCTGGCGCTGGGCATACTCAAGGCTACCGGCAACAAGGTCGGGCCGCGTGGGCTGCTGCTGGCCTTCATGGCCAGCGCGGGCATTCTGTCGATGCTCATTTCCAATACCTCCACCGCACTCATCATGATGCCGATGGCCCTGGCAGTGCTGGCTGGAGGGGGGGCGGATCCCACAAACCCCGACGGCCTTTCCGGCGCTCTCCCGATGGGCATCGCATTTGCTGCAAGCATCGGCGGGCTCGGCACCATCGTTGGATCTCCGACCAATGCGATCGCCGTTGGCTTGCTTGACGAGCTGATCGGTGTGCGCATCACCTTCGTGCAGTGGATGGCGTTCGGCCTGCCGCTGGTCGTCATCGGTATCCCGCTGGCAGCTTCCATCGTCGGTCGCGTGCAGCAGGTGGCGGACCATCCCTTCGATGTCGCCGCAGCGCGGGCGGCCATCGACACCCACTCGGCATGGACCCTGCCCGAGAAACGCCTCGTTCCCGTGGTCGCAATTACCTTCGTAGCCTGGCTCGGTCAGTTATGGATCGAGCCCCTGCTCCCGGAAGGATCGCTGACCGACGGCACAATCGCCATCATCGCCAGCCTTACGCTGTTCCTGCTGCCGGACGGCACCGGGCGCCCCCTGCTGACCTGGGAGGAAGCGGACCGCGCCCCGTGGGGCGTCATCATGATGTTCGGCGGCGGTCTCGCCCTAGCGGCCGGCATGGGCAAGAGCGGCCTTGCCGACTGGCTCGGCCAGATGCTCTTGCCCCTGGAGGCGCTGCCGCTGGTCGTGGTCGCAATTGCCGTGGTGGCGCTGGTCGTCCTCATCACCGAATTCGCCAGCAATGTCGCGACAGCGAGCGCCATCGTGCCGGTCGTCGCCAGCCTGACGGTTGCGCTGGGAGCCGATCCGCTGCTTCTCGCCATGCCTGCTGCGCTCGCTGCGAGCTGGGGCTTCATGCTGCCTGCGGGCACCGGCCCCAACGCGATTGCCTGGGCGACGGGCCGCATCCGCATCGAGCGCATGGTCAAGGCGGGCCTACTGCTCGACCTCTTCGGCATCCTCCTGCTGGTCGGCGTAGTCTGGGTGATGCGCGCGGTCGTGTAGGGACCATTCGTCGCAGTTGAAACCAACCCCGCCGCGACATAAAGGGAGCGGCACAATCGGCGACCGGCGGAGAGGCGTTCCTGCGGAGGTTAGGAACGGGTGCCCCGGCAACCGCACCAGCCCCCGCCTTCCTGGGGGCGTCGCAAAAGGAAGGATGCTCGCCAGATGAGCGACGTCACCAAGATCAATGGCCGCCCGCTTAAGCCCAGCACGCTTATGATGGGCCACGGATTCGACCCCAAGCTGTCCGAAGGCAGCCTCAAGCCGCCGGTTTTCCTCACCAGCACATTCGCCTTCCCGAGCGCCGCCGACGGCAAGCGCCACTTCGAAGGCATCACCGGCAAGCGCCCGGGCGGCGCGGACGGCCTCGTCTATTCGCGCTTCAACGCGCCGAACCAGGAAATCCTCGAAGACCGCCTGTCGATCTGGGATGGCGCGGAAGACGCGCTGAGCTTCTCCAGCGGCATGACCGCGATCTGTGTCCTGTTACTGACCTACGCCCAGCAAGGCGACGTGATCGTCCACTCCGGGCCGCTCTACGCCGCGACCGAAGGCTTCGTCGCCAAGTGGATGTCGCGCTGGGGCGTGAGCTATATCGACTTTCCCGCCGGTGCGACGCGCGAGGAAATCGATGCGGTGCTCGCGAAGGCCAAAGCCAAGGCCGACGAGCAGGGCGGCAAGGTCGCCATGGTCTATCTCGAAAGCCCGGGTAACCCGACCAACGCGCTGGTCGACGTCCAGGCGGTGCGCGCCGCAGTCGATGCCGCGGGCCTTGAATGCCCGATCTCGATCGACAACACCTTCCTCGGCCCGCTGTGGCAGCGTCCGCTGGAACACGGTGCGGACATCGTCTGCTATTCGCTGACAAAGTATGTCGGCGGTCACTCGGATCTCGTCGCAGGTTCCATCGCCGGGGCGAAGAAGTGGATGGATCCCGTCCGCATGCTCCGCAACACCATGGGCGGCATCTGCGACCCGAACACCGCCTGGATGCTCTGCCGCAGCCTTGAGACGGTCGAACTGCGGATGCAGCGCGCGGGCGAGAATGCCGAGAAGGTCTGTGCCTTCCTTGCCAAGCATCCCAAGGTCGAAGGCCTCGGCTATCTCGGCATGATCAAGGACGCACGCCAGCAGGATATCTACGATCGCCACTGCCTTGGTGCCGGATCGACATTCTCGCTGCTGCTCAAGGGCGGCGAAGCGGAATGCTTCCGCTTCCTCGACAGCCTCAAGATCGCCAAGCTCGCGGTCAGCCTCGGCGGCACAGAGACGCTGGCCAGCCACCCGGCGTCGATGACCCACCTTTCCGTGCCCGACGAGCGCAAGGCCGCACTGGGCATCGGCGACAACCTCATCCGCATCTCCATCGGCATCGAGGATCCGGACGACCTCATCGCCGACTTCGAACAGGCGCTGGAGGCGGTCTGACCCGCATCGGCTTCCTTGCCTGTGCAGAAACACTGCCCCCCGATCTCGGCGGGGCGGCGGAGCGGCGCGGCGATGCCTTCGAGCACGATCTCGAGGTCGCCGCGCTGCGTCCGGCGTTCGAGGCGGCGGGACTGGACCTCGTCGAGCTCGACTGGCGTTCGCCGCTCGAAGATTTCGACGGGATGGCGATGGTGTTGCTGGGCTCGTCCTGGGATTACCAGGACCATCCGCAGGAGTTCCTCGCCCGGATCGATACATTGGTCGCGCGCGGCATTGCCGTTCACAACCCGCCCGAAGTGGTGCGCTGGAACCTCGACAAGGGTTACCTGCGCGAACTGGCGGCGCGCGGTGTCTCCACCATCCCGACCCTTTGGCGAGACGACCTCGATCGCGCAGGCGTGCTCGCTGCGATGGACGAGTTCAGCTGCGATGGCGTGGTGGTAAAGCGCCAGGTCGGCGCGGGCGGCATGGGCCAGTTCCGCTTCACCCGGGAAACCCTGCCCGATCACGGTTGGCAGATGGGGCGACCCTGCATGGTTCAGCCCTTCCTCGCCAGCGTGCCGGAGGAAGGCGAATTCACTTTCCTCTTCGTCGATGGCGATTTCAGCCATGCGGTTCTCAAGCGTGCAGCTGAAGGCGAATACCGTATCCAGTCGCTTTATGGCGGCAGCGAACACGACTACAACCCGACAGCCGCAGACCTCGCCACCGCGCAATCGGTTGTCGCCGCCCTTCCCTTTGTTGCGCCCCTGTATTGCCGCATCGACATGGCGCGCCTGCCCTCGGGCGAGCTGGCGGTGATGGAGGCCGAGATGATCGAGCCGTACCTCTATCCCGAACAGGGACCGGGTCTTGGCCAGCGAATGGCAAGAGCGATCACAAAGCGCCTTGGCGACGCCACGCCGAACCGAGCCTAGAGTTCGAGTGCGTTGCTCACCTCTGGCGAAAGTGGCCGCGTGAAGCGAACCCCTGCCTCATTGCCGCTGACCCAGACGACCTCGCCGGCAAAGTAGATCGGGTCCCTCACTTCGAAAACTATCGTCGACCCGCGCTGGGGCACTACCCCGTCGAACATCTCTATCCGGCACCCGGTTGGTGACACATCGCACAGGATCGCTCGCTCCGTACGGCCGAGCACAACACATTCCAGAACAAGGTTGGAAGGTTTTCGATCTGTCCCACGCAGGTCCATTAAGGCTACCCTGTTTCTTGTGCGACCTCCCGAGGCTTTGCACAGAATTAGGATTGTCTCAATTAGACTTTGGCGGATTATCGGACCGCCCGGCGGAGAAATTGCCATGGCGGAAAAAGTATTCCTAGTAATCGGCGCCGGCGCCGGGATCGGCGGACATGCCGCACGGCGCTTCGCAGCTGGCGGATATCATGCAGTCCTGGCGCGGCGGTCGGACGACGAAGGTCTCCAGCGCCTTGTCGATGGCATAGTGGCGGATGGCGGCAGCGCCAGCGGGAGACTGATCGACGCCTCGCTGCCTGACACGATCGAGGACCTTGTCGACGACGTCGAGCGCGCGATCGGTCCGATCGAGGCGGCATTGTTCAACCTCGGCGCGCAGATCGGCAATCGCCCGCTCGCCGAGACCACTCCGCGAATGTTCGAGCTCGGCTGGCGGCTTGCCACATTCGCGCCCTATCGCCTCGCCCGCGCTCTACTACCGCGCATGGCGGAACGAGGCCGGGGCGCCTTCCTCGTGACTTCGGCAACCGCAGCTGTGCGGGGCAACTCCGGACAGGCGAGCCATGCGGCGGCGATGGGCGGTCGGCGCATGCTGTGCCAGAGCCTCAATGCCGAATTCGCGCCCCAGGGCGTCCATGTCGCCCACATCCTGATCGACGCAGCCGTCGATGCGCCGGATACGTTGGGAAAGATGATCGGAGACCGCTGGGACGCGTTCAAGGACCGCAAGGGCGAGGATGGCCTCGTCGACCCCGCCGCCGTAGCAGAGACCTACTGGCATATCGCCCACCAGCCGCGCAGCGCCTGGACCTTTGAAGCGGATATCCGTCCCTATCGCGACGTGCCGTGGTGGAACGACAATCCCACCACGGCCATCGAGCGCAATTGACCGGCTTCAGGCGGGTGCGAGCGTCGGATCGGTCGGTGCCGATCCGCCGCCGAGCCGCATGGGCTGGCGCTTCCAGTAGGTCAGCGACCGCCATACCCACTCGAGCGGGCCGAAGCGGAAGTTCCTCAGCCAGATGACGGAGATCGTCATCTCCACGACGGCAATCGTGAGCACGAGGAGATACAGCTGCGAGCGCGTGAGTTCACCGTACAGGCCGAAGCCGAAGCCGTAGAACAGCGTCGTGCAGATCAGCGTCTGGCCGATGTAGTTCGACAGTGCCATCTGTCCGGCCGCCGCGAAACCGCGTTGCAGCCAACGGAGCCAGCCCGCCTTAACAACCGACAGGATCAGCCCGATGTGCCCGACGACCATGGCGAAGCGACTGATCTGGTAGGTCCGGTTGGCTTCTTCGGCGGCAAGGGTGGAATAGGCTCCCGCCTTGAGAATGCCGAGTTCGTAGAGGCCCAGCGAGATGCCCACCGCGTATCCCGCGACCATCATGATGGCGTAGTGCCTCACATGCAGCTGCGCCGAGAGCACGCCGTATTTCAGTAATGCCATGCCGATCAGCATGAACGGGATCATGTCGAGCAGGAGCCAGTAGGGTATCCCGACCCACTGGAACTCGTAGCTGAAGTCCCACTGGCCCTTCACCGCGTCGATGTAGCTACCTTCGTGCCAGCCCTCGAACATCTGGTTGGTCAGGTCGTTCGGCTGCTGGTGCGTTACCAGTTCATCGCGTTCGGAAATCGCCTGCTGCTGGCCGAAATCGAGGGCAGCGCCGTTGGCCTTCGCCGCTTCGGCCGCATTTGCGGCGGCATAGGTTTCGCGCACCTCGCCATAATGCCAGTTGTTGTAGATGCCGGCGATGCAGAGCGCGGCGATACCGATCCCCAGCTGAAGCCGGCGGTCCATCTTACGGAAAGCGAAAAGGACGAAGCCGCACAGCGAATAGGCGAACAGGATCTCGCCGGTCCACAGCAGCAGGCCCCAGTGGATGACACCGAACAGCATCATCCAGCTCATCCGCCGCAAGTGGACGTCTGCCGCGCTGAGGGCACCGCCGGATTTCTCCAGTCGTTCCGCCATCAGGACGATCCCGGCGCCGAACAGCATCGAGAAGATGCCGCGCATGGTCCCTTCGAACCCGACGTTCATGATCTCGAACAGCTTGAGGTCGAGCCCTGTCGACCCGCCAGCGGCATAAGGATTGCCATAGGCCTGCCAGACGAGGCCGAAGGCGGAAATGTTCATCAGCAGGATGCCGAAGACGGCTATCCCGCGAAGTATGTCGAGTGAATCGATGCGATCCGCCTTGGCAACAGGCGCAGCTAGTTCAGGCATAGGGAGTCTCCTCCCCGAGGGTTGATCAGGCCACGACCCGTCTGCCCAGCGGCCATGTCCCCGGTCCCCCAAGGCCGCGGGTGGATGGTATGCGAATTCCGGCTTGGTGGCAAATTGGCGCCCTCAGCCGCGCCACTCACGCCTTTCTTCGGCCGCCTTGAGGACTTCGTAGGCGACCTGGAGTTTCTGGAATTCGGCCGCCGCTTCCTTGTCGCCCGGCTTCACGTCCGGGTGGACAGTCTTGGCCTTTTCGCGCCAGGCCTTCTTGATCGCAACGAAATCGGCGTCGGCTTCGAGTTCGAGCACATCTAGCGCACGCATTTCATCGCGGCTTCGCGAACCATCGCCGCTGCCGGCCCATCCATAGTGCTGAGCTTCGGCATAACCGGCGTTTTCGCTCCGTTCGGCCTTGGCACGTTCCTCGCGCTCGGCCTTGTCGAGACCCTCGAAATAGTCCCACTTGGAATTGTATTCGGCCGCATGCTTCTGGCAGAAATACCAGCGTTCGCGGCTGTTCGGTGCTTTGGGTGCCGGGCAATTGCCAGGCTCGTCACAGCCATGACGGTCGCAGATGCGGACCTGCGTCGCCTCGCGCGACGAGCCGTAGCCCCGCCACCGCGGGAAGCCCCAGTCCATCGAACGGCTAGGCTTGGGCAAGGTAGTCACATGTCGTTTGTCGGGCGGGCATGGCGGTCAATCTAGGCGTGCTGGAAATTCGTGCAAGCTTGGGGAACCAGTTTCATATTGAAATGTTGCACTGCAACTACCAGTTAACGGTTACGCGCTAAAGGCGCCGACCAGAGGTTGAGACGATGAGCAAGCAACTGACCCTTTCCGCATCCGTCGCCGTGCTGAGCATGGCTGCATTTGCAATGATCGCGACCTTCGGCATTACCCCGAAGGAAGACGCGTCGCACACGGCAGGCAAGGCCCCGCTGTTCGAACTTACTGTCGGTCGCTGACCCTCCCCCCCAAAGTCCCTAGGGACTGTCCCAAGAGGCGATCGACATGAGGGGCTCCCGCGATGCGGGAGCCCCTTTTCGCATCAGTTGATGACGATCGTCGCAGCGCGGCGGTTCTGCGCCCAGGCGGATTCGTTCGAACCGAGGGCCACGGGGCGTTCCTTGCCATAGCTGACCACGCGAATGCGGTTCGCGGGAATGCCGACCGAGACGAGGTAGTTCTTCGCCGCATTGGCGCGGCGTTCGCCCAGCGCAAGGTTGTACTCGCGCGTGCCGCGTTCGTCGGCATGGCCTTCGATGGTGAAGTTCAGCTGCGGGTACTGACCGAAGTAGCCGGCCTGCGTCTGCAGCTTCGCCGCATCTTCGGAATCGATATTGAAGCGATCGGTGTCGAAATAGACGACCGTGTTCGCCATGCCCACGGCATCGACGAAATGCTGCTGCGATCCGACACCGGGCCCCATCGGCTCGGTCGATGACGGCGCCGGAGTCGAAGTGGCCTCGGGCGCGGGAGGAAGCTCTGCCGGCGCCTTCTTCTGGCAGGCGGCAAGGGCAATGGTCGATGCAAGCATCAGGCCGGTGGCGATACGGGTATTCATAGGGCTGTCCCCTTTCAAACAGCGTTGCAAACCTGGTTTGCCCCCAAGTGTACTATCTCTCGTTCAATGCATCTACGGCAGGATCGGTCCCCACGAGGGGTCCGAAGCATCGACCTGCGTCGGCAGGCGGCGCAGGTTCTCGCCCGTCAGGTCGACCTGCCACAGCGAGGTCCTGCCACTGTTGCGCTCGGTACGGAAGAACTGGATGATGCGGCCGTTGGGCGCCCAGGTCGGTGCCTCGTCCTGCCAGCCATTGGTCAGCGTGCGGACGCTGCCGCCCGACGGCGTCATGACCGAGATGTTGAAGCTGCTGGCATTGGTGAAGGCGATCTGGTCGCCGCGCGGGCTCCATTCCGGCGTGGCACACCGCCCGCCGCCGAAGCTGATGCGGCGCTGGTTCGAACCGTCGGCGTTCATGACGTAGCATTGCTGCGTGCCCGAACGGTCGCTTTCGAAGACGATCTTGCTGCCATCGGGGGAATAGGACCCGCCGATATCGATCCCCGGCGTGTCGGTCAGCCGCCGCGGCTCGCCACCTGACGCAGGCACGCGGTAGATGTCGGTATTGCCGTTGACCGCCATCGAATAGAGGATCCACCTGCCGTCCGGGCTCCACCGCGGGGCGAAGGTCGGGTTGGTGCTCTGCGTCACCAGCGTCTGCTTGCCCGTCCCGATATCGTAGATGTAGATGCGCGGATTGCCGTCAATATAGCTAAGGTAGGACAGCTTCTTGTAGTCGGGCGAATAGCGCGGGGTCAGGGCGGTCGAACGGCCGGTGGTGATGAAGCGATGGTTCGCCCCGTCGCTGTCCATGATGGCGAGCCGCTTGGTCCGGTTATCCTTGGGCCCGGTTTCGGCGATATAGGCGATGCGGCTGTCGAAGAAGGGGCTCTCGCCGGAGAGGCGCGAATAGACGAGGTCCGCGCATTTGTGCGCGGCGCGACGCCAGTCGGCGGGCTGGACTACCCAGCCTTCGCGTACCAGCTGGCTCTGCAAGGCCATGTCGTAGAGGTAGCAACCGACCGTCAGCTTGCCGTCGCTGCGACCGCGGACGTAGCCATGGACCAGCATTTCCGCGCCGCGGTTCGACCAGGTGGGAAAGTTGGGCGCGGTAATCTCGGCAAAGCGCGGCTGCGGCAGCGCATCGGGGCCGGTCGGCTTGAAGAGGCCGTTGTTCCTGAGGTCCGCCGTGATGACGCGAGCGAGTTCCTTGCCCAGAGCCGCTGTCCCGCTGCTATGCGCCGGGGTCGGCACGTCGGCGTCGGTCGCAAAGCCCGGGATGGCGATACCGAGATCGTCGAGATTGCCTTCGAAGCTGACCGAACCCGTTAGGCCTTCGCCTTCGTCCACGGTCTCGACCTCCCCGCCTTCCTGGACCGCCTGTCCGAGATCCTGATTCTGCGCCAGCACAGGCGCGGCAACCAGCGCGAGGGTCGCGAGCAGAAGATATTTCATTGGGCGAGTCTCCAGTCGAAGCCAAAGGGACCGACCAGCTTCCAGGCCTCGTAGAATTCGGGCGGAAGGTCGGTGAAGGGTGCGGCAAGCTGGACGGCCCTGATGGCCTGTTCGGCATGGCGTTCGGCCTGCGCGCGGTTGGTGTCGTTGATGCCGGTCTGGCGAACCACGGTCGGGCGCCCGGCAAGGCTGCCGTCGGGATTGAGGCGGAAGCGAAGGTAAGTAGTGATGCGATCGACGTCGGGGCCGCTCGGCGGTTGCCACTTGGGCTTGATCCGACGGGCGATCGCCTGGACGAGAGAAGCCTTGGCGCTCGCACCGATCTGCGAGGCAGGGACGCGGGTCTCGCTGGTCGTGGTGCTGCTGCCCGAGCCTTCGAGGAAGTTATCGCCCAAGCGCGAACCACCGCCCTTGTCCTGCTTGCGCGGGGGAGTCTGCGTGCGCGGCGGGTCGGGGCGACGACGCTCGCGGTTGTCGGGCCGCGCGGTCGGAGCGGGAACGGGAGACTGGACGCGCGGGGCAGGCGCCGTGGTCTCGCGCGGTGCGGGTTGGTCGGGCGCTGGTGCGGGTGCATCCGAAATGGTCGGCGCTGTCGCGGCGCGGCTTTCCGCCACCGGATCGGGCGCAGTCGCTTCGAGACCAACATCCTCGGCCAGGCTCACCGTCATGCGTTCGGGCTTTTCGAAGGTCGGCGCGGGCAGGAGTCCCTGGACGAACAGCGCGACAAGGATGAGCAGGTGCAGGCCGAGCGCGACCAGCAGGCCGGTCTTCTCTTCCTTTCGCAACATGCTCGCTCCCATGCTCATCGGGCTATTCCTGCTGCGATGAACCGTTGTTGACCGGCGCGCGAACTCCGCCGCCATTCGTCACGAGCGAAATGCGGTTGAGCCCTGCGCGGTTGAGTTCGCCCATCACCGCCATGACGCGGCCGTAGTCGAGCGCGCGGTCGGCGCGCAGGGTGATATCGGGGCCTTCGCCAGTCCGCGGGAGATTCTTCAGCGCCTCGGGCAAGCCGCCTACGGGTACCCGCGCATCGTCTATATAGACGTATCCGCTCTCGTCGATGCTGATCGTCACCTGCTGCTGTTCCTGCGGCAGCGCCGAGGCCCGGCTGTCGGGCAGGTTAATCGGGACACCCGCGGTCAGCAGCGGTGCAGTGACCATGAAGATGATCAGCAGCACCAGCATGACGTCGACGAGCGGGGTGACGTTGATCTCGGACATCGGACGACGCCCGCTGCCGCGCCCGCGCCGCCTGCGCCCCCCGCCCGATGCAAGGCCCATCGCCATTCAGAGCGCCTCCAGCTGGCGGCTGAAAGTGGCCGAAAGCTTGTCGGCGAAGCGGGTCAGTCGCGCTTCGTAGCGGTCCACGCGGTGGCTGAAGCGGTTGTAGGCGATCACTGCCGGGATGGCAGCAAAGAGGCCGATTGCGGTGGCAAAGAGCGCCTCCGAAATGCCCGGCGCGACGA
Source organism: Qipengyuania sp. RANM35 (assembly GCF_041021145.2). Classification (NCBI taxonomy): domain Bacteria; kingdom Pseudomonadati; phylum Pseudomonadota; class Alphaproteobacteria; order Sphingomonadales; family Erythrobacteraceae; genus Qipengyuania; species Qipengyuania sp. RANM35. Next base: position 79,877 of record NZ_CM196433.1, on the reverse strand, counting down.
CGGCGAGGCTGCTGCTTTCCTGCGCGCCTATCTGGAAGAAGCTGTTCATGATGCCCCAGACCGTGCCGAACAGGCCGACGAAGGGGGCAACCGCACCGACCGTGGCGAGAAAGTTCAGCCGTTCGGCAATGTCATCCGCCTCGAGCGCGATCTGGCTATCCATGGCCGAAGCGATGCGGGCGCGCAGCGCCTCGGGATCGCGCACCGTGGTCTTGGTGGAGCGGCGCCATTCGCCGACCGCCGCCTGCGCCACACGCGCCGCAGGGATGTCCTTGTTGCCGCGTTCGGAAGTGAAGCGGTCGAAATTGTCCGCCTGCCAGAACTCGCTTTCATACTCGATCGTGCGAGCGCGCATGTTGCGCATGCGGATCGAGAAGCTGACGATGATCATCCAAACCCACACGCTGGCGAGCAGCAGTCCGGTCATCACCAGCTGGACGACGATATCGGCGTCGAGGAACAGGCGGATGGGGTCGAGCCGCGTCGGGGCGGCGGCGATCAGAAGAAGGGCGATCGAGCTCATTGGTCCTCTTGTGCGGCAAAACGCGCGAAGGCCGCGCGCCATTCCTCGGGCTGGCGTTTGGGCCTGCCCTCGGGTGAAACGAAGCCGACACGCAAGTGCGCCTCGGCCAGCAATTCGTCACCCCTCCACGCCTTCTGATGCATGCGACATGAAGCGGCACCGAGTTCGGTGCAGCGAGTCTCGATGAGCACGTCATCGTCGAGCTTGGCAGGGCGCAGGTATTTGAGCGTGAGTTCGGACACCGCATAGGCGCCCTCGCCCGCCTCGATCGCGGCGCGCTGGTCGATTTCTAGTCGGCGCAGCAAGTCCGATCGCGCACGCTCGAACCAGCGCAGGTAATTCGCGTGGTAGGTGATGCCCGAAAGGTCGGTGTCCTCGTAATAGACGCGCACCGCGTAAAGGTGGCGGCCCTTGTCGAGCAGTCCGTCGGGGGGATTGGGCATAGTCATGCGTCAGGCGGCATTAGACGAGCGCCGAGTCGCACGGCAATCGCAAACGACGAAATGAGCGATTTGGGCGATTAACGCCTCAGGATCATCGGCCCGAGCGGCTGTCCGCCGAAGATATGCACGTGGAGGTGGGGAACTTCCTGCCCGCCATGCGCGCCGATATTGGCCATCATGCGATATCCGGGTTCGACCAGCCCCTTGTCGCGCGCGACATTGCCTACTGCGCGGACGAAGCCCGCGATTTCCTCCGCACTCGCCCTGGCGCTGAAGTCGTCCCAGCTGACATATCGGCCCTTTGGCACCACCAGCGTATGGATTTCGGCCTGCGGGTTGATGTCCTCGAAGGCATAGGCCCACTCGTCCTCGTACACCTTGGTCGAGGGGATTTCGCCGCGCAGGATCTTCGCGAAGATGTTGTTGTCGTCGTAGGGCAGGGTCGGGTCGATGGGCATTATTCGCTCCTGCTGGCTTTCTCTTCGATGCCGGACGTGCCCTCGCGCCGGTCAAGCTCGGCAAGCACTTCGGCCAGCGTCACGTCCTTCGCACCGAGCAGGACCATGAGGTGGAACAATACGTCGGCCGCCTCCCCCACCAGTTCCTCGCGTTCGCCCGCGAGCGCGGCAGTGATGGTCTCGACCGCTTCCTCGCCCAGCTTGCGCGCCATGACCGCAAGCCCGCGATGGTTGAGCTGCGCCACATAGCTCGACGCGGGATCTGCATTGCGGCGGGAAGCGATCGTCGCTTCGAGGCGGGAGAGCGTGTCCATCGGACCTATCTGTTGCAGCGCGCCTGTGCGGTCAACCGCGCGCAGGGATGCCGGCATTGCGCAGCGCGGCATGTGCCTCGGCGATCGAGTGCTGACCGAAATGGAAGATCGAGGCCGCGAGCACGGCGCTGGCATGGCCGCGCGTCACGCCTTCGACCAGGTGCTCGAGCGTACCGACACCGCCGCTGGCGATGACCGGCACCGAAACGCTGTCGGCAATCGCGCGGGTGAGTTCGAGGTCGTAGCCAGCCTTGGTACCGTCGCCGTCCATCGAGGTGACGAGGAGTTCGCCCGCGCCGAGTTCGGCCAGACGCTGGGCGTGTTCCACCGCGTCGATCCCGGTCGGCTTGCGCCCGCCGTGGGTGTAGATTTCCCAGCCGCGAAAGGCGCCGTCCGACTGCACTGCCGCGCGCGCATCGACGCTGGCGACGACGCACTGGCTGCCGAACTTCTCGGCGATCTCGCGCACCAGTTCCGGCCGTGCAACCGCAGCGCTGTTGACCGCCACCTTGTCTGCGCCTGCCAGCAGCAGCTCGCGCGCATCCTCGACACTGCGCACCCCGCCGCCGACGGTCAGCGGCATGAAGCAGACTTCCGCCGTCCGCCGGACCATGTCGAGCAGCGTCCCGCGCCCCTCGTGGCTCGCGGAAATATCGAGGAAGCAGAGTTCGTCGGCGCCCGCGCGGTCATAGGCCTGCGCCTGCTCGACCGGGTCGCCGGCATCCTTGAGGTCGACGAAATTGACCCCCTTGACCACGCGCCCGTCCCGCACATCGAGACAGGGGATGACGCGAACGCGGACGGTCATCGCATCGCCCTCTCTGCCATCATCCATACGGCAAAAACTACCATGCAAAGAGTTGCAGCACCCTGCAAACCAAACATTGTCCAAAAGCCCAGCGGATCCTTCTCGATGCTAAAGACGGGCGTACTTCCCTGCCCCCATTCGCGGGCCTTCCACGTTTGAAAGGAGAAGTAAGAGGACAATAGGGCAGCCCCCGCCACCACCAAAAGGAGCCAATCAGGAATCACGTCCGCGCCGCCATCGCCAGCGCCGCCGCAAGGTCGAGCCGCCCGTCATACAACGCGCGGCCGGTGATCACGCCTTCGATCCCTTCGCGTGCGTGGAGCGAAAGCACGTGAATGTCGTCCAGTCCTTTAACACCGCCGCTGGCGATTACGGGAAGGTCTACACGGCGTGCAAGATCGAGTGTTGCGTCTATATTCACGCCCTTCAACAGACCGTCGCGGCCGATGTCGGTGAACAGCAGGCTGGCGACGCCCGCATCTTCGAAGCGGCGGGCAAGGTCGACCACCGAGACGTCGGACACCTCGGCCCAGCCTTCCGTCGCCACCATGCCGTCCTTGGCGTCCACCGCGACGACGATGCCGCCTTCGTATTCGCGGGCCATGTCCTTGACGAACTCGGGGTCCTTTAATGCCGCCGAGCCGATCACGACCCGCGCGACACCCAGATCGAACCACCCTTCGACGGCCTCGGGATTGCGGATGCCGCCGCCGAGCTGGACATAGCCCGGGAAGGCCTCGACGATCCGCTCGACCACTTCGCGGTTGCGGCTCTCGCCCGCGAAGGCGCCGTCGAGATCGACCACGTGGAGATGTTCCGCCCCCGCCTCGGCAAAGGTCAGCGCCTGCGCTACCGGATCATCGCCATAGATAGTCGCGCGGTCCATATCGCCTTCGGCCAGGCGGACGACCTGGCCATTCTTGAGGTCGATGGCAGGAAAGACGATCACGGATTCCACTCCAAGAAACGGCCCAACATGGCGAGCCCGTAGTGCTGGCTCTTCTCGGGATGGAACTGCACCCCGGCGATATTGTCGCGCCCCACTGCCGCCACCAGCCCCCCGCCATGGTCGGTCATCGCGAGCACATCCTTACCGCTCTCGGCATGGAAGTGGTAGGAGTGGAGGAAGTAGGCCTCTCCGTTCTCAACCAGGTCATGGTACTTCGCGTGCGGCGTCAGCGCGACGTCGTTCCAGCCCATGTGCGGTACCTTTACCGTCTCGTCGGAAGGTTTGATCAGTCGCACCTCGCCCGGAATCCAGTCGAGCCCCGGAGTGACCGCGTGTTCGAGGCCCCTGGTGGCGAGCAATTGCATCCCGACACAGATGCCGAGGAACGGCGCACCGCCGACGAACACGCGCTCGTGCATCGCCTCGACCACGCCCTTCGCCGCATGAAGCCCCTCGGCACATGCCTTGAAACTACCCACGCCGGGCAGGACGATGCGATCCGCAGCGCGCACCACATCTGGGTCGGCAGTGACCGTGACCGACGCCCCGACCTTGCGCAGCGCGTTCTCCACTGAATGCAGATTGCCCGCGCCGTAATCGACGAGGGCGACGACCTCAGCCACCCAATTGCCCCTTGGTGCTAGGGATGGCCCCGCCCTTGCGCGGGTCGACCTCGACCGCGGCACGCATGGCGCGGGCGAAGCCCTTGTAGATCGCTTCGCAGATGTGGTGGTTGTTGGTGCCGTAGAGCAGCTCCACGTGCAGCGTCAGGCCGCAGGTCTGGGCAACCGAGTGGAACCAGTGTTCGATCAGTTCGGTGTCCCACTCGCCCAGCTTTTCCTGGCTGAACCCGGCCTTCCACACGAGATAGGGGCGGCCCGAAATGTCGAGCGCGACGCGTGCCAGCGTCTCGTCCATCGGCGAATAGGCGCTGCCGTAGCGTGCGATCCCGCCCTTGTCGCCGAGTGCGGCGGAAAGTGCCTGGCCGAGCGCCAGCGCGCTGTCCTCGGTCGTGTGGTGCTGGTCGACATGCAGGTCGCCATCGACCTTCATGGTCACGTCGATCAGCGAATGCTTGGCGAACTGTTCGACCATGTGGTCGAGGAAGCCGATCCCTGTCGCCACCTCGTACTTGCCCGTCCCGTCGAGATCGACCTCGACGAGAATCTTCGTTTCCGCAGTATTGCGTTCGATACGGCCTGTTCGCATGGCAGTCGCCTATAGGCCAAGCAGGTCCGCGCGCAAGGAAATGAACCGCTTTCAAGGGTAAAGTCAGGCTTAAAGCGCTTGACCCGCCGCCCTTCGGGTATCACCTAGCGCGCATGAGCGACGACACGCCCGACAGCCTGATCCCTTACGACTCCATCGTGCAGGAGGCTTTGCGTGCAGTCGTGGGCCGCGTGCTGGGCGAGATCGAGGATACCGGCGGCGAACTGCCGGGTGCCCACCACTTCTACATTACCTTCAAGACCCATGCGCCCGGCGTGGTCATCCCGCAGAACCTGCGCGAGCGGTTTCCCGACGAAATGACCATCGTGCTGCAGAACAAGTTCTGGGGCCTCAACGTGCGCGAGGACGGGTTTTCCGTCGGCCTGTCGTTCAACCAGGTCCCGGCTGAACTCGACATCCCATTCGCCGCAATCACCCAGTTCGTCGACCCGGCGGTAGATTTCGGCCTCCAGTTCCAGGCAACCGTCGCCGACATGGCTCCGGCGCCGACCGAACTGCCGGAGAACGACGGCCCCGAAGACGGCACGCCCAAGACCGACGATGGCTCCAACGTCGTGACGGTCGATTTCGGCCGCAAGAAGTAACCCGGTGGCGAAGCGGAAAAACCGCAAACCCTCGACAAAGGGCGCGAAGGTCCCGGGCCCGACCGAGAACCCGCTCACAAACCTCATGCTGGCCGATGTCGCGATCCGCGCGGGGTCCTATATCGTCCGTCGTACGGTCGAAAAGGGTTTCCTGCGCGGCCGCTACGGCAAGGAAGCGGCTCGGGACATCATCCAGAACAAGACTTTGGGCCAGACCGTGGTGTCGTTCGGACTGGCCAGGCTGGCGACACGCAACCTGCCCGGCGCGATAATCGTCGGCGGAGGCGCGCTTGCGAAAACGCTCTACGACCGGCGCAAGTCGAAGCGGAAACAGCAGGCCGAAGGCGACGCCCAGCTGATCGAGCAGGCGCAATCGGAGGAATAGGGTCCGCCCGGCCTTGATTTGACCCGCCGCCTTGGCCCAAAGGCGCACATGGCCGATTCCACTGCATCCACCAGCGACACTGTCCGACCCAACCTCGCACGGCGCGGGCTCATGTTCATCCTGTCCTCTCCCAGCGGCGCGGGCAAGACGACGATCAGCCGCATGCTGCTGGATGCGGACGAAGAAATCCGCCTGTCGGTCAGCGTCACCACCCGCCCGCCACGTCCGGGCGAGATCGATGGGACCCACTACTATTTCGTCGACGATGCCGAGTTCGACCGGATGGTCGAGGAGGACGACTTTTACGAATGGGCGCATGTATTCGGGCACCGCTACGGCACCCCCAAGGGCCGCATCCGCTCGGCGCTGAAGGAGGGGCAGGACTTCCTCTTCGACATCGACTGGCAGGGTACGCAGCAGCTCTACCAGAAGGACCGGCAGGACGTCGTCAGCGTGTTCATCCTTCCGCCCAGCCTTGCCGAACTGCGCCGCCGTCTCGAAAGTCGCGCCCAGGATAGTGCAGACGTGATCGATGCGCGCATGGATCGCGCCCGCGGAGAAATCAGCCACTGGGCCGAATACGAATATGTCGTGGTCAACGACGACGTGGACGCGTGCTTCGAGAAGGTTCGCGCCATTCTCGAAGCCGAGCGGATGGAGCGAACCCGGCAAACCGGACTCATCCCCTTCGTGCGGGAACTTATGTCCTGAGACGGGTCGGGCGGCGTTCGGCCGCCCGCGCGATTATCGCTTGCCGATCAGCGAGCCGAGGAACTTGCGACCATCGGTGTGCTGGACTTCGAAGATCAGGAATACTTCCTCGCGGTCCGGCCCGGCGAGCGACCCTACGTACTTGCCCTTGAAGGCGTTGGCAGTGTCTTCGGTGTCGCCTGCAAAAACACCGCTGTCGGTCAAGGTCGAGGAAATCGGCAGAGCCGCACGCACCACGGGCGCACCCGCAACGAACTCGACGACCTGAATCGTTCCGGCGATCTTCTTGTCGCTGGAGGTGACGGTAAGAGTCGTCGCCGGCGAGCTGAACACGCCAGGCGGGGTTTCACCCGACTTGCCCCCAACCACCTGCGCAGTCCCCGTGTAAGCAAGGTTCGATGCAATGGCCGTGGTCGTGGTCACGGTGTTGTAGAAGATCGAATAGCGGTAACCATGGAGGTTTCCTACCACCGTCTCGCGCGTGTAAGGAATGGTGGTCTCGTATGCGACCCGCAAGACATTGTCGAAGGGCAGCTCCATCGATAGGCCGTCGCTACCCTTGCGATAGGTCCGCAGCGTCGGCGAGGCGGTGAGCAGGTCAGCCGCAGAGAAAGTCGTGAGGGTCGACGGGTCGGGCCATTCCAGGGTCACGCTCTCTGGCGAAACAGCAAAGGTGATCTTCGCCTCCCCACCGCGTCGCGACCCTTCGCTCCAGACTTCGGATCCACCGGTCGGAGCGAAGTAGGCATAGTTGAAAGACGTGCCCGAAGCCGTTGCCGTAAAAGCCTTGGTGAAATCGAAATCGATCGTGGTCGGCGGTGTCGGAGTCGGCGTTCCAGTCGAAGTCGGGGTCGGAGTTGGCGTTGCGCTATCGCCCCCGCCGCAAGATGCGAGCAGGGCACAGCAGGCAGCGGCGCTGGCGAAAAACACGGACTTGTTACGCAAGATAAACGACCTCTTCCTCGGGAGCGTTGCCAGCCTTGGCATGTGCAAGGCCGCTCGAATAGCTTTGCAGGCGAGATTCCCGCAAGTGATTTCCCGAAACCGCAGCGTTGGACAGTGGCTCAGGGGAGACCGGCGCGCCCCACATCGACGGTGCAGGCGTAAATTCGGCCAGCCTTTTCGGCACTTGCATGTTCGCGATGCGAAGAAGGTGCCGTCAGCGTGAACAACGTGCGCCCGTCCGCTCCGCCAAGCATGCAGGCGTAGCAATTGAGACCCTCGGTCTCGACGATTTCGAGAACCTCACCGCCTTCCGCTATCCGCACGCACCGTGGCGCCAGCGGGTCCGCGATCCAGATCGCACCTTCGGCATCGAGGCAGATGCCATCCGGAATATGCGGCAAGGTGGAGGCCCATACCCGGCGGTTCGAGAGGCTTCCGTCATCGGTAATGTCGAACGCGGTGAGCCTACCGGCCAGCGTCTCGCCAACGATCAGCGTCTTGCCGTCGGGCGTTATCACCGTGCCATTGGGGAAGCCGAAGCGTTCATTCCCCGCAGCTGAGCGGACCGTCCCGTCCATCTCAACCAGCGCCAACGGCGTGGTCGGGTGGTTGGCGAGCACGCTCTCCGGGCCACGTGCCGACAGCTCCGCGTCGAGATCAAAGCCGAAGTTGCCGACATAGGCCCGGCCCTTCGGATCGACGACCATGTCGTTGCACCAGAAGGTGGCGATGCCGGACAAGTCCGCGTGGCGTTCCAGCCGTCCGTCCGGCCAGCGCCGCCAAAGCTCCTGTGCCTGCATCTTGACGAACAGCAGCGAGCCGTCGGGCATCCAGCCGAGGCCCGAGGATTGCTCCTCGCCCTCGAGCTGGAGTTCGACCCGCATGTCGCCGCCGGCCTCGCTCACCGAATAGATGCGGTGGGCGTAAAAGTCGGAGAACCACAGCCGCCCCTCACGCCAGCGTGGCCCTTCGGCAAAGTGGATGCCGTCGGCGACGAGGCGCTGGGTGCGGGACATGGCGTTACTCCATCAGGGCTGGGCGAAGTGGCTCGGCAGCAGGGCGTTGACGATGCCTCCGTCGACGGTGAGAGTCTCGCCGATCGTGTAGTCTCCCGCACGGCTGGCGAGATACACGGCAGTTCCGCCCATGTCGTACTTGTCGCCGACGCGCTTGTTGGGGATGCCTGCGGCGCTTTCCGCCTCGTGATCCCGCGCCGCGCGGTTCATGCTCGACGGGAAGGCCCCGGGTGCAAGGCTGGTGACGTAGATGTGGTCCTTGACCAAACGTGCAGCCATGCGCCGTGTCAGGTGGATCAGCGCCGCCTTCGATGCCTGGTAGCTGTAGGTCTCCCAGGGGTTGACCCGCTGGCCGTCGATCGAGGTGATATTGATCACCTTCCCCGGCCGCTCTGGCGAGGCGGCGGCAGTCAAAAGGCCGTGGAGCTTCTGGGTCAGGAAGAAGGGGGTCTTGACGTTGAGGTCCATGACCTTGTCCCACCCGGCTTCGGGGAAGTCGACATAATCGACGCCCCAGGCAGCCCCGGCATTGTTGACCAGGATGTCGAGCTTGTCCTCCCGGGCGGAGATTTCCTCCACTAGCGCATCGATCCCGGCGATGGTCGAGATGTCGCCCTGGATGCCGATGACTTTCTCACCCAGCTCGTCGCAGGTTTCCTCGATCTCGTGGATCTTGCGCGCGGTGATGTAGACGCGGTCGATGCCGGCAGCGAGGAAGCCTTCGACGATCATCTTGCCGATGCCGCGGCTGCCCCCGGTCACGAGGGCAACCCGCCCCTTAAGGCTGAACAGGTCTTCAAGGTTCATCAGTTTTCTCCCGATCAGTATCCGCTCATCTCGGCCACACGACCTGCGTGGTAGTACTGGTCACCCAGGAACTCCTGCAGGGCACGTTCGCGCTTCATGTAGAGGCCGATGTCGTATTCATCGGTCATGCCGATACCGCCGTGCATCTGGACACCTTCGCGCACCGCAAGCCCCGCGACCTTGGCAACCTTGGCCTTGGCGACACTGGCCATGAGGTCGGCCTTCTCGCTTCCGGCGTCGAACAGCTGGGCGGCCTTGATGGTCACGGCGCGGGCGATCTCGACTTCGGAATAGAGGTGCGATGCGCGGTGCTGGAGGGCCTGGAACTCGCCGATCACCTTGCCGAACTGCTTGCGCTGCTTGATGTAGTCGACGGTCATGTCCATCGCACCGCGAGCGACGCCGACACCCTCGGCAGCCGAACCCACCCGACCGGCAATGAGCATCGCATTGAGCACATCGCGACCGCCATCGACCTCGCCGATCACGGCATCGCCGTCGAGCTCGACATTGTCGAAGGTCACATGGCTGGCCATCGAGGCATCGACCAGTCGGACGCTGTCATGGCTCATGCCGGCAGCATCCTGCGGCACGGCAAACAGGGTGACCCCGTCCTTGTCGGCATCGCTGCCGGACGTGCGTGCCGCGACGACGATCATTTCGCTGGACGCGCCGTAGACCACGAAGTCCTTCTTGCCCGACAGGCGGAAGCCGTTGCCCGATTTCTCGGCGCGGCAGGCAATGCGTTCGGGACGGTGCTTGATGCCTTCGTCGATAGCGACGGCATAGACCTTGTCGCCCGAAACGAGGTCGGGAAGCCAGCGGCCCTTCACGTCATTGCTGCCGTGCTTGAGCGCGGTGGCCGCCAGCACGGAAGACGAAAGGAACGGTGATGGGGTGAGGTTGCGCCCGATTTCCTCGAGCACGATGTTCGCCTCGACCTGGCCCATTCCCAGTCCGCCGTCGTCCTCGCCCACCAGCATGCCGGTGAAGCCCATCTCGGCGAACTGCTTCCACAGTCCGTGACCGAAGCCGTCCTTGCAGTTGCGGTCGCGCCAGTGGCGCAGCTGGTTCTTGATCGAACCTTCCTCGGCCATGAACTGGCTGGCGGTTTCGGCCAGCATGGTCTGGTCGTCGTCGTAGTACAGAGGCATCGATCAGGCTCCCGGCAGGTCGAGGATACGCTTGGAAATGACGTTCAGCATGACTTCGGACGTGCCGCCCTCGATGCTGTTCGCCTTGGTGCGCAGCCAGTTGCGCGACGGCTTGCCGCCGTCGGTCTCGCCGCTATCCCATTCGAGCGCCCGTGTGCCGCCCGCGGCCATCATCAGCTCGTGGCGACGCTTGTTCAGCTCGGTACCGGCGTATTTCATCATGTTCGGCTGTGCAGGATGCGCCTTGCCGACCTTGATTTCGTCGAGGAACTTTTCGCCCATCGCCGAATAGGCGAGCGCATCGACATCGAACTGGGCCAGTTCGGCACGCAGCACCGGGTCGAGTTCGCCCGACAGGCGCAGCATGGCAGCTCCGATCGCGCTGGTCCGGTCGCCGCCATCGGCGCCCGAGATCATCTCGCGTTCGTGGCCGAGCAGGTACTTGGCGACATCCCAGCCGCGGTTGACCTGACCGACATAGGCAGGAACGTCCTCGCCGTAGCTCTTGGGCACCTGCACATCGTCGAAGAAGGTCTCGCAGAAGGGCGAACTGCCGCTGATCAGCAGGATCGGCTTGGTCGACACGCCCGGGCTGGCCATGTCGTAGAGCATGAAGGTGATGCCCTGGTACTTGTTCTCCTTGTCCGTACGGACCAGGCAGAAGATCCAGTCGGCCTTGTCGGCATAGGAGGTCCAGATCTTCTGGCCGTTGACGACCCAGTGGTCACCCTTGTCCTCGCCATAGGTCTGCAGGGAAACGAGGTCCGAACCCGAGCCGGGTTCGGAATAGCCCTGGCACCAGCGGATTTCGCCCCGGGCGATTTCGTTGAGGAAACGCTGCTTCTGCCCCTCGGTACCGAAGTGGAGCAAAGCCGGGCCGAGCATCCAGATGCCGAAACTCGACAGCGGCGGACGTGCGCCAATGGCCGCCATCTCTTCGCGCAGGACCTTTGCCTGTGCCGGCGAGAGACCGGCACCGCCGTATTCCTTCGGCCATGCTGGAACGGTGTAGCCCTTGTCGCGGCAGGCTTCGAACCAGGCCTTCTGCGCGTCGTTCTTGAAAGTCGCGTTGCGGCCGCCCCAATAGACATCGTCTTCGTCGCGAACGGGCTCGCGCATTTCGGGGGGGCAGTTCGCTTCCAGCCACGCGCGCGTTTCCGCGCGGAAGCCTTCCAGATCCGTGTCGGACATGTGCCGAATCCTCTCTTCTAAAAGCTCGGTATGTTGACGCTTACGTTAGGGTGATTCGCCACTCGCACGCAAGGGCGGTCGCGATGCCCCGCATTGCCGTAGCGTCAGGCAGAATTCGTTGACGCGATAGCTTCCGCGCCTAAGCTTGGCCGCGAGAAATTCGGGGAGAGAGTAGGCATGCGATTCTCGGGCAAGACGGTTGTCGTCACCGGTGCGGCATCAGGCATCGGGGCTGCTGCGGCTGCGCTTTTTGCACGCGAAGGCGCTATTGTTTTTGCGAGCGATATCGACGTTGCTGGTGGCGAAAAGCTGGCTGCCGAGACCGAAGGCGATGTCCGTTTCGTCGAGTGCAATGTCTGCGACACTGCAAGCATAAAGGCGCTGATGGACCGCGCCGCCGCAGAAACCGGCGGCATCGATGTCGTCTTCAACAATGCCGGTGCGGGCGGCGCGCGGCCGGATATTTCCGAGATCGAACCCGACGAGTGGGACCGCACGATGGACCTGCTGTTGCGCTCGGTGGCGATGGGAATCCGCTATGCCGTGCCGCACATGATGCATCGCAAGGGCGCGAGCATCGTCAACGTGTCGAGCGTTGCCGCAGTCGGTCCGGGCTATTCGCCGACCGCCTATGCCGTTGCCAAGGCTGGTGTGCTCCACCTGACGAAGTGCGCGGCGATGGACCTCGCCAAGCACGGCATCCGCGTGAACGCGGTCCAGCCGGGCTTCATCAACACCAACATCTTCACCTCCAGCCTCGAAGTGCCGGACGAGATCAAGGACATGGCAAAGGCGGCAATCGCCCAGTTGTCCAGCAACGCGCAGCCCGTGGCGCGCGGCGGGCAGCCGATCGATATCGCCAACGCGGTCGCATTTCTTGCCAGCGACGCGGCGAGCTTCATCACCGGGCAGTCCATGATCGTCGATGGCGGCCTGACGGTCGGCCCCCGGCATAGTTGGGATGCCGAGGCTCCGCGCATGTTCTCCACTCTGGAGGCCATGGTCGAGCAGGCTCAAGCGGCCAAGCAGAACGCCTGATGGCAATTTCCGCCGCCAGCGACACGATTGCCCCGCCCCCGGCGGAGCGTCTGCCGACGCGGCTGAAGATATTTCACGGCTTCGGATCGATCGCCTACGGCATCAAGGAGAATGGCTTCGCCACCTTCCTCCTGCTGTTCTACAACCAGGTGGTAGGGATCGATGCGGGGCTGGTGGGCACCGCCATCATGGTCGCGCTGATTGCGGATGCTTTCGTCGACCCGGTCATCGGCGAACTGACCGACCGCACCCAGACGCGATGGGGCCGCCGCTTGCCCTGGCTCTACGGCGCGCCGATCCCTCTCGCGCTTGCCTGGATGATGCTGTGGAGCCCGCCGGAAGGCAGCAACACGCTGGTCCTCGGCTGGCTGATCGGCTGGGCGATCATAGTGCGCTCGCTGGTCTCGATGTGCGAAGTGCCCTCCGTCGCGCTCGTACCCGAACTGACCGCCGATTACGACGAGCGCACCATCCTCATGCGCTATCGCTTCCTGTTCGGTTGGGCAGGCGGACTGCTGATCCTGATCATGGCCTACGGCATCTTCTTCAAGGACAGCGGAGAGACCGATCCGGCCGGATATTACGCCTACGCGCTTTCCGGTGCGGTACTCATGGCGGGTGCAGTGCTCTTGTCTGCGCTGGGACAGCACAAGCGGGTGGCCCATCCCTCTCCCCCGCAACCGCGTCACGCGGGCGGCCTTCGCGCTATCGCTGCGGAGATGCGCAAGACCCTGTCCAACCGCGCCTTCCTGTGGCTGGTCTTTGCAGCCCTTTTCGCCTTTACCAACCAGGGCATCGCATTTTCGCTGACCAACTACTTCCTCGGCTTCCTGTGGCAGTTCACGCAAGGCGAGAAGGTCGCATACGGGTTGCTCCTGTTCGTGACGATGATGGCAGCTTTCGTAATCATCCCGCCACTCGCCAGGCGGCTTGGCAAGCGGGAGGCGGCCCTGATCGCCGGGGCCACCTCGGTCACTTTCAATGCCGGACTGTTCCTCAGCTACTATTTCGGGATTTTCCCGGGCCTTCCCGGAAAGCCCTCGGTTGCAGCCATGTTCGCGATGATTTTCCTCGCCAACACAGCAGCGATCACACTGATGGTGCTGTCGAGTTCGATGATGGCCGACGTGGTCGAAGCATCGCAGGCCGAAACCGGTCGCCGCAGCGAAGGTCTTTTCTTTGCCGGCTACTTCTTCATGCAGAAATGCGCGACCGGTGCCGGAATTTTCCTGGCCGGACAGATCCTGAGCTGGGCCGCCTTCCCGATCGGTGCTGCACCGGGAGAGGTGGCACAGGACATCATTTCCAACCTCGCGCTCGGTTACGTTGTGGTGCTGTCGGCAGTCGGGTTCACCGGCCTGATGGTGCTGCGTCGCTTCCCCATCGACCGCGCGAGCCACGAACGGCGGCTGGCTGTGCTGAGCGATGCTGCGAGGGCAGACCTCGACGCTGAAGGGATGCACCCGTGAGGTGGAACAATTGAATCATGGCTTGGCGCGGCCAATCAGGCGTGCCAGTTTCCTAAAGCAACGGAATCGAGAGAGAAGGATAGAGACGATGGATTTCGAACCGACAGAACGGCAAGCATACTGGCGCGACCGGGTGAAGAACTTCATCGACGCTCACGTCCGTCCCGCGGTCCCGACCTACAAAAAGCAGGACGCCGAGGGCGACCGGTGGAAGGTCATTCCGGTGGTCGAGGAGCTGAAGGCCAAGGCCAAGGCCGAGGGTATCTGGAACCTCTTCATGCCGCCGCGCAATGACGGCCACCACCATGTCGACGAGACCTACGAGTTCGAAGGTCCTGGCCTGACCAACCTCGAATACGCGCTCTGCGCCGAGGAAATGGGTCGCGTCGGCTTCGCCTCGGAAGTGTTCAACTGCTCCGCACCGGACACCGGCAACATGGAAGTGTTCCATCGCTACGGCACCCGTGAGCAGAAGGACCAGTGGCTGACCCCGATCATGAATGGCGAGATTCGCTCTGCCTTCCTCATGACCGAACCCTTCACTGCCTCGTCCGATGCGACCAACATCGAAACCCGGATCGATCGCGATGGCGACGAATACGTCATCAACGGCCGAAAGTGGTGGTCCTCGGGCCTCGGCGATCCGCGCTGCAAGGTCGCGATCGTCATGGGCAAGACCGACTTTTCGGCCGGCCGCCACGCCGCGCAGTCGATGCTGCTGATGCCGCTCGAGAACACGCCGGGCGTCAACATCCTGCGTCATTTGCCCGTGTTCGGCTATGACGATGCGCCGCACGGCCACATGGAAGTGGAAATGAAGGACGTCCGCGTCCCCGTGACCAACATGCTGCTGGGCGAAGGCCGCGGCTTCGAGATCGCGCAGGGCCGCCTCGGGCCGGGCCGCATCCACCACTGCATGCGCACCATCGGCGTTGCCGAAGAGGCGCTGGCGAAGATGTGCAAGCGCCTCCAGGAGCGCGAAGCTTTCGGCAAGCCGATCTACAAGCACTCGGTCTGGGAGGAACGCGTCGCGCGTGCCCGTATCGACATCGACATGACGCGCCTGCTCTGCCTCAAGGCGGCCGACATGATGGACAAGGTCGGTAACAAGAACGCCAAGCAGGAAATCGCCATGATCAAGGTCCAGGCGCCGAACATGGCGCTCAAGATCATCGACGATGCCATCCAGGCCCATGGCGGCGGCGGCGTGAGCGAGGACTACGGTCTCGCATCGGCCTATGCCCACCAGCGCACCCTGCGCCTTGCCGACGGCCCGGACGAAGTCCACGCTCGCTCGATCGCGCGCATGGAATTCGCCAAGCACCTGCCCGAAGCTGGCCCCACCGCCAACGCCCTGCGTGACGGCAAGGCCCCGACCTCGGGTAATGACAATCTGTCCTCGGGCGACATGGGAGTGGCGCGCTGATGGCAAAGGCGGCAATCCTCGAGAGTGTCGGCGGACTGACGATCGGCGAGGTCGAACTCGCCGATCCGGGCCCGCACGAGGTCCTGATCGACACCAAGGCCTGTGGCCTGTGCCACTCGGACCTGCATTTCATCGAGGGTGCCTATCCGCACCCGCTGCCGGCCATTCCGGGCCACGAGGCGGCGGGTGTGGTCCGCGCGGTAGGAAGCGAAGTGAAGACGGTGAAGCCGGGCGACCACGTCGTCTCCTGCCTCTCTGCCTTCTGCGGCCACTGCGAATTCTGCGTCACGGGCCGCATGGCGCTGTGTCTCGGGGCCGATACTCGCCGTGCGCCCGACGCCAAGCCACGCATCATGCGTGCTGACGGCAGCGGACCGGTCGGCCAGATGCTCAACCTTTCGGCATTCTGCGAACAGATGCTGATCCACGAACATGCCTGCGTCGCCATCGACAAGGACATGCCATTGGACCGCGCTGCGGTGATCGGGTGCGCGGTAACCACCGGTGCGGGTACGATCTTCAACGCCTGCAAGGTCGTCCCCGGCGAAACCGTCGCCGTCGTCGGTTGCGGCGGCGTAGGACTCGCGGCGATCAATGCGGCCAAGATCGCAGGCGCGGGCAAGGTCATCGCTATCGATCCGATTGCCGAAAAGCGCGACCTCGCGCAGGTGCTCGGCGCGACCCATGCGGTCGATGCCATGGCCGACGATGCCGTCGACCAGGTGATGAAGATTTCCGGTGGAGGCGTGCATCACGCGATCGAAGCCGTGGGCCGGCAGGCCTCTGCCGACCTCGCGGTCAAGATCCTGCGCCGCGGCGGGACCGCGACGATCCTCGGCATGATGCCGCTCGACTGCAAGGTCGGCCTCGGCGCGCTCGACCTGCTGTCGGGCAAGAAGCTGCAGGGCGCGATCATGGGGATGAACCACTTCCCCGTCGACCTGCCGCGCCTCGTGGATTTCTACATGCGTGGCCTGCTCGATCTCGACACGATCATTGCCGAGCGGATCCCGCTCGAGAAGATCAACGAAGGCTTCGAAAAGATGAAGGGGGGCCACTCCGCTCGCAGCGTGGTGGTGTTCGACTGATGGCGGAACAGGCTGCAGCACCGATCGATTTCGACAAGGAAATGGTCGGCACCGTCGAGGTGTCCGACGCCGACAAGATGGACCTCGACGCGCTGACCGCGTGGTTCGAGGCCAATGTCGATGGATACGAAGGGCCGATCAGCTATTCGAAGTTCAAGGGCGGGCAATCGAACCCGACCTATCGCATCGACACGCCGAACCGGTCCTATGTCCTGCGCCGCCAGCCCTTTGGAAAACTGCTGCCGAGCGCGCACGCGGTGGACCGTGAATACAAGGCCATGCATGCACTCGGGCCGACAGGTTTCCCCGTGCCCAAGACCTACGGCCTGTGCGAAGACCCGGAGGTCATCGGGTCGAAGTTCTTCGTCATGGGCCTCGCCGACGGGCGGTCCTTGTGGAACGGTTCGCTGCCGAACAATACGCCCGAAGAGCGGCGCGAAATCTACAATTCGATGATCGATACCTTCGCCGATCTCCACACCACCGATCCCAATGCGATCGGACTTTCGGATTTCGGCAAGCCGACAGACTATTGCGCGCGCCAGATCAGCCGCTGGACCAAGCAGTACAAGCTGTCCGAAACCGAGCACATGCCGAAGATGGAGCGGATGATCGAATGGTTGCCCGAGACCATTCCGCCGCAGCACGAAAGCTCTGTCGTCCATGGCGATTACCGCCTCGACAACATGATCTTCCACAAGACCGAGAACCGCGTGCTCGCGGTGCTCGACTGGGAACTGTCGACACTGGGCGATCCGATTGCGGACTTCAGCTACCTCATGCTCAACTGGCACAATCCCGCCGACGGTCGCGCAGGTTTGCAGGGGCTTGACCTCAAGGCGCTCGGCATCCCGACACAGGAAGAGGCGGTCGAACGCTACGTCGCTCGCACCGGCTATCCGGTCCCGCCAATGGACTGGTACTTCGCCTACAACCTCTTCCGCCTCGCGGGCATCATGCAAGGCATCAAGAAGCGCGTCATCGACGGCACCGCTTCGTCGGCCCACGCCAAGTCGATGTCGGATCGCGTCGCGCCGCTGGTCGACCGTGCGTATGACTTCGCAGTCGCCGCAGGGATGGACTAGCGCTGCCACGCTGCTAACGGGTTGTCCGCATATCATACGGAGACCAGCATGAGCGCCGACCTCGAAGCAGCCATCGAAGCCGCATGGGAAGACCGCGGCAACGTCACGCCACAGAGCGCCGACGTGCGCGCGGCGGTGAATGCTGCGCTCGCCATGCTCGACAGCGGCACCGGTCGCGTCGCCGAACCTGACGGCAACGGAGGCTGGAAGGTCAACCAGTGGCTCAAGAAGGCCGTGCTCCTGTCCTTCCGCCTCAACGACAATCGCGTCATGGAAGGCGGCAGCGCCGGCCATCCGGCCTATGACAAGGTGCCCAGCAAGTTCGCGGGATGGGACGATGCCCGTTTCCGCGCGGCGGGTTTCCGTGTGGTGCCCGGCGCGATCGCCCGCGAAGGTGCCTACATCGCCCCCGGCTGCGTGCTGATGCCCAGTTTCGTGAACATCGGCGCCCATGTCGGCGAAGGCACGATGATCGATACCTGGGCTTCGGTCGGCTCCTGCGCCCAGGTCGGCAAGAACTGCCACATCTCGGCAGGCGCCGGGATCGGCGGCGTGCTTGAGCCGATGCAGGCCAATCCGACGATCATCGGCGACAACTGCTTCATCGGTGCGCGTTCGGAAATCGTCGAGGGCGTGATCGTGGGTGAGGGCTGCGTCGTCGCCATGGGTGTCTTCATCACCCAGTCGACCAAGATCGTCTACCGCGACACGGGCGAGGTTATCCGCGGCCACATCCCGCCCTACTCGGTCGTCGTGCCCGGCTCGATGCCCGGCAAGGATGGCGGCCCTGGCCTCGACTGCGCCGTAATCGTCAAGACTGTCGACGCCCAGACGCGCGCGAAGACCGGCATCAACGAGTTGCTGCGCGACTGATACCTTCGGCACAGTCCGGCGGAACATTCGCCAATCCCGACCGTAGGAACCCGTGAATACACGGGTCCACCAACGAGTGCGGGAGGCGTTTGTCATGCACAAGGAAGGCGAAGAAATTCATGTTAGCGAAGCCGAGGCGAGCGGTGGCTCGAAGGAAGGCGTTGTGCGCTGGGTTCTGCTCGGCGGACTTGTCCTTGCGATTGCGCTGCTCTCGGTAACCTGGCTCATCCCGGCTCTTTCCGGAGACGGCACCGATGATGCCGCCCGTCACGATCGGGCAACGGAAATGGGACGGCCGCAGGGCGACCTGAACTGATCGTCGAACGGAGCAAACGGGTCGCATGAGCAAGTCCAACAGTTACCGGACGAACCAGCATGTCCAATGGAACTGGGGTGATGGCACTGGCACGGGCCAGATTACCGAGCGGTTCGAGCGGAAGGTAACTCGCACCCTCGAGGGGAGCGAGATCACGCGGAACGGGACGAAGGACGACCCTGCCTACCTGATCGAACAGGAAGACGGCTCCGAGGTCCTCAAGCTGGGGTCCGAATTGTCGGAGGCGAGCTGACCGTCGATGGCAGCGCGCGAGGATCATCCGGTGGATTTCGATCGCTTCCTGGCCGCCCAGGACAATGGCGTTTACGAAGCTGCGCTCGAGGAGATCCAGTCGGGCGAGAAGACCAGCCACTGGATGTGGTTCGTCTTTCCCCAGATCGCTGGGCTCGGCACAAGCGCCAATGCGAAAAAGTACGCCTTGCCGGACAAGCATGCCGCGCATGGCTATGCCACCCACGAAGAACTCGGTCCTCGACTCTACGAGGCAACGGAAGCCATGCTTGAATGGGCCGGCACCATGTCGGCAGCGGACATCCTCGGCCAAACCGATGCGATGAAGTTTCGAAGCTCGATGACGCTGTTCGAAGCCGCATGTCCGGAAGACGATGCCGTTTTCAATGATGCTATCGAACAGTTCTTCGATGGCGAACGCTGTTCGCACACGCTTGAAAGGCTATGACCGGCTCCGACGACAGCGTCGAGGTCATCACTGCGACCTTCAACGAACAGCTCCTGGTAGGAGCCGGTATGATCGCGCTTTGCGTTGTGATTCACGGAATCGGTCTTTTCACTATCCAGCGCATCATCTCCCGTGAATCGATGACGCGACGTTTCGAAGAACTCGAGCCGCTTTCGTTCACCGGAGCCGTCTTCACTCTGGTCGCGGTCTTCGCGATCATTGTGATCCACTTCATAGAGATCTGGCTGTTCGCATTCCTCTATGATCACCTCGGGGCGCTGCACACCTTCAGTGACGCCCTCTACTTCTCCACGATCAGCTACGCCACGATCGGGTATTCCGATGCCTCGATCCATGAACAATGGCGTATGGTAGCGGCTCTGGAGGGCGTACTCGGCGTCATCCTCTTGGGGTGGTCTACCGCCTTCTTCGTTCGCGTATTGGGTCGGCTGGAAGGCGACGACGGCAAACGCCGCTAGTCGGCATCCTTGGCACCACCCGACGGGGTCTCAATCGGTGGCGCGGCCTTCTCGCTCGCTGCAAAAGTCTCCGCCTCGCGTAGAACGCGCATCACATTTCGAGACGCAATCTTTTCGAGATCGGCCTGCGAGTACCCGCGGCGTGCCAGCTCTACAAATAACGCTGGGTATCCTGAAACATCCTCCATGCCGACCGGTCCGTTCGGCATGCCGTCATAGTCTCCGCCAATGCCGATATGGTCGATACCGGCAACCTTGCGGATGTGGTCGATATGATCTGCCATGTCGGAAACAGTCGCAACCGGTGTTGGGTTGGCGGCATCCCACTTGGCCAATTCGGCCGCGACCTGGTCGGGTTGCCCCTGCCAGAGAGCCTTCAGCCGCGCCTCTTCACCCGATCGCGCCCCGAACCACTGTCGCTGCTCCTCGCTCAGGAAGCCGGGCAACGCGACAACCATGACCACTCCGCCATTTCGGGGCAGGCGTGCCAGCACGCTGTCGGGTACGTTGCGCGCGTGTCCGTTGATTGCGCGAGCACCCGAGTGGCTGAAAATGACCGGAGCCTTCGCCACATCGAGCGCGTCCATCATCGTCGCCTCGCTGACATGGCTGAGGTCGACGAGCATGCCCAAGCGGTTCATTTCGCGCACCACATTCTCGCCGAACTCGGTGAGACCGCCATGCGTCGGCACATCTGTCGCGCTGTCGGCCCAGCCCAGGGTCTTGGAGTGGGTCAGCGTCATGTAGCGCACCCCGAGCGCGTACATCTGCCGCAACACGGCCAGGCTCGATCCGATGCCGCCCCCGCCTTCCATGCCCATGAGCGAGGCTATCTTCCTCGCCTTCATTGCTTTGGCAACGTCGTCGGCGCTGAAGGCCAACTGCATGTCAGAAGGGTAACGCGAGACTAGGCGCTTGGTGACATCGATCTGTTCGACCACTTGCTGTACGGCCTCGGCCTCGGGCAGGCTTGCGTTGACATAGACCGACCAGAACTGCGCACCGAGATGCCCCTTCCGGGCACGCGTCAGATCGGTGTGCATCGCCTTGACATCGCCAGTGGCAGTGTCGAGCGTGTCGACGAAATCGAAATCGTTGATCACGTTGCCGACCCGCTCGCGCAGGGCATAAGGGACGTCGTTGTGACCGTCCCATACCGGTGCCGCCTCCAGCGCAGCCGCAGCTGTCTGCTCCGGTGTAGGCGCCGCAAGGGCAGGTGCGGCGAACAGGATGGTGCTGGCAGCGAGAAAAGCGGTGCGGCGCATGATCGAATACCCCTTGCTATTGCGATCCTGCTCCTAGCAAACCTTGGCCACAAGGAAAGGAATTGCACCATGGCCATCGTCGCACGCTGGAACGAAGCCGAGATCAAGCACCGGATCGCGTTCTGGAAGGGCGTCGAAGCTTTCGCCGAATGACCCGCGTCCGGACCATACTGCGCTACGTCATGGGTGTGTTCTATGCGCTCGCAGGTTACGCGCACATCGCTTCGCCGGAACCCTTCCTGACAATCACGCCGCGCTGGGTGCCGGTGCCGGAAACCGTCGTGTTTTGGACCGGGGTGGCCGAGCTGCTAGGCGCGGTCGCACTGGTCCAGGGCTGGTCCCCGAGGCTCAGGAAGGCAGGTGCGATCGGCCTCGCGCTCTATGCAGTTTGCGTGTTTCCAGCGAATATCCATCACTTCGCGCTCGACATGGCGCGGCCCGATGGCGGGCTGGGCTTCGGCTATCATGTGCCGAGGATGTTTGCGCAGCCACTGCTGGTGTGGCTGGCTTTGTGGACCGGCGGCGTAACGGACTGGCCGCTACGCCGCCGATGACCTTTAGCTCATGTGCTTCGAGACGGCGCCCGTCATCTTGAACATGGAGATCTGGTCCTTGCCGATCACCGCGCCGAGCTTGGCATCGGGATTGATCATGCGCTTGTCCTTGGAATCCTGCAGGTTGTTAGCCTTGATGTGATCCCAGACCTTCGAAGTCACCTGGGCGCGGGTCATCGGACCCTTGCCGACGACGGCTTCGAGTTCCGGCGTGAGATTCACCGGCTTCTGCAGGGCGTTGTTTTTGCCAGCCATGACTAATCCTTTCCTTGGCTATGCTTCAGTCATCGTCGTCGAGGTCATCAGCGTCCCATTCCTCGACCTCATGGCCTTCGAAACGGGCGGTGAGAACCGCGGCGGCGGTCACGTGTCCGTCCATTTGCTGGACGAGTTCCTCATGCGTCGCCCCCGGCATCAGTGTGAGCGGGAGATCGAGCGCAAAGAGCTGGAATACGTAGCGGTGCTCCTCGCCAAGCGGCGGATCCGGTAGCAGCCATTCGGAATTGCCGTAGGCGTTCTTGCCGGTTCTAGGCGGGGTCTCGCCTTCGAGCAGCTTGCCCTTCTGCGGCTTGATGCCCCAGACGGCCCAGTGGACATGGCCCTTGTCGGCATCCTCGACAACCAGAGCGATTTCCTGCGCGCCTGGGGGAGGGGCGGTCCATTCAAGCGGCGGTGCGACAGAATCTTCTTCGCAAGCGGTGAAGCACGGATCCAGTTCGCCGCCATGGCGAAACGCGTCGCTGGTCAGCGCAAAGCCAGACCGGCCGAGAACGCGCTCGTCCGCAACCCTGCCGAGCGTCAGATTGGCCGGAACCTCACCGCCACCGACAGCGCTTGCGACCCAACCCCCGGAACCACTCGACATTAAACTTCCTCGTGCGAGCCGCGACCCCCGCGCCCCTTCGATTCGACGGGTTAAGGCACAGGCGCTGGAGGAAAACCATGCACCCAAGGCGTATTTGCACCGTTTTCAGAGCATTTCGTCCGAATTTGCCCTTCCCGACAGCTCACGAAGGCAAAAAATTTGCTCAGCGCTGGTTAATGGCGCATTCCCTTAATCGACTGTTCGCGTGACAGATCGCGTCTGGAGGGGTTCTTTATGTCTATGGGTCGCACCATTCTCAGCGCCACGCTGGCCTTTTCGCTTGCTGCTTGTGGTGGCGGGGGCGGCAACACGATTGGTGGGGGTGGCACGGGCGGTGGCGTAGGCGCGGCCGATTGTTCGCTTGGTGCACGGCAGGACTGGGTTCTTGCCCAGCTCAACGAGTGGTACCTGTTCCCGAACCTGCTGGACACCAGCGTCAACAAGGCGAACCACAGCACATTGCAGAGCTATATCGACGCGCTGACTGCGCCGAGCGACCAGCTCTTCGGCGCGGACCGGACGTTCACCTACATCACCTCGATCAAGGAAGAAGACGCGCTGATCAACAGCGGTTCGAATGCCGGTTTCGGCGTTCGACTGAGCTATGATGTCGCCGCGGGACGCGTGTTTGTGGCAGAAGCTTTCGAGGGAGCTCCAGCCCTGACCGCCGGGATCGACCGCGGAACCGAGATTATCGCCATCAACGGCCAGACCGTTTCCGCGCTTATGGCAAGCGGCGGTGCGGCAGCAGTGAGCAATGCGCTCGGCCCAAGCGACCCTGGGGTCACCCGTTCTCTTGCCATCCGTCAGCCAAGCGGCGCTGAAACGACGATTAGCGTTACCAAGGCGAACTATTCGCTCGACCCCGTTTCCGACCGCTACGGCGCGAAGATCATCGACAACGGCGGCACCAAGGTCGGCTATATCAATCTTCGCACCTTCATCGTCGATGACGCCAAGGCTCAACTGCGGACCGCCATCGGCCAGTTCAAGGCGCAGGGCGTCACCCAGGTGATCCTTGATTTCCGCTACAATGGGGGCGGACTGGTCACTGTAGCCGAAACGTTGGGTGACCTGCTTGGCGCCAATCGTGTGGGGCAGTTGTTCAGCAAGACCCTCTATCGCGATTCAAAGGCAAGCCAGAACAGGACCTACAATTTCGCTGCCGAAGCCCAGGCAATCGGAGCAACAAAGATCGCCGTCATCGGTACGGAAGGGACCGCCTCGGCAAGCGAACTCGTCGCAAATGCTTTCATCCCTTACCTCAAAGGCAACATCGCTTTGGTAGGTAGCGATACCTACGGAAAGCCCGTAGGGCAGAATGGCTTCGACCGATCGGCCTGTGACGATCGCCTACGCGCAGTCACTTTCCGCACGGTCAATGCCGCGAACGGGGGCGACTATTATTCCGGCCTCGCCAGCGTGATGCCGGTAACCTGTGCTGCGGGAGACGATCTCCTGAAGCCGCTGGGTGACCCGGCCGAAGCATCGATCAGTGTCGCGCTGGATTATCTCGCCGGTCGTAGCTGTACCGCCATTTCGCAGGCGACGAAGGGCACGGCTGCGCAGGAAGGGGCCAAGAGGCGCCTGATGGGGACGCCACCCAAGGCGAGTGCAGCGCAGTACCAGGTACCCGGTCTCTACTGACGTCCTATTCGGCGGCAGCCAACATGCCGCCGCGTGTCTGGCTGTAGGCTTCGATTGCCGCACCCACGACCTTGCGCGAGCAGGCGGGCTTGGCGATGCGATAGGCGTTGAGCGAGCGAATAGTCTCGTTCTGCCTGTCGAGGTCGCCCGAATGGATGACATAAGGGATGCCGCGCTTGTCGAGCTCGAGCGCGATCGGCAGGCAATTCTCGCCGTCCTGGAGGCTCACGTCGAGGACGGCACAATCGATCCCGCTCTCGATATGCTCAAGTGCGGTAGCGATGGTCGCTGCGCAATAGGGATGCAAGCCCTCGTCCTCCGCTGCGAACTCGAGATCCATTAGGATCAGGGGTTCATCATCGACGAGTAGAATGCTTGTAGGTCGGTCCATCAGCAAATGTGCCCCCGCTATGCTGGCAGCGTTACAACGGCGTGGAGGCCGTTCCGGTTCCAATTACGTTCGATTGCGCCGCCGCCTGTCCTGAGCATGCGGTCCGTGATTGCGGAGCCGGTTCCGGGCCCGATCATCGAAACATCGACCGGCGGCCCGCCCGTTTCCAGCCAGCTCAGTTGCACCTGTCCGTTCTCGTCCTCCGGCAGCCAGCTGACCGTTACGCGTCCGTTGTCCGCCGACCAAGCACCGTATTTCGTCGCATTTGCCGCCAGTTCGTGAAGGATGAGACCCACAAGCGATATCGCTGCGAAGCTTACCCTTCCCCCGTTTCCGACCAGGTCCATGCGATGGCCGTCCGCATCATAGGGCGAGAGGATGGACCGCACAGCTTGTCCGAGTTCGATCGTGCCGGAAGAAGCATCGTCGAGGGTCGTCTCGTATGCCCGGCCCAAGGCCTGGATCCGTGCGTTGATTTCGGCCGCTTCGGCCTCGATCCCGCGCACTCTCCCCGTCACATTCACGATACCTGAAATGACCGAGAACATGTTCTTCATGCGGTGCGAAAGTTCGCGGGCAAGCATTCGCGCATGGCGCTCTTCGGAACGCGCGGCGCGGACGTCGCTCACGTCCCACTGGCTACCGAAGTAGTAGACCAGCTTGCCATCATTGTCGTAGATCGGCCCCAAATGGAGCGCATTCCAGAAGCTCGACCCGTCCTTGCGATAATTGAGCATTTCGACGACCGTCACCTCCTCGGTGTCGATCGCGCTGCGTAACTGCCGGACGGGTTCCCGAGCTGTGTCGGGCCCCTGAAGGAAGCGGCAATTGCGCCCGATAATCTCTTCCTCTTCATACCCTGTCAGGGCGCGAAACGCCCGATTGGCAAATATTATTGGATTATCGTCCTGATATGGGTCCGTAAGACAGATGGCCATGCGCGTCTGGGCCATGGCCTGCTCGAACAGGACGCCCGACGAACCCGAAAATGAATCTTCGGGATGCGCCTCGCGGAAGCGGCCCGGACTGGTGTCGAAACGCATATGCGCTTGCGGACCATGTCCTTCCAGATTCTTGGGATCGTCACTCACAAGCAACTCGATGCAGACCGCTCAGCGGATTCGGGATTCAGGCATCAATGACGCGAGCGAGGCTCGGTTCCCGCAGAAATGGCGATTCTCAGGCCAATGCGACGAGCAGAGTTGCGATACCCAACCCCAACGACAGCGTTACGCGAAGCGACATCCACCAGCGCGGGGCAAGCGGGCCGAGCCTTGCATCGATCGCGGGGCTCAGCAGAATTGCCCCACCTAGCATTGCGAGGGATGGTTCGGGCCAGGCCCAGCCAAATGCCCATGGAAGGAAGGCCGCCAGCGCGACGAGGCTGGGGAGGACTGCCGCAACCCACAGCCAGCCGAGCGCCTGACGACGCTCCGCTGCAGGCGCTGCAGCAGCAAAGCCCCACCACATCCCGCCAAGGAAGGCAAAGATCAGCGCGGCGTAGGCGAAGGCCAACGAAAGCGCAGCATAACGCCAATCGGGTGGCCCGGCATAAAGGATGGCAGCGCAGGCGAACTGCGGAAGCAGTCCTGCCAAACCCAGGAGACGTGGCATGGCTGGGACTTCACGCATTTTCTCGGCGCCTCGAGAGGAAGAGGACAAACCCCAGGGTGAACAACAGGTCGCCCGCTACGATTGCTCCGACTGCGGCATCTCCATTGCCGAACCAGTTCGGTGGCCCAAGCATGGCGACGACCATTGCCTTGCCCAGAATGCCCGCGAGCAATGCGGGGGCGAACCGCGTCGGATTGCCCGCAACCAGCGCGTAGACGATCCCGAAGCAGAAAATCAGCACGCCGTTGATCGCTTCGGGAGAAGCCCAATGCGCAGCAAGGAATCCACCAGATCCAATCACCAGATTGTAGGCTGCTGCAAACCAGAAGAAGGTACGCCAGCCTCTCGATACCGAGTCCTTCACGCGGCTTCGCCTCCAGTGAATGGTTGTTTGTCGGTCCAGGCACAGCCTTCCCGCTTTTCGGAGCCGATCATGAGTGTGGCAACGAAGGGATAGGTCCGGTCACTCATCCCGTCGGAACATTTGCCCGGGGTCACCATGAGATCGAAGGTCGCATCGCCTAGCTTGCCGCTGAAGCTGACGCCATTGAGGCCTGCAAATCGTTCGACGGGAAAGCTGGTACCGCCGGGGTCGTCCGGCGTTGAATAGTTTGCCACGTTGGTGGCAATTGAGCCGCCCCAGAAAGGCTCGGTTCCAGTGAACTTCACAGTCTCGGTGACCGATATTCCATCGAATGCCGGGGTCGGCCCGCCATTACCCTCGCTTCCTGCGGATTGGCACGAGGCAAGGGAAGCACTTGCCAACAGGATCGCAAAATTGGGCAGGCGCATTATTGGGTCCTCAAGTGTCGGCAGATGAAGTCTGCAGTTTGTTCGATTGCACGCCTGCCCTCGGGAATGGGTAGCAGCATCCAGACGTGAAACATGCCGTGGTATTCGTGATACTCGTGCGTCGATAATCCAGTTTCACGGAGACGCGCGTCCAGCCTTCTGCCGTCAACCACAAGGATGTCGCTGGTCCCGGAAAAGATCGCCATTGGCGGCAGGCCTTGGACGGCACCGAACAACGGGCTGACGCGGGGGTCGGTCAGTTCCAGCTCACCGCGATAGAGTTGGCCGCAAGCCTCAAGGCCAGAGACGGCGATCATGCGGTCGCGCTTCTCGATCTCCTTTTGCTCGGGCTCCGATGCCGTCGCGTCAAGCCACGGCGAAAACAGCACCAACGAGCCTGGCAATGGTCCGTCATCATCCCTGATGATCTGGGCAAGCGCCAAAGACATGCCACCACCGGCACTGTCGCCCATGATCGTAATACGCTGGGCGCCGTGGCTTTCGACAAGCTCGCCATAAAGCTTGCGCATTTCGCCGAGGATATGGGGTGCCTTGTGTTCGGGGGCGAGCGGATAGACAGGAACTGTCGCCGATGCCCCCAGTATCGAGCATAGCCGCGCAAGCGCCGACCAGTGCAGCGCCGCGACGTCCATCACATAGCCACCGCCGTGGAGGTAAAGGAGGTGCGGCGCATCACTTTCCGCAGCGCCCTTGGGCACCATCGTTATGACCGGATAGCCACGACTATTGTCCTCGGAGACATCGAATTTTGCGAGGACGCCCTTCCCTGGTCGTGGAGAAGGCTTGCGACGCAATTCGGCGATCCGTTCATCAAGCTTTTCGGGCTGGCTGAAGAAGCGCCTGATGCCAAGCAGCGGCAGGCCGAAATTCACGAGCCGCGCAGGCAAGCTTACCATAGGCTGGATCCCTCCCTTGAGGAAGCCAGCCTAGCGCCCGCCGGCTACGGCGCAAGCGGTGAAAAGGCAGACTTTGCTTAGCGCAGTCCGCCTTCGAGCCGCGCAACGAGTCCCGGTGAAGCAGGCGAAAGTTCGGCAGAACTCATGGCGTTCGCCTGACGTGCCACATCAGCTGCAACCCCACAGAATTTCTGAGGAGACCGCTGCATTGCAAAACGGTTGTAAACTTTGGTCTGCTGGCGATCCAACCCAGCTACGCCGTACCTGGCGACCTCTTGGCGATATGTCTGGTCGAGCAGTACCGAATGCCGCTTCAGCAGTTGTGCATAATGCCCGTTGACGTTTTCCACTCCGCGCCCCCGACACGATAACGCCGCGACGTTGAGGCCCGAACGCAGGCGCCATATCTCCGCGCGCGGCGTGGCCTTTGCCGGAGCCACAGCAACATGCTGCTGCGGCGCAACAGGCCTGACATTGGCCACACTTTGCGGGCGATAGTTGCCACTAGGTGCACTACCACACCCAGCCGTCGCCGCGAGCGCGATGCCCGCGGCAAGTATTCTTGCCGAAACCCTCATTTTTAGCGTCCCTCGACTTCTTACGATCCGGTTGTACCGATAGCATTATCGCCCTGTCTTCCGCATGATGATTGCGGCGGAAAGGTTGGGCGGCGCGATGGGACGAATCGGAAATTCCGAAAGTTCGCCTGAATGCAAAATTTGTTAAAAGTGTCAGCCGGGATTAGTGTCGAAGGCGGGCGTCTCGCCGGTGTCCACCCAGCATTGCTTGCTGCGCGTCCAAATGTGCGCCGTCGGCTCAAAACGTGAGGCGTCGTCAAGCGTGCCGGCTTTCACAAAGGCCATTCCGGGCGCGACCTCGACCTTCGAAATCAACGGAGAACCGCAATTGGGACAAAAGATGCGCTCCACGGACTTCCCGCTCTCCCCGGCATCATGGTAGGTCTTCGTCTCGCCCGAAACTTGGATTGCACCTTCCGGAACGCCGAGAATGGTCGAAAAGGCGCTGCCCGATTGTTTCTGGCAATGTGTGCAATGGCACACCATCGCCGCCGCAGGATCGCCCTGGAAACTGTAGCGCACCTCGCCGCACAGGCAGCCGCCTTCGGTCTTGCTCATCGCCTCTCTCCCTTTGCCCGACAACCTAGCCGGTGAGCGAAGGGAGTCCAGACCCCGGTGTCACCGGCCGAAGATACGGGCGATCATACCGCGCTTCGCTTCGGGCTCGTCCTCCTGGCCGGTTTCGATGACCTTGCGGCGAAGGTCGGCACCGGTCAGTTCCACGACCTCCTCGACCGTTCGGACCTGGATGAAATCTGCCGCAATGATCGGTGCTGCTGGCCTTATTTCAACCACGCGGGCTTTCTCCACCGTCCTTGCGCCGATCCCGTGAACGGTGACGATTTCGGGGCGCATCTCGACCGTTCCGGCCACGACCGGAATTCCGCCTGGCAGCCCGTGAATTGCACATTCGCTGGCGACCGACTGATGGAACAGTAACGCGCGCCACCAGCAGCCAAGCACATATTCCACATATCGCAGCGGAGCATTCTCAGGCCGGCCATCGCGGAAGAAGTGGCGCTCCTTGTGATGCAGAAGGGCGGTGTTGATCGCATCGAGACCTTCAAGGTCGAGATAAACCTCGATGTCCTCGTCGTAACCCGCCCACGCGGGACCCTCTTCCGTTTCGGTCTGCGCGAGGAGGTCGGCTGCCGCCGCGCCGCTGAATTCGAACCCTTCATCGGTGTAAAGGCCGAGCATCATGTAAGGGTGATGCACTTGCCCCTTTTCGAACGCACGGTCCGCCTCATTGGCAATGGCAAGAGTTACCCCTGTAATCGGATCACCCTCATGATCACGGATCGCTTCGACAAGCTCTTCCCAACCGCTGATCGTTACGTTCTCGGGCGCTGTCCGGAGACACATGCGCCCGAAATCACTATCGAGCTCTGCCAGTGCCGCTTCGAGAACCGCATGGGCATCGTCGAGCTCGCCGGCAAGGAAATGGGCTCGCAACTTGGTTTCCCATGCGCTCTCCCCTTCTGCATCCGCAAAAGTGTGCTGCAACGAGTGCATCTATACGAAACTCCCCGAACTGCGCCCGAGGGCGCTCTAGCGGCCATTTGTCACCGCGCCGTTAACCTGCACCTTGAACCATTGCAGGGGCGTTTCCCGGCGGGGTTAAGGAGGGGTGAAGGGGTCAGTCGGTAACAACCGGGCCGGAACACATGGGCGATTACGCGCGTTGCACCCACCGTCACCATGTCCACCCTGTCACGACCTTTCCCCCTCAAGACGACCCTAGGCATCGCAGCAATTACGGTGGCTGCGATCGGTGCGATAAGTGGAAAGGCCATTGGATCGACCCCGATGCTGATGGAAGATACTGCATCGGCCGTTGCAGGCACCCGGATTGACCGGGATAACTTCGCGGCAATTGCCGCAGAGGATCGCCCACCGGACCATTATGACCTGGTAACGCCAGAGGGAACGATCCCGGTTGCGGAGCTCTCGCTCCATGGACGGCTCAGGGGCAGGAGTGATAGTTGGTGGGAAGGCGCCGATCCGGTGATGCTCGACGCGTCCTACGACGACGAATTCAGTGATCGGGAGATTGAGCAGCTTGCCCTTGCCGAGCCGGTAGTCCGGGATCAGGACGTACCCGCAGAACAGGATCACTCAGGCATCTCAACGACGGGCACAAATGATGGCACTGTGCGAATTGTCGATGTTTCCGCCGCCGTTGCGGGTGCCGCCCAGTACTAACCCAACGATCCTGAGCATGCACCCCCGGCTTGGCACCATTGCCTCGCCGTCCATTTAGCTGCATCCTCAAAGCATCGGGTCGCGGCCTTGGGGGAGGTCCGCATGGAAGCAAGTTTTGCTACTCGTCACGAAGGCGACAGCCGGTTCTGGGCCGCACTGTGGCTTTACATCCTACTCATTGTCCTGCTCGGATTTCGCGAGCCGGTGAGCGAGCGCTTCTTCGACGACTTCCAGGAGCCCGCATCTCCTTGGTTAGTTCTGCACGTCTGGAGCTTCGCCGCCTGGCTTGTCCTGCTGGCCATGCAGGCATGGTTTGCCGCCACAAAGCGCATCGACTGGCATCGCAAACTGGGAGTTGCCATGTTGCCGCTTGCCGTGGTGATGCTGGTTTCCGCAGGCACTGCCGAGTTCGCGGCCCAGAAACGTGAAGTCGCCGCCGGGCAAAGCGGCGCGTTCTCCATCGTTACCCTGACATACCTCACTACCTTTGCAGTGCTTGTCCCATTTGCCTGGGCAGCGCGAAAAAATCCGCCCGCGCACAAGCGCCTGATACTCATGGCAACCGCGTCGATCTGCGCAGGTGCGCACTTGCGCACCATTTCATCCTTCGATCCGGCTCTGTTCTGGGAGTCGCAAAGTTACTTTGCCCACCTCGCTTTCGGCTTCGGCGGATCAATGTTGCTAGTCGCGATGGGCATGGCCTGGGATCTCTATTCGCGCGGCGCGCTACATCCGGTCTACCGGGTCGGAGCGCCTATACTGTTTGCCACCTATGTGGTTGCAGCGTGGTTGTACGGATCCACATGGTACTCCGAGGTATCGACCGCATTTCTCTCCACCCCGTGATGGAAAAGCGTGTGCGCATCGCCTAGGTTACCGCGCTCAGCAAAAGCAGGAGTTCTGAGATGTCGGGCGGCGACGAAGAGTACGTGTACGACGAGGAAAGCGGCGAATGGTTGCCTGCAAGCGAGCTGGCTGCGAAACAGGCTGCCGAGGGACAGGTCGAAGTGCGTGACGCAGTCGGCAATCTTCTCACGGATGGCGATGCGGTTACGCTCATCAAGGATCTCGACGTCAAGGGCGCCGGCCAGACACTCAAGCAGGGCACGCTCATCAAATCGATCCGGCTGACCGGCGACCCGCAGGAGATCGACTGCAAGTATCCTGGCATCAAGGGGCTCGTGCTGCGTGCGGAATTTGTCCGCAAGCGCTGAGCCTGCCTGAGCATGGAACGAGACGAGTTCAGCGAGCGACTGAAGATCGGGCCCGATTCAGAAGTTGGAGTGCATCACCGCGAGAAAGAGAGTTTTCGCGGAATCTCTACCCGGATGAAATTGCGCATCCTGACCGCAAGCGCCGTAACCCAGGACTTCCTCGACGAGATTTGCGAACTCGAAAATCTCGAGTGGCTGACGCTTGAATGGCCAGTCACTGCCGAATCTCTCGAAGGCCTGACCCGCCTGAAGAAACTCCATCGCCTCAAGCTCGATTCACCGCGCAACATCACCGATTTCACGCCCCTCACCCGAATATTCGGCCTTACCCGCCTGGAAATCGAGAACGCCAAACATCTCTTTGACCTACGCTGGATCAGGCCGCTTAAGGACCGCCTCGAGATGCTCGGCCTCGACGGATCGATAAATACCACTCAGAAACTGGAAAGCCTCGATCCGTTGGACGGCTTTGCCTTTTCCGAACTGTCGCTGGTCAGCACGAGCGTGAAGGACAAGGATCTTTCCCCCCTCATCACCTGTCGCAATCTCAGCCGGCTTGAGTGCGCCAAGGCGGTGTCGAATTTCGAAGGCTTTATGGCCCTGGCGGATGCGCGACCAGATATGGCCTGCCAATGGTTCGATCCCGACTGGTGGCCAGGCCGCAAATGGCGCGGTGGCCCGGCCCGTTAGTGTTCTAGGAACACCTGTTCCGCTGGCGTGTTGCCAAGGCCATGAACCGAAAGATCCTTGCTCTCACCGTCCTTCTCCCGCTGGGAATAGCTGCCGCAGGCTGCGTCGGCACGCCCGGCCCGGTAGGCAACATTGCAGTCCCTCAACCGGCCAAACCTGTGGCGCTCGATGCCTATCTCGGCAAATGGTACGAATACGGCCGCTACGAAGCCCCATTCCAAAGAGGCTGCGAAGGTGTGACCGCAGAGTACTCGCGGCGTGACGATGGGACGATCAAAGTGGTCAACTCGTGTTATCGCGACAGCCTCGACGGCAAGTTCGACCAGTCGACCGGCAAGGCAAAGGTTGTCGAGGACAGCCAGGGTGCGAAGCTGAAGGTCAGTTTCTTCGGACCGTTCTACGGCGATTACTGGGTTCTCGACCACGGCCCAACAGGGACCAATGGCCTTTACGAATGGTCGATCGTGGGTGAACCCAGTGGGCGATACCTGTGGATGCTGACGCGTGAGCCGCAACCTGACGCTGTCCTGCGCGAACTATTGCAGCGACGCGTGAAGGAACTGGGCTATGACTGGGCCCTCGTCCGACTGACCCAGCAGCCTGCAATCTGAGTGTCAGCCGCCTTTCTTCCAGCCGTGGCTGAGAAGTTTCACGGTGACCTTGCCTGTCGCCACTTCGATCCCGTCGGCATCATGCATCGGCACCTGCGCGACATAGGTCGCGCTTCCTTTGCTCTCGAGGTCGGATAGGAGCCGGGCCATTTCATCCTCGGACAGCGTGTATTCGGCAATCACGTCGCTGGCCGCCATCCGGTGGAAGTCGACTGCGATGTCCTTGATGATCGGGAAATAGCGCTCGGTATCGAGGATCGAGATGCCCGGCCCCGCGGCAACCGCCTCGGCCAGGACGCAGAATGCGCCAAGGTACATGACATCGACGTGATTGGCATTGGGGGCGAGCGGCATGAGAAGTTTCGAATGCCCGCGCCCTTCCTCCAGCCGCTGCATACCGGTGCGTTCGACGAAGGGCACGCGGTAAACTGGCTTCTCGGCTATCTCTCCCATCTACTTCCTCCCCAAACCTATCCGATCACCACGTTCTCGCTGCCGATGAATGCCCGGCTTCGCGTGAAGTCGATAAAATTGCGCTCGTCCTCGAGCAGGATGTGCGCGTGGCGGAGCCCTTCCTGGGTCGCAGTCATCGCGGCCACGGCATCTTCGCTGTCGAACCAGAGCTCGGCGACGCCGTCGTAATCCTCGCCCTCGCCATGCGGCATATTGCGACCGCCCGCCGTCCCGTCGCCGATCGCGCTCTCGACTGTGTGGCATTGGACATACCGTTTGATGCCCAGGGCCTCACTTGCTGCCGCGACGAGCGGAGCGTGGGTTTCGCGCCAATAGCGCTGGAATTCCTCGCGGGTCAGCGAAGGCAGGCGATGGAGGCAATAGGTCAGCTTGATCATGCTGCGGCGTCCTTTGTCATGGCGCATTCCGTATTTCGCCAGGCATCATGCCATAGCGATCCCGCCTCGCAAGCACAGTCTAGTCCGCGCTCCGCGCAGGTTTGTGCGCCCAGCAT
This sequence comes from Qipengyuania sp. RANM35, assembly GCF_041021145.2. Classification (NCBI taxonomy): domain Bacteria; kingdom Pseudomonadati; phylum Pseudomonadota; class Alphaproteobacteria; order Sphingomonadales; family Erythrobacteraceae; genus Qipengyuania; species Qipengyuania sp. RANM35. The sequence goes on along the minus strand of NZ_CM196433.1, from coordinate 45,575 downwards.
TCAAGTTCGACCCGCGCGCCGAGTGCCAGCCCGTTAACGCCCATGGCCGATCGAGCCGGAAAGGGCTTGGTGAAATACTCGGCATAGATGCTGTTGAATGTCGGCCAGTCGGCCATGTCGGCCAGCATGACAGTACACTTGATCACATCACGATACGTAAGGCCATGGGTCGCAAGGCGCTCGCCGAGCCTGATCATTACCCGACGCGCCTCGACTTCCATCCCGCCCTTAGCGATGGTCTGCCCATCCTCCGACATGCCGATGTCGCCGGACAAGAACAGGATATTCCCCACCTGCACCGCATCTGAGAACGGATAGGGTAGCGTCGAAGGTGTGAAGACAGGTTCGCTCTCCTGCGCAACTGCGGGTACGCTCAGAGACAAGGCCACCGCGGCGGCGCCCAGTCTCAATGCGGTAGTGCTTTCCATCATCGCCCCTCCCAAAGAAGTTTCCGGTTACATGACCTTGTCGGGCCGCGGGTCGTGGCCGTGACGGTCGCTTTTCCCGAAGTGACGGTCGAGCCGCTGGGCCAGCGTCATCGCGGCGCGACGCGCGGCATCGTCAACTGTCGAGCCGTGCTCGGTTACCCCGATCGCCCGCCCTCCTCGAGGGCGCGCCTCCAAGGTGCAGGCCTTGTCGTCATGACCGTGCGTGTGGCGATGGTCATTGTGAAGGTGCACCTCCAGCCGGGTCAGCCGCTCTTCGAACCGTCCGAGCTTGTCGCGAACTCGCGCCTCGATGCGGCTGGCGACGTTGTCGGTGCCCATGACGCTGCTGTCGGAATTGAACTGGACCTGCATGGCTGGTGTTCCTTCTTGCCGTTCCTTTTCTCAACCCCCGACGTGGGGTTTCGGCCCCGTGCGCGCCAGCCGAACCCGCTGCTGCAGTGCGCCCGTTGCGCTGGGTCGTGACGCGCATGCGGCCTGTCGAAGACGCAAACTCTATCCTTCCAGCAGCACGATGTCCCAGCTGTATCGATGATCGCCCAGCGCGCTGGCGACAGATGTCGGCGCATCCGCGCCAAGCGTCTTGTAGAGCGAGTCCCGCGCGTTCGCCTCGGCATCCTCAGGAAAATACATTTGCAGCATGGCGCGCGTATTGGGTCCGATGGCGTCCATATGGATGTGCGGTGGGCGGTTGCCGATCGGGCTGTCGTAGCTACCCGGCTTGATCGTGGTCAGCTTCCAGCTGCCATCGCCCCCGGTAGTGATCCGGGCAAAGCCCTGGAAGCCGGGGTCGAGTGGCATGATCGCGGGGTCCTGCGGATGGTCGTAGCGTCCGTGGGTATTGGCCTGCCAGATGTCGAGCTGGGCCCCGCGGATGGGATTTCCCATCTTGTCGAGCACGCGCCCGACGACCTCGATCACCTGACCCTCTGCGCGTTTGGCAGCACCGGCAACCCGCGTCAGGTCCGCGTCGGTCTCACCGCGATACCCGGCAGGATAGAACGGCCCCATTTCCGACGTTGCCGTGACCGCCTGCGCCAGCGCGCGCGGCCCGGCCGCAGCCGCGCCAATCACCCCAACGGCAAACGTTCGGCGCGAGATGATGTAGTGATGATGGGACATGGACGCTCTCCCCCTGATGGAGTCTCGGCGGCCCGGAGGAACGCTAACTTGCCTTGGAGTGGGAGTCTATTGCGTCCGGCCGTCGCACATCCGTCCCGGGCAGAAAGATTTGATCGAGGACAACGACACCGACCCCGTCAGTGGAGAAACTGCAATTCGCAAGAGAAGGAGTTCCGCCATGATCGACATCGACCTGTCCCACGAAGAATTCGTGATCCTGCGGCCGAAGGGCGCGCTGAGCGAGCAGGATTTCGCGGATCTCGCAGCCGCTATCGACTCCCGGATCAACGAGACGGATCGGGTCCCCAACTTGCTGATCAGCGTCGAAGGCCTTCCCCATTGGGACAGTGTGGGAGCTCTCGCCCGGCACTTCCACTTCGTGAAGGAACATCAAAAGATCGTGGAGAAGGTAGCGGTGGTGGGCGACTCGCCCCTGCTTTCGCTTGCCCCCGAAATCGCCAATCTAATGACCAAGGCGATTATCCGGCGCTTCCCTTCGCGCAAGATGGAGGACGCCAAGGCCTGGCTGCGCGCGAGTGAGGACGACCCGGGCCGCTTCGAGGTCATCGAAGGCCTGCCGCGCGATGTAATCGCCGTGCGGGCGGTAGGGATCATCACTGCACAGGACTATCACGATGTCCTTATCCCGTTGGTCGAGAACAGGCTGAAGGATCACGACAAGCTCAAGCTGCTGTTCGTGATGGGAGATAACTACACGACATTTTCCGGCGATGCGGCTTGGGAGGACACGAAATTCGACCTGCGCCATGTCAGGGATTTCACACGCATCGCAATGGTAACAGACGTTCCGTGGCTGGTTCGCACCGCCAGGATATTCCGGCCGATCGTGCCCTACACTTTCGAAGTCTTCCCGATGGAGAAGCTCGAGGATGCGAAGGACTGGATCAAGCGCTAGGGCGTGTTGCTGTCCCTTGGCGCCAGCTTCGCACCCCAGTCGATGCGTGCGAGGAGGACGAGCCCCGCCAGCATCGCCACTTGAAGCGCGATACCCAGCGGGCTGCTGATCTCTTCGCGCAGGACCTCTCCCATGCTTGTCGATCGGATGCTCTGCGCGGTCAGACCGTAGAATGCATAGGACACGACCCGTCCCGCGAAGAAGGCGACGGTGAAGGGCAGCAGGCGCAGGCGCGCCAATCCGGCCGCCTCGAACAATTGTGCCGAGGGTACGGGCGAGATCGCGAACAGCCCGAGGGCCATGAGCGTGTTGCGACGACGCGCCTCGAGCATTTGCCGGGCCGCGGTGAGATTGGCTTTGGTCTTCACCGACAGGTAGCGCGTGCCCAGCGCGCGCGTGGCATGGCCGAGGAGGAACCGCCCGCTCGCCGCCGCCACCGCCGCAATGCCTACCAGCGGAGCAAGCTCGAGATCGCTGTTGAAGGCGTACAGCGCGATGATCGACCATGTTGGCGGCCCGAAAGCGGGCAGCAGGTTCACGCCGAATACGAGTGCGAAGAAGATGAGGTATTCGGCCATCCGCCAGACCTAGCAGCTATTCGCCGCGCGCACGTGGCTCAATCGGGCAACTCGCGCGGATCGCCTGCGACCAGCCTGCCGCCCTCGCACCATGCGGCGAGCGAAGGGCTGAACTCGGCGGCTACCATGCGGTCGTAATCGGCGAGGTCCTGCGGGTCGTAGACATCGCGCCAGCGGCCGTTGGTTCCCTTGTTGATGAAAGTGTCGCCGCCGCCCTTCCAGATGTTCACCGCATTGGGCAGCAGGTCGTCGGACTTCTTCTTCATCGCATCGAACCCCGCCGCCTCGACCAGCTCGGGCCACAGGGTTTCGGGGATGTCGATCCCGAGGAAGCCGGCGATCCGGCGCATCTCGCCCTCGCGGTCGGCCTTGAGGTCGTTGAAGTGGACCAGCAGGACGTTCGGATCGCGCCGCGCGGCCCAGAAGCTGTTCTCCATCACCCAGTAGTTCGCACCCTCGTCGCCCATCGCGTTTTCCCAGCCGTGCAGCCAGTCATGGAAGTGCTGTCCCGGTCCGCCTTCGGGCACGAAGGGGACGTGATCGCCGCCGAACTTGGGGTCCTCGCGATTCAATTCCTCCATCCGCTCGACGGTGAAGGGGGTGTAGTGGAGCTTGTGGTTGTAGAGGCTAATCGCCGCATCGCGCCCGTCGCGCGCCACGTGGATGAACTTCACCCCCTCGTAGACCGGCAGCGCATCGAACGGCAGATGCGACTTCAGGAAGCGCCGGTGCGTCTGCGATTCCCCCAGCGCCACCATCGCGCCCGGCGGCGGCATGCGGAAATCGGGCCAGGGCGAGCTGTCCTGCACCGGAAAGGGCGCGGCGCTGCCGAAGACCAGCGAGCCGACGATGCGCTGCGTCCAGGTCGTCCCGCACTTGGCATAGGTGGAGATGACGATGTCGTCGCTGCGCACGGGGAAGTCGTCCCACCCCGCACTGTCGAAGATGAGCGAACGAACGTGGCGCGTGGCCGGACGGACCAGTCGAGCTTGCTGCATGGCGGCTTTCCCCTCCCCCCAGTGAATGCATGGCGCGGCCCGTTTTCCCGCATCATAACGAGGCTCGGCGCGAGGGACAGGGGCAATTGCGGGTAGGCGAAAGCGTAACCCGCAGGTGGAACAGGTGGAACACGGTCCAGGGTAAAAAGCCGCCTTTGCGTGACCGTGGGGCGCGAAAGCGTGACCCTGCGGAGCGGAATGTCACCCTGCCCGCGCGAGCGGTCACCCGGGGAGGCCCGCCCGTCACCCTGCGCGCGTCGCAAGCGTCACCTTGTGCCCGCACCGCCGTCACCCTCCGCGTGCCCGTCCGTCACCCTTCGCAGGCGTCGGCAGGGGCCGCTTGTCGAGCAGCGGGTGTACGGGCTTGCGACCCCGCCGCGAGGAGGCCTTGCGCTTCGCCGCCACCTCGATCGCCATGTCCCAGTACTCGGCAAACCGCGGCGCCCGCGCGCGCAGGCGATAGGCCGCCTGCCGGCTCATCCCCACCGCCCGCGCCGAAGCCGCCACCTTGCCGGAGCGCCCGAGCAGCTTGAGAAAGGTCGAGGCCTTTTCCCCTGTCCAGCGGGCGTTGTCGGGCTTCGGGCGAGCGGGAGGGGGTGCAGGATGGTCCATCCGGCGAGCTTAGGCACGGATGGCGGGGTGTAGGAAAGCGCCAAGGCCTGCGCTAACCCCTCCCCCGATGACCGACCCTGCGCAGCCAGTCGTGACCATTCTCGTCGATGCCGACGCCTGCCCGGTGAAGGAGGAAATCTACCGCGTGGCCGAACGCCACGGCGCGCACGTCCGCGTGGTCAGTAACCAGATGTTCCGCGTGCCGGTGAGCGAGCGGGTGAAGCGGGTGACGGTCTCCGACGCCTTCGACGCGGCGGACGACTGGATCGCGGAGCACGCCGGGCCGGGGACGCTGGTGGTGACCGGCGACATTTTATTGGCGGACCGCTGCCTCAAGGCGGGCGCGACGGTCCTGCGCCACGACGGCAAGAGCTTCGACGCCGCCAGCATCGGCAGCGCCATCGCCACCCGCGCAATCATGGAAGATCTGCGCGCCGGGATGGACGGAATGGGCGGCGGCCCTCCGCCGTTCAGCAAGGCGGACCGGTCGAACTTCCTGCAGGCGCTGGACCGGGTGCTGGTGGGGTTGGGGCGGGGGTGAAGTGGCCAAATCAGCAAGCGAGTTGCCCGGCCGGTAGATTGCTCGAAGGCTAATCACATCGCGATAAGCTACTCCGGCTGGACTAGACCAGTAAGGATGTACTCGATTTTTTCGCGACCATCAGGTCTGCGCACAGTTCTGATCCTTACCGAAGCACGCCAAGGCCTGCCGATGAACTGTTCGTCGTTCTCGATCCTCTCGAGAAAGTCCGCGCTTAGACGGGCATCGATAGGGCCTGATATGATCTCCTCGGTTCCATCAAGGTTGAACTCGAACCTCCTTGCAACAGGCATCACTCCCACCAAGGTCCCGCTTATGAAATCCTCATTTTCGATAACCTCGGTACGCTCTACACGCTGATAGGCTCTTTCGACCTTCGCCTCGTCGAGTTCGATTTCTTCTTGGTCGTCGACCAACTTGAACTTTGCTTCCTCATTTCGCAGCAGCTGAATGAAGGCCTTTACGGAAAGGAACGTGCGACCATCGATATCCTCAATGGCTTGCTCAAAAACTGCATCTGAAGGGTCAGAGAAGTCATGAATTATTTTGGATATAGCCGTCACCGCGTGACGAAGTGACGTATCGAACATTTGGGCTTCCTCGTTGTCCTCCTCGAGACGAAACCCGAATGATCCGTGTACGACATCGACAATATTCATTCGTGACAAGCTCCGTTCGGGAACTGGCCCTCTCCGACCGAGTGCCCTGCCAGTCAGCGAATTCATGTGTTTCGAAAGGGCGGACTGATATGATTGCAGAGCTTTGCCCGCAAATTCTGCATCAATTCCCCGCGAACCATCTACCGGCTTGCCATAAAACAATAGAGTTACATCGGCATAATGCTTATCTTCATCGAGTTCGACCAAGTCTTCTTCGATTCTTACAAGGCGCTGACGAAGCGACAATGTACCCAACGGGTCGGATTCCGCTGCCTCGGCAATTAAGGCCTGAAGGCTGGCTCGTTCGCTCTCCAGTGCTGCTCGTTGAAGCTTACTCATCTTCACCACCTTCAGCGAGCGCGGCTATCGCGTCTGTGTCATCGGTGTGAAGCGGCAGAGCTAACATGCCCTTCCACTGAAATGTGTTCCGCTGATGAGAGAACAAGGCCGTCCAATAAGCGGCCTGCCGAGCGACGATGTGTGGAACGGTGTTCAAATCCAAAAAGAACGTATCGCATGTGAAGCGTTCTCTATTCCGATTTCTATCAAAGATGCCACCTTTGCCCTGATCCGCCACGAACTCGGTCCACCCTTGCAAATTCAGGGTCAGCCCTTCCGGTCGGTATGCCAACGTAACAACATCAATATCATTTGGTTCACGACCATCAGACTCAACGTTTTCCGTGAAACTCCCATCCAACCACTGAAAGCCAGAGACAATTCCGCTTTCGCGCAAGCTCGCACGGAATTGGAACAGCCCTTCTAACAATCGGCGGCGACGCTCGGACGTGGCAAATCGCTGCACTAGTTCGACGCTCGTGCAAGAATATGGAGACGAGAAAGCAATTTGAGCGCCTGGCGTCGCTCCAATAAACGGCGGCAAAACGCCATTCAGATTGAATGGTGGTATCAAATTTCTCTCCCCTTCCCGCATCAAGGCGGAAAATGGGCAGTAAATCAAGGAAGTTAAGCTTCCTTATTCTGGCAAATACAATTTCTCACCCTTCTCGCGGTAAACCTCGCTCATCTCTTCCATGCCCTTCTCCGCTACCGCAGCCTCTTCGGCTGAGGTCTCGCGCTTGATGTTCTGGCTCGCCAGGTAGCTGTCCGAGTTCTGCTTCGCCGCGAAGTCGCGCACTTCCTGCGTGATCTTCATCGAGCAGAACTTGGGCCCGCACATCGAGCAGAAGTGGGCGGTCTTGGCGCCTTCCGCCGGGAGGGTCTGGTCGTGGTATTGCTCGGCCGTGTCGGGGTCGAGGCTGAGGTTGAACTGGTCGCGCCAGCGGAACTCGAAGCGGGCTTTCGACAGCGCGTCGTCGCGGACCTTGGCGGCCGGGTGGCCCTTGGCGAGGTCGGCGGCGTGGGCGGCGAGCTTGTAGGTGACCACACCCACCTTCACGTCGTCGCGGTCGGGCAGGCCGAGGTGTTCCTTGGGCGTGACGTAGCAGAGCATGGCGGTGCCGAACCACCCGATCATCGCCGCGCCGATGCCGCTGGTGATGTGGTCGTAGCCGGGCGCGATATCGGTGACGAGCGGCCCGAGGGTGTAGAACGGCGCCTCGCCGCAGCTTTCCAGCTGCTTGTCCATGTTCTCCTTGATCTTGTGCATCGGCACGTGGCCGGGGCCTTCGATCATCACCTGCACGTCCTGTTCCCAGGCGCGCTTGGTCAGTTCGCCCAAAGTGTAGAGCTCGGCGAACTGGGCTTCGTCATTGGCGTCGGCGATGGAGCCGGGGCGCAGGCCGTCGCCCAGCGAATAGGCGATGTCGTAGGCCTTCATGATCTCGGTGATCTCGTCGAAGCGCTCGTAGAGGAAGCTCTCCTTGTGATGCGCGAGGCACCATTTCGCCATGATCGAGCCGCCACGGCTGACGATGCCGGTAACGCGCTTGGCAGTCATCGGCACATAGGGCAGACGCACCCCGGCGTGGATGGTGAAATAGTCGACGCCCTGTTCGGCCTGCTCGATCAGCGTGTCGCGGAAGATCTCCCAGGTGAGGTCCTCGGCAATGCCGCCGACCTTTTCCAGCGCCTGGTAGATCGGCACGGTGCCGATGGGGACGGGGCTGTTGCGGATGATCCATTCGCGGGTGTCGTGGATGTTGCGGCCCGTGGAGAGGTCCATCACCGTGTCCGCGCCCCAGCGGATCGACCAGACCATCTTGTCGACCTCGCTCGCGACGTCGCTGGCGACGGCGGAGTTGCCGATATTGGCGTTGATCTTGACGAGGAAGTTGCGCCCGATCGCCATCGGTTCGGCTTCCGGGTGGTTGACGTTGGAGGGGATGATCGCGCGGCCGCGCGCCACCTCGTCGCGGACGAATTCGGGAGTGACATACTCCGGGATCGCGGCGCCCCAGCTCTGGCCTTCCACCTCGCGGCGGATGAATTCGCGGCCGAGGTTCTCGCGCTCGGCGACATATTCCATCTCGGGCGTGATGATGCCGCGACGGGCGTAGTGCATCTGGCTGAGGTTCGCGCCGGGCTTGGCTCGCAACACGGTCTTGGCGACATTCGGGAAGGCCGGGACGCCGCCCGAGCGGTCGGGGCCGAGCTGGCCGTTGTCTTCGGGCTTCACCTCGCGCGCGGCGTATTCCTCGACATCGCCGCGGGCGAGCTGCCATTCGCGGCGCAGCTGCGGCAGGCCCTTGCGGATGTCGATCTGCGCCGCCGGGTCGGTGTAGGGGCCGGAGGTGTCGTAGACCCGCACGCTGGGCTCGCCGCCCTCGAGGTCGATCTCGCGCATGGCAACGCCGAGCTTGCCGACATGGATCTTGCGGCTGCCGCGAATGGGCCCGGTGGTGACGCCGATGTCGAACTGCGAATTGATGTCGGCCATGCGTATTCTCTCCAGATGGCGGAGAGCGGAATACGGGCGAGGTGCCGCTCCACTCCCTCCGCCGATGCTAATCGGTTCAGGTTCGACGGGTCGGAGGGTGCGAAACCTCCCTCTCAGCGCACGCGCGCTCCCCGGGGATGGGAGCGCGATAGACCCTGTGCCGGTCAGCGTCTAGTGGCAGCCCATGACCCGGCTCTACCGTCTCGATGCCAGCGCGCAGGAGGTCGCCGCGCGCTTCGGGGCCCGGCAGGGCGAGGACCCGTGGCAGGGCGGTTACGTGGCGCCCGAGCACTTCGCACCGGTCGTTACGGCGGGCCGCGAGTTCATCGCCGGACCGCGCCCTGCCGGTGGCAGGCTGGAGCCGCGCATGACCCCGCGCCTCTGGGGCGTCCTGCCCCCACCCTCGTCGCACGACATGACCCGCCGCATTTCGACCGTCCGCAATCCCGACAGCCCGTTCTGGATCGGAAACTTGAGGAACAGCGAATTCCGCTGTCTCGTCCCGGCAACGGCGGTGATGCTGTGGGGCAGCGGCACCGATTACGAGGGGCGCCGCCTGCAACACTGGTTCGCGCCGCACGGCCAGCCGATCTTCGCCTTCGCCGGAGTATGGAAGGACGAGGAGGTGCCTGCTTTCGCCCTACTGACAAGGGATGCACTGGGCGCTCCTCGCGACTTGGGCTGCACCGCAATGCCTGTGGTCGTGCCCGACGAGGAACAGGCACGACAGGCGTGGCTTCACGGAAGCTGGGACCGTGCCCGCGAAGTCGTCGAGCGCTCGCCCGCCGATCTCGTCGAGGTCGTGCGACAGGCGACCGACTCCAGAAGGTCCTAGCCCGCCCCGTTACCCATGTCGCGAAGGTGCCGCATTCCGGCGGTGACATAGGCCGCCACCGTGTCGGCATGATCCGCAAGCTGGCCGCCGATCCGGCCCGCCCGCCATTGGTTGCAGACGAGTTCCGGTGGACCCAGCAGCAGCGACTGGATCAATGCGGGGGCAAGCAGGGGTAACCGCTTGGCAGCGAAATGCGGCATGCCCCACTCTATGACCGGACGCTCGATGTCGGCGGCGAGGTCATTCCACATCGTCTGCTTTTCACGCAGCCATTCCGAATTCGAGAACTGCGCGTTCAGACGGTAGTAGCGCTGCGGATCGCGCGCCTGGAACATCAGGGCGCCGCGCGCACCTTCCCCCAGCGCTTCGCAAGGGTCGCCCTGGTGTTCGAGAGTGCACTGGCTGACATAGGCGAGATAGGCACGTCGCTCGCGCTTGAAGATTTCCTCGAGCACCCCGTCGCGTGAACCGAAGTGGTGGAAGATCGACCCGTTGGACACGCCTGACAGCTCGACCAGATCCTTCATCGCTAGGGCTTCGTGCCCGCGCTCCAGCACCAGCTGTGTCGCCGCCTCGAGCACCCGCTCCCGTGTCATCTTGCTGCGCGCCTGAACCATGGTCCGCCTTTGGCTCATCCCTTCCTGGATGTCACTCTAGAACTATTATCTAGATTCGCAATCTAGACAACGGCTCTATTTTTGGCTAGAGGGTGATTCGTCGGCGCCACCGAGCGCGGCTGAAATGCAAGAAACGAACACGGAGAGTGATGATGAGGATGAACACTTTGAAGGCACTGGCGAGCGCCACTGCCCTGTCCGCCACCGCGCTCGTCGCGGTCCCCGCCCATGCTGGCCCGCTCGGCTTCCTGAAGAAGGTTGTGAAGCAGGAGCTGTCGGAACTGGCACAGGATACCGCTCGCGAGGCTGTCGATGCCGCGACGGGCACTGCGAAGGCAGGCAAGAAGGGGAAAGTCGAAGCCAGCTGGAAGGTCGAGGAAGGCGAAGCCGCCCCCACGGGCAATGGTGGCTTCCGGCAGGAAGGCGGCACGACCGTTCCCACCGCAGATGACGTGCAGGCGCCTCAGGGCGAGACCCGTGGTCTCCTCCTTCCTGCCGTCCAGCCCCGGTTCCAGGGCGGCGTCAACGTCGCAGTGGGCGACGTGAATGGCGACGGACGCGACGGCAAGCCTGGCATGAGCCAGAACGGCACGACCGTCCCAAGCGCCGACACCGTCCAGGCCGCCAAGGAAGAGCGCCGTGCCTCATTGCTGCTTCCCGCGGTGCAAAAGGTCGCCCCGGAAGCGCGGCCGCAGCGCGCCAAGATGGTCCAGAACGGTACGACCGTCGCGACCGCAGGCGAGATCAAGGCTCCTGAGCAGGACGACTGACACCTGCTGCTCTGGCCAATCGGGGGCGGCGGCAACGTCGCCCCCTTTTTCATGGCTTCGGAGACCGATCGTGCCGCAGGCGCTCAAGCGCCTAGCCGAACTCCAGACCCTCGAACTTGCCCGAATTGCGCCAGGCATCCATGTGCGCCCAGTAGGCCAGCGCACCGCGCGGATCGCCGACGAAGACGCGCGAGTTCTCGCCCCAGCCTTCACCTTCGTTATTGTAGTATCCGGGAGTGCAGTCGGCGCTGCCGATAGCCCGCGGCGGACCGCTGGCAATGAAATCGACCCAGGCCTGCTCGGCTTCCTCGGTCGGCTCGACAGTCCTCGCCCCTGCCTTCTCGGCATGGCTGACGATGGCCGCGATGGTGTCGGCATGGTCGACGATGTTGTGCGGCACGTTGGCGATGAAATTCGCCGCCTGTGCGGGCTGGACCATGAAGGCGTTAGGGAAGCCATGCATCTGGTTGCCGTGGAAGGTGCGCATGCCGTCGCCCCAACGTTCCGACAAGGTGACGCCGTCGCGGCCCGCCATGTCGAAGCCCGAGCGCGAGACATAGCTCGTGCCGACTTCGAAGCCCGACGCGTAGATGATGCAATCGACCTCGTATTCGACGCCGTTCGCGATCACGCCCTTCTCGGTAATCCGCTCGACCCCCTGGCCGCCGGTGTCGATGAGGTGCGTGCCCGGCTCGTTATAGGCCTGCAGGTACTCGTCGTGGAAGCACGGGCGCTTGCACAGCTGGCGGTACCACGCCTTTAGGTTCTCGCCCGTGGTCGGGTCGTCGACCACTTCCTGCGCGCGCTGGCGGATCTGCTCCATCTTGGCGAAGTCCGCATCCTCGAACGCGGCCATCATCTTGGCCGGCGTCCACTCCGAAGGCGGCACTTCCTTGAGGTTCGCGCGCATCCGCTTGGCAAGGTCGGTCCAGCCGTCGTTGACCAAGTCTTCGGCAGGGAAGCCGACACCCAGATTGGCGGCGAAATTATCCTGCCACTTACGCTGCCAGCCCTCTTCGGCGACGCCGGCGAACCAGTCTTCGTCGATCGGGCCATTGGCCCGTACGTCGACCGATGACGGGGTGCGCTGGAAGACGAACAGCTCCTTCGCGCCCTTGGCAAGGTGCGGCACGCATTGCACCGCGGTGGCTCCCGTGCCGATGATCGCCACGCGCTTGTCGCCCAGCTTGTCGAGCGGTGCACCCTCGGGATTCCCACCGGTGTAGGAATAGTCCCAGCGGCTGGTGTGGAAGCTCTTGCCCTTGAAATCCTCGATACCCGGCAAGCCGGGCAGCTTGGCGACGTGCAGGGGGCCGGTGCCCATGCCGACATACTTGGCGGTGAACTCGTCGCCGCGGTCTGTCCGGACGACCCAGACAGAGCGGTCTTCATCCCAGTCGAGCCCGGTCACGCGCGTGTGGAACAGCGCCTTGTCGTAAAGCCCGAAGTGGTGGCCGATGCGGCTGCAGTGGTCGCGGATCTCGGGAGCATGCGCATACTTTTCGGTCGGCATGTGCCCCGTTTCCTCGAGCAGAGGCATGTAGATCATGCTCGCCGTATCGCACTGCGCGCCGGGATAGCGGTTCCAGTACCACGTGCCGCCGAAGTCGCCGCCCTTCTCTATGATACGAACATCGTCGATGCCCGCCGCCTTCAGCCGCGCACCCACGACGAGGCCGGCAAAGCCCCCGCCGATGAAGGCGAAGGTCACATGGTCGTGCACCGGCTCGCGCTCGGCCACTGGCGTGTAGGGATCGGCGGCCAGTTCGTCGAAGCTGCCTTCGAGGCGGACATATTGCGCACTGCCGTCGCTGCGCAGGCGCTTGTCGCGCTCCTCCGCATATTTGCGCTTGAGCGCTTCCTTGTCGAAACTGATGTCCCTTGCCGCTGTGGCCATCCACCCTCTCCCGGTCGATTCCGTCTGTTATTGCAACTGTTCCATGATGACCCCAGACTGGCAACTCGAAAGTGCCTGAGTCGCGCAGATGGAGAGCTGCATTGGCAACGTTACTGGAACGTCCCGCTACCCCGGTCGATGTGAGCGACAATGCGCTCTACACCGAACACCTCTGGCACGCGCCTTTTGCCGAACTGCGCCGCAGCGCCCCGCTGAGCTGGCGCGAGGACAGCCCCTATGGCCCCTACTGGTCGGCCACCACGCACGACCTCGTCGCGGAGGTCGAGCTGGACCCGGCGACCTGGTCGTCGGAGCTTGGCAACATCACCATCCAGGAAGGCGTTGCCGGCCACGAATTCCCGAACTTCATCGCCATGGACCCGCCGCGCCATACTGCGCAGCGCAGGGTCGTCTCCCCGGCATTCAACCCGACATCGATGGCCCGCCTCGAAGAACTGGTCCGTGCGCGTAGCAAGCAGCTGCTCGATGCCCTGCCGCAGGGCGAGACCTTCGACTGGGTCGAAGAGGTATCCATCCCGCTGACCATGGGGATGCTGTGCATCCTGTTCGACATGCCGTTCGAGGACCGTCACGACATCAAGACCTGGTCGGACATGGCGAGCAACGTCGCCCCCGACACGGGCAGCGAGGAATATTACGAGCGTTTCATGGCGGAGATGGGTCGCATGCTGGCCCGTTTCGACGAACTGATGGAGGAGCGCCGCAACCTGCCGCCCTCCGACGATCTGCTCAGCCGGATGGTGCATTCCGAAGCCATGGGCAATCTCACCCCGATGGAGCGGATCGCCAACATCGCCCTGCTGATCGTCGGCGGCAACGACACCACGCGCAATTCGATGAGCGGGCTTGTCGATGCCTTCAACCGCTTCCCCGAGGAACTGGACCGGCTCCACGCCGACCCCTCGCTGATCCCCAATACCGCGCAGGAAATCATCCGCTGGCAATCGCCGGTCACCCACATGCGCCGCACCGCGACAAAGGACACCGAACTCGCCGGGCAGAGGATCGCGGCAGGCGAGAAGATCGTGCTGTGGTACATCTCGGCCAACCGTGACGAGAGCGTGTTTCCCGATGCCGACCGCTTCGACGTCGGCCGCGCCAATGCCCGCCGCCATCTCGGCTTCGGCCACGGCATCCACCGCTGCGTCGGTGCGCGGCTGGCCGAGGTCCAGCTGGTGACGCTGATCGAGGAGATCGTGGCGCGCAACTGGCGGATCGTTCCGCAGGGCAAACCCACGCGCCTCGCCAGCCCGTTCCTGCACGGGTTCACATCCATGCCGGTCAGGCTGGAGCAGCGGGGCTAGGCGAGCAGCAGCCGGGCCGAAAATCCGGCTTTCACAAACCATCGGCAATCGGTCGGCCAACCGTCGGTGGCCCGTCATTGCCGCTCGTCACCACCCTCTCGATACATCCGGTCATGGTCGCAACACCCTGACGAGCATCGGCAATCAGCCCGAGCCCGTCGTAGCCGGATTATCGGGAGTACCGATCATGACCAAGACTACCACCCTGTCGAAGGCCCGCCTTGTCGCGGCACTCGGCTCGACCGCCCTCTGCGCAACGGCCGCCTTGGCACTGCCGCGCTTTGCCGATTGGGCGCCGCCCGTCAGCATAGAAGCCCTGCCGGCTTCCTCCACCGCCATCAACACGGCAGCGATCGACGGTTGCGCCTCATTGTCCCGCGACGGATTGACCCTGTTCTTCAACTCGAACCGCTCGGGCAATTTCGACATATTCGTGGCGACCCGTGCAAGCCGGGACGAGGGCTTCGGCGAGCCCCAGCGCCTCCCCGCGCCGATCAACACCTCGGCCAATGAGTCTTGCCCCACTTTCACCCAGGACCACCGCCTGTTCTTCTCGAGCGACCGCGAGGATTCCGCCTACGACATCTACGCAGCGCGCTGGCAGGCGGGCGAGTGGACCGATCCGGTCAACCTCGGGGGCAATATCAATCGCCCCGGGTGGCTCGACGAGACGCCAACCTTCTACGAGGATGAGCAGGGACGCGAGGTGATGATCTTTTCCAGCCGCCTGCCCGGTGGCACCCAGGGGAAGATCTACCAGTCGGTCGAGTTCGGTCCGGCGACCCTGGTCGAAGGGGGAGTGAATAGCGCCGGTTCCGACAACCGCCCGAGCATCACGCACGACGGATTGACGCTGTTCTTCGACTCCACCCGCAGCGGCGGTGCCGGTGGTCCCGACCTCCACGTCGCTTCGCGCACCAGCGTTTCCGAGCCTTTCGGACCGGCAACGAACCTGCGGTCGCTCAATTCACCCGGCTTCGACGCCAGGCCCTGGGTCAGTTGGGATGGCAGGGATCTGATCTACGCGTCGATCCGCGGCACTGGAGAGGGCGGGCCGGATATCCTCTGGACCAGCCGCGAAAAGGCAACCCCGGGCGCCAAGGAAGTCATCTTCTGAGCGGACCTGTCCGCTGCGACCGATGATTGCGTGAGAAATGTGCTGGATGCCCCGTGAGGATTCGAACCTCAATTGACGGAGTCAGAGTCCGTAGTCTTACCATTAGACGACGGGGCATCATCACCTCGGCAGGACGGGCAGAATCGCCTCCGGTCCGGCAGAGAGGCCGCGCATCTAGTTTCGCGCGCGACCAAGGTCAACCCCGTGCGAACCGCCGCGCTTGCCGTGAGTTCGCTTCATCGCTAGCATCGGTCCCAAGTCCCCGTGCCGGTGGTTGGCGCGGGAGGAAAAAAGAAAGCTCCCGATTATGGCGGATCATCCTCCGCCGGACGCAAAAACGGGGCACGGGACAAAACGGGGCGGCAAGTCCGGCAAGGTAGCCGATTTCCGCTACAAGCGCCCCTCCCGGGCCGAGGCGAGAGACAGCGAAAGGCGCGCAGCAAAGCCGCGTGACCTACGCCGACCGCCACCCAAAGCGCCGGCCCCCACCGACAATGTGCAACCGATCGATGGCGCCAACGGCGCGCGGCGACAGGCCTATGCCGCGCTGGATCTCGGCACCAACAACTGCCGCCTGCTCATCGCCCGGCCGAGCGGGGAAGATTTCACGGTCATCGATGCCTTCAGCCGCGTGGTCCGGCTGGGCGAGGGCCTCGCCGCGAGCGGCCGCCTTTCGGACGAGGCGATGGAACGCACCATGGCCGCGTTGCACGTCTGTGCCGAGAAGCTGAAACGGCGCAACGTCAGGCTGGCCCGCTCGGTCGCGACCGAGGCATGCCGTCGTGCCGCCAACGGGGCGAAATTCATCGAGCGGGTGAAGCGCGAAACGGGCATCATGCTCGACATCATATCCGCGCAGGAAGAGGCGCGGCTTGCCGTGCTTGGTTGCCATGTCCTGCTGGCCGAAGGCGAAGGCCCGGCGATCATCTTCGATATCGGTGGCGGCTCGACCGAGCTTGTGCTGGTCGAATCCGGCGGCCCCGTTCCGCGCATTCTCGACTGGATGAGCGTGCCCTGGGGCGTGGTCTCGCTGACCGACAGCGTCGCCAGCAAGGAAGACAGCGAAGAAGATCGCATCGAACGCTATCGCGAAATGCGCCGCATCGTCACCCGAAGTTTTGCGCCCTTCGCGCGGCGCATCGGCGAAATGGCCAAATCGGACGCGCCGATCCGCCTCCTGGGAACGAGCGGCACGGTTACCACCCTTGCCAGCCTGCACCTCGAACTGCCGCAATACGACCGCCGGGCGGTGGACGGGCTGATCCTGCCCTCACAGTCGATGCGCGACATTTCCGCTAGGCTCTCGCGGATGAGCGCGCCCGAGCGGCGGCAATTGCCCTGTATCGGCGATGACCGGGCGAACCTCGTCATTGCCGGATGCGCGATCCTTGAATCGATCCTCGACATCTGGCCCGCAGAACAGCTTGGCGTGGCTGATCGCGGCATTCGCGAGGGCATATTGCGCAGCCTGATCGCCGCCGACGCGGAAGGTGATCGCAGTCGCGCCGCGCTCCAGCGCATGCGGGAGCAGGACGTATGAGCCGTTCTGGCAAGGATCGCGAAACGCGGGTCAAGACCGCCAAGAAGCGCACTGCGAGCTCGACCCGCTGGCTCCAGCGGCAATTGAACGACCCCTACGTCAAGCAGGCCAAGGCCGAAGGCTATCGCAGCCGCGCCGCCTACAAGCTGATCGAGCTCGACGAGAAGTTCGACCTGCTCAAAGGAGTGGAACGCGTCGTCGACCTTGGCATCGCCCCTGGTGGCTGGAGCCAGGTGGTGCGCAAAGTCAAACCCAAGGCGCATGTTGTCGGAATCGACCTGCTCGAGGTCGAACCGATCGAGGGCGTAACCATCTTCCAGATGGACTTCATGGACGACGATGCACCGCGCGTGCTGGAGGAGGCGCTGGGCGGCAAGGCCGAACTGGTCATGAGCGACATGGCCGCCAACACCGTCGGCCACAAGCAGACCGACCATTTGCGCACGATGGGACTGGTCGAGGCCGGGGCGTGGTTCGCGATCGAGAACCTGGCGCCGGGCGGGACGTTCCTTGCCAAGGTGCTGGCAGGCGGGACCGATAACGACCTCCTTACCCTGCTCAAGAAGCATTTCAGAACCGTCAAGCACGCCAAACCGCCCGCGAGCCGCAAGGGTTCGAGCGAGTGGTACGTGATCGCGCAGGGCTTCAAGGGCGATCAGGCCTAGACCCTGAAATGAAAAGGCCCCGCCGAAGCGGGGCCTTCCTCTCCAAATTCGTTTGCCTTCGCGATCAGTTCGCGGTGGCGGCACCTGCTTCGGCAACCGGCTCGTCAGCGCCCATCGCACCGGCGGCTTCTGCCTCGGAAGGTGCTTCACCCGCTTCCGAGGGAGCAGCTTCCTCGGCCGCAGCCGGGGCCGCAGGGGCAGGGAAATCAGGACCGCCACCGTTGGCCTTCAGGTAGGCGAGCAAGTTGGCACGGTCTTCCGCCTTGCCGAGACCGGCGAAGCTCATCTTGGTGCCGTCGGCAAAAGCGCGCGGGCTGGTCAGCCAATGGTCGAGATTTTCATAGGTCCAGTCGCCGCCATGGCCCGACAGTGCCGAGCTGTAGGCGAAACCGGCAGCATGCTTGCCGACGGGCTTGCCGACGATGGCCCACAGGTTCGGACCAATGCCGTTGGCACCGCCCTGGTTGATGGTGTGGCAAGCCGAGCACTTGGCGAAGACCTTCTCGCCAGCCGCAGGATCGGCGCTGGCGAGCAGCGTGCCGAGATCGGGGCCAGCGGCTTCGCCACCTTCGGCAGCTTCGCCCTGGATGAAGAAGCCGGGCTCCTCAACATGGGCGTGCTTGTCAGCCTTGAAGTACATGCCTGAAACGATGGATGCGCCCAGCGCGATGATGCCTGCGCCAAGAACCCAACCGGCAGCGGTATTGAAACGGTCGTCCATTGCGTGATTGCCTGCAAGAATACGAGTGGTCTGGTGTTTGCGCGCCGCTCTAGTGAAGCAAGCGCGCCCGCGCAAGTGCGGGTGTGGGAATAGCGCTTGAAGAGGCGCTTTCACCTCCCTAGCACCGCCAGTTCCATGCGTCAGTTTGCCAAACCAGCCCTTGCGATCGTCGATTCGATGCGCACCGCCGCCGCCGCCGAGCCTGCCCGCGCCATCGCCTTTGGCGGCGCGCCTGGTTCGAATTCGCACCAGGCGGCGATGCAGTTTGCACCAGATGCGCTTCCCTTGCCGTGCTTCAGCTTCGAAGATGCGCTCGACGCGGTCGAGACCGGGGCCGCGGGCTGCGCGATGATCCCGATCGAGAACTCGCAGCACGGCCGTGTCGCGGACATCCACTTCCTGCTGCCCGAAAGCGGGCTCGCCATCGTCGCCGAGCATTTCATGCCGATCACCCATGCATTGATGGCATTGGGCGAGGGCCCGTTCGAGGCCGCCTACAGCCATCCGCAGGCGCTCGGACAGTCGCGCCACTACCTCCACCAGCGCGGCATCACCGGGATGAGCTATGCCGACACGGCAGGTGCAGCGGCCTTCGTCGCCGAAAGCGGCAAATTCGACATCGCCGCCCTTGCCCCTCCGCTCGCGGCCGACCTTTACGGATTGAAGATCATCGAGAGCGCGGTCGAAGACGCGCATGACAACACCACGCGCTTCGTCGTCCTGGCAAAGGATCCACTCGATCCGCACAGCCTTGCAGGCACGCCGACGATAACGACCTTCATCTTCGAGGTGAAGAACATCCCCGCCGCTCTGTACAAAGCGCTCGGGTGCTTCGCGACCAATGGGGTCAACATGACCAAGCTCGAAAGCTACCAGAAGGGTGCGAGCTTTGCGGCGACCATGTTCTTCGCCGATATCGAAGGCATGCCGGGCGATCCGCGCGTCGACGCTGCGCTTGATGAGCTGGCGTTCCAGACCAATTCGGTGCGCCTACTGGGCAGCTATCCGCAGGTACGAAAGCGCGGGTGAAGTCCTTTCTCCGATTATCACGAGAAGGGCGGAATCCCGCCGTTCGGACGATATCGAACTCGACTTCGGTGAGACTAACCGCCCGATGATTAAGATAAAAAATCGATATACTCGGGAACTATAAATCTAAATCCACAGTTCTCCTCTTGGAATTGGTAATTCATTCTAATGAGGGTAAACTATGCGCAAACTTCCTATAGTTTTTGCGCTTTGCTCGACTGCGCTTGCCACACCAGCATTTGCGCGCGACGGCGAAGTGTATGTCGAAGCCGGCTTCGGACCTATGATCGTCGAGGACATCGACGTATCGGAAATCGTGCCTCCCACTGGCGATCGTGCGACCATCGAACCTGACGATTTCGGCTTCGATGGCGGGTTCATCGTCGGCTACGATTTCGGTCAGTTCCGGATGGAGGCCGAGGCTTCCTATCGCAAGACCGATTTCGAACAGCTCGTCACCCCCACTGCCACCATCGCCAGCCCGACGCTCGACGCGGACGTCTCAGCCTTGAGCTTCATGGGTAACGTCCTGGCCGACTTCGGCCCCGACGACGGCGTGCAGTTCTTCTTCGGCGTGGGCGGCGGTGCCGCGAAGCTCACGACGGACATTACCGCCGGCGGTGTCGATCTGGTGCAGGGCTCCGACTGGGAGTTTGCGTGGCAGGGCCTCGCAGGCATTCGCGCCCCGCTGACCGACAACATCGATGTCGGCCTGCGCTATCGCTACTTCCACGTCGACGACTTCAATGTCGGCGGCGACAATGGAACCAGCGTCGTGAAGGGCGACTGGACCTCGCATTCGCTGCTCGGGACCTTCACCTACAATTTCGGCGGCAGTGTTGCCCCGCCGCCGCCTCCCCCGCCGCCACCTCCGCCTCCTCCGCCCCCTCCTCCTCCGCCGCCGCCACCTCCGGCTTCGGTTTGCGAGCAGGGTCCGTACATCGTCTTCTTCAACTGGGACGAATCGGCGATCACCCCGGAAGCGGCGACGATCCTCGACAACGCGGTCTCGGCCTATTCGAACTGCGGCGCGGCCAGCGTCATGCTCGCCGGTCACACCGACACCTCGGGCTCGACCAGCTACAACATGGGTCTGGCCGAGCGTCGCAATTCGTCGGTTCGCGGGTACCTCACCTCGCGCGGCATCCCGGATGGCCGGATCGCCAGCGAAGCTTTCGGTGAATCGCAGCTGCGTGTCCCGACAGCAGATGGCGTGCGCGAGCTACAGAATCGCCGCGTCGAAATCACCTACGGCCCGGGTTCGGGCATGTAGTTTCGCTCCCCTTTGCGAAACGCATGGATGGGGCCGGAGCAATCCGGCCCCATTTTGCTTGCCCGGTCCAGGAGGCGGGGGCTGCCTACTCGTCGGCGTAGATGCCGACTTCGCTGGTACCCTTGCTGGTCGCCCGACCGCGATACATGCCGCTGGTGTTCATGCTGAAGACGGCATCGCCATTGGGCGCGACCACGATAACGCCGCCGTCACCGCCCAGCGCTCCGACCTCGGCAATCACCGCATCGGATGCAGTCTGGGCATCTTCGCCCTTCATCTGCATCCTGAGGCAGATCGTGCGCGCAACGCCAACGCGGATGAAATACTCGCCCCAGCCCGTGGCCGACACCGCGCATGCCGCATTGTCGGCATAGGTGCCTGCTCCGATGACGGGAGCATCGCCGATGCGGCCCCAGCGCTTGCCGGTCATCCCGCCAGTCGAAGTCCCCGCTGCAAGGTTGCCCGACTTGTCCAGCGCCACCGCGCCCACCGTGCCGAACTTGATGTCGACGTCGATCGCAGAAAGCTTTTCCGCCTTGAGCCGCTTCAGCGCCTCCAGCCGCTCGGGCGTGTCGAACCATTCGGGCGGGGCCATCTCTATGTCCTGTTCGGAGGCGAACTGTTGCGCGCCCTTGCCGGCGAGCATGACATGGGGACTGTCGGTCATCACCTTGCGCGCCAGCCGGATCGGGTGGCGGATTCCGGTCACCCCGGCCACCGCACCCGCCGACCGGTCGCGCCCGTCCATGATCGATGCATCGAGCTCGTGCGTTTCGTCCCAGGTGTAGACCGCGCCGCGCCCGGCGTTGAACCTGGCATCGTCCTCCATGATCACGATCGCTGCCTCGACCGCGTCCATCGCGGTGCCGCCTTCGCGCAGCACCTTAGCTCCGGCATCGAGAGCCTGCCGGAGTGCCGCGCGATAGGCGGCATCGCGCTCCGGCGTCATGTCCTTGCGTCCGAGCGTGCCCGCTCCACCGTGGATGGCGATCGACCACCCTCCCTCTTCATGTGCCATGGCAGGTGCTCCGAGGATTGCCGCGAATGCGGCGGCGATTGCGGCCAGGCGCGAGGGGATGGATTTCATGGCAGTGGGATAGCACCGACAGTTATCCACTCAATCCCCAGTCACCGTTTTGTAAAAATACGCCATCGGTGATAGCCGCAAGCTCGAACGGATTTCGATGAGCAATTTTCACCGGATTCGGATCTTGCGCCAGGAGCAAAAGCTCCGGCCCTTCGGGGGGAGGGGAAAGGGGGCGCGAAGCACGGGCTTCGCGCCCCCATTTGATTCCCTTCACGCAAACCTCTTCAATTGCGGCGAGCTCCGGACTAAGCCGCTGCACGATGCAGCTTCGCCCCGCCACCATCGATGACGCGCAAGAGCTGGCCGATTTCGGCCGGGAGAGCTTCGCCGCGGCCTTCGCCCACCTCTACCGCCCGGAAGACCTCGCCGCCTTCAACGCCGAGAGCTACTCGCCCGAGGCGGTGGAAGCGGAAATCGCCGGCGACACCTGCACCTATCGCATCGCCGAGGAGGACGGGCAGATCGTCGGCTATTGCAAGCTGCGCTACCCCAGCAAGCTGGCGGGCCATTCGCAGGCGACCAACCCGCTCGAACTGGGCCAGCTCTATACCGACCCATCAATGACCGGCACCGGTATCGGCGCGAAGCTGATGGACTGGGCACTCGACGTCGCGCGCGATGGCGGGCACGATTCGGTGCTGCTGTCGGTGTGGAGCGGCAATCACCGGGCGCAGAAATTCTACGAGCGGTACGGCTTCGCCAAGATCGCAGACATCCACTTCAAGGTCGGCGAACAGCTCGACGAGGAATTCCTGTACGAACTGCCATTGTAAGGAGAGAGACATGGCGAACTTCGGTTTCGAAAGCACCGCGGATGACGTCCTTGAGGGCAAGGACCTGTCGGGCAAGACCGCGCTCGTAACCGGGGGCTATTCGGGGCTCGGTCTCGAAACCGCACGAGCCATGGCTGCGAAGGGCGCGCATGTCATCCTTTCCGGCCGCGATGCCACCAAGCTGTCCGCCGCAGCCGACGAGATCGCCACTGCGACCGGCGCGAAGGTCGATACGCTGGTCTGCGACCTCGCATCGCTCGCCAGCGTGCGCAGCGCGACCGACGAAGCCAATCGCCGCTTCGACAAGATCGACCTGCTGATCAACAATGCCGGCGTGATGGCCTGCCCGCTCGACCGGACAGCCGATGGCTTCGAGATGCAGTTCGGCACCAATCACCTCGGCCATTTCCTCTTCACCAACCGGCTCGTGCCGCTGCTGGAAAAGGGCGACCACCCGCGCATCGTCAACCTGTCGAGCCGTGGCCACCATTTCGACGGCGTCCATTTCGACGATCCGAATTACGACAGCCGCAAGTACGAGAAGTGGACCGCCTACGGGCAGTCCAAGACCGCCAACGTCCTCTTTTCCGTCGGGCTGGAGCAGCGTCTCGCGGACAAGGGCATCCATGCCTATGCCGTGCACCCCGGCGGCATCCAGACCAACCTTGGACGCCACATGACCGAGGACGACATGAAGTGGATGATGGATCGCATCCGCAAGAATTCGGAGCAGAGCGGCGCTCCGGCGCAGGGGTTCAAGACCATCCCGCAAGGCGCGGCGACCAGCTGCTGGGCCGCGACTGCAGACGAACTCGAAGGTGCAGGCGGGCTCTATTGCGAGGACTGCCATGTCGCCGACCAGAGCGACGACAATCCGAGCGGCGGCGTGCGCAGCTATGCCATCGATCCGGGTAATGCAGACCGCCTGTGGTCGTTGTCGGAGGAGCTGGTGGGGGAAAGCTTCGCTTACTGAAGAACGCTGGCGACCAGCCCGTCGCGCAGCCAGCGGGCCAGCATCAGGCCCGCCTCGTTCACTGCGGCATCTTCGCCAAGGTCGGCTGCGAGCAGGCTGCACGCCTTGGAGAAACTAGACCCTGCGAGCATGGCGACAAGGGCGCGTCCTTCCCACTGCGGGCGCAGGACGAAGACAGGCCTCTCTCCTTCGCGCCAGACGATGGCGGAGTGCGGTTCATCGAGGGATAGCAAGTCCGGTTCGCTGCCATCCGAGGCGAGCGAGGACCACAGGCGGACAAGGTCGAAGCTTGCGCTGGTACTCGCCATGCCGGGCAAGAAAGTGAGGCGCAGGCTCGCCCATTCCTCTTCCCCGAACTTCGCTGTCGCCGCACCGAAGCGAGCCATGTCCAGCGGCTCGGCATCGGCAGCAGTGAAGGCACAGTGCATGGCCCATTCGAGCGCCGCCAGTTCGGAGACGTCGGGATCCTTGGCGAAGAGGTCGGCGCAGGTGTCGGGAAAGCCCGCGCCGGCAAGGTCGAGCGTCCAGCTCGAGGGCGGATGGGCGATGCAGTGGTGGGCGGCGGCTGTGCGGAATGCATCGGCGCCGACCAGCCTTTCGGTCCGCTCGAAGGTTGCGCGCAGAGCCTCGACCAGCGAGGAGCGGTAGTTGTTGCGGTAGATGGCAAACCCGTCGGCGCGGTCGTCGGCGACGTCATCCTCGGCGAGGATCCGGCCGAGGAAATCCTCCTGCAACTGCGCCAGCGAACTCATGCCGCCTCGCGCTCACGGTGCAGGCTCGCGAAGTCGCGGGCAATCGCCAGTTCGTCGAGCAGGTTGGGCAGTGGCGGTATCTTGTCGTCGCGCTCGATCATCACTGCGACGTCGATCGAGCGCTTCATCACCTCGCCGAACAGCTGCCAGACGCCATCGGACACAGCGCGATCATGGGTGTCGACAATGATCTCGCCCGGCTGATGTCCTGCAAGGTGGATTTGCCGCACGCGATCGAGCGGCAGGCCGGCGATGTAGTCGCGCGCATCGAATGAGTGGTTGTGCGCGCTGACGTAGACGTTGTTGACGTCGAGGAGCAGGTAGCAGCCGGTCCTGCGCACCATCTCGGCCAGGAATTCCCATTCGGCCATCTCGTCCTGCGCAAAACTCAGGTAGCTCGACGGATTCTCGAACAGCATCGGTCGGGCGAGTGCGGTCTGGGCCGCGTCGATATTGTCGCACACCACGTCCAGCGCCTCACGGGTCAGCGGCAGCGGCAGGAGGTCGTGCGAGTTGTGGGCACTGGTGCGCGTCCAGCACAAATGGTCGGAAACCCACAGTGGCTCGATCCGCTCGGCGAGGGTTCGCAATCTTGCGAGATAGTCTCGGTCGAGCCCGTGGGCAGAGCCGATCGACATCGACACGCCGTGGAGGATGACCGGATGCATCGCGCGGACCTCTTCGAGGATGCGCAGCGGCTTGCCGCCATCGACCATGTAATTCTCCGAGATCACCTCGACGAAATCGACCGGCACGCGTCCGCCGAGGAAGTCGGCGTAGTGGGTGCGACGAAGGCCGAGGCCGAAGCCGGAGAACGGGGCGATGTGAGTCATGGAATAGCTCGCGAGGAAAGAGGTGGCGGCCCGGCGCGGGACGGGTTGGGGGAGGGTTACGCCGGGCCGCCTGTTCGAGCGACCTTGGGGCTCGAAAGTTGACGCCCCGGTTAGCCGAGGTCGCCGATGGTGCCGCCCTTGGTCAGGCAGGCGCCGGCCTTCATGGCCTTGAATCCGTGGCCCTTGCACTCGTTCTGGCCTTTGCACTCGTGTTCGGTGGTGGCGCAGTCGGCAGTGCCCTTGCAGCTGTTGACGCCATAGCAGTGGACGGTGTCGTCGGCACCGACGGCGCGGCCGCTGCTGCCTGCGGGTGCTTCGGCGGCGAAGGCGCTCATCGAGCTGAGTGCGAAAAGAGCGGCGGCAGCGGCCATCGCGGGACGGGTGGTAGTGGTCATGGCATCTGATCCCTTGTGAAGATGAATGTACGAAATGCGAGGTGTGCGACGGGGCACACCCGGCAGTTCGGAACGCATCTCCAGCCGGTTACAGCGGCAAATATTTTCGCATCTCCGTAACCTCCCCCCGGACCTTCGCGAATGGACGGCCACATCCGGCGGGATCGCCGCGATGAACAGACAACCCATTCTTCGAGAGACATGCCATGAACGCCAATTCGATCGCCCGCCTCGCCGGCCTCGCCCTGACCGCCGGAGTTGCGGCCGGCCTCGCCAGCACTCCCGCAGCCGCGCAGAAGAAGCCGGAGATGGAAAAGTGCTACGGCATCGCCAAGGCCGGTCAGAACGACTGTGCCGCCGGTCCCGGCACCAGCTGCGCCGGAACCTCGACCCGCGATTACCAGGGCAATGCCTGGAAGCTGGTCGCCAAGGGCACTTGCGTGAAGACCGAGACGCCCAAGGGCAAGGGCTCGCTCACCGCGATCAAGCGCTGATTGCTTCAGTCGAGGGGAGGTCCACGATGCGCAGCCTGCTTTCCGCCTATGACAGCCTGACCGCCTGGCTCGCCTCGCGCCTGCCCGAAAGCCTGGCGCTGCTCGTCCTGCGCGTTGCGCTGGGCGGGATTTTCTGGCGTTCGGGCCGGACCAAGATCGAGGAGGGCACGCTCTTTTCGATCAGCGACCAGGCCTATGCCCTGTTCGAGTACGAATACACCGGCCTCCCCCTTACTCCCGCCATTGCGACCCCGATGGCGACCCTGGCCGAGCACCTGCTCCCCCTACTGCTGGTGCTCGGCCTCCTTACCCGCTTCTCGGCGCTCGGCCTGCTGGTCATGACGCTGGTCATCCAGGTCTTCGTCTATCCCGAGGCCTGGTGGCAGACGCACATATTGTGGTTCGCCATGGCCGCGATCCTCGTCTCGCGCGGGGGCGGACTGTTTTCGCTCGACGCGGCGCTCGCCGGGCGGCGGACGCAGTGATAGGTTCGGCATCGGAGGGCACGCGATGATCGCCGACGAGAGCGCGCTGGCACGGCTTATGTCCGCTTCGCAGAAAGGCGATGCCAATGCCTATCGCGTGCTGCTGGCCGAAGTGCAGCTGTGGCTGGAGCGCTATTTTCGTCGCCGCGTCGCCCCGGCGCAACTCGACGATCTGGTCCAGGAGGTGATGCTGGCGCTCCACGCCAAGCGCGCGAGCTGGGATCCGACCCGCGCCTTCATCCCCTGGCTCGCGGCGATCGCGCGCTATCGCTGGGTCGACCACCTGAGGAAGGTCTATCGCAGCGCCGAGGACGAGCTTGGCGACCACGACGCCGCCGACGACAGCGACGAGGAAGCGGTGCTTGCCCGCATGAGCCTCGAGCGGTTGTTCGTCCTCCTCCCCGAAAAGCAGGTCGAATGCATCGAACTGGTCAAGATCGAGGGGCTGTCGATTGCCGAAGCCTCCGCCAGGACCGGCCAGAGCGAAAGCCTGGTCAAAGTGAATATCCATCGCGGGCTCAAGAAGCTGTCCGCGCTCGTAGAAAAGGCCGAATGAAATGAACCGGGTTCCCAATCCGCTGATCGATGAACTGGCGAGCGACCTCGCCCCGGTCAGCCCCATGACGCATCGCACCGGCATTGCCGTGGCGTTTGCGGCGCTCGCACTTTCGGTAACCGGTACAGCGCTGGTCGAGGGTATCTGGATGGCCCCCTACGCCGGGCAGGCCTCACCCTTCTTCCTGATCGTCAACCTGGCCTTCCTGCTGCTGGGGCTTGCCTGCGCCGGTGCGGTATTGCGAATGGCCTCGCCGAGCGTCGGCAATTCCTACGCCGGTTCGGGCTGGGCACTGGCAATGACTGCAATCCTGCCCGCTGCCACGCTCGTCGCCCTTCTCGGCCGCGGCGATGCACTGGCGGCGATCGACGAGGCCTTCGCCCTCCACTGCGTCACCGCTCCGCTTCTCACGTCACTCGTCACCGCTACCGCGCTTGTCTGGTGGCTGCGGCGCGGAGCACCGGTCTCGGCTACGCGCGCGGGATTTCTCACCGGGCTTGCTGCGGGAGCGCTGGGCACGTTCTCCTACGGCCTCTCCTGCTCGTTCGACACTGTCGCGCATCTCGGTCTGTGGCACATGGTGCCAGTGGCGATAGCTGCGCTGGCAGGCCGGATTGTCGTGCCCTTCCTCGTGCGCTGGTAGGCGCTAGAGCCAGCGCAGGCGGCGGAACACCACGATCAGCGCGACGAACAGGAGCGCACAGATCGCGGCGACGGTCCAGAATGCGTCCGGATCGTTCATCCCGGGCATTCCGCCGACGTTGATGCCGAGCAGGCCGGTGAGGAAACTCAGCGGCAGGAAGATACCGGCGACGATGGTCAGCATATAGGTCGCATGCTCGCTCGAGGCGAGGCTGCGGGCGCGCAGTTCGTCCTGCAGGACCACCGCGCTTTCCTTGCTGATGTCGATGTCGTCGAGATAGCGACGCAGGCGGGCGATGCTCTCGGCAATCTCGCGCCGGTCGTGCCCTTCGAACCACATTGGCGCATCACGGCTGATCTGTTCCAGCGCTTCGTGCTGGGGGGCCATGTGGCGCTTGAGCGCGAGGCAATTGCGCCGGATGGTCGAAATGCGATGCAGCATCCGTTCGGCATGCTGGTCCGGATCCTGGGCCTCGAGTTCGTCGAGCACGTAGTTCATGTCGATGATCGACTGGCTCATCCGGGTGATGAGCAGTTCGGCCAGCAGCGTGATGGTTGCCCCGGCATCGGGCGGGCCCTGTCCGTGGTCGATCGCGGCCAGCACCTCGCGCGGGGTCTGGAGCGGATGGCGGCGCAGCGTGATCAGGCGCTGGCCGTCGCTCCACAGCTGCATCGAGATCATGTCCTCCGGCTCGGCCCCCGGGTTGAAGTTGATGCCACGCAGCGTGGCCACCAGGGTATCGCCCTCGCGGAAGGCACGCGGCCGGTTCTGGTCGCCGGTCAGGAGCTCGGCAGTCGGCTCGGGAAGCGAGAGTTTCTCTTCGAGCCAGAGCTGCATACCCGGCCGGGTACGGTCGAGGTGGAGCCACAGGACTTCGGCGGGATCCTGGGGAGACCAGTCCTGCGCCTCCTCCCATGTGATCGGGCGTCCCCCTCCCCGGCCGTCGAGCACGCGCCCGAACAGCAGCGGAGTTCCATGCTCGAAGTCGTCGTTCGGATCCTTCATGCCAGCCTCATGCCCCAAGCCGCGCGCCGTGTCATTGCCCCTTCATGCTTCGCCCTCTATATCGCGGCCCATGTCCTCTATCCGTCCCTGGCGCGACATCATGCGCCGCCAATCGCGCCAGATCATGGTCGGCAGCGTCCCCGTAGGTGGCGATGCGCCGATCACCGTCCAGACCATGACTAATACGCCGACCGAGGACGTGGGCGCGACGATTGACCAGATCCGCCGCTGCGAGGATGCAGGCGCGGACATTATCCGCGTGTCCTGCCCGACCGAGGAAGCGACCGCGAACTTCGACAAGATCACCCGCGCGGCCAACGTCCCGATCGTCGCCGACATCCATTTCCACTACAAGCGCGCGTTGGAAGCCGCCGACAAGGGTGCGGCCTGCCTGCGCATCAATCCCGGCAACATCGGCTCGTCCGAGCGCGTGGCCGAGGTCGTCCGCGCGGCCAAAGCCAACGGCTGCGCGATCCGCATCGGCGTGAACGCGGGCAGCCTCGAGAAGGACCTGCTCGAAAAATACGGCGAGCCCTGCCCCGAGGCGCTGATAGAAAGCGCGCTCGACCATATCAAGCTGCTGCAGGATCACGACTTCCACGAATACAAGGTGGCGGTGAAGGCCAGCGACGTCTTCCTCGCGGTCGCGGCCTATCATGGGCTGGCAGACGCGGTTGACTGCCCGCTGCACCTCGGCATTACCGAGGCGGGCGGCCTGATCGGCGGGACGGTCAAGTCCTCGATCGGCATCGGCAGCCTGCTGTGGGCCGGGATCGGCGACACGATCCGCGTCTCGCTTTCGGCCGAACCGGAACAGGAAGTGAAGGTCGGCTACGAGATTTTGAAGGCGCTCGGCCTGCGCACCCGCGGCGTGCGCGTGGTGTCCTGCCCCTCGTGCAGCCGCCAGGGCTTCGACGTCATCCGTACGGTGGAGGCGCTCGAAAAGCGGCTCGAACACATCAAGACGCCGATGAGCCTTTCCGTGCTCGGCTGCGTGGTCAACGGCCCGGGCGAAGCACGCGAGACCGACATCGGCCTGACCGGCGGCGGCAATGGCAAGCACATGGTCTACCTTTCGGGGGTCAAGGACCACCACATCGAGAACGAGGACATGCTCGACCACATCGTACGCCTGGTCGAGGCCAAGGCAGCGCAAATCGAGGCAGGGGAAGCGGTCGCCTTCGATCCCCATGCGATAGCGGCGGAGTAACACTCCGAAGGAGGGCGAATGGGAATCGAGACAGACTACCTCATCGTGGGAGCCGGGGCGACCGGCCTCGCCTTCGCCGACACGCTGCTCGAACAGGACCCCGACGCCGACATCGTCTTCGTCGACAAGCATTCCGTGCCGGGCGGGCACTGGAACGACGCCTATTCCTTCGTCGCGCTGCACCAGCCTAGTGCCACATACGGCATCAACCGCCTGCCCCTGGGCCAGGACCGCATCGACGAGGCGGGCCCGAACAAGGGCTACTTTGAACTCGCCGGCGGCGCCGAGGTGCTGGCCTATTTCCAGTCGGCCATGCGCGACCACCTGCTGCCGACGGGCCGCGTAAGATACTTCCCGAACAGCGAATTCCTCGGCGACAACCGCTTCCGCAACATCTTCTCGGGCGAGGAGACAACGGTCACCGTGCGCCGCAAGCTGGTCGATTCCACCTATTTCGAGACCTCCGTCCCTTCGACGCACAAGCGCAAATTTGCTGTCGCCGATGGTGTGCGCGTGGCCGTGCCGGGCGAATTGCCCAACCTGTGGAAGCAGGCCGAAAACCTGCCGCAGCACTACGTCATCCTCGGCGCGGGCAAGACCGCGATGGATACCGGCGTCTGGCTGCTCGAGGCGGGTATCCCTCCCGAAGCGATCACCTGGGTGAAACCGCGCGAGAGCTGGATCCTCAACCGTGCCCGGGTCCAGCCGGGAGAAAAATTCTTCGAGGACACGATCAGCGGCCAGATCGCGATCATGGAAAACGCCGCCAAGGCCGAAAGCGTCGCGGCACTGTTCCACGCGCTCGAAGATGCCGGCGTCATGTTGCGGATCGACGAGGCGGTCGAGCCGGAAATGTTCCACTACGCCACCATCTCGCAAGGCGAAGTCGACCGGTTGCGGACCATCGACCGGGTCATCCGCAAGGGCCGCGTCGAGCGGATCGAACATGGCCGGATGATCATGCGCGACGGCGAGGAGGCGGTCCCCGAAAACTCGCTCTACATCGACTGCACGGCAACCGCCGTGCGGCCAAAGCCCGTCGCGCCGCAATGGCAGGGCGACAGGATCGTGCTGCAATTGCTCCACGTCCCGCTTGTCACCCTCAATGCCGCAGTTAGCGCCTTCATCGAGGCGAACTTCGACACCGACGAGGAAAAGAACGCCCTGTGCAAGCCCGCTGCCTTCGTCGATTCGATCGACGGATATGCAGGCACCATACTCGGCACCGGCACGAACCGTTTCCTGTGGTCGCAGAATCCCAAGGTCGCGGGATTCCTCGCCAAGTCCCGGCTCGACCCGGCGGCACCGACCATTGCCTGGCTCGCGCAGAACGCCCCGCACCGGCTGGCCATCCTCCAGCGGTTCAGCGAAGCGAGCATGGCGGCCATGCCGAACTTGCAACGATTGGCAGCAAGCGCCATCGCATCCGCATGATCCGTTTCGCTTTTGCGCTGGCCCTTGCCGCGCCGCTCGCCGCTTGCGCGACTGTTCCACCCATGGCAGCCGAACTGCCTGACGCCGCACCCTATGCCGAGGGCCGCGATGCCATGGCCGATGTCGATGCAGCGCTTGCCCGCGCGAAAGAGCACGGCACGCGGGTGCTGCTCGTGATGGGCGGCAACTGGTGCCACGACAGCCGCGCACTCGCCGGATGGCTGGAAACCCCGCGTCTCGCTGCCCTGGTCGCCGAGCGTTACGAGCCGGTCTATGTCCACGTCGCCTATCCCAACGGCGGCGAGCGGACCAATATCGCGGTCGCCCGGCGCTTCGGGATCGACGAGCTACCGGGCACGCCCAATGTCTTCGTCATCACGCCCGAGGGCCGTCTGGTAAACCCGGAGACCGTAACCGGCTGGCGCAACGCCTCGAGCCGCAGCGAAGAGGCGATTTACACAGAACTGGCCGCCCTCGCCGACCGCTGAGCGCTTTACCCGCGCTTAATCCCTCTTTGCGACAATGGCAGCATGCGCGAAGCCGTGCTCCTTGTCGTCGCCGTATGCGCCTTTGTCGGCGCAGCCTTCGTGCCGGGCGGTGCCTTCGATTCCGCGACCGGCGAAAGCGCATCGCGCGACGAGGCCAACAAGGTCCTCGCCGAAGTCGAACGCAAGGAGGCTTTCGCCTCGTGGAGCGCGGGGGAAACCGTCCTGCCGCGCGGGGCCAACGGCCATTTCTTCGCCGATGCCATGATAAATGGCGTCCCGGTGGGCTTCATGGTCGACACCGGCGCCAGCGTCATTGCCTTGACCGGAGCGGACGCCACCGCAGCAGGCCTGACATGGAGCGATGCCGATGTGCGCGAAGTCGCCTCAGGCGCGAGCGGGCCGGTCTACGGCGTCTACGTGCGGCTCGATCATGTCGAACTGGGTCGTCACGAGGCGGACAATGTCGAAGCGATCATCGTGCCCGAGGGGCTTGGCATCTCGCTTCTCGGACAGAGCTTCCTGCGCACGATCGAGCCGGTGCGTATCGAAGGCGACAAGATGATCCTCGGCGGATCGTAGCCCTGCCCCCGCCGACCGATTGGCAATGGAACCGCGGCGGCCGAATTGCTATATTGGTATGGTGAAGAGGCGTGACATCCTTCGTGGCGGACTTGTTGCCGGACTGGCTTCGGCCCTACCCGCGCGCGTATTCGCCCAGGTGAACCCGACTGCGTCGCGCGACCGGGAACTCATGGACCTCGCCCGGTTGGAACTGGCCCGCGTCGGTTCGGGCATCTGGAAGAAGGATATAGTCGGCGTCGCCGACTTCGGCCTCCATTCGGCCGAACGCCGGTTCCATTTCGTCGACCTCGTGAACGAGCGCGTGCAGAGCTTCCACGTCAGCCACGGCGACGGTTCGGATCCGCAGCACGATGGCTGGCTGAAATATTATTCGAACCAGGAAGGCTCACACTGCACCAGCCGCGGGGCTTACATGACGCGCAGCTGGTACACGGGCAAATTCGGCACCTCGATCCGGCTGGACGGTCTCGACCCGAGCAATTCGGAAGCCCTTCCGCGCGCCATCGTCATGCACCAGGCAAGCTATGCGACGCCCGAGCACGTATCGCGCTGGGGCCGGCTGGGCCGGTCGAACGGCTGTTTCGCCATGGGGCCGGAACAGTTCGACCGCGCCCTCATCGACCTGTCGGGCGGCCGCCTGCTGGTCGCTGGAAGCTACGGACTGACCGAGACCGGGGGACGCATGAACCCGCCGCTCGCGCAGACCGACCTCCTGGTCCGTGATCCGGCCACGGGCACTTTCGACCGGACGAACCCCGGGGTTTACTGAGCTTCCCGGTCAGGTCTGGAGATCGTCGACGATCTCGACCACTTCCTCGTTGGTCTTGCGGGCACGGTTCTGCTGGCGCGGAGCATCGAGTGCGGCCAGCACCGGTGCGTCGCGGTCATAGATGTCCGTAAACCTGGTCAGGTTGTCGTTCACATCGACGCCATAGGTGAAATAGGTGATGTAGACTGGCCACTGGTTGACCATCGGGTAGCGGGTGTATTCGCCGCTCGCCGTGATCTCGGACACTTCGGCCTGGATAACCGGCAGGTCGGCCTTGGTCTTGGCATTACCCAGCATCGACATGGTCATGGCCAGTTCGCGCGCGCCCTGCACGCGGATGCAACCATGGCTCAACGCCCGGTTGTCCTGCGCAAACAGATGCCGGCTGGGCGTATCGTGGAGGAAGATCGCATGCTCGTTGGGCATGTCGAGCTTCATCAGGCCAAGCGAATTGTTCGGCCCCGGCTGCTGGACGACGGTGATCCAGCCGTTCTCGCCCTTGGTGCCCTTGTAACCGGCGGCCTTGGCCCAGCCGGGATTGGCGAGCACCTTGGCCCCCAGGCCTTCGCCCTTCACGATGCTCTGCGGCACGGTCCAGGTCGGGTTGAAGATCACTGCTTCGACCATCTCGGCAAGCTGCGGCGTCGCGGTCCGGCCGGGCTTGCCGACCACCACGCGATAGGTCTTGATGTTCTTGTCGTTGACCGTGAGGCGCAGCTGGTATTCCGGCACGTTGGTCAGCAGGTATTTCTTGCCCAAGTCCTGCCCCAGCCACCGCCAGCGGTCCATGTTGGCGCGGATAAGCGCGCGCTTGGCCGGGTCCTTGGTCAGGGCAAGGTCTTCCTTGAGACGCGCGTAATGGGGATGCGTCGGGTTGAGCCCCGTCAGCGTGCCCGCGATGTCACCGCTCGCCAGCGCGCTTTCCAGCAGCTTGTGCGTCGGCATGCGATCGGGGTCGGGATCGACCACGAACCACTGCTTGCGCGCTTCCATCGGCGTGCGCCCGTCGCGCAGGTCCTCGACCAGCCACACGAAGGTCTGGCTGGCAACCTCGTTGAGGGCAGGTCCGGCACCCGCAGCAATCGCGGCCTTGAGCCCGTCGGCATTGTAGTCGGCGACACGCAGCCCCTCGGCCTTGACCGAAGGAATGAAGGCCAGCAGCTTC
Organism: Qipengyuania sp. RANM35; assembly: GCF_041021145.2. Classification (NCBI taxonomy): domain Bacteria; kingdom Pseudomonadati; phylum Pseudomonadota; class Alphaproteobacteria; order Sphingomonadales; family Erythrobacteraceae; genus Qipengyuania; species Qipengyuania sp. RANM35. Next base: position 11,431 of record NZ_CM196433.1, on the reverse strand, counting down.
TGTGCATTGGCGAGCGACCAGTCGCCGACCAGCGAGGGCACTTCCTGCACCACTTCGCCCGACTGCATCTTGATGTCGTCGAAAGCCTGGTCGACGCTTTCCTGCCTGGGGGCAGGCGCAGTTGCTTCCTTCTTGGTGAAATCAGGCAGCTTCTCGGTCACCTTGGCCGGCTCGGGCGGGAGCAGGTTCTCCGGCTTGCGATCCTGCGCAACGCCGGGGTTGGCGAAAAGGGCCGCTGCAGCGACCGAACCGAAAAGGAATTTCTTGTACGTCATTCGTCCCACCGTTTGCGCCGCAGGCTCCGAGGCGCGCGCGGCAGCATCCTATGCAATATCACCCTCATCTCCAAGATCGCGGCTTACAAGAGCCTGAACTGGCGCATCATATGATGACGCGGCGCAACACCCGCATTATGCGACGAACGGTGAGCGACCATGCCAATCCCATCCGCCCGATATTGGCGACCGCCTTTGGCATAGCGCTGCTGTCGCTGATGGACGCCTTCATGAAGAGCGCCTCGCTGGCGCTGGGCGCATACATGGCGGCACTGCTGCGATCCTCGCTTGCCTTCGCCATCGTGGCCCCGGTCTGGCTGGCGACAAAGAGCCGCTGGCCATCGCGCGAAGTGATGAAGGTTCACCTGACCCGCGGGGTCGTGGGATCGATGATGGCGCTGACCTTCTTCTATTCGCTGACCAAGCTGCCGCTGGCCGAGGCAATTGCGATTTCCTTCATCGCGCCGATCGTGTCGCTCTACCTCGCCGCCGTCATGCTGGGCGAGACGATCAATCCGCGCGCGGTCTGGGGTGCGTTGTTGGGGCTGGCGGGCGTGCTGGTGATTGTCGGGGGCAAGTTCGACCGCGGCAATCTCAACGCGGAAACCTGGCTCGGCCTCGCGGCGATCACCGTATCGGCGCTGCTCTATGCCTGGAACCTGGTGCTGCAGCGGCAGCAGGCGCTGGTGGCCAAGCCGCTGGAGGTCGCGACCTTTTACATGGGCACGGCGGGTCTGGTCTACCTCGTCGCCGCGCCCTGGCTTTTCGCCATGCCCGCAATCGGCGATCTCAAGGATGTCGGCATATCGGCGGGCCTGTCGGTGCTCGGCGCGCTGACCATGTCATGGGCCTATGCCCGTGCGGAGGCGCAGGTGCTGGTGCCGCTCGAATATTCGGGATTCGTCTGGGCGGCGCTGTTCGGCTGGCTGTTGCTCGGCGAGAGCCTGACCGCGAGTGCAGTTGCGGGAACGGTACTGATCGTGGCCGGGTGCTGGATCGCGACGACGCGCAGGCGGCCCGAGATCAGCGCGGTCTAGCGAACCGATTCAGCCGCCGTGGCCGGAGCATCGGCAAATGTGAAGGCAGCGGAAAAGCAGCCGACCACGGCCAGCGCGGCAGCGATTACGGCCATACGGATCGGTTGACGCGAGCGTGTGCCCGCAGCCTGAAGCGACGACATCTGGTAACTCCTCAATGGGTTCGCACGAACCGTGTCGCGCGCCTGCCCCGATTTTGCCTTAATAATGGATGAAGCGGGGCTTGGGTTCCGCCAAGGCGTTTTTCAGGGGCGGCGGACCTTGATTTTTGCCCGCTTTGCGCGCAGGGCGCGGGCACATTTTCGCCGCACCCGCGAAGGCTCGCGATGCGGCTCCGGACAGAAAGGACACGCCCCCGCATGACTCAGGTCGGCAAGGACACGCTCGGTACCCGCTCAACCCTCACCGTCAACGGCAAGGACTATGCCTATTACTCCTTCGCCAAGGCGGAAGCGACCATCGGCGACGTGTCGAAGCTGCCTTTCAGCCTGAAGGTCCTGCTGGAGAACATGCTGCGTTTCGAGGACGGCGGCTTCACCGTTTCGACCGAAGATGCGCAGGCAATTGCCGACTGGCAGCGCAACCCGTCGACCGGCAAGGAAATTCAGTACCGCCCGGCGCGCGTGCTGCTGCAGGACTTCACCGGCGTGCCCTGCGTGGTCGACCTTGCCGCCATGCGCGACGCGATCGCCAAGCTCGGCGGCGATACCGCCAAGATCAATCCGCAGGTTCCCGTGAACCTCGTGATCGACCACTCGGTCATGGTCGACGAATTCGGCCACCCCAAGGCTTTCGAGAAGAACGTCGAGCTCGAATATGCCCGCAATGCTGAGCGTTACGACTTTCTCAAGTGGGGCTCGAAGAGCTTCCAGAACTTCACCGCCGTGCCCCCGGGCACCGGCATCTGCCACCAGGTGAACCTCGAATACCTCGGCAAGGGCGTGTGGTCTTCCGAAGGTGAAGACGGCCAGATGGTCGCCTATCCCGACACCTGCGTCGGCACCGACAGCCACACCACCATGATCAACGGCCTCGGTGTGCTCGGCTGGGGCGTCGGCGGGATCGAAGCCGAAGCGGCCATGCTCGGCCAGCCGGTCTCGATGCTGATCCCCGAAGTAGTCGGCTTCAAGCTGACCGGCGCGATGGCCGAGGGCGTCACCGCCACCGACCTCGTCCTGACCTGCGTGCAGATGCTGCGCGAAGTCGGCGTGGTCGGCCGCTTCGTCGAATTCTACGGCGAAGGCGTAGCCAACCTGACCCTCGCCGACCGTGCGACCATCGCCAACATGGCACCCGAATACGGCGCGACCTGCGGCTTCTTCGGTATCGACGACAAGACTCTCGAATACATGCGCCTTACCGGCCGCGACGAGCAGACCATTGCGCTGGTCGAAGCCTATTCGAAGGCGCAGGGAATGTGGTTCACGCCCGAAAACGAGCCGATCTTCACCAAGACGCTCGAACTCGACGTATCCAAGGTCGTCCCCTCACTCGCCGGTCCCAAGCGCCCGCAGGACCGCGTTGCGCTGCCCGGCGTGGACGAGCTGTTCAACAACGACCTCGTCCAGGTCTACAAGAAGAGCGCCCCGGCGCGCGTCGGCGTGGACGGCAAGGACCATGACATCGGTGACGGCGACGTCGTGATCGCGGCCATCACCAGCTGCACCAACACCTCCAACCCCGACGTGCTGATCGCAGCCGGCCTCGTTGCCAAGAAGGCGAACGAGAAGGGTTTGAAGCCCAAGCCGTGGGTCAAGACCAGCCTCGCCCCCGGATCGCAGGTCGTCACCGACTACCTCAACAAGTCGGGCCTGCAGACGCATCTCGATGCGATCGGCTTCGACCTCGTCGGCTATGGCTGCACCACCTGCATCGGCAACTCGGGCCCGCTGGCCGAGCCGATCTCGAAGGCGATCAACGGCAATGACATCGTCGCCGCCAGCGTCCTTTCGGGCAACCGCAACTTTGAAGGCCGCGTGTCGCCCGACGTGCGCGCCAACTTCCTCGCCAGCCCGCCGCTGGTGGTCGCCTATGCACTCAAGGGCACGGTGACCGAGGACATCACCGAAACCCCGATCGGCCAGGACCAGGACGGCAATGACGTCATGCTTGCCGACATCTGGCCGAGCAACGCCGAGGTGCGCGAACACCGCGCCGCCAACATCGACCGCCAGATGTTCGAAAGCCGCTACGCCAACGTCTATGCCGGTGACGAACACTGGCAGGCGATCAAGGTCGAGGCTTCGGACACCTATCGCTGGAACCCGACCAGCACCTACGTCGCCAACCCGCCCTATTTCGAAGGCATGGGCATGACCCCGGCGCCGGTCACCGACATCACCGATGCCAAGCCGCTGGCGATCCTCGGCGATTCGGTCACCACCGACCACATTTCGCCTGCCGGTTCGATCAAGGCCGACAGCCCTGCCGGGACCTACCTGCAGGAGCATCAGGTCTCGAAGGCGGACTTCAACTCCTACGGCAGCCGCCGCGGCAACCACGAGATCATGATGCGCGGCACCTTTGCCAACATCCGCATCAAGAACGAGATGGTCCCCGGCGTCGAAGGTGGCGTGACGACCTATAAAGGCGAGCAGATGGCGATCTACGACGCCGCCATGAAGCACAAGGCCGACGGCACGCCGCTGGTGGTCATCGCGGGCAAGGAATACGGCACCGGCTCCAGCCGCGACTGGGCGGCCAAGGGCACGATCCTGCTGGGCGTTCGCGCGGTCATCGTCGAAAGCTTCGAGCGGATCCACCGCTCGAACCTCGTCGGCATGGGCGTGCTCCCGGTCCAGTTCAAGGACGGCGACACCCGCGCCTCGCTCGGCCTCAAGGCGACCGACAGCTTCACCATCAAGGGCCTCGCCGACCTCGTTCCGGGTCAGGACATCGAGGTCGAGGTTACGCGCGAGGACGGCTCGAGCTTCACCTTCACCGCGCTCTGCCGCATCGATACCGCAAACGAGATGGAGTATTACCGCAACGGCGGCATCCTCCACTACGTCCTGCGCAAGCTGGCAGCGGGCTGAGAAGAGCAGGCGGCGCAGCATGCTCGAGGGCCTGCGCCGCCGCTTCGGTCTCGCTCAATTCGACGAAAAGGCCGATCCCGCGAAGCTCGCGCGGATCGGTGACGAAGTGCGCGCGCGGCTGGCGGCGAACCCGCGCGCCGAGGACAGGGGCGGCGCGAAGGCCGACCTGTTCCTCGTCCCCGACATGCTTTCGCCCGACCAGTGCAAGCGGCTGATCAAGGCGATCGACAGCCGCATCACCCGCTCGACGCTGTTCAGCGACCGCGTCGCCCCCGCCGGACGAACCAGTTCGACGCACTATTTCCGCAAGGACCTGCCAGAGACCCGCGCCGCGACCGCTGCGATCGATGCAACGCTCGGGATCGAGCGGCGACATGGCGAGACGTTGCAGGGGCAACGCTATCTCGTCGGGCAGGAATACCGCCACCACTGCGATTTCTTCCGCCAGGATCGGCCCTACTGGCCGGGCGAAAGGCCGCGCGGCGGGCAGCGGACATGGACCGCCATGATCTACCTCAACGAGGTCGAAGAAGGCGGCCAAACGGAGTTTCCGACGCTGGGCCTCGTCGCAACTCCGCGCCCCGGCCTGATGGTCGCGTGGAACAACATGGACCGCAAGGGCCGGCCCAATCGTGCCACGCGGCATGCAGCCCTGCCCGTGCTGGCGGGCAGCAAATACGTCGTGACGCAGTGGTATCGCCAGGAGGACTGGCAGGTCAGCCGCAGCTGATCGAGGGGCTCAGGCCCCGCGCTTCACCCGCAGCTTGCGCCGACCGAGGATCGCGGCGGCCGCCATCCCGAACAGTGCCATCATCGGCGGCGCAGGCACGTCGGTGCCGCTGCTGCTGCCGGTGGTAGAACCCGAGGTCGACGAGCTGCTCGAGGTCGAGGTGCTCGACGACGAGCTGGTCGAGGTCGAGCTCGACGAGCTGGTGCTGCTGGTGACGTTGCCCGAAGTCGAGGTCGAGGTGGACGTCGAGGTCGAAGTGCTCACGTCGCCCGAGGTCGAGCTGGAAGTCGACGAGCTGACATCGCCCGAGGACGAGCTGGTCGTCGTGCTGCTGACCTGGCCGGTGGAAGTCGAGACACTGCCGGTGGAGGTCGAAACACTACCGGTCGAGGTCGAGACGCTCCCGGTCGAAGTCGAGACGCCGCCGGTCGAGGTCGAAACCGAACCCGTGGAGGTCGAGACAGCGCCCGTGCTGGTCGAAGTCGACGACGAACTGGAAACCTCGCCCGTGCTGGTGGTCGAGGTAATGCCGCCCGTCGAAGTCGAGGTCGAGCTGCCGCCAGTCGAAGTCGAAGTGGAGCTGCCTCCGGTGGACGTGGAGCTGCCGCCCGTCGAGGTCGTGGACGAGATGTTGACCACGGGAGGTTCGCCGCCGGTGGTGGTGGTCGAATTGACGATCACGCTGCCGCCGCTCGAACCGCCGAAGAAACCGCCGAAGAAACCGCCTCCGAAACCGCCGCCGTAGCCGCCACCATAACCACCGCCCGGAATCGAGCGCGAGGCGCCGCCGCTACCCGAAACGACCGGAGCCTGCGGCAGCGGCGGAACGGGAACAGGGACCATCGCCTCGCGATAGACGGGCGGGCAGATGTTGTCGGGATTGTAGGCGGCCTGCGGCGAATCGGCGGGCACGCACTGTACCGGGCGCGGCGGGATCGTGCGCTTTGCCTGGACCGGACGGCGCGGGATCGCGCGCTTGACCGGCTTGGCCTGCTTCACCTGCTTGACCATCTTGGTCTTGTACTGCGGATTGTCGGTGATCGGCTTTTCCGCAACGTGGACGGCGCCGCCCGCAACGAGCGCCCCGCCCGCCGCAGTTGCCGCCAATTTCGCCAAGGCTGACTTTACCGACATCGTTCAATTTCCCTCTGGACCAGCTCCACGAAAACGCCCCCCGTGGTTTCCGGCCCTTTCACCCCGCTCGCGATTTCCCATGGAGGAATCACGCCGAACGGAATTAATATTCGCACATCGCAGACAAAAGTAAATTTCCCGCGGATTTGCGAGCTTTCCGGAGCCCGCGTCCCGTTTCGGGACCAACTGCGGCATGGGTATTACCGGGCAGCTAACCCTCTTCGTCGAACATGTCGGGCTGCGGGCGCGAAGGTGGCGTGATGCCAAGGTGCTGCCAACCGCCATCGTTGAGCATGCGCCCGCGCGCAGTCCGGGCGATCAGGCCGAGCTGGATGAGGTAGGGCTCGATCACTTCCTCCACCGTATCGCGCGGTTCGGAAAGCCCTGCCGCCAGCGTTTCTACGCCCACCGGGCCGCCCTTGTAAGTCGTTGCAATCATGGTGAGATAACGCCGGTCCATGGCATCGAGGCCAAGGCCGTCGACCTCCAGACGGGTGAGCGCCTCGTCGGCGACCTTGCTGGTGACCGTCGCCTCGCCCAGCACATGGGCGAAATCGCGGACGCGGCGCATCAGGCGTCCCGCGACACGCGGCGTGCCGCGCGAACGGCGGGCAATCTCGCGCGCACCGCCTTCGTCGATACCCATGCCGAGCAGGCCCGCGCCGCGAGTGACGACCTTCAGCAGCTCGTCTTCGGTGTAGAAATTGAGCCTCACCGGAATGCCGAACCGGTCGCGCAAGGGCGTGGTCAGCAGCCCCTGCCGCGTCGTCGCGCCGACCAGGGTAAAGGGCGGCAGGTCGATCCGCACGCTGCGCGCGCTCGGCCCCTCGCCGATGATGATGTCGAGCGCGCGATCCTCCATCGCCGGATAGAGCACTTCCTCGACCACCGGATTGAGGCGGTGAATCTCGTCGATGAAGAGCACGTCGTTGGGCTCGAGATTGGTCAGCAACGCGGCCAGGTCGCCCGCCTTGGCGATCACCGGCCCGGACGTAGCCCGAAAGCCGACGCCAAGTTCCTTCGATACGATCTGCGCCAGCGTGGTCTTGCCCAGCCCCGGAGGGCCGAAGAACAGCACATGGTCCATAGCCTCCCCGCGCGAGCGCGCGGCCTCGATGAACACGCGCAAATTTTCGCGCGCCGCCTTTTGCCCGACGAACTCGGCGAGCGATTTCGGCCGCAGAGCGGCATCCGGATCCTCCGGCTGGCGGGCGGGGGAATGAAGGGGAACGGGCTCGGTCATCTCAGAACGGGTTCACCGTGTAGCCGCGCTGTTGCAGCAGCGCATGAGCGGTCATGGCGGAGAGTGCCATTTCGACGCCGGGGATCAGCTGGTCCTGCGTCACGCCATAGGCTGCCGCGCTCTGGCCGCAGACGATGAAGCGCACGCCATGCTCGATCATGATCTGGACCATGTCGGCGGACGGGTTGTCGCCGCGCGCAAGCAGGTCGTTCACTGCCTTGCCGTGAACCACCACCGCGATGCGGATGTTGTCCTCGGGTACGCCGTGGGCGACGTGCATGTTGATGAAGCGCGCCGCGCTCTCGAAGCCTTTGTTCCATTCCCCCGCTTCGGCCGGCTTGGAGACATCGAATGCTACCGCGAATTCGGTGTCGGCGGGAACCTGTCCGATCCCCTCCACCGGGGCATGTGGGCCGAACTGGGTAAAGACCGGACCGGTCTTGAAGGCGCTCGTGTCCTGTGCGGCGACCGGGCTCGCCAGCAGGGCCAGACCAGCCAAAATCGCAGTGCGCATCCTACCTCTCCTCATCCCGCAGCCCGTTTCAACGCTACCCTTATCAGATCGCCCTCGCTGGCGCCCTCGCCCAGCTCGCCCTGCGCCAGCGCCACGGCGCGCGCGGCGACGGCGGGTTTGAAGCCAAGATTTTCGAGCGCGCTGACGGCATCGGCGCTGTGGCTTCCCGCATGGGAGATCGCAACGCCGACCGCCCCGGTGCCGCCCGGCAGCGCGCCGGCCTTGTCCTTGAGCTCGTTAACTATGCGTCCGGCAAGCTTCGGCCCGACACCGTTCGCCCGCGCGACCATTGCCGCATCGCCGTTGGCACAGGCCTGTTGGACTTCGGCAGTCGACAGTGCCGAAAGGATGGCCAGCGCGACCTTGCTGCCCACGCCCTGCACCTGTGTCAGCAGGCGGAACCAGTCACGCTCCGCACTTTCCGCGAAGCCGAGCAGGCGCATGTCGTTTTCGGAGACCTGCAGGTCGGTATAGACCGTGCAGGCCTCGCCGACCTCACCCAGCGCTGCCAGCGTCTTGGTCGAACAATGGACGAGATAGCCGACGCCGGAGACGTCGATCACCGCCCAGTCGGCGCCGGTTTCGTCGAGCAGTCCCTTGAGTTTCGCGATCATCTGGTGCGCTCTGCAATCATGGTTTGTTCTTGCGCCTCAAGAAGGATTTGGTCCAGCGCCGATGGACTTGCGCCCACAGTTGCGACAGACAGGATGGCATGAGCTGGAACACATTCGGACGCGTGCTTCGCTTCACCACCTGGGGGGAGAGCCACGGCCCCGCGATCGGCGCGGTCGTCGACGGGTGCCCGCCGGGCCTTGCGCTGGCGGAATCCGACATCCAGCCCTTCCTCGATGCGCGCAAACCCGGGCAGAACAAGTTTACCACCCAGCGACAGGAAGCCGACGAGGTCCGCATCCTTTCCGGCGTGTTCGAGGGCAAGACGACGGGCACCTCGCTGAGCTTGCTGATCGAGAACACCGACCAGCGGTCGAAGGATTATTCGGAGATCGCCAACACCTATCGCCCCGGCCATGCGGACTATGCGTATGACGCGAAGTACGGCTTTCGCGACTATCGCGGCGGCGGGCGATCAAGCGCGCGGGAGACTGCGATGCGGGTTGCCGCAGGCGCCGTGGCGCGGCTTGTCATCCCTGAAGTGAGCATCATGGCCTATGTCGTCGAGATCGGTGGCGATGCGATCGACCCGGCGAATTTCAACGCAGAGGAAATCGGCCGCAATCCGTTCTGGTGTCCCGATCCCGAAGCCGCGAAGCGCTGGGAGAAGCTTGTCGACGACGCACGCAAGGCCGGCTCGTCGCTCGGCGCAGTGGTCGAATGTATCGCGACTGGCGTTCCCGCGGGCTGGGGCGCGCCGATCTATGCCAAGCTAGATGCGGACCTCGCCAGCGGCATGATGAGCATCAACGCAGTCAAGGGAGTGGAGATCGGCGACGGCTTCGGAGCCGCACGCCTGACCGGCGAGCAGAACGCCGACCCGATGCGCCCGGGCAATGATGGCCCCCGCTTCGAAGCAAACCACGCGGGCGGCATCGCCGGGGGTATCTCGACTGGCCAGCCCGTAGCCTGCCGCGTCGCCTTCAAGCCGACCAGCTCCATCCTTACCCCGGTGGAGAGCATCACCCGCGATGGCGAGGCAACCGAGGTTCGCACGAAGGGCCGCCACGATCCCTGTGTCGGTATCCGCGGCACCCCGGTGGTCGAGGCAATGATGGCGCTGGTGCTGGCAGATCACAAAATGCTCCACCGCGCCCAATGCGGCTGAGCACATGCAAGCGGCTCAATATTAACCGAATTGCCTTACTGGAAGCCGTAGTTGCCTTGCGTTGCATCGGACCATTCGGGTGCGCAGGAGCGCCGCGAACGGTGCAAATTCGTCAAATTCTCACGAATCCTATACTTTAGGGCAGCCAGAACAATTCGTCCTGCTCAAAGGGGTCAGTCTTATCGTGTTGACTCCCTTAACCAAAAAATTAACCATCCCGCGCTGCTGCCCGAGTCGTTTGGTCCGCTCATAGAGTCTTCGCGGCCCTGACCCCTCGGGAAACTAGAATAGCTGGTCGCGTGCAGTTTGCGTTGGAATCTGCGTATCGACGTTTCGCGTGCCATACACTTGGCACGGCCCCGGCTATTTCTGGCTCCGGCTGCACTCAGATTTGATTGACTCCGACCGCGCAACCAATCGCGCGGTTCAACAATCGGCGACCGCCATCGCAGGGCGGTTGAGCCCGGGAGAGTTCTGATGGCAGTCTACACGAATGACGATGGCATCTCGCTGGTCGACCTCACCACCCTGATCGACGACACGGATATCGATGCCACCGTCAACGGCGCGTACTTCACCATCGAAGCTCTCGAGTCTTCGTCCGGGACGGGGCTGATCCAGTCGTTTGTCCGCCTGCAGCAATCAGGTGACGAGGACGGCTACAATACCTCGGGGCGCCCGATCAATGATCCCGACGTGAACACGTCGCTGTCCTTCACGCACAACCTGCTGCTGGCCGATGTCCCGATCGTGATCATCGACGGCGTGCCGCACTACGAATTCCTGCTCGACATCAATCAGACCAATGCCAATCCGCTGATCTCGCTGGACGAACTGCAACTCTACACCAGCTCGACTGCCAGCCTTACCTCGGGCGTCGGGACCGCCGCCTTCCAGAACGCCACAGACCTTGTCTACGATCTCGACGGGGCCGGCGACACCTCGATCCTGCTGAACTACGAATTGCAATCGGGCAGCGGCGCGGCCGACATGTATTTCTACGTGCCCGTCAGCGATTTCACCGGCAACCCGGCGACAACCTACGTGTATCTCTTCTCGTCCTTTGGCGAACTCGGCGCGCTCGACATAACCGACGAGGATGGCACCGGCGACATTCCTGATGCGCTTTACGGTTCATATGCGACGAACGACGGTTTCGAGGAATGGGCGGTTTCCCGCACCATCAGCGGCCCGACTATCGATGGCTACAAGTGGGAAGACAGCAACGGCAACGGGGTCTGGGACCAGGGCGAACAGGCGCTCAGCGGCTGGAAGTTCGACTACAGCTACACCATTGGGAACGGCTCCAATGCAGTAACCTACAACGGCACTGCCGTGACCGACGCCAATGGCCGCTACATCATCCCGATCATCAGTTCGAACCAGGCCTACACCATCACCATCACCGAGCAGGTGCAGGACGGATGGATCAACACCTATGATGGCGATGCGACCGTAAACGGGTCGACTCAAGTCGTTATCGGACGTAACCTCACCAACCTCCCAGATGGCGATCCCCTCACTACCGAACGAATGAATTTCGGTAATTTTGAGAAGTTCGACATCTCCGGCACCAAGTACACCGACATCACCGGCGACGGCCTGTCGGAGGACGACACCGGCCTCGGCGGGGTCACCATCTTCATCGACGTCAACGGCGACGGCGAGGACAACGACGGCTAT